>CAWFFU010000001.1:0-42629 GCA_963815215.1 uncultured Trueperaceae bacterium
CGCGGCCCGCAGGGACTATGCTTGAGGATCGGATGAGCGACGGGGTCGGATCGGGGTTCCGGCGTCGGTCGTTGGTTCCGTCGGAGATGGAGGGCGATCCTGGGGACTCGACCCACGAGTCTCGCGAGAGGCGCCCGGAGGTGGGGGTACCCGGAGCGGCGCTACCGCACATGGCTGACGATGGTGATCGTGGTCATGATGGCGGGAAGTGCCGGTGTGGGTACGTACTTGGTGCTGAACCACACCCGCACCATCATCCTCGAGAGCTCCCTAGACAGCGCCCAGGCGGTCTTGGTCACGCATCTCGCCGTCGCCGCCGATGGTGCGCTGGTGGGGCCGCCGCTCGACCACGCGGGGGCTTGGCACGCGTTGATCGAAGGCGTCGGTGGGAGCTCCGGCACGATCGATGTCCTGGTGCTCGACGCCGACGGCGTGGTGCGCCGATCGCTGTCCAGCCCGTTGGGCATCGCTCCGCTGCCGGAGGCCGCCTGGCATCGGGTGGAGGCGGGCCGGCCCTATCGCCGCCTGCATGTGGGCGCCGCCGGACCGGTCTTGGACGTGGTGGTGCCGGTGACGTTCGGGGAGGGGCCGACAGGCGCGGGGCGCGGCGCTGTCGAGATCGTGCAGGACGGCCGGCGTGTGGCCGCTGACCTGCGGAGCATCACCCTCCAGAACGGGGCGGCCGGGGTGGTGACGTGGTTGATGCTGAGCATCCTGATGTACTTCGTCGGCAGAATGCTGACGGCGCGCTCGTTCCGCGATCGCCTGACCGGTCTGCACAACCTGCAGTACTTCGAGGTCTCGACGGTCGGCGAGCTGGCGCGGTTGGCGCGCCACGGCCGCAGCGCGGCCGTGCTGAACGTCGACGTGCGGCGCCTGCGCCACGTCAACGATGCGCTGGGGCACCGTGCTGGCGACACGATCCTGCGGCTGGCGGCGGCGGCGCTAAAGAGCGAGGTCCGCCCCGGCGATTACCTGTCACGCGTGGGCAGCCAGTTCCTGGTCCTGCTCGACGAGGTCGACAAGGGCGGCGCGGAGGCGTTCGCGTGGCGCATCGCGGTGGTGCTGAGGCGCACCGTGCAGGTCGGCGGCAACCCACTGCGACTCAGCGCCGCGATCGGCATCGCACTGTTCCCGGACCACGGCACCACCCTCGACGAGCTGCTGGCGAACGCCGACAGCGCCCTGAGCGAGTCGAAGAGCGGTGGCCATCCCTTCTATACCTTCCGGGCCGGCCTCCCTCGCAGCACCGCCGAGTCGCTGGCGCTCGAGAGCGATCTCGCCGCCGCGCTGGTCGCGGACGAGCTGCTGCTGTTCGGGCAGCCCATCGTCGACCTGGCGAGCGGGCGGGTCGCCGGCATGGAGGCGCTGGCGCGCTGGCAGCATCCCGACCGCGGCCTGCTCGCGCCTGCCGCGTTCATCCCGCAGGCCGAGGAGTCGGGGTTGATCCGCGAAGTGGACCGCTGGGCGCTCGACGCCGCCGCCGCCGCCGTGGCCGCCTGGGGACGGAACGGCTTCGAGGGCTTCGTCAGCGTCAATCTATCGGGGCAATCCCTCGCCGACGACGGCCTCCCCGCGGCGGCGGGCCGCGCGCTGGCGCGGCACGGCGCCAGCGCCGGATCGATCATGCTGGAGGTCACCGAGACCGCCGCCATCCGCGATCTGGAGGGCTCGCGGGACGTCCTCGGCGCCCTCAAGGCGCTGGGCTTCCGCCTCGCGCTCGACGACTTCGGCAAGGGCTACTCCTCGCTCGGCTACCTGCGGAAGCTGCCCGTCGACCTCATCAAGATCGATCGCCAGTTCACCGAGAACGTGGTGCACCAGACCGCCGACCAGCACCTGATCCGCGCACTGGTGACGTACGCCCGCGGCCTGCGGCTGGGCGTGGTGGCCGAGGGGATCGAGACCGCCGAGCAGCACGCCTGGCTCGAGCGCGCCGGCATCCGCTGGGGCCAGGGCTACCTGTACGGTGTACCGGCGCCCCTGACCGAGCCTCCCACGGCACTGCGGGTGCCCGCGAACGGCCCCTCCGGGAGCGGGGCCTCGGGGAGCGGGGCCTCCGGGAGCAGCGCCTCGGGAAGCAGCGCCTCCGGGAGCGGTTTCGGCGCCAAGGGAAACTGAGCGCGCGCCCGGCGACGACCTTCCAGGACTAAGAGAGGCGAAAGCCACACCCTGTCACTGTGGGGCGTAGCAGGGGATCGTGTCGACCCCCGGCGCGGGCGCCGCAAACCGCTGCGGACCTCCCGCGAACGCCTCTCTCCCGGCGGCTAGGATCATGGCCAACGTCCACACACCCATCTGGATCCGCTCGCTCGGAAGGCTGAGGGCCCGCCTGGTCGCCGACCTGTTCGCCGGCCTGCGCAGCCTCATCCAGCGCCCCAGCGGCAGCCACACCTCCATCATGGAGGTGGTGGCCGACGTGCAGGGCGTCGAGCGCTTCCGGTGGATCCTGCGCAACATGCTGTGGTTCGGGGTGGCCCTGCACCTGCTGTTCATGGCCTTGTTCTTCGGGCTGCAGGTGTGGAGCCTGGGCGTGCTGAACGTCGCCAGCGTGTTGTGCTACCTGCTGGCCGCACGGATGCTGCAAGCGCGGCCAGGTCGACGCGCCCTTCGCCATCGGCGGCACCGAGGTCGCGGCGCACGCCGCCATCGTCACGCTGCTGCTGGGCATCCGCCCCGGCTTCTTCATCTTCCTCCCGCTGGTGACCGTCCTCACCTTCCTCAACCCCAAGGCGAGCCTGCGCACCAAGATCCTGTGGAGCGCCACACAGGCGCTGCTGCTCATGGTGGTGGTCGCGGTCGCGGAGACGAACGCGCCGGTGCTGGTGCTCGCGCCCGAAGTGCAGCGCCTGCTGATGATCGTCAACGCCGCACTGTTCGTGGGCGGGCTGTCGTTCCTGACGCACGTGGTGAGCGAAGCCGCGCGCAGCGCCGAGGGCGACCTGCGGCGCGCGCTGGCGCGCGAAGACGAGCTCGCGCGCACCGACGCCCTCACCGGGCTGCTCAACCGCCGCGCCATGAGCGAGCTGCTCGAGGTCGAGGCCGCGCGGGTCGAGCGCAACGGCCGCTCCTTCGCCGTGCTGGTGGCCGATCTCGACGACTTCAAGGGCGTCAACGACGCTTACGGTCACCCCGTCGGCGACCATGCTCTGCGCTGCGTCGCCGCGCGCCTGCTCGGCGCGGTACGGGCGCAGGACCAGGTGGCACGCTGGGGCGGCGAGGAGTTCCTGCTGCTGCTGCCCGAGACCGACTCGGAGACCGCACTGCGGGTGGCCGAACGGCTTCGCTCCGCCGTCTCCGAACCTCCGCTGCAACTCGACGACCACGAGTACCGCGCTACCGCCACCTTCGGCCTGGACGTCTACCGCCGCGGCGCCACCGTCCACGAGGTCGTGCGCCAGGCCGACCGCGCCCTATACGCGGGCAAGCGGCTGGGCAAGGACCGGGTGGTGCGGGGGTTGGCGGCGTAGGGGGGAAGCGTAAGGCAAGCCTGGCTTTCGGGGTCACCGCGAGCGGGAGGAGGTAGGGGGGGTTCTCTGGCACCGTCGTCCGGAGGTAAAGACTGGCTTTACCTCTATCGAAGTACGTCAGAGACGGCTCTCGTGCCGTACGGGGAAGGCCGAGGCCGAAGGCGCCGACGCCCGCAGCGGGCGACCGCACGGGCCGACCGGCGGCGAACGTTCAACCAGCCTTTACCTTCGAAAGAGGGGTTCGGACACACCCCCCCGCCCTACCGCGGCGGCGGCCCCAGCGTCTTCCGGAACGCCCGCGCGCTCGCCGGGCACGCGCCGCGCAGCTCCGCGGACGCCGCGAGCTCCGCGGGGAGAGCGCCGCGGTCGACCTCCTCGAATCCCCAGTGCTGGAGCAGCTCGGGGATGGTCGTGGTCAGGCCGTAGGCGACGTTCGCGCCGGCCCGCGCAGTCTCGCGCAGGGCGTGACGCAGCAGCGCCTCGCCGTAGCCGCGGCCGCGCAGGGCCGGCCGCACGGCGAGGGAGCGGAGCAGGGCGTGCTCGCCGTAGCCCTCGAAACCGACGACCGCATCGATCGCTCCGGGCGCACCGTCCAGTACGAACAACCGCGTCACGTCCGCCGCCAGCCCGATCTCTGGCAGCCCCTCGCCGCCGAGCAGCGCAGCCACGGCCGGCAGGTCGCCGGCGTCCGCCGGGCGCAGCGCCGGCCTGCGGGCGCGGACCGAGGCGCTGTAGGTCTCGCCCGTCGCCACGCCCTCGGGCGGCGCGTCGACGGCGATGTCGGCGAACCCGGCCGCGCGCAGCAGCTCCCGGTAGCGCTCCGGCGTCTCGGCGCCGTCGATGCAGGCGCACCAGCCCTCCTCGCTGGCAGCGGTCAGGCGCGGCCCGTTGCGAAGCACGTCGCTGATCGCCAGGCGTCCGCCCGGACGCAGCACCCGGAACGCCTCGCCGAAGACCGCCGCCTTGTCCTGCGACAGGTTCACCACGCAGTTGGAGAGCACCACGTCGATCGAGGCGTCCTCGACCGGAAGCGCCTCGATGAAGCCTTCGCGGAAGGCGACGGTACCGAGCCCCAGCTTCGCAGCGCCGTCGCGGGCGCGCGCCAGCATGGCGGGCGTCATGTCCACGCCGAGCACGCGGCCCGTGGGCCCGACGGCCCTCGCGGCGCGGAACGCGTCGAGGCCGGCGCCGCTCCCCAGATCCAGCACGCTCTCGCCGGCGTCGAGCTCGGCGAAGACGGTCGGTTGACCGCAGCCGAAGCTGGGCGTGGCGGCGAGCGCGTCGTCGCCCACGTCGGCCGCGGCCGGACTCGCGCCGTCGCCGCAGCACCCGCCCGCCTCCAGGCGCGCGGTGTAGTACGAGCGCACGCTCTCCCGGATCTCGGCGGTTCCCTCAGGGGCGGCCGGCGCCGCGCTCACGCTCGGGCCGACACCCTGGCCCGGCGCGCAACAGCCGGGGCCCGCCGCGGGCTCAGCGGCGCTCATGCGCCCGCCGTGCAGCAGGTGGCGCCGACCATCGCCGGGACGGACCCGCAGACCGGACCCGCCGTGGCGCCCCCGACGGACGCGCGGCGCGCCCTCCGGCCCGACGCCGCCTCCGTGCGGCGCTCCCGCAACGCGCGTCGCACGGCGGCGCGCGCCTCGCCCTCGCGGCGCAGCGCGTCCAGATGCTGATGGAGCAGGTGGCTCAGGTACACGTCGTTCATGATGCTCTCCCTCTTCGCAGGCGGCCGACGTCAGGCCGGAACCGGGGGCGCGAGCCGCAGCCGGTCCAGCTCGTCGGCCAGCCGGCCGATGGCCTCGGAATCGAGCTCGTAGTACACCCAGCGGCCGCGCTTCTCGGCACGCACCAGTCCCGCCGACACCAGCACCTTCATATGGTGGCTCACGGTCGGTTGCGAGAGCCCGAGCACACCCTCCATGTCACAGCCGCAGACGCCGTCGCTGCGGCTGCAGCAGTCGGCCTGCGGGGCGCGGAGGAACTCGACGATGGCCAGGCGCGTGGGATCGGCCAGGGCCTTGAGGCGGTCGGCAAGAGCCTGCATGGATCGATAGTAGTCGATGTATCGACGCCTGTCAATCTATCTGAGGACGATCCAGGACCCACCCCCGGCTCGAGCCGTCAAACCACCCTTGACGTTCGGAAGAGGGGGTCCGGAACACCCCTCTGGTACTCTCCGGCCGCCGGATGGCACCCGCCGGACCACGGCTGCCGACCCGCAGCCCCCTACCGCCTCCCGGCCCGCCCGGGGCCCGCCCGCCAGCCTTCCGGCCGGACGGCCGCCGACCGCACCGCCTGCGGCGCCCCCCGGTAGGCGCGCCGCACCTCCGGCACGAACGCCAGCAGCACGACCACCAGACCGAGGCCGGCGATGAACGCCTGCAAGAGGTTGGTGGCGCCGAGCATCAGCACCTGCACGGCGATCCACACCATCATCGCCAGGCCCGCGCCGACCGCGACGCTCCAGGCCCAGTGCCGACCGGTGGCGCGCTCGAGCCAGGCCATCGCCCGCCATTCCGGCCGCCACCACAGCAGCAACACCGCCACCAGCGGGTACACACCCAGCACCAGGGTGAGCAGCAGGCCGGGCACCAGGAAGCTGTCGAAGGGCGTGCCCGCCAGCACCGACGTCGACAGCCCCAACGGCGCGCCGAACGGGTCCATCAGCATCGGGACGCCGCCGAAGAGTGCCGCGCTCGCTTCCAACACCAGCACCAGGCTGAGCACGAAGAGGCTGACAGGACGAAGGCGCCTACGTTCCACTTGCATCAGGACCTCCCCTGGTGTCGACCGCCCACGCGATCGCACCCGCACGGCCCATGTCCGGACCGCGGCGCCGCCCGCTCCCCCGGCGTTCACCAGGTCAACGTCGCGACGGTCCCACGTCGTGCCTCGCCTCGATTCTAGAGCCTCGTGGGGAGTCAGGTGTCCCTTGGCAGGCGACCTCGGACGGGTATACGCTGGAGGCCCGTTCCTGTCGAAGGGTCGCGTTCACGACACACGGAGCCTGCACGATCTCTTGGGGGGGTGGCGAGCATGACTCGCACGACGCACTATGGGGCACCGGCGATCTTCGGGCCGGGGTCCGTTCGTTCTCTGCACCATGGACGGGCCTCCGTCAACGCACGCCCCTAGCTCGATGGACCGTGCGACCGATACCCTGCTCGGAGAGCTCTTCGAGCGGCTTCCCGACGGCTGCTTCTTCGTCCTCCTCGACGCCCCGGCCACGCATCCGCCCGACTCCGAGGCGCTGGTCGATCACGTCCTGACGTCGGCCCGGCTGGTGCGCGCCAACGAGGCGCTGGAGCGGCAGCACGGCGTGGCGAGGGCCCGGCTGCTCGGCCGCAGCGCCGCCGAGCTCCCCGGCTTCGCCGGCGCCGAGGGCCGCGCGCAGCTCCGCGCCCTGCTCGCTCAGGGCAGCGTCCATCTGGTGCGGCCGGTCCGCGCGCTCGACGGCCGGGAGCTGACCATCGACGGCCGCTACCACACCCTCCGAGACGAAGACGGGCGCGTTCTCGGCTTCCTGGGGGTGCAGCGCGACATCACCCACCTGCAGCGGCTGCAGGACGAGCTGGAGTCCAGGGCCTCCACCGACCCGCTGACCGGCGCGGGCAACCGCCGGCTGCTCGAGGAGCGCTTCGCCGCCTACACCACCGCCGGCGGCGCGCACCGCATCACCCTGCTCTACATCGACCTCAACGGCTTCAAGCGCGTCAACGACCGCTCCGGCCACGGCGCGGGCGACCACGCCCTGGAGCGCTACGCCGATCACCTTCGCACCGTGCTGCGCGCCGGCGACACACTGGTGCGCATCGGCGGCGACGAGTTCGTCGTCCTCGCCCCACACGCCAACCCCGGGGACGAGCGCGCGCTGCTCGAGCGCGTGGCGGCGCCCGCCGTGATCGATCTTCCGGAGGGCGACTCGGTCCGGCTGTCGTGCAGCGTGGGCGTGGTGCACTTCCCCGGCGACGGGACGGAGCTGCCCGAGCTGCTCGAACTCGCCGACCGGCGCATGTACCTCGCCAAGGGGAGCGGGCCGGACGCGGCCGGGAACGGCGGCCGACCGTCGATGCCGGTCTAGGCTCGTTCGCGGGACCCCTGTCCCGCCGCCACAGGTGCATACTGAGGTCGCGGAAGCCGTCCAGGAGGAAAGAGATCCGAGCGCCGCAGTCGGAGATGGCGGAGGTTCACGAGAACGCCGCGCGGACGCTCCCGGGGCGTACGGCCCGGAGCGCAATCCCGACCCCTCCCCTTGGATTTGAAATCGGAATGATTCCGAGTTAATATCCTGCCATGACCTCATCCGCCCAACGCCTGCTGG
Source organism: uncultured Trueperaceae bacterium (assembly GCA_963815215.1). Classification (GTDB taxonomy): domain Bacteria; phylum Deinococcota; class Deinococci; order Deinococcales; family Trueperaceae; genus JASBRS01. The sequence continues at coordinate 7,792 of CAWFFU010000001.1, forward strand.
AGGAGATGCACGCCGAGCGCGCCGCGCTCCGGATCAACATCGTCCTCACGGCGCTGACGGCCGCCGGCCTGCTGGCCGGCGTCATCGCGGCCTTCGTCCACGCACCTACGCCGCTGGCGTACGGCCTGTTCGCGGTCGCCTACCTGGCCGGCGGCGTGCCTGCGGGCTGGGATGCCCTCAAAGCGCTACGGCGCGGCCACCTCGACATCGACCTGCTGATGGTGCTGGCCGCCCTGGCGGCGGCCGCCGTCGGCGCGGTGCGCGACGGCGCCATCCTGCTGTTCCTGTTCAGCCTCGCCGGCACCCTCGAGGATTACGCCCTGGGCAACACCAAGCGCGCCGTGGTGTCGCTCATGAAGCTCCGCCCCGACACCGCCAACGTGCTGCGCGACGACGGCACCCTCGAGAAGGTCGAGGTGAGCGCGGTCCGCGTGGGCGCGCGCGTGGTGGTCAAGCCGGGCGAGCGCATGCCGGTCGACGGCCGCGTGCTGCAGGGCGGCAGCGCCGTCGACCAGTCCCCCATCACCGGCGAGTCGGTGCCCGTCGACAAGGTCGTGGGTGACGACGTCTTCGCAGGCTCCATGAACGGCCACGGCGCCCTCGAGATCACCGTGACCAAGGAGGCGAGCCAGTCCACCCTGACCCGCATGATCGAGCTGGTCACCGAGGCGCAGTCGCAGCGCTCCCCCAGCGAGCGCTTCAGCACCTGGTTCGGCCAGCGCTACACCATCTTCGTGCTGCTCGGCTCCGCTGCGGCGCTGGGCATCTTCCTGCTCATCGGGCTACCGCGCTGGGAGGCGTTCTACAAGGCGGCCACCCTGCTGGTGGTGGCGAGCCCCTGCGCCATCGTCATCAGCGTGCCGGCCGCGGTGCTGTCGGCGCTGGCCGCGGCGGCGCGCATGGGGGTGCTGTTCAAGGGGGGCGGGGCGCTGGAGGACTTCGGGTCGACCGGCGTCATCGCCTTCGACAAGACGGGCACCCTCACCGAGGGCAAGATGCATGTCACCGACGTGGTCGGCATCGCCGTCGGCGAGCTCGACGTGCTGGCCGCCGCGGCCGCCGTCGAGCAGACCTCCGAGCACCCGCTGGCGCGCAGCATCCTCGAGGAAGCGCAGGAGGAGAACCTGTCGGTGCGGCCGGTCAGCGACACCCTGGCGCTGCCCGGCAAAGGGATCCGCGTGACGCTGGCCGGCGAGCGCTACTGGGCCGGTAACCGCAAGATGGCGGCCGAGGTGGGCGCCGACATCACCGACGCCATCGAGTCGGCGGTCGGGCGCCTCGAGGGCGAGGGCAAGACGACCATCCTGGTCGGCAAGGGCGGCGACCACGGGGAAGCTTCCGCCGCAGGCCCCGCCGCAGTCCCCGCCGTCGTGCTCGGCGTCATCGGCATCGGTGACACCGTGCGCGCCAGCGCCCGCGAGACCCTGGACGCGCTGCGGGCGGCCGGCGTGGGCCACATGGCGGTGCTCACCGGCGACCACGGCGCCGTGGCACGCAACGTCGGCGCGCAGCTCGGCCTGCCCGAGGACGCCATCTACGCCGATCTGCTGCCGGAGCAGAAGGTCGACAAGATCCGCGAGCTCGCCCGCTACGGCCGCGTCACCTTCGTCGGCGACGGCGTCAACGATGCCGCCGCGCTCGCTACCGCCTCGGTGGGCGTGGCGATGGGCACCGCCGGCTCCGACGTGGCGCTCGAAGCCGCCGACGTGGCGCTGCTGTCCGACGACCTGCGCAAGCTGCCGCACGCCTACACCCTGGCGCGCCAGGCCAATCGCATCATCAAGCAGAACCTGATCTTCGCGCTCGGCATCATGCTGGTGATGGTCCTCATCACCATCTTCTTCTTCCTGCCGCTGCCGCTGGGCGTGCTCGGGCACGAGGGCGGCACCATCCTGGTGGTGGCCAACGGGCTGCGCCTGCTGGCCTTCCGGCCCAAGACGGCGCCGGCGGGACGCGAGGTCGCGCCCGACCCGGCGCGTGGGCTGGCCACCGGGGCCTGAGCACCGGGCCTGAGCACCGGGCCTGAGCACCGGGGCTGAGCCGCGCCGGCGGGCGCCCTAGCCGAGCGAGGGCCGGGCCAGGTCCACCCGCTCACCCTTGCGTAACAGCTCCGTCGCCGCCTCGACCTTGCCGAAGGTGTTCCACAGCAGCACCCCGCGCAGCCGCTCGCCGTCGTGGTAGTAGACGATCCCCTTGCGCTCGGGGCCGTCGGCGGGCTCGCTCCAGTCCTCGACAGCCTTCAGGTCGCCGCCCAGGTCGCCCACCGCCTCGTAGCCGTTGTCGAACAGGTCGCTGTAGAAGAACGGGACGTGGTCGTAGGGTTCCTCGACGCCCGCCATGACGCGGCCCGCGTGGTGACCGCTGGCGGTGGCGTTGTCCTCGTGCTCGACGCGCACGCGCCGCCCCAGCGCGGGGTGCAGGAACGCCATGGCGTCGCCGCAGGCGTAGACGTCGGGCCGGGCCGTTCGCAGGAAACGGTCGACATGGATGCCACCCTCGACTTGGAGGCCGAGCTCTTGCGCCAGCGCGACGTTGGGCACGGTGCCGATGCCCACGACCACCAGATCGGCCGTGAGCTCGGTGCCGTCGTCGAGCGCCAGCTCCACGAGGTCGTCTCGGCTGCGCGCCTGGCTCACCGCACGACCCCCCAGCACGCGCACGCCGCGACGCTGGTAGTCGCGGTCGAGAGCGCGGGCCAGGCTCTCCGGGAAGCGGCCCGCACCGAGGTGCGGCTCGGGGAAAACCATGCTCACCTCGGCCCCGGCGGTCCTCAGCCCCGCCGCCATCTCCGAGCCGATGAAGCCGCCGCCGACGACCACCGCGCGCCCTCCCTCCGAGACCAGCGCGCGGGCCCGGCGGTAGTCGTCCAGGGTGCGGTAGGCCAACACCCGCTCGCTGAGCGCCAGGCCCGGCAGCGACCGCGGCGTGCCGCCGGTGGCGAGCAGCAGCTTGCCGTAGCCGGCCACGTCCCCTTGCGAATCCGTGACCGTCCGGGCGTCGGCGTCGACGGCGGTGACCTGTCGGCCGAGCCGCAGCTCGACGCCCTCGTCGCGGGTGCCGAGGCCGAGGTCGTCCTCTTCCCCCATCCACAGCCCCTTGGAGAGCGGCGGGCGCTCGTAGGGCTCGTGCGGCTCCTGCCCGACGAGCAGGATGGAACCCTCCTCGTCGACGCTGCGGATGCCCTTCACCGCGGCATCGGCGCTCTGGCCGCCGCCGACGATGACGTAGTCGAATCGCTGCATGAGGACCTCCTCTCGTACGAACGTACGCGGGCATCGGTTCTGCGGACGTCCGCCGCGCCACCCCAGAAGCCTCATCGCAGACTCCGGGACGCTCATCGGGCAGCGCCTATACTCGCGTGGTGAGCGACGCCCCCGCCCCCAACGTGATCGACGTGCACGGCCTCGTCAAGCGCTACGGCCGCCGCGTCGCGGTCGACGGCCTCGACCTGGCGGTGGGCGCCGGCGAGGTGTTCGGCTTCCTCGGCCCCAACGGCGCCGGCAAGACCACCACGGTGCGCATGTTGCTGGGGCTGGCGCGCCCCAGCGCGGGCGGCGGGAGGCTGCTGGGCCGGCCGCTGGGCGACCCGGAGGCGCGCCGCCAGGTCGGCTACCTGCCGGAGAACGTGCACTTCCCGGGCTGGTTCACGGGGCTCGGCTTCCTGCGCTACCATGGCGCGCTCTTCGGGCTGCCCAGGCGTGAGGTGGACGCGCGTGCAGGCGAGGCGCTCGAGCGCCTCGGGCTCGGCGGCCGCGGCGAGGACCGCCTGCGCGGCTACAGCCACGGCATGCTGCAGCGCCTGGGGCTGGCGCAGGCGCTGCTCAACCGGCCGAAGCTGGTGTTCCTGGACGAGCCCACCTCCGCGCTCGACCCGCGCGGCCGCCGCGAGGTGCGCGAGCTGCTCGACGAGCTGCGCTCCCAGGGCACCACCGTGTTCCTGAACTCGCACCTGCTGAGCGAGGTGGAGCGTACCTGCGACCGCGTCGCCATCGTCGCCGACGGCCGCACGCGCTACCTCGGCCCTACCCGTCCCGACGACGGGACGAACGAGCTGGACGTCAGCCTGGACCGCGCCCCGGACGCGCTGGAGCGCGTGCTGGCGGGCGTCGCCACCGTGACGAGCCGCCGCGGAGGCAGGCTGCGATTGACGCTCGCGGCCGCGGGCGCCGCTCCCGACGTGGCCCGGCGCCTGATCGACGCCGGTGCGCGCCTGCAGGCGCTGACGCCGGTGCGGCGCGAGTTGGAGGACCTGTTCCTGGAGCTGACCGGTGCGCCGGCGGAAGAGACCGGGTCCGACGCGAGCGACGCGCGGGTGCCCGCATGACGGTCCTCACCATCGCCGGGGCGTCGCTGCGCGAGGCCTGGAACCGGCGCCTGGTGCTGGCGCTGATCGTGGTGAGCGTAGCGTTCCTGGCGCTCTACCTCTACGGCGCGCACCTGCTGAACACGCGCCTGGTCGAGCGCGCGCAGGCGATCGCCGCCCGCAACGGCGGCGGCATCACACTGGCGCGCCACCAGATGGTGCTCCTCGGGATGTACGTGGTCGACTTCCTGGCGTCGTTCATGGCGATCTTCGCCGGTGTCGGCGCGATCGCCGGCGAGCTGGAGGACCACAGCCTGCAGCTGGTGCTGGCCAAGCCGGTGCGGCGCTGGCAGGTGATCGCCGGCAAGGCCCTGGGGAGCGGCACGGTGAGCGTGCTGTACGCGACGCTACTGTCCGTCTCGCTGCTGGTCGGCAGCCGCGTGGTGCTGGGCGTGACCCCGCCGGGCGTCGTTCCGGCGATCCTGCTGATCGACCTCGGGATCCTGGTGCTCTCCGGCCTGACGCTCCTGGCGAGCAGCCTCACCCACACGCTCACCGCCGGCGTGGCGATGGTGATGGCCTACGCGCTGGCCTGGACCGGCAGCGTGCTCACCAGCCTGGGCGAGCTCACCAACATCGACGTGCTGGCCACGCTGGGCCGCGATACCCGCCTGCTGGTGCCCAGCGACGCCCTGTGGAAGGCCGGCTCCTACTACCTGCAGACGCCGTCCATGCGGGCGCAGGCGGGCCCCAACCCGCTGTTCGGCGTGAGCGCGCCCGATGCGGCGTTCCTGATCTACGCCGGGGCGTACGTGGTGGTGGCGTTCGTGCTGGCGGGGCTGGCGTTCCAGCGGCGCGACCTGTAGCGCGAGGCGGGCGGGCGGAGGACCGAGGGGGGGTTCGCGGAACCCCTCTATCGAAGGTCAAGCCTCGCTTCACGGTCGCGCGCGCAGACCGCGGTCCTGGGGGTGAACGCGCTGCGGCCTGCCAAGCATGTCAAACCACGCTGTACCTCCGGAAGAGGGGTCCGGGACCACCCCCCCTACCGGCCGAGCGCGCTCCGGCCGGGCGCGGGCCAGGCGCGCGCGCGCTAGACCGCCGCTACAGCTCGACCTGGATGCCCAGCTCCACCACGCGCTCGGGCGGGATGTGGAAGAACGCCGTGGCGCTGCTGGCGTTGCGCGCCATGACCGCGAACAGGCGCTCGCGCCACAGCGCCATGCCCGGGAGCGCCGTGGGCAACAGCGTCTCACGGCCCAGGAAGTAGCTGGTGTCCTCGGCCTCGATCCCGCGGCCGCCGACCTCCAGCACCGCCAGGTCACGCGGCACGCGCGCGGTCTGCATGAAGCCGTAGCTCAGCACGATCTGGTAGAAGCCCCGCCCCAGGTCGGTGATGACCGGCCGCTCGTCCGAGGTGACGCGCGGCACGCCCTCGGTGCGCACCGACACGAACAGCACCCGGTCGTGGAGCACCTTGTTGTGACGCAGGTTGTGGGCGAACGCCGGCGGGGTGGTGGTCGGGTCGCCCGTCATGTACACCGCCGTACCGGCCACCCGCGCGTAGCTCGCGGTGTCGATCTCCTGCAGCAGCCGCTCCAGCGGGCGCGCGGCCGACCTCAGGCGCTCGCCCACGATCTGCCGGCCGCGGCGCCAGGTGGTCATCAGCGTGAACACCGCCGCCGCCATCACCAGCGGGAACCAACCTCCCGCCGCGACCTTGAACAGGTTGGCGCCGAAGAACGCCAGGTCGATCAGCAGGAACGTGCCCGTCAGCAGCCCCGCCTTCCACCGCGCCCAGCCCCAGCGCTGCGTCGCCACCACGTACAGCAGCGCGGTGGTGATGACCATGGTCATGGTGACCGCCACACCGTAGGCGGCGGCCAGGTTGCTCGAGGTGCGGAAGCCCAGCACCAGCCCCACGCAGGCGACCATCAGCGCCCAGTTGATGGAGTCCACGTACACCTGCCCCATCTCGGTGGCCGAGGTGTGGCGGATGTTCAGCCGCGGCAGATAACCGAGCTGCACGCTCTGCATCGCCAGCGAGAAGGCGCCCGAGATGAGCGCCTGCGAGGCGATGACGGTGGCCAGGGTGGCGATCAGCACGACCGGGTACAGGGTCCAGCCGGGCGCCATGCGGTAGAACGGGTCGGCCACCGCCGACGGGTCGCGCAACACCAGCGCGCCCTGACCGAAGTAGTTCAGCAGCAGCCCCGGCAGCACCACCACGAACCAGGCGAGCCGGATGGGGCGGCGCCCGAAGTGCCCCATGTCGGCGTACAGCGCCTCGCCGCCGGTGACCACCAGGAACACCGAGCCCAGCACCAGGAAGCCCTGGCCGCCGTTGCGCAAGAAGAAGCGCAGCGCCTGCAACGGATCGAGCGCCCACAGCACTCCCGGCTGCCGCACGATCTGGCTCACGCCCAGCACCGCCAGCGTGCCGAACCACAGCAGGGTGATGGGACCGAACACCCGCCCCACGCCGCCGGTACCGCGCCGTTGGATCATGAACAGGCCGATCAGGATGGCGATGGTGATGGGCAACACGAACGGGGTCAGCGTCGGGGTGGCCACGTCCAACCCCTCGACCGCCGAGAGCACCGAGATCGCCGGCGTGATCATGCCGTCGCCGTAGAGCAGCGCCGTCCCGAACAGGCCGAGCGTCAGCAACCACCACAAGCGGCTGCGGCGGCGCGCGTTCGTCGGCGCCACCAGCGAGGTCAGCGCCAGGATGCCGCCCTCGCCGTGGTTGTCGGCGCGCATCACGAACACCAGGTACTTGACGGTGATGATCACCAGCAGCGACCAGAAGATCAGCGACAGCACGCCCAGCACGTTGTCGGGCGTGGGCCCGACCTGGTGCCGGAACGACTCGCGCAGCGCGTACAGCGGGCTGGTGCCGATGTCGCCGTAGACCACGCCCAGCGCGGACAGCGACAGCGCGGCGAGGCGCCGGCCGCGGGGCGGCCCGCCGGCCCGGCCGTTCGTCGAGTCGGGATTCTGCATCCGGAGAGTATAGGTGCGCGCCGCGCCGGCACACGTGCGCCACGACCCGTCCGCGAACCCCGGAATGTGCCATAGCGCTCGACCGAACGGCCCGCGCGGAGCTACCATGGACGGACGTCTCGGCGCAGGCTCGAGCCCGCGCCGCTGGAGGATGCCATGCGTGTGCCCGGCGTGTGGGATGTGGATCGAGCGCAAGCGGCGCTCAACGTCTTCGGTGGTGCGACCTTCGCCGTCGGGAGCCTGCTGTTCCTGAACAGTGCGCTCGTGCGGTTGGGGATCGCCTTCTTCGTGGTGGGCAGCTTCGCGATGCTCGCCGGCGCGCTGGCGGTGTGGAACCAGCGCTACGCGCCGGGGCGCACGGCCGACGGCTCGGCCCTCACGCTCGAGCCGGCCGCGCAGACCGTGGCAGCGACCGTGCCCGGCATCGTCACTTCAGCAGCAGCACCGGGCAGTCGGCCAGCAGACCCACTCGGTGACTGATCGTCCCCCAGCCCTTGGTCGGCTCGTCGCGGTCGATCCGGTGCGACTGCAGCACGATCAACTCGAAGCCGCGCTCCTCGGCGATGCGTAGGATCTCCTTCACCCGGCGCCCGAAGACCACCTCGGTCTCCACCCGCACGCCGGCGTCATCGAACGGCGCCAGCAGCGCGTCCATCTCGCTCCTGGCCTGCGCCGCCAGCGAATCGTAGAAGTCGCGGTAGTCCTCGTAGGTGGTGTCCTTGATGATCTCCACCACGTGCAGCACGGTCACGCCCGCGTCCGCCTCGCGTGCCGCCAGGCCGAGGGCCGTCGCCACCGCACGCGCAGCCCGCTGTGAACGATCGACCGGAACCAGGATCGAACGGTACATGGCTCCTCCAGTATGGCGCTCTCAGGCGCGGTGGGGGGCCCGCTCGACCAGTTCCAGGAACACTCCGGTCAGTTCGGGATCGAACTGCCTGCCGGCCATGCCCGCGATCTCCTCGACGGCGGCGGCGTGCGTCCATGCCTGCTTGTACGGGCGCTGGCTCATGAGCGCGTCGTAGACGTCGACCAGCGAGAACATGCGCGCCTCCAGCGGGATGGCGTCGCGCGCCAGGCCGTCCGGGTAGCCGTCGCCCAGCCAGCGCTCGTGGTGGTTTCGCACCAGCGCACGCGTGGCGTCGGGCAGGAAGGGGATGCCCCGCGTCATCTCGTAGCCGTACACCGTGTGGTTCTTGATGACGGCGTACTCCTCGGCCGTGAGCCGCCCCGGCTTGAGCAGGATGTCGTCGGGGATGGCGATCTTGCCCAGATCGTGGAGGTAGGCCCCCCACTGCAGCGCCTGCAGCTCGCCGTCGCGCATCCCCAGGGCGCGCCCGAAGGCGAGCGCTCGCTCCACCACCCGGTCGGTGTGCCCCTTGGTCTCGTAGTCGCGGTACTCCAGCGCCACCCCCAGCGCGCGGAAGGTCTGCTCGCGGGTGGTGGTGAGCTCGCGGATGTACTCGACGCGCTCGAGCGCGTTCTCCAGGCGCTTCACGAAGCTCTCCGCCACCAGCCGGTCCTCGTCGTCGAGGTCGACCTGGCGCCCGAAGGCGGCCAGGCTGATCACCCCGACGGTGACGCCGCTGCGCTTGACCGGCAAGGTGAGCTGCGTGCGCAACCCCAGCTCTACGTACTCGGGCAGCGCGCCCTCCCAGGCGGGGTAGTCCGAGAGCGTGCCCTCGCCCGTGGCCGCCACCGTGCCGACGAGGCCGGTGCCGACCGGCATGGGCCGCTTCTGAAGCGCGCGCAACCCCTCCGGCACGGTGCCCCACAGACGGGCGACGTGGCAGGCGCCGCCCTCGATGAGGTAGTACACCCCCAGATCGAGCTGCAGCTGGCGGGCCAGGTCCTCCAGGCCCGCGTCGAGCAGCGCGTCGATGTCGTGGAGTTGCTCGATGCGCGCGCTGAAGTTGGCGAGCTGGTGGTAGGCGGCCGCCGTCTCCTGCAGCTCGGCGTTGAGCCGGCGCACCCGCTCCAGCGCGCTCCGGCGCTCGGTCACGTCGGCGATGGAGCCGATCGTGCCGACGACGGTGCCCCCGGCATCGCGGGACGGCGCCGCGCTCACGCGTACCCAGCGACGCTCACCGTCAGGACGCACGATCTCGGTCTCGTACTCCTCGGGCACCCCCAGCAAGCGGCGTTGGTTGCGCTCCTCCTGGGCCGCCCAGTGCTCCTCGGGCATCAGCAGGCGGTACGCCACCTGCCCCTCCAGCTCGTCCCGGCTCCGTCCCGTCAACACCCCCATGCGCGGGTTGGCGTAGAGGATGCGCTCCTCGACGTCGGTGAGGATCAGCCCCTCGCCCATGCTCTCCACCACGGCCCGGAAGCGCAGTTCCGAGCTCTCCTGGCTGGCGCGCTGCTGGCGGCGTTGCCGCGCCTCGGCGAGCTCGCACTCCACCGCCGGCGCCAGCCGCGCCCAGCGCCCCTTGATCAGTAGATCCTGAGCGCCCGCCTTCAGCACGCCTACCGCGGCCTCCTCACCGATCGCTTCGGTCACCACGATGCAGGGTGTGTCGGGCGCCACCTCCCGGAGTACGGCCAGGCTGTCCAGCGCGTTCAGGCCGTGGACCTGGTGGTCGGCGAGCACGATGTCCCAGGACGCCCCGGTCAGCGCGTCACGCAGCGCCGCCGCGTCGGCGACGCGCTCGCTGGTCACCGCATAGCCGGTGCGCTCGAGCTGCTGCGCCAGCAGATCCGCTTCGTCGGCGTCGTCCGCGACGAACAGCACGCGCAGGAAGGTGGTGTCGCCGTCCCCACGGCTCATGCCGTCCCCTCTCCCAACCTGAAGTGGAAGGCGGCCCCCCGATCCTGATTCGCCCTCGACCCGCACCCGCCCGCCGTGCCGCCGCACGCGAACCCTCCGCCTGCTTCGCCGCACGGTGGCGAGCCCGACCCCGGTGCCGGGACGACCCCTCGAAGCCCACATCGAACCCTGCACCGGCGTTCTGGACAGTGTAGGGCATTTCGCGCTCGGCGCTGGCGACGTCGCCGGCGCGCCGCGGGGTCCCGAGCAAGCCGCGTCCCCAACGCGATTCGGGAGCAACAGCGGTTCAGGGGTATCATGAGGCATCGCGACGCGCAGCGCAGAGGGAAGGGGACCCATGCTCGCTCCCACCGGATTCGATCCCTGGCAGTGGTGGACTACGCTCCAGCCGCAGGGTCGGCTGCTGGCCGGGCTGGCTCAGCTGGTCGCCGGCCTGGCCATCGCCTTCTTCGGGTTCCGGCTGTTCCGGGCGCTGCTCGCCCTGACCGGCTTCGTGGCCGGCGCCTCGTTCGGCCTGTCGCTGGGCTCCGGCGCGGCGCCGTCGGCCGGCACCTGGCTGCTGGCCGTGGCGCTGGGACTGTTCGGCGCGCTGCTGCTGTGGATGCTGTTCCGCATCGGAGCGCTGCTCGCCGGCGCGGCCCTGGGTGCGGCCGTGGCCGGCGCCGCGGCGGTCGCGCTACCCGCCGGGGCCAACCCCCAGTGGGCCTGGTTGCTGCTACTGGTGGGGCTGGTGCTCGGCGCGGTCCTGGCGTGGCGCCTGCAACGCCCGCTGATCATCGTCGTCACCGCGCTCGCCGGCGGCTGGGCGACGATGGTCGGGCTGGCCATGCTGCTCGGCCGCGCCACGCCCGCGCAGGCGGTGCCGGCGGCGCTCGGCAGCGACGTCTGGTCGCTGGGCCTGGCGAACGCCTGGCACAGCGGGGGCGCCCCGTGGCTGCTGGGAGCGCTGGCGCTGGCGCTGCTGGGGGCGGCCTTCCAGCTGCGCGACACGGTGCGGCTGCGCAACCGCAGGGTCTAGGCGCCGCAGGGTCTAGGCGCCGCCTCGCGACGCAGGCGCCAGGTGCGTACGTGCCGGGTACGTAGGCGCCAGGCACGCGGGCGCGAGGCGCTCGAGCGTGGCGCGCTCCCGGTCATCGAGGCCCAGCAGCTCCAGGCTTTCGTCCCACAACCGTTGCGCCGTCGCGGCGCGGTGTGCCGCGCGCGGCGGACGCACGCGCCGGCCGTCCTTCCAGAGGCCGCCGCTGAGGCCCGTCAGCGCCGGGTCGCACGCCAGGAACAGGGCCGTCTCGGCCGCTGCCGCAGGCTCGCGACCGACGACCGCCATGGAGAGGCGGATCGAGAACTTCAGGAGGCCCCTGCCGCGCCCGAACGCGGTGCGCACGACGCCCGGGTCGAAGGCGTGGGCGCCCAGCGCCTCCGCCGGCACGCGCCGGGCCAGCTCGGTCGTGACCAGCACTCCCGCGAGCCGCGCCTGGGCGTAGGCGACGAGGCCGTTGTAGCCGCGACGCAACTGCACGTCGCGGTGCACGCGCCCCCAGTGAGCGACGAGCGAGGCGGTGGTCACGACGCGGCCTCGCGCCGCCAGCAGCGGCTCGAGCAGCAGCAACGTCAGCAGCATGGAGGCGAGGTGATCGAGCGCGAAGGTCATCTCGATGCCGTCGGCGGACAGCTGGCGGCGCGGGAAGAAGCCGCCGGCGTTGTTCACGAGCAGGTCGAGGCGCGGCGCCTGCGCGCGCACCTGCGCCGCCAGGGCACGGACTTCGGACTGGACCGACAGGTCGGCGGGCAGGAAACGGTGCCCGGCGTTGCCGGTCCGTCGCCGCAGATCCGCCACCACCTCGGCGCCGGGACCGCCGGCTCGCGATACCAGCAGCACCGTCACGCCACGCTCGGCCAGTCCGGTCGCGACCGCGCGCCCGATCCCGGCGCTGCCGCCCGTCACCAGCGCCACCCGACCCCGCATGGCATCGCCCGTTGTCGGCACGCCCAACTGTAGCGCCGCGGCGGCGGAGCCTTCGTTCTACGGACTCGCCTGGTAGCGCAGCACCCGCACGTTCTCCACGGTGATGAGCCCGCCGCCCTCCAGCAGACGCTCGAGCCGCGCGATCAGGGCGTCGATGCGTTCGGCGTCGTCCACCACCTCGATCACCACCGGCAGGTCGCCGGAGAGGCGCCACAGCTCGGGCCGGTGGATGATGCTGTCGGCACCGAAACCGATGGAGCCGAACAGGACCGTGGCGCCGGCCAGACCCAGCTCGCGCGCCGTCTCGACCACCGCCCGGAAGGCGGGCACCCCGCCCACCCGGTCGCGCTCGCCCAGGAACACGCGCAGCAGCCTCCCGGCGGGAGCCTCGTCGCCCAGCTTCACCGTCGCCGTCATGCCGTCATCAGCCTAGCACCGGCGCTCAGAACGTCGACGGCCGCGTTCCCTGCGCCCGTCCCGAGAAGGTGGCCGCCCACGCGCCGGCGCGGCGCAGCTCGCCGTACAGGATGGTGCCGGGACCCTCCGAGGCCATGAAGCTCGTGGGCGGGCTGATGACGTGGGCGCCCTTCTCGCGCAACCGCTGGGTCAACCCGTTGGCGGTCGAGCCCATCATCCACTTCGCTCCCGGGCGCCAGGTGTCGAACGCCACCGCCAGCTTGCCCCGCAGGGCGTCGACGGGGAGCCGTTCGATGAGGTGCTGCAGGTGGTGGATCTCCTCCAGGTGACCGTGCGTGGGCGCGCCGATGACGATCAGGTCGGCCTCCACCAGGGCTTCGCGCTGCGCCTGGAAGGGAGCGGCGACCACCCTTACGAGCCCGAACGGCTCCAGCGTCCGCGCCACCGCGCGCGCCACGTGGCCCGACGTACCGCAGGTCGCGTCGTACAGCACCACCGTCTGCATGTGCTCCTCCTACGGCTCGAGCGCCGAAGTGACGACTCCCACGCCCGCGCGCCGATCGCGGCGACCCCCAACGATCCATCACGAGATTTGGGGGAGTGTAGGGACCCGGGCGGGGCCAGCGCAAGGGCGCATTGTCCCGCACGGCATCTGCCCGCACGGCATCTGCCCGCACGGCATTGTCCCGCCCAGCCGTCTTCCGGCCGGCGTCCGCTGGGCGCCGTACGGTATGACTCTCGGCATGACCGCCCACGCGCAGGACCCACGGTGACGGCGGTACGCCCGTGACCGATGCCCTGGTGCAGGTCGGGCTGCTCATCGGCCTCGGCTTCCTGCTGCGGCGCTCGAGCTTCCTCGACCCCGGCTTCTGGCGCAGCTTCGAGCGCCTGGTCTACTTCGTGCTGCTCCCCACACTGATGTTCCGGGTGCTGGCCGACGCCTCGATCGACGGCTCGGTGGCGGCGCGGCTCGCCGGCGCGGTCGCCCTCGCGATCGTGCTGCTGGCGCTGCTGCTGCTGCTGGCGCGGCGGCCCCTGCGGCTCGGCGGCCCCGCCTTCACCTCGGTGTTCCAGGGCAGCGTGCGCTTCAACAGCTACGTGGCGCTGGCGGTCATCCCGGCGGTGTTCGGCAACGGCGGGCTGGAGTTGCTGGCCGTGCTGATCGCCGTGGTGGTGCCGCTGGTGAACGTCCTGAGCGTGCTGATGCTCGCCGTCTTCGCCGGCGGCCCCTCCCCCACGCCCTGGCGGGTGTTGCGGTCGATCGCCGGCAACCCGCTCATCGTGGCCAGCGTGCTGGGCATCGTCGCCAACCTCACCCTGCACGGCCTGCCCGCCACTGTCGATGGGGCGCTGGCGGTGCTGGCGCGCGCCGCCCTGCCGTCGGGGCTCATGGTGGTGGGCGCGGCGCTCGTCCCGAGCGCGTTCCGGGACCACGCGCGCGGGCTCGGCGTGTCGCTGCTGGCGCGCTTCGCGCTGCTGCCGGCGCTGTCGTTCGGCCTCGGCGTCCTGTTCCACCTGCCGGCCGAGGCGCTGGGGGTGCTGGTGCTGTTCCAGGCGCAGCCGACCGCCACCTCGGCCTACCTGCTCGCCCGCCAGCTCGGCGGGGACGCCGAGCTGATGGCCAGCATCATCACCGGCCAGACGCTGCTCGCCTTCGGCGTGCTGCCGGCGGTAGCGGCGGCGGTGGTGGCGCTGGTGCCGGGGTGAGGCCGGGCGCGGCGCGTCTTCGGCGCCCTGTCGCGCGCCGTCTACAGAGCCGCCTAGAGTGCCGTGCTCAGCGCCACTCCCCCGCGTACTCCAGGCGCAGCGGCTGGACCTCCCGAGCCCAGTAATCGTAGTGCAGCTTGGTGAGCTGCCGGACGTGCAGCAGGTCGTGCACCACCCAGGCGGCGAGCAGCTCGCCCGTCGTGCGACCCGTAGGCGACGCGATCTCGAGGTTCGGCGCCTCGAGGGTCGCGAGCCAAGCCAGCGAGGCACGCCGCTCGGCCAGGAAGCCCTCGAGCGAGGGTCCGAGCTGCCGTTCGTTGTAGCGGCGCTCGATCGCCCAGCGCGGCGGGTCGATCGGCGGCACGGGCTCGTCGGGGCGCTCCAACAGGTGGCGGAAGCGGTAGCGGAAGTCCTCCCGTTCCTCGTCGTAGAGGTGGTTGATCACCTCCAGGATCGACCATCGTTCCGGGCCCGGCTTCCAGCGCGCCTGTGCGTCGCTCACGCCCTTCACGAGATCGTGGAGGACCTGGACGCTGGCGGCGAGACGGTTCGAGGCGGTCTCCACGTTCACGGGCATCGTGGTTGCAGTCTAGCCTGCCGGGCGCTGTGACCCGCGTCACCGACAATCCGCTCGCCGGCCTGCGCGCCTGCCGCATCCGCGCGCCTCAGCCGCGCGCCGCGGCCGACCGCGCGCGGAGTACCATGACGCCAACGCGATCGGCGCGCCGAGCCCTACGGCGGACCGGGCGCCCCTCCGGGGCACCCGCCGGCGAGGTGTCGACGCCCTGCCGCGCGGACCCGGGAGGGGGTCGAACCCAGCTTATGGACGAACCGGCCACGACGACACTCGTGAGCACGCGACCGGTCAGGGAGACGGCGCCGGTCTGGGGAACTGCACCGGTCGGGGGAACTGCGCCGGCCAGAGGATCGGCGCTGCGGATGCGTACGGCCCGCACTCTGGCCCGCGCCCTGGCGCTGCTGGCGGCGGCCGCGCTGCTGCTGCCGTCCGCACTGGCGCAGGATCTCGCTTCGCGCGTGCACAGCGTCACCCTCGCCAACGGCCTGCGCATCCTGCTGGTCGAGCAGCACGCGGCGCCGGTGGTGAGCTTCGACCTGATGTTCGACGTCGGCGGCATCGACGAGCCGCCGGGCCTGGGCGGCATCGCCCACATGGTCGAGCACATGGCCTTCAAGGGCACGGAGACCATCGGCACCGATCACCCGCAGCAGGAGCAACAGGCGCTCACCGACGTCGAGATCCTCGCCTACGCCCTGAAGCATGCGCAGGACGAGGGCGACGCGGCGCTCGTCGCGAAGCTCCAGAAGACCTTCCTGGCGGCCCGCAAGCAGGCCCAGTCGCTCGCCTCGCAGGCCCCGCTCGACGGCATCCTGTCGGTCAACGGCGCCGTCGGACTCAACGCCTCCACCGGCTACGACTACACCCACTACGTGGTGTCGCTGCCGGCCAACCGCGTGGCGCTCTACGCCCGCATCTACGCCGACGAGATGGCGAATGCGGTGTTCCGCTCGTTCTACGAGGAGCGCGACGTGGTGCGCGAGGAGCGGCGCCAGCGCAGCGAGGACGACCCGCAAGGGGTGCTGTTCGAGGCGTTCCTGGGCGCCGCCTTCCAGGGCACGCCCTACGCACGGCCGTTGATCGGTTCGGCGCACGCTATCGAGGGGTACACCGCCACCCGGGCGCACGCCTTCTACCAGTCGTTCTACGCGCCCGACCGCGCGGTGCTGGTGGCGGTCGGCGACCTCGACCCGGTCAAGGACCTGGCCACGCTCGAGACGTACTTCGGCGCGGTGCCGGCCCACCCCACGTTGCAGACCCGCTTCCCGGCGCCGCCGGCGCAGACCGCCGAGCGACGCGTGTCGGTGACCTTCCCGGCGCAGCCGCAGCTCGTCATCGGCTACCACAAGCCCACCTACCCCTCACGCGAGGCCTACGTGCTCGACCTGATCGACGCACTGCTCGGCAGCGGGCGCACGTCGCGCCTGTACGAGCGCCTGGTGGTGCAGGATCAGGTGGCGGCCAGCGTCAGCACCGCCAGCAGTTTCCCCGGCACGCGCCTGCCCGACGCCTTCATCGTCTACGCCCTGCCGCGCGCGCCGCACACCACCGCCGAGGTCGAGGCTGCCGTCTACGACGAGCTCCGCAGGCTGGCGACCGAGCCGGTGGGCGACCGTGAGCTGCAGAAGGTCAAGAACCTGGTGAGGGCCCAGACGCTTCGCACCTGGTCGTCGAACGCCGGGCTGGCACAGAACCTCGCCTACAACGAGTTGTTCGCCGGCGGCTGGCAGCACCTGATGAGCGACCTCGACACCTACGACTCGGTCACGGCCGCGGAGGTCCGGGCGGTGGCTGCGAAGGTGTTCACGGCCCGCAACCGCACCGTGGCGGTGCTCGAGCCGCCGAAGGGAGGCAAGTGATGCGCCGCGCCTCCAGTCCGCCGACCGGCGCACGGGTCGCAGGCGCACGGATGGCGCGCGCACGGATCGGCCGCACCCTGAGCGCGGTCGCCCTGGCCGCCCTCGCGCTCACCGCGTCCGCGCAACCCGCGAGCTGGCCCGACCCGAGCGCCATGACCTTCCCGCCCATCCACTTCCAGGCGCCGGCCCCGCACAAGGCGGTGCTCGCCAACGGCATCACCGTCTACCTCGCCGAGGACCACGCGCTGCCGCTGGTGCGCGGCGTCGCCTACGTGAAGGCGCCCGGCGTCTACGACCCGCCCGGCAGGACCGGGCTGGCGAGCTTCACGGCCCGGCTCCTGCGCGACGGCGGCGCCGGCGGACGCGCGCCCGACGCTATCGACGAACAGCTCGCGTACCTGGGCGCGTCGGTGGAGGCGAGCTCGTCCAACGACTACGCCGCGGTGTCGTTCTCCGCCCTGGCCGGCAACGTCGATCAAGTGTTGCCCCTGTGGCAGGACGTGCTCACCCGGCCCGACTTCGCGCCGGCGCGCGTCGAAGTGGAGCGTCAGCGTCAGCTCGAGGCGATCCGGCGGGTGGCCGACAACCCGGTGCAGCTCGCCGTGCGCGAGTTCTCCTACCGTGTCGCCGAGGGGCACCCGTCGGGCGCCTATCCCACCGCCGACACCATCGACGCCATCCGGCGCAGCGACCTGGTCGCCTTCCACGATGCCTACTACGCCCCGGCCTCGACCGTGGTGGCGATCACCGGGGACTTCGACAGCGCGCAGATGCTCGAGACGTTGAACGCCACGCTCGGGAGCTGGCGCCACGCACTGGCGCCGGCGCCCCGGCTCCCGGTCTTCAACCAGCACCCGACGCCGAAGGTCTACTTCGTGCAGAAGGACGTGCAGCAGTCGATCCTCCTGGTCGGCCAGCCGGCCATGAAGGCCTACACCCCGAGCTACGACGCCTTCACCGTCGCCAACCAGATCCTCGGCGCCGGCGGCTTCACCAGCCGCCTGTTCACCGACATCCGCACCCGGCGCGGGCTGGCCTACAGCACCGGCTCGCAGCTCTCGCAGGGCTTCGCCTACCCGGGGACCTTCCTGGCCTACGCCTTCACCCGCGCCGACGCCACCGGCCGGGTGCTGCACCTGCTGCTCGACGAGATCGACCGACTCGGCACGGAGGGCGTGACGGCCGCGGAGGTGGCGCAGGCGCGCGAGCAGATCGTCAACCAGGCCGTCTTCCGCGACACGTCGGTGGCCGCCACCACCGAGCGCACCGCCCGCGTCCAGCTGCTCGGCCTGCCCGAGGGCTACTTCCAGGCGTTCCTGGACACCGTCCAGACCATCACGCCTGCCGAGGTGCAGGCCGCCGCGAAGCAGGTCCTCGACCCCGGCGCCATGGTGATCATGGTGGTCGGGAACGCCGACGCGTTCGACGAGCCCCTGAGCGACTTCGGCCCGGTGGTGGACGTGCCGCTGCAATGAGCGCTCCGGGCGGCAGCGGCAGGTCCGGTCGCCCGCCGCTGCCGCCCCCCGGGACGCCGGGCGGCGCCGACCGGGCCCGCCGCGGCCGGGCCTGAGCGTCGCGAGCGCGTGTGCGCCCCGGCGACCGGCGCCGGCGCGTGGCTTCAACGAACGGGTTCGTAGACGAGCTTCTGGATGCCGTTCTCGTACGCCTCGCTCTCGACCAGGCGCAGCATCTGCTTCGCCTTGTCGCGACCGCTGAACAGGCGCTGTCCCGCGCCCAGCAGCAGGGGGAAGACCAGCAGGTGGTACCGGTCGATCAGGCCGGCATCGGTGAGGCCTCTGCCGAGCGTGGCGCTGCCGTGCATGATGATCGGGCCGCCTTCGCCGCGCTTCAGATCCGCGACCTGGTCCAGCGTACGGAGGATCCTCGTCGCTCCCCAGTTCGTCACGAGGTCGGTCTCCTCCATCGTGGTCGACACGACGTACTTCGGCATGGCGTTGTAGTCGGTGAACTCCTCCATGCCCGGCCACACGGGCGCGAACGCCTCGTAGCTCCGCCGACCCATCAGCATGGCCGTGGCTTCCCGCTGCTCCCGGGCCTTGATCTCGTAGGCCGCCTCGACGAAATCGAGGTCCTCGAAGGTCCAGCCGGCGCTCCGGTGCGTCTCGGAAGGGCCGCCCCCCGGGGCTTCGACGACGCCGTCGAGCGAGACGAAGGACGTGGAGATCAGTGTGCGCATGTGCGCCCTCCCATGGGCACGGGGCTTCGCGCAGGCCTAGCGATGCGGCGCCGCCGTGGTGGCGCGCATCTCACCTTGCCGATCGTGCCGCTCGGTGGCATCCTACGCCCGGGTCGACGCGCCCGAACGTGCGCGAGCGAACGGCGACCCCGGGGCGCCCGGAGCGCCGGGCCGCGCGCGCCGCGGCGGTCGCGCAGGGCCTCGCCCGACCCCCGCTTCGACACCACGGCCGGTACGTCCGATTCGCCTGAATCAGGTCGCGTTATGCCGGGAATCAGACGGTCGTATGCCCTGAGTACCCATAACGCTGAGTACCCATACCGGGGCGAACAACCTTGCGTCCGGGGCATTTGTCCCACTATGGTTGGGGGGTATCTAAAACCTTAAGGCTTGATGAAGCCGCGAACGGGAGGCAATCGATGGCTGACAAGCGGACCCCCGATCAAACCGGTCTCGACGTGCTGTGGCGGGAGGAGGACTACTTCTACCCCTCTGCCAAGTTCATCGGACAGGCGAACCTCACCGACCCGTCGATCTTCGATCGCTTCGCGCTCGAGAACGTCCCGGAGGCGTTCCGCGAGTACGCGGACCTGCTGACCTGGGACCGGTACTGGACCCAGACCCTGGACACCAGCGATCCGCCGTTCTGGAAGTGGTTCGTCGGCGGGCGTCTGAATGCCTCCACCAACTGCATCGACCGCCACCTGGAGACGAGCCGCAACAAGACCGCCATCCACTTCGTGGGCGAGCCCGAGGACGAGGCGGTCCAGCACATCACCTACCAGGAGCTGTGGGTGCGGGTCAACGAGTTCGCCGCCCTGCTCAAGGACATGGGGCTCAAGGCCGGCGACCGCGTCACCATCCACATGCCGATGGTGCCCGAGCTGCCCATCACCATGCTGGCGTGCGCCCGCCTGGGCGTCATCCACTCGGTGGTGTTCGGCGGCTTCAGCGGCAAGGCCGCGGCCGAGCGCGCCGAGGACTCGCAGAGCCGCCTGCTCATCAGCATGGACGGCTACTGGCGTGCCGGCAAGATGCTCGACCACAAGGAGAAGGCCGACATCGCCTACACCGAGGCCGAGAAGCTGGGGCACAAGCTCGAGGCGGTGCTGATCTGGCAACGCTACCCCGGCACCTACTCGAGCCCCACCGCCCTGGTGAAGGGGCGCGACGTGGTCGTCAACGAGCGCCTCGAGGCGTTCCGCGGCAAGCGCGTCAAGCCGGTCTCCATGCCGGCCGAAGCGCCGCTGTTCCTGATGTACACCAGCGGCACCACCGGCCGCCCCAAGGGGATGCAGCACTCCATCGGCGGCTACCTCTCCTACGTCACCGGCACCTCCAAGTTCATCCAGGACATCCAGCCCGAGGACGTCTACTGGTGCATGGCCGACATCGGCTGGATCACCGGTCACTCCTACATCGTCTACGGGCCGCTGTCCCTGGGCGCCTCCTCGGTGATGTACGAGGGCGCGCCGACCTTCCCCGACCCAGGCCGCCCCTGGCGCATCGCGCAGGAGCTCGGCGTCACCATCTTCCACACCTCCCCCACCGCGGTGCGCTCGCTGCGCAAGGTGGGGCCGGACGAGCCCGCCAAGTACGAGTACCACTTCAAGCACATGACGACCGTGGGCGAGCCGATCGAGCCCGAGGTGTGGCGCTGGTACTACGACACCGTCGGCAAGAAGGAAGCCGTCATCGTCGACACCTGGTGGCAGACCGAGACCGGCGGCTTCCTGTGCAGCACCACGCCTGCGCTGCACAAGATGAAGCCGGGCAGCGCCGGCCCGGCCGTCGCCGGCATCCATCCGATCATCTTCGACGACGACGGCAACGTGGTGCCGATGGGCTCCGGCCGCGCCGGCAACATCTGCATCCAGAACCCCTGGCCGGGGCTGGCGCAGACCATCTGGGGACAGCCCGAGCGCTTCGTGGAGACCTACTTCGCGCGCTACTGCAAGGACCGCAGCAGCACCGACTGGCGTGATTGGCCCTACATGGCCGGCGACGCCGCGATGCAGTCCGACGACGGCTACTACCGCATCCTGGGGCGCATCGACGACGTCATCAACGTGGCCGGGCACCGCCTCGGCACCAAGGAGATCGAGTCCGCCGCGCTGACCGTCAAGGAGGTCGCCGAAGCTGCCGTGGTGGCAGCCAAGGACGAGATCAAGGGCGTGGTGCCCGAGCTCTACGTCTCGCTCCAGCCCGGCTACGAGCCCTCGCAGGCTCTGCAGGACAAGATCATCCAGGCGGTCGCGACCGAGCTCGGCCCGATCGCCAAGCCCCGTCACGTCTGGATCGTGTCCGATATGCCGAAGACCCGTTCGGGCAAGATCATGCGCCGCGTGCTGCGCTCGCTGAGCGATCACGGCGAAGCGGGCGACGTCACTACTCTGGCCAATCCCGAGGTCGTCGAGGCGATCCGCACCCAGGTGCAAGAGTGACCGGTTCACTCGTGACGCCCGACCGAGGGCCCCGGTGATGGGGGCGACCGCCGTGCCCAGCGGAGGCGCCTTAAGGAGGCGGATCGGATGAACGCAAAGCTCGCCAACCCTGCACCGTTAGGACTTGCAGGCTTCGCATTCACCACCTGGATGCTCAGCATGATCAACGTCGGCTGGTTCGACGCCAAGAGCATGGGCCTGGTGCTCGCCCTGGCGCTGGCCTACGGCGGTACGGCGCAGATGGTTGCCGGCATCCTGGAGTTCCCTCGAGGCAACACCTTCGGCACCGTGGCGTTCTTCTCCTACGGCTCGTTCTGGTGGTCGTTCGCCCTGTTCGTGTACTTCTTCGGGACCGGCGTTTCGGGAGCCTTCGTGGGCTGGTACCTGTTCGTGTGGGGCATCTTCACCTTCTACATGTGGATCGCCAGCATGAAGGCCAATACCGCCCTGATGCTGGTGTTCCTGGCGCTGTGGATCACCTTCCTGTTCCTGGCGCTGGGCGAGTGGGGGCTCACCGCCTTCCACACCATCGGCGGCTACGTAGGCCTGATCACCGCCATCCTGGCGTTCTACCTGTCCGCCGCCGAAGTGATCAACGAGTCCTTCGGCCGCACCGTGCTGCCCATCTCGGGCGGCGGGGCCGCGAAGTAGGCGGCAGCCGGGGACTGAGTCTCCGACGTCGTCCCGAGCCGCGGCCCACTGCGGGCCGGCCGCTCGGCGAGCAGACCGGGAGCGCGCGGGGGCGCGCTCCCGGTCTCGTGTCGTCGGCCCTCGGCTGCGGGCGCCGTTGTGAGGACGCGATCGCCGGCGCCTAGCGTTCGCCGGTCCCCTCGAAGGCGACGCGCCGGCCGTCCACCCGGAAGACGTCCCCCTCGAGGCGCTCGATCCTCGGTTCGCTGCTGAGCCAGGCCGCCAGCGCCTCACGCTCGCCTTCGTCCAGCCAGGCGGGCGGGTCGGAGCAGCCCTTGAAGCCCGCCACCAGCCCCAGATCCTGCAGGGCATGTCGCTGCCCCGGCGTGAGCAGGTCGTAGCGCGAGCGGAAGAACGCCACGTCGGGGTCGGTGTGCACCAGCGGCTTCAGCCACAACCGCGCGACGCTGGTGACGATCGCGCCGCGCGCCGCGGGTCCGGTCGGGTCGTGGAGCAGCAGCCGGCGGTCCTCGTTGTCCCAGTAGGGGGCCGTGTCCGGACCGACGCGAAGGCCGTCGGCCAGGCCGAGCGACGCCAGCACCGGAGCGCCGCACGCCAGCAGGTAGGCGTCCTCCCCGCAGGCCTCGCGCACCAGCGCCAGCGCCTCGCGGTAGGCACGCTCGCGCCCCATCGGCCGGTGGCGCACGCCGGGCAGGGCGGCGGCGTACAGGAAGTCCAGCTTGAGAAGCTCGAAACCCCAGCCGCGGGTCCGCCGCACGGTCGCCTCGAGCCAGCCCTGTACCTCGGGGTGCGTGGTGTCGAGGGCGTAGAAGGGTCCGCCCCAGTTGTCGCCCGCCGGCACCGGCTCGCCGGCAGCGTCGCGCAGCAGCCACGCCGGGTGGTCGCGGACGAGGCCGCTGCCCGGCCGCGCGATGAACGGCGCGAGCCACAGCCCGGGGGTGAGCCCGGCGGCGCGGATGCGCATCGCCATGCTCCCCATGCCCGACGGAAAGGCGTCGTTGGGTTCCCAGTCGCCGATGGCCCGCTGCCAGCCGTCATCGATCTGGAAGGCGTCGAAGGCCAGGCCCCGCAGCCCGTCGAGGACCTCGAGCAGGGCGTTCTCGGAGATGTCGCGGTAGAAACCGTACCAGCTCGACCACAAGCGAGGCGCGGCGGCGGCGGCGCGGCGCCCGAAGCGCTCGGCGAGCCGCTCGGCGTAGGCGCCGAACACCTCCGCCTCCGACCCGAACGCCACGAACCAGTCCCCGGCGCCCTCCTCGTAGCCGCCCTCGAGGCCCTGCGCGTCCGCTTCGACGCGTGCGGCCAGCTCGAGCGCGCCGAGCAGCAGCACGCCGTCGGCCGTGGCGAGGGCGCCCACCCCACTGCCGCCGTGCCGGTCGTCCTGGGCGTAGCGGGGGTCGTCCCCCTGCGGGCGCCTGCGCCGGGGGCTCGATGGCGTGCACCGGCTCGCTGAGCTCGAGCCAGCGCGCCTCGCTCCAGCTCTGCCAGCCGTGCCGGTAGAAGCGGGTGGCGCCGCCGCCGGCCAGGACGATCCGCTCGGCGCGGAGCCGGAAGCCGCCCGGCACCGGCTCGGCTCCGGCCGGCAGCTCGGCCGGTCCGAGCCTCAAGGGGACACGTCCCACGCGGGCAGCTCGAGGGGCGCTAGGCGGCGCAGGACGGCGTCCAGGGAAGGCATGCTCCCAGTCTACGGAGTCTTCCCAACTCGCATCGGTCCTCTGCCCCCCGGAGCGCCGGGGACCCTGGCCGCGCCCTGGCCGCGCCCCGACCGTCGAGTGTCGCGTCGTCGACCGTCGTGTAAAGGACCTAACCGCACCCCCCGGTCCGATGCGGTACCTTGCTCGCTGCCTCCCTCCGGGGAGGCTCCCCAATCGATGGCCGCGGTGGCGCTGCCCCGCGCTCATCACCCACACCCCCTTCCAGGGGATGGGAGCGCGCGGCGTCCCCCCACGCCGCGCGCTCCGATGCCTCGGGCCCAGCTTCATCGCCCCTGTCTACTCGGCGCCTGTCTACTCGCCCCCTGTCTACTCGCCCCCTGTCTACTCGCCCCGTAATGCCTCGCGCCCGGGGCGCGTCCGGGCAGCCGCGCCTGCCCCACGGCCGGATACTTCCTGGTCGCCCTCGCGCGCAGACGGTAGAGTGCGGGTATGAAGTCGGGAGCGGAGATGGGGGGCGGGGGCCCTTACACCGACCGGGAACCGGACGCCCCGGCTGTTGGGCGGGACGCCCCCGCCGTCGTCCGCGTCAAGCGGAACTTCTACCTGTTCCTGTTGCCGCTGCTGGCGGCCGTGGTGCTGGTCACCGGGATCCTCGGCGCGCCCGGCTCCTTCGATCAGATCGTCCTGCCCGCCGTCAGCGCCGTGATGCTGCTGATGCTGCTGCCGGTGTACGGTCGCTGGCTCCCTCCGCGCTACATCGAGAGGGCGGTCTTCGGTCTCTTCGCGTTGCTGTACCTGAGCAAGCTGGCGATCAGCCTCTCCGAGGCCGAGAACCTCTACCAGATCTTCGTGTGGACGCCGCTGCTCTATGTGCTGGCGTTCCTGATGTTCGATCCAGGACCCGGACTCATCGCCTCTGTCATCGTGCTGGCCGTCTCGTCCGGTGTGGCGGTGACCGGCGCGCTGCTGACGGCGATCCCGGCCCGCAGTCTGTTCGAGTACTACCTCGCGAACGGACTGCTCGTCTCCATGGTCTACGGGCTCTCGCGCCTGAGGCGCGACGTCGCTTCGCTACAAACCCAGCTCGTGGGCATGCGGCAGCTCGCCCACGAGGACGTCCTTACCGGGTTGCCCAACCGCCGTGCGCTGGAGGCGATCCTCGACAGGGCCATCGCGCTGGCGGAGCGCCGGACCCAGGACGTGGGCGTCCTCCTGTTCGACCTCGATGACTTCAAGCGCGTCAACGACGAGCACGGCCACGATGCCGGCGACCAGGTGCTGCGCGGCGTAGCGCTTCGTGGCGAGAGCGTGCTGCGGCGCCCTGATGTCTTCGGCCGCTGGGGCGGGGAGGAGTTCCTGGTGATCACCCCCGGGATCGACCTGCCCGGCGCCATGCGCGTGGGCGAGCGCCTTCGCGAGGCCCTCGCCTCCCACCCCTTCGGGGATACCGGGACGGTGACGGCGAGCTTCGGCGTGACGACCTACCACCCCGGCGACACCACCGAGACGCTCCTGAAGCGCGTCGACGACGCGCTCTACCTGGCCAAGCAGAGCGGCAAGGATCGGGTCGACGCCCTGGCGCGCGAGATGGTGGAGCACGTCGTCCTGCCGGCCCTCGCCCGACCCTTCCCGCCGGTCGAGCGCGACACCGAAGCGCTGCAGCGCAACACGCTGGCGTGGTTGAAGGCCTTCGAGGTGGCGCCGCCCGAGACGCTCTACCGCTGGGTGGCCGCGGTCCAGCCCGGCTGGCTGGCCGGCCACATGCACCACACCGATGACGCCGGCGCTCTTCAGATCGTGTCGGACTGGACCTTCTGGATGTTCCTGCACGACGACCACTGCGACACCAGCGCCGCCGGGCGCCACCCCCGCTACCTGATCGACCTGCACCAACGCCTGCTCGGCGTGCTCGCCGGCGACGACCCACAGCCGCGCGACGGCGCACTGGCGGCGTTGCTGGCCGACCTGCGCACGCGCCTGGAGGCGGCCGCCGGCGCGGACGCCGTCCGGCACTTCGCCGACGCCACCGATCGCTACTTCGCTGCAACCCGCTGGGAGGCCGCCAACCGTGCCAACGGCACCCCGCCCGACCTGGAGACGTACCAGCGCATGCGCCTGCTGACCAGCGGCCTGCAGGTGCACACCGTCCTGCTGCAAGCGCTGGAAGGCGTACCGACGTCCACCCACCCGCTGGCGAAGGCGCTCTATGCGTCGGCGGACCTCGCCGTGTGCTGGGCGAACGATATCTACTCGCTCAACAAGGAGGTCCAGGAGGCGGACATGCACAACCTGGTGATGGCCCTGCAATCGACCCACCACATGGGCCTCGACGCCGCGTTGGGGCGGGCCGCACGCATGCACGACGAGCAGGTCGCCGATTATCAGCGCTTGCGCTCGTCGGTCGACGCCCAGGACGGATCGGAGCGCACGCAGCTGCTGACGATCGCACGGGCGCTGGAGGCGCGCATGGGGGCCAACGTGGCCTGGTCCGAGCGCTGCAGCCGGTACCGCGCCGCGGTGACGGTGCGGGTGTCCGCCGATACGTCCACAGACCCGTCAACAGACGCATCCACAGACGCATCCAAAGACGCATCCAAAGACGCATCCGCCGACCCCAAGGCCGCCGCATCAGCCACCGAGAGCGGCGCCTGAGCCCGCCTGCCGCCTCTGGATCCGGAAGACCGCACGCGGGCCGCCGAGTCGCACCGCCGAATCGCACCGCCAGACCGCACCGCCAGACCCGGCTCACGGAACCCAGGTCACGGAACCCAGTCACAAGTGAGGGGGGCGCCCATCGGGCGCCCCCCTCACGCTCCCGCCTCCGGCGGGGAGCCGTCGTGTCGGCGGCGTACGCTAGTTCGTCACCTTGAACGCGTAGCGGAAGTGGAACTTGTGGGGGTGATCCTGCCAGGTGAGGACGGCCTGCCGGTACAGGAAGGGCTGCTCGTCGACCGCGCTGTAGTCCTTGTTGCGGTAGAACGACGGGTACAGGTCGATGTAGTGCCAGCCCGGCGCCCAGCTCGCGGTGACGGGGACGACCACGTCGCCGTTGGTGCTGAAGCCGCAGCCGTACCCCAGGTAGACGTTGTCGATCACGACGGCGAAGATGTTGGTGGTCTGGGTCCAGCCCAGGCCCTTGACATGGATGGTGATCTTGGTCCCGACCGGTCCTTCGGTCGGCTGAAGCGGCAGCCCCACGACGCCGATGTCGAAGTGGGTGCTGGCGACCACCTTGTCGCCGACCATGGCCTGGAGCCGGTGCTCGCCGCCGAGGGCGTCGGGGTACTGGAACGGGAGGTCGAAGGCCCCGCTGGCGTCCGTCTTCACCGTCTTCACGGGCACGGTAGCCGCCGAGTAGGCCGACTCCGTCACGCGCGAGCCGCTCATGGTGGAGAAGGCGAGCGCCACGTCGCTGTTGGCGGGCAGGCCGCGTCCGTGGATCTGGGCGTCCGTGTAGACCCCCGCGGCCTTGGGATCGACCCAGAGCTTCGGCCCACTGCCGCTGGGCTCGGAGCCGGCGATCGGCGCCTGGCTCTGCTGCTCGATGGGCTTGGGCATCAGCGCCGGGCCGTCGGTCACCGTGAACATGAACTGCGGCTCGGGCAGGTAGCCGTAGGGCGAGGAGCCCAGAGCCAGGTAGGGCGCGTCGAAGGGCGCATCGCGAAGCTCGACGAGATGCTTGCCCACCCGTCCCGTCGCCGGGATCACGAAGTTGGCGGTGCCGTGCGTCTCGACGGCGGTGACGAAGCCGGTGATGGCGTTGTCGTAGGTGAGGGCGTACCACGAGATGTTGTTGATGGCGTCGACGCCGGTGATGCCCACGTGGATGTCGGTGCCCACGGGGCCGCTCTGCGGCGACATGGTGGCGTGCATCTCCACGTAGTAACCGGCCTTGTTGACGTTGTCGCCGTTCTCCTGGACGTAGATGTCATGGTTTCCGCCGAAGCCCTCGGGAACCGTGAAGGCGGCCGAGAACGCGCCGTCGGAGCCGACCGTGACCGTGGCGAGCGGAACGCTCCGCTGGTCGAAGGTGCGTCCCAGGAAGTTGCCGGTGTAGTCGCCGTTCTTCATCTCCAGCTTCCACTGGCCGTCGAAGGCGGCCCACACGACGCTGAGGCTGGCGCCCGGCTCGAAGCCCGAGCCACTCAGCGTCGCCTGCGATCCGACGATGCCCTTGGCGGGGGTCACCTGGATCTCGCCCTTGATCCCGTTGGGGAAGGTGGCCTGACTGGTGGCCGCGTTGCCCTGCGCCGAGGCGCCGGCGAACAGCATGCCTGCGGCCAGGAACAGCACCGTCCATACGGCGCGGGCGCCCAGGCGCGGTTCATGGATTCTCGTGTTCACGGTTTCCATCTCCATCTCGTAGATCGTGTCCCTCATATTCGTACATCCTCATCCAGATTTAGAGCATAGGACGGGCGCCCTCGCTGCCGCTCGTTGAGCAACATGCCTTGATTCGCGGTAGGGGGCGCCCGGGAGTTACGTGCCTCGGCTCAGCGGAGGGCTATCCGAGCATCCAGTACCACCAGCGGTGCTTCTCGTAGCGCCGCAGCAGGGAGTCGACCCCCCAGATGTGGCCCGCGCCCATCGACGCCAGCGCGAAGAACGCGAAGATGGCGATGATCTGGACGTCGAACCAGCCGCTGGTCGGCGGCAGGCAGGCGGTGTAGAAGCTGAGCATGATCAGCGTGCCGGCCAGTGCCGCGAGGCGAGTGAGGAAGCCGCTGACCATGGCGAGGCCGATGGCCCCCGTGCCCAGGATCAGCAGCCAGAGGACGAGCTGATTTCCCCACAACGCCGTGTAGACCTGCCCGATGGGGCCCTGGACGACCCCGGGCAGCAGGGCGCTGGCGCCGGTCCAACCGTCCCAGCCCCCGCGGAAGAGCTTGTACGCCACCTGCAACATGCTCAGGCCAAGCGCCATGCGCAGCGCGAAGAGGGCGAACTCGCCGATCGAGAGCTTGGCGCTCTGGCCGAGCTGCTCCTCGGGCCGGTCGAAGCGGGAGCCGCTCCGGTCGTGAGCGGCCCGCTCCTCGGCAGCGAGGCCGGACATCCGTTGACGATCCGGAGCGGCCATCTCGTTACCTCTTCTCGACCGTGATCAGGGTCGGGTAGCCTTCGGCGGTGGGGTAGTCCTGGTTCATGGGCGTCCAGGTCACCGTGTTGCCGGAGCTGTCCGTGACGATGAGCTGGTACTTGAGCACGCCCGTCGGATACACGGGTGGGATGACCCAGCCGGCCGCCCACATCCACACCTTGGGATCACCGCTGTGCGGGTGCTCACCGAGCGCGAGGTCGACGGTCTTGCCGTCTTCGAGCTTGGCCGTGACCTTCATGCCGAGCTGCTTGGCCTGGTCGGGCGTGACCACTTCGCCGGTCGCGGTGCTGTACACCTTGGCCAGCCATACGACCTGCTCACCGGTCTTGAACGTCGAGATCAGCACGCAGCTGGGCCCGGCGGCGTTCTGGCTGCCGCGCACGACCTCGGCCTGCAGGTAGTAGGCCGGACCTGCCGCGAACGCCGTGCCGACGATCGCTGCGAACGCCAGGGCGGTGACGAGGAACTTGATCTTACGCATCACTGAATCGCCTCCTAATGAACTGAACGATCCCGCTCCACGGGAATCATCCCGGTCGATCATCCTCCCTCGGGAAGTTGCGAAGACAGGGACAAACATACCGCCCGGGACGCAAGACACCCCCACGGGGTATACGCTCTGCATCGGGTCTGTCGCGTTGGGAAGGGGCTTCCTGCAGACGCCTCGTGCGCCCCGGTGGAGCGGCGCGCGCACGCCGTGGTGCGGGAAGGATGGGTGTGGTTGACGGCCACGGGACGATTGACCCCCTTCAAGGATCCCGAGCGTGGAAGGACCACTCCGATGCTAGCGGACGGCGGGTCCCGCGGAGGGTAGCAAACTGCACGAAATCGGTCAGGATTCGTTCATCGACCCCTCATCTTCGGGGGTCTCATCGCCGCATCTCTCGGCTACCTTCGGCTGCCCGCGGCCCGTCCGCGGTTGCACCGCGGCCGACCCCGCCCGACGTCCCGGCGGGACCCGGCGCCGCCCCGTAAGCGGCTCAGTCCGCCTCGTTCAGCGCCAGGAACGCGTCCACCACCGCGGGGTCGAAGTGCCCGCCCGTCTCCTTCCGGATGTGGGCGATGGCCTCGTCGTGACTCCATGCCGGCCGGTAGGGACGATCGCTGGTGAGCGCGTCGTAGACGTCCGCCACCGCGAAGATGCGCGCCGCCAGCGGGATCGCTTCGCCGCTCAGCCCCATCGGATAGCCGGAGCCGTCCCAGCGCTCGTGGTGGGCGGCCGGGATGGCGAGCGCGGGCTTCAGGAAGTGGATGGGCGCCAGCAGGTCGGCGGCGAAGATGGTGTGCTGGCGCATGCGCGCCCACTCCTCGTCGGTCAGGGCGCCAGGTTTCTGGAGGATGGCGTCGGGCACCCCCATCTTGCCGATGTCGTGGAGCAGCGCGCCGCGCCGGATGTGGACGAGTTCCTCCTCGGGCCGGCCCATCGCGCGCGCCAGGCGCAAGCTCAGCTCGGTCACCCGGCGCGAGTGCCCTTCGGTCTCCTTGTCGCGCAAGTCGAGCGCGCGCGACCAGCCCTCGATGGTGGCGTCGTAGGCGGCGCGCAGCTCCTGGTTGCTGGCCGCCAGGTCGGCGACAAGCGCCGCGTTATCGATGAGGATGGCGCCCTGCGTCGCCACCGTGACCAGGAACTCCAGCCAGTCGGGTCCGACCTCGAGCGGGCTGCGGTGGGCCACCACCAGGCCGCCCCGCAGGCCGCCGCGCGCGTACATGGGCGCGGCTGCGAGCAACTCGAGGGGCAGCGGGGGCGCACCGGCGTCCGCGCCCAACGCCCCTTCGATCTGCGGCCGCCCCCGGGCCAGGTAGGGCGTCCCGTCCAGGATCGCGCGACCCACGACGCTGGCGTCTGCCGACAGGCGCCGGGCCGCGGCCGGGAAGCTCGCCCCACGCGCTTCGAGGAGCTCCAGCTCGGAGCCGTCCGCCGCAGCGACGTAGGCGGCGGCCACATCGATCCCCAGGCCCTCGCGAGCGGCCTCGAGGAACGTCCCCGCCGCCGACCGCAGGTCGGTGCCGGCGGTGATCGCCGTATCGATGCGCCGCAGCGTCGTCAGCCGCTGGACCTGCGTATGCAGGTCGCGGTTGAGCACGCGGATGTTCTCCCGCGCCAGCGCCTGTTCGGTGACGTCCCGCTTCGCCGCCACGAAGTGCTCGATCGCCCCGCGGGGACCGATGACGGGCGTGATGCTCATCGCCTCGCGATACTCGGAGCCGTCCTTGCGGCGGTTGATGAGCTCGCCGCTCCACGGCCGCCCCGCCGTCACGGTCTCCCATAGCGATCGGTAGAAGGCGGGGTCCTGCCGTCCCGAGCCCAGCATGCGGGTGTGCGAAGCCACCAGCTCGTCCTCGCCGTAGCCCGTCAGCCTCAGCGCATGCGGGTTCGCCCATTCGATGAAGCCGTCGGGGTCGGTCACCACGATCCCCACCGGGGCGGCCTGCAGGGCGGTGAGCTGCAGCCGCAGGCGCGCCTCGCCCTCCTCCTCCCGGGTGCGATCGATGAGCGTGCCCACCAGGGTGCGCTCCCCCTCCAGCCTGACCACCTGCTCCAGCGCCTCCACCGGCACCACCGAACCGTCGCGGCGCAGGCCGCGGAACCGGAAGCGCCGGATCTCGTCCCCGGCGTCCTGCAGGTCCGCGACGTCGTCGGCCACCCAGGCGTGGTCCTCCGGGTGCACCACGTCGGCCGGCACGAGCCGCTCCACCACTTCCTCGGGCGTGAAGTCGAAGATCGCGGCGAAGGCCGCGTTGACGTAGGTGAAGCGACCCTCGCGGATGGAGTAGGTCCCGGCCAGCACGTTCTCCGCGATCTGTTCCAGGTGCCGCTCGTTGGCCCGTAACTCGTGCTCCAGCGCCCGGTGGCGCTCGAGCGCGGCCCTGAGCTGACGATCGCGGTTGCGCCAGAGCCCCACGGCGACTCCGAACGCCACCGTGACCAGGGCGGTCGGCACGCCCGGTACCGTCAGGCTCGAGAAGGGAGCGGCATGATCGAGCACCGTCGCCGTCAGGGTCGAATGCAGTAGCAGCGCGACCAGGGCGGAGGCGACGCCGCCCACCAACCCGTAGCACCAGCCGGCCACGGCCACCGGCAGC
Source organism: uncultured Trueperaceae bacterium (assembly GCA_963815215.1). Lineage (GTDB taxonomy): Bacteria > Deinococcota > Deinococci > Deinococcales > Trueperaceae > JASBRS01. The sequence goes on from CAWFFU010000001.1 coordinate 39,517, forward strand.
AGCATGAGCGCCGCCGTGTCCACGGCCAGCGCCGGCTCCAGGGCGAAGAACGCCACCCCATAGACAACGAAGCCCCCGATGACGGAGGCGACCTCCCCGGCGGTCTGCCGTCCACTACGCGTCACTGACAACCCATCCCCTGACACGCCACCTTGCGATCAGCCTCGCCGACCGGGAAGCACGCAACTCTTACGCCCCCACGCAATGCGTGCTCGCCCGCGCACGTCGGCCTGCCGACAACCTGGCTGGGCGCCGCATCTATAGAGTAAGCCGAGACGGAGGCTAGCATGCGCTATCGACCCCTCGGCAGGACCGGAACGCTGGTCTCGGAGCTGTGCCTCGGCACCATGACCTTCGGCGGCCAAGGCATCTGGGAGGCCATCGGCAGCCAGCAGCAGACGGAGGCGACCGCCCTGGTGCGGCGCGCGCTCGAAGGCGGCGTGAACTTCCTCGACACCGCCAACGTCTATTCCATGGGCGCCAGCGAACGGCTGCTGGGCCAGGCCCTCAAGGACCTGGGGGTGGACCGCAGCCAGGTGGTGCTGGCCAGCAAGGTGCGCGGGCGCATGGCGCCCGGCGTCAACCAGTCGGGGCTGAGCCGCGCTCACATCGTCGACCAGGTGCACCGCAGCCTGGAGCGGCTCCAGACCGACCACCTGGACCTCTACCAGATCCACGGTTTCGACCCGCTCACGCCGCTGAAGACCACCCTTCGCGCCCTCAACGACCTGGTGCGCGAGGGTACGGTGCGCGCCATCGGCGCCAGCAACCTGGCAGCCTGGCAACTCGCACGTGCGTTGTGGATCAGCGACGTGGAGGGGCTCGAGCGCTTCGAGAGCCTTCAGGCCTACTACACCGTGGCGGGGCGGGGCCTGGAGCGGGAGGTGGCGCCCCTGTTGATCGACCAGGGCCTGGGCCTGATGGTGTGGAGCCCGCTGGCCGGCGGCCTGCTGTCGGGCAAGTTCGACCGTGCCACCGCCAAGGCCGGCGGCGCCCGGCGCGACAGCTTCGACTTCCCGCCCGTCGACCGTGAGCGGGCGTGGGACGTCGTGGACGTCATGCGCGACATCGGCGGGGCGCACGGCGTCAGCGTGGCGCAGATCGCACTCGCCTGGTTGCTCCATCAAGATGTCGTCACCAGCGTCATCATCGGCGCCAGGTCGATGGCCCAGCTCGAGGACAACCTCGCCAGTCCGGACATCGCGCTGTCGGCCGACGAGCTGGCCCGCCTCGACGCGGCGAGTGCGCTGCCGCCCGAGTACCCGGGCTGGATGGTCGCGCGGCAAGCGGGCGACCGCGACCTCGCACACCTGTCCGAGAGCGCGCCGCCGGTGCTGGGGGGCGAGCAAGCGAAGACGTCGTCCTGAGGCCGCGCCCGGACCGCAGCGGCCGCACGGCGGTGCGCGGGTTCGGGCACGAGGCGAGGGGGCACACGAGGAACAGGCGCGCGAGGAACAGGCGCGAGAAGATCGCGTGTCCGGCCGGCGCGGCGGCTAGGGCGTTGCGGTGCCGGGCGTTGCGGCGGGCGCCGCGGTCGGGTCCGCCGCGGTCGGGTCCGCGCGGTGGCGGTCCGCCGGTGCCTGGTCCGCTGGTGCCTGGTCCGCCGGTGCCGATTCCCCTCGGGGTCCGCGTCGGGCGCCCCCTCCCGGACGGAGCCGCCCACCAGGCTCTCGCTGAACGTGCGGATCTCGGGGCGGAACGCCGCGCCCACCGCGACCAGCAGCTCGAGCGCGCCGGCCCCCGCGAACAGCGCCGTCAGGTCCCACTTCGCGACCGCGCCGGAGAGCGCCTGCGAGACCGGCACCAGCCCCGTGTTGGTGAGCATCAGGATGCTCATCATGCGGCCGAGCATCGCCTTGGGGGTGCGCGCCTGCACCCAGGTGAACAGCAGGATGGCCGCGTAGCCGTTGCCCACGCCGAGCACGAGCAGCAGGCCGAAGTCGATCCAGGTGGACCCCAGGAAGCCGAGCGCTCCCACCACCAGCCCGAACGCCGCCAGGAGGCCGATCAGGAGCACGCGCATCGCGGCGCCGCCGATGCGCGGCAGCGAGCCGGCCAGCACGAAGCCCACGAGGTCGCCCCCGGAGTAGGCGGACATCAGCAGGCCGAACGCCAGCGCGCCCTGCGGGAGTCGCTGGTCGGCCAGCACCGGGATGCCGACCAGCAGCGGGCCGATCAGCAGCAGGTTGACCGCGGCGAGCAGGAGCACGACGAGGCGCAACGGCCGGTCCGACCAGAGGTAGCGCACGCCGCTGAGGATCGAAGCCCACATGCCCTGCGCCTCCTCGGCGCCGTCCTCGAGCGAGCGGGCGGCGAAGCCGATCAGGGCCAGACAGGTCGCGGACACGGCGAAGCTCACCGCATCGATGGCGAACGCCAGACCGACGCCCGCGAAGGAGCGGGCGTAGGCGCCGATGACGATCCCGGCGAGGGTGGGACCCAGGAAGCCGACGAGCTGCCCCAGACCCATCACGACCGAGTTGCCCGCCTGCAGATCGCGTTCCTCGACCAGCGTGGGCACGATGCTGTTGGCGGCCGGCACCGCGAAGCCCGCCACCAGGCCGAAGGCCAGCGCGAAGGCGTACAGCATCCAGGTCTGGGCGGCGCCCGCGAACACGATGGCGGCCAGGAGCCCGGTCAGCGCGAAGCGCACGACGTCCGACGCGATCATGATGGCGCGCGGCGAGAACCGGTCGGTGATGGCGCCGCCGATCAGCATGAACGCAGCGCGGGGCACGCCCTCGAGAGCCAGCACGATGCCCAGCGCGAGGGGGTCGCCGGTGAGCCGCAGCGCCAGCCACGGCATCGCGACCAGCGCGAACTGGTCGCCCAGCAGCGACGTTCCGGTGCCGACGGCGAGGAGCCGGAAGGCGGGGAGGGCGAGGACGCGCTTCACGGCGCCCGTCCCGTGCGTCCTCCGGGCGCCCGACGCGTCGTCCCGTCGGCGGCGCGCCGGCCGAGGGGGGCGGCGATGCGCGGAAGGGTGCGTTCGGATTCGTTCGCCGGTGTCCTCACGGGTCGCCTCCGGGGCCGTCGTCCCCTCCGCGCACCACGGGCGCCGAGGAGCGTCAGAAGTATAGGCGCACCCTTACATATTGACAAGTATTGCTTTA
>CAWFFU010000002.1:0-43412 GCA_963815215.1 uncultured Trueperaceae bacterium
GCGGCTGCGGCCGCCCGAACCGCTACCATGGAGGCCGTGACCATCGACCTGAACAGCGACCTCGGCGAGTCGTTCGGACGCTGGCAACTCGGCGACGACGCCGCCCTGCTGCGGCTGGTGAGCTCCGCCAACGTGGCGTGCGGCTTCCATGCCGGCTATCCGCAGGGTCTGCGCCGCACCTTGCATGCCGCCCGCGAGGCCGGCACCGCCGTCGGCGCCCACCCCGGCTACTGGGATCTGCGCGGCTTCGGGCGCGTCCCCATGGAGCTCCCGACCGACGTGGTGCGCGACGACGTGCTCTACCAGATCGGCGCCCTGGCGGCGCTGGCACGGGCCGAGGCCCTGCAGCTGGCGCACGTCAAGCCGCACGGCGCCTGGAGAACGCCATGGCGAAGAGTTCCGAGCTGGCGCTGGCGGTGGCCGAGGCCGTCGCCGCCTTCGACCCGCGGCTGCCCATCATGGTGCTGGCCGGCTTCGCCGCCGAGCGGGCCCTGGTCGGTGCCGGCGTGCCGGTGCTGCGTGAAGGGTTCCTGGACCGCGCCTACCTCGCCGACGGCACGCTGGCGCCGCGCGGCACCCCCGGGGCGGTGCGCACCGATCCCGAACGGGTGGTCGAGCAGGCGCTGACGCTCGCCACCCAAGGGCGCGTCCGCGCCGTCGACGGCAGCGAGCTCCGGCTGAGCGTCGACACCCTTTGCCTTCACGGCGACACCGCGGCGGCCGTCGCCCTCGCGCGCCGCGTCCGCGCCGCGCTCGAGGACGCGGGCGTGAGCGTCGCCCGACCGGACACGCAAGCGGGCGCGTGAGGATCCGCAGCGCCGGGCCGGCCGCCTGGTACGTCGACGTCGCCGACGCCCCCTCCCCCGAGACGGCGCTACGCCTGGGCGCGCTGCAGCGCGCGCTGTTGGCGAGCGCACCCGCGACGGTGCGCGACGTGGTCCCGGGCTACACCAGCCTGCTGGTGGAGTTCCGCCCCGGCACCTCGCCGGCACGGCTACAGCGCTGGCTGGAGACGGTCGACGACCGGCTCGAGCACGACGCGCCGGCGGCGACCCGCCGCCGCGTCGAGGTGCGCTACGGCGCGGACGCCGACAGCGCCGACCTCACGGAGCGGCTGGGGCTCCCCTGGGAGCGCATCGTGGCGCTCCATGCAGGAGCGCTCTACACCGTCGCCTTCCTGGGCTTCACCCCCGGCTTCCCCTACCTGCTGGGGCTGCCCCGGGCGCTGGTCACGCCGCGCCGGGAGACCCCCAGGATGCGCGTGCCCGCCGGCTCGGTGGCGATCGCCGGCGACCATGCCGGCATCTACCCCAGCGCCAGCCCCGGTGGCTGGTGGATCGTGGGACGTACCGATGAGCCGCTGTTCGACCCGCACCCCTGGCCCCCCCGCGCCTGGGCGCCCGGGGACGAGGTGCGCTTCGTCGCCGCCGAGCCCGAGCCCGACACGCCTGCCGACGGAAGGCCGCCCACCCAGGATCCGGCGCGTGGGACCGAGCGCACCTCGCTGGGCGACGCCGCTTCACCGGCCGTCCTCGAGGTGATCGAGGCCTGGGCGCCCTCGGCGACCCTCCAAGCAGGACCGCGCTGGCGCGTCGGGCACCTGGGCATGGCGCAGGCGGGCGCCCTCGACCCGCTGGCGTTGGAGCTCGCCAACGCCGCGGCGGGCAACGCCGCCGACGCCCCCGCGTTGGAGCTGCTGGCCCATCCGCTGACGCTGCGCGCCCTGGAGCCCGTCACCGCGGCCATGATCTGCGGCGGTCACCGGGCGCGGCTGAACGGGCGTCCGCAGGCGACGGGCGAGCCCTTCGCGTGGCCGGCGGGCGCCGTGCTCGAGCTCGTGCCCGGAGGCCGTGCCCACGGTCGCGCCAGCTACCTGGCGCTGGCCGGCGGCCTCGCCGCCGAGCGCTACGGCGACTCGGCCAGCACCGACCTGCGCGCCGGCGTCGGCGGCGGCCGGCGCGCGCTACGGCCGGGGGACCTGCTCGGCGCGGGCTCGGCGCGCGGCGGCCCCGCCGCGGGCCCGAGCGCGTACCGTCCGCGCTACCCCGAGCGGCTGCTGCTGAGCGTCCACCGAGGGCCGCAGTACGACCCGGAGACGTTCGCGCGCCTGACCTCCTCCCGCTTCCGGGTGGCCGGCTTCGACCGCACCGGCGTCCGCCTGGAAGGGCCGCCTCTGCCCCAGAGCGCACCCGACGTGCGCAGCGAGGGCTCCCCCTGGGGTGCGCTGCAGCTCCCGGCCGACGGCCACCCCATCGTGCTGCTGGCCGACCGCGGCCGCACCGGCGGCTACGCCAAGCCCGCGGTGGTCGACGTGCGCGAGCTGTGGCGGCTGGCGCAGGCCCCGCTCGGCACGGTGGTGGAGTTCGCCGCCGCCGATGCCGCCTGACCCGAACGGCAGGCACGCGCTCCTCGGCCCGCAGCCACTACACTGGACACATGAAGTCCGTTGCGCTGATCGCGCACGACAAGAAGAAGCTCGATCTGGCGATCTTCGCCCGCGAGCACGCCGACATCCTGCGACGCTTCCCCCTCATCGCCACCAGCACCACCGGCACGGTGCTGGAGAGCAAGACGGGACTGAGCGTCGAGCGTCTGCGCTCCGGCCCGGAGGGCGGCGACCTGCAGGTCGGCGCCCGCATCGCCGAGGACCGGGTGAAGGCCGTCGTCTTCTTCCGTGACCCGCTCACCGCCCAGCCCCACGAACCCGATGTTTCCGCGCTGCTGCGTATCTGCGACGTTCACAACGTCCCGCTGGCGACCAACCTCGGCACGGCCGAGGCCATCATCGCCTGGCTCGAGGAGCAGCTGGCGCTCGCCGAGGACGCCTCGAGCGCAGGTTAGCGCGAGGCACGAGAGGACGCCCCATGAGCAAGGAGACGATCCGCGCGTTCCTGGACGAGATGCGCAAGAACTACCGGGAGGAGATCGACGCCGTCGCGCTCCCCGAGGGGATCCACGAGTACGTCGAGGAGCGCATCGCGCAGGACGACTTCGACACCCTCCTGTTCATGCTCAAGCTCGGCTACCTGATGGGGTTGCAGACCGGCTTCGCGGCCGGTCGGGAGGGCGGCGACCGGCCTGCCGCCAGCGACATCCCGGGCCCTCTGCAGGCCTAGCTCCGCGGCCGCCTCAGCCCGCCAGGCGACGCCGCTCGGACAGCTCCAGCAGCCGCTGCTGGGCGTCCAACCGGTGCTGGCCGGGCGCGCGCCGCGCCGACCGGTAGACACCGTCGGAACCGAGCTCGCGCGCCTTGATGTTGTCGCGCAGCAGCAGCTCGAGCACCTGGTGGACCTTGCGCTGGAGGCGCTCGTCCTCCACCGGGAACACCACCTCGATGCGGCGATCGAGGTTGCGCTGCATCCAATCGGCACTCCCCAGGTAGAGGTCGTCGGCGCCGCCGTGACGGAAGAAGTAGATGCGGGAGTGCTCCAGGAAACGCCCCACCACGCTCCGCACGCGGATGTTCTCGCTGACGCCCGGCACCCCGGGTCGCAGGCAGCACGTCCCCCGCACGATCAGATCGATCTCCACGCCGGCCTGCGAGGCGCGGTACAGCGCCCGGATGACCTCGGGGTCCACCAACGCGTTCATCTTGGCGATGATGCGGCCCTTCTCGCCCTGCACCGCCAGCGCACGCTCGCGTTCGATGGCCTCCAGGACCCGCTCGCGCAACCCCTCGGGAGCCACCCACAGCTTCCTCCAGGTGCGCTGCTTGCTGTAGCCGGTGAGGTAGTTGAACAGGTCGCTGACGTCGGCTCCGAGCGCCTCGTCGCGGCTCATGAGCGCCAGGTCGGTGTAGACGTCGGCGGTGGAGGGGTTGTAGTTGCCGGTGCCGAGGTGGACGTAGCGCCGCGTCAACTCCCGTCCGCCCTCGCCCTGCTCGCGCCGCACGACGAGCAGCGCCTTGCAGTGGGTCTTGAGCCCGACGAAGCCATAGACGACGTGCACGCCCGCGCGCTCCAGCTCGCGCGCCCACTCGATGTTGTTCTCCTCGTCGAAGCGCGCCTTGAGCTCCACCAGGGCGGTGACCAGCTTGCCGTTCCCCGCCGCGCGGGCCAGCGCCGCCACCACCGGTGACGCCAGCCCCACGCGGTAGAGCGTCATCTTGATCGCCAGCACGCGCGGGTCGTCGGCGGCCTCGTCGACCAGCATCTGCACCGCATCGAAGGCGTGGAAGGGGTGGTGGACGAGCACGTCGCCTGCCGCCACGGTGTCCAGCGCCCCGTCATGATCGCGATACTCGGTGGGCAAGCGGGCGGCGAAGGGCGGGTCGCACAGGTCCGGCAGGTCGAGCCGCGTCAGCTCCAGGAAGTCGCTGGCGTTGAGGTGGTTGGGGATGGTGTAGACGTCCTCGGGCTCGAGCTCGAGCGTCCGGCGCAGGCGCTCGCGCCAGGCCGCGGGCATGGTCCCGTCCACCTCCAGGCGGGCCGCGTCGCCCCAGCGGCGGCGGCGCACCTCGTCCTCGATGGCGTGCAGCAGATCGTCGGCCTCGTCCTCGGCGATCTCGATATCGGCGTTGCGGGTGATGCGGAAGCCGTGCGCGCGCCGCACCACGTGCCCGGGGAACAGCTCCCCGATACGCGCCAGGATGATGTCCTCCAGCATCACGAAGTCGTGCCCGACGCCCGGCAGGCGCAGGAAGCGAGGCAACACGCTCGGCACCTGCACCACGGCGCCGCGCACCGCCCCCGTGACCTCGTCGGCCACGTCCAGCAGCAGCGAGAAGCTGAGGTTGGGCAGCCTCGGGAAGGGGTGGCTGCTGTCGACCGCCAGCGGCGTGAGGACCGGGTAGAGCTCCTCGTCGAAGAAGGCGTGCACGGCGTCCCGCCCGGCGTCGTCGAGCTCGGCCACGGTGCGGATGCGCACGCCGCGCTCGGCCAGCGCCGGCAGCACGCTGTCGCGAAGGGTACGCCGGTGGCGATCCACCAGGCTGTGCAGCCGCTCCGCGATGGCGCGTACCTGCTCGGCGGGCGTCATCCCGTCGGGCGTGCGGCGCGTCACGCCCGCCGCGAGCTGCTCCTTGAGACCGGCGTAGCGGATCATGATGAACTCGTCGAGGTTGGACCCGAAGATGGCCAGGAACTTCAGGCGCTCCAGCAGCGCCGCATCCTGGTTCTCGGCCTCTTCCAGGACCCGCTCGTTGAACGCCAGCCAGGACAGCTCGCGGTTGAAGTAGAGCGCGGGGTCGTACAGGTCGATCGCCGGGGCCGCGGCGACGGGGAGCGGGAGGCCGGCGGCGGGCACCGCCGCCTCGACCGCCGGCCCGGCGGTCGGCGCCGGTGATCGGGGGAGCGGCTCAGCCACTCGCGACGGCGGTTTCCTGCTCGTGCTCGAGCACGACCTCGTAGTCGATGGACGCGTTCAAGCTCGCCGACACCGAGCAGTACTTGGTCATGCCCAACCCCACGAAGCGCTTCGCCAGGCGCTCGTCGAGCCCAGGCACGTCGAAGACGTGGCGGGCGTGGATGCGGGTGTAGGGGCTCGGGGTCTCGTCCGCGCGCTCGCCGGTGAGCTCGACGCGATACGAGCGCACCTCCAGCTTGCGCTTGGCGAGCATCTCGACGATGTCGTAGGCGGCGCACGACCCCAGCGCGTTGAGGAGCAGCTGCATGGGCCGCATGCCGGTCTGTGCCGCGTTCTCGCCATCGATCATCACGCGCTGCTGGTCGGGGGTGACACCCACGAAGCGCTTGCCGACGAGATGATGGACGGTCGTGGTCTGAGTCTTGGCCATGCTGTCAGTATGCTGAATCCGGCGCTCGCCGGGGCGTCGTCAGGCGCACACGGCGAGCCGGCGCGCCCTCGCCCGGGCGGCGGTAGACTCGCGTGTCGTGCCCGACCCCGCCCCCCTCCCGGCCCCTCCGGCGCCGGACGCGCCGAAGACGTCCTGGCGCGCCTGGGCGCGGGCGACCCGGCGGCTGCTGGCGACCCGGGAGCGCAACCGCGCGGTGGTCGAGGCGCTCGCCGCCTGGCCGGTCTACCGGAGCGCCGGCACCGTCCTGCTGTATCTGGCGTTCGGCAGCGAGGTGGATCTGGGATCGCTCGCGAGCGATCCCGCCCGACGCGTGCTGGTCCCCCGGACCCGCCAGACGCCGGCCCCCGAGCTCAGCGTCCACCGCCTGCGCGAGGCCGACCTCGAGCCGACCTCGTTCGGTCCGCGACAGCCTCGCGCCGGGACGGCGCCCGTCGACCCGGCAACGATCGAGCTGGCGCTGGTGCCGGGGCTGTGCTTCGATGAGGCGGGCACCCGCCTGGGCTACGGCCGCGGCTACTTCGACCGCTTCCTGGACCGCCTGCCGGTGGGCGTGCCGCGCGTCGGCGTCGGCTACGACGAGCTGGTGGTGGCGCGCTTGCCGCGCGAGGCGCACGACCGGGCCATGACGCACCTGGTCACCGAGTCGGGCGTCCGTCCGGTCACAGCGCGGCCACCCGCGCCGCCAGCTCCGCCATCGAGGTGAAGGGCACCGCACCCTCCGCCGCCAGCGCCTCGGCACCGACGCTGCCGGCGTAGCCGAGCACCGGCATGCCGGCGGCCACCGCCGCACGCACGCCGGCGGGGGAATCCTCGATGACCAGGCAGCGTTCGGCGGACACGCCCAGGCTGGCGGCGGCGTGCAGGAACAGGTCGGGCGCGGGCTTGCCGCGCGCGACCTCGGTGGCGCTGAAGACGCGCTCGAAGCTCCCCCACAGCCCCGCCGCCCCCAACACCTCGCGCAGGTAGCCGGGACCGCTGCTGGAGGCCACGCAGCGCCGCCACGGCAGCGTCTCGAGCGCATCGCGCACGCCCGCGACCACCCGCGGCTCGGCCACGAAGGCGTCGATCACGCGCCGATAGAGGCGCTCGCTGAAGGCGGGCGAGAGCGGGCGCCCGAGTTCCTCCTCGACCTCACGCACCGTCTCAGGGACGGGCCTGCCGATGAAGCGCTCCACGCACGTCGGCGGGTCGATCGGATAGCCTTCGGCCGTCAGCATGTCGGCGAGCGCACGGTTCGCGATAGGCTCAGTGTCGACGAGAACGCCGTCGCAGTCGTAGATGATGAGATCGGGAGTCATTCCGATGGCCATGCTAGCAGGGCCGTCGCACGCACGACCACCGCGGTCTGACGTCCGCGCGGGAGCGCACCCCGCTGCGGACCTCAGCCCTTGACGCCGGTGAGCACCACGCCCTCGATGATCTGCCGTTGGAAGATGAAGAACACCAGCAGCACCGGCACGATCGCCAGCGCCGAGGCGGCCATGATCAGGTTCCACTGGGTGCTGGCCTCGCCCGAGAACAGCGCCATCCCTACCGGCACCGTGCGCATGGAGGGGGACTTGGCGATGATCAGCGGCCACAGGAAGGCGTTCCAGTTGCCCACGAAGTTGAAGATGCCGAGCGCGGCCAGGCCGGGCCGCACCAGGGGCAGGCCGACGCGCCAGAACAGCCCGAACTCGCTGACGCCGTCGACGCGGCCGGCGTCGAACAGATCGCGTGGCAGCGTCTGGAAGAACTGCCGCATCAGGAACACTCCGAACGCCGGGATGAGGCCGGGGAAGGCCAGGCCCCAGTAGGTGTTGACCCAGTGGTACTGGGTCGACATCACGTACCAGGGGATGACCAGCATCTCGGTGGGGACCATCAACGTCGACAGGATGATCACGAACAGCACGCTGCGCCCGGGGAAGCGCAGCCTCGTCAGGGTGTAGCCCACCAGCGAGCAGAAGAACAGCACGCTCACCGTCGAGATGCCCGCCACCACCAGGCTGTTGAGGAACCAGCGCGGGAAGGCGGTGTGGAAGAGCACCTGCTGGAAGTTGGCGAGCGTCCAGGTGTGCGGGAACACGGTGAGCTGGAAGATCTCGCGCAGCGGTTTGAACGCCGACAGCAGCATCCACACGAACGGGAAGAACATCGCCACGCTGCCCACCGAGAGCAGCACGTAGGCGATGACGGTGCCGACGCTGGTGCGGGGGCGCGACTCGCCGAAGGTCTCCATCTCCATCATCTCAGTACTCCACTCGGCGCTGCAGCAGCCGCAGCTGCACCAGCGTCACGATCAGGATGAGCACGAACAGCAACACCGTCACCGCCGAGGCGTAGCCGATCTGGAAGCGCGAGAAGGCGACCTGGTACATGTACACCGCGATGCTCAAGGTGGCGCCGAGTGGGCCGCCCTGGTCCGTGAAGTTGATGTTCACCACCTGATCGAAGAGCTGTAGCGTGGCGATGGTCGAGATGATGACGCTGAACACCATCACCGGGTTCAACAGCGGCAGCGTGATGTGGCGGAAGCGCTGCACCGCGCCGGCGCCGTCGATGGCGGCGGCGTCGTAGAAGATTCGCGGGATGCCCTGCAATCCCGCGAGGAAGATGACGACCTGGAAGCCGAGCTGCTGCCACACCACCACCGCCGCCACCGCCGGCAGCGCCTGGCGCGGGTCGTTGAGGAACAGCTGGGTAGGGATGGACAGCCACGGCAGACCCAGCTTGCTCACGAAGTCGCTCCAGGCCACCAGAGCGCTGTTGAAGATACCGAAGTTGACCGAATACATCCATCCCCACACCCACGCAACGGCAGCGGCGGGCGTGACGTAGGGCGAGAAATAGATGGCTCGGAAGAGCGGTCGGAGCCGCCGCACCGCGTTGAGAAGCACCGCGATGGTGAGACCCAGCACCAGTTGCGCCGGCACCACGATGGCGGCATACAGCAGCGTGTTCCTCAGCGCCTGGTGGAGCCTGGGGTCCGTGAGCATCTCCCGGTAATAGGTGAGGCCAAGATAGGTGCGCTGCGCCGGGTCCACGTGCCACTTGTGCAAGGACAGGTTGAACGACTGGATCGCCGGATAGATGCGCAGGAAGCCGTAGAACGCCAGCGGTATCAGCAGGAAGGCGTACGCCCACAGCGCCTCGCGCGTGGTCAGGCTGAGGCGCCGCCGCCGACGCCGGGGCATCTCGGGTGGCTCCACGTCGGTTGCGGTCGGTCGCATGGCGTCTCCGGGGGTGCAGCTGGGGGTGGGGGATCGTGGCGGGGGATCGGGGGATCGGGAGGGACCGGTCGGACGGCGCGCGGGCGGGACGTCGTGACACGTCCCGCCCGCTCACCCGAGCCGTCTACATGCCGTGGGCCTTGTTGAGGATGGCCTGCTCCTCCTTCGCGGCCTGCGACCAGGACGTGGCCGGGTCCTGGTTCTGCAGGACCACACGGTTCACGGCGTCCATGAACACCTGGCGCTGGGCGCTCTCGTCCACGAACTGGGTGGCGTGCGAGTAGGCCAGCGACTTGATGAACGGGCCGTACACCGGGTCCGAGGAGAGCGTGGGGTCGTCGACCAGGCTGGCGCGGGCCGGCAGCTCACCCACCGTGTTCAGCCACAGCTTCATGGCACTCTCGCTGGTGACGAACTCGAGGAACTTCGAGGCGGCCTCGAGCTTGGCCGGGTCCTTGAAGGCGTTGGGGGTGAGGCCGTTCATCCAGAACGAGCCGAAGTCCGACCGCACGCCGTTGGCCAGCGTAGGCAGCTCGGCGACGCCCCAATCGAACTTGGCAGCGGCCTTGACCGAACCGATGGCGAAGCTGCCGTCGACGATCATCGCGATGTTCCCGATCTGATCGAATCCGTCCCGGTAACCGTTGTTGCCGGGCACGAAGTTCAGCTGGGCGACCTTGTCCTTGGTCACCAGGCCGGTGTAGAACTCGAAGGCCTTCAGCCCGGCTTCGCTGTCGTAGGCGACCTTGGTGCCGTCGGCCGAGTAGGGCTGGCCGCCGTACTGACGGATCAGCACCTCGCGCAGCAGGTTGTGGCCCTGACCGTCCGGGGCGATGCCGTACCCCTCCTGGGTCATCCGCGAGCCGCTGCTCTTGGTGAGCGCCTTGGCGTCCTGGACGAGCTCGTCCCAGGTCTTGGGAGGGGACTGGATGCCGGCGGCCTTGAACATGTCCTTGTTGTAGAAGAGCGCCAGACTGCGCACGGCGGTCGGCAGGCCGTAGTACTCGCCGTTGCGCTTGGCCGCCTGCACCATGGGGATGAATTCCTTGTCGAGCGCGGCCGTGTCGAAGTACTGACTCGGCAACGGCTTCACGTAGCCAGCGTTCATCCAGGTGTCCAGCCAGCCGTAGTAGAGCTGCACCACGTCGGCGCCCTGGCCTGCGGGCAGCGAGGCCGCGACCTGCTGCTGGTAGCCGTCGTAGGGGAACGTCTCCTGCTTGACGGTGATGTCCGGGTTGGCCTGCTCGAACTGCTTGATGAGCTCGGTCATCGCGTTCACGCGGGTGTCGTAGGCGTACTGCCAGTAGGTGATGGTGACCTTCTGGGCGAAGGCCACGCCGAGCATCGCCACCAGGGCCAGTCCGAGGATCGCTCTCTTCAAACCACTCATACGATCTTCCTCCTTCGATGGGCGGCCGCCCCCTGCGGGCGGACCGATGTCGCTACGTCAACGGGCGCGCAGATCTTCGCGCGCGTGGGAGAGCGCTCGCCTCCTTCCGAGCAAGGCTTCGCCGTCGAGCGCGGCGCGACGGCGCGCCCGCTCGAGCTGCTCCTTCACGGCGTCCGGGGCGGGGCCTCCCCCGCCGCGGCGCCGGACGAACGCCTCGGGATCGAGCGCTGCGTGCAGCGCCTCGGGCGTGAGCTCGGGCCCGCCGAGCTCCGCCACGTCCCGTACCGTGGCCTGCGTCAAGGGCCGGCCGTCGGCCTGCAGCTTCACCACCAGCCTACCGACCAGCGCGTGCGCCTCCGGGAACGACAGGCGCCCCTCGCGCACCAGCTCGTCGGCGAGCTCGGTGGCGGTGGTGTCGGTCGCGGCGGCGGCGGCGCGCAGACGCTGAACGTCGAAATCGCCGCCCTCCAGGCAGGCGAGCAGCAGCTCCACACCACCGGCGAGCTGCACGTGCTGCATCTGCAGCGCGCCCTGCACATCCGGCCCGAAATCGTTCAGGTCGGCGTAGGGGATGTTGTGGCTCGAGTACAGCACCATCTGCGCGGCGCCCAGCGCCCGGCTGAAGCGCGTTCTGGCGTGCTCCAACGCCACCGGGTTGCGCTTCTGCGGCATGATCGAGCTGCCCTGCACCAGCCCCTCGTCCAGCCGGTACCAGCCGGCCGCCGCCCACGACAGCAGGTCGCACACGAAGCGGCTGAGGTTCAAAGCGACGCTCTGCGCCACGCTCACCACCTCCGCCTCCCAATCCGAGGAAGCGACCGCGTCGTAGGTGTTCTCCACCGGCCCTTCGAAGCCGAGCAGCGCAGCCGTGAGCTCCCGGTCCAGCGGATGGCTGCTGCCCGCCAGCGCCGCGGCGCCCAACGGGCAGCGGTTCAAGCGCCCGTACGCGCCCAGCAGGCGCTCGCTGTCGCGCGACAGCAGCGCCTCCACCGCCGCCAGGTAGTGCGCCACCGTGGTCGGCTGGCCCGGCTGGTGATGCGTCTGAGCGATCAGCACCGTCTCCAGGTGCGCGTCCGCCTTGGCGAGCACCGCGCGCCGCAGCGTCAGCAGCTGCTCGCCGGTGGCCAGCAGCAACTCGCGCGCGCGCATCCGGTACACCGTCATGTCCAGATCGTTGCGGCTCAGGCCGATGCGCACCCAGCTCACCGCGTGCGCGCCCAGCGCCTGCTCCAGCTCGCTCTGGATGGCGAAGTAGGCGTCCGGCACGTCCGGCCCCTGCGCCGGCAGGGGGGTCGTCTCGAGCCCCTCCAACGCCCGGTGCAGAGCCTGGATCTCGCGCTGCGCCTCGGGCCCCTGCGCCACCGGCAACCGCGCCACCGCCTGCAGATGCGCGCACAACGCACGCACGAAGTGCGGCAGCAGATGCCGCGACGCGAACAGATAATCCGGCTCCAGGACCCTACCGCGATAACTCGGATGCCAGGGCATACGCTCCCCCCTCGGTGAGCTGGGCCGGGTGCTGGCCCGTGAACTGGGCAGGGCGCGCGCCCGGGCGGCCCGTCCGAACGTCGCTCACGAGCCCCCGCCCCCCACCGCCGCGGCGTCGCCGTCGAGGTGGAGTAGGCGCGCGGCGTTGCCGCCGAAGATGAGCCGGACGGCGTCGTCGGGCACGTTCAGGGTGTAGCAGGCGCGGAGCTGGTCGAGCAGATAGCGCTCGGAGAAGCCCCGCGGGAAGCTGCTGGAATCGCTGCCGAACACGATGCGCTCGGGCCCCACCGTCTCCAGCGCCTTGCGGTAGAGGTCCTCCAGGGTGAGCGGATAGGGCATCCACCGCATCCACTGGTTGGAGCCGGAGGTGTCGATGTAGATGTTGGGAAGACTCCAGCACAGCGCCAGCAGCTCACGGAAGTACCCCGCTCCGAAGTGCGGGATCACGAAGGGGATCTCGGGGAAGTCGCGGGCCACCTCGAACAGCGACAGCGGGTCGATGCGCGGATGCTTGACCACGCCCCCGCCGCGCCCCAGGAAGCCGAAGTGGATGAGCGCCGGCAGCCGCCGCTCGGCCAGGAACTCCCACACGCCCCGCAGCTCGGGGGCCTCGAACGGGTAGTCGGTGAGGGGGCCGAGCAGCTTGTAGCCGCGCAGGCCCAGAACGTCGACGGCACGCCGCAGCTCGGCGTCCGCTCCGGGCTCGAGCCGGTGGTGCGCCAGCCCCAGGAAGCGCTCGGGGTGGCGCCGAACGATGCCCGCCAGCCGATCGTTGGTGCCGGCGCTGACGAACACCACCCGCCGGAGCCGGTGACCATCGACCTCGCCGATCCAGCGCTCGAGCGCCGCCTCGATCTCGTCGTCGGTCCGCGCCGGCGGCTCGGCCGGCTCGGTGTTCCACTCGCGCGCCATGCGCTCGCCACGCTCGCGCGCATAGGCCTGCAGCTCGGGGTGCTGCGGCGGCCGCTTGGCCTCGGGCGTGCCCATGGTGTTCTCCACCGGGAAGTGGACGTGGAAGTCGATGACCCCTAGGTCGTGGTAGCTCATGCCCCTTCCGCCCCTCCGAACCGGCGACGCTACCCCGTGCCCGACGCGGGCGACAATACCTCTGCGCGCGAGCGTGGCCGGCGCGGGGAGTCGTATGTCGCCCCGGCGCGAGGATGCCAGGGTGAACCGGTTGCATCAAGGCTAGGCCGGGCTTCCCGGCCCGTCAAGGGGCGACGGCACGGGGCGGGGACTCACACGGCCCCACACGGCCGGGTTCCGGCACGCCGGAGCGGGACCTCAGCGCCAGGGGAAGCCGGTGCGGCGCCAGCCGGTGCGCATCTCGCGCAACAGGTCGCGGGTGCGCCAGGCCTCCGCCTCCTGGACCGGTCGCAACAGCCGCCATGCCTGGCTGCGCCCCAGTCCGGAGATCAGGAACAGCGAGTGGTAGCCCGTCCAGGTCATCCCGAACAGGTGCAGCGGGGCGGTCTGCAGCAGCGTCAGCAGCGGGCCGGAGAGGACGCCGCCGATGAAGCCCGCCAACCCTGCCACCAGCGAGTACATGGCGATGAAGGCCACCCGACCTTCGCGCGGCGCCGACACCAGCGCCAGGTTGAACAGGGCCGGCGTGGCGGCGCCCCACGCCAGGGCGTCGCAGAAGCCGGCGATCCAGATCCAGTAGACGTGGCCGGTGAAGCCCGCCAGGATCCAGGTGGCCGGCAGCAGGGTCCCCGCCAGGAAGGCGCCGAGCGCCAGCACCGACTTGTTGCCCACGCGGTCGGCCACCCGCCCCCACAGACTGCTGGTGAGCAGCGCCGTGACCGCGGCGATGCCGCTCCAGATGGCGATCTCCGTGAAGCTGAGCTTGAGCTGCTCCAGGAAGTACGGGATCACGAAGGGCGCGGCCAGGAGCACCACGAACTGCCAGTAGGCGGCGAAGACCAGGAAGCGCCGGAAGTTGGCGTCGCGTAGCGGCGTGACCAGCACGTCGCGCAGCGCAGCCCGGCGGCGCGGGCTGGGCGGGTCGTACTGCCGGAAGTACAGCGCGACGCCCACACCGGCGCTCAGGATCGCGACCATGATGACCACCTGGAAACCGATCGGGGCGGCAACGCGGTCGAGGAACCAGCCGGCCGCGAGGTTCGCCAGCATGCCCACCACACCCACCACGCCGGCCCGGAAGCCGAAGTAGCGGCCGCGCTGCTTCTCCGGCACCACGTCGCCCATCCAGGCGCTCCAGAGCGTGCCGTTCGACGCCTGGAAGACCGCGGACACCAGCACCAGCAGCACCAGCAGGCCGGGAAGCTCGGCGGCGGGAAGGCCCAGGCTCGGGAGCAGCGCGGCGAGCACCCACACGCCGCGGCCCAGCACCGCCACCAGCGCCGTCAGCAGGCGCCGGCGCCCCAGCAGGTCGGCCGCCAGAGCGGCCAGCGGGCTGGCGGCCTGGGCCAGGAGCGGCACGCTCGACACCAGGGCGATCTCGGTGGCGCCCGCGCCGAGGTGGAGCATGAACCCGATCAGCACGGCGCCCGAGGTCCAGTTGAGGAAGACCTGGGTGGCGCTCCCCTCCAGCACCGACACGCGCATGGTGCGGCGCACCAGCTCGGAGACCGGAGGGGAAGGATCCTGAACGGGCGGGGGTGGGGGGATGGGGGTCGCTTGCATGGCTGGGGGCGTGCGTGCTGCGGGGCTCGGCGTGGCGGCGCCCCGGCCGCGATCGGCGCCCCCCGATGTCGGCCGGGGCGCCTCGGGCGAACGTCAGTGTACGGCACCGGACAACGCGTTCGCGAGGGTCCTCGGCACCGGCGGCCGGACGCCGACGGGTAGACTGCGTCGTCGCGTCTTCCTGGCACAGGCGCGGCATCCGTTTCGGCGGGCGCCGCGTAGGAGAGGGTAGGTGTACGACACGGTGGAACAGACACCGAGCGACGCCGAGCTGGTCGCGCTGGTCGCGCGGGGCGATGAAGACGCCCTGCAAGCGCTGTACCGGCGCCACGGTGGAGCGGTCACCGCGCTCGCGCACCGCATGCTGGGGGACCGACAGGAGGCTGAGGAGATCCTTCAAGACACCTTTCTCCGGCTCCACCGTCACGCTGCCAGCTTCGACCACCGGCGCGCGGCGCTCCGGACCTACCTCTTCGCGATCGCCCGGAACCTGTGCCTGTCGCGTCTGCGGGCCCGCTCGAGCCGTCCCCGCAAGGCCGCCGACGCCGACCCGCACGACGTCGCCTTCCAGGCGGCGGTGGGCTCGTACGACGACCCGCTGCCCGGCATCGTGGTCCGTGGCGCGCTGGCGCGGCTGGAGAGCGACGAGCGCTCGATGCTGGAAGCGGCCTTCTACCAGGGCTTCAGCCACAGCGAGTTGGCGGAGCTGACCGACCTGCCACTGGGCACCGTGAAGAGCCGCCTGCGCCGCGCACTCGCCAGACTCCGCACGATGCTGGAAGGGGGCGCCGCGTGAACGCCGAGCCGACGCTCCGCGAGCTGCTGCCCGACTACCTGCTCGGGTTGCTGGCGCCGGAGGAGGCCACCCGGGTGGGCGAGGCACTGGCACGCTCGACGGAGCTGCGTGCCGAGGCCGACGCCCTGAGGGCCGCCCTGTTCGCACTGCCCGAAGCGCTCGAGCCCGAAGCCCCGGCTCCCGGCTCCTGGGAGACGCTGCTGGCACGCGTCCGTGGCGAGCGCTCCGAGCCGCCGCGGGAGCCCGCGCCCAGCGCGCCGCCTGCGGCGCCGCAGGCCGTGCCGGCGCCGGTCCCCGGCCGCCCCGGGGGCCCGCCGCACGCCCGGCGCCCCGTCCTGGCCGTGGCGCTCGCCATCGCCCTGACGCTGCTCGTCGGCACCGCGGGCTGGGGCGCCCTGCAGCAGCGCCGCGCCGACCTCGCCGCGCACGAGGAAGCGGTGATCGCCTACTGGATGCGCATCCCCGAGTTGAAGATCGTCCCGCTCGAGGCCGTGCGGGGCGGCCACCCCGGCGTGGCCTGCGTGCTCCCCGACGGGCGCGCCATGGTGCTCCAGCCCCACGCTCCCGGCGCGGGTCGTTCCTACGTGCTGTACGGGTTGACCGGCACCGGCCGGGTCGAGCTGGGCCGGACCCGCGGCCGCCTCCTGCTGTTCCGCGCCGACGGCCTGAAGGGCGTCGAGCTGGCCGTCGGCGGTCCGTCCGGCGGGGTGGTCGCCCGGGCCGGCTTGAACTAGCGGCCGGCCGCGGCGGCCCGCACCCCGGTCCGAGCTAGGAGGCCACGCCGCACCACGCCAGCGTCGCGCGGGCCAGCACCTTGGTGACGCTGCGCACGCTGGGGAGATCGACCCACTCGTCGGGCGCGTGCAGGTTGGCGCCGACGGGACCGTAGCAGGTCGCGGGGATGCCGTGGTGGTGCGCGAAGAAGCGCACGTCGGTGGTGGCGGTGCTGACGTAGGGCAGGGCGTCGTCGCCCATCACCACGCGGTGGGCGCTGCGCAGCCCCTCGAACAGCGGCGTCGTGGTGTCGATCAGACAACCCTCGGCCTTGAAGCCGTAGAACTCGATCTCCGGCGGATGCTCGGCCAGCCAGGGGTCCTGGGCCGCGAACGCCAGCAGGTCCCGCCGGAAGTTGGCCTGCGCCGCATCCAGGTCCGCTCCCGGGTAGGCCGAGAAGCGCACCTCCAGGACGCACTCCGAAGGCACCGAGGAGGGCCAGTCGCCGCCGCGCACCACGCCCACGTTGTAGTTGAGCGGGTGCGCCACCTCGCGGTAGGCCGGGTGGCGGGCGCCGGGCTCGTTGGCCGCGGCCTCCAGCGCCCGGATCCCCTGCATCAGGAAGGCGGCCTTGTCGTTGGCGTTGACCGCCCGGTCCGCGCCCAGCACGTGCGCGCCCGCGCCCAGCACGGTGATGCGCGCCCACAGCACCCCGATCTGGGCGGTGAGCAGCGTCTGGTTGAAGGGCTCGGGGATGATCGCGGCGTCGGCACGCCCGCCGGCGGCGAGGTCGGTCACGGCCGCCAGGCTACCGTTGCCGGTGCACTCCTCCTCGATCACGGTCTGCAGCAGCACGTCCCCGGCCAGCGCCACGCCGGCGCGGCGGATGGCGGCGACGGCGTAGAGCATGGCGGCGATACCGGCCTTCATGTCGGCCGCGCCCCGCCCGTACATCCGCTCCCCGACGATCTCGGCACCCCACGGGTCGACGCTCCACAGCCGCTCGGGGGTGGCCGGCACCACGTCGATGTGGCCGTTGAGCACCAGTGAGCGTCCGCCCGTGTGCTCGCCGGTGTGCTCGCCGGTGTGTCCGGCGAGTCGGGCGGCCACGTTGGGCCGGTCGCGGTAGGCCCAGTCGGCGGGCGAGTAGCCCGGGAGCCGGGCGATGGCGGCGTGGTCGACGTCCTTCGCGGTGGCCTCCAGGCCCACGGCGCGGAGCTCCTCGATCACCCGCTCCTGCGCGGCGCGCTCGTCACCCAGCGTGCTGGGCCGTCGCACCAGCTCCCCGAGGAAGGCGACCTCGGCGTCCCAGGCGCGGTCGACCTGCCGCTCGACCTCCCCCACGCGTCGTCGAGCACGGCGCTCATGCCCGTCCTCCCGGCGTCGTGCGGCCCTCGTCCCGCGCCGCCCGTTCCATCGCCTCTTCCATCGCTCGTTCCATCGCCTGTTCCATCGCGTCCTCCATGACCGCCACCGGCCCCCGCGTCACGACCCGGACCGGGGTGGCGGCCCTCACGTCCTCGACCGACACCTCGCGAGCGCGTTCCCTGAGCCGTAGGCCGTCGTCGGTGACCTCGAACAGCCCCAGCTCGGTCACGATCAGGCCGGCGGCGCGCGGCGCCGTCAGGGGGAGATCGCAGCGCTCCACGATCTTGGGCTCGCCCGAGCGGGTGCGGTGGCGCGTCAGCACGATGGTGCGGCGCGCCTTGGCCGCCAGCTCCATGCTGCCGCCCATGCCGGGGCTGGGGCCGCCCGGCGCCTTCCAGCTCGCGATGTCGCCGCGGCCGCTCACCTGCATGGTGCCGAGCACCGCCGTGCCGAGGCGCCCGCTGCGCACCAGCGCGAAGGCCAGGGCGCTGTCGAAGACGGCGGTCTCCGGTGCGCGCGAGATCGGTTCGCCGCCGGCGTTGATGAGGTCGACGTCCACCTCGCCTGCGGGAGGGCGCGGTCCGATGCCGGCGATGCCGTCCTCGGCGAACAGCACCACCCGCCGCCCCGGCGGGATGTGGTTGCCGACCAGGGTGGGCAGCCCGATGCCGAGGGCGACCAGCTCGCCGTCCTCGAGCAGCAACGCCGCGCGCCGCGCGATCAGCTGACGTGGGTCCACGACGGAGCCTCCTCTCCGGTACGCGCCCGGCTCATGTCTTGGGCGCCGGGATGCCGGCCGGGACCGGGCTCCCCGGCACCAGGTAGTCGACGAACGCCCCCGGGATGTGGACGGCGTCGGGGTCGAGCTCTCCCGCCGGCACCAACGTGCGCACCTCGGCGACGACCACGTCCGCCGCCATCGCCACCAGCGGGTTGAAGTTGCGGGCCGTGCCGCGGAACACGAGGTTGCCGTAGGCGTCGCCGACGTCGGCCAGCACGATGCCCAGCGGCGCGCGCAGAGCGGGCTCGAGCAGGTAGGCACGGCCGTCGACCTCGACGAGGCGCTTGCCCTGTTCGACCTCGGTCCCCAGACCCACGTCCACCAGCACGCCCCCCAGGCCCGCGCCGCCGGCGCGGATGCGTTCGGCCAGCGTGCCCTGCGGCACGAAGGTCACGTGCAGACGGCCCTCGTTCATCTGCTCGATGGCGATCGGGTTGGAGCCGATGTGCGACACCACGGCACGCTCCACCTGCCCGGCGCGGATCAGCTTGCCCACGCCGTGGGAGGGGTAGCCGGCGTCGTTGCCGATGATGCTCAGCCGCCCGAAGCCGGCGGCCACCAGGGCGTCGACGAGCAGCGGCGGCGTACCGATGCTGCCGAAACCCCCGAACAGGAAGGTGGCGCCGTCGGAGAACAGCGCCATGGCGGCCTCGGCGTCGATGACCTTGCCGTAGCTCCCGCTCCCCTGCAGCTTCGCGCCGTTCATGCGCTACGCGTCCTCCTCGATCACCAGGCGATCGTACGCGTCACGCCACGGCCGGGCGCGTTCGAACGCGGCGCTGGCGGCGAGCACGCGGGCGTCCTCGAAGCGGCGGCCGATCAGCTGCAGGCCCACGGGCAGGCCGTCGGACGTGAACCCGGCGGGGATCGACGCCGCCGGGTGGCCGGTGAAGTTGATGGGGTAGGTGAGGCACCAGCCGATGAAGGGATCGACGGCCTGCCCCTCGACCTCCGACGGACCGCGCGTGGTGCCGTCGCCGGCGTTGTCGATGCCGGCCACCGAGAGGGTGGGGGTCACCACCAGATCGAAGCGGTCGAAGACGTCCTGGAGGCGGTCGAAGACCTCGGTCCGGAGCACGTCGTCGAGCCGGTAGTCGACCGCCATTTGCTCGCGCCCGAGCTCCAGCTTGTGGCGGTAGTCGGGGTCGAGCTGGTCGGCGAGCTCGCCCAGCAGGTCGATGCCGGCCCGCGCCATGGACACCGCGGACTCGACCGCCCGCACCGCGCTGGTGCGCGTCCACATGTCGGCCAGCTCCTGGTGGGGGCGGGTCCAGGCGAGGTCGATGCGCTCGACGTGCATACCGAGCTCCTCCAGCGCGCTTAGCGCGCGCTCGACCGCGTCGCGCACCTGCGGCTCGACCGGGAAGCCCCCGAAGTCGGGGCTGTAGGCGACCCGCAACCCCGCCACCGGCGCGCGCGTGGCAGCGACCAGGTCGTCGCCCAGCTCCGGCAGGCACAACGGGTCGCGGGGATCGGGACCGACCATCGCCTGCAGCATGAGCGCGGCGTCCTCCACCGTGCGGGTCAGCGGGCCGCTGTGGGCGTAAGGGGTGTGCAGCAAGAAGGCGTCCGGGCGGGCCGCCACCGGCACCCGGCCGAAGGTCGCTTTGAAGCCGTAGACGCCGCACAGGGCCGCCGGGATGCGGATGGAGCCGCCGCCGTCGGAGCCCTCGCCCAGCGGCGCCAGCCCGGCGGCCACCGCGGCGGCGCTGCCGCCCGAGGAGCCCCCCGCGTTCTTGCCGGGCGCGAACGGGGTGCTGGTCGGTCCGAACAGCCGGTTGTCGGTGGTCCCCTTGTAGCCGAACTCGGGGGTGTTGGTCTTGCCGATGGCGATGGCCCCGGCCGCCTCCAGCCGCGCCACCGGCGTGGAGGTCTGGCTCGCGACGTGATCCCGGAAGGGGAGCGAGCCGTAGGTGGTGCGCACCCCGGCCTTGGTCTCGAACAGGTCCTTGAGGGCGAAGGGCACGCCGTGGAGCGGGCCCAGCGGCCCGCCGGCCATGACCGCGCGCTCGGCCTCGCGTGCGGCGTCCAGCGCCGCCTCGGCGAGGACGGTGACGAACGCGTTGAGCGCGCCGTTGTGGCGGTCGATGCGGTGCAGGTGCGCCTGAACGACCTCGACGGGCGAGATCCGGCGGGTGCGGATGAGGCGCGCCAGCTCGCTGGCGGAGAGGGTGACGGGCGATCGTTCCAAGGGTGGGTCTCCTGGGTTCACACCCGCGGCTGCGGGGCGGTCCGGACCGGCCGGCGGCCCGGCAGGCGCGGTGCCGGTGGGGTGGATGCCGGTGGGGTGGATGCCGGTGGGGTGGGTGCCGGCGGCATCCGATGCGGTGAGATCAGTGACGGAGGATCTTGGACAGGAAGAGCTTGGTGCGATCCTCCGTGGGGTTCTGGAAGAAGTGCTCCGGGGTGCCGGTCTCCACCACCTTGCCGCCGTCCATGAACAGCACCCGGTCGGCCACCTCGCGCGCGAAGCCCATCTCGTGCGTCACCACGATCATCGTCATGCCCTGGGCGGCAAGGTCCTTCATGACGTCGAGCACCTCGTTGATCATCTCGGGATCGAGCGCGCTGGTGGGCTCGTCGAACAGCATCGCCTTGGGCTCCATCGCCAGCGCCCGGGCGATGGCCACGCGTTGCTGCTGACCGCCGGAGAGTTCCTCGGGGTACTTGTGGGCCTGCTCCAGGATGCCGACGCGGTCGAGCAGCCGGCGCGCGATCTCGACCGCGGCCTTGCGGTTGGCGCCGCGCACGCGCATGGGCGCCAGCGTCACGTTGCGCAGCACCGTCATCTGCGGGAAGAGGTTGAACTGCTGGAACACCATCCCGACCTCGCGCCGCACCTCGGCCAGCTCGGCGGCGTCGTGCAGCTCGATGCCGTCGACGACGATGGAGCCGCCATCGTGCTTCTCGAGACCGTTGATGCAGCGGATCAGGGTCGACTTGCCCGAGCCCGAGGGACCGATGACCACGACCACCTCGCCGCGCGCGACCTCCACGTCGACGCCCTTCAGCGCGCGGAAGGAGCCGAACTGCTTCTCGACGCCCTTGAGCTGGATGAGGGGGGCTTCGCCTTCCACGCTCATGGGCTCCCCTCATCATCGACCGACGCGAGCCGCGTCAGCCGCCGGCCGCGCCGACGATGGATGGGATCGGCGACGCGCTCGAAATAGACGAACAGGAAACTGGCAACCATCGACAGCACAAGATAGATGACCGCTGCGGCGGCCCACATCATCGCCGGCTGGTAGTTGTAGGCGATGCCCCGTTCGGTCGCGAGGGTGAGCTCCACCACGCTGATGGTCGAGGCCAGCGAGGAGTCCTTGAGCAGCGCCAGGGCGTAGTTGCCGAACGGCGGGATCATGATGCGCACGGCCGGCGGGATGACCACGAAGCGCATGATGTCGTTGCTGCCCAGCCCCAGGCTGGCGGCGGCCTCGACCTGCCCCTTGTGGATCGACTCGATGCCCGCGCGGATGACCTCCGCCAGATAGGCGCCGTACCCGAGCGAGAGCGCGGTCACGGCGGCGGCGAAGGGGCTGAGGTGGGGAGGGAGCATGACGCTCCCTCCACTCAGCGGTCCGAAGACGAACCTGTTCAACCAGGTGAAGATCTGCGGCGTCGCGAAGTAGGCGAAGAAGATCTGCACCAACGCCGGCGTGCCGCGGAAGAGCTCGATGTAGAACCTCGCCAGGCCCCGCACGACCACGACACGGGAGCGCCGCATCAACGCCGCGATCAGGCCGAACAGCAGCGCCAGGACGTAGGTGAGGACCGACAGCTCCACGCTGAGCACGGCGCCGCGCAGCAGCGCGTGGACGATGGCGGGGGTGAGGATCTGGCTCATGTCACCGGTCGAACGACGTCATGGCTACTTGGTGGTGATCGGCATGTTGAAGCAGCGGGACACGATGTCCTGGTTGAACCACTTCATGCTGATCTGCTTGAGCGTGCCGTCGTTGTAGAGCGCCACGAGCGCCTTGTTGAGCGCCGCCTTGAGCTCGGGGTTGTCCTTGGAGACGGTGACGTTGGCCAGGTCGACGTAGAGCAGGTCGCCGACCGGCTTCAGCGGGGCGCCCTGGCTGATGGCGTACGAGCCCACCGCGAGGTCGGTCACGAGGCCGCCGACGATGCCCGACTGCACGGCCTGGATGCCGGTGGGGTCGTCCTTGTAGGTCTTGAAGGCGATGCCCTGCTTGGTGAGGTACTGCTCGTAGGTGGTGCCGAGCGCCACGGCCACCGGCTGCTTGAGCTGGGTGATGTCGGTGACGGTGGAGTCCTTGGGCACGAAGAGCTGGGCCCCGCCGCAGTGGTAGGGGTGGTCGAGATAGTCGACGGCGGCGGCGCGCTGCGGCGTGTACGCCTGGCTGGCCACGGCGACGTCGAAGATGCCGGACTGGACGCCCTGCACGATGGTGGCGAACTCGGCGGCGTCGACGCGGGCGGCGACCCCGAGCTGCTTGGCCAGCGCCTTGGCGACGTCGGCGTCGTAGCCGACGAGCTGCTGGTCGGCGTTGAAGAGGCTGAACGGCGGGTAGCCGCCGGACATGACCTCGATCATGTAGCCGCGCTTCTGGATCGTGGCCAGGTCCGCCGCACTGGCGATGCCACCTACCAGGAGCACCGCCGCCAGCACGGCTCCGATGACGAATTTCAAGCGTGCACGTGTCATTCCTACCTCCATACCGGAGCCTTGCTCTCCAGCATTGCTCCCACGAACGGGTGGCCGGTCAGGCGGGTTCCGGCGCGGGCATGCCGAGCTCGCGCTCGAGCGCGCTCACAGCGCCGTCCACCATGCCGACCAGGGCGTCGACCTCCGCCGCACCGATGGTGAGGGGAGGAGCGATCATCACGGCGTCGCCGGCGCCCTCCAGGGCGCCGGAGGCCGGGTAGATGAGGAGCCCCCGCTCGAACGCCTGGCGCACCAGGCGCCCGGTGACGTTCGTCTCGGGGGCGAAGGAAGCGAGCGACCCGTCGGTCACGAGCTCGAGCCCGACCAGCAGGCCGAGGCCGCGCACGTCGCCGAGGACGGGGTGGCGCGCCGCGAGGGTCTTCAGGGCGTTCATGAGCTGAGCGCCGCGCTCGCGCGCATTCCTGACCAGGTCGTGCTTCTCGACGTAGTCGAGGACGGCCAGCGCGGTGGCGGCGGACAGCGGGTTGAAGCTCAGGGTATGGCCGTAGAGGACGGCGCCGGAGCCCTGCCGGATCGGCTCCATCAGCGCGTCGCTGGCCAGCACCGCGGCGATCGGGGTATAGCCGGCGCCGAGACCCTTGCCGAGCACCAGCAGGTCCGGCACGACACCGTAGTGCTCGACGGCGAACATGGCGCCGGTGCGGCCCACGCCCGTCATCACCTCGTCGGCGATGAACAGCACGTCGTTGGCGTCGCAGATGGCGCGGATGCGTGCGTAGTACTCGTGCGGCGGCGTGATGGCGGCGCCGCTGGCGCCCACCACCGGCTCTGCGATGAAGGCGGCGACGTTGTCCGCGCCCAGCGCGTCGATGTGCGTCTGCAGGTCGTCGGCGCAGGCGAGCTCGCACGACGGGTAGGCGAGCGACAGCGGGCAGCGCAGGCAGTACGGGGTGGCGACACCGGCGTCCTTGGCCAGCAGCGCCTCGAAGCGCGAGCGCCGGAGGACGTGGCCCGACATCGACAGCGCGCCCAGGGTGATGCCGTGGTAGCTGATGCGCCGCGACAGCACGTGGGTCTTCTCGGGCCGGCCGCGCTCCTGCCAGTGCTGCAGGGCCATCTTCGCGGCCAGCTCGGTAGCCTCGCTGCCGCTGTTGACCAGGAACAACCAGCGCAGGTCGCCCGGCGCCAGAGCGCCGAGGCGCTCGGCCAGCGCATCCGCCGGCCGGTTGCCGAACTGCGAGCGGAACGCGAAGGTGAGCCTCTGGGCCTGCGCGTGCATGGCCTCGAGCACCTCCGGCACGCCGTGCCCGATGTTGGAGCAGACGGCGCCGGAGCAGCCGTCGAGGTAGCGCCGTCCCTCCTCGTCGTAGAGGTAGAGCCCCTCGCCCCGCACCGCGGTGGGCGGGACGTGGTCGAGCCACGGGTGGATGACGTGACCGGTGCGACCCGGAGCGTCGTCGCTCACGCCCTCACCCCCCGATCCCTTCGGCCCGTACCGCGGCGAACGCCTCGCCCAGGATGGCGAAGGCGCGCGCCAGCTCGTCGTCCTCGACCGTGAGCGGCACCAGCACGCGCACCACGTTGCCGTCCCGGCCCGCCTTGAGCAGCAGCAGGCCGCGCCGGCGCGCCTCGGCGATGATGCGCTCGACCTGCCGTGCGCCGCGGCGCACGCCGTCCTCGCCGGGTTCGATCAGCTCCGCGGCCACCATGGCGCCGAGGCCGCGCACCTCCGCGATGACGTCGTGTTCGGACTGCAGCGCCTCGAAGCGCTCGAACAGCGCGGCGCCGACGGCGCCGGCGCGCTCCAGCAGTCCGGTCTCCTCGAACACGTCGAGCACCGCCAGCGCCGCGGCGCACGCCAGCGGGTTGCCGCCGTAGGTGCCGCCGAGACCGCCCGGATCGGGGGCGTCCATGACGTCGGCGCGCCCGATCACTCCCGACAGCGGCAACCCGCCGGCGAGGCTCTTGGCCACCGTGATGAGGTCGGGCACGACGCCGCTGTGTTCGATCGCGAAGAGGCTGCCGGTGCGCCCGAAGCCGCTCTGGATCTCGTCGACGATCAACAGCATGCCGTGGCGCTCGGTGAGCTCCCGCAGGGCGCGCAGGAACGCGAACGGGGCGGGCACGAAGCCGCCCTCGCCGAGCACCGGCTCGATGAGCACCGCGGCCACCCGCTCGGGCGCCACCTGGCTGGCGAAGACGTCGTCCAGCGCGCGCAGCACGTCGTCGACGCTCCAACCCCGCAGGGGGTAGGGGAAGGGCGCGTGGTACACGTCCGGCGCGAACGGCCCGAACGTCTGCTGATAGGGGTCCGTCTTCCCGGTCAGGGTCATGCCGAGCAGGGTGCGCCCGTGGAAGCTGCCGCTGAAGGCGACGATGCCGGGCCGGCCGGTGGCGGCCCGGGCGATCTTGACGGCGTTCTCGACGGCTTCGACGCCGGTGGTGAGCAGCAGCGTCTTCTTGGGCGCCTCGCCCGGCGCCAGCGCGTTGAGGCGCTCGGCCAGCCTCACGTAGGGCTCGTACATGGCGACCTGCGCCGAGGTGTGGCTGAAGCGCTCGAGCTGCGCCTGTACGGCGTTGGTCACGCGCTCGTTGGCGTGCCCGATGTTCATGACGCCGATACCGCCGGTGAAGTCGATGTACTCGGCGCCGTCGACGTCCCACAAGCGCGCGCCCTTGGCGCGCGCCGGGAAGATGGGATGGGCCGTCGCCAGCCCCCGCGGGACGTTGGCGTCCCGGACCCGGCCCAGCAGTACGTTTCGGGCTTCTGTCGACTCCACCTCAGCCCAGCGCTCCCTTCGTTGTTGAACGGGCCACCCTACCCCACGATGCGGCGACGCGCTACGGCTGCGGAGTACAAATGCGCTATGCGGTTTTGTCGTTCAACGACAACAGCTCGCCGGCGAGCTGCAGTTTGAAGCGCACGCCGGGGTCGGCCAGGTCGGCGTGAAGCGCCTGCGACACGCGCTCCAAACGGTAGCGCACGGTATTGACGTGTACGCCCATGCTCTGTGCCGTGCGCTTCGCCTCGAAACCGGCCCGCGCCCAGGCGACGACGGTGGCGACCAGCCGCTCGCCGCCACGGAGCGCGCGTACGGGCCCGAAGGCCTCGTCCAGCAGGGCGGCGCGCGCATCGGTGTCACCCAGCAGCACGCGCGGCACCAGCCAGGCGTCGTAGACGAGCACGCGCCGTGGAGCCAGCTGCGGCAGCAGCGAGCGCGCCTCGCGGAAGCTGAGCTCGATGCCCTCCACGCCGCTGCGGGCCCGGCCCCACACCATCCCCACCGCCTCGTCGACGCGCCCGACCTCCAGGGCACGCGGATCGATGCCGTCCTCGAGCAGGACGCTCACCTCGTTGAGCGACACCGACAGGAAGGGCGTGCCCCCCAGATCGGCGATGCGCCGCCCCAGGCGGTCGGCCAGCCGCTCGCGGCGCAGGAACCCCTCGCGCGAGAGCGGCAGCGGCACGTCGTGCAGCACCGCGATCCCGACGCGATAGCCGCGCCCCCACTCGAAGCCGAGCAGGCGGGCGCGCTCCAGGTTCTGGGGGGTGGGCTCGAGCCGGCCCTCCAACAGCGAGTCGAGGAAGGCGTAGCCCAGCCGCGACTCGAGCTGCGCCAGCGTCTGCTGGTGGGTGATGTGCAGCGCCACCACGGTGGCGGCGTGCTCGGCGGCGCGCAGGTCCAACTCCCCGACCGGACTGTCGCCCTCGAGGACCCACACCAGCCCCACCAGCTCGCCGCTCACCCGGATGGGGCAGGCGACGCGCGCCGACAGCTCGAGCTCGGGCAGCGCCGGCACACGCACCGGATCCTTCTGGCTGCGCAACCGCTGGAGGTAGCCCAGCCGCTCCAGCTCGGCCATCACGTCGGGGGGCGTGACCCCGTCGTGGAGGGTGGTGGTCCGCACCCGGTCACGCTCGAGCCCCGGCCCCGTCGCGTCGGCGTCGGCCGGCAGATAGGAGGCGGCGAAGAGCTGCCCGGTCGGGCTCTCGAAGGTCACGTCGCGGCGGATGAGCTCACTGAGCACGTTGGCGATCTGCTGCAGGCTGGAGGCCTGCACCGCGGCCTGCGTCAGCGCCCGGTGGATGGCCTCGGAGCGCTCGATCACGCGGTGCTGTTCGGTCAGCAGCGCACGCTGCGCCTCCTCGGTGATGCGCGCGAAGGGGATCTCCCAGGGCACCTCCAGCACCGGCAGCCCCACCGCATCGGCCTCCTCCACCACCGCCGGCGGAACCTCGCTGAAGAACTGCGGCACCGCCAGCGCCAGCGCCGCCAGCCCGCGCTCCTCCAACGAGCGCACGAACCGGCGCTGCCCCGCCTCGTCGCGCGGCCAGGCGTAGCCGGTACTCAGCAGGAGCTGCCCCGGCTGCAGCCACTGGTGCGGGTCGGGGATGTCGACCACGCCGCTCCAGGACACCTCACGGCCGATCCCGGCGCGCCCGGCCACGAGCCGGGCACGGCCCAGCAGCGGCAGCGTCAGCAGCTCGGACACGCGCACGATGGCGCCAGCCTACCCCCGGCGGTCCCCCGAGCGGCCGCTCTGCGCCGGGGGACGTTCTTCCCTTCGGCGCTCCGGGCGTTTACCGTAGCGTCGGAGCCGGAGAACGGCCGGAGAGGTCGGGTCGGGAGCATCATGCGCATCGTCACCGCAGAACAGGCCGTCGAGGTCGTCCACTCGCGCGACCGCGTGTTCGTCCACAGCGTGGCCGCCGCCCCGCAGCGCCTGCTCGCGGCGCTCACGGCTCGCTGGCGCGAGTTGCAGGGCGTCGAGATGATCCACCTGCACACCGAGGGACCCGCACCCTACGCCGACGCGGCGTACGCCAGGAGCTTCCACACCAGCGCGCTGTTCGTCGGACCCAACGTACGAGCGGCGGTCGAGCAGGGACAGGCGGACTACATCCCCATCTTCCTGAGCGAGGTGCCGGACCTGTTCCGCAGCGGCGCCATGCCGCTCGACGTGGCACTGGTGCAGGTCTCGCCGCCGGACCGTCACGGCTACTGCTCGCTCGGCGTGTCCGTCGACGCCACCCGAGCCGCCGTGCACGCGGCCCGAACGGTGGTCGCGCAGGTCAACCCGAACATGCCCCGCACGCACGGCGACGGCCTGCTGCACGTCTCGAACATCGACCTGGCGGTGGACGTGGACGATCCCATCCCCGAGGTGCCCCCCGCTCCGGCGGGCCCGGAGGCGCGCGCCATCGGCCTCCACTGCGCCGCCCTGATCGAGGACGGCGCCACCCTGCAGATGGGCATCGGCGCCATCCCCGACGCGGTGCTGGCCTCCCTCGGCGACCACCGCGACCTCGGCATCCACACCGAGATGTTCTCCGACGGCGCCATCGACCTGATCGAGAGGGGCATCATCACCGGCGAACGGAAGGTCAGCCACCCCGGCAAGGTGGTCGCGAGCTTCGTGATGGGCACGCGCCGGCTCTACGACTTCGTCGACGACAACCCGCTGCTGGCGCTGCTCGATGCCGGCTACGTCAACGACACCGCCGTCATCCGGCGCAACCCGCGGGTGACCGCCATCAACAGCGCCGTCGAGGTCGACCTCACGGGCCAGGTGTGCGCCGACTCCATCGGCACCCGTCAGTACTCCGGCGTCGGCGGCCAGATGGACTTCATACGCGGCGCCTCGCTCTCCGAGGGCGGCAAGCCGATCATCGCCCTGCCCTCGACCACCCACGACGGGGCGAGCCGGATCGTGCCGTTCCTGAAGCAGGGGGCGGGCGTGGTCACCACCCGCGCCCACGTCCACTTCGTGGTGACCGAGTACGGCGTGGCCAGCCTCTACGGCAAGGCGCTGCGCCAACGCGCGCGGGCGCTCATCGGCATCGCCCACCCCGACCATCGCGAGGCGCTGGAACGCGCGGCCTTCGAGCGCTTCCAGCGGATGCCCGCCTGACGCCGCCGCCGAGACTGCCGCGGCGGCCGCCGCCGAAGCACAAGCGCGCGGCGCCCGCTGCCTGAGGCAGCGGGCGCCGCGATCCAGCCCTGAAGGCGATTCAGGCGCGTTTACGTGGCTTCGTGCTGGCGCCGAACAGGGTGTACAGCGGGCAGAAGCCCACCGCCCCGGTGAGCAGCAGGATCGCTCCGACGATGGCGAAGACAACCATCCATACGCCGGAGAGCCAACCGAACACCCACGCGGAGAGCAGAACGAGCCCGGCGATGACCCGGATGACCCGATCGGTAGTGCTTTCGTTGATCGTCATGGCCTTGCCTCCTCGGACTGCAGCATAGCGCACTATTGGCGCCATAGGAATGGTAGAAATAGGAACAATGTCGAGCCGCGACGAACTCCTGCGCCACCTCAAGATCCGCGGGCCCAGCACCGTCCGCCAGCTCGCCGAGGCCACCGGCCTGTCCGACAACGCGGTGCGCCACCACCTGGCGCGGCTGCGCCAGCAGGGCTTCGTCGACGAGCACGCCCTGCGCGAGGGGGTGGGCCGGCCGGCGCACCGCTACGCCCTCACCGCTCAGGCCGAAGGCGCCTTCCCCAAGCGCTACGTCGACCTGCTGGAGGCCGTGCTCGAGAGCGCCGCCGCGCGGGGCCTGCTCGACACGCTGCTCGACGACGTGGCGGCCGCGCTCGCCGCGCGCGTCAAGGACGAGCTCGAGCCGCTCCCGCCGCGCGCACGGCTGCTCAAGCTGATGCAGCAGCTCGACTACGGCGAGATGCTGGGGCGCCTCGCCAATACGCCGGGAGGCTGGGAGTTCGAGGCCTACAACTGCGTCTACCGCGCCACCGGAGAACGCTTCGTCGGCGTCTGCGACCTGCTGCCGAAGGTCGTCGTGGACGCCACCGGGATGGATGCAGAACGCGTGCGCTGCCAGCGCGACGGCAACCACACCTGCCACTTCGCAGGTAGCTACGGGACGGGCAGCGGGACGGGGCGAAGGACGGCAGCGACGGCTCGGTAGGGCGACCGACCCGCACGAGGCACCGAGCCCGCCCGAGCGCCTGCATCCGGACGCCCTCCCCGTGCGTAGGGGTGGATGGAGGTACTCCCATGCACGTAAGGCAGGCGCTCGTCCACAAGCGACAGGCTCGGCACCGGCGCACCCTCGGGAAGTGGGCCCCGGCAGGTCCGCTCGCCACCCGCATGCTCGCCGCCCTCGCGCTCACCGCCCTCGCACTGGGCGGCGCCGCGTTGGCGCAGGCGGTGAGCCCGACCGTCCAGGTCCGCTACGACGCCAAGCTGGGCTACTTCCTGACCGACGCCCAGGGCATGACGCTGTACCTCTATGCCAAGGACACCCCCGGCAAGAGCGCCTGCAACGGCGCCTGCGCTCAGGCCTGGCCGCCGCTGCTGGCCGACAGCGCCACCGTTGCGCCGCTGAACCTGCCGGGCGCGTTCAGCGTCGTCACCCGCGATGACGGCAGCAAGCAGATCGCCTACCACGGCCTCCCCCTGTACACCTGGCAGGGCGACAAGAAGCCCGGCGACACCAGCGGCCAGGCCTTCAAGGACGTCTGGTGGGTGGCCAACCTCGAGCCCGCGGTGCAGACGCTGGCGACCGCCAACGGCACCCTGCTGGTCGGCCCGACCGGCATGACGCTCTACACCTTCGGCAAGGACGGCCCCAACCAGTCCGCGTGCAGCGGGACCTGCGCCGCCAACTGGCCGCCGCTGGTCGGCGGCTACGACGTCGCCCACGGCAACGCGCCCACAGCCGGCAACGGCGTCAAGGGAACGCTCGGCGTCATCGCGCGCCCGGACGGTTCCAGCCAGCTGACGCTGGACGGCAAGCCGCTGTACTACTTCCGCGGCGACCGCTCCCCCGGCCAGGCGACCGGCGACGGCCTTCTCGGCGAGTGGGCGAAGGTCACGCAATGACCGCCAGCGCCTCCCGGACGCAGGCGCGGGCGCACCCCTAGACCCATCCTCCGGAGGCCCTGGGCAGGCCTCCATCAACTCGGCGAGGACCGCATCCACCCCCGGGCATGCGGTCCTCGGTTCTTCCTGGCCCGAGCCAGGCGGGCCGTCCGGTCGGGCCGTCCGGTCGGGCCGTCCGCTGCGCTCAGGCCGACGCTTCGCGTCCGCGGAACATCAGCGGCACCGCCGGGATGCCCAGCAGGGCTACCAGCGCGGCGACCAGGAAGGCGCGCTCGAGCCCGGCGCCGTCGGCGAGCAGGCCGATGGTGTAGATGCCGGCGGCGCGCACCAGGAAGTTCATCGCCAGGAAGGTGCCGTTGGCGAGCGCCCGGTTCTCCGGGAAGGCGTCCTGGACCGTGGCCAGCAGGACCGGCGTCCCGCTCACCGCCGACAGGCCGAGCAGGATCAGCAGCGGGAACGCCAGCGCCGTCGGCGCGTAGAGGAACGCGATCATCACCAGCGGCGCGGAGATGGCCAGGGTGAGCAGCACGCTCCCGCGACCCAGGCGGTCGGACACGGTGCCGGCCGACAGCGCGCCGACCACGCCCGCAGCCTCCAGGATGGTGAGCGAGGCCCCGGCGAGCCACAGACCGGTACCCATCACGTCCTTCATGAACAGCGGCAGGTAGATGGTGGCCGCCACCAGTAGCATCACGCGGGTCGCGATCAGCAACCCGATCGCCGGGAACACCCGCCGCGCCGTGGACCACGGCAGGAAGCCCGATCGACCGCCGGCGCCCTGCGCCGAGACATTGCGCAGCCGGAAGTAGAGGATCACGCTGACTGCCCAGCCGATGAAGGCGAGCCGCCACAGCCCTTCCAGGCCGAACCAGCCGACCGCCGCCACCGCCAACAGCGGGCCCAGCGAGCGCCCGAGCTCACCGCCGGCCATGAAGATGCTCATGCCGGCACCGACCCGACGCCCGGACACGTGCGCCACCATCGCCGGGGCGGGCGAGTGGAACGACGCCACGCTGACGCCCGCGGCCAGCAGCAAGAACACGATGGAGAGGTAGTTCGGCGCGCGTCCCAGCAGGGTGATGAACGTCGCCGTCACGGCCGGCGCCAGGATCACGAAGTAGCGCAGGCTGACCTTGTCGGCCATGTAGCCGATGACCGGGTTGAGCAGGCTGGGGAGCTGCAGGAAGACGGCCAGGCCGCCGGTCATGGTGTAGTCGGTGTTGAGCTTCTGCTGCAGGACCGGGAGCAGCGGCGCCACGAAGGCCGTGAAGCTGTCGTGCGCGAAGTGCCCGCCGGCGATGGTGGCGACGTCGGCCGTGTGGAAGCGCTCGTCGAAGGGCGCAGCGACCCCGGCCTCGCCGGACCGTGACGCGGCGCCGGCCGCTCCGGCGACAGCACCGGGCGCAGCACCGGGCGCAGCACCGGGCGCAGCCTCGGCCGCGGCGTCGGACGCCGCCGGCCCGGCTACGCCGCCGACGGGTGCCTGGTGGACGTCGTCTCGATCCATGCGGACCAGCATAGCCCGCGTTCCCCGCGCGGCGAGACATCCGGGCGGCGCGTACCGCGGCACTCGACGGCACGCGGGACGCAGCGCCGGGTGCAGCGCCGGGCGAGAGCCGGGTGCGGAGCCGGGCGCAGAGCCGGGCGCAGAGCCCGGTACAGGTCCTCGTGCGGGGCCGGGCAGCGCTCAGCGGCTGACCAGCAGCAGGAAGCGGTCCATCCAGCGGTCGGGCAGGAAGCGCGTCAGCACGCCCACCACGTGCGCGTCCAGCCCCACCCGATAACGCGTGCGCGCGCGCGGCGCGGTGAGCGCGTGCAGCACCGCACGCGCCACGCCGTCGGGCGCGATGCCGCCCGCATCGACGTCGGTCACGCCGCGGGAGATGGAGCGGATGGCGGCCTCGTAGAGCTCCCCCGCCGCTTCGGGCATGCGCGAAAGGCGCGCCTCGCCGGCGCCCTTCGTCTTGCCCCAGATGGGGGTGCGCACGCGGCCGGGCTCCACGATCGAGACCTGCAGGCCCCAGGGACTGAGCTCGAGCCGGTAGACGTCGCCGAGCGCCTCGATGGCGAACTTGGACGCCGCGTAGGCGCCCAGCAGCCGCGACGACACCAGCCCGGAGATGGATCCGACGAACACCACGCGACCGTGGCTTCCTCGGACCGGCGAGCGGCCGGCGCCCAGCGACCCGTCGATGCCGGCCGGAGCGGTCGATGCCCGCACCCCGAAGGCGCGGCGCTGCCCTTCCGCCGCCAGCTGGACCTCACGCGCCCGCCGCAGCATCGGCAGCATCGCCTGCGTCACCGCGACCTGGCCGAGCACGTTGACCTCGAGCTGAAGCCGCAGGTCCTCGAGCGGCAGGAACTCCATGGGCCCCGCCACGACCATGCCGGCGTTGTTCACCACGCCGTGCAGGCCGCGCGCGCCGGTGCGCTCGTCGACGACGGCGGCCGCCCGCGCGATGCCCTCGGCGTCGGTGATGTCGAACAGCAGCGGCGTGATGCTACCGGTGGCGTCGTCCGGGGCTGCGTCCCGGCGCGCCTCCCGGCCTTCCTGCTCCAAGCACGCGGCGGACTCCTCGCGCCGCACGCCCGCGAAGACCTCGAAGCCGCGGCGAGCGAGCAGACCGGCGACCGCGCGACCGATCCCGGTCGACGCGCCGGTCACCAGAACGGCTGGCGGCGTGTCCCCCTCCGAAGCGACATGCACGCAGCCATCTTAACGGTGTCGGGTCGGCGACGTTCTCCGGGCCCGCGATCGCGCGGGGGATCTCCTCCCAAAACGCAACCCGCGGGGAGGATTCCCCGCGGGTCACCGGCCGAAGGCCGTGAAGGAGAGAGTTGTGCTTCCGGAGCCCCAACGCCGGGACGGTCCCGGCTACAGCACGTTCACCCTAACTCGTTTGCCTCATTTGAGGCCCGGAAGCACGTGCACCGGCGTCTCGGCGCCATTTCAGTCCTTGTCGGTCTCGTGGAGCGGCCTACTCAGCGCCTGCCCACCGGTGCAACGTAATGCTAGGCGGCCGCATTGTCCGGTGACAGGGACACATGTCCTGCTGCACCCGGGACGGCCGGCACCGGGCCGGCTTGCGCTCGGTCCGGAGCGCTCAGCTCGGTGCGCTCAGCTCGCGGCGCTCAGCTCGGGGCGCTCAGCTCGGGGCGCTCAGCTCGCGGGCGCCGACCCCGCCAACAGCGTGGACCGTACGGCGTCCGGCACCGGCACGGGCCGTTGCGCGTCGTAGTCGAACCAGACCACCACCGATTCGATGGTGGCCGCCCGTACCCCGTCGGCCCGCACCTCCTGGTGCAGGGCGATGCTGCTGCGCCCGATGCGCGCCACCTCGGTGGCGAGCACCACCCGGCTGCCCAGACGCACCTGGGCGTGGAAGTCGATGGCGATGCGCGCCAGGATGGGGCCGCCGCCGTCCCAGCTCACACGCCGCATCAGGGCGATGCGGCCGAGCTCGGCGTAGCTGGAGTACGCCGCGTTGTTGACGTGCCCAAGCGCATCGGTATCGCCGAAGCGCACCTGGATCTCGAGTTCGTGTGGGCCCGGCGCGGCGACGTCGGGGGTGTGGCTGGCGGCGGGATCCTCCGGGGTCATCAGGCAGGCTCCTCCCGAAATGGGGTGGCCTCGGCGGACGGCGCCGCGGCGGACGTCAGCCTACCGCGCGCCGCGCCGGTACACGGCGCGCGCGGGGCGCCGTCCGTGTGGTGGCGGGCGCGGCACTCTGAGCGCTATCGTGGACGCACAGTACGCACCCATTTGCCCGCGATGGAGGGCAACATGCGGTTTCTGCGTGGTCTGCTCGTGCTCGTGTTGGTGGCCGCATCGGCCACGGCCTGCGCACCCGGTGTGGACGTGGGTTCCGTGCGTCTGCCCAGCGACGTTCCCGGCACCCTGTCCGATGCCGACGCCGTCCTGCTCGACCCGGTCGGCGCTCTCGTGGGGCGCGACCCGCCCCTGAGCACCGACATCTACGACGCCACCTTCGACGCGCCCGAGCTCGACGGCTACACGCCCACCACGCCGGTGCCCTTGGAGGCGATGCCCCGCGCCTTCGACGGCAGCTACTACCTGGCGCCCGGCGACTACGAGATCACGGCCTGGGGGTTCTGCGCTCACGCCGGCACCTACGAGCCCGCCGTGGGGGGGCCGGGATACGTCTATGCGCCGCTGAAGGGCTCGCTCGCGGATGTCATGACGCGCCTGCTCGAGGCCTCCTACCGCCACCCGGAGGTGTCGCAACGGTCCATCCAGGTCCTGTTGTGGGCCATCCTCGCGCGCACGCCGCTCCCCGACATGCCGCCCGAGTTGCAGGACACCTCGCGGCGCCTGCTCGACGCCGACGACCTCGCGCGCCTGCGTGCGAACACCCCCAACGACGTCGGTCGAACCCTGTTCGAGCGCGCCCTGCAGCAACTACCTCCCGAGCTCCGCGAGGTGGCCCGCGCCGAGGACCGCATCCGCACGCTGCTCCGCGGCGACAGCGTCGCCTACGCGGCGCTCGAGCGAGCCGCCGTCCTCACGGGCAACCCACCTCCGGGCCTGACCGTGCGCGCCATCCCCCAGGGCCGGTGGTCACACCACCCCGACGGCTACGACATCCGATACGCGCCCTCCGGGTACTCGGTGGTGCGCATCCAGATCCACGTGCCCGGGGCCGTCGGCGCCCGGCCCGACCCGGGCGTGATCAGCGCCCAGGGCTCGAGCGGCTCCCAGGGCGGTGACGGCATGGTCAACGCCGACGTGAGCGACGGCGCGGCGCTGTCCGGCAACACCTCCCGGCAGCGGCTCCTGAGCAACGGCACGAGCGCCGACGACAACGTCCTCGAACGGGCCAAGGACGCGGTCGGGTGGATGAAGCTCTTCGCCAACCTGCTGCCGTTCTTCGGTGGCCAGAGCCTCGAGCAGGGGGCGGTCCAGGGCTTCTCGGAACTCACCGCGGGAGCCTCGATGCTCTCCCCCGCAGCGATGGCGGGGTACCTGCTGGACTTCATCTTCAGCGCCGGCGCCGACATCATCAACGCCACCGCCGGCTACGAGGGGGGCGGGACAGGGGGCGGGGCAGGGTCCGACAACCGGGGCCCGCCATCGACGGGTGGCTCCTCCTCGGCGGGCTCCAGCGGCTCCCCGACGTGGAACGCGCACCCAGGATCGTCCGGCGGGTCCGGTGCGGGCGACAGCGGGACGGCCGGCGGAACGAGCAGCGGTACGAGCAGCGGCACGAGCAGCGGCACGAGCGGCTACCAGGACGGTAGCAGCGGCGGCACGCGGCGCCAGCGGCGGCACCAGCGGCGCCGGCGACACCAGCACCGGCACCGGCACCGGCACCGCCGGCGATACGACCGGGGACACCGGCACCAGCGGCGACACCAGTGGCGAAACGACCGGCGAAACGACCGGCGACACGACCGGCGACACGAGCAGCGGCGCGTCCGATGCCGGCGGCACCGGGACGAGC
Organism: uncultured Trueperaceae bacterium; assembly: GCA_963815215.1. Lineage (GTDB taxonomy): Bacteria > Deinococcota > Deinococci > Deinococcales > Trueperaceae > JASBRS01. The sequence goes on from CAWFFU010000002.1 coordinate 36,095, forward strand.
GAGGCCGGGGCGAGCGAGACCGGGACGAGCGAGACCGGGGCGAGCGAGACCGGCACCGACGCGAGCGGCACCAGCGCCGGCGGCGGCACCACCGACAGCACCAACGACGGCACGACCGACGGCACGACCGACGGCACGACCACCGCCCCGGGCGGCGCCAGTAGCGGCGCCGGCACGAGCGGCTCCAGCGGCGCGCTGACCTTCCCCGAGGGCCTCCCCGACGACCTGCGGCGGGCGGTCGAGTACCTCGTGACCACGGCCGGCGAGCTGTTGCGCGACCTGCAGCTCTACCAGGACTCCGCCGTGCGGCTCGACAGCGTCAGTCACGGTGACGCCGACGCGGGGTACGCGCTGGCCGCGCAGACGCTCGAACGCAAACGCAGCGCCGGAATCTCCATGTTGCGCACCTCGGCTGCGCTCGACCACCTCGGAGCCGTGCTCGATGCGCATCACCTGGGCAGTATCCCGCTCGGGGCGGACGCGGTGCGGGCCTTCCAACAACGGCTGCGGGACGAGGGCGTCCCCGAGGCACTGCGCGCGGAGCTGCGTCGCGCGGGCATGACCGACGCCGACATCGATCGATTGGCCCGGCGCTACCTGGAGCTCGACGCCGACGAGGTTGCGGCCGGCTTCCGGCGCTCCCTGACCCGCACGGCCGCCGCCCTGCGCTCGCTGGGCACGATCTGGGCCGGCCTGCCCTCGATCCTGGCCGGCAGCACGGTCCACTGACCGGCGCGCGCGCCAGTCGGGGGCACGCGGTGCGCGGGCCGCCCTACCGGCGCCGGCGTTGACAGCGCGCGCAGTAGACGGTGCCGCGCTGCCCCACCACGATCCGCCGGAGCGGCGCGCCGCAGCGCGGACAGGGCTCTTCGGCGTGACCGTAGGCGGCGAGTTGCTCGAGGTAGGCGCCGACCTCGCCGTTGACGGTGCGGTAGTCGTTGAGGGTGGTGCCCTGCGCCTCCAGGCTGGCGGCCAGCACCTCGACGATGGCGTGGTGCAGCCGCGCCGCCGCGGCCGCCGAGACGCGGCGCGCCGGCGACAGCGGGTGCACGCGGGCACGCCACAGGGCCTCGTCGGCGTAGATGTTGCCGACCCCGGCGACGGGGCGCTGACTGAGCAGGTAGGTCTTGACGGCGGTGTCCGAACGCAGCAACGCGCGCCGGAAGCCGGTCACGGTGAACGCCGGGGACAGCGGCTCGGGGCCCATCCCGGCCAGCGTCGGCAGGCTCCGGTAGTCCCCCGCGGCCACCACAAGGAACCTCCCGAAGCGCCGGGGGTCGCGGAAGTACAGCGTGTCGGGCTCGCCCCCCGACAGGCGCAACCGCACCCGCAGATGGCCCTCGTTCTCCGGCGCCCGGTGCGACACCACACCGGTCATGCCCAGGTGGAGGATCAGCTCGTCGCCACCGGAGAGCGGCATCACCAGGAACTTGCCGCGCCGCGTGACGGCGCGCAGCGTCTGGCCGACGGCACGGGGCAGGTCGCGATACTTGGGGCCCGGCGGCGCCAACCGTTCGGCAGCCAGGATGGTGCGGCCCTCCAGCCAGGGGGCCAGCTCGCGACGCACGGTCTCCACCTCGGGTAGCTCGGGCACGGTTGCATTTCGCTCGCGTGAACGGCGCGCTCAGGCCGGGCGCGGGTAGGTGATCGCTCCCTCGTACAGGGCGCGGCCCACGATGGCGCCGTCCAGCCCGAGGCGCTGGTAGAGATCCAGGTCGATGTCGGCGCCTACGCCGCCGCCGGCCACCAGCCGGTGAGGGAAGGCGGCGCGCATGCGGGCCACCGGCTCCTCATCGACGCCGCGCAGGGTGCCGTCGCGGCTGATGTCGGTGTAGATCAGGTGCCGCACGCCCTGGCCGGCCACCCGGCGAGCCAGCTCGGCGGCGTCGACGTCGGTGACCTCGGCCCAGCCGCGTACGGCCACCCGTCCCTCGCGGGCATCGATGGAGACCACCACCCGGTCGGGCCCGAACTCGGCCAGCAACGCGTCGACCACCTCGGGCTCGTGGATGGCGACGGTGCCGAGCACCACCCGGTCGACGTGCTCGAGCCAGTCGGTGGCGGCCTCGACGCTGCGCACGCCCCCGCCGATCTCCAGCCGCGCGCCTGCCTCCGCGGCCAGCGCGCGGATCAGTGCGCCGTTGTCGCTGCGCCCGAGCGCGGCGTCGAGGTCGACCACGTGGAGCCAGGGCGCTCCCAGCCCGACCCAGTGCCGCGCCGCCTCCAAGGGTGAGTCGAAGTACACGGTCTCGCGCGCCGGATCGCCCTCGTAGAGCCGCACGGCCCGTCCCTGTTGGATGTCCACTGCCGGGATCACGTCGAACATGGCACCGCGAGCATAGCGCGTGTCGCCGCCGGTGCCGCAGCGCCACCGGACAGCCGGCGCGCGGGACGACGGTCCGTCAGTCGCCGAGGTCCAGGTACGCTTCGAGCCGGTCGCGGGCGCGCTGCCGCTCGGCCTCGCCGGAGGCGCGCTCCACCGCCGCTTCCAGCAGCGTCATGTGGCACTCCTCGAGCCGCGTCTGCTCGCTCTCGGCCCAGGGGGAGTCGAAGCCGGCCAGGAAATCGCCCGCGTACAGGCGCAGCGCCCGCTCGACGGCGGCCTCGTCGCCGCTCTCCAGGGCGGCGGCGGCCACGCGCTCGAAGTCCTCGGCGTCCCAGCGCACCTTGCCGCCGTAGCGCAGCTCGAGCCGGTCGTCCTCGAGCGTGAGGGTGGCGACGCCGGCGAGCATCTTGCGCAGCCGGCTCACCAGCACGTGCAGGTGGTTGTCCGCGGCCTGCCCCCACCACAGCTCCGCACGCACCTCGTGGACCGAGCAGGACCTGCCCGAGGCCAGCAGGAACAGCAGCAGCTCGACGGCCTTGCGCGCCTCCCAGTGCAGGCGCTGCGCGCCGTAGCTGACGCCGAGCCCGCCGAGGCTGGTGATGAGCATCTCGTCGTCCGCGGCGCTGCGCAGGACTCCGGCGCGCTCGAGCCGGACCCGTACCGCCTCGCGCAGCTCGACGGGCGTGAAGGGCTTGGTGAGGTAGTCGTCGGCGCCCTGCGCCATGCCGCGGCGGATGTGGTCGCGGTCGCTCATGGAGGTCAGGTAGATGAAGGGGACGCTGCGCAGCGGCGCCAGATCGCGCACCGCTTCGTGCAGCTCGAAACCGGTCATGCCGGGCATGATGACGTCGCTCACGATGAGGTCGGGCCTCAGCCCGCCCTTGAGCGCGTCCAGCGCGGGCTGGGGCCGGTCGAAGGCGACCACGTCGTAGCTCGACAGCACCGACGTGACGAGGGCCAGCACCGACGCATCGTCGTCCACGACCGCGAGCGTCACGTCACTCGCGGCGCGGAGCGGGGCCTCCGTGCGGGCGTCCTCGGAGCCCTCAGGCATGCCTCGCTCCCCGGACGCGCCGCCATCTTCGCTGGACTACCCCGAGCATAGCTGCCATGATAGTCGCGTCGCAGGCGGGGGACGATAAAACTTCACACGTTTCCGACGCCGTCCGTCCGCCTGCCCGGAGCCGTCCCGAGCGCGCGGCGCAGGGGCGCCGTCACCCCCCGCCTTGACAGGCTGCGACCGTCACCTATACTTTTAAGGGATGGTTTCTCGCCGGGACGCTCTGCTCAACCTGGCTCCCCTCCTCAACCGTGCCCCAGGATCCGCCGATGAGGTGGTGGGGACCGGTCTGCTGGAGCCCGAGCCGGCGCTGCTCGAGGCCGACGGTCTGGTCCTCGGCGGGCCGCTCGAGTGGGGGGTCACGGTCCGCAATGTGGGCGGCGACGACGACTTCATCGTCGACGGCTGGGTGAGCGGTCACGCGGTTCAGGAGTGCCGCCGCTGCCTCACCAAGGTCGTGACCGGGGCGCGGGCGACGTTCGTGATGCCGATGCTCTACCTCGCTCGCGAGGCGGGCCTGCGGCTCGACGAGGTCTCCGAAGACGACGAGGAACGTCTCGTCTTCGGCCGGCCCGAGGTGGACTTCGCACCGATGCTGGCGCAGCTGTTCGCCATCGAGCTGCCGCTCACCGCGCTGTGTCGGGAGGACTGCAAGGGGTTGTCGCTCGACGGCGTCAACCTCAACGAACACCCTGAGCTCGAGGCGGAGGACCGCGTCCGGCGCGACGCCGCCTCCCCGTTCGAAGTCTTGAAGGACATCGACCTGACGTCGCAGTGAGGCGGCGTCACGACCGACGAAGGAGTGAGTCTGCACCATGGCCAAACACCCTGTTCCCAAGAAGCGCACGTCCGCCTCGAGGCGCGACCAGCGCCGCAGCCACCACGCGCTCACCGCGCCCAACCTGGTCGAGTGCCCCGAGTGCAAGGCCATGAAGCCGCAGCACGTGGTATGCCCGGAGTGCGGAAGCTATGCCGGTCGGCAAGTGGTCGAGGAGGCCTGAGGGCCTTCCGTACCAACTAACGGGTAGTTAGCGGATCGCGAGCCGTCGCCCACCGGGCGCAGATGCCCCCGCGTGCGGCGACGGGGACGGAGTTCGGGTGGCGTGAATCAGAGCGGTAGCCAGCGTGCCGGTGTCACGGCGCTGGGCGCGTACGCGCCTGCGCGCATCCTGACCAACCAGGACCTCGAGGCGATGATGGACACCTCGGACGAGTGGATCACCACCCGGACCGGGATCAAGCGTCGTCACATCGCCGCGGAGAACGAGTTCACCACCGACCTGGCCTTCAGCGCCGTGGAGGACCTGCTGGCCCGCCACGGCGACGATGCCCTGGCCGGCGTGGACATGGTGATCGTGGCGACCAACACGCCCGACGCCCTGTTCCCGTCGACGGCGGCGATGGTACAGGACCGCTTCCGGCTCCGCGCCGGCGGCTTCGACATGCTGGCGGGTTGCCCCGGCTGGATCTACTCGCTGGGCATGGCCAAGTCGCTGGTGGAGTCGGGTCAGTGCCGGCGTGTGCTGGCGATCGGGGCCGAGGCGCTCACCAAGATCACCAACTGGGACGACCGCTCCACCGCCGTGCTGTTCGGCGACGGCGCCGGCGCGGTGGTGGTGGAGGCGGTCGACGAGCCCTACGGCCTGCGGTCGGTGGTGCTCGGCGCCGACGGCTCGGGCGCGCACCACCTGCACAAACGCTCGGTCGCCCACTCCCTGCCCAACGGCGACCCGCTCTCCGAGACGCTCTACATGAACGGCCGCGAGGTCTTCAAGTTCGCCGTCAGGGTGATGAACACCGCCACCATCGAGGCGGTCGAGAAGGCCGGCCTGCACATCGACGACATCAGCCTGTTCGTGCCGCATCAGGCGAACCTGCGCATCATCGAGGCCGCCCGCGAGCGGCTGGGGCTGCCACGCGAGCGCGTGGTCGTCACGGTCGACGAGTACGGCAACAACTCCACGGCCAGCATCCCGCTGGCGCTGCACACCGCCCTCGACGGCGGCCGCATCGAGCCCGGCGACAACCTGCTGCTGGTCAGCTTCGGCGCCGGCCTCACCTGGGCCGCGACCGTGCTCACCTGGGGTGGTGGGGCGTGAGCCCGGCCCCGACCCGCGGCGACGCCGGGCTCGCGGTGGTCTTCCCCGGCCAGGGCTCGCAGTCGGTCGGCATGGCCCGGAGCTTCTACGAGCGCAGCCCCGCGGCCCGCGCGGTACTGGACGAGGCCGAGGCGGCCCTCCCGGGCCTGCTGACGCTGATGTGGGAGGGCCCGGCCGAGATCCTGCAGCTCACCGCCAACCAGCAGCCCGCGCTGGTCGCCGCCGGCGCAGCCGCCTACGCCGCCTGGCGCGAGGCCGGCGGGGCCGAGCCGCGTTACGCCGCCGGGCACAGCCTGGGGGAGTACACCGCTCACGTCGCCGCGGGCTCGCTCACGGTGGCCGAAGCGGTCTCGCTGGTGCGCGCCCGCGGAACGTACATGCAGGAGGCCGTGCCCGAGGGTGAAGGCGCCATGGCGGCGGTCATGAAGCTCGACGCCGCCGCCATCCGCAACGCCTGCCGGCACGTCGACGGGGTGGCGGAGGTGGCCAACCTCAATGCGCCCGGACAGACCGTCATCTCGGGCGACGCCGCCGCCGTGGCGGCCGCCTCGGAGCGCCTCAAGGCCGACGGCGGGCGGGTGGTGCCGCTGAAGGTGTCCGCCCCCTTCCACTGCAGCCTGATGCAACCCGCCGCCGACCGGCTGGCCCAGGACCTGAGCCGCGTGCGCTTCCGGGACCCGGCCTTCGGCATCGTCTGCAACGTCACCGCCGACCTGCTGCCCGGGCCCGCGCAGGCGCCGGACCTACTCACCCGGCAGGTGACCTCGCCGGTGCGCTGGGTGGAATCGGTCAAGCACCTGCAGGCGCTGGGCGCGCGACGCTTCCTGGAGCTCGGCGCGGGCAAGGTCCTCAGCGGCCTGATCGGCCGCATCCTGGACGGCGCCGACGCGGTGAGCGTGCCCGACATGGACGCCCTGCACGCGGCGCTGGAGGCGGCGTGAGCGGCGAACCCCGCGCGGCGGCGCGCAACGCGCTGGTCACCGGCTCGAGTCGCGGCCTGGGCCGCGCCATCGCGCTGGAGCTGGGACGGCGCGGCTACCGGGTGGCGGTGCACTACGTGCGCAGCGAGGCCCCGGCCCGCGAGGTCGCCGACGCCATCAGCGCGGCGGGCGGCGTGGCCGAGGTGTTCAGTGCCGACGTCGCCGACCCGGCGGCCTGTCAGCAGCTGGTGAAGGACGTGACGAACAGCCTCGGCAGCCTGGAGGTGCTGGTGAACAACGCCGGCATCACCCGCGACACGCTGGCGCTGCGCATGAAGCCCGACGATTGGCAGAGCGTGCTCGACACCAACCTGTCGAGCGCCTTCCACCTCTCCAAGACCGCGCTGCGAGGCATGCTGCGCGAGGGCTTCGGGCGCATCGTCAACATCGCCTCGATCGTGGGCATCCGCGGCAACGTCGGCCAGGCCAACTACGTCGCCGCCAAGGCCGGCCTGATCGGCCTCACCAAGGCGCTGGCGCGCGAGTACGGATCGCGCGGCGTGACGGTGAACGCCGTGGCGCCGGGCTTCATCGAGTCCGACATGACCGACGCGCTGCCGGACGAGCTCAAGCAGGCTTACCTGCAGGAGATCCCCGCAGGACGCTTCGGGCGCCCCGAGGACGTCGCCGCGGCGGTGGCGTTCCTGGCGAGCGAGGAGGCCGCCTACATCAACGGGCAGACGCTGCCGGTTGACGGTGGCATGGTCATGCCGTAATGTTTTCGAGGCTCCGGCTCCGTGTCGGCGGCTCAGCGCATGTGCGCGGCGCCGCACCCACAGCCGGGAAGGCCGGATCGGCCGCGAGTCGGAGCGCCGGGAACCGCCCCGCAACCAGTTCCGAGAAGCCACTTCAG
>CAWFFU010000003.1:0-1055000 GCA_963815215.1 uncultured Trueperaceae bacterium
CTCGAATCGCTCGACGCGCCCCTCCCACTCCGGCTTTCGCGCGAATTCGCGCTCGTGGCGAGCACGGCGCTCGAAGCGCACGATCCGGACCATTCCGTCCGCCTGCGGCTCGAGCACCAGGCGCACACGGTCCCGTTCGAGAGGATGCGCTCCAGGACGCGGTGCTCAGGCATGGCGTCGGCTCCGCCGCGGCGTCCCTAAGGACCTCGTCGAAGCCCTCCCGCTTGACCACCGTCCACGCCCACGCGACCGGCTTGCGCTTGCCCATCGCCCGCGCCTCGACAGCGAGGCTCGTGAAGCGGGACAACAGCGACCAGGCGTAGGTCGAGCCCGTCTCGGCCTCGGCGCGCACCGCTGCCCACAGCGCCCGGCGCCACAGGTTGGTGAAGCCATCGATCGGCACCGGGCGCGCTCGGCCGTCACGGAAGCGGTAGCCGGCGATGCCATCGCGGGGCTCGGGCAGCGGGGCGTGGTCGCGCGGTCGGTCGTCGCCGAAGCGACGCGCCAGGGTCGTGGCGGCAAGGTTCACCCAGCGCTTGCGGGCGCGGCGAACGCTCTGCCCGCGCGTCTCGGCCCGGCCCACGGCGATGGAAAGGTCCGCACGGAGCGCGTTCAGCACGTGCGCATCCGGAATGTCGGCGTATAGGGTAGCGAGATCTTCTCTTACCGGCTCGAGCGAGCGGCCCACGTGCAGCATGACCCAGTTGTGGTTCCGGGCCTCCTCCCTCACGGGCCTATATGCCGACATTCGGGGGGAGCGCCGACCGTATCGGTCCCGCGACGGGTCGGCAGGCGCTCGTGCGGCCGGCGTCGGCCTCCTCGATCAGGTCGCGCTCGCCCCAGCGCTTCACGCGCGCGTTCGGGCTCTGGCGGCCCCGCGGGAAGAAGCGGATGACGGTGCCCACGATGCAGGGGCGCGAGGCGTCGCCGGCCTTGAGCTCCCCGTAGTTGTGGCGAACGTCGATGAGATGGCGGACGGTCGGGCTCCAGGGGTGGCCGTCTTCGACCAGGTGGCGCATCAGGGTGCGTTCGCTCTTGCCGGTGGCCTCGCTCAGGGTCCAGTAGGTGGTGAGGAGGTGCGGGGCCGGGTCCTCTTCGGTGGCGTGCTCGATCGACCAGCGGGCGAGGAGGTGGAGCGTGGGGTAGGCGGGGCCGAGGGCGTCGCGGTAGGGGGAGAGGAGAGCGGTTGCCTCGGCGTGCGACGGGTGGACCGCTGCCGCAGGGTGGACGGACGGCGGCGCGGAAGGGGTCTCGAGTGCGCTCTGGCCGGCTGGGCTTGCCCCGTGCGGCTCGAGCCCTTCGTCGCCGAACATGCGCCGGGCGAAGGCCTCGCCCTTGAGGCGGGCCATGGCGTCGAAGACGAGACGTTGGCTGTCCGGCGAAGGTTGACGATCGCTGGCGGTCATGGGCGGCCGCCGGTCGTGTATGGGCCCGTGGATGGATGTATAGCAGCCGAAAAGCAGCCGTTGGGTAAGACGGAGGCCGAGCGCGCCTGTTGGCGGCTCGGCCTTTCGCGTGTGCGACGTCCTTCTCTTTGGTGGAGCCTGCCGGATTCGAACCGGCGACCCTTCGCTTGCAAAGCGAATGCTCTCCCAGCTGAGCTAAGGCCCCGAGGTGGGTGCACGGACTCGTGCGGAACGCCGCCGACGGCGCCGCCGTGCGCCCCTGAGGATACGCGCGACGCGCAACCCTGTCAAGCGCAGGTGTGAACGTGCAGGACGGTCTTTCCGGGGGTGGTCGGCCCGTTCAGCCGAGGTCTTCGGCCGCCGTAACGGGGCGGGCGAAGATCATGCGACCCATGTTGGTCTGCAGGCTGCTCGTCACCGCCACCTCGATGGTGCGACCGACGAGATCGTTGGCGTCCTCGACGACGACCATGGTGCCGTCCTCGAGGTAGGCCAGGCCCTGGCCCTGCTCGCGGCCCGTCCGTACGATGCTCAGCGAGAGCTTCTCGCCCGGCAGGAAGGTGGCCTTCACGGAGTTGGCGAGCTGGTGCAGGTTGAGCACGCGCACGCCCTGCAGGGCGGCGACGCGGCTGAGGTTGTAGTCGGTGGTGATGAGGTCGGCGCCGCGCGCCTGGCACACCCGGACCAGCTTCTCGTCGACCGCGGAGGTGGTGCCCGGGTCGTCCTGGATGACCTCGGTAGGGATGCTGCGCTCCTTGGCGATGCGGTCGAGCACCTCCAGGCCGCGACGGCCGCGTTGGCGCCTCAGCGGCTCGTCGGAATCGGCGATGCGCTGAAGTTCGCTCAACACGAAGTTGGGGATGAGCAAGGTGCCGTCGACGAAGTTGGACTCCGCGACGTCGGCGATGCGCCCGTCGATGATGGCCGAGGTGTCGATGACCTTGTCACGGAGGCTGCCCGGCCGGGGCACCACCGGTCCCTGGGACCGACTGAAGGTGAACAGCTGGCGGTTGACCACGAAGAACGAGGACGCTGCCCCCACCAGCACCAACGCGATGAGCAACGACCAGTACCAGGTGAAGCCCGGCACCGTGGCGAGCAGGTTGTTGAGCAGCACGGTCACCAGCAGCGCCAGCGTGGCGCCGGTGCCCGCGGCGAGCACGGCCTCGGGTGGCGTCTTGGCGGCCCGGGCCATGAGACGTCCCCAGGCTCCCGCGGTGCGGTGGGCCAGGGTGCCGCCTGCCAGGTAGGCGAAGAGCAGTCCCAGGAGCGTGAGGTAGAGCAGGTTGTTGGGACCCGTCAGCAGGCCCCGGTCGAGCAGCAGCACGGCCAGGCCGTACCCCACCAGGCCGCCGATCAGGCTGAAGACCGCCCGGGCCAGGAACGTGGCGGTGTTCGCCGAGTCGCTCACGAGACCTCTCCCCACACGCGCTCGATCGCCTGACGCAGGTCGGCTACGCCGCCGTCCAGTTCGCGGGAGCGGGGGCCCACCAGGAGCGGGTGGTCCGCGCGACGCGCTTCTTCGAGGCGGCGCCCGAGATGACCCACCGAACGGACCTCGCCCGCCAGCCCCACCTCGCCCACCAACGCGGTGCGCTCGGGCAGGGGGCGGTTGGTGACGGCGGAGTAGACCGCCAGCGCCACCGCCAGGTCGGCTCCGGGATCGGTGAGCCGCAGGCCGCCGGCGACGTTCACGAAGATGTCGAGGTCGGCCAGCGGCAGGCCGAGCCGGCGTTCCAGCACGGCCAGCACCACATCGACGCGGCGCTGCTCGAGCCCTTGCACCACACGCCGCGGCGACGCGTAGGGCGTCTTCGAGGCCAGCGCCTGCACCTCCAGCAGCAGCGGCCGCTGCCCCTCCAGGGCAGCCACCACCACCGACCCCGGTACGCCGTGGGGACGCTCGGCCAGGAACGCTTCCGACGGGTTGGGGACCGCGCGCATGCCGGACTGGGCCATATCGAAGACGCCCACCTCGCCGGCCGGGCCGTAGCGGTTCTTGATGGCCCGGAGCACCCGCAGGCCGGCCGCCGACTCCAGAGCGAAGGTGGCGTCGACGACATGCTCGATGACCTTGGGGCCGGCGATCGACCCTTGCTTGGTGACGTGACCGATGAGCACCAGCGTGCTGCCGCTCTCCTTGGCCGCCGCGACCAGCAGGGCCGTGCCGTCGCGCACTTGACTCAGCGTGCCGGGCGTGCCCTCGGGGTCGGCCAGCAGGGTCTGGATGGAATCGACGATGACGAGGTCGGGGGCGGCGGCGCGCACGTGCTCGGCCAGCGCACCGGCGTCGGTCTCGCGCGTCAGCAGCACGCCGTGCGACAGCCCCAGGCGCTCGGCGCGAAGGCGAACCTGCGCCAGCGACTCCTCGCCTGCCACGTACAGGGTGCTGCGCCCCGCCTCCACGGCGTGGTGGGCGAGTTGCAGCAGCAACGTCGACTTGCCGATGCCGGGTTCGCCCGCCAGCAGCAGCGCCGAGCCCGGCACCCAGCCGCCGCCGAGGACGCGGTCGACCTCGGCGTCACCGGAGCTCAACCGGACCAGCTGCGCGTCGGTCACGGATTCCAGGGCGATGGGCACGACGCGGTGCAGCGCGCCGCGCGACGCCTTTCTCGGGCCGCTGTCGGCGCCGAGGACCTCCTCGTCGAGGCTGTTCCAGGCGCCGCAACGGGGGCAGCGCCCCATGGGCGTGGCGGAGTGCCCACCGCATTCGCGGCACACGTACCGGAGGCTCACGCGAGCCATGGCGTCACCCTCCCCCGGGGCACAGTCGCCCACATGCCGCCCACGATACCGCGCGACGTACGCTGCGGACCGACGTTCTGGGCAGGGATGCGTTCCCGGACCGACGCGCGGACGACGAGCCGGACGCGCGCCATCGGCCGATCAGACCATGGGCACGGGCCGTGCGAAGACCACCCGGCCCTCTTCGACGGTCACCAGCAGCGGTTCCTCGGAGCCGTGCTGCAGGATCTCCAGTGACAGCGGGTCCTCGATGTGCTCGCGGAGGATGCCTCGTATGGGGCGAGCGCTCTCGCCGCGCGGCAGCTTGTCCACCAGGAACTCGGCGACCTCCTTGGAGAAGGTCACGTGGATGTCCCGGCCGGCGAGCTCACCCCGGATGTCCTCGAGCATCTGCTGGGTGATGACGACGATGCCTTCGCGGTCGAAGGTCTCGAACACGATGACCTCGTCGAGGCGATCCAGGAACTCGGGACTGAAGATGCCCTTCAGCGGCGAGTTGGAGTCCTGCTTGCCCTCCTCCTGGAAGCCGATGGTGGAGCCGCGATTGAAGCCGGTGTTGCTCGTCATGATCAGGATGACGCGGCGGAAGTCGACCGTGCGCCCCAGGCCGTCGGTGAGGCGGCCGTCGTCGAGCACCTGCAGGAAGGTGTTGTAGATGTCGGCGTGCGCCTTCTCGATCTCGTCGAGGAGCACCACGCTGAACGGCTGCCTGCGAACCGCCTCGGTCAGTCGGCCGCCCTGCTCGTGCCCGACATACCCGGGAGGGGCACCGATCAGCTTGGAGATGCTGTGGGACTCCTGGAACTCGGACATGTCGAGCCGCACCAGCGCCCGCTCGCTGCCGAACAGCTCGAGGGCGAGCTGCTTGGCCAGGAACGTCTTGCCGACACCCGAGGGCCCCACGAACATGAACGACGCGGCCACCCGGGTCCGGCCGCCGAGGCCGACCCGCGCGCGCCGCAACGCCGAGGCCAGGGCGCGGATGGCCTTACTCTGACCGACCACGCTGCGCTCCAGGTTCTCCTCGATGTGGGCGAGCTTCTCGGAGTCGGTCTCGTCGACGTAGATGCCCCCCCAGGAGTTCACCACCGCCTCCAGGTCCTCGCGGGTGACGACGGGCGTGCCGTCCTCCTCCTCGACCACCGGGAAGCCGAGCGACTTGTTGAGGCGGGTGCGGGCGGCGGCCTCGTCGATGAGGTCGATCGCCTTGTCGGGGAAGTTGCGGCCCGGCAGGCTGCGCTCGCCGTAGCGCACCGACATGCGGAGCATCTCCTGGGGGATGATCACGCCGTGGTGGGACTCGTACTTCTCGCGTAGGCCCTCGAGGATCTCCAGCGACTCCTCGGGGGAGGGCTCGAGCACGATGACCGGCTGGAAGCGCCGCTCCAGCGCGGCATCCTTCTCGATGTACCGGTGGTACTCGCCGGTGGTGGTGGCACCGATCACCTGCACCTCGCCCCGCGACAGGGGAGGCTTCAGGATGTTGGCGGCGTCGAGCGTGCCTTCGGCGCCGCCCGCACCCACGAGCGTATGCAGCTCGTCGATGAACGCGACCACCTTGGCGTTGCGCAGCTCCTCGATGACCTGCCGCAGGCGCTCCTCGAACTCGCCGCGGTACTTGGTGCCGGCCACGATGTTGCTCAGGTCGATCGAAAGCACCCGCACGTTGGCGAGGTTGGGCGGCACCCGGCCCTCCACGATGGCCTGCGCCAGTCCCTCGACGATGGCGGTCTTGCCGACCCCCGGCTCGCCGATGAGCACCGGGTTGTTCTTGGTGCGGCGCGTCAGGATCTGGATGACGCGCCGGATCTCTGCGGTGCGGCCGATGACCGGGTCGAGCTTGTCCTCGCGCGCCTCCTTGGTGAGGTCGCGGGCGTACTCGTCCAGGAACGGCGTGTTGACCGTCTCCGTCTGGTTCTTGGGATCGGCGGCAGCCAGGATGCGCCAGCGCACCGTGTCGACGTCGCGCGTCAGGTTCTGGAGGATGCGGTAGGCAACGCCGTCGCCCTCGCGGATGATCCCGAGCAGGATGTGCTCGGTGGCGATGACATTGCTGCCCAGGCTGCGCGCCTCGGACCCCGCCAGCTCCATCACACGCCGTGCGCGCGGGGTGATGGCCGCCGTCTCGTTGCGGGGCAGACCGTCCCCGCGCCCCACCATCTCCTCGACCTGCCGACGGAAGCCCTCGAGGGTCGCGCCGAACTCGGCCAGCACCTTGCTGGCCGTTCCCCCCTCGCGCATCAGGCCCAGAAGCAAGTGCTCGGGACCGATCATGGCGTGCCCGAGCTTGGAGCCCTCCTCGCGGGCGAAGTGGAAGACCAACCTCGCTCGATCGTCGTACCTGTTCAAGGTGCCCTCCGAAGGGGAGAAGGAGGCGTCGGTCGATTCGGCCCCATGCTGCTCGCCTTTCGTGGCCGAATCATGATGGTATAGTACCCGCCTGATGTGAGTCCAGAAAGGGCCTTCGTTACGTTTGCCCCGCGCTGGACCCGAACTGGAACGCTGCGCACGCTTCGAGGAGCTTCTGTGCTGTTTCAAGATATCATGCTCGGCCTCGACCGCTTCTGGGCGGACCAGGGGTGCCTGATCGCGCTCCCGCACGACACCGAGGTCGGGGCGGGAACGTTCTATCCGACGACCTTCCTGCGCTCGCTGGGCTCGGCGCCGTGGCGGGTGGCCGGGGTGGCCCCCAGCCGTCGGCCGACCGACGGCCGCTACGGCGACAACCCCTACCGCTTCCAGTACTTCTTCCAGTACCAGGTGCTGCTGAAGCCGTCGCCGCTGGACGTGCAGCAGGTCTACCTCGACTCGCTCTACGCGCTGGGCATCGACCCTCACGCACACGACATCCGCTTCGTGGAGGACAACTGGGAGTCGCCCACGCTTGGCGCCTGGGGGCTCGGCTGGGAAGTGTGGATGGACGGCATGGAGATCACCCAGTTCACCTACTTCCAGCAGGTCGGCGGTTTCGATTGCCGGCCGGTGTCGGTGGAGCTCACCTACGGGCTGGAGCGCATCGCCATGTACCTCCAGGGCGTCGATCACGCGTTCGACGTGGAGTACGCACCGGGTGTGACGATGGGCGCGCTGCGCGGGGACTTCGAGGCGCAGCACTGCCGCTACAACTTCGAGGAATCCGACGCCGAGCTGCAGCGCCTGCTGTTCGACAAGTTCGAGGTCGAGGCCAGACGGCTGCTCGAGCTCGGCCTGCTGCACCCCGGTTACGAGTTCGTGATGAAGGCGTCCCACGCCTTCAATCTGCTCGACGCGCGCGGCGTGCTCTCGCAGACCGAGCGCCAGACCTACGTGCAACGCGTACGCCGTCTCAGCGAGGCGAGCGCGCGCGAGTACTTGTCGCAGCTGGGCGAGCTGGACGCGTCGCCGGAGGCGTCCTGATGCCGGACCTGCTGTTCGAGATCGGCACCGAGGAGCTGCCGAGCTGGTACGTCGACGAGGGGCGCGCCGCGCTGGCGCAGCTCTTCGAGGAGCGGCTGGCGATCGCCGGTCTGGCCGCAGAGCGAGTGCGCGGCTTCAGCACGCCCCGCCGGCTGGCGGTGCTGGCCGAGGGGTTGCCGGAGCGTAGCGAGGTCCGCGAGGAGCTGCGTCGCGGTCCGGCCGCCGACGTGGCCTTCGACGACAGCGGCGCGCCGACGCGCGCCGCGCGCGGCTTCGCAGCTTCCAGCGGCGTCGAGCCGACCGAGCTGGAGATCCGCGACACCGAACGCGGGCGCTACGTCTTCGTGCGCCTGAAGCGCGGTGGCGACCCGACGTCGGGCGTGCTGCCGGGACTGCTGGCGGAGCTGGTGGGGGACCTGCCGGCGCCCCGCAAGATGCGCTGGGCGGACGTGGAGACGCCCTTCATGCGGCCCGTGCAGTGGTTGTTGGCGATGCTCGACGACACCGTGCTGGAGTTCCAGGCCGCAGGCGTGCGGTCGGGAGCCACCACCCGTGGCCACCGTTTCCTGGCGCCAGGCGAGGTTCGCCTGCGCCACGCCTCGAGTTACCTCGACACACTGCGGGAGGCCTCGGTACTGGCCGACCCCGACGAACGCGACGAGGCGACCTGGGGCGCGGTGTGCGAGGCGGCCGGCCGGGAGGGCCTCACGGCTCATGACGACCCCGCCTTGCGCGCCGAGGTCCGCAACCTGGTGGAGTATCCGGTGGCGGTGCTGGGCCGCTTCGACGAAGGCTACCTGGAGCTCCCGGACGAGGTGCTGAGCACGGTGATGATCCACCACCAGCGCTTCTTCCCGACCCACGCCGCAGACGGGACCTTGGCGCGCTACTTCGTGGGCGTCTCCAACAACCGCGTGATCGACGAGAAGGTCGTGCGTGCCGGGTACGAGCAGGTCCTCGAGGGACGGCTCTACGACGCGCGCTTCTTCTGGGATACCGATCGTCGCAAGAGCCTGTCGCAACACGCGTGGGGCCTGTCGGGGATCGCTTTCCAGAAGGATCTGGGGAGCATGGCCGACAAGATCGCCCGCGTCAGCGACGTGGCCGCCCGGCTGGCGGAGGCGTTGGAGCTGCCCAAGGAGGGGCGGGCGGCGCTGGACCAGGCGTTGCCGATCTTCCGCGCCGACCTGTCCACCGACATGGTGTTCGAGTTGCCCGAGCTGGAGGGGGTCATGGCCCGGGCCTACGCCCGCGCCGAGGGGCTCTCCGAGGAGGTCGCGCAGGCCCTGGAGGACGGGGTGCTGCCGCGCGGCCCGGGCGACCGTCTGCCGGCTACCGCCATCGGCGCGGTGCTGGCGGTGGCGGACCGCATCGACAAGGTGATGGGCTTCTTCGCGCTGGGTAAGCGCCCGTCCGGCTCGGCCGACCCCTTCGCGCTGCGGCGCGACGGCCTCGGCATCGCGCGGGTTCTCAACGCACAAGGCTGGCGGCTGCCGCTGGCCGATCTTGTGCTCGAGGGTGCGGCCCCGCACCGCGCCAATGGCCTCGACATCCCGGCCGAGGGCGAGGCTGAGGTGGAACGCTTCCTCTGGGACCGCGTCGGCTCGCTGCTCAACGATCAGGGCATGCCCGTTGCCGTGGTGCGGGCCGCGGTGCAGGGCAGTCGGAGCGTCATCGACGCTTCACGGCGGGCGCACCTGTTGCGCTCGCTGATGCGCCAGGAGGAGTTCCCCGACCTGATGGCGCTGTACAAGCGCGCGGCCAACCTCGCCCGCCAGGAGGAACGGCGCCGCAACGTCAAACCCGGCCTGTTCCGCAACGAGTATGAGGCGCCTCTGTTCGAGGCGCTGCCCGAAGCTCGTCGAGGCGTGGAGGCGCTGCTGGCGCAGGTGCGGGAGGCGCTGCCGGGTTGGGATCTGGCGCAACCGCCCGAGACGCCGCTGGGTGAGCTGGGCGACGAGGTCCGCGCCGTGCTGGCGCTCAAGGCACCGCTCGACGCCTTCCTCGACAACGTGCTGGTGATGGTCGACGAGCTCGAGGTACGCGGCAATCGGCTGGCGCTGTTGCGCGAGGTGACCGAGGTGCTGCGCGAGCTCGGCGCGCTCGACCAGCTCGAAGGGGCCTGAGGCCGGGCCGGATCGAGGAGCCCTGTGGACCTCGCCTTCGAAGGGCCGCTGTTCAGGTGGGTGGGTCCCGCGCCCTGGTACTTCGTGGCCGTCCCGGTCGAGCACTGTGACTTCCTGCGGCATGCGTCGCCGGTCGTGAGCTACGGCTGGGGCATGATCCCGGTCACGGTCCGCATCGGCGGCACGGCGTGGAGGACCTCGCTGTGGCCCAAGGACGGCGTCTACCTGGTGCCCGTGAAGGCGGCCGTACGGAAGGCGGAGCGGCTGGCCGAGGGCGATACCGTCGAGCTGCGGCTCGAGGTCGGCCCCTGAGTCGGAGAGCCGTCGGCCCCCACCGCACCGGTGCAGGGGCCGACCTCGTCAGGACGCCCGTGCTGGGCTAGCCTTGCTTCAACGCGTCGCCGTGCTCCGCGATCGCCTGCAGCAGCCTCACGGTCGCGAGCGTGCCGCGCCGGATCGTCTCGATCCGGAAGAACTCGTTGGGCGCGTGGATGCTGTTGTCGGGCTCGCCGAAGGCGAAGTAGAGGCACCACATGCCGAGGATGGAGCGGAAATCCGACGTGACCGGCACGGTGCCTCCGACCCAGACGAGCACCGGTTCCTTGCCGTAGACGTCCTCGAGGCAGCGCGCGGCGATGGGGAGGGAGGGATGGTCGACGGGCATCTGGTAGGCGCGCGCCTTGCCCGCCAGGCGGGTGACCCGTACCTGGAGCCCGGCCGGCGTCAACGACGTGACGTAGGCCTCGATCGCATCCAGGACGTGATCGGGGTCCTGTCCCTCCACCAGGCGGCAGGTGATCTTGGCGTGGGCAGCGTTCGGCAGCACCGTCTTCACGCCCTCGCCCTGGTACCCGCCCCACATCCCGTTGATCTCGAAGGTGGGCCGGACCCAGCGGCGCTCGAGCGGCGAGTAGCCTTCCTCGCCGATCCACGTCGTCAGCCCGACGGCCGACGGTTCCTCCCGCATACCGGCCGGAAGCGCCGCCAGTGCGTCCCGCACCGCTTGCGAAGGCTCCTGCACACCGTCGTAGAAGCCCGGCACGGCGATCCGGCCGTGGTCGTCGCGCATGGCGGCCAGGATCTGTGCCAGCCCCTCGAGCGCATTGGGCACCACGCCGCCGTACATGCCGGAGTGGAGGTCGCTGGCCGCGCCCACGACATCGATCTGGCAGCCCGCCAGGCCGCGCGTTCCGACCGTGAGGGACGGCTGATCGGCGCTGTACATGCCTCCGTCGGCACTGATGGCGAGGTCGCCGGCGAGGAGCTCACGGTGCTCGCGCAGGACGCCGGGCAGGTGGGGGCTGCCGATCTCCTCCTCGCCCTCGATGATGAGGGTGACGTTGACGGGAGGCCGGCCGGCCGCCTCGACCCACGCCTGCACCGCCTGGATGGCGGTGAGCACGCCGCCCTTGTCGTCGGCCGCACCACGACCGTACAGCCGCCCGTCGCGGACGGCCGGTTCGAAGGGGGGCGAGGTCCAGAGCTCGAGCGGCTCGGGCGGTTGCACGTCGTAGTGCCCGTAGATGACCACCGTGGGGAGCGCGGCGTCGACCGACCAGCGCCCGACCACCACCGGGTTGCCGGGGGTTTCGATGGTCCGCACCTCCGGGAACCCCGTCCGTTGCAGGCGCGCCGCCACCCACGCGGCTGCGGCGGTGATGTCGGCGCGGTGCTCCGGCGAGGTGCTGACGCTGGGGATGCGCACGAACGCGGCGAGGTCGTCGGCGTACGTCGGTGCGTGCGCCTCGACCGCGTCCAGTGCGGCGCGAAGTGGGTCGTCCATGGGTCCTCCACCCTCCGCCGTATGCCGTTCCGACGGGTGTCGCCTGCGCCGGCGCGGGGGCCACCGGGCGGCCCGACGCACCTCCGTGTCGACTCCTGGTTCGCATGCGACAGCGTCCAAGCTACCCGTGGGTCCGTCGCCCGTCAAGGGAGGCCGGGCGAGCGTTGCCGAGCGGCGACGGCCCCGCGCGGGGCGACCGGTACCGGCGTGCGGACGCCGACAAGCGTTCGGGCGGCTCTCCTGCGAGGCCGCCCGAACGCTTGCTTCCGCCGTGCTTTGCATGGTGCCGAAGGGGGGACTTGAACCCCCACGACCTTGCGGTCACATGACCCTGAATCATGCGCGTCTACCAATTCCGCCACTTCGGCGTCCACGCGCGGTCGCGAGTTCGCATGTTACCACGCCCCGCCAGCGGCGCAAGGGGGCGCGGGCGCCTCACAGCAGGAAGCGCCCGCTCTCCTGGACCGGCTCCCCGTCGATCAGCAGCGAACCGCCCCGGCGGAGGTCGCACACCAGGTCCCAATGGATGGCGCTGTCGTTGACACCGCCGGTCTCCGGGTAGGAGCGTCCCAGCGCCAGGTGGACGGTGCCGCCGATCTTCTCGTCGAAGAGCGTGGAGCGGGTGGGGCGCTGGATGCGCTCGTTGGTCCCGATCCCGAGCTCGCCCAGGAAGCGAGCGCCCGCGTCGGTGGCGAGCTGGGCATCGAGTACCTCCTGGCCGCGCCCGGCGTGGGCGTCGACCACCTTGCCGTCGCGGAAGGTCAGGCGCACGTCGTCGACGTCGACGCCTTCGACCGTGCTGGGCACGTCGAAGCGGATCGTCCCCTCGGCGCTCGATTCGATCGGGCCGGTGAACACCTCGCCCGAGGGCATGTTGCGCTTGCCGTCGGAGTTGATCCAGGTACGCCCCCGGACGTCGAGGCGCAGGTCGGTGCCCTCACCTAGGATGCGTACCTCGCCGGCACGCTGGAGGCGTTCGATGATGCGCGCCTGATGCGCGCGCAACTCTCGCCAGCGGCCCGAGGGGTCGTCGTCGAAGAGGTACATCGCGTCGAACACGAAGCGCTCGTAGTTCTCGAGGCTCATGCCGGCGTCCTGGGCGCCGCCGCTCGTGGGGAAGAGGGTGCTCACCCAACGGGTACGGTTGACGCGCTCCTCCTGGACCGGTTGGTTGCGCCGCCGCCAGCGCGTCATGCGCTCCTTGTCGATGCCTTGCAGGACCCGGCCGCCGTCGGGGGCGGCGACCCTGATGTAGGCGTCCATGCGCCGCATCTCCTCCAGTTCCAGGTCGGGACGGCCGTCGAGGAGGCCGTCGCTCGCCAGCTCCAGGACGTCGCCGGCGTACGCGGGGTAGGCGAGCCGCAGGTGGGGCTGGGCGCCGGCCCGCAGCACCGTGCGGACCAGGGCGCGCGCCAGCTCCATCGCCGGCGTGTCGACGGAAAGGTAGACGTGCTCACCAGGGGCGACCTCGGTGCAGTAGCCCACCAGTAGCTCGGCGTAACGCTCGAAGATCGGCAGGATCACGGCAGCGAGGCTATCACGACGTTGGGTTACCGCGGGGTTGCATCTGGGTTGCAGGGTCAGCGTGCGACGTGGAAGGCGTTCGAGCCCAGCGCGATGAGCTCGCCGTCGTCGTCGCGGACGACGGTACGCACCACGATGACGCGGCGACCCGTGCGCATCACCTCGGCCTCGGCGTGCAGGGACACGCCTCGCGCCGCCCGAAGGTAGTCCACCCGCATGTCGATGGTGGCGACGCGATCGGCGAGCGACAGGTCGTCGAGCGAGAGCGCGGCCGCGGCGCCCGCCGTGGCGTCGATCAGCGCCGACACCACCCCGCCATGTGGCATGTCGCGCAGAGCGTTACCCATGAACTCGGGACGCAGCACCAGGCGTGTGCCGAGCCTGCCGGCAGCCCGGTCCACGCTGGCCAGGCGTACCCCAAGGAAATTGTTGAACGGCACCAGATCTTCGATGAGGGTCCGTAGGGCGTCTGGGTCGAGCGCATCCATCGCAGTGAGTCTACCGGCTCGACGCGGGCGCTGCGGGCCCGACCGACGCCGGCGCGGGGGCATGCGTACAATGGCGCAGCATGATCCTGAGGAGCTATCCCTTCGTGCTTGCCGGCGGCGCGGCGCGCGTCACCTGCGGCCGGCGCGGGCTGTGAGCGCGGGCGGCCGGGCGAATCCGAGCGGGGGGCTCGAGGGCGAACGCCTCCAGAAGCTGCTCTCTCGCGCCGGAGTAGCGAGTCGCCGCAAGGCCGAGGACCTCATCCGAGCCGGACGGGTGACGTTGAACGGCCGAGTGGCCCGTCTGGGCGAGCGAGCGCGGCTCAACGACGACGTCCGCGTCGACGGACGGAGCATCCGCCAACGCGTCGAGCACGTCACCTTCCTGTTGAACAAGCCGCCGGGTGTGGTGAGCACCGCGCGCGACGATCGCGGGCGTCGCACCGTGCTCGATCTGCTGCCCGACGTGCCCGGATTGCACCCCGTGGGGCGGCTCGACATGGACTCGGAGGGCCTGCTGCTCGTCACCACCGACGGTGATCTCACGCTCGCACTCACCCATCCTCGCTACGGCCACGAGAAGGAGTACCGCCTGTGGTGCCGGCAAGGCACCGTCGATCCGTCGGCTTTGGCGACGCTGGCGAGTGGCGTCGAGCTCGACGATGGCCCTGCCCGCGCCGGCATCGTCACGGCCGCGCAGGGCGGTTGCGTGCTGGTGTTGACCGAAGGCCGCAACCGGCAGGCGCGGCGGATGCTGGAGGCGGTCGGCTACAGCGTCACGCGGCTGCTGCGTATCCGCCAGGGACCGCTTCGCCTGGGGGACCTACCCTCCGGCCGTTACCGCCGTCTCACGGAGCGCGAGCTGGCGCGGCTGCGGGTCGGCTGAGGCGCGTTCCACTCCGTTTCCGCCCGGGCCGCCGAAGGCGGCGGGCTCGGGTATACTCGCGCAAGCCGAGCCGGGACGGCGCGTCGTCCGCACCAGCCGGCACCCCCACCGAGAAGGACGCGTCATGTCCGACACCAGTATCTTCCGGGCCGGCGACGGCCCCGTTCAGATCACCCGCGAAGAGATCCAAGCCCGCATCGCCGAGCTCGGAGAGCGCATCCATGCCGAACACCGCGAGCACGAGCTGCACCTGATCTGTGTGCTCAACGGCGCCTTCATGTTCATGGCCGATCTCGTGCGCGCCATCGATCTGCCCCTCACCGTCGACTTCCTGTCGGTCTCGAGCTACGGCTCTCGCACGGAGTCCTCGGGCGAGGTCAGGCTCGTCAAGGATCTCGACCAGAGCCTCAAGGGCCGGCACGTCCTGCTGGTCGAGGACATCGTGGACACCGGCCTCACCATGCAGTACCTGCTGGGCTACTTGCGGGGGCGCGGGCCGCTCTCCGTCGAGGTCGTGACCCTGCTCTCCAAGCCGTCGCGGCGCGTGGTCGATGTTCCGCTCGATTACGTCGGGTTCGAGATCGAGGACGCCTTCGTCTACGGCTATGGCCTGGACGTCGCTCACCGGTATCGGAACCTGCCGTTCGTGACGAGCCAGAGCGAGGCATGAGGCGCCTTCGCAGACCCGCTTTCATCCTCCTCGTGATCCTCAGCGCCGCCCTCGCAGGGCTGGCGGTATCGGAGGCGAGGCGCGACACCACCCCGCCCAAGCTCTACATCGAGGCGCCGCAGCGGGCCGAGAGCGGCGTCGGCACGCAGGTGCTCATCACGGCCGACGAGCCGGTCACGTACCACGTGCGCTACGGGAGCTTCGACGGCACCAAGGTGACGCAGGACTGGAACGTCTCGCTGACAGCCGAGGCGGGCTCGAACCCGGTCTATATCGTTGCCACCGACGCCGCCGGCAACAGCACCGACCAGCAGGCCACCATCGACGGTGTGGCGCCGCCCGTTCCTCAAGTCAGCTCCGAGCGTCAGCTCACGGCCGGCGACCCGTTGGGGGTGCGCGTGACCTGGCCTACCGACAGCGCCCACGTGACGCAGGTGCAGGTGAGCTTCGCGGGCAAGAGCGAGCCGCTGCTCAGCGGCGCCGACGGCGCACGTGCCATCGTGCCGGTCCCGCTGGCGACCGCGGCGGGCGCCTACACTCTGGCGGTGAGCGTGACCGATGAGTTCGGCATCACGCATCGCGATACGCGGACCATCGCCGTGTTGCCGCTGAAGAGTGCGGTCGAGACCATCGACCTGCCACCCAAGGTGCTGGCCGCCGACACCCCGCAGGCGTGGGCCACCGAGCAGCAGGTCCTGGCGACGACGTTCGCGCAGAGCGCACCCCAGCCGCGCTGGACGGGCCCGTTCGAGATCCCCATCAAGGGGGTCGAGTCGGCGGGGTTCGGCTCCGCCCGACGCTACGCCCCGGGGGGGCCGGTGTCGTACCACACCGGTCTCGACCTGGCGGCGCCGGAGGGCACCCCGATCCACGCCGCCAACGACGGGACCGTGCTGCTGGCCCGTGAGCTCCCCATCTCGGGCAATGTCGTGGCGATCGACCACGGCGACGGCGTCGTCAGTCTCTACTTCCACCAGTCGAAGATCCTGGTGCACGAGGGCGAGAGCGTGAAGCGGGGCGAGATCATCGGCCTGGTGGGAACCACGGGGCTCAGCACGGGGCCGCACCTGCACTGGGAGATGCGCGTCAACGGTGTGCCCACCAACCCACTTGCGTGGGTGGGACACGCCTTCCCCTGAGCCGGTCGCGTCGGGCGCCTGCGCGTTGGCGGGCGGTGTGCTTCGCGCCGGAGCGCGGTTGAAGGTTCGGCCTGTCACCTCGCGGTCCGTGCTCGTGGTGTGGTCTAGCATGTGCGCATCGCCCTGAGAGGCTGGTGCCGTCATGGAGCCCGACGAGCGGTCGGTGAAGCGGGTCCGCGGGTACTGCGCGCTGTGCGTCTCACGCTGCGGGTCGCTCGCCGTGGTCGACGGCGGCCGCTTCGTGCGGCTGGAGCCGGATCCGGCGCACCCCACCGGCAAGGCGCTGTGTGCGAAGGGGCGGGCGGCGCCGGAACTCGTCGAGCATCGGGAGCGGCTTCGCCACCCGTTGCGACGCACGCGACCGAAGGGGAGCGCCGATCCCGGCTGGCGGGCCATCAGCTGGGACCAGGCCCTCGAGCTCGCCGCCGGACGTCTGCGCACCATCGCCGAGCGCCACGGGCCCGAGAGCGTCGCGTTCAGCGTGGCGTCGCCGTCCACCTCGGCATCGGACGATGCCAACGTGTGGATCCAACGACTCATGAACGCGTTCGGGACCCCCAAAGCGGTCACCTCGATGGAGCTGTGCGGATGGGGCCGCTTCCTCGCCACCCAGTACACCTTCGGGGCCGGGGTACCGGGCCACTACATGCCGGATCTCGAGCAGGCGGGATGCATCCTGTACTGGGGGTACAATCCGAACCTCGCTCGACTGGTCCACGCCACCGCCACGGTCGAGGCGCAGAAGCGCGGCGCCCGGCTCATCGTCGTCGACCCTCGACGCACCGTTCCGGCCCGGGACCGATGCGGCTCTGGCGCTCGGGCTCACCCACGTCATGATCGAACGGGGCTGGTACGACCGGGCGTTCGTCCGCGACTGGACCAACGCGCCCCTCCTGGT
This sequence comes from uncultured Trueperaceae bacterium, assembly GCA_963815215.1. Taxonomy (GTDB): domain Bacteria; phylum Deinococcota; class Deinococci; order Deinococcales; family Trueperaceae; genus JASBRS01. The sequence continues at coordinate 17,059 of CAWFFU010000003.1, forward strand.
ACGGGAGAAGAACGGCCGGCTGCTGACCGAGCGCGATCTACTCGGGTGCGGCAGCGAACAGGGGAACGTTGCCTGGGACGAGGATCGGGGACGGCCGGTCGTGTGTGCGCCCGGCCCGCAGGTGGCCGGAGGTGGCCCGCGGTTGGCTCTGACGGGCTCCTACACCATCGACACGGTGCAAGGTCCGGTCGCGTGTCGGCCCGTGTTCGAGCTGGTGAGCGCCGCTTGCCGCCGCTACCCGCCCGAGCGATCGCGCAGCTCTACGCCTTGACGGGCAGCATCGACGCGCCAGGTGGCAACGTCAGGTTCGCGGTGGCGCCGACGGCGGATGTCTCCGGGGCCGAGTTGCTCCCGGCCGAGCAGCGCGCCAAGACGCTCGGCTTCGCTGACCGCCCCCTCGGTCCGGCACGCTTCGGGCATGTGACCTCGGGCGACCTGTACGACGCCATCCTCGACCGACGTCCCTACGCCGTGCACGGTCTCGTGGGCTTCGGCGCCAACCTCAACCGCATCATCGGGCGCCGCGAGGTCGATCCCGTCAGTGGATCGGTCCCCCATCGCGCCTACCTGTGCCAGGTCGAGCGTGCCTGAGGCCATGGCGCCCGCCCCGACGGCGACCCCCCGACGGCGGCACCCCAATGGCGGAACCCGACCGACGGTGAGGAGACGGTCGGCCGAGGGTCCGTCGGTATACTCACCGAATGAGCGATGCCGACCCGGAAGTCATGCCACGTTTCGTGTCCACCACCGCCTCGACGGCGAAGCCCCGCGTCTTCTCCGGCATCCAACCCACCGGCGACCTGCACCTAGGCACTTACCTCGGGGCGCTACGTCAGTGGGTGGAGCGTCAGGATGAGCGCGACAACGTCTTCTGCGTGGTCGACCTGCACGCCCTCACCATCCCCGAGAACGTCGATCCCAAGCGCCTGAAGGATGACGTCCGCCGCGTTGCCGCGCTCTACCTGGCGGTAGGACTCGATCCGGACAGCAACACCATCTTCGCGCAGTCGCATCTGCACGAGCACGCGGAGCTCACCTGGCTGCTCAACTGCGCAACTCCGTTGGGTTGGCTCTACCGCATGACGCAGTTCAAGACCAAGGCCGACGGACGGGAGAGCGTCGGCACCGGCCTGCTCGCTTACCCGGTGCTGCAGGCTGCCGACATCCTGCTCTACGACACCGAGATGGTGCCGGTCGGCGAGGATCAACGGCAGCACATCGAGCTCACGCGCGACATCGCCGTGCGCTTCAACAATCTCTTCGGCGAGGTGTTCGTGCTGCCGCAGGCGGTGGTGCCGAGCGTGGGCGCGCGCATCATGGGGCTCGACGACCCCGAGGTCAAGATGTCCAAGAGCATCGGCGCCCAGCGTGCCGGGCACGCCGTCAACCTCCTCGACGACGAGCGCGTCATCCGCAAGACCATCATGTCGGCGGTGACCGACTCCGGTCGCGAGGTGCGCTACGAGCACGCCTCTCCCGGGGTCCGGAACCTGCTGAGCATCCTGCAGACCCTCGATGGACGGCCGATGGAGGCCCTGGAGCAGGCGTTCGAGGGCAAGGGCTACGGCGATCTCAAGAAGGCGGTTGCGGAAGCCGTTCTCGACACGTTGACGCCGATCCGTCAGGCCTTCGAGGCGACCATGGCGGAGCCCGGCCGGATCGACGAGTTGCTGGCGCACGGAGCGGAGCGCGCGCGGACGATCGCCGCCCCCACCCTGGCCAGGGCCAAAGAGGCGATGGGGGTTGGTTGAGGGCGTCGCAGACCGGGAGCACGCTGCTCCTGGCCGGGTCGTGATGGTGTTCCTGGACGGCGTCGGGTTGGGTGACCCCGACCCCGAGCGGAACCCGCTGGCGGCGGCCGAGCTGCCGCGCCTGCGCGAGCTCGTCGGCGGCGTTCCCGCGGCGGGCGCCGCCGCCCGGAGCGAGCCCGGGCTGGTCTTCCGGCCGATCGACGCGCGACTGGGTCACGAGGGCCTGCCGCAATCGGCCACGGGCCAGACCAGCCTGCTGACCGGACGCAACGGGGCGGCGATCATGGGCCGGCACTACGGTCCCTGGCCGGGGCCGACGCTGATCCGGGCCCTTCAGCACGACACGCTGTTCCACCATGCCGGCGGTTCCGCGGCGATCGCCAACGCTTATCCGCAGGGGTACTTCCGGGCGTTGGAGGCGCGTCGCCTGCGGCCCAACGCACCGGTGACCGCGGCCCGGGCTGCGGGCGTGTCGCTGTTCGATATCGACGCCTACCGCCGTGGCGACGCTCTCGCGGCCGACGTTACCGGGCAGGGGTTCCGGGAGCACGCGCCGGCGCTGGCGGTGCTGACAGCGGATGAGGCGGGGCGCCGGCTCGCCCGCCTGGTGGCGCGCCACGCGTTCACGTTCTACGACGTGTGGCTCACCGATCAGCTCGGGCACCAGCAGCGCTTCGCCGAGGGCGTGCGCCTGCTGGAGTCCATCGACGGCCTGCTGGCGGGGTTGCTCGCTGAGCTGGGCGGTGCGACGCTGGTGCTCACGTCCGACCACGGCAACTTGGAGGATCTGGGGTCATCGCGCCACACGCGCAACCCCGTGCCGCTTCTGGCGGTGGGTCCGGGGGCGGGGGCGTTCGCCGAGGCGGGAGATCTGATGGACGTCGCCGTGGCCAGCCGGCAGCTCCTGCTCCAGCCGTGACGCGCTGGCTCAGCCGCCCAGACGGAGCACGATGAACGCCTCGTACCAGGCGCCCAGCAAGAGCATCACCATTGCGAAGGGCAGCATGGTGGCCAGCTTTCGGAACGCCTGAGGCAGGGCGCCGAGGCCGCGCCGCACCAGCGTGGCGAGGAACATGCCGCCGCCGGCGACCACGATGAAGTACGAGCTGAGCTCGATCAGGAGCAGGATCAACACCAGGACCAGCTGGCCCACCGAAGCCGTGCCGATCAGGCCGAACGGGATGCCCTGAACGAAGTACGACGCGGCGCTCAGCAGGTAGGCCGGCACGCCGAACAGCAGCGCAAGCGTGAAGGTGACCGACAGCGTGACGACCACGAAGTTCTGGTAGTAGGTGGTGACGGCCGCCCGGACGATGTCGCCGCTGCCGTACGCCTGGGTGGCCCCAACGCTGGTGACCGCCGTCTTGACGACGCTCACGATGGCGGTCTCGCACTCCTTGGGGAGCCCTGAGCCGACCAGTGCGCCCAGCGCGAACATGGCGTAGAGGAACACGAAGGTGCCGATGACCAAGCGGCGGTGCTCCCGGATGTAGCCCCAGCCCTCACGCAGCCAGCGACGCAGTGGGCTGGGGCGCAGCAGACCGAGCAGGATCAGGAGGCTGAAGCCGATGAACAACCACGAGGCCGAGCTCCCCTGCAGCCAGCTGCGCACGCCGCCGGGCTGCACGGTGGTGCGATAGCCGACGTCGTCGACGGTCCAGGTAGCGCCCTTGCGGCTGAGATCGACCTCCACCACATCGAGCTGGTTCCCGGGGCGCACGGCGCTGTAGGTGAAGCGTTTGCGGTTCGGATCCTGGGTGGGCTGTTCCTGGCGGTCGTTGAGGTGGACCTGCGTGCCCGCCTGGGGCGCCGGATGCGTGATCATGCCGGGTAGAGCCTGGCACAGCTGGCGCGTGTCGAGGGCGGAGAGGTGCTCCAAGGTGACAGGGCTTCGCTTGAGCCAGGTCCGTACGGCGAGATCGGCCAGTGCGGCGGGGTCGCTGCCCGTCATACCGAGCGCGGACGTCGTTTCCGACGCCACCCCGCTGCCCGATGCGGGGGCGGCCGTGACGGTGCCGGCGGAAGGCGTGCCGGTGCCGGCGGAAGGCGTGCCGGTGCCGGCGGAAGGCGTGCCGGCGGAGGTGTCCTGGCCGGCGGCTGTGCCCTGAGCGCCGGCGCTGCCGACGAGCAGGGCCGCGACGACCATCAGGACGAGGAGGGCAGGGGATGAACGGCGCTGGTGCATCGGCAGGGCTCCATCGGGGGCGCGCTGGGCGCCCGCCGGATCGCGCCAGCAAGCATACCCTAGAGCGGGCGGTAGGCCGAACCGAAGGCGGCGTCGTGACCGGTTCGGCGCCGGGCGGGAAGCGGTAGACTCGTCTCCGCGATGGCTCGGCCGACGGTGTGGTATCTCAACGCGGCACGGCGGACGGTGCGCGCGGTGGCCCCCTGGTTGGCGCCGCCCGACGACGCCTTCGCCCGGTCACACCTACCCGCCGCGGAGTTCCGTCTCTACCAGGCCATGGATCCTCGCGACCGGCAGCATGCCTGCGAGGTCGCCAGGGCGCTGTTGGCCCGCCACCCCGGCGTCACGGACGAACTCGTGCGGGCGGCGTTGCTCCACGACGTCGGCAAGTCGGGGCGCCGCTACCGTGTGCTCGAGCGCATCCTGGTGCACCTGTTGCCGGAACGGCAGCTCGCCCCCGAGCCGCGCTTGCCGGGCCTGGCCGGGGCGCTCCAGATGAAGCAGCACCACCATGCCTACGGCGCGGAGATGATCCGCGCTGCCGGCGGCAGCGAAGGGGTCGCCCGGCTCGTCGCCCACCACCACGTTGCTGGCGGCGAGGCCGAGCTGTTGCGGCGGATCGATGACGAGACCTGACAGCGGCGACCTTCTGGGCTGGGTGCTCGGGCGTCAGCGCTTCGGCGTTCACCTGGGGTTGGAACGGATGCGTCAGCTTCTCGACGCGCTCGACCGCCCCGAGCGGGCATACCGGGCGGCACTGGTGGGAGGGACCAACGGCAAGGGGAGCACGGCCGCCGTGCTGGCGGCGGCCCTGGGGGCCGCCGGCGAGCGCGTGGGGCTCACCACCAGCCCCCACCTGGTGCGCTTCTCGGAGCGCTTCGTGGTCGACGGCGCGCCCGTCCACGAAGACGCCCTGATCGCCGTGCTGGCCAGCGTGCGCCCCGTCGCAGAACGGCTGGGCGCCACCTTCTTCGAGATCGTCACGGCCACCGCCCTGCTGCTGTTCGCTGAGGCCGGGGTCGACACCGCGGTGCTGGAGGTGGGGTTGGGCGGGCGCTTCGACGCCAGCAACGTCGTCGACCCGGTTCTGTCGCTGATCACGGGGGTGGCGCTCGACCACACTGGCGTGTTGGGCGGAACGTTGGAGAAGATCGCCCACGAGAAGGCAGGGATCCTGCGCGCCGGCGTCCCGGCCTGGACCGGTGCCTCCGGTGAGGCTCTGGCGTGGTTGCAGGCGGACGCTGCCGACCAGGGCGTGGCGCTGCGGGCGTTGGAGCGCGAAGTCGAGATGCGGGTGGTCGAGCGTGGATGGCAGGGTCTGGAGCTCCGCCTCGCCACGCCATTCGGGTCGGTCGAGGCCGTCACCGCGCTGGTCGGGCGCCACCAGGCGCGCAACGCGGCGCTGGCGCTGATGGGTGCGGCCGAGCTGGGGGTGCCGCTGGACGTGGCCGCGCGCGGCGCCGCGGAGGCTCGCTGGCCGGGGCGGCTCGAGCGCCTGCGATACAACGATCGTTGGCTGGTTCTCGACGGCGCCCACAACCCCGAAGCGGCGGCCGCCCTGGCGAGTGCCCTGACGACCCTGGAGGGGCGGGTGCCGGTGCTGGTGCTGGGGCTCTCGGCCGACAAGGACGTCGCGGGCGTGGCATCGGCGCTGACCGGCGTGGCCGAGCGGACCATCGCGACGCGCGCGAGCTCGAGCCCACGGTCCATGGCGCCCGAGGCGCTGGCACCGCTCGTCCGGGCCGACGCCGTGGCCGCTGACCCGCCGGAGGCGCTCCGGCTCGCAACGCGCTGGGCAGGGCCGGACGGTACCGTGGTGGTGGCGGGAAGCCTCTTCCTGGTGGGTGAGGTGCGCGCCCTGGCACTCCACCAGAGGCTCGAGGGCAGTGAGCGCTGGCAGTGAGCGCTGGCAGTGAGCTGCGGTTGTGAGCGCCGGCCGTTAGCGCGGGCAGCTCAGTGGGGCCGCGGCCGCGGCATCCGTTCAGCGGACGCGTTCGCGTTCGCGTCGGAATGCCAGGTAGTGGCGGTAGAGCGCCACCAGCGCCATCGACGCGACCCCTGCGGCGATCTCCCAGGAGACAGCCGCGCCGCGCCCGCGGGCGAGTTGCGAAGCCAGCACCAGAGCCGGGTAGAGCGCCACCGTGATGACGGCGGCCAGCCCGGACCGGTGGCGCAGCGCCAGGGTCAGGACGAGCAGCACGCCGGCACCGAGCAGGCCCCCGAGCGGGTAGAGCGGCAACGAGACCCCGAAGGCGGCGGCGAGCCCCTTGCCGCCACGGAAGCCGATGTACAGCGAGAACGCGTGGCCGAGGACGGCGCCCAGCCCGGCGGCGAGCGCGGGCAGCAACCAGGTCAAGGGGCCGTTGGGCGCTGTCGGCGACTGTGCCAGCAGTAGCCCGACGCCGGTCGCCGCGGCGCCCTTGGCGGCGTCGAGAAGCAGGACCAGCGCGCCCAGACCGAAGCCGAGGTTGCGCGCGGTGTTCATGGCGCCCATGTTCCCGGAGCCGATCTCGAAGATGGTGGCGCCGCGCACGCGCGCGATCCAGGCCGCGAAGGGCAGCGACCCCAGGAGGTAGCCGGCCACCAGCGCTGCGACGACCTCAAGCACCGGCGGCTCCCGCGGCGGCATGCCGCGGCGTGGCGAAGGCGTGAAGCTCCCGCACGTGGTAGGTGACGTAGCGCTCGAGCACCCGCCATTGGAGCTCCCGGTCGACGGGCGGTGTGCGCAGCAGAGCGTGAAGACTGCCGGCGACGAGCCGGCGTAGCTCTGCCGCCCCGTCGGGCCCCAGGCTCATGCCGCGGGCGCAGGCGCTGCAAGCGAGGCCGCCGCCGGCGACGTCGAGCGCGACCAGCGGACCTTCGGCGCGACACTGCAGGCACACGTCGGTGGAGGGCGCCAGGCCGGCCAGGCCCAGCAGCTTCCAGGCGTAGGCGAGCGCCACCAGGTCGGGGTCCGGGTGCCGGTTCAGCCCCCGCAGTCCGCTGGCGAGGTAGGCGTAGACTTGCTCGCCGAGATGGACGTCAACCGTCAGGGCGTCGGTGAGTTCGGCCAGCACGTGGGCATACGGATAGATCTCGGGCTTCGCGAGGTTGGGCAGCGCTCCGTTGAGGCGCACCTGGGTGAGCAACGCGAGATCGTCCTCGTGCTTGCGGTAGTACTGCACGGTGACGTCGTGGAAGAGACTGAGGCGCCCCAGGTTGCCGCCCGGCAGGCGGCCCTTGCGGGCGATGCCGCGCCACTTACCGTGCTCGCTCATGAGGGTGGCGACCAGATCGCCGCTCGGCAGGACCTTGCGCCGGATGACGATGCCCTCGGTTACGGATGTGCGCCGCACGGCTCCAGTCTACGGGGCTAGGCCGCGCTTCAGGTGTCGGCGGTCGTTCTCCAGACGACCAGGGCTTCGCCCTCGACGGCCTGCAGCGTCAGCTCGAGCCCGGCCGGCAGGTGTAGGGCGTCCCCCCGCTCCAGGATCCGGAAATCGCCATGTGGGAGGTCGACGATCAAGCGGCCCTCGAGCACCAGCAGCCAACTCGCGGCCGACGTCCGTTCCTGGTGCTGCTCGGCCAACCGGCGGACGCTCAGGTCGGTGCCCGGCACCAGCGCGGGGCGTTGGCCCGAGGCGCGCGCCAACCCCAGCAGGTTGAGGGGCTCGCCGACGCTCATGGAGCTGTGTTTCGCTCAGACCGGCTCGGCCTGAGGCTCCTGGTTGCGATGCTTCCCGAAGGCCATGCGCAGCTTGAACATTCCCCGCTTGTGCAGGCGCACGACTTCGTCCTGGCTCACCTGCAAGGCCCTGGAGACGTCCTCCTGCGGCTGAGCCGGGTAGCCGTTCATGCCCTCGATCCGCGCCACCGCCTCGGCGACCTGCGGGTCGAGCTCTCCCAGGAAGGGAGCGAGGTCGGCGTTGCTGGCCTTGGGGCGCTTGGTGCCGGCGCTCCTCGAAGCCTTCTTCGCGCGCTTGGCGGTCGCCTTACCCTTCTTGGCAGTGCCTTTGCCCTTGCCGCCGCCCTTGACGCTCTTGCCGGTCTTGGCCGCGCGCGCGGCCAGCAGCTCGACGGCTTGCTCCAGTGTGACGTCGTCGGGGGAGACGTCGTTGGGCAGCGAGGCGTTGAGCTTGCCGCTCTTGACGTAGGGTCCGTAGCGCCCGTCGCGTACTTCGATCGCCGTGCCGGCCTCGGGGTGCTCGCCGAGCACCCGGAGAGCCTTGTTGCGCGAGGCCTTCTTGTGGAGCAACTCGACGGCCTGGTCGAGGGCGACTTCGAGCACGAAGGTGTCCTTGGGGATGGAGGCGTAGACGCCCTGGTGGCGCACGTACGGCCCGTAACGTCCCACGCCGATCTCGACCGCCGCCCCCGTCTCGGGGTGTTCCCCGATACTCGCCGGCAGCGCCAGCAAGCGCGCGGCAAGCTCGGCGTGCATGTCGTGCGGGGAGACGCCGGGCGGCAGCGACACGCGCTTGGGCTTGACCTTCTTGTCACCCTTCTTGCCGCCCGTGCCGGCGTCCGCCGGGACCTCGCCGAGCTGAAGGTAGGGCCCGTAGGGCCCGCGCTTGAGCAGCATCGGCAAGCCCGACGCCGGTTCCTCACCGACGACCACATCGCCCTTGTTGCCTTCCAGCAGGTACTGCTCGAGCATCTCGCGGGTGACGTCGCCTGGGGCGAGGTCGTCGGGGAGGGAGGAGGTCTTGAGCTCACCCGCCTCGACCGGCCCCTCCACGTAGGGACCGTAGCGCCCGACCCTCACCACGTACGGGTCCCAGGGCCCATTGTGGATGGTCGAGATCTCGCGCGCGTCGATGCCTTCGAGGCCTTCGCTGACGCGCGCGTCGATCCCGCCTTCACCAAGGAAGAAGTCGCGCAGGTAGGGCTTCGAGGCCAGCGAGCCGGCCGCGATGTCGTCCAGCGCCGACTCCATGTTGGCCGTGAATTCCGTGTCGACCAACTGCGAGAACTGCCGCTCGAGCAGGTTGTTGGTGGCGAACGCCATGAAGGTCGGTACCAGCTGGGAGCCGTTCTTGCGGGCATAACCCCGCCGCATGATGGTGTCGATGATGCTGGCGTAGGTGCTGGGGCGGCCGATACCCTCGCTCTCCAGCAGCTTGACCAGCGAGGCCTCGGTGAAGCGGGCGGGGGGTTTGGTCTCGTGGCCTTCGGCGGTGACATCGTTCATGCTCAACGCGTCGCCCTGCGCCAGTTCGGGCAGGGGCTGATCTCGATCGTCCAGGGCGGCGTCGGGATCATCCGAGCCTTCGACGTAGGCACGGAAGAACCCGGGGAACAGGATGGTGCGCCCGCTCGCCCGGAACGTGCCTTCGCCCAGCGAGGTGCTTGCGGCGATGCGCGCAGTGACGAACTTCAGGCGCGCGTCCGCCATCTGGGTCGCCAGCGTGCGCTTCCAGACAAGCTCGTACAGCGCCGCCTGCACGCCTCTCAGGCCGTGCTCCTCGGCGGTGAGCATGGCGCGGCCGGCGGGCCGGATGGCCTCGTGCGCTTCCTGAGCGTTGCGTGCCGTTCCCTTGAACTGCCGCGGATTCGGGCTGAGGTAGTCGCTGCCGTAGCGCTTTCCGATCGCCTCGCGGCTGCCTTCGATGGCTTCCTGCGAGAGGTTGGTGGAGTCCGTGCGCATGTAGGTGATGTAGCCGTTCTCGTAGAGCTCCTGCGCTACGCGCATGGTGTCCTTGGCGGCAAGGCTGAGCTTGCGGCTCGCCTCCTGCTGCAGCGTCGAGGTCGTGAACGGCGCCGAAGGGGAGCGTGTGGAGCTGCGTTCCTCGACCGACGCGACCCGCCAGGCGGCGCTGTGCGCGGCCTCGGCCAGGCCGCGCGCTCGGGCCTCATCGAGCAGTAGGACGTCCCGCCCGGGCTCGAGGCCGTCTCTCAGGCGGCCGGTCTCGGCGTCGAAGTCACGGCCGCCGGCCAGGCGGACACCGTCCAAGTGCGTCAGCACCGCGGCGAACGGGCTCGAGTCCTTACGGAGCCTGGCCTGTAGGTCCCAGTAGCCCGAGGGAACGAAGCGCATCCGCTCCTTCTCGCGCATCACCAGCAGCCGTACCGCCACGCTCTGCACGCGTCCCGCGGAGAGCTTGGGGGCGATCTTCTTCCACAGTAGCGGGCTGATGCTGTACCCGACCAGGCGATCGAGCACGCGGCGCGTCTCCTGCGCATCGACCAGGTGCACGTCGATGTCGCGGGTCGCGTCGAGCGCACCCCGGATGGCGTCCTCGGTGATCTCGTGGAACACCATGCGCTTCACCGGCACGTCGGGCTCGAGCACCTCCACCAGGTGCCAGCCGATCGACTCCCCTTCGCGATCCTCATCCGTTGCGATGTAGAGCTCGTCGGCGTTCTTCAGTGCCGAGCGCAGGCTACTGACCACGCTCTTCTTGCGAGGCGACACCACGTACAGCGGCTTGAATCCCTGGTCCACGTCGACGCCGAGGCGAGCCCAGCTCTGCCCCTTGAGCTCCTTGGGGATCTCCGCGGCGGAGGCGGGCAGGTCGCGCACGTGGCCCATCGAGGCCTCGACCTGGTACTGGGCCGGTAGGAAGCGCCGGATGGTCCGAGCTTTGGTCGGCGATTCCACGATGACGAGGCGTTTGGTCTGTTTCTGAGCAGTCAATGGGGTTCCACCTTCAAATGCGCCGCCATTATACGGACCGCCCCGCGTCTGTCAACTGTGGCGTGGCCACCGGTCGAGGCCCTGCGGCGCGCCCGAGGCCGGCGCTGGTCCGCGGCGCGACCGCGCCGGCGGGCCGGATCAGAGCGGGCGGCGGTGGCTGATGGCACGTCCCAGGGTCACCTCGTCGGCGTACTCGAGGTCGCCCCCCATGGGGAGGCCGTAGGCGATCCGCGAGACCGACACGTCCCGCTCGCCGAGCTGTCGCGCCAGGTACATCGCGGTGGCTTCGCCCTCGACCGTGGTGGAGGTGGCGAGGATGACCTCGCGGATGTCCGGGCTCCCGGTCCGCTCCATCAGCGCGCCGATGGTGAGCTGGTCCGGCCCGACACCGTTCATGGGGCTCAACGCGCCGTGGAGCACGTGATACAGACCCTGGTACTCACCGCTTCGTTCGATGGCCAGCACGTCCGCCGGCTGCTCCACCACGCACATCACCGATCGCTCGCGTAGGGAGTCCGAGCACACCGCACAGGACGGCTCTCCCTTGGTCATGACGTTGAAGCAGACCGGGCATCGGTCCAGGAACGCTTTCGCGTCCCGGATGGAGTCCGCAAGGCGTCGAACGTCCTCCTCGGGCTGGTTGAAGAGGTAGAAGGCCAGGCGCTGAGCGCTCTTGGGGCCGATACCCGGCAGTCGTCCGAGCTCCCGGATGAGGGTGACCAGCGCCGTCGGGTACTTCATGCTCGCGATGCTCCTGCGATCAGAACGGGCCGCCCATGCCGCCGAGCCCGGAGAGGCCACCCATGGCGCCGCCGAGCTCCTGCTCCTGCAGCTCCTTGACCTTGCGCTGGGCGTCGTTGATCGCGGCGGTGACGAGATCCTCGAGCATCTCCAGGTCGTCGGGATCGACGGCCTTGGGGTCGATGTGAACGCGCGTCACGGTGCCGTCGCCGTTGGCGCTGGCCCGCACCATGCCGCCCCCGGCGCTGCCTTCGACGGCCATGCCGGCGAGGCGTTCCTGCGCCTCGGCCATCTGCTTCTGCGCGCGCTGCGCTTCCTTCATCAGTTTCTGGATGTTCATACGTTCTCCCAGGGCAGTCTAGCCCGCGTCGTCGCGTCGGGGGGTCGTGTCTCCGGCCTCGTCGGCGTCCTCGCCCTCGGGGTCGCCGGCGCCGGCGCCGGCCTCTTCACCGGTCTCCGTGCCGTCCTCGCCGTCTCCTGCGCGCGGCGTGACCGCGAGCAACTCGCCGGGGAACAGCTCCTGAAGGGCGTCCACGGTGTCTCGTAGGGCCTCGGGAAGCTCATCGGCCGTGGCCTCGCCGCCGAGCAGGGCGCGCTCCAGGTCCCCACCGGTAGCAGCGTCGCTCGTTCCTGTGTCAGCTGTGCCCGCTTCGACTTCACCTTCGCCGCTCGCGCCGCCTTCCGGCGGTCGCTGTTGGGACTGCGGGCGCGGGGCTCGCTCGCGCGGAGATTGGGCGCGCGGAGATTGGGCGCGCGGAGAGTGCGGGCGTGAGGAGCGCGATGGTGCGGACGGCGGTGGCGCGTCCCAGAACCCGGGCGGGAGCTCCTCGACGCCGGTCGCGACGTCATCGGGGATACCGGGATCCCGGTCCTGGTCCCTGGCCCCCGATTCGGGTACTTCGCTTGCCGGCGCCGCGCCCTCCTTGGCCTCCATCTTGGACGCTCGGGTCGTGGACGCTTCGGTCACCGAAGTAGCGGGCGCCGGCGACCCGTCATCGGCGGTCTCGTCGTCGGGCGCTGCCTCCTCGGGCGCTGCCTTCTCGGGCGCTGCCTTCTCGGGCGCTGCCTCGTCGGGCGCCGGCTCCTCGGGCGCTGCGTGCTCGGCCGCCGTATCCAGAAGCGCCGTGTTCCGGGCCGCCGTGTCTTCGGCCGCCGTGTCTTCGGCCGCCGTGTCCTCGGTCGCCGTGTCCTCGCGTGCGTCCTCGGGAGCTCCGCGCTCGGGCGCACCGTCGTCCTGGGCGTCGCCCTCCGGGGATGGGGAGGACGCGCCGGACGGCAGCGGTCGATCCCGTTGTGGCGGGTTCGCGGCCGCCGCAGTTCGTGGGGCTGCCGGGGCTCCCGCCGCGCGGGGCCCCGTCAGGCTATTTTTTTTGGTGCGCCCCCGTCGGGACCTTCGATCAGGATCGTGTGGCCGGGGCCGGCGACCTCGTCGACCAGGGCGGCGAGCTCCTCGGAGCGCCCCAGGAGCTGAGCATGATGGAAGCGGTGGACGGCGTCGTACGTGAGTCGCACCACGTCTCCGTCGACGCTCTCGTGCGCCGGCTTGAGGAAGGCCTTGAGCTGCGCGCCCGCCTTCGCCTTGACGGCCCGCCAGGACAGCGGCTTGCGCGGCGTGTCGGTCGTGTCCGCGTGCGACGCTGCGTGCGATGCTGCGGGCGATGCCGGTTCGGAGTCCGAGGCGGCGTACGTACTCGCGTTCCGATCGGTGTCTGGATCGGTGTCTGGATCGGTGTCTGTACCCGCGCCGGGCGACGCTTCCGGCGGTGTGCTCGCCGTCGCCTCTGTCCGCGTACCGGCTGCCGCACCCGCACTTTCGGCGGACGCGCGCTTACCGGAGCGGCCGCGGCGCCCGCCGTTCGGTTCGAAGGGAGGCGCCGCCGGCGCACCGGGGCGGCCGGCGCCGGCGTCACGGGTGGCGAAGTCGCCCGGCTCTTCTGCGCTCGCTCCCGAGCCCGACTGCGTGACCGCGGCTGGGTCCACAGCTGGGTCCGCGACAGTGTCCGCGACAGTGTCCGCGACAGTGTCCGCGGTCGTGTCCGCGGTCGTGTCCGCGGCCGGGGCCCCGGTCCCCTCGCCGGCGGAACCCCGCCCCGCCCCCTCGCGCAGCGCGTTGAGGCCCTTGATGAGGGCCACCTCGAGCGCGTAGAGATCGTTGTGCCGCAAGAAGCGCTCCATATCGTCGTCGAGCGCCTGGATGACGCGCATCAGGGCGGCATCGTCGATCGCGAGACGGAAACCCCGTCCACTGACCGAGCCCACCAGGGCGTCGCGCAGGGTGCGCGTGAGTTGTTCAGCCAGCGTGCGCGGCGAGAACCCCTCGCGATAGAGCGCGGCGGCTTCGTCGAGCAGCGTCGCCAGATCCTGCTCGGCGAGCGCGCCGCCCATCGTCCGTAATCGATCGTTCGGGGGCAGCCCCAGCGCCTCCTCGGCGGCACCCGCGGTGATGCCGTCGTCGAGCAGCAGCAGCCGTTCGAGCATCGACTCGGCGTCGCGCATTCCGCCGTCGGCAACCCGCGCCACCAGCCGGAGGGCTTCCGGCTCCGCTGCGACGTCGGCCGCCGCCGCCAGCGCCTCCAGCTTGCCCGCGATCTCATCCTCGGAGAGGCGCCGGAAGCGGAAGTGCTGGCAGCGCGACAGGATCGTCGGTGGCAGCTTCTCTGGTTCGGTCGTCGCCAGGATGAAGAGCAGGCCTGGAGGGGGTTCCTCGAGCGTCTTCAGCAAGGCGTTGGCGGCCGCACGGCTGAGCATGTGGGCCTCGTCGAGGATCCATACCCGGGTGCCGCCGCGCAGACCCGCCAGGCCGACCTTCTCACGCAGATCCCGAACGTCGTCGACCGAGTTGTTGGAGGCCGCATCGAGCTCGGTCACGTCGGGGTGCGAGCCCTCCTGCACCAGGCGGCAGGATTCACAACGACCGCAGGGCCGCGCGGCCGGGTCCTCGTCCTCGCAATTCGCCGCCATCGCCAGCAGGCGTGCGGTCGTAGTCTTGCCCACCCCCCGCGGGCCGGAGAAGAGGTAGGCGTGACCGATGCGGTCGCGGCGAACCGCCGAGCCCAGCACCTCGATGACATGTTCCTGGCCTACGACCTCGTCGAAGCGGACGGGGCGGGCTCGTTGGTACAGCGCCGACATCAGGGGTCACTGTACCACCGGGCAATCGTCTTCCCGGCACCGCCGCAGGCGCTGAAGGGCGCGTCCAGGCGCGCAACGCGACGACGCGCGCGGGGAGGCCTGCGTTGTAGCATGGTGCTCATGAAGGCGGCCGCAGCCCATGGCGTCCGGCCGCGTCTCGGGGTGGCGTTCAGCGGCGGCACGGCCCGTGGCCTGGCGCACATCGGGGCGCTCAAGGTGCTCGAGGCCGAGGGGGCCACGCCGAGCGCGCTGGCGGGCACGAGCTACGGGGCGATCATCGCCGCTCTCTACGCGCTGGGCATGCCTGCGTTGGAGCTCGAGAGGCTGGTGCGGGAGCAGGACACCGGGGAGATCTGGCGGCAGGGCATCGACTTCGGCATCCACCGCGGCAGCCTCATCCACGGCCGGCGCTTGGCGCGCTGGCTCGATCGCAAGTTCTTCTTCGGGGCCACGTTCGCCGATACCGAGATCCCCTTCGTGGTGGCCTGCACCGATCTCTCGACGGGGCGACTGCGGGTGATCCGGGAGGGGAGCATCGCGCAGGCGGTGCAGGCGAGCATCGCGCTGCCGGGCGTGTTCGCCCCCGTGCGACGGGAAGGCCGCGTGCTCATCGACGGCGGTTTCGTGGAAACGGTGCCGTTCCGCGCGCTGTCCACGCTGGATCCGGACATCGTCATCGGGCTCCACGCCGGCATCGACGTGGAGCATTCACGCCTCGTGCGCTTCATCCGGCGCTTCAACGCCTCGCGCTGGGGCCGGCGCTACCAACGGCTGGCCGCCCGCAGCAGGGCGAACGGACCGTTCGGCCAGATGGCCCGCGGGTTGGCGATCTCGCTGCGCTCGTACAGTCACGGGCTCCGGGCGCCGCGCGGCGGGCTGCTGGTGCGTGAGGATCCGCCCACGGCCTGGTGGGACTTCCACAAGTCGCCGCAGGCGATCCTTGCCGGAGAGCAGGCGATGCGTGCGGCGCTGGCCGCCGCTCCGGAGTTCGCCTGCCGGCTGCGCGGCGAGGAGGTGCCGTGCGGCCGCTGATGGTGCTCAGGGGGTTGGAGCAGCGCCCCACCTGGCCGGCCCTCAGAGCTCTGGACGCGGCCCTGCAGGGACGGTACCCGGAGCCGGTCGAAGCGGCGTATGTGGGCGTTGTGAGGGCGTTGCTGGCCGAGCAGCGCGCCGATCTGGCGTCGGCCTTTGCGGGCGCCCTGCTCGGGGTGGACAACCCTCTGGTCCGTGAGACCGATCCTCCTGCCGGCCTTCTCGAAGCGGCGCGCGCCGACCTGGAGGGGATCGCGGGTACCCTGAGGCGCAACTGGTGGTCCGAGGCGAAGGCGCAGGGCGCAGCCGATCTGCCGCTCTTGCGGGAGCTCGCGCGCCCCCCCGAGCGAGACCCGTGGGAGGACGCCGTGGCGGTGCTCGCCGAGGCGCTCATGGTAGAGCCGGCGGACGCCCTCCTCGGGCACCTGCTCGCCCGCTACCGCGAGCACGGCGCCGGCGCGCCCGCCCGCTACGTGGCGCTCCGCTGGCAGGACGGTGCGCTCCTCGGCATCCCCCATCCCGCCGTGGCCGACGCCGCCACGCTGGTGGGTGTCGACGATCGGCTCGCCAGGCTCTTCGCCAACACCGAAGCGCTGCTGGCGGGAGCCCCGGCCCACAACGTCCTGCTCTACGGGCCGCGCGGCAGCGGCAAGTCCACGGCGGTCCGCAGCCTCCTGCCGCGCTACGGGGAGCGCGGGCTGCGCCTGGTGGAGCTGTCGGGGGACGCGCTGCAGACGCTGCCGGAGGTGGTCCAGCAGCTGCGCGCGCTCCCGCAACGCTTCGTGCTCTACGTCGACGATCTCAGCTTCGAGAACGACGACCGCCGCTACCACCCCCTGAAGACGTTGCTGGAGGGCAGCCTCACAGCCCGTCCGGCCAACGTCGTGCTCTACGCCACCAGCAACCGCCGTCACCTGCTGCGCGAGCGTCTCTCCGAGCGGCCCCAGCCCGGCGAGGACGACGATGTGCATGCCTGGGACACCCACAACGAACGGCTCGCGCTGGCCGACCGCTTCGGACTCACGCTCACCTTCCCCAGCGCCAGCCAGCGTCGCTACCTCGACATCGTCGAGGCGCTGGCGGCGCGTGAGGGGATCGCCGCACCGGACCTGAGCGAGCGTGCGGTTCGTTTCGCCGACTGGGGTAACGGTTACTCGGGGCGGACCGCGCGTCAGTTCATCGATGCGGTTGTGCAGGAGCGGGCCGCCGGACGGACCTGAGGGCGGCGCACGTGGGCGGCGCTAGTGGGTCGTGGCGCCGCCTGCCAGACGTGCGACGCCGGCGGCCAGATCGTAGGCCTGCCCCCGGTTCAGGGGGGCCGATGGAGCGAAGCCGGCGGGCACCAGGCCGGCTCGCTGCAACGCGCTCCAGGTAGGTTCCGCCGGGCAGGCGCCGAGCCGGCAGGCGGCGTCGTAGACCGCACTCAGCGCGATGGCCGGGCGCAGTGGCGCGGTGCTGGTGCCGTAGCGCGCGACCAGCGTCGGGCCGGTGTCGACATCGCCGAAGAAACGCTGTGCCACGTTGCTGAGCAGGTACAGGAAGCTCAGCTGGGTAACGGGCCGGGCGAGGTGAGGATCGTTGTCGTAGCCGCCGACGGCCAGGCCGCGGCTGAGCAGGAGACGGTAGGCGTCGTAGTACGGGCTCGTGACCGGTCCGACCGGGGCGCGCGGCTCCACCGTGGGCAGGTAGGCGCCGCGAGCGCGCAGCGTGGCGCGCACCGCCTGCACCTGGGCAGGGTCGCGCGCCAGCTTCGAGGGATCGAGGCCGAGCGCGGCCCCGCGGGCGGCGGCTACCCCGACGGCCTCGGCCAGGGCCATCCCGAACGGCACCACGCGGGCGCTGGCGAACGCGATGGGGTCGAACCCGGCCGTCTTGCCCACCACCCACAGCGGTGCGGGCGAGGGCGACACGCTCATGCACAACCGCGCCCCGTACACCTCGGGCGTGCCGTAGACGAAGCCGCTGTCGTGCTCGGTCAGGCTCTGGACGTCGAGCGGGTAGCCGCCCGCCGCCACGTCCTGGTCGGTGACGAGGTTGTCCAGCACGTCGCCGACGTGCAACACGCACTGCGCCTCGAGGTGGCGCGACTCCCGCACGTACAGCCTCGGAGCCACCCCGCTCAGGCGGGCGTTCTCGAGCCCCGGGATGCCCGCCGCCAGGTAGCGCACGACCGACGGCACCTCGGCGGCCGCGCGTCGGTGGGCGTCGGCGCGGCTGGCGGGATCGAGCGGGTCGTCGCCGAACACCAGCAGGGCGTTCACCAGCACCGTGCCGTCACTCTCGCGGCCGAGGTTCAACCCTCTCAGGCGTAACCCGCTACGGCTGGGAACGTACGCCGCGGGGTAGCCGCCGAACGGACCCCACACCACGTTGTCCCGCACTTCGGCGTATGCCGCGCCGCGGGCCTGCACGGCTCGCGTCAGCGCCGGCCAGTCGACGCCGTGGAGAGCGAAAACCAGGGTGTCGGCCATACGCTGCTTCACGCCCAGCGACTCCCAGCCAACCGTGAACGGTGCCCCGGCGGCGGCCGCGAAGCGGCCGTCGGCCTGTCCGTCGATGACCTGTTTGGCGAGCAGCGTCCGGTCGCCGGCGCGTGCGCCGAGCAGACGGCCGTCGGCATCGAGGAGCGGGACAGGCTCGGCGGAACCGAGGATCACCTCGACGCCGGCCCGGCTCAACATCGACGTGAACGCGCGCTCTGCCGCGTCGACGTCGAAGGCCGGACGCTGGCCGACCTGCCGCCACCAGCGCAGGAACAGCCCGCGCTGGTACAGCTGCGGCTTCGTTCGCAGGTCGAGAACGTTGAGTTCGCCCAGCACGAAGAGCCCGCCGAGGCGCGTGTCGGTGGTGAGGAGCGCGGTCCGAGCGCCCTGCTCGGCCGCCGCCACCGCGGCGATGATCGCTTCGGGTTGCGAGCCGACCACGAGGACGTCCACGCTCTCGGCGCCCACGGCGGTGGGAGCGCTCGGCGTCGAGACGTTCGGGGAGGGCTGGGCGGCTGCCAAGGTGATCAGGGCCAGGGCCGCCAGGCTCAGGGCCGTGAGGGCGAGCCGGAAGCCTACCGCTCGTCGGGCCGGCTTCCAGTCCTCGTGACGGCGCATCCGAAGGGGGATCATTCGGCCGGATCGGCCTCGAGCAGCTCGGTGCGCACCGATTCCGCCACGGCGCGGGCCGCGTCGGGTCGCCCCATCTTGCGTGCCGCCTCCGCCATGGCGCTGCGCCGCGCCGGGTCACTGAAGAAGCTGCGTAGTTTGTGGGCGAAGGTGGTGATCGGCGCGATGCGCATGGCGGCGCCGTGCTCCAGGAGTACGTTGGCGTTGGCTTCCTCCTGGAGAGGATAGGGGTGGACCACGGCCAGCGGCAGGCCGGCCGCCAGCGCTTCGCTACTGGTCAACCCCCCCGGCTTGCCCACCAGCAGATCGGATGCCGCCATCAGCAGCGGGATGTCGCCGCGGCGCCCCTGGACCTCGAAGGCGATCGGCCCTTCGTAGCCCTCGACGGCTTCCTGCGCGACCGCTACCAGGCCGGGGCTTCGCCCGCATACCACGTACACCAGGAGGGGCCAGCGTAGTTCGGTGAGCTGCTCCAGCAACGCCCGCAGGGAGCTGGCATCGAGGCCTGAGGCCATGAACAGCAGAACGTCACGCTCGGCGCCGATGCCCAGCTCGGCGCGGGCCTGCGCCTTGCCGGGGAGCAGCGCGAACCGTGGATCGACCGGGATCCCGGTGACGCGGACGCGTCCTGCCTCGACCCCCGCCGATCGCAGATGCACCGCGACCTCGTCGCTGGCGACGTAGTAACGCAGGAGGCCCGGCTGCAGCCATAGGCTGTGCGCGAAGAAGTCGGTGATGACCTCGACCTGGGGCGGAGTCTTCCGCTTGCGCCGCATCCGGCCCGCGAGGATCTCGGGGCCGAGGAAGTGGGTATGGACGAGCACGTCGGGGTAGGCCATGGCGATCCGGTCGGGCAGCTCGTAGCTGAGCATGCGCGTGAGCCGGGCCCGCACGCGCTGCTGGCGCGACTTCTCCTCACTCGGCATCTTGTCGAGACGGCGGCCGACCCACTCGACCAGATCGGGCACGGTGCGGACCAGGTCGAAGTAGGACTGGCGGTACAGGCGCCGGAAGGGCGCTGCAGTGTACTCGAGCAGATCGACGTGGTCGGCGACCATGCCGGCCTCGTCGAAGGCGGCCTGGAGGGCGTGTCCCGCCGCCACGTGCCCCCCTCCGATGGAGGCCGAAACGATCAGGATGCGCTTGCCCCCTGGCGACACGCCCGCAGCATATCAGGGGGACCCGCGTCCGGAGGGGCCGACGCCGTCCCTCAGCGGGTTCTCAGGCACGCAGTGATAGCATGCGCGCAGGAGGTACGCATGCGTTTCGCCTTGCCGGCACTGGCCGTGCTCGTCCTACTCGCGGGCTGCGCACCGGAGTCGGGGCCGAAGCTCCACGACGTCACGGTCTACGGTGCCTTGAACGCCCGGCTGAGCTACCTGTACGGATCGCCGAGGAAGTTCGACCTGGACGGGAAGCAGGTGACCCTGACCCAGGGGACTTCGACGGCGCCGTACGCCGTCGACAGCGCACTGCTGGTCGACGGTCAGGCGTTCGTTCGGACCTCCGTCACCCCGCTCGAGGCCGCGCCGGTCGTGGTGTCGCGCATCCCGCTCACCACCGATCTGCGGCTGGAAGCCCGCAGCGACGTCGAACAGGTCGTCTACTTCGACGGCAGTGATTACTTCCGGCTGGTGAGCGGCGCCAAGGCCGGCACCAGCCAGACGGTGGTGCCCACGCCGCGGCTGAACCGCCTGCGCGGGCTCGGGGAGCTCACCGACCGCGAGGCGGACGCGCTGGCCAACGGGCTCGAGCAGGGCGGCAAGCCGTACGTGCTGGCGGTGCTGCCGAGCACGACGCTGCCCAAGCACAGCGTGAACGGCACCAGCGAGTACCTGCAGACCGGCGTGTACGTGCAGCAGGGGCTCGAGACCGCCGCCGCAGCGCCCGGTAGCGCGGCCCAACAGGTGGCCTGGGAGACGCTGGCGCAGGGGCAGAAGGCGGTCGGATTCGACAAGCCGCAGTACCTGCTGGTCAACAGCCAGGACCAACTCACCAACCTCTGGTACAAGGCCTACGGCTCGCAGCTCACCGTGCCGCCCGTGCCGAGCATCGACTTCTCGCGCGAGACGGTCCTCGCCGTCTTCGACGGGCAGAAGTCCACCGGGGGCTACGGCCTTCAGGTGCGCAGCGTGACGGTGGAGAACGGCGAGCTCTACGTGGACCTCGTGAAGCAGCAGCCCCAACAGGGGCAGGTGACGACCCAGTCCCTGACCAGCCCCTGGCTCTTGATCCATGTGCTGCGGGGCGGCTTCGACGTGGCCTGGTTCCGGAATCCGGACGACGGTAGCCTGATCGCGGTGGCGCGGGCGACGCAGTAGCGCCGCGCAGCCGGTCGCTCAGGTCAGGACGTCGGGGTCGAACAGGCGCCGGTACTCCTCGCCGGCATAGCGGTCGGTCATGCCGGCGATGTAGTCGGTGACGGCCCGTTCCAGCCCCAGCTCGTCGGCCTGGCTCTGCACGTCGAACGGCAGCATGTCCGGCGATCGGACGTAGGCGTGGTACATCCGCTCCAGCAGGGCGTCGGCCTTGTGGGTCATGCGGATCTGCCGGTAGTGGAAGTAGAAGCGATCGAACAGGAAGGCCTTCAACTCGGCCAGTTTCTCGCGCATGGCCGGCGAGTTCGCGACCAGCTTCCCCGGCGCCTCGCGCACGTCGGTCGCGTCGCGCACGCCCGACTCGCGCAGGCGCGCGTCTGTGTTCTCCGCCGCGTCCGTGATGACCTCGCCCAGGAGCTCGCGCACGAGGTAGTAGCGCTGTGTGTTGGCGAAATCCAGGGGATCGATCCCCAGCCGGTCCATCAGCTCCCGCACGATGCGGACCTCGACGATGGCGCGCGGCGACAGGTGGCCCGACCGCAGACCGTCGTCCAGGTCGTGGGCGTTGTAGGCCAGCTCGTCGGCGACGTTGACGACCTGCGCCTCCAACGAAGGTTGGCGGTCCGGCTCCCAGCTCGGGTCGGGCAGGTCGTACTCGGTCTCGTGCTTCATGATCCCCTCGAGCGTCTCCCAGCTCAGGTTCAGCCCCGGGAAGGCGGGGTAGCGCCGCTCCAGCTCGGTGACGATGCGAAGGCTCTGCTTGTTGTGGTCGAAGCCGCCGATCCCCTGCGCCAGGCGGTCGAGGGCGCGCTCGCCGGCGTGACCGAACGGCGGGTGGCCGAGGTCGTGGGCCAGCGCGATCGTCTCGGTCAGGTCCTCGTTGAGGCCGAGCGCTCGGGCGATGCTCTTGCCGACCTGCGCCACCTCGAGCGTGTGCGTCAGGCGCGTGCGATAGTAGTCGCCCTGGGTGTTGACGAAGACCTGCGTCTTGTACTCCAGGCGGCGGAAGGCGCTGGTGTGGATGACCCGATCGCGGTCCTTCTGGTAGGCCGTCCGGTACAGGCTCTCCTCCTCCGGGTGCAGCCGGCCACGGGACGCCGACGCGAGGCTGGCGTAGGGTGCGAGGGACTGGCGCTCGTGATCCTCGAGCAGGGGGCGCTCGTAGAGCATGATGGGTGCATCGTACCATTCGCGTGGTAGGCGCACTTCCGCGCCCGGGCGGCGCGACCCGGCGCCCGGGCCGGTCAAGGAGGCAGGGCATGGCAGAGGATCCCCTCGACGTTGCGATCCGCACGGCCTACGAGGCCGGGAGGCAGACGCTGGCGAGCTTCCGGACCGGCGTGCAGGCCGAGTACAAGGACGACGACAGCCCCGTCACGGCCGCCGACCGGGCCGCCGAGGAGCTCATCCGCGAGCGCCTCCACGCGGCCTTCCCCGACGACGGCATCCGGGGCGAGGAGTACGGCGAGGAGCGCTCGCAGAGCGGACGGAGCTGGTGGGTCGATCCGATCGACGGCACCAAGAGCTTCATACGTGGCGTGCCTCTGTACGCCGTGCTCATCGCGCTCGAGGTCGAGGGGCGCATCGACGTGGGCGCCGCCTACTTCCCGGCGCTCGACGAGATGGTGTACGCCGCGCGCGGACGCGGCGCCTTCCTCGACGGGAGGCGCATCCAGGTGACGCAGACCGCTACGTTGGAGCGCGCCTTCGTGTCTTGCACCGACCCCGGCAGCTTCGCGCGGCACGGCCGGGAGGGCGCGTGGCAGAGGCTGCAGGCCGCCAGCTACGCGGCCGTTGGCTGGGGCGACGCCTACGGGCACGCGCTGGTGGCCAGCGGCCGGCTAGAGCTCATGCTCGACCCCACCATGCACCCCTGGGACTGCGGCCCCTTCGGGATCATCCTGCCCGAGGCCGGCGGCTACTTCGGAGACTGGTCGGGGCGCGAGACCATCCACGGCGGCGAGGCGATCAGCACCACCCGCCGCCTGCTACCCGAGGTGTTGGAGCGCATCCGCGGCGAGGGCGACAACGGTTGACGGCGATCGAGGCGAGCCGGGCGATGGTGCCGCACGGACCACGGGCAGCGGGTCCCGCGCCGGTAGACTGAAGCGATGAGCATCCCGCGCCGACGCACTCCCACCGTACGGGTCGGCTCCGTCCCGGTCGGCAGCGACCACCCCGTGGTCGTCCAGTCGATGACCAACACCGACACCGCCGACGCGCCGGCCACCGCCGAGCAGGTGGCAACGCTGGCCCGCGCCGGCAGCGAGATCGTGCGCGTGACGGTCAACAACGACGCGGCTGCGCGGGCGCTCCCCGAGATCCGGGCGCGCCTGCGTGACGCGGGCGTCGAGGTGCCGCTGGTGGGCGACTTCCACTACAACGGCCACAAGCTGCTGACGGCGCACCCCGAGGCCGCGGAGTTGCTCGACAAGTACCGGATCAACCCGGGCAACGTAGGCGTGGGGAAGCGCCGCGACGACAACTTCCTCGCCATCATCGACGTCGCTCGCGAGCACGCCAAGTCGGTGCGCATCGGCGTCAACTGGGGCTCGCTCGATTCGGACCTGCTCACGCGCCTGATGGACGAGAACGCCCGGCGCCACGACCCGTCGGATGCCAGCGAGGTCCTGGTGGAGGCGATGCTGCAATCGGCGTTGCTCTCCGCGGAGCTCGCTGAGGAGCGCGGCCTGCCGCACGACGCCATCATCCTTAGCGCCAAGGTGTCCGGGGTGCGGGCGCTGTGGGACGTCTACCGCAAGCTGGCGGCGCGCTGCGATTACCCGCTGCACCTCGGTCTCACCGAGGCCGGCATGGGCGACAAGGGGGCGGTCTCGAGCAGTGCTGCGCTCAGTGCGCTCCTCGCCGAGGGCATCGGGGACACCATCCGAGTGTCGCTCACGCCCGACCCCGGCGCGCCGCGCGAGCGGGAGGTCGAGATCGCCCAGGAGATCCTGCAGGCGCTCGACCTGCGAAGCTTCGCTCCGACGGTGACCGCCTGCCCCGGCTGCGGCCGCACCACCAGCACGCTGTTCCAGGAGATGGCGCGCGACATCCAGGCCTACCTGCGTGCGCAGATGCCCGTCTGGCGCGAGCGTTACCCAGGTGTGGAGGGGCTCCGCGTGGCGGTGATGGGGTGCGTCGTGAACGGGCCGGGTGAGTCGAAGCACGCCGACATCGGCATCAGCCTCCCAGGTAGCGGTGAGTCTCCTCGGGCTCCGGTCTACCGCGACGGCGAGCTGGTCGCCACGCTGCAGGGCGCCACCATCGTGCAGGACTTCAACCGCATGCTCGACGCATACGTCGAGCGGCGGTTCGGGCGGGCCTGAGCCGCCGGCACGTCCACGCGCGAGGTGCCACCGCTTCCGTTGGCCGCGGGAGGCCCGGGCGGGTCCCGACGCACGGAGCGGCGGATCAGGCGCCGGTCCCGTCGCCACCGCTGTCGACGGCGGCCGCCCACTGCGAATGGCTCGCCGGAGCCAGCAGCGGAGGGCGCTCGCCGCCCTCGACGAAGAGCGTCTGGGTCGGGAAGGCGAACTCGATGCCCTGACTCAGGAAGAAATCCATGAGGGCCAGGTTGATGCGTTGTTGGATGTCCATGTACAGGGTGTAGTCGGGATCGAGCACCCAGTAGACGGTCTCGAAGTTGAGCGAATACGGGCCGAACTCCTTGAAGTGGCTGCGGTCGAAGCGCACCTTCTCCTCGGCCTCGATGATCTTGCGGATGGTGCCGGGGATCTGCTCCACCTGCGCGCGCGGCGTGCCGTAGGTGACGCCCACCGAGAACACCACGCGCCGCTCAGCCATGCGCTTGTAGTTTCGGACACGCGCCTTGATGAGGTCGTTGTTGGCGAACACCAGCTGCTCGCCCGACAGGCTTCGGATGCGGGTGGTGCGCAGCCCGACGTGCTCGACGGTCCCGAGGTGCTGGTCGACGATGATGAAGTCGCCGATCTCGAAGGGTTTGTCGAACACGATCGACAGCGAGGCGAAGAGGTCGCCGAGGACGTTCTGCAACGCCAGCGCTACCGCCAGCGAGCTGATGCCCAGACCTGCGAGGAGTGTGTTGACGTGGATCCCGAGGTTCTCCAGCGTCAGCAGCAGCACCACCGTGAACAGCACCAGCCGCCCCACGAAGCCGATGGCGGCCAGGCCCGTGCGCCTTCCGGGGCCGAGCGACTCGTCGGCGTGGTAGCGGTCCAGCAGCGCCTGCAGCGCCTGGTTGGCCCACAGCGCGAACTGGATCAACAGCACCACCACGAAGCCGCGCGCGATCATCTCGTGGGCGCGGCCTCCGACGACCAGCGCCTGCGAGCCCAGGTAGACTGCGGCGGCCAGGAACGAGATCGTGTGCGTGGCCCCGAGCACGCTCACGACCACGTCGTCGAACGCGAAGGTGGTGCGCTCTGCGAAGTGGGCCAGACGTCTCCGGACCAGACCTCTGACGGTGCGCAGCGCGAAGTAGCTGCCCACCGCTACGGCCAGCGCGATCAGCCAGCGCAGGAGGTCGTTGCCCAGGATGGAGGTGTGGAGGATCGACATCACGGTCATCGCTGACGTCAGTCTACCCGAGGCTGCAGAAGCGTTCGCAGCGGGCTATCCTGCGACCATGAAGATCTACACCCGCACCGGAGACGACGGCGACACCGGGCTGTTCGGCGGTGATCGCGTTCCCAAGAGCGACGTCCGGGTGCGCGCCTACGGTGCGGTGGACGAGGCCAACGCCGTGCTGGGCGTGGCACGGGCCGCGCTGCGTCGTGACGAGGTCGTCGACGAAGCGCTGGACGAGGAACTGGCGGCCCTTCAGAGCGCGTTGTTCGACCTGGGTGCGGACCTGGCGACGCCGCTGGACGCCAAGGCGCGGCGCGTGGTGACGGCCATCGACGAGCACGACGTGCATGCCTTGGAGCTCCGCATCGACGCGCTCGACGCGGAGCTCGAGCCCCTCACCAGCTTCGTGCTGCCCGGCGGTGAGGCCGCGGCGGCCGCCCTCCACCTCGCGCGTACGGTGGTGCGGCGCGCCGAGCGCGACGCCGTGGCGCTGGCCGAGACCACGGCCATCAACCCGCAGGCCCTGCGCTACCTGAACCGCCTGTCCGATCTGCTGTTCACGCTCGCCCGCGTGGTCAACGCACGGGCGGGCCGCCGGGACGTGGCGTGGCGGCCGCGGCCGCGTGCCGGCTCGTGAGCTCGGCCACGTTCGCCAGGCCGCGCCGGTCGAGCGCCGCCAGGATGTCGCGGTGGGCGCTGCGAAGCATCCCCGGACCGCGGTAGATGAAGGCGGTGTAGACCTGCACCAGGGTGGCGCCGGCCTCCAGCCGTTCGACCACGTCGGCGCCGTCGAACACCCCACCGACCGACACCAACGGCAGGCGAGTGGCGCTGCGGAGCACCCGTAACGCCGCCAGCGACGCGGCCGCCAGCGGCCGTCCCGACAACCCACCCGCCTCGCCCGCCAGGGGCGAGCGCAACCCGTCGCGGGCGATGGTGGTGTTGGTGGCGATGAGGCCGGCCGTCCTGGAGCGCTCGGCCAGCTCCGCCACCTCGAGCAACTGGTCGCGGGTGAGGTCCGGCGCGATCTTGAGCAGCACCGGCTTGGGTCCCAGCTCGTCCTGCAACCGGTCCGCGAGGCCGAGCAGCGCCTCGAGGGGGCCGCGCTCCTGTAGCCGGCGCAGGCCGGGCGTGTTGGGCGAGGAGACATTGAGGGCCAGGTAGTCGGCCACCGCCCACACGCTGCGCAGTGCGCGCTCGTAGTCGTCGATGGCGTCCTCGAGCGGGACCACTCGCGACTTCCCGACGTTGATCCCGAGCGGCACGTCCACGCCGCCGGCGGCCCGCAGGCGCAGCAGACGTCCGGCCATGGCGGCGGCGCCCCGATTGTTGAAACCCATGCGGTTGATGATGGCCTCGTCGCCCACGAGGCGGAACAGGCGCGGGCGGGGATTGCCGGGTTGCGGGCGAGCCGTGACGCTTCCGAGCTCGAGGTGGCCGAAGCCGAGGGCGCCGAAGGCGCGCACCGCCACACCGTCCTTGTCGAGCCCGGCGGCGAGGCCGATGGGGGAGGGGAAGCGCAGGCCGAACGCTTCGACCTCGAGACGCGAGTCGTGCAGGGCGTAGACGCGCTCCAGGGCGCGCACCGCCAACACGCTCCGACCCGCCCAGGCGAGGCCTCCGATCACGAGTCCATGGGCGCGCTCCGGCTCGAGCCGGAAGAGCGCGCGGCGCACCGCTCGATACATGCCGCCAGTCTACCGGCCGGCAGCCCCCGACGCCCTTCGCGCTAGCTGCCCGGCGGTCGGCTGGGCCGCACCTCGATCTTGCTGGGCAGGGTGCGCTGCGGGGTGCGCAGCAGGTACAGCACCATCTCCGCCAGGTCCTCGGGCTGGATCTTCCAGGCCTCGTCGGGGCCGGGAGCCTTGCCCGAGAAGTGCGTCGCGACCGAGCCCGGCATGATGGTCGACACCTTGATGCCGTGCTTCCTCAGGTCGAGCATGACGGCCTGGCTGAAGCCGGTGAGGCCGAACTTGCTGGCGTTGTAGGCGGCGCCCCCGGCGAAGAAGTTGGTGCCGGCCAGGCTGCCGATGGTGATGATGGTCCCCTGGCTCCGCTTGAGCGGCTCGACCGACGCCTTCACGGTGTGGAACACGCCGGTGAGGTTGGTGTCGATGGTGGCGTGCCAGGCGTCGACGCTCAGGGTGTCGATGGGGGCGAAGGCGCCGATGCCGGCGTTGGCGACGACCGCGTCGAGGCTGCCGAACGCCTCCAGGGTGGCGGTCACGGCGCGCTCGAGCGCATCGAACTGGCGTACGTCGCACGCCACTCCCAGCGCCCGGCCGCCGCCAGCGGCGCCGAGCTCGTCCGCGACGCGCTCGACGTCGTGGGCGTTGCGCGAGGTCAGCGTGACGTTCATGCCTGCGGCGACCAGGGCTTGGGCGACGGCGCGGCCGATGCCGCGGCTCGCGCCGGTGACCAGGGCTGTCTTGCCGGATACGTCCATGTGGCGACCGTAGCACGCTCGGAAGAGCGTTCTGCACGCTGTGGCGACACGTTCGTCCGGGCGCGCGCGACGGCGCCCGGACTGGTAGACTCGGGGCCGGATGCGCCGCCTCACGCTGATCCGTCATGCGCTCACCGACTGGAACCTCAGCGGCCGGTTCCAGGGGCACAGTGACGTGGCGCTGTCGGAGAAGGGGCGGAGGCAGGCGCGTCGCCTGGCCCGCCACGTGCACGGCCTGGAGCCGGATGCGATGGTCTTCTCGAGCCCGCTGGGCAGGGCGCGGGAGACCGCCGAGATCGCGTTCCCGGAGCGCGAGATCCGGCTCGACGCCCGGCTCGCCGAGCTCGATTTCGGCGCCTTCGAGGGGGCGACCCAGCAACAGAACGAACTGCGCGCCGAGTGGGCCTGGTGGATCGCCGATCCGTACGAGCGCCCGACGCCCGGCGGCGAGTCCTACCGCCAGCTCCGGCAGCGCGTGGTGGCATGGATGGACGAGCTGGAAGGGGCCGAGCACGTGGTCGCCGTCAGCCACTCGGGCACCATCCAGATGCTGCTGGCGCACGTACTGGGGGTCGAGCGCCCGCGCTGGCGCAAGCGCATCTACCTGCGCCACACCGGCATAAGCCGGGTGCTGTTCCGGGGCGACGAGGCGATCGTCGAGCGGGTCAATGACACCCGGCACCTCACAGCGGAGGGCGCCGACCCCTTCCTCGACTGACGCAGTCGCGGCGCTCGGAGCCGAACGCAGCCGGTGGTAGACTCGCCGCGTGACCGACGCGGCCACGTTCACTGTCGAGCAGGAGCACTTCCAGGGGACGCTGGGTGAGCTCGCGCACGCCTTGCGCAACGGGGACCTGGCGCCACGCCGCCTGGACCTGTACCGCCTGGTCCGCGACTACCTGGGGTTCTTCGACGTCGTCGCGGATCGGGATCTCGAGCTGGCCAGCGAGGCGTTGCCGCAGGTCGCGCAGGTGATCGAACTCAAGGTTCGGCTGCTGCTGCCGCGGCCGCCGCGCGAGGAGACCGACGACGGCGAGGCGCTGGAAGAGGTCCTGTCGGCCGTCGCCTTGCTGGAGGAGCTGGAGGAGGCGGTGCAGTTCCTGCGGTCTCGACGCGAGGAACGGCGGCTGGTCCTCCCGGCGCGCGCACCCCGGCCCGACTACCCTCGGCCGGAGCGACCGCTCCGAGCCCGACCCGCCGATCTGGCGAGGCTCGCCGGGCGCTACCGCGTCGGGAACTACTTCGAGCTGGCGCTCGAGCGCCTCACCCTGGCCGGCGCCATGCGGCGCGTGATGACGGCCCTGCGCGACCTGGGACGCGGCTGGCTCTACGACCTGGCCGACGCGTCGGACTGGTCGAGCCGCACCGTGAGCTTCGCGGCACTGATGGAGCTGGTGCGTCAGGGGCGGGCTCGTGCGGATCAGGACGCACCGTACGCGCCGATCATGGTCGAGCGGGGGGCTCGGGCCGATGCGCCGCCGGACGGCTCCGACACGGAGCGCGCACGCCCGCCGACGCCGCGCGCGTCGCCCACGACGCCGGTCGCCGAGCCCAACTGATCGTCGCCGGATACTGGGGGGACACGTCCGGCCACGGCCCGCAGGCGGGCCGTGCTCAGGCGATGGCGGCGGCCTGAGCCTTCTTGCGCATGCCCGGGTCGAGCACGCGCTTGCGTAGCCTCACGGACTTGGGGGTGACCTCGAGCAACTCGTCGTCGGCGATGTACTCCAGGGCCTCCTCCAGGCTCAGGCGCCGCGGCGGCGTGAGCAGCAGGTTGTCGTCGCTGCCGGAGGCCCGTACGTTGGTGAGCTTCTTGTTCTTGCAGACGTTGACGTTCAGATCGCCCGGACGGGTGCTGGCGCCGAGGATCATGCCGACGTAGACCTCGGTTCCGGGGGTGATGAAGAACTCCCCGCGGTCGGCGAGCTTGTACAGGCTGTAGGCGAAGGTCTCGCCGGCCTCCATGGCCACCAGGGAGCCGTGGCCCCGCATCTCGGCGTCGCCGGCGTACGGCTCGTAGCTGTCGAAGACGTGGCTGAGCACGCCCTCGCCCTGGGTGATGGAGAGGAACGAGGTGCGGAAGCCGAACAGCAGCCGGCTCGGGACGCGGAACTCCAGGCGCGCCCGGCTCTCGCCCGGGTCCATCTGGATCAGCGTGCCGCGCCGCGCCGACAGCGCCTCCATGACGTTGCCCATCGAGCCGGTCGGCACGTCGACGATGACGCGCTCGAAGGGTTCCTCGAGCTGCCCGTCGTGCTTGTGGAGGATCACCTCGGGGCGCGAGACGGAGAACTCGTAGCCTTCGCGCCGCATGGTCTCGATCAGGATGCTCAGGTGGAGCTCGCCGCGGCCCGAAACCCGGTAGCGTTCGCTGCCGAGGGGCTCGACGCGGAGGGCCACGTTGGTCAGCAGCTCGCGCTCGAGCCGGTCGGCCAGGTGCCGGCTGGTCACATAGGTGCCCTCGCGCCCGGCGAAGGGGCTGGTGTTGGGGCTGAAGGTCACGCTCACGGTCGGTTCGTCGACCGGCACCACCGGAAGCGCCTCGATGGCGTCGGGGTGGCACAACGTCTCGCCGATCATGACGCCTTCGACGCCCGTGAGCGCGACGATGTCGCCCGTTTCGGCCCGCTCGCACTCGGTTCGGCCCAGTCCCAGGTGGGTGTAGATCTTGGTGATGCGGGCACGTTCGGTGTGACCGTCCGCCATGGCGCGCACGATGGTCTCGCCCGCCGTGGCACCGCCCTGAAGGACGCGCCCGATGGCGAGGCGCCCGAGGTACCCCGAGTAGTCCAGGTTGGCCACCTGCATGCGGAACGGAGCAGAAGCGTCGCCGCTGGCCTCGGGCACCTTGGCGTGGATGGCCTCGAACAGCGCCAACAGATCGTCGGCGGGTGCGTCCCCTTCGCGCCAGGCGCGCCCCTCGCGGGCAACGGCGTGGAGGATGGGGAAGTCGAGCTGGTTGTCGTCGGCGCCCAGCTCGACCATCAAGTCGAAGGTCAGGGTGGCGACCTCGTCGGGGCGGGCGTCCTTGCGGTCGATCTTGTTGATGACCAGGATCGGCTCGAGCCCTCGCGCCAGTGCCTTTCGCAGCACGAAGCGAGTCTGCGGCATCGGGCCCTCGGCGGCGTCGACCAGCAACAGGGCGCCGTCGACCATGGTGAGCGCGCGCTCGACCTCGCCACCGAAGTCGGCGTGCCCGGGCGTGTCGACGATGTTGATCTTGTCGTCGTGCCACAGCACGGCGGTGTTCTTGGCCAGGATCGTGATGCCGCGCTCGCGCTCCAGGGCGTTCGAGTCCATGACGCGGTCGACCACGTCCTGGTTGGCGCGGAACACGTTCGACTGGCGCAGCATGCCGTCCACGAGCGTGGTCTTGCCGTGGTCGACATGAGCGATGATGGCGATGTTGCGGTAGCGCATTCGGTCTCCGGGGGTGCGGGCGCCCCCTTGGGGGCGATCGGTGTCGGGCGGCGTGGTCGCCTGCGTTCCAACGCGGCAGTATAGCGGACGCGGCCGCCAACGCGTGCAGCGCGGAGACATGGTGCATCCGCGCCACGGCGAAGGCGGGACCGGTATGGCCCCGCCTTCGCCGTTGCGCGGATGGAGGGTGAGGGTCCGCCGGAGCGGACCCGGTCGGGTCAGTTGCTGGTGCCGGCGCCCATCGTCATGCTCGGGGGCAGGATGACCTTGTCGATGACGTGGATGACGCCGTTGGAGGCCTCGATGTCGGTGGCGGTGACGTGGGCGTCGTTGACCATGACGCCGTCGGCGCCGGCGTGGATGGCGATGGGCTCACCCTGGACGCTCGTGGCCGAGGAGAGGCCCACGACGTCCGCGGCCATCACCTTGCCGGCGACCACGTGGTAGGTGAGCAACGCCACGAGCTGCTCCTTGTTGGCGAGCAGCGCCTGGAGCTGGCCCTCGGGCAGGGCGGCGAAGGCTTCGTTGGTCGGCGCGAACACCGTGAACGGACCGTCGCTGTTCAGCGTGTCGACCAGGCCGGCCTCGGTCACGGCCGTGACGAGGGTGCTGAAGTCCGGGTTGGCGGCCGCCACCTCGACGATCGTCTGGGCCGTGGCGGTTCCGAAGGTGAGGAGCGCGGCCAGCGCGGCTCCGGCGAAGAGGGTCCTCAGGGTGTGTCTCATACGTCCTCCAGTTCGTTTGGGGTCGGTCCCGTCGCCTGTCGCTCCAGGGGGTGGGGTGCAGGGAGGGATCGCAGGGTGTGGGGCTTGTCCGACCTTGAACAAAGGGTATACGCAACCATTACGCCCACACCGCGGCCGGGGCCACAGTCTGTCCGCCGGGGAAGTGCGTGGCCCGCTAGCTCCGTGGCGGACGGCTCGGTGGCGCCCGATGCCGCGCGGTACCACGCGTGCTTCCTGGTTGACAGGGCCGTGAGCCGGCGTCTGATAGGTTCGTGTGCAGTGCATGAGCCGTCCCTGCCGCAGGGACCGGTCCGACACCCCGGAGGACTCCGTTGCAGAACCTTCCCTTGACCATGTACACCACCCGCTGGTGCGGAGATTGCGTTCGCGCCAAGAACTTCCTGCAGAAGTTCGCGATCCCGTTCGTCGAAGTCGACATCGAGCAGGATCCCGAGGCGGCGAACTACGTCCAGAGCGTCAACGACGGGCGGCGCAGCGTTCCCACCCTGGTGGTGGAGGGACGCGCCACCAGCCTGTCCGGCTTCACCCGCGAGAAGTTCGACGCCTTCCTCGACCAGCACGGACTGCGCAACGGGTGACGAGTGCGCCCGGGATACGGCGTTCGGGCCACAGCGTTCGGGCCACGGCGTTCGGCACGCTCGGCAGCGGCGCGGCGCCCCGTCGGGCCGGTTCCCACGGGGCGTGGTAGCCTCGTGAGGATGGCGTCGGCCGGGCGGGTCCCCAGCGACAAGGCGACGGAAGTGCGGGCGATGTTCTCGACCATCGCTCCGCGTTACGACGCCCTCAACCGGCTTCTCAGCTTCGGCGTCGATCGCCGCTGGCGTGCGCAAGCCGCGCGCGCGGCGCTCCATGGTGGGGCGCGGCGCGTGCTCGACGTAGCGACCGGCACGGGCGACCTCGCCTTCACCCTCGCCGCCATGGCGCCGGACGCCGATATCGTGGGCGTCGACTTCGCGGAGCCCATGCTCCAGCTCGCCAGCGCCAAGGCGGAGGGGCGCCGTGGGCGCGTACGCTTCGAGGTCGGCGACGGCACCCGTTTGAGCTTTCCGGACGACAGCTTCGACGCGCTGACCATCGCTTACGGCCTACGGAACTTCGACGACCTCGATCGTGGCCTGCGCGAGTTCTTTCGTGTGCTTCGACCGGGCGGCAGGCTGGTGGTGCTGGAATTCCCGCCGCCCCCCGGCGGATGGTTCGGGGCCCTGTACCGCACGTACTTCACCCGCGTCTTGCCCGCCGTCGGCGGGCTCGTCTCGGGCCGCGGGAGCGCCTACCGCTACCTGCCGGCGTCGGTGCTGGCGTTCCCCGACCCCGACGCTCTGGCCGAGCGCATGCGGGCGGCCGGGTTCGCGGACGTGCACTTCCGCTTGCAGACCTTCGGCGTCTCAGCCATCCACCAAGGAGAGAAGCGCGTATGAACCTCTTGGACGTCACAACGAGCGGCTTCGAGCTCAACACCGACGCCTCCCTGGTCAACCCTGACTGGGAGGACTTCGCGGAGGCGCACGATCGGCGTTTCGGGCTGGCCATCTCGCACTTCAAGAGCCTGGTGAAGGGGCGCGCCTACGACAATCAGGTGATGCGCCTGCGCGTGGGCCGCGAGGGATTCTATGCCCAGGCCCGCAACTTCCCTGCCGCCTTCTTCGGCGACACCCGCTCGCCGGAGGTCGTCACCGTGCCCGAGGCCGATGCCCAGGCCGCGGTGTGGGAGGCGGTCGCCCACTACCGTGCCGGGGAGGCGCAGTCCTTGACCACCATCTACTCGGGGGACGATCCCCCCGACGTGTTCTTCGGCTACCGTCTCACCGGTGAGCGTCGCTACGAGCTGGGTCACGTGCGCACCTCGCTACCGCTTCACCTGCGCGTCCTGGTGGACGCGCCCGAGGAGAGCACCCTGGTGGGCGCGTCGGCGGGCGTGCTCATCTATCAGCGCACGCGGCGCGGCGAGCACGTCTTGATCCGGGCCGCCGGTAGGCGCCAGCCGCTGCTGGCAGGCGTCCAGCTCGCCGACTGAGGCCGCCGCTTGCCGACGTATCCTACGCGCGGTCACCGATACGACGTCATCGTCGTGGGAGCCGGCATCGCCGGCAGCGAGGCGGCGTTCGCGTGCGCCCGTGAGGGCCTCGACACGCTGCTGGTCACCACCAGCCTGGACACCGTCTACAACGCGATCGGCGATACCGTTGCGCTGTCGCCTCCCGAGGGCACGCTGATGCGCGCGCTCTGGCAAGAGCATGCCGACGGCGGCGGACGCATCGCCAGCGCCGAGCTCCACCGCGCGGCGAAGTACGCCCTGGAGCGCCAGGACGGGCTCCACCTGCTGCAATCCAACGTGACGGCGTTGCGCGTGGACGATCGCGGTCGCGTCGACGGTGTCGAGACCTGGGAGGGCGTGGCCCGCTCGGGGAGGCCGGTGGCGCTCTGCGTCGGTAGCTTCCTGCACGCGCGCCTCACCGTCGGGTCGCTCGCCGAGGTCGCGGGGCGGCTGAGCGAGATGGCCTACGACGAGCTCTACCTGGACCTCGAACAGCGCGGCATCAACTTCCGCGACGTCACGCTCTCGGCCGACCCCACCGGCGGATCGCTTCCCTACGAGGTGCGCTGTCGCGTGCTCGAGCCCTCCGGGGTGGGCGGCGACGGCTTCCACCTTCCCGAGTTGCCCGGACTGTACGCCGCCGGATTGTGCGCGCGCGGTTACCTGCCGTTCGAGGAGGCCGCCCTGGACGGCGTGCGGCTGGCCCGCGCCCTGGTCGCCGTGCGGTCGCGCCGTTGACCGAACGCCGGGACTCGCCTCAGATGCCCTGAGTGTCGTCGTGCGGTCGGGTGTAGGCGTCGATCTTGTGGATCTCGTCGGCGCCGGCCCACACCATGCGAGCGCCGTCCGGCGTCGTCGCGAGCAAGCGGTACCGGTACGGGGTCTGAGCGCGGGCGGTGCTGATCACGTAGCGCCGACCTTCGAAGAGCACTTCCTCACCCACAGTGAAGCTCGCCATGGTGCTCACCTTACCGCTCGACGGCGAAGGGGATGAAGGGGCCAGACGTCCTGAGCCCGTGGGCAGGGAGGCGGCACTGCAGCGGCGCTCGGCTCCGGCTGTGCGTCACAGGGTCGACGGCGCTACGCTTCGTGATACCGCGACCTCCGGGGGGCTACGGAGCGTCTGATACACGACGCAGTAGCGTTCGGTCAGCCGCTGCAGGGTCGCGAGGTCTTCCTCGGAAGCGTCGGTGTCGAGCGCGAAGTCCAGACGGATGGACTGGAATCCGACGGGAACGTCCTTCGCCACCCCCAACGTCCCGCGGAAGTCGAGATCGCCTTCGGCTCGGACGGTGCCACGCCGGATCTCGATGCCGATGGCCGTCGCGACGGCGGCCAGCGTGACGCCAGCACAGGCCACCAGGGCCTCCAGCAGTAGATCGCCCGAGCAGACCGACAGACCCGTCCCGCCGGTTGCGGGGTGCAGCCCGGCCTCCACCAGCGCGCGGCCCGTCTCGACCCGGCAGTGCACGCCCTCGCCGAGCTGGCCCTCGGCCCGAAGCGTGATCCGCGCGGCCTCCGGCTCCACCCGATAGTGCGCCTTCAACGGTGCCTGGACCGACCTGAGCTCTTCGCTGTTCATGGCCCCTCCGACTCCGCCCACGAGGGCGGCATCACGACGGTTTCGGTGGCGTCGATGATACGCCACGGTGGGGCAGCGCGCGCAGCCCGAGAGGCACTGCCTAGGTGCGGTGTTCGTCTGGTAGGAAGAGCGGTTCGCGGGGCGGCGGGAAGAGCCCCTGCTCGACGCCTCGTCGGAGCAGCGTCTCGGCGGCCCGCACGCCGTCGGGCCCGACCTCGAGCGAGTACCGGTTCACGTAGAGGTCGATGTGCCGCTGTCTCACGCTCTCATCCATCTCCTGGGCGTGTTGTGCCACGTAGGCGCGCGTCGCGCCGGGGTTCTCCCAGGCGTACGTCAGGCTCGCCCTCAGCATGGCTTGAAGGCGGCCAAGGAGATCGGAGCCGAGGTCGCGCCGGGCGACGATGCCGCCGAGGGGAACGAGCTCGCCGGTGGCCTCCTCCCACCAGGTCCCCAGGTCGAGGAAGCAATGCAGCCCGTGGTCGAGATAGGTGAACCGGCTCTCGTGGATGATGAGGCCCGCGTCGACCTCGCCTGCGGCCACCGCAGGCATGATGCGGTCGTAACGCATCTCGCTCAGGCGCGCCGAGGGTTGCGAGATGCGGAGGAGCAGGTTGGCGGTGGTGCGCCCCCCTGGGATGGCGATCGACTTGCCGGCGAGATCGTCCAATGGCTCGCGGGTGACGATCAGCGGTCCCACGCCGCGTCCCAAGGCGCCTCCCGCGCGCAGCATGATGTAGCGGTCGGCGAGGTAGCCGTAGGCGTGGTAGCTCACCTTGGCGACGTCGAGCTCGCCGCGGTCGGCGGCACGGTTGAGGGCTTCGACGTCGTCCAGCGCGATGTCGAAATGCACCTCGGGCTCCCGCCCGTCGTGGACGAGGCCGTGCGCCAGCGCATAGAAGATGAACGCGTCGTTGGGGCACGGCGAGTAGCCGAGGCGGAGCGTTCGCGTCCCGGCGCCGCTCATCCCGGCGCCGCCCCACTGAAGTCGGCGACCGCTCGCCGGTGCTCGATCTTCGTGCACCGGTCCTGGACGACGATGATTCCGGCCGCGCGCAGCCTGCGCGCGGCGTCGTCGTTGCGGATCCCGAGCTGGAGCCATACGGCTGCGGGCAGCGGCCGCATCGCCAGGATCTCCTCCACGTGGTCGTCGACGTCCTCCGCCCGGCGGAAGACGTCGACGATGTCCACGGCTTCCGAGATCTCAGCGAGCGAGGCCAGCACCGTTCGCCCGTGGAGTTCTTCGCCGGCGTACCGTGGATTGACCGGGATGATCTCGTAGCCGTGGCGCGCCAGGTAGGCCGTGACCTCGAAGGAGGGTCGGTCGCGTCGGGCGCTCGCGCCCAGCACGGCGATGCGGTGCGAATGTGCGAGGAGCTCGCGTGCGCGATCGTCGAGCGAGTCGTCGTGCTCGTCCATGGCTCCAGGGTATCGCGGTGGCTCGCGCCTCCGCGTAGGCCCGGTGGCCCCCTCGCGCCGTCGACCTCGCGTTGCCGGGCAGGGGATCATCTGCTAGACTGAAACGCTATGTGTCGGGCCTAGGCACCGGCACGGCCCTTGGAGGTGAAGTCCATAGCGAGAGAGTTGAAGGTGAACGAACAGATCCGCGCCCGTCAGGTGCGTCTGATCACGGAGTCCGGGGAACAGATCGGAATCATCGATACCCGTGACGCCATGAAGCGCGCTCGCGATGCGGAGATGGATCTCGTTCTCGTGGGTGAGAGTGCGGAGCCGCCTGTAGCCCGCTTGATGGATTACGGCCGTTACCGTTTCGAGCTACAGCAGCAGGCCAAGGAGGCCCGCAAGCGCTCTCGCCAGCAGGAGATGAAGTCGATCAAGTTCCGCGTGAAGATCGACGACCACGACTACGA
The DNA here is from genome assembly GCA_963815215.1 of uncultured Trueperaceae bacterium. Classification (GTDB taxonomy): domain Bacteria; phylum Deinococcota; class Deinococci; order Deinococcales; family Trueperaceae; genus JASBRS01. The sequence goes on from CAWFFU010000003.1 coordinate 54,595, forward strand.
GACCAAGGTCAATCACATCCGCCGCTTCCTCAAGGGCGGCCACAAGGTCAAGGTCACGATCATGTTCCGCGGTCGCGAACGTACCCATCCGGAGCTGGGGCAAGAGATCCTCAACCGGGTGGCGAACGATCTCACCGAGTTCGCGGTGGTGGATTCCGCACCCATCATCGCCGGCATGGACATGAACATGATCCTTCGTCCCCACGATATGTAAGAGGCCTGTTCGAAACCCTTTCACTCTGAGACTTGGAGCTTCCCGGTCCAGGGAGATACGATCGGCGCCACCGTTGTGACGTCGGGTCGCCCGAGCGGCGGCCGAGGAGAGACATCATGCCGAAACTCAAGACCCACAAGGGCACCAAAGCCCGTGTCAAGATCACTGGGCGAGGTAAGGTCAAGGCGATGCGCTCCGGCAAGCGGCACCTGAACTTCAAGAAGTCGGGTGACCGGATCCGGAGAGGCAGGACCGGCCTACTGCTCGCCAAGCCCGAGGCGGAGCGCGTCAAGGCGCTCCTGCCGTACGACTAGGAGGTAGGTCATGCCACGCGCCAAGACCGGTGTGGTGCGCCGCCGGCGTCACAAGAAGATCCTCAAACGCGCCAAGGGTTTCTGGGGGTTGCGCTCCAAGAGCGTGCGGACCGCCCAGCAGACCCTTCTCAACGCTGCCGACTACGCCTACCGCGACCGCCGCGACAAGAAGGCGCAGTTCCGGCGCCTGTGGATCGCCCGGATCAACGCGGCCGCCCGCGCCGAAGGGATGAGCTACTCCCGCTTCGTCGACGGCCTGCGGCGCGCCGGGATCGAGGTCGACCGCAAGATCCTCGCCGATCTCGCCGTCCGGGAGCCCGAGGCTTTCAAGGGTCTGGTCGAGAAGGCTCGCGGGGTCGCCTGAGCAGGAACGGACGGCGGGCCGAGGTCGAACCCGCCCGGCGCGGCCTGCCAACGATGGCAGGCCGCGCCGTTTGACGTCCTGGGCCCACGGTAGAATGCCGGCGTGTCGTCCTCAGGGAGCCTCCGCGAGCGCAAGAAGGCGGACCGGCGCCAACGCATCTTCGACAGCGCGATGCGTCTGTTCCAGGAGCGTGGCTTCCAGGCGACGACCTTCAGCGACATCGCGCGCGCGGCGGACGTGTCGCGCGGCACCGTGTTCAACTACTTCCCTTACAAGGAAGCCCTTCTGATCGAGTTCTTCGGGCGCCACCTGGAGGCGTTGCGGGAAGGGCTGGCGCGCCGCAGGAGCGAAGCCGGGGGCCCTGCTGCGGAGGCCGGGAACGAGCCGTGGAGCGGATCCGGGGAGGAACTGGCGTTCCTCTTCGACGCCCTCGCCGCGTTCGTGGATGCCAACCGCGACCTGGTGCTGCCGCTGAGCTACGAGCTGCTCAATCCCGATCCCGAGCGCTCTCGACGGGCCTATCTCGCGTTGCCGCTGGGCGATCTGTTGCGTGACGTGCTGACGCGGGCGCGCGCCGCCGGGACGGTGCGAGACGACTATTCGCGCGAGCGTCTGGCCAGGACCCTGGAGAACGTCTACTTCATCACCGCCATGCAGTGGGCGGCCTATCGCCGGGACCGCTCCATCCGCGACGAGTTGCGCAAGGCGCTGGTGCTGACCTTGGAAGGCATCGCCACGCCGGCCCGGTCGCCGGCCGTGACCGCGTAGGCCCGGCCCACCGTCGGCAGAGCGAGGGCGACTGCGGTCCCGCCCGTAGCCCGCCGGTATGATGGCGGGCATGCGTTGGATCGAATCGCTGGAAGCCGCTCTGGAGACGTTCCGAGAACGCTCCGTGGAGACCGTCGACCCCGAGGTCTCACGCCGCGTTCGCGCCCTCATCGACGAGGTGCGCACCGGCGGCGACGACGCGGTGCTCGCCATCACCGAGCGCCTGGACGGGGTGCGGCCGGCCGCCCTGGCCGTGTCGGCCGAGGAGATCGCTGCGGCCGGGGCCGGGATCGGAGCGGAGCTCGCCGACGCCATCCGCCTGGCCGTGGAACGGGTTCGCGCCTACTACGAGCGGCAGCCCTCGAGCGGCTTCCTCGAGCAGCAGCCCGGCGGCCTGCTGGGGCAGCTGGTCAGGCCGTTGACGCGCGTGGGCTGCTACGTGCCGGGTGGTACCGCCCCGCTGTTCAGCAGCCTGATCATGACCGCCGTACCGGCTCGCGTAGCGGGCGTGCGCGATGTCGTGGCGGCTACGCCGCCGCGCGCCGACGGCAGCGTGGCGCCGGAGATCCTGTTCGTCGCCTCGCTCCTGGGCGTGACGGAGGTCTACCGTATGGGGGGTGCCCAGGCGATCGCGGCGCTCGCCTTCGGTACCGCCAGCGTGGCGCCGGTCGACAAGATCGTGGGACCGGGAAACCGCTACGTGGTCGCGGCCAAGCGGGAGGTGTTCGGACGGGTCGGCATCGAGTCGCTGCCCGGACCCACCGAGACGTTGGTCCTGGCCGACGACGGCGCCGACGTGCGTCACGTGGTGGCGGATCTGCTGGCGCAGGCGGAGCACCTGGGTGCGCAACCGGTGCTCGTCACGCCCAGTCGGCGTCTGGCACGGGCGGTGGAGGCGGCGCTGCCTGCCGCCATCGCCGACCTCCCCACCGCCGTGGCTGCGCGCGAGTCGGTCGAGCAGCGCGGCGCGATCGTGATCGTGCGCGACCTGGCGGAAGGCATGGAGGTCGCCAACGCCTACGCGCCGGAGCACCTGTGCCTGCTGGTGCGCGACCCCTGGTCGTGGGTGCCCGAGGTCGTCAACGCGGGCGGCCTGTTCGTGGGCGAGCACAGCATGGAAGCACTCGGCGACTACCTGGCAGGCCCCAGCCACGTCATGCCCACCACCGGGACCGCGCGCTACGCCAGCTTCGTGAACGTGCGGGACTTCCAGAAGGTGATCCCGCTGGTGGCGTTCGGCCCTGCGGTAGTGGCGGAGGTGGGACCGTCGGCCGCGCGCATGGCCCGGGCCGAGGGGCTGGAGGCACACGCGCGGGCCATCGAGGCGCGCCTCGAGAGCGACGAGGGCGAGCCGCACTCCTGACATCCGGCGGGGACCGGCCCCGCCGTGCTCAACGTTCGATCAGGAAGGGATTGGTGCGCTTCTCGTGGCCGATGGTGGTCTCAGGGCCGTGGCCCGGCAGCGCGCGGGTATCGTCGGGCAGGATCAGCAGCCGCTCCCCGATCGAGCGCAGCAGGGTGTCGGTGTCGCCGAACGGCCGGTCCGTGCGTCCGATCGAGCCCCGGAAGAGCGCGTCTCCCGTCAACACCAGCCCCTCGCTCGGAAGGTGGAAGGCGACGTGACCGGGGGCGTGCCCGGGCGTGAACAGGCAGCGGGCGAGCACGCCGGCCAGCTCGAGCTCCATCCCGTCGGCGAGGGGTCGCGTGGCGGTAGGCGGCTCGGCGATCGTGATCCCGAAGGCGGCTGCCTGGCGCGCGGCCGATGCCAGCAGCGGAGCGTCGGAGGGGTGAAGGTAGACGGGCACGCTGCTTGCCTGGATTACGCCGGCCAGGCCGCCGACGTGGTCGAAGTCCGCGTGGGTGAGCCACACCGCTTCGAGCCTGGCGCCGTGCCCTTCCACGGCGGCCAGCAGGCGATCGGCCTCGGCGCCGGGATCGACCAGGACGGCGCGACCCTTCTCCACCAACAGGTAGGCGTTGGCCTGGAGCGCACCCACCGGGTGCCGTTCGACGATCACGCTCCGCCCACCCGGCCGCGCCACAGGGCGCGCACGATGTCGCGGTACATCGCCGCACGCAGCGACAGGCCCGTGAGCCAACCGCGTTTCTCCTCCTTCATGACCTGCGACACGCCCTCGAGCGCGACGTCGCGGCCACGCAGGCCACTGCGGCGCGCGTGCTGGCCGATGGCGACCTCGACACCGTAGCGACTGGCGCCGATGCCCGGCACGCGCAGGAGGTCCGCGCGCCGCATGCCCCGCTGGCCGTTGAGCTGCGGAGTGAGGCGCTGAGCTGCGGTGGTCCGCCAGCGGCCTCCGCGGAACACGCCGCGCGTCATGTCGGCGTCGCCGACGAGCACAGGCTCGGCAAGGGCGCGCACGTGGAACGGTTCCAGGCCCACCAGATCGGCGTCGAGCAGGACCAGGACGTCCGCGTCGAGGGTGCGGGCGGCGGCGAGCAGCGCGCCCCCCTTGCCCACGTTCCTGTCGAGCGCGAGCACATGGGCGCCGGCGGCGCGGGCGACCTCGGCGGTGCCGTCGGTCGAGCCGTCGTCGACGACCCAGACCGGTCCGATCTCGCTGGAGAGCGCGGCCGCCACCACGTTCCCCACGCCGGCGGCCTCGTTGAAGGCGGGAACGACCACCGCGCAGCGCGAGCTACCGGCGGGAAGGGCGGCCTCAACGGCCGCCTCAGCCGTGTAGGAGTCCGCTGATCTCATGGACGGTGACGAGGACGATCAACGCCAGTACGGCCATGATGCCGATGAAGTGGAACTGTTCCTCCTGGCCGGGCTTGAACGGCCGGCCCCGGATGGCGACGACGCCCGCCAGAAGCATGCGCCCCCCGTCCAGGCCGGGGATCGGGAGCAGGTTGAACACCGCCAGCGAGAAGTTGATGATGGCGGCCAGGAACAGGACCGAAGCGATGCCGACGTGGGTGGCCTGGTTGACCAGCCCGACGATGCCGACGGGACCGGCGACCTCGCTGTTCTGTCGGCCGGTGAGGGCGGCGGCGAACCCCTGCACGAAGCCGCGCACCATCTCGGGGATCACGCGCACGCCGAACCAGGCCGATTCGGCGAGAGCCTGCGGCGCCGAGACGCCCTCGAAGACCGCGGCCACGTTCACGCCCAGGAGGGGCTTCCCATTGGCGTCGGTGAGCACCTTGGCACCTGTCGGGGGCCAGGGGGTGGACACGACGCGGCGCTTGCCGTCGTTCATCAGCGTGAGGGTGAGCTCGTTGGCGCTGTGGATGGTCTCGACCACCTGTTGCGGCGTGGGGTCCTGGATGCCGTTGAGGCCGACGATGTGGTCGCCCGTACGGATGCCGAGCCGTGCGGCCGGGGAGCCGTCCATCACGCTCAGCACGGAGCTCCCGCGACCGACGTTGGCGCCGGTCGTGAAGGCGCGGTAGCCGGGCTGCAGCATCACGGCGGTGGTCAGCAGCACGACCCCCAGCACGAAATTGGCGAGGATGCCGCCCATCAAGATCCAGAGCTTGGCGCCCAACCCCTTCTTGGCCATCCCCTCGTCGGGGTGCTGAAGGTTGCCGTTCTCGTCCACCTTGGGTGCCATGCCCGGCAGGTCGACGTAGCCGCCGATGGGGAAGACGCCGATGCGCCACTCGGTCCCGCGCCAGCGGCGGCGCCACACTATGGGGCCCATACCGATGCTGAACGCGCGCACCGGTACGCCGACGCTCCTGGCGTTGAAGAAGTGCGCCCCTTCGTGCACCAGCACGGCGGTGAACAGGATGAGGATGAAGGTGATGGCTGTCAGCATGGAGGACTCCGGGCGTCACGCCCTAGCGTCAGTATGGCAGAGGTCGGCCGCCTGCACGGTGGGCTGCTGTACCGAAGCCGCCCTCAGCCGGGCCCGCCCATCGGCCCGCCGCCTCGCGCCACGTCGTCGGGCCCGCCGTGCTCGCGCAGGCGGCGGATCAGATCGGTCTTGCTGACCACGCCGAGCAACGTGCCGGCAGCGTCCACGACCGCCAGCCGACCGATCTCCCCCTCGCCGATGCGGCGCAGCGCCTCGGTGGCCTCCTCGTCCGGAGCGATGGTCTCGGCCCGCACCATGACGTCCTCCACGACCCCGTTCTCGTCGCCCTCGCGGGCGTCCTGGAGCCGCGCGAAACCGAGGAGACGGCCGCCGTCGTCGACGACGGGGTAGCCGGTATGGCGCCGGAAGAACATGAGCTGCGCGAACTGCGCCAGGGGCATATCGGGCCCGACGGTCACCGGGCCCGGGGTCATGAGTTCGCGGACGCGGTAGCCCTCGAAGGCGTCGTGGACGATCGCGGCACGCGTCTCGGCATGGCCGGCGTTGTACACGAAGAAGGCGATCACCACCAGGAAGAGGTTGAGCGAGAAGAAGCCGTAGATCCCGAGCAGGACCGCGATGACGCTGCCGACGGAGCCGGCCGTGCGGGTGGCTCGGAGGTGGGGCATGACCAGGGCGAGCAACGAGCGGAGCACCCGGCCGCCGTCCAGCGGCAGCGCCGGTAACAGGTTGAACAGAGCCAGGCCGGCGTTGGTGAGGGTCAGGTAGGTGAGTACGAAGAGCGTCGCTCCGTGGCCGGCGGCGAGCGGCCAGCTGAGCCAGGTCAGGAGCGCCAGCAAGGCGCTGGTGATGGGGCCGACGATGGCCACCACGGCCTCGGCCCCGCGCTGCCTGGGCATGGCGCTGAACTGGGCGACGCCGCCGAGGAACCACAGCGTGATCTCGCGCACCTCGACGCCGTATCTGCGTGCCACGACGGCGTGCCCCAGCTCGTGGACGAGCACGCTCAGGAACAGCCCGACGGCGCCGACGAGGCCCAGCAGGTAGGGGGTGGCACCGTGCTGCAGTGCAGCGCCGTCGATGGCGATGCCGGCGCGCTGGAACAGCGCCACGTAGCCGGTGATCTGCGAGCCGATCAGGTAGGCGAACAGCGGCAGTACCAGCAGGAAGGAGGTGTCCAGGCTGACGGGGATGCCCAGCAGCTTGAACGGCAGGTGCAGCGCGTGCCGGAACATGCTCCACGATAGGGCATGGGGAGGGGGCGGACTGCAGCCCGGTGGCCGCTTCAGGTGGCCGGGCGCCAGGCCTCGGCCAGCGCGCGCGCCGTGGCATCGGCTTCGAGGAGCGCGTCCCAGCCGAGCGCCTCGGCCGGCGCATCGTCGAGCACGGCGTCGAGCAGGCGCGGGATGTCGGTGAAGCGCAGCGTGCCCGCCAGGAAGCGCGACACCGCGACCTCGTCGGCCGCGTTGAGGAACGCGGGCGCCAGGCCCCCGAGCTCGCCGGCACGGTAGGCAAGCTGCAAGCTGGGGAAGCGCTCCAGGTCGGGCGCCGCGAAGTCCCAGCGTCCGCTCAGCGGCAGGGGAGGCAGTGGCGTGGGAGGCCGGTGGGGGGCTTCGAGCGCGTACTGGATCGGGAGGCGCATGTCGTGCGGCCCGATCTGCGCCTTGATGCTGCCGTCGGCGAAGCGGACCAGGCCGTGTACCAGCGACTGCGGGTGCACCACGACCTCGATGGCCGCGAGCGGCAGGTCGAACAGGAAGTGCGCCTCGAGGACCTCCAGCCCCTTGTTGAACAGCGTGGCCGAGTCGATGGTGACCTTGCGCCCCATCGACCAGGTGGGGTGGCGCAGCGCCTGCTCCGGGGTGACCTGAGAGAGATCGGCGGGGCCCACGCGGAACGGACCGCCGGACGCGGTCAACACCAGCGAGCGCACCGCGGCTCGCGGCTCGCCGACGAGCGCTTGGAACAGCGCCGAGTGCTCCGAGTCGACGGGCGTGATGCGTGCGCCGCTGGCGCCGGCGAGCTCCCACATGAGGGGGCCCGCCACCACCATCGCTTCCTTGTTGGCCAGCGCCAGGTGGCGGCCGGCACGCAGGGCGGCGGCGGTCGGCGCGAGGCCGTCGAAGCCGGGGATCGCGGCCACCACGGCGTCGGCCTCGTGGACGGCCGCCTCGACGAGGCCCTCGGGGCCGGTGGCCAGGCGGGTACCGGCCGGCAGATGGGGGGCCACTCGCTCGGCGACGTCGACGTCGCACACCACCAGCTCGGGACGGAACTCGGCGGCCTGGGCGACGAGGGCCTCGGCGTTCCGGCCGGCGGTCAGCGCGACCGGCCGGTAGCCCTGCCAGCGGGCGACGTCCAGGGTCTGTCGGCCGATCGAGCCGGTGGAGCCCAGCACGACGATGCGTTTCGAGGGGCCGGTGGCGCTGCTGCTCGGCATGCCTCCATTCTGGCACGCGTCCCGTCTGGCCCGGCGTTCCTGCACGCCGGGGTGCTATCCTTGAGCGGTTCCGCAAGGAGGAAGGCATGCTTGTTCGTGAGTGGATGACCCCGAATCCCCAGACCGTCACCGCCGACACGCCCGTGATGGAAGCCATGCAGCGTCTGCGTGAGGGCGGCTTCCGACGTCTCCCCGTCACTCGCGACGGCAAGCTCATCGGGATCGTCACCGACCGTGACCTCAAGGAGGCCACGCCTTCGAAGGCGACCACGCTGTCGGTCTACGAACTCAACTACCTGCTGAGCAAGCTCCTCGTGAAGGACGTCATGAAGGCCCCGGTCATCACCGTGCGGGGCGACGATCCCATCGAGCACGCGGCGCTGCTCATGGAGGAGCATCGCGTCTCGGGTCTGCCGGTTTTGTTGGGCAGCGAGCTCACCGGGATCGTCACCATCACCGACCTGATGAGGGCCTTCGTGTCGTTCCTGGGCATGCGTGAAGGCGGTATCCGCGTGACCGTCGATCTGCCCGACGAGCCCGGCGTGCTCGCCCGGGTGGCCGAGGCGGGCCCGCCCTCCAACATCATCGCGGCGGTGACCACCGGCGTGCAGACCGGCCACCGGCGCCGGCTGGTGCTGCGGGTGACCGGCGAGGACGCGGAGGGCTTCCCGGAACGCCTGAAGGCCGCATCCGTCGAGATCGTCGACGTTCGCTAGGCGCGTCGTGGCCAAGGGATCGGGCTCGCGGGCTCCTGCCGATACCGAGGCGCTCGCCCGCGCCGCGCGCGGCGGTCGGGTCGCGCACACGGCCTTCCTGGAGCCGCCGGACGCCGACGCCCTGGTGGCCTCGCTGCGTGCGTTGGGTGTGCCGGTGTCGGTGGACGGAGGTGTCAGCGCCGCCCGCAGGCGGGTGGTGGTGGCGCGCCCGGAGCACGTGCCGGCAGCGACCGTAGGCATGGCGGCGGTGTACTTCGAGGGGGTGGAGGACGCCGACGCTTTGCGCGTGGCGGCGCGCGCCGCCGGTGTCGATCCGGCCAGCATCGGCGATGCCGTGCGCCATCAGGACGGCATCTCCCTGATCACGCTGGCGCCTCCGCCCGAGCCGCTGCTGACGCTGGCGCGCGTGGCCGGACGTCCGGTAACGCCGTTGGCCGTGCCGTTGGAACGCGTGGCGGGGGGGAGCGAGCGCGACCTCGAGGTCGTGGTGCCGTCGCTGCGCGTCGATGTGCTGGGGGGCAAGGCCTTCCGGGTCTCGCGCAGCTATTTCGCCAAGGGCGTCGCTGCCGGCCGCGTACGCCTCAACGGCGAGCGCGCCGACAAGGGCGCCACGGCGGGGGTGGGCGACGAGGTCTACGCCGAAGGGCTGGGCCGCTTCCGCATCGTGCGTGTCGAGGGGCAGACGCGCCGCGGCAACCTCAGGGTGACGCTGCACGCCGAGCGCGCCTGAGCGCACGCGATCACACCCGCACCTTCTTCCCGCCGCCCTTACCGCGGGACTTGAACACCATGCGGAACGGCACCTCGGTGAAGGCGAGGTCCTCGCGGATGCGGTTGCGAAGGTAGTGCTCGTAGGCCCGCGTGAGCAGGCGTTCGCTGTTCACCGAGAAGACGAAGGTGGGGGGCGCCACCGTGACCTGGCTGGCGTAGAGCAGCTTCAGGGAGCGTCCCTTGAAGTTGGGCGGGGACTGGCGTTGTGTCCACACCTCCAGGAAGGCGTTCATCTCGCTGGTCCGCACGCGCCGGCGCGCCGTGTCGTACAAGCGGATGACGGTGGCGAGCACCTCGTGCAGGCCGAAATCGGTCACGGCGCTGGTGTAGACGCGCGGCGCGAAGTCGAGGTGGCTCAGCGCCTGATCGATGTCGCGGCGAAGGGGCTCCAACGCCTCGTCGGTGACCAGGTCCCACTTGTTGATCGCCAGCACCACCGGCTTGCCCCAGTCCAGGGCAAGGTTCGCCAGGCGCATCTCGTGGTCGCCGAACTCGAACGGATCGACCACCAGGATGGCGACGTCGGCGCGCCGCAGCGCGCTCTCGGAGCGCAGGCGGGCGAAGTATTCGACGTCGATCTCGGCCTTGCGGCGGATGCCGGCGGTATCGATCAGCACGAAGGGCCGACCGGCGAAAACGAAGCGCACGTCGACGCTGTCGCGGGTGGTACCGGGCTCGTCGGCCACGATCACCCGCTCGCTGCCGATGAGGGCGTTGAGCAGGCTCGATTTGCCGACGTTGGGACGCCCGATGATGGCGACCCGCACCGCTTCCTCCTCGGCCTCCTCGACCTCGTTCGGGAGCTGCTCGAGGACCGCGGCGAGTAGCTCGTAGGTGCCGCGGGCGTGCAGCGCCGAGACCGCCAGCGGGGTTCCGAAGCCGAGCGCGTAGAGCTCGAACAGCTCGGCCGCCTCCTCGTGCCGCGGATCGTCGATCTTGGTAGCCACCAGCAGCACCGGCTTGCCGAGCCCGCGCAACCAGGAGGCCACCTCGTGGTCGGCGTTGCTGACACCGTATCGGCCGTCGACGCACAGCAGCACCAGATCGACGTCGGCGATGGCGGTCTCGATACGGCGCTTGACGGGCTGCTCCCAGACGTCGCCCGACCACAGTCCGCCGGTGTCGAGCAGCCGGAAGACGCGTCCCTCGTCGGTGACGACGTCACCCTCCTTGACGTCGCGGGTGACGCCGGGTTGATCGGCAACGATGGCCTCGCGCCGGCCCACCAGCCGGTTGAACAGGCTGGACTTGCCGACGTTGGGCCGGCCCACGATGGCGACGCTAGCCAAGGTGCACCCCCGGTCGCACCGCGCGCCCGTTGGCCCAGTCGCGCGCCGGCAGGGCGCGCTTCCCGGCGCTCTGCAGCCGCTCGAGCGCGACTGCGCCTTCGCCGCAGGCGACGCTCAACGCGCCCTGCTCGATCGCCAGCACGGTGCCCGGTGCCTCGTGGCCGGTGGCGACGTCGGGAGCGGGGCGCAGGACGGGGACCTTGACCGGCTCGCCGTCGAACAGGAAGCTGCTTCCCGGCCAACCCGCGACGCCGCGGTGGCGGGCGTAGACGTCGGCGGCGGGGTCGGCCCAGCGGATACGACCGTCCTCCCTCGCCAGCATCGGGGCGTAGCTGGCCTGCGCGTCGTCCTGGGCATCACACGGCAGGCGCCCGGCCGCCAGCAGATCGAGCGCTTCCAGCAGCGCCCGCGCCCCGAGCTCGGCGAGCGCCTCGAGGAGCTCCGGCGCGGTGGTGTCGGCGCCGATCGGGACACGCCGCTGCAGGCGGATCGGACCGGTGTCGAGGCCGGCCTCGGTCTGCATGATGGTGATTCCGGTCTCGTGTTCGCCGCGGATCAGCGCCCATTGCACGGGCGCAGCGCCGCGGTACGCCGGCAGCAGGCTGCCATGCACGTTGAGGAAGCCGTGGCGCGGCAGGCTCAGCAGGGCTGCCGGCAGGATCTTGCCGTAGGCGGCGGTGACGGCCACGTCGAGCTCGAGGTCACGGAGCCGTTCGGCCACCGCCGCGTTGCCCTTGAGCCGCGCCGGTTGCAGCAGCGGCACCCCCAGTGCCCGCGCCCGCTCGGCGGTCGGCGGCGACGAGCGCCGCAGGCCGCGGCCGGCGCGCTTGTCAGGTTGCGCGACCACCAGCTCGAGCCGGTGGCGTTCGGCCAGCGCCTCGAGCGAGGGCAGCGCGAAGCCGGGAGATCCGAACAGCGCCACACGGAGCGCCGCCGGCGAGGGGGCGCCCGTCACTGCACCGACACCGGGATCGGCGACGAGCGCAGCTCCTTGAGCAGGGCCTTCGCCTGGCGCTGGATGTCAGCGAGCTCGCCGCGGTGCTCCTCCAGGAAGGCCCTGCGCTCGTCGTCCTCGAGGCGATCGAAGAACAGCACCCCTTCGAGGTGGTCGTACTCGTGCTGGAGGACGTGGGCGAGGTGCCCGTCGGCATCGGTCTCGTGCCAGGCGCCGGCGACGTCCTGGTAGCGCACGCGCACGTGGAGGTCGCGCTTCAGCGCCTCGACGTAGATGCCGGGGACGCTCAGGCAGCCGTCCTGGCCGTGTTGGACGCCCCGGCGCAGGAGGAAGGTGGGATTCACCATCACGTGCTCGGCGACCACGCCCAGCCTGCGGCGCATCTGCTCCGGGGTCTCGTCGGCGGGGACGTCCTCCTCGGCGTCGTCGTCCACGAGCTCCTGGCCGACCTCGTCCTCCTCGGCCTCGGGCTCGAGCTCCACCGCCACGAACAACCGCTTCGGCACCCCGATCTGGGGCGCCGCCAGTCCGACGCCGTGAGCGTCGTACATGGTCTCGATCATGTCGTCGGCAAGGCGGGCCAGGGCATGGTCGAAGCGCGTCACGGGGAGCGCGCGGCGTCGCAGCACGGGGTCGCCGTAGTAGCGGATCGGGTGGATCACGGCTTCAGGTCCTCCTGAGGGACTCGAGTCAGGGCGTGCCGGAAGGGCGCGCGTAGCGCAGGACCGCGGTGGGGTTCGACATCGCCGCCACGCCCTCCGGCAGCTCGAGCCGGACAGGCAGAGTATACCGGCCGGGGTTCACGGTCCCCGTCGGCGGCTGTACCGTCCCCTTGACGCTGTCGAGGCCCGCCAGCACTTCGGGCGGGCCCGCCAGCGTGACGTCGGGCTGGCTGAGCGTCACCTGCTGCAGGTTGGTGGCGCTGGGCGGGGCCAGATCGATGGGCACGCTCCGGGTGACCAGGGCGCCGCGCGCGCTCACCTGGACGGTGACGGTCGACGGCGTGATCTTGACGTTGGCGACGGGAACGCCGGCGTCATCGACGGCGAAGGGGTGCTCCTGTACGCGGCCCTCCTTGGCCGGCGCCACCACCATCACGCGGACGACCTTCTGGAGCAGCTGGTCCTGGCCGGTGAGCGTCACCGAGGTGGGATCGGCGCTCACGGACAGGACCTGGTTGTCCGGCGGGCTGCCGCTCAGGGCCGGCGTGACGGCGATGTCGCGGTTGCCCACGGTCTCCAGGAAGCCGATCACGTCGCTGGGGGCGACGCTGATGAGTTGGATGCCGCGCGGAGGCTGGGCGTTGATCTGTTGCTGGAACTCGCCGCTGAGGCCGCTGAGGTCGAGGGTTGCCGAGATGCTGTCGGGGCTGAGCCGGTCGACGCGGCTGCTGGGCCCGGACACGTTGATCTCCACCACTTGCGGCACGCCCACCGTGACCTGGGTCTGCTTGACGCCTTCGACGACGAGCGGAACGAGCAGGCTGCGCTGGGTCGTGGTGACGGAGCTGGTGGTCACGAACAGCCACATCACGAAGGCCAGCAGCAGCGTGCCGAGCTTCTGCGGCCAGTTGTGGGCGGCGAGGGCGACGATGCGCTTGAGCAAGTTCATTCGGCATAGACCTCGCGTAGGGCCTTGAGGACGTCGGCGGGGGCGATATCGCTGACCAGGTCGCCGCCGCGGGCGATGCTGACGGTGCCCCGCTCCTCACTGACCACCACGACCAGCGCGTCCGTGACCTCCGACAGGCCGAGCGCGGCGCGGTGCCGGGTGCCGTGCTTGACGGACCAGCCCTCATGGCGGTCGGACAACGGGAAGATGGCGCCGGCATGCGTGACGGTGTCCTCGCGGACGATCACGCCGCCGTCGTGGAGCGGGCCCTTGGACGCGAAGATGGTCTGCAGCAGCGCGCTGGTGACCGGGGCGCCGATCGTGGTCCCCGACTCGCCGTACTCGCGTAGCGGTGTGCGGCGCTCCACCGCGATCAGGGCGCCGCGGCGCTGGGTCGCGAGCTCGCGCACCGCGCCCATGATCTCCTGCACCGGACCGCCGTGGCTGGTGCGGGTCAGGCGCCCGCGTCCCACCCGCTCGAGGGCCGCGCGCAACTCGGGCTGGAACACGACCACGATGGCGATGAAGCCGACCGGCGCGACCCGGTCGAACAGCCATTTGGTGGCCTCCAGCTTGAGCTGGGCCGCCAGGAACCACAGCGCACCGAGCGCCATCAGCCCCCTCAGGACGTTCCAGGCGCGGGAGCCGATGAGCAGGACGTATCCCTGGTACAACAGAACCGCGATGATGAGGATGTCTACGACGTCCTGGACGCGGAAGCCGCTGAGTGCAGCCAAACCCTAGCCTCCATCGTTAGGTATGGAACGCCGGCGGCCCTCACGGGCGCAGACGGCCGCCGCGGAAACGTACGCTGAGCGTGCCCCGGTCGCTCGCAAGCGCGAGCACGCAGGAGACCCGTTCGTTGCGTCGACGATACCACAGCCGATGACGCGGGCCGTGCCGGACGCGACCGACGGCCGCCCGTGTGCGACGGCACGGAGCCGCTTGCCGGAGCGGCGCAGCGCCGCTCCGGCGGGACCCGAACGCGGGTGGGGTACACTGCGTCGCTGGAGGCGACAGATGACCGAACTGAAGACTCGACTCGATGCCCTACGGGGGTATCTTTGACTTGGCTGGGAAGGCTTCCCGGCTGAGTGAGCTCGAACCCGAGCTGAACGACCCCAATCTGTGGAACGACCCGGACCGTGCGCGCGCTGTAACGCAGGACGCGACGCGCCTGAGGCGCGTGGTGGAGGCTTTCGCGTCCCTCCAGGGGGATGTGGAGGGGCTGGAGGAGCTGCTCGAGGGCGCCAGCGACGAGGACGTCGCCGAGCTCGACGATGAGCGCCAGCGCGTCGAGCGAGACCTGGAGACGCTCTACCGCGAGGCCCTCTTCGTCGGTGACCACGACGATGCCGCGGCGATCGTGACGGTCAAGCCGGGCGCGGGCGGCACCGAGTCCTCGGACTGGGCGGGGATGCTGCTGCGCATGTACCGACGCTTCGCCGAGCGCCACGGCTTCAAGGTGGAGCTACTGGACCTGGTCGGCAACAGCGACGCGCCCAGCGGTATCGACTACGCGCAGATGATCGTGCGAGGCGAGCGCGCCTTCGGCATGCTCAAGGTCGAGAGCGGCGTGCACCGCCTGGTGCGTGTCAGTCCCTTCGACGCTCAGAACCGACGCCACACCAGTTTCGCTTCCATCGAGGTGATGCCCGAGATCGACGAGGCCATCCACATCGACATCGATCCCAAGGATGTGCGGGTCGACGTATACCGGTCGAGCGGTCCGGGCGGGCAGTCGGTCAACACCACAGACTCCGCGGTACGGGTGGTCTTCCGGAGCGGTACCCCCGACGAGATCGTGGTGACCTGCCAGGACGGGAAGTCGCAGATCAAGAACCGCGAGAAGGCGATGACGGTGCTCCGCAGCCGGTTGTTCGAGCGCGAGGAGCGCCGGCGACGCGACGAGCAGATGAAGGCGCGGGGCGATCAGAAGGCGATCGAGTGGGGCTCGCAGATTCGTAGCTACGTGCTCGACAAGCAGTACGTCAAGGACCATCGCTCGGCTGCCATGCGTCACGATCCCGACCACGTGCTCGACGGGGACATCGACGACCTGATCTGGTCCGGTCTGGAGTGGACCGCGCAGAGCCGTGCCGCGCGTTGAGCGTCGAGGCTGCGTGAGCACCGGTCCCGGACGCCGGGCCACGGCGCGCTAGGGGTGGCGGGCGCGTGAAGCTCCTGGTGCTGTCGGACACGGTGTCGCCGGTCGTCTACTCGCGCAACTTCCCGCAGAACCTCCCCCCCTTCGATGTGGTGCTCGCCGCCGGCGACCTTCCCGGGTACCTACTCGAGTTCGTGGCGACCAAGACCACGGTGCGGCCGGTCTACGTGCTGGGGAACCACGGCAACGGCTTCGTCCGCCCGGTGGACGGGAGCGCCGCTCGTCTGCCGGGCGGTTGTCTGAACGCCCACGCCCAGGTGGTCGAGGTGGGGGGACTGCTGATCGCGGGTATCGAAGGGTGCTTGCGCTACCGGCCGGGGCAGCAGCAGTACTCGGAGACCGAGATGCGGCTGTTCACGGCTCGTCTGGCGCCGCGCCTGCTCTACAACCGCTGGACCCGGGGCCGGGCGGTGGACGTGCTGTTGACGCACGCCCCACCGCAGGGGCCCCACGCCGGCGCCGATTACCCGCACCGCGGAGTGCGGGCGTTCAACCGCTTCCACCGCGCCTGGCGGCCGCGACTGCACGTCCACGGACACGTACACCTGTCCGGCGCCAACGCCCCCCGCGAGTACGTGACGGAGGAAGGCGTCAGGGTCGTCAACGCCTACGACTTCGCGTTGATCGACCTGCCCATGCCCGGCTGAGCGGGCACAGCGCACCGTCCCGGGGATCGCGCCGATGGCGGCCCGCCGCGCCGATGGTTCGGGGGTGCGTCGACGGTGGCGGGCGCGCCGTCGGCCGGGAGGCGCGTCCGCCGGCCCTCGGCTGCCATAATCGCGGGCATGGACCCGCGAGCGTACTACGCCGGACTCGGGGCGGCCTTCGACGGGGAGGGCGTCGCGCACTTCGGCGCGCCCGACCTCGAGGCCGCGGCTGCCGTGGCGGGGGACGGCGCTCAACTCGCGCCGCTGCTCTCCGTCTCCCCGTTGCGCATCACCGGCAGCGACCGGGCGAGCTTCCTACACGGCCAGCTCAGCAACCGCGTCGAGGGGCTGGCGGTGGGCGCATGTAACCACACCCTGCAGCTCAACGTACGCGGCCAGGTGATCGGCGAAGGCGTGCTCTGCGCGCGGCGCGACGACCTCTTCCTGGTGGTGGAGGACGGTCGTGGAGCGACGGTTCGGTCGTCGCTCGAGCAGCACATCGTGTTCGACGACGTGACGGTGCGCGACCTGAGCGGCGAGCTGGCCGCGCTCACCGTGCAGGGGGCGACGGCTGCCACGGTGCTGCGCGGCGTGCTCGGCGAGCCTCCGGATCCAGCTACCTTCGCGTGCTACCCCTTCGAGGGGGCCGAGGCGCTGGCCCTCCCCAGGAGGCGATCGCGCGCCGGCGGCTACGACCTCCACCTGCCGGTACGTTGCCTCCCTGGCCTGGTCGGCGCCTTCCGGGCGGCGGGGGCCGAGCTGGCGGGCGGGCGGGCCGTGACGTTGGCGCGCGTGCTGGCGGGCGTGCCGAGCGCCGCAGCCGATGGAGGGACCGGCTCGCTCCCGCAGGAGCTCGATCTCGAGGGCGCGATCTCCTACAGCAAGGGGTGCTACCTGGGGCAGGAGATCATGGCGCGCGTGCAGGGGCGCGGCTCGGTGCGCAAGCGGCTGGCCCGCGTGCTGATCGAGGGAGCCGACGGCGCCTCGGCGCCGATGGCGGAGCTCGGCGAGCCGATCCTGCGGCTAGGTGGCCGTGACGTGGGCCGGCTCGGTTCGGTGACGCGCACGCCGGACGGCCGACGGTTGGGCCTGGCCGTGGTCCGGCGCGATCTCCCGGCCGACGCCTCCCTCGAGCTGGGCGCGGCGCGGGTCCGGCTCGTTGTCGGCGAGGCCTCGTGGGCGTGAAGACTACCGGAGCCGGCCGGCGCCGCAACTACAGGGGTGGCGGCCCACGCCGACCTATAATGCCCGCATGAAGGACAAACAGCGTTGGTTGCGAGAAGACTACGCCGAGGCGGGCGAGCGCTTCCCGGAACGCGATGCGCTCTTCGAAACGCTCTCCGGCATCCCGGTCGAGCCGATCTACACGGCCGACGACCTCGCCGCTGTGGACCTCGAAGCGGACCTGGGGTATCCCGGAGCCTACCCCTACACGCGAGGGGTGCAGCCGTCGATGTATCGGGGCAGGCTCTGGACCATGCGCATGTTCGCGGGTTTCGGCACCGCCGAGCAGACGAACCAGCGCTTCCGCCGTCTGCTCGAGGCAGGGCAGACCGGTCTATCTACCGCCTTCGATCTGCCGACCCTGATGGGATACGACAGCGATCATCCCATGGCCCGGGGCGAGGTGGGGAAGTGCGGTGTGGCCGTTTCCAGCCTGGCCGACATGGAGGCACTGTTCGACGGCATCGATCCGGAGACCATCACCACCTCCATGACCATCAACAGTCCGGCCAACGCCGTCTGGGCGATGTACCTGGCGATGGCCCGCAAGAAGGGGGCGGACCTGGCGCGGGTCGGGGGCACGATCCAGAACGACATCCTCAAGGAGTTCATCGCTCAGAAGGAGTTCATCTTCCCGCCCGAACCGAGCGTGAAGCTGGTCGTCGATACCTTCGAGTGGGGGCCGGTGAACGTGCCCCGCTGGAACTTCATCAGCGTCTCCGGCTATCACATCCGGGAGGCAGGGTCGACCGCCGTCCAGGAACTGGCATTCACGCTCGCCGACGGCATCCACTACGTCCGCAAGGCGCTGGAACGCGGCCTCGACATCGACGAGTTCGCGCCGCGGGTGAGCTTCTTCTTCAACGTCCACAACGACTTCTTCGAGGAGATCGCGAAGTTCCGGGCGGCACGGCGCATCTGGGCGCGCCAGATGCGCGAGGTGTTCGGTGCCAGGCAGCCGCGCTCCTGGATGTTGCGGACGCACGCACAGACCGCCGGCGTCTCGTTGACCGCACAGCAACCCCTCGTCAACGTCGCCCGGGTCGCGATCCAGGCGCTGGCCGGGGTGTTGGGAGGTACCAACAGCCTGCACACCGACGCCTACGATGAAGCCCTGGCGCTGCCCACGGAGGAGGCGGCCACGCTGGCGTTGCGCACGCAGCAGGTGGTCGCACACGAGACCGGCGTGGCCAACACCGTCGACCCGCTGGCGGGGTCCTACTACCTGGAGTGGCTGACCGGCGAGATGGAGCGCCAGACGCTCGCCTATTTCGAACAGATCGACGCCCTCGGAGGCGTCGAGCGGGCGATCGAGGCCGGTTTCTTCGCGCGCGAGATCGGCGACGCCAGCTGGCGGCAGCAGCGCGAGATCGATGACCGGCGCCGCTCGATCGTTGGCGTCAACGCCTTCCAACAAGAGAACCCGGAGGTGCCCATCCAACTCGTCGACGCCGAGGTCTCCAGGGTTCAGGACGAGCGCCTGCACCGCGTTCGTAGCGAGCGCGATCCGGAGCGTGCGGGGGCCGCGTTGGAGCAGTTGCGGCGGGCCGCGAAGGCGGGGACGAACACCATGCCCGCCTTCCTGGAGTGCGCGCTGGCGTACTGTACGCTGGGTGAGCAGATGGACGTGCTGCGCGAGGTCTATGGGGTATACGAGGAACCCGTTCTGATCTGATCCGCGGCGTCGGATCTGCGTCGTCGGATCCGTTGGCCCCGGCCCGAGGAGAGTGCATGGAACGACCCATCCGCGTGTTGATCGCGAAACCCGGCCTCGACGGCCACGATCGTGGTGCCAAGGTCATCGCCCGTGCGCTGCGCGATGCGGGCATGGAAGTCATCTACACGGGGCTGAGGCAGACCGGCCCTATGATCGTCAACGCCGCCATCCAGGAGGATGTGGATGCGGTCGGGCTGAGCGTCCTCTCGGGCGCTCACATGCACTACTTCAAGGAGGTCGTGGAGGGGCTCGCGGCGCGCGGTGGGGACGACATCCTGGTGTTCGGAGGCGGCATCGTTCCCGACCAGGACCTTGCGATTCTGGAGCAGATGGGCGTGGGGGCGATCTTCACGCCCGGCGCCAACACCCACGACGTGGTCGAATACCTGCGCAGGCGTGTGCCCGAACGGCGCCCGGCCGAAGTGTGAGCCGGCGCTAGGCGGAGGGCGACGTGACCGCCGTCACACGGACCGCCATGTGCCGGCCGTTCGCGCGAAGGTGGCTGTGGGACGCGTCGGACGGGCCCTCTGTGGCGCCGGCGGCCGCCCGGCAAGGGTTCATGAACATGAAGCATCTCATGACCCTCTTAGGGTGTGACTGTTAGATTTGCTGAAGGGCTGGGTGACCAGCAAGTCCGATCGAGGGGAACGACCGTTGCAGCATCGATTCATTGTATGGGCCACCATGGCTCTCTTCCTGCTTGCGCCCATGGCCGTCGCGGATGGTTACGCGCTCCATACCGTTCGCCCGGGCGAGTCCCTCGGGTCGATCGCGTCGGACTACCGCATCTCGGTGGACGCCCTGACGGCGGCGAACGATCTCTCCGGCTCCGTCATCCACCCGGGTGACACCCTCAAGATCCCCTACGTCGCGGCGATCGGCGGGCCGGTCGAGGCCGGGCCCCGGACGCCTCCCGGCTTCAGCTGGCACACGCTCAAGCCGGGAGAGACGCTGTCATCGGTGGCGAGTGCCTACGGGCTGTCACTGGAGGCGTTGATCGGCGCCAACCCGACCATCTCGTCGCTCGACAGCCTGCCGGCCGGCGTGGATCTACTGATCCCGCCGAGCGAGGGGCTGGTGGTCACGCTGGACGCCGGTGAGTCGCTCGCTGACGTCTTGAAGAAGTACCCGGTCGATCCAGCCACCGTTGCCAGGGCGAACCATCTGCGTTCGCCCTTCGACGTGCAGCCCGGCATGATGCTGTTCCTGCCGGGGGTGAAGCCCAGCCAGGCGCTGGCTCGCCTCAAGAAGGTCCGCGAGGCCGAGCACCGCTTCATCTGGCCCATCCAGGGTCGGATCACCTCGCCCTATGGGCCGCGTCATCTCGGCATGGGCACCTCGAACTTCCATCGTGGCATCGATATCGCGGCGCCCTGGGGCACGCCGGTCCACGCCTCGCGCTCGGGTGTCGTGGTGTTCGCGGGCTGGTCGACGGAGGGGTACGGGAACCTGGTCCGCATCCGCCATCCCGATGGCGACGAGACGTGGTACGGGCACTTCAGCAAGATCCTGGTGCACGTGGGCGAGTACGTGGATCAAGGCGCCGTCATCGGCCGCGAGGGCTCGACCGGCATCTCCACGGGTCCCCACGTCCACTTCGAGGTGCACGTGCACGGCCGGGCCGTCGATCCGATGACCGTTCTGCACTGAGCGCAGGTCCTCGGCGGAGGCCCGCCGGTACGAAGTCGAAGGAGGCCGGCGCCCCGAGTGGGCGCCGGCCTCCTTCGCGGTATTACGCGGCGTGTCGTCCGGCTCGAGCTAGCCGTCGCCCTTCGGCCACAGGATGCGGCCGCAACTCGGGCAGCGCACCACGCCGCGATCGCGGCGTGCCTTCTGGATGACGTGGATCGGGAGCCGCACGCTGCAGCCGCCGCAGCGCTGGTTGTCCACGATCTCCACCAGGCCGAGGCCGCGTCGGGCGCGGCGCACCTGCTCGTACTGCTTGAGAAGGCTCCGGTCGAGCGCGTTCGCCAGTGCTTCGCGCTGCGCCTTGAGACTCTCGGTCTTCTCGTCCACCGCGGCGACGCGCGCTTCCTCGTCGCTGACCATGGTGTCGAGCGTCGGCTGCAGCTCGTCGAGCTCGGCCTGGAGCCCGTCGACCTCCTGCTCCAGGACCTCGAGGTTCTCCATCAGCGGGAGCACGTCCTCTTCGAGTTCCTGCGCACGCGTCGCGAACTGCAGCTCCTGATTCTGGTACTGCGATGCTTCCTTGGCGCTGCTGGCGCGAAGGGATGATTCGGACGCGTCCTTGCGCCTCTGCTGCAGGGTCTTGAGGTCGAGCTCGGTGCTCGCGACGCGTTTGCGCAGCTCGTCGCGATCCTGCTGCTTCCGCTCCAGGCGGCGCACCAGGTCGCGCCGTTTCTCGCGCGTCTCCAGGAGTTCGGGCGGCGTCTGCGCCCGCTCTACCTGGAGCGCGTCGAGCTGCAGGTCGAACCCCTGGACTTCGCTCAACTTCTCCAACATGCCGCCTCCAGACACTAAAAAACTCCGTTCGCCCGGGCCGGAACGGAGTTCATGAACATGCCTTCGTGAACCGTCGCTTCACAAAATCGAGTGTAGCACGGGCTGTGCCGGCGCGCTGCCGGCCGTGGTCGACCGGTCCGGGGGGCGCGGCCCGCGGTGTGGCTGTACAATGCCGTCGGCATGATCGAGGACTCCCCAGAGTCGTTCATCCAGCGCTGGCGCGCTTTCGCTGCCGACGTCCAGCTGTTCGCGCGCACCGAGGGGTCGCCGCTGTTGGAGTGCATGGTGAACGGCGTGATCGTCCAGCTGCTCGATCGGACCGGTCCCTACATCGCCGGCCCGGGCCGCTGCCGCGTCATCCTCAACCCCACCGTCGAGCGGCTCACGGGCGTCGAGCAGGAGGCCGAGGGCGCGAGCCTGGAGGTGACGGGGCTGGGCGAGCTGCGTGGAGCCGGTCGCGTGATCGGCGGCGAGGGGCGCCTCACGGTCGTCGATTGCGGCGTGCCCCTGGTGGTGTCGGTGATGGACGAAGCGGCGGAACGCTTCGACGAGGGGCGCCTCGTGCGCTTCGAGGGGGTCCCCCCGGTGCACGGCTTCGTCGTGCTTGAAACGACTCGCTCGCGGCGTGTCGACGCGGGGGAGAGCACTGACGACGCTATGTGAGCGCGGCCGTACCGGTAACCGGCCGCCGCGCGCCGGTCTGCTAGAATGACCGGTCATGCCGAAGGTCATCCTCAGCCGCAAGGATCCCGGGCCCCAGGAGGTCACGCCGGCCGCGATCGCGCGGGTCGAGCCGGGTTCGCCTGCCGACCTCGCGGGCGTGCGCCCCGGCTGGGACCTGTTACGGGTCAACGGCAGCCCCGTTCCGGACGTGCTGGCGTACCGCCGCGAGCTCGGGCGCGGCGACGCCGTGGTGGAGGTACGCGAGCCGGGCAGCGGGCGCGTGAGCGCGTTCGAGGTGTCCTGGGAGGAGCCGGGGCTCGAGTTCGATGATGTCATCTTCGACGGCATCCGGCTGTGCGCCAACAAGTGCGACTTCTGCTACATCCATCAGATGCCCAAGGGCATGCGCAAGAGCCTCTACATCATGGACGACGACTTCCGTACCAGCTTCCTGTACGGTTCCTTCGTGACCCTGACCAACCTCACCGAGAACGATGTGCAGCGCATCCTCGACGAGCATCTGAGCCCGCTCTACGTGTCGGTGCACAGCGCCGACGAGGCGCTGCGCGACGACCTCATGAAGCCGTGGCCCAACAAGGTGCCGCTGCCCGAGGCGCTGCGCATCCGTGACATGATGGAGCGCCTGGCGGAGATCGATCTGTACACCCAGATGGTGGTGCTGCCCGGACGCAACGACGGCGAAGCGCTGTCGTCCACGCTTGCCTACCTCGCGGGCCGACCCAACGTGCAGGCGGTGGCCGCCGTGCCGGTCGGGCTGACGGCGCACCGGGCGCACCTGCCACGGCTCGAGCCGCACACCGCCGAGCAGGCGGCGGACGTACTGCGACGGGTGCACGCCTTCCAGCAGCGCATGTTGTCGGAGCGCGGCACGCGCTTCGTGTTCGCCAGCGACGAGTTCTACCTGCGCGCCGGCGTCCCCCTGCCGAAGACCGCGGACTACGAGGGGTTCCCCATGCTGGAGAACGGCATCGGCATGGTGCGCGACTTCCTGGACGAGGGTCTGGCGGAGCTTCCCGAGCGTTGCGATCCTCCGCGCCGGGTGTTGCTCGTCACCGGGCGCCTGTTCGCCCCAGTGCTCCGTGACGCGGTCGCGCCGCTCGCCGCCCTCCCCGGCCTGGATCTCGAGGTGCGTGCGGTGGCCAACCGCACCTTCGGCGAGGTCACGACCGTGGCGGGCCTGCTCGCCGGGGGCGACCTGCTCGCCGCCGTCGAGCCGGGCGAGGCCGACCTGCTGCTCATCTCGCCGAACATGCTCAAGTACGGCACCGAGACGCTCCTCGACGACACCACGCTGAGCGAGCTGCAGGAGCGTCTCGGCGTTCCCGTGCGCACCGGCGGCACCACCCTCGGCCGCCTGGCCCGCGCCGTGCTGCAGGGTTCGGCGGAGCACGACCTGCCGGCCTTCGGTTTCAGCACCCACGCGGTCAAGGAAGCGTCCAAGCAGCACTGAGCCTGCGCGCGGCAACGATCGTCGCCGTGCACGCGTGGTAGCCTCCGATCGTGACCCGCGAGCCTTCCGTAACGCGCTCCCTCGGGCGCTACCTTGCCTTCGTCAAGTTCGAGCACACCCTCTTCGCCTTGCCCTTCGCCTACGGCAGCATGCTGCTGGCTGCCGGGGGGTGGCCCGGCTGGCGCGTGTTCACGCTCGTCAGCCTGGCGATGGTGGGCGCACGCAGTGCGGCCATGGCCCTCAACCGCGTCATCGACGCTCGCATCGACGGACAGAACCCGCGCACCAGCGACCGCGAGATCCCTGCAGGCCGGCTCACGCGCACCGACGGGTTGGCGATGGCCGGGGCGGGGCTGGCGTTGCTGGTGGTGGCCGGGGCGCTGCTCAACCCCCTGACGCTGGTCCTGCTGCCGGTCGCCGTCGTCTTCCTGACGGTCTACCCCTACCTCAAGCGCTTCACCTGGCTGTGCCACTTCTGGTTGGGCGCCACCATCGGCGCGGCGGCCGCGGGCGGCTGGATCGCGGTGACGGGCGCCTTCTCGTTCACCGCCGTGGCGCTGTGGGTGGCCGTCGGCGCCTGGATCGCCGGCTTCGACATCATCTACGGGGTGCTCGACCTGTCGTTCGACCGCCGCGCCGGCCTCCACAGCATCCCGGCGCGCTTCGGGGTGCGGCGGGCGCTGGCGGTATCGGCGGTCGCGCATGCGGTGAGCTTCGCGGCGCTCGCCGCCGTGCTGCTGTGGATCCACCTCGGCTGGCCGTACAGCGTGGCGCTCGCGGCCACCGCCGCGGTGCTGGTCTACGAGCAGGTGGCCGTGCGCCGACTCGATCCCGCGGTGGTGCTGCGGACGTTCAACGCCAATCTCGCCGTGGGCGTGCTGATGCTCCTCGGCATCATGGGCGGCCTGGCACTGCGCGGTTGATCGTCTGCCCGGCCGCCCGACCGGGTGCCGGGGAACGGTGCTGCTGAGTGAACCTGTTACCGTAGCAGGCGTGGCCGAGGTTCCCCTGTTCCCGCTCGAGGTCGTGGTGTTCCCGGGCATGACCGTGCCGATCCACGTCTTCGAGGAGCGCTACAAGCGGCTCGTGCGGTTCTGCCTGGAGAACGATCGGAAGCGCTTCGTGATGGTGCTGGTGACACACAACGCGCCGATCCGGGACACGCCGGTCGGGATCGCCGAGATGGGGTCGCTGGTGGACATCCTGAGCGTGCAGGAGAACTCCGATGGCACCTTCGATCTGCTGGTGCACGGGCAGGAGCGCTGCGGGGTCGAGGTCGTGCGGCGTGAGGACGTGCGTGAGGACGACGGCGGGCACCGTCCGCTGTTCTTCGTGGACGACGCCACGGCGACGATCGCGCGGGACGATCCCAACCAGGAACAGGTCGCGGCCTGGGACGCGCTCGATACATTCCGCCAGTACGCCGCGGTCTTCTTCGCCGACGGGGCGGTGTCGCAGGTGGAGGCCAACGTGCCCGAGGAGCCGCTCTACCAGGCGTCGTTCGTGTGCGCCAACTTGCGTGTGCCGCTGGCATCGCGCCAGGTGCTGCTCGAGGCCGGTTCGTTGCGCGAGCGGTTCGAGCTCGCTCGCAAGATGATGGCGGAGCAGCTCAGCGCCGCGCCCGAGAGGGAAGTGTGAGCGTGCGGACGGAGCCCGACGCCGAGGCCTTGCGGTTCCGGTGGCCGGACCTTCCGGTCGTGACCGCGGACCTGCCCGGAACCGGGGGGCGCATCCGCAGCCGTCCGGAGGACTTCCGGGTCGAGGAGATCCCCGCCTACCTGCCGCAGGGGAGTGGCTCTCACCTGTTCCTCAGAGTCGAGAAGCGCAACCTCACCACCCGTGACCTGGTGGCCGCGCTGATCCGGCACGGTTTGCGCGAGAACGAGATCGGCGTGGCCGGGCTGAAGGATAAGAGCGCCGTGACGGTGCAGTGGATCAGCGTGCCCAAGCGCGGCGAAGGGGCGGTGGCTGCGCTCGAGGCGATGCCGGGGGTCGCGGTGCTGGAGCGCGCTTACCACCGCAACAAGCTCGGGATCGGGCACCTGCGGGGCAACCGCTTCGACGTGCGAGTGCGCGATCTCGACGACACCGCGGGGGCGGCGGCGCGGGCCCGCGCCGTTCTGGAGGCGCTGGCCGAGTGGGGGACCCCGAACTACTTCGGTCCGCAGCGGTTCGGCCGTTTCGGCAACAACGCCATCGACGGCATCAAGGTGCTGCACGGCGAGCGCGTGCCCGGCGGCCATAGGCTGCGCCGCTTCTTCGTGTCGGCGTTGCAGTCGCTGCTGTTCAACGCGCTGTTGGCCGAGCGCATCGACGCCGGACTGTACCGCCGCGTCGTCACCGGGGACTGGGCCCGTAAGCACGACACCGGCGGGGTGTTCCGGGTCGAGGACGGGGCGCTGGAGTCACCGCGCGCCGACCGTCTCGAGATCAGCGCCACGCTGCCGCTGTACGGCCGCCGGGTCCGGCTCTCCGAGGACGAGGCGGGCACCCTAGAGGCACGCGTGCTGGAACGCTACGGGCTGACCTGGAGCGCCTTCGGCTCCCGTCGAGGCGACCGCCGGTCCAGCCGGCTGGTGCTGGAGGCTCCCGATGTCCGCCAGGAGGACGGGGCGCTCGCCGTCGCCTTCACGCTCCCCAAGGGGAGCTACGCCACGGTGGTGCTCCGCGAGCTGATGAAGGTCGACGTGGACGCGCCGCTCGAGCCCACTGCGGGCACCGGGGACCTCGACCGCGCCGACGATGACGGCGATGACGATGACGCTGCTTGAGAACGGACCCGTGCGCGGCGCCGCTCAGCCGGCACCGCCGCGGCGGCCGCCACGTCCGCGCCGACCCGCGCCCCGCTCCGACGGCCGCACCAGGCGCCGCGCCAGCAGCTCCACCAGGAACAGCAGCAGCGCTGCCGCCGCCAGGGGCGGCCACAACGGAATCCGGCTGCCGCCCACCGCAGGAGCGTAGGGGCCGGGCTCGGTGACGACGGTTCCGCCGGTCCGGCGGGCGATCTCGGCCAGGAGTGCGCTGCCGTTGCCGTCGGCGAACTCGGGGTCGGGGCCGCCCACGCCCGCCCGCGCGACCACCTTCGAACCCTCGGAGACGACCACGTCTCCGCTGCTACCGGCGGTGTAGGGCAGACGCGCCTGGTAGCGGCCCGGAGCCACCTGCTCCATGGTCGTGACCCTGCCGTCGAAGCGGGCCGTGAGCGTCTCGTTGTTGACGTACTCCCCGGCCTTCACCGCGTCGACCACCACCTGCAACGCTCCGCCGTCGCGCTTCGCACGCGCCTGATAGACCAGCGGGCTCGCCTGGAGCCAGCGGGCCAGGGTGGCGAGATCGCCCGGGAGGCCCGCCCAGGCTCCGAAGGGCCCGGCCCACTGGTTGAGGTCGGTGGTGAGCGCCGCCGTGCGTCCCAGGCCGACATGCCGGATGGCCAGGATCGGCTCCTGGCGCTTGCCTTCCAGCAGCTCCTGGGCGTCCGGCCTGAGGCTCGTCGCCACGTAGGCGTCGACCTGGGGGAGCACGCTCGGGAACTGCAGCAGGGCGTTGGGGCGCGCCTGCGGAACGGTCGGGTCCTCGACCAGCAGCTTGCGGGTGGCGGTCAGCGCTTCACTGGTGAAGATCGACGGAAGGGTGTTCACGTCGAGCGCCTGGTAGTAGCGGCCTCCGCCGGCCGCGGCGATGGCGGAGAGGCGTTGGAAGTCCGCTGCGTCGCCGATGGCGATGGTGGAGGTGGTGATGCCGTCGGCACGCGCGCGGGCCGCCAGCGCACCGAAGTCGGTCACCGTCCCGCTGTTGAACGGTCCCTGCCCGTCGTAGAGCTTGCCGTCGGAGAGGATGATGACGTGTTTGACCGAAGCGCGCGCCTGTCGCAAGGCGTCGAGGGCGTCGGTGTAGGCGGGCCCGAGGACGGTGCCGCCGGCGGTGGTGATGGCGAGGATGCCCTGCAGCATCTCGCGCTTGCCACGTTCGGTGGCCTTGCGCAGGTGGAAGACCCAGCTCGTGCTGGACGGGTCGCTGAAGGCGATCAGGCCGATCAGGTCCTCCTGGTAGGCGAGCTCGACCACCTTGACGGCCCCCTGCTTGGCGAGCTCGAGCTTCGAGGGCGAGCCCGCGCTCATCGACTGGGAGTGGTCGAGGATGATGACCATCGCGACCTGCGGCACGGTGACCTGGGTCCGCACATCGGTGGAGACGGGAAGGACGTCCTCGACCGGGGTGCGGTACCAGCCGCCGAGCCCGAAGCTGTGGGGGCCGCCGGTCATCCACAGGCCGCCACCGCTCTGCACGTACTGCTTGAGGAGCTCGAGCTGGCCGGGCGTGAACTGCGCGGCGCTGCCCCGCACCACCACCGCGCCGACGTCCAGCGGCGCTTTGATGTCGGCGACCGTGCCGTCGCGCACGTCGATCCCCTGCGTGACCAGGAGCCGCGACAGCGCCGGGTCGCCGATGACCAGAACAGGCGGCTTGGCGCGCACCGCGATGTCGGTGCGCTGCGCGTCATCGGCGGTCGGCTGCGCGAAGTCGGCAGTGAGCGCGGCATCGACCTCCACCGAGGAGGCGTCGGCGCCCACCTGGAAGCTGAACGGGATGGCGCTGCGGCCCACCGGGACGTCCTTCGTGATCGGGTCGAGGACACGCCCGTCGACACTCGGCCGCAAGGTCACGGTGCCGGCCCGGTCGCTGTCGACGACGGCCACCACCTGGACCTTCTGGCCGGGCGCCGCCTGTTCCGGCGCCAGGAGTTGCGACAGTCGCACGTTGGGACGGCGCGGCGCCAGGAGGGTGTCGACGGGGATGTCGGGCAGGGCGTTCAGGGCCTGGCCCCGCGACTGGGCGCCATCGCTGACCAGCAGCACGCGGCGCGCGCCGGACGCGGCGGCCACCTGTAGCGCGCGGGCCAGGTCGGTCGAGCCGGTATCGAGGACCGAGGGGACCTCGGCGTTGAGCGTGGGCACCCGGGCGGTGTCACCCCCCACGTAGAAGACCTCGGGCCGCGCGGCGGCGCCGCGCCGATCGAGCGCCCGGACGGCCTGCAATGCACCGTTGCCGACGCTGGCGGAGACGTCGACCAGCACCGCGAGTCGACCTCCGGCTCCGGGCAGCGACGGCTGGGCGAGGCCCACCACCAGCAGCGCCAACCCCAACGCCCGCAACCACCACCAGGGCCGCCGCGGCAGCACGAGCAGCAGCGGCAAAGCCAGCAGCGCCCAGGGGAACCCCAGGTGAACGCCCGCGGGGAGCACGCCCCATGCTAGCAGCCGCGGGCGCCGCTCCCGGGACCGTCGCGACCCCGCGGGCGCAGTTGCGCCAGACGCGAAGTTTTCGCCCTGGGGACGATGCCATGCCCTGCTATGATTTCGGCGATGACCGCGGCCCGACAACCGTACGTGCTCGTCGCCATGACCACCGAGGAGCGTGGTGAGGGGCTCCGTGGCGTGGTGACGGAGATGGGGCTGGCGGCGACGATGTTCAACGACGTCGAGGAGCTGCTCTATCACACGCGCGTGTCGGTTCCCACGGCGCTGGTGCTCGAGCACGGCCTGGCCGCCAAGGTGCCCCAGCTCGATCTGGTGGCGCTGCTGAGGCGGCGCAAGGCGTTGGCCGGTATCCCCTTGATCTACCTCGGTCCTCCCGATCCGCAGATCCATGCCACCGCCGTGAGTTCGGGTGCCGACGCCTACCTGGCGCTGCCCACCCGGCCCCAGGTGGTGAAGGCGCACCTGGAGCGGCTGCTCGACCGCTACCAGACGGAACGCACCCTGCGCGACGCGCTCGAGCACTCCCGCAGCTTCGAGCAGGCCTACAAGGAGAGCGAGCGCGTCAAGGACGACCTCATCCACATGCTGGTCCACGACCTCAAGAGCCCCATCGCGAGCGTGATGGGCCTGCTCGATCACAGCCTGGAGATGATCAAGGCCGATCCCGGCGAGACCGGCATCGAAGAGCTGCTCGGGCTGGCCCGCAGCGAGTCGCAGCATCTGCTGAACCTGGCCGCCAACATCCTGGACGTGCGGCGGATGAAGGAAGGGCACATGCCCTTCGAGCCGCAGTCGATCGCGAGCCTCACCGAGCTCGCCAAGGAGTCGCTGGGCGACGTCAGCGGCGGCCCGCGCGATCGCAACTTCGGCTTCCTGGTTCGCCCCGAAGCGGAGATCCTGGCGGCCGACCCCAAGCTGCTCCGACGGGTGCTGGCCAATCTCATGGCGAACGCCATCAAGCACACGCGGCGCGGCGGTTACATCGACTTCCGCGCCTGGAAGCAGGACGACGACTTCGTGCTCAGCGTGCGTGACGACGGCGAGGGCATCCCTGAGGCCGACCAGAAGCGCGTGTTCAACGCCTTCGAGCAGTCCCGGCACACCGTCCACGATCGCTACGACACCGGCATGGGCCTGACCTTCTGCAAGCTCGCCGTCGAGAAGCACGGTGGGCGCATCTGGGTCGAGTCCAAGGTCGGCCGCGGCAGCACCTTCTTCTTCACCATCCCGGCGAACGTGCCGGCGCGTTCCGACGAGGGCGTCGCCGTCGGTAGCGTGTGACCGCCACGGGGCGCGCTCGCCGCCGCCCCGCCGAGGTGCCTTCCTGGTCGCTGGAGGCGGAGCTGTGGCAGCGCGGCTACTCGCCCGTGGCCGGCGTCGATGAGGCGGGCCGGGGGGCGCTGGCCGGGCCGGTGGTCGCCGCCGCCGTGGTGTTGCCGCCCGGCGAGCATCCGTTCCGGGACTCCAAGGTGCTGACGCCACGTCGTCGCGAGGAGCTCGCTCAGCGCGTGCGTGACTGCGCGTTGGCCTGGTGCGTGGGCGAGGCCAGCCCGGCCGAGATCGATCGCCTCAACATCCTGCAGGCCACCCGCCTGGCGGCTCGACGCGCGGTCGCCGGGCTGCCGTCCGGCGTGACGCCGGGCGCGCTGGTCACCGACTACCTGCGGTTGGGTGCGGGGCTGGCAGAGCTGGCCGTGCCTCGTGCCGACGGCCGCAGTTTGCAGGTCGCGGCCGCCAGCATCCTCGCCAAGACGGTGCGCGACGACAGGATGCGGGAGCTCGCGGAGCGCTTCCCCGGCTACGGCTTCGAGGCGCACAAGGGGTACGGCTCGGCCCGGCATCTGGCGGCCTTGACGCGCCTCGGCCCCTGCCCCGAGCATCGCCGCACGTTCGCCCCTGTGGCACAGGCCCGGCTCTTCGCACCGTAGAATGGAGCGTCCCCTTCGGTGGGGGCGCCCCTCGTGCGGCGCTCCCGTGGCCGCGTCCGGTGCAGCTCGTCGCGGCGGAACTGGCTGAACCGGCGGGGTGCTAGGGAGCGACGACCATGCCCGAGTGCATCGGTGTGAAGTTCGACAACGGTCCGAAGATCCACTACATGGAGGCGCCCCCGACCCCGCCTCAGGTGGGCACGCGCTGCGTGGTGAGCACCCGTCGCGGGCTGGAGCTCGGGCGCGTGCGCACCGAGCCGCGCGACGTCTCGAAGGCGCACGGCCACTACGTGCGCGATGCGCTTCAGGACGACCTGCAACGCTACGAGGAGCTACAGCGGCGTGCCGATGACCTGAAGTGGCTGCTGCGGGCGCGGGCCCGTCAGAGTGGCGCAGACGTCAAGATCGTGGCCGCGGAGTTCACCATCGACGAGGAGATGATGGTGGTGAGCTACTCGTCGGAGGACCACCCGCCGCTGCGCGTGCTGGCGCAGGAACTGATCCAGCACACCACGGCGCGTATCGAGTTCAACAACGTCGGCCCTCGCGACCAGGCCCGCATGCTCGGAACGCTCGGCGCCTGCGGCGACGCCTCGTGCAGCTCGACCTGGCTGCAGAGCTTCAGCGCCGTCAGCATCCGCATGGCTCGAGACCAGCAGCTCCCGCTGAACCCCGAGAAGATCAGCGGCCCCTGCGGGCGCCTGATGTGCTGCCTGCAGTACGAGCACGACATGTATCGGGAGCTCCTCAAGGGCATGCCGAAGAAGGGTGGACGGGCCTGCCACGACGCGAGCGGCACCTGCGGCCGGGTCGTCAAGCTCAACCCGCTCAAGGGCACCGTCGATCTTCGCACCGAGGAGGGCGTGGTCGAGGAGTATCCCGCCTCCGAGGTGAGCCGAACGCGCGCCTAGCGAGCCTGCGTCAGGGGCGCATGGCGGCACGCAGGTCGAGCGCCAGCGCAGCGAGCGCCAGTGGCTGACTGGCGTACGCCTCGAGGGCACGTTCGCAGGCCTCGATGGCGTCCAGCGATGCGGCGTACGCGGGCGCGGGCTGCCCCCGTAGCGCCTCGCGCAGCAGCGCCATCGGCGCCACCGATTCGCTACGGTCCAAACGCCCTGCCAGCGCTTCGGCGGCGTCGAGCGTCTCCCGCAGTTCCCCGTCGAGCGCCGCGACGAGCCGGTCGACGGCCTCCTGCAGCGCCCGGTACTCGGCCGCGTCCTCGCGGGCCTGCAGCAGCGGACCTGGCAGGCCCAGTCGGAACGCCGGGTGCCGCTCCAGGCCTTCGAACGAGGTGACGTCGACTGCTCCCAGCCGCAGCGTGGCGCAGCGCGAGGCGACGGTGGGGAGCAGGGCGTCGGGCCCGGTGGCGATCAGCACGATCACGGCCCACGGCGGCGGCTCCTCCAGCATCTTCAAGAAGGCGTTGGCGGCGCTGGCGTTGAGGGCCTCGGCGTGGTCGATGATCGCCACGCGGCGGACGTAGCGGGGGCGGCGCTCCAGCCACGGGCCCAGTGGGTCGGGGTCGGCCTTGGGCCTCGCCACGAGCTGATCGATGGTGATCTCGAGCTGGCGTCGCTGACGGCCGCTGCGTGTCGTCAGCGAGGGTGCCACTACGCGCACGTCCGGGTGGTCGCCGGTCTCCAGCGCGCGGCAACTGGAGCACGTGCCGCACGGACGTGCCGCGCTGTCGGGCGCCTGGCAGTCGAGCAAGGCCGCCAGCCACAGGGCAACCGGACGCCGCCCCACCCCGTCGGGACCGGCCAGCAGCAGCGTGTGCGGACCGCCGCTGCGATAGAGGCTCCGCAGTGCCTCGCGGGCCGAGCCGTGGCCGAGGATCTCCGCCACGGCGCTCAGCGGCCCACCGCCAGGCGCGCCGCCAGCACCTCGGGATAGCCGGCCGACCGCACCGACTGCTGCACGACGACGACGTCGAACTCGACGCGGAAGAGCTCGAGGGTGCCCGCCACGTCGTCGAAAAGGGCGTAGGCGGCGAGCGGGATGCCGTCGCGCGGCTGCCCCACCGAGCCCGGGTTGATGAACAGGCGCGCGCGTGGGGGGATGCGGTAGAGCGCGCGCTCCTGCCGGAACTGGACCGTGCGCCAGATCGGGCCGCCTTCGGTCTCGACCGCAGCGAAGATCTTGGGAACGTGGGTGTGGCCCACCAGGCAGAGCTGCTGGTCGAGCAGCGGCAGGTTGGCCTGGGCGTTCTGGACCGTGGCGAGGTACTCCCACGGGCTGCGGAGCGCGCCGTGGGCCGCCTCCCAGCCGTCCTCGACGACATGATCCCGGAGATCCCGGAGGAACTGCAGGCTGTCGGCGGAGAGCTCCGGGAGCTGCCGCGCCAGCACCTCCGTGACCACGCTGTCCTCGCGGTGCCCGGCGGCCTGGCCGTCGGCCAGGGCGAGGAGCGCCGCGTCATGGTTGCCGAGGATCAGGACCTTGGGATCGAGCGAGCGCAGCAGCGACACGACCTTCTCGGCGTCGGGATAGTAGCCCACGGCATCACCGAGGAACAGCACGTCGTCGTAGCCGCGATGGTCCGCGTGGCGCAACACCGCCTCGAGCGCTGGAGCGTTGGCGTGCACGTCGCTCAAGACCAGGTACCGCATGTGCGGCGAGGATACCATCCCCGCCCTTCGTTCAGGCCCGTGAGGGCGGGGAAGGCTCGGAGCTATACTGGGCTGATGCACGGCCCGTCCCAGCGCCGCGGGCGTCCCGCTGAGCGACGTCGTTCCTGGTGGCCTCTTCGTGACCGCGGGTGCCCGCACACGTGGGTGCGATGGGTGTAGCGGTGCGGCGGGCGATGGCGTTGCTGGCGTTGCTGTCGTTGCTGTCGTCGGCCGCCGCGCAGATCTCGGTGCCGACCTTCGGTACCCGCGGGGGCGTGCCCGCGCAGGTGCTCAACGACTTCATGCCCGCCCTTCGGGCCGCGATCGGACAGGCAACCGGCCTGAGCGTGAGCACCGGCGACCTCATCACCCCGGGCATCGCCGGCAGCCTCGAGCCGGAGTTCGCGATGCTCATCGCGGACCTCGACAACGCGCGCTACGCCGTTTCCGGCGAGATCGCGCGGAGCCAGGTGCAGGGCGGCGAGCCGTACACGGTCAACCTCATCGTGGTGGACGCCAAACGCAAACGCAACACCGACCTCATCAGCCGACCGCTGCAATCGGGTGCCGTCGAGGACACCGTCAAGGCGCTCGCCGCTGCCGTCGCCAGCTTCACCGGCGCGGCCGTGAGCCTACCGAGCGGCAGTGCCGGGCTCTTCATCTCCAGCGAGCCGGGGGACGCCGACGTGGTCCTCGACGGGGTGGCGGTGGGGCGCACCTCGAATCTCGACGTGCTGATGCTCAAGCCCGGCCGCTACGACCTGGAGGTCCGCAAGGAGGGCTTCCTCCCCGAGACGCGCTCGGT
Organism: uncultured Trueperaceae bacterium; assembly: GCA_963815215.1. GTDB lineage: Bacteria > Deinococcota > Deinococci > Deinococcales > Trueperaceae > JASBRS01. The sequence continues at coordinate 88,771 of CAWFFU010000003.1, forward strand.
CGAGCTCCGCGCCGACGACACCAGCTTCGTGCATGTCATCCTCACGGCCATCTCGGGGGGCAGCATCCAGCTCTCGGCCGACCCGGGGGCTCGGGTCTTCCTCGACGGCGTGCGCGAGGGGATCACGCCCCTGACGTTGCCCGCCCTGCCCGGCAGCCACACCGTGCGGCTCGAGCGTTCGGGATTCATCACCGAGAGCTTCGCCGTCCTGGTGAGGAACTACCGCGTGACGCGGGTGGTGGTCACGCTCAAGCCGGTGAGCGACCCGCTGCTGTTCTGGTCCGAGACCCGTTCGCAGCAGATATCGATCGACGGCGTCGTCCAGAACGGCGGCTTCGCCGTACGGCTCGAACCCGGTCTGCACACTTTCGAGCTACGGGGTCCGAACGGCACCACCAAGGTGCTGCGTGCAGTTCCCGACCACGGCGTGTTCCGTCTCGACCTCGAGAGCGGTGCGTTGATCCCCGTTCCCCGCTGACGCCCGCCAGACCCTGCGATCGGCCGGCTACGGGGTCGATGGCCCGCCCGGCAGGGTCACTGGAAGCACGTAGGACAGGGCCAGTACCGCCGAGGTGCCGGCCGGCCCGGAGGCGGCGGCGACCCGCACGCTGGCGCTCCCCGAGCCCACCTCGAACGACAGGTCGAGGTGCGCCCGATAGGGGGGCACGTCGCGCCGGTACGGCTCGGCGTCGAGGCCGACCAGCGCCTGCACGGGCCCGAGCGCTTGGGAGAGGGACACGGTGCCGCCGGGCGCCAGTCCGCTCTCGGCATAGCCCAGGTAGAGTGCGCCGTCCAGGTCAGGCGCGCGCCGTCGGTGGTAGGTGAAGCCCACCCCGATGGCGGCGTCGCCGCCCGCCACGGCGGGCGGCAGGTAGCCCTCGAGCCGCAGCGACAGCTCGTGCGGCCCGATGGCGCGCAGCCAGCGAAGGCGGGCGTTGGCGCGCCAGCTCGCGCCGCTCGGCAGCAGGTAGAGCTGCGGGCTCGCTTGCACGATCAACGCGCGGGCGGGCCGGCCGCTGGCGTCGAGCTCCACCCCCCAACCTCCGGCGGCGAACAGGGGGCGCGTCGCTCCGGCCAGCGCCAGCGGATCGAAGCGTTCGGGCGCGGCGGTGAAGCCGGACAGTCGGACGCCCAAGGCCACCGGGCCGAGCACCCCGCGAACGCCGAGCGCGCCCTGGGCCTGCCCGTCGGTGCGCACGGCCAGCGCCGCCTCCCCGATGACGTTGCCCAGCGGCCCGAAGGTGTCGTTCGCCTGCATACCCAGGTCGAGCTGCACGGCGTCGTCGTAGGCGAGGCCGAGCGTCACCCGGGTGGTCCCGACACGCGCGTTCTCCAGCCGCAACGAGCCCCCGAAGCCGCCGACTCCGGCCGACGGGGGCGGGCCCGCCGCCACGCCGAAGCGGAGCGTCTGGGCGTGAGCCGAGGTCACCAGGGTGAGGGCGCTCAGCAGAGCGAGGAGCGCAAGGCGGGCGGTGCGTGGATGCGCGCGTGCCATGAGCCCAGTGTGCCCCGCCGGGACCGGCTCGGGCCAGTCTCCGGCGGCATGGTGAGCTTCCGTTCCCGGGGTGCGCCGAAGCGAGTGCTAGACTGTTCGGCGGTTCCAAGCCCAGGAATCCCCCTACCTATGAACATACTCGGACACGTCACCGTACTTCCCCGCATCCCCGAGCCCATCCGGCGCCTCGACGACCTGGCCCACAACCTGTACTGGACGTGGGAGCCCGGCGCGCGCCGGCTGTTCCGGCAGCTCGATCGTGAGCTGTGGGAGGCCTCGGACCACAACCCCATCGCGCTCATCCGCGACATCCGCCAGGAGCGCCTCGACGGAGCGGCCGACGATCCCGAGTACCTCGAGGCCTACGCCCGGGTGGTCGAGCGCTTCGACGCCTACCTGTCGGCGCCCAGCTGGTTCCAGCACCATGTCGGGCGACCGGACGACCTCTACGCATACTTCTGTGCGGAGTACGGCTGGCACGAAGCGGTGGCGCTGTACTCGGGCGGCCTGGGCGTGCTGGCCGGCGACCACACCAAGGCCGCATCCGATCTCGGCGTGCCGCTGGTGGCGGTCGGGCTGTTCTACCCCGAGGGATACTTCCATCAGCGGGTGGCGAGCGACGGCCGGCAGGAAGCGGTGTACGTACGCCACAGCCCCGCGGACCTGCCGCTGGCGCTGGCGGTGGGCGAGGACGGGGAGCCCGTCACAGCACGCGTCGACGTCTTCGGCCGCTCCGTCGAGCTGCGGGCCTGGACGGCCCGCGCCGGGCGGGGCCGCGTCTTCCTGCTCGACGTCGATTTCGGGAACAACCACCCCGACGACCGTCAGCTTCTGAGGCGCCTGTACGGCGGCGACCAGCGTACCCGCGTAGCGCAGGAGATCATCCTCGGCATCGGCGGGGTCCGCATGCTGCGGGCACTCGGGGTGGCGCCCAGCGCCTGGCACATGAACGAGGGGCACAGCGCGTTCATGGTGCTGGAGCGCTGCCGCGAGCTGGTGACCGAGGGGCTCACGTTCGCGCAGGCCCGGGAAGCGGTGACCGCCAACACCCTCTTCACGGTGCACACGCCGGTCGCGGCCGGCAACGACGCCTTCCCGTTCGATCTCGTGAACCAGGCCTTCACCGGCTTCTGGGGGAGCCTCGGGCTCAAGCCTCAGGAGTTCCACGAGCTCGGCACGGCCGATCACGGCTGGGGAGCGGTGTTCAGCATGCCGGCGCTGGCGTTGCGCTTCTCCTCGGGCCGCAACGGCGTGGCGCGGCTCCACGGTGAGACGAGCCGGCGCATCTGGAGCGACCTGTGGCCCGGCGTGCCGGCCGACGAGATCCCCATCGGGCACGTCACCAACGGCGTGCACCTGTCGAGCTGGATGGCGCCGGAGGTGCAGGAGCTGCTGGGGACGGTGCTGCCCGACGACTGGCCCGAGCGCTTCGACGACCTTGCCATGTGGGACGGTGTGCGCGAGCTAGACGATGGCGCGCTTTGGAGCGTCCGCCAGGCGCTGAAGGCGCAGAGCGTGCGCTTCCTGCGCCGCCGCGTGCTGCGGCAGCTCGACCGTCAGGAGGCGAGCCCGACGGCGCTGAAGGACACCGGCCAGCTCTTCGACCCGGATGCGCTCACCATCGGCTTCGCCCGCAGGTTCGCCACCTACAAGCGCGCGACGTTGATCTTCCGCGATCTGGACCGGCTCGAGCGCATCCTCGGCGATCCCGATCGGCCCGTCCAGCTGGTGTTCTCCGGCAAGGCGCATCCGGCGGACGAAGCGGGACAGGCGCTCATCGCGCACATCCACAACCTCTCGAAGGAGCCTCGTTTCGCAGGTCGCATCCTCTTCGTGGAGGACTACGACATGGCCGTGGGACGCGCGCTCACCCGCGGGGTGGACGTCTGGCTCAACAACCCGCGCAGGCCGTTGGAGGCCTCGGGCACGAGCGGCCAGAAGGCGGCCATGAACGGGATCTTGAACCTCTCCATCCTCGACGGCTGGTGGCCCGAGGGCTACGACGGCGCCAACGGCTGGGCCATCGGGGGAGCGCGCTCGCTGGACGACGACGAGCGTGCTGACGCCGAGGATGCCGACGCTCTGTACGCCATCCTCGAACGGGAGCTGATCCCGCTGTACTACCGCCGGGACGGCGCCGGCGTTCCCCACGACTGGCTGGCGCGCGTCAAGGAGGCGATCGCCACCGTGGCGCCGCGCTTCAACGCGCAGCGCATGGTGAAGGACTACGTGTCGCGTTACTACGCGCCGGCCGCCCGTCGGGGCGAGGCGCTGTCTGCCGACGGCTACCGCGGTGCGCGTGACCTCGCAGCCTGGAAGCAGCGCGTGGCCCAGCAGTGGCCGGACGTCACGCTCAGCGCCGAGCCGGTCGAGGACCGACTCCACCGCATCGGCGGTGACCTCGAGGTGAGCGCGGTGCTCTCCGCGCGCGACCTGGCCGCCGACGAGATCCGGGTGGAGGTCGTCTACAGCGCCGAGGAGGACGCTCTGCAGCGCAACATCCAGGTCGTGGCCATGACCCCGGTCGAGGGAGATGCCGACAGTCAGGCCGACGCTGGGACACTCTACCGGGTGCGCTTCCGGCCGGAGCTGAGCGGCCGGTTGGCGTACGGTGTGCGTGCCTACGCCTTCCACCCGCTACTGGCGTCGGCCGTCGACGCGCGGGCGGTGCGCTGGGCCTGAGGGTTGCGCTGCCGCCGCGGCGGCGGGCATGGCCGCGCTCCCGTCGGCGTCGCGGCCGCGGACCGTCGCGGCTACAGCCCGGCGAGGTCGGTGATGAGCAGGAGCCGCTGAAGCGCGGTGATCGCCCGTGCCGGGAAGCGATCGAGATCCCCCGAGCCGTGCAGCGTCTCCTGCAGCGCTGCACGCTTGTCCTCGCCCCGGACCAGGAAGGCGACGACGCGACTGCGGCTGAGGGCGGCCGCGCCCATGCTGAGGCGAGTCTGGACCTGATCGCTCGGCCGCACGACCTGGGTCAGGGCGGGCTCGAGCGCCGCCCCGGTGCCCGGGAAGAGGCTGGCGGTGTGGCCGTCGGCCCCGAGCCCCAGAAGCGTCAGGTCGAACGTGGGTGCTTCGCCCAGCGCGCCCCGCAATGTGGCAGCGTAGGCGTGCGCCGAAGCCTCGGGGGTGTCCAGGTGGGGCCATGGCAGCACCTGCTCCTCCGGTATCGGCACCGCGTCGAGGAAGGCCCTGCGCGCGGCGCCGGCGTTGCTGGCTGGGTGCTCCTGAGGGACGAAGCGCTCGTCGCCCCACGCTACCCAGCTCGACGGCCAGGGCAGATCACTCCGTGAGGCCAGCGCTCGGTACATCGGCACCGGCGTTGACCCGCCGGAGAGCGCAACCACGAAGCGACCCCGGCTCTCGACCGCCGTTCGCATGGAGGCTACGAACAGGTCCAGCGCCGCGTCGGCGACGTCGTCCACGTGTAGAATCTCGGGATCGAACATGGCGCGAGTATACGGGGGCGCCACGGAGCGCTCGGTTAGACTGGCGCATGACGCCGACACGTGACGATGCCCTCTCGTTGATGGAGTCCTGGACGGAGTCGGACAGTCTCCGCAAGCACATGCTGGCGGTGGAGGCGGCCGTGGCCGCCTACGCCCGAGCCGACGGCGAGGACGAGACCTTGTGGGCGGTGGCCGCCATCCTGCACGACTTCGACTACGAGCGCTACCCGAACCCCGATCGCGATCCATCGGGCCATCCCTGGGTGGGCGTGAGGACGCTCCAGGAGCTCGACTACCCCGAAGCTGTTACCGACGCGATCCTCGGCCATGCCGACTACACGGGCGTGCCGCGGACCTCCCGGCTCGCCAAGACCCTCTTCGCCTGTGACGAGATCACCGGGCTCATCACAGCGGCCGTGCTGGTGCGGCCCGATCGGGACATCGCCAACCAGACGGTGAAGAGCCTCAAGAAGAAGTTCAAGGACAAGGCGTTCGCGCGCGGCGTGAACCGTGACGACGTGCGCCAGGGCGCCGAAGAGCTCGGCGTCGAGCTGTGGGACCACGTCGCGTTCGTGTTGGTCGCCATGCAGGAGCGGGCGGGAACGCTGGGTCTGGACGGGCGCCTGGCCGAGGCCGACTAGCGCCTGTCGACCCCTCGTGAGCGTTCCGGCCGTCAGCGGGTGGAGGTCGCCCGGCGGCCCGTCGGCGCGGGGGCCGCGCGCGCGCCGGGGCCGGTCAGCGCGCGGACGTTCCAGCGCCAGCCAGACGCCGTGCGGCGGAAGAGCGGCCAAACCACCAGCAACGCCCGTCCCTCGATCGAGGTGGACGGGACCGGGCCGAAACTGCGCGAGTCGAACGACGCCGTCGGGCGGCGGTTATCTCCCATGACATAGACGTGGCCGCGCGGTACGCGCGTCGCCCGCACGCTGCCGAGCCCGTGGAAGGCTCCGACCAGGTAGGGCTCCGGGCGCGTCCGGCCGTCGACGTAGAGCACGCCCGCGCGCATGCCGACGCGCTGACCGGGGCCTGCGACGATCCGTTTGATCAGCAGGTGCCGGCTCACAAGCCCGCTCAGGCCCGTGGTCGCGCGGGTTGGATCGGGGAAGAACACGATGTCCCCGGAGGCGAACGGCTGCCCCCCGAGGCGCTGCAGCCAGGCGCCGGTTCGTACCACCAGAACGCGTTCGTCGTTGTGGAGGGTAGGCTCCATGGAGTGCCCGTGGACCACCACCACGCCCGCCACGAAGACGCTGAACAGCAGCCCCAACAGGACCGAGGCCAGCCACAGCGTGAGCCAGCGCGAGGCCGCCGGGCGCGTCACACCCTGCGGCGAAGGCGAGGTTAGGGCTACGGGGTCGTTGCCGGCTCGCGGGTCGTTCTTCGCTCGACTCACGGCGAGCAGTCTAACGCCGTGCTGGAGCCGGGTCTGCAGCCTGGGAGCCCTTCGGTCAGCGGCCTTCGCGCAGGCCGGGGCGGCGCGGCGCCCTCACCGTGCGCGCGGGTATGCCGGGACGGGTCGGCGCGAGAAGAGGATCCAGCCCTCCCGCCGCTTCGAGGGCACGCTCGGCCGTCTCCTCGCCGTAGCGCACGATGGCGCGGAACTCGCGGAAGGACTCCACCCGCACCTCGGGCATGTCGAGCCGGATGCGCAGGTCGGCGGGGTGCAAGCTGTACTGGATGTCGACCAGGATGGACTGCGTGATGTCGCTGGTGCGGAACAGCATCTGTGCCATGGGCGTTCGGCGCTCGAGCCGCACGGTCTGCACCATGCGTTCCCACCAGGTGCCGTCGGAGGAGGCCGAGGCGTAGACGGAGCGCCGTGGCGAGGTCGCGTCCGAGGCGATGCAGCGCGTGGCCCCGAGCACGATGGCGGCCGCTACCGGCAGGTTGTTGACGATGCCGCCGTCGGCCAGCGTGCGGCCCTCGAGCTGGATCGGCTCGAATGCGCCCGGGAAGCTGCTCGAGGCGCGCACGGCGCGGATCAGGTTGCCTTCGGTGTGGACCACGCCCTCGCCCGTCTCGATGTCGGTGGTGGTCACGGCGAGCGGAACGTCGAGTTCGGCGAAGGTCGCGGGCAGGTGATCGGCGAGGAACGCCTCGAGCCGATCGCCCTTGAACAGGCCGGTCTGCAACGAGAGATCGACGACCTCGCGCCAGCTGGTGGTGTCGGCGAGCTTGAACAGGTCGTCGGCACGCCGACCGCTGGCGTAGAACGCGCCCAGGATGGCACCCATCGAAGTCCCGGCGATGACGTCGAAGCGGGCGCCCGCGCGTTCGAGGACCCGGAGCACACCGATGTGCGCGAACCCGCGTGCGCCCCCACCCGAGAGCACCAGCCCGATCCGCCCGTTGTCGTTCGGCGTCTCCATGATGGTGAGACTAGCACGCTGCTATAGGAGCGTCTGTGCCGCCGTAGACGGCGTTCGTCGGTCTGGCCGGCGGTGGCGGTAGACTCCGGCATGAGCTCCGAAACGCGGGCGGGACGGGTCCGCGCCACCCCGGACCGACCCCCACCGCGGAGGGCGTACGACGTCGCCATCGTGGGCGGTGGCCTGATGGGCGCTGCGACCGCCGCGCTGTTGGGCTGCTGGGCACCGCGACTCGACATCGTGCTCGTCGAGGCCGGTGGGCTCCCGAACGAGGGCGGCGCGACAGTGGCTTCGCCCGGACTGCTGCCACCGGTCGAGGACGGCGTCGGCGGCGTCCCGCCGGCCTCCTTGCGGTGGGCGCGGCGCTGGCTGGAGGAGGCACTTCCCGAAGCGCCGGGTCCGCGAGGGGGCTGGCTCGAGCTGCTACCCGAGGGAGCCGTCGACGGCCGACCCCTGGAGGGCCTGCTGGCGGCACCGGCGTTGCAGGCAGTCCGCGACCTGACCGGGGTCGCGGCCGATCACCCGGCCGTCCTGAGCGCGGGCGGCTACGTGAGCGCCGAGGCGCTGGCGTACCGGTTGGCGCAGGAGGCCGTGCGCAAGGGGGCCGATCTGATGCTCAACACCCGGGCGCGACCTGTGGGCGAGCATGAGCTCGTTCTGGAGCGTCTCGCGTTCGACCGGCGCATGAGGCTGGGCGTGCGGGCGAGCCACCAGATCCGTGCGGACGCCGTGGTCGTGGCGTGTGGAGCGGACGGCGCCGAGGTAGTCGAGGGCGGGCTCGACCGGCCCATGCGACTCGAGGCCATCTACCGGCAGTTCCCTCGGGTGCGGCTGGCGGCGCTCCCGGTCGGCGTCGCACTCCCCGTCGTCGGCGTGGCGGGTTGGCACTTCCGGCCGGCTCCCGGCGGTGCCTGGCTGGTGCCGCCCGTCGCGACCCCGGACCCGGTGGGATATGCGCCGGTGGGCGGGCGCCTGCTGGGAGTCCCGGTGGGGTTGCGCCGCGAGCTGCTGGACGCGCTGCTGGAGGCGCCGGAGCTGGCGGCGTTGCTGGCCTCCGGGCACCTGGATCTCGGCAAGACGGTCCGCTCGGTGCGTGGCGCGCGCTGCAGCGCTCCGCCGGACGGTCGCCCGGTCGCGCAGCAGGTCGGCGAGCGCTGGTGGCTCCTGGCCGGCTCCGGAGCCGGCCTGCTCCACGACCTGACCGGCGCCGCCGAGGTGGCCGCTGCGGTCGCGGCGGACGTGGGAGGGCCGCCGCCCCCATGGCCGCCGCCGCAGCGATAGCGCGACCTCCTCCACCGCGAACGAGGGAGGGCGGCTCGAAGCCGCCCTCCCTCTGTCTTATTGGCCGATCGTTGCCTCAGGCGCTCACTGGCCGGCGCCGTTGGAGCCGCCGGAGCCGTTCGAGTTGGGGGTCTGCTGCACCACTTCGAGCGTCACGGTGACGGCCCGCGTCTTGCCGTTGCGCTCGACTTGCAGCGCGAGCTTGTCGCCCGCCTTCTTACCGAGCACGATGCGCTGCAGATCGGTGACGGTCTTGATGCTGGTGCCGTCGGCCGAGAGGATGATGTCGCCGCCGGCGGGGTAGTTCTGGCCGTTGACGTTGGCCTGGTAGGCGGGGCCCTGCAGTCCGGCCTTGGCGGCGGGACCGCCGGTCGCCACCTGCATCACCACCGCGCCGTGGTCGGGCATGTTGAGCGTCTTGCGTACGTCGGTCGGGAAGTTGTCGACGCCGATGACCGACACACCGATCCGCGGCTTGTTCTGGATATCGAGAGCCTGGGCGTAGATGCCGATGAGCCCGCCCTTCTTGAGGTCGGGAAGCGCCTTCTGGATGAGGCTCGAAGGCACCGAGAAGCCGATGCCGATGTTGCCGGCCTGGCCGTTGGCGCTCATCCCGGGGATGATCATCGTGTTGATCCCCATGACCTGGCCGGCCGAGTCGAGCAGTGGCCCGCCGGAGTTGCCGGGATTGATGGCGGCGTCGGTCTGGATCATCGGGATCTTGACCTGGCCGATCGAAGGCAGCTCACGTCCCATGGCGGAGATGATGCCTTCGGTCACGGTCGACTGCAGGCCGAAGGGGTTGCCGATGGCGATCGCCTTCTGGCCCACCTTGACCTGGGCGACGTTGGCCAGCGGGATGGGCTTGGCGCTCGCCGGCAGATCGCCGGGGTTGTCGAGCTGCAGCAGTGCCAGGTCGTAGTCGGGGTCGGCGCCCACCACATGCACCGGCAGCTCCTTCTGGCTACCCGGGAAGGTGACCGTCACCTTGGCGCCGCTCAGGAGGTTGACCGATCCCTGCTGCAGGGCATCCTTCACCACGTGGTAGTTGGTGATGATCTGGCCCTTGGCGTCGATCACGAACCCCGAGCCGGCCGCCTGGAAGACCTGCGGCTGCTGCGGGAAGAGCTGCTGGAACTGCGGAGGAACGTTCTGCTGCTGGAAGGGATTGACCCGTTGCCCCTTGACGGTGACGTTGATCGCCACCACGCTGGGGCCGTAGGTGTTGACGATGTTGACCGTGTTCTGCTCGTTCTGCAGGAGCGCCGATGGCTGATTCGCGGTCGTTGTGGTGCTCGACTGAGCACTCACCACCGGGAACAGGTTGGCGCCGGCCAGCACCAGACCCACAGCGACGATCAGCGTGCCCATGCCGAAGGCAATGCGCTTGCGAAACAAAGTAGTCCTCCTTCCGAAAAGCCGTCCCCCGGCTTCCGGTCGCGGTGTCTGTCGGACGCGGGATGCGCCTTGGGGGGCGGGCCCGCACAACCCGCCCACATCGCTACTGTACGAGCGCAGGGTTAACGTGAACGGAGACCACAATGAACTTCCTGAGGGGGTGGGTCGGTTCAGGTCTCGCGACCGCTGCCGGCCCGCTCCAACCAGGCGACGAGCAGCGCACCGGCCACCAGCAACAGCACGAGTGCCAGGGTGCCGGAGCTCAGCCAGGGCCAGGTGACATGGCCGTTCGCCGTCACGAAGGGCCAGACCTTGCGCAGGCTGCCGAGCATGAAGCCCGCCAGGATGGCCAGGGTGATGTCGTGGGCGCGGCGCAGCAGCCAGGCCAGCAGACGCGCGAAGGTGAGGAGCCCCACCACCGCGCCGATCGCCAGCGGCGCCAGCACCGCCAGATCCACGTGTGTCACCGCCGCCAGCGCCGCGTCGTACTTGCCGAGAAGCACCAGCACGAAGGCGCCGGAGATCCCCGGCAGCATCAGCGCGCACACCGCCAGTGCCCCGCTGAACAGCAGGAAGGCGGGGGCGTCGGGCGTGACCGCCGGCGTCAGCCCGACCAGCCAGAACGCTCCGACGGCCGCCAGCACGGCACCCGCGATGCCGCCGACGGTCCAGTGCCCGACGCGGCGCGCTACCAGTCCGGTCGACGCCAGGATCAGCCCGAAGAACAGGGCGTGTACGCCGCTCGGGTGGTGGGTCAGCAGCCAGTGCATCACCCTGGAGAGCGCCGCCACCGCCGTGGCGATCCCCAGCAGCACCGCCAGCAGGAAGCCACCGTTGGCCAACCGGAAGGCCCGCCGCACGCGCAGCCGGCCGAGTGCGGTCAGGAACGGCGTCGACGTCAGCGATCCCAGGCTGGTGATCAGTTCCTGGTAGATGCCCAGGATCAGGGCCATCGTTCCCCCCGACACGCCGGGGATGAGGTCGGACGTGCCCATGGCGATGCCGCGCAGGTAGAGCCCCAGAGACCGGCTGGCGAGCGAGCGAGCGGGCTCCGCCGGGGCGGGCGAGGAGGGGCCGGACATCCGGGTAAGCTACCACGGGCACCGGCGCCCGCGCCGTTTGGGAGGGGGTCCGGTGCGGGCCAGCGAATGCCCGGCGAATGCGGTAGGCTTAGCTCAGGAAGGGGCCGTGCGGTGAGCGAAGGCGAGGTCCAGGAGCGCGTGAGCGAGTTGCTGTCGGGGACGGGCGTGAGCCTGCCGCAACTCGACGACCTGGCTGGCCAGCTGTTGTGGCGTATCGGTCGCGTGAACGACGAGGGCCCGGTCACGGTACGCGTGGGCCTCGCGTCGAGTGCCGGCCTGTTCCACGAGCTGCCTCGACTCCGGACCGCCAGCGACAGCGAGATCGAGGCCGCTGTGCAAGAGAGCACGTTGCGCGTGGAGTGGGTGGGCGCGCGGCCGCGCGGCCAGGCTGAAAGGTGAACGTGTGGACCTGACGCACGAGGTGAGCTTCGTTCTAGACCTGGACCTCCCCCGCGAGGCCGCCCGCGACTTCGTGCGCGACGTGCCCCGTTCGTTGTCGCAGGCGACGTTCCTGTCCGATCTCCAGGTGGTGGAGGGCAAGCCCAAGGTGGTGACCGCCGCGTTGCCGGTCAACGCCGCCTTGTTCGGGCAGCGCGAGCTCCCGTTCCGATCGGAACTCACCTATACCGCCGACGGCGCGTCGTTGAGCGGTCTGCCGCTCGCCCCCGAGGGTCCGGGCTGGGCCGAGGTGTCGGGCGATGCCCGCGTGCTGGGGGCGGAGCGGGGCTGCCGCGTGGAGTACAGCTTCCGCATCACCATCCACCTGGCGCTGCCGGCGCCCGAGAAATGGGGCGGCCGGGCCTTGCTGAGCATGATCGAGTTCACGACCCAGAGCGTACTGAGGGGTGTGATGGGCAGCTTCCCGGCGGCGGTGCGGGCCGCCGCGCGTGAGGTCGAGGCCGCTTGGGCCTGAGGGCAGCCGGCTCCCCTCACTTCCCTACGCAGAAGGTAGCGAAGATCGCCGCGAGCGTCTCTTCGGCGACGTCGACACGACCGGTGATCCGGCCGAGCGCGTCGAGCGCGTCCTGCAACTCGAGCGATGCGATGTCGGCCGTGCTGCCGCGGGCGCCCGTCAGATTGGCGCGCACCGCTTCGAGGGCCTGCACGTGCCGCTCGTTGGAGATCCAGAGTTCGGTACCGGCGGCGTCCCCCAGCAAGTGCTCGCGCACGCGCAGCTTGAGGGACTCGAGCCCTGTGCCCGAGTGCGCCGAGACCGGCAATGCCGGCGTCGGCAGGGCGTCGTCACCCCAGGCTGGGGCCAGGTCGGCCTTGCTGGCGAGGACCAGCGTCCGCTCCGGCGGCAACTCGCTCAACAGGGTCAGGTCGTCGGGATGCAGGGGCGCGGAGCGGTCGAACAGGAGCAGGCATAGATCGGACGCATCGGCGATGCTCTTGGCGATCCTCACACCCGACGCCTCGACGGCGTCCTCGGTGGAGCGGATGCCGGCCGTATCGATAGCGGTCAGCGGGATGCCGCCCAGCGAGAGCGGTGCCTCGAGGTAGTCGCGGGTGGTTCCCGGCGCTTCGCTGACGATGGACCGCTCGAAGCCCAGCAGCGCGTTGAGCAGGCTCGATTTCCCTGCGTTCGGCCGTCCCAGCAGCGCCAGGCGAGCACCGTGGCGGCTGATCCGGCCCGCTTCGGCGGTGGCCAGGAGCGCCTCGACCTGCTCCAGGGCGCGGCTCAGGGGCGCGTCCAGTTCTGCCTCCGGGACGCCCTCCTCGGGGTAGTCGAGACTCGCCTGCAGTGCCGCATAGGCCCGGGTGACGTCGGTCTGGATGCGGTCGAGGCGGGTCCCGAGCGCGCGCGACAGACCCAGGGCGGCGTTACGGCGGGCGCTTTCGGTCTGGGCCTCGACCAGCTCCATCACGCTCTCGGCCTGGGCGAGGTCGAGGCGGCCGGCCAGGAAGGCGCGCAACGTGAACTCGCCGGGTCCCGCCAGACGGGCGCCGGCCGCCACGCACAGGTCGAGCACCGCGCGCAGCACCGCCGGACCCCCGTGCGTCTGGAATTCGACCACGTCCTGGGCCGTGTAGGAGTGCGGGGCGCGGAAGCTCAGCAGCAAGGCCTCGTCCACCAGTTCCTCGTGAGCGGAGTCCCGTGCGTCCACGATCCGCCCACGGACGACCCGCCCCGCCGGGCGCCGGCTCGGGGGCGCGCCGCGCATGGGCCGGAACAGCCGATCAGCCACCGCGTGGGCCGCCGGCCCCGAGATCCGCACGATGCCGATGGCCGCCGCACCCGGCGCGGTGGCGATGGCGGCGATGGTGTCGCCGGTGGGCGGCAGTGGCATCTCAGGCGCCCGTCGAGAGGTCCTCGAACGCCGCGGCGGCGGCCTCCACGACCGCCGCGACGTCGTTCGGGCCGTGCGCGTAGGACAGGAACGCCGACTCGAAGGGGCTGGCGGGCCAGTACACGCCGCGGCGCAGCAGGCCGTGGAACCAGCGCGCGAAGCGCTCGCGGTCGCACGCGGTGGCGGTGGCGTAGTCGGTCACCTCCGAGCCCGTGAAGAAGACGGTGATCATCGATCCGACCCGCTGGATGCGCACGTCCACGCCGGCCGCGAGCGCCCCCTGCGCGAGCCCCTCCTGCAGCTGCCGGGCGCGCGTCTCCAGCACCTCGTAGACGTCGCCGGCCTCGTCGATGGCGCTCAGCGTGGCGAGCCCGGCGGCCATGGCCAGCGGGTTGCCGGAGAGGGTGCCGGCCTGGTAGACGGGGCCGAGCGGCGAGACGCGCTCCATGAAGCGCGCCTTGCCGCCGTAGGCGCCCACCGGCAGCCCCCCGCCGATGATCTTGCCCCAGGCGATCAGGTCGGGGTCTAGACCGTAGCGCTCGACGGCGCCGCCGCGTGCGACGCGGAAGCCCGTCATCACCTCGTCGACGATCATGGCCGCACCGTGGGCGCGCGTGAGCTCTCGAACGCCTTCCAGGAAGCCGGGTGCGGGCGGAACGACCCCCATGTTGCCCGCCACGGCCTCCACGATCACCGCGGCGATCGAATCGGAATGGGCGTCGAACAGCGTGCGCACGCTGTCCAGGTCGTTGAAGTCGGCGACCAGTGTGTCGGCCGCGGTGCCCGCGGGCACGCCGGCGCTGGAGGGCACGCCCGTGGTGAGGGCGCCGGAACCGGCGGCCACCAGCAGGCTGTCGGCGTGGCCATGATAGTTGCCCGCGAACTTCACCAGCCGGTCGCGGCCGGTGACGCCTCGAGCCACGCGGATCGCACTCATCGTCGCCTCGGTGCCGGAGTTGACGAAGCGCACCCGGTCGGCGACCGGCACGCGTTGCAGGACGGCCTCGGCCAGGATCACCTCGTCCTCGACAGGGGCCCCGAAGGAGGTGCCGAGCGCCAGCGAGCGCTGCAGGGCGGCCACCACGGCCGGATGCGCGTGCCCCATGAGCAGCGGACCCCACGAGCCCACCATGTCGATGAAGTGATTGCCGTCGACGTCCTCGAGACGACAGCCGGCGCCCGCCCGGATGAAGCGTGGCGAGCCGCCCACCGAGCCGAAGGCGCGGACCGGGGAGTTGACGCCGCCGGGGGTGACCCCGCGTGCGCGTTCGAAGAGGTCGTCCGATCGAGCCGTGTCCATGCGCGTAGAATCGCACGCGCTCCCGCGGGTCGCAACGGGCCCGGGCGACGTGGCCGCCGCTCGCGAGGGGCTGCTACAATCCCGGGAGGCCGTGCGGGGCGGCGGTGTCGCCCCCGCACGCACGTCGGGAGGAGCGTATGGAGGTCATCCACGTCCTGCAGTCCGTAGCCAGCCCCGCGCTCGACAGGCTGATGCTGCTGCTCACCGAGCTCGGCTCGGAGCAGGCCTACATCGTGCTGCTACTGATCGCCTACATCGGGGTGGACGCCGGGTCCGGGCGGCGCCTGGCGGTCTACTTCCTGGCGGGCTTCTATCTCAACGAGCAACTCAAGGCGCTGTTCCACACCCCCCGTCCGTTCACGATCGAGCCCGGCATCGTCCGTTCGCCGGCCGCGCTGGCCACGGCGCAGGGCAGCGGCTTCCCCTCCGGCCATGCGCAGTCGAGCACGACGTTCTGGGGCCTGGCGGCGATCTACGGCAGGCGTGCCTGGCTCACCGTCGTCGCCGTGGCGCTGGTGACGCTGGTATCGATCTCGCGCCTGTACCTCGGCGTCCACCTGCCCGTGGACATCCTTGGCGGCATCCTGGTGGGGCTGGCGGTGGTGAGCGCCGCGGCGGCGGTCGACCGCCTGCGCCTGGCGCCGCGCCGAAGCAGCGTGCTGCTCGTTGGGCTGGGCCTTCCGCTCGCCGTCCACCTGTTGCTCCCGACGCCGGATTCGGGGGTGATGATGGGCGCCCTGGCCGCCTTCGTGATCGGTCCGGAACTCTTCCCGCACAGCACCCGCGGACCCTGGCCGGGGCGCCTGGTTCTGACGGCCCTGGGTGTCGTACTGGTGTTCGCCGTGCAGCTCGGCAGCGGTCTGCTGCTCGCTGAACCGGTGCGCCACGCACCCCTGGTGGCGTACGTCCGCTACCTTGCGGTCGGGCTCACCGGGACGGTGCTGGTGCCCGCGCTGGGGCGCGGCCTGCGGCTGACGCCCGCGGCCGCCGGCGCCTGAGTCCGTGCGCCGCGTCCGTCTCACACTCGAGTTCGATGGATCGGCCTTCTACGGCTGGCAGCGCCAGCTCGCCGGCGAACGGACCGTTCAAGGCGTCGTCGAGGAGGCCCTTGCCCATCTGCCGGGTGAGCACGGCAGCGTGATCGCGGCCGGCCGGACCGACGCGGGCGTGCACGCGCTGGCCATGGTCGCGCATGTCGATACCGGCTCGTCGATCCCCGACGAGAAGTTGCGGCTCGCCGTGAACGCGCACCTTCCCAGGGACGTGGCGGTGCTGCGCCTGGAGACGGCCGCCGACGACTTCCATGCCCAGTACGATTGCCGATACCGCCGTTACCTCTACCGCCTGCGCGTGCTACGCGATGATCGACGCGGCCTGGCGCTGCAGCGCCGGCGCGTGCTGGCGGTCTTCCGCCACCTCGACGTGGCCGGCATGCAGGCGGCGTGCGAGAGGATGCTGGGCACGCACGATTTCAGCACCTTCGCGACCCGCGAGACCCGTAGCCGAGAGCGCACCCTCTACCTGTGCGAGCTGCGCGAGGAAGCCGGCGAGTTGCGCCTGCACGTCGCCGGCGACGGCTTCCTGCGCGGCATGGTGCGTACCATCGTCGGAACGCTGCTGTGGGTGGGGAAGGGGAAGCTGCGCCCCGACGACATCCCGACGTTGCTGGCTGCCAGGGACCGCACGCTCGCCGGGCACAACGTGGCCCCGCACGGCCTGTACTTCGTCGAGGCCGGCTACCGCCCGTGGCGCCCGGAGGTGTCCGAGTCCGCACTGGAAGGGCTCGTACTGTAGCGTCGCGCCTTACAATGGCCCATGCCGTCGAACCACTTCGAGGACGGACACCCGATCATGGTGGACGTGGGCGCCAAGGCTCCGACCGTGCGCCGCGCGGTGGCCGAGGCCTTCGTGACGCTGCCCCCGCCAGCCGCGAAGTGGCTGGACGAGGGCGTGCCCAAGGGCGACGCACTGCAGATCGCGGAGCTCGCGGGCATCATGGCGGCGAAGCGCACGCCCGATCTCGTGCCGCTGGCCCATCCGCTGCCGCTGACATCGGTGAGCGTTCGGTCCGAGCGCCTCGGCGCGCGCGTTCGCTTCGAGGCGGCATGCGGCACCACGGCGTCCACGGGCGTCGAGATGGAGGCCCTGACGGCCGCTGCGGTGGCGGCGCTCACCCTCTACGATATGCTCAAGGGAGCCAGCAAGGACATCGTGATCGAGACCGTGAGGCTGCTTCACAAGGAGGGGGGCCGTTCCGGCTCATGGACACGCACGCAAGACCGCTAGAGCCGGACGACGCGCCGACCCTCCACGCCATCGACGCGGCCTACGCACAGGCCTTCGGGCTCGAGCCGCGGGCCGGCGAAGCCAGCCTTCGCTTCTTCGCCCGCACCGGCCACGCCTTCGTGGCGGAGGGGGAGGGCGGCGTGCTGGGGTTCGCGCTGGCGCAGGCCGTGTTCGACGGCGAGCGTCCTACGCTCTTCGTGAGCCGCCTCGCCAGCCCGCCTCCGGGCGACGACGATACCGTGCGGGCCCTGCTCCGCGCCGTCACCAAGAGCGCCTACGACGCTGGCGTTTACGACGTGCAGGTGGATCTGCCTGCCGAGGACGTGGTGGCGGCCGCCGCTCTCGCTGCGCAGGACTACCGCCCGGCGGCGCGGTCGGTCTTCATGCGTCACCTCGGTTCGCGCGCCGACGCCGTAGCGGCCGCCGCTACCGCGCCGCGCGCCGGCGAGAGCGCCAGGCACAGGAGCGATCGTGGCTGAAGCGAGCGGCGCTCGGGTGCTGCTGGGGGTGCGCGGCATGGACACCGCAGCCAGCCGACAGCGCGTCGAGGAGGCCCTGAAGTCCGTGCGCGGCGTGACTGCGGTGGAAGCCAGCAGCGACCTGCAGGTGGCGGTGGAGTACGACGCCGGCGAGGTGACGGTCATGGACCTGATCCGCGCGCTGCGGCGGATCGGCTTCCTCGCCGGCATGGAGTAGCTCCGATGGCCGGCCACCCGGTGTACGTGGGGGTGCTGCTCATCACCCTGGAGATGCCGGGCGTGCGCAGCCTCAAGCAGAAGCGCTCGCTCATCCTTCCCGTCACGGAGCGCCTCAAAGCGCGCTTCCCGGTGTCGGTCGCCCGCCTGGAGGGGTTGGACGCCCACGCCTGGGAGCGGATCGGCATCAGCGCCATCAGCGCCGATGCGGCGTGGCTCGACAGGACCCTGGGCTCGGCCCTCGCATTCGTCGAGGGTCGCGGCCTGGGCGTGCGTGCGTCGTCGATCGAGGTCGAGGTCTGGGACGAGGGGTGAGCCGGCCGTTGCCGGCGGCGGCGGTGCGGTCAAGGCCACGAGGACCCGCCGCGGCACGGGCTAGAATGCGTTGACGACGTTACCGAGCCCGAACGGCCCGAGCTCGACCCGCTGGCGGCCGACGGTGCCGCTGCGGCGAGTGAACGGGAGGAACCTGGAGTGGAGGAAGGCAAGGCAGGGCAGAACGCGCCCCGCCCCACCAAGCGCAAGGCCAAGGAGCGGGAGATCGATCGCATCCACGTGTCCGACGACGCGCTGGCGTCGATCCTGGGTCTGGCCGCGCACGAGGTTCCGGGCGTGGTCGGCATGGCGCCCGCCAACATCGGCGAAGGCCTGCGCCGCGTGCTCGGCCTCTCACAGGTCGACGAGGGCGTCGTGATCGAGCACCCCAAGGGTGAAGCGCGGGCCGACGTGGACATCCACGTGGTGGTGGCGTACGGCGTCAACATCCCGGTGGTGGCGGGGTCGGTCCGCGAGCGCGCCCGCTACGCCGCTAAGCGCTTCGCCGGCATCGACCTGGACGACGTGCGTGTTCATGTGGACGGGGTCAGCCGTGGCTGATGTCGCGACCCGGGAGCCGGAGACCCTGGGAGCGCGTCAGCTCAGCCGCGCCTTCAGCTACGCCACCGAGTGGCTCGGCGTGTACGTCGACGAGGTCAACGCCCTCAACGTCTACCCGGTCCCCGACGGCGACACCGGGACCAACATGCACCTCACCATGCAGTCGGTCCGGCGCCAGCTCGCAGACGAGAACCCGGGCACCATGGAGGCCTTCGCGCACGCCCTGTCCTACGGCTCTCTGCTCGGCGCGCGCGGCAACTCCGGAGTGATCCTGTCGCAGGTGCTCAAGGGCTTCGGGGACGCGGCGCGGCTTCACGAGCGCCTGGGCGGGCGCGAGATCGCGGCGGCTCTGGCGGCCGGGACCAAGAGCGCGTACCACGCGGTCATGAAGCCGGTGGAGGGGACCATCCTGAGCGTGGTGAAGGCCGCTGCGGAGTCGGCCCGCAAGGTCGGCTCGCGGCCGCCGTTGGACGTGCTGCGCGTGTCGTTCCAGGCCGCCTCGGAGGCGCTCGAGCGCACGCCCGATCAGCTCGCCATCCTCAAGCAGGCGGGGGTGGTGGACGCCGGAGGCAAGGGCCTCGTGCGGGTGTTGGAGGGGTTGCTCGCGTACTTCGACGGCCTCGACCTGCCGGCGCCGCCGGAGGTGACGGAGCGGGCGCAGACGCAGTTCGGCGAGGAAGAGTTCGGTTTCTGCACGGAATTCCTTCTTTCGGACGTGACGGTGGCGACTCGCGAGATCCAGAAGCTGGTCGCGCCGTACGGCGATTCGCTGCTGGTGGTGGGGGCCGAGGGCTACGTCAAGGGCCACATCCATACCGAGGAGCCTGAGAAGCTGCTCGCGGACGTGGCGCACTTCGGCACCATGGTGCGCTCCAAGGTGGAGGACATGAGCGAGCAGCACCACGAGATCCTGGCCGACGTGGAGCCGGAGGAGGCCGAGCCGGCGCGCACGGGGCTGGTGGCGGTGTCGAGTGGATACGGCGTGACGCGCGTGTTCCGCAGCCTGGGCGTCCGCGTGGTCGGTGGTGGCCAGAGCGACAACCCGAGCGTGGAAGACATCGCCGACGCCGTACGGTCGGTGGGGGCGCCCGACGTCATCGTGATGCCGAACAACAAGAACATCGTGATGGCCGCCGAGCGCGTTCGCGAGGTGGTCAAGGACAAGCACGTCGAGGTGCTGCCGACGCGAACGCTGGGCCAGGGACTGGCGGCGGCCGTGCTGTTCCAGGAGGGCGAGGACGTCGCCGCGCTCCTCGAGGCCATGCGGGAGGCGGCGGACGCATCCCTCACGCTCGAGGTGACGAAGGCAAGCCGCAGCGCCACGATCGAGGGCGTCGAGATCGCGCAGGGGGACTTCATCGGGCTCGCAGACGGCGAGCTCAAGGTCGCCGATGAGGAGGCCGATGCCTGCCTGCTGGCGCTGCTGGAGGACCGTGCGGCCGACTACGAGATCGCTACGCTGTTCTACAGCGCGTCCTTGGGCCGGGAGCGCGCCGAAGGGCTGGCCGAGACGGTCCGGCAGCGCTTCCCCGAGCTGGAGCTGGAGCTGCTGGCCGGCGCTCCCGACCTCTACCCCTACCTGATGTCGCTGGAGTGAGCGTTCGCGGGCCCGCGCGGTGCGCCGTGGAGCGGATAAGTGAAGTATGAAGGGAACCGCAACCATGCCTCGAGCACGACGGCTACACTTCGAGTAGGAGGCTTCAACATGAGAAGACTCGCATGGATCGCGGCACCGGTCTTGCTGGCGGGTGTGTTGTCGGCATGCAGCATCACCGTCACCTACGACCCTCCTCCCAACGCCACACCCGTCACGGCGAACGCAGACAACAACACGCCAGTGGACTCGAGCGTGACCGTGCCGGGCAATTCGACGATGTACTTCGACGTTGCTCTGCCCAGCTCCGTCCGGGCCTACCCGCTGGTGTACTTCGAGCTCACGGCCGACCTGAACCTGAGCCTGATCAACTACAGCAGCGCCTACCAGACGCTCGCGTCGAGCAGCAGCGCGAGCTACTTCGCGTCAGGAAGCGTGGGGCTGGCGTCACTCGCCGGCGGTGGCGGGCCGATCGCCCAGTCGATCGGGGTGTCCTACGCCTGTCAGGGCTCGTGCATCATCTGGCCGACGAGCGGCACCACCCACTACTACCTGGGGGTGGAGAACACCGGCAGCTCGCCGGCGACGTTCGACCTCTACGTGTACGGCTACCACTACCAGGACTCGAATGAGCCGGGGAACAACGTGCAGGCCGGGGCGGTCCCGCTGAGCTCGGGATCGGCGGACTCCGGCGCCATCGAGACGCTCGGCGACGTCGACTGGTGGTACATGACGGCTTCGGGCAACGTGAGCTTCACCAAGGTGGTGAGCCCGGTATCGTTGCAGGCCCTGCTGTACGACAGCGGTGGCGGCTACATCGCTACCTTCAACCCTTCGGCGGGCGGTACCATCCCGGTCGTGGCGGGCGATTCCTTGAAGATCGAGTCCGCCAACGGCTACGCCGGCTCGACGGCCGTGAGCCGCTACGACCTGACGTACTGAGCGGCCCGGACATCGAGCCGGTCGACGCCTCACATGAAGCTCGCCGCATGGCCCGATAGACTCGGGCCATGCGGCGTCTCCTACTCGTTCTCATCGTCCTTGTCGTTGGGTCGGTAGCCTCCGCCCAGATCTGCGTCAGCGAGCTTCGTGCCGCTCTCACGGACCTGAGCACCGATCGCCCGGCGAGCGGGGTGGACGCGGCGCTGGTGGTGGAGCGGGCGGTGCGGCTGGTGGAGCCGGCGCTTCCGCGCATGGTGGTGGTCGACAAGCTACCCATCGCCAAGACCGACCCGCACTACGGTGACGTGCTCTACCTGGCCGAGCGAAGGCTGCTCCCCGGGAGCTGGAAGCCGGGTTCCATCGACGCCGGGACCTGGCAGGCCATGCTCGATCGCTTCCAGAGCTGGTACAAGGTGAAGCCGTTCAAGGTCCATGCCCCGAAGCGTGTCAGCGACCTGCTGCTCGACGGTGGTACGGCGCTCGAACACGTGTCGCGGGCGATCCGTCCGGCTGCGCTGCTCGCCTCCGACCCGACCGATCCGAAGCGCATCGCGTTCTGGGCCATCATCTGGAACTGGACGGTGTACCCACGTCTCATCGTGCTGCATCCCCGCAGCGACGTGTCGCTGGCGAACGGACCGACGGCGGTCCTGCAGCACATGGGCGACTGTGCCGTGCACATCACCAGCTACGTGATGGCGCCCGCCCGGGACGCCGCGCAGCTCTTCCTGGCGACCAACCAGTCGCGCATGTATGTCGTGGGCGGCGTTCCGGCCGGTACCGCCACGTGGCCGAAGCCGGTCGCCGCCGGGCAAGAGCTCGACACCTTCGCGTTCCGCACGCCCCTGGTGAAGGACCTCGACCGCTTCGCCGCAGTGTTCGACGGCCCCGGGGTCGGCTTCCGGACCGTCTTCGAATTGCTGCCGAAGCTGCGCACGAACATGTCGCCCACGCGCTTCCTCAGCTACATGAAGACGCCCTGACGACGGAGGCGGGTGCGGCCGAGCTCAGGGGCGCGCGTCGAGCGCGCGGTTGACGGCGTCGCGCATGTCGCGTGCGGCGGCCGCCGCAGCGGCCGCCAGGTCGTGGACGTTCGTCGCGGGCAGGTAGGTGAGCGAGCGGCTGGCGCTCACCACGGCCCCGAGACCGTTGGCATCGAACGCCGCGGCGACGTCTTCGGCCGCGGCGCCCTGGGCGCCGTACCCGGGAACGAGCAGCACGCCTGCCGGCACGCGCTTGCGCAGGGCCGCCAGGGCCGCGGGGTAGGTCGCTCCGACCACAACGCCGAGCGCCGTGTAGCCGTTGGCGTCGCGGGGGAGGTCTCTCGCTCGGTCCGCCAGCCGATCGGCCAGCGCCTGGTAGAGCATGCGGCCGTCCGCGAGGGTGAGGTCCTGGAGGTCGGCGCTGCCCGGATTCGACGTCTTGAGCAGCACGAACAGTCCACGGCCGTGGATCAGGGCCGCGTCCAGGAAGGGTTCGAGCGTGTCGAAGCCGAGGTAGGCGTTGACGGTGAGCGCGTCGGCAGCGAACTCCCCGTCCGCCAGGTATGCCTGCGCGTACGCCTCCGCGGTGCTACCGATGTCGCCGCGCTTGCCATCGAGGATGGCCGGGATGCCCAGCTCGTGGGCGGCGCCCAGCAGACCGGAGAGCGCTCGCAGGCCCGGGACCCCCATGGCCTCGAAGAAGGCGGCCTGCAACTTGCAGCAGGCGATGGTGTCCGCGCTGGCGCGAAGAATCGCTGCGAAACTCGCCTCAACGGCGTCGGCGATCCGCTCGGCATCGTCGCCCAGGTTCGCCGGATCGGTCAGTGGGCTGAGGGCCGGGCGCGGGTCGATGCCAAGGCAGACACGCGAGTCGATCGCGACGATGCGCTCGTGCAGACGTCCGACGAAGTCCATGCCGGGCTCAGCATAGCAGGCGGGGCAAGGTGAGCCGGACCGTGGCCGGCGGCAACCCGGCGTTCGGTGCCGGGCCGCCGCCTTCCCGTGGCGATGGGCATTGCCGGGTGGGAGCATGCCGCCGGTATTGGGGGCTAGGCCGCCGCCTTCCCGTGGCAATGGGCATTGCCGGGTGGAGTTGTGGCCCCCGGTGTTGGCGGCTAGGCCGCCGCCTTCCCGTGGCAATGCTTGTACTTCTTGCCGCTGCCGCAGGGGCAGAGGTCGTTGCGCCCCACCTTCTTGTCGGCGTGGATGGGGCCGGTCGGGCCGCCCTCGCCGCCCTGCCCGATGCCCGCCTGCGGCCGGTCGGTGCTGTACTCCACCGCGGCCGGGCGCTGTTGCCGGTGCTCGAGCCGCTGATCGGTCTCCACCTGCACGCGGAAGAGCAGCTTGGCCACGTTGAAGCGGATGTCGCCCTTCATCTCCTCGAACAGGTTGAAGCCCTCGAGGCCGTACTCCTGCAGCGGGTTGCGCTGGCCGTAGCCGCGCAGGCCGATGCCCTGACGGAGCACGTCCATGTTGTGGAGGTGCTCCTTCCAGTGCTGGTCGACCACCTGAAGCACGATGAAGCGCTCGAGCTCGCGCAGCAACTCGGCGCCGAGTTCCTCCTCGCGGGCCTTGTAGGCCGCCTCCAGCTCGGGCACCAGCAGCTGCGTGGCGTCGTCGGGGTCCTGTCCGCGCAGCTTCTCGAAGTCGAAGCTCTCGAGCTGTGGGGCCGCTTCCAGGATGGCCGTGCGCAGCGCGCCGATGTCGTGCTCCTCGGGCTCCTGCGCCGCGTTGACGTAGCGCTGGACCTGCGAGTCGACGTACTCGGCGATCATGTCCTGCACGTCCTCGCTGATGTCGTGACCGAGCAGGATGTCGCGACGCTGGGCGTAGACCACCTCGCGCTGCTTGCTCATGACGTTGTCGTAGTCCAGCAGCTGCTTGCGGGTGCCGAAGTTGCGGTCCTCGACTCGTTTCTGTGCGCGCTCGATGGCGCCGGTGACCATGCGTGCCTCGATCGGCTGGCTGTCGTCCATGCCGAGGCGGTCCATCATGCCCAGCACCCGTTCGCTGGCGAACAGACGCATCAGATCGTCTTCGAAGCTGACGTAGAAGCGACTCGAACCGGGGTCGCCTTGCCGCCCGGAGCGGCCGCGGAGCTGGTTGTCGATGCGGCGTGATTCGTGCCGCTCGGTGCCGATGATGTGCAATCCACCGGCCTCGACCACCTTGAGGTGATCCTTGGCGGCCTCGTCGCGGATGGCCTCCAGGCGCGTGATGATGTCCTCGGGCAGGCCCTCGAGCTTCTCGGCCTGAGCGCGCGCCTCGTCGGGCTTGCGCATCATGATGGCCTTGATGAAGAGCTCGGTGTCGGTGTCGTAGCGCTCGAATCCCTCGCGTACCAGGAGCTGCCGCGCAAGGGCCTCGGCGTTACCGCCGAGCACGATGTCGGTGCCGCGGCCGGCCATGTTGGTGGAGATGGTGACCGCGCTGCTGCGGCCCGCCTGGGACACGATCTCGGCCTCGCGCGCGTGGTACTTGGCGTTGAGCACCTCGTGCTTGATGCCCTTGCGCTTGAGCATGCGCGACAGCCGCTCGCTGGCCTCGATGGTCACCGTGCCCACCAGGATGGGTTGCCCGGTGGCGTTGATCTGGACGATCTCGTCGACGACCGAGGTGAACTTGCCCTCGACGGTGCGGTAGACGACGTCCTCGAAGTCCTGGCGGACGATCGGCTTGTTGGTGGGGATCACCAGCACGTCGGAGTTGTAGATCTCCTGGAACTCCTTCTCCTCGGTCTTGGCGGTCCCGGTCATGCCGGCGATCTTGTCGTAGAGCTTGAAGAAGTTCTGGTAGGTGATGGTGGCGAGCGTCTGGTTCTCGCGCTCGATCTTCACGCCCTCCTTGGCCTCGATCGCCTGGTGCAAGCCCTCACCGAAACGCCGCCCGGGCATCAGCCGCCCCGTGAACTCGTCGACGATGACGATCTGGCCGTTGTCGTCCTTCACGTACTGCTGGTCGAGGTGGTAGTGCTCCTTGGCGCGAAGCGCCTGCCGGAGCATGTGGCCGATCTCCATGTTCTGCGGGCTGAAGATGTCGGCGACGCCGATGATCTTCTCGGCCTTGTCGATGCCCGGCTCGGTGAGGTGGATGTCCTTGGCCTTCTCGTCGGCCGTGTAGTCGCCGGTGGGCGGCTCCTCGCCCTCGCCGGGCTCGCCGCGCTCGAGCTGGTCGACGATCTTCGCCATGGTGTAGTACTTGTCGGTGGCGACCTCGGCCGGCCCGGAGATGATGAGCGGGGTACGGGCCTCATCGATGAGGATGGAGTCGACCTCGTCGATGATGGCGTAGTGCAGCGGGTTGTCCTCGCGGAGCACGAGCTGGTCGGTTCGGAACGACATGTTGTCGCGCAGGTAATCGAAGCCGAGCTCCGAGTTGGTCACGTACGTGATGTCGCGGCGGTAGGCGTCGCGCCGGTCCTCCGGCAGGCTGTCGTGCTCGATGACGCCGACGGTGATCCCGAGGCCGCGGTAGACCGGCCCCATCCACTCCGCGCCGGTTCGCGCCAGGTAGTCGTTGGGCGTCACCAGGTGGGAGCCCTGGCCGCTGAGGGCGTTGAGCGCCAGCGCCAGCGTGGCGACGAGCGTCTTGCCCTCGCCCGTCTTCATCTCGGCGATGCGCCCGTAGTGCTGCGCTGCTCCGCCGATGAGCTGGACGTCGTAGTGGCGGATGCCGAGGTAGCGTAGCGCCGACTCGCGGGTCAGAGCGAACGCTTCCGGGAGCAGCGCTTCCAGCGATTCGCCCCCTTCCCGGTGGCGGCGCTTCAGCTCGGCGAAGGCGACAGCCAGATCGTCGATCTTCTGCACCTCGGGCTCGAGGCGGTTCACTTGTTCGATGACCTCGTTCTCGAGGCGTCGGACTTCGCGATCGTTGTTGTCGAAGAGCTTCTGGACGAATCCCAGCATTCAAGACCTTCCAGCGCGCGCGGGCGGGATGATGGTCGCCTCTTCCGGGCTCCGGGCGCGGCGGTAACATGCTACTTTAGCACGCCCTCACGGGCCTGCCGGTAGGCGGAGACAGGCTTCCGGCGCCATCGGCGGGGGCCGGCCGGCCCTCAGTCCGAGCGCCGCAGCAGAGTCAGGGCGTTGGTCCCGTAGCGCTTCTCGCGCGGCGCCTCCAGGTCCGGCGGGAGCTCGAGCGTCGGCGGTTCGCGGCTGGGGTGCTGGAACACGTAGAGCCCACCGGCGCGGGCGCTGCCGGCAGCGAGGATCGCCTGGAAGATGGGCGTCAACGCCAGATCGTACGGCGGTGCCGCGAACACCACACCGAACGCTCGTGGATGCTCGCGCGCGAAGTGCAGCGCGTCGCCGCGCACCACCTCGACCCGCAGGGCGGCGCGCGCCGCGTTGCCCCGGATGATCGCGGCCGCTTCGCGCGAGAGATCGACACAGGTGGCGTGCCAGCCGCGGCTGGCGGCCTCCAGGCCGATCGCGCCCGAGCCGCTGAAGAGATCCAGGAAGGTGTCGCCCTGCTCGAAGGCCAGGATGTCGAACAGCGCCTCGCGCAGCCTCGAAGGGCTGGGGCGCGTTCCGCGGCGTGGTGTGTCCAACTCGCGGCCCTTGGCGCTACCGCCCAGGATGCGGGGGTGACTCACGGGCGGTCCTCGGCGGCCATCACGACCGTCATGCTACCAGCGCTGGGCGCGGCGGCGGGTCACAGCCCGAGGTACGCCTCCTTGACGCGCGGGTCGTGCAGCAGGTCGTCGGCGCCGCCTGTCAGCGCCACCTGGCCGCGCTCGAGCACGTAGCCGCGGTGGGCGACCGACAGCGCGCTGTTGACGTCCTGCTCGACCAGCAACACGGTGACCCCTTGCTCGTGGATGTCGGCGAGCACCTCGAGCAGCCGTTCCACGATGACCGGCGCCAGCCCCAGGCTCATCTCGTCGACCATCAGCAACCGCGGCGCCGCCATCAGGCCGCGCGCCATGGCGCACATCTGCTGCTCGCCGCCCGACATGCTCCCGGCGAGCTGGCGGCGCCGTTCGCCCAGAACGGGGAAGAGCTCGTACATCCGGTCGAAGTCGCGCCGCACCGCGGCGGCGTCCCGCCGCCGGAACGCGCCCATGCGCAAGTTGTCCTCGACGGTCATGCGGTCGAACAGTTGGCGTCCCTCGGGCACCTGCACCAGGCCGCGCCCGAAGGCCTCGTCGGGGCTGATCGACGATGCCGGCTGGCCGGCGAATCGGACCTCGCCGCGGCTGGGGATCACCCCGGAAAGGGCGCGCAGCAACGTCGTCTTACCGGCGCCGTTGCTGCCGACGACGGCGACGATCTCGCCCTCGTCCACGCGCAGCTCCAGATCATGCAGGACCACGGCGTCGCCGTACCCGGCGCTCAGGCCGGAGACCTCCAACAGTGCCATCTAGTGCCGCCTCCTGCCCAGGTACGCTTCGATGACCTTGGGGTCGTCGAGCACGTCCTCGGCCGTGCCTTCGGCGATGAGCTGGCCGTACTGCAACACCAGCAGCCGGTCGGAGAGTTGCCGGATGGCCTTGACCACGTGCTCGATCACCAGGATGGTGGTGCCGCCGTCGCGGATGCGGCGGATGAGGTCGACCACTTCGTCGATCTCCACGGCGTTGAGCCCGGCCATGACCTCGTCGAGCAGCAGCAGCCGGGGTTTCAGCGCCAGGGCCTTGGCGAGCTCCAAGCGCTTGCGGTCGGGGCCGCCGAGGGCGTCGGCGGGCTGGTCGAGCTTGTCGCCCAACCCGGTGAACTCGAGCCAGTGCGCGGCCGCGTCCCGGGCCGCCGGCATCGAGCGTTCCGGCTGACGACCGAACAGCGCGCCGGCAGTGACGTTGTCGAGGACGCTCAGGCCGGGGAACGGCTTCATGATCTGGAAGGTGCGGCCGATGCCAAGATGGGCGCGGCGGTAAGGGGGGAGGCCCCTGAGGGGTCTCCCGTCGAACAGGAGCGCTCCGCTGGTCGGTTCCTGGGTGCCGCTGATCAGGTTGATCAGCGTCGTCTTGCCCGCGCCGTTGGGGCCGATGAGGCCCAGGATCTCGCCCTCGGCGTGGCGGAAGGAAACGTCGGACACGGCTACCAGACCGCCGTAACGCTTGCTGACGTGGCGCGCCTCGAACAGGGCCCCGCCGCTCCCGGCCGACGCCGTCACAGCCGTGTCTCCCGGACCGTGTCGAGGAAGTAGGCCAGCCCTCGACGGGGGAGTTTGCGCACGGCGTCGATGACGCCGCGCGGCGTGAACACCACCGCGGCGATGATCACCAGGCCGAAGAAGAGACTGGCCACGCCGGTGACGTAGGACGCCAGCACCTCGGCCACGCCCGACAACAGGAAGGCGCCGATGACGGGCCCGATGACGGTGCCGGCTCCGCCGAACACCGCCATGATGATCATGCGTACGTTGAGCGAGATATCGAAGGCGCTGGCGGGATCGATGAAGGTGATCCAGTAGGCATGGATGCCCCCGGCCAGGGCGCTGAACAGGGCGGCCAGACCGAACGCCAGCGTCTTGTAGAGCGTGGTCGGGATGCCCATGACTTCGGCGGCGTCCTCGCGTTCGCGGATGGCGATGAGGCCGAAGCCGAAGCGGCTTCGCGACAGCCACAGCACCGTCAGCGTGGCGAGCACCACCAGGCCCAGGCTGAGTTCGTAGAACATGGTGTCGCCGCGGATGAGCGGCAGGATGAGTCCGGTGTTGCGACCGGTGATATCGAGGTTGGCGATGATGGCCGCGACGGCTTCGGAGAGGGCGAGCGTGGTGATGGCGAAGTAGTGGCCCCGCAAGCGCAACACGGGCAGGCCGAGCACCAGCGCGAACCCCACCGCCACGCCGGCGCCGATGACCAGCCCCAGCCAGAACGGCAGCTTGAACTGTACCATCGCCACCGCCGTACCGTAGGTGCCGAGGCCGTAGAACACCGAGTTCCCGAACGAGGCGTACCCGGTGAAGCCGCCGATGATGTTCCAGCCCTGGGCCAGCACCGCCAGCAGGAGCGTGCTGATGCCGAACTGGACGATCACCGGCGACAGCGTGAACGGCACCAGCGCCAGCGCGGCCACCGCCGCCAGCGCCAGGATCCAGACCAGGGCCCTCACGTGGTCCTCCCCAGGATGCCGGTGGGGCGAACGATCAGCACCAGCACCAGCAGGCCCAGGCTCACCGCGTCACGGTAGGTGGGACCGAGCCACAGGCTGCCGAACGCTTCGGCCAGCCCCAGCACCAGGCCGCCGACGATGACGCCGAGCGGGTTGTCCAGGCCGCCGATGATGGCGATCGCGAAGGACTTGGCGGTCAGCGGGACGCCCACGTAAGGGGTGAGCTGGGCGACGACGCCGTAGAGCGTGCCGGCGCCGCCTGCCAGCGCCGCGCCGATCCCGAACGTCAGGGCGTAGGCGAAGCGCGGCGGCACCCCGTGTAGGCGCGCCGCGTCGAGGTTCTGGGCGGTCGCGCGGATAGCGCGTCCCCAGCGCTGACGCTTCAGGAAGAGCGCGAGCAGGCCGGTGAGCAGCATCGCCACCACGAAGGCCATCAGGTTGGCCCAGGGGATGGTGACGCCCAGGAACTGGAAGTTGCTCCCGGCGTAAGCGGGACGGATGGTCCTGAGGTCGGCCGAGAACAGGAGCTGTGCGAGATAGGTCAACACCACGTCGATGCCGAAGGTGACGAGCAGCATGTTGAACATGGGGGCGCGGACCAGGAAGTTGAGAAGCCCCCACTGGATCAGATAGCCGACCACGAACATCGCCGCCATCACCAGCGGCAAGCTCGCGAAGGGGTCGAGGCCCAGGCCCGTGAAGAGGTAGTAGGCAAGGTAGCCGCCCAGCATGATGAAGGCCCCGTGGGCGAGGTTGATGATGTCGAGCACGCCCCACACCAGAGCCAGCCCGAGCGCGACGACGGCGTACAGGCCGCCCAGCAGGATGCCGTTGGTGAGGACCTGGAGGACTAGCACGGTCGCCCCCTACGCGGCGGGCGCGTGCAGGCGCGCCGCGACCGACCCGGAGGTCGATCGCGGCGCGGGTCGGCGGCGGCCCGCCTGTCCAGGACGGGCCGCACGCGGACTCCGGGTTCGCAGGGCGCTAGCGCGCGCTCCATGCCGGCATCGGATACTGGGGTTGCGTCTCGAAGCTCGTGCCGCTATAGACGGTGGCCAGCTTGCCGTTCTGGACCTGGATGACGGTCTGCGGCAGGTCGATCTGGCCGGTGGCGCCGAACTGGACGTGGCCGTAGAGGCTGGCGAACGAGACGTTGGCGATGGCGTCCCGCACGGCTTTCGGATCCAGGCTGCCGGCCGTCTCGAACGCCTTCACGAAGGCTTCGACATCGGCCACGCCGGAGGCGGCGTGATAGTCGGGCTCGTAGCCGAAGCGCTTGTTGTAGGCCTGCTCGAACTGCGCGGCGTCCCCGAAGTAGGGGTCCTTGAGGCTCGCCAACGGCAGCCAGGGCGTCATGCCGAAAGCGTAGTTGGCGTCGGCGGCGAGCGCTTGACGGAAGTCGGCGGTCGGCACGCCCACGGTGAAGGAGTACATCTTGGGACTGAAGTTGAGGCTCTTGGCCTGACGGATGAAATTGAGCGACTCGGTCTCGTGGCCGGCGACCAGCACGGCGTCAGGGTTCTTGCTCTTGAGCTGCGAGATCAGGGTGCTGAAGTCCGACGCGTTGGTGCTGTAGCGCTGGTCCAGTACCACGTCGATGCCGGCGGCTTGCGCCAGCTTCTTGGTGCCCTCGGCGACGCTGACGTCGAACGAGTCGTCGGCGTAGAGCAGGCCGATCGACTTGACGGGCGGGTTCAGCTTGCCCATCATCTCTATGGTGCTCTTGAAGTACGAGCCGGCGGCCGGCAGGGTGCCGAAGATGTACTTGTAGCCGCGGCTGAAGATCTGGCCGGAGGACCCGCCGCCTTCGATCATCGGGACCTGGTACTTCTCGGCCACGGCCGAGGTCACCAGCACGAAGTCGCTCGCGTAGGGCCCGAGCAGGAAGTCGACCTTGTCCTGCGTCAACAGCTGGGTGTACTGACGCACGGCCAGGTTGTTGTCCGATTGGTTGTCGAGCACCTTGAGCGCGAGCTGGTAGGTCTTGCCGCCCACCGTGACGCCGCCCTGCTGATTGATGGTGTCGATCGCCATCTGGAAGGCGTCCCGATAGTAGCGACCGGTGTTGGCGAGGCTGCCGGTGAGCTGCAGCGACGCGCCGAACGTGATGGTCTGAGCCGAGGCTGTGACGCCGAACCCCACGAGGGCCAGCACCAGGGCAACGACGACGAACTTGACGGTTCGCATCCGACCTTCCCCCTTTCGGCGCGGCGCTCCGCGCCAAAGAAGCGTGAACTCATGTCACCATACCTCGCTGCGTTGGTGGTGGTACATCGTGGCGCCGGGTACACCGCCGTGGGGCGCGCGCCGGCCCCGGCTAGGTCCGGCGCGCGCCAGGCGCGGGGCATCGGGTAGACTGGTCGACCGTGATCCGAAGCCTCACGCCCGACGAGGTCGCCTGGTTCGTGAGCCGGGCCGTCGGCTACCTCGGCCACTCCGATCCGCGCGGCCTCGCGCAGCGGCTCGCCCCGCGCCTGCGCGATCCCGCTACCGACGCCGCGCGTTGCTTCGTGCACAGCGTCGAGGGGGAGCCGTCGGCGGGCGTGTACGTGCGGGCGCCGGCACCCGAGGACGACGACCAGACACTGACGCTGGTGAGTCCCTGGCACGTCGATGACCCACAGGGTTTGCGGGCCCTGGTCGTGGAGATGCTCGAGCGTTTCCCCCATGAAGCGGCGGCGGCTCCTCTGCACGCCGTCCCGGAACGCGTCTCGGCGGAGCTGGCAACGGTGCTCGCGCCGTTGGGCTTCAAGCGCGACGAGATCCGGCGGGTGCGCTTCGAGCTGGCCGACGTTCCCCCGCTGGGGTTGCCGCTGGTCCTGGAGTCCTGGTCGCCGCCGCTGGATCGGTCGTTCCGGGACCTGTACGAGCGCGCCGAAGCGCGCAGCGTGAGCGATCGCTTGTGGGCCTACCTGAAGCGTCGCCACGGATCGTTCCGGCCCGATCTGTGGTTCGTGGCGAGCGAGACGCTCGATCAGGATCCGGTGGGCTACGCCCTGTGCGGAGCGGAGCGCCGGGGCCTGGACGCCGGATACGTCATGAACGGCGTCGGCGTGTTGCAGGAGCATCGCGAGTCGAGCGAGATGCTACGGCGGCTGGTCGTCTCCACGCTGAACGAGCTGGCAGGCGTGAGCCCCTTCGGCACGGTGTTGGCCGAGCTCAGCACGTCCGACCCCAAGCTGATCGATATCCTGATGTCGCTGGGGTTCACGACCGTGGAGCGCTACGCGCTGCTTTTCAGGATGCCGGCCTGAGGTCGACGGGGTTCGTCGACGTCGACGGCGCCTGCGCCGCTATACTCGCGCCATGAATCTCCTTCTGCGTTGGGCCCTCAACGCGCTGGCCCTATGGCTGACCGTCGCGCTCCACGTGGGGTTGTCGATCGTGCCCCCCACGGTGGGGGCCTACCTCGTGGCCGCCCTCGTCCTGGGCCTCGTCAACGCCGTGGTCCGTCCGCTGATGGTGCTGCTCACCCTGCCCCTGACGATCCTCAGCTTCGGGCTGTTCCTGCTGGTGGTCAACGGGCTCGCCATCGCCGTCGTCGCCGCCCTGACGCCGCTGGCGGTGAGCGGCTTCGGGGGCGCGGTGCTGGGTGCGCTGGTGCTCACCGTCGTCAGCGCCGTGCTGTCGCGGCTGCTCAGCGACAGGCGCGGCGCCCGCCGCCTCTAGCCCGCCGCCTCTGGGCTGTCCGCCACGTCACCGCTGCATCCTGTCAGGGGAGGTACTTCTCCCAGATCGGATCGATGTCCGGAAGAACGCCGTAGGCACTGGAGAAGATGAATCGGGGAGCGTAGGGCCGGCGCTGCAGCGCCATCCCCGCCTCGTCGGGCGTGCGGTCGCGCTTGCGTGCGTTGCACCGCTTGCAGCAGGCCACCACGTTGTCCCAGTTGGTGGGGCCGCCACGGCTGCGCGGCAGGACGTGATCGAGGGTCAGATCGTTGCTACGGGTGCCGCAGTACTGGCAGGTGTGGTCGTCGCGCTTGAAGAGGTTGCGCCGGTTGAACGCGACGCGCTGCCTGAACGGGCGCTTCACGAAGCGCCTGAGCCGGATCACGCTGGGAACAGGGAAATCCCGATTGACGGAGCGGAGCACCTTGTCGCCGTCCTCGACGCGCTCGGCCACCTCGTGCATGAGCAGGGCCACCGCCCGCTTCAGCGAGCAGACGTGGAGGGGCTCGAAGCTGGCGTTCAGGATGAGGACGCGTGCACTGTTGACGTTGAGAAGCGGCGCCCGGTACGCCCAGCGCTCGCCTTCGGGAACGGCGCGCTCGGCCCCGGTCCCGGCCACGCCGGATCCATCGTCGGGCGGATTGTTCGGAGCTCGGGCGGCGGCCGTTACCTCCAGAATGGACTTGGGCGGAGTATAGCAGAGCGCTCGGCGCGGGCGCTCACCGCTCCTGCGTGGCGAGCGCGATCAGGGTGCGGATCAGCTCGGGGTAGGGGACGCCGGCGGCCTCCCACAGCTTCGGGTACATGCTGTGGCGGGTGAAGCCGGGGATGGTGTTGACCTCGTTGAGCAGCAAGGCGCCGTCGTCGGGGCGGTAGAGGAAGTCGACGCGCGCCAGGCCGGCGCCGTCGACGGCGCCGAACGCCCGCAGGGCGAGGTCGCGCGCTTTCTCGGCCACCGGCGCGGGTACGGGCGCCGGGATCAGGAGCTCGGCGCGGCCGTCGGTGTACTTGGCGTCGTAGTCGTAGAAGTCCGCACGGTAGCGGATCTCGCCCACCGGGCTCACCGTCGGAGCGTCGTTTCCCAGCACCGCCACTTCGAGCTCCCGCACGGGGTGGACGCCCTCCTCGACGATGACTCGGCGGTCGAAGCGGAAGGCGTCTTCGATGGCATCGCTGAGCGCGTCGACGGTGTCGACCCGGCGCACGCCGATGCTCGAGCCCAGGTTGGCGGGCTTGACGAAGCGGGGCCAGGGCAAGTCGGCCAGGGGGTCCAGGCTCGATGCCCGATCGCGCTTCCAGGCCTCGCGGCTCACGCCCGCGTAGGCCACCTGAGGGAACCCGTGAGCAGCGAACACCGCCTTCATCACGAGCTTGTCCATGGCCACCGCGCTGGCGAGGACGTCGGACCCCACGAAGGGGATGCCCAGCAATCGCAGCAACCCCTGCACGCTGCCGTCCTCGCCGTAGGGGCCGTGGAGCAACGGGAACACCACGTCGAAGCCGTCCCGGGCGAGGCGGGCCAGCGCGCCGGCGAACTCATCGCCACCCACGCCCGACAAGGCTCCGTCGTGCAGCACACGGCGCGAAGCCTCGTCCCCGAGCAGACGCCCGTGGCGGTCGATGACCCGCGGCGTGACATCGACCGCGTCGCCCAACGCTTCGAGCACCGAACGCGCGGACGCCAGCGACACTTCGTGCTCCTCCGAGCGTCCGCCGCATAGGAGCAGGATGCGGGGCGCATTCGGGTCCAGCGTCACCCGGGCTCCGACTTGGTGTGTAAGTTACACATTGACACTATCGTAGGCCGGTGCGTCCCGCGGGTCAAGCGCGCTAGCCACGCCAGCGCGGCTCGCGCTTCTCCAGGAAGGCCCGCACGCCCTCGCGCAGTTCGTCGCGCTCGCGCGCCTCGGCGTTCACTTCGGCGGCGTGACGCAGACCGTCCTCCAGGCTCAGCGAGGGCACCGCGGCGAGAAGGGCCTTGCTGATCGCAAGGGAGCCGGGGGCGTTCCGGGCCAGACCGCGGGCCCGGTCGAGGGCGGCCGCCAGCACCTGCCCTGGAGCGGCTACGTCGTTGACCAACCCGATGGCCGCCGCTTCCTCCGCCGAGATGAGACGTGCGCTCAAGAGCAGATCGCGAGCGTGCTTGTCGCCCACCTGCCGTACCAGGAAGACCGACACCAGCGCCGGCACGAAGCCGATGCGCGCCTCGGTGTAGCCGATGCGGGCGTTGCGGTCCATCACGGCCAGGTCGCAGGCGGTCACGAGTCCCGCCCCGCCCGCCACCGCCGGGCCGTTGACCGCGGCGACGACCGGCTTGGGGAGGGTCGCGATCTGTAGCAGCAGGTCGGCCAGGTCCCGCGAGTCGGTGCGGTTCTCTTCTGGACTGCGTTCGTTCATACCCTCCAGCTCGCGCAGGTCGAGGCCGGCACAGAAGGCGTCGCCGGCGCCCGTGAGCACCACCGCGCGCGTGTCCCGGTCGTCGGCCGCCGCGCGGAGCGCATGGCCGAGGGCCGCCCGAAGCTCCACGCTCAGCGCGTTCCGGACGGCCGGTCGATTCAGGGTGAGGATACGGACCGGGCCCTGGCGGTCCGTTAGGATGGGCTGCATAGGAACATTCTACGGGCCGGTCGCGCGGAACCGGCCCGTGGTTCGCTCACTCCTGGGAGGCCGCACCCTGTACGCCACCGTTGACGCTCTGCAGCTCGTCGACTTCCGTCGCCGGGTCGCCGCCATGTACGAGGTTGCGCGGGCCGGGGCCGGTCCCGCCGAGGCCCGCTGGCGGCGCTTCCGGGCGCTTCGGGACGAGCTGTTCGCGGGCCATCCGTGTTCGCCACTGGGCGCCGCCGACCGCCTGGCGATGACGGGCATCCCCTACTTCCCATTCGAGCCGTCCGCCAGGGTGCTGGCCACCGCCGAGGACGCCCCGGACGAGCCCTTCGAGATCGTCCTGCATGACGATGGCGTGCTGGGCCTGGAACGCCTTTCCTGGCTTTCGTTCGAGCTCTTCGGCAAGCCCTGCAGGCTGGCGCTCTACCGCCTGTCGGGCTACGGGGGCGGGCTGTTCCTGCCGTTCCGCGACGGCACCTCCGGCGAGCGAACGTACGGCGGCGGGCGGTACCTCATCGACACGCGCAAGCTCGCCGATCTCGGCGTCGAGGGCGGTCGCCTGGTCCTCGACTTCAACTACGCCTACCACCCGAGCTGCGTCTACGGCCCGCGGTGGGATTGCCCGCTGGCACCTCCGGAGAACCGCCTCGAGCTGGCGATTGAAGCGGGGGAGTGCCTACCCGTGGATGGCTGGTCGGCGTTGCGTGCGTGAGCTGCGCTCCGTCGGCCACCGTCGAGTCGGCTGCGCGCGTTGCGTAGCACGAGCACCTGGGAGGAAACCATGTACAAGCACATCCTTCGGAACGTCCGCCTGACCCGTCTGCGCTTGGGGCTGGTCGCCCTGCTGGGCCTGCTCGTGGTGGGGGGCGCGATGGCGCAGTCGGTCCCCGCAGGCACCCTGCGGGTGGGGATGGAATCCCCCTCCAAGCTCGACCCCGCCTACGCCTCGAGCGACGCTGAGGTGGCGGTCCTCAACGCCGTCTACGACTACCTGGTCGATGTCGACGCGGACAACAACATCCAACCGCGGCTGGCGAGCTCCTGGAAGGTCTCTCAGGACGGGCTGACCTACACCTTCCAGCTCGCTCCGAACGCCACCTGGCACGACGGCAGCCCGGTCACGGCACAGGACGTGGTCTTCACCTTCGATCGCCTCCGCAACCCGGACCTCAAGCTGCCGACGTCCGACCTGTACTCCGACATCGACACCATCAAGGCCACCGGCACCCACGAGGTCACCTTCACCCTCAAGCAGACCAATCCCTTCTTCCTGTACGACCTCAGCGACAACCATGCCGTCATCGTCAAGAAGGGAACCACCAGCTTCGGCTCGACCTTCGACGGCAGCGGCCCCTTCGTCGTGCAGAGCTACCACCCCGACGACCGCATGGTGCTCAAGGCCAACCCGAACTACTTCATGGCCGGCAAACCCGGGGTCGGCACGCTGCAACTCATCTTCTTCAGTGACCAGGCAGCTGAGGTCTCGGCGCTCCGGGGCGGGCAGATCGACCTCGCGATGCGGCTCCCGAGCTCGCTCTACGAGTCCCTCAAGGGCGTGAACGGGGTCACCCGGGTCGACGTGCCCACCAACGGCTTCAACGTCGTGCGGCTCCGCAGCGACCACAAGCCGGGCAGCGACCCCCGGGTCGTCCAGGCCTTGAAGCTGGCGGTCGATCGCAAGGCCATCACCGAAGCCGTGACCCAGGGGCTGGGCGTCGTCGGCAACGACAGCCCCATCGGCCCGCTGTACAAGGAGTACTTCGACGCCGGCGCCACGCCGCCCGCCGCCGATCCCGCCAAGGCCAAGGAGCTGCTCAAGGAAGCCGGCTACGCAGGCGGCCTCAAGCTCGACCTCTACACCCCCAACACCGGCGATAGGCCCGACCTGGCCGTCGTGCTGAAGCAGCAGCTCGCCAAGGCCGGGTTCGACATCAACGTCGTGGTCGAGCCCGAGAGCGTCTATTACGGCGACAACAAGTGGCTGCAGGTCGACTTCGGCATCACCGGCTGGGGCTCGCGCCCCTACCCGCAGTTCTACCTGAACGTGATGCTCGAGTGCGGGGCCAAGTGGAACGAGAGCCACTACTGCAATCAGGAGTTCGACAAGCTGGCCAAAGAGGCCGGCAACACCCTGGACGCCCAGAAGCGCATCGATGATTACCACAAGATCCAGCAGTTGCTGGCGAGCAGCGGTCCGATCGTGATCCCGTACTTCTTCCCGCAGCTCGGCGCCATCCGCGATGGCTTCACCGGTTTCCAGATGAAGGCGTTCGCCGGTCGCACCGACCTGGCGGCCGTCCACGCCAACTAGGTACGTGGTTCGTGGGCACGCCGAACGGCGTGCCCACGAGCGTCCGATGCTCCCCACGATGACCCATTCGCATGCGGGCAGCGGCCATGGCTAGCTCCGTGCGTGCCGCCGTGCGCCGCAGCGGCTGGCTCCGTGGCCTGCTCGAGCTCTACGGCAGGCCGTCGTCCGCTCTCGGGACCAGCCTGGTAGCGGTCTTCCTGGTCCTGGCTGCGCTCGGACCGCTGGCGACGCCCTACGGGGCCACCGAGCAGGTCTTCACCGACCGCAGCCAACCCCCGTCCATACGGCACCTGTTCGGCACCGATCACCTCGGCCGCGATGTGTTCAGCAGGGTGGTGGCCGGCGACCGCGACATCTTCCTGCTCGCCGGCAGCGGCACGCTCGTCGCGGTGGTGGTGGGCACACTGGTCGGACTTCTGGCCAGCTACCGGGGGGGCTGGGCGGAGGAGGTCACCTACCGCTTCTTCGACAGCCTGCTGGCGGTGCCGGCGCTGTTGTTGGCCCTGCTGCTGCTGGGGTCCCTGGGCCCGTCGCGCAGCAGCGTGCTGGCCGTCATCGCCGTCGCCTACACGCCTATCGTGGCGCGGGTGGTGCGGAGTGTGGTGCTCGATACCAGGACCAAGGAGTACGTGCTCGCCGCTCGCATGCAGGGGGAGAGCACGACCTACATCCTGGGTCGGGAGGTCCTCCCCAGCGTGCTTCCGGCGCTGGCGGTCGAGTCGGCGCTGCGCTTCTCCTACGCCATCTTCCTGGTCGCCTCGCTGGGTTTCCTGGGCGTTGGGGTGCAGCCCCCCAACCCCGATTGGGGCCTGATGGTCAGCGAGGCGCGTGACTTCGTCTACATCACGCCCTGGACGCTGACCTTCCCGGCCCTGGCGATCTCGCTGCTGGTGATCGGCGTCAACCTCCTGGCCGACGGGCTCAAGCGCGTCCTGCAGGTCGGAGCCGGGCCGTGAATGCCGCCGCCGACACCCCCCTGGTCGAATTCGATGGCGTCACCGTCGCTTACCGGCGCGGTCGGCACTGGTCGCGCGCCGTACGCGGCGTCGACCTCCGCATCCGCGCGGGCGTGACCTACGGGCTGGTGGGGGAGAGCGGCAGCGGGAAGAGCACGCTGGCGCTGGCGTTGCTCCAGGTGTTGCCCCCCAACGGCCGGGTCATCGAGGGGACCATCCGCTATCGCGGTCGCGTGCTGGCCGACCTCACACCCGACGAGCTCAGAGCCTTCTACCGAAGCGTGGCGCTGGTTCCCCAGGATCCGTTGCCGTCGCTGAACCCGGCCCGGCGGATCGGACGTCAGATCGAGGAGGTGGTCGATCCCACCGGTGGGTCCGGCTCGCGGACGCTGTCACGCTCTCTGGAGATGCTCCAGGCCGTGGGGATGGCCGAC
Organism: uncultured Trueperaceae bacterium; assembly: GCA_963815215.1. GTDB lineage: Bacteria > Deinococcota > Deinococci > Deinococcales > Trueperaceae > JASBRS01. Next base: position 127,844 of record CAWFFU010000003.1, read on the forward strand.
CCCGAGCGGGTTGCCCGCGCCTACCCCCACCAGCTCTCGGGCGGGATGCAGCAGCGCGTGCTCATCGCCATGGCGCTCGCCGGCGAGCCCGACCTGCTGGTGCTGGACGAGCCCACCACCAATCTCGACGTCACCACCGAAGCCACGATCCTCGACCTGGTCCGGGACCTGGTGCGTGACCGCGACACCGCGGTGCTCTACGTCTCGCACAGCCTGGGCGTCGTCGCTGAGCTGTGCGACCGGGTCGCGGTGCTCTACGCCGGCGAGCTGGTCGAGGACGCGCCGACCCGGGAGCTGTACGATCGGCCGCGTCACCCGTACACGCAGGGTCTGTTCGACAGCGTGCCGAGGTTGGGGACCACCCGTCGGTCGGTCTCGCTGCGACCCATTCCGGGACGCATCCCCTCGCCGTCGGCGCTGCCGCCCGGATGCGTGTTCGCGCCGCGCTGTCCGATCGCGATCGACGCCTGCCGTGCCGATCAGCCTCCGCTGGAGCCCGCCGGGGAGGGCTCGGTGCGTTGCATCCGATGGCGAGACATCGAGGCTGGGAGCGTGGACCCGCATCAGAGTGCGCCCCCCTCCCGCGTCTCGATGCCCCCCGGCGAGGTCGACGCCGTGCTCGACGTCGCCGGCCTGCGCAAGTACTTTCCGCTGCGGCGGTCGCTGGGCGAGTTGCTTTCGGGCGGACCGCTGCGCGCGGTGCGCGCCGTGGAGGACATCAGCGTGACCGTGAGGCGCGGCCACACGCTGGGCCTGGTGGGGGAGAGTGGTTCGGGCAAGAGCACCACCGCCCGTGCCATCGTCGGTCTCGACCCCGCCTCCGAGGGCACCATCGAACTCGCCGGCAGGAGACTGGACCGTAGGCTCGGGCGCCGCTCCCAGGCCGATGTCCGTCGCCTTCAGATGGTCTTCCAGAGCTCCGACGAAGCGCTCAATCCCTACCGCACGGTCGGCGCCACCCTGCGGCGCCCCTTCCGCCGGCTGGCCGGGATGTCCCGCGCCGACGCGGCCGAACGCGTGAGGCGGTTGTTGCAGGACGTGCAGCTCACTGCCGATTACGCTGCGCGCCGACCGTCGGAGCTCTCCGGCGGCGAGAAGCAGCGTGTTGCCATCGCCCGCGCGTTCGCCTCCGAGCCGGAGGTGCTGGTCTTCGACGAGTCGGTGTCAGGGCTCGACGTGTCGGTCCAGGCCGCCATCCTCAACTTGCTCGGCGCGCTGCAGGAGGAGCGCGGCACCGGCTACCTGTTCATCTCCCACGATCTTGCCGTGGTCAGCTTCCTGGCCGACTACGTGGCGGTGGTGTACCTGGGCCGGGTGATGGAATCCGGTCCTGCCGGGCGTGTGCTGCGCCCCCCCTTCCACCCGTACACGGAGGCGCTGCTGTCGGCGATCCCGTTGCTCGACCCCGGCGCCGAGCGTTCCCACGTGCGGCTGGAGGGGGAGGTGCCGAGCCCGGTGGATACGCCTTCAGGCTGCGTCTTCCACACCCGCTGTCCGCGCTACCTGGGCGACGTGTGCCGGGACGAGTCGCCGCCCTGGCGTGAGGCGGGTGACGACCACGGCATCTATTGCCACATCCCGTTGGACGAGCTCGCTGCCTCCCAGGCGCCTGTCTTCCGCCTCGCGACGCGCGACCTTCCCGCGGCCGCGGGGGCCCCGCGCGCTTCCGGGGCCGAGGGCGACGACCGTGGGTAGGTTCGTGCTGCGGCGTCTGGGCTTCCTGCTACTGACGCTGCTCTTCACGTCGCTGCTCATCTTCCTGATCACGCAGGCGCTGCCGGGCGACGTGGCGCGCATCCTGCTGGGTCGGGAGGCGAGCCAGCAGGCGCTCGACCAGCTCCGCAGCCAGCTCGGGCTCGATCGGCCGTTGCCGGTGCAGTACCTGAGCTGGCTCGGCGACTTCGTCCGCGGCGACTGGGGCACGTCGTTCAGCACCGGCCAGAGCGTGCGCGCCCTGGTGCTGGCGCGGCTCGGGAATTCGCTCGAACTGGCCGGACTTACCCTCGTCATCGCCGTGCCGACCGCCGTGACGCTGGGGGTCATCGCCGCCCTGCACGAGGAGAGCTGGATCGATACCCTCATCAGCCTCGCCAGCCTTTCGGTGGTGGGTCTGCCCGAGTTCATCACCGGGCTGGTGCTCATCCAAGTCTTCAGCTTCCGGCTCGGGTGGTTGCCGGCCAACTCATCCATCGCGCCGGACACGGGGTTCATCGCCGCCTTGCCGTCGCTGGTGCTGCCCGCGCTCACGGCCACGCTGGTGCTTCTCGCCTACGTGGCCCGGTTGACGCGGGCGAGCATGCTGGTGGAGCTCAATCGCCCCTACGTGCGCACAGCCGTCCTCAAGGGCGTGCGCTGGCGGCGCGTGGTGGTGGCGCACGTGCTACGCAACGCCCTGCTGCCGACAATCACCGTGGTGGCCATCAGCTTCGGGTGGCTGATCAGCGGGCTCATCGTGGTCGAGAACGTCTTCAACTATCCGGGACTCGGCAGGCTACTGACCTTCGCCATCGCGCGGCGCGACATCCCGCTGATCCAGGCGGTGGCGCTGGTGGCGGTACTCGGGTTCGCGCTGGCGAACCTGGTGGCGGATATCTTATACGCGGCCTTCAACCCCCGCATTACTCTGCGTTGACGGGCGCCCTCGGGCGCTGCGGAGGTGTGATGTGCGACGGGCCTGGCTGCTTGCTCTGTTGGTGATCCCCCTGCTGGTGACGGCATGTGCGCCGGGTACGGAGGCGGGCATCGCGGCGCCGACGTTCACCGTGCTGCAGAGCGGGACGGGCTTCCGATCCGTTGACCCCCCCGGCGTCGGGGCGGGCGCCGCCGTGTTCGACGTCCGCCTCCGAGCAACCAACCCCAATCCGATCGGCTTCACGGTGGCCAGCCTGGACGGGGACTTCTACCTCGGCGGTCACCCGGCGGCAACAACGACGTTCCGCCAAGGGATCGAGCTGCCGGCCCACGGCAGCAGTGACCTGACCCTCGAGATCCGGGTGCCGCTGGCGCAGGCGCCCGCTCTCCTCCAGACGCTGGCGGGCCTGCTCACCGGAGCCTCCACGGACTACCGTGTCGACGCCACGGTGGGCGTTCGGGTGTTCGGCGCGGTGCAGCGCTTCCCGCGCGCCACGCTGGCGCAGGGGCGCGTGCGATGGTCGCCGGCCTGGGTCGCGCCGCGGATCCAGCTCGCCTCATCCGGCCCCTCCTTGCACGTCGAATCGCTCACCCGTGTCACCGTGCAGATCGCAGCCACCTTGTACAACCCGGCGCCGCTGGGCTACGTGGTGCAGGCTCCGACGGTGCATCTGGCGCTCGCCGGCACCCCGGTCGCCACCGCGCAGCTCGGCCGGGTCGTGGCGCCCGCAGGCGCCACGGTGCCCGTCAACCTGACGTTCAGCTTCAACCCCCTGCAGGTCGGTCCGGCACTGGCGGCCCAGGTCTCGGCCGTCGCTTCGGGTGCCGGCAGCCTCGCCTTCGGCGTGTCGGGGCCCCTCGTGCTGGAGGCGCCGGGGCTCGCCACCCACAACGTCGACGCCGCGGCGTTGCTGAGCGGCACGCTGCGCTGACGGTCGCGCATGCCGCGTCGGCGGCGGTTCGGCCACGATCGCGCGCCGAGCGTGTCGCGGGTCAATCGGGACTGAGCTTGCTACGCCGCACCAGGCGCGCCAACGCCGGCGGCATCCACCAGTTCCAGCGGCCCGCCATCGTCATCACCGCGGGCACCAGCGCCAAGCGAACCAGCGTGCTGTCGAGCAGCACGGCGACCGACAAGCCGAGGCCGAGGGTGCGCACCAGCACCACGTGGCTGAACAGGAACAGCGCGAACACCGTGATCATCACGGCTGCGGCGCTGGTGATGACACCGCCCGTGGCCGAAAGTGCGGTGGCGACCGCCTCTCGGTCGCTCGCTCCGCGGTCGTGCTGCTCCTGGATCCGCGCTACCAGGAACACCTCGTAGTCCATGCTCAGCCCGAACACGATCGCGAAGATGAACAGTGGCGCGCTGGTGTCGATGTAGCCGAGGACCGGGCCTCCACCGAAGAGCGTGGTGAGCACCCCCTGTTGGAACACCAGCGTGATGACGCCGTAGGCCGCGGCGACGGTCAGGGTGTTCAGCAAGATAGCCTTGATGGGGATGAGCAACGACCTGAAGGCCAGTCCCAGCACCACCACCGTGGCGAGGTATACCAGCAGCACGGCCCAGGGGAAGCTGCGGTAGAGCACCGCCGCCCACTCGGACTCCTGCACGTAGCCTCCCCCGACTCGCGCGTCGAGTCCGAGCGCCTTGGCGCGGCCTTCGATGGAGCGCAGCAACGAGGCGCCCTGCGCCGGGGTGAGCGTGCCCTTGGGGAAGACCCGCACCAGCGCGTAGCGCCCGGTCGTACTGATGGTGGCTCTGGCGAGGGGCGCGATCTCGCTCTTCAACGCGATGTCCGGCGAGGCGTAGTACTGGTAGAGGAACAGCCGAGGGACGCTGCTCACCGCCATCGGGCTGGTGATGGCCTCCACCCGGTCCAGCGCCGTCAGGCTGCGGTCGAGCTCGGAGACCTTGCGGATGTTGTCCGGCCGGTAGAAGCCCTTGGGCCCGAAGTCCAGCAGCACGTCGAAGGAACTGAGAAGGCCCTCCAGACCCAGGCTCTCCAGGGCGGTCACGGTGCGGTTGGCTTCGGTGGACTTGGAGAGCCCCCGGGGTCCGGGATCGGCCACCTGCATGCCGAGTGCCGGCAGCCCTGCCGCGATCAGCACGACGGCCCCGATCGCCGCCCACAACACGGGCCGTCGCATGATCTCGTGGGCGCGGGCGCGCCAGAAGCTGCGGCTTCGCAGCCCCGGCTCGCGGCGCGTGACCTTCAGCCAGTTCACCCGATGGCCCAGCAGAGCCAGCGCAGCCGGTAGCGCCGTGACCGATACCGAGACGCTGATCAGCAACACGATGATGGTGCCCACGCCGATGGATCGGATGAACGCCAGCGGCGGCACCAATAGCCCGCTCAGCGCCATCACCACGGTGAGACCGCTGAAGGCGACGGCCTTGCCTGCCGTCTGCGCGGTGCGTTCGGCCGCCTGCCGCGGGTCGAAGGTATGGCGCAGCTCCTCGCGGAAGCGGTTCACCATCAGCAACGCGTAGTCGATGCCGGTCGCCAGCCCGAGCATGGTCACGATGGTCTGGGTGAACACGGCGAACTCGACCACCTGCCCCATGGCGTACAGGGCAGCGAGCGACACGGTGATGGAGGCCAGCGCCACCAGCAGCGGCAGGGCCGAAGCGATGACGGCCCCGAAAGCGATCACCAGGATCAGCAGCGAGATCGGCAGGCCGAACACCTCGGCGCGCCGGGCATCGCGCTCGCTCACATGCTCCAACTCCTGCACGGTGGCCGGCCCGCCGGCCATGGTGAAGCTCAGGCCCGCCTCCCCGGTGAGCGCCTGTCGGATGTGGTTGGTGATGACCTTGGCCCTGCCCAGGTCGGGCGCCGCCATGCTGACCAGCGCCACCGTGAAGCGGTTGTCCGCCGACACCAGGTTCAGGCCGGTGACGCTTCGGTGGTCGCGAACCGCGGTCACGCCCGGAACCGCCTTGATGCGGTCCACCACCCGGGCGAAGGCCTCATCGAAGGCGGGCTGGCCCACGCGATCACCGACGCCGTGCGCCACCAGCACCACGTTGTAGTCGTCGGGGAGGGCGAACTGCTGGCGCAACACGGCGCGCACCTGCCGCGCGACGCTGTGGGGCGCCATGCCGGGCTGTGCCGTCAGGACGGTCCCGACCCTCGCTGCGAACGGGAGCGAGATCCCTGCCAGCAGCAGCCACGCGGCCAGGACCCATCTCGGGTAGCGGGCCGTGATCCGTGCCATGCGTGTCAACATGCTGCCTGCCGGGGCCGCGCGGACCCGCTCATACCCCCACGAAGCGTTCGATGATGTCGCGGGCGTCGCTCTCGCGTGTAGCGGTCTCGCCGGACACCTGGCCGTCACGGAGGAACACGATGCGGTCGGCGTGCATGGCGGCGTTGGGGTCGTGGGTGACCATCACCACGGTCCAGCCGAAGGTGTCGACGCCGTGTCTAAGTAGCTCCAGTACCTCGGTGCCGGTGTGGGTGTCGAGATTGCCGGTGGGCTCGTCGGCCAGCACCACCACGGGGTCGTTGATGAGGGCGCGCGCCAGCGCCACACGCTGACGCTGCCCCCCCGAGAGCTGGCGGGGACGGTGGTTGAGCCGGTCGGCGATGGCCAGCTGGTCCGCCAGGTCGTGGAGCCGTTGGGCCGCCTGGGCACCGCGCCCTGCGATCTCGGCCGGCAGCAGGATGTTCTCGCGTGCCGTTAGGTTGGGGATCAGTTCGAAGCTCTGGAACAGGAAGCCTAGCTTGGTGCGTCGTAGCGCCGTCAGCGCGTCGTCGTCCAGATCCACGGTGGCCTGACCGACGACCTCCACGCTGCCGCGGTCCGGCACATCGAGCAGCCCCAGAAGGTGCAGCAGGGTGCTCTTGCCGCTTCCGCTGGGCCCCATCACCGCCAGGAACTCGCCCGCCCTGACCGCCAGGTCGATGCCCTTCAGAGCGTCGATGGTGAGGTCGCCGAGGCGGTAGCTCTTGCTCAGCTCGCGCGCGCGTAGGACTGGACTGTCGTTCGTTGCCATCGTTACTCCACGAATCCCAACGCTCGGGTGGGGGAGAGTTGAGCCGCACGTCGCGCCGGCAGGAGCGAAGCGAGCAGGCCCACCAGGGGGGATGCCACCAGGGCCAGACCCACCAGGGTCCAGTCGATCGCCGGCGTCAGCAGGAAGCCGGTCAGGGCGCTCGCGCCCGCGCTGATGACCCGCGCAAGGAGCAACCCGAAGGCCACGCCGAGCACGGCGCCCACGAAAGTGACCACCATACCCTCGGAGGCGATGAGACGCCTCACGCCGCCGCGCGTCATCCCGACCGTGCGCAGCACAGCGATCTCATGGCTGCGGCTCACGAGGTTCATGCCAAGCGTGTTGGCCACGCCCAGTGCGGCGACCAGCACGGCGATCAACAGCAGCATGTTGGTGGTCTGGAAGGACCGTTGGGTCAGCCGCAGGATGGCACTCCGGTAGTCGGCGTTGAGGGTGGCGTCCAGATGGAGCCCGGGGAAGGCCGACAACAGTTCCCGGCGCACCTGGTGTGGATCGGCGCCCGGCTTGTCGGCGATGACGAATAGATCGGGTGACCCGCCCCCGAACTCGGGCAGGTCGTGGATGCTGCCCACCACCGTCTCGCCGCCTCCGGTGAAGTCGACCACCACGCCGGCCACCGGGAACTCCCGGAAGCCGTCGACCGTCCGCAGCCGGATGGTGTCGCCCTTCTTGATGCCGTACCTGTCGCGCATGGTGTTGGCCACCAGGACCTGGCCACCCTTGGACAGAGCATGGAAGCCCTCGAGATTGTTCCCCTGGCCCTGGATGTACTGGAAGCGGCCGAAGCCGCCGTTGGGATCGAAACGCTGCGGGTCGACCAGGATCATGGCGATGGAGCGCCCGCGCCCACCTCCCTGCGGCTCGAAGCGGACCACCCGGATCCCCACACCGCTGGCCACTTTCACACCCGGAAGCTGCTGGGCCCGCTGCTCGAAGTCGTCGGGGAAGCTCACCGGCGAGGTCACGAAGACATCGCCCACGATGGTGGTGTCGACCCAGGAGGTGATGGCCCGGTTGATCCCGGCGACCATCGAGCCGACGCCGATGATCAGGCCGGTGCCCACTGCCACGGTCCCGATGGCTACCCCGTTGCGGGCGGCGTTGCGCAGGGCGAAGTTGCTTCCCAGACGGCCCGAGGTGCCGAAGAGGCGCACCAGAAGGGGAGTGAACAGCGCCAGCGCAGGGCGCAGCAGGCTGGGCGTGGCCATCGCGACGCCGACGAAGAACACGGCCATGGCGGTGCCGCTGGCGACGAGTGCCAGGTACCCCGACCACGGCAGCACACTCAGGACCACGCCCAGCGCCAGAAGGCTCCAACCGAGCACCGCCTGGCGCGGCGGGGCCGCTTCCTCCGCATTCCGACCGGCCGCGATGGGCGGTGTGCGCGAGGCGTTCCGGGCCGGAAGCACGCCGGCGGCGAGCGAGACCAGGACGCCGACGCCGGAGGCCAGGGCCACGCTCCGGACCGGGATCACCAAGGTGCGGAAATCGAACCCCAGGCTGACGGCGTTCATGCGGGTGATGACGTAGGCCAGCCCCACCCCGAGCAGCAGGCCCATCAGCACGCCCACCAGGCTCAGCGCCGCTGCTTCGTACAGCGCCAGTCGCTGAACGTCACCGCGCGTCATGCAGATGGTGCGCAGCAGGGCGTACTCGCGCGTCCGCTCCACGACCGAGGCCATGAACGTGTTGTAGGCCATGAAGCCGCCCAACGCTAGCAGCGTCACGGCCAGTACGGACAGTCCGGACTGCAAGGTATCGACGATGCCCGAGGCCACGTTGCCGGACACGGCGGGGTAGGTCACGGTCAGGTCCTGCGAAAGGGAGGGCAGGCGCGCTTCGATACGGGCCCGCACGTCCTCCACGGGAACCGACGGATCGACCAGGACCTCGATGTGCGACGCCCGCCCCTGCATGTGCAGGATGACCCGCAAGTCCTGGATGGCGATGATTCCCACGCGTCCGCCGTTGGTGCTGGCGAGGCCGTAGCCGTCGTCGAGGAGCCCGGTCACGGTGAGTGGCACGTCGCCGAAGCTGGTCGCGAAGCGGACGGTGTCACCCACCGCGATGCCGCGCTCCTGGGCGAACCCCTGGGCGATGGCGACGCCGTCCGAGCCGGGTTGGGGCAGCGCGCCCTGGGCCAGCTTGGCCGGCAGGTCGGTCGGGACGGTGGTGACGCGGCCGCTGAGTTGGAAGCCGGTGTCGACGCCCGGGATGATCGACTTCTGGAAGTCCTGGATGGCGCGCACGGGTTCGGCGCGGGTGTTCAGAACGGGGTACGCGGCCTTCACTCCGGACATCTTGCGGACCAGGTCGAGAGCGGGACCGTCTTCGAACACGGCTCGCCCTCCCGCGCCCGGCGTCACCAGCAGGTCGGCCTTCCCCGAGGCCGCCTGCAGCGCACCGCGCACGTTGGCCTCGACGTTGGCACCGACCGAGAGCGTGGTCAGCACCGCCGCGATGCCGATGCCCACGCCGAGGACGGTGGCAAGGCTGCGCCAGGGGTGCCGGAGCAGGTTCAGGAGGGCCAATCGACGCAGCGCGGTCACGTCCTCCAGTGTACCGTCGCCGCGCCGCCTCCGCAGGCTCGGGGGACCGTCACCCAGCCGAGGCGCTCCTCACGGCGCCGGCGGTAGAATCGGCCGAAATGCGTATCGCTTACGTCACCGATGAGGCGTATCCCGGGTTCGGCGGGCAGGCCACCGCCACGGAGGCGCACGTCCGGGCCCTGGCGGACCTCGGCCACGAGCTCCACGTGGTGGTCGGACGGCAGCGCGGTCAGACCGAGCCCCCTGCGGGCGTGCGGCTGTCGACCCTGCCGGTGTTCCCGTTGGGATCGCTGTCGCACATCGCGTTGCCCCGCAAGAGCGTGCTGGCCCCGGTACTGGACTGGGCCGACATCGTGCATATCAATCTTCCCGGTCCGTTGGCTGCGGCCACCATGCGTCTGGCCCGTAGACGCGGCCTCCCGGTGGTGATGGGGCTCCACATCCAGGAGCAGAACACGTCGATGCACCTACTCGGGCCGCTGCGCCCGATCTTGGAGGGCATCCTGCATCGCTTCTACCGGAGGCTCTTCGGCGAGGCCGACTGTGTCACGGCTCCTACGGCGTTCGCCGGACGGCTCGCGGGGAGCTACGCGCCGCCCCGCATCGAAGTGGTGTCCAACGGCCTCGATCCGTTCACCGAAGGGCCCGGCTTCGACGAGGAGGTCGGTACCCTGCGACGCGAGTTGCTCGCAGGTGGCGACGACGTAGTGGTGTCGTACGTGGGCCGACTCTACCCCGAGAAGCATCCCGAAGAGCTCGTTGCGTTGCTGGCTGCCGCACGCGAGCGCGGGTCGAAGGCGGTGCTGGCGGTGGCGGGACGCGGGCCGATGAGCGAGCGCCTGGTCGAGCTGGCGCGCCGCGCCGGGGTCGCAGACCACGTGCGGCTCCTGGGCTTCGTCGAAGAACGTCGCAAACGTGCGTTACTTCGCGCCACGGATGTGTTCCTGATGCCCTCCGAGGTGGAACTCCAGAGCATCGCGACCATGGAGGCCATGAGCGCCGGATGCCCCATCCTCACCGCCGACTACCCTACGAGCGCCGTACCGGATCTGGTGAAGGAGTGTGGAGCCGGCGTCGCCTACCCGGCGGGGCGACCCGATCGAGGGGCGCAGCTGCTGGTGGAGATGCTGGCCGACGAGGGGGGGATGACGCGCTACCGGCGGGCGGCCCTCGAGTCGGCCGGCTCGTTCGAGCTACCGGCCATCGGGCGCCGTCTCGCGGCGATCTACGAGGAGCTCATCGCCGGTCACGGCACGCCGGGCACGGCACGCCGCCCGCGGGATCGACGGTTCACCCGGGGCGAGGCGCCGCTGCCGGGACGCTCCTGACCGCGGCCCGGGGGCGATAGGCTCTCATCCCGTCTCCTGGGCGCGTCGCGTCACCAGGTAGCCACCGAGCAGCGGGCCGAGCAGGAAGATCGAGTAGAAGGTCACCAACCGCCACAGCAGCACCACACCCGGGACCGACGTACCGCCCCCCCGAGCGATCAGCACGTAGGAGATGCCCAGCTCGAAGAAGCCGCTTCCTCCCGGCGTGGGGACGAAGGTCGACATCACCACGACCACCATCTGGGCCGCTTCGATGACGGGGAGCGACACCATCACTCCCAGCCCCCGTGCGAGGAAGAACAGGATCGAGAAGAAGCTGATCCAGGAGGCGGCCGTGACGGCCTGCAGCGCGAGGTAGAAGCCGAGCGGCGCGTTCTTGAACAGCCGATTCGACTCCAACATCGTCTCTACGAACCGCAGCCCCTGCCTGCGCCAGCGGATCAGAGGGCCGCGCAGGATCCAGCGTGCGATCGGCTCCAGCCAGGCCAGGCGGAACTGCACCAGGTAGGCGACCGCCGCTGACAGAACCACGGTGAGCGCTCCCAACGCCAGCCAGGCGGCTCCCTGCGGGTACAGGCCGAGCGCGTAGAGCATCCCCAGCGCGATGGGCAGGCCCCAGGTGTGGAACAGCGCGTCGGCGCCGAACACGGCCACGCCCACCGCCCACGCGACCCCCGGTGGCAGCTTCTGGCCCTGCAGGGCCAGAGCCAGGGCGGGCGTCGAGCCGCTGCCGCCGGGCGTCACGGTGGCGCTGAACATGCCGAGGATGTGGGCGCGAAGGGCGTGGAACAGCGGCAGCCGGTAACCGAGCCGCCGGCACATGTAGATGAGGCGCACGGCGGCCATGGTGAACGCGCCCAGCAGACCTCCGAGGGCCGCCAGCGCGTACGTCCACGGGAGCTGCCGGATGATGGTCAGGTCCTGCACCTTGCCGACGCGGAAGACGACCCAGGCGAGCCCCAACGCGCTGAGCACCATCGACACGATGAGCGAGCGCAGGACGGTCCTGTTCAAGGAGCCTCCGTCAAGTCCGCCAGGTGCGCAGCGATGGCGAGCGTCCCGGGCCGGAACCCCAAGGCTGCGACGCGCTCCTGCCAGGTGCGAAGCGGCGCACGGTCCTCGCACAGGGGCGCGAGCAGCGCCACGACGTCGCGCGGCCGGGGCACATAGCCGCCGATGCCGTGCTGCGTGCAGTAGTCGAGGTTGCGCTTCTCGTTCGGAGCCACGTAGCTGGTGTGGAAGATAGGCCGTCCCAGGGCCAACGCCTCGAAGGTGGAGGCCGCGCCCGCTTTGCCGATCACCAGATCACTGGCTGCGATCCACTCGGGCATGTTGGTGGCGAAGCCCACGACCTGCAGGCGGGTCCGCCCGCCGGCCGCGGCGTGGGCGTCGGCCAGTTGCTGCAGGCGCGCTCGGAGCTGCTCGTTGCGGCCCGTCACGACCACGTACTGCAGGTCGAGATCGGCCGCGAGCACGGCGCCGGCGATGCCCTCGACGTTGCCTCCGATGCCCTCGCCTCCCGGCGTGTGGAGCACGGTGAGACGGCCGGCGTCGAGGCCGAGGCTACGGCGCGCGGCCGCGAGGGTGGGGACCTCGTCCACGAACGCCAGGCCGAGCGGGTAGCCGAAGATCCGCAGGCGCTCCGCGGGCACGCCCTTGGCGTTCAGCAGCGCGCGCGCTTCATCGCTGGCCACCACGATCTCGTCGACGTCCCGGACCGCCCACAGGGCGTGGCCGTCGAACGGATCGGTATCGATGCCCACCAGCGTGGCATCGAACTCACCCCGACGCCGGGCCATGGCGGCCGCGAGGAGCGGCATGAAGTGCACGCCCACCACCAGATCGTAGCCCTGAGCGCGAACGAAGGCGGCCAGCCTCCGGCTGAAGCCCTTCAGCATCCATGCCTGGACCGCCTGCGTCCAGGTCACCGGGATCACGCGGTCGAGAAGGTTCTGGAGCACGAAGGTGACGCGCGGATGGGCGAGCATCCACTTCCAGCTCTGCTTGTGGCGACGATCCAACGCTTGCTCGCCGAGATGGTGCATGATGTCGAGCACGTCGATGTCGAAGCGGTCCGGCCAGCTCCGTTGGAGGGCCGCCTGCAGAGCCATGGCCGGGGCGCGGTGTCCGCCGCCGGCTTCGATCATGGCGATGAGGATGTGCGGGCGCCCGCCGCCGGGGGTCATGGCGTCGTCTCCGGTTTCTTGCCCGTCACACGTCCGGCAGCGTCTCGAAGGTCTTGAGCGCCTGAGCGACCACCTGGTCCATGTTGTAGTAGCGGTACGTGCCGAGGCGGCCGGCGAAGGTGACATGCTCGAGCTCGGCGGCCATGGCGCGGTACGCCTCGTAGAGCGCCCGGTTCTCGGGTCTGGGAACCGGATAGTAGGGGTCGCCTTCGGCCCGCGGGTGCTCGTACACGAGCACCGACTTGGCGTGACGCTGGCCTGTCAGGTGCTTCATCTCGGTGCGCCGCGTGTACGCGTAGTCGTTCGGGTAGTTGGTGGTGCCGGTCTCCTGCACCTGCTCCTGGTCGTGGGTGACGAACTCGAACTCCAACGAGCGGTAGGGCAGGGGACCGAGCTCGTGTTGGAAGTAGCCGTCGATGGGTCCGGTGTAGATCAGGTGCTTGTGAGGGACGAGGTCGGCCACCTCGCGGTAATCGGTATTGAGCATGACCTTGATGTTGGGGTGCCGCAGCATGCGGCGGAACATCGCCGTGTAGCCGTGCAGCGGCATGGCCTGGTAGGTGTCCGTGAAGTAGCGATCGTCGCGATTGGTGCGTACCGGCACCCGGGCGGTCACGGAGGCGTCGAGCTCCTTGGGCTCGAGTCCCCACTGCTTCTTGGTGTAACCGCGGAAGAACTTCTCGAACAGCTCCTGGCCGACCCGGGCCACCACCACGTCCTCGGACGTCACGATGCGCTCGCGCTTGATCGCCCGGGCCGCGAAGAACGCCTCCACCTCGGGAGCCGACAGGTCGAGGTTGTACAGCGTGTTGATGGTGTCGAGGTTGATGGGGATGGGCACCAGCTGGCCGTCGACCAGGGCTCGCACGCGGTGCTGATAGGGGCGCCAGGCGGTGAAGCCGGACAGGTAATCGAAGACGCTCTTGGCGTTGGTATGGAAGATGTGCGGCCCGTAGCGGTGGACCAGCACGCCGTCGTCGTCGTGCTCGTCGTAGGCGTTGCCCGCGATGTGATCGCGGCGGTCCACCACCAGCACGCGGCCGCCACGCTGGGTGGCGATCCGTTCGGCGAGGACGGCTCCCGAGAAGCCAGCGCCCACGATGAGGAAGTCGAATCCCTCGCTCATGTCGCGCCACCATACCATCGCTGCCGACGCGTCCGCGGGGTGTGGTGGGGGCAGCTAGGTGGGGGTCAACGCGCCGACCGAGCGTCGCAACCCCTCGCGCCAGGACACCACCGGACGGTAGCCGAGCTCCTCCACCGCATGCCGGATGCTGAAGTGCACGTCCCGCGTCATCAGGCCGGCACGGTAGCGGGTCATGGGGGGCTCGTTGCGGGGGAAGAGGGCGCCCCAGGTCGCCTCGACACCACGCGCCAGAGCCTTGGTGGGGGTGCCCGGGAGGCGCAGCCGCGGCGGTCGCTCGCCCAACAGCCGCGCCAGTTCGGAGAGCAACTCGCGCCAGCTCGGCATGCCGTCGTCGGCGATGACGTAGGTCCGGTGGGCGGCCTCGGGCCGTTCCAACGCAAGCCGTACCCCGAGCGCGAAGTTCTCGGCATAGGCGGTGTTGATGACGCTGTCGCCGCTTCCCACCATCGGCAGCAGGCCCTGCTCGAGGGCGCGCACGACGCGGCGGAGGTTCGGGTCGCGGGAGCCGAACGGCCACAGCCCGGGACGCACGATCACACCTTCGATCCCACCGACCCCGCGGACCAGGTCCTCGGCCATGATCTTGGAGTGCGCATACGGCTCGCGGACGTTGTCGCGAGGGACCTCGCGCGGGTCAGCGTCGCGGAAGCCGCTGTAGCGATGGACGGCGACGCTCGAGATGAGCACGAATCGGCTCACGCCGACGTGTACGGCTTCCTTCAGGAGCTGCTCCGTGCCCACCACGTTGGTCCGGTAGAAGGCGTCCCACGGTCCCCAGTCGGCAACGCGCGCCGCCGCGTGCACCACGGCATCGATGCCGTCGCAGGTGCCGACGAGGGCGCCCTCTCGACTGAGGTCGGCGCGCTCGATCTGCAGGCTCCGCTCGTCGAGCACGGCGCCAAGGTTGGCGATCGTCCCCCAGGGCGACACCAGGGCGCGCACCTGATGGCCGGCGGCCAGCAGGTGTTCGCTGATGTGGCTCCCTAGGAAGCCATGGGCACCGGTAACCAGAACGTTCATGTCAGCCGCCGCAGCCCAAGCCTACCAGGAAGGGGGTCCGGGCGGTCCTTCCGGGCGCGTCGGCCGGCCACGACGTCAACCGTGGAACAGCAGGCCCTGGTGGTAGAGAACGAACACATCGGTGGACAGGCCGATGACCAGGTGGATGATGGTGGAGTACAGCACCGACCGGCTTCGCAGCGCCAGCACACCGAACAGCAGACTGGCGGGCAGGGCGGCCAGCAGTTCGGTCATGGGCTTGCCGAGATGGATGAGCGTGGCCGCCAGCGACTGCACCCAGATGGCTTGCGGCGCGCCCCAGGCGTCAGCGACGATGCGCTGCAGGAAGCCGCGGTAGAAGAACTCGAAGGCCACGTAGTACAGGCCGTAGATCACGGCCCACAGCCCGATGTTGGCGAGGCTTCGACCTACCCACGCGCCAGCCCACGGGTAGGTCGCCTCGAGCCCTTTGTCGAAGCTGCCCAGGTACATCAGCGGGATGACGATCACGGCGCCGCCGAGCGCCGCCGAGAGGCCGAAGCGCACGTCGCCCAGGCGGAGCCCCACGTGCTTGAGGTCGATCCCCACCACAGCCAGCAGCAACGCGGGCAGCGCCAGCAGGAACACCAGCGACCACGCCACCGTGGTGACCCCCGTCAGCAGGGTGCGCGGTTGGAACTGCATCAGCGCAGGCCCGGGACTGGCGACGTACCAGAAGCCGGCCTGCAGGAGCACGGCGGCCGTCAGCAGGAACCACAGCCGCGCGTGCTTCCGGTCGAAGAGCTGCGCCAGGTCGGCGAACACCACACCGACCGAACGCAGCGGGTTCACAGCGCCTTCTGGTACATGCGGTAGGTCTTGTAGAGCTCGGCGCCCGCCGCCTCGATCCCGCGGTTCATGGCGTCGTTGTCCTCCAGCACCCAGCTGCACTCGCCGCCGGTGTAGCCGATGGCGCGACCGCGCCTGGCCGTCTCGGCGATCATCAGCAGCTCGAAGCCCTTGTGGCGGTATTCGGGCAGCACCCCGAGGATGGCCAAGCGCCCCTGAGTGATGATCTTCTTGCGGTTGAGCAGGTGGAAGATCCCGAAGGGGATGAGCCGGCCGTTGAACTTGGCGAGGACCTGGTTGAGGTCGGGGATGGTGATCGACAGCCCGACGGTCTCGCCCTTGTACTCCAGGAACAGCGCCAGCTCGGGCTCCATGATCATCTTGAGGTCGTTGGCCAGATAGTCGAACTCGGCGTCGGTGCCGCGCACCTGCCCCCAGTTCTCCTCCCACGCCACGGTGTAGAGGTGCTTGAGCAGGCCGACCTCGCGCTTGAACTGCTTCATGTCGGCGGGTCGCACGGTGACGTCGTAGCGTTTGCGGATGCGGTCGGCCATCCGCTCCAAGTGCTCGGTGGCGCCGTGGCGGATGTCGATCTTCCAGGCGTAGAGGTCCTTGACCTTCTGGTAGCCGGCGGCCTCCGCGAAGCCCAGGTAGTCCGCCGGATTCTGCAGCATCATGATGAACGGTCTGGTTTCGAAGGCGTCGATCTGGAAGCCCGCGCCGTCGTCCATGGTGGGGTTCGCGGGACCGCGGACGGTGTCCCTACCGAGGGCCCGCGCCTCGGCCTCGACGGCCCCGTAGAGTGCCGAGGCGACCTCGGCGTCCTCGGCCTCGAAGAAGCCGAAGAACACCAGGTTGTCGCCGAACTGTTCGTTGTGGGCGTCATTGTCGATACAGGCGACGCGACCGACGATGCGTCCGTCGCGTTCGGCTAGGTAGGGGGTGATCCGACCGTGCTGGAAGAAGGGGTTCTTCTTCGGATTCAGTTTGTCGAACTCCCCCATGCGGAGCGGAGGGACGAAGGTCGGATCACCCCGGTACTTGTCGTAGACATAATCAATGAAGCGACCCAGGTCGCGTTTCGTCGCGACCTTCTTGATCTCGACCATGGCTGATCACCCCTTTTTCGGCTGTCAGATTACACCAAGCCCCTTGCCCACCGTCTCGAATGCGGTGAGCAGGAGGTCGAGCTCCTCGGCGCTGTGGTTCGCATTGACGCTGGTGCGGATGATCGAGTGCCCGGGAGCGACGCCGGGCGGGAGCGCGGGGGTGGTGAACACGCCCGCGTCCCACAGCCCCTTCCAGAAGGCCAGCGCACGGTCGTCCTCACCCACCAGCACGGGCACGATCGGCGTCTCGGAGCCGAGCGTGTCGAACCCCAGGCGCTGCATGCCGGTGCGGAAACGCTTGACGTTCTTCCACAGTTGCACGCGGTGCTCGGGCTCGGTCTCCATGATGTCGAGCGCGGCCAGTGCGGCTGCCATCTGCATGGCGGGCAGCGCGGCGGTGAAGATGAACGGGCGCGCGTGGTGCTTGACGAACTGCACCACCTTGCGGTCGCCGGCCATGAAGCCGCCCACGCTGGCGAACGACTTCGAGAAGGTTCCGATGATGACGTCGACCTCGTCCTCGAGACCGAAATGCTCGCCGGTGCCGCGGCCGCTGTCGCCCAGAACGCCGCTGGCGTGGGCGTCGTCGATCAGCAGACGCGCGCCGTAGCGGCGCTTCACATCGACCAGGCCCGGCAGGTCCACGATGTGACCGCTCATGGAGAAGACGCCGTCGGACACGATGATGCGCCCGCCCGGCTTGTCCGCGTCCGCGGCGAGCAGGCGCTCGAGGTGCTCGAGGTCGTTGTGGTCGTACTTCCGCAACGTCGCGTACGAGAGCCGCGCGGCGTCGTACAGCGACGCGTGGTTCTCACGGTCGTAGTACAGGATGTCGTGCCGCCCTGCGAGGGCGCTCACCACCGACAGGCAGCCCAGGTAGCCGGCGCTGAAGGTGAGGGCTGCCTCCTTGTTGAGGAAGCTCGCGAGGCGTTGCTCGAGCGTCTCATGGAGCGTCAGGGTGCCGGTCAGGAAACGCGAGCCGGTGCAGCTCGTGCCGAAGTCGTCGAGGGCGTCGCGGGCGGCGCTCTTGAGCCGTTCGTCCTGCGTGAGGCCCAGGTAGTCGTTCGAACCGGTGATCACCATCTCCCGGCCGTTGGCGCGGACGGTGCCGCCATGCTGGGCGGCGATGGGCTTGAAGTAGGGGTGCAGGCCCGCCGATTCGGCCAGTTCGGCTCGATTGAACGCGAAGGCCTTGGTGAAGGCGTCTCGAGCACGCGCCGAGCGCTGCGCGGCGTCGTCCTCGATGACCGGGTTCTGGCGGGTGTCAACGACCTCAGACAAGACTTCCTCCAACGCGGCTACAAGCCAATTAGGGCACTATAGCACGCACCCGTCGGAGTCCAGCACGGGCGCGGCGGGTCGTCACACCCTACGCAAATGGACTCGAATGCGCAAGCGAGATCCGCGTCATGGCCCCGGCTCGGGCCTCGAGCGGGGGACGCCCAGAGGGCTCCCGGGTCCGGGGCCCGGGCGGATCGGCCCGCGCCCCGGCTGTGTGGGCTTGTGACCCAGTCGTCTGCGCGCGTCACGACGGGCGCGTTATACTTGCGCCGTGGCCGTCACAACCTACGTGCCGTGCATGCTTGGAGTGCCGGAAGGATGAGCGCATTGAATCTGACGTCGCCCGGTGCCCTGACGCGTCCCGCCGATGCCTCGGACGCCACCTTGGTCCACCGCCTCTACGAGAAGACCCCTGGCTATTTCGACGTGATCTCCATCCCTGTCCCGACCCTGGCCGAGGTCAGGACGGACCTCGAAACCGCGGTCCGGGACGCCCGCAGGCACACCGAGCTGGTGCTCCTGCCGCCCGCTGAGCGGGCGCCGCGCGACGCGGAGCTGACGGACCCGGTGAGCGGTCGTCAGGTCGTCGGCTACCTCGATTACAAGGTCGACTACCCGGACACCGGGGACGCCACCGTCAACCTGCTCCTCATCGAGGGCGATCTGCAAGGACGCGGCATCGGCGGCCACTGCGTGCGGGATCTCGAGGGGCGCCTTCGCGGCCGCGTGCGCCGCGTGCTCGCCAGCATCTACGGGCAGAACCCACGTGCCCGCCGCTTCTGGGAGAGGCTGGGGTACGCCTTCGCGATCGATGCGAAGCCCGTGCTCGACTGGTACGCCAAGCAGCTCGTCTGACCCCTGTCCGGTCGCGCCGGACCGCCCTCGAGGCCGGCCGGGCATGCCGTGCGAGGGGAGCGGTGTATCCTTTCCGTCATGAAGCATGTCGTGAGTGTCTCGCTCGGTTCCGCCACGCGTGACACCGACCAGACCGTGACCATCCTCGGGGAGCAGGTCCACCTTGAGCGGCGGGGGACGCAGGGAGATTTCGACGCCGCCCGCGCTCTCATCGGCGAGCTCGACGGCCGGGTCGACGCCATCGGGCTCGGCGGCATCGACCTGTTCTTGCCGGTGGGCGCCAGGCGCTACTACTTCCGCGACGCCCGCAGCCTCGCTGCGGCGGCCACGCGGACGCCCGTGGTGTGCGGCGCCGGGCTGAAGAACAGCCTGGAGCGGGCGATGGTAAGGGCGCTCGCCGGCCGGTTGTCATGGCAGGGTCGGAAGGTGTTGATGGTCTCGGCGCTCGACCGCTTCGGTATGGCCGAGGAGCTGGTGGCGCACGGTGCCCATGTGCTGTTCGGCGACTTCATCTTCTCGCTGGGGTTGCCCATCCCCCTGTACCGCCTGGGCACGCTGCACGCCCTGGCCACGGTTCTGTTGCCGGTGTTCGTCAGGTTGCCGTTCAAGTGGCTCTACCCGGTGGGCGCGAGCCAGGAGACCGAGGCGACCACCGAGCGTTTCGAACGCTACTATCGCTGGGCCGACGTGGTGGCCGGCGATTGGCACTACATCCGGCGTTACGCGCCCGCCGACCTTCATGGCAAGACGGTGCTCACCAACACCACCACCGAGGCGGACGTGGCCTTCCTGAAGGCGCGCGGCGTGCGCACGTTGATCACCACCACGCCGCGCTTCGACGGCCGCAGCGTGGGAACGAACCTGTTGGAGGCCGCGTTCGTCGCCATCGACGGGGGCACGGGCGAGCTCTCCGCCGAACGCTACCGTGCGATGATCGAGGCCGCGGAGCTCGAGCCGTCCGTGCTCGAGCTCGCGTCCTGAAGGCGCCCAGCGCATGGTGTGGGCGGCACGCCACGGCGGTAGCGTTGCGTGCCCGGGTGCTACACTGTGCTGCGTCTTGAACTTCCGCGAGCGCGTGCCGCCCCATTGCGGTCGGTTCCGTGCCGTGATGCGTCGGAGGCTAGTGGATGATCAGTGTGACGGACCTGCGCAACGGGACGAAGGTCGAGATGGACGGCGGCCTGTGGGAGTGCTTGGACTACCAGCACCAGAAGATCGGCAGGGGTGGCGCCAAGGTGCTCGGCAAGTTCCGCAGCCTGGAGAGCGGTTCGATCGTCGAGCGTACGTTCAGCGCCACGGAGAAGCTGCAGGACATCTTCATCGACTATCGCCAGATGCAGTACCTGTTCGCCGACGGCGACCTGTACACCTTCATGGACATGGAGACGTTCGAGCAGCCCGTGTTGAGCCGCGACCAGATCGGCGACACGGCCCGCTTCCTCAAGCCCAACCTGGAGGTGACGGTGGACTACTACCAGGGTAGGCCCCTCAAGGTCACGTTGCCCAACGTGGTCGAGCTCGAGATCACGAGGACCGATCCCGGCGTGCGCGGCGACACCGTGTCGGGCGGCAGCAAGCCTGCGCTGCTCGAGTCGGGGGCGAGCGTGAACGTACCCCTGTTCATCGAGCAGGGCGAGGTGATCCGCGTCGACACGCGCAGCGGCGAGTACCTGGGACGGGCCTGATGGAAGTCAAGGACATCAAACGTCTGCTCGACGCCCTGGCCGCCTCCGATGTGCGCGAGTTCAGCTACGAGACCGAGGAGTACAAGCTCAACGTGAAGCGCGGATCCGAGGCGGTTGCGGTTCAGACCATCGCCGCGGCGCCCCAGACCGTCGTCCAGGGCGCACCACAAGCCGGCACACTGTCGCCGGCGGTGCCTGCAGGGAACGCGGCGGCGTCGCCCGCTACGGAGGCGCCTGCCGACGAGGTCCCGTCGCACTGGGTGGAGGTCATCGCTCCGATCGTGGGGACCTTCTACGCCTCGCCCGCGCCCGACGCGCCCTCCTTCGCCAAGGTGGGCGACCGGGTCGAGTCCGGCACGGTGCTGTGCATCATCGAGGCCATGAAGCTCATGAACGAGATCGAGGCCGAGACCTCCGGCGTGGTCCGCGAAGTGCTGGTGCGCAACGAAGAGCCCGTGGAGTACGGCCAGGTGCTCTTCCGCATCGAGCCGGCCTGAGGCTCGGGGACAGGCGCCGTGTTCCGGAAGATCCTGATCGCCAACCGAGGCGAGATCGCCCTGCGCGTGCTTCGCGCCGCGCGCGAGCTCGGCATCCAGACGGTCGTGGTGTACTCGCAGGCCGACGAGAACTCGCTTCCCGTGTTGCTCGCCGACGAGGCGATCTGCATCGGGCCCGCGCCGGCCGCCGTGAGCTACCTCAACGTGCGCAACCTTCTCTCCGCGGCGCTGGTGACGGGTGCCGAAGCCATCCATCCCGGGTACGGCTTCCTGGCCGAGAACGCCGAGTTCGCCGAGAAGTGCGAGGAGCACAACCTCGTCTTCATCGGTCCTCGCGCCGAGACCATCCAGCGCATCGGCGACAAGGCCGCGGCCCGGCGGCTGGCTGAGGAGGCGGGGGTCCCGATCACGCCCGGCTCGCAGCCACTCAAGGACCTCGAGGCGGCGCACGCGTTCGCCCGGACCATCGGCTTCCCCCTCATCTTGAAGGCCTCGGCGGGCGGTGGCGGGCGTGGTATGCGCGTTGTCCACAGCTTCAACGACTTGGAGCGCCAGTTCGTCAACGCTCAGGAGGAAGCGCGCGCCGCGTTCGGCAACCCCGAGCTCTACATGGAGAAGTACCTGGAGGAGCCCAAGCACATCGAGGTTCAAGTGTTCGGGGACGGCCAGGGCAACGTCATCCACTTCTTCGAGCGCGACTGCTCGATCCAGCGGCGCTACCAGAAGATGCTCGAGGAGGCGCCGAGCATCGTCGATGACGATCTTCGAGAGCGCATCATCGAGTCCGCGGTGGCGCTGGCACGACACATCGAGTACCGCGGTGCCGGCACCTGCGAGTTCCTCGTCGATCGCGACGGCAACTTCTACTTCAGCGAGATGAACACGCGCATCCAGGTCGAGCACCCGGCGACCGAGATGGTCACCCGCTTCGACCTGGTCCAGGAGCAGTTCCGGGTAGCGGCCGGCATGGGGCTCTCGCTGGCCCAGGAGGACGTACGCCTGGAGGGACACGCCATCGAGGTGCGCGTCACCGCCGAAGACCCCGACCACGATTTCCGTCCTTCGGCGGGCATCATCAGCGACGTCCACTGGCCCGGCGGCCCCGGTATCCGCGTGGACTCGCACGTCTACGCGGGCTACCGGATCCCGCCGAACTACGACAGCCTCATCGCCAAGATCATCGCCTGGGCGCCCACGCGGCAGGAGGCGATCGCCCGCATGGAGCGCGCTCTTCGCGAGACCGTCATCGAGGGGGTCAAGACCACCGTGCCGTTCCACCTCAAGGTGCTCGACAACGCCTTCTTCCGGCGTGGCGCGGTCTACACGAACTTCATCGCTCGGAGGATGTCCACGTGACCGAAGGCCCCGAAGGTCCTGACCTCGAGATCGCTGCCGACGTGCTCTACGGCATCGCTCAACTGGCGCTCGACGAGATCGAGGGACTGCGTCCCATCGTTCCGCCCGCCCGCGTCGGCGAATTCCTGAGCGGTCGTCGGGCCAAGGGGATCCAGATCGAGCGTGAAGGCCCGGACGTCTACGTCGACCTACGCGTGGCGGTGGCCTACGGGGTGGAGATCCCCAGCGTGGCGGCGCGGGCGCAGACGGCGGTGCGGGAGGCGGTAGCTTCGATGACCGGCCTCCAGGTCCGCAGCGTCAACGTCAACGTCGAGATCGTCGACCCGCCGGAGGAACTGCTCGGTGGCTAGGCGGAAGGCGCGCGAGCTGGCATTCCGTACCCTGTTCCAGTCCGAGCGCGGAGGTTCTCCGGTGCTGGAGGTCTGGCACCAGGTCCGTGAGGAGGCGCTCGAGGATCCGGAGCCGGAGGCCGATGCGGCCTACGGTGAGGGCCTCGACACGCCGTCCCTCGACTTCGCGCAGACCCTGGTGACGGCCTACGCCGAGCATCGGGATTCGATCGACGGCGAGCTCGTCGAGCTGATCAGCGGGTGGAGCTTCGGCCAGATGGCGCAGACCGACCTCAACATTCTGCGCCTGGCCGTCACCGAGATGCGGTACGGGCCTCCCGGGCCCCCTGAAGTGGCGATCGAGATGGCGGTCCGGCTGGCCAAGAAGTTCGGCGGCGAGGAGTCCGGCCGGTTCGTCAACGGTGTGCTGGCCAAGCTGTTCCGGCGCTTGGCTGGTGAACGAGCATGAGATGAGGTAGTCAGGTGGCGGCGATCAGACTCGACGGCAAGGTGGTCTCGGCGAAGGTGGTCGAGCGCCTCCAGGAAACGGTGGCGGCGCTCTCCTTCACGCCCAAGCTGGTGTTCGTGCGGGTGGGCGAGGATCCCGCCAGCGCCTACTACGTGCGCTCCAAGACCCGCATGGCGAAGCGCGTCGGGGTCGAGTCCGAGACGCACGTGCTGCCCGCGGACGCCGGTCAGGCCGAGCTCGAGGCCCTGATCCGAAGCCTGAACCAGGATGCCGGGGTCGACGGCATCCTGCTGCAGTTGCCCTTGCCCGACGGTCTGGCGGCGCAGCCGGTCCTCGACCTCATCGATCCCGACAAGGACGTCGACGGGCTCCACCCGGTGAACGTGGGACGGCTGTGGACCGGCCGCCCCGCGCTGGCGCCGGCCACGCCACGCGGTCTGCTCGCGTTGCTCGACCACTACGAGGTAGCGATCGAGGGACGTCACGTGGTCATCGTGGGCCGTTCGAACCTGGTCGGCCGGCCGGCGGCGGCGCTCTTCCAACACCGCAACGCCACCGTCACCATGGCTCACTCGCGCACGAGCGACCTCGCCGGGGTGGTCCGTCAGGGGGACATCGTGGTGGCGGCTGCGGGCCGTGCCCGCATGATCACCGCAGCTATGGTGAAGCCGGGAGCGGCGGTGCTGGACGTGGGCATGACGCGTGAGGAGGAGGGGATCGTGGGGGACGTCGCGCCGGATGTCGCCGAGGTCGCCGGCCACCTGACCCCGATGCCGGGGGGCACGGGCCTGATGACGGTGGCGATGGTCATCGATACCACCGTGGAGGCAGCCCGGCGCAGGCGTTCGGGCGGATGAACACGGTCCTTGCGAACAGCGGGTTGTTGACCGCACTGATCGCGACCGTGTCTGCGCAGGTCCTGAAGGTGCTGCTCGTCGTGGTGACGGAACGGCGCCTGGCGCTCGGCCGCCTGCTGGAGACGGGAGGCATGCCCTCGTCGCACACGGCGGCCGTCACCGCCCTGGCAACCTCGCTCGGCCTCCACTTCGGCTGGGCGAGCGCGCAGTTCGCCATCGCGGCGGTCTTCGGTTCGATCGTGATGTACGACGCCACCGGGATCCGCCGGGCGGCCGGCGTGCAGGCCGAGTTGATCAACGATCTCGTGCAGGAGCTCGCCCACCTGTTCGACGAGGGATTCCAACCCCAGGCGCTCAAGACGCTTCTCGGGCACACCTATCCGCAGGTGGTCGTGGGGGCGGCGGTGGGCATCACCACGGCCCTCCTCGTCGCCCTCTGAGCACGGGCACGTGCGCCCAGAGGGGTGCGGGGCGTGCCGCGGCACAGGTACGGGCACCTGATCAACGTTCGGAGCGGGCGATGACGGCCACGCGGACCTCGAGGGCGCCAGCGGCCAGCAGCGCGTCGCGGCAGGCGCCGGTGGTGGCGCCGGTGGTGAGCACGTCGTCCACCAGCAGGATGACGGCGCCGGGTACCGGTGTGGCGACGAATGCGCCGGCCACGTTGCTCATGCGAGCGGCGCGGCTCAACCGGGCCTGTGGTCGCGTGGGCCGGACCCGCGCCAGCAGGGAGCGGCAAGGAAGGCCGAGCGCGGCGGCCGCTCCGCGAGCGAGCAGCAGCGCCTGGTCGTAACCGCGCTCGCGGTGACGGGCCGGGTGCAGGGGGACCGCGCACACGACGGTGGGGTGCCAGGAGGCCGCGGCGACCTCGCGGGCGAGCGCCGTAGCCAGCCAGCCTGCCAGGCGGGTGGCGCCGCGGTACTTGAGCGCGCGCACCGCCCTGCCCAGCGGCCCGGCGTACGGTCCCAGCCACAGTGTGGGGCCCAGGCGCCCCGGGCGGACCGCGAGGCGCCGGCACGGCGCGCAGCAACCCCGGGCGCCGGCCGGCCGCACGCCGCAGGCGGGGCAGGGCAGGAGCGCCCCCAGCAGGGCATCGCGCACGGCCCGGAGCGCCCGCAGGAGGACGGCCATGGCCGACGCTAGCCCACGCGCGCCGTTGGGGGGAACGGCGGCCGGGCAGGAGCCGGGCGGGTCTAGGGAGGCGCCGGTCGCCTCAGGTGGAGCGGAGCGCGAGGGAGCGAAGGAGGCTCTCCAACTCGCGAGTGGCCGCGCGTCCGGGGAGCGCCTTCAAGGCCTCGGCGAGTCGCTCGAGCCCGCGCCGTGCGCGCTGCTCCGCGACCGATTGGGCGTAGGCGAGCGAACCGTGCCGCTCGATCGCCGCGAGCACATCGCGCACCCCCTCCGGTCGCCTGGCGTCACGCGGCCGGGTCAGCTCTTCCCGGATCGCCTCACCCTCGTCGCGCGAGGCGTGCGCCAGCAGGTGCGCGAGGATCAGGGTGCGCTTGCCTTCGTACAGGTCGCCGGCGAACTCCTTGCCGTAGGCGACCCCCGGTGTCAGGTTGAGGACGTCGTCGCGGATCTGGAACGCGATCCCCAGGTCGATGCCGGCCGCCTCGAAATCGGGGGAGGGGTCGACGCCGGCGCAGGCGGCGCCCAGCCGCAGCGGACAGACGACCGTGTAGTAGGCCGTCTTGAGCGTCACCATGGTGAGGTAGTCCTCCTCGGTGACGTCGAACCGGCCGGCGGCGACCCAGCTCAGGTCGAGGTGCTGTCCCTCGGCGGTCCGTTCGATCATCCACAGGAACTCGTGCAGCACAGCCTCGCGATCGAGGCCGTCGGACGAGGCCGCGGGCAGCGTCATCAGCAGACGCCACATCGCCACGTGAAGGGCGTCACCGACGTTGATCGCGATCGGTGAACCGACGAGGCGATGTAGCGCCGGCCGGCCCCGGCGCTCCTCCGAGTCGTCCTCGATGTCGTCGTGGATCAGCACCCAGTTCTGGAACAGTTCCACGCCCGCGGCGGCGGTCAGTGCCGCCCGCTCGTCGCCGCCGTGGGCCTGCGCCGAGAACACCACGATCTGCCCGCGCAGCGTCTTGCCGGCCCGGCCAGGGTAGTCGCGCAGGAGCGAGGCGAAGCGCCGGAGCTCGGGATGGCCGTTGCCTTCGGGCAACGCCGACAGCACGGTCTGTCGGATGCGGGTGGAGAGGTCTCCGACGGCCTGGCTCATGCTGCGGCCTCGGCGCCCGACGCCGGCCGGACCACGACAGGCGGCACCCTCAGGGCCGGCGGATGCAGGCTTTGAAGTGCCCGGGGCTCACCTCTTCGAGCGGCGGCACCACGTGGGCGCAGTCGTCCACAGCGATCGGGCAGCGCGTGCGGAACACGCAGCCCGAAGGCGGGTTGATGGGGCTGGGGATATCGCCCTGGAGGAGGACACGCTCGCGTTTGATGGTGGGGTCCGGGATGGGCACGGCCGACAGCAGCGCCTCGGTGTACGGGTGCACCGGGTTCGCGTACAGGTCCTTGGAGGGAGCGACCTCCATGACGCGACCCAGGTACATCACCACCACGCGGTCGCTGATGTACTCGACCACGCCCAGGTCGTGGGCGATGAACAGCAGCGTCAGGCCCAGCTCCTCCTTGAGATCCTGGAGGAGGTTGACGACCTGCGCCTGGATGGATACGTCGAGGGCCGACACCGGCTCGTCGGCCACGATGAACTGCGGGTCGACGGCGAGAGCGCGGGCGATGCCGATACGCTGCCGCTGCCCGCCCGAGAACTCGTGGGGGTAACGGCGCATGTGGTTCGGGGACATGCCGACGCGATCCAGCAGGTCCGCAACACGCTGTTCCTTGGTCTTGCCGCGGGCGAGGTTGTGGATGGTCATGGCCTCGCCGATGATGTCGCCCACCGACATGCGCGGGTTGAGGCTGGCGAAGGGGTCCTGGAAGATGATCTGCATCTCCTTGCGGTACTCCCGCATCTTCCCCTTGGGCAGCTTGGCGATGTCGACGCCGTTGAACAGGATCTCGCCTGCGGTGGGCTCGATGAGCCGGAGGATGCTGCGGCCGGCGGTGGTCTTGCCCGACCCCGACTCGCCCACGAGTCCCACGACCTCGCCCTTCTTGATCTCGAAGGACACGTCCTCCACGGCCTTGACGTTCGCCACCACACGGGAGAAGATGCCGCCGCGGATGGGGAAGTACTTCCGCAGGTTGCGGACCTCGAGGAGGTTCTCCTTGGCGTCGCGGATCGCTTCGGTCTGCACGCGGGTCGTCGACGACGTCATGCCACCATCTCCTGCTTGAGATCGAGGTCCTTCCAGCGGATGCAGCGCACCATGTGGCCGTTGCCGGTGTCCTCGAGCGCCGGGATGGCTTGCTTGCACTCGTCGGTGGCGAAGCGGCAACGGGGGTGGAAGGCGCAACCCTCCGGCAGGTAGAGCGGGTTGGGGACGTTCCCGGGGATGGCTTCGAGGCGGTCCTGGTGTTCGGCGGCGCGGTCGACGCGCGGGATGGAGTTCATCAGGCCCAGCGTGTAGGGCATCTGCGGACGGGCGAAGATGTCGTTGACATCGCCTTCCTCGACGGCCCGCCCGGCGTACATCACCACCACGCGATCGGCCACCTCGGCGACCACGCCCAGGTCGTGGGTGATGAACAGGATGGACATGCCGATCTCGCGCTGGAGCTTGCGCATCAGGTCGAGGATCTGCGCCTGGATGGTGACGTCGAGGGCCGTGGTGGGCTCGTCGGCGATGAGCAGCTTGGGCCCGCAGGACAGCGCCATGGCGATCATCACGCGCTGCCGCATGCCGCCCGACATCTGGTGGGGGTAGTTCTTCACGCGCTTGGCGGGCTCGGGGATGCCGACCAGGTCCAGCATCTCGATCGACAGCTTCATGGCGTCGCGATAGCTCTTGCCCTGGTGCAGCACGATCGCTTCGGCGATCTGATCGCCCACCGTGTAGACGGGATTGAGGCTGGTCATGGGCTCCTGGAAGATCATGGAGATCTCGTTGCCCCGGATGCGGCGCATATCGCGCTCACTCTTGCCGACCAGATCCTCACCTTCGAACAGCATCCGGCCCGAAGCGATCCGTCCCGGAGGGGTGGGGATGAGGCGCATGACCGAGAGGCTGGTCACGGACTTGCCGGAGCCGGACTCGCCAACCACGGCCAGCGTCTCGCCGCGATCGAGGTGGAAGCTCACTCCGTCGACGGCCTTCACGACGCCTTCGTCGGTGTCGAAGTAGGTCTTGAGGTCCGTGACCTCGAGTAGCCGGTCGGAACTAGGCATCAGCGCGTACACTCCTCACAAGGTTCGATTCTACCCGAATACGTCGGGCTCGGACGGGAGCCAAACCCCTGTCCGGGACGCGGTGGATCCCACGCAAGATGGTGAGACGCCGCTGCGTCCAGTGAGATACCCCCATTGCAAGGAAATACCGGTTCCCGCCCGCGACTGCTCCCGGATACGGAAGCGCCGTGATTGCGGCGGCGCCGAGCCCCGATCGGGCGACGCCCGCCCGCGATCGGGAGTGCCGGACTGGCCGAGGTGTGGATCGAGCTCGGGGTGCGCTCCGCGGGGGAGCGGCCCGCTCGTGTTCGGCGTGCCGGTCCCCGAGAGAATATAGCGCGCGCGCGCGTAGGTCAAATGCCGGGCCCACCCCGCCGCCGGCACGTTGGGGCGGCGGCGTGAAGCGCGTCAACGTCGGCTCTTCGGGTCGAAGGCGTCGCGCAGCCCGTCGCCCAGCAGATTCCAGGTGAGCACGGCGATGAAGATGGCGACGCCGGGCGTGAAGATCCACCAGCGGTCGCCGAGGCCCGTGACGCCGGCGAACGACTGGGCCGTTGACAACATCAGCCCCCAACTCGTCGAGGGGGGCTGGATCCCCAGCCCGAAGAAGCTCAGGACCGACTCGGCCAGGGTGTACTCGGGGATCTGGATCGACAGCGAGATGATGATGAAGCTGAGCGTCTGGGGGAGCAGGTGACGGGTGATCACGCGCATGTTGCTCGCCCCCAGCGCCTGGGCGGCCACGGTGAAGTCGCGCTCGCGCAGGCTGAGCACCTGGCCCCTGACCGCGCGCGCGATCTGTCCCCAGCCGATGACCGAGAGTGCCACGATGATCACCATGAACTGCGTGGTGGAGGGAAGATGAAGCGGATAGAAGACCGCGGAGAGGGTGAGCAGCAGGAACAGGAAGGGGATGGCTGAGAGGGCCTCCACGAAACGTAGGATGACCTCGTCGAGCCAGCCTCCGTAGAAGCCCGCCAGCCCCCCCATGAGCATGCCGATGACGATGGCCACGAGGCTCGCCAGGATGCCGATGGTGAGGCTGATGCGCGCACCGAACATGAGCTTGCCGAAGACGTCGGCGCCCAGGTCGTCGGTGCCCAGCAGATGGATCTGGGCCTGGTCGCCGGCGTCCGCCACGCCGAACAGGTGGAGCGTCGCCCAGGGCCGGATGCCCAGCACCTGGCGGAGCTGCACCGGGATGAGATTCACCGGGAAGGGGACGTAACGGTCGCGCAGGCCGGTGCGGCGCACGAAGAAGCGGACGCGGTAGGCGTGCGCGGTGTCCGTCGTCCATACCGACGCGAAGGTCGTCATGTTGATCGACTTCTTCATGCCGAAGACGTAGGGCCAGGTGAGGTGACCGCGCGCGTCGAGGAAGTGGACGACTGTCGGCGGCTCGAAGGTGGCGTTGGGGTTGATGTCGTGCTCGGGGTAGGGGGCGAAGAAGTCCGCGAAGGCGGCAAGCAGGTACATGATGCCCAGGATGACGAGCGCCGTGCGTGCCAGCGGGTGCTTCTTGAACTGCTGCCAGGCGATGGTGGTGAGGCTGGCGCCCTTCACGACCTGCCGGTCGGCGGTGTCGACGGCGCCTCCGGCGTCCGGGTTCACGGGCTCCATGTCAGTACCGGATCCTGGGGTCGATCATGGCCAGTGCCAGGTCGGACAGGAGGTTCCCCACCATCAGCAGCAGCGTCAGGATGGTGAGCAGGGCCATCACCACGTAGACGTCCTGCGCGAAGATGGAGCTGATGAACAGGGGCGTGATGCCGGGCCAACCGGTCACGTACTCCACCGACCCCGCGCCCGAAACCAGGCCGGGCAAGGTGGAGCCGATGATCGCGACGATCACCAGGATGGCGTTGCGCAGCGCGTGCTTCACGTTCACCGTGCGCTCCGACAGGCCCTTGGAGCGGGCGGTGCGGATGTAGTCCTGGCTGAGCACCTCGAGCATCTCGCCGCGCATGACGCGGCTGACGAACGCCAGCGACGACAGCGTCACCACGGTCACCGGTCCGATCAGGTGCCACCCGACGTCCAGGACCTTCCGGAGCGGTCCGAAGCTGCTGAAGTCCGTGCTCGTCATGCCGCCGGTCGGGATGAGGAACCAGTGGTGGAAGTGGAACCACTGGACGCTGAGGGCCAGGATGATCAGGGCGAGGAAGAAGTTGGGGACGGCCAGACCGAGCAGGCTGAACACGGTGAGGATGCGGTCGGCCAGGGAGTACTTGTGCAGCGCCGAGTACACCCCGATGGGGATGGCGATAGCGAAGGCCAGCACGGTAGCCGGGATCAACAGCACCATGCTGTTGCGCATCAACGGCAGGATCAGCGCGGTCACGCTGGCCTTGCTCGTCATGCTGGTACCGAAGTTGAAGTGCAGGACGACGTTGCGAAGCCAGTACAGGTAGCGGATGTACCACGCCTGGTCGAGCCCCAGCAGCTGGCGGATGCGCTCGGCCTTGTTGGGGTCGACCTGGTCGAAGGCGAACTGGGTGGCGAAATCCCCGGGGGCTGCCTGGATGATGCCCCACGCGAGGAAGGTCGCGATGACGAAGGTGGGGATGAGGTTGAACAGCCGGCGAACGATGAACGGCAGCATCGTGAAGAGGGGCCTCCGGGGTCGGTTTCTTGGGCGTGCCCTGACGACTGGGGGCATCTGCCCGGCGATGCAATGGAGCATTCTATGCCACACGGACCGGCGACCGGGAGCGAGAAACGCACCACGGTCCGGGGGCCCCGGCCTTGCGGTCGGAGCCCCCGTCCCTCGTCAGGGATTGCCTCTCGAACGCCTCAGCGGACGGTCAACAACTCCCGGTAGCTGCCCGGGTTGTAGGGCGACTGGATGCTGTTGGCGTCGAGCGCGGACTTGGGCCAGGTGTTGCCCAGGTCGGTGTAGAAGCTGAAGGCCTGGCTGATGAGCGGCGTGATCGGCAGCCACTCGCGCATCAGGGCGGCACGCTCGTCGTAGAGCTGCACGCGCTTCTGCAGGTCGAGCGCCGAGTTCATGTCGACCGTGTACTGGCCCATCAGCGTTTCCCAGGGCTTCAGGTCGGTCTTGCTCTTGTTCCAGGAGTTGAGGTTGGTGCCCGGACGCAGGCCGTTGTCGAAGCTGGGGTTGTCCACGTCGCCGCCGGCGAGGCCCCAGATCTGGGCGTCGTAGTTGACCTTGCGGCCCTTGGCCGGGTCGTAATCGGCGCTGGTGCCGACGATCGAGTTGGCCCAGATCTCGGTGGAGACCTCACGCGGGTTGATCTTGACGCCGTAGGGCGCGACCGTCTGCGCGATGACCTGAGCTTCCTGGCCGCGACGCGTGTTGCCGCTGTTGTACTGCAGGTCGAACGCCACCTTGCAGCCGGTGGTGGGGTTCATCAGCACCCCGTCTTTGTCCTTCTGCGTGAAGCCGATGTTGTGCAGCAGCTGGACGCCCTGCTCGGGGTCGAAGGCGAACGGCTTGAGGTTGGGCGCGTTGAACGGCTTGGCCGCCTCGCTGTTCCAGTCCTTGGCCGGGAAGCCGAGGCCGCCCAGGGCGGCGTTCACCAGCGCGTTCCGGTCGATCATGTCGCTGATGGCGCGCCGGAAGTAGACGTTGCTGAACATGTCGGCCTTGCACTTGTCGGTGTTGTTGAAGTTGTAGGTGATGAAGTCGACGGCGCTGCTGGGGCCGATGTTGGCGTACAGGTCGCCCTTGATGGTGCCCTTGTCGATGGCGTCCTTGACGGCCTTGACCTGGTCGAGGTTGACCGGCCAGTAGAAGTCCGATTGCCCGGTCACGGCGCGGCTCAACACCTGGTTGGCGTCCTTCACCAGCGTCACGACCCAGCGATCGGGTCCGGGAATGCCGCTGCCGTCGGCGGCCTTGACCTGCTCGGCGTACTGCGGGTTGCGGACCAGCACCAGGCGCTCGCCGGCTCGGAACTCCTGCAGCTTGTAGGGGCCGCCCGAGACGATCTTGCTGACGTCGGCGTCGACGCCCCACAGCGCCTTGACGCCGGCGGCGCCCTTGGCCTTGTAGACGGGCATGAAGATATGGGCCGGGATCAGGCCGTTGAGCGTCACGCAGTCATTGATCGCCAGCGCGTTGACCTGAGGCTCGGGCAGGGTGATCTCGTACTGGTACTTGCCGAGGATCTTGAGCTGGACCTTCTTGTCGCCGACGACCGAGCAGGAGTAGTTGTTCGATTCCACCTTGGGGTCGCCGACGATGTCCCAGGTGGCCTTCACGTCGTCCGTCGTCATCTCGACGCCGTCGGACCACTTCCAGCCCTTGCGCACCGTGATGATGAACTGCTGGTCCTTCTTGAGGACCTGGATGTCCTTGGCCCACTGCATGTTGTAGCTGCCGTCGGGCTTCTGGAAGGAGCGGTTCCCGACCCAGTCGCGGTAGATCGCGGCCGGACCGGCGTACATCCCGATGATCGCCGCTTCGTTGGCGCTGGACGTGAGCACGGGGTTCAGGGTGGTGATATCGCCGAACAGCGTTTCGTTGACGGTACCGCCGCTCTTGACCGTTGGCGCGTAATCCTTCGGCCAGGTGAACGTCTCTACCTGCGCGGATGCCGCGGCCAGGAGCGCTGCCGCGACGACGAACAACAGAGTTCGCTTCACTGACGTACCTCCTCCGAGTCGTTGCGAATGGCGGTACCAGCGAGACCATACGCGGGGAGCCGGCTCATCCGTTGGGGCTTCGCCAGCAAGACTACCCGCTCGTTGTGCGATGCATCAAGAGGATGTCTCATGCAGCGCGGTATCGCGGCGGTCCGACGGAGTGCCGTTCGGATGCCCGCGCCGGGGCCGACGGGTTCCACGCCACGAGCCTTCGCGGCGTGGAGACGCGCGATCGTGGGTTCGGGTCGGCGTTCGCCTGTGGCCGGCCTCAGGCCCGGGGGATCACCTGCAACGCCAGTGCCAGCACGCCCCAGATGGTGCCCATCCAGATGGTGAGCCGGTGCAGGCCCCCGGCGGTGCCGCCCATCGTCCCGAAGTCGCCGCCGCCGCCCCCGCCGCCGCCCCCGAGGGCGTCGCCGAGGCCTGACTGCTTGGGCTCCTGCATCAGGATGACGACGGTCACCAGGATCGAATCGATGACGAACAGTATGAACACAATCCAGAACATGCTTCCTCCGCGGCGAACGGGAGCGGACCGAAGGGTCCGCCCACGTCTCGCGCCGATCCAACGGCCAGGGTGGTGCCGAGAGCGGGACTCGAACCCGCACGGGTTGCCCCGGTAGATTTTGAGTCTACTGCGTCTACCGATTCCGCCATCTCGGCCCGGGTGGGCGGCACAGGCCACCCGTAGCCAAGCGTAACGGTAGGGGCGTGTCTCCGGCAAGGGCCTGTGCTGGGACGGGGCCTCAGGGCGTAGCGCTCAGGGCTCCGCTCGGTCGGCGTAGCCCTCGATACGCAGGAGCGCCTCGCCGACGGCGTCGAGCAACATGCCCAGGCTGCCGGTGATGAACAGCCAGGTGCCGGCTTCCTTGAGGTCCGCGAACAGGAAGAAGATGCTGCCCACGAAGAAGGTGGTGTTCCCGACCAGGCCCAGGCCGGTGTGGATCCAGGGATAGTCCCGGGCGATGCGTTTGAGCGGCACCAGGTGCGGCAGGTTGGCGACCCTGCGAAGCAGCGTCATGTTGCCTCCTTCCGTGCGCCCCTCGTGGGCCTCGGCGCCGCGCCCACCCCCCTCCGGCGGCCGGTGGTACAGTACGCGCGTCGCAGGGCCGCCGGCTCCAGTCGGCGGGCACCGTGCGCCCCCAGGACTACCATGACGATCGCAGTTGTCCGTTTCCCAGGCAGCAATTGTGACGACGACGCCCGGCACGCGTTCGAGTTCGTTCTCGGCGCCCCGGTGCGCTTCGTGTGGCACCGCGACACCTCTCTCGGACGCGCGGACGCCGTGGTCCTGCCGGGCGGCTTCAGCTTCGGCGACTACCTCCGTGGCGGGGCCCTGGCGGCGCTCAGCCCGGTGATGGGGGCGGTGCGCGCCTTCGCCGGGCGCGGCGGGCCCGTTCTCGGGATCTGCAACGGCTGGCAGATCCTCACCGAGGCAGGCCTGCTACCGGGCCAGCTCGCGCGCAACCCTTCGCTCCACTTCCTGTGTCAGGACGTCCACCTTCGCGTGGAGCGCGACGACCTGTCGTTCACGCGCCGTTTCGAGCGCGGCCAGGTGCTGCGCATCCCCATCGCTCACAACGAGGGCAGGTTCTATGTCGACGACACTAGCCTCGAAGAACTCGAAGGCGAGGGCCGGGTGGTGTTCCGCTACGTCGATGAGCAGGGGCGGCAGACGCCCGAGTCCAATGTCAACGGCAGCGTCCACGCCATCGCCGGCGTCGTCAACGACCGCGGCAACGTGCTCGGCATGATGCCCCATCCCGAGCGGGCCGTCGAGCCCTTGCTGGGCTCGAGTGACGGCGCGGAGCTGCTGCGCGGCATGCTGGAGCACCTTCACGACGGGGCGGCGAGGGCGTCGTGAGCTCCCGACACCGTCGGGGCCGCGAGGGCCCCCGGAGCGCGCCATGACCGACAGCCTGCGCGCCTCGGCCGCTACCTTCGGTCTGAGCGAAGCCGAGTTCGACGAGGTCGTTCGGCAGCTCGGACGCGAGCCCAACGCGCTCGAAGCCGGCGTGTTCGGAGCCCTGTGGAGCGAACACTGCGGTTACAAGAACTCGCGCCCGCTGCTGAGGCGTCTGCCGACGAGCGGTCCGCAGGTGCTGCAGGGCCCCGGGGAGAATGCCGGCGTCGTCGACATCGGCGACGGCTGGGCGGTGGCGTTCAAGATGGAGAGCCACAACCACCCCAGCGCCGTGGAACCCGTCCAGGGCGCGGCCACCGGCGTGGGGGGCATCCTGCGTGACATCTTCGCCATGGGCGCTCGTCCGGTGGCGGTGCTGGACTCGCTTCGCTTCGGCGACCTCGGTGAGGCGCGCACCCGCTACCTGCTAGCCGGAGTCGTCCACGGCATAGCACTCTACGGCAACGCCATCGGCGTTCCGACCGTCGGCGGCGAGATCGCGTTCGATCCGTGCTACCAGGAGAACCCGCTGGTGAACGTGATGGCGCTGGGCTACCTTCGTCACGACGAGCTCAAGCGAGGCACCGTGGGCTCGGTCGGCAACAGCATCATCTACGTGGGCTCGAAGACCGGTCGAGACGGGCTCGGCGGCGCGGTGTTCGCGTCGGCCGATCTGAGCCAGTCCTCCGACGCCGACCGGCCGGCTGTGCAGGTCGGCGACCCGTTCATGGAGAAGCTGCTGCTCGAGGCCTGTCTGGAGGCGTACGGGCGCGGGCTCGTCGCCGGTGTGCAGGACATGGGTGCGGCGGGACTCAGCAGCAGCATCGCCGAGATGGCGCATCGTGCAGGTCTCGGCGTGGATCTGGACCTGGAACGGGTGCCCAGGCGCGAGCAGGGCATGAGCGCGCTCGAGGTGATGCTGTCGGAGTCGCAGGAGCGCATGCTGCTGACCGCCACGCCGGGCCGCGAGAAGGAGTTGTTGGAGCTGCTGGAGCGTTGGGAGCTCGACGCCCACGCCATCGGCATGGTGCGCGACCACGGGCGACTGCGCCTGTTCGAGGGCCGCCGGCTCATCGGCGACCTGCCGGTGGCCGCCCTGAACGAGCCCCCCACCTACACCCGCGACGGGGTCGAGGCCCTCGAGACAGCGGCGTTGCGCCGCCGCAGCATCGACGTGCCCGAGACCTCCGACCCGGCGGGCGCGCTGCTGACGCTGCTGGCGAGCCCGACCATCGCCAGCAAGGAGGCCGTCTTCCGGCAGTACGACCACCAGGTGATGACCAACACGGTGGTACTGCCCGGTCGCGGCGACGCCGCGGTGCTGCGCGTGAAGGGGAGCCCCCTGGGGGTGGCGGCGACGGTGGACTGCAACGCCCGCTACGTGCGGCTCGCACCACGGCTCGGCGCTGCCCACGCCGTCGCCGAGGCCGCCCGCAACCTCACCTGCGTGGGCGCCACACCTCTCGGTGTGACCGACAACCTCAACTTCGGCAACCCCTACCTCCCCGAGGTCTACTACCAGCTCGAGCAGGCGATCGAGGGGCTCAAGGAGGCGTGCCTCGCCCTGGGCACGCCGGTCACCGGGGGCAACGTCAGCCTCTACAACCAGTACCGGTCGGACGACGGCTACCACGCCATCGACCCGACGCCCACGGTGGGCATGGTGGGGGTGCTCGCGGACGTCGAACGCCGCGCGGACATGGCACTCAAGCGCCAGGGGGACGTGCTGCTGCTCGTCGGCGAGGTGGCCGGAACGTTGGGAGCGAGCGAGATGCTGGCGGCCCTGCACGCTACCGTCGCCGGCGCGCCTCCGCCGCTCGACCTGGAGCGAGAGGTGGCGGTGCAAGGCGTGGTGCGTTCGTTGATCCAGGAGGGGCTGTGCGACACCGCCCACGACGTCTCGGAAGGGGGGCTGGCGGTGGCGCTCGCCGAGATGGCGATCGCCGGCGGCATCGGGCTCGACGCCACCCTCCCGGGCATGCCCGGCATACGCGATGATGCGGTGCTCTTCGGAGAGGGCGCGGCACGCATCGTGGTCGCGCTGAGCAGCGACGAGCGCGCTACTACGGCGCTCCAGCGGTGCTCGGCGGCGGGCGTTCCGTGCCTCCGGCTGGGGTCGAGCGGCGGCGATGAGGTCCGCATGCGGACCGTCCGCGGCGCCTTCGCCGTGCCCCTGTCGAACCTCCGGACCGCTTACCATCGGCCGCTGGCGGAAGCGCTACGCTGATGGCGATGGACGGAACCCCCTGGGACATCCTCGGCGAGGACAAGATGCACGAAGAGTGCGGGGTGGTGGCGGCCCACCTGCCGAACGCGGCGGACATGGCGTCGCTGCTGCACATCGGGCTGTTCGCGCTGCAACACCGCGGGCAGGAGTCCTGCGGCATCTGCGTGGCTTCGGACGACGAGATCCGGATCGAGAAGGACATGGGTCTGGTGAGCGCCGTGTTCACCGAGGACCGGCTCGACAAGCTGCGCTTCGCCGGCGCGCGCACCGGCATCGCGCACACCCGCTACTCGACCACGGGCTCGAGCCTGCGCTTCAACGCGCAACCCATCACGGTGCGCTCCAACAAGGGCCTGCTGGCGCTGGCCCACAACGGCAACTTCACCAACGCCAAGTCGATGCGGGAGCGCATGCTCGATGAGGGCGCGGTGTTCCAGACCACCAACGACAGCGAGGTGATGATCAACCTCATCGCCCGCTACAGCCACCTCAGCCTGCGCGACGCGACCGCGCAGGTGATGGGGGAGCTCGAGGGCGGCTTCGCGGTGGTGCTCATGGACCGCCACCGCATCCTGGGTCTGCGCGACGCCAACGGCGTGCGGCCCCTGGTGATCGGCGAGATCGAGGGGGGCTACGTCTTCGCCTCCGAGCCGTCGGCGCTCCACGTGATGGGGGCCACGTTCCTGCGCGACGTCCGGCCGGGTGAACTGGTGATGGCGGACGACGAAGGGCTGCACAGCTTCCAGGTGCTCACGCCGCAGCCCACCCCCTGCGCTTTCGAGTGGATCTACTTCGCGCGCGGGGACTCCGTGCTCGACGGCGTCGAGGTTCACGCCGCGCGGATCCGCATGGGCGAGGTGCTGGCCGAGGAGGAACCGGTCTCGGCCGACGTGGTGGTGGGCGTGCCGGACTCAGGCGTCGCCGCCGCCATCGGCTACGCGCGCGCCTCCGGCATCCCGTTCGACATGGGGCTGTACAAGTCGCCCTACGCAGGCCGCACCTTCATCCATCCCACCCAGCGCCTGCGCGACCAGAAGGTGAAGCTGAAGCTGGCGCCCACGCCGGCCGTACGCGGCAAGCGGGTGGTCCTGGTCGACGACTCGATCGTGCGCGGCACGACCTCGGGTCGCATCGTGCAGCTGTTGCGCGAGGCGGGAGCGACGGAGGTCCACTTCCGGGTGTCGAGCCCGCCGATCCGCTTCCCGTGCTACTACGGCATCGACACCGCGGCCCGCAAGGAGCTTGCCGCCGCCACCATGACCATCGACGAGATCCGTCAGCGAATCGGCGCCGACACCCTGCACTTCCTGTCCGAGCCGGGCCTGGCACGGGCCATCGCGCTCGGCCGCACCTGTCTGGCCTGCTTCGACGGCCGCTATCCGGCCGGGCATCCCGGCGAAGAAGTGGAGAAGGACGGTCTGGACGCCGAGAACGAGCGGCCGGTCGAGATCGCGCCGGTCTGAGGAGTTGTCCCGAGCGGCCCCGTCAGGCCCCGCGGACCACCATCCACGCGAAGCGCACCAGCCGGGGGAGCCGGCGCCACCGCTTGGGATCGAGCGCTACGCGCAGCACCCACTCCACGCCGAGCCTGCTGCTCCACGCCGGCATACGGCGCACCTCGCCGGCGAGCACGTCGAGGGTGCCGCCCACTCCGATCGCCACGGCCGTGCCGAGCTCGGCCTCGTTCTCCCACAGGAAGCGTTCCTGGCCCGTGCCGAGCCCGGCCAGCAGCAGCTGGCAACCGCTCTCCGCGACCTCGCGGCAGACTTCGGGGACCTCCTCGGGACGCCGGAAATAGCCGTGATGCACGCCACCGACCTGGCAGCCGTAGCGGCGCCTGATCTCGGATGCGGCGCGTTCGGCCACCCCGGGGCGGCCTCCCAGCAGGAACACGCTCAACTCGGGGCCGCCCGAGCGCAGCACCTCGGTGACGAGGTCGACCCCGGGCACGCGCCCGGGCAGGCGCTCGCCCCGGCGACGTGCGGCCCAGGCGATGCCGACGCCGTCGGCCACGCTGAGGTCTGCGGCGCGCAGCGCGCGCCGTAGTCGAGGGTCGTCGTGCGCGCCGACCGCGATCTCGGGGTTGAGCGTCACCACCAGCTTGCTCTGACGGCCGCGCGCGGCCGTCAGCACCCAGGCGGCGGCCTCCGCTAGCGTGAGCGCGTCCACCGGAAGGCCGAGCAACCAGATGCGCCGGCCCGCGTCGGGCTGCATCAGTCCGTGCGGGGAGCGGGCGCGAACAGGTAGAGCGGTGCGCTGCCGGCCGCGGGCTGGCGACCCACCAGCTGGGGTACCACGCTGCTGCCGGAGATCTGGGCGGAGAACGCCAGATCGCGCTCCATCCCGAGGCGCCGCAGGTAGTGCCCGGAGACCGACTGCCACAGCGCTTCCATCGGGTCGGGGAAGGCCCGCAACAGGCTGAGCGCGAAACGCGTGGCGCCGCTGCGCGCGGCGGTCGGGAGCCGCTCGGCCACCATCGCCGCCAGCAGGCCCGCGCCCAGGGTGTCGTCGAGGTCGGGTTCCCCTTCGAACCCGGCGCCGACCAGATCGATACTCTCGAGCGCCTGCCGCGAAGCCAGCTCGGCCACCGCGGCGGCGTTGTAGAGCGAACCGAGCAGCACGCGCCGGGCGTCGGCCAGCTGGGGCAGCCAGCGGGGAGCATTCTCCGACACCAGCACGGCGCGTCGTCCCGTCAGGTCGACGGTGGCGAGCTCGGCCGGCGAGTTGCCGAAGTTGAAGCCCTCCGCCGGAACGCCCTCGCGCTCGCCCAGCAGCAGCCAGCCGTCTTCGGCCGCCGCCCTCGCGCTGCGTAGGCTGGGCGTCAATGCCAGCTCGGTGAGTCCGCGCTCGAACAGCAACGGCGCCACGGTGCAGGTGCGCAGGACGTCGATCA
Organism: uncultured Trueperaceae bacterium; assembly: GCA_963815215.1. Taxonomy (GTDB): domain Bacteria; phylum Deinococcota; class Deinococci; order Deinococcales; family Trueperaceae; genus JASBRS01. The sequence continues at coordinate 167,908 of CAWFFU010000003.1, forward strand.
GGACGACAACGTCCTGGTAGCTTCCGGTAGGGGTGAGATCGGTGTGGATGCGCATGTTGGGGGGGTTGTGCCAGTCGCGCCCGGCGCGCCAGACCGCGCTGGCGCACGCTGCGAAGTCTACCACGCGGGGCGTGTACCTCCACATGCCCGGAGTGCGTAGCAGGCGACTCCCTCCCTCACCGGACGGAGGGTAAGCTGACGCGTGCCCCGCGACGATGCGCCGCCGTCCCGTACGAGCTTCCTGGACCACTACCGGTCCGGCGACCTGAGTGAGTTCTTCGACCTTGCTGCCGGCGACGTCGATGGCGCCCTGCGGGTGCCGCGCCCCGCCGAGCGCGCCGCCCTGGCCGAGGCCATGCGCGGGCACGCCCGCGCGCTGGGGGCGCCGCAGGCCGTGTTCGACAGCCTCGAGCGGCTCGAGCACCCCGCCTCCCGTGCCGTCGTGACAGGCCAGCAGACGGGTTTGCTGCTTGGCCCCGCCTACACCCTCTCCAAGGCGATCACCGCCGTGAAGCTCGCCCGTCGCCTCGATCGCGACGAGCGCCCGGTGGTGCCCGTGTTCTGGCTCGCGAGCCAGGACCACGACACCGCTGAGATCGACCACGCACACTTGCTGGACGGCGAGGAGCGCCTGCATCACGTAGGCGTCGACCTTCCCGCGGACGTGCCCGCAGGACGGGCGCGCCTGAGTGGAGCCATGGTGGACGGCGTGGTGCGGGCGATCGACGAACTGAGCCCGGCATCCCCGTTCCGCGACGAGGTGGTGGCGCTATTGCGGGACGCGGCCGAAGGCGGCGTGACGTACGCCGACTGGTTCGCGGGGCTGCTCTATCGCCTGCTAGGCGAGCAGGGCCTGACGCTGTTCGATCCCATGCACCCGGCGGCCGCGGTCCTGTTGCGGCCGGTGCTGGAGCGCGAGCTGGAACGTCCGGAGGAGAGTGTCGCCGAGGTCAACCGGGCCGCGCGTCGGCTGCGGCATCTGGGCTTCGATCCTCAGCTCGGACGAGGTGCCGACGCCACCAACCTGTTCCTGGAGGTGGGCGATCGCGAAGTTCCCCGTCGCGTGCTCCTGCGGCACGAAGGCCGCAACTTCAGGCTGGAGGGCCGGGTGCTCTCGACCGAGGATGTGCGCCATCACCTCGACCTGGATCCCGCCTCGCTCACCCCCGCTGCCGGGCTGCGCCCGGTGGTTCAGGACGCCGTGCTGCCCACCGCCGTGGTGGTCCTAGGTCCGGGGGAGCTGCGCTACTTCGCCCAGCTCCGCGGGGTGTACGCGCGTCACGGCGTGCCCATGCCGCTGGTGTGGCCCCGCGCCACGGCCACCGTGGTCGAGCCGCCGGTGGCGCGCATCCTCGACAAGTACGGGCTCGACGTGGGCGCCTTCCAGAACGATCCGGACGGGTGCCTGAAGCACGTGCTGCTCGAGCGCAGCGGGTACGGGGAGCGCTTCCGCACCACCGCCGATGAGGTCGAGCGGTCGATGGACCGGCTGCTGGAGGCCGTGGAGGGGATCGACCCGACCCTGCAGGGGACGGTCGACCGGGGGCGCGGCTACCTGCTGAGGACGCTGGAGCGACTCAGGAGCAAGTCGGCGGCCGCCCTGGCGCGCGAGGACGCCATCACGGGCGCACAGTTCGAACGCCTGCGAGCCCACCTGCTACCGCTCGGGCAGCCCGCCGAACGCGTGCTCAGCCCCTTCAGCCCGTTCCTGAAGTTCGGCATCGCCCCCACCATGGCCGCCTACGCCTCGATCGAGGCCGAGGGCGCGTTCACGCTGCGCATCTGAGGTCCCGGCCGCCCGCGTCGGCGGCGGAGCTCAGCGGCCGCCCTTGAGCGAGTAGTTGGGCGCGTCCTTGGTGATGGTCACGTCGTGCGGGTGGGACTCCACGAGGCTCGCCTGGGTGATCTGCACGAAACGCCCAGAGCTCTGCAGGGCGGGGACGTCGGGAGTGCCGCAGTAGCCCATCGCCGAGCGCAGCCCGCCGATCATCTGGTACAGCACGTCCTCGGCCGGACCCTTGTAGGAGACCATGCCCTCGATGCCTTCCGGGACGTGCTTCTTGGCGTCCTCCTGGAAGTAGCGGTCGGCGCTGCCACCCGCCATGGCACCGAGGCTGCCCATGCCGCGGTAGGCCTTGTAGCGGCGCCCGTCGCGCAGGATGTCCTCGCCGGGCGCTTCGCTGGTGCCGGCCAGCAGCGAGCCCACCATCACACTGTCGGCGCCCGCCGCCAGCGCCTTCGGGACGTCGCCGGTCAACTTGATGCCGCCGTCGGCGATGAGCGGCACGCCGGCGGCGCGCGTCTCCTCGGCGATGGCGAGGATGGCGCTGAGCTGGGGCATTCCCACGCCCGTGACCACCCGCGTGGTGCAGATGCTGCCGGGCCCGACACCGACCTTGACCGCGTCGGCGCCCCGCTCGATCAGGTCCGAAGCCGCCCCGGCGGTGGCGATGTTGCCGGCCACCACGTCGACGTCGAAGGACTCCTTGAGGTAGACCAGTGCGTCGAGGATGCCCTGGGAGTGGCCGTGCGCGCTGTCGAGCACCAGCGCGTCGACGCCTGCCTCGACCAGGGCGGTGCTGCGCGCTTCCAGGTCCTGGGAAACGCCCACTGCCGCGGCGACCCGTAGACGCCCCAGGCCGTCCTTGGTGGCGTAGGGGTAGTCGAGCTTCTTCTGGATGTCCTTGATGGTGATGAGGCCGCGCAGGACGTTGGCGTCGTCGACGACCAGGAGCTTCTCCACCTTGTTCTCGCGCAGCATCTCGCGCGCATTCTCGAGGGTGGTGCCCACGGGCACGGTCACCAGGTTCTGCGAGGTCATCAGTTCCTCGACGCGGCGTCCGAAGTCGGTCTCGAAGCGCAGGTCGCGGTTGGTCAGGATGCCGAGGAGGTGGCCCGCCGGATCCACGATGGGGACCCCGCTGATGCGGTACTCGCTCATCAGGTGCTCGGCCTGTTCCAGGGTGGCGCGCGGACCCAGAGTGATGGGGTCGACGATCATGCCGGACTCGGAGCGCTTGACCTTGCGCACCATCTCCGCCTGGGCGTCCACCGTCATCTTCTTGTGGATCACGCCGATGCCCCCCTGGCGCGCCATGGCGATGGCCATCTTGGTCTCGGTGACGGTGTCCATGGCGGCGGAGACGACCGGGATCTGGAGCTCGATGGTGCGCGAGAAACGGGAGGCGACCGAAACGTCGCGGGGCAGGACGGCCGAGTGCGCGGGCACCAGCAGTACGTCGTCGAAGGTGAGGGCCTCACCGATGATCTTGGCGGAGCGGGTGCGCTCGCGGCTCGTTACGGTCGGCGGTGTCTCGGTCATGGGTCACCTCGCGGTCGCGCGCTTCGCGAGCGCGGCATTGCGACAGTATACGGGCGCCTCACGCCCGCGCCGGTAGGGTCGGAGCGGCGCTCAGGACGGCGGCTCGACCAGGGCCGCGATCGGCGTGAGCCACGCCTCGGGGAGCCGCACCGCACGTCCGCGCCGGTCGGTGGGGACGTGGACCGAGGCGCCGGTCGCGAGCAGCGCGGCGTCGTCGGCGCGCTCGAGCCGGTACTCGAAACGCATCGACCGGCTGCGCGCCACCCGCAGGTGGGTGTGCACGGCGATGACATCGTCGAAGCGCGCGGCCTGCCGGTAGCGCACCTCGATACCGGACACCGCCAGCGACACGCCGCTCTCCTCGATGCTGCGGTAGGACAGGCCGTGCGCCCTGAGCCACTGCACGCGGCCGGCCTCCATCCACACCGGGTAGTTGGCGTGGTGGGCGATCCCCATCTGATCGGTCTCGGCGAAACGCACGCGCAGGTGCAGGACGGGACTCTCCTCGGGCGTCCGGGCGCTCGCGGTCATGGCTCAGCTTACCGCCGCTCCGGGCAGCAATGCCGCCTCCCGGAGGCGCTCGAGCACCCGCAGGTCCACCCCCGACAGGGCTAGGGTGCTGAGATCGCCGATGTGCTGGGGGGCCGCGTCCCGCCCGCGGTCCAGCTCGGGATGCCCCGGCTCGACGAGCACCGGCACCAGCTCGAGGCGGAAGTGGCTGTAGGCATGGTGCACCGGACGCAGCGGGCGCCCGCCTTCGGGAGGGTTCGCACTCTGCGGGAAGCCCCAAAGGCCGCTCAGCATCTCCGTGCGAGTGCGCCGGCGTAGCCACAGGTGGTCGGCCTCCAGCGCCACCAGGGCGTAGCGCCGGATCCGGGGCGGCGCCATACGGGCGCGTGGAGTAGGGAAGGCCTCGGGGGCCCCTCGCGCGGCGGCGCTGCAGCCCGCTCGCAGCGGGCACGCTCCGCAGCGCGGCGCGCGGGGCGTGCACACCAGTGCGCCGAGCTCGATCAGCGCCTCGGCGAGCGGCGGCTGCGGCGCTCGGCCTGCGCCGCCGCGGGCGTCGCCGGAACGGCCGCCGGGTCCTCGGCGGACGTCCTGCGGGCGCCTACCGCGCCGGGACGGAGGCGCATCTGCCGCCGCCGTTCCCGCCGCCGGCGCGTCCGCCAGCCGCTCGGCGAGCGCCCGCTCGACCTCGCGGTCGGACGGCGGGACGTCCCACGCCAGCAAGCGCGCCGCCACCCGGCGCACGTTGCCGTCGACGGCGATCTCGTCGTGCCCGAATGCCAGCGACGCGATGGCGGCGCCGGTGTAGGCGCCCACCCCGGGCAGCGTCTCGAGGCCGGCGCGCGTGTCGGGGAAGGCGCCTCCATGGCGTTGTGCGACCACGCGGGCGGCCTCGAGCAGGCGCAGCGCACGGCGGTAGTAGCCGAGCCCCTGCCAGAGTTTGAGGACCTCGTCCTCGTCGGCGCCGGCCAGGCTGCGGACGTCGGGGAAGCGGCGCATCCAGCGCTCGAAGTACGGCACGACCGTATCGACCCGCGTCTGCTGCAACATCACCTCGGACACCAGCACGGTGTACGGGTCACGCGGCGCGCCCCCGTCGCGAACGCCGCCGCTCCCCGCGCCGACAGGACGCCACGGGAGCGCCCGACGGTGCTCGGTGAACCAGCTCTCGAGCGCGTCTCTCACCAGGCCAGGGTACAGTCTGTGCGCCGGGCGGGCGCACCACGCGCGGCGCTGTAGCGCGTACCGATCCGAGGTCGCCCAGGGAGCGCTGCGCCGGGTGCTAGACTCGGCTGGGAGCACCTGTGGCTCACAGCCGTGACAAGTCGATCGGGGCGGAGTTCCATGCCCAAACGAAGTACCGCCGCGGGAATGTGCCGCGCACGCGTACGCGTGTGGCGCCGCCGTACAAGGTGTACGCCAACCCGCGCGAGGTCGCGGCGCTGCCGGTACCGCAGCTCCGTGGGGGCTCGGGACTGTGGACGGTGCTGTCGAGCGCGCGCGACGGCGTTGCGGAGGGCGGCCGCCTCAAGCAGGCGCAGCTGTCGCAGCTCCTGTGGGGGTCCGCCGGCTTCACCTTCGGCTTCGAGCGCACCCACCTCTCCGCGGTAGGGATCTCGAGCCTCGAGACCTACGTGGTGGCACGTCAGGTCGAGGACCTCTTCGCCGGCGTGTACCACTACAATCCACGCGACCACACCCTGGAGCACCTGTCGACCGGGGACCCCACGGCCGGCTTCAGCGCCAGCCTGGTGGGTGAGGTGGACGTGGACGCCCAGGCGGTGGCGCTGTGCTTCACGGGGATCTTCGCGCGGCACGGGGCGGGGAGCAACGGGCGCGCCTTCCGTTACCTCTGCCTCGACGTGGGCGCGGCGGCCCAGGCAGTGGTGCTGGGGTGTTCCGGCATGGGGCTGGCGGCGCAGTTCCTCGCCGACTTCTACGACGACGAGCTGTCGGAACTGCTGCAGGTCGACGGTCGCGGTGAGGTGCCGCTGGGCATGGTGCTCATCGGCGCGTGAACGATGTGTTTCGAATCGAAAGCATAACCTGATCGGGGCCGGCCAATCCCAAGCCGCCGCCGGCCGTCGTGTGGCGATCCTCGGCGAGGCGCGCCGGACCCCTTGGAATCGATAGGAGCGCCCATTCTCATCGTATTCTGTTGACTTGACAGTCCGCCCGGGGCCTACGTAGGATGCCTCTCGGGCGGCGGCGCTCGGAAGCGATAGCTGCGCCCGAAGGAACCGTTGAACTTACGGAACGAAGGCACGACCGCGTCGGGCGGGAGCCACGCGCCGCGCCGGCAGGGCCACGAGGTGAGCATGGCGATTCTTGACTGGCACATCATCGATTCCACCCTGCGCGAGGGCGAGCAGTTCGCGCTCGGCAACTTCACGCTCGAGGACAAGATCGAGGTCGTGAAGCTCCTGGACGCCTTCGGGGTCGACTTCATCGAGCTCACCACGCCGGTGGCGTCGCCGGCCTCGCGCAAGGCCTGCGAGACGATCGCGGGCCTCGGGCTCAACGCCCGCATCCTCACCCATACCCGCGCCAATCTCCACGATGCGCAGGTGGCGGTGGAGTGCGGCGTGTACGGCGTCGACATCCTCTTCGCCACCAGCCGCGAGCTGGCCGCCACCAGCCACGGGCGCGACGTCGAGCAGATCATCGATCAGAGCCTCGCGGTCATCGACTACGTCAGGGGACAGGGGCGCAACGTGCGCTTCTCGTCCGAGGACACCTTCCGCTCCGACAAGCGCGATCTGCTCAGGGTCTACCAGGCAGCCGACAGGGCCGGCGTAGACCGGGTGGGGCTCGCCGACACCGTGGGGATCGCCACCCCGGCCCAGGTCCGGGAGCTGGTCGCCGACGTCCGTCACGCGGTGCACTGTGACATCGAGTTCCACGGTCACAACGACACCGGCTGTGCCATCGCCAACGCCTTCGAGGCGGTCCGCAGCGGCGCTACCCATGTCGACACGAGCGTCCTCGGGATCGGCGAGCGCAACGGCATCACGCCGTTGGGGGGCTTCCTGGCCCGCATGTTCACCCTCAATCCCGAGCGGTTGGCCAAGAAGTACGATCTCGGGCTGCTCCCCGAGCTCGACCGTATGATCGCGCGCATGACCGGCATCGAGATCCCCTTCAACAACTACCTGACCGGCGCGTTCGCGTACAACCACAAGGCCGGCATGCACCTCAAGGCCATCTACGTGAACCCCGGCAGCTACGAGGCGATCCCGCCTGAGGCGTTCGGGGTCGACCGGCGCATGCAGCTCGGCAGCCGCTTGACCGGCCGTCACGCCATCGCCGAACGGGCCCGCAACCTGGCGCTCGAGCTCTCAGACGAGGCCGTGCGCGACGTGACGCGCGAGGTCAAGGTGCGCGCCGACGACGGCGACGTGCCCCTCGACGAGATCGACCGCATGCTGCTCGAGGCCTTCTCGAGGGAGACGGCCGAACACCAGCGGAGGTCGGCGTGAGGCCGGTTCCGGCAGGCGAGGCGGCGGCGCGCTGGCCTTCGACGCTCCCCACCGAGCCGGGCTGCGACGTCCGCGGCCTGACGCTGGCCGAGCGCATCCTGTCGGTCAAGGCCGGCCGGAGGGTGCGCGCGGGCGAGGTGGTGGTGGTCCCTGTCGATCAGGTGATGATGGTCGACTCCATCGCGCCGAGTGCCCTGCGCATCGTCGAGCGTGAGCTCGGCGGCCGGATCCAGCACCCCGAACGGGTGTCGGTCGTGATCGACCACGTCGCGCCGGCCTCCAACGTGGAGGTCGCGACCACCCAGAAGCGCCTGCGTGAGGTCGCCCGGGACCGGGGCCTGCGCCTGTTCGACGTGGGCCGCGGCATCTGTCACCAGGTGTTGATGGAGGAGGGGCTGGCCCGGCCCGGCTGGGTGGTGGTCGGATCGGACTCGCACTCGACCACCTACGGCGCGGTGTGCGCCTTCGGCACCGGCATGGGGGCCACCGACATCGCGCTGGCGATGGCCAGCGGCCGTACCTGGCTGCGCGTGCCCGAGACGGTGCGGGTGCGGCTGACGGGCGAGCGGCCGCCCGGAGTGGCCGCCAAGGACGTGGCGCTGGAGATCGTCCGGCGGCTCACCGCCGATGGCGCCACCTATGCCAGCATCGAGATCCTGGGCGCCGAAGCCTTCACCCCGGGCGAGCGCATGACGCTGGCCAATCTGGCGGTCGAGGCCGGAGCCAAGGTCGGGCTGGTCGCCCCCGACGACGCACTGCGGCGGCGCTATGAGGTGCCCGCGTGGCTGCAGGTGGACCGCACGGCGACCGTGGCGAGCAGCCTCGAGATCGACCTGACCGCGCTCGGACCGGTGCTCAGCGTCCCCTTCCAGGTCGACAACGTGCACCCCGTCCGCGAGCACCTGGGCGTCCATGTCGATCAGGTCTTCGTCGGCACCTGCACCAACGGTCGGCTCGAGGACCTGCACGAGGTCGCCAACGTCGTCCGCGGTCGCAGGGTGGCCGAGGGCACGCGGCTGCTGGTCATCCCGGCCAGCAGCCGCGTGCTGCAGGACGCGCTGGCCGACGGCACCGTCGCCACCCTGGTAGCGGCGGGCGCCAGCATCGGCGTTCCGGGGTGCGGGCCCTGCATGGGTCGGCACATGGGCGTGCTCGCTCCCGGCGAGGTGTGCGTCAGCACCAGCAACCGCAACTTCATCGGCAGGATGGGCAGCCCCGAGGCCGAGATCTACCTGGCCAGCCCCGCCGTCGCCGCGGCGACGGCGCTGGCGGGGGTGGTCGCGCTCCCCGAGCCGCGATCGGGCGAAGGGACGCCGGCATGAGCGAGGGCAACCGGGTCTGGCGCTTCGGCGACGCGGTGAATACCGACGACATCCTCCCGGGCAAGTACGCTCCCCTCATGGTCGGGGAGGAGGTCTTCCACCGCTACGCCTTCGCGCACCTGCGGCCGGAGTTCGCCGCCGGGGTGGAGCCGGGCGACGTGCTGGTCGGCGGCCGCAACTGGGGCCTGGGCTCGAGCCGCGAGTACGCTCCACAGGCCCTCAAGCGCCTGGGCGTGGGCGCCATCGTGGCGCGCTCGTTCGCACGGATCCACTACCGCAACCTCCTGAATCTCGGCATCCCCGCTTTCGCTGCCCCCGACCTCGTGGACGCGTTGAACGACGGCGACCGGGTGCGGCTGGAGATGGCACGCGGGTGCATCGTCCGGCTCGGGGACGACGCCACGGAACAGAGCCTCGGGTTGCCGCCGGTGCCCGAGTTCCTGCGGGAGGTCCTGAGCGAAGGGTCTGTGCTGGCGTTCTTCAAGCGGCACGGCCGTTTCCCGGGCGAGGACGCTTCCTCGAGGGAGCGTCCCGACTGAGTCGACCTTTCCCCGCGCACGTCCGCCGCCGGCCCGAGGCGGAAGCGCAGCGAGCAGACTACACGGGCACCAACCCCGCGGCAGAGTCAGCGCCGCACCCCTAAGGAGAGCCAGGCATGCAGACGATCGACACACCCTATGGTCGCGTGGACGTGGAACCGGAGAACCTCACCCTCGGCGAGCTGGTGGTCACCGACGAAGGCACCGAGCTCGAAGTCGTCGGGCTCGAGCCCCTGCGCTTCGAGCCGGCCCCCGAGGAGGACGAGGACTGGGGCGAGTAGGTCTTGAGCGAGGTTGCCGCCCACCCCCGGATCGCCGTGGTCTACGACCGCCTGCGTCCCGAAGAGCGCATGCTCTTCGAGGCGTTCGAGCGCAGTGGAGTGCCGTTCGAGCAGGTCTACGCGCCGCATCAGGCGGTAGACTTCAGCCGCTTCGAGCTTTCGCCCTTCGACGTCGTGATGGAGCGCTGTCTGTCGCAGACGCGAGGGCTCGCCTTCAGCCGCCTCTACACGGCGGCGGGCGCGCAGGTCATCAACCGGCCCGAGGTGATCGAGACCTGCGGCGACAAGCTCGCCACCAACGCCGCTCTGGCCGCGGCCGGGGTGCCGGCGCCGCGGACCGGGGTGGCATTCACGGCCGAGGCCGTGCTGGAGCTGTGCGAGCGCTTCGGCTATCCGGTGGTGCTCAAGCCGGTGGTCGGGAGCTGGGGGCGCATGGTGTCGAAGCTCTCCGACCGCGATGCGGTCGAGGCGGTGCTGGAGCACAAGGAGGTCCTGGGAGGCCCCCAGCACAAGGTCTTCTACGTCCAGGAGTTCGTCCGCAAGCCCGGCCGCGACATCCGCGTCTTCGTGGTCGGCGACGAGGTGATCGCCGCCATCTACCGTTCGAGCGAGCACTGGATCACCAACACCGCGCGCGGCGGCAGCGCCAGCAACTGTCCGCTCACCGACGATCTGGTGGACGTGGCGTCTGCCGCCGCGCGGGCGGTCGGCGGGGGTGTGCTGGCGGTCGACGTCATCGAATCCGAGCGGGGCCTGCTGGTCGTCGAGGTGAACCACACCATGGAGTTCCGGAACTCGGTATCCACCACCGGGGTCGACATCCCGGCACGGGTGGTGCGCTACGCCGCCGAGCGCGTCGTGCCGGTCTGAAGCGCAGGCGCCCGGATGGATAGAATGCCAGGCATGGTATCGAGCGAGCCCCCCGTCCCCCACGCGCTTCGCGATTCCGATGCGGTGCGTGTCGGCATCATCGGCGCTTCGGGCTACGCCGGCGGCGAGTTCCTGCGCTTGGCGCTGGGCCACCCGCGGCTCCAGGTGGTGCAGGTCACCAGCGAGCGCAACGCCGGGCTGCCGGTGCCGCTGGTGCATCCCAACCTCCGCAGCGTGACCCGGCTGCGCTTCGTCAAGCTCGAGGAACTCGACGACGTCGACGTGCTGGTGTCCGGTCTGCCGCACAAGCGCTTCGCCTCGCGCTTCGAGGCGTTGGCGGCCAAGGCGCCGGTGGTGATCGACCTGTCGTCGGACTTCCGGCTGCGCGATGCCGACGTCTATCAGCGCTACTACGGCGAGCCGCATCCGCGCCCCGACCTGCTCGGGAGCTTCGTGTACGGCAACCCGGAGCTGCACCGTGGCGACCTGGCGGGCGCAACGCGCATCTCGGGCGCCGGCTGCATCGCCACCGCGACCCTCCTGGGCCTTCACCCGCTGCTGGCCGAAGGCCTGGTCGCGCGCCGCGACATCGTGGTGGAAGCCAAGATCGGCTCCAGCGCCGCCGGCAACCAGCCCACGGGCTCCGGCCACCACCCCGAGCGCATGGGGGTGGTGCGCACCTACGCGCCGACCCGTCATCGCCATACCGCGGAGGTCGAGCAGGAGCTGCCAGGCGACGTCAAGGTGCACTTGACCGCCACCGCCGTGGAGCGCGTCCGTGGCATCCTGGCCACCGCCCACGTCTTCGTGCCCGACGGGACCAGTGAGCGCGACGTGGCCGCGGCCCTGCACGAGCGCTATGACGGCGAGCCTTTCGTGCGCATCGTGCAGGCGCGCAAGGGCATCCATCGGGTTCCCGATCCCAAGATCCTCGACGGCACCAACTGGGCCGACATCGGCTTCGAGATGGATCCGGAGAGCGGGCGCGTGGTCGTGATGTGCGCCATCGACAACCTCGTCAAAGGGACGGCCGGGCACGCCCTGCAGGCCCTCAACGTGGCCATGGGCTGGGACGAGACGCTGGGGCTCACGTTCCCGGGGCTCCACCCGTGAGCGCGCCGCCTGCGCGCCCCGACGGCCTGCCGTCGGCTGCCGTCGCGAGCCGCCCCGGGGCCGCTCGAGGCACCCGTGCGGCGCGGCGCCTGGCAGCCCGCGAGGCGCGCCACCTGCTGGCCGTGTACCACTTCGCCCCGCGCAGCGTGAGCGCGGCCTTCGAACACCTGGGCACGGTGCAGTACGACCCCCTCAACCCGCTCGGCCGCAACCCCGACCTGGTGCTGCAGTCGCGCGTCCCCGGCTACCGTGTCGACGGCTGGCAGCACCTGGCGTACCGCCGCCGCCGCGTCTACGACGCCTGGGACAAGCAGGTGTGCCTGACGCCGGTGGAGGACTGGCCCTACCGCCGGGTCTACCACCGGCACTTCCGGCGTCGCTGGGGCGAGCACGTTCTGGACGCCTACCCCGAGGAGGTCGGCGTCACGCTGCGCGAGTTGGAGCGCCGGGGTCCGCTGTCGAGCCTCGACTTCACCGACGACTTGTTCGGCCATCACCGGCCGGCGGCCATCCGCGGCAGCTGGTACGGCGACAGACTCGTCAAGCACATCCTGCGCGGCCTGTGGATGTCGGGCGAGATCGTGACCCATCATCGTGACAAGGGCCGGCACGTCTACGACCTGCCCGCACGGGTGCTGCCTGCCGAGGTTCTGAAGGCGGCCGACCCCGGCGACGAGGCGAGCCTGCGCTACCTGCTCGAGCGGCGAGTGCGCAGCGCCGGCCTGCTCCGGCCCGGTGCCGGCGCGAACGTGTGGTCGGTGCCCATCGAGAGCGCGCTGCGTCGGCGCATCCTCGACGACCTGCTGGCGGAGGGGGCCCTGCTGGCGCTCGAGGTCGAGGGTGAGGCGTTCCTGGCGACGCCGTCCGCGCTGGCTGCGCTGGAGGGTGTGAGGCCCCGCGGCATGCGCTTCGTGGCGCCGCTCGACGGGCTGCTGTGGGACCGCCGCGGCGTTCAGCGGCTGTACGGCTTCGACTACGTGTGGGAGGTGTACAAGCCGCAGGCCAAGCGGCGATGGGGCTACTACGTGTTGCCGGTGTGGCACCTGGGAAGGCTGGTGGGGCGCTTCGACTCACGCCTCGAGCGGGCGGGGCGGCACGCCACCTGGTGCGTGGAGCGCTTCGATTGGGAGGCCGCGCCGAGCGCTGCGGCCCGCGCCGCTCTCGAGGGCGCTGCCCGCCGCTTCGCGCGCTACCTAGGCGCCGACGGCGTGGCGGTGGGCGAGGGCGTCGACCCGGCGACGGGTGCGGCGCTGGCGAGAGCGGTCGAGGCATGAGCCGATGGCGCCGCGGCGAGGCCGTGGTCGACACCGACCGTGAGCGGCTCGACCTGGGCATGATGCACGCCTTCCTGACCGAGAGCTACTGGGCGCGCGGCCGGACGCTCGAAGAGCTGCGGCGGGCGGTCGAGCACAGCCTTCCCTTCGGCCTGTACCTTGGCGAACGCCAGGTTGGGTTCTGCCGGGTGGTGACCGATCGACTCGAGTTCGCCTACCTCGCCGACGTCTTCGTACTCGAGCCGGAACGGGGCAAGGGACTGGCCGGCTTCATGGTGGAGTGCGCGCTGGGCTGCGACGAGCTGCGGACCGTGCGTCACTGGACGCTGTTCACGCGGGACGCGCACGCCCTCTACCGGCGCCTGGGGTTCGGTGCCGTGGAGGGCGAGCGGCTCGAGCGCTTGATGTACCGCCCCGGGGGCCGGCCGTGAGCGTCGCTCGCGGGCTGGTGGTCGTCAAGGTCGGCGGTTCCGAGGGTATCGACTACGACGCGGTGTGTGACGACATCGCGGCCCTGCACCGCGCCGGCCGGCGGCTGGTGCTGGTACACGGCGGCAGCGCCGAGACCAACCGGGTGGCCGCGGCGCTCGGTCATCCGCCCCGTTTCGTGACCAGTCCGAGCGGCTTCACCAGTCGCTTCACCGATCGGGAGACGCTCGAGATCTTCGAGATGGTCTACTGCGGCAAGATGAACAAGGGCCTGGTCGAGAGGCTGCAGCGCCGCGAGGTGAACGCGGTCGGGCTCTCGGGGCTCGATGGCCGCGTGTTCGAGGGCAAGCACAAGACGAGCGTCCGGAGCGTGGAGGGGGAGCGCACCGTCATCCTGCGCGGCGACCATACCGGTACGGTGGAGCGCGTCAACGACGGGTTGCTGCGGCTGTTGCTGGATAACGGATACCTTCCCGTGCTCACGCCGCCGGGGGCCAGCTACCAGGGCGTCGCCGTGAACGTCGACGGCGACCGCGCCGCTGCCGCCGTTGCCACCGCACTCGGCGCCGAGGCGCTGGTGCTGCTGTCCAACGTGCCCGGTCTGCTCGCCGACTTCCCGGACGAGGCCAGCCTCATCCGCGAGATCCCGGCCGGTAGGGTCGCAGACTACCTGGAGGTGGCCCAGGGGAGGATGAAGAAGAAGGTACTGGGAGCCGCGGAGGCGGTCGCCGGCGGGGTGGGCCGCGTGGTGTTCGCCGATGCGCGCGTGACCGCCCCCATCGAGCGCGCCCTCCGGGGCGAGGGCACGGTCGTCGCCTAGACGGCCGGACGCCGGCGTAGCCGAGGAAGGAAGGGACCGCATGACCGACATCGAGGAACGCAGCCAGGGCGGGGCCAGCGCCGAGCTACTGGCGCGCGATGCCGAGCACCGCTCGGGATTGTGGGAGCCGGACACCGTGTTCGTGCGCGGTGACGGTGCGCTGCTGTACGACCTGGAAGGCAACGAGTACCTCGACTGCATGGCCGGGATCGCCGTGGCCAGCGTCGGACACGCCAACGCCAGGCTGGCGAGCGCGCTGGCCGACCAGGCCCAGCGGCTCATCGTGTGCCCGCAGAACCTCGGTAACGACACCCGCACCGCCTTCGTGGAGCGGCTGTTCACGCACGTGCCGGCGCCGCTGAACCGGGTGTTCCTGTGCAACTCGGGCAGCGAGGCCAACGAGGCGGCCCTGAAGTGGGCGCGCGCCGCCACCGGTCGGAACCGCTTCGTGGCCGCCAAGCGTGGCTTCTCGGGGCGGACGCTGGGCGTGCTCCCCATGACCTGGGAGCCGAAGTATCGTGAGCCCTTCGGTCCGTACACCATGGACGTGACGTTCATCCGATACAACGACGTCGAGGAGCTGCGTGCCGCGGTCACCGAGGATGTGGCGGCGGTGTTGCTCGAGCCGGTGCAGGGCGAAGGAGGCATCCATCCGGCCGACGAGGCCTTCCTGCGCGCCGCCCGGGAGGCCGCCAGCGCCGCCGGAGCGCTGCTGGTGTTCGACGAGATCCAGTGCGGCGTGGGGCGCACCGGTACCTTCCTTGCCAGCGAAGCCTACGGCGTGGAGGCGGACATGGTCACGCTCGCGAAGGGGCTGGCGGGCGGCGTGCCCATCGGTGCGCTATTGATGACCGACGCGGTGGCGGCCACCATGCCCAAGGGGGGTCACGGGACCACCTTCGGCGGCAACCCGCTGGCCAGCGCAGCGGGCCTGGCCGTGTTGCAGGAGATCGAGGAACGCGGCTTGATGGAGCATGCGCGGACGATGGGGGAGCGTCTCATGGATGGGCTGCGTCGCATCGGCGGCGACCGCGTGCGCGAGGTGCGCGGGCGCGGGCTCATGATCGGCGTCGAGCTCAAGGAGAAGGCGGCGCCGGTGATCGCCGCGCTGAAGCGCGAAGGCGTGCTCACCATCGCCGGAGGGGCGACGGTCGTCCGCTTCCTGCCTCCCCTGGTCATCGATCAGGCGCAGATCGACGAGGTCCTCCTGCGGACGGCGCGTGTGCTGGCGTCGTGAGTCCCGCGCCGCTCGACCCCATCGCGTTGCTCGAGCGCGCGGTCGCAACGCCGAGCCCCTCGGGCCGGGAGGGGGCGGTGGCTGCGGTGCTGGTCGATGCGATGGCGGGCTTCGCCGACGAGGCCTTCGTCGACGATGCGGGCAACGCGGTGGCTGTGTGGGGACGCGGCGACCTGACGGTGACGGTGCTCGGCCACATCGACACCGTACCAGGGGACATCCCGGTGCGACGGGAGGACGGCGTGTTGCACGGCAGGGGCGCGGTCGACGCCAAGGGCAGCTTCTGCGCGGCCGTGGCCGCGGTCGCCGGGCTGCCCGCCTCCTTCAAGGACGCGCTGCGGGTACGGCTCATCGGCGCCGTCGAAGAGGAGTCCGCCAGCAGCAAGGGCGCACGCTACGCCGTGCGCGCCTACGAGGCGCCGGATCTGGTGATCATCGGGGAGCCCAGTGGATGGGACGCCTACACCCTGGGCTACAAGGGCCGACTGCTGGCGCGGTTGACGGCCGAACGCCCCAACGCCCACTCGTCTCGCGACGAGCCGAGCGCCGCCGAGCTCGTGGTGACGGCCTTCGCGGCGGTCCGGGCCTTCGTTCAGGAGGACAATCGCGGCGTGGATCGACGCTTCGACGCCCTGCAGCTGTCGCTGCAATCGCTCGACTCGGACAACGACGGGCTCGTGCAGCGCTGTGACGCGGTGCTCGGCTTCCGGCTGCCGCCGCGCTGGCCGGCCGCGGCGCTGAGCGAGGGCCTTGGGGCCCTGGCGCTGCCCCACGGGGTGCGCCTGTCGCTGACCGGGCAGGAGGAGGCCTATCGCGGTCCGAAGGATTCGGTGCTGGCCCGGGCCTTCAGGGTAGCGATCCGGGGCGCCGGGGCGCGGCCCCGTTCCGTCGTCAAGACGGGGACGTCGGACATGAACGTCGTGGCGCCCCATTGGACGGCTCCGATGGTGGCCTACGGGCCCGGCGACGCTGCGCTGGACCACACGCCGGACGAGCGCTTGGAGTTGGCGGAGTACCTGCGGGCGGTGGAGGTGTTGGGTGCGGTGTTCGGCCAGCTCGCCGACGGGCGCAGCGGGACATCGGCGAAGTGATCCGGGCTCGTGTACGTTCGTGCGTCCAGGACGGTTGGGCTGCGTGAGGTTTCCGCCAGTGCCTGTCTGCGGCGCAGCCGTATACTGGAAGCCGTATGTTGAAATTGGAGAGCGTTGCCCTCGAGCTGCTGGAATACAAGGTGTCGGAGTTCCGCGCCACCCGGCAGGTTCGCGGCGGCGTCTCCGGCATGTGGGAGCTATACGGGCACCTCGGTCGGCAGATGGCGGCGCTGAACCAGGAGGAGCGCGAGCGGTTGTCGGCCGTGTCGCAGAGCCTCAAGCTCATCTCCGACGGCGCGCAAGGCTCGGCGAAGCGCGCGCCTGACATCGACGCGCTGGTCCTGGGCGACGAGTTCGGCGTCGAGCTCGATAGTCCGGAGGCGGTGTCGATCGCCACGCCGGCCGCGCTGCCGGAGGAACGTGACGAGCAGGCGGTCCTCCAGCGCCTGGCGCAGCGCGTGTGGTGGGAAGAGCTCGACGAGTTCGTGCTGAAGGTCGCGGCGGGCTGGCGGGCGGAGCGCGAGCGGCAGACCGCGCGCTTGGTGTACGCCACGCTGCAGAACCTGCAGCGCAACAGCGCCAAGAAGACCTTCGCGCAGGACGTGAACCTTCGCGGTTTCCGGGTCCTGGAGGCGATCCCGGAGGTCAACGATCCGCTGGTGTCGCTCTCCGACCTCGATGCGCTGGCCGAGCTCGTGCGTGAGCTGGTCAACGCCATCATGACGCTCGGGAAGCGGGGCGGCACCTACGCGGACCTCGAGGTGCGCGAGGCGAATGCGCTGGGCTTCGTGCGCCAGGCGGCGGCGGCGGTCGCGGCCGATCCCTACGCCGGGAAGCTGTCGTTGGTCGAGCACCGGGGTCCGAGCAGCAAGCAGCTCCGCCTCGCGATCCAGGAGATCGCCAAGGAGCGGCTCCCTGAGGGGCAACGTGCGACGCACCGTAGGGAGCTGGAGAAGCGACTCGCCGAGACGCTCGCGTTCGAGCGCAACCAGCGGCAGCTCTTCCAGCATGACGTGCTGCAGTTCACCGATCTGGTCCACGCCTTCTTCGAGCGACTCGCCGACTACCTGCCGACCTCGGTGGGTGGACACGCGAGTGGGCCGCAACTCGAGGGCGGGGTGCTGTTCGCCGTGAACCCTGCGCTCCGCTGGGAGACCGTGCCTCCGGGCACGACGGCGCTGACGGTGCGGCTGGTCGGTCCGCTGCGGTTCGAGCTGGCAGGGCACGATATCGCGGTGATGGGAGCGGGCCCGTCGCGCTCGCTGTTCGTCGGTGAGCAGGAGGTGCCGCTCCAGGGTCGGTTGGTACTCGATCTCGGACGCAGCAAGCTGAGCGTGTTCAGTGAGAGCGACTACGTCCACTTCCGCTACCGGGACGAGGGGCGATCACTGGCCGTGCGCCTGGCCCAGGCTCTGGTTGTGCTGTTCGTGCTGGCTGATCGCCGGCGTGAGGACCTGTTGACGGTGCTGAAAGTCGTCGCCAGCTCCGTGCAGGGCGACCCACAGGATCTGGTCGCCAGGGCGGTCGCGCGCGCCGGCAGCGTCAGCGCACGCGCGCCCAACCGGCGCCAGGCGGTGGAGGGCCTGTTGCGGGGCGCCGCCCGCGCGGCCGGCATCACTCTCGATGACAATTCCGTGCTGGGCCTGGTTCAGCGCTTCGTCGACGCCATGACGGTGGATGCCAACGATGTCTCCAACGTCCTCGAGCGCGTGCCCGGCGCGGAGTCCAACGTCTACCAGCTCACCGGCGAGCCGCTCACGATCGATCTGGGGGGACAGAAGATCACCGTTCGGCAGTACCGCGGGCGCAGCCTCGAGTCGCAGGAGAGCCTGGTCGCCATGCTGCCGGGTCAGGTACTGGGCTCGTTCACGGATTACCTGATCGCCCCGCTCGGCAACGGTACGGTGACCCTGGTGCGCGGCGAGCAGGAACTGGCCGTGGTCTACGTTCCGGAACTGATGACCGGCAACGGGCAGGCCCTCTGAGTCAACCCTCCCGCCGCGAGACCAGGTCGGACCTACGACTCGAGAAGGGAGCAGCAGCATGGCGCACACGCTTGACGACTCCACCATCGGCGAACGGCTGGGAGAGCTCGACGGTTGGCGTTTGCAGGGGGGCAAGCTCCGCCGGGAGTACCGCTTCGATGACTTCTCGGCGGCCTTCGGCTTCCTGAGCCGCGTGGCGCTGCTGGCCGAGAAGCGCAACCACCACCCAGACATCTGGAACAGCTACCGACAGGTGGTCATCGAGCTGATGAGCCACGACGCCGGAGGCGTGACCGAGGCCGACCTGGAGATGGCGGCGGCCATCCAGGCGCTGTCCTGATCAGGGGGCTTTGCCACCCGAGGTGCCACCGGAGGTCCCACCCGTGCTCGGCGCGGTGCCGTCCGACGGGGTGCCCGTCGTGCCCGTTCCCGGTGTCGTCGTTCCCGGTGTCGTGGTTCCCGGCGTAGGTGTTCCGGCGCCGTCCGCGCCGGTGGCGGACGGCGCCGTACCTGGAGCCGTCTTGGACGGCGGCGAGAAGGTGTAGGCCTGCTCCAGCAGGGCCAGATCCTTCCGGTCGACGCGGCCATCGCCGTTGAAGTCGGCCGGCATGTTCACGCCTTGCTTCCCGAACGCCTGCCCGAACAGCACCAGGTCGTAGAAGTCGACCGTGCCGTCGTGGTTCAGATCCTCGCGAGCGTACGTGCGCTGGGCCTGCAGGGTCTGCACGTCCGTGGCGGTGGGCGTGTCGGGCTCGCCGGTCGCGGGCACGGCGAACGCCATGACGCCGCGACCCCCCTCGGGCAGTCCGAGCAGGACGCCGACTTCGTGGAGGAGGACCATGGGATGCTTGGCGACCGCGCCGGACGCGACCCGGACCTCGACGCCGTTCTTGCCCGGGACACGCAGATCCAGCGACAGCGTGTCGGGACCGAGCTGGGCGGGAGCCGCGTAGCCTAGGCTGGAGGCCGCTTTGGCGTCGATCTGGAGCGCCACCAGATCAGGCGCCGCTTTCGTCCAGGCGTCGATGGCGGCCTTGAGATCGTCCTCCAGCGTGGAGGGGCCGCCGCTGGCGTCCACGGCAACCGTCCTGACCGGTGCGGCGGTCGGGACGGCGGACCCCGGCGCGCCGGCGGCGTCGGTCGGGGTACTCGGGGCAGTCTTCGGGGGCGTCGCTGCCGGGGGCGTCGCGGCCGGTGGGGTTGCGTGCCGGTGGGGTTGCTGTCGGTGGGGTGTCGGCCGGCGGCGTGGAGGGGGCCGGCTGGGCCGAGACCGCCACGCCCAGCACGAAGATCAGCACCACTACCGTCCGGCGCACGCGGGCGACCGGTCTCACGGCGTCCCCCCCGGTGTTCCCCCGGTCGTTCCGCCGGTCGTTCCAACCGCGCCGGAGAGTGCGTCGCGGATGGCCTTCACGATGCTGTCCAGTGGAGCTCCCGAGCCGCCCGCCACCAGGGTGCCGGCGCCGGACACCGACAGCACGGTGCCGTCTTCATCCTGCAGGCCCGCCGGCGTCACTCGCCACAGGCCCTGGCGGAACCCGACGATGGGTGAGGCGTACGACTGGTCGTAAGCGAACACCAGCACCTGCTCGCCGACCTTGAACTGCGGCATGCCGCTCACCGTGAGGGCCGGGCCGCCGGGGACTGCGCCGCCGAGGAAGGCGAGGTCGACGGGTCCCGTCGGCTGGCCCTGGGCGTCGACGGGCACCCCTTCGAGAGCCGTGTCGACGGTGAACCGCACGTGCGTCCAGGGCGTACCGCCGTCGTTGGCGACGCGAACGTCCTCGACGGTGCCGACGAACACCAGGCCCGCCCGCTCGAGCATGGCCTGGGGAGTCAGCTGCAGGTAGGTGGTGGCGGAAGCGGGTGCTCCCGCGAGCAGCAATCCGAGCAGCGCCGCGGTCAGGCGCCATAGGGGTGCCGGCAGCGAACGGCGACTGGGGGTGCGGTTGCGGGAGGGGTGGTGGCCGGACGGGTGCCCGAAGCCGTGGCGTGAGCTCACGGTATCCCCTTGCCGGTACCCGGCAGGCCGGGGAAGCCGTTGCCCGGAACGGGCGCGGGGGCGGAGTCCGTCGTGCCCGCCGAGGAGGGGGAAGTGGCCGAAGCCGGCGGGCGCCCCTCACTGGTCTGTGCGAAGTCGTGACCCCCGCTCGACATGAACTCCGTCTCGGCATCGAGCTTCAGGTAGCTCGCGCCCGCCGTGGGCTGGAGGTCGAACTGGAAGAGGCCGGCCTCGCCGTCGAGGGTAGTGCCCAACGGTGCCAGCGCTACCTGGAGCTGCCCGTCGGACGCCTGTTCGAGCAGCGCCAGCCCCTGGCGGCTGGCCCGCACGCTGCCCTGGACCAGTTGGAAGCGCTTGGGGTCCCAACGGACTTGCGTGCGCAGCCCTTCGAATCCGCGAGCATTGCGCAGCTGCACGCGCAGCGTGATGCGGTGGTCGACCTCGGTGTTGGGCGCATTGAAGGTCACGCTCGGGGGCGGCAGCTCGGACACCGTCAGCGTGTACTTCTGCACCGTCTTCGAGAGATTGGCGTCGGTGACCTGCAGCGAGAAGCTGTATCGACCGGTCTTGCTAGGGCTTCCGCGCAGGGTTCCGCCCTGCAGCTGGATCCCCGGCGGCAGCTGCCCGTCGGCGAGCGCGAAGTCGTAGGGTCGCAGGCCACCTGTGGCCTGAACCGGTTCGTTGTAGGGCTCCGCGAGGTAGGCCTGCGGCAGGGAGGTCCCGAGGATCCGCAGCGCCTCGCCCGGGGTGTTGAGGTCGCCCGTGCAGCCGCTCAGGAGCAACGCCGTCGTCAGCGCGGCCACGAGCACTGTCGGTGCCCTGGTCCAGCGAACGGTCCGGTAGGCTCCCTGCATGCGCGGCGTGGCGATCGGCTCCTCTCGGGTTCGGGCTCGTTGACGGCCGATGACAGGGATTGTACCCGCGCGACCCGCCGACCGGCAATGGAGTGCCCACGGTTGAGGCGTCGGTGACGCTATCAGCGTCCCTCGAAGGACGTCTGGCGCGCGACACGCGTGCTAAGCTCCGAAGAACCACGAGGAAGCGCGTGGGTCCGGTTGCGGCCCCGCGCGGCGACGCCGCGTCCCGGGGGCGGAGCGGCGTGATCGGCGTCCAGAGTCCCCCGGGAGGGCGAGACCGTGAAGCCATGCAATGACATCCGCCGCCTGGGGCGTGCCGGAGCCGCGGGGCTGTGGACGCGTCATCTCCATGTGGCGCTGGAGGCGCGGCGACGCTACCGCATCGAGGGCGAGCTGTTCGGGGTGCGCGGACGGCTGATGTTCGGCGATCTGGCGACGGCCCACCAGCTGGCGGCACGGATGAATAAGGTCCGCGATTCGGAGCGCTACCCCGAGCTGGCGCTCGGCGGCAGCGAACTGTACGGAGCGGCGCTGCTGCACGAGCTGATGCACGCGCTGGTGCAGGTGGCGTCCGAGCGGTCGGGCGGGAGCGTGGTGGATCGCGCCGCGGACGGTCTCGAGTCGGCCCTCGGCGCTCAGGCGCTGGCGTCGACTCTGCTGGCGTTCGTCGAGCGCTTCCCGGCGCCCGTCGTGGCGGACGGTTGGGAGGATGCTGCGCGTTACCTGGCGGGATCGACGGAGGAGACCCCCAATCGCGCTGTCGTGCTGGAGGAGGCGTTGCTGCTATGGCTGGCGAACGCCAACCCGGCACTGGAACGCCTGCAGGAGCTCTTCGACGACGCGCCCCTGCGGCGCACGAGCGATTACCCCCGAGCGCTGTCCCTACTGGAGGAAGGCCTGCGCGAGCACGGGCCCGCGCTCGCCGGCGGCATGTCGTTGATCGACCTGCTGTGGGCGCCGCAACGTCACAGCCCGACCTCGCTCGAAGGGCAGCTCAGGGTGGCCGAGGAGATGTGGGGGACGGTGCTGGGTGAGCGCTTCTCAGGCCTGCTGGCACGGCTCTTACGCTCGCTCGACGCCCTCGGCGAGGCCCGAGGGCGCGGCCCGGGGGGCCCCGGGCCGGCGCCGATCCTCGACGCCGAAACGCTCGCGCGGCCGGGTGAGGTCGAGGCCTTCAGCCCCGACAGCGACTGGATGCCCCGTGTGGTGCTGATCGCGAAGAGCACGTACGTGTGGCTCTCCCAGCTGGAGCGCCGCTTCGGCCGTGAGGTCAGGCGGCTCGATCAGATCCCCGACGAGGCCCTCGACGAGCTTGCCGCCCACGGGTTCAACGGTCTGTGGCTGATCGGCCTATGGGAGCGCAGCGAAGCTTCGCGCCGCATCAAACAGCGCCGCGGCCAGGCCGACGCGCTCGCCAGCGCCTATGCGCTGTACGACTATGTGGTCGCCGACGATCTGGGTGGCGAAGCGGCGCTGCGCGATCTCGAGGGGCGGGCGGCCAGCCGGGGCATCCGCTTGGCCGGTGACATGGTTCCCAACCACGTCGGCATCGACGGCAAGTGGGTCGCCGAGAATCCGGACTGGTTCATCCAGCTCGATCACCCGCCCTACCCGGGCTACCGCTTCGACGGTCCGGATCTGTCGTCCAATCCCGCCATGGCCGTGATGATCGAGGACCACTATTGGGACGACAGCGATGCCGCGGTAGTGTTCAAACGTGTCGACCGCGCCGGCGGCGAGGCGCGCTACATCTACCACGGCAACGACGGCACCACCATGCCGTGGAACGACACCGCGCAGCTCGACTACCTCAAGCCGGAGGTGCGTGAGGCTGTCATCCAGACCGTCCTCCACGTCGCACGGACGGTGCCGATCATCCGCTTCGACGCCGCCATGACGCTCGCCAAGCGGCATATCCAGCGGCTCTGGTATCCGCCCCCCGGGCACGGTGGCGCCATCCCCTCGCGCAGCGCCTACGGAGGCATGAGTGCCGAGGCGTTCGAGCGCAGCATGCCGGTCGAGTTCTGGCGAGAGGTCGTGGACCGGGTCGCGCGCGAGGCTCCCGGCACGCTCCTGCTCGCCGAGGCGTTCTGGATGATGGAGGGTTACTTCGTCCGGACCCTCGGGATGCACCGGGTGTACAACAGCGCGTTCATGAACATGCTGAAACGCGAGGAGAACGCGGACTATCGATTGTTGATGAAGAACGTGCTGGCGTTCGATCCGCGCATCCTGGGCCGTTTCGTCAACTTCATGAACAACCCCGACGAGGAGACCGCCATCGCGCAGTTCGGGGACGGCGACAAGTACTTCGGTGCCGCGGTGATGATGGCCACGCTGCCCGGCCTGCCGATGTTCGGGCACGGTCAGGTGGAGGGCTTCCGCGAGAAGTACGGCATGGAGTACCGTGCGCCGACGTTCGACGAGGAAGCGGACGAACGCATGGTGCAACGCCACCGGCGAGAGATCGCACCCCTGCTCCATCGGCGCTCCCAGTTCGCCCCTGCCGAGACCTTCCGGCTGTACGACGTCTTCGGGGACGACGGGTCGGTGCGCGAGGACGTCTACGCCTATAGCAACCGCGCCGCGGGCGGCGCCTCGCTGATCCTGTTCAACAACCGCTACCCGCGCAGCGACGGCACCATCCACCGCAGCGTCCCCTTCGCCGAGCCCTGGTCGAACGGCTCCATGCGTGACGAGGCGATCCACGAGGCGCTCGGCATCGCAGGGGGCGAGCAACGCTTCACCGTCCTGCGGGAGCGGCTCGCCGGCCTCGACTACCTGCATCGCTCCGACGACCTGATCCGGCAGGGATTGCGCTTCAGCCTCGACGGCTTCCAATCGCGTGCGTTCACCGAGATCCGGGAGGTGCGTGACGAGGACGGCAGCTACGCCGGACTCCATGCCCAGCTCGCCGGGGCCGGCGTTCCCGACGTGGACGAGGCCCGGCTCGATTGGTCGTTGCGCCGGCCGCGCGCCGCCTTCTTGGCGCTGCTGGCAGCGGCGAGGGACGGCGACGACGTGGCCGCGTCGGCGCTCGCCTTCGTCGCCGCGGCGCGCGAGCACGTGGAGGTGGCGCCCGTCAGGCAGGTGCTCTCTGGGAAGACCGGACGCCCGCCGTCGAGTGCCGGACCCACGGACGGGCGTGCGCCCGACGACGAGCTGACGCAGGCCGCTTCCGAAGCGGCGGCGGCGGAGGCGTTGCGCAGGGCACTGATGGGGACGGCGCTCACGGGGACGGCGGCGACGGGGACGGGCGCGACCACGGGCCCGGAGCGCACCGCCACGCCATCGCGCGCTGCCGGCGCCGGCAGCGAGGGAGCACCGGCCGGCGAAAGACCCGCCGCCGCGGGACCCTCCGTCGCCGACGCCGCGGCGCGGGCGCTCGAGCGCTGCGACGTGGCGCCTGTCGAGGCCGCCGGGTCGGGCGTTGCCGTTGCGCTACGCGCGGCGCTGGCGCTGGCGGCGTTGGACGGGGGCGAGCGACTCTACGCGTCGTTGCGGCTACGGGGCGCCTTGGAGCGTGCGTTGGCGGACGGCAGCGTGGCCGACCCCTGGGCGGCATCGCGCCTGCCGGTGGTGCTGCTTCGGCTGGGGGCCGGCGGGGCGTCTCTCGATGCGGCGTCGCTGCTCGGCAACGTTGCCCACGACACCGTGGCTCAGGAGTTCCTGGACGTACACGAGCACGGCGGCGAGCGCTGGTTCAGTCAGGAACGGTATCGGCTTCTGGTCGCCGGCGCGCGGGGCTTCGCGGCCGCCTCCGGTGTCGGCGTGGCGGACCTGGCGACTCTGCTTCACGAGCTCGAGCACGCAGAGCGGCGCAGCGGCTACCGCTTCGACCGCCTCGACGGAGGGCCGGAGGAGCTCGGCGCGGGGGCGGCCACCGGTGCCGGACGCAAGCGGCCCGGGCGCGGCACGCTCGATGACGGGTCGAACGACGAGCCACCGGACGGCGATTGACGGGAGGGCGCCGCGCACGACCGACCCGGGTCGCCTGAGGGCGTGGCGCGCCCGTTCGCCGACCGGGCTCAGGGCTCGATCAGCGAGGACAGCCGGCGGCTGTGGAGATGGGTGAGGGCCAGGGCCAGGGCGTCGGCGGCGTGGTGGTTGGTCACGGCCTTGTCCAGGCCCAGCAGCGCCCGCACCATGAACCCCACCTGCGCCTTCTGGGCACGGCCGGTCCCGACCAGTGCCTGCTTCACCTGCATGGGCCCGTACTCGTGGACGGGCACGTGCCGCTCGGCCGCCGCCAGCAACACCACGCCGTAGGCCTGGCCAACACGGAACGACACGTCACGCTGCTGGTGGAAGAACTGCCCCTCGATCGCCAGCGCGTCCGGGTGGTAGGCATCGAGGAAGGCGGCGACGGCGTCCCGGAGGATCAGCAGGCGTTCGGCCTGAGGATCGCTGGACCGCGTGCGAACGACCTCGGAAGCGAGGAGGCGGGCGCCGGGCCGCACCTCCTCGATCGCACCGAGGCCGAGGTTCGCGATGCCGGGGTCGACGCCCACCACGCGGTAGGGACGACCCCGGGCGGCGGAACGGTCAGCGTTGTCGGGCATGGCGGGCGTGCTGGGACGCCCGGCTCAGTACTCGGCGAGGTACTTGTCGAGCTCCCAGTCGTGGACGGCGATCCGGTAGTCATCGAACTCATGCGTCTTGGCTTCGATGAAGTGCTCGAAGGCGTGCTCGCCGAGCGCTTCGACCATGGTCCGGTCCTTCTGCAGGGCGAGGAGCGCCTCGCGCAAGGTCCCGGGGAGTTCCTTGATCTTGTGGCGGCGGCGGTCGCGCACGCTCATCTCGAAGATGTTCCGCTGGATGGCGGGAGGCGGCGTCAGATCTCGTTCGATGCCAT
The DNA here is from genome assembly GCA_963815215.1 of uncultured Trueperaceae bacterium. Classification (GTDB taxonomy): domain Bacteria; phylum Deinococcota; class Deinococci; order Deinococcales; family Trueperaceae; genus JASBRS01. The sequence continues at coordinate 193,891 of CAWFFU010000003.1, forward strand.
CCCGACCGGCCGCCAGCATCACGGCCAGCGCCAGGTAGGGGTTGCACGACGGGTCGGGCATCCGCAGCTCGCTGCGCGTGCCAAGGCCGCGGCGCGCCGGGATGCGGATCATCGCGCTGCGGTTGGAGGCCGACCAGGCGATGTTGGTGGGCGCCTCGAAACCGGGTGTCAGGCGCTTATAGCTGTTCACGGTCGGGTTGGTGATCGCTACCATGCCAGCGGCGTGCTCGAGCAGCCCGGCGATCCAGTTGAGCGCCGTGCGGGACAGCTGGTACTCGGCCTTCTCGTCGAAGAAGGCGTTCTTCCCGTCCTTGAACACCGACAGGTGGGTATGCATCCCCGAACCGTTGATGCCGGCCACTGGCTTGGGCATGAAGGTCGCGTGCAGGCCGTGATTGAGGGCGATGCGCTTGACCACCGTGCGGAACGTCGCGATGGCGTCCGCGGTGCGCAGGGCCTCGTCGTACTTGAAGTCGATCTCGTGCTGCCCGGGTGCCACTTCGTGGTGGGCGGCCTCGATCTCGAAGCCCATCTCGACCAGCGCGTTCACCATGTCGCGGCGCGCTTCCTCGCCAAGGTCCACCGGCGCCAGATCGAAATAGCCGGCCTTGTCGTGTGTGATGGTGGTGGGGGTTCCGTCGCCGTCGCGCAGGAACAGGAAGAACTCGGGCTCGGGACCGGCGTACATGTCGTCGAAGCCGAGCTTCTTGAGCTTGTCGATCTCGCGTTGCAGGATGGTCCGCGGGTCGCCGTCGAAGGGCGTGCCGTCGGGCAGCTTGATATTGCAGATGAGGCGCGCCACGGTTCCGCGCTCGGCGCCTTCGATGATGTCGGGGAAGATGAGGAAGGTCTCGAAGTCTGGGTCGAGAAGCATGTCCGACTCCTCGATGCGCGTGAAGCCCTGCACCGACGATCCGTCGAACATGATCTCGCCGTCGAGCGCCTTGTCGAACTGCGAGGCGGGGAGCTCGACGTTCTTGTTGTGCCCCAGGATGTCGGTGAACTGGAGGCGCAGGAACTTGACGTCCTGTTCCTTGAGACGCTTCTGGATCTCGCTCTTGGTGATGGGCACGCGTTGTCCTCCTCGGGATGGTAGCTACGTGGTGAACGGGTGTGATGGCGCCCGCCTGTCTCCTTCGGAACGCTACCACGGAGGCGGGGGATCCGTGATCGCTGGTGCGGCTTTCGATGTGCACTGGGTCGTCTGGCGCCGATCATCGGGCCGGAATCCGGCGCCGGGGTGACCGGACGTCAGGCAGAACGGGCGCGTTGGGCGCCAAAGGGTTCGGTGGGCTCGAGGTCGACCCTCTCGGCTCCGGGCTCGCGGCCCGACTCGATGAACGCGCAGGCTGTCATCGCAATACTCCTCATCCGTCAACTTCTATGCTAACACCTGGCATGAGTGGAGCACATAGTGTGCAAAGCGTAGCCCGAAAGTGCGCGTATCGTCAATCATAGCTTGACCACGCGACATCGCGAGGGGTATCCTTCCCGGCGCGGGGCTCGAGGAGTCCATGCATGCCGGGCGTCGCTCGCTGCCAGCGCGGGCCGCGTGCGATCCGGCCCAGATCCGTTCAGAGACGAAGCAGTACCGCGATGCCGCGGGGGAAGGCGCTCCAGCGCGCTGCTGGACAAGCGTGATGGCCTCCGGTAGACTCGGACCTGCAACTCGAAAGGAGAGCGAGCCTGATGAGGAAGGTTCTCAAGGTAGGCGCAGTATTGGTGGCTCTGGCGTTTGGCTCGGCCATGGCGCAGAGCTGCACGGTGACGATCGGTAGCGTCATGGCCCTGACGGGATCCCTGGGGGTCCTGGGGCAGGCGATCGCGCAAGGTGCGCAGCTTGCCGTATCGGATCTGAACGCCGCCGGAGGCGTCGACGGCTGCACCGTGAAGCTGGCGCTGTCCGATGACCAGACGCAGGCCAACGTCGGCGTCGATGCTGCCAAGAAGCTCGTCGACGTTCAGCACGTGCCGGCCATCGTCGGCGCGCTGTCGAGCGGGATCACCACCGCGATCCTCACCTCGGTGACGGCTCCCGGCAACGTCATCCTGATCTCGCCCGCTTCGACCTCGCCGACGCTGACTGACCTCGGCAAGCAGGGCAAGACCGGCGGCTATTTCTTCCGCACTGCCCCGTCCGACGCCCTGCAGGGTGTGGCCATGGCCAAGGAGGCACTCGACGGCGGCGTCAAGAAGGTGGCCGTCCTGTACCTGAACAACGCCTACGGCCAGGGTCTCGCCGAGCAGTTCAGCGCGGCCTACCAGAAGCTCGGCGGCACCATCTCGCAGAGCGTCGTCTATAACCCGGACCAGCCTTCGTACCGTTCCGAGGTCACCAAGGCGCTCCAGGGCGGTCCGCAGGGCCTGTTGCTGATCGGCTACCCGGGTGACGGCACCACCATCGCCCGCGAGTGGGTGGCGTCCGGTGGTCCGCAGACCTGGCTCCTGCCCGACGGTCTCGAGGACCAGCACTTCGTGAACGACGTCGGCCCGCAGTACTTCAAGACCGTCTACGGCACGGCGCCCGGCACCTCCAACACGCCGTCGCTGGCGACCTTCCGCTCGGAGTTCAAGGCCAAGTTCGGGACGCTGCCCACCCAGGCGTACATCACCAACGCCTACGACGCCACGATCATCGTGGGCCTGGCGATGGAGTACGCCAAGACGACCACCGACACGGCTGCGATCCGTGACGCCATGCGCAAGGTCACCGACCCCAACGGTCAGAAGGTCTACGCCGGCGTCAGCGAATTGGAAGCCGCGCACGGCCTGATGAAGCTGGGAACGACCGTCCAGTACATCGGCGCCACCGGTCCGCTGCAGTTCGATCAGTACGGTGACGTGGCCGGCCCGTACGTGAAGTGGACCGTCAAGAACAACACCGTCACCGAGACCGGCATGGTCACGGTCGCGGAGATCCAGCAGGTCGAATCGCAGATGGGGCAGTAACCGCCCCGTAGCGATCGTTCGCGAAAGGGGCCGCCTTCGCTGGCGGCCCCTTTCGCGTGCACGGGACGGGCACCCCGACGCGCGAACGCCGCGCGTGCTCGGGGCCCCCGGCGTATCTGTTAATATTCATGCGAGTGAATGCAGGCAATCTTCGCGCGAGCCGCGCCGGCGCCGCCTTCCGGGCTCGGCCACGACAGGGAACGGGATGCTAGAAGCGACGAATCTGATCAAGGACTTCGGAGGCTTGCGAGCCGTCAACCGCGTGTCGTTCGAGATCGAGCAGCACACCATCACTGGGCTCATCGGTCCCAACGGTGCCGGCAAGACCACGCTCTTCAACATGCTGGCAGGGGCGTTGCGACCGACCTCGGGAGAGATCGCCTTCCGGGACAAGCGCGTCGAGGGCAGGCCGCCTCACGTCATCTTCCGCTCCGGGCTGGTCCGAACCTTCCAGATCCCGCGACCGTTCGCGGAGATGACGGTGCTGGAGAACGTGATGCTGGTGCCCCTGGATCAGGCCGGGGAGCGCTTCTGGAACAACTGGATCAGGCGCGGGACAGTGCGCGCCCAGGAGCGCGCGGCCCGGGATCGGGCGCGCGAGACGTTGGCGTTCCTCGGCCTCGAGCGTCTCGCCGGCGAGTATGCCAAGAACCTTTCGGGCGGCCAGCAGAAGCTGTTGGAGATCGCTCGCGCCCTGATGGCCGATCCGACGCTGATCCTGCTCGACGAGCCGGGGGCAGGCGTCAACCCGACGCTCCTGGGGACCATCATGGACAAGTTGCAGGAGATTCACGACACCGGAATAACCTTCCTGATCATCGAACACAACATGGACCTCATCGCAGCGCTGTGCGACCCGGTGCTGGTGATGGCGCAGGGCGAGCTGCTCATGACGGGTACCCCGGACGAGGTGCGCTCCGACCAGCGCGTCCTCGAGGCCTACCTGGGGGGTGCGCCCGCATGAGCGATGTGGCCCTCGCTGTCGAAGGCGTGGTTGCCGGCTACGTGGCCGAAGTCGACATCCTTCGCGGTGTCGAGCTCGAAGTGCGTCCGGGCGAGATCGTCACGGTCCTGGGCCCGAACGGCGCCGGCAAGTCCACCCTGATCAAGCTCATCGCCGGCCTGCTGCGCGTGCGCTCCGGCAGCGTGCGGCTCTTCGGCAAGGACATCAGCAACCTCCCGGCGCACCGCATGGTCGGCGAGGGCGTCGGCTACGTTCCTCAGACCAACAACATCTTCGCGAAGCTGACGGTCGAGGAGAACCTGGAGATGGGCGCCTACGTCCGGCCGCAGGACCTGCGCGCGGGGCTCGAGCAGGCCTACGAGACCTTCCCCGACCTCAAGCGCTTCCGTCACCAGGCGGCGGGCCGGCTCTCGGGCGGTCAGCGGCAGATGGTGGCGATCGCCCGTGCGCTGATGCACCGGCCGCGCCTGATGCTCCTCGACGAACCCTCTGCCGGGCTGTCGCCCCTGCTGGTGGGCCACGTCTTCGACAAGATCCGGGAGGTCCGTGACATCGGGGTGACCATGCTGATCGTCGAGCAGAACGCCAAGGCGGCCCTGGCCATCTCGGACCGGGGCTACGTGCTCGCCGAAGGCCGTGACCGGGTCAACGGGCCGGCGCAGGAGCTGCTCGAGAACCCCGAGGTCGGCGAGCTCTACCTCGGCGCGCGAAAGGGGCTAGCCTAGTGGGCCAGTACATCGCTGACGGCATCATCCTCGGCGCCACGCTGTCGCTCGGCGCGATCGGGCTGACGCTCACGTTCAACATCTTGCGCTTCGCGAACTTCGCTCACGGCGAGCTTCTCACGTTCGGTGCGTACTTCGCCTTGGCGCTGGCCAGCGTGCTGTCGTTCGGGCCCACGCTGGGGTCGCTCACCTTCGGCTGGGGCTTCATCCTCGTGATCGTGCTGGCCGCTGTGTTGACGGCGGGACTGGCCCTGGTCGTGGACTGGCTGGTATACCGGATCCTGCGCCGCAGCGATGTCGCGGTAGCGCTGGTGATCGCTTCGTTCGGTGCATCCTTGATGCTGCGCAACGTGGTGGTGTTGATCTGGGGGCCGCAGCCGGAATACTACTCGCGGACGATCTCCATCGCCCAGCCGCTCCTCCCCGGAGTGCGGGTGACAGCGGACGAGATCTTCGTGGTGGTGCTGGCGGCCGTGCTGATGATCGGCCTCCACCTGTTCCTCACCCGTACCCGCATGGGCAAGGCCATGCGTGCCGTCTCCGACAACGTGCTGCTGGCGCAGGTGACCGGCATCAACGTGCACAACATCATCCGTCTCGTCTGGATCGTGGGCGGCTCGCTCGCGGCCATCGGCGGCGTGTTCTACGGCATCACCGTTCAGGTGGGGCCGAACATGGGCTTCAACCTGATCCTGCCGATGTTCGCATCGGCCATCCTGGGCGGCATCGGGAGTGTCTACGGCGCCGTGCTCGGCGGCATGGTGATCGGGCTCGCGGAGTCGGTGTCGACGATGTGGATCGATCCCGCCTACAAGCCGGCGGTCGGGTTCGCGCTGATGTTCCTGATGCTTCTGGTCTATCCGAGTGGGCTCCTGGGAGAACGGTCGTGACCGGCCTCGCCTCCTACCTCGTATTCTTCCTCATCCAGGCGCTGGTGTACTCGGTGGTGGCGCTGGGCCTCAACCTTCAGTGGGGCTACACCGGGCTGTTCAACATCGGAGTCGCCGGCTTCTTCCTGGTGGGGGGATACACCTTCGCCATCCTCAGCGGACCGGCCTACAGCACCCATCTCGGTGGCTTCGGACTGCCGTTCGTGGTGGGGCTGGGAGGCGCCATCCTGGCATCGGCCCTGGTCGCCTGGGTGGTAGGCCTCCCGACGCTCAGGTTGCGAGAGGACTACCTGGCGATCGCCACCATCGGCATCGCGGTGACGCTGCAACTGGTCGCCCTGAACGCGCGCGGCCTGACCGGGGGGAGCCGGGGCGCGGAGAGCATCCCGAGACCGTTCGAGCACCTCACCCACAGCAGCCTGGCGAGCAACATCGTGTTCCTGGTGCTGATGGTGGTCGTGGTGCTGCTCATCTACTACGCGCTGGAGGCGATGGTCCGCTCACCATGGGGGCGCGTTCTGAAGGCCATCCGCGAGGACGAGGCGGCGGCCTCCTCGTTGGGCAAGAGTCCGTTCCGCTTCCGCCTCCAGTCCTTCGTGATCGGCAGCGCCATCATGGGGCTGGGCGGCGCGCTCAACGCCAGCTTCATCGGTTTCATCGCCCCGACGGACTTCCTGCCCATCCTCACCTTCGAGATCTGGGCGATGCTCATCGTCGGGGGTAGCGGCAACAATCGCGGCGCCATCCTCGGATCGGTGCTGGTGTGGGCGCTGTGGACGGGCACCGGCTCGTTGACGCAGGCGATCCTGCCGTCGGGCCTGCAGGTCAAGGGAGGCGCGCTGCAGATCATCCTCATCGGTCTGGTGCTGATGGTGATGCTGGTGCTTCGCCCGCGTGGCCTGATCGGTGAGGAGGCCGTGGTGTCGCGCGAGGCCGAGCTCGGTGGCGAGGGGCGCGGCTAGCCTCGGGCGACGACAACCGGCTACGTGCGACGGATCGGCGAGGTGGTGCTGTCGGGTGAGGCTCGGGAGCCATTCCACGACCACACCAAGGAGCGCGCCTGCCCGGGAGACGTGCAACCGGGCAGGCGCGCTGCAGCGTGGGCCGGAACGCCGCGTCAGGCCTTGGCGTCGGCCAGGCGCAGCATCTCCTCGACCGCCGTCACCTTGACGCGCGGCCGCCCCGCGGCCTTCCCCGACTCCAGCTCGTGCCTGTCGAGCGCCAGCCATTGCTCGAAACCGAATGGATGCACGCCGCGCTGCTCGAGCAGTCGATCGACCGCCGCAGGGGACGCCTCGTCGGCGCTCACGAGCGGTAGCTCGTCGTGCAGCAGCGTCTCGACCGTCTCCATGGCATCGGCCTTGTTGGTCCCGATGACCCCGGTGGGTCCGCGCTTGATCCACCCCGCCACGTACGCGCCGGCGAGCGGAGGACCATCGGGGCTCTCCAGGACGCGACCGCGCTCGTTCGGGATGACGCTCTTGCGGGCGTCGAAGGGTACGCCCGGCAGCGCTGTGCCCTGGTAGCCTACGGAGCGCAGCAGCAGTTGCGCGTCGAGGGTCTCGTACTCGCCGGTCCCGACCGAGCGGATGTAGCCAGACTCGGTGGGCTCGAGGCGGTTGCGCTCGAGCTTCACGGCGCGGATGCGATCGTCGCCCAACACCTCGACGGGGGAGACGCAGAAGCGGATGTGGAGGCGCCGGGGTTTGCCCTGCAGCGGCTTGCCCGCCATCTCCCGCAGCACCTCGAGGTTCTTGAGTTTGGTGGCGTCGCCCTCGATGCCTTTCAAGCTCGCTTCGGACACCTCGAGCTCTTCGGGCAGGACTACGATGTCGGCGTTGGCGAGCTCGCCGAGCTCGCGCAGCTCCTTGGTGGTGAACTTGGCCTCGGCGGGGCCGCGCCGACCGAGCATGTACACGTCGGTCACCTCGCTGCTCCGTAGATGCTCGATGGCATAGTCGGCCATGTCGGTCTCCGCCAGCTCGTCCACCGACTTCGCCAGTACCCGGGCCACGTCGACGGCGACGTTGCCCATGCCGACGACGGCTACGCTCCGGGCGTCGAGTGGGACCTCGAGCCCCACGTAGTCGGGGTGCCCGTTGTACCAGGCCACGAACTCGGTGGCGGACAGGCAGGCAGCGCGGTCCTCGCCGGGGATGCCGAGGTTCCGATCGGACGGCGCGCCGACGGCGTAGATCACCGCGTGGTAGTGGCGCATGACGTCCTCGTGGGTGAGATCGCGACCGAACTCGACGTTGCCGAGGAAGCGCACGCGCCGATCGCCGCAGGTGCGCTCGTAGAGTTTGGTCACCGACTTGATCTTCTGGTGGTCGGGCGCAACGCCGTAACGCACCAGCCCGTACGGGGTCGGCAGGCGGTCGATCAGGTCGATCGAGACGTCCTCGCGCTGCTTGAGCAGCGCGTCCGTGGCATAGAAGCCCGACGGCCCGGCGCCGATGACGGCGACGCGCAGGGGAGAAGGCTGCACAGAGCTCATGGGTTACCTTGTACCACGGCGCTTCCGGGCCACGGAAAGGCGGAATGTCCCACCTCAGGCCGAATGTCCTCCGCCGGCCGGGGCGCTGCGACGAGCGTGCGTTTGCGTCCACCAGGGCACGACGGGTATCCTTGCAGGCCATGACCTCGAGGAGCGTGGCGAGCGCGGCCCCCCCGGACCTGCCGCTGGTGCACAAGTACGGCGGTACCAGCGTCGGCGACGTCGAACGCATCCGCAAGGTGGCCGCCCGTATCGCCGCCGCCGCTGCCGATGGGCGGCGTATCGCCGTCACCGTCTCCGCCATGGGTCACAGCACCGACCGCCTGGTCGGCCTGGCGCGCGAGCTGTCCGCCCGCCCCTCGCGGCGTGAGCTCGACGTGTTGCTGGCGACGGGTGAGCAGCAGTCGATCGCGCTGGTGGCCATCGCGCTACTGTCGCTGGGCGTGAAAGCGCGTTCGTTCACCGGTGCGCAGGCGGGCTTCCTGACCGATGCGCGCCACGGCAGTGCACGCATCCTGGAGGTCGACACCCGTGGCGTGCGCGCAGCGCTCGAGGCCGGCGAGGTGGCGTTGGTGGCGGGCTTCCAGGGCGTGGACTCCGGGGGCGCCATCACCACCCTCGGGCGCGGCGGCTCGGACACCACCGCGGTGGCGCTGGCCGCGGCCCTGGGCGCTCCCGAGTGCGAGATCTTCACCGACACCGAAGGCGTGTACACCACCGACCCGCACCTCATCCCCACGGCGCGGAAGCTCGACGCCGTCGACTACGACGAGATGCTCGAGCTCGCCGCACTCGGTGCCGGCGTGCTCCACCCCCGCAGCGTGTGGTACGCGCGCCGCTACGGCGTACGCATCCACGTCCGTAGCTCGTTCAGCCATAACCCGGGGACCATCGTTACCCGGCTCGAGCGCCCCCAGGAGGCCCGCATGATCACGGAGAAGCCGGTCACCGGTGTGGCCCTCGACCTGAACCACGCCCGCATCGACGTCCACGGAGTGCCGGACGAACCCGGCATCGCCGCGCGCCTGTTCACCGCGCTCGGGCGCGCCGGGGTCAGCCCCGACATGATCGTCCAAGGCGTGCGCGCCGTGTCGGAGAGCCGTCAACAGATGGCGTTCACGGTCCCGCAGGACGCCATGGAAGAGGCCCTCGAGGCGCTGCGTCCTGTGCTGGACGGGCTGGGAGCCAGCGCCACGGCCGATCCCGACGTGGCCAAGCTGTCGATCGTGGGCATCGCCGTCGGGTCCACGCCGGGAGTGGCCGGCCGCATGTTCGACGCCGTCGCCGGCGCGGGCTCCAACATCGAGATGATCACCACCAGCGAGGTCCGCATCAGCGTCGTCATCCCGGCGCTGCGCGCCAGGGAGGCGCTGCGCGCGGTCCACGCAGCGTTCGGCCTGGACGCTCCCGAGCGGGCGGGTTAGGAGCGGCGCCGGTGCGTACCGACCGCGTGGAGCAGCTCTTCGTGCGGCGGCGTGCCGGGCGCATCGAGGTGCTGATGGTGCTGGAGTCCCCCGCCGGCGGTCGTCAGCGCGAGACCCTGCAGACCCCGACGAGTTCGCCGGAGGCGGCCGTGCGCTTCACCGCCACCCACCTGTCGCGGCGGGGCATCGTGGCCTCCGATCGCCTCCGCCTTCGGATCGAGCGCGGCGGTGACCTGGTCGACGACGCACCGCTGCGCGAGCTGCTGGTGGCGACGCTGGCGCGCGAGGCGCCCGACGATGGGCCTGGGGACTGACACCGTGGGACGGACACCGTGAGGCTGAAACTGTGGGGCTGAAGCTGTGGGGCTGAGACTGGCCACGCTGGCCTACCTGAGGCGGGACGGGCGCACCCTGATGCTCCACCGCAGCGGCCGCGAGGACGACTACCACCGCGGGCGTTACAACGGCCTGGGCGGCAAGTTCGAGCCCGGTGAATCGCCGGAGGCGTGCCTGCGGCGCGAGGTCCTCGAGGAATCGGGGCTGAGTGTCGAGGAAGCGCACCTCAAGGGCTTCTTGACGTTCCCTGCGTTCGACGGCAAGGACGACTGGTACGCCTTCGTCTACGTCGTGCCGCGTTTCTCCGGTGCGCTCGCCGAGCGCTCCCCCGAGGGCACGCTGCACTGGGTGTCGGACGATGCGCTGCTCGCCCTGCCGTTGTGGCCGGGCGATCGGGTGTTCCTGCCGTGGCTCACGCGGCCCTCCCTGTTCTCCGCGACGTTGCGCTACGAAGGGGGCCACTACCAGGGCTACCAGGCGGCGTTCTACGGCCCGGGAGGCGTCTTCGTCGGGGCGGAGGAGGGCGGCGCGGACGGATCCGGCCGGACGGATCCGGCCGGGCCGATCAGGTGAGGCCGGCCAGACTGGCGCGGTCGACCCGTGCCACCAGGCGCTGGGCCAGCATGACGTTGCCGTCGAGCTTCAGCTTGCCGGTCATGAAGGCCGACATGGGGTTCAACTCACCCGTCATCAGCCGGACGAGATTCTCGTCGCTCACGCGGATGGTGACGTCGGGCGCCTCGGCTTCACCGTCGTGCGCCGTCAGCCGGCCGTTCTCGAGCACGTGGTAGACGGGTTCGGAGATGGCGTACTGGATCACGGCGTTCTCGGCCATATCGCTGGCGTCGAAGCTCTCGGGGATGCGGTGGAGCAGCTCCTTCGCGTTCATGCCGACAGTCTAGCGGTTGTACGCCGGCGGAGGGTCGCCGGCGGAGCTTAGACGGCCGCTCGGTATACTCGGCGGTGCGCCCGCGATGTCGGGCGCGGTGGCGACCTTGAACTTCTCCCTCTCCGAAGAGCTCCTGGCCATGAGGACGCACGTGCGGCACTTCGCGCGCACGGAGCTCGTGCCCCTGGCGGCCGAGCTGGACCGCGAGCCGCGCTTCCCCTGGGAGACGTTGCGCAAGATGGGGGAGATGGGCCTGCTCGGCGTCACCACCCCGGAGCGCTACGGAGGCGCCGGCCTCGATACCCTCAGCTACGTGGTGCTTCTCGAGGAGATCGCCGTCGCCGACGCCAGCCACGCCACCATCATGAGCGTCACCAATGGGCTCCCGCAGAGCATGCTGCTGCGCTACGGCACCGACGAGCAGAAGGAGCGCTACCTCCCGAAGCTGGCCAGCGGCGCGTGGATCGGCGCGTTCTGCCTCTCCGAGCCGCATGCCGGCTCCGACGCGGTGGCCATGTCCACGCGCGCTCGCGGCGTCGAGGGCGGCTTCGTGCTGAACGGTACCAAGGCCTGGATCACCAGTGGCGGCGAGGCCCAGCTGTATCTGGTGATGGCCAAGACCGATGTCCATGCCGGTGCGCGCGGGGTGAGCTGCTTCCTGGTCGAGAAGGGCGCCGAGGGGATGAGCTTCGGGCGGCCGGAGCGCAAGCTCGGACAGCACGCCGCCATCACCACCACCGTGACCTTCGACGAGTGTTTCGTGCCCGAGGAGGCCCTGCTCGGTCCGCTGGGCCAGGGGTTCGTCATCGCCATGGCATCACTCGACGGCGGCCGCATCGGCATCGCCGCGTTGGCCGTGGGTGTGGCGCGAGCGGCGTTCGAGGCGGCGCGCGACTACGCTGCCGAGCGAACGGCCTTCGGGGAAGCGATCCACCACTTCCAGGCGATCGGCTTCTCGCTGGCCGACATGGACACGGAGCTCGAGGCGGCCCGCATGTTGACACTGCGCGCAGCATGGTTGAAGGACCGGGGTTACCGCGTCACGCGCGAGGCGGCTCAGGCCAAACTGTTCGCGTCGCAGATGGCGGCGCGCGTCACCCACGACGCCATCCAGGTGTTCGGCGGCTACGGCTACACCCAGGACTACCCGGTGGAGCGCTACTTCCGGGACGCCCGGGTCACCGAGATCTACGAGGGCACCAGCGAGATCCAGCGCATGGTGATCCACCGTCAGATCTATCGAGACCTGGAGCGGCGCTAGGCGACCACCGGAGCTTCCCACGATAGGAGCGGCAGCGTGATCGATTTCGAGCTCAGCGACGAGCAGAAGCAATTCCAGAGCCTGGCGCGGCAGTTCGCGCGGGAGCACATCGCGCCGGTCGCCGCTCAGCACGACCGCGAGGAGAGCTATCCGGAGGAGGTGATCCGGCGCGGGCACGAGCTGGGGCTGCTCAACACCATCGTTCCCGAATCGGCCGGTGGCCTGGGGCTGGGGTCGCTCGACGAGGCCGTCATCGGTGAGGAGCTCGGCTACGGTTGCATGGGGATCTACACCATCTTCATGGCCTCGGAGCTGGGCATCACGCCTTTGTTGCTGGCGGGCAGCCCGGAGCAGCACGAGCGCTTCCTGCGGCCTCTGACCCAAGGGCCGAAGCTCGCGGCGTTCGCGCTGTCCGAGCCCGACAACGGTAGCGATGCCGGGGCCATGAAGACGCGGGCCGTCCTCGACGGTGACGACGTCATCCTGAACGGCAGCAAGATGTGGATCAGCAACGGCGACAGGGCCGAGTTCACGGTGGTGTTCGCCAGCTTCGATCCCGGGCGCAAGCACCACGGCACGTTGGCTGTGGTGGTCGAGGCCGGCCGGGAGGGCTTCAGCGCCCGCAAGCTGCATGGCAAGCTGGGACAGCGCGCCAGTCCCACCGCCGAGCAGGTGTTCGACGACGTGCGCGTGCCGCGCGCCAACATCCTGGGCGAGCCGGGCGACGGCTTCCGCATCGCCATGCAGACGCTCGACAAGACGCGCATCCCGGTCGCGGCGGGCTCCGTGGGGGTGGCGCGCCGCGCCCTCGACGAGGCCCTGGCCTACGCTGCCGAGCGCCACGCCTTCGGCCGCCCCATCGCGCGCTTCCAGGCCATCCAGTTCAAGCTCGCGGAGATGAAGATCGGCATCGAGACGGCGCGCTGGCAGACCTATCATGCCGCCTGGCTGGCGGACCGGGGGTTGCCACACACGGAGGCGTCCGCCATCGCCAAGGCCTATGCCTCGGACATGGCTTTCAAGTCCGCCGAGGAGGCGCTCAACGTTCACGGTGGCTACGGCTACGTCAACGAGTACCCGGTCGAGAAGCTGATGCGCGACGTCAAGCTCAACCAGATCTACGAGGGGACGAACGAGATCCAGCGGGTGGTCATCGCCCGCGGCCTGTTGCGGCAGGTCCTAGAATAGTCGGGCGGGGAGGCGCCTGCCCCTCGGGACCCTCGAATACCGCCGCGCCGACGGGCGCGGCCTGGAGGACAGCGTGAAGATCGTGACCATCCTGAAGCAGGTGCCCGACGCCGAGGCGCGGGTACGGACCAGTGGCGGGGAGGTGGACCTCGGCGGGGTCACCTTCGTGATCGACGGCATGGACGAGTACGGCGTCGAGGAGGCGTTGCGCATCCGCGAAAGCGGCCTCGAGGCCGAGGTGGTGGTGCTGGCGCTCGGGCCGCAGCGCTTCGAGGAGGCGGTCCGCACCGCCCTCGCCATGGGTGCCGATCGCGCCGTGCACATCGAGACCGACGACGCGCTCGACGCCATCGCGCAGGCGCGCGTGCTGGCGACCGCGATCCAGCAGGAGGCCGCCGATCTGGTGCTGGTGGGCGGCAAGGAAGCGGATTGGGACAGTGCGGCGCTGGGCGCCGCCGTGGCCGAGGCGCTCGGCTGGGCGCACAGCGACTGGACCACAGAGCTGCGCCTCGAAGGTGGAAGGTTGCACACCCGGCACGACACGGACGACGGCAGCGAGGCGTTGAGCCTGCCGCTTCCCGCGGTGGTGACGACGCAACAGGGGCTCAACGAGCCCCGTTACCCCACGCTCCCCAACATCATGAAGGCCAAGCGCAAGGAGCTCGCCAAGAGGACGCTGCAAGACTACGGCGGCGCCGAAGCGCTGACGACCACGCTCGAGCAGACCATCCAGACCCGCGAGCGCATCGGAAAGGTACTCCAGGGCGACCCCGGTGAGGCCGCCCGCGAGCTGGTACGGCTCCTGGCCGACGAGGCCAAGGTGCTGTCGTAGACGTGCAAGGAGACGGCATGATCCTGATCGTGACCCAAGCCAACGCGGACCGCGCCCAGAAGACGGACCTGGAGCTGGTCCGGGCCGCGCGCGAGCTCGCCGCAACGCTCGGCCTGCCGCTGGCCGCGGCGGTGCTGGGCGCCGACCCGGCGCCCAAGGCCGACGACCTGGCGCGCTACCTGCCGACCGTCTACCGGCTCGCTTCCGGCGCGCTGGCTCCCTTCCGTGCCGAGCCGTTCACCAGCGCCGTGTACGGCCTGGCGCAGCGGATCGGCGCCCGCGTGGTACTGATGGCGGCGTCGCGCTCCGGTCAGAGCCTGGGCCCTCGCCTGGCGATGCGCATGGGGGCGCCGCTGCTCGAAGACGTCATCGCGCTCGAGGTGACGGGCGGCAAGCTGACGGCGACACGCTTCACCTACCTGTCGCGCGTCACGGAGAGGGTGCAGGCCGAGTCGCTTCCCGCTGTCGTGAGCGTCAAGCCCAACGTGTTCACGGCCGCCGAGCCCGCCGACGCGACGGGCGCCGCCGAGGACGGCGAGGTTGTGTTGGGCGAGCACGACGAACGCGTCGAGGTCGGCGAGCGGACCAGCGCGAAGGGCGGGCGCGTGGCCCTGGAGGACGCCAAGATCGTCGTCACGGGTGGCCGCGGTATGGGCGACGCCGACGGCTTCGTCAGGCTGGTGGAGCCGCTGGCCGATGTGCTGGGCGCGGGCGTCGGGTCGACGCGCGCCGTGGTCGATGCCGGATGGCGGCCCTACGTCGAGCAAGTCGGGCAGACGGGCAAGACCGTGGCCCCCGACCTCTACCTCGCGCTGGGCGTGTCCGGCGCCGTCCAGCACCTCTCCGGCATGAACCGCTCGAAGGTGATCGTAGCGATCAACAAGGACCCGGACGCCCCCATCTTCAAGGTGTGCGACTACGGTGTGGTCGGTGACGTGAACTCCGTGGTGCCGCCGTTGAGGGAGGCGCTGTCGGAGCGCGGCGCCTAGCATGACGGGCCGGGGAGGGGACGCCGAGCCGGTGGCCGCCGTCGCGAACGGCGGCGACGCAGGCACCGGAGTGCTGGTGCGACGCGCCACCAAGGGCGACCTCGAGGCGCTCGACGGGCTCGAGCGCAGCTTCCCCGGTGACCGTCTGAAGCGCAGTTCCCTGTCCCGCCTGTTGGGCCGCGACAGCGCTGAGCTGTGGGTGGCCGAGGCCTCCGGGCGCGTGGTCGGTGACGCGGTGGTGCTATTCCGCAAGGGGTTCGTCTCGGCGCGCCTGTACTCGCTGGTGGTCCGGCCGGAGAGCCGTCGCCAGGGCGTGGCCCGATCGCTGCTGGCTCGGGCCGAGGCGGGGGCCCGTGAACGCGGCGCCGTGGCCATGCGCCTCGAGGTCCGCGAGGACAACCGGACCGCCATCGTGCTGTACGAGAAGTTCGGCTACGAGGTGGTGGGACGTACCGCGGACTACTACCAGGACCATTCGGACGCGTTGCGCATGCAGAAGCGCTTCGCCGCCGGCGGAGCCGTCGTTCAGGCGGTGCCTTACTACCCGCAATCGCTGGAGTTCACCTGCGGGCCGGCAGCGCTGATGATGGCGATGCGCCACCACGGCTACCCGGTGCCGCTGGAGCGCTGGCTCGAGCTCGCCCTGTGGCGCGAGGCGACCACCATCTTCATGCTCTCCGGGCACGGCGGCTGTAGCGCCCACGGCCTGGCGGTAGCGGCGCTGCGCCGCGGCTTCCGCGCCACGGTGGTGACGCGCGACGCCGAGGTGCCGTTCCTCGACTCGGTCCGCAGTGACGACAAGAAGGACGTCATCCGCATCGCGCACCGCACCTTCGAACGCGAACTGCGCGACCTCGGCGGCCGCGTCGAGCTGCGTGACGTCACCGACCGGGACGTCGTCGAGGCGCTCAAGCGCGGCGCCCTTCCGCTGGTGATGCTGTCGGGCTACCGGCTGTACGCCGAGAAGGTCCCGCATTGGGTGGTCGTGACCGGCTTCGACGCCGATCACCTGTACCTGCATGACCCCTTCATCCCCGATGGCGCCGGCCGCGCCGACAGCGTGCACCTGCCGTTGAGGCGCGACGCCTTCGAGGCCGTGAGCCGATTCGGCAGACGCCGTCATCGGGCCATGGTGGTGGTCGAGAGCTGGGGGCGGGTCAGCCGTCGGCGGCCAGGTAGCGGATGATCTCCCCGTAGATCTCGGGGTTGGCCTGATCCTCCTCGCCGGCCGCGATGGTCGGGTTGTCGTTCACCTCGATGACGTAGTACTCGCCGTCGATCTCCTTGATGTCGACGCCGTAGAGGCTGTTGCCGATCGCTGCCGCCGCGGCGAGCGCCACCTCCAACAGGCGGGGGTCGGCCTGGTCGCGTGGGACGCCCTCGACGCTGGCCAACTCGCCGGCGTCGCTGCGGTCCATGGTGCGCCAGCCCTGCGGCGGGAAGCGGTACATCACCACCGCCAGCACGCGGCCGTCCAGGGTGATCACGCGCCAGTCGAAGTCGCTCGGCATGTACTGCTGCACCACCAGGCGGTCGGCGCGCCTCAGGAAGCGACGCCCGACCTTCACGAACGCTTCCGCGGTGGCCACCTTGTCGACGTAGAGGCTGAAGCTGGAGTTCGGCGCCTTCAGCACAACGGGCGTGCCCAGCGACTCGAACAGCGCCTCGGCGGTGGCCTCGCGCACCTCGTCCTCGGCCAGGAAGCGTGTGACGGGTATCGGTACGCCGTTGCGCTCGAGCCGGGAGTACATGTTGACCTTGTCGCAGCAGATGCGGATGGACTCGGCCTGGTCGAGCACGCGGATGCCGAGTAGCTCGGCCGATCGCGCCACCACGTAGCTGGTGTTGAGCGGATCGGTGAGCGCCCGGATCAACACTCCGTGGTAGTTGCGCAGGTACTTCAGCTCGTCCTTGAACAGGAAGTCGAGCTCGTGACCCAGCTCGAAGGCCGCCAGCCGGAAATTCGTCAGGGCCGTGAGCTCCACCGCGGAGCGGATGGTGTAGCGTTCGGCGAAGATGGCTAGACGCGCCATGATCCCAGCTCCGTGACCAGTGCCCGTTCCTCGGGCGTGAGCTGCGCCAGCGGCAGCGGCATCAGGGCCGACAGTAGGTACGCTTTGGGGGTGACGATCACGCGCACGCGAGCCAGCGGCAGCCGGAAGGTCCCGAACACCGCCCGCGCGAACGCCTCGTACTCGGGCACCAGCGTGCGCCCCAGCACGCAGCGCACCACGTCGATGCGGTAGTCGGGCGGAAGCTCCTGGCACAGCACGGCGTACTTCCCGGTGTAGGTCAGTCCGTTGCGTCGCGCCTCGATGGCGGCGGTGTCGACCAGCAGCTCCCCCTTCTCGGAGAAGGGATTGACGGGGTAGGCCATGAGCGGTGGGGGTGGGAAGCGCGAGGTGGTGATGTGGAAGGCGGGCACCAGCACTCCCGCCAGGCGCGCTTTCTCCATGGCGATCGGCACCACGTAGGCGTCGAGCGCGTCGGCGGTGGTGGGGATGAGGTCGAGGCCGGAGAGCTCGGCGTCCAGCGAGCCGTAGTAGCCGCTGGCGAGGTAGCCATAGTCGCCGGCCATGTTGGCCAGGTCCGCGGCGACGCCCCCCGAGGGGGCGTCGCCTGCGAACCGGGCCGGATCGAGCTGTAGCAGTGGGATCGTCACGGGGTCGGCGCGGCGCCTCTCAGACTTCCAGCGCCGCGACGCCGGGGAGGGTCCTGCCCTCGAGGAACTCGAGCGCGGCTCCCCCTCCGGTGGAGATGTGCCCGATGCGGTCGGCCAGGCCCGTTGCGTTGACGGCGGCCACCGAGTCGCCACCTCCCACCACCGTGAAGGCGCTGAGCTCGGCGACGGTCCGGGCCATGGCGACGGTGCCGGCGTCGAACGGCGGAGTCTCGAACACGCCCAACGGCCCGTTCCAGAACACCGTGCGAGCACTGCTGAGCGCCTCCCGGAAGGCCGCGATGGCGCGCGGGCCGATGTCCAGCCCGAGCTCGCCGTCGGGGATCGCATCGGTGGGGTGGACCGCGGTCTTCGCCCCATCCTTCAGCTCGCGGGCGCACACCGAGTCCTCGGGGAGGACCACGCGCACGCCACGCTCGGTAGCCTGCGCCAGCAGCTCGCGGGCGGTGTCGAACTGATCGGGCTCGACGCGCGAGGCGCCCACCCGCCCGCCCTGCGCCGCCACGAACGTGAAGGCCATGGCGCCACCGACGACGATGGTGTCGGCGACCCCGAGCAGGCTACTGATGACGCCGATCTTGTCCGACACCTTGGCGCCGCCCAGGATCACCGCGAACGGGTGTTCCGGGTCGTCGAGCAGCTTGCCGAGGGCGTGCAGCTCCTGCTGGAGCAGGTGCCCCGCCGCCGCCGGCAGCAGCCGCGCCACGCCCTCGGTGCTGGCGTGGGCGCGGTGGGCCGAGCCGAACGCGTCATTGACGTAGGCGTCGGCGTACCCCGCCAGGATGCGGGCCAGGGCGGGGTCGTTCTTGGTCTCCCGGGCGTCGAAGCGGGTGTTCTCCAGCAGTGTCACGCTGCCGTGCGGGGCGTCCTGCACGAACGCTTCCTGCTCCGGGGAGGCGGGGCCGTCGCAGGCCAGGTAGCGCACGTCACGCCCCAGCAGCTCCCCGAGACGCGCCGCCACGGGGCGCATGCGGGCGGACTCGTCCACGCCCTTGGGACGTCCGAGATGGCTCATGAGGATGAGGGTCGCGCCGCGCGACGAGAGCGCTTCCAGCGTGGGTAGGGCCGCGCGGATGCGGGTATCGTCCCCGACGCGACCGTCCTTGATCGGGACGTTGAAGTCGACCCGGACCAGGACGCGTTTGTCCTTGACGTCGAGGTCCTCGAGGGTCCGTAACATGAGGGCTCCTATCCGAGCGTTCGAGATGGGGCGAACGGCGCCAGAAGGCCGTTCAGAGTTTCTCGCCCATGAGCTCGAGCACGTCCACCATGCGGGTGGAGTAGCCCCACTCGTTGTCGTACCAGACCAGGATCTTCGCCATGCGCCCCATCGTCCGGGTGAGCCCGCCGTCCACGATGGCGGAGTGCGGGTCGCCCACGATGTCGCGCGACACGAGGGGATCCTCGGTGTAGCGGATGACGCGGTCGAGCGGCCCCTCGGCGGCGGCGCGCAACGCAGCGTTCAGTTCGGCGACAGTGGCCTCGCGCTTGAGCACCGCCGTCACGTCGGAGATCGAGCCGGTGGGGGTGGGTACCCGCAGCGCCATGCCGTCGAAGATGCCCTTGAACTGCGGCAGCACTTTGGCGACCGCCTGAGCGGCGCCGGTGCTGGTGGGCACGATGTTGGTGGCAGCGTTGCGCCCGCGGCGGAGGTCCTTGTGGGGACCGTCGAGCAGCATCTGGTCGTTGGTGTAGCTGTGGACGGTGGTCATCATGGCCTGCTCCACGCCGAAGGCCCCGTCGACCACCTTCATCACCGCGGCCAGCGAGTTCGTCGTGCAGGAGGCGTTGGAGACCACGTCGTGCGCGGCCGGGTCGTACTCGTCCTCGTTGACGCCGAGCATGATGTCGAAGTCGCTATCGGGAGACGGCGCGCTGATGAGCACCTTCTTGGCGCCGGCGGCGAGGTGCGCCGCGGCCTGCGCCCGCTTGCGGAAGATGCCGGTAGACTCCACCACGATGTCGACGCCGAACTCCTTCCAGGGGAGCTCCTCGGGCTTGCGGACTTCGGTGGCCCGCACCTTCTTGCCATCGACGATCAGGTTCTGGTCGTCGAAGCTGACGTCGCCCGCGAAGGGGCCGTAGTTGGAGTCGTACTTCAGCAGGTTCGCCAGCGTCTCGTTGTCTGTGAGATCGTTGACCAGGACGACGTTCAGGCCACGCTGATGGGCGATGCGAAAGATCTGCCGCCCGATGCGTCCGAAGCCGTTGATGCCGATGTTCATGGAAGTCCTCCGATGCGGTTGTGTACTCACGAGATCCGATGACAACGGTCTCATGATACTCCCGCCCTCCGGGGCCTCCGCAATCGGGCAAACGACCCGGACGGCATCGTCGCGGCGATCAACTCCGGCGCAGGCCCAGGCGCAGCCGCCCGCCCTCGACTTCGTGCTCCTCGGTGAAGGCGTCCGGCTCAGCGGGTCCCAGCGTGAGGGTGGCGGCCAGGACCTCGGCGGCGATGGCGTCACGGTGCTCACGCACGGCCTCGGCGATCGTGCCGTCGGCCTCCAGCGTCAAGGCGACGGTGTCGGAGACCTCCAATCCGGCGTTCTTGCGCGCGTTCTGAACCAGTCGGATGACGTCGCGCGCCAGTCCCTCGCGCACCAGTTCGGGCGTGAGCGTAGTGTTCAGGGCCGCCAGGTAGCCGCGCTCCTCGACCGCGGCGAAGCCCTCCGGGCTGCGTGCGTCGAGCAGCAGGTCCTCGGGCGCCAGCCGCACCTCGTCGCCGCCGACCTGGAGAACGGTGTCCTCGCCGTCGCGCACCGCAGCCGCCACGGTGCGGCCGTCGAGGGCGTCGAGGGCCCGTCGCAGCTCCGGTACCAGCCGACCCAGTCGCGGGCCGACGCGTGGCAGGTTGGGTTTGACCTGGTAGTCGACGAAGTCGTCGTGCACGCCCAGGTAGCGCACCTGCTTGACGTTGAGCTCCTCCAAGAGCTGGTCCTCCAGGCGCTTCACGCCGGAGAGCTCCTCGACGCTGCGCAACCGGACCAGCACTTCGGGCAGGGGCTGGCGCACCTTGATCCCCGAGGCCGCGCGCGCGGCCCGGCCGAGCTCCACCAGACGCGTCAGGGCGTGCATGTCCCGCGTGAGCTCGGCGTCGACACGCTCCGGCTCGGCGACCGGCCACGCCGCCAGGTGCACCGACTCGGGTGCGGCCTCGTCGAGCGAGCGCACCAGGTTCTGGTACAGCTCCTCGGAGGTGAAGGGCGCCATCGGCGCCATCAGCTTCGCCGTCGTGACCAGCGCCTCGTACAAGGTGGCGTAGGCAGCGAGCTTGTCGCTGTCGGCGCCCGACTTCCAGAAGCGGCGGCGATTGCGGCGCACGTACCAGTTCGACAGGTCGTCGACCACGAAGTCGCGCAGCGCACGGCTGGCGGCGGTGGGGTCGTAGCCTTCGAGCTGGTCGGTGACGGCGCCGACGAGCTCGTGCAGCCTGGAGAGCAGCCAGCGGTCGACGAGCGGACGCTCGGAGGGAACCGGCGCCGATGCCAGGTCGGGGCGGTCGAGGTTGGCGTAGAGCACGAAGAAGCTGTAGGTGTTCCACAGCGTCATGAAGAAGTCGCGCAGCGTCTCGTCGACCAGGCCGGCGCTGAAGCGCTTGGTGGCCTCGGGCGGCGACACGCTGAACAGGTACCAGCGCAGCGCGTCGGCTCCCTGCTCGTCGAGCACCGACCAGGGGTCGACCACGTTGCCCTTGGATTTCGACATCTTCTCGCCGCGCTCATCGACGATGTGACCCAGCACGATCACGTTCCGGAACGCCGAGGTGTCCGGCGCGATGTCGGCGAGCGGCCCGGCCGGGCGCGAGGCGGCCGCGTCGCCGCTGTCGGTGAGCAGGGTGGCGAGGGCGTGGAGGCTGTAGAACCAGCCGCGCGTCTGGTCGACGGCCTCGCAGATGTAGTCCGCCGGGAAGTTATCGGCGAGCGCGCGCGCCGCCTCGGGCGACGAGGCCTCGCCCTGATAGTGCCATTGCGCGTAGGGCATGGCGCCCGATTCGAACCACACGTCCACGGTGTAGGGAACCCGCCGGAAGGTCTTGCCGCCGCGCTCGAAGGTGACGTCGTCGACGTAGGGGCGGTGGAGCTCGAGCCCCTCCAGATCGCGTCCCGTCAGCTCGGCGAGCTCGTGCACGCTGCCCACGCACAGCTGCTCGCTGCCGTCCTCGCTCACCCAGATGGGGAGCGGCGCGCCCCAGAAGCGCTCGCGGCTGAGCGCCCAGTCGACGTTGTTCTCGAGCCACTTGCCGAAGCGGCCGGTGCGGATGTGGTCGGGGTGCCAGTGCACCTTGTCGTTGTTCTCCAGCAGCTTGTCCTTGAGGAGGCTGGTGCGGATGTACCAGCTGCGCTTGGCGACGTTCATGAGCGGGGTGTCGTCGCGCCAGTTGAACGGGTAGGCGTGGCGGATGACGTCCCGATGCCACATCAGCCCGCGTGCCAGCAGGTCTTCGGCGATGGCGTCGTCGGCGTCCTTGAACCAGCGACCGGTGTAGGGTCCATCGCCGGTGTCGTCGGCGTCGAGCGGGCGCACCTCGGGCAGCACATTGCCGGTGAGGTCGACCGAGAACAGTGTGGGCAGGCCGTGCCTGCGGCCCTGCTCGAGGTCGCCGTAGGCCGGCGCCAGGTGCACGATGCCGCTCCCGTCCTCGAGGCTGACGAGGCCGTCACTCACCACCCGGAAGCCGCTGGACGCGTCCTGGCCGTCGTCGACTCGGCCCCGCAGGATGGGTCGGTAGTGCAGACCCTCGAGCGCGCGGCCGCGGGCGCGTCGCACCTCGCGGAAGCCCGTACCTTCGAGCACGACGGGCGCCCGCTCAGCCGCCAGCCATAGCAATGCGCGCTCGCCGCCGGGATCGCGCTTGCGCGCGGGCGCCTCCACCAGCGCGTAGTCGGCGTCGGCGGCCACCGCCAGGCCGCTGTTGGCCGCCAGCGTCCAGGGGGTGGTGGTCCAGGCCAGGAAGTAGACCGGCCGGTCGTCGCTGGCGTCCAGGAGCCCCCGCTCGACGAGTTCGGAGCGCTCCGCCGGGAACATGGGGAAGATGCTGGGGTCCTCGACGTCCTCCTTGTAGCCGAGCGCCACCTCGTGCGAGGCGAGGGTGGTGTTGCTGCTCGGGCTGTGCCAGGTGGTCTTATAGTCCTCGGCCAGCAGGCCCCGGTCCCACAGCTGCTTGAGCACCCACCAGCAGGATTCGATGTAGTCGTTGGTGTAGGTGACGTAGGCGTTCTCCAGGTCGAGCCAGAAGCCGATGCGCTCGGTCATGGCGTTCCAGTCCTGGATGTTGCTGAACACGTCCTCGCGGCACAGGCGATTGAAGCGCTCGATGCCATACGCCTCGACCTGCTGCTTGTTGGTGAAGCCGAGCCGTTTCTCGATGGCGATCTCGACCGGCAAGCCGTGCGTGTCCCAGCCCCCCTTGCGCCCCACACGATAGCCCTGCATGGTCTTGAAGCGCGGGAACAGGTCCTTGAACGCGCGGCTGATGACGTGGTGGACGCCCGGCTTGCCGTTGGCCGTTGGCGGGCCCTCGTAGAAGACGTAGCGCCCCTCGGGGGCAGGCTTCTCGAGGGTCTTGCGGAAGATTTCGCGCTCGCGCCAGAATTCGATGACGCGCTGTTCCAGATCGGGGAAGCGGACGCCGGACGGCACCTCACGGAACACGGTGTTACCTCGCTCTCCGGGGGCGGCCACGAGAACGCGCCCCGAACGCATGCGGCGTTGGGGCGCGTGACGTGCCGCGCGATACCACCCAACTTCTCCGGCCCCTCGCGGGGTTCGGACTCGAGCGACTGCCCCGCTCACGGGAAGCGGGAGAGTCCGGCGCTGTGACGCGCGCCGCGCGGCTCCGTCTACTGTCGCCGCGACGGTTCGCGCCGAGTTCGGGGAGCGGCTCGGGGAGGATCTTCGGCCTGCCGGTTCCCGACCGGGCTCGCACCGTCCCCGGCTCGCTGGAGGGTCCCTCGTGCAGGCGTACTCGTTCCCGTCATCGCCCTTCCGCCGGCCGGAGTGCACCGTGCCGTGGCCGGCGGTTCAGAGCCGCTTTACAACCTTCGGCGGCCCCGCATATACTAAACCTAGCAGCAGGCCGTGACAACGTCAATCATGCCGCTGCGATTCCTCGCACAACCTGCTCGTGCGTCTTCGCGGTGCGCGCATGCTCCTTGGACGTACGGTGTGCGACCCCGCCGGATGGTGGACAACGAGCGTTCCCATGAGCCACGTCAAGGTTCGAGATCCAGTTCGAGTTCTGCATCCCAGCCTCGTGCCCCTTCGAGGGCGAGCGCACGGAACGGAGATGGCATGAGCCCCAGAAGCCGGAAGACAGCCAACGACAGCGGCGCCGCCCAGGCGACCGACGCGAGTGACGCCCAGGACGTCAAGCCCCGCAAGCGCGGTCGTCCGCGCAAGCAGGAGGCGGCGGCCGAAGCAGCGTCGGGCGCGAGCGACACGGCGACCGAGACCGCCGCGGGTCCGAACGGCGCCCCCGACACGACGAGCGGCGAGGCTCCTGCCGGCGAGGTTGCCGCCGTCGAGGCGCCGGCCGCCCCGGCGGCCGATGAGGCCGAGGCGCGGGAGCGTGCCGGTGGCGACGGGACGCCGCGCGAGCGCGGTGACGGCGCGAAGAAGGGCGGGCGTTCCGGTGGGCGCAAGGGGGCCGGCAACGGCAAGAGCAAGGCGAACCAGGAGACCGGCGAGCGTGTCGGCACGGACGACGCCGGCGCTGCCCAGACGGACCGGGGTGGCTCCGATGGTTCCAGGGACCGCTCCGGTGACGATAGCGACCAGGAGGAGCGCGGTCGCGGCGGCCGCGGCGGCCGCAACCGGCGCGGGCGCTCGGGCGGCGGCCGCAAGGGTGGCCTGAACTTCCGCGAGTTGCAGTCCAAGATCGTTCCTGAGCTGCATCTGCTGGCCAAGGAGGTCGGTCTCGAGGAGTACCGCCAGATGAGCAAGGACGACCTGGCGCTGGCCATCCTCGAACGCTCGGCCGAGAGCGAGGGGCTCAAGCTGGTCCAGGGCTACCTCGAGATCTCGTCGGACGGCTACGGCTTCCTGCAGGAGTCGCTGTTGCAGCTCAGCTCGCGCAGCGTGATCGTGTCGGCGGGCCTCATCAAGCAGTTCAAGCTGCGTGCCGGCGACTACATCCTGGGCAAGGCGCGGCGCCCCCGCGACAACGAGCGCTATGGGACCCTGATCCGGGTCGAGGCCGTCAACGGGGTCGACCCCTTCCACGCTGCCAAGCGCCCCCGCTTCGACGACCTGATTCCTACGTTCCCGGAGAAGCGGATCACGCTGGAGACTGCGCAAGACGAGCTCTCAGCCCGCGTCATCGATCTGCTCGCGCCCATCGGCCGGGGACAGCGCGGCCTGATCGTGGCGCCTCCCAAGGCCGGGAAGACTACCCTGCTCAAGAAGATCGCCAACTCGGTGGTCAGCAACGAGGACGACATCAAGGTCATCGTGCTGCTGGTGGACGAGCGGCCCGAGGAGGTCACCGACTTCCGGGAGTCGGTCAGCGGCGTGGAGGTCATCGCCAGTACCTTCGACGAGCCCCCCTCCAACCACATCCGCGTGGCGGAGTTCGTGCATGAGCGCGCACGCCGCATCGTCGAAGAGGGCGGGCACGTGATGATCCTGCTCGACTCCATCACCCGCCTGGCGCGCGCCAACAACCTCGTGACGCCGGCGACCGGGCGCACCCTGTCGGGCGGTCTGGATTCCAACGCCTTGCACTGGCCGAAGCGCTTCCTGGGCGCGGCCCGCAACATCCGCGGCGGCGGCAGTCTCAGTATCCTGGCCACCGCCCTGGTCGAGACGGGATCGCGCATGGACGACGTCATCTTCGAGGAGTTCAAGGGCACCGGTAACATGGAGCTGCACTTGAGCCGCCGGCTCGAGGAACGGCGCATCTTCCCGGCGATCGACATCCTGAAGTCGGGCACGCGCCGCGAGGATCTTCTGCTGGGCGAGGCGATCCTGGCGAAGATGTGGCTGCTGCGCAAGGTCATCAGCGACATGGACGCGGCCGAAGCGATGGAGATGTTGCTCTCGAGGCTGTCGCGCACCAAGAGCAATGAGGAGTTCCTTGCCACGCTCGGACAGGGCTGAGTGACAGCCTAGAACCATGAGTGCCGTTCCATGGCCCGGCTGAGGCGCGGCGCGGTCACGGTGGTGGCGCTGGTGGTGCTGTTCCTGGGTGCCGCGGCGCATGCCGAGCAGCGCTACGTGGTCAGGCCCGGCGACACGCTCTTCGCGCTGGCCCAACGATTCGACACCACGGTCGCCGCACTGCGGGGTGCCAACCGGCTCGGGAGCGACGTGCTCCGGGTCGGCCAGGTGCTGGCGGTGCCGGGTGGGCAGCGTGGCGGGTACCACACGACCATCGTGCGCGCAGGGGAGACGCTGGCCGACGTGGCGCGTCGCGTCGGGCGGACGCCGGCCACGCTGACCTCGGCGAACCCGGGGCTGGCTTCGGGGGAGTTGGCGCTAGGTGCCGCCATCTCGGTGCCGCCGGGGGACGGGGTGACCGAAGAGGTCGGCCCGGGCGACACGCTGGCGAGCCTGGCGGCCCGCGTGGGGACGAGCACTGGAGCTCTGGCGCAGCTGAACGACCTGTCGAGCGATGCTGTCCTGCGGCCCGGCCAGTCCGTACTGGTGCCGCCCGCTGCGACCGGGGCCGAAGCGGCGCCAAGCGGTGGCATGGGCGGCGCAGGCCCGGCGCCGACCGTGGTCGCGGTCGCGGCGCCGGCCGACCCCGCCACCGTCCGCGAGCGGCTGCGTCGCATGCAGGACGCCGACCTGCGAGCGGCCGTGGCGCGCCTCACGGCGGTATCGTTCCAAGAGCTCGACTTCCGCGCGCCGGTGCAGGGCAGGGTGTCCTCCCGTTTCGGCTGGCGGGCGTTGAGCGTGAACGGCAACCACTTCCACGCCGGAGTCGACCTCGCGGTCGCCCTGGGAACGCCGGTGCATGCGGCCCGCGACGGCGTCGTCGTCAAGGCCGGGTGGGGTGGCACCTACGGCAACGTGGTCTACCTAGACCATGGCGACGGGACGCAGACGCGCTACGCTCACCTCAGCCGTATCGAGGTGCGGGTGGGACAGCGCCTGCGGCAGGGTGACGTGCTGGGGCTCGCCGGGAGCACCGGGGCGTCGACCGGTCCGCACGTTCACTTCGAGCTGCGCTTCGATGGTCGCGCCGTCGACCCGCTCGAGTACCTGCGGGGCACGGCCTCTCGCTGAGATCACACGGAACGGACACAGACGAGGCCATCCCCGGGAGCGTAGCGTGTGGCCGTGGCCAGGGTATTGCTGGTGGAGCCGAACGATCACCTGAGGCGGGTGTTCCGGCGTCGCTTCGTCCGCGAGGGTTTCGATCTGGTGGAGGCCGTCGACGCTGAGGCGGCGCTGGGTGAGGCCCGCAGCGGGCTCCCCGACGTGATCGTACTCGAGGGCTCGGTGCGGGATGCCGGCGGCCTGGACCTGTCGTTGCGATTGGCCCGCGATCCCGACCTCAGGTGGGTGCCGCTCATCGTGCTCGAGGGGCGCGGGCGCTGGGACGTGACGCCCGAGCCGCGCGTGGAAGACGAGGTCGTTGTGGAAGGCGTGCCGATCGCCGAAGCGTCACTCGCGGTACTCCCGGTGCCGTCCGAGGCCGCCGGAGATGCGTTGTTGCCCCATCCGCATGAGTTGCGTCATCCCTTCCGGCCGGGTCGTCTGGTCGAGCTCGCCAGGGGCGCGATCGCGTCCGGTGCGGGCGCTGCGTCCGATCCCTGAGGCCTGAGGACACTCCAACGACACGCTAGAAGCGCCGTTCGCATGGGGCTTCGTTGACGGTGATGGGGTGCCGCAGCTATACTCGCCTCAGAAGTTCTTCGGAATCATTCCGAGGATTCGGCAAGGGGATGACGAACCATGTGGATCTCGACGAAGGCCCAATACGGCATGCGAGCCCTGGTCGAGGTGGCGCTCGGCGGTGACGAGCCGACCAGTCTGAAGACCGTCGCTGATCGTCAGAGCCTGAGCCACCAGTACCTCGAACAGATCTTCGCCGTGCTGCGTCGCGCCGGGATCGTCGAATCGGTACGGGGGGCACGCGGCGGCTACCGCGTGGCCCGTTCCCTGGAAGCCGTGCCTGCGCTGGAGGTCGTCGAGTTGCTCGAGGGCAGCGTGGCGCCCGTGACCTGCATCGACGACGAAGGCACCTGCGAGCGGGTGGGTCACTGCTCGACGGAGATCCTGTGGCGCCGCGTGGACGCCGCCGTGCGCGAGGTTCTGGGCTCGACCTCGCTGGCCGATCTGGTCGCGCAACGTCAGATCCTCGGTCTGGTGCGCTTCGGCGAAGCCGGAAGCGTCGGGCAGGCCAGCTGAGCCGCCGCCCCGACACCCGGCGCGACGTGTCCCTCTATCTCGATTTCGCTGCCACCACGCCGCTCGATCCGGCGGTGCTGGAGGCGATGATGCCGTCGCTGACCGAGGCCTACGGCAACGCCGCCAGCGTGCATCGCACGGGCCAGCGCGCGCGCCGGCTCGTCGAGCAGGCGAGGGAGCAGGTGGCCGCGGCCCTGGGGGCGCGGCCGCGGCAGATCCACTTCACGTCGGGAGCCACGGAGGCCGACAACCAGGTTCTTCGCGGCGTGCTTGGTGGTGGCGACGGCGGTCTCGTGACCAGCCCGCTCGAGCACGCCGCGGTGCTGTCCACGGCGCGGGTCCTCGGCGAGACCGGCACGCCCGTGAGCTACCTGCGCCCGAACGAGCACGGCGGTCTGGAGGCCGGCGAGCTGGAGCGGGTGCTCGCCGGCCGTCCCGGAACGCGCCTGGTGGCGCTGATGGCCGTGAACAACGAAACCGGCGTGCTCACCGACGTTGCCGCCATGGCCGAGGTGGCGCACCGCCACGGCGCGCTGCTGTTCTGCGACGCCGTGCAGGGGTTCGGACTCGAACCGCTGGATGTCGGCGGGCTGGGGGTCGACCTGCTGGCGTTGTCGGGGCACAAGGTCTTCGGGCCCAAGGGGGCCGGCGCGCTCTACGTCGCCGACGGCGTGGAGCTGCGGCCGCTGCTGTTCGGCGGGGAGCAGGAGCGAGGCCTGCGGCCGGGCACGCACGCCACGCCCGCCATCGTGGGGCTTGGCGCGGCGGCGGAGCGTGCCGCGGCGGAGCACGGGCAACGCCGGGAGGCCGTGCGAATGGCTCGCGACGCCTTCGAGGTGGTGGCCGCGGCGCTGCCCGGCGTGCGGGTGAACGGCGCTGGCGCGCCACGCGGAGTCAAGCACAGCAACCTGCGGGTCGACGGCGTCGACGGCGAATCGTTGCTGCTGGCGCTCGACGATCTCGGCGTGGAGGCGAGCGCCGGCAGCGCCTGCTCGGCGGGGAGCGTGGAGCCGAGCCACGTGCTGCTGGCCATGGGATTGAGCGCGGAGCAGGCGAAGGCCAGCGTGCGCTTCAGCTTCGCGCACACCGTGAGCGTGGCCGACGCGCTCGACGCGGCCGCCCGCTTCGAGCGGGCGGTGGAACGGTGCAGGATGTCGGTGGTGTGAGCCGCGGGTTCAGGCGGTCTTGCGACGCTGAGCGCGGTCCAGGGCGCGCGCCGGATCGTCCAGGTCGCCCTCTTCAAGCGTGATCCGGGTGATCTCACTGCCAGGGATCTCGTACATGAGGTCGATCAGGCTGCGTTCCAGCACCGATCGCAGTGCCCGCGCACCGGTCCGGCGCTCGCGCGCACGCCGCGCGATCTCGTACAGAACGCCTTCGCTGAAATCGAGGTCGACGCCCTCCAGCGCGAAGAGCTCACGGTACTGCTTGACCAGTGCGTTGCGTGGCTTGGTCAGCACGTCGACCAGCGCCTCCAGGCTGAGGTCGTGCAGCCTCACGGTCACCGCCAGTCGACCGATGAGCTCCGGGATCAGGCCGAACGCCATGAGGTCCTCGGGCAACACCTCGGCCTGCTCGACCGGATCGGGGCCTCCGAGCACGCCTTCGTCCGCCTGGAAGCCCACGCGCGACACGCTCACGCGCCGCCGCAAGATGTCCTCGAGCCCCTCGAACGCGCCGCCCACGATGAACAGGATGTTGGTGGTGTCGACAGGGATGAGTTCCTGGTGTGGGTGCTTGCGGCCGCCTTGCGGCGGAACGTGGGTGATCGTCCCCTCGATGATCTTGAGGAGCGCCTGCTGGACTCCCTCGCCGGAGACGTCGCGGGTGATGGACACCCCCTCGGATTTGCGTGCGATCTTGTCGATCTCGTCGATGTAGATGATGCCGCGCTCGGCCACGGCGACGTCGTAGTTGGCGACCTGCAACAGGCGCAGAACGATGTTCTCGACGTCGTCGCCGACGTATCCCGCCTCCGTGAGGGTGGTGGCGTCGGCAATGGCGAAGGGGACCTCGAGGGTCTTGGCCAGGCTGCGAGCGAGCAGGGTCTTGCCGGTGCCGCTGTTGCCGATGAGCAGGATGTTGGCCTTCTCGATCTCGGCGTCGGGGTTCTGCAGACGGCGGTAGTGGTTGTACACGGCCACCGCCAGGGCACGCTTGGCGCCCTCCTGTTCGATGACGTACTGGTCGAGATGAGCCTTGAGCTCGCGAGGCGGCGGCAGCGTGAGCTTGGGGAGCTTGCGCTGATCGGACCCGGCCAGCACCTCAGTGACGCGCGCGGCGCAATCGTTGCAGATATGGGCGCCGCCGTTGGCCGCCGAAACCAGCTCGCGGACCTCGGCCTGGGTGCGGCCGCAGAAGCTGCAGCGGGCCTGGGCCACGTTCAGTCCGCCTTGTCCGAGCCGAAGCGACCGAGGTGGCGCGGCTCCACGACCCGATCGATCAGGCCGTACGTCACCGCCTCGTCGGGCGCCATGAACTTGTCGCGCTCCATGTCCTGGCGGAGCCTCTCGCGCGCGTGTCCGGTGTGCTGCTGGTAGATGGACTCGAGCGTGTCGCGGATGTCCATGAACTCGCGGGCCTGGACCTCGAGGTCGGGCAGACTCGAGCGCGGGAAGCCCGCCGAACCGGCGTGGATCATGATGCGGCTGTGCGGCAGCGCCACCCGGTGGTCGCGTTCTCCCGCCATCAAGATGACCGAGCCCATCGACATCGCGATCCCGACGCAGTTGGTATGCACCGGCGCCGAGATGTACTGCATCACGTCGTAGATGGCCAGGCCGGCGTATACCTCGCCGCCCGGCGTGTTGATGAACATGTTGATAGGCTGCTCGCTCGACTGGGAGTCCAGCAATAGGAGCTGCGCCGTGATCACGTTGGCGGTTTCGGAGTCGATGGCGGAGCCCAGGAAGATGATGCGCTCCTTGAGCAAGCGGCTGTAGACGTCGTACGTCCGCTCACCGCGGCCGGTCTGTTCGATCACGTAGGGGACGAGCGGCATACGACCTTCAGCATAGCATCGCGCAGTGGCGCTGTCGGGCTCGGGGCGGACCCTTCGGGGACGGGCACCTGGGACGGGTGGCGCCCACCCGTCCCAGGTAGGACCGCGGTCGTCACGAGCCCGGCGTCACGACCGCCCGGCGCCCGGCCCCCGGGGGGGAGCAGGATGCCGGCGTTTCGACGCCGTAGCTGTGAGTCAGCCGCTACGACTCCGTCGTGCGCGGCGTGTCGGCGCCACCGTCCTCGGCTTCCTCGGGGTCGTGCGCATGGTCGTGCACGTGTCCTTCGTGGTCGTGTCCTTCGTGCACGTGTCCTTCGTGATCATGTCCGTCGTGTCCTTCGTCCTCGTCGTCCTCGTCGTCGGTCGCGCCCGCCGCCGCCGACTCGTAGGCGGCCTCGGCCGCGTCGGCGTCTTCGATCGCGCCGACGCCCGTGAGTTCGCGGACGGTCTCGCGCAGGGCCTTGTCACGCGCCAGCAGGAAGCGATAGTTCGTCAGCCAGCGCTCGCCCATCTCGCGCTTGAAGCGGCCCGCTTCCTGTTGCCGCCGTCGCGCCATGTAGCGCACGGCGTCCTCGAGCTCGTCGTCGTCGACCTCGGTGCCGCGCATCTCCTGCAGGCGCTCGAGCACCAGATCGCGGCGCACGCCTTGCTCGGCCGCCTGCTGGAGCTCGGCTTCGAACGCTTCGCGCCCCTCCCGGGCTTCGAGATCGGCGAGGTAGCGCTCGAGTGTCGTGCCCTGCTGCTGGAGGTCGTCGGCCAGGTCCTGCAGGAGGCTCCGCTGGCGGCGCTGCAGCAGGCTGGCTGGCACCTCGAATTCGGTGCCGGCGACGAGCTTGTCCAGCAGCTCCTCGCGTTGCTGGTCGAACGCGTCGCGCGCGAGCTGGCTCTTCAGGCTGGTCTCGATCTGCTCCCGCGCCTCGGCCCACGACTCGAACCCGAGCGTCTTGCCGAAGTCGTCATCGACCTCGGGCTTCTCCTTGCCCTTGACGTCCTTGACGATCACGCGCAGGTTGCGCTTGACGGGCTCGGCGCCCTCCTCCGTGGCCCCCGCGTCATCGATGAGCTCGAGGTCGATGATGTCGCCCATGCTCGTGCCGATGAGCTGCTGGCGGATCGACTCGGATGCGGACTCCATGTCCACCGGCTGCACCGAGCCGGTGCCGTGCGGCGGCTCGTCACCGTCGGCCTCGGCCGCCGGCGGCAGCGACTCGAGCAGCACGTAGTCGCTGCCTTCGACCGAGCGCTCCACCGGCACCAGGGTGGCGTTCTGGTTGCGGAGTTGCTCGATGGTGTCGCCCACCATCGCTTCGCTGAGCTCACCGGGCGCGGCGTCGATGACGATCTCGGAGAGATCGGGCAGGGTCAGCTCGGGGTAGAGCTCAGCGTGCACCTCGAAGGTGAACGGCTCGCCCTCCTTGGGGGCTTCGGCGTGGAAGTGGGCGTGCACCGGCGTGAGGTCGAGCTCACGCACGGCGTCGGGATAGTTGGCATCGACCAGCGTCTCCTGGACCTCTTCCTCCAGCGTCTCGCGCCCGATGCGACGCTCCAGCACCCCACGCGGCGCCCGCCCGGGACGGAAGCCCGGCACCTTCATCTGGCGCGACAGCGTGCTCAGTACGCGCTCGAAAGCGGCGTCCACGTCACCTGCCGGGACCGTGACCTTGAACGTGGCGTTGATCGCCTGCTTCTCGATGAGCTCTGTTTCCATGGATCTCCTAGCCTTTCCACGTCGCGCGGACGCCCGCGTGGGACGGGCTCGGGTCCGGCAAGGCGGCGACGCGCGCTCGCTGCTGAGCGAGCGCCTTCAAAGAGAGCGGCAAGCCCCAGGGGCTTGCCGTCCTGGTGCGAGGAGCGGGACTTGAACCCGCACGGCTAGGCCACTAGATCCTAAATCTAGCGCGTCTACCAATTCCGCCATCCTCGCGCGAGGCGCCCCGAAGGGCTGCTGGCGCAGCGCGATTTCCATCACGCCACGAAGAGGGGCCGCGTCGCGGCCCCTCCCGGGCGTCGGGACCGGTCCGGGAAGGACCGCGCCCCGCTGGGTGGGGTGGATGATGGGATTTGAACCCACGACCCTCGGAACCACAATCCGATGCTCTAACCGACTGAGCTACATCCACCAAGCTCGCGTCCATAAGTCTATCAGACCAACCCGGCGCGTGGGAACTCCGGCGACGATGCTGCGAGCTTCCTCCCGTCGTCCGCCCCGGTGCGTTTCCCACGCCCGGGACCTCGGAGCTCGGAGCCGAGCGCGTCAGGCAG
This sequence comes from uncultured Trueperaceae bacterium, assembly GCA_963815215.1. GTDB lineage: Bacteria > Deinococcota > Deinococci > Deinococcales > Trueperaceae > JASBRS01. Next base: position 227,137 of record CAWFFU010000003.1, read on the forward strand.
GTTTCGAGACGGGCTCAGAGGGGGAAGCGGGGAGCCGGATCTCGAAGCAGGTGCGTCCGGGAGCCGACTCGACGTGGACGCTCCCCTCGTGGTCCCGCACGATGCGTTGAACGATGTCCAGCCCCAGACCGGTCCCTTCCCCGACCTCCTTGGTGGTGAAGAAGGGCTCGAAGGCGCGTCGCTGGACCTCGGGCGGCATGCCGGGACCGTTGTCGACGACCTGGACGATCGCTTCGCCGTCGGAGTGGGACGTCGCGACCAGGATCACCCCGCCCGGCGGGAGGACGTCGACGGCGTTGTCGATGAGGTTCATCCACACCTGATTGAGCTCGCCGGGGTTCCCCCTCACCCGGGGAAGCAAAGGATCGAGATCGGTCTTGACGCCGATCTCCTTGCTGCGCAGCTCGTGCGCCAGCATGGCGAGCGTGGAGCGGATCCCTTCTTGGACGTCGATGGTGCTCTTCGTCGGAGCCCGGTCCATGTTCGAGTAGGCCTTGACGGAGCCGATCAGCTCGGTGATGCGGCGGGTGGCCTCGGCGACTTCGTCCAGCAGTCTCCGCGCCGCCAGGTCGGCCTCGAGCCACCGGAGCGCGGGCGGGACCATCGCTTCCGGTAGCGCCCGGATCGCCTCGTCGAGGTTCGGCTCCGTCACGCCGGCGGACACGAGCGTCTCCGCGGCGAGCCAGGCGTCGGGGACCGACCGATGCTCGAGCCAGGCGGTGAGGGCGTCCTCCGCCTCGCTTCGTTCCAAGGGATCGAGGCCGCCACCGGTTGCGGCCGGGTCGATGGCCGCCAGCGTCAACAAGGGTACGAGTCGGTCGGGCTCCACCTGGCGCTCTAGGAGCGAGCGTGCGACGTCGCTGAGGGTCTGGAGCTGGCGCGCCAGCTCGTCGGCCCGGCGCTGGATGGCGGCGGCGGGGTTGTTGAGCTCGTGGGCGAGTCCGGCGGAGAGCTTGCCGAGACTCAGGAGCTTCTCGCGCTGATCGTCGCGGCGCGTGTACTCGCGGGAGCGGTCGACCATCACCGCCGCCAGCCGTGCCTGCAGGCCGGGGATGCGCCGCAGCATCTCGGGGAACAGGTCCGTCGAGAAGGTGGCCAAGCGCGTAGAGATGGTGGCGCGACCCGTGAACGGCGACTGCGTGAGGCGCGAGTGCGGAAGCATGCCCGTGACGTTGCCGGCCGTTCGCACGATGACACGGTCGTCGGGCGATCCCTCCTCGCGACGCGCCCGGATCTCGCCCTCGATGATGGCGAACAGGACTGTGGCCGGGTCGCCTTCGCGGAACACGATCTCGCCGGGTTCGAGGTCCAGGTAGCGGGCATGCTCGGCGAGCCATGCGATCTGATCCGCCTCGAGATCGGCGAAGACCTCCACGCGGCGAAGCTCGTGCTCAGCCGTCATGGCGCCGCCGCGGCATCCACGGGTGGGAGCCGGATCTCGAAGCTGGTGCGTCCCGGTTCCGACTCCACGGCCACGTCGCCCATGTGCCGCTCCACGATGCGGCGCACCACGTCGAGCCCCAGGCCGGTGCCCTCACCGACGTCCTTGGTGGTGTAGAAGGGCTCGAAGATCCGTGCTTTGATCTCGTCGGGGATGCCGGGCCCGTCGTCGAGGATCGCGATCACGGCACGTCCAGCCGCCCGCGAGGTGCGGACGGTGATCTCGCCGCCCTCGTCGATGGCGTCGATGGCGTTGTCCAGGAGGTTCGTCCATACCTGGTTGAGCTCCGCCGGATTGCCGGCCACGCGCGGCGTGTCGGCAGCGAAGTCGGTTCGGAGCACGGCGTTCTTGCTGCGGAGTCTGTGGCTCAGCATGGTGAGGGTCGACCGGATCCCCTCGTGCAGGTCGATCTCCTGACTGCGTGGAGCTCGGTCCATGTTGGAGTAGGCCTTGACCGCGGCGATGAGCTCGACGATCCGGCCCGTGGCGTCGGCGATGTCGGCCACCAGGCGCCGGAGCGCTAGGTCCGCCGTCAGCCACTCCAGGCTTGCGCCGACGGTGTCGTCGGGTACGCCGTCGGTCAGTTGCTCCAGGTCGGCCGTCGAGAGTCCGGCGCCGACCAGTGTCTCGGCCACCGCCCATGGGTCCGGCAGGCCGCGGGTTTCGAGCCAGCGCGTCAGCGCTTCTTCGGCGTCGCTTCGCTCGAGCGCGTCGAGGATGGGAGCCGGCCCACCGGTCGACGGGGCCCCGGCGATGACCCGAACACGTTCCGTGAGCGCCTCGGCAGCGCCCGGCGCGAGTCCGCGGAGTGCCATGGCGCTGAGCTCGTCGATGCGCCGCGCCAGCGTCCCGGTTCGCTGCTGGATGGCCGCGGCGGGGTTGTTCAGCTCGTGCGCCAGGCCAGCCGACAGCCTGCCGAGGCTCATCAGCTTCTCGCGTTGTTCGCCGTGGCGGGTGAACTCCCGCGAACGGTCGATCACGATCGATGCCAATCGCACGTGCAGCACAGGCATGCGTTCCAGCATGGCGGGGAAGATCGCCTTCGGGAAGTTCGCGGTGCGCGTGCGGACCACCGCCCGCAACGTCACTGGCGTGTGCGTCATCCGTGAATGCGGCATCAGACCGGTGATGTCACCGCCCCGTCCGACGATCACCAGCCCGTCGGACGGTTCCTTCTCTTTCCGCCAGGTGATCTCGCCTTCGATGAGGGCGATCATCTCCACGGTGGCGTCGCCTTCCACCATCAGTGCATCACCGGGCTCGAAGGTCCGGATCTCGGCTCGCTCTGCGAGCCACTGCAGGTCGTCGTCCGCCAGGTCGGCGAAGGCGGTGACCTTCCGGAGCTCCTGCGGGTCGATCACAGCTCGGCCAGGTAGCGGTGGATCGACGACACCGAGACGGAGCCCTCACCCACGCCGGAGGCCACCCGCTTGACCGATCCGCTGCGTACGTCGCCGGCGGCGAAGATCCCGGGCACGCTGGTCTCGAACGGGTAGGGGTCGCGCTCCAAGGGCCAGTTCCGCAACCGTCCGTCGTCATCGACCAGGTCCGCACCGGTAAGCACGAAGCCCTTGGGGTCGCGCCGCACCAGACCGTCGAGCCACTCGGTGTGGGGCAGGGCGCCGATGAACACGAAGAGCCCGGCGGCCTCGACGACCTCGGTGGTATCGGTGGAGCCGTCTCGGATCACGAGCTGCTCGAGGTTCTTCTCGCCCCGCGCTTCCACCACCCGGGTGTTGTTGCGCACCGTGATGTTGGGCGTGGCATCGATCTGGTCGATCAGGTACTGCGACATCGACGACGCGAGGCTCTCTCCTCGGATCAGGATGGTGACGCTACGCGCGAAACGGGAGAAGTACATGGCTGCCTGACCGGCCGAGTTGCCTCCGCCTACCACGTACGCATCGTGTCCCTCCACGGTGGGGGCCTCGGTGGCAGCTGCTCCGTAGTAGACGCCGGTGCCGGTGAGCTCGTGCAGCCCCGGCGCCTCCAGGCGGCGGTACGACACCCCGCTGGCGATCAGAAGCACGTGGCTGAGGATCTCGCTGCCGTCGGCGAAGACGGTCCGACGGCCCGGGCCGTCGACGTGGACCGCCACCGCCTCCTGTGGAACAAGGATGTCGACGCCGAAGCGGCGCGCCTGCGTCATGGCACGCCGCGACAGTTCACTTCCCGCGATACCCGCGGGGAAGCCCAGGTAGTTCTCGATGCGGGAGCTCTCCCCAGCCTGGCCCCCGGGGGCGTCTCGCTCTACCAGCAGCGTGTGGAGACCCTCGCTGGCGCCGTAGACGGCGGCCGCCAGGCCGGCGGGGCCGGCGCCGATGATGACGAGGTCGTACCACTCGGCGTCGGCATGCGTCTTGAGCCCGAGGTGCTCGGCGAGGTGCGGAGCATCGGCGTTCGGCACCACCACACCGTCCGGGAACACCACGGCAGGGAGCTGGGCGTCGGACAAGCCGGCGTCGGCGAGCACGTTCTTGGCTTCCGGGACGCTCTCCACGTCCAGGAAGCGATAGGGCACCTGGTTGCGGGCCAGGAAGTTCTTCAAGTTGTGGGCGTCGCGCGTCCAGCGGTAGGCGAGCACCCGCAGGCCGTCGAAGGCCGGCCGGTAGTGGGCCTGCCAGTCGTCGAGGAAGTCGTCCAGGACCGGGAAGAGCTTCTCCTCCGGAGGGTGCCAGGGCTTGAGCAGATAGTAGTGGACATCGGCCTGGTTGATCGCTTCGATGGCGGCGCTGGTGTCGGCGTAAGCGGTCAGAAGGATGCGCTTGGCGCGCGGGAAGATCTCGCTGGCCTGCGCCAGGAACTCCGTGCCGGTCATGTGGGGCATGCGCTGGTCGGACAGGAACAGCGCGACCTCGTCGTTGCGTAGCCGGAGCTTATGCGCCAGCTCAAGCCCGGCCGCGCCCGAGTCGGCCGCGAGCACGCGGTACTGCTCGCCGTAGCGATGCTTCAGGTCGCTGGCGACGGCCCTGAGCACCTGCGAGTCGTCGTCGACTGCCACCAGGGTGGGTCTGGCCATGCTGGCTTGTCCTCCTCGATGCGCTCGGTTGAGGGTCATCCTAGCAGGCGGGACCGACGCGGGCGCTGCCGGTCGGGGCCCGTGCCCCGCCATCGGAGGTGGCGACCGGTCCGGGGGAGAGCCTGCGATTCGCCGTCGATAACGCTCCAGTCGTCGATAACGCTCCAGTAACGGTCGGGTCGGTAGGCTCCGGCATGGTTCATGCGACAAGCCTTCTCCGAGATGCGAGGCGGCGCGGCCGTATTAGCGTCGCCTCCTGGCTCACCGCGATCGCGGTGGCCACCGCTGGTCTGGCTGGGGCGGCGACGGCGCATGCCCAGTTGCTGGGTGACGCGGCGCCGTACTATCTGTGGGCCGATGCCTGGGCAGGGACGATCCGGGGCAAGGAGGAGATCAAGCGGGTCATGACCCTCCACGGTGTGCATGTGACGTTGGACAACACCACCTCGGCGAGCGCAACGGTGGACTTCGATCAGGCCAAGGGTCCCGGAGCGGTGACGAACTGGCATGGCCAGAACGGTATCGCCCGCGTCGTGTTCGATGGCGTGGCCACCGTTCACGCCGCGGGCGGGGTGAACCTGTCAAGCACGAGCAAGGGGCAGGGCGACGTACGACTCGACCCCACTTACAGCCGCAACGGCGTCATGATCGATGCCGGACACTGGACCTACGCGCTAGCCTTCCAGACGTGCAGTTCAGTTTACTGCGATCAGATCCCGGTCAAGTCGAGTGTCGGCGGCCCCGGATTCGGAGCCATGGGCGCCACGTCCCCCGACGAGGAGGGTGTGCAGGATGTTGCGTTGAAGGCGCTGCCCGACCATGGCCAGGGGTTGCACGGTCACGACGCCAACGTGACCCCCGTAGGCGGCGGCACCCTGGCAACGACGCTCAACTACCAACTGACACCGCGGTTCGACGTCGACGCTTGGGCCGCCGCCTACCGCGCGGCGTACATCGAGGCGAGGCGGAGCCGGCTCGACACCTTCAAGAGCTATCTCGACAGCCACTGCCACGGCTTCTTGGCGACCGCATGGGACACCGTGTGCCGAGCAGGCAACCGCGAAGCGGAGGCCCTGTCCGAGGACGCGGACGTGGCGACGACCGACTTCAAGCGCGTCGTCAGGTTGCTGATCGGCGAGAAGTGTCCGGGATTCACGCGAGACCTCAACAACGAACTCGGACGTACGACGGACGTCGTCATCGACGGACCGATCGCGACGTACGATGCCGTGCGGAAGATCCTGATGCGTGCCGTCGTCTCGGACCGCAACGTGAGCTACACACGCCTGCCAAACTTCATGCAGACGTGCCTCTACGACTACGACACGTTCGAGACGGTGGTGACCCTCAAGTTGCCGGGCACCTTGAACTACGGCTTCTGAGTGCCGCCCGCTGTTCGTAGGTGTTGCAGCGAGATGCCTGCCCGGGAAGCCGCGACGGACGACGTTGCCCCGCCATCGCACGCGAGCGTCACCAAGGACGGGTCCGCACCGGACCGTTCTCGAGACGGGGGACCCCCGGTCGCAGGCCAGTTGCGATGTGCCGGCCTGGAGCCGCAGTCCTATACGTGGGCCCCCGAGAGGCCCCCCTTAGGCAGCGATCCGCACCCCACTGGAAGAGTGCGGCATCTGTACGCAGGACAGCAATGGTGCACCAGGAAGGACTCGAACCCTCGACCTACCGCTTAGAAGGCGGCTGCTCTATCCGCTGAGCTACTGGTGCATGCGCGCCGGGGCGGGCACCGGGCCCCCGAAGGGGCCCGGGACCGGCCGGGTGGAGCGGGAGACGGGATTCGAACCCGCGACATACAGCTTGGAAGGCTGTCGCTCTACCAGCTGAGCTACTCCCGCGTGAGACCGCGCCTGGGCCTGCCTGCCGACGCCGGGACGGGTGGTCGGGGCGGCTGGATTCGAACCAGCGACCCCCTGCTCCCAAAGCAGGTGCGCTACCAGACTGCGCTACGCCCCGTGCCGTGCCGCGACCCCCGGCCGCCCCTCGCCGCGCGGGCGCTGCGGCCCGACGGCACCAAAGTATACACACCACGTTGACGACGCGACAAGCGCCCCGGAACGCACCCGGACCCCTGCAGGACGGCGTTCTGCTGCGATCCGGGTCCGAAGCCCGGCAGCGTCAGGTCAGCTCGGCGAGCGCCAGCCGCGTCCAGGCCCGCACCTCATCGGTGAGGTCCAACGCATCGAGCGCGGGGCCGTCGTACCAGCCGAGCCCCTCTTCGTCGGCGGACACATGGCCGTCGTAGGGCTCGATCGGCCGCCCGAAGTAGATCAGGTCGATGTGCTCGTGATCCTCCCGGATCGTCTCGAGCTGCACTCCACGCGGCCGCATCAGCTGGCGCGGCGCCGGCAGCGCCAGCGCCCGCTCGCCCACCAGCTCGATCGCCACACCCGACTCCTCCAGTACCTCACGCACGGCTGCGTCGTCGGGCAGCTCGTGAGGCTCGACGTGACCGCCGCAGGGGAGCCACATGCCGAGCTTGCGGTGGCGGTGCATCAGCAGTCTTCCGCGCCACGCCACGAACACCGTGGCAGCGAGATCGCGCGTGACGGCTGTCGCGGGCGGGCCGGGCGGGCGCGCGCTCACGACGCCATGACCAGCGGCACCGCGCTCACGTCCGCGCCGACGACGTCGCCGTAGAGCGTGTGGGGCGTGGCGTGGGTGACCCTCACGCGGTGCAATCCCATGCGCGTGACCTGCTCGCGCGGCACCAGCACGGTGTGGTTCTGGTCGGAGTGCCCGACCCCGTAGGCCCCGTCGCGCCCCAGGTCCTTGACGAGCACGCGCACTTCGCGGCCCTCGAACGCGCGGTTGGAGCCCAGTGACCAGTGCTTCTGGCGTTCGATCAGGCGTTGCAGCCGACCTACCTTGACGTCCTTCGGCAGGTCGTCGAAGCGCTCGGCTGAAGGGGTGCCGGGCCGTGCGCTGTACACGAACATGTAGGCGTGATCGAAGCGCACTTCGTCGTAGAGCGACAGGGTCGCCTCGAAGTCGTCGTCGGTCTCGCCCGGGAAGCCGGCGATCAGGTCGGTGCTGAGCACCACGCCCTCGACCTTCGCGCGGATCTCACGGACGATCTCCAGGTAGCGCTCGCGCCGGTACTCGCGCGCCATACGGCGCAGCACCCGGTCGCTGCCGCTCTGCGCGGGCAGGTGGATGTAGTTGCAGACGTTGGGCTCCTCGGCGATCGCGTCGATGACGTCCGAGGTGAAGTTCATGGGGTGGCTGGTCGTGAACTTCACGCGCGGGATGCCCACCGACGCCACCTGCCGCAGAAGCTCCGCGAAGGAGGGGAGCGTCGGGTTACCCAGGCCGTAGGAGTTGACGTTCTGGCCGAGCAGCACCACCTCCTGCACGCCGGCGTCGCGCATGGCCTCGGCCTCGCGCAGGATCAGCTCGGCCGGTCTGGAGACCTCCGGGCCGCGCGTGGTCGGGACGATGCAGTAGGTGCAGTGATGGTTGCAGCCCCGCATGATGGTCAGGAAGCCGGTCAGCGCATCCGGCGCGGGGGGCAGGACGCGGTCGAGGTCGTCGCGGAAGCGCAGGCTGCGGAAGCCCCGCTCGCCGCGTTCGAGCGCCTCGATGGCGGGCAGGATGTCCGAGATGGCGCCGGGACCGACGAGCAGGTCGACCTCGAACTTGTCGGCGATGGCCTGCCCCTCGTCGAGCTGGGCCAGGCAGCCCATCAGGCCGACCGCCAGCGCGCGGCCGCGTTGCTTCTCCTTGCGCAGCTCACCGAGGAGCGATACCACCTTCTCGACCGGCTTGCCCCGCACGGCGCAGGTGTTGAGCAGCACCAGATCCGCGTCGGCGGGATGCTCCACCAGCTGATGGCCGCCCGCGACCAACTCCGACTGGATGACATGGGTGTCGTACTCGTTCATCTGACACCCGTAAGTGATGATGTGCGCGCGAATGACTCCGTCCCTTCCGGCGCGAGCTCAGCGCGTCGCGCCGTCCTTCCGCGGCGGCCATTCTAGCAGGGGTCCGCTCGCCCGGTCGGCGGCGGGCCGACGCAATCAGTGCAGCAGCAGGGCGCCCGCCAGCACCAGGAACACGCTCACCACCGAGAGCAAGAAGCCCAGCAGGTAGAGCCGTGGGAAGCGCCGGGACAGCGCCGGGATCGGGGACGCTACGACCAGCACGATCCCCACCAGGAAGAGGTAGGCGGCGGCGCGGATGAGGAACGAGAGCGATCCGGGCACGTCCGTGAGGATACCGGCTAGGGAGCCTTGCCGGCCAGCAGGGTGGGCACCGCGGCGCCGGGGTCGAGGTGGAAGCGGTGGAGGATGCTGACCTCGTTGCCGCTTCGCTCCAGGCCGACCGACACGGTGGTGGGGCCCTGCGCGTCGGGTACGAACAGCTCGAAGCTGCCCGCTCCCACACGTGCGGTCGGCTGATAGTCGCCCTGCACGAACAGGGCCAGGTGGCCGGTCGTCGGGGCGGCGTAGCGCAGCCGGAGTTGGACCCCGCGCTCGACCGTGCGATGCGTCGTGGCTCCCAGCAGGGCAAGGGTGGTGCGGGGCTCGCCGGGGTCCGGGAGGTAGCGGCCGCTCATGGTATCGAGCGTACCGCCGTCGTCGACCACGTAATGATCGCCCGCCAGCGGTACGCCGACGACCAGGCTGACGGTGCCACCGGCATCTGTGGTCAGGGTGACCGAGGACGTGCCGGCCGTGACATCGCGCGTTTGCGGCGCCTCGTTGCCGAGGTGGAACAGCGCCCGCGTCGCGACCCGGGCGTGGACCTCGACGCTCACCTCGACGACCGTGCGCGAGGTACGAACGACGCTCGAGTCGACCAACTGGATGGGCTCGGCGCCGAAGTCCTGCACCACGAAGAGCTCGCCTTGCGCGTTGCGGCTCGCGCCGAAGCCAACGCGATCGTAGTGGGCGTCGAGCAGGTTCCTGCGGTGGGGCGGGGAGTGGAGCCAGTCGTCGACCGCCTGGCTGGCGGCCGCCGCATCGCCGCCGGGCTGGGCCAGCATGACGATGTTCTCTGCGACGTCGACCAGGGGACTTCCGGCCAGGGCGAGACGTTTCTGCAGGGAGTCATGCACCGGGAGCGGCGAGCCGTGCGAGAAGTAGTCGAGCTGCGCCATCTCGGCGGCGTGCTCACGTGCCGCACGAGCCAGGCCTTCGTCCTGGCGGACGGGCGCGAGCCCCTGGGCCCCTCGCGCGGCATTGGTGGCGTGCAGCAAGGCCGCTTCCAGGGCGGCATCGGCGGGCGGGATCGGTTCGCGCGCCGCCAGCGGCAGGGGTGCGGCGAGCGCGATGGTGAAGGCGACTGCGAGGGCGACGGCGAGCACGCCCGCCAGGGCGCGGGGCCGTCTCCAGCGAAGCGGGACGCGAAGCGTGGCAGGCAGCATGGCAGCTTGCGAGATAGGCGTCGGGGCGCGAAGCATGGCGCAGTCTACGGCGGCCTACTGCGCCCCGGCAGGCGGGACGGTGAACGTTCGTCCACGGGCGCGAGCGCCGCGGCGCCGGCCTACACTGGACTATGGATGCCTTCCGGAGTGCGGTGCTGCGGGTGGTGAGGGCCGTGCCCGAGGGCCGGGTGGTGAGCTACGGCCGGGTGGCGCTGCTGGCCGGCCGGCCCGGCGCGGCGAGAGCGGTGGGGGCGGTCATGCGCGGATTGCGACAGGACGACGGCGACGTTCCGTGGCAGCGTGTGGTCAACGCGCGCGGCGGCATCTCGACCTACAAGGTGGGCCACGGCGAGCTGCAGACGGCGCTGCTGCGCGCCGAAGGGGTCGAGCTCGACGGCGGACGGATCGACCTGACGCGCTTCGGCTGGTGGCCCGACGACGAGCTGGCGCTGCGCATGGTCGACGGCTCTTCTCAGCCGACGTAGAGGTCGGTGCCCACGAAGTAGGTGATCACCCGGCGCTTGAAGGTGCGGCGGAGCCAGCCCACGCGAACGGTAGCGCTGACGAAGTAGCCGCCGTGCTGTCTCAGGTTGCGGGCGGTGAAGCCGAGCCCCGGTACCACGAACCCCATGACGCCGAGCAGCGATGCGACGGCCTCGGCGACGAGGTCGGTGTGGCGTGAGGCCGGGAACGGCGCGACGAAGAGCGCCTTGAGCACGTGGGTGTGGCGCCCGCTCAACGGCTCGCCGAGCATCGCGAGCTGGCGGTCCAGGCGGCGCGTGCGCGTCTGGATGCTCCCGTCACTGGCGTGCTGGTAGAAGTTGTCGACCAGCGTGAAGCTCACGTGCGCGGCCGCGACGCGGTCGTAGGGGACCAGGGTGAGGGTGGCTTCGAAGGGCTCTCCGCTCTTGGCGGTCCCGGGCACCTCCAGCTGCATCTCGTTGAACGAGTGCTGCCACAGCGCGTCGTGCAGCGACGACCAGGCCGCGCCCGCGGCCGAAGCCAGGCCCAGGCCCAGGAAGACCGGCCCGAGGCCGAGGGCCGCACGCCACGCCGGCGCCAGCAGCAGCGTGGCGGCCAGCAGCGCCAGGCCGGCCCACATCGAGCCCAGGTAGAAGCCGGGCAGGGCGGTGAGCCGGGGCGGGTAGGGGAGGTCGAGCGGAGGATCGTCGAGGTAGCGTTTGGCGACCCCGCAGGCCTCGCACACCGCTCCGGCGGCGTTGTGGTGACCGCAGGCCGCGCACTCCCAGGCGAGCGACGTCATGTCCGGAGGATAGCCGACGCGGTGCGGAGCGGAGATGGGAAAGTTCGTATGATGGCAGGCATGGATTCCGACGCCCTGGTGACGCTCGCTTCCGACCTGATCCGCGCTCCCAGCCCGTCGGGGCGCGAGGGCCCCGCGGCGGACGTGCTGATGCGAGCGTTCGCCGCGCTCGGCTTCGACGAGGTGCGGCGCGACGAAGCGGGTAACGCGCTCGGCGTGTTCCGGCGCGGCGATGGGCCGGTGGTCATGTTCAACGGGCATCTCGACACCGTGCCGCTGGGGGATGCTTCGCTGTGGCCGCAGCCCGCGCTGTCCGGGGCGGTCGTGGACGGGCGGCTGTGGGGGCGCGGCGCGTGCGACATGAAGAGCGCGCTGGCGTGCATGACGATGGCGGCCGCCGATGCCGCCCGCGACGGCTTCGCCGGCACGCTGGTGGTGGCGGGGGTGGTCCAGGAGGAAGTAGGCGGGCTGGGCGCCCGCTTCCTGGGCGAGACCCTGCCCGCCGACGTGATCGTGCTGGGCGAACCGAGCAAGCTCGACCTGATGCTGGGGCACCGCGGGCGCATCGAACTCGAGGTGCGCTTCCCCGGCCGTATCGCGCACGCCGCCAAGGCGGAGCTGGGCGAGAACGCGTTGTTGAACGCCGCACGCTTCATCGAGCGGCTGTCGAGCCTCGAGCTACCCGCCGGCGGACCGCTGGTCGGCTCCAGCGCCACCCCCACCCGGCTGGTGACCTTCCCGGAGGACGGCGTCAACGTCGTTCCCGGTTCGGCGTTGCTCACCGTCGACTACCGCACCATCCCCGGCGACGACGAGAAGGCGGTGGTGGCGCGGCTCGCCGGGCTTGCCGGCGATCCGCGCGTGGTGATCGACGTGCCGACCGAGCACGCCCAGAGTGAGGACGGCACGCTGCGGCGCGAGTACCCGCGTTCGGTCGGCGCGTATCTGGCGCCCGGTGAGAGCGCCGTAGTCGAGACCGCGCGGGGGGCGCTGCGAGCGGCGCTGGCCGAGAGCGGGCGCGGGCTGCGGGAGCGCACCTGGTGGTTCGCCACGGACGCTCCTCATCTGGCTCGCAGCGGCGGCGTGGTGATCGGCTTCGGGCCGGGCGAGGAGGAGCTCGCGCACACGACTCGTGAGAGCGTCGAGGTCGCCAGCCTCCACGTGGCGAGGGCGGGCTACCGGGCGCTGGCGCGCGCCTACCTGGGACAGGGAGTGAACTGACGTGAAAGGGCAGACGGTGGTCATCAACGGGGATCGGTGGACGGTGGTCGACGTGGCGCCGGCGCAGGCGCTGGCTGAGATGGTCGCCGCGCTCCTCGAGGACGAGGGGATGGTCGCCATGGTGCGCGGCGACGAGCTGCTCACCGACGTGTTCTCCAACCTGGGGGCCGGCGGCGTCGGCTCGGCGCTGGTGCTGGTCCCCGAGGCCGATGCCCAGCGGGCCCTGAGCCTCATCGAAGAGACGGTCACGGACTTCGAGGGCGACGAGCTGGACGACATCATGGACGCGATCGCGGCCGGCGCTGATCCCGAAGAGCTGCTGGGCGCCGGGGAGATGCCGTCGGGCGAGGGCGCCTCCGAAGAAGACGCCTCCGAAGAGGACGACCCGGCGTGAACGCAGGGGCTGCCGACGGCGGCGCCGTGCGGCGTACAGCCGCGCGCGTCAGCCTGGTCGGCGCCCTGGTCATCCTGGTCCTGAAGTTCGGCGCCTACGGGCTCACGGGCTCGGTCGGCTTCCTGTCCGACGCGGCCGAGTCGGTGGTGAACCTGGTGGCGGCGGTGGCGCTGATGATCGCCATGTCCGTGGCCGGGACACCGCCCGACTACCGTCACCCGTACGGTCACACCAAGGCGGAGTACCTCTCCAGCGTGCTCGAGGCGAGCCTGATCGTGGTGGCGGCGGTGGTCATCGTGGCCGCCGCGGTGCAGCGGCTGCTGCACCCGCAGGCGCTCGAGCACGTCGTCCTCGGCGCCGGCATCGCGGCACTCGCCGCGGCGGTCAACGGAGGGCTGGCGGCCTTCCTGTTCCGCACCGGGCGTCGCGAGCGCTCGGCGGCGCTGGAGGCCAACGCCCGCCACCTCCTCACCGACGTGTGGACGTCGATCGGGGTGGTCCTGGGCGTGGCCTTGGTGGCGATCACCGGCTGGGACCCGCTCGATCCCATCATCGCCATCCTGGTGGCCAGCAACATCGTGGCGGTGGGCGCGGGCGTGTTCCGACGATCGGTCTCCGAGCTGCTCGATGAGCGGCTCCCCGAGGGCGAGGAGCGCATCATCCTGCGGGTGCTAGACGAGGCGCCCGAGGTCAAGGGCTACCATCGCCTGCGCACGCGCCGGGCCGGCCGCTTGCGGTTCGCCGAGGTGGACGTCTTCGTCGATCCGGAGCTCAGCGTGCGCGACGCACACCGCCTGATCGCGCGGCTCGAAGACACCATGCACGGCGATCTCTCGGACCTGGTGACCACGGTGCACGTCGAGCCTTTCGAGGCGGGCGTGCGCGACGCCAGCCTGACGCCGCGCGAAGAGTTCCCGCAGGGCCGCTGACGACGGCGCGGTCAGGACCGCACGGGGTGTGAGAGGTAGGCCGAGCCGATCTCGACGAAGCGCAACGGGGCGGCCGCCCAGTCTCCGGCGTAGTCGACGCCGATGCGACGGTCCACGCCCACCGCGGCCGGCGGATCGCCCGGCAGGATCGAGACCGGCGGGCCCTGGAGGCCGATGGCGTTGTGCGTCAGATCGATGCCGAGCGCGCGGGTCAGCCGGCCCGGGCCGTCGGTGCGCCCGACCACCTCCGTGAGCGGTTCGACGGCGCGCACCAGCACGGCGTGGGGGGCACCCTCCGCCAGGGCGACGACGTTGAACAGGTGATGCAGGCCGTAGACGAGATAGACGTAGGCGGTGCCCGGCGGCCCGTAGAGGGTCGTGGTGCGCGGCGTGAGCCCGCGCGACGCGTGACAGGCGAGGTCCTCCTCGCCGAGGTAGGCCTCGGTCTCGACGATGCGCGCGAGCGAGCGGAGCCCGCCGTGCTCCACGCACAGGCGCTGCCCCAACAGGGCGCGCGCCAGCACGTCCGCGGGGCGGGCGTAGAAGGCGTGAGGCAGGGGCGTGTCGCGGTCGTCCGCGGCGCCGGGTTCCCGGGCGGGAGCGGCGCTCACCGAAGGTGCCGCGCCAGGGGGATGACCTCGATCGGGTCCCCCACTTCGACGACGCGCCCCGCCGGCACCACGGCGAGCGCGTCCCCTTCGCTCATGGAGCGCAGCACGCCCGACGACTGGTTCGGCAACGCCGCGGCGGCGAGGCCGCTCTGGTCCAGCGCCAGAACCGCACGCGGCAGGCTCTCCTTGAGCGCGGCGCCGTGGAAGGGGGTGCGTGCGCGGGCCGGTCTGCGGTCGAGATAGGGCGGTGGATCGCTACGGCCCAGGGCAGCGTCGAGGAAGCCGCGGGCGAGGACCAGGAACACCACCATGCTCGATACCGGATTGCCGGGCAGCCCCAGCACCGGGAGGTCGCCGAGCCGTCCGTAGAGGGCGGGGCCGCCGGGCTTCATGGCGACCTTCCAGAAGCGCACCGTGCCCCGCCCGAACAGCAGGTCTCGCACGCGATCGTAGCGTCCCATCGAGACGCCGCCAGAGGTGAGCAGTAGGTCGACCGAGCCCACCCGCTCCAACGCGCGCTCCAGCGCGTCCGCATCGTCGCCTACGCGCGGCAACCGGATCATGGCGGCGCCCGCTGCTTGCCCCAGCGCCATCAGGGAGGCCCCGTTACTGTCGTAGACCTGGCCACGCGCCAGGGGTCGGCCCGGGTCCACCACCTCGTCGCCGGTGGTCAGGAGCGCCACCCGCGGGCGCCGGGCCACGGCTACGGTGGCATGCCCCATACCGCCGGCGAGGCCGATGGTGGCGGCGTCGAGGCGTCGACCGCGACGTAGATAGACCTGTCCATCCACAAGATCTTGCGCGCGCCGCCGGATATCGCCGGTACGCGCCGGTTGCAGCAGCTCGACCACGTCGCTCTCGACCTCGCGGCTCGCCTCGACCGGAACGATGCCGTCGGCGCCATCGGGCACGGCGGCGCCGGTGAAGATGCGGACGGCCTGGCCGGGCCCCACCGTTCCCGTGAATGGCCGCCCCGCCGGCGCCTCGCCCACCAGCCGCAGCCTGGCCGGTGCTCCGTCGCGCGCGCCGGCGGTGTCCTGCACGCGACACGCGTAACCGTCGAGCGCAGAGTTGTCGACGCCCGGATGGTCGCACAGGCTGGCCAGGTCCTCGGCCAGGATGCGCCCCATCGCGTCGGCCAGCTCGACGCGTTCACTGCCAAGGGTGGGCGCGTCGCGCTGGAGGATGGCGAGCGCGTCGGCCGGAGCGAGCCCGCTGGGTGCGTCCATGTCGGCATGCTATCAGGCCGGCGTGGCCCGTCGGAGGGTCAGGTCAGGCCTGTTGCATGCCGCGGCCGTCCCAGCCGGCGTAGGTGTAGAAGGTGCCGGGGCGCTGTCCCTGCAGGTAGGCCACCAGCGGGTCGCGCAGCGGTGCGATGGGGATGATGCCCTTGACGTCCTCGGCGGGGAAGAAGCGCGCCTCGACGATGAAGCCGTCGGGATCGCGGGGGTTCAGGAGTCCGTCGTAACGGGCGTGGAAGGCGAAGGACACGGCGCGATCGTTGCGGCGGCGGTCCTCCACGTGGACGGCGTACGCCAGATGGGTGATCTCGGTCAGGACGAGGCCCGTCTCCTCGCGGACCTCGCGGCTCAGCGCGTCCAGGGTGGACTCGCCTCGTTCCACCACGCCCCCGGGGAGGGTGTAGCGGACGTTCCCGTACCCTTGCCAGTCGTTGCCTACGAGCAGGACGCGGCCCTGAGCGTCCAGGAGGATCGCCGCGGCAACGACGAACTCACGCCGTGCCACCGGCCGCCGCGGCCTCGCCGCCGGTGGAGGTCGCTGCCATCGCTTCCAGCCGCCGCCCCTGCTCGGCCTCCGACAGCGCCGCCGTCAGCTCGGCGAGATCGCCGAGCAGCACGCTCTGTAGGTCCCGGGTGGTGAAGCCGATGCGGTGATCGGTGACCCTGGACTGCGGGAAGTTGTAGGTACGCACCTTCTCGCTGCGCTCGCCGCTGCCGATCTGCACCAGGCGCGCCTCGCGAGCCTCGCTCTGGGCGCGCTCGCGCTCGCGCTCGAGCAGCCGCGCCCGCAACACCGCCAGCGCCTTCTCCTTGTTCTTGATCTGCGACTTGCCGTCCTGGCAGGTGACCACGATCTCGTCCGCGGTCCCCGGCCGGTAGGTCACCCGCACCGCGGAATCGGTGGTGTTCACCGATTGCCCGCCGGGACCGCTGGAGCGGTACACGTCCACGCGGTAATCCGCCGGGGTGAGGTCGACGTCGACGTCCTGGGCCTCCGGCAGCACGGCCACCGTGACCGTGCTGGTGTGGATCCGGCCCTGCGCCTCGGTGGCGGGCACGCGTTGCACGCGGTGGACGCCTGACTCGTACTTGAACCGGCTGTAGGCGCCGCGTCCGTGGATCTCGAAGGAGACCTTCGAGAGGCCACCGACGTCGGTCGGATGGGAGTCGAGCAACTCGGTCGCGTACCGCAGGCTCTCGGCATAGCGCAGGTACATCTCGAGCACCTCGCGTGCGAACAGCGAGGCCTCGTCGCCGCCCGCCGCCGCCCGCACCTCGACGATGACGTCCTTGTCATCGAACGGGTCGGTGGGGAGCAGCATGCGCTCCAGCGAACGCTCGAGCTCCTCGACGCGCGGCTGCAGCAGCTCCGCCTCGGCGCGAGCCTCGTCGCCGAGTTCGGCATCGGACTGGAGGTCGTGGGCCTCATCGAGCTGGCGACTGGCGTCGCGGTACTCTCTGAAGGCATCAACGATCCCCTTGAGCTCGCTGTACCGCTGCATGGCTTCGCGGTAGCGCCCGGTGTCCGCGATGAGCGCCGGGTCCGCGAGACTTCGTTCGAGTATCTCGAACTCGTCCGTGAGGGTATTGAGCTTCTCGATCATTGCGGCCAGTGTACCGCGGGCCTCTGGCGCTCCCGGTCGCAGGGTCGGTGCGCCGGCGCTGGGTGGCCATGCCACCCGGCGGTGTCCGTTCGGCGCGCTCCGTGTGGCGCCTCCTTGCGGCCGCCGCCGTTCAGGGGGCGGCGACCAGCCGGCCGCCCTGCACCATCGCGATGGCCAGACCGGCCGGCTGGAGAGCCTCGTGGCTGCCTTCGCGGAGATCGTACAGGCCGCCCGCGCCGCAGGTCGGGGGGAGCCCCACCAGCGAGTCACGTACGGCCTGTCGCCGCGCCGACACGCTGGCGTCGGGCAGCCGCAGCGCGGCGACCTGCTCGAAGGCCGCTGCGAGCAGGTCGATGGCGTCGTACGCCGGGGCGGCGGGAGCGAGGTCGATGACCCCGCCGTACACCGCGCGAAGCCGGTCCGCCGCCGAGCGTGCCGCGTCGGCGCAGGTCGCGCCATCGGGCAGTCCCTGCGCCACCGTCACCGGCGCCACGGCGAAGCGCACTCCCTCGAGCCGACCGAGCGCCAGCCCGCCCATGACGGGTTTGAGCAGGGCGCTGCGCGCGTACACCGGACCCCGATAGCCGCGGCGGGCGAGGCCGTCGAGCGCCGTCATGAGGTCGTCCTTGAGCCCCCATATCACCACCGCGCCCGGCTGGCGCGTGGCCACCCAGAGTGCCTCGGGGGTGAGGACGGCGGCGCCCGGCGGGTAGCGCGCGTCACCGGCGTAGCCCAGCCCGGCTACCGCCAGCAGGGCCTTCAGATCGGCGACCATGCTGTCGCCGAAGCCGTTGTCCAACGTCATCAAGGCCAGGCTCCGCAACCCGCGCGCACTGGCATCGGCCACCACCGCCGCCAGCGCGTCCTTGTCGCGCGGCGCCAGCGAGAAGCTCCAGTAGGGCGTGCCGGCCACGCTTTCCAGGGGCGACGGCGACAGCAGCACGACGCCGGATGCTTCCGCGAGGCGCGCCACCTGCTCGGAGGCCGCTTGGGTGGTGCAGCAAACCAGCGCGTCGACGCCGTCGCCGATGAGCGTCCGCGCCGCGTCCAGCGCCTGCGCGGGATCGCCCGCGTCGTCCTCGACGCGGAGATCTACGGGAGTCCCGAAGATGCCGCCGGACGCCCGCAGCCGGGAGGCGTAGGCGATGGCCGCCAGCGATTCGGCATCGCCGGCGACCCGGGCCGTGCCCTCCTTGGACACGATCACGCCGATGGAGAAGGGCGTGGCGGCCGAAGCCGAGGCGAGCAGCAGCAGGATCGCCAGGAGCTGGAACGGTCGGCGCATGGTCCCTTCTACCAGGACGCGTGCCTGCCTCGGTGAGAGGACGCCCAAGAGCCGCCAACGGTCGGTAAAAGTCCGACAGGGGGTGTCGTGGAACCGCCGTGGCTGACTCGTGGGCCGCCTTCGTAGCGTGAACTCGGGGTCATGGGACGTGCGGGGCACGGAGCCGGAGGTCGCGTGCCGAGCGGGGTGATGGTCGGAACACACGTCGAGGTAGGCAGGACCAGGATCCAGGACGGGTCCGCCGTGCCAGCGGCACGATCTGGCAACACTGGAGGTGACGCGTGACGCGCGACCCGGTCTGGCTCGAAGGTGACGCCCCCGAGCGTCTGGTGGAGGCGCTGGGTGCGCGTGGCTACCGGGTGATCGCTCCCCGCGTAGAGAACGACACCCTGATCCTCGATGAGGTCGGCTCCGGTGACGAGCTGCCGCGCGGCTGGTCGGACGAGGCGTCTCCCGGACGCTACCGGCTGATGCGCATGGACGACGACCCAGTGCGGGCGGCCGAACGCTTCGGCTTCCGGGTTGGCGCGCACAGCTACAAGCGCTACCTGCATCCGCCCGAGGCCCGCCTGTTCACCGCCCGGCGCGAGCGCGCCGGCGGTCTGGAGGTGCGTCCCGAGCCCGGACCCGAGCGCCCCCTGGCCCTCGTGGGGATCCGGCCCTGCGATCTGGCCGCCATCGGGGTTCAGGACCGCGTGCTCCTGAACGGTCCGCACGTCGACGACGTCTACGCGGCGCGCCGTGAAGGTGCGTTCCTCGTGGCCGTGGAGTGCACTCGTCCGGGAGCCACCTGCTTCTGCTCATCGATGGGAACGGGACCCGGGATCGACGGCGCTTCCGCCGACGGCAGCGAATCGGGTTCCGGTGCCGATCTGGTGTTGACCGAGCTGATCGACGAGCGGCGTCACGGGTTCGTGGCCCGTGCCGGCAGCGCGCGCGGCGCCGAGGTCCTCGATGCGATGAAGGGCCGGCCGGCCAGCGAAGGGGAACAGGGCGAGCGCGCGGCCGCGGTCGACGAAGCGGCGCGGAGCATGGAGCGTTCGCTGGACCTGGCTTCGGCGCGCGCGGCGCTGGCCCAGGGAGCGGAGCTGCCACTGTTCGCGGAGGTCGCCGAGCGCTGCCTGGCCTGCGCCAACTGCACCCTGGTGTGCCCCACGTGCTTCTGCACCACCGTCGTGGACACGACCGACCTCACCGGTCGGGTGGCCGAGCGCAGCCGCCACTGGGATTCGTGCTTCGGTCTGGAGTTCAGCTATCTGCACGGCGGCAGCGTCCGGCAGAGCGTGTCGTCGCGCTACCGGCAGTGGATCACGCACAAGCTCAGCAGTTGGTTCGATCAGTTCGGTGAGGCGGGCTGCGTCGGCTGCGGTCGCTGCATCGCCTGGTGCCCGGTCGGCATCGACATCACCCAGGAAGCGGCAACGGCGATCGCCCAGCACGGCGAGGCGGTCGCGGACGCGCAACGGGAGCCCTCGAGGAGGGGACCCCCGACGAGGGGAGCACGACCATGATGCGTGACATGACGGCGCTGTTGAGCGCCAGCCCCGTGTTCGCGGGGCTCGACAGCGACCAGCTCGACTTCATCGCGGGTTGCGGCTGGAACGTTCACTTCAGCGCGGGCGACACCATCTTCAAGTTCGGCGAGCCGGCCGACCGCTTCTTCGTCCTGCGTGGCGGCAGCATCAGCATCGACATCCGGTTCGCCGGCGGTCCCGCGCGTCGCATCGAAACGCTCGGCGAAGGGGAGGTGCTGGGGTGGTCCTGGCTGTTCCCGCCCTACACCTGGCAGTTCGATGCCCGCGCCATGGCCGACGTTCGCGCGACCGCCTTCGATGGCTCCTGCCTGCGCGACAAGTGCGAACACGATCCCACCCTCGGCTACGAACTCATGAAGCGCTTCGCGGGCATCGTCGCGACGCGCCTGCAGGCGACGCGCATGCAGCTACTGGACCTGTATGGATAGCCGCTCCGAGGTCGCGCGCGGGCGCACCGCGCAAGCGGTGATGCTGCCTCGCCCGTACCGTGTGGTCCGACGCTGGAGCGAGACCGCCGACACCTTCACCATGGAGTTGCGACCGGCACAGGAAGGGGTGTCGGACGCGCTCGCGGCCCCCACGGCGCCGGCGTTCCGTCCCGGCCAGTTCAACATGCTCTACGCGTTCGGGGCGGGCGAGGTGCCGATCTCGATCAGCGGCGACCCCGCCGACGGCGAGCGTCTCATCCATACCGTTCGCGCGGTGGGCGCGGTCACGCGCCACCTGAGTGCGCTGGACGCGGGGGACACGGTCGGGGTGCGCGGCCCGTTCGGAAGTGCCTGGCCGGTGGAGGCCGCCGAGGGACGTGACCTCGTCATCGTGGCAGGCGGCATCGGATTGCCGCCGCTGCGCCCCGTGCTCTATGAGGTGCTGTCGCAACGCGAGCGCTTCGGGAGGGTGGCTCTGCTCTACGGCGCCCGCCGTCCCGAGGAGATGGTGTTCGTCGACGAGCTGCGCACCTGGCGCTCGCGGCTCGACCTCGACGTCGCCGTCACGGTCGATCGCGCAACGGAGAACTGGAAGGGTGCGGTGGGCTTCGTCACCACGCTGGTGGGGAGGGCGCCGGTCGACACCGCCGAGGCGGTGGCGATGGTGTGCGGCCCCGAGCTGATGATGCGTTTCGCCGCGCTCGAGCTCCTGAAGCGGGGCGTGGCGGAGGAGCGCATCCACGTGTCGATGGAACGCAACATGAAGTGCGGCGTCGGACTGTGTGGCCACTGCCAGTTCGGGCCCAGCTTCGTGTGCCGGGACGGCCCGGTCTATCCCTTCGGAAGGGTGAAGGACCTCCTGCAGGTGGCGGAAGCGTGAGGCGCGAGGTGAGGACGAACGTGACGGACGCGGACGAACGGCGCGGTGCCCTGCCGGCCGGCGCCGCTGAGGCTGCCGGCCGGCGCCGGCCGAGGCTGGCCGTGTGGAAGTTCTCCTCGTGCGATGGCTGCCAGCTGACGCTCCTCGATTGCGAGGAAGAACTGCTGGCGTTGGTCGACCGGCTCGAGGTCGCCTACTTCCTGGAGGCGTCGAGCGCCGTGGTCGAGGGACCGTACGACGTGTCTCTGGTCGAGGGCTCGATCACCACGCCAGATGAGCGGGAACGCATCCAGAAGATCCGGCGCGAATCGGCTACCGTGATCGCCATCGGGGCCTGCGCCACGGCCGGGGGCATCCAGTCGCTGCGTAACTACGCCGACGTCGATGCCTACGCTCACCTGGTCTACGCGCACCCGGAGGCGCTCGACGTGCTGCCGACATCGACCCCGTTCTCGTCGCACATCGATGTCGACCTGGAGCTCCGAGGCTGTCCCATCGCCAAGGAGCAGTTGCTCGAGGCCGTTGGCGCGCTGCTCCACGGGCGCCGGCCGCACCTTCCCACGGTCAGCGTGTGTCAGTCCTGCAAGCGTCGCGGTATCCCGTGCGTGATGGTGTCCCAGGGCGTGCCCTGCATGGGCCCGATCACCCAGGCCGGGTGCGGGGCGCTGTGCCCGGCCGTGGGGCGCGGCTGCTACGGCTGCTTCGGTCCCGCAGAGAGTGCCAACGTCGGGTCGCTGATGCGCTGGTGGCGCGACGCGCTCGGTATGGACGCGGACGCGAGCCTGCGGGCGCTGCGGACCTTCAACGCCGCGGCGCCGGCTTTCGCCCGCTCCGATCCGTTCGCCGCGGGCGGCACGCCGGCGGGCGGCGACGGGAGCGGTCACCATGACCTCTGACCAACGAGAGATGCGCAGGATCAGCGTGGGGGCGCTCGCCCGTGTCGAGGGCGAAGGGGCCATGCGCATCCGGGTGCAGGGAACGACCGTCGAGGAGGTCGCGCTCAACATCTACGAGCCACCGCGCTTCTTCGAGGCGCTGCTGCGTGGGCGCGCCTACACCGAGCCGCCCGACATCACCGCGCGCATCTGCGGCATCTGCCCGGTGGCCTACCAGACCAGCGCGGTGCAGGCCATCGAGGCAGCCTGCGGGGTCGAGGTCGGCCCCTCCGTGCAGGCCCTACGGCGGCTGCTGTACTGCGGCGAGTGGATCCAGAGCCACGCGCTGCACATCTACCTGCTCCACGCCCCCGACTTCCTCGGCTACGACAGCGCGCTCGAGCTCGCCAAGGTGGTGCCCGACGTCGTCCAGCGCGGCCTCACGCTCAAGAAGGCAGGCAACGACCTGATGAACGTGGTCGGCGGGCGCGCGGTCCACCCCGTGAACGTGCGCGTCGGCGGGTTCTACCGCGCACCCTCCGCGGCCGAGCTGGAGACGCTGGTCGAGCCGCTGCAGCGTGCGCTGGAAGCGGCGGAGGAGACGGTGCGCTGGGTGGGCGGCTTCACCTTCCCGGACTTCGAGCACGACCACGAGTACGTGGCGCTGCGGCATGCCAGCGACTATCCGATGGAGGCGGGGCGGATGGTGTCCGATCAGGGTCTGGACATCGGTCCGGACGCCTTCGAGGACCACGTCGAGGAGCTGCACGTGGAGCACTCGAACGCCCTGCACGCAGTGTTGCGCGAGCGTGGCACCTACATGACGGGTCCGCTGGCCCGCTACAGCCTGGACTTCGACCGACTGTCGCCGAGGGCCCAGGAGGCGGCTCGCGAAGCGGGGCTCGGGACGACCTGCCGCAACCCCTTCAAGAGCATCGTGGTGCGGGCGGTGGAGACGTTGTACGCCGTCGAGGAGGCGCTGTCGTTGATCCAGCGCTACCGCCCCCCGAGCCCCAGCGCCGTGGAGGTCAAGCCTCGGGCGGGCCGCGGATCGGGTTGGAGCGAGGCGCCGCGCGGACTGCTGTACCACCGCTACACCCTGGCCGCGGACGGCACCATCGAGGAGGCCGTCATCACGCCGCCAACGTCGCAGAACCAGCGCGCCATCGAAGCCGACCTGGCCCGCTTCGTGGAGGCGCACCTGGATCTGGACGACCAGGCACTGACCTGGCAGTGCGAACAGGCGATCCGCAACTACGATCCGTGCATCTCCTGCGCCACGCACTTCCTGGATCTCGACGTGGAACGCCGGCCGTGAGGCGCGTGGTAGTGGCGGGGCTCGGCAACGACCTTCGCAGCGACGACGGCGTGGGGCCAGCCATCGCGTTGCGGGTGGCGCGTTCGGCCGGACCGGGCGTGACGGTCCTCGTGAACGCCGGTGAGCCTACGGACCTGATCGAGGTGTGGCGCGACGCGGACGTCGCCATCGTAGTGGACGCCATGGACGCGGGCCTGGAGCCAGGGACGTCACGCCGTGTCGACGCCGCCGCCCTGAGCGGCGCCACCCTGCCCTCGGGGGCGTCGAGCCACTTGCTGCCGCTACCGAACGTGGTCGAGCTGGCCCGGACGCTGGGCGTCATGCCCGGCCGGCTGCTCGTCTTCGGTGTCCAGGGGGGCGTGTTCGGGCCGGGCGAGGGGCTCTCCCCGGCGGTGCAACAGGCGGTGGAGCGCGTGGCCGCCGAGATCCTGGACGAGGTCGGTGTGGCCCTCGTTCCCTGACGGGCGGCGGGGCGCAGCCCCGCCACGATCCGTTCTGTCAGAAACGCCTGTCCGCGGCCGTAGGCCGCGGACAGGGTGCGCTAGGAGGTAGAAGGAGAGTCGGAAGTCAGGTGGGCGACGCCTCGCGCTCCACGGGAGCGACGCGGCCGCCCGTCTCCAGGTCGAGCAGCGAGACCAGCGCCTGCAGCAGGTCGGTGATGGTGAGGATCCCCACCACCGAATCGCCGTCGACGACCGGAAGCCCCGAGATCTTGTGCTCGTTCATCATCAGGGCGGCCCGCTCGATCGGATCGTCGGGGGAGACGTTCAGCACCGCCGTCTTCATGACGTCGCTGACGGTGAGGCGGCTGAGAAGGTAGTTGAGCTCGAACACCGACAGGCTGGTGGCCTTGGAGGGCGCCGCCTCACGCAGGTCCCGATCGGTCACGATGCCCACGAGACGGCCGCGCGACACAACGGGCAAGCGCCGGAATCCACCGTCGCGCATCACCTTCTGCGCTTCGAAGAGCTTCGTATCCGGCGTGACGGTGACGGGATCTGCGACCATCCAATCGCTGACCAGCATGGCGACCCCCTTCGAGGTCCCGCAGTGTTGCTCGAGGCCGAGCGTCCGGCCGGCGGTGGGCTCCGCGGAGCCCACCGGCCCCGCTCCACACCCTCCACGCCAGCGTAGAACCATGAGGACGGAGGCCCATCCCCGTCTTTCCGACGCGGTTGTCGGAGATTCCCCTACACCCCTGCGAGGGTTCCCGCTCGGTCAGCCGCCCTGCATCCAGCGCTTCACGGAGCGTCCGGCGATCACGCCGGCCACCTCGCACGGGATGCTGACGACCAGTGACGGGACCAGGCCCATACCGTGGCCTGCGAACAGGCGGAAGAGCGTGAACACCACGCCGAAGATGACGAAAGCCAGTAGATGCCCGATCACGGCACAGTCTAGACGGGTCGGTGCGTAGGCGGTAGTGGCGTAGTCCGCATCCCGCTGCTCCCCGCGGTGCGGTAGATTGGCGGCCCACCATGGCCGCCCCACCGCCCAGACCCCGCCCTCGTCGTCCGTCGCGGCGGTGCCCGTGATGGCGGTCCGCCGCCTGGTGAGGGCGACGCCTGCCCCGGCGCTCGAGATCGCCGCCATCCTGTCGATCCACCTGGGCGCGGCGTTGGCCACCCACCTGTTCGATGCCTGGGGGGAGCAGGGCACCGCCTTCGCCCGGTTGGCGCTAGGCGCGGGCGTGCTGCTGGCGCTCACCAGGCCGCGCTTGACGGCGCTGGCCCGGGCGGACTGGGCGCGGCTGGCTGCCTTCGGATCGATCCTGGCGGGGCTCAACCTGTTCTTCTACGAGGCGCTGGCGCGGTTGCCGCTCGGCGTGGTCGCCACCGTCGAGTTCATGGGGCCCCTCGCCGTGGCGTTGCTCGGCACGCGCCGCGCGCTCGACCTGCTGTGGGTCGGGCTCGCCGCCGGGGGCATCGCCCTGCTGGCACCCGTCGGGGGGGTGGCGCTCGACCCGGTGGGACTCGCGTTCGCCGCCGCCGCCGCCGCCTGCCTCGGCCTGTACATCGTGGTGGGCGGCCGGCTCGGGCGCACCCTGCCCGGCCATCAGGGGCTGGCGCTGGCCATGGCCCTGGCGGCGGTGCTGCTGCTGCCGGGCGGCGTGGCTCGGGCCGGGCCGTCGTTGCTCGAGCCACGCCTGTTGGCGCTGGGCCTGGCGGTGGCGCTGATCTCGACCATCGTGCCGTTCTCGTTGGAGTTCGAAGCCATGCGGCGGATGCGCCCGCGCGCGTTCGGCGTGCTGCTCAGCAGCGAGCCCGCCATCGCTGCGCTGGTGGGGGTGGTGCTGCTGGGAGACGTGCTGGAGCCGCGGCAGATCGCCGCCATGGCGGCGATCATGGTGGCGTCGGTGGGATCGACGCTGGCTGAGCGTCGCGCCTAGCGACGACCTCAGCCGGCGTTGTCATGGTGCGCCCGGAAGGATTCGAACCTTCGACCTTGGGCTTAGGAGTCCCCTGCTCTGTCCAGCTGAGCTACGGGCGCAGGCCGCGCGGCGTTCCAGGACGCCTTCGCGCCCGGCATTGTACGACGCCGTCGGGCGCAGGGGCAATCTCGGCCGGTGCCCGGGAGGGCGGGTTCACAGGGCCGGGACGAGGGCCGCCAGGTCGGCGCGCAGCGCGCCGGTGAGGGTCTTGATCTCGTCGAGCGCGCTGTGCCGGTCGATGGCGCGTAGGAGCGCTTCGAAATCGGCGCGTGCCTGGCGGGCGCGATCGGGGTAGAGGCGGGCGAGGTCGGTGGCCTGGTCGAGGTCATCGAGGCCGCGTCTGGCGGCGTCCTTGGCGGCCGTGAGACTGGCCCCGGGCTGGGCCGCGGCGCCGTCGGGCACCGCCCGGGCATATTCGAGGTCCACCACGTCGAGCGTTCCCTGCGCGTGCTGCACGGCGTAGATCGAGGGTGTGAGCTGCGTGGCGAGGCTCGGGTTCGGTGCCGTGCCGCGACCCAGCAAGAAGGCCAGGGGGACGACCACCACCGCGGTGATCAGCGCCGCCAGGTAGGCGGGGAAGTGGCGCTGGCGTCGGTACAGCATGCTATCCTCCTCAACTCCCCTTCAGGACCAGCGCCACCTGGGTCTCGAGCCGGAAGGCGCTACGAAGGAAGCGCCGCAGCGCCTCGGGATCGCTCAAGTGGCCGCAGTCGATGAGCCGGCGCGGCGTAACGGCGTGCGCCTGGGGGGCGGTTCCGCCGTCGAGGCGCGCCTCCAGCGCGGCCAGCACCTCGCCCGGAGTGCCGGTCAGGGTGGTGGCGTCGTCGAGCTCGAGCAGGCGGGCGCCGCGACGGTCCATCGCCACTACCGGGTGGCGCAGGACGCGGGAGAACAGCCGGCGTTCCAGGCGTTCGGCGCTGAGCACGACCAGCGCCGGGCTGCGGTAGCGAAGCTCGCACGGGCCCCCGCCGAGCTGCTGGCGCGCGAGCGTGCGCAACACGTCGTCGTCGAGGTCGCCGCGATGGCCGTCGACGGGGTGGGCGCCGAAGGCCACGGCGCGCAGCAAGCGCTCCTCGGGCAGGTAGTGCACCTCGGACTGGAGGCGGGCCGGGTCGGCGCCGAGCCGCACCGCTTCACCCTCGACCTCGCGCAGCAGCAGGTCGCCGATGGTGGGGTCGTCGATGCCGGCGTTGCGCTCGCGCTCGACGCGGATCATCGTCAGCGCGGCGCCGATGCTGGAGATGATGTCGGGCTCGGGGACGCACTCGAAGTCCAGGCCCAGGCGGGCGGCGACGACCGGGCCCAGCACGCGGGCGGCGCCGCCGCCGCCGTACAACCGGGTGCCGCCCAGGTCGTGTTCGTCGGCCACGGCGCGAACGGTGCGGGTCAGCTTCTCGGCGCCCGCCTCCAGGATCGCCAAGGCCAGCTCGTCCGTGCCGGCGCCCAGGGCGCGCGCGAGCGGCGCCAGGGCGCTGCGGGCGGCCTCGGCCGGACGGTGGCCGGGATCGTCGGCGGGGAGGCGGCCCAGGGCGTTGGCGGCGCAGGTGGGGGTGATCGCGAAGCGGCCGCCGGCGGCCGCCACCACGGCGTAGTCGGCCGGGTCCCCGTCACGCGGCGCGATGCGCTCCAGACGCGCTCCCTCCAGGGCGGCCGGGTCGGCGAGCGAGGCGTAGGGGAGGCCCGCGATGTGGGCGCTGCGCGGCCCCACCTCTTCGATGCGCCGGTTGGACAGGCGGATCAAGCTGCCCCCCGCCACCCCGGCGATGCGGATGTCGGCCGCGCGCAGCGCCGTGGGGAAGTCCATCACCGTCATGTGCTTCATCACCGGGCGGCCGGCCTTGATGGCGCCGATGTTGGTGCTGGTTCCGCCGACCTCGAACAGGATGCCGTCGGTCACGCCGTGGTACAGGATAGCGCCCGCCAGCGAAGCGGCGGGGCCGCTGACCACGGTGTGGATCGGCGCCTCGCGCAGCCCCTGCAGGTCGACCGCGCCGCCGTCGCCCCGCACCACCAGCAGGGGCACGCCGGGGAGCTTGCGCTCCAGCGCCCGCTCGACGTGCTCGGCCGTGCGCAGCATGGTGGGCAGGATGGAGGCGTTGATCGCAGCCGTGCTCGAGCGCATCTCCAGGCCGTAGACGCCCGTCAGCTCCGAGCCGCCGGTGGCGGGCAACCCCGCCTCTCGCAGCAGCTCGGCGGCGTGACGCTCGAGGGCGGGGTCGTCGACGGCGAACGCCTGGCTGACGGCTGCCGCCTCGACCCCGTCGGCCCGCCAGGCCGCCGCCACGGCCCGCACCCGCTCGTCGACGTCCGGGGCGTCGGAGGGGACGAAGGCCCAGCTCAACGCCAGGGGGCGGCCGCCGGCCAGGCGCAGCTCGCTGAGCTGCGTGCGGCGGCGGATCAGGCGTTCCTCGGCGGCCGGTCCCAGCGCCAACAGACCCACGTGCGCCATGTCGCCCTCGAGTAGCGCGTTGGTGGCCTGCGTGGTGGCGTGGGCTACCAGGGCCACGGGCTTGCCGGGAGGGAGCGTGGCGAGCAGCTCCTCGAGGACCCGGAGCACGCCCGCGACCACGCCCTCGGCGGCCCGGTGCGTGGTCGCCACCCTCGCGCGTGAGAAGATCTCTCCGCTGACGGCATCGAGGGCGACGCCCTTGGTGAAGGTCCCACCGACATCGATGCCGATGCGGACGGCGCTCTGCGGCGGCGGAGGGGTCGGGATGCTCATGGCCTAGGCGTCGGAGCGGGCCGGCGGAGCAGCCGGCGGCTGTCGGGGAGTCCGGGGACCGGCGGCATCGGTCGCGATCGCGCGGCGGCCGTCAGCCGGAGGACGTCTCGCCCGCCGCGCCGCCGGCGCTCTTGCGTGCGAGCCGACCCCGACGCAGGACGAATGCTACCATCCCGATCGCATAGACGCCGATCAGGCAGGCCTGGGTCAACACCGTTTCGAGGGTGGGGTGGAAGCCGGTGAGTGCGGCGAGGCTGGGGTTCAGGCGCGGCAGCGTGCCCAGCAGGTTGGTGATCGGCAGCCAGCCGGCCCCTTGCAGCGCGCGCGCGGCGTTGCCCGCGAAGGCGACGGCGAGCAGCGCGGTCACGGTGACGGCGACCCGGAAGAACACCTGCAGCGGCAGCTTCCGTTGCAGGCGCAGGATGACGAAGGCCACCAGCGCGAGGGCGACGGCGCCGACCGCCAGGCCGAGCCACAGGTACCCCATCACGGGGCCGCTGACGCCGACCAGCGCCTGGTAGAGCAGCACCGTCTCGAACCCCTCGCGGTAGACGCTGGCGAAGGCGGCTGCGGCGACGGCGAGCAGGCTGCCGCGCTGCACGGCGTGGCCGAGCCGCGCGCGCATGAACTCCATGTGGCGTCGCCGGTCGCTCTGCTGCAGCATCCAGAAGCTGAGGTAGAACAGGATCGCCACCGCCACCACGCTGGTGATGCCCGAGAGCAACTCGCGTGAGGCGGGCGCCACGCGCAGCACGGTGGACGCCGCGACGTAGGTCAACCCGGTGGCGACCAGCGCGGCCGCGAGGCCGTACCACACGCCGGGCGCGAGTCGGTCGTTGCGCGTGCTGCGCAGGTAGGCCAGGATGGAGCCCAGCAGCAGGACGACCTCCAGCCCCTCGCGGAAGAGGATGAAGAAGCTCCCGCCGGCGGCCAGCGTGGGCGCGAGCGCGCCGGTGCCGCTCACCACCGTCTCGGCGCGCAGCAGGTCGGCATAGATCTTGGCCGCGGCAGCATCGATCTCGCCCATCGGTGCGCCGGCCTTCATGCCGTTGCGGAGATTGGCGAACAGGAACTCGGTATCGAGGATCAGGTCGGGATCGAGCACCCTCAGCTTGGGCTCGGCGTACTCGAAGTGGTCGAGGTAGGCCGAGCGCGAGAGCCGGTAGGCCTCATCGGCGTGGCCGGTGCGGTACAGCCGCAGGCTTCGAGCGACCATGTCGTGGGCGGTGTGGAGCTCGGCGGCGACGTCGACCTTCTGCTGAGCCCGCGCCTGGGGTGCGAGGGCGAGCAACGCCGCCGCCATCGCGGCGAGCACGAGCAGGACCGGCGGGCGCCACGCGGCGCGCGGCCGCCGCGCCGCAAGACCCCGTGCCGCAACGCCCCGTACCGCCGCCGGCATGGGCGCCTCCATGTGCGCCTCGACCGGCGGCGTCACTCGAGCGCCTTCCGGGCGCGCTCGAGATCGGCGCGGGCGCTCTGCACGGCGGCCGCGAAGTGGTCGGTCGGGACGCCCTGCGCCACCAGCGCCCGTAGCTGGTCGCGGAGGGTGTGCTCGAGCCGCCGTTCGAGATCGGGGGCGGCGGCCGCGAGCGGGGGTTCGAGGTCCTCGAAGTTCTCCAGGTAGGCGTCGATGAGCGCCTCGCCCGCGCCGGCGCTGTCGCCTTCGCGGTAGCGTGCCACGGCGCGGTCCAGGTCGGCCTCGATGGTCTGTAGCAGGCGCGCGGTGTCGGCCGCGCTGGGTGGGGCGCCGAGGGCGGCGAGGGCGTTGTCGGTGGCGGAGCGAACGGTGGCCGGGCGCACCACGTCGGCGCCGAGGGCGCTACGGAGAGTCACCAGGGCGTCACGGACCGTGGCGCCCACCCGGAGGCGCTGCGCCTGCTCGACGGCCACGGCCGCCAACGCCGACGCGTAGGCGCCGGGCTCCGTGGCGGTAGGCGTACCTGCCGGCTGAGCGGAGGCCTCCAACCCTTCCCGGCCGGCTTCGCGGACAAGCGCCACGAGAACGCTGCGGACGGCGTCGCCGCCGTCGCGTCCGTGCTCGGCGAGCCCGGTCACGGCGCCGGTGAGGCGGTCGGCCGCGCCGCGGGCGGCGCGGCCGTCGCCGCCGTCGACGGCGCTGCGGAGGCGCTCGAAGGCGCTGCGCAGCGGCTCGTTGGCTGAACTCGCCGTCAGCGCGGCCAACGGCCCCTGGGCGGCACGCTCGAGTTGCAGGCGGGCGTCGTCCGGGTGACCGTCCGCCGCCAGGCTGGCGGCGGCGCGACCGCGAGCGTCGAGGCGGAAGGAGTCGACGAGCTGGGATGGCACGGTCGTCGGTGCGGATTGCGCCCCGGCCGCAGCGAGGGCGAGGGCCAGCGCGATGGTGGCGACGAGGGCGTGGGTGTTGGGCAGCGGCCGCAGGCGGCGCGGGGAGGGCGAGGCCATGGGTGGCGATCCTTTCGAAGGCGACAGCCCGGTGGGCCGTGCTCCGTTGTCGTGTGGTGGCGGCACGGTCCGCTGCCGTAGAGTCGTCGCGCAGGGGCGCCGCCAATATACCCGAGTGGTTGGCTCGGGTATACGCAGAGTCTAGCGGCGCACAATCCAGAGTGTCAAGCTCAGGATTGCGGCCGCCGGCGGGGAAGGGGCGCCACAGTCGTGTCGTCCCCGGGGATCGATCGGTTCACTCGGAGGTCGGGCGACGCCGCGCCAGGTAGGTCCTGCGGCTTCTCTGCGTGTCGTCGCCGAGGTCGCCGACCTCCTGCGCGAGGCGCGCGTCGGCGCGCCGGTGCAGGGCGTTGCGCTCGTCATCGGAAGGGGCCGTGTCGGCCAGGAGCAGGTAGGCCAGGCTCGTCTCGAGGACCGGATGCGCCTCGGCGCGCGCCAGCAGTTGTGGTCGCAGCGCGGCGGCGGCGCCGTGCCCGTTGTCCAGGATCGCGGCGCGCAGGGCGGCCACGTCGGCGGCGAGGCGCAGGTGGTCGCCGTCGTCCAGCGCCATGGCCTGCTCGACCCGTTGCCGGACGGTATCGGCGTCGTCGGCCAGGAACGCCAGCTCGAGGAGGCACCAGGCGTAGAACTGCGGCAGCTTCAGCTCCGCCAGCTCGGCCAGGACGTCCTCCACCCCGGCCGTCGCGGCTCCCGCTGCGTCCGGCGAGGCGACCTCGAGGTCGATGGCGGCGAGATTGAAGCGCGCCACCAAGGCGCCCCGCACGTCCGCCGCGGCCTCCCGCAAGCGCGCGGCCTCGCGCAGCGCCGCGCGCGCCGGCCCGATGCGGCCCAGCCGTCGGAGCGCGTAGCCGTGCGCGAAGTGGGCCATCGCCGCCGAGCGATCGGCCCCGAGCGGGGCGGAGACCGCCAGCGCGCGCTCGGCGTGGACCAGCGCGGCGGCCAGGGCACCGCGGCTCACCTCGGTCAGCGCCGCGTTGGACAGGGCGATGCCGCCGGTGCGCCGATCGGCGGCGCGCAGCGCGACGTCCGCGGCCTCGGTGAAGTGCTCGATGGCCTCCGGGTACGCCCCCCTGCGCTCGCGGTCGGCGCCGAGACTGTTGAGCAGCGTCGCGATCAGCGGAATGTCGTGCAGGCTGCGGGCCAGTATGAGGGCTTCACGGTGGTGCTCGAACGCTGCGTCCACGTCGCCCCGCATCGCCTCGAGCGCGCCCAGACGTTGGAAGGCTCGTAGGCGACGCGCCTCGTGCCCTGAACGGGTGACCTCGAGGAAGGTGGCCTGGGCCTCGGTGTAGGCTCCCGAGAGATACGCGAGGTCGCCGAGCGCCAGGCGGGCCCGATCGATGCGTTCGGCGTCCCCGAGATGGAGGGCGTCGTCGAGCGCCTGACGGGCCTTGCGGGCGGCGACCGGGTGGTCCCCGCGTTCCGTGGCCCAGCGCGCCCGGCGCAGCGCGCTCTCGACCAGCAGGACGGGGTCCTGCTCGACGGCGGCGATGCGCTCGAGCTCCTCCAGGAAGCCGGCGGCCTCGTCGGCACGCCCACGCTGCGTCGTCACGTCGTCCAATCGGACGAGCGCCTGGCTGCGGCCGTCGACGTCCGCAGCCGCCCACAGCGCCAGCAGGTACCAGCGCTCGGCGTCCTCCAGCACGAACACGGCGCGCGCGCCGTCGCCGGCTCGGAGCAGATGAGGGAAGGCGGCGGCCGGTTCCCAGGCGGACAGGAACTGCCCTGCGATCACCGCCGGGGCGGCGTCGAAGGCCTCGAGGGCGGTGGCGAGTCGCCGGTGCCAGAGGCGGGCGGCCTCGGGAGGCGTACGGTCCGCGATGGCGTCGGCGATGAGCTCGTGGGCGAGCTCGCCGTGGTGCAGCAGGCGGTGGAGCTCGAGCTCGGCGACGGCGGTGCGCAGCGTGGCGGCGGGCAGCTCCAGGACCGCGGCGGCGAGCTCGGTCGAGAACGCGGTGCCCGCCATCGCCTTCACGCGGAGCACGTCCGCGGCAGGGCGGGACAGGCGGCGGATACGGCCCGCGAGCACGCCGGCCGCACTCCTGGGCAAGGGGTCTGCGCCGCCGCCGTCTCGTGCGGCGTCCTGCCACGCGGTGCGCAGGAGTTCAAGCGCGTAGAACGGGTTCCCGCCCGATACCCGCAGGACCACGTCGGCGGGGGGAGCGGTGCCCGTCATGCCGGTGCCCTGGATGAGCCCCTCGATCTGCTCGAGCCCTAGCGGCCGGAGCGTCACGATCTCGGCCAGTCCGCTCTCGGCGGCACTGCTCAGCACGCGTTCCCGGGTGCCGTCGAGCTCACCCGGACGGACCGAGGCGATGGCATGGACCGCCGAATCGGAGAAACGGGAGATGAAGTAGGTGCCCATCTCGAAGCTGGCGTCGTCCCAGAAGTGCAGGTCCTCGTTCACGAGCACGGCCTTGCCCTCCAGCGCATTGGCGAGGACCCGGGCGGCGGCCTCGAACAGCCGCAGCTTCTGTGGCTCGTCGACGATCGGCGACTGACCGTCGGGGCGGGGAAAGCGCTCCGGCAGGATGCGGGCCAGCTCGTCGCGGATCCAGGGCTCGTCGGCGTAGTCGGGATTCTCGTGCAGGAGTGCGTTCAGGGAGCGGGCCTTGCTGGCGTAGGGGACGTTCCGGTCGCCCGGCATGCCGCGCGTGACGAGCACCTCCCCCTTGCCGGCGGCGAAGTCATGGATCAGATGGGACTTGCCGATGCCGGGTTCGCCGATGACGACGAGGGTCTTCACGCGGCCCCAGGCTGCCTCGAGCGCCTGCCACGCCGCGTCGCGCCCGACCAGTCGCGGCGGGCGCAACAGCGCCACGGGCAGCGCACGTGCCGGGGGCGGTTGCGGCGCGGTCACGGCGCCGCTGTCGATGGCCCTGGCCAGCTCGACGGTGTCCGGCAGCGGTTCGAGCCCGAAGGTCTCGAGCAGCACCTCGCGACAGCGTCGGTAGGTGGCCATGGCCTGCCCGCGATCGCCGGCGAGATAGTGCAGCCGCATGACCTTCCGGTAGTTCGCTTCCGACAGCGGGTCGAGCGTCGAGAGCTGCTGCGCCAGGCGCAGGGCGCGCCGGAGCTCGCCGGCGCCTTCCAAGCGCTCGGCTTCCGCTTCCAGCGAGCGCCGCACGATCTCCAACAGGCGCTCGCGCTCGGCGATCACCCACTCAGCCAGATCCGGACAGTCGTCGTAGCTGTGGCCCTCCAGCAGCGTCGGCGTCTGCGGGGCCCAGCGCTGCGCGATGACGTCACTGCGCGCCTCGGCGTGCAGGGCCTGGAGCTCGCTGACGTCGGCCGTGACGGCTCCCAAGCGAAGGTCGCCGTCCGTTTCGAGGAGGTCCTCGAACACGCGCAGGCGGTGCAACAGTTGGCGCAGATTGTTGCGCGCGCGGGCGTCCACCACGTTGGGCCACAGCAGCCCGGCGATGGTGGCGCGCGGCGTCGGACCGGTGATCGCCACGTAGGCGAGCAACGCCGCGGCCTTCCGCTCCAGCGTCTCCTTCGGGCGCCCGGCTCGTTGGAGCATGGCCGGGCCCAGGACGCTCAGCCCCCAGGGATCGTTCACAACGGACGCATTGTAAGGGATGCGTGCCTGAGTACCGTTCGAAGGGTCACGGCGTGATGTTGGCGGCAACGCCGCCGGCGCGTCCCGTCGCGAGCGGCCGGCCGGCGCCGGCCGGCGACAGGCCGCAGCGCCGGCGCTCAGAGGAAGATCGCGCCCAGCAACTCGAGCGCGGCCACGGCCGCCAGGTAGGCGGTGGCGCCGCTGCCGTCGACCAGCGGATTGGTCTCCATCACGTCGAAGCCGACGACAGCCGTGCGCGCGACGACCTCGTGCAATAGGCGTCGCACCTCCGGGTAGTCGAAGCCGCCCGGCTCGGGCGACGACACGCCGGGCGCGAACGCGGGATCGAAGGCGTCCATGTCGAGCGTGAGGTAGCAACGATCGCAGGCGTCCAGCGCGTCCAGAAGCATCTTCCATCCCTGGGGCGTGCGCACGGCGTCGGTCGTGAGCACCAGGTTGCCGCGCGCTCGGGCCTCACGGTAGGTCGCCTGCGAGGTCCGTGCCCCGCGGATGCCGACCTGCAGGATGCGCGTCACCTCGGGGACTTCGGCCGCACGTCGCATGGGGCTGCTGCTGGTGTCCCGGCTGCCCATCACCTCGTCGGTCGCATCGAGGTGGGCGTCGATCTGGAGCACGCACAGCGGACCCTGCCCGGCAAGCGCGCGCACGGCCGGCCCGGTGGCGGAGTGATCGCCGCCGATCAGCACAGGGAAGGCGCCGGCACGCACCAGCGCCGCCACGCTCGCCTCCACCGCCTCCAGTGTGGGGCCCGGCCGGCTGCGCAGCACGTCCACATCACCGGCGTCCACCACACGCTTCCCGGTGAGCACCCGGCGGTCTCGGTCGATGTCGAAGATGCCATCGGGGGAGAGGGGGCCGAGCCGGGTGGAGGCCTCGCGCACGGCGCGGGGTCCGAAGCGGGCGCCGGGCCGGTAGCCCACCCCCAGGTCGTGCGGCACGCCGAGTACGGCGATCGTGCCGGCGCAGTCCTCGAAGCGCTCGACCAGCGGCGCCTTGAAGAAGGTGGCGACGCCGGTGGGCGCGAGGTCGGCGGGGTAGCGCTCGCTCATGGTCGATCCTCACTCCGGGGGCCGTTCCGTTGCCAGGCCACGCGTCCCCCTGCGATCACGCGTTCGGCCAGGTTGGTGCCGTAGTGGTAGGCGAGGTAGGTGTGGCTGGGGGCGTCGACCACCAGCAGGTCGGCGCGCTTCCCGACCTCGAGGGACCCGACCTCGTGCGCCAGGCCCAGGGCGTGCGCGGCGTTGAGCGTGGCGGCGGCGATCGCCTCGGAAGGGGAGAGCTTGAGCTGCAGGCATGCCAGGTTGACGATGATCTGCATCGACTCCGTCGGGCTCGAGCCCGGGTTGGCGTCGGTGGCGAGCGCCACCGGCACGCCGGCGTCGATCATGCGGCGGGCGGGCGCGTAGCGGCTCCCCATCAGGCTGAAGGTGGTGCCGGGGAGGAGCACGGCGACCACGCCCGCGGCCGCCATCGCCTCGAGGCCGGCGTCGGAGGCGTAGACGAGGTGATCGGCGGAGACGGCGCCGAGCTCGGCGGCCAGCTCCGCGCCGCCCGAGCTTGTCAACTCGTCGGCGTGGAGCTTGGGCCGCAACCCGGCGTCGCGACCGGCCTCGAGGATGCGCCGCGATTGCGCCACGTCGAACACGCCTTCCTCACAGAACACGTCGCAGAAGGCGGCCAGGCCCGCCTGCGCCACCGCCGGGATCATCGCCTCGACGACGAGGTCGAGGTAGCGCTCGGGGGCGTCGCGGAACTCCGGCGGGAAGGCGTGCGCGCCCATGAAGGTGGCCACCGTCCGTACCGCGTGACCGCGTCCGGCGCGCTGCGCCGCGCTGAGCTGCCGCAGTTCGGTAGCGGTGTCGAGGCCGTAGCCGCTCTTGATCTCCAGCGTGGTGGTGCCGTGACGCAGCGCGGTGTCGAGACGCTCGCGCGTGCGGCGCGCCAGGGTGGCTTCGTCGGCCGCGCGCGTGGCGGCGACGGTGCTCAGGATGCCGCCGCCGGCCTGCAGGATCTCCAGGTAGGACGCGCCGGCCAGACGCAGCGGGAACTCGCGCTCGCGCGTGCCGGCGTACACCAGGTGGGTGTGCGGGTCCACGAAGCCCGGCAGCACGGTCTTGCCGTGCGCGTCGACGACCCGGGCGCCGTCGGCCAGCGTCACGGAGCGCTCGACGAGGTCGCTGGGGCCGACGGCGACGATCCTGTCGCCCGCCGCCGCGACGGCGCCGTCCGGGATCACACCGAGCTCGCCCAGAGCGGCGCCGGTGAGGGGTGCGGCGCCGTGGCCCGCCAGCGTGACCAGCTCGTCGGCGTGGCGCACCAGCAGGGTGGCCGCCGTCCGTTCGGGGTCGGTCACGGTGTGTCGGGGGCGAGCATCGGCAGGTCGATGCCCTTCTCGCGGGCGGTGCGCACCGCTTCCGGGTAGCCCGCGTCGGCGTGGCGCATCACGCCGCTGCCGGGGTCGGTGGTCAGCACGCGCTCGAGCCGCTCGGCGGCCTCCGGCGTGCCGTCGGCCACCACCACCATGCCGGCGTGCAGGGCGTAGCCGATCCCCACACCACCGCCGTGGTGGACCGACACCCAGCTCGCGCCTGCCGCGGTGTTGAGCAGCGCGTTGAGGATGGGCCAGTCGGCGATGGCGTCGCTGCCGTCGCGCATGGCCTCGGTCTCGCGGTTGGGCGACGCCACCGAGCCGCTGTCGAGATGGTCGCGGCCGATGACGATGGGCGCGCTCACCTCACCCGAGGCCACCAGTTCGTTCATGATGGCGCCCAGCTTGGCGCGGTCGCCGTAACCGAGCCAGCAGATGCGCGCCGGCAGGCCCTGGAACGCCACCCGCTCGCTCGCCATGCGGATCCAGCGCGTCAGGCGCTCGTCGTCGGCGAAGGCCTCCAGGATGGCCCGGTCGATGCGGTCGATGTCGGCGGGGTCGCCGGAGAGCGCGGCCCAGCGGAACGGTCCCTTGCCCTCGCAGAACAGGGGACGGACGAAGGCGGGCACGAAGCCGGGGAAGTCGAAGGCGTCCTGCACCCCGGCGTCCTTGGCCTGCTGGCGCAGGTTGTTGCCATAGTCGAAGACGACCGAGCCTCGCTCCTGCAGCGCCAGCATGGCGCGCACGTGCTCGGCCATGCTGGCCTTGGCGCGGGCGACGTAGGATTCCGGGTCGTGCGACCGCAGCACGGCGGCCTCGCTCAGCGTCAGGCCCGCCGGCACGTAGCCGTTGAGGGCGTCGTGGGCCGACGTCTGGTCGGTCGTGAGGTCGGGCACGCGGCCGCGCCGCACCACCTCCGGGAACACCTCCGCGGCGTTGCCCACCAGGCCGATCGAGCGGCCTTCGCGCGCGTCCACGGCACGCTCGACCCTGGCCAGGGCGTCGTCCAGATCATCGGCGATCTCGTCCAGGTAGCGGTTGCGCACGCGGCGCTCGAGCCGCTCGAGGTCGACATCGACGATCAGGCACACGCCCCCGTTCATGGTGACGGCGAGCGGCTGCGCGCCCCCCATCCCGCCACAACCCGCGGTCAGCGTCCAACGCCCGGCCAGGTCGCCGCCGAAGTGCTGGCTGGCGGCCTCGGCGAGGGTCTCGAAGGTTCCCTGTAGGATCCCCTGGGTGCCGATGTAGATCCAGGAGCCGGCGGTCATCTGCCCGAACATGGTGAGGCCCGCCGCCTCGAGCTTGCGGAACTCCTCCCAGGTGGCCCAGGCCGGGACCAGCAGGGCGTTGGCGATGAGCACCCTGGGGGCCATCTCGTGGGTGCGGAACACCCCGACGGGCTTGCCCGACTGGATGAGCAGGGTCTCGTCGTTCTCGAGGCGTTTCAGGGTGGCGACGATGACGTCGAACGCCTCCCAACTGCGGGCGGCGCGCCCGCTGCCGCCGTAGACCACGAGCTCGTCCGGATTCTCGGCGACCTCGGGGTCGAGGTTGTTCATGAGCATCCGCAGGGCCGCCTCCTGCTGCCAGCCCTTGCAGGTGCGCTCGACGCCTCGGGGCGCCCTGACCGTGCGTGCCTTCGATGCCATGCGGGTACCGTTCCTCTCGCGGGTGCAGGTTGCCTTTCCGTCACGGTACCGCTGCGAGAGGGGGAGTGGGCGGTTTGTCGCAGCATCGCGGCGGCGCGGGCTGTGCTCACCCGCGCGGCCGCGATGCCGTCGCTGTCGTGGGCCGGGTCTCAGCCTGCGAACGCCTCCAACAGCCGGTTGAAGGTGGCGCTCGGCCGCATCGCCCGCGTCGCCAGGGCATCGTCCGGCATGTAGTAGCCACCCAGATCGACGGGCGCTCCCTGCGCCGCCAGCAGCTCGCCGGCGATCGTCGCCTCGTTCGCGGCCAGCGATTCCGCGAGACCGGCGAAGCGCGCCGCCAGCTCCGGGTCGTCGCGTTGGGCCGCGAGCTCCTGGGCCCAGTACAGGGCCAGGTAGAAGTGGCCGCCCCGGTTATCGATCTCGCGGACCTTGCGCGACGGCGCCTTGTTGTTCTCGAGCACGCTGGCCGTGGCACGGTCGAGCGTGTCGGCCAGGATCTGGGCGGTGTGGTTGCCGGAGACGCTGCTGAGGTGCTCCAGCGAAGCGGCCAGCGCCATGAACTCGCCCAGCGAATCCCAGCGCAGGTGCCCCTCGGCCGCGAATTGCTGGACGTGCTTCGGCGCCGAGCCGCCGGCGCCCGTCTCGAACAGCCCGCCGCCCGCCATGAGCGGCACGATGGAGAGCATCTTGGCGCTGGTACCGACCTCCAGGATGGGGAAGAGGTCGGTGAGGTAGTCGCGCAACACGTTGCCGGTCACCGAGATGGTGTCGAGGCCCTGGCGCAGCCGCTGGCAGGACAGGAGCGTCGCCTGCTCGGGCGCAAGAACCTGAAGCTCGAGGCCGGTGGTGTCGTGATCGGGGAGGTAGCGCTCGACCTTGGCGATGAGCTGCGCGTCGTGCGGGCGCTTGGCATCGAGCCAGAACACCGCCGGCGTGTCGCTGGCGCGCGCGCGGGTCACGGCGAGCTTGACCCAGTCGCGCACTGCAGCGTCGGTCACGGTGCACATGCGCCAGACGTCGCCCGCCTCGACGTCCCGATCCAGGAGCGTCGCGCCGGCGGCGGACACCACCCGGATGGTGCCGGCCGCGGGCGCCTCGAAGGTCGTGTCGTGCGAGCCGTACTCCTCGGCCTTCTGCGCCATCAGTCCCACGTTGGGCACGCTGCCCATGGTGCGCGGATCGAAGGCGCCGTTGTCCTTGCAGTCGTCGATCACCGCCTGGTACACGCCGGCATAGGCGCTGTCGGGGATGACGAACTTGGTGTCGTGCTGCTTGCCGTCCGGACCCCACATCTGACCCGAGGTACGGATGGCCGCCGGCATCGAGGCGTCGACGATGACGTCGCTGGGTACGTGGAGGTTGGTGATGCCCTTGTCCGAGTCGACCATCGCCATGTCGGGACCGGCGGCCAGCGCCGCGTCGAGATCCGCTTCGATCTCGCGACGCTGCGCTTCGGGCAGGCCCGCGATGGCGCCGTAGAGCGCGGCGAGGCCGTTGTTGGGGTTGACGCCGAGCTCGCGGAAGGTGGCGGCGTGCTTGTCGAAGACGTCGGCGAAGAACACTTCCACGACGTGGCCGAAGATGATCGGGTCGGAGACCTTCATCATGGTGGCCTTCAGATGCACGGAGAACAGCACGTCCTGACGCTTGGCGTCCGCGATCTGCTCGGCCACGAACGCGCGCAGCGCGGCGCGGCTCATGACGGCGGCATCGATCACCGTGCCGGCGTCGAGCGGGAGCCGATCCTTGAGAACAGTGGTGCGGCCGCCTGCCTCGACCAGCTCGATACGGGCCTCGCCCGCGTCGGACGGGGCGACGGTGCCGGACACCTCGGTGCCCCGCAGGTCGCCCGAGCTCATGGTCGCCACGTGGGACTTCGAGTCGGCGCTCCATGCTCCCATGGAGTGCGGGTGCTTGCGGGCGTAGGCCTTCACCGAGGCGGGGGCGCGCCGGTCGGAGTTGCCCTGCCGCAGCACCGGGTTGACGGCGCTGCCTTTGACGCGGTCGTACCGCTCACGCGCGTCGCGCTCGGCGTCGGTGGTGGGCTCGTCGGGGTAGTCGGGCAGTGCGTAGCCCCTGGCCCGGAGCTCAGTGATGGCCGCCTTGAGCTGCGGCAGCGAGGCGCTGATGTTGGGGAGCTTGATGATGTTCGCCACCGGCGTCTCCGCCAGCCGGCCCAGGTAGGCCAGTCCGTCGTCGACGCGCTGCTCCTCGCTCAGAGCCTCGGGGAAGGCGGCCAGCATGCGGCCGGATAGCGAGATGTCGCGGGTCTCGACGGCGACGTCGGCCGCTTGCGCGAACGCTTCCACGATCGGCAACAGCGAGTACGTCGCCAGGCCCGGCGCTTCGTCGACCTTGGTGTAGATGATCCTCGGAGTGTTGGTGTCGTCCATGATGGGCTCCGCTCCTCGATATGCCGCGCGTGGCCGGGACCGCCGGCACCTGCGCGATCGTCTCGTTCGATCCGGCCCGTGGGGCCTTTTCAACCCTTCAAGAGTACGCTACAGGCTTCGCGCCGGGGGGGCGGAACGGCGTGCATCTCGGACACGGGGCGAGGTCGCCGGTCGGCTGAGGTCGCCGGTCGGGCGGGGTGCGGTCGTCCCTACCGGTAGGCTGGTCTGCATGGCGGACATCCACGGTCCCGACGATGCACGCGCGGCGCAGGCGAAGGCGGCGCGCTACGGCGAGTTGCTTCAGCGGCTGGCGGGCCTCCTGGAGGGTGAGCCGGACTGGCTCGCGAACCTCGCCAACGCCGCGGCGGCGATCTTCGAGTGGCTGCCGGGGCTCAACTGGGCCGGGTTCTACCTGCTGCGTGACGGCGAGCTGGTCGTCGGGCCCTTCCAGGGTCGACCCGCGTGCGTGCGGATCGCCATCGGGGCGGGCGTGTGCGGCGCCGCGGTCGCGCAGCGCGCCAGCCAGGTGGTGGCGGACGTGGACGCCTTCCCGGGGCACATCGCCTGCGACCCGCGCTCGCGTTCGGAGATCGTGGTGCCGATCGTCGACGGCCGCGGCGCCGTGACGGCGGTGCTCGATCTCGACAGCGACCGGGTGGCGACCTTCGACGAAGAGGACCGGGTGGGGCTCGAGGCGGTTGCACTTCTTCTAGCCCAGACTATCGATTGGGAGCGCGCTTGCCGGAGCTGAGCCGGATTCCGGGTGACGCGCGGCCGCGGCGCTGTGCTTCGAGTTCCTGAGGCCCGGCGGCGAGCTGCGGGGCGTGTCCATCATCGCGGACGTGTGGAAGCGCTGAGAGTCCTCGTGCACGCCCCGACGCAGCGCCCGGGATCGTTGTCCGCGCGTCCAGCGTGCGCTACGGCGTGGTGCTGAGGCCCGCCAGGAAGCCGTCGAGCGCCGACAGATAGGCGTGCATGGCTTGGAGCGTCTTCGCCATGTCCCCCGGGATCTCGAGACTGTGGTCGGCGTCTTCGACGATCACGCGGTTGCGGCCGGTACGCTCAGCGAGCTCGTCGAGCCGCGTCGCGTCGTACAAGGGGTCCGCCGTGCCGATCACGAACAACGACGGGGGCAGCCGCCGCTGGACGGTCTCGAGCAGCGACGCATCGTTGAGCAGGGGCGTCAACCACACGCAGGCGGGCGTACGCGGCGGCAGGCCGGCAGAGGGGATGTCGGCGGGGACGTGGGCGGGAACGTCGGCGGGGACGTCGGCGAGGATGTCGGCAAGGGCGAGCGTCCCGATGGACTTGCCGACGAGGATCACGTCCCGGTACGCGCCTTGCCGGGTGGCGGCCCGGTACGCGCTGAGCGCATCGTCGCGGATCCAGGCGCGCCGGCGGGAGGCGTCGTCGCGTGGGAAGTCGGGATCGAGATCGTACGCGAGGTCGAGGCGCAGGACGTCGGCGCCGCGCTCCTGGAAGGCCCGCTGGGTGTAGTGGAGCAGGGGCATGGTGGCTCGGTAACCCAGGCCGGGGAAGAGCACGGCGAGCCGGTCGGTCCCGGTGTCGTTCCGGAAGAACGTGTACGGGAGCGGCGCACCGCGTGTGGTGGTGGCGTCGAGGTGCGTGGTCCGGTACATGGTTCTCCTTCGCCGAGATCGGTGATGGCAGGGCCGATGCGGGTCCCCGGGGGTCCCCGCACCGCGCCGCGTGAGAGCCGAGTCTCTACGATACGGGGGTCCTCCATCAGGCGCCCACGTAGGCCGCCAGGTGCTCGCCGGTGAGGGTGGAGCGGGCGGCGACGAGGTCGGCGGGCGTGCCCTCGAACACGACCTTGCCGCCGTCGTGTCCGGCGCCGGGGCCTAGGTCGATGATCCAGTCGGCGTGCGCCATGACCGCCTGGTGGTGCGCGATGACGATGACCGACGTGCCGGCGTCGACGAGCCGGTCGAGCAGGCCGAG
Source organism: uncultured Trueperaceae bacterium (assembly GCA_963815215.1). GTDB lineage: Bacteria > Deinococcota > Deinococci > Deinococcales > Trueperaceae > JASBRS01. The sequence continues at coordinate 270,094 of CAWFFU010000003.1, forward strand.
AAGCTGCTCGACGTCGGCGAGGTGCAGGCCGGAGGTGGGCTCGTCGAGGACATAGATGCCGCCCTTCTCGGCCATGCGCGTGGCCAGCTTGAGCCGCTGGCGTTCGCCGCCGGAGAGCGTGGTGAGCGGCTGGCCGAGTGTCAGGTAGCCCAAGCCCACGTCGGCCATGCGGGACAGGATCTTGTGGGCCGCCGGCGTCTTCGCCGCGCCGGATCCGAAGAATGCCTCGGCCTCGGCCACCGGCATGGCGAGCACCTCGCTGATGTCACGCTCGCCCAAGCGGTACTCCAGCACCGCAGCCTGGAAGCGCTTGCCCTCGCACACCTCGCAGGGGGCGGCGACGCTCTCCATGTAGCCGAGCTCGGTGTAGATGACGCCGATCCCGTTGCAGGCGGGACAGGCGCCCTCGGAGTTGGCGCTGAACAACGCCGGCTTCACGCCGTTGGCCTTCGCGAACGCCTTTCGGATCGGGTCGAGCAGCCCCGTGTAGGTCGCCGGGTTACTCCGCCTGGAACCGCGGATCGCGCCCTGGTCGATGGTGACCACGCCGTCACGGCCCGACACCGAACCGTCGATCAACGAGCTCTTGCCCGAGCCGGCCACGCCGGTCACGACCACGAGCACGCCGAGGGGTACGTCGACGTCGACGTTCTGGAGGTTGTGGGTGGCGGCGCCGCGCACCTCCAACACGCCGGACGGCGCGCGCAGCGACGCCTTCAGCGCGGCCCGGTCGTCGAGGTGTCGCCCTGTGAGGGTGCCGCTGGAGCGCAGCCCCTCGACGCCGCCCTCGTACACGATCTCGCCGCCGCCCGCGCCGGCGCCGGGCCCCAGGTCGACGACATGATCGGCGCGCACGATCACTTCCGGCTTGTGCTCCACCACGAGCACGGTGTTGCCCTTGTCGCGAAGCTGCACCAGCAGCTCGTTCATCCGCTCGATGTCGTGCGGGTGCAGCCCGATCGTCGGCTCGTCGAAGACGTAGGTGACGTCGGTGAGTGCCGACCCGAGGTGGCGGATCATCTTCACGCGCTGCGCCTCGCCGCCCGACAGCGTGCCTGACGGCCGGTCGAGCGAGAGGTAGCCCAGCCCGATCTCCACGAACGAGTCGAGGGTGTGCCGCAGCGCGACCAGCAGCGGCGCCACCGAGGGCTCGTCGAGGTCGCCGACCCACGTCGCCAGGTCGCTGATCTGCATGGCGCAGGCTTCGCCGATGTGGATGCCCTGGATCCTCGACGAGCGGGCGGCCTCGCTCAGCCGCGTGCCGCCGCAGTCGGGACAGGTGGTGAACGTGACCGCCCGCTCCACGAAGGCCCGGATGTGCGGCTGCATCGCGTCGACGTCCTTGGAGAGCATCGATCTCTGGATCCGAGGGATCAGACCCTCGTAGGTCATGTTGATGCCCTCGATCTTCATGCGCGTCGGCTCCCGGTACAGGAAGTCGTGCAGCTGCTTCTTGGTGAACGCACGGATCGGCTTGTCCGGGTCGAAGAAGCCGGAGGACGCGTAGAGGCGGTAGTTCCAGCCGCCCGCGGTGTAGCCGGGGATGGTGAGCGCGCCGTCGGCGAGCGACTTCGTATCGTCGAAGAGCTGGGACAGGTCGAGATCGGTCACCGCGCCCATGCCTTCGCAGCGCGGGCACATGCCGCCGGTCCGGTTGAAGGTGCGCGTCACCGCCCTGGTCCTGTCCTCGCCGCGCTCGACCGTGAACGCTCCGGTCGCCCGCACCGACGGGACGTTGAAGGCGTACGCGCTCGGGGAACCGATGTGTGGCTCACCGAGCCGGCTGAAGAGGATACGCAGCATCGCGTTGGCGTCCGTCGCCGTGCCCACGGTGGATCGGGCGTTGGCGCCCATACGCTCCTGGTCGACGATGATCGCGGTCGTCAGGCCGTCGAGGACGTCGACCTCGGGCCGCGCCAGCGTCGGCATGAAGCCCCGCACGAAGGCGCTATAGGTCTCGTTGATCATCCGCTGCGATTCCGCGGCGATGGTGTCGAACACCAGCGAGCTCTTGCCCGAGCCGGAGACGCCGGTGAACACCGTCAGCCGGCGCTTCGGGATCTCCAGCGTCACGTCCTTGAGGTTGTTCACGCGCGCGCCGTGCACGCGGATGAGGTCGTGACGGTCGGCGACATGCGGGGAGGGCGGCGTCGGATCCTCGGTCATCGTGCCTCCGTCCGGTGGGTGGCCGCACCCACGCTCTCGGCTCTCAGCTCAGAGCAGTTCCTGGATGCGGACCAGGTTCCCCGCGGGATCGCGGACGGCACAATCGCGAACGCCGTACGGCTGCTCGGTCGGCTCCTGCACGATCTCGGCGCCGCTGGCCTGGACGCGCTCGAAGGCGCCGTCGAGGTCCCTGGTGGCCAGCAGGATCATGGCGTAGGTGCCCTTGGCCATCATCTCGTGGATGGTGCGTCGCTCGTCGTCGGTGATTCCGGGCGCGGCGGTCGGCGGCGACAGGACGATGGAGGTGCCGGGCTGGTCGACGGGTCCGACCGTGATCCAGCGCATCGCTTCGTATCCGACGTCGTTGCGGACCTCGAAGCCGAGGGTGTCGCGGTAGAAGGCCAGGGACGCGTCCGGGTCGATGTGCGGGAGCATGCTTGCGTGGATGGTGATGTCCATGGCCGTCATTCTAGGGGTGGCTCGGGCGCCGGCGCTTCTCGATTCCTGATCGGTCGGGTCACCTGCTTCGCCACGCACGCCGGCATCCCGGCCGTCGCGCGCGCTTCGAGGCGCTGGTAGGCGCTGGGTGGCAAGCCGACCAGCTCGCTGAAGCGACTGCTGAACGAGCCGAGCGACGAGCAGCCGACTTCGAAGCAGACCTCGGTGACGCTGAGGTCGCCGCGACGCAACAGCGCCATGGCGCGTTCGATGCGGCGCGTCATCAAGTAGCCGTACGGCGACTCGCCGTAGGCGAGCCGGAACTGGCGGCTGAGGTGCCCGGCCGACATGTGCACGCCGCGGGCGAGCGCCTCCACGTCGAGCGGCTGCGCGTACTCCCGGTCGATCCGGTCGCGCACGCGACGCAGCCGCGCGAGGTCGCGCAGGCGCTGTCCTCTGTCGGATTTGCCGGTCACCGACGCGATCATGCCACGGCGCGACGGGACTCGGCCGGTCCGGAGCTACATCGACTGTCGCCAACGCGACACGAGCAGCCGATCGTGCGGCCAAGCCCTTGCAGCTGTCAACGGCTCGAAGCGAGCTCGCTGGTCGGTCAGGGCGGGGCCGGGGGTCTAGCGTTCGCCGGCCGCTTGGGTCAGGCGTTGTCGGAGGAGCTCCTGGCTGGGCCAACCCTTGCCGGCGTTCTCGAGGTAGCGACGGCAGGCCATCACCGGCGCTCCGTCGTAGTGTTCGAGGTCGTCACGGTCGACCCGGATGCTGGGCGATCCGGCGAAGCCGCGGCGTTCGTCCTGCGTGAGGTGCTCGATGTTCCGGAGGCGGACGCTGGCGTCGAGGTCGAGACCCACCAGGGCCTGACCGAGTTCGGTCCAGGCGGTACGCCACGAGGGGCAGCCGTCGAAGTACAGCAGTTCGACCTCGATCAGGGGTCCAGGCTAGCGCGTGGCGCGAGCCCGCGTGGTTCGCGTCGCTGCGCGGGTCCTCGGCGGACGGCCTACTCGACCACGATCTTGCCGTACATGCCCTTCTGGGCGTGGCCGGGGACCTGGCAGACGTAGTAGTAGGTGCCGGGGGTTGCCGCACGGAACCGCAGGGTGCCGGAGGTGTAACTGGCGGACTGTAGGTTCTCGTCCGTGCGTGCGGAGAGGGGCGGGATGCCGCTACGCAGGCCGCCGCCCATCATGGGCGCCATGTACGGGTAGGGAGGCGCGAAGCGGGTGAGGACGAGGCCGTGGGGCATGTCGGCGCCGTAATCCATGTTGACGAGGTCGAGGGTGACGGTGGCGCCGCGCGGGATGGTGACGGTGGGGTCGACCAGGCCGGCGATCTCGAAGGTGGTGTCGGGCTCGTCGGGTTGGACGGCGATCACGTCGAGGGTGACGCTGGCACCGGTGTAGCTGACGGTGTTGGTGGTGGGGTCGATGGTGGCACCCTGCAGGCCGCTCGCGATCATGGCGCGTGCGGCGTTCCAGTCGACGGTCCGGATGCCCTGTCCGCCGTACCCCTGGCCCATCATGCCGTAGCCGCCGGCTCGGCCGTAGCCGCCCATCTGGCCGGGGCCCATGCCGGCGTCGCCGTAGTCGGTACCGCCATGGCCGGTAGCGCCATAGCCGGTGCCGGCCGTGCCGCCCATGCCCCGCTGGGCGAGGGAGGCGCCCACGAGGAGGGCGGCGGTGAGCAGGACGGCGCCGATGAGAGCGCTGCGCTGGCGGGGGGTCACGCGAGGCCTTCCTTGCGGCGGTCGAACTCTTCCTTGTCGATCTCACCGCGCGCGTAGCGCTCGCGGAGGATGCGCAGTGCGCTGTCTTCGCCCGGAAGGGAGGTGCCGTTCGCGGCGTCGTGCTGCGCCCGGTGGCCGCGTCCGCTGTCGAGGGCGCGCCACAGGTAGATGATGCCTAGAACGATGAGGGCGAGGAAGAGCAGGGAGCCGAGCCAGCCGAAGCCGCCCCAGCCACCCATGCCGTAGCCGAATCCCATCATGGTGTATCTCCTTCCGCCGGGCGCTCGCCGGGCGCCGGTCCCTGGTCATGGGCCGTGCCGGAACGCCGCGGAGCGCGTGGCTTGGTGCCGTCGATCCGTGGGAAGAGGCGGGCGCTGAGGTACGCCGCGAGGGCGATGATCAGTGCCAGAGCGATGAGGTAGAGCAAGGGCGCGTCTCCTTCCCTGGGATCACGGGGTCAGGGTACGGAGCTTGTGTTCAGCTTGGATAAAGGCTGCCGGGTTGAGGCTCCGGATCACGTACCCTGGTCAGGGTGGGGTCAAGGCCGAGAGTGCTGTGGGTCCTGTGGTGGGAGTGGCTGGACGCTGCGGGTGATGGATGGTCGAGGCTCTCGACGGCGAAGACACCGTCCGGCACCACGTCGCCAGAAGCGACAGGTGCGGCGCGCTGGGGGCCGTGCGCGCTCCTCGGCCTGTCGACCGTCAAGGAGGATGCCATGTTGAACCACGACGAGGGATGGAGCGCTGGTGGCGCAGGAGCGCCCAGCGGGGCGGGGGAGGCGTTGTTGGCGGGTCGCAAGGTGGGCCGTGTCGGTTTCGGCGCCATGCAGCTCCCCGGCCCGCGCGTTTGGGGCCCACCGGCGGATCGGGATGCGGCGCTGGCGGTGTTGCGCGAGGCCATCGATCTGGGCGTCAATCACGTCGACACGGCGCAGTTCTACGGTGACGGGGTCGCCAACGAGTTGATCCGGAGCGCGCTGTACCCGTATCCGGAGGAGCTGGTGCTGGTGAGCAAGGTCGGTGCGGGGCGGGACGCTGCGGGGGGTTGGTATCCCGCCCAGCGTCCGGAGCAGCTTCGTGCTGGGGTGGAGGCGAACCTGAGGAGCCTAGGGGTGGAGCGCTTGGACGCGGTGAATCTGCGGCTCACGGGGGTTGGGTCGGGCGATGGTTTGCCGGCTGAGCAACGGGTGGACCTGGACGGTCAGTTGGCGGAGATGGTGGCGCTGCGTGACGAGGGGCTGATCGGTGGCATCGGCTTGAGCAACGCCGGGGTCGAGGAGGTGCGTCGGGCGCTGCCTGTCGGTATCGCCTGCGTGCAGAACGCCTATAGCGTTCTCGATCGCTCAGCCGAGCCTGTTCTGGAGTTGTGTCGCGAGCACGGCGTGCCCTGGGTGCCGTTCTTCCCTTTGGGTTCCGCCTTCCCGAACGTGCCCAAGGTCACCCTGCACCCTGTGGTGATGGAGGTGGCGGCGCGCCTGGAGGCGACGCCCGCGCAGATCGGCCTGGCCTGGCTGCTCGCTCATGATCCGAGCACCTTGTTGATCCCGGGGACCTCCGATGCTCGGCACCTGCGGGAGAACATCGCGAGTGGGGCGGTCACGTTGGACCCGGCTGCGTACGCTGCCCTCGACGCCTTGTCTGCCGGGCCTGGGTGAGCGCGTTCTAGAGTTGGGCATCGTTCGTGGACACCGGGTTGCTTGAGGTTCAGCCTCAGTCAGGACAACAGTCCATGGACCTGACGGAACTCCGGTGCGGGATTGCAGACACCGCTCGAACCCGGACTCGTGGCCTGGGCCGGTGCTGAGAGCCCGGCCGGGATCTCCGGCCTCCGTGCTTGCTTCACTCGGTGCTCTCGAATCGCGTAGTCCAACCGTTCGCCGCTGGCCTCGTTCCACGCGATGGTTCGGTTGCTCGACCGCGGGTGCGCCGCATTGCGGGCCTCGAGCGGTCGTGCCTACGGGTGTCTCAGCGATCTCAGGTAGAACTGGCTGGCTTCGGCATGCCGATCTCGTACCCGCCGACCATGTTTGTTGTCGCTCGGTCGAGTGGGCCTGATAACACCCGGGCACGTCATGGGACGTGTCTTGATTCGTGGGCTCGGCGTGGTCCGAGCTGTTGGAGGCCAGACCGAGAGTTGGACTGGCCTCCAATGCGAGTACGTCTAGGGCCTAGTGAAGCGGCAGGTTGGACGGTGGCGGGTTGAACGCCGGCATCTGCCCCGCCCGGCCGAAGCCGCTGATGCTCGCTATCGGTGTCGGGGAGCCCGTCGATGCGACGTCGGCCGCGGCGAACTCGTCGACCGTCGTGCCTTGGTGGGTGACCCACAGGTTGCCGTTCGCGTCCAGCGTGACGCCGACATTGACGCTCGATCCAGTGGTGATGGTGGCCGCTGGGCTGGGGTTGGACGTGAGGGTGGCGGCGGCGTAGCGCACCACCGTGCCGCCGCTTCCGTTGCCCACCCATAGGTTGCCGCTGGCATCGAACGCCAGACCCTCGGGACTGACGAGGCCGTTACTGATGGTTGCATCTACCGTGGGCGTAGTCGGCAGCGACGCCGCCGTGTACTCGGTCACGGTGTTACTGCTGAGATTCACCACCCACAGGTTGCCACTGGCATCGAACGCCAGACTCTGTGGGAAGTCGAGACCACTGATGGTCTTGATGGCGCTCGGACTGCTGGTCAGCGATCCCGCCGGGTATTCGGTGACCGTGCCGGCGAACACGTCCGAAACCCACAGGTTGCCGCTGGCATCGAACGCGAGGCCGACCGGGTTCCCGCCTGTGCTGATGGTGGCCGCCGGACCGGGGTTGGGGATCAGGGATCCCGCCGTGTACTCGGTGATCGTGCCGGCGTGCTCGTTCACCGCCCACAGGTTGCCGCTGGCATCGAACGCCACGGCGCGCGCATAGTTGATGCCGTTGGTGATGGTGGTCGTGGGCGTGTTGGTGCTTCCCAGCGTGCCGCCAGCGAAGAAGTCTACCGCGTTGACGTCGAGGTCGGGCACCCACAAACCTGCCACCGAACCCGCCACTGTAACGGTGGTGGTCTTGGTGACCGCGGCGGTGCCGGTCCCGCCGGTCGCGGTCAGCGTGAAGGTGTAGGAGGCACTGCTGGTGGTGGTGCTGCTGGGCAGCGTCACCGTGGCGCTGGTGCTGGCCGCGAGGTCGACGCTGCCACCGTAGGCGGTCCCGTTGACCTCCACGCCCGCGCTCGGAGTCACCGTGAGCGCGTAATCCGTGACGTTGCTGCCGCTCCAGCTCAGGATCGTGGACCCACCGGAAGAGGCGAGCGCAACCGGGCTCGACGTCAACGAGGTCACCTGCGGAACGGGCTGCTGACTGCAGCCCGCGATGAGGAGGGCCATGCCGAACGCGAGCACGACGAGGGAAAGACGGTATCTCACGACAGCCTCCAAATGGTCATGACGCCGCCCGATGGATCTCGGCAACCGCTATGGTTCCGTTGCTTCTCGCGGTTGCCTTCCCGCACTCAGCCAAAACGGTTCGGACGACGACGTGCAGGACTCGAAACGATTGGAATCCTTCCACACGGCAACATACTCCGCCCAGCCGACGCCTATAGAATCTTCACCATCCCGTCCGACCGCCCGGCGCTCGGATCGCCAGAACTCAGCAGCGTCCTTCCGCAGGTCGAAGCCACCACCGACACGACAAGGAGCGCGGTCGGGTCAGAGGTCGGGCGGTCGAGTCAACCTTCGTTCGGAGTCGGCCCTGCTCTTGGCGTGGCCGACCCATTGCTTGCCGGCCCGCCGATCATGGATGGAGTCGGGCGGGCCCTCCGGAACTCGGAAGGCCCATCTTCGTGTGCTGTCCTGGACGGCCTGCATCTGGTCGGGGTGGCTGGATTCGAACCGGCGACCCCTCGACCGCCAGTCGCTCCAGGGGCCAGAGTGCCCCTCATGTTGGTGAGCGTCTAGGGTCTACATTCTTCGTCCGGGAGGCGCAAAGTGTCGCCTCTGGCGTTTGTCCTTGTTTGGCCTGGTAACTGCGTGTTTGGCCGAGTTGGCACACAATCGGTGACAGGACCCCGGAGGTAGATCCAGTTAGGTAGCGGGGATTTCAGCGGCTTGGATGGAGCCGTTGACCATGGCGGCAACCTCGTCCAGGTAGGCGTCCATCGTGGCCAGCGATCGGTCATGGGTAGCGAGAGCGTCGAGCCAAATCGGGTAGGTCGGCGGGTGCACGACCATGGCGTCGCCCGCGTGCTTCTCGAGGCCGGGGTGAGGCCCGTCGAAGAGCGCACGTGCGTCGGCCAGATGCACGAGCGGGGCGGCAGGTTGAAGGTCGCTAGACCACGTGGTGACACTTGAGCGTCTGGCCGCGAGGGCGATGGTGCCGGCGCCGGCGGTGACGTCGATCAACCGCCCGCCTGTGGGAAGGTACGTCGCGATGATGCCTTCCACCACGAGCGTCGGCAGCAGCTCGGCTCGACGGAGGGTTCCCGCCTGGGCGGGATAGAGCCACATATCGCCTTGAGGTCTCGAGGCGTGCACGGCTTCGGGATCGGGTGGCATCCAGTCCGCATCGGGAGCACGGTCGGGGGTCTCAGGCCCGCGCTCCGTCTCGGTGTTCGCTGCCTGCTCTTGCGTGGCGAGCGCGCGACGGGCGGCGCGCTCGATGGCTGCGCTGAGGCCACGCGGCAGCAGGGCGGTCTCGCTCGAGGCTCGTCTTGCCGCGGCCCAGAGTGGCTCGAGCACGGCGCTTCGCACGCTCGGGTCGTCCAGGCGGTTCACGAGGCGTGCCACGCGGAGGGGCAGACCGCGTTCGAGGGCTTCCGTGACGTCCGGTGCGAAGGTGCGAATCGAGAGCAGGTGGCGGGTCACGTAGCCCGGGCTGATGGCCGCCTGGTCCATGAGCTCACGGAGCTGCGGCGGCCAGGCGTCCCTCCCGGCCCGAAGGTGGCGTCGGAGAGCGCGGGTGGCCGCCTCGTCACCAGCTTCAGGGACGGTCGCGAGCAGGCGGCAGTAGAGGCCGAGGGGCTCCTGTGGCACGGTGCCTCACTGTCGCACGCGGATTCGACCCAGTCGATCTAGAGGCCCAATTGCCGCTGGTCTTGCAGGTCGCCTAGGGCCCAGATCCTTCGGCCCGGACGTGCAACGTCGCTCGAGGGCAGGTTTGAGATGGCGGAGGGTGCGTTCTTCGGTTTGGGCGTGCCCACGTACGACGGAGGGCGCCTACGCGGCCAGGGCGGGGCGTCCCGAGCGCCGCAGCACCCACGCGGTGTAGCTGCCGAACACGACGATGTAGGCGACGGCGATGATGGCGGTGAGGGTCTCGTAGCCGGGACCGCTCACCACACCGTCGCCGGCGACGAAGCCGAACAGGTCCGTGCTGGCGTGCGCGGCGATGAGCGGGAGAAGGCGCCCTCCGGCCTCGAGCGCGGCGGCGAACGCGCACCCCAGCGCGAAGGCGTAGACGACCTGCAAGCCGGTGGTGAGCGGGTCGGCGCCTCGTGCGATGTTCATCAGGTGCATCACTCCGAAGATCGCGGCCGAGCCGACCACGGCGCGGCCGACGCCGAGCCTTCGGAGTGCGGTGTACACCACCCCGCGGAACAGCACTTCTTCGGTGATCCCGACTAGAAGCGCGAGGAGGGCGAAGACGAGAACACGTTGCGGCCCCCAACTGCCGCCGAAGCGTAGCGCGAGCGCCAGCGTGACCACGGCGGGCAGGAAGAGCGGGGCACTGAGGGTGAAGGCGCGGCCCCAGGGCTGGGGCTGGATACCGGCGGCGCGTAGGCCGCCGCGGCGCCTCAGCACATACAGCCCGAGTAGAGCGAGAGGCACGTCGGCGAGGACGACGAGCATCTCTGCGGGCAGGTCGAAGATCTGGGTGACCGCGCCGGCGGCGAAGACGATGGCGATGGTGAGCACGATGGCGAACGCCGCTTGTCGGCGCGTGAAGGTGGATGCGTTCATAGAGCCCCCGGGCTTCGGCGGGCGCGCGCTGTGGTCCGCGCCGGGAAGCCAGATACGGTGCCCTCCTGGCTTCGGCGGATCGCACGAAGGCCGGGAGGGTTCGGCTCCAGCACGGCGCAGGCGCGCGTGCGGGCCACCTGAACGCTAGCACTCCCGCGTCGCAGCTCACCCTTGTGGCGGGGCTGCAAGCGACACCAGGACGCCGTGCAGGCGCTGAGGTCAGGCGTTCTTGTTGTGCAGGGGGAGGCGCCCGTACGTATGGAGGTGCGTCTGCAGCAGCCACGCTTCGGCCAGGGCGGGCAGCACGCTGCGGCCGCCGGCGAGGAGGAGCGCCCAGGTGATGTCGAAGCCTTCGAGGTCGAGTTCGTCCATGCGGCGCTTGAAGAACGCCTCGCGCCACTCGCCCTTGCTCTGGTCGTTGTTGAGGCGTTCGGGGAGCGTCTGCCAGCCAGGCGTGCCCATCTGGCTCTTGGTGCCGCTGCGGCCGATGTAGAACCCGCCGGTGGCCGGTGCTGGGTGGTTCAGCTTGCTGGCATAGTGTATCCACTGAAGGCTTGCCGGCAGGTTCAGTCGGCCAGAAATCGGCACACAATCGGCACACAAAAGGCAGCTGGGCCTCCCGAATCTCGGAAGGCCCAGCTTGCTTGTGCCGTCCTGGACGGCTTCTGCTTGGTCGGGGTGACTGGATTTGAACCAGCGACCACTTGACCCCCAGTCAAGTGCGCTACCAGGCTGCGCTACACCCCGGAGGCAGGGCAACGACGCGCGCATCGCTGCCCTAAGAGTGTACGAGCGCCCTCACGTCAGCGTCAAGCAGTTCGGGGGCTACCCTCGGCCGTCTACTCGCTCCTCACCTCGAACGCGAGGAGAAACGCGGGAAGTTCCTCCCCGGGGTGGTCGGCGTGGTTGAGCATGGGCAGCTGGAGGTAGGTGGCGTTGGCGTCGGGGGTCGTGGGGCCGCCGGGTGAGACGACGTTCCCCTGATAGATCGATGGGTAGATGCCGAGGAAGTGCGTGCCCTCGCCGCCGGGGGCCTTGAGGTGGATGGTGACGTCGCCCTGGCTGTTGAAGCCGCATCCGTAGCCGATGTAGCCGTTGTCCAGCAGCACCGTGTAGATGTTGGCCGTCGCCGTCCAGCCCACGCCCTTCAGCGTGAACGTGATGTCGTCTCCTGGCGCCACGACCTGCGGTGACACCGCGGAGACGCTGGGCGTGATGGTGTAGCTCAGTGACGCGCTGGCATCGCCGGCCACAGCGCGCAAACGGTGGCCGCCGCCGAGGTCGTCGGGTGTGGGCAAGCTCAAGCTGAACGCACCCGACGCGTCGGCGGTGGTGTCGGTGAGAACGCGCTCGGACTCGTCCCAACCGCCGCCGCTGATGCGGTTGCCGGTGACGGTGCTCCAGTGCAACTGGACTGCTGCGTTCGGAGGGAAGCCGCTACCGTGGAGCGTCATCGGGCTACCGACAGGGCCGGACGCGTGGTCGGCATCGAGGGTCGGCCCCGTCCCCTTGCTCGCCGCGCTGCCACGGCGCGGCAGGGTCTGCGTGGCCGGTCCCGGGGGTTGCACGGCGCTCCCCGCGGTCACCTCGAACACGGCCGAGAGCACGGTGGGGATCGCGGGTTTGTAGTTCGGTGACTGCTGCTGGTTGAGGTAGGCGACGGGATGCGTGCCCGAGATGGCCTGCAACGTGTGCACGCCGACGCCGCCGCTGGCGGGGAGGATCACCACCGCGGTCCCGCGGCTGGTGATGGCGGACATCCAGCCGCTGTGGGCGCCGTCGTAGAGCAGGTGCCACACGGACTCCCAGAACCGGTAGCCGATGCCTGTCATGGTGATGGTGATCGGGGTGCCGACCGGGCCGGACGCCGGGGAGACCGCCAGCGTTGGAACGAGCGAGAATCCTTGCCGTGCCAGCCGCTCCCCACCGGACTCGACGAAGAGGTTGTGCACGTAACCGTAGTCCTCGGGCACGGTGAAGGTCATCGTGGCCGTCCCGTCGGCCTCCGTGTCGGTGGCTGCGACCACCGTGCGGGTCTCGGTCGCGGTGATGCCGTCGAAGGTGCCGTCGCCGACGTTCCAGTTGGCGTCGGCGCTCATCCAGGCGAGCTCCACCGTCGTGCCGGCGGCCAGGCCGCGGACTGTCGCGGCGACCTGCGTGCCGACGGGGCCACTCGCGGGGTGCAGCTCGAGCGTCCCCGGCAGCTGGGCGAACGCGAAGCCCGTCAGAAGGAGCAGGAGTCCTGGCAGGAAGCGCTTCAAGGTCGCTCCTCTCGTTGCACGTGTGTCAGCCGCCGAGCGCCGGCCTCCATCGTCGGCGCGGCGCACGGCGGCTATCGCTACGTCTTCGGCTACTGCTGGGCCTGGATGGTCACGGAGTTGCCGCCGAACGCCTGTCCGATGGGTTCGAACGTGGCGGTGTTGCCTTGCGCGTCGATGACTTCGACGTGCCAGGCGTACGCGCCGGCGGGCGCGTCGGCGGGGATCACCCAGGGGCCACGGAAGAACGACGGGCCCGGCGGCATGTCGGTGCCACCTGCTGGTGCGAAGAACATGGGGACGTCGTCGTGCCCTTCGACCTTCACGCTCGCTTGCAGGCCACGTGCCTGCACGTCCTCGAACGCGAGCTCCGCACCGGTGACCGCGTCGATCACCGAAGCGCGGAACACGATCTTCTCGCCCGGGTAGAACACCGAGTTGGGCACGCACACGGGACCGTGCAGGACCGGCCCGTCGGCCCTCACCATGTCGGCCTTGACGAAGTACGTGGGATTGGCTAGCGCAGCGGTCAGGAACCACAACGCAGCTACGACGAACGACATCCGGATCCGTCTCATGACCCCTCCTAGGGCGCTTCCGTCGGCAACGGCGACAGGTAGATTGTCGGAAGTTGACGCTCACTGTACGAGGCGAGGCCCGAGAGCACAATCGCAGCGAGCACAGCGCGCGCGAGTACTCTTCCGGTATAGGGGCGTGCGCGAAGGTTCTCGCCTCCCTCGTCACCAGGCTCCTAGAATGACTTCATGACGTACCCGGCCAACGAGCCGCTCGAGCTGCTCGACGACGACGGCGCGCCGCTCGGGCGTGGCAAGGAGCGCGCGCGCGTCCACGCCGACGGCGACTGGCACCGCGCCTTCCACCTGTGGGTGGTGCGGGAGGGGCGGATGGTGCTGCTGCAGCGTCGCTCGCGGCGCAAGGACCTCGAGGGCGGCCGGATCGACGTCACCGTCGGAGGGCACGTGCGGGTGGGGGAGACGCTCGTCGACATCGTGCGCGAGGCGGAGGAGGAGATCGGGCTGGTGGTGCGGCCCGGACAGCTCGTGTACCTCGGCAGCGCCCGCTCGGTGCGCAGCTACGCCGACGCCCTCGACCGCGAGGTGCAAGAGGTCTACGCGGTCCGGGACGAGCGTCCGCTGACCGAGTACGCGCTGGCGTGCGATGAGGTCGAGGTGCTCTATGAGGCGCCCGTCGAGCGGGCCATCGACCTCTATCGGGAGGGCCGTTACCTGGCCGCCGCCGGCTACGACTGCCAGCGACGCGTCAGCAACGCCCTGCTCATCGAGGACGACCTGATCACGCAAGGGCGCGCGCTCACGGCGCGCGCCCTGGAACGTCTGCGGGAGTGGTTGAGCGGAGCCGATCCCGCACCATGGGCCGATGAGCCCATCGCCTAGGGGATCGCTCGGTCCTATCCCTGCAACACCGTCGGGACGATGAGTGGGTTACGGCCGGTGGCCTTGCGGATGTAGCGACGCACCGGGTAGAAGATGTCGTCCCGGATGTCGTTGAGCCGTCGCTTCTCGCGCACGCCCTTCTGCAGCCCCTCGAGCGCGATGCGCTCGATCTCCTTGACCAGCCCGTTGTCGCCCTGCGCCACGCCGCGGGTGATGACCTCCACCGACGGCTTGCGTCCGGCCAGCGCCATGATGACGATGACGCCTTCGGCCGAGAGCATCTGGCGGTCGCGGATGACAGGTTCGGTGACCTCGTCGCCGGTCCGTCCGACACTGTCGATGAAGACCACGCCGGCGTCGACCTGGCCCACCACCTTGAGGTTGTCCTTGGTCAACTCGAGCACGTCACCGTTGTGCGCGATGAGCACCTTCTTGGGGGGGTGGCTCATGCCTTCGGCCAGCCGCTGGTGGTTGACCTGATGGCGCATCTCGCCGTGCCACGGCATGAAGAAGCGCGGCCGCGTGAGGTCGAGGATGAGCTTGAGCTCCTCCTGCGAGGCGTGCCCGGAGGCGTGAACCTTGTACGTCGGCGGGTAGAAGACGTTGACCCGGCGCTCGTAGAGCTGGTTGATGACGCGTCCCACCGCTTCCTCGTTGCCGGGGATGGGGTTGGACGACATGATGACGGTGTCGCCGGGCTTGAGGTTGATCTTGCGGTGGCTGCCCGAGGCCAGGCGGCTCAGGGCCGCCATCGGCTGTCCCTGCGAGCCGGTGCACAGGAACAGGAGCTTGTCGTCCTGCAGGTCGCCGACGTTCTCGCTGGCGACGAAGGGCTGCTTGAGCTCCAGGTAGCCGAGTTCCTGCGCGATGGTGGCGTTCTTGACCATCGAACGCCCCTCCATCACCACCCGGCGGTCGAACTTCTCGGCGATACGCACGAAGTTCTGGAGCCGGTGGACGTGGCTGGAGAAGGTGGTGACGATGACGCGCCCCCGCGCCTTCGCCACCAACTCGTCGACGGCGGCCATGACGTCGCGCTCGCTGGGGGTGTAGCCCGGCCGCTCGGCGTTGGTGGAGTCCGAGATGAGCAGCAATACGCCGTCCTCGCCGGCCTGCGCGAGCTTGTGCAGGTGGCTGGTCTTGCCGTCGGCGGGGTTGTAGTCGAGCTTGAAGTCACCCGAGTGCACCACCCGGCCCAGCGGCGTGTGGATGATCAGGCCGCTGTTGTCGGGGATCGAGTGTGTCATGCGGAAGAAGTCGACGGTGAAGTACTTGCTGATCTTGATGCGATCGTCGGGCGTGATCTCGTGCAGGTCGACGTCGTTCTCGGAGAGCTTGAACTCCTCGAACTTGCCGCGTAGCAGGCCCAGGGTGAGCTTGGCCCCGTACATCGGGATCTTGGGCAGCAGCTTGATCATGTAGGGCAGCCCGCCGATGTGGTCCTCGTGGCCGTGTGTCAGCACCCAACCCTTGATCTTGTGGGCGTTCTCGACCACCCAGTCGATCCTCGGGACCAGGATGTCGACGCCCAGCATGTCGGCGTCGGGGAACGCGAGCCCCCCGTCGATGAGCAGGATCTCGCCCTCGTACTCGAAGGCGAACATGTTCTTGCCGATCTCGCCCATGCCGCCTAGGGGGATGATGCGAAGTTTGCGGTCGTCCGCAGCCATGACACTCCTCTCGTGTCCATCGGCATGGCCACACGCTGGCGACGTGGCGACCGGTACGGTCGTCCACGTCGGCAACGGCATGCGCCGCGCCGGAGTCGCTTGTTGCAAGGCCGTCCGGTCCGTTCACGGTCGGTCGTGCTCGCAAGATAGGAGGGACGTCGATCTCGCGTCGTCCCGGCCTCCCGGAGGAGGCGAGCCGCGGTCGGGCTTCGGTGCGCGTTCTGCGCGGCCCGGCCGGCGGTGTTGCGTTCGGTCCTGCGTGCGGTCCGCGCCGCTGGTATCACATAGGGTGCGGCGCGATCGCGCCGCGGGGCCTTCCCGTCGCGGAACGGGAAGGCCCGGATCTGCTCAGCTCAGCGCCGGTCGCGCGGACCGCGGCGATCGCCGCCCCGGCTGTCGCGCCCGCCGCGACCGCCGCCGCCACCACCACGGCGCCCGCCGCCGCTGCTGCGGGGCGCGATCTTGCCTTCGAGTTCGGGACGGATCAGGTCGATCTTGCCGCGGTCATCGATGGTGTTGACCTTGACGCGGATGGTGTCGCCCTCCTTGAGGTGATCCTCGACGCGCTCCACGCGCTCCTCGGCGATCTGCGAGATGTGCAGCAGGCCGTCGGTGCCGGGGAAGAGGGTGATGAACGCGCCGAAGTCGGTCACCTTGGCGACCTTGCCGTCGTACTCCATACCGATCTCGGCGGTGGCCGTCATCTCCTCGATACGTCGGGCGACCTCCGTTGCGACCCCGGCGTCCTCGCTGTAGATCTTGATGAGGCCGTCCTCCGCCACCTCGACGGTGCAGCCCAGCGCTTCGAGCTCGCGGATCTGTTTGCCGCCGGGCCCGATGACCGTGCCGATCTTGTCGACGGGGATGCGCACGCTCATGATCCGCGGGGCGCGCGGCGAGATCTCCTCGCGCGGCGCGGGAAGCGCTTCGCTCATCTTGCCGAGGATGTGCAGCCGGCCGGCGCGGGCCTGGGCCAACGCCTCGCGCATGATCGCCGGCGTGATGCCGGTGATCTTGATGTCCATCTGCAGAGCAGTGACCCCTTCGCCGGTGCCGGTCACCTTGAAGTCCATGTCGCCGAGCGCGTCCTCGGAGCCGAGGATGTCGCTCAGGATGGCGTAGCGTTCGCCTTCCTTGACCAGGCCCATGGCGATCCCGGCCACCGGCTTGCGGATCGGCACGCCGGCGTCCATCAGGGCCAGCGAGCCCGAGCACACCGAGGCCATCGAGCTCGAGCCGTTGGACTCGAGGGTCTCGGCCACGATCCGCAGCACGTAGGGGAAGTCCTCCTGGCCGGGGACCATCCGCACCAGGGCGCGCCGCGCCAGGTTGCCGTGGCCGACCTCGCGCCGCGAGGTGCCGCGCAGGCGCTTCACCTCACCCGTGGAGAAGGGCGGGAAGTTGTAGTGCAGCATGAACTCTTCGGTGTTCTCCAGGCCCAGGTCGTCGACCAGGCGGTTATCGCGGCCGGTGCCGAGGGTGGCGACGGAGAGTACCTGCGTCTCACCGCGCGTGAACACCGCCGAGCCGTGCGCCATCGGCAGCACGCCGGTCTCGATCCAGATGGGGCGGATCTCGTCGGGGCGGCGGCCGTCGGTGCGCTGGTTCTCCTCGAGCACCAAGCGCCGCATCTCGGCCTGCTCGGCCTTGTCGTAGGCGGCCTTGAGCTGCTTGAGTCGGTCGCCCGCTCCTTCGGCGTCGGCATCTGGCACCAGGCGTTCCAGGATGCCGTCACGGACGGCCCTGATGGCGTCGGCGCGCTCGTGCTTGCCCTTCGTGAGCAGGGC
The DNA here is from genome assembly GCA_963815215.1 of uncultured Trueperaceae bacterium. GTDB lineage: Bacteria > Deinococcota > Deinococci > Deinococcales > Trueperaceae > JASBRS01. The sequence goes on from CAWFFU010000003.1 coordinate 287,504, forward strand.
GTCGCGCAGGCCGGCGGTCGAGGCCTCGCGCTTCATCAGGTCGATGTCGACCGGGTCGAGCTCGATGGCCGGCTCGAAGCCCTTCTTGGGCTTGCCGATGTCCTCGCGCATCTGTTCGATGAGCGCGACGACCGGCTTCAGCGCCTCGTGCGCGGCCTCGATGGCGCCCACCATGACATCCTCGGGCAGCTCGTCGGCGGCGGCCTCGACCATCATCACCGCGTCCTTGCTGGCGGCGACGGTGAGCTCGAGCTGCGAGCTGCCGTTCTGCAGCTCCTCGAGCGAGGGGTTGATGAGGTACTCGCCGTCGCGGTAGCCGACCACGCAGCAGGCCGTGGGCCCGTTCCAGGGCACGTCGCTGATCGACAGCGCGGCCGAGGCGCCGATGGCGGCCAGTGGGCCGGGTTCGGTCTTCTGGTCGGCAGACAGCACCGTGATGATGACCTGCACTTCGTTGCGCAGCTGCTTGGGGAACAGCGGCCGGATCTGGCGGTCGGTGATGCGGGCGTTCAACGTCGCCTGTTGGCCGGGCCGGCCCTCGCGTCGCAGGAACGAGCCGGGGATCTTGCCGATGGCGTAGTGGCGCTCCTCGTACTCGACCGTGAGCGGAAGGAACGGCAGCGGCGAGCCGCTGTCGTTCATGTGGGCGGTCACCAGCACCAGGGTGTCGCCGTAGCGGACGGTGACGCTGCCGGAGACCTGCTTGGCGTACTTGCCGGTCTCGATGACGAGCTCACGCCCTCCGAGTTGTGTGGCGTAGCGTCGGTAGCTGGGTAGATTCACGATCTCTCCTTCACGGTCACGGTGCGGCACGGTCGCGGCCGCGACCCGCGCACGGGCTCACAGCCGACCGGCGAGGCAAACGTGGCCTCGCCGGAAGCGTCCTTCGACGTGGTGTGTGTTGCGGCTTGAACGGGGCAGTCGGGGGTCACGCTCGTCCGTTGCGACCCCTCAGCGGCGCAGGCCGAGACTCGCGATGAGTTCCTTGTATCCGTCGTAGTTGGTGCGCTCCAGGTAGCCGAGCAGGCGCTTGCGCTGCCCGACCATCTTGAGCAGGCCGCGCCGGCTGTGGTGATCCTTGGTGTGGGTGCGCAGATGTTGGCTCAGCTCCTCGATGCGAGCGGTGAGCAGCGCCACCTGAACGGCCGTGGAGCCGGTGTCCTTCTCGTCGCGGCCGTACTTCCGGATGATCTCCAGTTTGCCCGCGGGTTCCATCGTCATAGATATCAGCCCTTTCAAGGCGTGGATCCGGCACGGATCGGAGGGATAGAGGCGATGCCGAGCCAGAACACTAACGTGGAAGTGTAGCATACCCCTGCCTCGCGGCCCAAACCGGCGCCGTCACGACGTCGCGGGGCGGGGCCGCCACGCGACGTTCAGGGGTGTTGCTCGAACCACGTCACGATGGCGTCGAGGCGTGCCAGGCGCCGGTCCGGCCGGCCCGACCGCGACAGCTCGTGCCCTTCATCGGGAACGCGCAGGAAGGCCGTGTCGGCTTTGCCGAGCCGCTTCAAGGCGGTGTACCACTGCTCCGCCTGCTCCATGGGGCATCGGTGGTCCTGTTCGGAGTGGATCACCAGCGTCGGCGTGCTCACTCTGGCGACGTGTTTGAGCGGGCTCTGGTCCCACAGGCGCTCGAGGTCCTCCCAGGGCGTGCCGCCCTGCTGGCGCTCCACGAACCGGTAGCCGATGTCCGAGGTACCGTAGAAGCTCAGCCAGTTGCAGATGCTGCGCTGCGTCACGGCGCTTCGGAAGCGCTCGGTCTGCGTGACCAGCCAGTTGGTCATGAAGCCGCCGTAGCTGCCGCCGGTGAGATGGACCGGGGCCTCCGGCTGGCGGTGACGTTCCGCGGCGTGCTCGGCGATCGCCATCACGTCACGGGCGTCGCCGCCGCCGTAATCTCCGAGCACCGCCTGGTAGAAGTCGACGCCGTAGGAGCTGCCGCCGCGGGGGTTGCCGTAGACGACGCTGTAGCCACGCGCCGACAGCAGGTGGAACTCGAAGCTGAAGCCGTAGCCGTAGTTGGTATGGGGGCCGCCGTGGACCTCGACCACCATGGCGCGGTCGCGCCGCGCGCGCACCGGCGGCAGCGTCCAGTAGGTCAGCTCCTGCCCGTCGTCGGCGGTGAAGGTCACGGCGTCGGAAGCGGGCTTCAGGCGAACCTCGTCGAGCCAGGCTCGATGGTAGGCGCTCACCTGGCGCTCCTGGCTGCCGGGTTCGCGCACCAGCAGCTCGGCGGGGGAGGAGGGCGTCTCCACCGTCGTCAGGGCGCGCCCGGCGGCATAGGCGAACGAGGTCACGGCGCGCTGCCCGTCCATCAGGGGCGTGACGCCGCCCTCCAGCGCCACCCGCGCGAGCCCGCTGGCGCCCTCCCGGTTGAGGTTGAACACGATGCTGGCGTCGTCGTCCCAGACCGGCTTCTGCGGGTACGCGCCGTAGCGGCAGTCGCCGCTGATGCTGGCCGCGGCCTCGAGTGCGCCGGTCAGCAGGTGCGGCCGGCCCCCGGCGGCATCGACCACCCACACTCCGAGCGGGCTGGCGATGTCGTCGGACACGGAGGGAGCCAGGAAGGCCAGATGGCGGCCGTCGGGCGAGGGCGCCGGAGCGCCGGGGGCCAGCAGGTCGGCGACGACCGTCCGCAGCTGGCGGCTGCGCACGTCGAGCGCGTACAGCCCCCCGCGCCAGATGTCCTCCTGCGCCTCGCTCTCGGCGCTCACGAAGTACAGGGTCTCGCCGTCGGGGGAGAAGACGGGCTGGGAGGCGCTCACCGGCAGGTCGGTGAGCTTCCGGGAGCGGCCGCTCCGCAGGCTGAAGAGGTGGATCTGGGCGGGTGTGTCCGGTTCGAAGCCCCCGCCGTCGGCCTTGTAGTGCAGCCGCTCGACACGGCGCGGGAGCCCACGCTGCGCCGCCACGTCCTGCCAGTCGCCGCGCGTGACGAGTGCCAGTCGCCGGCCGTCGGGGTGCCAGGCGAAGGCCTCGACGCCCGCCGCGAAGCTCGTCACCACCTCGGCTTCGCCGCCGTCGAGCGGGATCAGCGCGAGTTGCGGCCGGTCCTTCTCGCCGGCGCGCCGCAGGAACGCCAGCAGGCCGCCAGCGGGCGCGAAGCGGGGCGAGGTGTCGCCGAAGTCACCGGCCGTGAGGGCGCGCTCCTCGCCGCCGTCGAGGTCGATCTGCACGATCCGGGGTCGGTAGCGCGGGGGCGCGTCGCCGTCGGCCGGCACGATGCGCGTCACGACGGCGGCAGCGAGCTGCGCGTCCGAGGAGAGCTGGGGGTCGGAGACGAAGGCGAGGCTCACGAGGTCACCGGTCTCGAGGCGACGGGGCATGGCGTTCCTCCTATCGGTCGAGCGGTGCGGAAGCACGCGCCCGCATGACGCTGTACACGAGGATCCCGGCCGCGACCGAGGCGTTGAGCGATCCGACCTTGCCGCGGACGGGGATTCGCACGGTGTCGTCGCAGCGTTCGCGTACCAGGCGCCGCAGACCGTCCCCTTCGGAGCCGATCACCAGGGCGGCGTCGCGGTCCCAGTCCACCTGCTCTGGGAGTTGCGCGCCGTCGGCGTCGCTGCCGTACACCCAGACGTTGCGCTCCTTGAGCTCGGCGATCGCCTGCGGAAGGTTGGGGACCGTCACCAATGGGAGGTGGCTGGTCGCGCCCGCCGCCGTCTTCACCACCACGGGGGACAGGGGGGCGCTGCGCCGGGTCTCCATCACCACGCCGTGCGCGCCGAGGACCTCGGCGCTGCGGATGATGGCGCCGACGTTGTGGGGGTCGGTGAGGTGGTCGAGCAGCACCACCAGCAGGCGCTCGCCGCGCGTCGCGGCCAGCGCGAACACGTCGTCGAGGCTGCCGCTGCGCGGCTCCGGCAGCTCCGCCGCCACGCCCTGGTGCGCGGTGGTCTTGAGCGCCCGGTCGAGGTCGATGCGCGGGACCTCGTCGAGGGGGACGCCGGCGCGGTCGGACGCCGACCGCAGCTCGGAGAGCGTCTGCTGCTTCACGCCGCGCGCGACCAGCACACGCTCCACGCCGCCCCCGCGGAGTGCTTCCAGCACGGCTCTTCGCCCGTAGATGAGCATGTCGCGAGTATACGGCTCAGGCGGCCGGCGGCCGGAGCGCCCGGCGGGCCGCATGGGCGTCGCGGGCGAGCTGCGCCTGGAGATCCGCCAGACCCTCGAAGCGCCGTTGCGCACGTAGGAAGGTATGGAATCGGGTGGTGATCACGGTGCCGTAGAGATCGTCGTCGAAGTCGAAGAGGTGGGCCTCGAGCGAGGGGACCTCGTCGGGGAAGCTGGGCCGCGGCCCGACGTTGGCCATGCCGTCGAAGGTGCCCTGCGGGGTCTCCACCCGCACCGCGTACACGCCCAGCGGCAGCGCCTTGCGCTCGTCGGTGTGGATGTTGGCGGTGGGGAAGCCGATGCTGGCGCCGCGTGCGTCGCCGTGGGCCACGCTGCCGCGCACCGGGTAAGGGGCGCCGAGCAGGGCGTTGGCGCGCGCGATGTGTCCCTGCGCCAGGTGGTCGCGGACGTGCGACGACTTGACCACTTCCCCCTCGAGGGTCTTCAGGCCGAAGGCTTCGAGCCGATCCGCGATAGGGGATAGATCGTTCAGTCCGCCTTCGCGATCGTGCCCGAAGCGGAAGTCTTCGCCCACGATGATGGCGTGCGGCGTCAGCGCGCGCAGCTGGTCCGTGAAGCTTCTCTTGTCGGTGCGCGCGTATTCGCGCGAGAAGGGGACCATGGCCACCACGTCGGGTCGGTAGGGCTGCAGCAGGTCGAGCTTCTCCTCGGCGCTGTTGAGGAACGTGGCATGGCCGAACACCACCTTGGCGGGAGGGAAGAAGGTCAGCACCATGGCCGGCCGCCCGCTGGCATCGGCGAGCTCGCGCATCCGGTCGAGCAGCATCCTGTGACCGAGATGGACCCCGTCGAAGTTGCCGATGGAGAGGACGACGCCCTCGAGCGCGGCGGCGTCCGGGCTGTCGACCACCCTCACGGCTGGATCCCGAGGCGGGCCAGCGCGTGACGCAGGCCGAGCAGCGTCACGCCGCTGGTGGAGAGTTCCCCGCTCTTCACGGCGTTCCACAGCTCGAGCGCGTCGCGCCACTCGACGTGCAGTTCCTCACCCTCGTCCGGAGTGCCGTGGACGCTGTGGACGTCATGGGCCTCGAACAGGTGGATGCACTCGTCGCTGAAGCCGGGGGAGGCGTACAGGCGGGTGAGCAGGGTCAGGCGCCCGCCGAGCTGCGTCTCCTCGGCGAGCTCGCGACGCGCCGCTTCCTCCGGGCGCTCGCCGGGATCGATGAGGCCGGCCGGCAGCTCCCAGGTGACGGCGTGCACGGCCGGCCGCTGTTGCACCACGCCCAGCACGCTAGGCCCGCGCTGGACCAGTACGGCGACGGCGTCCGGGTGCTCGACGACCTCCCAGCGCTCGTCGAGCACAGCGACCGTGATGATCCTGCCGCGGAAGACCTCGTTTCGCACGACCGCCAGCCTACCAGAACGGCCCCCGGCGCGCCTTCTCGCCGGGGGCCGCGATGGGACGTGGACTCAGTTCTCGGGGCTGTCGGGGTTGTAGCGCAGGAACGCGGGGATGTCGTAGTTGCTCGGGTCGTAGCTACGCCCCCCGGCGGCCGCGCGCAGATGCGTGGGGCGGAGCACCTTCACCTGCGGCGACTGGTCGAACCCGGCAGCGATGACGGTCACGCGCACCTCGTCGGCGGCGTCCTCGTCGTAGGTGACACCGAAGAGCACGTTGACGTCCTCGACCTCGGTGGCCTCGCTGATCTTCTCGACGATCTCGTGGGCGTCGAAGAGCGTCAGGTCCTCGGAGCCGGTGATGTTGATGAGCAGGTGCCGCGCGCCTTCCACCCCGCGGGCCAGCAGCGGGCTGTGGGTGGCGCTGTTCGACGCCTCGTCGGCGAGCTTCTCGCCGCGGCCGGCGCCGATGCCCATCAGCACCGTGCCTGCGCCCTGCAACAGCGTCTTGACGTCGGCGAAGTCGACGTTGATCAGGCCCGGGACGTTGATGACGTCGCTGATGCCGCGCACGCCGTGGTAGAGCACCCGGTCGGCGACGCGGAAGGCGTCAGTGAGCTTCACCTTGCGGTCGAGGGCCGACAGCAGGCGCTGGTTCTCGACCACGATGAGCGCGTCGACCTTGTCCTCGAGCTTGCGCAGGCCTTCGTCGGCCTGGCGCATGCGCTTGGGTCCCTCGAACATGAACGGGGTGGTGACCACGGCCACCGTCAGCGCCCCGAGCTCGCGGGCCACCTCGGCCACGACCGGAGCACTGCCCGTGCCGGTGCCGCCGCCCATGCCGGCGGTGATGAACACCAGGTCGCAGCCGCGGAGCGTCTCGGCGATGCGGTCGCGGTCCTCGAGCGCTGCCTGCTCGCCGATCTCCGGGTTGGCGCCGGCGCCCAGGCCCTTGGTGATGTGATCGCCCATCTGGATGCGGGTGTCGGCCAGGCTGGTGGCGAGCACCTGCGCGTCCGTGTTGGCGGCGACGAACTCGACGCCCTTGAGACCGGTCTCGATCATGCGGTTGACGGCGTTGTTGCCGCCTCCACCCAGACCGATGACCCGAATGACCGCGTTCTCGCTCTGATTCATGCTCACGTCCTCACGCTCCCCACCGGCTCAGAAGAAATCCTTCAGGATATTCCGGATGCTCGAAAAGATGCCTCCCGCACGGTCGTCCTCTTTGGCGTGACGCTGCGGGCCAGGGGGCTGGCTCCCCAGCTGCGTCATCCCGTACCGCACCAGGCCGACGGCCGTGGCGTGGGCCGGGCTGGCGACGACGTCCGCCAGGCCCGAGACCCCCTCGGGCTTGCCGATGCGCACCGGCAAGCGGAAGCGATCGGTCGCCACCTGCTCGATCCCCGGCATCAGGGAGGCGCCTCCCGTCACCACCACGTTGCCGGCCAGGAGCTCCAGCGCGCCCATGCGCTGCTCGATGTTGCGCTTCACGAGGTCGAGGATCTCGATGACGCGAGGTTTGATGACCTGCGCCAGCTCGAACGTCGAGATGCTGGCGGTGTAACTCGGGTTGGCTACTTCCAGCTCGACGTCGCGATCGGCCAGCTCGGGCAGCGCCACGCCGTAGCGGCGCTTCACACGCTCGGCCTCGTCGGGCGGGATGCGCAGAAGCTGGCTGATGTCCTGCGTGATGTGGTCGCCGCCCAGCGGGATGACCGCCGAGTGGGCGAGGGTGCCCCGCCGGAACACGCCGACGTCGGTGGTGCCGCCGCCGATGTCGATGAGCAGCGTGGTGAGTTCCTGCTCGCCGTTGTTGAGCACGGCCAGCCCGGAAGCCAGCGCCTGCACCACCAGGCCGTCGACGCCGACGCCGGCGTCGCCGGCGCAGCGCTTGAGGTTCTGGAGCGGCCCCTGCGCGCCGGCCACGATGTGGACGTCGACCTCGAGCCGCACACCGGACATGCCGACCGGGTCCTTGATGCCGTCGTTGCCGTCGACCACGTACTCCTGGGGGATGACGTGGATCATCTCCATGTTGGCTTCCAGCGGCACCGCGCGGGCGTTCTCGATGGTTCGCTCGATGTCGGCGCGCGTCACCTGCTGGCCCCGGCGGATCGCCGCCATGCCGTGGCTGGTGAGCGCCTTCAGGTGGCTGCCCGCCACGCCGACCCAGGCCGAGGTGACGGGCACGCCCGCCACGCGTTGTGCCGCGGCCACCGATTGACGCACGGAGGCGATGGTGCGCTCGAGGTTGACGACCACGCCCTTGCGCAGGCCGTCGCTCGGCACCGTTCCCTCGCCGATGATGTCGAGCACGCCGTCGGACGCCACCTCGCCGATCACGGTGCAGATCTTGGTGGTCCCGATGTCTAGCCCGACGATGATCCGTTCGTCACTCATGTGCCTTGCTCACTCCCCACGGATACACTGCAACGCGCCCCCCGCGGTGACTCTCGAAGGCGGCCCACTGCTTCTCCAAGGCCTCCGCACTCGGTGTGAAAAGAGACGTCCCCGTCAATTGAATCTCGAATCCTTCTGGCGAGTAGCTTATCACCTTGGGCCCGTAGGGATGCAGGAGGCGCAGCAGCGTCATGACCTCGTCGAACCGTGGCGGCCCCCAGCCTTCGAGTCTCGGCAGCGTGGCCCGAACGTCGGCGGGAACTCCCGGCAGCACGGTTCCGTCGCTGGCCCAGGTGGTGGTGCCGTCGGTGAGCGCGGGGTGGCGCTCCCAGATCATGATGGAGACGGTGTCGGGCCAGTGCCGGATGACCCGGACCCTGCGCACCCAGGGGGCGTGCGCCAGGTGCCGCAGCCGGTAGCTGGTCACCCACAGGATGGGATCGCCGGGCGCGACGTCGGCGAGCTTCAGGACCTGGGCGCGCGTCAGGTGCTCGGTGCCGCTCACCTCGACCCGCACGATGGCGGGCACGAAGCGGCTGGTGATCAGGACGGCGGCCGCGACCAGGAGCAGCACGATCAACAGCGCGCGCATGCCGGACCTCCCACGTCAGAACCCCCACCTGCGCCACTCCAGTTCCAGCGGGACCGGAGTGCGGCGGCGGATCTGCTCGAGCAGCTCGCACACGTCGCGGGCGGTGGCGGCGCCCAGGTTGACGATGAAGTTGCCGTGCTCGAGGGCCACCATGGCGTCGCCGACGCGCAGCCCCTTGAGGCCCGCGGCGTCGATCACCCGCCCGGCGCTGTCGCCGGGAGGGTTCTTGAATGCACATCCGGCCGACTTGATCTTGGGTTGGCCCTTGCGCGCTGCGTCCACCACGGTCATGCGCGCCTGCACCGCGTCGGGCTCCGAGGGGCTCAACCGCAGGCGGGCGCGCGTAACCACCGCGCCGTCGGGCAGCTCGACGTGGCGGTACGCCAGCGCCAGGGCGTCCGCCGGCACGCGTTCGAGTCCGCCGTTGACGAACAGCTCGACCTCCTGCAGGGTGTCGCCGATCTCGCCGAAACGGGTGCCGGCATTCATCGCCACCGCGCCGCCCAGCACCGCCGGAACGCCGAGCAGGCCCTCCAGGCCGGAGAGGCCGAGCCTCTGGGCGCGGCGGACCAGGCCCGGCAGCGGCGTGGCCGCTCCCAGCCACAACTCGCGACCGCCGTCGACCGCGCGCAGGTCGTTGAACGCCGGGCCGAGGCGGACGACCCGCTCCGGGATCCCGGCGTCGGCGACCAGCAGGTTGGATCCCGCGCCGATGACGCGGTAGGGCTCCCGGGTGGCCTCGGCCAGGCCCTCAGCGTCCTCGACTTCCCACAACTCGGCGGGCCCGCCGACCTTGAGGGTGGTGAGGTCGCGGAGCTCGACCGGACGGACGCTAGCGTGCGGCATGCGGCACCCCGTCACCGTCGCTCGCGTCGCTGCTCGCCTCGTCGCCGTGCGCTCCGTCGGGCGGCTCGTGCGCGGCGAGCGCGCGCGCCACACGCCACACGTCGCCCGCTCCGAGCGTGACGATGAGGTCGCCTGCGCGCAAGGTGGCGGCCAGGTAGGCCTCGGCCGAGGCCAGGTCGTGATGCGAGGCGGGCACGCCTTGCTCGCGTACCCGCGCCACGATGGCCTCCACCGAGACCCCTGCGATGGGAGCCTCCCCGGCGGCGTAGATGTCGAGAACGATCACCTCGTCGGCCAGCGCGGCGGCGTCGGCCAGGGCCCGCCAGTGGCGTGCGGTGCGGACCCAGCGGTGCGGTTGCAGTACGGCACGCACGCGCCGACCGGTGGCGCGGGCGGTACGCAGGGTGGCGGCGACCTCGGTCGGGTGGTGCGCGTAGTCGTCGACGATCAGGGCGCCGCCGGGCTCGCCCCAGCGCTCCCAGCGCCGCCCCACGCCGCCGTAGGCGGCGAGCGCGCTCAGCCCGCCGGTGGCGTCGTAGCCGGCCAGCTCGACGGCGGCCAGGGCGCCGGCGGCGTTGAGGGCGTTGTGTTGACCGGGCACGGCCAGGGACACCTCGAGCGGGGGCCGCTCGGGCCGGGTGAGCCGGAAGCGGCTGCGCGCTTCCGAGAGCTCGAGCCCTTCGAGCCGGAAGTCCGCTCCGTCGGCCTCGCCGTAGGTGACGGCGCAGGGGTGGCCTTCGAAGAGGCTGTCCAACCCGCGCCAGTCCGCGCAGTACAGCAGCGTCCGACCGTTGGCGGCGAAGCGTCGGGCCGCTTCCTGGAGGTCCTCCAGGCTGGCGTGGTAGTTGCGTCGCTCATCGTACGGGCCGGCGATGTGGTCGTCCTCGAGGTTGGTCATCACCGCGACCGAGGAACTCAGGAGCGCGAAGCCGGGGTCGGACTCGTCGACCTCGGCCACCAGATCGGGACCCTCCCCGAAGCGGACGTTGCCGTCGATCGTGGGCAGGCGAGCGCCGATCTGCACCGACGGGTCGACGCCCAGTCCCAGCAGGACGGTCGCGGCCATGCCGGTGGTCGTGCTCTTGCCGTGGGTGCCTGAGATCGCGATGGTCCGGCGCGCCGCGAACAGCTCGGCCAGCAACTCGATGCGCTTCATCACGCGGGCGCCGCGGCGTCGGGCGGCGACCAGCTCGGGGTGGTCCGCGGCGATGGCCATGCTGTGCACCACCACGTCGGCGTCGTCGGCGTGGGCGGGGTCGTGCCCCCGGTGCACCTCGATGCCGCGCGCGGCGAGCAACTCCAGCACCGGACCGTCCAGCGCGTCGCAGCCGCTCACGTGGTAGCCCTCGCGCGCGAACCACAGCGCGAGCGCGTGCATGCTCACGCCGCCGACGCCGACGAAGTGGAGGTGGCGCGCGTTCACGCCGCCGTCCCCGTAGACGCGGCGGCGCTCTCGGTGTGGGGCGACAGGTAGGGCAGCAGCAGCCCCAGGATGCGCTCGGCCGCACCGGCCGGGCTGCGCCGGCGCGCGGCCTCGGACGCCGTGGCCCGCCGCGGCGGATCGAGCAGGGTCCGCCAGGCGCCGGGGAGATCGGCCATTTCGCTCTCCAGCACGGTGATGCCGGCTCCTGCGAGCTCGACGGCCCGGGCGTTGTGGCGTTGGTGGTCCTCGGCGGCGGTCGGTAGTGGCACCATCACCAGCGGCGTTCCGTGGAAGGCGGCCTCACTGAGCGTCCCGATCCCCGCCCGGGTGATGGCGAGATCGGCGGCGGAGAAGGCCTGCGCTGCGTCCAGGTAGGGGTGTACGTGGTACTCGGGTAGGTCGGTCACACTCCCGCGCAGCGTATCAGACCACCGCGGTCCGCTGGAGTGGAGCACCTGCAGGCCGGCCCGACGCACTGTGCGGTAGGCGTCGGGCACGGCACGGTTGAGCGTGACCGAGCCCTGTGACCCGCCCATCACGAGCGTGACGGTTGCGTCGGGATCGAGCCCCAGAGCGCGCCGCGCGGCCGCGCGCTCCACCCGGGTCTCCCGCACCGGGTAGGGGGCGACCGCCAGCGCGCGGGCCCGAAGGTGCTCGCCGGCCGCCTCCTGGGCCAGCACCACGATCCGGGCGCGCGCCGCGAACCAGCGGGTGACGCGGCTGGGGAAGGCGTTGCCTTCGTGCAGGGCCAGCGGCGTTCCGGTCAGCACGGCGGCGGCGCAGCCCGGGAAGGAGGCGAAGCCCCCGAATCCGACCACCAGGCGGGGCTTCACCGCGCGTACCGCGCGTACCGCGCTCAGGAAGCCGCCGACCGCGCGAACGGCCTGACGGGGGTCGGGACGCTGGCGGTCCCACTTGCCCGCCGCCACTCCCTGGAACGGGTAACCCGCCTCCGGCACCAGCCGGGCCTCCATGCCGCCGGCCTGCCCCAGGAACGCCACCTCGAGACCGTGCGTCCGGGCGGCGCGCGCCACCGCCAGGGCGGGGTAGATGTGCCCACCGGTGCCGCCGGTGGCGAACAGCAGGTCCACGCCGCGGGGAAGGACGGTCACAGCACCGCCCCTTCGCTCCGCGCCTGGCGGTACGCGGTGTGGATGAAGCCCATGGCGATGGAGACCGATAACATGCTGTTGAGCCCGAAGCTGACGAACGGCAGCGGGACACCGGTGATCGGTAGCAGCCCAGCGGCCACCAACAGGTTGAGACAGGCCTGCCCGCCGATGTAGGCGCTGGCTCCCGCCGCCAGCAGGCTCCCGGGACCGCTCAGGGAAGCGGCCACCCGCAGCCCCCGGCCGACCAGGACGATGTACAGCGTGACCAGGGCGAGGATGCCCATGATGCCGAGCGATTGCCCCACCGCCACCGCCACCATGTCGGTCTCGGCCTCGGGTACCCGCACCGGCTCGCCTGCACCGAGACCGGTGACGCCGGCGCGCGCCAGGGCCAGCCGAGCGGCGTAGGCCTGGTAGCTGGCGTTGGAAGTCTGGTGCTGCCCGCCCCACAGATCGGCGAAGCCCTGGATGCGCCGTTGCAGGTAGTGGAACTGGCTGAGGTAGGGTCCGGCCACCAGGACCGCGATGATAGCGGCCGCCGTGCTGATGGACATCAGCCGGACGATGGTGGTGCCTGCCGCCATCATGATGGCGAAGGCCAGCGCGAAGAGGAACAGCGCGGTGCTGACGTCCGGCTCGGCCACGATCAGCCCGGCGGCCAACCCGATCACGACCATCGGCCGCCAGATCTGCCAGTTGCCCAGGTGGTTGTAGAAGAAGGCGGTGAGGTAGGCGATCACCGTGACCTTCATGAACTCCGACGGTTGCAGGGCGATGGGGCCCAGCAGGATCCAGCGCCGACTGTCGGAGCCGGCGGGCGAGACGCCGATCACCAGTACCGCCAACAGCAACGCCAACATGACGACATAGGCCAGCGGGCTGAGCCGCGTGATGCGGCGCGGTGACACGCGCGCCACCAGCACCGTGAGCAACAGCCCGGCGGCGAAGCGCAGAGCGTGCTCGATGGCGCTGCCGGGCGCAGCCGCGGTGACGCCAACGATGCCGAGCGCGCCGAGCAGCAGCTGCACGGTCAGCAGGAGGCGGTCCACGAGGGCTCCCTCCCGGTCGCGGCGACCACGTCCCGGAAGACGCGTGCCCGGTCCGTGTAGTCCCGGAACTGGTCGAAGGAGGCAGCCAGCGGAGCCAGCAGGACCTGACCGCTGCCACCATGGCGCTCGTGCAGGTACGCCAGGGCGCGATCGACCGCGCAGCGCAGCGCCGCGGGCCCATCGGACTCGGTGCAGACGGTGGTATCGGTGTCCGACGCGAAGGCGCGCGCGAAGTCCGGGCCCGCCTCGCCGATGGCTACCAGCAACGAGACCCGCTCGCGCACGAGTGTGCGCAGCGCCTCCAGCGAAGCGCCCTTGGCGCGTCCCCCGGCGATCCACACCAGCGGCGCCGGCGTGGCGCGCAGCGCGGCGGCGACGGCCAGCGGACGGGTCGCGATGGAATCCTCGATGAAGTGCACCCCGCCCACCGAGCCTGCCGGAGCGTAGCGTCCCGGCAGTCCAGCGAAGGCGCGCAGGCCTCGTGCGATGGCGTCGGGCTCGAGCCCGAGCGCGCGACAGGCGAGCGCCACGGCCAGCGCGTTGGCGATCTGGTGCTCGCCGCGCACCTGCAGCGCCTCGGCGTTCAGCAGGGGACGGCCCTCCAGCAGCAGCTGCCCGTTCTCGCGCCGGTAGCCGGCGGCGGCCTCGCCGTCCAGAGAGAAGGGGAGGCCGCGCGCCGGGGACGCGCTCTGCCCACGCCTGCAGCAGTGGGTCGTCGGCGTTGTAGACGAAGTGGTCGGAGGCGTCCTGGTGGGCGATCATGTTGCGCTTGGCGGCGTGGTAGGCCTCCACGCTTCCGTGCCGGTCGATGTGGTCCTCGCCCAGGTTGAGGGCGACGGCGACGTGAGGCTTCAGCGTGGGGCAGCGCTCGAGCTGGAACGACGACAGCTCCACCACCAGGGTGGCGCCGGGCCGGGCGACCGCGGCCAGGGCCGGGTCGATATTGCCGCCCGCGACGGCGTCGATGCCCGACAGGACGAGCGTGTCGGTGATCCAACGGGTGACCGTACCCTTGCCGGCGGTGCCGGTGACGCCCACGACGGTGGCGGGCACGGTGCGGACCACCCACTCCACCTCGCCGATGACCTCCACCCCGCGCTCGCGCAGGCGGACCAGGTCGGGATGATCGATGGGGACACCCGGCGCCGCGATGCACAGCTCGGCGGTGCTGGCATCGATCGACGTCAGCCGCGGCCAGCCCTCGGCGCGCGCCGCCGCGATGTCTTCGCCACTGTCCCGGACCTCGTAGATCTCCACTCGGTGGCCCTGCCGGGCGACCAGCCGGGCGGCCGCCAGGCCGCTGCGCCCGAGGCCGTAGACGAGCACCGTCACGCCCACGCTCCCACCAGGACCGCTGTGAGCGCGGTGGTGGCGGCGGTCACCAGCCAGAAGCGCATCACCACGCGCGTCTCACTCCAGCCGGAGAGCTCGAAGTGGTGGTGCAGCGGGCTCATGCGGAGCAGCCGCTTGCCGCCGGTGGCCCGGAAGAAGGCCACCTGCGCGATCACCGACAGGACCTCCAGCACGGGCACGAGCGCGAGCAGCGGCAGGTACCAGACCCAGCCGTGCTGGATCGCCAGGCCGGCGACGGCGGCGCCAAGCGCCTCGGAGCCGACGCCGCCCATGAACACTCGGGCGGGGTGACCGTTGTACCAGAGGAAGCCGAGCAGCGCTCCCAGCAGCGCGGCGGCCAGCGGCGAGCCCACGAACAGGAGCAGCATGATGCTCGCGACGCCGGCGGCGAGCCCGTCGAGGCCGTCGGTGAAGTTGAGGGCGTTGACGCTGCCCACTACCACGAAGGCCAGCGCGAAGACGTCGAGGATGGGGATCCCGAACATGACGGCGCCGGTACGCACGGCGTAGAGCGCGAAGGCGACGGCCACCAGTGCCTGTCCCAGCAGCCGGTAGCGGGCGAGCAGCCCGGTGCTGGGCTCGAGCCCACTGGCCTCGTCGGCCTTGCGCCGCAGCGACAGCACGTCGTCGTAGAGCCCCAGCGCGCCGCTCAGCGCGATCAGCGCCGCCAGGGGCAGGTCGCCGACCGGGTCGGGGCTGCTGAGCAGCCCGACGCTCAGCGCGGCGAGCAGGATCGCCAGGCCGCCCATGGTCGGGGTGCCGGCCTTGACGAGATGCGAGCCCGGGCCGTCGCTGCGCACGGCCTTGCCCCAGCCGTAGCGCTTGGCGAGCTGGATGAAGATGCCGGTGAGCACCAGCCCGACCGCGGCGGCGAGAAGCATCGTCACGAGGAACCGCCCTTGCCGGCACCGGCCTCGAGGCGCGCCTCGTAGCGCGCGAGCAGACGCTCGAGCTGGACGCCGCGCGAGGCCTTGAACAGCACCGTGCCGTGTGACGGCAGCTCGGCCAGCAAACGCTCGGCGGCCGCCTCGTCGTCGGCGTAGCGGGCTCCGGGGTTGGCGGCCGCGATGGCCGCCGCCTCGGGGCCGACGGCCACTACCACGTCCAGGTCGCGCGTGGCGGCGCCCAGCGCGTGATGGTGGGCGGCGCTGGCCTCGCCCAGCTCGAGCATGGCGCCCAGCACCGCCGCCCTCGGTGGCTGCGAGCTGCGCAGCACCTCCAGCGCCAGGCTGGCCGACGCGGGGTTGCTGTTGTAGGTGTCGTCGATGATGGTGAGGCGACCGTGGACGCGGCGCTGTAGCCGGCCCGGTTCGAGGCGTGCGCCCGCGAGGCGCAGCGCGGCCGCTTCGATCTCGAACCCCAGCCGCTCCGCCATGGCCAGTGCGGCGAGCGCGTTGTCGGCCAGCGCCTTGCCGGGCCAGGGCAGCTGGATCTGCAGCCCCCGGTAGACGAGCTCCTGCCCCTCGGCGCTCGCCGACAGGCGCCGCGCGGGCACCAGATTGGGCGCGGTGGGACTCGGCTCGTCGGCGTCGAGCACGGCGTAGGGGTGGACAGCGTCACGCAAGGCGGGGGGAAGCTCGCGGTAGGCCTGCAGGCTCGCCAGTCGGTGGCCGGGCGCCGCCATCAGCAAGGCGCCCTTCTCGAGGGCAACGGCGTCGACGGTGCCGAGACCGGAGAGGTGGCTGGCGCCGATGGCCGTCACGATGGCGTGGTCCGGCCGGGTCAGGTCGAGCAGCCGGGCCATCTCGCCCAGCTGGTCGATGCCGAGCTCGAGCACCAGAGGCTCGCCGGGCCCCTGCAGGCCCTGCGCCAGCGCGGCGTCGACGAGGGTCGCCGCCAGCGCCCAGGGGGTGTTGAGGTTGCCCTCGCTGCAGCGCCCCAGCAGGGCCGCGCACAGCATCGTCTTGGTGGTGGTCTTGCCGGCGGAGCCGGTGATCCCGACCACCGGGCCGCGCAGGGCGGCCCGGGCGCGGCGGCCGAGGTCGAGCAGGCACTCGCCCGGGCTGTCGACGACCACGCCGCGCTCGTGCGGCAGGTCGGAGACGATGAAGGCGGCGCCGCGGGCCAGGGCCTCGTCGGCGTGACTGATGCCGTGACCGTGCTGGCCGGGCAGCGCGAAGAAGACATCCCCGGGCCGCACGCGGCCGGAGTGGAAGGCCACGCCGCTGCCCTGGGGAAGCGGCGCTGCCGGCTCGGACACGGGGCCCAGCTCGCGCAGGAGGGTCACGTCGACGGCGTTCACGGGCGGGCGATCCTCCATATCATGACCACTTTACACAACGCGCTCACGACCCCCCTCTTACGGCATTGGCTCATGGGCGACTGTCGGCGAGAGCGACGCTACCCGGCGCAAGCCCCCAGTGCGCCACCACCTCGCTGCCGATGGCCCGGAACAGCGGGGCGGCCACCCAGGTGCTGGTCTTGCTGCCCACCTGCGGCTTCTGCAGGGTGACGATGGTGACGACGCGGGGGTGATCGGCGGGGAAGACCCCGGCGAAGGTGATGGAGTACTCGCCCTTGGGATAGGTGCCCAGGCGGCGATCGTAGATGTCGGCGGTGCCGGTCTTGCCGGCCACGCTGACGCCCGGGACCTTGGAGTACTTCAGGTCGCTGGCGTCCACCACGTGCACCAGCATCTTGAACACGGTGTCGGCCACGTGCGCGTCGAGGACCCGATGGGGCGCGGGGAGGGTGGCGCCCTCCACCAGCCGCGGCGGGACGTAGACGCCGCGGTCGGCCAGGATGCTGTAGGCCGCGGCCAGCTGGACCGCGGTCGTCGACACGTTCTGACCGATGGTATTGGAGGCCTGATCCTGCGGTACCCAGTTCTGCCACGGGTTGAGGATGCCGGTAGTGGCGTAGATGCTGGTCAGGTCGAGGGGCTGGCCGAAGCCGTAACGCGCCAGCCAGCCGTGGAGCTGCTTCGGCGTGAACCGCCAGGTGAGGTGGATCATGCCGACGTTGCTGGAGAAGCGCAGGATGTCGGGGATCGACAGCTCCGGCTTGTGCCACTCGACGTCGTGGAAGGTCTTGTTGCCCACGTGCACGCTCATCGGCGCAGCGATGGTCTCGTTCGGGTTCAGCAGGCCGTCCTGGATGAGCCCCGCCACCACGAACGGCTTCATCACCGAGCCCGGCTCGTACTCCTGGGCGAAGGGGCGGTCCATCATGTCGTTGCTGCTCGCCTGGCGCCAGTGGTTGGGGTCGAAGCTGGGGTAACTCGCCGCCGCCAGGATGCGACCGGTGCCGACCTCCAGGATGACCGCCATGCCGTCGGCCGCCTGATTCTTCTCGGCCACGCGCTTCAGGTTCGTCTCTGCCGCCGCCTGGAGGGTCGGGTCGATGGTGAGGCGCACGTCCCGACCCGCCTGGAGCTTGCGGTCGAGGCTGTACTCGAGGCCTTCGAGCCCGTAGCGCCCGTCGGGCTGGATGGCGCCGGTGAAGCCCAGCAGGTTGGCGGCCAGCGTGCCCTGCGGATAGCGTCGATCGTTCGCCGGACCGTAGGCCAGCACGGTGCCGTCCGATGCCAGGATCCTGCCGCGCACCGGCGTGTCGGCCGGTGGTGCCGGGAAGCTGGGGGCGCCGCGTTGCTGGCTGGCGAAGCCGAACAGTGCGGCCAACAGCGGAAGGACCAGCATCACGGACATCAGGCCGCGGCGCGTGAAGCGCAGCTCCGTCGGGTCGCCCTTCTTCCTCGGGTTCAGTGCCATACCGTGCGGATCTCCAGACCACTGGCGGGCAGCGTCGGCTGAGGGGCGGCGCCGGGCGCCACCGCACCGACGTTGGAGGCCTCCGGCGCAGGCACCATGCCGTGCGCGTCGGCCCACTGGGTGACCGCCAGCGGCCCGTCCACGCGGGCGGCCCTGAGCTGAAGGTTGGCGACGGAGTCGAGGAGCTTCTGGCGCTGGTCGATCAGCGTCATCTGATGGTGATAGAGCCCCTGGTTCACGAGCCCGACCGCGCTCAACAGCAGCAGCAAGCCGAAGTAGAGGGGCACGGCACGACGGGCGACGCGACTCACGACGCACTCCTCTCGCCTGCGCGGAGCTTGGCAGCACGGGCGCGCGGGTTGGCCTGCACCTCGTCCTCGCTCGCGGTCAGCGGCTTCTTCGTGACGGCGATCATGCGAGGTGAGTCGTTCAGGAAGCGTTTCACGATGCGGTCCTCCAGCGAGTGGTAGCTGATGGCCACCAGCCGGCCGCCGGGTTCGAGCAGCCGGGCGGCGGCCTCGAGGCCCTCCTGGAGGGCGCCGAGCTCATCGTTGACGTGGATGCGAAGGGCCTGGAAGGTGCGCCGGGCGGGGTGGGTGCGGCGGGGCCCGCCGGGGTAGGCCGACGCCACGACCTCGGCCAGGCGGCCGGTGGTCCGGATCGGGGCGCGCTCCCGCGCCTCCACGACGCGGCGGGCGATCCGCCGACTGTGGCGCTCCTCGCCGTAGCGCCACAGCAGCGCGGCGATCTCCTCCATGGGAGCTTCGTTCACGATGTCGGCGGCGCTCGGGCCGGTGGCGGCCATGCGCATGTCGAGCGGTCCGTCGGCCCGGAAGGCGAAGCCGCGCTCGCCTTCGTCGAGCTGCATCGACGAGACCCCCAGGTCGAGGAGGATGCCGGCCACGGTGGAGAGCTCGAACGACCGTGCCAGGCGCTCCATGTCGCGGAAGTTGCCGGCCGCGAACAGGAAGGTTCCCGACGCTCCGTGGGGCGCCGCGGCAGCGCCGGCGCTGCCGGCGAGCGCACCTACGTGGTCGGCGGCCCGAGGGTCCTGGTCGATACCGAGGACGTTGGCGCCCGCTTCCAGCAGGGCGCGGGTGTGGCCGCCGGCGCCGAAGGTGGCGTCGACCATCCAGACGCCGGCTTGGGGCCGGAGGTACGCGAGGGCTTCGCTCACCATGACGGGACGGTGTGCCTGGTCCGCCGGGGCGCTCATCCCACCAGCTCCCGCAGCAGATCGGGCGCGGGCGGCTGCGCCTGCACCGCGGTGAGGTTGCTCAGCCAGCGGTCCTCGTTCCAGATCTCCAGCCGGTTGGGCGCGCCGGCGACCACCACGTTGCTCTCCACCTCGGCGAACGACCGCAGCGTGGAGGGGAGGGTGATGCGGCCGGCCGAGTCGAGTTTGGCTTTGGCAGCACCAGAGTAGAAGAAGCGCACGAAGTTGCGCGCTTCCGGGTCGGTCAGGGGGAGTTCAGTGAGGCGGGTCTCGATGCGTTGCCAGGCGGCCAGCGGGAAGATGTACAGGCACCCCTCCATGCCGCGGGTGACGACCATGCCGTCCTCCACGAAATCGCGGAAGGCGGGCGGCACGATCACCCGTCCCTTGTCGTCGACCGCGTACTGGAATTCCCCGAACGGCATGCCCTGGTCTCTCCTCGCCTTACGTGGATGGGGTGCATCCACCGCCTCGATCAGCGTTGGACGATTCTACCACACTTTCCCACGTTCTCCCACCATATTTCCCTGTTTCACCAAGATCGTGAAGACGCGTCCCACGCGGCCCCCACTCGGGCGTTGCGCCGGTCGGGCCCGCCCCCTGAACTCCCACCTCGCTGCGGTTCGGCGGGAGCGGGTCGGGGCGCGGTCGTAGCGTGGGGCGTGCGGGGGGAGGAGCGGGGCGGGATCGACACCGCAGGGAACGACGCAAGAAGTAAGGGGCGACCCCGAAAGGTCGCCCCGTGGCAGGTGGGCCTGTAAGCCGGGTTCTGTGATCCGCCGGCCGTTCGCCTGAGCGGCGGCGCGGCGGGCCTCTGGCCATCTATCTGGGACGCGCGTCGCCGCGCGCCTCGAGCGGTCAACCCGGAGATTATGACGAGCCGAGCAGGCTCTCTCTCCCTATCGGACCTTGCACCGGGTGGGGTTTACCTAGCTACCCCTGTTGCCAGGGGTACTGGTGCGCTCTTACCGCACCGTTTCACCCTTGCTGCGCGCCGGCGAGCCACGAGGGCCCGACCGGTACGAAGCGGTCTGCTCTCTGTTGCACGTGCCGTCGCCCTACGCGCCCAGCCGTTAGCTGGCACCCTGCCCTGTGGTGCCCGGACTTTCCTCAGGGAACCCTTTCGGGCTCCCCGCGGCCAGACAGCCCACGCTGCGAAGGAGAATCTTAGCACGCCCGGGCCCGTCGGCGGGTGCGGAGCGCGCCCGTATACTCGCGACGAGGAGGGCTACGTCATGACGCAGAGCTCGATGAGCGCGCGGGCCTTGTCCGTCGACCGGCGCCCGGCCGAACGCGGCGCGCTGCCCCGCGCGGGCGAGGGCCGGGGCCGTACCGACGACGGAGCCGGCGGGTGAGCGGGGTGGGTCACTTCCTGGCCAGCGTGTGGGAGCAGCTGCAGCTGAGCCTGCAGCACGCCCTGGGGCCGTTCGGCCCCCAGGGCGTGGCGAGCGGCGGTGCCCTGGCGTCGCTGGCCACCCGGCTCATCGTGGCGCTGCTCCTGCTGGCGCTCTTCGGAGCGGCCTACGCCGTCCTGGCGCGCGTGCTGGGATCGGCGGGACGGCGCCTACGGGTGCCCGCCGACCTGGTACGGATGCTGCGGCGTGCGCTGGCCTACGCCGTCATGCTGCTGGCATTGCTGGCGGTGATGGCCCAGTTCGGCGTCGACGCCGCCGTCCTCGGCCGCGTCGCCTCGGCCGCGCTCTTCGCGCTGGTCTACTACGCCGCCTGGCTGGCGGCGCAGCGCCTGCTGGGCGACGCCACCGGCCGGGCGCGGCTCGATCCGTCGCTGGTCCAGTTGTTGCGCAACGTGGCGGGCGTGGTCATCGCGGCGCTGGCCGTGGTCACCGTGATGGACCAGTTCGGCGTCGACGTGCTGGGCGTGGTGACCGCACTGGGCGTCGTCGGGATCGCCGTGGGCTTCGCCGCGCAGGACACCCTGTCGAACTTCATCTCCGGCGTCACGCTGCTGGTCGAGCGCCCCTTCCAGATCGGGGACTGGGTCGAGCTGGCGGGGAAGGTGGGCCGGGTCGAGCGGATCACCTTGCGCACCACCCGGGTGGTGTCGCGCGACAACGTCCA
This sequence comes from uncultured Trueperaceae bacterium, assembly GCA_963815215.1. Taxonomy (GTDB): domain Bacteria; phylum Deinococcota; class Deinococci; order Deinococcales; family Trueperaceae; genus JASBRS01. The sequence continues at coordinate 308,762 of CAWFFU010000003.1, forward strand.
CAGCTTGATCCCGAACGCCAAGGTGGCATCGGCGGAGATCGTGAACCTGTCTGCGGGGGGTCCGCTGCGGCTGCGCATTCCGGTGGGCATCGCCTACAAGGAGTCGGCACGGGCCGCGCGCGAGGTGCTGATGCCGGTGCTCGGACGGCACCCCCAGGTGCTCCACGATCCCCCGCACGCGCCGTCGGTGCTGGTCGAGGAGTTGGGCGCGTCGTCGGTGAACCTGGTGATGCGCGCCTGGATCGGGCCGGAGACGATCGAGGTGGAGCCGGTGGTGAGCGCGGGCCTGCTGGAGAGCGCCAAGGAAGCGCTCGACGCCGCCGGCATCCAGATCCCGTTCCCGCACCTGCAGCTCTTCATCGACGAAGCGCGGGGGCTCGAGCCGCTGGCCGAGCGCATGCGGAGCTGAACGTAGAGCGGGCCCGCCCCGCGATCCTCGTCGTTGCGGTCGTCGCCAACGGGCGACGGGCTCGTCGTCAGAACAGGATGCGGGTCCAGTCGAGGTCGTCGAGCGGTTGGAAGATGTCCACGTATTCGAGCAGGATGCCGGCCGACTGGTTCTTGAACATCGCGCATTCCACGTGCTTGCCGGTGCGCTTGATGCTCTCGACCAGTTCCACGTAGTCGCCGTCACCCGAGACCAGCAGGGCCGAGTCGTAGGCGTCCTGGTAGGCGAGCGACAGCGCTTCTACGGCCAGCGCCACGTCGATCCCCTTCTCCACCAGCGAGCCGTCCTGCCTGCGGTGCAGCCGCCCCAGCCGCACGGTGACGTAGGGGATGCGCCGCAGCGACTCGAAGAAGCGTTGCTGGCCGTCCCGAAGGTCCTCGTCGTAGTCGTCGGTGAGGGTGGCGTTGTAGTAGTAGGTGCGGAACAGCGGCCGCTCGCGTCGCAGCTGCTCGATGAACTCGGTCATGTTGACGCGCGTGTTCTGCAGATTCTCGCGCATGCCGTTGTAGAGGTTGCTGCCGTCGATGAAGATGGCCACGCGCTCGTCGGTCGGCGTGATGCGATACGGCTCGTCGGTCCCCGCCGCCGCGCTTCCGCTGCGCCGGCCACCTTGATTCCGTCCCCTCGCGTAACGCGTGCTCATGGTCGAGTCCAGGCCGCTGTCGTGCCGTGATCGGGCCGGGGCCCAGTGTAACCGGCGTCGTCGATTCTGGCTAGGGGCCGTCGCCGACTCGGTCGGAGCGGGCCCGTATACTGCCGGCATGCAACCCGTCACCCATGTCGCCAGCTTCGATCTCGATCACACCCGTGTCCGTGCCCCGTACGTCCGCCATGCGGGTCGCTACCAGGGGCCGCGGGGCGACGTGGTCTCGAAGTTCGACCTGCGACTGGTGCAGCCCAATCGAGCCGAGGTCCCCACGGCCGCGCTGCACACCATGGAGCACCTGCTGGCCGGCTACCTCCGCGACCGGCTGAGTGCCACCATCGTCGACGCCAGCCCGATGGGCTGCCGTACCGGCTTCTACCTCACGGTGATGGGGGAGCCCGACATCGAGCAGGTTCGGACGGCCTTCGAGGCGGCGCTCGGCGATGTCACGCGCCACGACGGGCCGATCCCCGGCTGCAGCGCGAAGCGGTGCGGCAACTGGCGCGATCACTCGCTTCCGGGCGCGCAGGCGTGGGCGGAAAGCGTGCTCCAGACGGAGATCGTCGTTCAGGAGACGATCGCGCTGGAGGAGGACGGCTAGCGCGAGGTGAGGCCGGCGGGGGCCGGCAACGTAGCGCTCATCAAGACTCTCATGAGAACGGGTTGCATAATGCCCTCCATGGAGCGCAGACCCCTCATCCTGATCGTCGAAGACGAAAAGGAGATCGCCAAGTTCATCGACCTGGAGCTGCAGGCCGAGAGCTACGACACCGTGGTCACGTACGACGGAGTCACCGGCCTCTCCAAGTTCCGTGAGCTCAACCCCGATCTGGTGGTGCTCGACCTGATGTTGCCGGTGCTCGACGGCCTGGAAGTGGCTCGCCGCATCCGCAAGACGAGCAATACCCCGATCATCATCCTCACGGCCAAGGACTCGGTCGACGACAAGGTCACCGGGCTGGACTCCGGCGCGGACGACTACCTGGTCAAGCCGTTCAGCATCGAAGAGCTGCTCGCCCGGGTGCGCGCCCACCTGCGGCGCGTGAACCCCGCCGTCACCGGGGAGGTACGCGTCGCCGATCTGGTGATGAACCTGGACGGCCGCGAGGTGTTCCGCGACGGTCGCCGCATCGAGTTGTCCGCCAAGGAGTTCGAGTTGCTCGAGCTCTTCGCGCGCAACCCCGGTAAGGTGTTCAACCGCTTCGAGATCGAGGAGAAGGTATGGCCGGAGTACACCGGGGGCAGCAACGTGGTCGACGTCTACGTCGGCTACCTCCGCCGGAAGCTCGAGAAGGAAGGAGAACGGCGCCTGATCCACACCGTGCGCGGCGTGGGTTACGTGCTGCGTGAGGAATAGGTTGAGCATGTCTCTGCGCCTCCGGCTGACGCTGTTCTTCAGCGTGTTCATCGCGCTGATCCTGTCCGCGGTGGCGGTGTCGGTGTACATCCTCACCGAGCGCTCGTTGACCTCGGCGCTGGAGGATAGGGCCCAGCAGGCGCTCTCGGATCTCACCAGCGGTACGGTGCCGGTGCGCGAGGGGCTGCAGAAGCTGCCCAGTGACGCTTATTATCAAATCATCCTGTTGGGCTCGGCCAACACCGTCCCCGACACGCCGGCGGGCATCCGCGACGGCTTCCCCTACCGCCCCTCGGACTACCCCCGCCCCAATCCCACCGACGACTCGCTGGTCGGGTTGATGCCCGACACGGCGCTCGCCGATCTGCTGAGCAACGGACACGTCACCTCGGTGGTATCGCTCTCCGGCGGCGAGCAGCTGACGGTGCTGGCGGAGCTCGGGACGCTCTACTTCCCGGCGCAGTCCCGCACCTTCGAGGCGGTGACGTTCGTGGGCATCCCGTCGAGCACGGTGGCCCGTACCCTGGACCAGCTCGCACGCAACCTGGTCCTGACGGTGCTGCTGGCGTTCCTGGCCTTCGGGGCAGGGGTGTGGCTGCTGTCGAGCCGCGCGCTGCAGCCCCTGAAACGGGTCACGGCGGCCGCTGCGCGCGTGTCCGGGCGTGACCTGTCGCAGCGCGTCCCGACGCCCAGCAGCCGCGACGAGATCCGGGAGATGGCCGTCACCATCAACAAGATGCTCGACCGTCTACAGGAGTCGTTCGAGACGCAGCGGCGCTTCACCGCCGATGCCAGCCACGAGCTCCGCACGCCCGTCACGGCCATCGTCGGTCACGCCAACTATCTGCTGCGGCGAACCCACCCGACCGAGGAACAGGGCGACTCGCTCACCGTAATCCGGCGCGAGGCGGAGCGCATGGCGAAGCTGGTGAACGATCTACTCGAGCTCGCCCGCGCCGACGCCGGCTTCTCCATCCAGCTCGAGCCCATGAACCTGATCGAGGTGCTCGAGGCCGTTCACATGGAGGTGGCGCCGGTCGCCGGCGACACCGTGATCGAGGTCGATGCCGCGGTGCCGGTGCTGGAAGTGCGCGGCGACCAGGCCCGCCTCAAGCAGGTGGTGCTCAACCTCATCCACAACGCCATCAACGCCGGCGCCAAGCGCATCACCGTGGGCGTCGCGCGCTCCAACAAGGAGGTGTGCCTGGAGATCCTCGACGACGGCCCGGGCATCCCTCCGGACGCCATCCCGCACCTCTTCGAACGGTTCTACCGAGTGGACGGCGCGCGCAGCGGGCGCGGCAACGGCTCGGGCCTGGGGCTGGCCATCGTGCGCTGGATCGTCCAGCAGCACGGGGGCACGGTGAAGGTCGAGTCGCGCGTGGGGGAGGGCACGGTGTTCACGGTGACGCTTCCCGCCCTCGACCCGAAGCTCAGCGAAACGCCTCCGACGACGCGAGGCGAGCTCAGCGACGGCGCCGGCGTCGTGAACCGCCGCGACGTCAGCTGACGCACCCGACCCGGCGCGGGCGCCTCGACGCGCCCTATCGCGATGCGCCCGCGCCGGGCGGGCTCGCCGGTGGTGTGGAGCCGCGCCCGGGGGCGCCGACGGCCGGCGCGACCGAAGCGGTGGCGCCCGATCCCGACGGTCGTGCGGTAAGAGTTCCGTTGGGGACACCCCCCTAGGCTAGGGGTCCCGCCGCCGGCGACCCCGAGGGGTCGAAGCGTGACGGAGCGCCCCATGCCCGTACCGAGCCCCACCACCCCCCCGCTCCCCATCGCCCACGGTCCGGCCGCGGTGAGGCGCTTCGAGCGCAGACCCGTCCCACCCTGGCGCGCTACGGCGCTGGTCTGGCTGCTGGTCGGAGCCGGAGCCGTGCTGCTGCACGGCGTCCCGCGCTGGCAGGCGGCGACCCAGGTGGCGGGCCTGGCGTGGGCGGTCCGCTTGGCGACCCATCCCAGCCGTACCGCTCGTCTGCAGGCCGCTGCGCTTGTCGGCGCGGTGGTGCTGATCGACGTGCTCGGCGCGGTGGCGCCCGGCCTCTGGCCGCCGGGTTTCTAGCTCTCGGGTTCGGCTCTCGGGCTCGTGGTTCCTCGGTCCCCGGCGTCGCCGCGACGCTAGCTGAAGCGCACGCCCGAGCCGGCCTCCACGCGGCCGATCGTTGCCAGCGGCTCTGGGCACAGGACCCGGGCCTGATCGACCCGCTCCGGCGCGACCACCAGAACGAAGCCCACGCCCAGGTTGAACACCCGGGCCATCTCGTCCTCGTCGAGGGCGCCCCGTTCGCGGAGCAGCTCGAAGATGGCGGGCTCATGCCAGCTCCCACGGTCGATCACCGCGCCGAGTCCGTCGGGCAGGGAGCGCGGCACGTTCCCTGGCAGGCCGCCGCCGGTGATGTGGGCCATGCCCTTCACCACGTCGCCCGCCCGTAGCAGCGGCGCCACGGCCGGCAGGAAGCTCCGGTGCGGCGCCAGCAGCGCGTCGGCCACCGTTGAATCGCCGAAGGGATCGTCGAGCGCGTCGCCGAGCACGTGGCGTGCCAGGCTGAAGCCGTTGGTCTGCAGCCCGCCCGATGCCAGCCCCAGCAGGACGTCGCCCTCGCGCACGCTCGTGCCGTCCACGACGCTGCGGCGCTCCACGATGCCGACGACGGTGCCGACTACGTCGAGCTCGCCCTCCCGGTACACGCCCGGCATCTCCGCCATCTCGCCCCCGAGCAGAGCCGCGCCGTTGGCACGGCAGGCGGCGGCGACGCCCTCCACCACCGCCGCCGTCACGGCGGGCTCGAGCCGGGAGCTGGCCACATAGTCCAGGAAGAACAGCGGCCGGGCGCCCTGGACCAGGATGTCGTTCACGCAGTGATCGACCAGGTCCCGGCCGATGCCCGCATAGGCCCGTTGCCGCGTCGCCACCATGGTCTTGGTCCCGACGCCGTCGGTCGACGCCACCAGCACCGGATGCTCGATGCCAGCGGGCAGCTCGAACAGCCCGCCGAAGGCCCCGAGGCCCTTCAGCACGCCCGGCGTGTAGGTGCTCGCAACGAGCTCCTTGACCCGTCGGAGGGCGTCGTCCGCCGACGCCAGATCCACCCCCGCCTCCCGGTAGCCGCCCTTGCCGCTCGTCATGACCGACACTATACGTCCCGGGCCGGCGCGCCCGGAGCCGGGTCCGCAGGGGGTCCGGCGGCTGGGTAGACTGACCCGTGCCGACCGCCCTCGAGGTCCTCGTACCGCTGCCGCTGGGGCCGCTCAGCTACCTGCCGCCCTCGGCCGGGCCGACGCCGGCGATCGGGGCGCGGGTGGCCGTGCCCTGGCAGGGAGGCGCCCGCATCGGGCTGGTGGTGGGCCGGCGCGAGGTGGCCGCGGGACGGGGCATCGAGCTCCGGGAGGCGATCGCCGGGCTCGACCCCAACCCCTTCGTGACGCCCGAGGCGGTGGACGCGCTGCTCCGCATCGCGCGCCGCGCCGCCGTGCCGGCGGGCGTGGCGCTCGCGACGCTGGTGCCGTGGGGGTTCCGGGATCGGCTGCGCCATCTGGTGCGGCCGCTGGCGGGCACCGACGTGCCCGGCCTGGAGCGGGACGGCGACTGGCTCGAGGCATCCACGATCTCGCTGGAGCACCTCGACTGGCTGCGCGCGCAGGGGCTCGTCGAGGAGCGGGTGGTGCGGGTCCGGCCCACCGTGCGGGTGCTGGTGCCGGTGGCGCTGGTGGACGGGGGGTTGAGTGGTGCCCGCCGGGCGAACCAGCGGGCCGCGCTCGAGCGGCTGTGGCAGCTCGAGATGGCCGACAGCGCGGCCGCGCTCGCGCGCGACGCCGACGTGCCCGAGAGCGCCGTGCGGGCGCTGGTGGCCAAGGGTTACGTCGCCTACCGGGAGGTCGACGCGCCGCCGCCGGGGTTGCCGCGCCCGTCGCCCGACGCGCCGCTGCCGGCGCCTGCGCCCGTCGACGCGGTACCGCCGACCGGCGACGGCGGCATCCTCGGCGGGCTGCGGCGCCAGCGCCTGGCCGCGCTACTGCCTCGACTGCGCAACGATCTCGATGACGGACGCAGCGTGCTGGTGCTGGCGCCGGAGCAGGCGCGGCTCAGCGAGGCGGCCGAGGCGCTCGCCTCGTTGCCGCTGTTCCTGCTGTCGGGGGAGCTGGACGACGAGCAACGCCTGCGCCTGTTCGAGGAGCTGCCGGCGTCGGGCCCGGTGGTGGTGCTCGGAACCTACCTGGCGCTGCTGGCGCCGCTGCCGCGGCTGGGGCGGGTGGTGGTGACGGAGGCCGCCAGCGGCAGCTACAAGTTGCAGGCCGGCGCGCGCCTGTTCGTGCCGGACGCCGCGGCGCTGCTGGCTGATGCCAGCGGCGCCGCGCTCACCCTGAGCGATGTGGTGGCCGGCCCGGACACGCTCGTGCGGCTTCCGGAGGGAGCACGCCGGATGCTGCCGCTGCCGCGCCTCCGGCTGCACGCCGCCGATATGGGGGGCAGCGGGAACTGGCCGCTCCATCCCGACCTCGTGAGATTGCTGAAGCAGGTGCGGGAGCGCGGTCGTCAGGCGGTGCTGATCGCGCCGCGCCGCGGCTTCTCTGCGGCGCTAGGCTGCGAGGCGTGCGGCTGGACGGCGCAGTGCCCCAACTGCGACTTGAGCCTGCGCTACCACCGCCAGGACGGGCGTCTGCGCTGTCACCAGTGCGGCCACGAGCAGGCGCCGCCGGCGGCCTGCCCCTCCTGCGGCGGAACGGCCCTGGCGCCGCTGAGGGGCGCGGGCACGCAGTGGGTGGCCGAGCGGCTCGTCGGTATGCTGGACGGCTTCCCGGTGCTGCGGTTCGATCGTGATCGCCGTGACGATCCGGAGCCCCTGCTGCGGGGCGAGCCCGGCGTGGTGGTGGGTACCACCGCGGTTCTGCGACTGCCGCCCCTACCCGCGTTGTCGTTGGTCGCGCTGACGCTGTTCGACACCCACCTCGCGCTGGCCGACTTCCGGGCCGAGGAGGAGGCGTTGCGGATGCTGCTGGAGCTGGGAGAGCTGTCGCGGCAGCGTCGGCCACTGGTGCTGGTGCAGACCTACCAGCCGGAGCACCCGGTGCTGAAGGCGCTCGCGACCGATCCCCCCGACGCTGCCGTGGAGGTGCTGGTGGGGCGCCTGCTGGAACGCCGTCGGCGTTTCGCCTACCCGCCGTTCGGAGCGCTGGCCAAGCTCCAGCTCGCCGCTCGCGATCGTGGCGCGGCCTCCGAAGCGGCGTCGGCGCTCGCCGAGGAGCTGCGGCGGCGCGGGGCGAAGGAGGACGAGGTGCTCGGACCGGCGCCGGCCCCGGTCGCCCGTCTCAAGGGCCGCTACGCCTACCAGGTCTTGTTGCGGCTTCCGGCCGGCGACCGCTTGGAGCAGATCCTGGCGGGCCTGCCACCCAGGATGGGGCGGGCTCGGTTGCGTGTCGACGTCGATCCCAGGGACGTGGGCGAGCTGCTGGAGTGAGGGGAGCGAAGTCGTCGCGCGTGAACGAGCGCACATGGTCGAGGCTCGTGAACATGTGAACGCCCCTCGAGAGCCGATGCGGGAGCGGCGCGCTTTGCGTTTCTCACGCGCCCTGGCTATCATGTGCAGCGGACTGGAAGATGCTCAGAAACCGGCGCGCCACCCACGATTTCGAGATCCTCGAGCGCTTCGAGGCCGGCATGCAGCTCACCGGCAGCGAGGTCAAGGCGCTGCGGCAGGGGGGTGGCTCGATCGTCGAGGCGTTCGCACGGCTGCGCGGGGGAGAGGTGTTCCTGGAGGGCATGACGATCCCGGTTTACACCGAGGCGAGCTACAACAACCACGAACCGCTGCGGGCCCGCAGGCTGCTCCTGAACAGGCGCGAGATCGCCGAGATCGGTCGAGGGCTCGAGCGCAAGGGACTGACCCTGGTGCCCCTGAAGCTCTACTTCAAGGGCGGTTGGGCCAAGATCGAACTCGGCCTGGCGCGCGGCAAGAAGCTCCACGACAAGCGCCGGACCGAAGCGAAGAAGGACGCCCAGCGCGAGATCGATCGGGCCATGAGCCGCCGCGGGCGCGAGTCGTGAGCGTCGGCTCGCGCGCCCGGCTCGGGCGCCTGATCCTCATCGTGCTGTGGGTGGCTGCGGCGTCCGCCGGCGCGCAGAACGCGCTGGTGGTCAACGGCGTGACGGTCGACGGCAACACCACCGAACTGGTCGCCGGGACCAGCTACGCGCCCGCGGCTGCCCTGGCCAGCGCCCTCGGCGCCCGCTACTTCACCGATGCCGACACCACCATGGCCACGCTCCAGCTAGGTGGGCACCTGCTGTCCGTGGCGGTGGTGAGCGACCCCGCCCAGGCGAGCGCACAGGGTACGGCGCTGCACCTCGACGGGAGACCCGTCGCCGGGCCGGCGGGGGTCCTGAGCAACGGCGACGTGCTGGTGCCGGTGAAGCCGGTCGCCGAGGCGCTCGGCGGTCGCGTGGCCTACCTGCAGAAGGACCACACGGTCGTGGTGGTGCAACCGCGGGCGCAGGTCATCGCGCTCGCCGCTCAGGGCAGCAGCCCGCAGCAGCGGCTGACGATACGGGTGTCGGCCCCGGTCGGGTTCTCGCAGTTCTACAACGAGCCGGTGGGGACGTTGCAGCTCCACTTCGACCGCACCGACGTGGCGCCGGACGTGAGCGGCGTGGTGGGCGACGCATTCGTGCGCGCCGACGCCGGAGCGTCGGGCGGAGGCACCGACGTACGCGTGCAGCTCGCCCCCGGTACCAGCTATCGGGTGTACAGCCTCCCCGACGGCAACGGCTTCCGGGTCGTGGTGGCGTTCACGCCCACGGGCGCGACCGTGCGGACCGGAGCGCACATCGTGATCGACCCCGGCCACGGCGGGGGGGACCCGGGCATTGCCTTCCCCGGCTACGGCAGCGAGGCGTCGCTCACGCTTGCGTTCGCCGATGAGCTCCAGAAGGCGCTGGAGCTGCGTGGCTTCGACGTGTCGTTGACACGCACCGGCGATTACGCCGTGAGCGCCGCCACACGTTCGCGTGACGGCGTCGGCGCCGATCTGTTCGTGTCGATCCATGGCGCGGTGCTGCCGGCCGGGCAGTTCCATGCCTACTACCTGGCCGACGCCAGCGGCGTGAGCTCACTCGATGCCGCCATCCGCAAGAACGCTCAGAGCGCGGTGCAGAGCCAGGACGTGAACGCCCTGCGCCGCAAGATCCTGCTCGGACTGCTGCCGCAGCTCGACGTCGGCCGCAGCTTCGCGGAGGGACTGGGCACGCAGCTCTTCCAGAACGGGGGCTACCGGTCGAGCGACACCGCCGGAGCACCGCTGTACGTGCTCGGAGGGGCCGCCGGTCGGGGGATCCTGCTGGAGTTCAGCCCCCAGGACCTGGCCTCTAACGCGCTGCCCGGGGACCTGGCGAGCGCGCTGGCGGCGCTGCTCGGTTCTGGGGGCGCCACCCCATGAGCGAGCCGAGGCGGCGCGGGCTCGCCCGCTTCAAGCACCTGGCGACCCCCTACGTCGCGGTGGCGGCGCTAGCGTTCCTGGCGAGCCTGGTGTTCTTCCTCGGTGGTCACGGTGCGCGCGTCGCCAAGCCCACGCCGGTCGACATCAAGCCCGTCCAACAGCAGCTGCAGGGGTCCAGCCGGGAGGTCCGGCTGGAACTGGTCGACGCTGGCGGTCTGGCGCGCCCCGACTTCGTCACGCTGACGCTGCCGTCGGATCCTGCGGCCCGGCTGAAGGTCATCCTGGGAGCCCTGCGCAAGGCCATGGACCAGGCAGGGAGCTGGCCGCAGGGTCTGCAGACGCCCGAGGTCTACGTCGAGCAGGTCAACCGCAAGCAGGTCGCGGTCCTCGATCTGCAGGAGAGCGCCCCGGTGGCCGTAGGGGTGGGTGAGGAGCTCCAACTCCTGCACTCCATCCGTCAGACGGTGCTCAACAACGGGGCCGACGAGGTGCGTTTCCTCCGCGATGGGCGGCCGGCGCACACGCTCCTCGGCCACGTGGCGGTGGACTCCGCCCTGTGATCAGGGGTACATGCGGGTGAGCATGCGCGGGAAGGGCACCACCTCGCGTAGGTGCTTGGCGCCGACGATCCACGCCAGGGTACGTTCCAGCCCGAGGCCGAAGCCCGAGTGCGGCACGCTGCCGAAGCGGCGCAGATCGACGTACCAGCCGAACGCGGCGGCCGGCAGGCCGTGCGCTGCGATGCGCTCCTCGAGCAGGGCGAGGTCGTGGATGCGCTGCGATCCGCCGATGATCTCGCCGTAGCCCTCGGGAGCGATCATGTCGTCGCACAGAACCCGCGTCGGGTCACCCTCGACCGGTTGCATGTAGAACGCCTTGGTCTCGGTGGGCCAACGCTCGATCAACACCGGCCGATCGAAGTGCTCGCCCAGCAACGTCTCGTGGGGGGCGCCGAAGTCCTCGCCCCAGGCCACGTTCTCGCCCTTGTCGGCCAGCAACGCCAGCGCTTCGTCGTAGCTCAGTCGTGGGAAGCCTCCGGTCGCGCTGGGCTCCAGCCGCTTGGGGTCGCGTCCGAGCATCTCCAGCTCGCGCGCGCGGTGCTCCAGCACGCGGCCTACCAGGTAGGCCACCAGCTCCTCCTGGAGCTGCATGTTCCCCTCGTGCTCGAGGTAGGCCACCTCGGGCTCGATCATCCAGAACTCGAGCAGGTGGCGCCGAGTCTTGCTCTTCTCCGCGCGGAAGGCGGGTCCGAAGGTGTACACCTTGCCGAAGGCCAGGGCACCCGCCTCGGCGTAGAGTTGGCCCGACTGCGACAGGTAGGCGTTGTCCTGCTCGAACAGCTCGATCTCGAAGAGGTTGGTGGTGCCCTCCACGGCCGTCGGCATGAAGAACGGAGCGTCGAAGCGAAGGAAGTCGCGCTCGGCGAAGAAGTCGTGGATGGCGCGCTCGAGCTCGTCACGGACCCGTAGCATCGCCCACGGACCGCGGTGCCGCAGGTAGAGGTGGCGGTTCTCGAACAGGAAGTCCACGCCGTGCTCCTTGGGCGTGATGGGATAGTCGTGGGCAGGCGACACCACCGCCACGTCCTCGACCCCGAGCTCGACGCCGCTGGGCGCGCGCGCGTCCTCCCGCACCCGGCCGCGCACCACCACGCTGCTCTCCTGGGTCAGTGAGCGCGCCCTCTCGAACGCCTCGTCGCCGGCCTCATTGCGCGTGATGACCCCCTGCACGAAGCCGCTTCCGTCGCGCAGTTGGAGGAAGGCGATCTTGCCACTCGAGCGGAGGTTGGTGATCCAGCCCCGCACCTCGACGGCTTCGCCGACATGCTCGGGAAGCCGCAGGATCGATGTCGTAGCCATGCGTGCGAGTCTACCAGGGGGGGCGGACCGACGGTTCGGGCTCAGGCCCGGTCGAGCGTCAGCGCCTCGTCGAGCGCCTCCACCACGCCACACGACTCGACGTCACCGGCCACATCGGCGAAGCGCGCGAGCAACTCCGGGGCGCTGTTCGCCATGACCACCGGGTGGCCTACGACCTCGAGCATGGACAGGTCGCCCAAGCTGTCGCCGACCGCCATGACGTCCGCGAGCGGCACCCGCAGCACCTCGGCGACGTGCCGGATGGCGCTGGCCTTGGACACGCCCTCGCGTGTCACGCTCACGAAGGCGGTGTCCTGCAACGCCGGGCTGGTCGCGGTGGAGACCTGCACGCCGTCACCCGAGATGGCGGTCACCGCAGCGATCTCGTCGATCGGCACGATCCACTGGGCCCGCACCACCGGTTCGTTCGCGACCACGTCCTCGAGGTCACGGACGATGGCGTTGACACCGATCATCTTGGCGTGCGCCTCGCTCATGTCGGTCCTACGCTCGATGAACAGGTTGCTCGGGGTGTAGAGCTCCAGCACGCTGCCGCGCTTCCGAGCCTGTTCGATGATGTGGCGTGCGGCCGCCTCCTTGAGCGCCGACGCCTTGAGCGTCTCGCCGTCCGGATAGGCGATGTGAGCGCCCGATTGGAACACGTGCGGTGACGTCGGCCCCAGCCGTTGCGCCACCCGCAGCGCGATGCCGAACGCCGGGCGACCGGTGCACACCACCAGCTTGACGCCCGCCTCGCGAACGCGCTCGGCGGCGTCCCACACGCAGGATTGCACCACACCCTGGGACCCGATGACGGTGCCGTCGAGATCGAGGACGACGAGGGGGATCATGGTCGCTCGCCTGCCACGGCGAGTCCCAGCTCCTGGAGCTGGACGGGCTCCAACGGCGACGGGGCGCCCGTCAGCGGGTCGCCCCCCCGCTGGTTCTTGGGGAAGGCGATCACGTCGCGAAGGCTGGAGGCGCCGCTCAACAGCATGACCAGGCGGTCGAGTCCCCAGGCGATGCCGCCGTGGGGCGGCGCGCCGTAGGACAGCGCCTCCAGAAAGAAGCCGAAGCGGCGTTCGGCTTCGTCGTCGCTGAATCCCAGCGCTCGGAACATGCGGCGCTGGAGGTCGAGGCGGTAGATCCTGAGGCTGCCGCCCCCGATCTCGTTGCCGTTCAGCACCAGATCGTAGGCGTACGCCTGGACCGAGCCAGGATCGCTCTCCAGCCGGTCCAGGTCCGCGTCGTTGGGGCGGGTGAAGGGGTGGTGCTTGAAGGTCCAACCCCCGCTCTCCTCGTCTTGCTCCAGCAGCGGGAAGTCCACCACCCACAGGAAGTCGAGCCTGTCGGGCAGGTCGATGCCGAGTACCTCGGGCAGCCGCGAACGCACCGCGCCGAGGGCCGTGCAGGCCACGTCCCAGCGGTCCGCGACGAGCAGCAGGACGTCGCCTTCGTCCTCGGACAGCTCCTGCAACCGCCCCCGCTCGTACTCGCCCAGGAACTTGGCGATGGGCCCGCTGAAGCCACCGTCGCCGCCGTACTTCAACCACGCCATGCCCTTGGCGCCGTGCCGCTTGGCGTGAGCCTCCAGCTCGTCGAGCGTACGTCTAGTCAACGGCGCGGCCTCGAAGGCGGGCACCCGCAGTGCCTTCACCACACCGCCGGCGTCGAGCACCGTAGCGAAGCCCCGGAAGGCGGTGCCTTCGAACGCCGACGAGGCGTCGGCGAGGGGGAGACCGAAGCGGGTGTCGGGTTTGTCGCTGCCGTAGCGGTCCATCGCCTCGCGGTAGCTCAGGCGTGGGAACGGAGTGACGATCTCGGCGCCCGTAGCCGCGGTGACGACCGCTTCCATCAGCCCTTCGCTGAGGTCCAGCACGTCGTCCTGATCGACGAATGCCATCTCCAGGTCGAGCTGGGTGAAGTCGGGCTGGCGGTCGGCCCGGAGGTCCTCGTCGCGGAAACACCGCGCCACCTGGAAGTAGCGGTCCACGCCCGCCATCATCAACATCTGCTTGAAGAGCTGCGGGGACTGGGGCAGGGCGTAGAAGGAGCCCGGCCTGAGCCGCGCCGGTACCACGTAGTCGCGCGCGCCTTCGGGGGTCGACAGGGTGAGTAGCGGGGTCTCGACCTGCACGAAGTCGCGCGCATCGAGGTAGTCCCAGATGGCCTTGGTCACGCGGTGGCGCACGCGCAACGGTGCCAGCGCCTGCGGGCGCCGCAGGTCGAGGTAGCGGTGCTTGAGGCGCAGGTCCTCGCTGACCTCGCCGGCGTCGACGCTGCCGTCGACCAGGAACGGCGGCGTGCGGGCCGATGAGAGCACCTCGAGCCGCCGGGCCACCACCTCGACCTCGCCGGTGGGATTGTGCGCGGCGCGCTGCTCGGGCGGGCGCAGACGCACCTCACCTTCGAGCTCGACCACGAACTCGCTCCGGATACTCTGGGCGGTGCTGAACGCCTCGCTGTCGTCGGGCTCCACCACGACCTGGGTGAGACCCTCGCGATCGCGTAGGTCGAAGAAGATGAGTCCGCCGAGGTCGCGCCTGCGGTTGACCCAACCTTGCAGCACGACGTCCTGGGCGGCGTGCGAGGCGCGCAACGCCCCGCAGGAATGGCTTCGTCTCATGCCCGTGAGCTTATCAGAGCGCGCCGTGCGCACCGCTGGGGTCGCCGGTGGGAGCCGGGGCCCATCCGGGGTCCGCCCGGCAGGCGGCTCACCGTCGCTCCAGCAGGTAGCGGAGCAGCTCGCTCTCGGCGACCGGTGCCTGCTCGCCACTGGCCAGGTGCTTGACCTGCAGCACCCCTTGCTCCCGTTCGCTGCCGCCGCGCAGGCCGGCGAACGCTGCGCCGCTGCGATCGGCCTCCTTCAGCCCCTTGCCGGGATTGCGCGGCTGGTAGCTGTGCTCGACCCGGACGTGGTCCCGCAGGGCGATGGCCAGCCGCGTGACCTCCAGCACGGCCGGTTCGTCGAGCGGCACCAGGAAGAGCGCGGGGCGGTCCTCGTCGACCGGCGCCACCCCTTCCTGGGCCAGGGCGTCGAACACCCGTTCGATGCCGACCGCCCAGCCCACGCCCGGGAGCGGCGGGCCTCCGAGTCTCTCGATCAGGCCGTCGTAACGGCCGCCGCCGCCCAGCGCCGACTGAGCGCCGATCCCCTCGAAGTGGACCTCGAAGGCCGTTCGGCGGTAGTAGTCGAGCCCGCGCACGATGGCGGGGTCGATCTCGTAGGGCACGTCCCACGCGTCCAGATAGCCGCGCACCTCGTCCAGGTGCGCGCGGGCGCCCTCGCCCAGGAAGTCGATGGGGCGCTTGAGCCCCTCGAGCAGGGCCTGGTCCTCCTCGGACTTGCTGTCGAGCACCCGCATGGGGTTGAGTTCCAGCCGCCGTCGGCTCGTCTCCGACAGCGCTTCCGCCCGTGGGGCGAGCTGTTCACGCAGGTAGGCGTTGTAGGCCGCGCGGTCTTGAGGATCGCCGACCGAGCCCAGCCGCATGTGGTGCCGGCGCAGCCCGCTGCGGTGCAGGACCCGGTACAGGAGCTGGACCGCCTCGGCGTCGGCGAGCGCCTGGGAAAGCCCCACGATCTCGAGGTTGATCTGGTGGAACTGGCGGTAGCGTCCGCGTTGCACGTTCTCGGCGCGGAACAGAGGACCGGCGCTCCACAGCTTCACGGGCCGTGGCAGCGTGTGCATGCCGTGCTCGATGAAGGCGCGCAGCACACCGGCGGTGAACTCCGGCCGCAGCGTCAGCTGCCGTCCACCGCGATCCTCGAAGCTGTACATCTCCTTCTGCACCACCAGGTCGGCGGAATCGCCCACGGACTTGTCGAAGACCTCGCTGTACTCGAACACCGGCGTCGTCAGCCGGCGGGCACCGGCGCGCGAGAGCTCGAGCTCGACCGCGGCCAGCAGATGCCGCCAGAGGGGCTGCTCGTCGGGGAGGACGTCGTGGGTGCCCTTCACGGCTTGCGGTTTCATAGGGTCCGAGTCTACCGCGCTCCGGCGCGCGCGCCACGAGCAGCGGGGCCGCTCATGGCGGCCCCGCAGGTCGATGGGCGGCGTTGCGCCGCTCGCGAGATTCGGCTCAGGGGAAGTTAGCGGGGAGGCCGTTGCTGGCCTGGCCGTCTACGACGACGAAGACGAAGCCGTACCCCGCGTTCTGCGGTTCGGTGAACTCGATGCGGCTGGGGCTCCACGACGTCGGCTTCACCTTCATGCCGCCCTCGAGGTTCATGTTCGCCCCGATCAGGACGTAGCTGTTCGCCCCCGTACCACCATGGCCGTCGCCGAAGTAGCGGCCCTGGAGCACGACGGTGCCGCCCCTCGTCTGTGGGGACGTGACGGAGATCAGGGTCGGGGTCACGTTGGTCGCCACCGCGGTGGTGGGTGCGCACGCTGCTAGCGTGATGGCAAGCAACCCGAGCGCTATCCAGGCAAGACGCTTCACGGTCTCCTCCTCGTTCACCAGAGCCTACGGAGCGCGGCGCCCTGCGTCAATGGGATGTTTCATAGCCTGCGGGCGGGCCCCTCCGCTGCTCACGGTACGATATTCGGCGTGAGTAGCCACTACTTCGCCTACCTTGCGCGGCTGAAGTACATCCTGCGGTGGGGCCTGATGCGCAACACTCGCCCGGAGAACACGCAGGAGCACAGCCTGCAGGTGGCGATGGTGGCGCATGCCCTGGCGGTGATCCGCAACAGGGTCTACGGCGGCGCCGTCGATCCCGACCGCACCGCGTTGCTGGCGGTATTCCACGACGCCGAGGAGGTCATCACCGGCGACGTGCCGACCCCCATCAAGTACTTCAACCCCAAGGTGGCCGAGGCGATGGACGGGATCCGGGACGTAGCCCGCGATCGTCTGTTGGCGATGCTGCCGGAGGAGCTCCGCGGCGCCTATCGGGATCTGTTGTTCCCGTCGAGCGCGGACGCCGCCGAGTGGCGGCTGGTCAAGCTCGCCGACAAGCTGACCGCCTACCTCAAGTGCGTGGAGGAAGCCAAGGCGGGCAACGAGGAGTTCGCTCGCGCGGAGCAGGTCATCCGCGCCGATCTCGCCGCGATCGAGGAGCCGGAGGTCGCGTACTTCCTGGAGACGTTCGCGCCGAGCTTCCAGTTGACGCTCGACGAATTGAACTGAATCACGGCTGCGGAATTCACAAGCGCACGAGCAGATACCTTGTGACATCGTGCGCATGCTGGCATGACGGGCGTGACCGTCGGCAACGGAGACCGGCGGGGAAGAGCGACGCCCGGCTGGTAGACTTCTCTGGCGCCGGACGCGACGGACACGCGGCAGACCGCCGGCGACGGGCGGAGGTGAGGCGACATGGTTCAGGCTCCCGACTTGGAGGCCCAGCGCGAGGAGCTCCTGGAGCTGGTCGAGGCGCGACGCTTCGAGGAGCTGCGTTTGCGGCTTCGCGACCGTGAGCCGCACGACCTCGCCGAGCTGATGGACGACCTGCCGCACGAGGCCGAGGCCGTGGTGTTCCGTATCCTGCCGCGCGACCTGGCCGCCGACACCTTCGAGTACCTGCGGGTAGACGCACAGGAGCGGTTGCTCAGGGCGATGGGCGAGCGCGAGGTGGCGCTCGTCCTCAACGACATGTCGCCGGACGATCGCACCGCACTGCTCGAGGAACTGCCCGGCAAGGTGACCAAGCGGCTGCTCAACCTGCTGTCGCCCGACGAGCGCAGCGTGGCCACACGCCTGCTCGGTTACCCCGAAGACTCGGTCGGACGACTCATGACGCCCGACTATGTGGCCGTCAAGCCGCACTGGACGGTCGGCGACGCTCTGACGCACATCCGCGAGTTCGGCAGTGACTCGGAGACCCTCAACATCCTGTACGTGACGGCCAAGGGTGGCCGGCTCATCGACGACCTTCGCATGCGCGAGCTGCTGCTGGTCGATCCGGACACCCGCATCGAGGCGCTCATGGACCGCCAGTTCGTGGCGCTGGAGGCGACGCAGGACCAGGAGGAGGCGGTCAGCGCCTTCCGGAGGCTGGACCGTACGGCGCTGCCGGTCACGGACACAGGCGGGATCCTGGTCGGCATCGTGACGGTGGATGACGTGCTGGACGTGGCCGAGGAGGAAGCCACCGAGGACTTCCACAAGCTCGGCGGTGTCGAGGCGTTCGACGAGCCCTACCTCCGCATCGCGATCCCGGCCCTGGTCCGCAAGCGGGCGGTGTGGCTGGTGATGCTGTTCATCGGCGAGATGCTCACCGCCACGGCGATGGGGTTCTTCCAGAACGAGATCGCCAAGGCGGTGGTGCTGTCGCTGTTCATCCCGCTCATCATCTCCAGCGGCGGCAACTCCGGCTCGCAGGCGGCCACGCTGGTCACCCGGGCCATGGCGCTGGGCGAGGTCACGATGCGCGACTGGTGGCGCGTGACGCGGCGCGAGCTGGTCGCCGGGTTGTCGCTCGGCGTCATCCTTGGTGCCGTGGGCTTCGCACGCATCACCGTGTGGGCCCTCGCGTTCAACATGTACGGCCCGCACTGGCCCCTCATCGCCGCCACCATCTTCTTCTCGCTGATCGGTGTGGTGCTGTGGGGCTCGCTGGCGGGCTCGCTGCTGCCGATCGTGCTCAAGCGCGTCGGCGCCGACCCGGCGTCGTCGTCGGCGCCCTTCGTGGCGACCATCGTGGACGTGACGGGCATCATCATCTTCTTCACGGTGGCGGCGACGCTGCTGACCGGCACACTGCTATAGACACTCCGCTGTAGACGCCCTGCGGCGTAGTCGATGACGTCGGCGGCGCTCGGCCCTGGAGGGAGCCGAATGTCCCTGCAGCACCGACGTATCGTGGGCTCGCACGGGAGGTGCCTATGACACGGCCACGTGGAATCCCTCCGACTTCAGACGCTCAGACTCCTGTGAAGGATGCGGACCAGCTCGACGACGTGCTGCATTCCCTCGACACCACACTCGATGGCCTGAGCGGGGAAGAGGCGGCCGAGCGCCTGGAGCGCTACGGCCGCAACGCGCTGGCGGAGCGCACGCGCAACCCGCTGGGCCAGTTCCTGTCCTACCTGTGGGGCCCGATCCCCTGGATGATCGAGGTCGCGGCGATCCTTTCCGTCATCGACCGGCACTGGGCGGACCTCGTCATCATCGTGACGCTCCTGCTATTCAACGCAGCCGTGGGCTTCTTCCAGGAGTTCCAGGCCACCAACGCGGTGGACGCCTTGAAGAGGCAGCTCGCGCTGAAGGCCCGGGTGCGCCGAGACGGCAGCTGGCGGCAGATCGATGCTGCCGAGCTCGTACCGGGCGACGTGTTGCGCCTCCGGCTCGGGGACATCGTGCCCGGGGACGTCAAGCTGGCGGACGGCGACTTCCTCAGCGTCGACCAGTCGGCGTTGACGGGCGAGTCGTTGCCGGTCCAGAAGCGGGCGGGTGACGCCGCGTACTCGGGGTCCGTCGTGAAGCAGGGGGAGATGGTGGCCGTGGTGACGGCCACCGGGAGCAGCACCTTCTTCGGCAAGACGGCCAGGCTGGTGGGCGAGGCGAAGTCGGTGTCGCACTTCCAGCGTGCGGTGTTGCGCATCGGTGACTACCTGATCTACCTGAGCCTGGTGCTCGCCGCCGTGCTGGTGTTGGTGCAGGTCGGTCGTGGGGCGCCGCTGGTGACGCTGGCGCAGTTCACGCTGATCTTGGTGGTGGCGGCGATCCCCGTGGCGATGCCGGCGGTGCTGTCGGTCACCATGGCGATCGGGGCCAGGACTCTGGCCGGGATGAAGGCCATCGTCACGCGGCTCGAGTCGATCGAAGAGATGGCGGGCATGGACATCCTGTGCTCGGACAAGACGGGCACCCTGACGCAGAACAGCCTGACCCTGGGCGACCCTGTGCTGTTCGGGGCGGTCGACGCGCAGCAACTCATCCTGGCCGCGGCGCTGGCCTCGGTAGAGGAGGACCAGGACGCCATCGACCTTGCCGTGCTGGGCGGTTTGGAGGACGCATCCATGGCGGCAACGTTCCGGCGGCGGTCGTTCACGCCGTTCGACCCCGTCGGCAAGCGCACGGAAGCGACGATCGACGACCCCGCGGGTGGCTCGTTCCGGGTCAGTAAGGGGGCGCCGCAGGTGATCCTCGACCTGTGCCGGACCGCGCCGTCGGTCCGGGCCCGGGCCGAGCAGACGATCGACGACCTGGCCGCGAAGGGCTATCGCACCCTGGGTGTGGCCCGGTCGGACGGTGGACAGGGGTGGACGTTCCTGGGGATCCTGCCGCTGTTCGATCCGCCACGGGAGGACTCGCCCGAGACCATCCGACGGGCGCGTGAGCACGGCGTCGAGGTCAAGATGGTCACCGGCGATAACGTGGCGATCGCACGCGAGATGAGCGGACGGCTCGGCCTGGGGCAGAACATCCGGGCGGTCGAGGACCTGTCCACGGACGACGCGGACGACGCTTTCGACGATGGAGCGGTCGAGGACGCCGATGGCTTCGCGCAGGTGTTCCCGGAGCACAAGTACCGCATCGTGAAGCGCCTACAGGCCTTGGGTCACATCGTCGGCATGACCGGTGACGGGGTGAACGATGCCCCGGCACTCAAGCAGGCGGACACCGGGGTCGCCGTGAGCGGGGCCACCGATGCCGCCCGCGCGGCCTCCGACCTGGTGCTCGTCGCGCCGGGGCTGTCGGTCATCGTGCGCGCCATCGAAGAGGCCCGCAAGATCTTCGAGCGCATGAACAGCTATGCCATCTACCGCATCACCGAGACGATCCGCATCATGGTGTTCGTGGTCCTGGCCATGACGGTGTTCAACGTCTATCCGATCACCGCCATCATGATCATCCTGCTGGCGTTCTTCAACGACGTGCCCATCATGGCCATCGCCTACGACAACACCTGGCTCGACCCGAAGCCCGTGCGTTGGGACATGCGCCGGATCCTTACCGTCTCGACCGTCCTGGGGCTGATCGGTGTGATCGAGACCTTCGGCCTGCTGGTCCTCGGGCGTGTGTGGCTCCAGCTCGACAACGCCCAGATCCAGAGCTTCATCTTCCTGAAGCTGGCCGTGGCCGGCCACCTTACGCTGTTCGTGGCGCGCACCCGCAAGCCGTTCCTGAGCCGACCGCACCCGGCGCCGGTGGTGCTGTGGTCGGCCATCGTGACCAAGATCGCGGCCACGTTGCTGGTGGCCTTCGGGCTGGGCCTGGTCGCGCCCATCTCGTGGCTGGACATCGGCCTGATCTGGGGGTACTGCCTGGTCTGGATCTTCATCGAGGACTGGGCCAAGCTCGCGACCTACCACCACTTGGATCTCAGCGGACCTCGGCATCGCTCGTTCCTCGACCGCATCCAGACGCCTCTCCACGCTTACGGCAAGACGCATCGCGGGCGCTCGGCCTCCGGCGGCGACTAGCGGTCGGAGAGGCGCGGCCATCGCGGCCCCCGGCCGGCCAGTGTGCGACCGCGGGAGACCGCGGTGGCCGCGGTGGCCGCGAGTAGTGGGGACGCATGTCGGCACCGCCCTCATCGCGCGCCTGCGGCGGCGCGACATACGGATCCGGCCTCGGACCGTAGTCAACAAGTGTTATCAAATCTTCTTGGACCTCAATCACCTCCGCGCACGGTCGGACGCTCCACGCCGAACCCACCAACGCATGACTTGCGATGTCGTGTGGGACGCGCTGTCAGGCCTATACCGACCCGTCTGTATAGAACATGATCAACGAAACAGACGGATCTCCATCCCGGCAGGTGCAGCCGAACAGGCCCCGCGCAGCGAGTGCGTGCGTTGCTGAAGCGCATGGGAGCGACCCTGCTGGCGTGGGCCGGCCGGCGCCGCATCGAGGGCGCCGAGCGCGTCTTCGGGATCGTGCCGGAGCGCCGGCCCGCGGGTAGCTGCGGGCGCCTGCGCCGGCGCGGGGCCTGCGCCGGCGTTGTCGTGCGCCGGCTTGGACCCGCCGCCGAGGGAACGAGGGGTCGAGTGGACTTCGGACGAGTGGACCCGCGGCCGAGCGCACGCCTCGGTCCGAGGCGGCAGCGATCGGCGTTCCTGGACCGTCCGCTGTCTGGTGGGAGCGCGGTGGCAGCCGGACGCTTCGGCGGAGTGCCGGAGTGTTAAAAACCTGATAACTCGTCTTATCAGGGTTTGATATCCTGCGTACATGAAGTGCTGCTGTACGCCATCGCGCCGCCCCGGGTCGGCCGCACGGGGTGCGCTGTGAGCGACCTCCAACGCTACCAGGGCGACGCTCTCAACCGGGCCGAGGGTTGGGCCTCGCTGCCCGCCGACGAGCTCCGGCGCCGGGCCGCCCGCGCGGCCAACGCCCGCGACCTCGACGAGTTGTGGGCGCTGACCGAAGCCTACCTGTTCCTGCATGGCTCCAAGGGCTCACGGGCCAGTCGGCACACGCTCCGCACCTATCGGCGCGGCATCGCAGACCTTATCGAGGGCTGGCAGGACGAGAACCTGCTGAGGCCGACGCGCGACGCCGGGGTGCTCTACATCCGCCGGCTGGAGTCCACACCCGGCGTGGTGTCGGGCGAACGGCCGCAGCCGTCGACGCTTCAAGTGAAACTCGCCGCGGCCCGCACGCTCTTCCGAGCGCTGCGGTGGGCCGGCGCCACCGAGGCGCGCCCGTTCGAGAACGTGCGCGTCGCCAAGGACCCCACACCTCCGTGGGAGAAACGCCGCCCCTACGGCGATCGTGAGGTCGAACGGCTGATCGACCTGGCCGACGCGGCCGAGCGCGTGGTCGTCCTTCTGGGCGCGCACGCCGGGCTGCGCATCAGCGAGATGACGGCGTTGCGCTGGGGCGATCTCGATCTGGAGCGCGGCGAGCTGCTCGTCACGGCCGGCAAGGGCGGCAAGAGCGCGCGCGTCCACCTCACACGCCGGCTGCGCGAGGCGCTGGTGTCGCTCCGCCGGGGTGGATTGGCGGTCCGGCGTCAGCGCGACGCAGGCTACGTGCTGCCCTGGGGCACCGACCATACCCGCAAACACTTCCGCACCCTGTGCCAGCGGGCGGGCGTCGACTATGCCTCGGCGGGCGTGCACGGCCTGCGCCACGGGGCCGGGACCCGCTACTACCGGCAGACCCACGACCTGGGCCGGGTGGCGGCGCACCTGCGGCACGCCGACATCCAGACCACCAGGATCTACGCCAAGATCGACCAGGACGCTATCGGCGAGGATATCGACGACTGGTGAGCGGGAGCGGGATGGTGCGCCGAAGTGCACGATCCGAGCCCGCGCTCTTCGTCCGGGGCCCCTCCCGCGCACCGCTCAGCCGCCTAGCGCGTACGGTCTCAGTTGGGCACGCATCTCGCCGGGCTTGTGATTCTCGGAGTGGATCTGTATGTAGAGGTCGCCGGCCTTGAGCGACTTCACCTGGTCGGCGGTGAGCTGGAAGGTGCCGCGGATGCTGCCTGCGACGGTGCCGTCGACGTTGAGGCTGAAAAGGATCGGGCCGTTGTCGCTCGGGCCGCCCTGGTGGATGTGCGCTCCGCCGCGTAGCTCGCGGGCAACGGGGCTGGAGAGGGCCTGGAACGACCCCAGCACGTCGAGTTGGTTGCCGTCCAACACGGCCACCGCGAAGCCGCTGGCCCCTGTGTTCACCGGCGGAACGACGTTCCTGGGGCTCAGGTTGGCGCTGAAGACTTCGAGAGGGGCCGACTGGGCCGCGGCGGTCGCCACGATGCCCGGTATCGCCACTAGCGCAAGCGCGAAGATCGCGTTGCGGACCGTGCGCGGAAGCGAACGAGGACGGGTCATATGCCTCACCTCCACGCCCACGGTGGCATGACAGCGCGAGGGAATGCGTCGCACGCGAATGAGGTTCGCCTGAGGCCTACCTGAGCCTCCGTGCCCGGCCGATTCCCGCGTCGACCCGCTCACCAACGTCGACCCGCGTCGGCCTTCCCGAGGACCGGGCCAACGCAACGCTCCGAGCTATCGCATGCCGCTCCGCTGCGGCCTACTCTCGGCGTGCGGCTCGCGTAGCGGTTGCAGGTCCCTGTTCGATCGGCCCGACCTCGGGTCTTCTCCGACCGGTCGCACTCTCCCCTTCGTGAGTTGCGCTTCGACTCCACGGTGTGCTTAGGGCCGGAAGCAGCCAGCGATCGAACCCCCACCAACCGGCCGTCTTCCATGCCAGCACCAGTAGAGTGGCGATCGCCAACAGGATGGGATTCGTGCTCACCGCCCCCGCGAGCAGATAGCTGGTGTTCATGACACTCCCGAAGAAGGCGGCGATCCCGGTGAAGATGCCCAGGATCAACGCGACGCCCACCAGGAGCTCGCCCCAGGCCACCACGTAGCCCCACGGGACGGGGTAAGGCAAGACGATGTGCTGCAAGAACCAGCCGTACCAGGCCTGCACTGCGGGATGCGCCCCTCCCGTTTGCGCCAGGGCCCCTTTGACGAAACCCGTGAGCGCGGTGCCGGCCTGGCCGCCCGTCCAGGCCGCACTGGTGACCTTCTCCCACCCTGCGCTGGCCCACTGCCAGCCTACGTAGAGGCGCAGGATCAGCCAGATCCAGGCCCAGCGCACGTCCCCGAACAGCGCTCGGGCCAGAGGTGGATCGTGGATGGTCCTTCTCGCGTTTCTGGCGTTCCTGACGTTCTTCCGAGTCGGTTGCGTGCCATGTGGAAGGGTTGCCATGGTGTCACATCCTTCGTTCTTTCAACGGGTGCATCGCAGGCTGCCAAGGCGTGGACTGCGAGACCATCCCATCTGCGGCTAGGTCGATGTGTGCGTACGGGATCTCCAGGCACCGTCTTCGAGGTCGAGCTGCGCACCCCTCCTCCCGCTCGACCTCCCGACGTTCACAAGGCTCTTGGATGCTTGCCCTGTTTCCAGTGCGCTTCGATCTGCTCGAGGCTTCGGCCCTTCGTTTCCGGCACCAGGGCGAAGGCGAAGACCCATGCCCCGATGCTGATGAGCCCGAACAGCCAGAAGGTGATGGGTTTGCCGAGCGTCTGCGTGAGCGTCAGGAACGACACGGCCACGATCAGGTTGGCGGCCCAGTTGGCGAGCGTCCCGATGCTCATGGCCCGGCCGCGGATTCGCAGCGGGTAGATCTCCGAGAGCATGAGCCAGAAGACCGGTCCCAGCCCTACCGCGAAGGAGCCGACGTACACCATGAGACTGGCCAGCGCCAACCATCCCAGGCTGCCGGACAACTGCGGAAGCGAGAACGCCAGCCCCAACACGGCCAGACTCAGTGCCATTCCCGCGAGGCTGACCAGCAGCAGGGGCCGCCGTCCGACCCGGTCGATCAGTTGCATCGCCACCAGGGTCAGCGCGACGTTCACGACGCCTACGCCGACGCTGGCCAGGATCGCTACCGACGAGGACGACAGGCCGGCGAACTTGAAGATCGTAGGAGCGTAGTAGATGACGGTGTTGATGCCGGTGACCTGCTGCGCGATGGCCAGACCGACGCCGACGATCATGGCCGGTCGCAGTAGGGGGCTGAGCAGTTCCGACCAGTGTCCCTTCTGTTGCGCCACACTCTGCCCGATGTCCTCGAGCTCACCTTCGACCTGGGCAGGGGTGCGAAGGCGTGTCAGCGCAGCCCGGGCCCGGTCGGTGTGGCCGTGGCCGACAAGCCACCGCGGGCTGTTGGGAATGAACATCAGTCCGATCCCGAAGGCTGCGGCCGGGATCACCGAGAGCGCGAACATCCAGCGCCAGGCCTGCGCCCCGGCGAAGGCATAGTCGATGATGTAAGAGATGACGATGCCGCTCGTTAGAGCGACCTGGTTGATCGAAACCAGCTTCCCGCGGATGGCGACCGGGGCGATCTCGGAGATGTACAAGGGAGCGACGAACGAGGCGATGCCGATAGCGGCGCCGGCAAGGACGCGGGCGGCGATCAACCACGCCGTGCCCGGCGCCAGGGCCGCCGCGACGGCACCCACCGCGAAGACGGCGGCGGTGGCGATCAGGAGCCTCCGGCGCCCGAGGCGGTCGGCCAGCATCCCCCCGACGCCCGCACCGATCAGCGATCCCAACAGGACCGAGCTGACGACGATCTCCTCCATCCCGGACGATAGAGAGAAGTCCCGTTGGATGAAGAGGATGGCTCCGGAGATGACGCCGATGTCGTAGCCGAAGAGCATGCCGCCCAGCGCCGATATGGCAGTTGCCACGTATACGAGACGCTTCACAGCTGGCGTGGTGCCGTCCGTCTTGGCCGCGGTCGCCTGGGCCTCAGTCGTCATCGGCCTCCCCCTTCCGCTGGATGGCGGTTCGCCTGAACCCTCGGTCGGATGCTTCGGATCTCCGACGTTGCAGCGACCTCCACGAACTTCCAGGAGATCTCTATGCAGGCCACGCGCCCGTCAGCCGCCGGGGCGGCGTTCGGCGCCAGCCAGAAGGCGTCCCCCGTGCCTGACCTGCGATCGCGATATGGGGCACGGGGGCTTACGGCTTCCGAAACACGCGTATGGTCTGAGTTCGCGACTCCGCCGTATCTTCCCGGGTCCGTCGCTGAACGCCGCGTAAGCGGCTCCCTAGTCCATCCCGAGCCGAGCCACGACCTCGATCGTGTTGTGGTGCGGTTCCGGCTGAGCACCCAGGGCAGCGTAGGACAGCTCAGACGCAGGGGGCCGCTGCTCGCAAGAGACCGACTCGCTCCGGTATGCCCGCAGCCTGAGCGGCCCTGCCAGACCGATGAGGACGCTCGGCGGATGGCGCTGTTCCATCTCGGCCAACACGAACGCGCGCTGTCTGGCTCTCCGTCTCCGTCCCCGATCTTCGGTAGCGGTGATGCCAGTGATGCGTGACTGCAGCGGCCTGAGATTCTGAAGCAATGACGTGATGGGACTCGCTCGTTTCATGAGACCACCGTCAATCCGGTGCCGGCCAATGTCAGTCGGTACCCGCCAATACTAGGGACCGCAACCGCCAGTGACGAGAGTTATCTGGACCCTGAGGTCTGGGTTCAATACCCCAGACGGTACGCGAGGGTCCCGCCCCTTGTCGGGCCTGCTGTCCGCTGGCGGCGTTTCGGTCCCCTCACGAAGGAGCTGTACTGTGACCCGAGAAGGCCAGCGGGCGCGGCGGGCGCCGCTGGTGCAGGCGCCCCGTACGGCGGTCAACGCTCGGCCTGGGGGCGCCCGGGTTCTTGGCGGGCGGCGAGAGCGCCTCCGGCACCTCGCGGGGACTTCGCGGCTCACGAGAGGACTTCGGTGCAATGACGACGGACTGGACCATGGGTGATGCTTGGGGTGCCCTCAACACGACCCCAGAGTTGGACCAGCGCTGCATCGACACCCTCCGCTTCCTATCGGTCGATATGGTGCAGAAAGCAGGCAGCGGGCATCCCGGCCTGCCGATGGGCGCTGCCGCGTTCACCTATGTGTTGTGGACGCGTTTCCTCCGGCACAATCCTGCGAATCCGCGGTGGGCGAATCGCGATCGGTTCGTGTTGTCGGCCGGACACGGCTCGGCGTTGCTGTACAGCCTGCTACACCTGACCGGCTACGATCTTCCTCTCGGGGAGATCGAGCGGTTCCGCCGCTGGGGCAGCGTCACCCCCGGGCACCCGGAGAGCGAGCTGACGCGGGGTGTGGAGGTCACCACCGGTCCTCTCGGACAGGGCTTGGCAAATTCTGTCGGGATGGCCATCGCGGAGCGCTACCTGTCATCACGATTCAACCGGCCCGGCCACGAGATCGTGGACCACCACACGTATACCCTCGTGGGTGACGGCGATCTGATGGAAGGCGTCGCGTCGGAAGCCGCCTCGTTGGCGGGCCATCTCAAGCTCGGCAAGCTCCTCGTTCTCTACGACGACAACCGCATCACGCTCTCCGCCGGCACGGCCATGACCTTCACCGAGGATCGCGCGGGGCGCTTCGAGGCGTACGGCTGGCATGTCCGGACGGTGGAGGACGGCAACGACCTGGAGGCGGTCGACGCCGCACTGCGGGCGGCCCGCTCGGAGACGGAGCGACCGTCGTTGATCCTGCTGCGTACCCACATCGGCTACGGTTCCCCGAACAAGGAGGACACCTTCGAAGCGCACGGTTCGCCGCTCGGCGTCGATGAGGTCCAGCGGGCGAAGAAGGCCTCGGGATGGCCGGTGGAGCCCCCCTTCTACATCCCCGACGGCGCCCTCGCACACTTCCGTCAGGCCGTCGAGCGGGGCAAGCAGGCCGAGGCCACGTGGGACGAGGCGTTCGCCGCGTACGCCAGCGACCATCCCGAGCTCGCGCGAGCCTACCAACAGGCCGTTCGAGGAGACGTGCCGGCCGGCTGGGACGCCGACATCCCCGTCTTCGACGCCGATGGCCCCGGGATGGCCACGCGAGTCGCATCGGGAAAGGTCCTCGACGCCGTCCGTCGTCGGCTGCCGGGCCTGGTCGGCGGCTCGGCCGACCTCGACCCGTCGACGCACACGGCGCTGGCGGCCATGGGGGACTTCCAGAACCCGGCGTACGCCAGCGGCGACTTGCAGGGTTCGGCGGGCGGTGGATGGAGCTACGCAGGACGCAACCTGCACTTCGGCGTCCGCGAGCATGCCATGGGGGCGATCGCCAACGGTCTCGCAGCTCACGGTGGCCTGCTCCCGTTCACGGCCACGTTCCTGGTGTTCTCCGACTACATGCGCCCGCCCATTCGGCTCGCCGCCCTCATGCGACTGGGCGTCATCTTCGTGTTCACCCACGACAGCGTCGCACTGGGCGAAGACGGCCCCACACACCAGCCGATCGAGCAGCTGGCGAACCTCCGTGCGGTCCCGAACCTCACCGTCCTGCGGCCGGCCGACGCCAACGAGGTGGCCGTCGCCTGGCGCGTGGCGGTCGAAACGCGCGATCGCCCGACCGTCCTGGTGCTCACGAGGCAGACCGTGCCTACCCTCGACCGGAGCCGGCTCGCGACCGCCGACGGGCTCCGGAAGGGGGCCTACGTCCTGGCCGACGTTCCGGATGGGCGAGCCGACATCGTTCTCATCGCCAGCGGCTCGGAGGTGGGGCTGATCGAGGAGGCGCGCCGGCTGCTGGCGCAGCAAGGGGTCAAGGCCCGGACGGTATCCATGCCGAGCTGGGAGTTGTTCGAAGCACAGCCCCCGGAGTACCGCGAGTCGGTGTTGCCGGCGTCCGTGCCCGCGCGTCTGGCCGTCGAGGCCGGCGCCACGCAGGGTTGGCACGCGTACGTCGGCGACGGCGGGGCCGTGATCGGAATCGACCACTTCGGGGCGTCTGCGCCTGGCGAGGTCGTGATGGAGGAGTTCGGGTTCACGCCCGCCAATGTCGTCCGGCGTGCTCTCGCCGTCTTGGAACGTCAGGGCTGACCGGTGCCGGTGCGCGCGTGGCAGGTAGGGAACGAAGGGACCGGGGGTGGTTGCATGAAGCCGTACTCGCCCAACAAGGTGTCGTTGGTGCTCGCCGATGTGGATGGGACCCTGGTGACGGAGGACAAACTCCTGACGCCGCGGGCGAAGGGGGCGGTCACGTCCTTGCGGGCGGCCGGCATCGCCTTCGCGATCACGAGCGGCCGGCCTCCGCGCGGCCTGAAGTCGATCATCGATGATCTCGGTGTAGACACCGTCGTGGCCGGGTTCAACGGTGGCGTGTTCACGACGCCGGAGCTCGACGTGGTGCTGTCACGGTTCCTGGACAGGGCGATCGCCCAGCACACGCTACGACTGCTTGGCGAGCACCAATTGACCGCCTGGCTCTACACCGATACGGACTGGTACGTGCCGGAAGCGGACGGGCCGCACGTCGCTCGGGAAACCGCGACGGTGGAATTCGAGGCCAAGGTGGCCCAGGACTTCGACCCGCTGCTGGAACGCGCCGTCAAGATCGTGGGCGTGAGCGACGATCTGGACGCGGTCGCCAGCTGCGAAGCGGCGATGCAGGCCGCGCTGAGCGGTGACGCTTCTGCCGAACGCTCGCAACCCTACTACCTGGACGTCACCCACAGCAAGGCGACGAAGGGCGCGGTCGTCGAGTACCTGTCCGAGCGCATGAGCATCCCGAGGGCGGAGATCGCGACCCTCGGCGACATGCCCAACGACGTGCCGATGTTCGACAACAGCGGCATGAGCATCGCAATGGGGAACGCCAGCAGCGAGGTGCAGGCCCAGGCGAACTTCACCACGCTGGGGAATGACGAGGACGGTTTCGCACGCGGTATCGAGACGCACGTCCTGAGTGGGCGGCGAGCGACGGGCCACGGGGGGACGTAGTCCGGCCGAGCCCCCAGGGCTTCGCCGGCTGGCCGTGGCTCCTCTGATACGGCCGTCGGTCGCGCGCCTCGGGGGCTTCGCGCGCGCGTCGAACCACCGAAGGAGAACGCTCGCACGCTGGCGTGATCCAGGTGCATGCGAGCATGGCGACCGGCGATCGCGGAGGTACGCTTCGGCTAGGGTCGCCACGACGGGAAGGCCCGGGAAAGAGAGCGACATGGCCCACGAAGGCACGTCCGCGCCCCGTAGCTCAATGAATCCCATCTGACGGTGAAGGACTCATCCGAGGACGTTCGCGGGAGGAAGGTCTTCGACAGGGACGGCAAGCACATCGGTCACGTGGTGGACCTGATGGTCGACGAAGGTGAGTCGAAGGTCAGGTTCCTGCATGTCGCACAGGGCGGTGTCCTGGGTATCGGTGAGAAGCGCTACCTGGTCCCGGTCGATGCTGTCAGGGACGTCAACGACGACGAGGTTCACATCGACCGAACGCATCACCATGTGGCCGATGCGCCGGACTACGACCCGGCTCTGGCTGCCGTCGACCACGGAGCCTATTGGGGTCGCATCTACGACTATTGGGGCTACGCGCCGTACTGGTCGGGCGGCTCCTTGACCCCGAGCTTCCCGCGGTACCCGACGCGATCCGAAGATGCGTCAAGGAAGCATGATCGGGATGAGCGGGACCACGACTGACGGCCCGCGTCAGACCATCGCTACCGACGTGACGGTGCCCCGGTAGCGTTCGCGGCTCCGCGGCATCTCGGCGACGCGAAGGCGACACCCGGTGTGGCCGTTCAACGCTTCGCTTCGTCGACCTCCCAGCGCGTGTGGAACGTGCCCTTCATGTCGACACGCTCGTAGCTGTGGGCGCCGAAGTAATCGCGCTGCGCCTGGATCAGGTTGGCCGGGAGCCAGTCGCTGGCGAAGGCGTCGAGGTAGGCCAGGGCCGTCATCAACCCCGGCGTTGGCACGCCGAGCTCCGCGGCCACGCAGACGATACGCCGGAGATCGCCATCATGAGCCTGGACCTTGGCTGCGATCGCCTCATCGAAGAGCGGGTTCGTCAGCTCGGGCTCGCTACGGTAGGCCGTCCGGATGTCCTGCAGCAGGGCCGCCCTGATGATGCATCCGCCGCGCCAGATGCGAGCGACCTCTTGCAGGTCCAGGTGGTAGGCGTAGGCCTCCGATGCCACCTTCAGGAGCGCCATCCCCTGGGCGTAGGTGATGACCATGCCGGCGTACAGGGCGCCGCGCAGTCGTGCGAGCAGGCCGTCGCGATCGCCTTCGTAGGACCGCACCTCGCGCTCGAAGGCCCTGGCCGCCGAGTCGCGTTGGCTCTGGGCCGCCGATAGGTTGCGCATCGCCACCGCGACGTCGATCGTCGGCACCGGCGCCTGGAGCGTCATGGCGATCTGCGACGTCCACATGCCGGTGCCCTTCTGCTTGGCCGCATCGAGGATCTCGTCGATCAACCGCTTGCCGGTCTCGTCGTCGGCGCGGCTGAAGATGTCGCTGGTGATCTGCACCAGATAGCCGTCGAGCTCCCCGTCGTTGAAGGTGCCGTAGACGTCGTGCATGTCGTCGTCGGAGAGGCCGAGTCCGCGCTTCATGAGGTCGTACGATTCTGCGATGAGCTGCATGGCGCCGTATTCGATGCCGTTGTGGACCATCTTGACGAAGTGCCCGGCCGATCCGGGACCCAAGTAGGTGACGCACGGTCGGTCGTCGACCTTGGCCGCCGCCGCTTCCAGGATGGGCCGGACACGGTCGTAGGCGGCCCTGGGTCCGCCGGGCATGATGCTCGGCCCATGGCGCGCACCCTCCTCACCACCGGAGATGCCCACGCCCAGGTAGTGGATGCCCTTCTCGGCGAGGGCCCGTGCCCGGAGATCGGTGTCTTCGAAGTAGGAGTTGCCGGCGTCGATGATGACGTCGCCGGGGGTCAGGTGCGGCAGCAGGTCCTTGATGACCTGATCCACGACCTTTCCGGCCGGCACGAGCATCATCACGGCGCGCGGCTCATCGAGCAGCGCGACGAAGTCCGGCAGGCTGCCGACGGCTTCGATCGCCCTTCCCTGCGCGGCCTCGCGCAGGGCGTTGACCTTGGCCTCGTCGAGGTCGTAGCCCGCCACCGAGAAACCGTTATCGGCCATGTTCAACACGAAATTGCGGCCCATCACGCCCAGGCCGACCATTCCGATGTCGCAGCGTTTGGCTGATCGCGAGTCCGTCATGGACCATCCTACGTCCGCGCAAGATGAGCAGTAGCCCGATCCAGATCGTCAGAGCTGCGGGAATCGCTCAGTGATCGGGCGGAGCCGAGATGCCCCGTACGCTGCCCGAGCAGACACACACGCGGCCTTCCGCCGTGGCGAGTAGCAGGCAACCGCGCGCGTCCACGCCGAGCGCCTCCCCCGTCACGACGGCTCCGCCTGACTCCACGCTCACGGTGCGGCCGAGCAGCGCGTCGTGGTGCGCGAACCGTTCGGGCAGGACCGAGCCGTCATCGCCCCAGGCGTCGAGGCCGCGCTGTATTCCGGCCAGCACGGCACCGTGAACGCCTTCGAGGTCCCAGCCGCGCAGGGCCGTCGCGCCCGGCGGAGGCTCGTTGCCGACGTTGACGCCGACCCCGACCAGTAGGTGCCCTCGAAGGTACTCGGTCAGGATGCCGCCGAGCTTGCGCTCCCGGTAGTAGAGGTCGTTCGGCCACTTGACAGCGGCACGCACCCCATAGCCGGCGAGCGTCTCCGCCAGCCCCACCCCCACCGCGATGGCGGCGCCGCCGCGTCCCAGGCTCGGTGGCGCCGGGTCGCGCACCACCAGCGTCTGATAGCTACCGCCGGGTGCGCTCTCCCAGTGTCGATCGCGGCGGCCTCTGCCCTGCGTCTGGCGCGCGGCGCGCACCACCAGACCGGCAACGTCTTCGCCACGCTCCAACCGACGACGGGCCTCGCTCTGGGTGGACGGCAGCGTCTCGTAGGTCTCGATGCGGAAGGCGATCGCGAGTGGCATGTGCTTCAGCCTACCGGCGCAACCTCGTCACGCCGGATGCTGAACACCCGGCTCACACCGTCCTCGGTGGTGACGCCCCAGAGCACGTCGGCGACCTCGAAGGTGGCCTTCTGATGGGTGATCAGCACGAACTGTGTGCCGGCGAGAGCGAGCCGTTCCAGGAAAGCGCAGTAGCGCCGGATGTTGGCCTCGTCGAGGGGCGCGTCGACCTCGTCCAGCACGGCGATCGGCAGGCCCGATCCGGCGCTGTCGTCGTCCATCAGGGCGAACAGGAAGGCCAGGGCGCCCATGGTGCGCTCCCCCACCGAGAGCAGATGGAGCGACTGCGTCTGCTTGCCCGGCGGTTGCAGCCGGATGCGTACGCCCACGGGCCGTCCCTCCACGTGCTCGACGTCGATGTCTCCCCGTCCCTCGGCGCCGAAGAGCTGCTGCACGTGACCCCGGAAACTGGCCCGGAGTCGCTCGAGCGAGGCGTGCAGGCGGGCCGTGGTCTCGCGGTCGATGCGCCCCAGCGTGCCCTCGAGCTCGGTCGCCGCCAGGGCCGCCTGGACGGCTTCCACCTCGAGCCCCTCTTTGCGTTCACGCGCCTCGTGCAGGTCGCGGGCCGCCCGGTGGTTGACGGGACCCAGCGCCTCGAGCTCGGCCTCGACCTCGCGCAGCCGGCTCCGAGCGGCGCGCTCGCTGACATCGAGCGACACGACCCCTTCGGGGAAGCCGCCGAGCTCTTCGGTGGCGAGCTCCAGCGCCGCCTCGCGTCGAGCGAGCTGCACGTTGCAGCTCTCCAGCTCTTGACCGTGCGACGCCTGCCGCTCGGTGGTCTCGTTCAGCGCCGTTTCGAGCGCGTCGCTGCGTGCGCGGACCTCGGCCAGCGCCGCCTCGGCCTCCTCCAGGCCCGTCGGCAGCGCCGCCTCGGCCGCGGTGCGGGTCTGCTCGGCGGCGGCCAGCGCCTCCTCGAGTCCGGCCAGCGTCTGCTCCTGGCGGCCGATCGAGGAGCGCAGCTCGCCGGCCCGTGACCGTTCCTCCCGGTAGCGCTCCAGCGCCGATCCGTACGAGCGTAAGCGCTCCTCCAGCACCAGGCGCCGCTGGCGCACGTCGGCCAGCTCGCTGCGTCGTTCGGCGTCGCGGTCCCGCAACGCCTCGACGCGTAGGCCGGCGGCGGCGGCGTCCGCAGCGGCTTCCTCGAGGCGCGCCGGATCGGGTGGGTGGGCAGGTGGCTGAAGGGCTTCGCGCGCCCGGTCCACCTCGTCGGCGCGCTGCTGCAGGTCCTCGAGCAGGCCCTGCCGGCGCGAGCCGTGCTCGCGCGCCGCGGCCAGCCGTGCGCGCGCCTCCTCCCACGCCCCCGCCGACGCCGGGCCGCGCTGCTGCAGCCCCCGAACCTGCTGCTGCCGGCGCTCGAGCTCCTCCAGCGCAGCCTCGGCCTGCCGCCGGATCCGCTCCTCGGCCGCTTCGGCCTCCTCGAGCTCGGCGGCGGCGCCGAGCACGCTCGCTTGCGGGCCGCGCCGGCCGCCGCTCATGGCGCCGGAAGCTTCCAGGATGTCGCCGTCGAGCGCCACCATGCGGGCGCGCGGGCCGCGCGCCCGGGCCAGCTCGGTAGCCACCTCCATCGTCTTTACCAGCACGGTGCCGCCGAGCAGCTGCTCGGCGACCTTTCGGTAGGCCGCTCCGACCTCCACCACGTCGACCGCCGCACCGATCACGCCCTGCTGCGCGAGCAGCTCCCGCGGCGGCCTGCGGCCGTCGTCGCGCAGCAGATCGAGGGGCAGGACCGTGACGAAGCCACCGCGCTCCCGCACCCAGCGCAGCACCTTGCGGCCGGTATCGGCGTGGTCGACGACCACGTACTCGGCGCGCCGGCCGAGGGCGGCCGCCACCGCCGTACGGTAGTGCTCCGGTACGCCCAGCAGATCGCCAACAGACCCGACGACGCCGTCGATGCCCGAGGTCAGGGCGTTGCGCGGACCCTGGGCGTACCCGCGCCGCGCTTCGAAGGCCGCCCGCTGGCGCTGCGCGGCTCGTCCCAGCGCCTGCCGCTCGGCCTCGAGATGAGCGTGCCGCGCGTGCGCTTCGGCGAGTTGCGTGCGGGCCGCCTCCAGCTCGGCGCCGAGCGCCGCGGATCGTTCACGCGCGCCGGCCTCGGCGGCCTCGAGCGCCGCCAGATCTTCGTCCGGCGCCGCCTCCAGCGCCGTCAGCCGTTCCCGGAGCTCGCGGGCCTGGCGCGCGAGCCCGGCGCGCTGGGTCTCGAAGCTCGTCGCATCGCGCTCGGCCGTCGACTGCGCCTCGCGCAAGCGTTCGAGAGCGCCGCCGGCCTCTTCGAACGCGCGGCGTGCCGCGGAGACCTCGGCGTCCGCTCCCTGCAGGGCTTCGCTCAGCTCCGCCTCGCGTGCGATCAGGGGTGCTGGGTCGCCCTCGGGAGCGCTCGGCGGCACCGCCGCTTCCAGCCGGACGGCTTCCTCGCGCGTCGCCTCCAGGGCGTCCCCGGCCGCCTGGCGACGCTCTCGGGCACGATGGGCGCGCTCCTCGGCGACGCGTAGGTCGCCGCGCCTGAGCTCGGCTTCGGCCAGGGCGCTGCGGTAGGTCTCCTCGCGGGAGTCGCGCGTTCGGCGTGCCCCCTCCAGTTCGGTACGCAGCTCCTGGAGCCGCTCGCGCCCCTCCTGGATGGCGACGGACAGCTCCGCGCGACGCTTGAGGAGGCCGGCGATCTCCTGCTCGAGAGCGTCGACGCGGCGCCTCGAGGCGGTGACCCGCAGTCGCAGAGCTTCGGCCGACAGCGCGGCGTGGCGCTCGGCATCGGCGGCTTCTTCGCCGAGGCGCACGCAGCGCTCGTCGAGCTCCACGAGCACGTCCTGAAGGCGATCGAGGTGGCCGCGGGCTGTCTCCAGACGGGCCTGCGTCTGCTCCCGCCGGGAGCTCATCCGCCCAACTCCGGCGACCTCAGCGACGTACTGCAACAGCTTCGGGGGGTCCGCCATCAGCACCTGGCTGACCTCGCCCTGGCCGATGAGGGCGACCCCGGACCGACCCAGGCCACTGCCCGCCAGGGCCTCCTCGAGATCGAGGAAGCGTGCGTTGCGGCCGTTGAGCCTCAGCCGGGTGGTGCCGTCCCGGTCCAGGCTCCGGTACACCTTGAAGGCACGCTCGTCTCCGCGCAACTCGACCTCGACCTCGGCCAGGCTCAGCCCGCGTTTGCCGCTGGCGCCGTGGAAGATCAGATCCGTCTTGTCGCTGGCGCGGAAATCCCGGGCGCGACCGCCACCCGTGGTCCACTTCAGTGCGTCGATCAGGTTGGACTTGCCCGAGCCGTTCGGCCCGATGATGGCGGTGATGCCAGGTGCGAACTCGACCACCGTGCGGTTCCCGAAGCTCTTGAAGCCCTGGAGCGACAGGGAGGTGAGGCGCACGCGCCAGTCTACCTTGGCCCGCGGCTCATGCCGCACCCCGGGCGAGCGCCCGGAACAGCAGCGCGCTGGTGTGGATGCCTCTCAGGTAGTCGCGAACCGCGAACTTCTCGTTCGGCGCGTGGGCACGGTCGTCCTCCAGGCCCAGCCCGACCAGCACCACCTCGCTGCCGAGCAACTCCTGGAAGTCCGCCACCACCGGGATCGTGCCCCCGGTGCGGGCGAAGACCGGCTCGCGGCCGAAGGAGGCGCGCAACGCCTCGGCGGCGGCGCGCACGCTGGCCGCGTCGATGGGCGTCGCGGCGGGCCGGCCGCCGTGGAGCCGCTTCACCTCGACCTCGATCCCTTCGGGTGCGAGCGCCTCCAGCGCACGGGCGACCTTCTCGGTGATGTCGTCCGGGTCCTGCCCCGGCACCAGACGGCAGGACAGCTTGGCGGCGGCGGTAGCCGGGATGACGGTCTTGGCGCCGTCGCCCTGGAACCCGCCCCAGATGCCGTTGCAGTCGAGCGTGGGCCGGGCCCACAGCCGTTCGATGAGGCTGTAGCCGGCCTCGCCCGGCGTGGCACTCACCCCGGCGTCGGCGCGGAAAGCGGCCTCGTCGAAGGGGGCCGCCGCCATCCGGGCGCGCTCCTCGTCGCCGAGCGCCGTGACGGCGTCGTAGAAGCCGGGTACGGTGACGCGGCCGTCGCCATCCTTGAGCCCCGCGATCATGGCCGCCAGCGCGTTGATGGCGTTGGGGACGCCACCGCCGTAGGCGCCCGAGTGAAGGTCGCGGCCGGCGCCACGAACGTGGACCTCGAGGTAGGCGAGCCCCTTGAGGCCGTAGGTCAGGGTAGGGGTGTCGGGAGCCATCATGGCTCCGTCGGAGATGACCACCACGTCGGCCGCCAGCGCGGCGGCGTTGCGCTCGAGGAAGGGACGCAGGTTGGGGCTGCCGATCTCCTCCTCGCCTTCGACGACGAACAGCACGTTGAGGGGCAGGGCGCCGTCCACCTGCGCCAGCGCCTCGACGCCCTTGATGTGGGCGTACACCTGCCCCTTGTCGTCGCTCGCGCCGCGGGCGAGGATGTCGCCGTCGACAACGGTGGCCTCGAACGGCGGCGTGTTCCAGAGCTCGAGTGGCTCGGCGGGCTGCACGTCGTAGTGACCGTAGACGAGCACCGTCGGCGCCCCCGGGACTTCGGGCGAGCGTCCCACCACGACGCCGTGGCCGTCGGTAGGATGCACCTCCGCCTCGAAGCCGGCCCGGCGCAGCGCGTCGGCGACGAAGGCGGCGGCCTGCGCCACGTCCTCGGTGCGTTCCGGGTCGGTGGACACCGAGGGGATGTGCAGGAACGCGAAGAGCTCGTCGAGGTGACGCTCGCGGTTGCTTTCCAGGTAGTCGGTCAGCGCCATGCCGGCGAGTATACCGGGGGCGCTCAGCCCTCTTGCCCGTCCGGGTCCGGCTCGCCCGAGGGGAGCGCTTCCTGGCGCATGATGTCGAGATGGTCCTTGAGGCGGACCTGCAGGTTGGAGATGCGGTTCTCCATGCTGAACTGAAGCTCGTCGAGGCGCCGGCGCAGCTTGATGATCTCCTCGACGCCCGCCAGGTTCACGCCCAGCTCCTGGGTCAGCCGCCGGATCTCACGGAGCTGCTCGATGTTGCGCTGCGAGTACAGGCGCGTCTTCCCCGCGCTCCGACTCGGTTCGATGAGCCCCTTGCGCTCGTACAGGCGCAGCGTCTGGGGGTGCATGTCGACCAGCTCAGCGGCGACGCTGATCACGTACAGCGGCTTGTCCTTGTCGATGCCTTCGGCGCGCCCTTCGGGCGTCTCTGCCTCGGCTGCGTCCGCCGCCGCGGTCTTCTTCGGTTCGGGGTTGTGCTCCGCGCTCATGCCTCCGTCCCTCCGTCCGTCAGCTTACCCAGCCAGTCCGACGCGGCTCTGGCCGCGCCCCGCCAGAAGTCGTGGCGGACCGTGACGATGAGGTCGCCCTGTCCGAGCCCTCGGCCCGGGACCGTCACGCTGCCGCCGTCGGGCGTGCCCGCCGGAACGTTCACGGTCTGCCCGGCGAAGCGGGCGGTGACGCCGCGCGCGGCCTCGGCGGGCATCAGGTGGATATCGGCGTGCACGTCGTCGCCTTCGAAATGCGCGCCGGCGGGCAGCGTGACGCCGATCTTCACGAACAGGTCGCCGGGCGGGTTGCCCGGTCCACCGAGTCCGCGCAGACGCAAGCGCGTTCCGTCGCGAACGCCCGAGGGTACCTGCACGTCGACCTCGGCGCGACCGTTGCGCACCCCGGTACCGGCGCAATCGGGACACGTCGCGCCGGACACGGTGCGCTGCCCGTGACACGTCGAGCAGACGCTCGGTCCCGGCACGCGCACGCGCCGGGGGCCGCCCGAGCGCGCCAACGCGAGCGGCACCTGGACGCGGATCTCCCGTGTCTCCCCGGGCAGCAGGCCGGCGTTGCGGAACAACCCCGTCATCATGCCGAACAGTGCGTCGAACACCGCGTTCCCGGTGTGCGGAGCGCCCTGGCGCGCGTCCCAGTTGATGGGGATGTCGGCCTCGCGGAAGATCGTGCGCCAGTCCACGGTACTGAAATCGGGCGCGCCGGCCGCGCCGTTCCCGGTGGTCCCGTAGCGGTCGAAACGCCCACGTGCTTCGGGGTCGCGCAGCACGGCGTAGGCCTCGGAGATCTGCTTGAAGCGCTCCTCGGCCTCCTTGTTCCCGGGGTTGCGGTCCGGATGGTAGCGCATGGCCAGCTTGCGGAAGGCCGCCTTCACCTCGTCCGCGCCGGCCTCCGGCGTGACACCGAGAACCTCGTAGGGGTTGGTCATGACCGGACTCACTACGGCGTATAATACATAACTTGAGTCTGACGTTGTTAACCCGTTGGCCACTTCCGGGTGGCTCGACCGGAGGGGCCGAGGCGCCGATGCTATCCTGGGGACCGTGCCTCGTGGCCACGGGGCACGGAGGTGTGCCTTGAAGAGGACGCTCGTCCTGGTAGTGCTCGCGGTCGCCCTGCTGGCCGGTCTCGCCGGCTGCCGCAACGAGACGCAGAACCGCATCCGCCGCAGCATCCAGGACTTCACCAACCAGCGCATGTACATCACGCTCTACTCGTACGACGGAAAGGTCGTCTTCGACGGTGTGGTGGACGGCAAGGTGACCCGCTCCAGTACGGCCTCGGAGGGGGGCGCGGCAGGCAACTCGCAGGGGTACTACATCTACTGGTACGACGATCGCGGTCGCTACCACCAGTCCGATCTCCCCTACCTGCTGACGACCTACGATCGCAACAAGCCGGGTGCGCAGCAACCATCGACGACGCCCTGACCGGCGCCGCGGAGCCGCTGCGATTGTGGTGTGCGTTACGATTCCCTGAAGCCCCCATGAACGTGTCACGCACGGGCGGAGGGGTGGGCGCGCGTACCATGGGAAGCGAGGAGAACCGCTCATGAGCCACCACAGACTCCTTCGGCTGGTCCCTTTCGTGCTCGTCCTGAGCGCGGCGTTGTCCGCCTGCAGTATCTACGTGCGGCCCGGCGGGCCCATCAGTGTCGGCGTTCCGCTCGACAACGTCATCACCTTCTTCGAGCCCACCCGCGGTGCCGGGGCCAACTACTACGTGGGCGAGGGAGTCGAGTTCCGCATCCGGACGCGGGACAGCGGCTACGTCACGCTCTCGGCCATGGACCCCGACGGACGGGTATATGTTTTCTCGCGAAACATCTACGTGCCCGCCAACCGGACCGTCGTCCTGCCCACACCGGAGATGCGCGTGAGCTTCAGCGCAGCTCCTCCGCGTGGCCTGCACCGGATCCGGGCTGCGTTCACCTCGGCGCGAACCGATCCCACTCACGTGCACTACAGCGGCCGTCACGGCGAGGGAGACTGGACCAGCGCCATCGAGATCGACATCCGCGGCTATCCTGTGCGGGACGTGGCGCTGACCACGCTGTACATTCGCTGAGCTCGGAACACGTGTCCACGACGACCGATCCGCCGCCCTGCCCGGTGTGGGGCGGCGGATGTTCGTGGCTGCAGCACGGGGCTCGCGCGGCAGGCGCAGGCGACTCGGTCGGTAGCGGTTCCGCTCCCAGCGTGGCCGTGCGATACAATAGGAACTACGCCGTCCGGCGACATCGTCAGGCAGTCCGCACGCAGACCGGGAGGAAGCATCCTTGTCAGGCCATAACAAGTGGTCCCAGATCAAGCGCAAGAAGGCGGTCAACGACCATCAACGCGGGAAGATCATCAGCAAGCACATCCGGGCCATCCAGTCCGCCGTGCGTGAGGGTGGTGGCGGTGACCCGTCGGCCAACTTGCCCCTGAAGAATTCCCTGGCGGCTGCCAAGACGGACGACGTACCGCAGGACAACATCGACCGCGCGATCGAACGGGCCCTCGGCGCCAGCGAGGGCGGGGACTTCGAGCCCGTCCACTACGAAGGCTACGGTCCGGCCGGAGTGGCTGTGCTGGTCGAGGCCCTGACCGACAATCGCAACCGCACGGCATCCGAAGTTCGTCATGTGTTCACCAAGCACGGCGGGAACATGTCGGGATCGACGGCCTGGCAGTTCGAGACCAAGGGTGTGATCGTGCTGGACATGGCCAACGACACGCTGCAAGAACTCGCCATCGATCTCGGCGCCGAGGATCTCGAGCCGGCCGACGGGAGCCTCACCATCTACACCTCGCCCACCGAGCTGTACGCCGTGGTGGACGGTCTCCAGAAGGCTGGGCACGCTCCGGAGGTATCGCAGCTCAGCAAGTTCGCCCAGACCGAG
Organism: uncultured Trueperaceae bacterium; assembly: GCA_963815215.1. Classification (GTDB taxonomy): domain Bacteria; phylum Deinococcota; class Deinococci; order Deinococcales; family Trueperaceae; genus JASBRS01. Next base: position 349,854 of record CAWFFU010000003.1, read on the forward strand.
ACGGAGCTGGACAGCAGCGACGCCGACAAGGTGGTCCGGTTCATCGAAGCGCTCGAAGACCTCGACGACGTGCAGAACGTCTACTCCACGGCCAACCTGGAGAACGCTGAGCTCGTCGGCTGACCCCACGAGGGAGGGGTATGAGCTTTCCTGTCCTGCCCTGGGATGACCTCCCGGCGATCACGGCTGCCCAGATGCAGCAGCTCATCATGCTCGCCACCGGCAAGTACGGTCTGGACAACCGTGTGCTCGTAGAGCACACGGCCCGCAATCTCGTCACGCTGGTCGACACCTTCGCCGGGGACGGTCCCGTGCTGGTGGTCGCTGGTCGCGGCAACAACGGCAGCGGCGGTCTGGCCGCCGCGCGCCTGCTGGGCGCCCGCGGCCACCGGGTGTGGGTAGTCCCCACGCACGAGGCGGAGAACTACTCCGGAACGCCCAAGGAGCAGCTCGAGCACCTGCGCCACTTCGACAAGGTTCGGGTCCGCACCAGCCTCCCCAAGATGAAGTTCGCGTGCGTCATCGACGCGGCCATCGGCACCAACCTGGAAGGACCGCCGCGTGGCCGTACCCAGGACGTCATCACCGTGCTCAACAACATGGGCGACGGCAGCTGCGTGATCTCCTTGGACGCCCCCACCGGCATGATGGTGGACGACGGCGAGGTGCCGGGCGATATCGTTCAGGCCACCATGACGCTGTCCGTGGCGCTCCCCAAGCGGGGCGTCAAGCCTGGCGGCACGGTGGGCCGGCTGTTCGTCGGCGATATCGGGCTGCCGCAGGGCGTGTTCGAGTCGATGGGGCTGCCGGGAGTGCAGCTCCCCGGCTTCATCTCCGAGATCGGCGGCTGAGCCGTGGGCCCGCGGGGGCCCACGGTAGGCCCACGGACGAGCGCCCCCTCCACCTTCGGAGGGGGCGCTCGTCGTTTGGTAGGCGCGGGCGGGATTGAACCGCCGACCTCTACAGTGTCAATGTAGCGCTCTCCCACTGAGCTACGCGCCTATGGTCGGAAGAGGTGGAGGCGCCGACCGGATTCGAACCGGTGAATCGAGGTTTTGCAGACCTCTGCCTTACCCCTTGGCTACGGCGCCGCATGCCCGCGTGCCGACCCCCTGGCCGACCCACAGAGCTAGAGAAGCGTAGCATGGCCGATTTTCCGTTGTCAACGCGCTCGCGGGGGATTTGGTCGACGCCCCGAGGGAGCGCGTGAGGGGCCGGCGGGCGCGGGGTCGGGCCGCTCGAGACGGCTCCGGTCCCGGGCGTCGAGCGCGTTAGCATGGGGCATGTCGAGCGAGACGACCCCCGGCTTCGCCCACCTCCACCAACACACCGCCTACAGCCTCCTGGACGGAGCTGCGCGCATCAAGGACCTGATGCGCTGGGTGCGCTCGGTCTCCCCCGACGATCCGGCGGTCGCCATGACCGACCACGGCAACATGCACGGCGCGGTGGAGTTCTACAAGGCGGCGCAGGCGGAGGGCGTCAAGCCCATCCTCGGCCTCGAGGCCTACGTCACCAGCGGCTCGCGCTTCGAGAAGCGGCGCATGTCCAGCACGCTCGACGGCGGCTACTTCCACCTGACCCTTCTCGCCAAGGACTACGCCGGCTACCAGAACCTCTGCAAGCTCTCGAGCCGCGCCTACCTCGAGGGCTTCTACATGAAGCCGCGCGTCGATCACGAGCTGCTGGCCGAGCACAGCGAGGGCATCATCGCGCTCTCGGGCTGCCTCGGTGCCCAGATCCCGCGGGCGGTGCTCGACATCGGCGTCGACGAGGGCGAGCGACTGCTGCAGGCCTACCTCGACATCTACGGCGACGACTTCTTCATCGAGCTGCAGAATCACGGCCTCGACGAGCAGGCCCGACTCAACCCCGTGTTGAAGGATTTCGCGGACCGCTACGGGCTCGGCATGGTGGCGACCAACGACGGCCACTACGTGCGCAAGGAGGATGCCCGCGCACACGAGGCGCTGCTGTCGATCCAGACCAAGACGGTGCTCTCCGACCCGAACCGGTTCCGCTTCCCGTGCGACGAGTTCTACGTCAAGACGCCCGACGAGATGGCGGTCGCGCTGCCCGACCGTGAGTATCCCGGCGCGCTGACCAACAGCCTCACCATCGCCGACATGTGCAACGTCGAGCTCCCCATCGGCGACAAGCGCATCTACCAGATGCCCGAGCTGCCGCTGCCCGAAGGGCGCACGTTGGCCGAGCAGTTGCGCATCGACTGCTACCGCGGGCTCATGCACCGATACCCGCAGGAGGTCGACGAGGCCCTGTTCCGCGCCTACCTCTCGCGGGCGCGCGTGGATGAGGCGGTCGACGGCCTGGACTTCGACGGCGTGCTGCTGGCGCTCGCCGAGGAGGGCGAGCGCGGTCGCAGGACCCGGGCCCAGGACGAGGCGTACGACCGCTACGACTACCCGCACCTCGAGGCCTTCGCCGAGGGCCGGGACGACCACGCCACGGCCGTGCTGCTGCGCGCCGAGTACGAGCTCGGGGTCATCATCGCCATGGGCTTCCCCGACTACTTCCTGATCGTCGCCGACTTCATCAACTGGGCCAAGGATCACGGCATCGCCGTAGGCCCCGGGCGCGGCTCCGGTGCCGGCTCGATCGTCGCGTACGCCCTGCGCATCACCAACATCGATCCCCTGGCGTTCGGGCTGTTGTTCGAGCGCTTCCTCAACCCCGAACGCATCTCCATGCCGGATTTCGACATCGACTTCTCCGACGTGCGTCGCGGCGAGGTGATCGACTACGTGCGCGAGAAGTACGGCGACGACAAGGTGGCCCACATCGCCACCTTCGGGACGATGGCCTCGCGCGCTGCCATCAAGGACGCAGCCCGCGTGATGGAGGCGCCCTTCGCCGACGCCGACCGCATCTCCAAGCTGGTGCCCGTGGTGTACGGGCGGAGCGTCTCCATCGAACGGGCCAAGGAGGAGGTTCCGGAGTTCCGGGAGCTGTACCAGGCCGGCGCGCACGACTACGTGGACGTCGCGCAGACGCTCGAGGGGCTGACCCGGCACGCTTCGGTGCATGCCGCCGGCGTGATCATCTCCAGGAGCCCGGTCCAGGAGCTCGCCCCGGTGTTCCGCGCCGGCGACGGCCCGGTGGTCTGCCAGTACGACATGGGATCGGTCGAGGACCTCGGCTTCATCAAGATGGACTTCCTCGGCCTGCGCACGCTGTCGTTCATCGAAGCAGCGGTGAAGATCGTGCGCGACGCGCACGGCGTCGAGCTCGACCCCGACACGTTCGACCAGGCGGATGCCGCCACCTTCGAGCTGCTGTCGCGCGGGGAGGCGGCGGGAGTGTTCCAGTTCGAGTCGCCGGGCATGGTCGACACCCTCAAGAAGCTCAAGCCACGGCGCATCCAGGACCTGATCGCGGTCGCGGCGCTCTATCGCCCCGGGCCGATGGAGAACATCCCCACTTACATCCGGCGCCATCACGGCATGGAGGCGATCGACTACAGCGACTTCCCGGCTTCGCAGGCCCTGCTCTCCCCCATCCTCGCCGAGACCTACGGCATCCCCGTCTACCAGGAGCAGATCATGCAGATCGCCCAGGCCGTCGCCGGCTACTCGCTGGGCGAGGCGGACCTGCTGCGGCGGGCCATGGGCAAGAAGAAGGTCTCCGAGATGGAGAAGCAGCGCAAGATCTTCGAGGCCGGCGCAGCCGGGAACGGCATCGGATCGCCGGAGGCGAACCGTATCTTCGATCTGCTGGAGAAGTTCGCCAACTACGGCTTCAACAAGTCCCACTCGGCGGCCTACGGCGTGCTCTCCTACCAGACCGCCTACCTGAAAGCGCACTACCCGGTGGCCTTCGCCGCCGCGCTGCTCACGGTCGAGCGCGCCAACTCCGACAAAGTCGCACAGTACGTCGCCGACGCGCGCCATATGGGGATCGACGTGCTCCCGCCGGACGTCAACGAGTCCAACGCCGAGTTCACACCTGTGGGCGGACTGGTGCGCTTCGGGCTCTACGGCATCAAGAACCTCGGGGACAACGCCGTCGACCACATCCTGGACGAGCGCAGGCAGGGCGGCCCCTTCGGCGACCTGTTCGACTTCTGCCGCCGCGTGGACACCACGATGGTGAACAAACGCGCCGTGGAGCATCTGGTCAAGGCGGGGGCGTTCGACCAGCTGGGGGATCGCCACGTGCTGTTGAGGAACCTCGAGACCGCGCTCAAGTGGGGGGCTGCGCAGCGCGAGCAGGCGGAGCAGGGTCAGGCGAGTCTGTTCGGCGCCGAGGAGATCAAGCCGCCCACCCTCGACGAAGGCGAGCCCCTCTCGGAGCTCGAGCTGTTGCGCTTCGAGAAGGAGGCGCTGGGGCTCTATATCAGCGCCCATCCGATGAACTCCTACCCCGGCCTGGCCGAGTCCGCCAGCTGCGAGATCGACGGCATCGAGGGGTACTTCCAGGCGAACCCGCCGGATCGTCCCGGCGGGCGCGTGCGGGTGGTCCTGGCCGGGATCCTCCAGAACGTCGTCAAGCGCCCCACGCGCAAGGGCACCATGATGGCGCGCTTCGAGTTGGCCGACGAGTCCGGCGCGCGCGAGCTGGTGGCGTTCAGCCGCAGCTACGAGGCGATGGCCCAGATGCTGGCCGAGGACGCTCCCGCCGTGGTGGTGGCCGAGCTGTCGGAGGACGGCGAGGGCGTCCGGCTGGTGGCGGATCGTCTCATCCGTTGGGATGCGCGCGAAGGCGCACCCGAGGTCGCGGTGCTCCACTTCGACCTCGCCGAGGTCGGCCGCCACCACCTGCTCGAGCTGCGCTCGCTCCTGGACGAGTTCAGCGGGCGCACGCCGGTGCATCTCGAGGTGTTGGGACCACAGGGAGTCGCCAGCTACGCCACCGCCGGCGTGCGCGTGGACGTCGGGCGGTTGCGAGAGTTGCAGAGCTCGTGCCCGTGGCTGCACACCTCGGTCACCTTGGATCGCCGTACGCTGCTCGAGAGCCGTCCTCAGAACGGCGGCTTCCGGCCGGCGCCCCCGCCCCCGCCCGAGGTGCCGTTCTGAGCGCCGGGTCGCGCCGAGACCGGGCTCAGACTCCGACGACGGGGCGTTGCGCGTCGACCTGGGTGGCCGCCATCTTGAACGCCTGAGCGCTGGTCGCCGCCGCCATGCCGGTTTCGTAGCTGATGGCGCCGCCGGCATAGAGCTCGGCCAGATGGTCGTCGAACAGCTGCATGCCGTCGAGTCTGGCATCCCTGAGCGCGTCGTAGAGCTCGCCGGTGCGCTCCTCGTCGCGCACCAGGTCCTTGATGCGCAAGGTGCCCTTGAGGATCTCCATGGCCGCCACGCGGCCACCGCCGTCGCGACGCGGCAGCAGGCGCTGCGACACGATCCCCACCAGCGATTCCGCGAACAGGATGCGCGCCGTCGAACGCTCGTGAGGCGGGAACAGCTCGATCATGCGGTTGATGGTGCGCACCGAATCCTGGGTATGGAGCGTGCTGAACACCAGGTGTCCGGTCTGGGCCGCGCTCAGTGCTGCGGCCGCGGTGGCGTGGTCGCGGATCTCGCCGATCATGATGATGTCGGGGTCCTGCCGCATGGCGGCGATCAGCGCCTCCGAGAACGACCGCGCGTCGACCCCGAGCTCGCGCTGGACCACGGCGGAGCGCTTGGACTTGTGTAGATACTCGATGGGGTCCTCGACGGTGACGATCATCTTGGCGTGCACTCGATTGATCTCGTCGACGATGCGCGCCAGTGTGGTCGACTTGCCGCTGCCGGTGGCGCCGGTGACCAGCACCAGCCCCTTCTCCTGGTCGCGGAAGAACTCGATCGTCTCCTGTGACAGATTCACCACTTGCAGCGCAGCTTCCTCCGACGTGATGATGCGCAGCACGGCACTCACCGAGCCGCGCTGGCGGAACAGGTTGACGCGGAAGCGCGCCAGCCCCGGCACGCTGTAGGCGAGGTCTACCTGGTGGCGGCTCTTGAAGGCGGCACTCTGGCTCTCGTCGCACATCAGGTCGACCAAGGCCTCGGTGAAACGCGGCGGGATCGTCGCTTCACTGACCGGCGAGAGCTTGCCGTGGAGCCGGGCGAGCGCCGGCATCCCCACGTGGAGGTGGATGTCGGATGCACCGCGCTCGACCATCTGGTGCAGGAGTTCGTTGAAGTGCATGGGGCGAGGCTACCCTCAGGCTTCTCACGGCGCCCTTACGTGGTTCTTACAGCGCTCTTACAGCATGGGGGCGCGTGCCGCACGGTGGTCTGACGCTGGGCGGTACGGCGGCGAGCGGGTAGACTTGGAACCTATGCAACGGTGGGAGAGCGCATCATGACCGTCAGACAGGCTTCGTCGTTCGAGCGCACGGTGCGCGCGGGCGTGATCGGGACGGGTTGGGCCGACCGCGTCTTGATCCCCGCTTTCCAGGCCGGCGGCGTCGACGTGGTCGGCGTCGCGAGTCGGGACCGGCGCAGGGCGCGCGCCGTGGCGTCGCGGCACGGCATCGGAACCGCGACCGGATCGTGGCGGGACCTGCTCGAGCTCGAGCTGGACCTGGTTGCGGTGACGTCGCCGCCCGCCCTCCACCGCGAGCAGGCGGTTGCGGTGCTGGAAGCGGGTCGCCACCTGCTGTGCGAGAAGCCGCTGGCGCTCGATGCCGGCGAGGCCGAGGCCATCGCTGCAGCCGCGCGTGCCGCCCCCGGCGTACGGGCCCTGGTCGATCACGAGCTGCGCTTCACGCCGGCGCGCCGTAAGGCGAAGGAACTCATCGACTCCGGGGCGATCGGCCGGGTCCTCACGGTGACCGCGCGCGTCGCCGGGGGGATGCGGGTCGACCCCACGCGGTCCTGGACCTGGTGGTCGGACGCCGCGCAGGGTGGTGGCATCTTGAGCGCGTTGGGAAGCCACGTCTTCGATTCGGTCCGCTGGCTGCTAGGCAGCGAGATCGACCTGCACGGAGCGACGCTCGGACGTGTCTACCCCACGCGGCTCGACGACGAGGGCGAACAGCGTCCGGTGACGTCCGACGACATCGCCTCGCTCACCTTCCGGACCGGCGAGGTCGTGGGCACGGTACTGCTCCACGGCGCGGCGCTCGACGATGCCATCGACCTGTTCACCGTGCGCGGCACCGAAGGCAGCCTGGTCATCGATCGCTCGTTGAAGCTCTACCTCGGCAAGCGCGGCGGACCCTTCAAGGAGTACCGGACCCAGCTCCCAGCCATCGTGCCCAACCGCTTCCGGGCGTCGGGCTTCGCGGCGGGCAGCGTGCTGTTCGCCGATGCGTTGCGTCGCGCGCTGATCGAGGGCGAGGACGACGCGCTCGCCGACGCCGCCACCATCGACGACGGACTGGCGGTGCAGCGCCTCATCGACGAGGCCCGACGGCTCGACGGCGGCGCCGATGCGCCGCGGGGCGGCTGACGGGATGGTGGCGCGATGACCCGGATCCTCGCGTTGGTGTTGATCATCCTGGTGCTGGTGTTCACGGGCTTCTGGCTGGCACGCCACAAACCGGCCGGGGCGCCCCAGGGAACCGCCCAGTCCTCGTCCCAGACGGCACCGCCGGCTGGCACCGCCGCGAAGGGCGGAGCTGGTGCGGGTGGCGCGACCGCAGCTCCCACCACCGCAGCTCCCACCACCGCAGCGCCAACGAACGGAGCTTCTACGGCCGGAACCTCCGCGTCGGGGGCCGCCACGACCGGAGCTCCTGCTGCCGCGACCGACGCCGTGACCCTTCCCGCCGGCTACAGCGCCGTTCCCTATCTGGGCGCCAAACGGCGGCTGGTGTTCGACAAGCCGCAGCAGGTACTCGAGCCGGGCATGGCGTACGCCGCCGTGCTCGTCACCAACAAGGGGCCCATCACCATCGACCTGCTCAGGCAGGACGCGCCCAAGACCGTCGACAACTTCGTGTTCCTGGCACTGAACCGCTTCTATAACGGCGTGCCCTTCCACCGCGTGCTCGAGGGCTTCATGGCGCAGACCGGCGACCCCACCGGAACCGGCACCGGCGGCCCGGGCTACGCCATCCCCGACGAGATCTCCCCACGACTGCACTTCGATGAGCGCGGCGTGGTCGCCATGGCGAACGCGGGGCCCAACACCAACGGCTCGCAGTTCTTCATCACCTTCGCGCCGACGCCCTGGCTCGACGGCCACTACAGCATCTTCGGTCGGGTGACCGCGGGCAGCGATGTCCTGGCCAAGCTGCAACGCATCGACCCCCAGAATCCGGAGGCGGTCGCCGGGCTCGGAGACACGCTGGGTCAGCTGGCTTCCAAGGGGGTGACGCTGACCGGCCCCAGCTCCCGAACCGTCGGCGACGCGCTCACCCGGGCGCTCGGGGTCGCCCCAGTCAAAGGACAGTCGTTCACCGTGGAGGGCTACCGCGCCGTCGTCGGCAGCGCCTCCGGCAAGCCGGCGGTCGCCTTCTTCCCACGACCCGACACGCTCGAGCGTGTGGTGATCGCGGTCAAACCCACCTCCTAGGCGGCGCGCCGACGGTGCGCTCGACCTGGAGGGCCCCTGAAAGGATTACGTATGGAGAACCCGTCCCAGGCCCTGAACGGATACGTTCCGCTCGAACCCCGCAGCACGGAGCGGATCACGCACTTCGCCGGCCCCGAGCCGGTCCTGTCCCCCGGCGCGGACTACCGCGCCCACATCGCCACCAGCAAGGGTGCATTGGTGCTGGAGCTCTTCCAGGACGGCGCCCCCACCACCGTGAACAACTTCGTGTACCTGGCGTTGCACCGCTTCTACGACGGGGTCGTGTTCCACCGCGTGCTCGACGGCTTCATGGCGCAGACCGGGGACCCCACCGGCAGCGGCCGCGGCGGCCCCGGCTACACCTTCGACGACGAGTTCGGCCCCGGACTGAGCCATGACGGCAAAGGCGTGCTGTCGATGGCCAATGCCGGTCCCGGCACCAACGGCTCGCAGTTCTTCATCACCTTCGACGCCACGCCCTGGCTCGACGGCCGCCACGCCGTGTTCGGACGCGTGCTGGAGGGCGAGGAGGTCCTCGACGCCCTGACCCGGATCGACCCGGGACGTCCCGGCGGCGCCAAGCCCGACGTCATGGAGCACGTCACCATCTACGTGCGGGAGTGACCCTGGGCACGCGCATGGGCCGCCGACGTGACGCGCCGGCGGCCCATGCGCGTGCTAGGCCGCGTCGCCTGCTAGCGGGGCCACCTCGGCTTGCCGCGAACGCACCGCCGCGTCCAGGTGTGCGATGAAGGCGTCGAGCGGGACCCCGTTACGGTTGCCCTCCTTGCGGCTGCGGAACGAGACCGCACCCGCTTCGGCTTCCTTGTCGCCCACGATGACGATGTAGGGGATCTTGAGCAGCTCCGCGTCGCGCACCTTGGCGTTCATGCGCTCGCCCCGGTCGTCGACCTCGGCGCGCAACCCGCCGTCGAGCAGGCGCTGCCGGATACGTTCGGCGTACTCGAGGTGACGATCCGCGATGGGCACCAGGCGCACGTGTTCCGGCGCCAGCCACAGCGGCAGGTCGCCGGCGAAATGCTCGATCATCACCCCCATGAAGCGCTCGGTGGAACCGGTCACGGCGCGGTGGAGCACCACCGGCGTGTGCCTGTCGCCGTCCTCGCCGATGTAGCTGCACTCCAGCCGGGCTGGCTGGATGAAGTCGACCTGGATGGTGGAGAGCTGCCACTCGCGGCCCAGGGCGTCCTTGGCCATGAAGTCGGCCTTGGGGCCGTAGAACGCGGCCTCGCCGGTGGCCTCCTCGTAGGGCACGTTCTCGGCGTCGAGCGCACGGCGCAGGGCCGCGGTGGCCTTTACCCACTTCTCGTCGTCGTCGACGTACTTGCCCTCCTCACCGCGGAGGCTGAGCTGGACCCGGTAATCGGTCATGCGGTAGGTCGACAGCACCTCGCGGATCAGCCGTAGCGCCAGCGCGAACTCCTCCTGCACCTGTTCCTCCGTGCAGAAGATGTGGCAGTCGTCCTGGGTGAGGCTGCGCACGCGGGTCAGACCGGAGAGCTGGCCCGACTTCTCGTAACGGTACAGGGTGGCGAACTCCGCGTAGCGCAGCGGCAACTCGCGGTAGCTGTGGTGGCCGGCGTTGAACAGCGTCATGTGGCTGGGGCAGTTCATGGGCTTCAGCCGCATGCGGATCTCGTCGTCCTCCATGACGGGGTACATCACGTCGGCGTAGTTCTCGAGGTGCCCGGATCGGGCGTACAACGACTCGCGAACCATGTGCCCGGTCCATACATGCTGGTAGCCGTAGCGGGTCTGCAGCTCGCGCACGTAGCGCTCCATCTCGAAGCGTACGACTTCGCCGCGCGGGAAGAACATCGGTAGGCCGGCACCGATGTCCTCGCTGAAGGTGAACAGGCCGAGCTCACGTCCGAGCTTGCGGTGGTCGCGCTTCTTCGCCTCTTCGAGCAGCCACAGATGGTGCTTCAGCTCATCGGCGGTCTGGAACGCCACCCCGTAGATGCGCTGCAGCATGGGGCGCCGCTCGTCGCCGCGCCAGTACGCTCCCGCCACGCTCATGAGCTTGAAGTGCGGGGCGATGGCGCCGGTGCGCGGCACGTGCGGGCCACGACACAGGTCGGTGAAGCCCTCCTCGCCCCCCTGTTCGTAGAAGGTGATGGGCTCGTCCTCGGGCAGATCCTCGATGAGCTCGACCTTGTACGGATCGCCGCGCCGCCGGAAGCGCTCCAACGCCTCACTGCGCGGCAGCGCGTACTTGCGCAACCGCAGGTCGTCGGCGAGGATCCGGCGCATGATCGCCTCGATCGCCTCGAGGTCGTCCGGGGTGAGCGTGCGCGGCAGGTCGAAGTCGTAGTAGAAGCCGTCCTCGATCACCGGACCGACGCCCATTCGCACGGTGCCGGGCTCCGCGCCCTGTTGCGAGAAGTACTCGGTCACGGCCTGCGCCATGACGTGGGCCAGGGTGTGGCGCATCAGGTCGACGACCGCATCGTCCTTGCGGGTCAGGACGGCGACGTGGGCCTCATCGGGGACCTCGCTCATCAGGTCGGCGAGCCGGCCGTCGACCACGATGCCGAGCGCGGCCTTGGCCAACCCCGGGCCGATGGCCCGCGAAACGTCGGCGCCGGTGGCGTGCGCCGGCAGCTCCAAGCGCTTACCGTCGGGAAGAACAACATGCATGCTGCACCTCAGAGATGTGGGTTGGGGATCTACAGGGCAAGGACCAGGGAGCTACGGGCATCCACCCGACGTTCGGCGCGTTCGGCGCGAGGTTGCGCAGGCACCGACGTGGGTCATCCGGGCAGGTCGCACGCTCGCCATGCGCCACTGTAGCACAGGCTCTTCGCCGCACTGCGCGTGACAGACGGGCTCGCGGCGACCCTAGCGGGGGCGCGAGCGGCGTGCGCGGTATCCTGGGCGCCATGCACCTCGTCGCCGTCGTCAGCGCCGATGCGGACGTTCGCCATGCCCTGCGCACGTTCCGAGACGCCCAGGCCCGTTTCCTACTCCACCCGGTGCCCGCCGGCGGCATGAGCGAGCTCCTCAAAGCGCTCGCCCGCCTCGACTTCGCGGGCGCGCTGGTGCTCGACCCGAGCGCCCAGGCCGATGCGCTGCACTTCGCCGATCGCTGCTCCCTCGACGCCGAGGAGATCGGCGGCGCCGACACCGTCACCGTCACACCGGGCGGCGTGATCGCCGAGTACAACCTGGGGCGCGCCGTCGGAAGCCTGCTGGAGGCGGCACGCTGGGACGCCCGCGACGCAGACGTCGTGCTGCTCGGGGGCGGCGCCACGGCGCGCGGTGTGGCACGCGAACTGTCGAGCATGGGTGCGGCATCGCTTTCGGTGCTGGCGGAGAGCCCCGCCGACGCCGAGCACAGCCTGCCCGAGCTGGCCGCCGGCACCGCGGTGGTGGCCCGCGCGGCCCAGGACCCGCTGGTGCCCACTCTGCTGGAGCGCGCCGACCTGATGGTGCGCCTCGACGCTTCGGTGCGGGTGCCGGCGGCGCTGCTCGGCCCCCACCTGACGTTGCTGGACCTGCTGCCGGAGCCGGTGTCGGCGCTACGCAAGCGGGCCATGAGCGTCGGCGCGCTCACGTTCAACCGGCGCGACCTCGACGCCTACGCCATCGGCCTCGGCCTGACCCACATGCTGGGCGCCCCGGTCGGCGTGGAGCCGTTGCTCGAACTGTTCCACGCACTCTGAAGCCCGGTCTCATCAAGCCGCCGTTCCGACCTGCAAGACTCGCTGGGTCGGTGACCACTCTCCGTTCGCTCCTCCCTGCTGCTGTGGCGCTGCTCCTCGCTTTGTCGGGAGCGGCGTGGGCACAGTCGAGCACTCTCTATCGCCTGCCCGGAGCGTCGGTGCAGGTGGCGGACGGCGCCATCCGCTTGAGCTACGGCGGTACCGAGCTCACCTACGTCGAGGGTCTGGGGTGGCTCGGGGACGTCCGGGCCGATCCGCCCCAGGTCTCCCCCGCCGGCGTGCTGGTCGACGGCACGGTGCTCGACGCCCTGGGCGTGTCGCTGCCGCGACTCGCCGACGTGCGCTTCGGGGGCGACGGAGACGTTCGTGTGGTCCTGGACGTGCGGGACCTGTCGCAGGGGGCCGTGAGCGGACTGGTGCGCGAGGGGGACGTGGCCAGCGGCAATCCGCTGACCCTGCACCTTCCCCCGCTGCTCCTGCCGGCCGCGTCACCCGATCCGTACCACGGCGTCGAGGTGGCGGTGGATCCCGAGCCGGGCGGGGTGAAGGTCAGCGTCAGCGGCCCCGCATTCCACTACAAGGTGTTCCCCCTGGCCGATCCCACGCGCGTGGTGATCGACATCGTCCCGCAGAAGCAGGCGGCGCTACCCGAGATCCAGCGCACGCTCGCGCCCGGGGTGAGCTACCGGCGCTTCAATGCCCCGTCGTCGTCCGGAAGCAGCGTGGTGCACCTCATCTCGGTGGCCCCCGGCGACGCCGAGCTACGCGTGGTCGGGGCCAGTCGCGAGCCCAGGACCCTGACGCAACTGACCTCGGGCGCCGTCGCAGGCATCAATGCTGGCTACTTCGATCCCAGCACCTTCGCCGCCGTCGGTCTGCTGCGTGTCGACTTCGGCGTGCTGTCGCTGCCCACGCGCAACCGCGCGGCAGTGGCGTTCGCTCCCGACGGCGCGACCATAGCGCGGCTACACGCGCATCTCAGCCTGCAGGTCGACGGCCGCAGCGTCGACGTCGGGGAGTCCGGCAACGGCGAGGTCGGGGTGGCTACGGCGGCGGGCGCCCTGGTCGGAGATCCGCGCGTGGGCGTGATCACGGTGCAGCAGGGCGTGGTGCTCGGCAACCGGGTCGGGCCGCGGACCGTGCCCCCGTCCGGCTTCGCCCTGGTCTACCCGCCCGATCGCCGGCCCCTGGCGCGCATCGATGCCGGCGCTTCCGTGACGCTCGACATGCAGCTCCAGCCGGCCGCCTTCAATGCCGCGCCCTACGTGGTGGAGGCCGGCCCGCTACTGGTGAAGAACGGCCAGGCCGCCTTCGATCCCAGCGCCGAGGGGTTCCCGACCGGCCAACGCATCCTCGACGCCGTGACCCAGCAGTCGGCCATCGGCATCAAGCCCGATGGCACGGTGCTGCTGGTCGTGGCCCAGTCGATGCGGGCGGCGGACCTGGTGCCGCTGTTCTTGCGCCTCGGGGCGCGCGATGCCATGCGGCTCGACAGCGGTTCGAGCGCCACCCTGGTCGCGGACGGCAAGCCGCTCAACCGGACCTTCGAGCGCAAGGTCGTGAGCGCCATCGTGGTGCGCGCCAAGCAGGCGGCGGTGGCGAGCCTCTCGAGCCCCTGACGCCCGGCGGCGTCTGCCGCCACGCGGCGGGGCGCGGCGCGCTCGTATACTCGAAGCACATGAACCTCGCGACCGCCGGGTCGGGCCTCGAGCGTCGCGGCATCGTCCGCGTCGCGTTGGGGATCTGTATGGCGGCTGTACTCGCCGTCGTGCCGCAGGCCGCTGCGCAGACGGATGGCGTGCGGGTCGAGCTCGGCCTCGGCGGCCACCTGGTGGTGGGCTCCTGGAACCCGTTGCAGGTCACGGTGCGTGACGCGGCTCCCAGCATGCTGCGGCTGCGCATCGACGAGGGTTCGTTGCTCGAGGGCCCGCGCATCGTGCGCTACAGCGCGTCCGTGCCCGGCGGCAGCGGCGTGACCGTGTTCCAGGACGACCTCTACCTGCCCGCTTTCCGCTCGTTGAGCTGGACACTGGCCAGCGGCCGCACCGTACTCGCCAGCGGCAGCCTGGGTCCCGGCGACGCCGACCCCCGTCCTCTACAGATCGTGCTCTCGGCCTCGCCGGGGAGCTGGCGCGGCGCCTTCGCCCCCGATGCCCGCATCGTCGACGTGGCTGCGTCCGACCTGCCGGCCCGCGCGGCCGCCTACGACGGGGTGCAGACCCTGCTCGTGGACGGCAGCGCTGCGGCGCCGCGCGCAGCGTCGCTCGCCGCCGCAGCGGCGGGGGGCGTCCAGGTGATGCTGGCCGGCGCGCTGCCCGCGAGCCAGGCGGGCCTCGCCAGGCTGGCAGGCGGCGGTACCGCCCGGCTCGGAGCGGGCGCGGTCGAGCGCGTCGCCGACGATCCCGCGGCCGTGCGAACGCGCCTCGCGGCGTGGCGGTCACTGGATCGATCGGCCCTGCTGCAGGCGCTGGCCGCCGAGCGGCTCGTCCAGCCACCCGCAACGCCGGACCAGCCGCTGGTCCTGGCGCTGGCCGCCACCTATGCGCTGCTCGCCCTGCTAGCGTTGCGCTTCGGTGGCACGCCCGGCCTGGCAGCGGGCCTGGTGCTCGCGGTGGTGGTCTCGCTGGCCGGCTGGCGCCTGTTGCGGCCGCCGTCGCCGGAGCTGACGGCGTCGCGCACCGTTGTGCTGGGCGGCGGGGAGCTGGCGCTCGCGCTCCGGGTCGAGGAGCGGCTCACGTTGCCTTCGGGGGTGGCGAGCCTGCCGGGCGCCGGGCATCCGCTCTCCGGTCTGCCCTACTCGGTCGATGACGGCGTCACCCACGTCGAGCTGCCTCGTTGGAATGCGGTCGCGGTCGCTGCGCGCCCGGTTCTGCGCCCGGCCGCGCTCCGTTTCGAGGACGGACGGTTGGCCAACAGCGGCGACGGTCCCCTGCGTGACGTCTACGTCCTCGGTCTGGGGCGCCAGCCCGACCTGGCGGCCGGGGCGTCGCGGCACCCGGAGCCCGGCGAGGAGGGCGGCTTGCCTCCCGTGCTGACACGACTGTCGTCGCTCCTCCCCGCCGGCACGGCCCTGGCCCTGGCCCCTGAGGCGGTCTGGGTGGCGTTGCCCCCGTTGGACCCCGGAGCGGGAGGTCGACCGTGAGCCGCGCCGGTTCCGGCCTCGGAGCACTCGGTCCGGTCGCGGACCGGCTCCGAAGCGCCGACATGCTGCAGGTGCTGGCGCTGTTCCTGGCCGCTCAGCTCTTCGTCATGGCGGTGCGCTGGCCCGGCGCGGGCGGCAGCAACGAGGCGTGGTTCGCTCTGGCCCAGGCCCGCATGGTGTTGCTGTCACTGGCCGCGCTCGGCTTCGGCGCTGCCGAGAGCGGCGGGAGCCCGCGCTCGAGGCGCGCCACCGCCGGCGCGTTGCTGATGTTCGTGGTCCTGTCCGCGCCCATCGACGTCGCCAGCTACGCCGCGAGCTACCCGGCGGTTCCGCTCTGGTGGTCGAGCCTCCTGCCGTTGCCGGAGACGCTCGCGTACTTCGGCGTCGGTCTGGCGCTGGGACGTGCGGCGACCTGGTCGCGGATCGGCGCCCTGCTCCCGCTGCTGGTCCCGGCGCTGCTGGTCGCCGGCATCTGGGCCGATGTGCGTCTGGGAGTCGACGTCTTCAACCCGTTGACGGCCGTCTTGCAGGTGTCGGTCGTCCATGCCGTGGCGATGATCTCGCTGGCCGCAGCGACGGCCGCCTGGCTGGCGCGGCGCAGTCCGCTCGAGCGGACGGACGAGGCTGGGGAGGAGGCGGCATGATCCGTCCGAGCCGGCGCCAGCGCGCCAGCCGCCCCACCGCGGAGCATGCCTTCGCGCTGCACCTGCGCATCGCCGCGCGCAGTGCCTGGAGCACTCGCTTGCTGCGCGGCGCCGCGGCCGCCCTGCTGGCGTCGCTGATCGCGGCCGCCGCCGGCGCGTCGCCGTGGCTGCAGGGTGGCGGACTCTGCGGAGCCTTCGTCATCGCCGCCCTGGCCCCGGTTCGCGGCCATCGCGCGCGGGCCGTACGCTTCATCCGTGAGCGCGCCGGGCTGAGCTACGAGACCGCGCTCGAGCTCGACGCCGGGGCCCACGATCCGTCGTTCGCCGACGCCGTCCGGGCCCGAGCCGTCGACAGCGTGCGCGACGTGCGCCTGCCCGATCTGCAGGCCTGGTGGCTGCCACTCTTGGCGGCGGCGCTGGCGCTGCTGCTGTTCCCGTTGGCGAGCCGCACGACGGTGTTCTCCGGAACCTCGAACGCCCCCGCCGCGACGGCGCAGCCGCCGGCGGCCACGCCGAAGGGGCCGCAGTCTCGAAGCGTCTCCGCCCCGCCGGCGAGGGCACCGGAGCGCGCCCGGAACGGTGCCGGCGGCGCGTCGCAGGGCGCGGCCGCCGACGCGCCCACGGCTGCGGGAGCGGGCGGGCAGGGAAGCGACCAGCAGGTCCTATCGAACTACCTTCAGACGCTGCAGCAGCAGGCGCCGGCCGGTGCCGCACCGTCGGGCGATGCGGGCGCGGTCACCGACGGCGCGCCGACCGCGCCGTCCATGGCGCCGGGGGTGCCGACGCCCGGCGACACCCGCGGCGGGTCGGTCGGCAACGCCGGAACCGGCGCCCCATCCTCCGGCGCCCCATCCTCCGGCACGCAGGCCGGCGGGCCATCGTCGGGACAAGGGTCGAACGACGGAGCATCCGGCTCTAGCGGCAGTGGTTCCGGCAACGAACCCTCGCAGGGAGCCGGCGGGGCCTCCCCGTCCTCGCCGTCCGCCCCGAGCCGCTCCGACGCGGCGCCATCGGCGGGCACCGCAGCGACGGACGCCGCCGGCACGCAACCGCCCGGCGACAGCGTCGGCTCCGGGCAGAAGCCACAGCAAGGCGCTGCATCGGCGCCGCAACCCGGGGGAGGCAGCGCGGCGGGCGAGGCCGCCGGTCAACGGCAGGCCGCTGCGGCCGACGGCGGAACCCTGCCGGGCGCACGCAATGCCGAAGGGTCGGGCACCGGCGGCAACCAGCCGGGCTCTTCCGGCGCCGCCGGCCCCGCCGCCCAGGGAGCGGCACAACCGCCGCAGTTCCTCCCGGGCGACCTTCGTCCCGGCGCGCAGAGTGCCAGCGGCACGCTCCGACTCCCGGGCTCGAAGGATGTGACTCTGCCTCCCGGCACGTCGATGGACAGCTACCGGCGCGCGGCCGAGCAGGCGCTCACCGAGGGCGACGTACCGCTCGAGTACCAGGAGGTCATCCGCCGCTACTTCCGCTAGGTGACGGCCGGCGCCGTCAGGAGCCGGAGGTCTGGCTCTGCAATGCGTGCCGGAGGGCTCCCACCACGGCCGGCGCGACATCGCCAACGCCCTCATCGCGCAGGGCGACGACGGCGGGGTCGGACTGGAGCGAGGGGAGTGCCTCGGCGGTGCTCTCGCGGCGACTGCGCTGCATCAGCGGGGCCTCGAAGCGGGCGACCACGGAATCGCTCGCTGTGTCGACCACGATCGCCTGGACCTGGACCGTGACGTCCACCGTGCGTGCGCTCCCGTCCTTGGATACCGTCACATCGCGCTTCATGTCGGGAGCTCCGATCAGTACGGAGTAGGCGGCGCCGTAGCTGCGGCCGATGCGGGCGGAGGCGGGCACCGCGCGATCGTAGAACAGATCGCTGTGCCCCTCCGCGAAGCGCATCGCCGCAGCGCTGACGAAGGCGAACGGGAGCGGTCCCTGCGCGCGCATCTCCGACACCAGCAGGGCGGCGCTCCCGCCGATCCTGCCCTGCGCGGGACCGTTGATCACGGCGACCAGAGGTTGCGCCCCGGGGGCGGCGGCGGGCGCGCAGGCGACGAGCATCAGGGCGAGCGTTACGAGCGCCATCGTCAGGTTGCGGATGCGGGATGTCCTCACACCCTACATGCTGCCACCCGCATCGCCGGCGATGCGTAGCCGCGGCGTCAGCGAGCGAGGATCGTCACCGCCCGGGCGGCCCCGACGCCCCGTCGTCGAGCTCGATCCGCGCTTCCCCGCGGGTGAGCTCCGCCAAACGGCGCCGGAGCCCGTCCGCGTCCGCCTCGGGCACTACCAGGGCCACGCGAACGCCCTGCGGCTCGAACGCCGGGTCCTCGCGGTGGACGCTGGGAAGCGCGTCGAGTTCGCGCAGAAGCGAGTCGACGAAGGCGAACGGGGCGCGGACGGAGATCCGGACGGTGGTCGGTACCTCGCGCTCGCCGGCTGCCTGTACCGCCCGGGCCACGGCGCCGCCGTAGGCGCGCGCCAGGCCCCCGGCGCCCAGCTTGCGCCCCCCGAAGTAGCGCACCACGACCGCCGCCACGTGATCGAGGTCGCGCTTGAGCAACACCTCCAGCATCGGCCGACCGGCCGTGCCGCCGGGCTCGCCGTCGTCGGAGAAACGCTGCTCCCGGCCCACGCGGTATGCCCAGCAGTGGTGGCTGGCGTCGGGGTGGGCGGCGCGTTGCGCCTCCACCAGCGCCAGCGCCTTCGTCGTGTCGGTCACGGGCGCCACCGTGGCGATGAAGCGCGATCCCATCACCATGTCTTCGTGCTCGGCGGGTCGGAGCAGCGATCGGTAGCCCACGGCCGATCAGTCTACTCCCCGGAGCGACGCGGCCCCGTGCTACACTCTGCTCCATGGTGACGCCGGTGATGAAGATCTACCTGCCGCGATGTCTGCGTCACACCGCCTGACCCTCGGTCCCAGCTACAGCCAGTGCCTTCGCGGGCGCGTTCCCGCCCGCTCTCATGCGAGGAGTGCCATGGCGCTTGAGTTCTACAACAGCCTCAGCCGCAGCAAGGAAGTCTTCGAGCCGGTGGTCCCCGGCCGCGTCGGTATCTACATGTGCGGCCCTACCGTCTACTCCGAACCGCATCTGGGCCACGCGCGCGGGCCCATCGTGTTCGACGTGCTGCGGCGCTGGCTCGAACACAGCGGCTACGTCGTGCGCTTCGTGTCCAACGTGACCGACGTCGGTCATCTATCCGACGTGGAGGAAGGCGAGGACAAGCTCCAGAAGCGCGCACAGCTCGAGCGGCTCGAGCCCATGGAGGTCGCGGAGAAGTACTTCTGGGCCTACTTCGACGCCATGGCGCGCCTGAACGTGCGGCGCCCCGACGTGGTCCCCCGGGCGTCGGGGCACATCATCGAGCAGATCGAGCTCACGCGCGTGCTGCTCGACCGGGGCTTCGCCTACCGCAAGGACGGTAACGTCTACTTCGACGTCTCCGCCTTCGAGCCCTACGGCGAGCTGTCGGGCCGCGATCCCGACGAGCTGATGGAGGGCACGCGGGTGGAGGTGCGCTCCGACAAGGACGACCCGCGCGACTTCGCGTTGTGGAAGAAGGCCGAGGAAGGGCACATCATGCGCTGGCCGAGCCCCTGGGGCGAGGGCTTCCCCGGTTGGCACATCGAGTGCTCGGTGATGAGCACCAAGTACCTCGGCGACGAGTTCGACATCCATGGCGGTGGGCTCGATCTGATCTTCCCCCACCACGAGTGCGAGCTCGCCCAGGCGCGCGCGGCCGGCAAGCCCTTCGCGCGGGTGTGGCTGCACTGGAACATGATCACGCTCGAGGGCGAGAAGATGGCCAAGTCGAAGAACCACTTCGTCACCCTCTCGAAGCTTTTCGAACGCTACGACCCGGTCGCCGTCCGCTTCCACCTGCTCCGCTCGCACTACCGCAGCGTCTCGGATTTCTCCGACGAGAGCCTCACGGCGTCGGCGCAGGGACTGAAGCGCCTGCGCGAGAGCTACCGGCAGGTGAGCGGAGGGGCCGAAGGCGAGCCCACGCCGGGGGCGTTCGACGGTCTGCGCGCGCGCTTCGCCGAGGCGATGGACGACGACATCAACACCCCCCAGGCGCTCGCCGTACTCTTCGACGGAGCGCGTGAGATCAACCGCCGCGTCGAGCAGGGTGCGAGCCCCGAGTACCGGGGCGCCGCGCGCGCGTTCTTCCACGACCTGCTCGACGGGGTGCTCGGTATCCCCGCGCAGGCCGAGGCGGCCGGTCAGACGCGCGACGCGATGGATGGACTGGTCGGTATGCTCCTGGACGAGCGGCAGCGGGCGCGCGCGCGCCGCGATTTCGACGCATCCGATGCGATGCGCGCGCGGCTCGAGGCGCTCGGCATCGAAGTCGAGGACACCCCCGAAGGGACCCGCTGGAAGCTGGCGTGAGTCGCCGGCATGACGCCGGCAGGGACAGTCGCGGCCCATACCGGCTGGGCTCATGCCGCGCTTCTCGCGACCGGCGCGCCGCCGCCGTAGCAGCATGGCGTATGTCCGACCCGGCGGTGCTGACGCTCGCCGCGCTCGAGGCCGAGGGCGTTGGCGCCGGGCGCCTGCTCCAGCTCCGTGACGCCTTCGGCACCGTTGCGGCAGGCCTCGAGGCGGCGGCGAAGGGGGCCGATCCTCCCGCCCGCTTCCCGCGCGCCCTGTTCCATCAGCTGTCCGCCCGTCTCGACCTCCGGGGCGCGTCCCGCCGGGTCCGGAGCCTGCGCGAGGCTGGCATCGAGGTGGTCGCCTGGGATGACCCGCGCTATCCTGCTCCCCTGTGGCTGGACGACGATGCGCCACCGGCGCTGCTGTACCTGCAGGGCACGCTGCCGCCGACGCTGTCGCGCTCCGCCGCGCGGGTGCGCGCCGCTGCCATCGTCGGCACGCGCCGCCCCACGGGGCGGGGCGTGGCACTGGCGAAGGAGCTGGCAGCCTCCCTGGCGGCGCTCGACGTTGCGGTGGTGTCCGGGCTGGCGCTGGGTATCGATGGCGCCGCGCATGAAGGCGCCCTGGACGGCGCGGGGCCGACCGTCGCGGTGCTCGGCGGGGGGCACCGCTACCTCCACCCGCCCAGTCACCGGCCGCTGGCTCGGCGCATCGTGCGATCGGGCGGCGCCGTGCTCAGCGAACACCCGCCCGAGGTGCGTCCCGACCGGCACACCTTCCCGGAGCGGAACCGGCTCATCAGCGGACTATCGCGGCTGGTCGTGGTGGTGGAGGCTGGGCTCCGCTCGGGCTCCAACAGCACCGTCGAGCATGCCTACCGGCAACACCGCGACGTCTTCGCCTGCCCCGGACGCCCCGGCGATCCCGCCGTTGCCGGCACGTTGCGCCTCATCCGGGACGGAGCGCTCCTGGTCACCGAGCTCGAGGACGTGCTCTGCCACTTCCGCGCCGAGCCCGGCGCTCCCGCACCGAGGCCCCGGCGAGCCGGCCCGGCTGCGCACGACCGCTTGCTCGGGGCGCTGTACGCCGTCGAGGAGGCCACCGTCGACGAGCTCGCCAAGGCCGTGCGATCACCGGTCGGCCAGGTGCTGGCCGGCCTCACGGCCCTGGAGATGCGGGGCAGCGCGGTGCGGACGCTCGCCGGCCGCTACCGGCTGGCAGGCCCCGAGCGTGATCGTCGGACGGCCGCGGCCCAGGCCCGCACGGCCGAACGGTCGCGGACGTGAAGGAAGCGCGGCGCGCGACGCGGCCGCACGCCCGACGAGCGCTCGCGGGCTAGGCTGAAGGGGTGAGCGCGTTCCTGCCCCCGACCCCCGCCTTGCGCCCCGCCCTGTGTCCTGCCCCGCGGCGCCTCGCGCCATGAGCCGGACTCGGGACGCGGTCGCGCAGCGGCGCCTCAGGCGCGGCCCCACGTTGGCGCTGTTCGCCGTGTTGCTGTGGCTGCTGCCCGGCGCGGCCCTGGCGCAGGGGCTGACCGTGTGGACCACCTACCAGGGCTCAGCGCTCGCTTGGCTGCGCAGCGAGGCGACCACGTACCAGCAGGCGTTCGGCAAGCCGGTCGAGGTCATCACGCGCAAGCTCGGTGAGATCAAGCAGGGAGCCATGACCGAAGCCGCCAAGGGCGCCGCGGCCGACGTGTTCGTGGGCATCCCCCAGGACCAGTTCTCCGCCCTCGCCGACGGCGGCGTGCTGGCCGACGTGGGGAGCTTCGCCACGGCCCACTACCTGTCTCAGCTCAGCGACCAGGCGCAGCGCGCCTTCCGTTACCGCGGGGTGCTGTACGGACTGCCTCTGTCCGTGCAGGGGCCCGCGCTCATCGTCAACACCGACCTGGTGCCGCGAGCCCCGGCGAGCTACCCCGAGATGGTGTCGATCGCCGAGAAGCTGACAGGTGGAGGCCGCTACGGGTTCGCCTTCGATGCGGGCAATTTCTACTACAGCTACGCCTGGCTCCGCACGTTCGGAGGCGCGGTGTTCGGGCGCACCGCGGGCGGAGCCATCGAGCCCGGTCGCACCGAGCTCGCCAGCCCGGGTGCGGTGGCGGGGGCCCGCGCCTTGAAGGCGCTGCGCTTCGACCACGGGCTGATCCCAGACGGGCAGGACTACGCGTCCTTGCGCAAGCTGTTCCTGGACGGACGGCTCGCCATGACCTTCGACGGACCGTGGGCGATCCCGGCGATGCGGGCCGCGGGCATCCCCATCGCCGTCCTGCCGATGCCGCCCCTGGCGGACGGGACCCCGTTCAGGGGCTTCATGAACGTCGACGGCGTGTTACTGAACCGCTACAGCGAGGATCCGGTGGCGGCCGCGAACCTGGCCAAGTGGCTCACGACCACCGACGCCCAGGCGGCGCTGGCACGCCGGGCAGGGCTGGTTCCGGCGTCGAACGCCGCGCTCGGCAAGGTGCGCGACGACGCGGTCGTCGCCGGCTTCGGCGCCGCCCTGGCGAACGCCCAGGCGATCCCCAACGTCCCCGAGATGGGGGCCGTGTGGGGGCCGATGGACCGGGCGCTCGGCACGATCCTCGCCTCCAAGGACAGCGACGTAGCTGCCGCGCTCCGGGCGGCGGCGCGATCGATCACCGGCTCGACCCCATCGGCGAGCCCGTGAATCCCGTCACAGGCGGGTCTTTCGGCCCCTGCAAGGGGTCCGGGGCCGTGGTAGGCTGGGCAGGGTGAACGGCTACGACAATCTCGGATACGGAACCCACCTGATCCTCGACGGATTCCGCGCCGATGCCGCGCGGCTCACCGACGACGCGGCGATCGCGGCGGCCCTCGAGGCCGTGCTCGGTCTGATGGGCGAGACGGGCGCCGCCGGGGTACTACTCCGCCATGATCGGGACGGCGCCGCCGGGGCCAGCGCGGCGATCGTCGGCGCGGAAGCGCACGCCTGCCTGCACGCCTTCCCGGCGCTGCGCAAACTCTCGCTCGACGCGTTCTCCGCGCGCTCGCTGCCGAGTCAGGCCGTCACCGAGGCGTTTCTCCAACGCTTCGCGGTGGGGCGCTACGAGTCGCGCGTCCACGGTCGGGGGCGCTTGCTACCCCCCGGGCATGAGGGAATCGAGCGTGCGCTGGA
Source organism: uncultured Trueperaceae bacterium (assembly GCA_963815215.1). GTDB lineage: Bacteria > Deinococcota > Deinococci > Deinococcales > Trueperaceae > JASBRS01. The sequence continues at coordinate 373,306 of CAWFFU010000003.1, forward strand.
CGGCGATCGCGACTACGCCCGCTTGAGGTTGCGGGACCTGCTGGGAGCCTGAAGCGGTTCGAGGGATCATGCCAGCGGAGCGGTCGTGCGCCGGGGCGGCGTCGGCGACCGCGGGCGGGGGCCGAGGCGTTCCGCCGTGGAGGTGAAGGGTGCCCGATTTCGTTGTTGCGCTGGACCAGGGAACGACCAGCTCGCGCGCGATCCTGTTCGATCGCGCCGGCTCCATCCGCGCGCTCGCGCAGCGCGAGTTCGAACAGCTCTACCCTCGGCCGGGTTGGGTCGAGCACGACCCCACCGAGATCTGGTCGTCGCAGGCGGCGGTCGTGGGCGAGGTGCTGGCGAGGGCCGGCATCCGCGCCAAGGACGTGGCCGCAGCCGGGATCACCAACCAGCGGGAGACTACCGTCGTGTGGGACCGGAAGACCCTGGAACCGGTGCACAACGCCATCGTCTGGCAGGACCGCCGCACCGCCGGTCTGATCGATGCGCTGCGCGTCGAAGGCTTCGAGTCGGAGGTCCAGTCGAGGACCGGTCTGGTGCTGGATGCCTACTTCTCGGGCAGCAAGCTGGCCTGGCTGCTGGACAATGTGGATGGGTTGCGGGCCCGGGCCGAACGAGGCGAGGTCGCCTTCGGCACGATCGACAGCTGGCTCGCCGCGCGCCTGAGCGGTGGTGAGCTGCATGTCACCGATATCTCCAACGCCAGCCGCACCATGCTCTACAACATCCACGAGCGAGACTGGGACGACGTCCTGCTCGAGCGCCTGCGCATCCCCCGCGCCATGATGCCGCAGGTGCGGTCCTGCTCCGAGATCTACGGCACCATCCGCGAAGGCGGCCTCGCCGGCGCGCCGCTCGCCGGTATGGCCGGGGATCAGCAGGCCGCCACCTTCGGGCAGACCTGCTTCGAGGCGGGGCAGGTCAAGAACACCTATGGAACCGGTTGCTTCCTCGTGCTCAACACCGGTCCCGTGCCGACGCGCTCGGCCAACCGCCTGCTGACCACCGTCGCCTGGGACGTGGGCGGCGAGGTCGACTTCGCCCTGGAGGGGAGCATCTTCATGGCCGGAGCGGTGGTGCAGTGGCTGCGCGACGGGCTGGGTCTCATCCGCTCGGCGGAGGAGGTCGAGGGACTGGCCGGGAGCGTTCCCGACAACGGTGGCGTCTACCTGGTTCCCGCGTTCGCGGGGCTGGGGGCGCCGCACTGGGATGCCTACGCCCGCGGCACGGTGGTGGGGCTGACGCGTGGAAGCAGCGCCGGGCATCTTGCCCGGGCCGCCTTGGAGGCGATCGCCTTCCAGGTCGCCGACGTCGTCGAGGCCATGCAGGCCGACAGCGGCTCGCCGATCGGCGAGCTTCGCGTCGACGGCGGCGCCGCCCGCAACGACCTGTTGATGCAGCTCCAGGCCGATATCCTCGGCGTTCCGGTGGTGCGCCCGACGATCACGGAGACGACGGCGCTGGGCGCGGCCAACCTGGCCGGACTGGCCGTCGGCTTCTGGACGGGCAAGGAGGAGCTGGCGAGCCACTGGAAGGTGGACCGCCGCTTCGAGCCCGCCATGGCGGACGCCCGACGCGAAGCGTTGATGCACGACTGGAGGCGCGCCTTGGAGCGCGCCGGAAGGTGGGTGGAAGCATGAGGCCGGCATGGCCCGATCGCGAAGAACAGCTGGCCCGAATGCGGGCCGATGATGGCGCCTTCGACCTGCTCGTGATCGGCGGAGGCGCCACCGGCACGGGGGTAGCGCTCGACGCCGCCACGCGCGGCCTGCGTGTCGCGCTGGTCGAGCGCGGAGACTTCTCCGGCGGTACCAGCAGCCGCAGCACCAAGCTCATCCACGGCGGCGTGCGCTACCTGGAGAAGGCGGTCAAGCACTTCGACCGCTCGCAGTTCAACCTCGTGCGCGACGCTCTGCACGAGCGGGCGGTGCTGCTGCGTATCGCTCCGCACCTCAGCAACCCCTTGCCGATCGTCACGCCGCTGTACAACTGGCTGGAGGTCCCCTACTACCTCACCGGCCTGAAACTCTACGACTGGCTGGCGGGCCGCTCCAACCTGCAGCCGAGCCGCTTCGTCGATGCCAAGGAGGCGCTCCAGCGCTTCCCCATGCTCAAACAGCAGGGGTTGCGCGGGGGCGTTCTGTACTACGACGGCCAGTTCGACGACGCGCGCATGAACCTCGCCATCGGGCTCACGGCGGCGCGCGAGGGCGCCGTCATCGCCAACCACGTCGCCGTGGAATCCCTCATGCAGCAGGGAGGCCGAGTGAGCGGAGCCGAGGTCGTCGACCGGCTCACGGGCGAACGTTTCGAGGTGCCGGCACGCGCCGTCGTCAACGCCACCGGACCGTTCACGGATGCCGTGCGGCGCATGGAGGATTCCGATGCCCGGCCGATGGTGACCGCCAGCTCCGGCATCCACATCGTCTTGGACCAGCGCTTCTCCCCACCGGCCACCGGCCTGCTCATCCCGCAGACCGAGGACGGGCGTGTGCTGTTCCTGTTGCCCTGGCTCGGGCACACGCTGGTCGGCACCACCGACGACGAAGCAGCCATCGAGGAAGAGCCCCGGGTACACGAGGAGGAGATCGCCTACGTGCTCCGGCACGTGGATCGCTACTTCGATGTACCCGTGACGCGTGCCGACGTGAAGGCCGCGTGGTCGGGGTTGAGACCGTTGGTCTCCGATCCCGAGGCCGCGGATACCGCCGGATTGTCGCGTGACCACATCGTCAACGTCGGCCCTGCCGGACTGATCACCATCGCGGGCGGGAAGTGGACGACCTACCGCCGCATGGCGGTCGACGCCGTCAATGAGGCGGTGCGTGTCGGTTCGCTGTCGCCGAGTGCGCCGAGCAGCACGGCGACGCTCACGCTGGTCGGTGGCGAAGGCTTCAGCGCCCAGGGCGCGGGAGCGCTGCAGGAGCGCTTCTCGCTCGACGCCGACGTCGCCAGCTACCTCAATCGCGCCTACGGTAGCTTCGCCCCCGAGGTCGCGGGCCTGGCCCGCGACGGCCACGGCGACCGCTTGGTCGACGGCCACCCTTACCTCGAGGCCGAAGTCGTGTATGCCGCGCGCCACGAGTACGCCCGCAGCACGAGCGATGTGTTGTGGCGCCGGTTGCGTCTCGGCGTGCTCGACGAGACGGCGGCCGCGGCCGCGCTGGAGCGCGTGTCCGAAGTGCTCGCAGGCGAGCTAGGCTGGGACGGGGAACGTCGTGCGAGCGACCTCAGCGGCGCGCGCGCGCTCATCGGCGCCGCAGCCGTGCCCTGACCCGTCGGCTCCACTTCGCTTGGGAGGCATCGGTGGCCGCGCGACGCGCGGCCACCGAGCTTCGTCTAGGCCTCGTTCTTCAGCTCCGGGAAGTCCTCTTCCCAGTATTCCGCCTCCGCCCGCGGCCCGCCGCTGTGGGCGTGCTCGTCGCGGCGCAGCTCGACCCGGCGGATCTTCCCGGAGATGGTCTTGGGCAACGAGCCGAACTGGAGGCGTCGCACGCGCAGGTACGGCGCCATCCGGCGCCGGATGAACCGGAAGATGTCGAGGGCGGTCTCGCGGTCGGCCAGACGACCGACGGAAAGCGTCACGAACGCCTTGGGCACCGACAAGCGCACGGCGTCGGGGCTGGGCACCACCGCCGCCTCCTGGACCGAAGGGTGCTCGATCAGGATGCTCTCGAGCTCGAAAGGGCTGATGCGGTAGTCCGAGCTCTTGAACACGTCGTCGGCCCGTCCCACGTACCAGTAGTAGCCGTCGTCGTCGACCGAGGCGACGTCCCCGGTGCGGTAGAAGCCTCCCTGGGTGGCGGCTGCGGTTCGTTCGTCATCGTCGATGTAGCCGTCCATCAGGGCCAGCGGGCGGGGGTCGAGATTCAGTGAGATCTCCCCTTCGGGCACGCCTACCTGCCCATCGGGACCCAGGAGCGTCACCCGGTAACCGGGGAGCGGCCTTCCCATCGAGCCCGGCTTGACCGGCTGCCCCGGCGTGTTGCCCACCTGAGCCGTCGTCTCCGTCTGGCCGTAGCCGTCGCGAAGCGTGATCCCCCAGGCCTTCCGCACCGACTCGATGATCTCCGGGTTCATCGGCTCGCCGGCCCCCACCAGCTCGCGTAGCTTCACCGGGTAGGAGGCGAGATCCTCGCGGAACAGCAGGCGCCACACGGTGGGCGGCGCGCACAGCGAGCTCACCTCGTGCCGGACCATCGCCTCCAGCGCGCGCCCGGCGTCGAAGCGCTGGTAGTCGTACACGAACACCGTCGCGCCGGCGTTCCAGGGGGAGAAGAAGTTGCTCCAGGCGTGCTTGGCCCAACCCGGCGAGCTGATGTTCCAGTGCACGTCCCCCTCCAGGTGACCGATCCAGTACATGGTCGACAGGTGGCCGACCGGATAGCTCTGGTGGGTGTGGAGCACCAGCTTCGGCTTGGAGGTGGTGCCGGAGGTGAAGTACAGCAGCATAGGATCGCCGGCACGGGTCTCCCCTTCGGGCGCGAACGCCGCGCTTCCCGACAGCGCCTCGTCGTACGACACCCAGCCCGGGCGCGGGCCGCCAACCACCATGCGCGTGAACTCGCCTCGGACCGCGTCCACCTTGTCGGCGCCGGCCTCGTCGGTGATGACGTGGCGCACGCGCCCCCGCCCGATCCGATCGCGCAGGTCCTCCGCTGTCAGCAGTGTGGTGGCAGGGATCAGGACGGTGCCGAGCTTGATCGAGGCCAGCATCACCACCCACAGCGGCGCCACATTGGGGAGCATCACCAGCACGCGGTCGCCGCGACGAGCCCCCAACCCCTGCAGGGTCCGGGCGAGCTGCGAGGACCGCTCGGAGAGCTCCGCGAAGGACAACCGGGTGTCGTTTCCCTCGTCGTCCACGACGTGCAGGCCGGTGCGATCGTTGCCCTTGGCGAAGACATCGAACCAGTCCAACGCCCAGTTGAAGCGGTCGAGCACGGGCCAGGCGAAGCCGTTGTAGGCGGCGTCGTAGTCCTCGCGCTCGCGGAGCAGGAAGTCGCGAGCCTGCAAGAAGGTATCGGTGGCTGTCAAGGAGACGCTCCTTTCCGGGTCGGAGCCGGTGCCGCGCAGATCCGCACCGACCCTCGGCGGCGATGCGCTACGCGTCGCCGGTGACGCGGAAGCCACTACGTCCGGACGAGCCCCCGCGACCTGTGAGTGAGCGGAGCGGCGTTCGAGCAGCACGCTCCATGCGCGCATGGTACGCCCGTTGGATGAGCCCCGTCCCCGGACGCGCCGTGCGCGCCCTGAAGCGGGGGCCGCGAGGCTCCTGTACACTTCGGAGACCGTGCCGGGATGGCGGAATCGGTAGACGCAGCAGACTTAAAATCTGCAGCCCGCCAGGGCATGCGGGTTCGAGTCCCGCTCCCGGCACCAGTTCAGGACGGTACGTACGGCAGGTCGTTCGACTCACTCCGAACGACCTCACCATCTGCTCCTCAGCGGGCAACGTCTCGTTTGGCCCATAGACCCTTCCAGAAGCTGTTGTCGGACGATCTGGCTGGCCAGACATGCGAGCGGAACACGAATCGCGCTCGAGCCGTCGCCTCATGGTATGCCCATGATCTATCCCTTCTCTGGTCGTCGAGGTGCCCGTCGTGGGTTCATCGCCGATCGGGACCCCGGCGGGTGATTCGCCCTGCCCGGCGGGCGGTAGGCCCAAGGCCAGCGACCATGATCGGGCATTCATCGGGCGCGTCGTCGGGGTTCTATTCCTCGGCGCTTTCCTCCTCTGCGGCACGGGTTCGCTACTCGTGATGTCCATCGAGGCGGCCCTCCTCGCCGTCGGGATCGCCGGCGTCCCGCTCGTCGTGCTGGCCGCCGCGGCCGGTGACACCGGTCTGGCACGGATTCTCGTCGAAGGGAACGGGCAGGCTCTTCAAGTCGCCATGGTTGGACTCGGCATCGGGAGCGTCCCCTTCTTCTGGGCGCTCGGACGGGAGCGGCTCATCCCCCGCTTCCTCGCCGCCTGGGGGGCGCTCGGCTACGCGATCTTCGCCACCGGCGCCGTTCTCGAGATCCTCAACGTTCCGGTCGGCGTATGGCTCGCCGCGCCTGCCGGCCTGTTCGAGGTCGCCTTCGCCGCGTACCTCCTCGTCAGGAGCATGCCGCTCGACCGGAACCTGGTGCTCGGGCCATGAACGTCGACGATGACGGCGGTTAGCAGTTCCGGTTCTTCACGCCATGACCCTACGGGTCGACGCCGACTGGAGGTATCGAGACGCCAGCCTCCGTCGTTCAGTCCACGCAGTCGTCCGCAGAGACGATGCACCGCGGCTGACCGCAGGTCGGGGAGCAGTATCGGTCCAGCTCTCGATCGGCCTGGTAACGAGGTACCTCACGGAAGCCGACCTGCTAGACGCACCCAAGTGAGGATGGGTGCGCATCGGTCCGAGGGGCCCGGGCGCCCTGCCGGAAAGTGGGTGTCCCCCCGACCGCGGGAATCTGGGTGTCCCTAGCGGGTCCTCGATCTGCAGGCGCTTGTTGTGCTGCGTGACGGTGGGTAGAGTCACGGTCGCGCCTCCCAATCATGAGAGGTTTGTGAAGCTTTGTATGGAAGGGGCCTGGGGCAAGGGGCAATCTTGCAGAGATTACGCTCGGAGGGGGCGGTATGGAGAACTTCAACCCGTTCAAGTTCGAGGGACGCATCGGCCGGCTCCAGCTCTTCGGTTTCGGCGTCATCTGGGGCGTCATCCTGTTCATTCTCATGCTCATGTTCGGCGGCAGCAGCTCCGGCATCTTCGTGTACTTCGTCATCTGGGTCGTGTACGCCATCGCTACCGTCAGCTACGGCATCCGGCGTCTGCACGACTTCGACAAGAGCGGTTGGTGGTACCTGCTCGGCTTCGTTCCGCTCGCGAACTTCGTGCTCGCTGTGATCCTCCTGTTCGCGCCAGGCACCCAAGGGGCGAATACCTACGGCGTCCGCGTCCGATAAGCGCTCGCCTATCGGACCGAGACGGACGCCCTGACATACGCAGGGTGTCCGTGCCTCGTTCAGCGGCGTCGGCGCGACCAGCTTCTCCACGAAGTCTCCCCCCCAGCTCCTCCTCCGGACCTACGTCGGCACACGACTCAGCCGTGTTCCGAATCGTCGGCTACTCCTTGGACCGTCCCGTCCACCAAGGTCCTGCGGGCGCAACCCGGCACCTTGCGAAGCGGACGCCCGAGCGGAGCGGGCCGATCGACGACCGCGGAGGATAAGAAGTCTGTAAGACCCCTACTGGTACACCATAGTCACCGTGATGCGTGCGTCGTCGCTCCCCTCCGAACCTCACCGGAACAAATCCCTCTGCCCCGCCTGCGGCGCCGACAGCGTCCGCATCCTGACGTCGATCGAGGTCTCCGTGGACGTGGTGATCGATGCGTCCGCCGACGAGTTGCAGGTGATCGACGAGGCGCTCGGGGACGCCGCCTGGGACGAGGCGACGGCCGCCGCCTGCCGGCGTTGCGACTGGCACGGGACCGTCGGCGATCTGCACGACCACCTGCTCGCCGGCACCTGAGAGAGTCCCCTTCCCGAGAAGCCGCACGAGCGTCGCGTGGCATGGAACAGGGCGCACGTTCTGAGTGAACGTGCGCCCTGTTCAGGCTCTGGTAGCGATGCGGGGACTCGAACCCCGGACCTCACGATTATGAGTCGTGCGCTCTAACCAGCTGAGCTACATCGCCGCGATGCCCGCGACCCCACGGGCCCGAGGGAGAAGTATAGCGAACGTGTCCGCCGCCGACAAGGCGCGGGAGGGAGCGCGGGCGCGCGTCCGAGATCCCGTCACGGCGCGTCCGGCCGCGCGACCCGAATCCGCAATCCGATGCCATCGGGATCGGTGAGGTCCAAGACGCGTTCGCCGGCCGGCACGGTGAGGTCGTGGCCCGCCGCGGCCAGTCGCCGCCCGGCCGCCGTGAGCGCGGCCTCGTCGGGCACCACCACCTCGAAACGGCGGAGTCCGGTGGAGGGGTCCGGCTCCGGGTCGGACCGGCGCACGCCCCAGGTGTTGAGGCCGAGGTGGTGGTGGTAGCCGCCTGCTGCCAGGAAGCAGGCGCCCGGGAAGGTGTCGTTGGTCCGGCGGAATCCCAGGACGTCGCCGTAGAACGCCGCGGAGCGCGCCAGATCGCCGACCTGCAGGTGGACGTGGCCGACGGTCGTGCCGTCCGGCGCGCCGTCCCAGGTCTGCGCTGCGGCGGCAGCGAGGTCGCGTGCGTCGAGCGGCTCGGTGGTCATGGCGATGCGTCCCTGGCGCATCTGCCATGCGTCGCGCGGTCTGTCCCGGTAGACCTCGACGCCGTTCCCTTCGGGGTCGGCCAGGTAGATGGCCTCGCTCACGGCGTGATCGGCCGCTCCCTGCAGGGTGACGCCCGTCTCGACCGCGTGGAGCATCCACGCCCCCAGGGCGGGACGGTCGGGAACGAGCAGGGCCAGGTGGTAGAGCCCGGGAGCGCCCGGCGCCGCACGGCTCCCGGCGGCCTGGTCGAGCCGTACCAGCGTGCTGCTGGTCGTACCCAGCTCCGACCAGCCTGGCCCGCGGCGCCGGGACTCGAGGCCGAGGGCGTTCCGGTAGAACTCGTCGACGGCGTCGAGATCGGCCACGGCCAGCGTCACCGCGCCCAGGGCCGTGGCGGCCGGGAGGTCCGTCATGGCGGTACCGTCTTCGACGGTGGTGTCATCCTGGCGCATGCTGCCCCTCCTCGGACGTCGAGCGGCGCGCCTCGGGTGCGCGGCCGGTTGCGTTGCGGGCCCGTCCAGACTGAAGCCTACGGGCGGGGGACCGGTTGCCAGGCAAGCTGAGCGACGCCGGTCACGGGCGCGCGCGTGGCGGCCCGGGGCCGCGGAGTGGCGTGTTCGACGTTGATGGATGACGGACGACTGCTAGAGTGTGGCCCATGCTCGAGCCCTCCCTCGACCTCTACGGCGAGACGTACGAGAAGGTCGATGCCATCCTCGCGGAGCTGCTGACCAGGAGCCATGCCCGCTACGCGATGATCATCGATCGCAAGGGCTTCGTGCTGATGCACCGGCGCGCCTTGTGGGCGCCCAAGCCTCCATCGCTCGACTCGTTGGCGACGCTGATCGCGTCGAACTACTCGGCCAACACCGCGATCGCCAACCTGTTCGGCGAGAGCGCGTTCAAGGAGACGGTGCAGCAGGGGGCGGAGGTCGGCACCTACCTAGAGGAGCTCGGTGACAAGGCCCTGCTGGTGGCGGTGTTCGACTCGTCGGCGGCGTTGGGCCGCGTCAAGCTCTTCACCAAGAAATCGGTCGAGGAGATCCGTGTGGTTCTCCGCGACTCCAAGGACGAGGCTCCCAAGGTCGAGTTCGACCAGGAGTGGTCGAGCTCTACCGAGGCCCTGCTAGACGGGCTGTTCGGATCGGGCAAGCCATGAGCACCATCAACTTCTCGGCACGCGAGATCAACTTCAAGATCGTCTACTACGGCCCCGGTCTGTCGGGCAAGACCACCAACCTGAAGCAGATCTACGAGCAGGTGCCCTCGGAGTCGAAGGGCGAGATGGTGTCGCTGGCCACCGAAGATGAACGCACCCTCTTCTTCGATTTCCTGCCGCTCGACCTGGGCAAGGTCAACGGCTTCAGGACGCGCTTCCACCTCTACACCGTGCCGGGCCAGGTGTTCTACAACTCCTCGCGCAAGCTGATCCTGCGTGGCGTCGACGGCATCGTGTTCGTCGCGGACTCCGCGCCCAACCGGCTGCGCGCCAACGCCGAGAGCCTGCGCAACCTGCGCGAGAACCTGCAGGAGTACAACCTGCGGCTCGCCGAGATCCCGCACGTCATCCAGATCAACAAGCGGGACCTGCCCGACGCCCTTCCCTCCGACATGATCCAGCAGGTGCTGGACCCGGGGAAGCAGGTGGAGGCCTTCGAGGCGGTGGCCTCGGAGTTCCAGGGCGTGTTCGAGCCGCTTCGCGCGGTGTCGAAGCTGGTCCTGGAGAAGCTCGCCCAGAAGACCTGAAGCTCCGCCGGCCGGCTCGGCCGGAAACGTGTCGTGAACCCCGCCGGAAGCGGGATTCGGCGGACTGAACGCTGTGCTATCGTCGGGTCGAATGAAGCGGACCCCCCTCTACGACACGCATGTCGCCCTCGGAGCCCGGATGGTGGAGTTCGCCGGGTGGAGCATGCCGGTGCATTACCCGACCGGAATCCACCAGGAGCACATCGCCGTCCGCTCGGACGTGGGCCTGTTCGACGTCAGTCACATGGGCGAGATCCGAGTGCTCGGTGACGACGCCACCGCCTTCCTCCAGTTCGCGACACTGAACGACCCCGGTCGCCTGAAGCTCGGACGCGGTCAGTACACCATGCTGCCCAACGACCGCGGCGGCCTCATCGACGACCTCTACCTCTACCGTGACAAGGAGCAGGAGTACCTCGTCGTCGCCAACGCCTCCAACGTCGAGGTGGTGCTCGCGCACCTCCACGAGGTCGCCCGCGACTACGACGTCCATGTCGTCGACGAGTCGCCGACCTGGTCGCTGCTGGCGCTGCAGGGCCCGGGCAGCGCGCTGTTGCTCGGGAACGTCGTCGACGTGGACCTCACCGAGTTGCGCAAGAACGCCACGGTGCTCGCCAGCATCTCCGGGTGCCCGGTGCGCCTCAGCCGCACCGGCTACACCGGGGAGGACGGCTTCGAGCTGTTCTGTCACCCCACCGACGCCTCCATCGTGTGGGACGTTCTGAGTGATGCGGGCGCCGTCCCCTGCGGGCTCGGCGCGCGCGACACGCTGCGCCTCGAGGCGGGCTACCCGCTCTACGGCCACGAGTTCGACGAGAGCACCAACCCGCTGTGCAGCGACTTCTCGTGGGTGGTCAAGGACAAGCCCTTCTTCGGACGGGAGGCGATGTGGGACCGTCCCTGTCCGCGGCGTCTGGTCGGGCTGAGGCTCCTGGACCGCGGCATCCCGCGCCAGGGGTACCGCGTGCTGCGCGACGGGGTCGACATCGGCACCATCAGCTCGGGCACGTTGTCACCGCTGACGCGAGAGAGCATCGCGTTCGCCTGGGTGGACGCGGACGCGGCCCGGGAGGGCACGGCGATCGAAGTCGAGATCCGGGGACAGACGGTGGCGGCCACGGTCGTCAAGCCGCCCTTCTTCGGGCAATGATGCTGCGGAATTTCGGTACGCCCGATGCTGGTCGGGCACTGGCAGAGGAGTGAACATGCAGACCCCAGAGAACCTCCGGTACACCGCCTCCCATGAATGGGTCTCCGAGCCCGACGACGGCGTGGTCACGGTCGGCATCACCGACTACGCTCAGGATCAGCTGGGCGATGTCGTATACGTCGAGCTGCCCGACGTCGGCGCCGAGCTCGCGTCCGGCGATCCCGTTGCCGTCGTCGAGTCGGTGAAGACCGCGTCGGACATCTACGCTCCAGTGTCGGGCGTGGTGCAGGCCGTGAACGAGGCGCTCCACGACGCTCCCGAAGCGATCAACGACGGCCCCTACGAGGGCGGCTGGCTGTTCAGGCTACGGCTGCACGACGCCGCGGAGCTGGGATCGTTGCTCGACGCTGCCGGGTACCAACGGGCGGTCGAGAAGGAGGGCTGATCTTGCCCTACCTCCCTCACACCGAGGAGGACGTGCGGCGCGCGCTCGATACCATCGGCGTCGACAGCATCGATGCGCTGTTCGACGAGCTTCCCGCCGCACTGCGCAATCCCGACATCGATATCCCGGCGGCCATGGACGAAACGGCGCTGCTCGCTCACTTGCAGGGTCTGGCCGCGCAGGACCGGGTGCAGGGACCGAACTTCCTCGGCGGCGGTATGCAGCGGCACTTCATCCCCTCGGTCACGCCGCACCTTGCGCTACAGAGCGAGTTCGTGACGGCGTACACGCCGTACCAGCCGGAGGTCGCCCAGGGCATCCTGCAAGCGACCTTCGAGTACCAGACCATGATGAGCGAGCTCACCGGGCTCGACGTCTCCAACGCCAGCATGTACGACGGGGCCACCGCAACGGCGGAAGCGGCGCTGCTGGCGGTCCGGCAGACCCGGCGCGAACGGGTGTTGGTCAGCCGCGGCGTGCACCCCGAAACGCGTGCCGTGCTCGGCACCTACCTCGAGGCGCTGGACATCCGCATCGACACGCTCGACCTGGAGATGATGTCGACGCCGGTCCCCTCGGTCGAAGCAGACGTCGCCTGCGTGATCGTGCAGCAACCCAACTTCCTGGGGTCGCTCGAGGCCATGGAGGCGCTCACGAACGCAGCGCACGCTTCAGGGGCGCTGCTCGTCGCGGTCGTCGACCCGTTCAGCCTCGCGCTGGTGAAGCCGCCCGGTGCATACGGGGCGGACGTCGCGGTCGGTGACGGACAGACGCTCGGGAACCCGACCGCCTTCGGCGGGCCGAGCTTCGGCTTCATGGTGGTCGAGAGCGGGTTGTTGCGCCAGCTCCCCGGTCGCCTGGTCGGTCAGACGGTGGATGTCGACGGCCGGCGCGCCTTCGTGCTCACCCTGCAGGCCCGAGAGCAACACATCCGCCGCAGCAAGGCCAAGTCCAACATCTGTTCGAACCACCAGCTCACCGCGCTCATGGCGACGGTGAACCTGGCGGCCCTCGGCCCCCAGGGCCTGCGGGAGGCGGCGGAGGCGTCGGTGCGGCAGGCCCACCGTCTGGCCGATCGTCTGCTGGCCGCGGGCGCCCGCATCGAGCGCAGCGTGCCGTTCTTCAACGAGTTCACACTGCGCACGCGTAGGCCCGGCCACGAGGTGCGCTCGGCGCTGGCCGGGCGCGGTGTTCACGCCGGCGTACCCGTGGGGAGCGAGTACGGACTCGGGAATGCGGTGGTGCTGGCGGCGACGGAGCTGGTGCGCGAACGCGACGTCGATGCCCTGCTCAGCGCCCTGGAGGACGTGGGGGAGCTGGCTGGACACGGAGTGAGCCATGACTGACGCGCCCGTGAAGGACTTCCCGCTCCTGTTCGAACGTTCCAGGCCCGGCCGGCGCGCCGCCCGCCCACCGTTCGTCGACGGCCCCGCCGTGGCCTCGCTCCTCGGCGAGGATCAACTCCGGGAAGCGCCGCCGCGTCTGCCGGAGGTCTCCGAGCTCGATCTGGTGCGCCACTTCACGCAGCTCGCGCATCGCCAGTTCAGCATCGACGGGAACGTCTATCCTCTCGGGAGCTGCACCATGAAGTACAACCCCAAGGTGCACGAGGAAGCGGCGCGGTTGTTCCAGGACCTTCATCCGAACCAGGCGCCGGAGACCGCGCAGGGCACGCTTCGACTGCTATTCGAGCTGCAACGCGATCTGGGGGCATTGACCGGCATGGACGCGGTCAGTCTGCAGCCCGCAGCCGGCGCGCACGGCGAGCTCACCGGCATCCTGATGATCCGCGCCTACCACCGCGCGCGCGGCGAGGGGGAGCGCCGCAGCGTTGTGCTGGTGCCGGACGGAGCCCACGGGACCAACCCAGCCACCGCGGCCATGGCGGGCTACCGCGTGGTCGAGGTCGCCAGCGACGCTCGCGGCGAGGTCGACCTCGACGCCTTCACGGCGGCGCTGGGCCCCGAGGTGGCTGCGGTCATGTTGACCAATCCGAACACGGTCGGCGTGTTCGAGACGCGCATCCTCGAGATCGCTCGACGCGCGCACGAGGCGGGCGCCCAGCTCTACTACGACGGCGCCAACCTGAACGCCATCGTGGGCCGCGTCCGTCCCGGCGACATGGGGTTCGATGTCGTCCACCTGAACCTGCACAAGACCTTCACCACGCCTCACGGCGGTGGCGGCCCCGGCACCGGACCGGTCGGCGTCAAGGCCCATCTGGCCGAGTTCCTACCGGTGCCGTTGGTGGTCGAGGGGAGCGACGGCTTCCGCTTGTCCGACGACGTGCCCTCCTCCATCGGACGGATGCGTTCGTTCGTCGGCAACGTCGGCAATCTCATACGAGCCTACGCTTACATCCGAACGCTCGGCCTGGAGGGCCTGCGGCGGGTGAGCGGTCACGCGGTCCTCAACGCCAACTACCTACGTGTGCGGATGCAGCAGGCCGGCTATTCGATCCCCTACGACCGACACAACATGCACGAGTTCGTGGCGCAGCCGCCGGAGGGGGTGCACACGCTCGACGTGGCGAAGGCCTTGCTCGACTACGGCATGCACCCGATGACCGTCTACTTCCCGCTCATCGTCAAGGAAGCCATGATGGTCGAGCCCACCGAGACGGAATCGCTGGAGACGCTCGACGCTTACGCCGACGCGCTGGGCGAGATCCTGCGGCGCGCCGCGGAGGATGACGGGTACCTGGCAGGCGCTCCCTACCACACCCCCGTCCGCCGGCTCGACGAGGTCCGGGCGGCGCGCCAGCCCGTGCTCCGGCACGCCTTCGAAGAAGGGCCGGGATCCGCGGAGTAGCGGCACCTCCGGTCGACACCGGGACGACGAACGGGGCGGCACCGATCGGTGCCGCCCCGTTGAGGGTGCTGGGTTCGTGGGACGCCTTCAGCTGCCGCAGCCGGGCGCGCCTTCGGAATCCGGGGCGGAGCCGCTGTCGGTCCTGAAGCTGTGCCCGCAGCCGCACGAGCTGGTCGCGTTGGGGTTGTTGACTTGGAAGCCCCCACCCATCAAGTTCTCGACGAAGTCGACCTGCGAACCTACCAGCAGGGGCCAGCTGCGGGGGTCGATCACCAGGCGTACGCCCTCGGATTGGAAGACGCGATCACCCTCGACGCGGCGATCATCGACCGCCATGCCGTACTGGTAGCCGCTGCATCCGCCGGACTTCACGAACACGCGGAGGGCCGCTTCGGGACGGTCGCTCTGCTCGAGCAACGCAGCCGCCTTCACGGCTGCGGCGGGGCTGACGGTCATGCCCGGCTCGCCGGTAGTGGGCTCCGGTTGTGCCACTGCCTCCATGGTGTGCTCCCATCGCGGGCTGCCGGCCCGTTGCGGTCGTTATAGCACGCCGCCGGGACCCGTCCCCTGCTTCCAGGCGACCGGCAGCTGACGGGGGCCGCGGCGAGGGTGGCGCCGGTTGGCAGCGCGGGCGCTGGCTGGTATACTCCGTACTCGCTCTTGGCATCGGCTCATGGGCGTATAGCTCAGTTGGCAGAGCGGCGGTCTCCAAAACCGTAGGTCGGGGGTTCAAGTCCTCCTGCGCCCGCCATGGTCGCACCGTGCGTCCCGCTTCGGCGGGGCGCACGGCTGCACGAGGCGCCGGTTCGATGTGCGTGACGCCGGCACGACAGTGCCGGAATGTCTGAACTGAGACAATTGCGATGTGCAAATACTTCAGACCGGACCTACGCGACGCTTCCTCTACGCCTTCTGGGCCGTGAGGCAGCGCATGTTCCGGCATACGGGCCCCGTGCTGAAGGACCGGCATGGGCTCGAGATGGGTGATTTCTTCCTGCTGGACCGGATCGCGTCCAGCGACCTCTCCCCCACCGAGATCGCCGCCGCCCTCGAGATGCCGCCCGGCGCTATCTCCAGACGCCTGGACGTGCTCGAGAAGCAGCGCCTGATCCGGCGCCGCCTCGACCCGCACGACGCGCGCCGCCGCGTGCTCAGCTTGACGAAGTCCGGCATCGAGCGCCTCGAGCAGGCCGGCGCGACCATGGCGGCGGAGACCGAAGCCTTCCTCGGCATCCTCGACGCCGGAACCCTCGATACCTTCCTCGAAACCCTAGAGACCCTCGCAAAGGATCGCAGCGCATGACCGTGACTTCCGCCCGTGACCGCACCCTCATCCTGGTCGGCATCCTGCTGGCCCTGTTCCTGGGCGCCCTCGACCAGACCATCGTCGCGACCGCGCTGCCCCGCATCGTCGAGGACCTCAACGGCATCAAGCGCTACGCCTGGGTGGCGACCGCCTACCTGCTGGCCTCGACCGCGCTGGTGCCCATCTACGGCAAACTGGCCGACACCGTGTCCCGAAAGTCGATCGAGATCTTCTCGGTGTCGACCTTCCTACTCGGGTCGTTCCTGTCCGGCCTCGCCGGTGAGTTCGGGACCTTGCCTCTGCTGGGCGACGGCATGAGCCAGCTCATCATCATGCGCGGCCTGCAGGGGATCGGCGGTGCCGGTCTGTTCTCGATGGCGTTCATCATCATCGCCGACCTCTTCCCTCCCAACGTCCGTGGGCGCTACCAGGGCCTGGTCGGCGCGACGTTCGGCATCGCCAGCGTGATCGGGCCCTGGTTGGGTGGCCTGCTCACCGACTACGCGGGCGGCATCATCCCAGGCGTCGAGGGCTGGCGTTGGGTGTTCTACGTCAACGTGCCGACGGGAGCCGTGGCGCTGTGGTTCTTGCTGAGCCGCATGCCGCCGCTCAAGCCGACGGCCGAGCACAAGCCGATGGACCTCCCGGGCGCCGCCCTGTTGGTGCTGGGTCTGGTTCCGATCGTGCTGGCGTTGCAGCTCGACAAGACCAGCTATCCCTGGGGTGGCGCGGTCACGCTGGGACTCCTGATCGGTGGCACGGCCATGCTGGTGGGGTTCGTGTGGCGCTCGCTGCTCTCGACCAACCCTATCCTGGACCTGTCGTTGTTCCGCAACCGCGTGTTCTCCACTTCCAATCTGGCGCTGTTCTTCCTCGGCGCCGCCTTCCTCTCGCTCATCATCTTCCTGCCGCTGTTCATGGTGAACGTGGTGGGCGTATCGGCCACCCGCGCAGGGATCAGCCTCATCCCGTTGTCGCTGGGACTGGTGTTCGGGGCGGTCGTCAGTGGACAGCTGGTGTCGGCCTTCGGCCGCTACCGACTGCTGATGCTCATCGGTGCCGCCATCCTGTTCGTGGGCATCTACTTGCTCTCGCGCATGGGCCCCGACGTGCCCTACTGGCGCGTCACCGTCTACATGGTGATCGCCGGCCTGGGTGTGGGTCCGTCGATGCCGCTTTACACGCTGGCGATCCAGAACGCCGTCGACGTGCGGCGCGTCGGGCAGGCGACAAGCGCGTCGCAGTTCTTCCGCCAGATCGGCGGGACCGTCGGCGCGGCGGTGATGGGGACGGTGTTGGCGACCAGCCTCACGGCCTCCTTCAGCGCCATGCAGGCCCCGGCGGGGATGGACGCATCCTCCTTCGGCGCCGGTAGCCAGGTGAGTGCCGAAGGTCTCGATCAGGTCCAAGCGGGCGTCGCCTCGGCCTTCGATCGGCAGTACCAGTCCATCGCCGCTGCGGTGCGCTCCGGCGACGCAGCGAAGGTCCAGCAGGTCGTGGCCGCGAGCCCCATGCCGGCGGCGGCCAAGGCGATGGTGACGTTGGGAGCCAAGCAGGCGATGCGCAGTCAGCAGGCCGAGACAGCCTTCCTGACACAACTCCACGACCAGTTCCAGCAACAGGCGAAGGCGGTGGCAGCCGACATCACCGCCAGCATCAGGAAGGCGTTCGCCACGGCGGTGACGCGCGTCTACCGCAGCCTGGTGGTGGTCGTGGTGCTCGGATTCCTGGTGACGCTCTTCATCCCGGTGCTGACGCTTCGCAGCAGCAACGACCATGCGGCGGTGCCCACGCTCGACTGAGCCAAGGCGCGAACTCCGTGCAGGACAGCGTTGGAGCATGGGCCAAGCGTCGTTGATCGGCGCAGGTGCGTGCTACAGTGGTCTCGTGAGGACAGCCTCCCGGCCGGTCCGGCTCGCGGTCGCCCTGGCAACACTCTTCGCGCTGATGGTGGGCGGGGGCGTGGCCCGGGCGCAGGGCGGCGGCAACAGTGTCTGGCTCGTGCCCATAGAGGGCGAAATCACCCCGGCCACGGCGCAGTTCGTCAAGGCCAGGATCGCACGGGCCAACCGCGAGCAGCCGCTCGCGCTGCTCTTCTACCTCGATACGCCTGGCGGCCGGATCACGGCCATGCAGTCGATCGTCGACGCGGTTCTCAACGATGCCCAGGTTCCCACCCTGGCTGTGGCGCAGAACGCGTTCAGTGCCGGCGCCTTGATCGCCATGAGCGCCGAGAAGCTCGCGATGCTGCCCGGCTCGTCGATCGGCGCTGCCCTACCCATCATCTCTACGCCGACCGGCGCCAAGCCCGTGGCCGAGAAGTACAACTCCGCCATGCGGGGCTCGTTCCGCAGCGTTGCCGAGGCCAGGGGGCGCAACGCCCTGGTCGCCGAGGGGATGGTCGACCCATCGGTCTCCATCCCGGGCATCGCCACCGACAAGGAGCTCGTCACGCTCACGGCCCAGGAGGCGGTGGCCAACAACATCGCCAACATCCAGGCGAGCAGCGTGCGTGACGCCCTGCAACAGTGGGGCTACGGTGGCGCGGCCATCACGCGCATGGGGCCGAACCTGAGCGAGCGCCTGGCGGGCGTCCTGACCACGCCCATCGCCGCTGCCGCACTGTTGGTGGTCGGTATCGGCGGCCTGCTCATCGAGATCTTCACGCCCGGCTTCGGGGTCTTCGGAGGGTTGGGCCTGGTGGCGCTGGTGCTGCTGGCCACCGGCGCCTTCGTCGCCACCCCGGCCGGCCCACTGGACATCATCCTGATCGTCGCCGGCGTCTTGCTGCTCGCCGCCGAGGTGCTGGTGATCCCCGGCTTCGGGGTGGCAGGCGTGCTCGGGATCGCCGCAATAGTGTTCGCTATCGTGCGGATCTTCCAGGGCTCCGCCGCGACCGTGCTGGGCTACAGCGCGCTGTTCGGCGGCGTGCTGGTGGCGGCCCTGTTATGGGTCCTGCCGCACAGCAGGATCGCCGCCGCGTTCCGGCTCACGGCCCGCATCACCAACCCTCCCTCGCCGTCGACCGTGGGTCCCCTCGGCAGCGCCGACCGCGCCTACCTGGCCGGACGTCAGGGTGTCGCGGTGTCCGACCTGCGGCCGGCGGGGGTGGCGCGCTTCGGCACGGAGCGCGTCGACGTGGTGAGCGAGGGCGATTACATCCCTGTCGGGAGCAGACTGACCGTGTTGCACGTCGAGGGCATGCGTGTCACGGTCCGCACCGTCGAACCCGAAACGGGCGACGTGCAGGAAGCATGACCCGGGACGGCGACGTGGCCGATCCCGTTCGTTCCCCCACCTTGGAGGTGTCATGAGCTACACCCTGCTGATCATCGCGGGCGCCATCGTCCTCTTCTTCCTGGTCCTGTTCTCGGTCGTTCCGATCGGGCTGTGGATATCGGCGATCGCGGCCGGTGTCCAGGTCGGACTCCCGAGCCTGGTGGCCATGAAGCTGCGAAGGGTGCCACCCAACCGGATCATCCTGCCGCTCATCAAGGCGGACAAGGCGGGCATCGAGGTGGAGCAGAACCAACTCGAGGCGCACTTCCTGGCGGGCGGCAACGTGGACCGGGTCGTCGACGCCCTCATCGCCGCCGACAAAGCCCGCATCCATCTGCCGTTCGACCGGGCGGCTGCCATCGACCTGGCCGGCCGTGACGTGTTGGACGCCGTCAAAGTGTCGGTCAATCCACGCGTGATCCAGACCCCCAACGTCAGCGCCGTCGCCAAGGACGGCATCGAGCTCATCGCCACGGCGCGCATCACGGTTCGGGCGAACCTCGAGCGCCTGGTCGGCGGCGCTGGCGAGGAGACCATCATCGCTCGCGTCGGCGAGGGCATCGTCTCCTCCATCGGCTCGACCAAGAGCTTCAAGGACACCCTGGAGAACCCCGACACTATCTCGAAAGCGGTGCTGGCCAAGGGCCTCGACTCCGGGACTGCGTTCGAGATCCTATCGATCGACATCGCCGACGTGAACGTAGGGCGCAACATCGGCGCCCAGCTCCAGACCGACCAGGCGGAGGCCGACAAGCGGGTCGCGCAGGCCAAGGCCGAGGAGCGGCGCGCCATGGCCGTGGCGGCCGAGCAAGAGAACCGCGCGCAGGTGTCCGCCATGCGTGCCAAAGTCGTCGAGGCCGAGGCCGAGGTGCCCCGGGCCATCGCCGAAGCCTTCCAGAAGGGCAACCTGGGCGTGATGGACTACTACAACCTCCAGAACATCCAGTCCGACACGAGCATGCGTGGGAACATCGGGCGCGCTGCCGGCATGGAGGGCGACGAGGAGCCGTGAGCTTCGACACCCTACTGACCTTGGTGTTCGTGGTGGTGTTCATCGTGCTGCCGCTGGTGTCGCGGGTGCTGCGCGAGCGCAACCGACCACCGACGGCGCAACGCGGAGGCACGCCCCCTCGTGCGCCGGAGGGCACCGTGCTCGACGGGACGCCGCCTGCCG
Source organism: uncultured Trueperaceae bacterium (assembly GCA_963815215.1). GTDB lineage: Bacteria > Deinococcota > Deinococci > Deinococcales > Trueperaceae > JASBRS01. Next base: position 393,445 of record CAWFFU010000003.1, read on the forward strand.
CGGACGGCGAGCTTCCGGCGTGGCTTGCCGAGGCGCAGCGCCGGGTGCGCGAGGCGCGCGAACGCGCGACGGCCGAGGCCTCCACGCAGAGCGGACGCTCCCGGTCGCTGGTGCCGGACGATCCCTTCGAGACGGTGGCGCCCGCCGACCGGCCGCACCCCCTGGTGCCTGAAGACGCCAACCGCGGCAAGCCGCAAGTGCGTCCCGTGGGGCGCTCGCTGGTACCGCAGGACCCGTTCGAGGACGATCTCGCCGGGGCCGGCGGCGCGCAACGCGGCGCCGCCGGGCTGGGACGCGAGGGCGTTCCGCCGATGATGCCGTCCGCTGGGACGCGCCCCGAGTCGGCCGTGGCGGCGGAGCGGCGCGCCAGAGCCGAAGCGAGCGATCGGCCGCCCTCCAAGCAGGAGCGTCAGCGGCGGCCCGGACCGCGCGTCGAGCCGACGTCGGCCGGGGCGCCCGCCTACCGGCGACGACGCGGCTGGCACGACGGCGCTAGACTGGGGGGTGTGGGGCAGCTTCGCTTCGATCGCGAGGCCATCGTGAGCGGCCTGATCTGGCACGAGATCCTGGACGAGCCGGCGTGGAAGCGCCGTCGCGGGAGGGTACCATCGCGACCTCGGTCACGCTGAAGCTCCGCAGCCCGGCAGAGGCGTTGTCCCTGTTCGGGCAGAACGACGAGAACCTCCGACTCCTCCGTACGCGTCTGAGCGCAACGGTCGTCGCCCGTGGTGACGAATTGCGCCTCAGCGGCGACCAGGGGGATGTCGAGGAAGCGGCCCGCACCTTCCGCTCGTTGATCGACACCATCCGCGCCGGCGGTCGGGTGTCGCTCACCGAGCTGGAGTACAGCGACATCGAGCGCCTGAGCGACCGTCCGGCGGCACCGGAGCCCGCGGCCGAGCAGACCCACCTGCCCGGCCGAGCCAAGCCCAAGACGGCGGGTCAACGGCGCTACGTCGCCGCCATCCACGACAACCCGATCGTGTTCGGTAGCGGGCCGGCCGGCACCGGCAAGACCTATCTGGCGGTGGCGATGGCCGTGGAAGCGCTCACCCACCGGCGCGTGAAGCGCATCGTCCTGACCCGACCGGCGGTGGAGGCGGGCGAAAGGCTCGGCTTCCTGCCGGGCGACTTGCAGGCCAAGATCGACCCTTACCTTCGTCCGCTCTACGACGCCCTGTACGACATGCTCCCGGCGGACCGCGTCGAGAAGCTGCTCGAGCTCGGCACCATCGAGGTGGCGCCGCTCGCCTTCATGCGCGGGCGTACCCTGAACGACGCCTTCATCATCCTCGACGAGGCCCAGAACACCACCGGCGAGCAGATGAAGATGTTCCTCACGCGCATGGGCTTCAACAGCAAGGTCGTGGTCACCGGCGACACCACCCAGACCGACCTCCCGGGGGGCGTCAGGAGCGGGCTGTCGACTGCCGAGTCCATCCTGCAGGGGATCGATGGCATCGCGTTCATCGGTTTCAGCAAGGCAGACGTGGTGCGCCACCCGTTGGTCGCCCAGATCATCCTCGCTTATGAACAGCAGAGCTAACCGCCCCCGCCGACGCGACCCTCGCCTGTGGCTGCTCTTCGCGGTCTCGGTGGTGGCCCTCACGGCACTGCTGTTCAGCGTCTACGGCAACCGCCGCGCCTCGGCGTTGCGCGCTGGCGAGGTGAGCCCGCAGACGTTCGTGGCGCCCGTGGACACTCAGGTCATCGACCGCATCGCCACCGAACGCGAACGGCAGGCGGCACGGGCGCAGATCGGCACCGTGTACACGAGCGATCCCGAGCTCCAGAACCTCGTCACCAGCGCCGTCACGTCGTCGAGCCTGCCGCCCGACGTGGTCGACTACGTCGTCAACGCCTACGGTGATCCCAACGGCGTGAAGGACACGCAGATCCCCGCGCTGATTGACCAGGCGGTGCAGAAAGCACCTGCCGACCGCCAGCGCGAGGTGCGACTGCTCTTGCAGCGCTACCTCGTGGCCACGTCGGTGCCCGACTCCAAGCTCACCGAGGCGGCCCGCGACGCGGCGGCAGCGGCCGTCCAGCCGGTCATGCAGTCGCTCCGTGCCGGCCAGGTGATCGTGCGCGAGGGGCAGACGCTGACCGAGGACAATCTGCGGGTGCTGGAAGCGTTGGGCCTGTACAGCGCCCGTACGGCGCAGCTCAAAGGCACCTTCTGGATCCTGTTGGGTTCGCTGTTGCTGGCGTTGCTGCTGAGCGCTCCCGTGCTCTACGCCCGGCGCAGCCTGGCCCCCGGCCTGTCGGTGTCGCAGCTCACCTTCCTGGTGGTGCTCACGCTGGCGGTGGTGGCGGTCCAGCGGCTGGCGTTGCTGGCGTCGGGCAACTTCCTGTTCGGCCTGCTGGTCCCCCTGGTGGTGGCGGTGCTGATCTCCGAGGCCGCCGGGCTGATGTGGGCCGTGTGGATGGCGCTGGCCGTGGGACTGCTGGCACCGCTGGCGCCGATGTTCGCGCTGGGCACCACGTTGATCGGTTCGGTGGTGGCCTGCGTGCTGGTGCTCACGGTGCGCAGCCGCGTGGCGCTGCTGCTGGCGGGTGCCTTGGGCGGCCTCGCCAGTGGTGCCACACTGGTCGTGCTGGTGTTGCTCGGGGGCGGCATGACCGCGGGCGGCGCGGCGCTGGGAGCGCTGTTCTTGCTGGGCGCCGGGGTGCTCGCCGGGATCACCGCCCTGGGGCTGCTGCCACTGGCCGAGAGCGGATTCGGGTTCTTGACAGACTACCGGTTGCTCGAGCTCTCCAGCCCTACCAGCCCGCTGCTTCAGCGCCTGCTCATCGAGGCGCCAGGCACCTACCAGCACAGCCTGATCATCAGTAACCTGGTCGAGCAGGCGGTGCAGCACATCGGCGGCAATGCCCTGCTGGCACGGGTGGGCGCGCTGTACCACGACGTCGGGAAGATGCGCCGACCCCACTTCTTCGTCGAGAACCAGTTCAGCGGCGAGAACCCGCACGATCACGTGAGTCCTCACCTGAGTTATCTCATCATCACGAGCCATGTTCGCGACGGGCTGGAGTTGCTGCGCGAGTTCAAGTTGCCCCGCGAGCTGGCGCCCTACGTCGCGGAGCATCACGGCACCACCGTGCTGAGCTACTTCTACAAGCGTGCGCTCGAGGACGCATCGAACATCGACGAGCTGAACTTCCGCTATCCCGGACCGAAGCCGCACACCAAGGAGACGGCCGTCCTGATGCTGGCGGACACCGTCGAGTCGGCGTCGCGCACGCTGACCGAGCCGACCCAGTCGAGCATCCGCGCCATGATCGATCGGCTGTTCGACCAGCGGCTGCAGGACGAGCAGCTCTCGGAGAGTCTCCTGAACTTCCACGATATGGAGATCATCGCCAACACCTTCGAGCGCATGCTCACAGCGATCCTCCACCGTCGTATCAGCTATCCTTCCCCGGAGGAGGTCAGATCGCTTCGCCGTGGCAGTGGAGATCCTCGACGAGACGCAGCGCTACCGACCGCTTGAACGCCTGGAGCGCGCCCTGAGCGCGCTGATGGCGGAGCTCGGATCGGAGGGACAGGACCTGACCGTGGTCCTGATCGGTGACGTGGCCATGCACGAGCGCAACGCGCGCGATCGCGGTGTCGATGCGCCCACGGACGTGCTGTCCTACCCGACCGCCGAGCCGGACGACGTGGGGTTCCCCTCGATCGGCCATCTCGGCGATATCTTCATCAGCCTCGACACGGCCGCGCGCCAGGCGCACGAGCGTGGCATCGCGCTGGAACGCGAGGTGATGGTGCTGGCCGCGCACGGTCTCACCCACCTTCGCGGCCTCGATCACACCAGCGAGGCCGCGTGGGAGCCGTTCCGAGCCGCCGAGCGCCGCATCCTGACGTTGGCCGGCGCCGAACCGGTGCCCGAGGACGGCCCGTGAGGCGCGCGAGCTCCAGCCTTCCGATCGCTTTCTGGCACGCCGGACGCGGCGTATGGTTCGCGCTCCGGCGCGAGGCGAACTTACGCGTCGAGCTGATCCTCGGGCTGTCGGCGTTGGCGTTGGCGTGGTGGCTGGGGGCGCCCTTGGTACCCGTGCTGCTGGCCGCCGGCCTGGTGCTCTCGGCGGAGCTCTTCAACAGCGCCCTGGAGAGCGTGGTCGACCTCGCCTCGCCCGACTTCGCCGAGCTGGCGCGGGCGGCCAAGGACATGGCGGCCGGCGGGGTGTTGATCGCGGCGACCTGCGCGCTGCTGGTGGGACTGGCGGTGCTGGGACCGCCACTGCTGGTCCGGTTGGGGATGCTGCATTGAGCACCCCGCCGGAGGATCTGCTGGCTGCGGCCCGACAGGCGCACGCCAACGCGTACGCCCCCTACTCGGGCTTCCACGTCGGTGCGGCGCTGCGCTCCGATGACGGTGTGATCGTCGCCGGGTCCAACGTGGAGAACGCCAGTCTGGGCCTGTCGCGCTGCGCCGAGCAGTCCGCGGTCCAGGCGCTGGCGACCCGCGGCGGCCGCCACTTCCGGGAGCTGGTGGTGTACACCGAGGCCGAGCCGCCCGCCAGCCCCTGCGGGGCGTGCCGCCAGGTGCTGTTCGAGTTCGCGCCGGACGCGACGGTGTATCTGGTGAATGGCGCCGGCGCCGTAGTGGTGACTACGGTGGACGATCTCCTGCCCCTCGGGTTCCGCTTGAGAGCCGGTGACGGCGCCGCTTAGGCTTCTCACCCCCTCGGTGGTATCCTCCCCCCTGATGATCAGGTCCCTACGCTTCCTCCTGCCGCTCGTCGTGGTGTTCGCGGCTGCGGCCTACGCGCAGTCGGCGCCCACTCGCGTGGTGGTGATGCCCTTCGCCGCCGACACCGCCGCGTCCACCTACCAGCTGGGGTTGCCGACCGCGCTCCAGCGTTCGCTCAACGAGATCCCCAACATCTACGTTCCGGCCGTCGGCGACGTCGCACTGGTGATGCAGAAGGCGCGGCAGGCGAGCAAGGACCCGTTGGCGACGGTGCGCTCGCTGTTCGGCGCCGACGCCATCGTGCAAGGCACGGTGAGCGGAAGCGGTGCCACCGTGACGGTCACCATGACGCTGGACCAGGGTGGCAAGCAGCAGACCGTCACCGCCCAGACCACCGACGGACGCCCGGTCACGCTGGCGCGAGCGGCCGCCAAGGCGCTGGCGCAGGCCCTGCGCCCCGATCTCGGTGCCACCGTGCTCGGCCGGATCGATGCGGCGGCGGCGCAGACTCCGTCGCTCCCAAGCCTTGCCCCGGTGGCGTTGGCGGCCTCGCGCCTTCCCGGCACCAAGCCCGACGACCTCAAGACGGCCATGCAGCTCGACCCCGACTCGGCTTGGGTCAAGGTCGAGTACGCCCGTCTGCTGGCCCTCGGAGGGGACGCCAAGGGTGGCGTTCCGATCGCCCAGCAGGCGGTGGCGGCGCAGCCCGACGACGTCGAAGCCCAGGTCGTGCTGGGAGTGGTCCTGCAGGCCGACAACCAGAACCAGCAGGCGGCGGCGGCATTCCAGAAGGCGCTCGCCCTCAACCCCGCCAATGCCGTGGCCTTGACCGGTCTGGCACGGATGGAGAGCGACAAGACCAAGGCCACCCAGGACCTGCAGGCGGCCATCCAAGCCTACCCCCGCATGGTCGATGCCTACCTACAGCTCGCCAGCCTGCAGAGCAGCCCTCAGCGCTCGCTGCAGACGCTTCGCAACGCCGAGACCTCGCTGCCGGAGTCGCTGGCGCTCCAGCGCGCGGTGGTCCAGCAGGTGCTGGCGATGGGCGACGACAAGGGCGCGCTCGCCTACCTGCAGCAGGCCGTGCAGGACCCGATGGCGTCCTCCGCGGGGCTGTACGCCCTGGCGAGGCTGCTGCCCGCCGACGTCACGCCTGGCGCGCTGAGCCTGGTGCGTGATGGAGAGAAGGTCTACCCGAACGCCGTGCTGCTCAAGGCGGCCGAGGGCGAGCTGCTGGTCCGGCAAGGCGACTACGCCGGTGCCGAAGGGGTCCTAGCGCCGCTCCATAGCGCCAACCCCAAGGACGGCGGCATCGCCAACCTGCTGAGTGTGGCGCAGGCGCGTCAGGGCAAGATGGATGCGGCGCGACAGACCTTCGAGAGCGTGAACGGCACGGGCCCCAGCGCCGAGGGCGATCTGGCCGCGATCTACCTCGCCGCGGGCCGGGCGGAAGCGGCCCTGAAGGTCCTCGACCCCCTCGTCAACGGTAGCGGCGCCAAGCCGACGGCGCAGATCCTGGCGTACTACGGCCTGGCCCTCGGCCGCATCGGCAAGCTCGACCAAGCCCAGGCCGAGCTCGAGAAGGCGCTCAAGGCGCAACCGAAGCTGGCGATCGCCGAGCGCGGACTGAGCTTCCTGAAGCAGCAGCGACAGCTCACCGGTGGTGCACAGGTCGCGTTCAGCGCGGAGGCGGGTGCAGCGTTCCAGCAGGGCATCTACGCTCTCGAGGTGCAGGACTACCCGACGGCCGTGCAGGCCTTCCAGCGGGCACGCAAGCTCGATGACAACGGCCTTGCTGCCTTCTTCGAAGGGTACGCCCAGCAGCTCACCGGCAACCCGCGCTCCGCGGTCGATAGCTACCAGGTGGCGCTGAAGGCCTTCCCGGAGAGCGACATCGTGCTCAACGACCTCGGGTACGCTCACCTGCAGCTCGGCCGCTTCGACCTCGCACTCGAGCAGCTCGGCAAGGCATTGAAGGCCAATCCCGACAACGCCCAGGCGCACCTGAACATGGGACTCACGTACTACGGGCTGGGCCGCTACAAGGACGCCATCGGCGAGTTCGACCAGGCGGTCAAGCTCGATCCCAACCTCAAGTCGACCGTGGCCCAGGTGCGTCAGCAGGCGCAGCAGAAGGCCGGGGCGCAGTAACCTCGCCCTCTTGCGCTAGCATGACGCCATGAGCATTAGGGCCAGCGTGCGCGCCCTGGCGCGTTACCACTTCACGCCGAGGACCTCATCGGTGAAGCTGGACCAGAACGAGGGTCCCTCCGATCTTCCGGAGATGGTGCGCGAGTTGGCGCTCGAGCGGCTGCGAAGCGCGGCCTGGCACCGCTACCCGGAACTGCATCCGAGGGCGCTGGAGGAAGCCATCGGCGCCCGCCACGACTGGGATCCCGACGGCGTGGTCGTCAGCAACGGCTCCAACGTGCTCCTCCAGGCGCTGGTCATCGTTGCCGGCATCGGGCAGAGCGTGCTCACGGTGACGCCGACGTTCGCGGTCTACGGTATGCAGGCCCGCCTGCTGGCGGCGGAGCTGATCGAGGTGCCGCTCGAGGGCGCCGGCTTCGCCCTCCCCGTCGACGGCCTGCGGGGTGCCATGGCCGGGCGCCGCGGGATCGCCTTCCTTCCGAATCCTGCGGCGCCGACCGGCAACGTGCACCCGCTACAGGAGCTGACGGCGGTGCTCGAGGCCGGAGGCGACGACTGGCTGGTCGTGCTCGACGAGGCGTACGGTGAGTTCGCTGGCACCGACCATCGCGACCTGGTCGCCGCTCACCCGCACGCGATCTCGCTCCGCACCTTCAGCAAGGCCTTCGGCCTGGCGGGCGTGAGGATCGGATACGCCCTGATGAGCCCGGATCTGGCGGCGGACGTGCGCAAGGGCCTGCTGCCGTTCTCGCTCTCCTCGCTCCAGGCCGCGGTGGCCATGGCGGCGCTGCAGCACCCGGAGTACGTCGAGGAACGCGTCAGGCAGGCTAGAGGCGAGCGCGAGCGGCTGCTCGCCGGGCTGGCGTCGCTTCCGGAGGTGGAACCGATGCCGTCGAGAACGAACTTCGTGCTGTTCCGCGTACCCGACGCGGAGGCCGTGTACCGGGGGCTCCTGGAGCATGACATCGCGGTCCGGCGCCAGGACCATCTGGCGGGGCTCGAGGGTTGCCTGCGCGTGACGGCGGGCGCGCCAGCCGAGACCGACGCCTTCCTCGAGACACTGCAGGTCGTGCTGCGGGCGGAGGTCGTCGGTGGCTAGGCGTGCGGACGTCGAGCGCGTGACCGGCGAGACCACGGTGCGCGTGGCAGTCGACCTCGACGGCGGCGCCGCGGGACGGGCCGACACCGGTCACGGGTTCTTCGATCACATGCTGGATCAGCTCATCCGGCACGGCCGGCTGACCCTCGAGGTGTCCGCCCAGGGCGATCTGCACGTCGACGTGCATCACCTGGTGGAGGACTGCGGCATCACCCTGGGGCAGGCGGTGGCGCAGGCCCTGGCCGACCGCGCGGGCATCGAGCGCTACGCCGATGCCTTCGTGCCCATGGACGAGACGCTGGCGCAAGTGGTGCTCGACCTATCGGGTCGGCCCACGCTGATCTTCGAGCCCGCCGGTTTCGTTGGCGATGCAGGCGGTTTCAATGCCTACCACCTACGGGAGTTCCTGCGCGGTTTCGTCAACCACGCCGGTGCCACCGTGCACGTGCGCGTTCTCGCCGGCGAGGAGACCCACCACGTGGTGGAGGCCGTGATGAAGGCCTTCGCCCGGGCGCTCTTCGCGGCCACCCGCGTGACGCACGACGGCGTGCCGTCGACGAAGGGGACGCTCTGAGCATATGCGAACCGTGTTGATCGACTACGGAGCCGGCAACCTCCATAGCGTCGAACGCGCCCTGCAGCGCACGGGTCTGGCCGTGGAACGGCACCACGATCCGCTCCTGGCGGCCGGAGCGGACGTGTTGGTGCTCCCCGGTCAGGGGCATTTCGGACAGGTGATGACGGCCTTCCGCACCTCAGGCTTCGAGCCGCTGGTGCGCGAGCACGTGCGCGCCGGTCGCCCCTTCCTCGGCATCTGCGTGGGGCTGCAGCTGCTGCTCGACGCCTCCGAGGAGGCACCCGATGTGCCGGGGCTGGGCCTGCTCGCGGGCACGGCCCGCCGCTTCCCGGCCGACGGCGTGAGCGTTCCGCACATGGGGTGGAACCAGATCCGGCGGCACCGTGAGCCGGCGCTGCTCCAGGGCATCGCCGACGACGCCTTCGTCTACTTCGCGCACTCGTACTACGTCAGCTTCGAACAACTCGATGTTCCCGGCGCCTTCACCCGCTACGGCCCCGTCGACTTCAAGAGTGCCATCTCGCACGGTGCGCTCCACGCCACGCAGTTCCACCCGGAGAAGAGCCAGGCGGTGGGACTCACGGTCCTGGCGAACTTCGCGCGCCTGGCCCATGCAACGGTGGAGGCCTAGCGTGCGGCGCGCGCGCGGGTACCGCGCGGCGCCGGCTACACGCTGGGCGGCGCTGCCGGCGCTGTTGCTGCTGGCCCTGGCGCTGGCGTCGGCCTCGGCGCAGGGCGGCGCCTGGACCGTCCAGACGGTGGCGCTGCGCGATCTTCGCCAGGCCGACGTCGTGGTCGCCCAGCTCCGCAACCTCGGGTTCGACGCCTACGACGAGTTCGGCATGAACGACGGCAAGCAGTTCGTGCGCGTGCGCGTCGGTTGTTACACCGACAGAGCTGCGGCACAGGCGGCTGCGACCGCCCTCGCCAAGCACGTGACGGAACAGGCGGTCCCGACGGAGCTGTCGGCGGGCGCCAAACCGGCCCGCTGCATCCGGGAGGACATCGGCTTCCTGAAGCCTGCGGCCTGGAAGCGCATCGAAGCTACCAACGGGCTCCCGACCTTCCGTGTCCGGATCGCCGATCGTAGCGCCGACGTGGTGTTCGACGGTTCGGGCTGGCGGGTGGTGCAGGACGGCGCCGCTTCCCCGGTGACCGCCGCCGTCACCGGCAGCGCAGCGTTCGTCGTGGCGCACCCGGGTGGGGTGGCGTGGGTGGCCGAAGAGGTGCCGAGCGGGACGCGTCTTCTCTGCCCCGGCACATTGATCGGACACGCCGGTGAGTCCGCCATCGTCGAACGTACCGGCGAGGTCGTGGCGTGCAGCTTCGCGCCCCGCCCGAGCCGCCTCGCTGCCGGCAAGAGCCCATGAGCGGACGGCTCGTCGTCCTCACTGGGCTCAGCGGATCGGGCAAGACAACGGCGCTGCACGCACTGGAGGACATCGGCTTCTACACCGTCGACAATCTGCTCCCGGCGCTGTGGGAGGGCCTGGTCGACGCCGCCGGCAGTGGCGAGAACGCCATCGCCATCGGTGTCGACATCCGCACCCGTGCCTTCCTGGCCGCCGCACCCGCCGCCCTGGCGGCGTTGCGCGCACGCGGGCTGGCGGTGACGGTGGTGTTCCTCGATGCCAGCGATCCGACGCTGGTACGTCGATACAACTTCACGCGCCGTACGCACCCCCTGGCCGAGGGAACGCTCACAGCCGACCTGACGCAGGAGCGGCGCGCCCTGGAGGGCATTCGCGCGCTGGCCGACGTTGTCATCGACACCACCGCCACCAGCGCCCGCGAGCTGACGCAGGACTTGTGGGATCGCTTCGGCCAGGAGGGGGACTTCCTGTTGCGGGTTCTCTCCTTCGGCTACAAGCGGGGTGTCCCCACCGATGTGGACAGCGTGCTGGACGTTCGCGCGCTCCCCAACCCGTACTACGATCCGACGCTCAAGCCTCTGCCCGGCACGTCGCCGGAGGTCCAGTCGTTCGTGTTCACGCCGAGCTCCTTCGAGCTCTACACCCGGTTGCGCGAGCTGGTGCGGGCGCTGGCGGCCGGCGCGCGTACCGAGGGGCGGTCGAGCTACAGCGTCGCCATCGGATGCACCGGCGGGCAACACCGCTCCGTGGCCGTAGCGGAGCGGCTCACCCACGATCTGGCCGATGCCTTCCGCACCCGGGCGCAGCATCGTGACCTGGAGGAAGCCTTGCGGGAGAACGCGTGAGGGGTCTTCGCGACCGCTTCGACACCGTGTTGACGTGGCGCTTCTGGCTGACGCCGGGCATGGGCGTCAAGCGCCACGTGGTGCTGGCGGTGGCGGGAGCGCTGCTGTTGGTGCTCGGTGTGATCGGCGGGGTGTTGTGGGCCTTGAACGGGCGACGCCGCGAGCTCTCGAGCCCGATCGAGCACGTACTGGTGAGCGGCGCGTGGCGCGCCGCCGGCATCTATGTGGCATTGGCGCTGGTGTTGCTGGGTGTGTTGATCGCGGTGATCGCGGTGGGACGCCTCAACCGCTCGCTGCTGTCGAATTGGATGCCCAGCCCGAGCCAGGCCGCCGTGTTGCTCCACCGCCGGCTCTCGTTGGCGAGGGGACCACGCATCGTTGCGCTGGGCGGCGGCACCGGCCTCAGCAACCTGCTTCGTGGGCTGCGCGGCCATACCTCCAACGTCACCGCGGTGGTCACCGTCAGCGATGATGGAGGTTCCTCGGGGAGGCTGCGCGAGGCGTTCGACATGCCGCCTCCGGGCGATCTCACCGATTGCCTGGCCGCGCTCAGCGACAACGAGCTGGAGGTCGGCCGTCTGCTGCAGTATCGCTTCTCGCGAGGCGAGGAACTCAAGGGGCACACCTTCGGGAACCTCTTCATCACGACGCTCACGGAGGTGGAGGGCGACTTCGGACAGGCGATCCGGGTCCTCAACCGTCTGCTGAACCTGGCGGGCGCGGTCTACCCGGTCACCGGGATGCCGTTGACGCTGCTGGTGACGAAGGCCGACGGGAAGGTCATCCGGGGCGAGAGCCGCACGCGGGAGTGCGCGGGGCCGGCGCGTTCGCTGGCACTCGAGCCGGAGGCGCCTGAGGCCATACCGGAGGTGATCGAGGCGCTACGGCGGGCGGATCTGGTGGTCCTCGGCCCGGGCAGTCTCTTCACCAGCACGCTCCCCCCCATCCTGGTGCCTACCGTCGGCGATGCCCTTCGGAGCAGCGCCGCGAGGATCGTCTACGTGTGCAACATCATGACCGAGGCCGGCGAGACCGACGCCTTCGATGCGTACGCGCACGTCGACACGCTGGCGCGCCACCTGGGTCGCCTGCCCGATGTCGTCGTCCTCAACAGCACGCCGGTCGATGAGGAGCGCATCCGGGCCTACCGCGCTGAAGGGGCGGCCGTCGTCGAACCGGCCTCGGAGCGGTTCGGCGAGATCGGGGTCGAGGTGCTCCACCTCCCGCTGCTGGGCAGCGGCCCCGTTGCTCAGCACGACAGTGAACGTCTGGCGGCCTGGCTCGTCGAGCACGCCCGCAGCCACGCGGTTGCGCGAAAGGCAGGTCCGCGATCATGATCCACCTCCTCGTCCTCGCATTGGCCGCGCTGCATCTGCAGGACCCTGCCGGTGACGCGGTCGGAGACGGCACCCTGGTGCCGCCCACCGCGCCGATCTACGCCAATACGGCCGCTTTCGATCTACAGTCGGTGACGCTCACGAGCGATCCCAAGCTGACGGTGCGGCTGGAGCTGGGTTCGTTGAGCAACGCGGGCAAGCTCGCCAACGGCTTCTCCGGCCCGATCATCGAGGTCTACCTCGACACCGCTCCGGGCGGCGCGCAGCAGCTTCTCCCCGGTTCCGCCATGGCGATGCCGCCCAAGCACGGCTGGGAGGTCGCCCTTCGCGCCACCGGCGACGAGGCCTACGCGGTCGAGGCCCAGGCCCACGGCTCGCCGGCCAGCTGGCCGCGCGAGCCCGTGACCGTCCAGGTCCAAGGCAACACCATCACCTTGCACACGACCCTCGTGCGCCCCGACCGGGCCGATCTCTACGCCCTGACGGGCGTCTACGATCCGTTCACGCAGGACGGCTGGCGACCGCTCAGCCGGACGGTATCGCCCTGGGCGTTCTCCAGCCCGACCCAGCCGGTGCCGGTGGTCGACCTGCTGGCGTACAACCAGAGCGCGCAACGCCGGGAGATCGACAGCGGGGTGCTCTCGCCGTATCGCTCCCCGTTCCAGGGGATCGGCTGGCTGGTGCTGATGGTGGTGGGCCTGATCACGGCAGGCGCGGGACTGGTGGTGCGGCGTCGGGTTCGGGCGCCGACGCCCGTCGACGCGGCGGTCGGCGGTAGCCCCGTCCCTGCCCAGGACGCCGCTCGCGCCGACGCGAGTGCGGCAGCAACGGACGACGCCCCGGTGGACGACGCCCCGGTGGAGGACGCCCCGCTGGAGGACGGCGCCATGGAGGACGATCCGGCGAAGGGCGGCGCAACGCAGAGCGTCGTCACGGGGGCCAGCGCCGGTGTGCCGTTCACGGTCGCGACCTTGGACGAGGCGCCGGACGACGCGATGGATGATGCGGTCGACGATGCGATAGACGAACGGGCGGACGACACCGCGGAGCGGGGCGACAGCGAGGGGCCCGGCCAGCGCCGCCGCTGAGCGCTTCGGGCGCACCGGGCCGATCCCCACCTGAACATTCGGGGAGGCTCGTGGCGCTCGTCGTGACCGTCATCGTGACGCGGGCGTGAAGACTCCCCGGGGACGTTCGCGCTATACCGGGGCATGGAACAGGGCACCGATCCTCTCACGATGCAGCCGGCCGTGTCCCCGGTCCGGCAGCGGCTCGCGGTCGGCGCCGGTGCGGCGCTGCTCTCCGGCGCGGCCATGGTGGCGAGTCGCCTCCTGGTCTCCGCGCCCACCCCGATCGACTCGCTATTCGACCTGACCGGCCATCTTCTGGGGGTGCCGGCGGTCTTCAACGTCATTCACAGCCTCCCCTACGGGCTCGACCACTACGCCAAGTACGCCCTGTTCGGGACGATGGCCCTGGCCTACGTGATCCTGTGGACCGCCGTGGCGTTGCAGTTGACGCGCCTGGCGCGCGCCTGGCGTCTGGTCGTGCCGGTGCTGGCCACGCCCGCCCTGATGGGACTGGTCCTGCTACCGCTGGAGGGGCTCGGCGCGTTCGGCCTCGATCCCAACAATTACGTCTACCGACCCTGGCCCACCCAGCTGTGGGCGGCAGCGTTCGGCGCCGTCTACGGTGCGGTGCTGCTGGTCGCGCGTGGGGGCGGAGCCGTCGGAGAGAGGGTCCACGATGCCAGCCGGCGCGCGGCGCTCGGTCGTAGTGCCCGTGGGTTGCTGGTGCTGGCGGTGGGGCTGGGCACGGCGCGCCTGGCGCTCGGTGCCCTGGCTCGGGCGGCGGCGCAACTCGAGGGACTGTTGGCGCGGATCCGGGGGCTCGGTCCGGTCGTCACCCCGGTGGGCGATCACTACGTGGTGTCGAAGAACTTCTCCGATCCCAGAGTCGACGGCTCGCGCTGGCAGCTCAAGCTGCACGGTCTGGTGGAGCATCCGCTCGAGCTGACCCTCTCCGATCTCGAGGCACTGCCGTCGGTAACGCGCAGCACGACCCTGATCTGCATCTCCAACGAGGTCGGCGGGCACCTCGTCGGGAACAGCCTATGGACCGGTGTGCCCATGGCCGACCTTCTGGAGATGGCCGGCCTGAAACCGGGGGCGACCCACCTGATCCTGCGCGCCGCGGACAACTACTCCGATTCGTTCCCGCTCGACGTCGCCCGCCGCGACGGCACCATGGTGGCCTACCGGCAGGACGGCGAGCCGCTGGTGCGCGGCCACGGCTTCCCGGCGCGCGTGCTGGCGCCCGGTATCTACGGCATGAAGAGCGTCAAGTGGCTCGTGGACATCGAGGCCGTCGACCACGACTACACGGGCTACTGGGAGCAGCGAGGTTGGAGTCCGACGGCGGTGGTACATACCATGAGCCGCATCGACACCCCAACGGCTACGGTGCTGGGGGGCGACGCCGCCATCGGAGGCATCGCCTTCGCGGGCCTGAGGGGGATCCGCACCGTCGAGGTGTCGACGGACGGCGGCAAGGGCTGGCAGGAGGCGACCCTGCGGCCGGCCGACAACGCCTTCTCGTGGACGCTGTGGGGGTTCGAGTGGCAAACCGATCCGGGGCAGTACGACGTGCTGGTGCGTGCCGTGGATGGGACCGGCGCCGTGCAGACCGCCGAACGGAGCCAGCCGCTGCCTGATGGAGCGACCGGGTACCACAAGCTCAAGGTGAGGGTAGGGTGATGGTCCGCCGCCCCGTTCGTCAGCGGCCGTACGTCCCGGTGACGAACAGTTCGGGCTCGGGTGCACGGCTCATGCCGTCGCCCGAGCGCGTCACGCGTGCGCCCAGACGCGCCAACCGACCCGCGACATCCTCGTAGCCACGGTCGATGAACCCCACGCCGCTGATCTCGGAGCGACCTCGTGCGGCCACGGCCGCCACGATGAGGGCGCCGCCCGCCCGGATGTCGGCCGCATGCATGGTGGCCCCCGCCAGCGGGCCCCCTTCGATGCGGAGCACGCGGTCGTCGAGCTGCATGCGGGCGCCCGTCTTGGCGAGCGCTTCAACGTGCGTGAATCGGTAGGGGTAGATGTCGTCGCGTACTGTGCTGCTGCCGTCCACGGTGGCCAGGAAGGCGCCGAAAGGTGCCTGCAGATCGGTCGGCAATCCGGGGAACGGCCCGGCGACGATGTCGGTCGGTACGAGGGTGCCTGAAGCGTCGATCCCCACCCAGTCCGGGCCGGCCTCGATCGCAACCCCGGTGCGGGACAGCGCCTCCAGCGTGGCGTCCAGGTGGTCCGGCAGGACGTTGTGCAGGCGCGCGCGGCCGCGGCTCGCGGCGGTCGCCAGCAGGTAGGTGCCGGCTTCGATGCGGTCCGGGATGGGCCGGTAGCGTACGCCGTGGAGGCGCTCAGCGCCGTGCACGCGGAGTACGGATGTACCCGCTCCCTCGACGGTCGCTCCCATGGCGGTAAGCATGCGCGCCAGATCGGGGACCTCGGGCTCGAGCGCCGCGTTCTCGATGGTCACTTCGCGGCCCGAGAGCGCCGCAGCCAGGAGCACATTCTGGGTGCCGCCGACGGTCGAGACCTCGAAGCTCACGTGGCCCTGGAGCGGACCCTCGCGGCGCGCCACGAAGTCACCCTCGTCCTCGTCGACATGGACGCCCAGGTCCCTGAACGCCTGGATGTGGCGGTCCACCGGTCGCGGACCGAAGGCGCAACCGCCCGGCATGGAGATCCGGGCCTCGCCGCAGCGGGCGAGCAGGGCCCCCATGGCCACGAAGCTGGCGCGCATCTTGCTGACGAGGCGGTAGGGCGCATGACAGGTGGTGATGGTCCGGGCGTGGACGTGCAGGTCCCTGCCCTCCCAGTGCGTCTCGGCGCCCACGTGGCGGAGGATCTCCTCCGTGACGAGCACGTCGCTGAGGCGCGGTACGTCCTCCAGCACCACCGGCTCGTCGGTGAGGAGCGCGGCGAGCATCAGGTACAGCGCGGAGTTCTTGGCACTGAACACGCGGAGTTCTCCCGCCAGGGGTTTCCCGCCGTGGATGATCAGGAGGTCGTTGTCGTCGGTCATCCCTGTTCCTCGCCCGGCGTGCCTTCCGGTCCGTGTGAGAATTGCCACATCATGTGCAAGTTACACATGCGCTGCACAGGTAGTCTAGGCCGGTACCGCAACATTGTCAAGAAAATACATCAGATGCTATAGTTGCTTGCCACGAGCATTCGCATGGAGAGGAGCGCCGTGCCCAAGCGGGAGAAAAGCAAGCGATTGCAGGTCGTCATCACCGAGGCCCAGGATTCGCTGCTCACCAAGACGGCCTATCAGCTCTCCAATCCGGAGCGCCTCGTCTCCAAGTCGGAGGTGGTGCGGCTCGGAATCGAGATGCTGAACCGCGCCGTCGAGGAGGGCCGGCTCGATCCCGAGCTGCTCAAGACGCTCGAAGAGCACTGAGCGCGGCGCGCTCCGATGTTCCATACCGGCGACCTCGTCGACAATCGCTACGACATCCTGGGTGTCCTCGGGGCCGGGGGGATGGCCCAGGTGTTCCAGGCACGTGACCGACACCTGGAACGGGCGGTGGCACTCAAGGTGCTGCGCCCCCACCTCACCGACACCGACAGCGAACGGTTCCGCCGCGAGATCCGTGCGCTGGCGCGGCTGAATCATCCCGGCATCGTCAGCATCTACGACCTGGGGCTGGGCGAGCACGTGTATTTCGCGATGGAGCTCATCGAGGGTGGACCCGTCACCGACCTGGGTCCGCTCGAGGCGGACACGGAATCCCTCGAGAGGCTGTTCCGCGCCGCCATCACCGTCGCCGAGGCGCTCGGGTACGTGCACCGGCTGGGGATGGTGCACCGCGACCTGACGCCCCGCAACATCCTGCTCACCCAGGAGGGGCATCCCAAGGTGATGGACTTCGGCCTGGTCCAGCTCACCGAGACCTCCCGCGAGCTGACGCGGACCGGATTCACGCTCGGCACCCCGCAGTACATGGCTCCGGAGCAGGCCACCGGCGATGCGACCGGCGCGGCCACCGACCTCTACGCCTTCGGGGCGGTGCTCTACCGAACCGTGACCGGCGTCGCGCCATTCGACGCCGACAACGATCAGGCCGTGCTCTATCAGCACGTGTACGGCTCTCCCACCCCGGCCGCCGAGCTCAACGTCCAGGTCCCGGAGCCGCTGTCGCGCCTCATCTCAGGGCTGCTCCAGAAGGACCCCGACCGGCGGCCGCTCTCCGGGTTCGCGGTTGCCGACGCGCTGCGGGCGGTCCTGGACAGCCTGCGGGAACGTGCCACCCACGTGGCGCTCGGCGGACCCGGGCGCAAAGGGGTCTACCCGCGCGGACCGGCGTCCGCGGACCGGCTCACGCGCCAGTGGGTGCGGAAGCTCGAGGAGGGGCCCCAGTGGCCCGCCGGCATGGCGGCTGCGGGTGGCTTCGTGCTGGTGGGGCAGCGCAGCGATGCGCTGGCCGTGCTGCGGCCGGCCGACGGCGGGGTGCAGACGACCTTCGAGCTCCGGGACGAGGTCAGTCAGCCGCCCGCGTTCGCGAGCGATCGCATCGTCGTGGTCAGCCGGGACGGGGCCGTGCACGCGATCGCCTGGCCCCGCGGCGAGACGCTGTGGCGACGCGACGACGCCGACGTCGTGGGCGTGCTCCCGCTGGGCGACGTGCTGCTCGTCACCGATCGGAACGTCGGCGCAGCCGCCTGGGACCTCGACGGGACCGAGCGCTGGAGCTACGACGCCGGCGCGGCCGCCGCGACGCCGCCCACCGTGCACCGCGGCCTGCTGCTGTTCGCGACGGAGGACGGCTGGCTGCATGCGGTCAAGGCCGACGATGGGTCTCCGAGCTTCAAGGTGGAGGTGGGGCCGGTCGTCGCCACCCTGTCCGCCGCCGACGGGGTGCTGCTGATCCCCGAGCGCAGTGGAGCGCTGCACGCGTTCGACCTGGCCCGCCACGACACGCTGTGGACCTTCGACCTAGAGGGCGAGCTGTGGGCGACGCCGCTGATCTGGAACCAGCGGGTCTTCACGGTCTCCTGGGGGCGCAAGTTGCACTGCCTGTCATTGAGGACGGGCGACGACCTGTGGGTGCGCGACCTGCCCGCGGCCGTCACGGCCGCGCCCAGCCTGGCCTCGGGCACGCTGTACCTGGGAACCGAGGGAGGCGAGCTGCTGTGCTTCGACGCCCGCAGTGGCCAGCTCCTGTTCCGCGACCGGGTGGGGAGCGGCGCCGTCCAGGCGAGCCCCCTGCCGGTGGCTGACAGTGTGGTGGTGGCGGCGCTCGACGGCACCGTGGCCGCCTACCGCTGAACGGCGGCCTCAGGCGTAGGCGGCGGCGTCCGCCTGGACCTGGGCGAGCATCGCCTCCTCGAGTTGCGATGCCTGCTGCTCCCGGGCGGTGGCGTCCTCCACCGAGGGGTGGGGCTCGATCCTGACGAACCGCTTGCGCGCTTCCGGCCAGCTTCCGAGCAGCACCTGGGCCACGGGGGAACCGGTGAGCGTCAGGTGGCGCTCGAGCAGGGCCTTCAGGAGCCGTTCTTCGACCGATCCCGTGAGCTCGAGCACCCGCACCATGCCGGGGTTGATGCGGTCGGTGATGTCCCCGTCGTCGTCGAGAACGAAGGCGATCCCACCGGACATGCCGGCGCCGAAGTTGCGGCCGGTACGCCCGAGCACTACGGTGATGCCGCCCGTCATGTACTCGCAGCCGTGGTCGCCGCAGCCTTCGACGACCGCGAGGGCGCCGGAGTTGCGCACGCACAGGCGCTCCCCGGCCTTGCCCGCGGCGTACAGGCTGCCTCCGGTGGCGCCGTAGAGTACGGTGTTGCCCACGATCACGTTACCTTCGGGCGCCCGCGTGGTGCCCGCCGGGGGAAGGACGGCGATCTCGCCGCCGGCCATGCCTTTGCCAACGTAGTCCTGAGCCTCCCCGATCAGCCGTAGCTGCATCCCGTGGTTGGTGAACGCGCCGAAGCTCTGCCCGGCTGCCCCCTGGAACTCCGCTCGCAGCGATCCCGGCGGCAGCCCCGCCTCGCCGTGGACCCTGGCGATCTCGCCGCTCACGCGCGCCCCCACACTGCGCTCGCCGTTGTGGATCGGGTAGGCGAGCTGCACCGGCTCTCGCTCTTCGATGGCCGCCTGCGCGTCCAGCCACAGACGCTCGTCGAGCGGCGGCACCTTCTCGGGGCGGTCGTTGTGGCGCTGCCGGCTGCGGCGGGCCCGGGTGCCGCCGGGATCGGGGTCGCGCAGGACCTCCGAGAGGTCGAGGGTCACGTTCTTGGGCAGCGCCACCTCACGAGCTTCGAGCAGGTCCACGCGCCCCACGATCTCATCGAGGCTCCTGGCCCCCAGCCCTGCCAGGATCATGCGGATCTGTTGCGCCACGTACACGAAGAAGTTGATGATGTGCTCGGGCTCACCCTGGTAGCGCTTGCGGAGTTCCGGGTCCTGCGTTGCCACGCCTACGGGACAGGTGTTCAGGTGACACTGGCGGATCATGGCGCACCCCGCCGCGACCAGCGCGGCGGTCCCGAAGCCGTACTCCTCGGCGCCAAGCATCGCGGCCACCACCACGTCCCGCCCCGTCTTCATGCCGCCGTCGACGCGCAATGTCACGCGCCCGCGAAGATCGTTCTCCACCAGTACCTGCTGGGTCTCGGCCAGTCCAAGCTCCCAGGGGACCCCGGCATGCTTGACGCTCGACAGCGGGCTGGCGCCGGTGCCACCGTCGAAGCCGCTGATCTGGATGTTGTCGGCGTAGCCCTTGGCGACGCCGGCGGCGATCGTGCCCACGCCGGCAGTCGACACCAGCTTCACGCCCACGCGGGCGCGGCGGTTGACGCGCTTGACGTCGTAGATCAACTGCGCCAGATCCTCGATGGAGTAGATATCGTGGTGTGGGGGCGGGCTGATGAGGGTGACCCCCGGCACCGCATGTCGGATTCGGGCGATCTCCTCGGAGACCTTCCGCCCCGGGATCTGGCCGCCCTCGCCGGGCTTGGAGCCCTGAGCCATCTTGATCTCGATCTCCTGCGCGCTGGCCAGATAGCCGGGGGTGACCCCGAAGCGCCCGGAAGCAACCTGCTTGATGGCGCTGTTCGCCCAGTCGCCGGCGTGGGGGTGCCAGTCCGGAGCCTCGCTGAGCTCCGCCATGTCCCGCTCGTAGGGCTGGAACCGGATCGGATCCTCGCCCCCTTCTCCGGAGTTGCTCTTCGCCTGCAGGCGGTTCATGGCGATGGCCAGCGTCTGGTGCGCTTCGCGCGACACCGAGCCGTGGCTCATCGCCTGCGTGGTGAAGCGCCTGACGATCGCTTCGACCGGCTCGACCTCGTCGAGCGGCACGGCCGCACCCAGGGGCCGCGTGTCGAGTAGGTCCCGCAAGCTGGTGGGCGCGCGCTCGGCGACCTGCCGAGCGAACTCCTGGTAGGCCTCGAAATCGCGGTTCCGCACCGCCTTGTGGAGGGGCTTGAACACCATCGGGTTGAAGGCGTGATACTCGCCCGCCTTGCGGAAGCGGTAGATCCCGCGGTCCGCCAGCCCGGCGTCCTCACCGAAGGCCTCGCCGTGGAAGCGCAACACGTCGGCGCCGAAGGTCTCCAGCGTTGCGCCACCGACGCGGCCGGGCGTGCCGTAGAAGTACCGCTCGATGACATCGTGGTGCACGCCGAGCGCTTCGAAGATCTGCGCGCCGCGGTAGCTCGCGATGGTCGAGATGCCCATCTTCGACATGATCTTGAGCAGGCCCTTCTCGACGGCCCCGACGTAGTTCTCCACGGCGGCGTCACCGTCGATGGGCTCGCGGTGCTTGGCGCTCACGGCCGCGTGCCGAGCAGTCGCGAAGGCGAGGTAGGGATGCACCAGGGCGGCGCCGTAGCCGATGAGCGCCGCGTAGTGATGGTCCTCGCGCGGCTCGCCGGTCTCGCACACGATGGCAGCCTTGGTGCGCCTCCCGACCAGCAGCAGGCGGTGGTGTACCGCGCCCACAGCCAGCAGCATCGGGACCGGCGCCCAATCACCGTCGATGTCGCGGTCCGAGAGCACCAGCACGCTGACTCCCGCTTCCACCTGTTCCTGGGCCTGATCCGCGAGGTCCTCGAGCGCCCGCCCCAGCCCTTCGGGCCCGTCAGCGACCTTGAAGCGCGTCTGCAGGGTGGCCGTGCCGAGCTGCTGCTGCGTCTTGAGGTAGCGCAGCGTGGCGGCGTCGACGATGGGGCTCTCGAAGCGCATCACGCGGGTCGCTTCCGGCTCCTGTTCCAGCACGCTGGAGCGGGGGCCGACGACCGTCTTGAGCGACATCACCAGGCGCTCGCGCAACGGATCGATGGGCGGGTTGGTCACCTGCGCGAAGCGTTGCTTGAAGTAGCGGTAGATCTGTTGCGGCTGCTCGGACATCACGGCCAGAGGCGTGTCGTCCCCCATCGAGCCGACCGGGATCGAGGCTTCGAAGCACATGGGCTCGAAGATGCGGTCGTAGTCCTCGCTGGAGTAGCCGAAGGCCTTCTGCGCCCGGTTGAGCTCCGCATCGTCCCACGGGCGCGCATCGAGCGGCTCCTCGATGCGCTGGAGCGGGATGCCGTAGCGCTCCACCCACTCCCGATAGGGCTGTCTGCGGCCGTAGCGGGCCTTGATGTCGTCGTCGCGTAGGAGCTTGCCCTCCATGGTATCGACGGCCAGCAGCCGACCTGGCCCCAAGCGCCCCTTCTCGATGATGTCGGCCTCGTCCATCGGTAGGACGCCCGCTTCCGAGCCCACCACCACCAGACCGTCGCGGTGGATCCAGTACCGCTGCGGGCGCAGGCCGTTGCGATCCAGGCCCGCTACGGCGTAGCGTCCGTCGGTCAGGGCGAGCGCGGCAGGGCCGTCCCAGGGCTCCATCAAGGTGCCGTGGTAGTCGTAGAACCCGCGCAACTCGTCGCTGATGGTGGCGTCCTGCTCGTACGCCTGCGGGACCAGCATCATCAGGCTGTGGAGCAGGTCGCGACCGGACAGCGCCAGGAGCTCGAGTGCGTTGTCGAGCGCCGCGGAGTCGCTGCCGCCGGGTTCGATGATGGGCTGCAGGTCGCGGACCTCCGGACCCCAAAGGTAGCTCGACAGCATCGGCTCGCGCGCCCGCATGAAGTTCACGTTGCCTTGCAGCGTATTGATCTCGCCGTTGTGCGCCAGGAAGCGGAACGGCTGGGCCAGCGACCAGCGCGGCATGGTGTTGGTGCTGTAGCGCTGATGGAACACCGCGATGGCGGTGTCGAAGTCGGGGTCGGCCAGGTCCAGGTAGAACTTGGGGAGCTGGTCGGCCACCATCAACCCTTTGTAGCTGATGGTCCGGCTCGAGAACGAGGGGATGTAGGCGCGGCCTAGACCGGCCTCCCGCAGGCGGTGCTCGATGCGTTTGCGGGTGAGGTAGAGCTGGCGCTCGAAGCCGTCGTCACTCAGCCACTCCGGCTTTCCCAGCAGCACCTGCCGCAGGATAGGGCGCCGCGCCAGGGCCTGCTCGCCCAGCGCGCTGTCGTCGTGAGGAGGGTCGCGCCACAACAGCGTCTTCAGGGGGCTGCGCGCGATCTCATCGCGAACCAGGGCGTAGATCTTCTTGTAGGGCGCGTCGTTGGCCACGAAGAACACGCCGACCGCCAGGTCCCGGTCGCGTTCCAGGAACAGGCCACGTGCCTCGAGCTCTCGTCGGAACAGGCGGTGCGGGATCTGCGTGAGCACGCCCGCCCCGTCACCGGTCTTGCCGTCTGCGCTGACCGCGCCGCGGTGTGCCAGGTTATGGAGCGCCTGCAGGGAGTACGCCAGGACGTCGTGGCTCCTCCGACCGCCCATGTCGGCGACGAAACCGACGCCACAAGCGTCGCGCTCGAGGGGCCAGGCGAGGGTCGTGACGTCGGAGTACTGGTGCATCGCATCCTCCCGTAGGGGACGAAGTTCGTGGCAGTCTGTGGTGAACGGAGGGCGCGTCCTCGGCGACTCCGTGGGACGCGTACCGATGGGCTCCCTGAGGAGCTAATCCTCGGGGGCCGTCCCCGGCATTCGAATCGGCAACCTGGTCAACGCAAGCCTCATGCTCGCCGCCACCTCTCAAGCCCTTGCAGGACGCGGCAACTCCTTACAGGACCGGCCGCTTCGCGAGCGGCCTCGATGCGAATGATACCGTCCACGAGCGACCCTGTCAACGCGCTGGGCGTCTCCGGCGATGCCGTCGGCGGGCTGTTTGTTACGTTTTCGAAGCGAAGCTGCGGCGTCCCCCTGGGTTTCGTTACGGCGGGTTGCACTGCGAGCGCCATGCGCACCCCGAAGCAAGGTTATGCAGAAGCGCGAGCGAGTGCTCAGCCGGAGGTCGAGACCGCTTCCTGCGGTGACCCCGACGGTCCCTCCAATGGCTCGGCGCCGTTGGCCACCAACCGGTACTCATAGGCGTCGACGAGCGCCTCGTAGGAAGCCTCGATGATGTTGGTGCTTGCGCCGACCGTGCTCCAGCTGTCGCGCCCGTCGCTCATCTCGACCTGTACGCGCGCCAGGCTCGCGGTACCGGTCTCCGGCCCCGACAGCACCCGGACCTTGTAGTCGACCAGCCGCAGTGCGCGCAACTGCGGGTAGAAACGGCCCAGGGCCTTGAGCAGGGCACGGTCGAGGGCATTGACGGGCCCGTCGCCATCGGCCGCGGTGTGCTCCATCGTGCCTCCGACCTGGACGCGGATGGTCGCCTCACAGCGGGCGCTGGAGGCGTCGTCGGCCTTGTCGATCATGACGGTGAAGCCGTGGAGAGTGAAGTACGGCCGGTAGATGCCCCGTACCTTGTCGGCGAGCAGGCGGAACGAGGCTTCGGCGCCCTCGAAGGCGTAGCCGCGGTCTTCCAGCTCCTTGAGCCGCTGCACCACCGCCTGGGCGTCGCCCGCAGTGTCGCCTACGGCTTCCGCCGGCGCTCCCGCCTCGACGCTCTTGGCCAGCACGTTGGCCCGACCCGACAGCTCCGAGAGGAGCACCCGGCGGCGGTTGCCGACCGCCTCCGGCGCGATGTGCTCGTAGGTCTCGGGGCGCTTGTTCACAGCCGATACGTGGACGCCGCCCTTGTGAGCGAAGGCGGCGTCGCCCACGTAGGCGCTGCGCAGGGAAGGCTGGAGGTTGGCGCGTTCGTCGACGAAGCGCGATAGGTCGCGCAGGCCGTCGAGCCGCTGCGGCTGATCGGCGCCGAGCTTGAGCACGAGGTTGGCGATGACGCTGACGAGATTGGCGTTGCCGCAGCGTTCGCCGTAGCCGTTGATCGTTCCCTGCACGTGGCGCGCGCCGGCCTGGACGGCAGCCAGGCTGTTCGCCACGGCGAGCTCGCAATCGTTGTGGGCGTGGATGCCCACGGTGAGCTGCGTGCGGCCGCACACTTCGGCGACGCGCGCGGCCACCACACCTGGAAGCGAGCCACCGTTGGTGTCACAGAGCACGACGGTGTCCGCGCCGCCGTCGATGGCGGCGTCCAGTGTCGCCAGGGCGTACGCCGGATCGGCGCGGTAGCCGTCGAAGAAGTGCTCGGCGTCGTAGATGACCCGGCGTCCGTGCGCCTTGACGAGCGCGACCGAGTCCCGGATCATCTCGAGGTTCTGCTCGAGCGTGGCTCCCAACGCCTCCGTGACATGCAGCGTCCACGACTTGCCGAAGATGGTCACGACAGGCGTATCGGACGCCAGCATCGCGCTCAGGTTCGGGTCGTCCTCTGCGGCACGGTCCTTCCGGCGGGTCGATCCGAAGGCGGCCAGTTGAGCGTGCCCGAGCGGGGCCTGCTTCATCATCTCGAAGAAGCGCACGTCCTTGGGGTTGGATCCCGGCCACCCCCCCTCGACGTAGGTGATCCCGAACGCGTCGAGGCGTCGAGCGATCGCCACCTTGTCGGCGCCCGTCAAGTTGAAACCCTGACCCTGGGTCCCGTCCCGAAGGGTCGTGTCGTAGATCTCGATGGTGCCCGGTGCGTGCTCGCCCACGTCTCGCCTCCCGACTCCCCTAGCGGAGACCGCTTCGGACGCTTCGCCCTACGCCCGTCACGGCGCCGTCACGGTGTCGTCGGACGCCTTGCGGCGCCCGACGCCGGCTGCCAGCTTGTTCAGCACGTCGACGTAGGCGTGGGCCGAGGCTTCGACCACGTCGGTGGAGAGGCCGCGACCGTGCACGGTGCGATCGTCGCTCTGCACCCGGATCGTCACCTCCCCCATGGCGTCCTTGCCCGCTCCCACACTCCGGATCTCGTAGCTGAAGAGCTCCAGCGGGAGCTGCGTGGCCCGTTCGATGGCGTGGTACACCGCATCGACTGGACCGTCGCCGGTGGACGCTTCTTCATAGACGCCGGTATCGGTCTTGATCCGCACGGTGGCCACCGGCGTCATGCCGGTACCCGACTGGAACTGCACGGCCAGCAACTGGTACGTCTCCGGCACGCGCGCGGTCTCAGCGTCGACCAGGGCTCGGATGTCCTCGCTGGTGACGTGGCTCTTGCGGTCGCACAGATCCTTGAAGCGGCGGAACAGCACGTTCACGTCTTCGTCCGAGAGGTCCTCGTAGCCGAGCTCCGCGAGGTTCTGACGGAAGGCCCGCCGGCCGGAGTGCTTGCCCATGACCAGGACCCCGGCGTGGCGCCCCACGGTCTCCGCACGCATGATCTCGTAGGTCTCGAGCGCCTTGATGACGCCGTCCTGATGGATGCCGGCCTCGTGTGCGAAGGCGTTGTCTCCGACGACCGCTTTGTTGGGCGGCACCAGCATGCCGGTCAGGCCCGACACCATCTTCGAGGAGCGGTAGATCTCGGTGGTGTCGATGGAGGTGGTGTGCTGCCAGAAGTCCTTGCGCGTCTCCAGCGCCATCACGACCTCTTCGAGGGAGGCGTTGCCGGCACGCTCCCCGATGCCGTTGATGGTGCACTCCACCTGCGTGGCGCCGCTCTGCACCCCGGCAAGGCTGTTGATGACGGCGCACCCGAGGTCGTCGTGACAGTGCACGCTGATGTCCACGCCTTCGATGCCGGGGACGTGCTCGCGCAGATACTCGATGAGGGGGCCGTATTCCCAGGGCATCATGTAGCCGACGGTGTCGGGCACGTTGATGGTGGTGGCGCCGGCCCGGATGGCCTCGGTGAAGATCCGCACCAGGAACGCGCGGTCGCTGCGGCCGGCGTCCTCGGCGCTGAACTCCACGTCGTCGACGTACCGCTTGGCCGTGCGCACGGCGTCGATGGCGCGCTCCACCACCTCGTCCGGCGAGAGCTTCAGCTTCTTCTCCATGTGGATGGGGCTGGTGGCGATGAAGGTGTGGATGCGCGGCCGCGCCGCGCCCTCCACGGCCTCGGCTGCACGCTCGATGTCGCCTCGAGCGGCGCGGGCCAGCCCCGCCACCACCACGCGCTCGCTCTCCCCCTGGATCGCGCGGGCGATCTCACGCACGGACTGGAAGTCACCCTCCGACGCGATCGGGAAGCCGGCCTCGATCACGTCCACGCCAAGACGCGCCAGCTGACGAGCGATCTCGACCTTCTCCTTGGTGTTGAGCGCTACGCCCGGCGACTGCTCGCCGTCGCGCAGGGTGGTGTCGAAGATCTTGATGTGGGCCATGTCGATCGACTCTCTCTCCGAGATCCCGGTCCCGCCGTGGCGCGCCGGGTCAGGCGTTGTCCTTCGCGATGAACGGCATCATGTTGCGGAGTTTGCGTCCCACCTGCGACACGAGGGTCTCCCCCGTCGCACGACGCTGCGCCTGTAGTCGCGGCTGACCCACCTGGTTCTCGAGCAAGAACTCGCGGGCGAACGAGCCGGTCTGGATGTCGCGCAGCACGTGCTTCATCTCCTCACGGGTGCGCTCGGTCACGATCCTCGGTCCGGTCACATAGTCGCCGTACTCGGCGGTGTTCGAGATGCTGTATCGCATCCGCTCGAAGCCGCCTTCGTAGATCAGGTCCACGATCAGCTTCATCTCGTGGACGCACTCGAAGTAGGCGATCTCGGGCTGGTAGCCGGCGTCGACCAGCGTCTCGAACCCCGCCTGCATGAGCGAGGTCACGCCACCGCAGAGCACCGCCTGCTCACCGAACAGGTCGGTCTCGGTCTCTTCCTTGAAGCTGGTCTCCAGCACGCCGCCACGGGTGCCCCCGATGGCCTTGGCGTAGGCCAGGGCGCGCTGCATGGCGGTACCGGTGGCGTCCTGGTGGACGGCGACCAGGCAGGGCACGCCCGCACCCTCGGTGTACACGCGCCGGACCAGGTGCCCCGGCCCCTTGGGGGCGATCATGAACACGTCGACCCCGGCCGGCGCCTGCACCTGGTGGAAGTGGACGTTGAAGCCGTGTGCGAACAGCAGAGCATTGCCCTCGTGCAGGTGCGGCGCGATCTGCTGGCGGTAGACAGCCCCCTGGACCTCGTCCGGCAGCAGGATCATCACCAGGTCGCCGGCCTCCGCCGCAGCCTCGACTTCCATCACCCTGAGTCCTGCCTGTTCGGCCTGCTGCCAGGACGTTGAGTCCTTTCGTAGGCCCACCACCACCTCGAGGCCGGACTCCATGGCATTGAGGGCGTGGGCGTGTCCCTGGGAGCCGTAGCCGATCACGGCGATGGTCTGGCCGCTGAGGTGCTCGAGGTTCGCGTCGTCGTCGTAGTAGATGGTGGCCATGCTAGGGGTGCTCTCCTTACGTCCGTGGGAGGGCCGGTTGCGGCGTGGGCCCCGGGGGGCTCGATGCGGCGCACCGGCACACGTCGATGGGGTCCGGGCCAGGCGCCCGGGGGTCGATGAAACCGGAACCCGCGAGCTCAGGCGGCTCGGGACCGGACGGCGGGTAGTCGTTCGCTGTCGGACTCGCTGCGGGGCAGCGCGACGCGCCCGGTGCGGATGACCTCGGCGATGCCGAAGTCGCGCATCTGCTCGATGAAGGCGTTCATCTTGCCTTCGTCGCCGGTAACCTCGAAGACGAGCGCATGACGCGCCACGTCGACGATGCGGGCACGGAAGTCCTGCGCGATCTGACGGATCTCTACGCGGTCCTCGGGAGTGCGCACCGCGACCTTGATCAACATCAGCTCGCGGTCGATGAACTTGGACTGGCTGTGATCGATCACCTTGATCACGTCGATCAGCTTCTGGAGCTGCTTCTGGACCTGCTCCAGCACGGAGTCCTCGCCGGTGACGACGAAGGTGGTCCGGCTGATGCCCGGCTCCTCCGATTGCGCCACCGAGAGCGATTCGATGTTGAATCCACGTCGAGCGAACAGGCCCGCGATGCGCACCAGCACGCCCGGACGATCGCGCACCGTCACGCTCATGACGTGCCGGCCGGCGCTCACGCCGGGACCTCCGACGGGCTCTCGGAGGGAGTGTCGTCCGGCTCCTGGTCGCCCACGATCATCTCGTCGACGCCGGCTCCCGCAGGGATCATCGGGAACACCTTCTCGGCTTCGTACACGAAGAAGTTGATGACTGCCGGCTTCCCTTTGGCGAGGACCTCGGGCACGACCCGGGCCGCCGTCTCACGGTCGAAGACGTTATAGCCGTCGAGACCGTAGGCCTCCGCCAGCTTCGCGAAGTCGGGGTTGGAGTCGGCGAGGTAGATCTCGCTGTAGCGTTCTGCGCTGAACATCTCCTGCCACTGCCGGACCATGCCCAGCACCCCGTTGTTGAGGATGGCGAGCACCACCGGGAGCTGGTGCTTGTAGAGCGTCGCCAGCTCCTGGATGTTCATCTGCACGCTGCCGTCACCGGCGATGCACACCACCGGCTCGCCGGGGCGGGCGAAGGACGCTCCGATGGCAGCCGGCAGCCCGAAGCCCATGGTGCCCAGCCCGCCCGAGGTGATGAAGGTCCGTGGCTTGGTGGTCGGGAACAGCCGGGCGGCGAACATCTGGTGCTGACCCACCTCGGTGGTGACGACGCACTCGCCGCCGGTAGCCTGGTGCAGGAGCTGGATGACCTCCTGCGAGACCAGCGGCTGGTCGGTCTTGTAGCGCTCGGGGTACATCGTCTTCCACTCGTCGAGCTGCTCCCGCCAGGGGTCGATCTCCAGACGATCGAGGGCGTTCGCCAGCCTGGGAAGCACGTCCCGAAGGTCCCCCACCACGGGGACGTGGGCCTTCACCAGCTTCGAGATCTCGGCGGGATCGATGTCGACGTGCACGACCGTGGCGTTGGGAGCGAAGCGGCTGATCTTCCCGGTGACGCGGTCGTCGAACCGCAGACCGGCGCCGAGGATGAGGTCGCAGTGGGTGATGGCGCGGTTCGCCGTGACCGTCCCGTGCATGCCGGGCATGCCCAAGGCCTGTCGGTCACCGGCCGGGTAGGCGCCGATGCCCATGAGGGTGGTGATGACCGGGATGCCCGTCTTGCGAGCGAAGGCCACCACCTCATCCGAGGCCACCTGACCGCCGCCGCCGACCATCAACACGGGACGCTCGGCCGCGCGGATCGCTTCGGCCGCCTTGCGAAGCTGCCCGGCGTGCCCGCCAACCGTCGGCCGATAGCCGGGAAGGTCGACCTCGACGTCGAAGCTGCCATGGAACTCGGCTTGCTGCACGTCCTTGGGAAGATCGATCAGAACCGGACCGGGGCGTCCGGTGGAGGCGATGTGGAAGGCCTCGGCCACCACCCTCGGGATGTCGTCGACGTTCTTGACCAGATAGTTGTGCTTGGTGACGGGGGCGGTGATGCCGTAGACGTCCGCCTCCTGGAAGGCGTCGGTGCCGATGAGCGTAGTGGCGACGTTGCCGGTGACCGCCACCACGGCCGAGGAGTCCATCTGCGCCGTTGCCAATCCCGTGACCAGGTTGGTCGCGCCCGGACCGCTGGTCGCGAAACACACGCCGACGCGGCCCGACGCCCGGTAGTAGGCATCCGCGGCATGGGCGCCGGCCTGCTCGTGCCGCACCAGTACGTGCTTGATCGGCGAGTCGTAGAGTGCGTCGTACACCGGCAGGATGGCGCCTCCGGGGTGACCGAAGACGGTGTCCACGCCTTGGCGCTCCAGCGCCTTCAACAGGGCTTCTGCACCTTTCATGGCTCCTCCTACCTCAACTCTCGTGTCGCGAACGGATCGGTGAATGAAAAAGGCCCCGCCTTACCGAAGGAGGCGGGGCCACAGGCTTTCAGCCGAAGCATCTAAGCAATGGGCGCCCCTGAATGTAGCCGTAGGCCGTGTACCGCGGCGTCCGAGTGGGGGGCGCTTGTCATTGGTGGGGAGTATACGTAGCGGCCTACCCGAGTGTCAAGGAAGCCGGCGTGCGGGTTGCGCTTGCAGGCTGCGCCTTCCATGCCGCACACTGAAGGGACTTGATGCAAGCCGGGAAGGATGTAGGAGGAGCTACGCACTTCGTCTCAACGGCGAGCCACTGGGAGCCCATCCATCGTCATCGGCGTCAGGGTGGGGGCGGCTCGGCCGAGGCGGAACCCCCAGGAGGTCCACCATCGAAATCCTACGCGTCTCCGGAACCTCGCGACCCAACTCCGTGGCTGGGGCCATCGCCGCGCTCCTTCGCAACGAGGGGGAAGTCGAAGTCCAAGCGATCGGCCCGCATGCCGTCAACCAGGCCGTGAAGGCGATCGCGATCGCTCGCTCGTACATCGAAGCGGAGGGGCTCGACCTGCGCACGGTGCCGTCCTTCGTCAAACTCGAGCTCCAGAACGAGGAGCGCACGGCGGTCCGCTTCGCAGTGCAGTCCATGGAGGTCGCCAGGCCCTGACGGCGGCCGCCCGACCGCCGTCCCCGCTGCTGCGCGGTCCTAGGTGCCGTGGCTTGCCATGGATTCTCATGGAATCTGAGTACACTTAGCTCAAGTCGGTGCGCCCTTGGAGGGGCGCCCCGTAGCGAACGTAGGCACTCCGGCCGCTCCGGCCTTATCAAGGAGGACGAGAAGGAGCTATGATCTTCGGCTTCTACGGTTACTACCTCATCGGTATCGTTGCGTTCATCGCATCGCTGGCTATCCAGGGCTGGCTCAAGAGCACCTACGGCACCTGGATGAAACGAGCCAATGCCGCCGGGTTGAGTGGTGCGGAGGTGGCGCGCGCCATCCTCCAGGCCAACGGCATCGGCGACGTGCGGGTCGAAGCAGTGCAGGGCCAGCTCACCGACCACTACGACCCTTCCAAGAAGGTCGTGCGGCTGTCGGCCGACAACTTCCGCAGCGCCAGCGTAGCCGGGATGGCGGTCGCTGCGCACGAGACGGGGCACGCCATCCAGCACGCGCGGTCGTTCGCGCCGCTGTCGTGGCGTACGGCCATCCTCCCCGCGGCCAACATCGGTAGTCAGTTCGGTCCCATGCTGGCGTTCTTCGGGCTGCTGCTCGGCGTGGCCGGCAAGCCGCTGCTGACGGTCGGGATCGTGCTCTTCGCTGCTGCCGTGGTGTTCCACCTGGTGACGCTGCCGGTCGAGTTCGACGCCAGCCGCCGTGGCCTGGGACAGTTGCAGCGCCTCGGGCTCGTCACCGCCCAGGACCAGGGGGGCGCCCGTAAGGTGCTCACCGCTGCCGCCATGACGTACGTGGCCGCGGCCGCCACCTCGATCGCGTACCTGCTCTACTTCCTCGGGGCCGCCCGCCGCTAGCCGCCCGGCCACGCCGGGAGCATTGGATCGTGTTGCAGACCCGGGCTCGCATCCTCGCTGTTGACGTCCTGCGCCGCGTTCTGCGCGGCGCTTTCCTTGCACCGACGCTGCGTGGCGCCCTCGACGCCTCCGATCTCGAGGGCGCCGATCGGTCCTTCGTGACCGACCTCAGCTACGGCACGCTGCGCCGTCTCGCCTGGCTGGACGCCGCGTTGGCGCCTCGACTGCGCGCCCCAGAGCGCCTACCCGAGCGCGTGCTGGCCGCTTTGCGCCTGGCGGCGTACGACCTGCTGGTGCGTCGGACGCCCCGCCGCGCGGTCGTCCATGCCTGGGTGGACGTCGTCAAGGCCGACGAGCCCCGGCTGTCCGGGCTGGTCAACGCGGTGTTGCGGCGCGTAGAGGCGCCGCCTGCACCGGAGGACCGGCTACGCCTGGCGCTGCCGGGCTGGCTCGCCGAGCGGTTCGAGGACGCGCTGGGCCCGGAGGCGGCGGACCGCTCCGCGCTGGCGATGCTCGAGCCCGGCCCGCTGTGGTTACGGTGCTACGGC
This sequence comes from uncultured Trueperaceae bacterium, assembly GCA_963815215.1. GTDB lineage: Bacteria > Deinococcota > Deinococci > Deinococcales > Trueperaceae > JASBRS01. The sequence goes on from CAWFFU010000003.1 coordinate 425,648, forward strand.
GAGGGCGCCGCACAGAGCCTGGCGGCGGACGGTTGCGACACCCGCCCCGGCCCGATCGAGCGAACGTTGCGCGTGCGCTCCCCTGTACCGGTCGACCGCCTCGTCGCCTACCGGAACGGCCTGGTACAGCCGCAGAACCCCGCCTCATCGCTCCCCGCCGAGGTGCTGGCGGTCCGCGCCGGCGAGCGTGTGCTCGACCTGGCCGCCGGCAACGGCATCAAGACCGCCCAGCTCGCGGCCGCCGGCGGCTCGGTCACGGCCGTCGACGTGGATCCGCGGAAGGAGGCTCCGCGCCGGGCCAATCTGGCGCGACTGCGTCTCGAGGCCCGGCACCTCACCGCCGACCTGACCCGTCCGGCCGACTTGACGCCGGCGGAAGCCGTCCTGCTGGACGCGCCCTGCACGGGCACCGGTACCCTCCGCGGGCATCCCGAGATCAAGCTGCGCCTGACCCCCGAGGACGTGGACCTGGCCGCCGCCCGGCAGAGCGCCATGCTCGACACGGCTGCGGACTTGACCGCCCCCGGCGGACGGCTGGTATACGCGGTCTGCTCGCTGACGGACACCGAAGGCGAGGGCCAGCTCCGGGCGTTCCTGGAGCGGCACGCCGACTTCCATGTCGACCCCGTGTCCTGCTCGCTTCCGCACGTGGTGGCGAGCGCCGGCATCTATCTCGTGCCCGAGGACGGGCTCGACGGCTTCTACCTCTGCCGCCTGCGGCGCGACTGAGGGCCGGTGGGATCGCCCGGCCCGGGCGGTTGCTACCATGGCGCCATCGTTCGGAGCGCCCGCCGGCCCCTGCCGACGGACAGGTGAGGAGGCCAAGTGGCACGCAAGGAAGCTGTAGCCCTGTCGGAGCGGGTGGTGTATCTGCCAGGCGGGGTCAACTGCGCGCTGGTCCTCGGGGAAGGGAACCGGGCCGTGGTGGTCGACAGCGGGCAGGACAAGGATTACGGCCGCGACCTGCGAAGGGCCTGCGAGGCACTGGGGGTCACGCCGGTAGCCATCGTCAACACGCACGCGCACGCCGACCACTTCGGCGGCAACGCCTACCTGCTGCGCCAGTTCCCGGAGATCGTCGTGTACGCACCCCCTTTCGAGGCGAGCATCATCCGGGCGCCGTACCTCGAGCCGGTGTACCTCTTCCACGGCGCGCGACCGCCTGGGGAGCTGACCACGAAGTGGCTCCAGGCCGAGGCGTCGCCTGTTCATGTCGAGCTCGAGGCCGGACCGTTCGAGATCGCGGGCATCGCCTTCGAGGCCCTCGACACCTCCGGGCACGCCCACCGTCAGCTCGCGTTACGCGTCGACGACGTCCTGCTGGCGGCCGACGCGTTCTTCGGCGACGCCGTGCTCGAGAAGTACGGCCTGCCGTTCGGGCAGGACATCGGCGGGCAGATCGCCGCTCTCGAAGCGGTGCGGAGCAGCAGCGCACGGGTGGCGTTGCCCGGTCATGGTGACCCGAGCGAGGACCTCGACCGTTCGATCGCCGCCAACCGGACGGCCATCGCCGCCGCCGCCGATGCCGTGGAACGGGCGTGCCAGGGCGCGAGTAGTGAGGACGTGCTCGTGGCTGCGTGCGAGGCGCTGAACGTCGAGCTCAGCGATCTCCCCCGCTACCATCTCAACTTCTGTACGGTGTCGGCCTACCTCACCTACCTGCGCGAGCAGGGTCGGGTCGAAGGGCGCCTGGAAAGCGGGCGCCTGGTGTGGCGGCACGCGGCGGCGTGAACCAGGATCCTAGGATCGGAACAGGTACGGCTCCAAGAGCGGCATGACACACACGCGTTCCTCCAGGGGTTCGCCCAGCAAGTGCGTGTGCACCGTCTCGTGCTCCTGGAAGCCCAGGTGTCGGTAGAAGCCGCGGGCCGCTTCATTGCGCTCGGCCACGGTGAGCCGGATCTCGCGTGCGCCGCGGGCGGCGAACCAGGGGCGGGCGGTCTCCAGCAGGCGCCGCCCGTGGCCGTGGCGCTGGGCTTCCGGGAGCACGTAGATGGCGCCGACATAGCCGACGTCGCCGCGCATGCTCAGACGCTCGTACGCCACCACCCGACCGTCCTCTTCGAGCACCCACAGGCCCCCGTCGTTGACCGCGGCGAGGATACGGTAGTCGCTGTAGGCCCGGCGCAGGAAGGCGTCGATCGTGGGCTTGCTGAGGATGACGTCATAGGTGGCGTGCCAGGTGGTCGACGCCACCTCACGCACCGCCGGCAGATCGGCCGGCGAAGCGATTCTGACGGTGGCGTAGGGATGCACGGCATCGATGGCCAACACGGGAGACTCCGACGAAGGATACGTCGCGGGTAGTATATAGGGACGGCACCCCAGCGGGTGCGGAAGGGGGCGAGGACCCGTGGAGATCCTCAGCGCGGGCGCGGCCCGCACCGTGACCGGCAGTTGCCATCACCTCCACCTCGACGGCGCGCGGGTGCTGCTCGACTGCGGTCTCTTCCAGGGCGGCTCGGACCTGGAGGCGCGCAACCGCGAACCCTTCCCGTTCGAACCCGGCGAGCTCGATGCCGTTTGCCTGAGCCATGGCCACCTCGATCACGTCGGGCGTCTGCCGTTGCTGAGCGAACGGGGGTACCGGGGGCCGATCTACGCCACCCAGGCGACCCGCAACATCGCCGAGATCATCTTGCACGACGCTGCCAAGCTGCAAGCCGAGGACTACCAGCGGGCCTTGCGCAAGGCCAAGCGGGCGGGTCGCGAGGGCGACGTGGCGCCTCCGCTGTACGGGGTGCGCGAAGTCGAGCGAGTGCTGACGCAGTTCCGACCGGTCGAGATGGAGCACCCGGTGGAGGTCGCGACAGGCGTGCGCGCGATCTTCCGTCCGGCGGGCCACGTGCTCGGGAGCGCTACCATCGAGCTCCACGACGGTTCCATGCGCCTGGCGTTCTCCGGCGACCTGGGCAACCGCGAGAGCGCGCTGCAGGCCCCGGCCGAGCCGGCGCGCCCGGCCGACGTGGTGCTGATCGAGACCACCTACGCCGAGCGTAACCATCGGAGCCGCGCTGCGACCGAAGCCGAGTTCGCGGAGGTGCTGGCAGGCTCTCTGGAGCGTGGTGGGAACGTGCTGATCCCGACCTTCGCGCTGGAGCGGAGCCAGGCGGTGCTCTACGAGATCCGGCGCCTGATGGAGCGAGGCGCCATCCCCAGTGTGCGCGTCTTCCTCGACTCCCCGATGGCCACCCGCCTCACCAGGTTCTACGAGCACGGCGAGAACGAGTTCCGCGACGAGGTCAAGGCCTTACTGGCCGAAGGGAGGGACCCCTTCGCGCCTCCGACGCTGGAGTTCACGGTCGATACCGAAGCGTCCAAAGCCATCAACGAGGTCACCGGCGGCGCCATCATCCTGGCGGGGTCGGGCATGATGACCGGCGGGCGCATCTTGCATCATCTGAAGCACAATCTGTGGCGCGAAGAAGCGAGCCTGGTGGTGGTGGGCTACCAGGCGTCCGGAACGCTCGGACGCGCCCTGGTCGGGGGTGCCAAGCGGGTGCACATCTACGGGGAGGAGATCCGGGTGCGCGCACGCATCCACACCATCAACGGCTTCTCGGCGCACGGCGACCACGATGACCTTCTGCACTGGCTGGACGGCAGCGGCGATGCCGAGGTGTTCCTGGTGCACGGCGAGCCCGACGTCATGGACGCGTTCTCGGTCGAGCTGCGCGACCGCGGCCGACGGGTGACCAGCCCCGAACTGGGGCGGACCTACATCCGCTGAGCTGCACATGCTGACGACCGCGCCGCCCGGGCGGCGCGGTCGTCAGCTACCTTACGGAGCCGGACGCACGCGAAGGGGTTTACTGAGCCATGGATTGGGAACTGCCGGTCATCGCCTTACGCACCCAGGTGGTGCTGCCACGCACCCTGGAGAACGTCGACGTGGGCCGCCCTAAGTCGAAACGTGCACTCGAAGAGGCGCAGGCAGCGGACAACCGCGTGCTGCTGGTGGTTCAACGTGAGGGACGGATCGACGACCCCTCGGGCGAGGACCTCTTCGACGTCGGCACCCTGTGCGTCATCAAGCAGGTCATCCGCCTCCCCGACGACACCCTGCAAGTGCTGGTAGAGGGGCGAGAGCGGGCCCGCATCGACAACTACCTGCCGGGGCCCTCGTTGCGCGCGCAGGTCACCACCATCCCCGAGGTCACGGTGGAACGCCCCGAGTCGGACGCCCTGGTAGAGCAGGCCAAGCAGGCGTTCGCCGAGTATGCCCAGCAGAACAAGAACCTGAGGCTCGATTCGTTCCATCTGGAGAACCTCCGCGGGTTGCGCGAGGCCGGCCCGCTGGCCGACGTGATCGCCAAGTACGCCACCTGGGAGGTCGCCGACAAACAGGCGGTCCTGGAGGAGCCGGACGTTCATCAGAGGCTCGAGCTCGTCTACGGCTTCCTCACCCGCGACCTCGAGCGCTTCGACACCGAGAAGCAGATCAGCGCCCGGGTCAAGCAGCAGATGGACTCGAACCAGCGCGAGTACTACCTGCGCGAGCAGATGAAGGCGATCCAACATGAGCTCGGAAGCGACGACGCCTCCGAGACGGAGGAGCTGCGCGAGAAGGTCGAGGCGAAGAACATGCCCGACCACGCCAAGGAGCGCGCACTCAAGGAGATCGAACGGCTCGAGCGCATGTCGGGCGGTTCGCCTGAAGGGACCGTCGTCCGTACCTACCTCGACACCATGCTGGAGTTGCCCTGGAGCGAGGTCGACGAGGAACAGCTCGACATCGCCCGCAGCGAGACCATCCTCAACGAGGATCACTACGCGCTGGAGGAGCCCAAGGAGCGGATCCTGGAGTTCCTGGCGGTGCGGCAACTGACCGACGGCAAGGAAGAGGCGGATTACAAGGCGCCCATCCTCTGCCTGGTGGGCCCCCCGGGCGTTGGCAAGACCAGCCTCGGCAAGTCGGTCGCGCGCAGCCTGAATCGCAAGTTCGTCCGCATGAGCCTGGGCGGCGTTCGGGACGAGGCCGAGATCCGGGGACACCGCCGCACCTACATCGGGTCGATGCCGGGCCGCATCATCCAGGGGATGAAGACGGCGGGCACCGTGAACCCGGTGTTCCTGCTCGACGAGGTCGACAAGATGACGGCGGACTTCCGCGGCGACCCTTCCTCGGCCCTGCTCGAGGTGCTCGACCCGGAGCAGAACAACACCTTCTCCGACCACTATCTGGAGATCCCCTACGACCTGTCTCGCGTCATGTTCGTCACCACCGCGAACACTCTGTCGACGGTGCCTCGGCCCCTGCTCGACCGCATGGAGGTCATCCAGATCCCCGGCTACACCCTGGACGAGAAGATCCAGATCGCGCGCCGCTACCGCATCCCCCGACAGATCAAGGACCACGGCCTGGAGGGCAAGCTCGAGATGAGCGATGCGGCGGTGCGCCGGATCGTCACCGAGTACACGCGCGAGGCGGGCGTACGCAACATGGACCGGCTGATCGCCAAGGCCACGCGCAAGGCGGCGCGGGAGTACCTGACCGAGACCTGGGAGGGTGTGCGCGTCGTCGACGATGACCAGGTGCGCGGCCTGCTGGGCGTGCCGCCCTTCCGCGACGAGCAGGCCGAGAAGCAGCCGCAGGTCGGCCTCTCGCACGGCCTCGCCTGGACTTCGGTGGGTGGCGTGACGCTCGACATCGAGGCAGTGGCGGTCCCCGGCAAGGGCACCGTCACCCTCACGGGCCAGCTCGGCGACGTCATGAAGGAGAGCGCTCAGGCCGGCATCGCCTATCTGCGCAAGCACGCCGACGAGTTCGGTCTGCCCGCGTCCTTCCACGAGAAGCAGGATCTGCACGTGCATGTGTTGGAAGGCGCCACGCCCAAGGACGGCCCGTCGGCCGGTATCGCCATCGCCACGGCCGTGGTGAGCGCCCTGTGCGGCCGTCCAGTGCGCGGCGACATCGCCATGACCGGCGAGATCACGCTGCGCGGCCGCGTCCTGCCGATCGGTGGCGTCAAGGAGAAGCTGTTGGCCGCGCACCAGGCCGGTATCCACCACGTGATCGTGCCGGCCGACAACGAGGCCAACCTCGAGGACGTTCCGGAGGCCATCCTGAAGGACCTGGTGGTGACCCCGGTGCGCGACTTCCACGAGGTGGTGAACATCATGCTGGTGAGTGATGGGACTTCGGGCGCCGAGTACGTGCCGCCGCAGAGCGAAGAGAAGCCCTCGACCGGACCGGGCGCGCGCGCCTGAGCGCGACGGCCGCTGCACCGTAGCTACGCGAAGGGCTGCCCGCCACCATGGCCGGCAGCCCTTCGCCATGGCCGTCAGCCGCGCCGCAGGCGCTCCGTCAGTGCGCCGGGTCCCGGTACAAGTCGCGGCGCAACACCGGCATGAGCGCCAGCACGACCACCTGGGCGTAGAGTCCGGATCGGTCGAGGGCGCCGGCGGTGAGCAGCCCCACGGCACCGCCCGCACGCTTGCTGCCCTGCACGCCGAACGCCCGGTCGACGGCGTCGCCGAGTTCGAGACCTGAGTCGAGGAGCTCCGTGACGCGGGCAGGCAACGCGAACGAGGCGCTGCGCGCCGCACCGCGGTCGCCGCTCCGATCCAGCGCTACGGCCCACGAGAAGCTCCACACCACCCCGTCCGACCGCACCAGGCCCCCCTCGATGCCGATGCCGACGGTGCCGGCTGTTGCGACGCCGTCCTCGGAGGCGTCGATCCGCCGCAGTGCCGCCAGCGCGCGGTTCTCCGCACCGCGTAGCGTTTCCGCGTCTCCCCAGGGCTGGTCGGGCACGCCCGAGGGAACATCGAAGCACAGGAGCGTGGCTGCCCTACCCGGTAGCGCCCGAGCGAGGGCGGCTTCGACGCCGCGGCGCTTCGCGGGATTGTCGGAGCCGAGCGCCACCAACGCGGTGCCGTCAGCTCGGGGGAACGACGACATCGACCCGCCCCGCGACCTCTTCATCGCTCGTTCCCCGTTGTTGGATGGCGTGAAGGCGGGCGTAGAGGCCTCCGCGTTCCAGCAGCGCAAGGTGCCTCCCCTGTTCGACCACGCGCCCGGCGTCCACGACGGCGATGCGGTCGGCGTCACGCACGGTGGACAAGCGGTGCGCGATGACGATGCTAGTGATATCGTGTGCGCCGGCGAACAGACCGGAAAGCGCGTCCTGGATGACGGATTCCGACTCGCTGTCGAGGCTCGAGGTCGCCTCGTCCAACACCAGCAACGTGGCGCCGCGCAGCAGGGCGCGAGCGATGGCGATGCGTTGCTTCTGTCCCCCGGAGAGCTTCACGCCACGTTCGCCTACCTCGGTGTCGAAGCCCTTCGGGAGCGCCTCGACGAAGGGCAGAGCGTTGGCCATGCGCGCGGCGCGGACGACGGCGGCCTCGTCGGCGGTGGGTCGTGCGTAGCGGATGTTGTCGCGGACGCTGCCGGAGAAGAGGGTCGGATCCTGGGGCACCACCGCCAGGGAACCGCGGAGCGCATCCAGCCCCAGCTCGCGCAGGTCATGACCCCCGACGCGGACGACACCTGCTTGAGGATCGTACAACCTGCCTAGGAGCTTGACTACGGTGCTCTTGCCGGCGCCGGAGGGACCGACCAGCGCCACCGTCGAGCCTGCCGCCACCTCGAGATCGAAGCCGTCGAGCGCGGGCACGTCGGATCCCGGGTATGCGAACCGCACGCTCTCGAAGCGCACGTCGCCCGACCCCGGCGACCGCGCGCTGCCGCCACTCTCCTGCATCTCGGCCAACAGGTCGTCGATCCGCTCCAAGGCGGCGGCGCCCGCTTGGAGCTGGTTGTTGAAGTTGAGCACGAACACGACCGGGGTCACGAGCTCGCTGACGTAGAGCAGGAAGGCCGTCAGCTCGCCGGTGCTGAGCGATGCCGCGCCCAGGGGCATCGGGGCCCCCGTCTGTTTCAGGACGATCAACCAACCGCCCAGCAGCAACAGAGCGCCCGTTCCCAGTCCCGAGCTGAGCCCGACCCCCGCCTGCATCATCCCCGACTGCCAGCGGCGCGCCATCCCGAACCTGCGGTACCCATCGCTCGCCTCGCGGAAGCGTCCCAACTCCTCCCCTTCAGCCGTGAACAGCTTGACGACGCCCGCGTTCTGGATCGCTTCGCTGGCCACCGCGGTCAGCTCCCCGACCTGCGAGCGGATGTGGCGCGATAGGCGGCGCAGCGGTTGTTGGAAACGCAGCGTGATGAGCGCCATCGCACCCACCAGAGCGAGGCACACCAGTGCCAGCAGCCAGTTCATGGCGAACAGGATCGTGAGGACCACGACGATCCCGAACAGGCGCCCCAGGATGCGCGAGGCGCCGGCCTGGATCATGGACTCGAGCGCGTTGACGTCGGACACAACGCGTGCCACCAGCGAGCCGGACCGCTCCCGGGTGAACCTCGCCATGGGCAGGCGCAGCAGGTGCGCGTACGCCGTGGTGCGGAGATCGTGGATCACGCGCTGGGTGAGCGCGTAGCTGAAGTACATCGAGACGAACGACAGCGCCTCCCGCACGAGGTAATAGGCCAACATCGCCAAGGCCAGCAGCACGAACGTGCGCGCCTTGCCCCCGGGGATGGCCACATCGATGACGATGCGCGCGAACTGCGGGGCGAGCTGCGCCACCAGCGCTCCGGCCGCGATGAGCGTCGAGAGGGCCACGACCCGACCGCGGTAGGGGGCGAGCAGCGCCGCCAGCCGCGGCACCCCGCCGCGTCCCGCGGCTCCCGGCGAACCCACCCGTCCTTCACTCATGGGGTCCGCACGTCGCCTCCGGGGGGCCGCCCGAGCGCTTCCGTCGTGGTCGGGGGCGGCGTCACGGCGCACCGCAAGGCTTCCCCCTCGCCGGCGATCCGGTAACGGCCCAGCGCGGCCGGTAGCACCACGGCGCCCCCGCGCCTGAGCCGTTCCTCCCCGCCCGCCCAGCGCAACGTGGCCTCCCCCCGGGTGAGCACCACGATCTGCAGACTGTCGGGGTCGGTCTCGGCGTCGCACGCAACGCCGTCGAGGCCGACGGCGTCCATCACGAAGTGTTCGCAGCCCAGCAGCCGACGCCAGCCACCCGCGAGCGGCGACGGCACGCTTCGGGCGCGATCGCCTCCGGTCAGCGTGGCGACTTGCAGCGCGCGGTCGACGTGGAGCTCACGCTGCCTGCCCGCGCCGTCGTGTCGTTGGTAGTCGAACAACCGGTAGGTGAGGTCGCTCGACTGCTGGATCTCGAACAACAGGATGCCCTTTCCGATCGCATGCACGGTCCCCGCGGGGTTGTAGATGACGTCGCCGGGCACGACCGGCACGCGGTTCATCAACTCGGGCAGGGAACCGTCCAAGACGGCGTCCCGCACATGGCGGGCGTCGACGTCCTGCCGGAAGCCCCACAGCACGTGCGCGTCGGGCGCCGCTTCCAACACGTACCAGGCCTCGCTCTTGCCCAGATAGCCTGTGGCGGACTCATGGGTCCGGGCGAACGCGTCACCGGGGTGCACCTGCACCGAGAGCCGGTCCGCGGCATCGATGAGCTTCGCCAGCAACGGCACCTGGTCGCCGTAGCGCGCGGCGCTGACGCTACCCAGCAGCCGCGCACCCAGGACGTCGGCAACCCCCTGCAACGAGCGGCCCGCGAAGCGTCCGTTCAGGACCCGATTCTCTGCGTACACCAGCCAGCCCTCGCCGACGGGATCCGACCCGGGCTCCGTGGCAGGGAGCGCCAGCAGCTCCGGCAGCCGGTCGCCACCCCAGACGCGCCGGCTGTACCGGAGTTCGAGCCTAAGCGGATAGATCTCGCCGCCTGCCATGACACTCCCCTCACTCAGCTTCGGACGGTTCGGCGGCCGCCGCCGCGCGACCGGTCATGCGCGCTGTGCCGAGGGCGGCTTTGGCCGTACGATGGGACACGCCCCGATGACCGAAGCCCTCACGCACTTTATCAACGATGCCGGCTGGCTCGCGCCTCTCTACTACGTTGGGTCGTTCCTGCTCACCGCGCTGCTGCCGTTCATCCCCACGCCGCTGATCGGGGCGCTGGGAGGGAAGGCGTTCGGACTCCTCGCCGCCGTGGCCTACGGCATCATCGGTCTCGGGCTGGGGGCGTTGGTGGGCCTGCTCCTGGCACGCAAGATCGGACGCCCACTGTTGACCCTGCTGGTCCGGCGCGAGGCGCTGCAGGAGTGGGAGGAGCTGCTAGGCATCCGCTCGGTCGCGGTCTGGGGCCTGCTCTATTTCGTGCTGAATCTGGACTTCGTGGTGCTGCTCTCCGGCCTGACCTCGCTGCCGCTGACCGAGCTGTGGATCGCCGCCATGATCGCGCGCACGCCCTGGCTCATCGGCAGCGCCTGGCTGGGAAGCGCCGTCCTGGTATCGGACACGGTGCTGTGGCTGGCCCTGATCGTGCTGGTGCCGATGCTCTACCTTCTGAACCGGCTCCGTCCGCGGATCCGTCACTGGATCGTGCGTTTCCGACGAGCCGAACGCCACAGCGAAGACGGTGAAGCGGGTCCGGACTAGCGTTTCAAGCGGGGGTCGAGGACATCGCGGATGGCGTCCCCGAGAAGGTTGAAGCCGACCACCGAGAAGAAGATGGCGATGCCCGGGACGATCGACAGCCACGGGGCGATGCGGAAGCGCCCGAAGCCATCGGAGATCATGGCGCCCCACTCCGGCGTCGGCGGCCGCGCACCGAGTCCCAGGAAGCCGAGCGCGGCGACATCCAGGATGGCGGTGCCGATCGACAAGGTGAGCTGAACCATCAGCGGCGAGAGGCCGTTGGGGAGCACGTGGGCGACGATGATGCGCACCGAGCGCGAGCCGACCGCGCGGGCGGCCTGCACGTACTCTGCCTCGCGCAGGCTGAGTGTTACCGACCGAACGATCCGGATATAGACCGGTACGTACGTGATACTGATGGCGATCAGCGCGTTCAGCAGGCTCTGACCCAACGCCGCCACGATGGCGATGGCGAGCAGGATGCCGGGGAACGCCAGCAAGATGTCGACGAACCACACGATGACGGTGTCGAGCCAGCCCCCGAAGAAGCCGGCCACGAGCCCCAGCACGGTGCCCACCAGGGCCGCCATGGCCACGGCTTCCAGACCCACGCGAAGACTGATGCGGCCGCCGTAGAGCACCCTCACCAGCATGTCGCGCCCCTGCACGTCGGTGCCGAACGGGAAGGACCAGCGATGCAGATGTTTCTGCTCGAGCTCCTGAGAGCTCATCGTCCAGGTGGGTGGCAGCATGCGGTCACGAAGGTTGATCTTGAGAGGATCGATCGGCCGCAGGACCGGAGCCAGGATGGTGACGGCAACGAAGAACACGATGATCGCCAGCCCGAGTACACCGGTAGGGTGCCGCCGGAAGCGTCGTGCGGCGTCCTGCAGAAGGGAGCGGCCCTCGACATGGTCCTCGCGTCCGAGCGATGCGGCCGGGCTGGTCATGGTGCGCCTGGGCTCATGTGTACTGGATCCTCGGGTCGATGAAAGCGTACGAGAAGTCGACGAGCATGTTGACGATGACGAACATGACGGCGATGAACAACACGCCCCCCTGGATGATGGGGTAGTCGCGCGAGGAGATGGCGTCGTAGACGAACCGCCCGATGCCGGGCCAGGCGAAGACGGTCTCGGTCAGGATGGCGCCGGAGAGCAGCTGCCCGAAGCTCAAGCCGATCACCGTGATGACCGGTAGCAGGGCGTTGCGTAGTGCGTGCTTGCTGATGACGGCGCGGTTCTCGACACCCTTGGCCCGCGCCGTGCGGATGTAGTCCTGACCCAGCACCTCCAGCATGCTGCTGCGGGTCATGCGCACGATGATGGCGAGTGGGATCGTGCCGAGCGCGATGCCGGGCAGGACCAGATGCTTGATGGCGTTCCACAGCACGTCCCACCGGCCCTGCACGATCGAGTCGAGCACGTAGAAGCCGGTTGTCGAGTGGAACACGATGGTGGGCGACAGCCTGCCTGAGGGCGGCAACCACCCCAACCCCACGGCGAACACGTAGATCATGATGATCCCCAACCAGAACACCGGGAAGGAGACGCCCGCCAGCGCCACGAACATGACCGCCGTGTCAAGCAAGGTTCCGCGGTTGAGCGCCGCGACGATGCCCAACGGGACCCCCAGGACCACAGCGATGAACATGGCCACGATGGTCAGCTCGAAGGTGGCCGGGAAGAACTGCTCGAGGCTGCTGACCACGGGGATGCGGCTGAAGATCGACTTGCCAAGGTTGCCCTGGACGGCGCGGCTGACGAAGCTCGGATACTGCGCGTCGAGCAGTCCCGCGATGCCCTTGGTGCGGGCCTCCTTGAAGTTCAAGAAGTAGGGGACGTCGAGGCCCAACTCGACCCGAAGTCGCTGGTACGACTCGGGTGAAGCCCGCTCGCCGAGCATGATGCGCGCGGGATCGCTCCCGATCACTCGAGGGATGGTGAACACCAGCAGGCTCACCCCGAACAGCACCGGGAGGAGGCCCAACAGTCGGCGAAGAAAATAGGAGAACACGCTAGGTCATACCCGCTGACAAGATGATTGCTGGGCCGGCGTGAGCCGGCCCAGCCTAGGAACGCTAGTTCTTGGTGACGTTGTTGAGCTCGACACTGGTGGTACCGAGCGGATTCGGAAGGAACCCGGAGATGTTGGCACGGGTCGCGTTGAGGCCCGTCGGGTACACGATCGGCATGCCCGGCACCTGATCGTAGATGATCTTGTCGGCCTGCTTGTAGTAGGTCACGCGCTCGGTCTCGCTCGCCGCCTTGCGCGCCTCGCCGAGCAGCTTGACCACTTCATCGGCGTTCGTGCCGGTCCAGCCGAAGCCGTTCTTGATCTCGGTGGGGCTGAAGAACGTGTAGATGAAGTTGTTCGGGTCGGCGTAGTCGGCGCTCCAACCCAGCATGTACATGGGGAACTTGCCTTCGTCGTAGTCCTTGAGGTAGATGCCCCAGTCCTCGGTATGGAGTTCCGCCTGGATGCCGACCTGCGACAGGTATCCGGCGACCGCCTCGGCGATGTCCTTGGGCGAGGGGAAGTACGGCCGCGACACCGGCATGTACCAGAGCTCGGTCTTGAAGCCGTTCGGGAAGCCGGCCTCCTTGAGGAGTTCCTTGGCCTTGGCCGGGTCGTAAGCGTACGGCTCGTAGCCCGCACGGCCGATCAGGCCTGGGGGGATGAATTCGGCCGCAGGCTTGCCGAGCCCGCTCCAGAACGAGTCGACGATGGTCTTCTGATCGATGGCCAGGGCGACTGCCTGGCGCACGCGCACGTCGTCGAAGGGCTTGTTGGCCTGGTGGAAACCGATGTAGCCGACACTCAGGTTCGCTGAGGCGGTGGCGCGCTTGAGCGCCGAGTTCCCCTCGACGGCCTTCAGGTCATCGGGAGAGAGGTTCACGGCGATGTCCAGTGTGCCTGCCTCGAGGTTGGCGAGCCGGGTGGCCGGCGACTCGATGCCGCGGAACACGATGCGCTCGACCTTGGCCTTGTCACCCCAGTAGTTGTCGTTGCGCACGAGCGTCACATGGTCGCCCTGCACCCACTCCTGGAACTTGAAGGGGCCGGTACCGACGGCGCCGACGCCGGGGGTGCCGTAGTCCACGCCCGCCTTCTTGATGGCGGCCGGGCTCTGGATCCCGAAGTAGCTCGACGCCACCAGGGCCGGGAAGAAGCCGACCGGCGAGGTCAGGTCGAAGCGCACCGTGTTGGGGTCGAGGACGTCGACCTTTTCCAGCAGGTAGCCCTTCTGGCCGTGGAAGGCGGCGAAGATGTACGTCCAGGCAGCGAAGTCCTTCTGGCTGGCAAAGGCGTAGGGGTTGTCACGGTTGTTCCAACGATCGAAGTTGAACTTCACCGCTTCGGCGTTGAAGGGCGTGCCGTCGGTGAAGCTGACGCCCTGGCGCAGGTGGAACGTCCACTGCGTGGCGTCGGCGTTCGCTTCCCAGCTCGTCGCCAGGAGCGGCTTCAACTCGGAGCTGCCCGGCTTGAAGCCCACCAGCGGTTCGGCGATGTTGTAAAGAACCGTCAGCGAGTTCCCGTCCTGCGGAAGGTCGAGATTCACCGGCAGGCCGCTCTGGCCGTACACCAGCGTCTGCGCGGATGCCAGCCCCGACAGGACCAGCAAACCAGCGGCCACCAACATGGCCATTCTCTTCATACACACCTCCAGTAAGTACGTCACGTGCCTACAGGCCGCCCGTCCCCTCGATGCATCCCGGAACGGTGCGTTCTCGCCTGCGTTGGCGCGAGTTTAGCACCTCGACGTCGTTGCCTGTGGCGAACGCTCTCAACCGGTTGCGGGAATCGCCTCGAGCCGGCCGCCGCTCAGCCGGTAACGACGGTCCACCGAGCGCACCAGATCTTCGTCGTGCGTCACCATCACCACTGCCGTATCCCGTTCTCGCGCCAGCTCCAGGAGCAGGTCGAACACGGCCCGCGCGTTCGTGCGATCCAGGCTCCCGGTGGGCTCGTCGGCGAGCAGCAGGCGCGGCCTCAGCGCAAGGGCGCGGGCCACGGCGGCGCGCTGACGCTCGCCACCGGACACCCGGCCCGGCACGGCCCCCTGTCTCGACTCCAACCCCACGCGCGCCAGCAACTCGCGGGCACGCGCCTCGTCCAGCTCGCCCACGATGCGGCCGGGCAACATCACGTTCTCGAGCAGGCTCAGCTCCTTGAGCAGGTAGTGGTTCTGGAACACCAGGCCCAACGTCCGCGCACGCTCCGTCGCAAGTGCCTGTGGGCGCCGCTCGTGCACCGGAAGGCCGCCCCACCACACCTCACCGGCATCAGGCTGGTCGAGCCCGGCCAGAAGGTGGACGAACGTGCTCTTCCCCGAACCACTCGGGCCGAGCACCGCGACCACGTCGCCGTGCTCGACGCGCAGGCTCGCCCCGCTCAACACCTCGAGGCCACCGTCGGGTCCTGGGTACCGCCGGGTCAGGGCTCGGCATTCCAGCACGGCTGGCACGGGGGTACTATACGATCTGGAGGGGACGATGGGTGGGCGCGCTCGAAGATCGGCGCGAACGCAAGCACACATTGGGACCGGCCCGCGCGCCCGCGGCCCGTCCGTGGCACCGGAGGGATCGATGGCTCAAGACGAGAACGGCTCGGAGGTTCTGACAGCGTTCCTACGCGAGGTGCCGCTGTTCCGCGGCGCTCCCGACCGGGCGCTGGCGATCGCGGCGACCGCGGTGCGACGTCGGGTCTACGAGGCCGGCGTCACCGTCTTCCAGGAGGGCGACAAGGGCGAGGCGCTCTACATCCTGGGTGCTGGCCTGGTGAAGCTGTCGAAGATCGACCTGGGCGGCCACGAGAAGACGCTGGCGATCCTGCAGCCCCCCGAGTTCTTCGGCGAGATGGCCCTGCTGGGCGAGTCGACCCGCAGTGCGACAGCGCTCACGCTCGGCGAAGTCACCGCCTACCTGCTGTTCAACGACGACTTCCGGAAACTGCTGGCGGACTACCCGTCGATCAGCCTCAACCTCACCACCACCCTCGCGAGTCGATTGCGGGGCATGGACGACGAGTCGCAGATCCTGTCCTACAAGGATGCGCAGGGTCGGGTCGCGTACGTGCTCTTGCGGCTCTACCGCGGGGGGGTGGTGGAGATCGACGACCAGCGTGCGCTGGTTCGTCTCACCCACCAGGAACTCGCAAGTCTCGCCGGAACCAGCCGTGAGACCGTCACCCGCGCGCTGAAGGCCCTGGAGGCCGAAGGCGTGATCGAGACGCGTCCCAAAGAGGTCTTCATCACCGACGCGGAGGCCCTGGCCGAGATCCTGCACGGGGTGCGTTGAGCCCGTTCTCTCCTACACGCGTGTAGCCCCGTCGAGACGGCGCGCGAGGCGTGCCTCGAGCCGCACCCGCACGTGCGGCCAGTCCTCGTCGGTCACGGCGAAGACCATGGTGTCGCGGACCTCGCCGTCCTTGGTGATCATATGGCGCCGCAACACCCCCTCGTAGCGGGCGCCGAGAGCGCGGATCGCCCGTTGCGAACGGAGGTTGCGGACGTCCGTGTGGATCTGCACGCGGAGCCGCCCCAGCGGGCCGAAGGCGAAGCTCAGCATCAGACGCTTGCAGTCCACGTTCACTCCGCTGTTGAACACGTCCGGCCGGTACCAGGTGAAGCCGAGCTCGCAGCCCCGGTGGCGCGGGTCGATGTCAGCCAGTCGCGTGGTCCCCAGCAGCCGCCCGCCGGCCCGCTCCTCGACCGCGACCACCAGCGCCGTGCCCTGTGCCATCTCCTGGAAGGCCCGGCCGAAATAGGCGTCGGCCTGCTCGAGGGACGCCGGGGTGGAGGTGAGTCGGTACTCGTGCGGGTTCTCCAGGGCGATCGCGACGAGCGGCTCCACGTCGCGCTGCTCCAGGGGCCTGAGCCGCACCAGCGGTCCCTCCAGGATGGGGAAAGGCTCGATCGTCACCGCGCTAGGATAGCGCGTAGCGCGGGGGCACGGAACGCCTGCCGGTCAGTGGGAGCGAACGACGTGCTCGGCGGCCGTAGGAGCCGGACCGGGACGGTCGAGGTCGATCTCGAACGGAACGATCTCGGCGTGATCCACCAGCCTGCGCATCCCTACCAGGCTGCCGATGACGACGCCGTGGGTGACGACCACCAGGCTGTCGAAGCGGCGGTACCGGTTGAGAACCGTGAGGACCCGGTCGCGCACCTCGTGAAGGCTCTCCCAGGGCGCGGAAGGATCGTCGGCCCGGGAACCCGAGAGGGTCTGCTTGGCACGCTCGAGCAGGTGCGCGTCGGCCTCGGCCAGAGGGTCCTTCTGCGGAAGCCACTCGTGCAGGTCGTACTCCACGAACAGAGGCTTGTTGAGCGCCCGACTGAGTAGCGCCCCCGACTCGAGCGCCCGCGTGAACGTGCTGCACAGGATGGCATCGGCCTCCTGCAACCGGAAGTCTCCCGCGATGGTGTCGATCTGCAGACGACCGAGCGGTGTCAGCGGCGCGAAATCCTTCGCCCATCCTCGAGCACCGCGCATCTCCACCAAGTTCCAGTCCGGCTCGCCGTGGCGCACGAAGAAGAGCTTCACCTGCGCGCCTCTCCTGGGAGCGTGATCACGGCCGTCCGGATGGGGTTGCGCGTCATCGTCATGAGGACCTCGGGGCCCCGGCCCTCACCTACGGGGGCCGTCCACGAAAGCGTAGCAAGCGCGCCCTGGGGTCACTGTTCGAAGTTTTACTCGCCTCGGGGAAGGTCTCGACGGCCCCCAGGCCGTCCCCGCCGACGGCCGCTCAGGCCTTGCCCAGATACGCGGCCCGGACTTCAGGCGACGCCAGCAAGGCCGTGGCGTGGTCCTGATGCACGATGGAGCCGACCTCGAGGACGTAGCCGCGGTCGGCGAGCTTGAGCGCCATGCGTGCGTTCTGCTCGACCAGCAGGATGGTCACGCCGCTGCCCCGGATATCCTCCAGCGCGCGGAAGATGCCCTTGACCAGCAGCGGTGCGAGCCCGAGGCTCGGCTCGTCGAGCAGCAACAGACGGGGGCGCGCCATCAGCGCCCTGCCGATCGCGAGCATCTGCTGCTCGCCGCCCGAGAGCGTGCCGGCGAGCTGCCCACGGCGCTCCCGCAGGCGGGGGAACAGTTCGTAGACCTGGGCGCGCGAGCCCTCGAGTTCGTCGGGAGGGCGGGTATATGCGCCCAGCCGCAGGTTCTCGGCCACGGTGAGTGTGCCGAACACGCGGCGCCCCTCGGGAGACTGGGCGATGCCTTGACGCACGATGCGGTCGGCGCCGAGCGAGGTGATGTCGGCGCCGTCGTAGACGATCCGTCCCGAGCGGGGCGGGATCAAGCCGCTCAGGGTCCGCATCAAGGTCGTCTTCCCCGCGCCGTTGGCACCGAGCATCGCCACCACCTCGCCCTGCGCCACCTCCAGCGAGATGCCCTTCAGGGCCTGGATCTGACCGTAATTGACCTCCAGATCGGTCACCTCCAGCAGGCTCACGCGGCCGCCTCCTCGTCGTCCTGACCCAGGTAGGCCTCGATCACCGCCGGGTCGCGCTGGATGTCGGTAGGTCCGCCCTCGGCGATCTTGCTGCCGAAGTTGATCACCACGATGCTGTCCGTCACGTTCATGACCACGTTCATGTCGTGCTCGACCAGCAGGATCGTGACGCCCCCGTCGCGGATCGACGTGATGGTGTCGTTGAGCGCGGCGGACTCCCGGTCGTTCAGGCCCGCCGCGGGCTCGTCGAGGATGAGCAACTTGGGGCTGGCCACCAGCGTGCGGGCCAGCTCGACGCGCCGTTGCACCCCGTAGGGCAGCGAGGTCGCGACCTCGTGCGCCACCGCGGCGAGGTCGAGGCGCTGCAGCGTGTCCATGGTGCGCTCGACCAGCGCCCGCTCTTCCCGCCGCTGTCCCGGCGTGCCCAGCAGGCTCTGCCACCAGGTCTGACGTGTGCGTAGGTGCTGCCCCGCCAGGACGTTCTCCAGCACGGTCATCCCGGCGAACAGCCGGATCGTCTGGAAGGTACGCATGATGCCGTGGCGGGCGACCTGGTGGGGCGCCCGCCCGGTGATGTCCTCGCCCGCGAAACGGATGCGCCCGTCGTCGGGTCGATAGACACCGGTGATCATGTTGAATACGGTGGTCTTGCCGGCGCCGTTGGGGCCGATGAGCCCCTTGATCTCCCCTTCTGCGACGCCGAAACTCAGGTCGTCGACGGCGCGCAAGCCCCCGAAGCTGATCGAGATGCCGTCGATCTCGAGCAGGGGTCCCCCTCCCGACGCCGGCGTCATCGTGTCCTCCCGCGGGGCCAGATCCCCTGGGGCCGCAACACCATCACCACGATCATCGCGAAGCCGAAGACGAGGTAGCGGTACTGCGCCAGCCCGCGGAACACCTGCGGCACCACGAACATCAGCACCGTTCCCAGCAGCACGCCGGGGATGGACGCCTGGCCGCCGACGAGCACGATGGCGAAGAGCGTCACCGATTCGGTGAACACGAACGATCCCGGGCTCACGCTGGCGAGCTGGACGGCGAACAGCGTTCCCGCGGCACCGGCCACGCCGGCGCCGATCGCGAACGCCAGGATCTTGTAGTAGCGGGCGTTGACCCCCAGCGTGGTGGCGGCGAGCTCGTCCTCCTTGAGATAGCGGAACACGCGCCCGATCCGGGAGCGCTCGAGGTTGCGCATGAGCAGCAGCACGGCCGCCAGCGCCAGCCAGTCCAGGTAGAACAGTGCACCCTGGCTGGAGAGCGCCGTTCCGAAGAGATGGGGCACGCCGATCCCGAAGATGCCGTCGGGGCCGCCGGTGACGTCACCGACGTTGTTCCCGAGGGCCAGCACGAAGATGATGTTGAAGCCGATGGTGGCGACCAGCAGGTAGTCGCCGCGGAGCTTCACGATTGGGGCCGAAAGTACGACCCCGACCAACGCCGCCACCACGATGGCGACCGGCCAGGTGGCGAAGATCGGCCAGCCGAGCCGCGTGTTGAGGATGGCGGTGACGTACGCACCCACCCCGAAGTACACCGCGTGTCCCATGTCGTACATGCCGGCGCGCCCCAGCACGATGTCCTGCGACAACGCGACGACGGCGTAGATCGCGAAGATCGCCAGGATGCTGATCCAGCTGCCGTTCAGCAGGACCGGCACCAGCAGGCCGAGTAGCCAGAGCAGCGGTCCGAGCGCGCGTCGCGCCCGGCCGAGCGCTGTCGATCGAGGAGCGACCATGAGCTAGGAGTTCCCCGAGCCGGCGCAGACGGGCGCGCTCATACCTTCTCCGCCACGCGCTCGCCCAGGATGCCGGTAGGCCGCACCAACAGGATGGCGATGAGCAGCGCGAAGGTGATGGCCTCCTGCCAGGAGCTGGAGACGTAGCCCGCCGCGAAGGCGTTGAACAGCCCCAGCAGCAGGCCGCCGAGCATGGCGCCCGGGATGTTCCCGATGCCCCCGATGATCGCGGCGATGAAGGCGTTGAGGCCGTAGATCCAGCCCATGTTGAAGTAGGCCTCACGGTAGTACAGGCCTATGAACAGGCCGCCCACCGCGCCCAGTGCCGGGCCGACCACGAACACGCTGGCGATCACCCGGTTGACGTTGATGCCCATGAGCCTGGCGGCGTCCTGATCGATCGCGGCGGCCCGGATGGCGGTGCCGAAGCGGGTGTGATGCACGTAGAAGTACAGGCCGGCCATGAGGACCAGCGAGCCCACGATGATCACCACCTGCACGAAGCTGATCGACGCGCTCCCGATCTTCCACTTGAGATCCGGCAGGAGGTTCGCCGGGAACACCTTGACCTCCGGGCCCCAGATCAACATGATGCCGTTCTCGATCAGCATCGACGCGCCCAGCGCCGACACCACCGCGGACAACCTGGGCGCCTTGCGCAGGGGGCGGTACGCCGTGAACTCCAGCACGGCGCCCGCGATGCCGACGGCGACCGCGGCCACGATGAAGGCCGCGGCCAGCAAGAGGGCGCCGGCGTTGCCGCCGCCGAGGCCGCTGGTCAGGACCGTCAACCCGATGAAGGCCGCCAGGATGCTCAGGTCGCCGTGCGCGAAGTTGATGAGCTTCAGCACCCCGTAGACCATGGTGTAACCGAGGGCGATCAGTGCGTAGAAACCGCCCACGGTCACACCGTTGATGAACTGCTGCAGGACGACGTCCATGGAGCCCTAGCGCCCGCGCCGCGGACGCAGGCCGGCCATTACTGCGTGGCCGACTCCGGATAGACGATCTTGTACGAACCGTCGGCCTGGATCTCGAACGCCGTGAACGGGCTGCCGATGCGCTCCCCGGTCTTGTCCCACGAGAACGTCCCGGTCAGTCCCTGGAAGTCCTTCAGGTTGTGCAGCCAGTCGATGAGCTTCGCTGGGTCGGTGCTCTGCGTGGCCTTCACTGCGGCGATCACGGCGCGGAAACCATCGGCGTTCGTGAGGGTGTAGATGCTGGGCGGCTCCTGCCCGTAGGCCGCCTTGTAGTCGGCCAGGAACTGCTTGGCCTCGGGATAGGGCAGGTTGTCGGGCGAGGGCACGTTGATGATGATGGCGCCCTGAGCGGCGTTCCCGGCGATCTGGGCGAACGCTACGTTCTGGTTGGCGTCGCCGCCGACGAACGTCGCGCTCATGTCGAGCTGCTTCATCTGGGCGCGGATGAGCCCACCGTCGGGGTAGTAGCCGGAGAAGTAGAGCACGTCGGGGTTCACCGACTTGATCTTGGTGAGCACCGCCGTGTAGTCCTGCGATCCGGCAGTGATGAAGCCCGTGTACACCAGGTTGCCGCCATCGCTCTTGACGGCCTGGACGACCGCATCGGAGAGCCCCTTGGCGAAGCTGGAGTGGTCGGCCAGCACGGCGATGCGCTGGAACTTCTTGCCGTTCACCAGGTAGGCGGCCGTGAACTTCGCCTCGGCGCTGTTGGGCGGGGCGTTGCGGAAGAAGGTCTTGTAGCCGCCCGCGGTCAGCTGGTCGCTGGTGCCGTCGGAGGTCTGGATGACGTTGGCCCGGGCGTAGATAGGCTCGGCCGCCAGCGCGGCGCCGCTGGTGTAAGTGCCGATGACGGCCAGAACACCTTCGTTGACGAGCTGACGTGCGCAGATCGCGGCCTGCGACGCCTGGCCGCCGTCGTCGCAGGTCTTCACTTCGATGGTGCGGCCCAGCAAGCCGCCCTGGTCGTTGATCTGCTTGGCGATCAACTTGACGCCCTTGTCGATGCCCTGCCCCTCGTTGGCGTACTGGCCCGTGATGGGCGCCTGCACGCCGATCACGATGGGATCGGCGGCGAACACCGTGCTGGCAGCCAGCGCCAGCGTCAACGCCACCAGGACCGGGACGATCACCTTCCTGGACATGAATCCTCCCATTCCCCCTCGGCTCTGTGCCGCCGAGAGCGGGCAGCCTCGAGCCACCCCCATGAACGAACCTGTCGCCCCCTAGGGCGAGCAGCGGAACCAACCTTGAACGACAGCGGTAGGCTACGGCGACGGCCCGGTCCTGTCAACGCCTGTCCTTCCCGGGCGAGTACGGAAGGTGCTCTGGGGCCGGATCGATGCGGGGTCGGGCGGCGGTAGAGTGACGCGTGAACGGACGACCGTGTTCTACCCCCTTACAGCGAGGCCGATCGTGACCCTCGACGGTGTCTACCGCCGCACCATGTTGGCGGTGTCGGACGCTCCACTCGTTCGCGGCTTCATCACCCGGGTCGGGTGGCGGCTGGGCGTGGGCCGCTTCGTCGCAGGCGAGTCGCTGGAGTCCGCCCTGCCCCACCTGCGAGCGATCGAGAGCTCCGGCAAGGGTATCGTCCTGGACGTTCTCGGCGAGTTCGTGAGCGACGAGGCGGCCGCCCGGCAGGCGGCCGCCCGGATCCTGGCCGCGCTCGAGGCCGCCGCCGGCTTCGGACTCGAGCCCTACTTCAGCGCCAAGCCCACCCAGCTCGGGCTCGGCATCGATCCCGATCTCGCCTTCGAATTGGCGACCGGACTCGCCGAGGCAGCGGCGCGCCACGGCGGGCACCTATGCCTGGACATGGAGAGCAGCGGCTACGTCGACGCCACCCTGACGCTGTTCGAACGCCTCTGGGCCGCGGGACGCCGGGACGTCTCGACCGTTCTGCAGAGCTACCTCTACCGCACTCCCGACGACCTGGAGCGCCTCCTGGCGCTCTCCCCCGCGCCCGACCTGCGCATCGTGAAAGGCGCGTACAACGAGGCGCGGGAGGTCGCTCACCAGGGCAAGGCGGACGTCGAGCGCGCCTACCGCGAGCTCACCTACCGCGCCCTGGAGGTCGGCGGCAAGGTGAACGTGGGCACCCACGACGAGAGGATCCTGGGCGAGGTGGCGGCCTTCGTGCGAGGCGCGGGCCTCGACGGCGCGCGCTACGAGTTCCAGCTCCTGTATGGGGTGAAGCCCAACTTGCAGGACCGGCTCGTCCGCGACGGGCACCCGCTCCGGGTGTACGTGCCGTTCGGGGAGGACTGGTACGGTTACTTCAGTCGCCGCCTCGCCGAACGCCCCGCCAACCTCGCGTTCGTGCTACGCGGCATCGCGGGCTGAGCCCAGGGCATCCAGAGAAGGAGTACATCGCAATGTTGTTCGAACCTTACGAGACCGAACCCTACCCGGACTTCTCCGACGTCGCC
Source organism: uncultured Trueperaceae bacterium (assembly GCA_963815215.1). Classification (GTDB taxonomy): domain Bacteria; phylum Deinococcota; class Deinococci; order Deinococcales; family Trueperaceae; genus JASBRS01. Next base: position 448,704 of record CAWFFU010000003.1, read on the forward strand.
ACCCGTCAGGCGTTCGAGCGCGCGTTGGACGCGGTGCGCTCCGAGCTCGGGCGTGACTACCCGCTCGTGATCGGCGGCGAGCGCGTCGACACCGGCGAGTACCTCACCTCCGTCGATCCCTGCGATCCGGACCGCGTCGTGGGCCGTAGCGCCAAGGGCAAGGGCCCCGAGATCGAGCGCGCCATGTCGGCCGCTCAGGAGGCCTTCAAGACCTGGTCGCGGTTGCCCATGGCGCATCGCGCACGCACGTTGGTGAAGCTCGCCGCCGTGCTGCGTCGGCGGCGCGAGGAGCTGGCCGCCTGGGAGGTCTTCGAGGCCGGCAAGAACTACCTCGAGGCCATCGCCGACGTGGCGGAGGCCATCGACTTCTGCGAGTACTACGCGCGGCAGTCCTTGCAGCTGGCCGGCCCGGTCCCCACCTACGACCATCCCGGCGAGGAGAACACCAGCCACCTGAGGGCTATCGGGGTCGGCGTGGTCATCCCCCCGTGGAACTTCCTGCTCGCGATCCTGGTCGGCACTACGGTCGGGCCGGTCGTGGTCGGGAACACGGTCATCGTCAAGCCCTCGCCGTCGACGCCGATCATCGCCCAGAAGTTCATGGAGTGCGTCGAGGAAGCCGGCTTCCCTGCCGGCGTGATCAATCTTCTCACCGGCGAGGACGCCGACCTCGGTGACGCCCTGGTGGACCACCCGCGCACCCGATTCATCAACTTCACCGGTTCGGTGGCGACCGGCCTGCGCATCAACGAGCGGGCGGCCAAGGTGCATCCCGGCCAGAACTGGCTCAAGCGCGTATTCGCCGAGATGGGCGGCAAGGACGCCCTCATCGTCGACGAGACGGCGGATCTGGACCTCGCCGCGGACGCCGCGGTCGCCGGAGCCTTCGGCTTCCAGGGTCAGAAGTGTTCGGCGATGAGCCGGCTCATCGTCGTCGAGGCCGTCTACGATCAGGTGTTGGAGAAGTTCCTGGCGCGCGCCCGCGGGCTCCGGGTGGGCCCGGCCGAAGAGAACGCCGACGTGGCCGCCGTCATCAATCAGAAGCAGTTCGACAAGATCCTCGCCTACATCGAGACCGGCAAGCTGGAGGCCCGCCTGGTGCTCGGCGGCGGCCGCGCCGAAGGCCCCGGCTACTACATCCAGCCCACCGTGTTCGCCGACGTACCGCAGAGCGCCACCATCGCCTGCGAGGAGATCTTCGGGCCGGTGGTGTCGGTGATGAAGGCGAGGGACTTCGACCACGCGCTGGAGATCGGGAACGCCACCATGTACGGCCTCACCGGCGGACTGTGCTCGCGTGAGCGCCTGCGGATCGAGCGTGCGCGCGAGGAGTTCGACGTAGGGAACCTCTACGTCAACCGCAAGATCACGGGCGCGCTGGTCGGCGTGCAGCCCTTCGGCGGCTTCAAGATGTCGGGCACCAACGCCAAAGCGGGGGGACCGGACTACCTGCGTGGCTTCATGGAGATGAAGACGGTCACGGAGCGCTTCTGAGCGGCACATCGTGGAACGGGACATCTCGCCCGTCAGGACGTTTGTAACCCCCACGGCAGGCGACGCCACGTGTTACAAGAAGGCGAGATTGAGCTGCTCGAGACCGGCGACCACGCGTAGGACACCACCTTCCCACCGCATGCCTGATGCGGTCCGAGGGAGGCCGTCCCTCCGGGTCGCCGCGTCCGTGAGAGGGGCCCCATGCCCGAAGCCCTGCAGTCCCTGATCGACAAGCTTCAGGGCGAGGTGGTGGACGAAGCCGAAGCCAAGGCTCGCGCCATCCTCGCCGAAGCCGAGGCCGAGGCCGGCCGGCGCGTCGCCGCGGCCAACGCCGAAGCAACGCGCATCCGCGGCGGAGCCGAGCGCGATGCGGCGCTCAGCCGAGAGCGCGGCGAGCGCGGCCTCCAACAGGCCGGCCGCGACGTTCTCATGGCCGTCAGGCGCGGCGTAGAGGATGTCGTCATGGCGCTCGTGCACGACTCGCTCAGTCAAGCGCTGACGCCCGAGACGCTGCGCGACATGCTCATCGTCATGGCCGAGGCCTACGCCAAACGCAGCGGCCCCGAGCGCCGCATGACCGTGCTGTTGGGCGAGGCGGACCGCGAGAAGCTGGCCCACTTCTACGCCGACGAGTACCGGCAGAAGCTCGAGAAGGGCGTGGACATCCGGCTAGGCCGCGACATCGAGAAGGGGTTCCGGGTATCGATGAACGGCGACCATGTCGAACACGACTTCACGCTCGAGGCCATCACGTCGGTCATGGCGGAGATGTTGCGCCCTGAGCTCGCGAAGCTCATCGCGGCCGGTACGGCGGAAGAGGGGACCGACGGGGACGCGGCCGAGGGCCGGCCCTAGCGGTCACCGAGCCCGTGTACGCCTACCTCCTCTCGACACTCCCCTCGCCCGTGCTGGGCGACCCGCCGCCGATGACGCTTCCCGCGCTGGTGGCGCAATGCCGGCCCTTCCTCGACGACGAAGCGCTGCACGCCTTGCAGGAGCCCGAGGCGGCCGCCACGGCGCCCGGCGAGGTGGGCTCGGTGGCGCGACAGTGGCTCGACGGCGAACGCCAGCTCAGGAACGCCGTGGCGCGGAAGCGCGCTACGGGTTGGGGGGTCGCCGTCGAGCCGTACCTGCGCGACCATACCGGCTTCCGTGTGGACATCGAGGACGGGGTGATCCGCGCCTTCGACGCGCCAAACCCGCTGGAGCGCGAGCGCGCGCTCGACGAGCTTCGTTGGCGGCTGCTCGATGATCTGGCAGGCGTGGTGCCGTGGGGGTTCGCGGCACTGTTCGCCTACGCCCGACGCCTTCATCTGGTCGACGACCGGGCGGGTCGCGACGCCGAGGAGGGACGCCGCGTCCTGCGGGCCACGCTGGAGGAGCTCGAACGCCGCCACGACGCCGGAACCGCGCCCGAGGTTCACGATGCCTGAGGATCGAATGAGCGAGAGCAACCATGCCTAACGTCGGCCATATCGTCTCCGTGAGCGGCAACCTGCTCACCGTCGCCTTCGAGAAGCCCGTCATCCAGAACGAGGTCGGCTACGCCGTGCTGGGCGATCTTCGCCTCAAGGCGGAACTCATCCGCGTACGCGGGCAATACGCCGACCTCCAAGTGTTCGAGGACACCTCCGGCCTGTACGTCGGTGGGCCGGTCGAGTTCTCCGGGGAGTTGCTCACGGTAGAGCTCGGGCCGGGGCTCCTGGGCCGGATCTTCGACGGTCTTCAGAACCCGTTGCCGGAGCTGGCCGAGGCGGCCGGCTTCTTCCTGCGCCGCGGCGTCTACCTGACACCGCTCGACCGCGAGCAGCGCTGGGCGTTCACGCCGGTGGCCGAGACCGGCACCCGCATCCGTGCCGGCGACACCCTCGGCACCGTGCCCGAGAACGCCGTGACGCACCACGTGATGGTCCCGTTCGGACTGGAGGGCCGGCTGAGCGTCGAGTGGATCGCGCCGGCGGGCGAATACCGCATCGAGGACTCCGTCGCGACCCTGGTGGACGATCGCGGCCGTTCGCATCCGGTCACCATGGTGCAGCGCTGGCCCGTCAAGATGCCGATTCGCGCTTACCGGGAGCGACTCCGGCCGCGCGAGCCGCTGGTGACCAAGATCCGGATCCTGGACACCCTCTTCCCCGTGGCGCTGGGTGGCACCTACTGCATACCCGGACCGTTCGGCGCCGGCAAGACGGTGCTCCAACAGATCACCAGCCGCCACGCCGAGGTCGACGTGGTCATCATCGCGGCGTGCGGAGAGCGTGCCGGCGAGGTCGTCGAGACGTTGCGTGAGTTCCCCGAGCTCGTCGATCCGCGGACGGGTCGAAGCCTGATGGAGCGCACGCTGATCGTTGTCAACACCAGCTCGATGCCGGTCGCTTCCCGAGAGGCCAGCGTCTACACGGCGGTCACGGTGGCGGAGTACTACCGCCAGATGGGCCTCAACGTGCTGCTGCTGGCCGATTCCACCTCCCGCTGGGCCCAGGCACTGCGCGAGATCTCCGGGCGCCTGGAGGAGATCCCGGGCGAGGAAGCGTTCCCCGCCTACCTCGAGTCTGTCATCGCGGCGTTCTACGAGCGCGGTGGCGTGGTCCGACTGAATGACGGCCGGACCGGCTCCGTAACCATCGGGGGTGCGGTCAGCCCCGCCGGCGGCAACTTCGAGGAACCGGTGACGCAGGCCACGCTGAAGGTGGTGGGCGCGTTCCACGGCCTCTCGCGCGAACGCTCGGACGCTCGCCGCTATCCTGCCGTCGACCCGCTCGAGAGTTGGAGCCGTTACGACGGCGTTGCCGACGGTGAGGACGTGCGAGCGGCACGCGAGGTGCTGAAGAACGGCCGCGAGGTCGACCAGATGATGAAGGTCGTTGGCGAGGAAGGGACGGCCATCTCCGACTACGTGACCTATCTCAAGGCCGAGTACCTCGACGCCGCCTACCTCCAGCAGGATGCCTTCCACGAGGTGGACGCGGCCAGCGGCGCTGGTCGTCAACGCCACGTGTTCAGCCGGCTGTCCAAGGTGCTGCGGACCCCGCTCGACTTCCCCGACAAGGATGCCGCGCGGCGCTTCTTCCAGGAGCTGACCCAGTTGACCAAGGAGTGGAACCTGGTGCGGATGGACGATCCGACGTTCGAACGGCTCGAGGCACGCCTCGTCGAGAAGGTCGAGGGGGTGACGGCCCGTGCGTAAGGTCTACACACAGGTGGAGCGGATCGCCGGCAACGTCGTCACCGTTCGGGCCGGCGACGCCACCTACCGTGAGCTGGCGGAGGTGCGCTGGCCCGGAGGGACGTCACTCGCCCAGGTCATCAAACTCGAGGGCGATCGCGCCTCGCTGCAGGTGTTCGCAGGCAGTCGCGGCATCCCTACCGACGCACACGTCCGTTTCCTGGGCAAGCCCGTGCAGGTGCCCTTCTCCGAGGCGCTGCTGGGCCGTGTCTTCAATGGGGCGGGACGACCCCGCGACCGCAGGCCGGAGGTGGAGGCCGAACCGATCGAAGTCGGTGGGCCCTCGGTCAACCCTGCGCGGCGCATCATCCCGCGTCGCATGGTGCGCACGGGCATCCCCATGATCGACGTCTTCAACACCCTGGTCGAGAGCCAGAAGCTGCCGATCTTCGCACCGGCTGGTGAGCCCTCCAACCAGTTGCTGGCCCGCATCGCTCTCCAAGCCGAGGTCGACGTCATCGTGCTCGGAGGCATGGGGCTCAAGCACGACGACTACCTGGCGTTCCGCGAGACGCTGGACGACGCCGGCGCCAGCGTGCGGACGGTGATGTTCGTGCATACCGCGGCCGATCCGGTGGTCGAGTGTCTCCTCGTGCCCGACCTCTCGCTAGCCGTGGCCGAGCGCTTCGCTCTCGAGGGACGCCGCGTGCTCGTCCTGCTCACCGACATGACGAACTTCGCCGACGCCCTCAAGGAAGTCGCGATCACGATGGAGCAGATCCCGTCCAACCGTGGATATCCGGGCGACCTGTACAGCCAGCTCGCGGCGCGCTACGAGAAGGCGGTCGATTTCGAAGGGGCGGGCTCGATCACCATCCTGGCCGCCACGACCATGCCCGGGGACGACGTCACCCATCCCGTTCCCGACAACACGGGATACATCACCGAAGGCCAGCTCTACCTGCGTGGCGGCCGCATCGAACCCTTCGGCAGCCTGAGCCGTCTGAAGCAGCTCGTCAACGGCCGTACGCGCGAGGATCACAGGTCGCTGATGAACGCCATGATCCAGCTCTACGCGGGCTACCGCGAGACGTTGGAGAAGCAGGCCATGGGCTTCAGCATGAGTCGTTGGGATGAGCAGCTGCTCAAGTACGGGACCGCCTTCGAGGACCGGTTGATGAGCCTGGAGCTGCATCTTCCTCTGGAAGAGGCGCTGGACGAAGGCTGGCGCATCCTTGCCGAGTGCTTCGAACCGCCACAGACGGGGCTCCCGAGCGCGTTGATCGAGCGCTTCTGGCCCTCCGACGGCGTCACGACCGGTGACACGGAGGCGACGGCTTGAGCCACGTACGCGCCAGCAAGCAGGAGCTCAAGCGGCAACGCGACGCACTTTCGCGCTTCAAGCGCTACCTTCCCACGCTGCAGCTCAAGAAGCGCCAACTCCAGATGGAGATCCGGCGGGTCGAGGCGAGCGAGCGCAAGGCGGACGCTGAGCTCGTCGTCGCGGAGCAGGGGCTGGAGCCCTGGATCGGGCTGCTGGCCAGCGCCGTCCCGATCCTCGATCACCTCGCGATCGCCGCAGTGCGTCGGAGAACGGCCAACGTCGCCGGGATCGACGTACCTGTGTTGGAGGATCTCGAGTTCACCCGCACGCTGCCGGATCTGCACGCCACTCCGGCGTTCCTCGACGATGCCATCACGGCCTGCCAGACGCTGGCTCGCCTGCGCATGGAACGCCGGGTGCTCGCCGAGCAGCGGTTGCTGCTGGCCAACGAGCTCCGCATCACCTCTCAGCGCGTCAACCTGTTCGAGAAGGTCAAGATCCCGGAAGCGGAGCGTGCCATCCGCACCATTCGGATCGCGCTCGGCGACCAGCAGGCCGCCGAGGTCGTGCGCGCCAAGATCGCCAAGGCGAAGTCCATGGAGCAGGAGGCGGCGATGTGATCGTCCCCATGAAGCAGGTCACGGTGGTGATGCTGCGGAGCCAGCACGAACGCTCCCTGGCGTTGCTGCAGGATCTGGGGACCCTCCATCTGACCTCGGAGCAGGCGAGCGACGGCGATAGCGTGGCCGCGGCGCGCGCACGTGTCGAGGCCGCGCGCTCGGCGGTGGAGGCGCTGCGGCGCGCTGCGCCGAAGGTGGATGCCGGGGCGGCGGGCACGCACACCTCAGCCGCTGCCGCCGAGGCCGCAGTCGGCCAGGTGATGGAGCTCTCGGAGCGCTTGGAGCGGATCGAGCACGAGCGGTCGGAAGTCGAACGAGAGCTCGCGCGCGTGGCGTCGATGGGGGACTTCGATCCTCAAGCGCTCCGGGAGCTGGCTCGGCGCGGCGTTGGGGTCCGCTTGTTGCAGGCCCCGGCTCGCTGGGCCATGGAGCAGCCCCACGACGTCGTGGTCCACGATCTCGGTCGACAGGGCCGCGGCCGCGTCGTTGCGCTGGTGGGGGCCTTACCGGACCTTGCGCGAGCGCAACTCGGTGAGGGAGCGGCGGCTGCCGAGGAACTCGCCCTTCCCGTAGAGGCCCCGGCGGAGTTGCGGGCGCGCCGCGCGAGCCTGAGTTCGGAGCGGGAGCGAACGCTGTCCTCGCTTCAGGAGCTAGCGCGTCAGCGCGCCGCCATCGAGGCGTCGATCCCGTCCGCCGAAGACCGCCTGTCCTACGAGCGCGCACGCGCGGGATCGGCCCTGACGGGGCCGCTGGCGGTCGTGCGTGGGTTCTGTCCGGCGCCCAAGCTGCCGTTGGTGGAGCGGGCGGCCCAGGAGCACGGCTGGGGTCTGTTCGTGGAGGACGTCGGCGACCCGAGCGACGCTCCCACCGAGATCACGGTGCCCCGCTGGGTCCGCCCCATCCAAGCCCTGTTCTCGTTCACCGGGGTCCTCCCCGGCTACGACCAGGTCGACGTGAGCGTTCCGTTCCTGCTGTTCATGAGCCTGTTCTTCGCGATGATCGTGGGCGACGCCGGCTACGGACTGCTCTTCCTCGGGCTCACGGAGTTCGGTCGCTGGCGCATGCCGAGCGCGCCGCGGGCCATGTTCTCGCTGCTCCGCATCATGAGCGTGTGCACCATCGTGTGGGGCGTGCTGACGGGGAGCTACTTCGGTATCGCGTTGCTGCCTCACCCGTTGAAGGCCCTGCAGGTGTCGTGGTTGACGGGCCAGGATCATCTCATCCTGTTGAGCTTCCTGATCGGGGCGATCCACCTCACCGTGGCGCACGGTTGGAACGTGCTCCGATTCTTCCCCTCGCCCCGGGCGCTGGCCCAGCTCGGCTGGATCTTCACGACCTGGACCATGTTCTTCCTCGCCCGCGAGATGGTGCTGGGCGCCGGCTTCCCCCACGTCATGCTCTACGTCCTGGTGGCGGGCATCGTGCTCATCGTGCTGTTCATGACGCCTCCGAAGTCGCTCAAGTCCGAGTGGTTCAACCACGTCATGCTGCCCCTGAGCCTGGTCAGCAACTTCGTCGACCTGGTCTCCTACGTGCGCCTGTTCGCCGTGGGCGCCGCCACCTTCGCCATCGCCGAGGCGTTCAACCAGATGGCTGTCGGGAGCGGCGTGAGCGGCATCGTAGCGGGGGTGGTGGCCGCTCTGGTGCTGTTCTTCGGTCACACCCTCAACATCTTGCTCGCGACCATGGGCGTTCTCGTCCACGGCGTGCGGCTCAACATGCTGGAATTCGCCAGCCACCTCGGCATGGAGTGGACCGGCCGGCCCTACCGGCCGTTCGCTCACACCCAAGGTCCGAAGGAGGGGGCATGAACCCCCGTCGTGAAGGAGGAGCTTGATGGATCCCGTTTTGATGGCCGCCTTGGGACGGGCGGGCGGTGCGACCGTTCTCGGCCTGGCCGCCCTCGGTTCGGCGTTCGGTACCGGTACCGCCGGCATGGCCGCGGTGGGCGCCTGGAAGCGTGCCTACGCGCAGAACAAGTCGGCGCCGTTCATCCTGATCACGTTCGTGGGTGCGCCGCTGTCGCAGACGATCTACGGCATGATCCTCATGAATGCCGTCGTGCGCTCCGCGTCCGACGCGCTTGCCAAGCACCTGACGGTGCCCTGGCCCGCGATGCTCGGTCTCGGCCTGTTCGGTGGGCTCGCCTTGGGCGCCTCGGCCTACATGCAGGGCCGCGTCGGCGCCGCAGCCTCCGATGCCCTCGGTGAGACCGGGCAGGGCTTCGGCAACTATCTGATGGCGATCGGCGTGGTCGAGACGGTGGCCATCTTCGTGCTGGTCTTCATCACCGCGACCCTATAGGCTTACGGCCCGGAGGGACCCAACGGGGCGCCGCCCGGCACGCCGCAACGGGCGGCGCCTGTCTCGTGAGGGGCGCCCCTCACGAGGGGAGAACGTACAGCGCCACCATGGCGAAGTGCGCGCCCCAGCCAGCGAGCACGAAGAGGTGCCACAGGCCGTGGTAGCCCATGCTGGCCGGAGCGGGATTGGGGCGTTTGAGGGCGTAGACGACGGCACCGACCGAGTACAACAGGCCGCCGGCCACGAGCAGCGCGATACCGCCCCAGGGCATGGCCCGTGCGATCGGACGGATCGCCGCCAGCGCCATCCAGCCCAGCATCAGGTAGAGGCCCGTCGAGAGCCATCGCGGGGCCCGGAACCAGAACAGCTTGAAGAGCACACCCAGAACGGCGAAGGCCCACACCGTAGTCAGCAGCGGCCAGGCCCATCCGGGCGCGTGGACACGTAGCGTCACCAGCGCGATCGGTGTGTAGCTCCCCGCGATGAGGATGAAGATCGCTGCGTGATCGGCGCGCCGGAGCCACTCGCCCAGGGTCGGACCCGCACGGACGCCGTGGAGCAGCGTGCTGGCGCTGAACAGTGTCAGCGAAGCTACGGCGTAGATGGCGAAGCTCAGCATCCTCCACGGTTCACCGGCCGCTGCCACCACCAGGGCGACGCCACCCACCAGCGCAACCAATACGCCGACCATGTGGGTGATGGCGTTGAACGGTTCTCTGAGGTAAGGGTGGCCGCGAACGGGATGACCTTGCATAGGTCAGTCTAGCCCCGCCGGCCGGCGTCCTGCCGACCGTCTTCGCAATGCGGAGTCGAGTACGGTGACGACCGCGCGCTAGGCGGCGGCTCCCCGTGGCCTGCTGCGGAGCGCCTCGCGGAACGTCACCAAGCGACGCCGCTTCTCGTCCCACAAGGTCAGAACGACCGTCTTGAAGCTCCCCGTAAGCGAGAGCCTCGACACCCTCTGCAGCATCGGGTTCTCGTCGTGACAGCGCTGCAGGTTGTAGTTGGGGATGCGTGGGCTGAGGTGATGGATGTGATGGAAGCCGATGTTCCCGGTGAACCACTGCAGCACCCTGGGGAGGTCGTAGTAGGAGCTGCCCTGAAGCGCCGCCAGCGTGTAATCCCACTCCGGGGTGTGCTCCCAGTAGGTGCGCTCGAACTGGTGCTGCACGTAGAACAACCAGGTGCCCACGCTGGCCGCCAAGACGATGATCGGGAGGCCGATCATCAGCACCGGCAACACGCCGATCACGAAGCTTGCGCTGCCCAGCAACGCAACGATGGCGGCGTTCGTCAACCACACCGAACGGGTCTCCCCCGTGCGCCAGCTGGCCTTCGCTCCCAAAGGCAGGCGCTGCAACACGATGAAGTTGAACGCCGGTGCGGCCCCGAACAGGAACAGCGGGTTCCGGAACACGCGGTAGACGATACGCTTCCACAACGGCGACGCCAGGTACTCGTCGACGGTCAGCGTCCACACGTCGCCGATGCCGCGCTCCTCGAGCTCGGCGTGGTGAGCGTGATGGATGGCATGGGTCTTGCGCCAGAACTTGTAGGGAGCCAGCGTGAGAACACCACTGATCGCGCCCACCACGTCGTTGGCTCGCTTCGACTTGAAGAAGGCGCCGTGCCCGCAATCGTGCTGGATGATGAACACCCGGACCAGGAAGCCGGCCGCAGGGATCGCCAACAGGAGCGTGAGCCAGTAGCCCACCCCTAGCGACAGGAACATCAGTCCCACCGTCAGGAACAGGCCCCCGAAGGAGTTCGCCAACTGCCAAAGGCCACGCTTGAGGTCAGGCTGCTGGTACTTCCGTACGATCGCTTGCCAACCGGCGAACTCGGCCGAATGCGCGTTCTGCTTGGTCATGTGCAAGTCCCTTCGCTGGGCGCGGGGGCCACGCCGGCCACGACGTCCTCGGTGGGCTCCTGGTGGGGCGGAGCGACGATCGTCGCCCGCCGTATGCGCCCACGAGGCGCCGAGCACGAGCCCTCTCCAGCAGCGGTTGTCGAGGTGTGGTACGAGATGAGAACACCCTCTTCGGGCGATTTCCTGAGCGGACCTTGCCGAAACGTCCGATGCCTCGTCGCTGGCTTTCCCAGGAGTGCTTGCAGGTTAGCACAGTGCACTGGGGCGTCGGGTCGGGGCGGTCGGCGGGGAGCCTGCAACACAACCTGCATCACAAGACGGCCCGGCACCCCGAAGCATCCCCGAAGCGGCCGTAGTCCGGCAGCGCTTGTAATCTCGGGCCACAAGGGGTATGCTTCATGGCGTTCCGAAAAAGTCGATAAGGCTTTCTTGAAACTCGGGCATCTGCCCGGACATCAATACGCTTGACCAAGGTCAGGCCATTTAGGAGATAAGCATCATGGCAACAGGTAAAGTGAAATGGTTCAACGGCGACAAAGGGTTCGGCTTCATCGAACAGAGTGACGGTGGCAAGGATGTCTTCGTGCACTTCTCGGCGATCCAGGGCGACGGCTTCCGTAGCCTGAACGAGAACGACGAGGTGGAGTTCACGGTCGAGCAGGGCCCCAAGGGTCTGCAGGCCTCGAACGTGAAGGTCACCAAGCCCGGCTTCTAGACACCCCACCGAATCCCGTAGACCGAACGATCCCCACCCGAGCTAGCTCGGGTGGGGATCTGCTGTTGGGGGAGGACCGACGCGGTCGCCACACCGTGGAGACCCGCGAGAAGTGCATTGTCGATGAAGAGCGCTGCGACCCCGTTCCGGCAGCGGGGGCACACGTCTCCGAGGACCCGTGGGTGTCCTTGCAGGCGCCGCCCGGCGGCGTCGGATCCGTCGCCTCTCGAACCAAACGAACGGCTCGAGCACGTGAACCGGAGCTCGGCATCCCATCGCACGACGGGCCCCCGAACATTCTCGGGAGCCCGTTCTCTCGTCCCTCACGGGACCTGTTCTGTGGAGCCAAAGGTCGGATTTGAACCGACGACCTGCCGATTACGAATCGGCTGCTCTACCGCTGAGCTACTTTGGCGCGCCTCCGTGATGCAACCGGAGGACCGGGCGTGCGGCCCGCGGTGGTGGCCAGGGGCAGAATCGAACTGCCGACACTGCGATTTTCAGTCGCATGCTCTACCGACTGAGCTACCTGGCCGAGAACCGGTGGCGCCCCCTTCGGGGGCGCCCTCCGGCAAGTGGCGGAGCGGACGGGATTTGAACCCGCGACCTTCTGCGTGACAGGCAGATATGCTAACCGCTACACTACCGCTCCGCGCGGGCCCCGAGCACCTCATGTTCGCTCCGGGCGGAAGGTAGGATACCCGGCGCCGACGCGCACTGTCAACGCCGGATCGTCCCCGTTCGGGGCCTACTTCGCGGCGTTCAGGACCGACGTCTCCGGCCGCTCCCGCTCCCCGGGCTCGACGCCTGCGGGGGCGTCTCCGGGCCGGGCGATCCCGAGACCGCGGAGCGCGGCTCGGATGCCCTCGGTGCCGTACCCGAGCGCCTCGTGCTGCCTCTCCGGCGTTCCGTGGGGCACGGTGACGTCGGGGATGCCCAAGCGGCGAAGGGGCACGTCGAGACCGGCGTCGGCAAGGGCTTCGGCGACAGCCGAACCCAGGCCTCCCACGATGGTGTGGTCTTCGACGCTGATCAGCGCACGCTTCGTGCGTGCCAGCGACTCCAACATCGCGTAGTCGAGCGGCTTCACGAAGCGGGCGTTGACCACACCGACACGCGGGTCGTCGCCGGCAGCGGCCAACGCGTACCCCAGGGTCGTTCCGATGGCCAACACGCTCACCTCGCTGCCCTCCTTGAGGATCTCCCAGCTCCCCCAGGCGAGCTCGGGCCAGCTCTCCACCGAGTCGGCGGCGGCGGTCACCGCGCCTCTGGGCCAGCGGATGGCCCGCGGCCCGCCCAACCGCAGCGCCGTCTTCAACATGCTCTGCATCTCACGGACGTCCTTGGGCATGCCGATCGCCATGTTCGGGACGGATCGGAGATAGGCCATGTCGTAGATGCCCTGATGGGTGGCGCCGTCACCGCCCACGAGCCCGGCACGGTCGATCGCGAAGACCACGTCCAGGTTCTCGAGCGCCACGTCGTGAACGACCTGATCGAACGCACGCTGCAGGAAGGTGCTGTAGATCGCCACGATCGGCTTCTCGCCGCGGAGGGCGAGGCCGGCACCCACGGTGACGGCAACGTCCTCGGCGATCCCGACATCGATGAAGCGGTCCGGGTGGGCCTTGCTGAACTCCACCAGACCGCTGCCTTCGCGCATGGCCGGGGTGACGACCCAGACGCGATCGTCCCCGTCGGCCAGGGCGGTCACGGCGTCGCCGAAGGCGTTGGACCAGCCATAGGCCTTGCCTTCGACCACCGGGTGCTCCGGGTCGAAGGTCGAGGCTCCGTGCCAGGTGATCGGATCGTTCTCCGCCACCTCGTAGCCCTTGCCCTTGCGGGTGACGATGTGGAGCATGGTGGGCCCGTCGAGTCGACGGATGTGCTCGAGGTAGTACAGCAGCTGTGGGATGTTGTGGCCGTCGATCGGCCCCACGTAGCGCAGGCCCATGGCGTGGAACGGGTTGTTGCTGGCAGGGTCGAGGAACCGGCGGGCGGCCTTCTTCGCCCGGCTCCCGAGTTCCGCCAGCGGCTCCCACACTCCCGTGAGAGCCTCCTTCGATCCCTTCTCGGCCTGTTGGAACCAGCGCTGCACCTGCAGCGTGCTGAGGTAGTGCTTGAGCGCCCCCACGTTCTCGCTGATCGACATCTCGTTGTCGTTCAGGATGATCGTCATCCTGGGCTTGACGTGCCCGATCTGGTTCAGCGCCGCCAGCGCCATGCCTCCGGTGAGGGCGCCGTCACCGATGACGGCCACGACGTCATAATCGTCGCCACGCGCGTCGCGGGCCAGCGCCATGCCCAGCGAAGCTGCCAGGCTGGTGCTGGCATGGCCCACCGTCAGCGCGTCGTGCTCGGACTCGCTGCTGGTCGCGAAGCCCGCCAGGCCGCCGTCCATCCGGATCGTTCCCATGCGCTCCCGACGACCGGTCAGGATCTTGTGCCCGTACGTCTGATGACCTACGTCCCACACGATCCGGTCACGCGAGGTGTCGTAGAGGTAGTGCAGCGCGACCGTCAGCTCGACGGCGCCAAGACTCGAAGCCAGGTGCCCACCTGCGATCGAGCACGCCCTCACGACCTCCGCGCGCAGCTCGGCGGCGACCTGCGGAAGATCTTCGCGGTTCAATCGTCGGAGATCGTGAGGAAACCGGATGTCCTCGAGCAAAGCCATGATCGTGCCACTCCTCCCGCGGCCGCCGTCGCTACCCCCATGAGTCTACCAGAGGGCTTCTGCTGGAACGGAAGCTCCCCACCCGCTTTCTCTGATCGCTTCGAACGCAGCGACGGCCCGTGACAACCCGCCTCAGGGCGTCCCGGAAGACGAGCCGGTGTTCTTGGGCTTGGGGGCCAGAACGTTGCTGGCGATGAGGACGTTCCCGTTCTCGTCCCGCACCTCGCCGATATCGGGGGTGAACCAGAACTGCTGCGTCAAGGTGCTCGTGACGTTGGCGTTCTCGTCCAGCGTGCGGGTGGTGAACGACACCACGTACACCTCGAAGGTACCGGCGGCCAGCGTCACCTGGCGCTTGTCCACCACGGTATAGACGTAGTGCACATCGAGGGTCTTGCTGGCCTGCTTGGCGTTCCCGTTGGACGAGCCCTCGGTCGCGACGACATCGACCTTGGTGTCCCCCGCCCAGGTCGCGCCGACGCGCAACTGGCCCTCGGCCGGGAACTCCTTGATGGGTGGATCGAATTTGATGACGGTGCCGAGCTTGTTCTCGCGACCCAGGTAGACCCCATCAGGGGTGTACTGCAGGTAGCGAGTGACGTCCAGCCCGCGCCCCTGTGTGTGCCAGGCGATCCACACTTGACCGTCGAGGACGCTGGGCCCGACCACGTCGACCGTGAGCCGAGGATCGCTCAACTTGGCGCCATCCGGGAGGTACTCCCAGTGCGCGCCGGTCTGGTGCGGATAGTAGCTGATCGGCTTGGTGAGCTGCTGTACGGTGACCTGCTTCTCGCTGCTGGGGGCACAGGCAGCCAGCAGGACCGGCAGCGCCAGTGGCACCAGAACAAGGGCGATGCGTCGCATGCGCCACTGTACCGCGGGTCGCCGGCACCGGGGTGAGGTGTTATCGGCCTCCGAGCTCACCCCACTGCGGCTTCCGCGGTGTCGCGAACCTGCCGGTATACGGCACTGTCATTGGGGTCGAAGTTGTGGAGGAGCGCCAGGTACCCGGCTACCCAGGCGCTCAGGTACCACAGCACGAACGCCTCGGCGACCGGATCCTCGAGATCGTCGGTCATGGACTCGCCTGCGTGCACCGACAGGCTCTCCACCTGTGCCACGCGCGTTCCCAGGACCTCGCGCACCAGCCCGACCTCGCGGTCCTCGGGACCGAGCACCAGGCCGACGAGGTCGTCGCCGAGCTGATGGCGTCCCTCGAAGGCGCCGCTGACCACACCCGCAGGATGGATGCCTGTCGGGATCGCCAGCGTCTTGCCGACCCTCGCCAGCACCTGTTGGACCAGCGGTTGAAGGGCAGCGCGGGCGCGGCTGCTGACGAGCAGCGGCACACGGTTCCACAACGTCCACGCCACCGTCTTGGCCGGGTTGCCCTCGGTCGGAACGTCCGGGCCGAGACGCGGCAACAGCTCCCGCATGCGGGCCTCGGCGGAGGCGATCGCTTCGGCATGCCCGGTAGCACGACCCAGGTAGCTCAGGTGGGTGTAGGGGCTGAGCACGCCGGCCGGCACGCGATAGCTCGGCTCGAAGACGGCGTCGCCGAGCACGATCGGCTGGGCTCCCGTCAACTCGGCGTTGAGACGCAGGGCCGCCGCCTCGCCGAAGTCGAACCCCGATGTGAGGAGGAACTGCGTCCCCTGACCCACCATGGGGGCGTCCATCCAAGGAGCCAGCAGCGCGGTGAGAACCGCGCCCTCACCGAAGCCGAGAACGCCGTAGGGTTCGGGCTGCACCCCGTCCGGACCGTCATAGGAGCCGGGGAGTGCCGCCAGCCGGCTGAGGAATCCGCTCGTGTCGAGCGCGGAGAGCGCGTCGAAGTCATCCAGCATGGCTTCATGGTAGCCCGCCTTCCGACGTCACCGCGTCGTGCCCTGCAGCGCGGATCAATGCGGCAGGAGACGCCCTCCGATGTCGCGACGGAGGTGGGCGCCCGGGAACTGGATGCGGTCGGCCGCGGCGTAGGCGCGCTTCACCGCCGCCTCCAGGCTATCGGCGGTGGCGACGACGTTGAGCACGCGCCCACCAACGGATACCAGTCCTCCGTCGCCCCTCGCCGTCCCGGCGTGGAACACCAGCACGTCGTCCCCCAGGTCTTCGGGGATCGTGATCGGGATGGCCTTCTCGTAGGAACCCGGATACCCGGGAGCGGCCATGACCACGCAGGCGGCCTTGCGGCCTGTCCAGCACAGCTCGAGACGCGCCAGTCGCCGATCCGCGACGGCCTCGAGCACGCGGAGCAGATCGTTGTCGAGCAAGGGCAGCACCACCTGGGTCTCGGGGTCACCGAAGCGCACGTTGAACTCCAGCACCTTGGCGCCCTCCTCGGTCATCATCAGTCCGATGAAGAGCACGCCCTGGTAGGCGATCCCGTCGGCGTTGAGCGCTTTCAGCGTGGGTTCGACCACCCGCGTCATGGTCTGCCATTGCTGCGCCGAGCTCAGGAGCGCCGCCGGCGCCACCGCACCCATCCCGCCGGTCATCGGCCCGACGTCCCCTTCGAGTGCCTGCTTGTAGTCCTGAGCCAGGACCATGGGTCGGTACGCGAGGCCGTCGGTGAAGACCAGCAGGCTGATCTCCTGGCCCTCGAGCAGTTCCTCGATCACGACCTCGGCAGCGGGCTTCTCGAACACCGCGTCCACAGCGTCGACGGCCTCGGCCAGGGTTCGCGCCACCGTGACGCCCTTGCCTGCAGCGAGAGCGGAGTTCTTGACGACGATGGGGGCGCCCACCTCTTGGAGGTAGGCATGCGCTGCCGTGCGGTCCCGGAACGTCCGGAAGGCCGCGGTGGGGATGCCGTGCCGCGCCATGAACTCCTTCGCGAAGCGCTTGGAACCTTCCAGACGCGCCGCCTTCGCGCTGGGCCCGAAGATCCGGAGACCTTCGGCCTCGAAGGCGTCGACCACGCCAGCGACAAGCGGCGCCTCCGGTCCGACGACGGTGAAGTCGACCGCCTCGTCCCTGGCGAGCCGCAGCAGGGCCTCCACGGTGAGCGGCACCTCGACGGTCCGCGCCACATCGGTCATGCCGGCGTTGCCGGGCGCAACGATGATCTCCTCGACCCGCTCGGACTGCGCGAGCTTCCACGCCAGCGCGTGCTCCCGGCCGCCGCCGCCGACCACAAGGACCTTCATCCGGCAACCTCCTCGCCCGGCGGGCGCACCCGTCCGGTCAACACGGCCCGCGCCGCCTCAGGGTAGGCGCGATGCTCTTCGGCACGGATGCGCTCCGCGAGCGTGTCCTCGCTGTCCCCTGCCAGCACCGGCACCCGACGTTGCACGATGACGCCTCCGGTATCGACGCCTTCGTCGACGAAGTGCACCGTACAGCCCGACTCATGGACGCCCGCTTCCAGCGCCTGGCGCTGGGCGTGCAGCCCGCGGAACGCCGGCAGCAGGCTGGGATGGATGTTGAGCAGGCGGCCGCGGTAACGCCGCACGAAGGCCGGCGACAGGATGCGCATGAACCCTGCAAGGCACACCAGGTCGATGGCGGCCCTCTCGAGCGCGCGCGCCGCGTCGACCTCGAACGCCGAGCCGTCGCGGTAGGGCACGTGCAGCGCCTCGACCCCGGCAGAGCGCGCCTTCTCCAGGGCAGGCGCCGAAGCCCGGTTGCTGATCACCAGCACGACCTGGCCCAGGGGTTCGTCCGGCCCGAACGCATGCAGCAACGCTTGCAGGTTCGAGCCGCGGCCCGAGGCAAGCACGGCGATGCGGGCGGGTCGGCCCAAGGGGAACGACGTCATGCGGACAGTCTACCCACGGGGCCCCACCTTCAAGCGGCTCCGTCCAGACGCTCCGGGTGCCGCTTCCGCCAGTAGCGGGTGACGCCCATGACGGTCATGGCGGCGTCACTGGTCACCTTGTTGCGCAGCCGGACCCCGGCGTTGGCGCCAGCGCGCTCGAGCTCGGCGTCCTCGAGCCGCTCGACGCGCTCGACCAGCGCCGGTTCCTGTTCGCCGGCGCGAAGACCCGCCAGCACCTCTGAGGCCCATGTGCGGTTACGTTCGGGCAGCTCGGCCAGGTGGTCGTCGGCCGGCTGCACCTCACCGAAGTGCGTGAGCATGAGGCGCTGGGGGCCGACGCCGCGCATGCGGGTGACACTCGCCTCCCAATCCTCCAACGACAGCTCGGGGGGCGGCAGGGCAGGTCGGGTCAGCGGCGAGCCGGGCAAGCGGATGCCTGCGCTGTCACCCGTGAACAGCGTGCCGTCGGGGAACAGGTAGCTGACGTGGTGAGAGGCGTGACCGGGCGTGTGGAGGACGCGCACCTCGAGCCCACCGAGGGCCAGCGTCTCTTCCCCTTCGACCGGCCGCAGGCGCTCCCGGGGAACCGGCTCCATGTCACCCCAGAGCTCGTCCATGGCCTCGCCGTAGATGCGGCGGGCACTCGAGACCAGGCGTCCCGGGTCGCTCAGGTGGGGCGCACCGATCGCGTGCACGACCACCTCGGCACCGGTCCGTGCCGCCAGGGCCCCGGCGCCGCCGGCGTGATCCAGGTGGATGTGGGTGAGCAGCAGCGCCTTGAGATCACCCAGGGCCAGCCCCGCCGCCGCCACGCCCGCCTCCACATTCTCGATCGTGGAGCCGGGGCCGCTCTCCACCATCACGAACCCGCCCTCGGGGAGCGGCACCAGGAACACAGCGATGGTCCCGGGCAGGCCGTTGTGGAAGGTGTCGACGACCCACACGCCGCTGCGTTCACGAACGCGGGGGAAGTCGGGGAACGCGCTCATCCGCCGGCGACCTCGTTCATGAGCGTGCCGACACCCTCGACCTCCACCTCGATGTGGTCCCCGACCGCCAGCGGTCCGACGCCGTCGGGCGTGCCCGTCAACACCAGATCGCCCGGCCCGAGCGTCATGAAGCGACTGATGTAGCTCAGCACCTGCGCGACCGGGAAGATCATGTCGCGGGTACGGCCGTCCTGCTTGGTCACGCCGTTGACGCGCGTCTGGACTCGCACGTCGTTGGGATCGAGGTCGGTCTCCAGCCACGGGCCGACCGGGCAGAAGCCGTCCGCGGACTTGCCGCGCACCCACTGCAGATCGGCGCGCTGTCGGTCCCGCGCGGTGACGTCGCAGGCGCAGGCATAGCCCAACACGTACTCGAGCGCCTCGTCCGGCTCCACGTCGCGCATCTCGCGGGCGATCACGACCGCGAGCTCGCCCTCGAACTGCAGGTCCGCGGTCCACGAGGGGTACGGGATGTCGTCGCCGGGGCCACGCAGGGTGTTGATCCCCTTGAGGAACAGCCCGGGCTCCTCGGGGAGACCCTCCGCTTCGTGGCCCATCTCCTTGATATGCCGAGCATAGTTTCGCCCCACACAGATGATGATTCCCGGCTCGCACGGCGCCATCAGGGTGACGTCCGTGAGCGGAACGGTGTGGCCGCTGGGGCGTCCGAGCATGCCGGTGAGCTGCTGGATGTACCCTCCCTCGACTTCGCCCCAGTGGATGCCATCGAAGCTGCGGTAACGAACGCGTTGCACGGTGTTCCTCCTTCGCCCCCGCCGGTGCGGGGTGCGGCCGGTGCCGTCAGGTCACGGCCAGTCGTTCGGTCACGTCTTCCCATCGCGCCATCGCCCCGATGAGCTCACGCTCCAGAGCAGCGTGGCGCTCGCCGATGGCGATCAGCTCGTCGGCGTCCTCCTCGCCGGGTGCGGCCAGACGCTTCGCCAGCACCCCGAGCTCACGCTCCAACGCAGTCACACGGACTTCGAGCTCTTCGCGCATACGCTCCAGCTGCCAGCGGGACGGTCCCCGCTGCGCGCGCGCCGGCTCGTCCGGTTCCCGCCGTCGCAGGTCGGCCTCCGCCTGCGAAGCCGCGGCCTCGTCAGCGCGGCGCTTCCGGAGCCGCTGGTAGAACGCCCAGTCGCCCTCGAACGCCTCGAAGCACCCGCCCCGGACCTCCCAGACGTGGTCGATCAGGGATTCGAGGAAGCGCCGATCGTGCGATACCAGGAGTAGCGTACCGCGATAGGCACGCAACGCTGCTTCCAGGGCCTCGATCATCTCGAGATCGAGATGGTTGGTGGGTTCGTCGAGCACCAGCAGGTTGTAGCGTCCGAGGGTGAGCTTGAGCAGGGCCAGGCGCGCGCGTTCACCGCCCGAGAGGTCGCTCACGCGCTTGTACTGGGCGTCGAAGGGGAACATGAAGCGGCCCAGCAGGTTGTGCGCTTCCACGTCCCCGACCATGCGGATCATCTCCTCGATCAAGGTGGCAGCCGGGTCGACGCCGCGCAGGTCCTGATCGTAGTACCCGAGCCTCACGCGCGCGCCGGTTCTCACCTCGGCGCGGGGATCGTCGCTCGCGGCGTCGCCCAGGAGCAGGCGCAACAGGGTCGTCTTGCCGGCCCCGTTAGGCCCGACCAGTGCGATGCGCTGCCCTTGACGCAGCTCGAGGCCGACGTCGTCGAAGAGCGGGCGGTCGAACGTCTTCGACAGATGGCGAGCGCTCAACACGATCTCACCGGAAGGGTCGCAGTCGAAGGTGAAGCGCGTGGAGCGCTGGATACCCTCGGGAGCGTCAACCATGGTGCCGGCGTGGCGCTCGACGCGCCGCTCCATCGCTTTGGCCCGGCGGTGCAGCTTCTCGCTCTGACCCGCCCACTGCTTCATCTGTGCCGCAGCCGACGACAGGCGCTGGTGCTCCCGTTCCTGGTTGAGGCGCGTGGCCTCCTGGATGCGGCGCTCCTCGGCCCGCGCGATCCGGAAGGCGCTGGGGGTACCGGCTCCGACCCGAAGGCGCCCCAGGCCGACCTCGGCGGTCCGGTCGCAGGCGCCGTCGAGGAAGGCGCGATCGTGCGACACGATGATGGCTGCGCCGGGGTAGCGACCGAGGTAGCCTTCCAGCCAACCCCGCATGTCGATGTCGAGGTGGTTGGTGGGCTCGTCGAGGAGCAGCACGTCGGGTTGCGCCATGAGCAAGCGCGCCAACCCCAGACGCGTGCGCTCACCTCCGGAGAGCTGTCGCACCGGCTGATCCTCGCGGCCGCGGAAGCCCAGTGCGTCGAGAACCGCATCCCTCCGGGCTCGGCGGGCGTAGCCGCCGCGCCGCTCGAAGGTCTCGTGCAGGCGCTCCCAACGCGCGTAGCGCTCGGGATCGTCGAGGCCGGCACGCTCGAGCCGCTCGAGGCCCGCTTCCATGCGTTCCAGCTCGACGAACGCCTCCTCGGCCACCGCCCCCAGGGTCGCATCCGGGTCGAACGCCGGATCCTGTTCCAACAGCGCAGCGGTGACCTCGGCGCCGCGATGGACGCTCCCCTTGTCGGGAGCTTCCATCCCCATCAGAAGGCGCAGCACCGTGGTCTTGCCGGCGCCGTTGCGGCCGATCAGCGCGGTGCGGCTGCCGTCGCGGAGCTCGAGGGTGGCATCCTCGAGCACCACCTGATCGCCGTACGCCTTCTCGATCTGCTGCAGGGCTGCAAGGAGCATACCGGCGACCAGTCTACCGTGGTCATCGCCGCGTGCCCGAGGCCGGAACGAGGCCGCAACGAAGCGAGCCCGCCGGTCGGCGGGCTCGCTGCTTTAACAGAATCAGAACGGTCTAGTGCCGTGTGAGCTCAGGCGAAACGGATGTTGTGCTCGGTCTCGATATCGAAGGCGTGCAGCATGTGCACGTCGGCCAGCAACTCCACTTCGTCGCCCATCTTGACCTGCGCGTGCGGGTCGACCTTGGCAACGACGCTCTGGTCGCCTCCGACCGACGCCAGGACCTGAGTCTCGGCGCCCAGCGGCTCCACCACGTCGACGGTGGCCTTGATCACGTTCTCCGATTCCGCGATGTCGGTATATCCCTTGAGCCCGAGGTTCTCGGGCCGGATGCCGAGGTAGACCTTCTTGCCGTTGTAGGGCACGAGCTTCTGAGCGAGGTCGGCATCGGGCTTGAGGTCGAACTGACCACTCTTGATGCGGCCGTCGTGCACCGTGCCGACCATGAAGTTCATCGCTGGCGAGCCGATGAAGCCCGCCACGAACTTGTTGGTGGGCCGGTCGTACAGGTTGATGGGGCTGTCGACCTGCTGGACCAGGCCGTCCTTCATGACGACGATGCGCGTTCCCATCGTCATCGCTTCGATCTGATCGTGCGTCACGTAGATGATGGTGGTCCCGAGCTGGCGGTGGAGCTTGCTGATCGAGGCCCGCATCTCGACGCGCAGCTTGGCGTCGAGGTTCGACAGCGGCTCGTCCATGAGGAACACCTTGGGCTTACGTACGATGGCCCGGCCGAGCGCCACGCGCTGGCGCTGACCGCCGGAGAGCTCGCGCGGGCGCCGGTCGAGCAGGTGTTCGATCTGCAGGATGCCGGCGGTCTCGCGCACACGCTTCTCGATCTGGTCCTTCGGGGTCTTGCGTAGGCGCAGCCCGAACGACATGTTCTGGTGCACGTTCATGTGCGGGTAGAGGGCATAGTTCTGGAACACCATGGCGATGTCGCGGTCCTTGGGTGGAACGTCGTTGACCACCCGGTCACCGATGCGGGCCGTGCCCTCGGTGATCTCTTCAAGACCGGCGATCATGCGTAGCGTGGTGGTCTTGCCGCACCCGGACGGCCCGACGAACACCATGAACTCCGCGTCCTCGATCTCCAGGTTGAAGTCCTGGACCGCGGTAACGTTGCCGAACCGCTTGTACACGTGCTCCAACACTACCTCTGCCACTCGGGGGCCTCCTCGCCATTGGCCTTCTAGACTCGGTCAAGCTTAGCACGGAGGAATCGCCCCGGCAACGAGGAAAGTCCATGTGGAGCTTGAAGGATGCGCGGATCGCTCGGGTCGAGGCAGTACTGCCCCCGGAATCCGCGAGCTACGTCGAACCTGAGGCGGCGAACTCAAACAGCTCCGGCCGGACGTCTGGGCGTCCGGCCGGAGGATGGTGGAGGCGGCGGGAGTCGAACCCGCGTCCGAAACCCCCGAAGGCAGGTGTCTACGCGTGTAGCCGCCGATCGATTGTCGGCGCGCGGTCGGCTCGACGGCCGGCGCTCACCGCGCGCTTAGATGTCTTGGTTCTCGTCCTCATGCCAACACCCGAGCATGCAGACCAGCCCGTCTTGGGTCGTCGGATCCGGCGAGCTACGGGCGATGCTTCCGGGCGACGCTGACTACGGGTTACGCAGCCAGAGCGTAGGTGTTATTGCCAGTTATTGGCGTTGCAGCTTGGTAACGCGGCCAGCTGCGTCCGCGACGCGCAACCTAACCCCCGACAGGGCCCCGTCGAAACCGTGTCGCCCCCGTGCGGGAGACCCAGGGCCTACGCGCCCTGGTAGTCACCTATTCTAGCATCCCGCGGGGCTCCCCTTCGGCCGCGGGCACACGCTCTCGAGGCGCCACCGGTTCAGCGAGTCGACGGCCGACGGCTGCCCGCCCCTCAGGCGAGCTCCTGCAAGAAGCGCCGGAGATGCGCCGAGACCTGCGGGAACTCGATCAGGAAGGCGTCGTGACCGTGAGGCGAGCGGATGGTGGCGTAGCTGGCGTTCGGCAGCGCCTGGGCCAGCGCCCGCTGTTCGGCCTCGGGGTAGAGCACGTCCGACGTGATCCCCATCACCAGAGCGGGCATGCGCATGCGGCCGAGCACCCGGGCGAGCTTGTCTCGCCCGGCGGCTACGTCGTAGTCGTCCATGGCGCGCGTCAGGTACAGGTAGGTGTTGGCATCGAAGCGCTGGACCAGCTTCACGCCCTGGTAGTCGAGGTAGGACTCGATCTCGAAGCTGCGGCCGAGCAGGTCGGAGGTGGCGGCGGTGCGCTCGCGGCCGAACTTCTGCTCCAGCGAGTCGAAGCTCCGGTAGGACAACATGGCGATGGCGCGGGCCAGACCCAGCCCGCGCTCCGGCTGCCGGCCCTGGGGGTAACGTCCCTCCTGCCACTCGGGGTCGGAGGCGATGGCGCGGCGCGCCACCTCGTTGAGACCGATCGCCCAGGCCGAGTGGCGTGGCCCGATGGCGATGGGGGCGATGGCGCGAACCCGGTCGGGATACATGGCCGCCCACTCGAGTACCTGCATGCCCCCCATGCTGCCGCCCACGACGGCGGCCAGCGAGCGCACCCCGAGGCGGTCGACCAGCCGCCGCTGCGCCTCGACCATGTCGCGGACGGTGTAGCGCGGGAAGTCGAGCGCGTACGGGCGCCCCGTGGCGGGGTTCAAGCTGCTGGGGCCGGTGCTGCCATAGCACCCGCCGAGGACATTGCTGGAGATCACGAAGTAGCGGCGCGTGTCGATCGCCTTGCCGGGGCCGATCAGCGGGTCCCACCAGCCCGGCACCTCTTCCCGGTCCGTGCGGCCCGCGGCGTGGCCGGATCCGGTGAGGGCGTGGGCAACCAGGATGGCGTTGTCGCCGCGCGCGTTGAGCTCGCCGTAGGTCTCGAAGGCCAGTGCGACGCGCTCGAGGCTTCCCCCGAGCTCGAGCTCCAAGGGGGCGCCGGGACCGGCGACGTCCATGATCTGGGGCCGCACCGTCCCGACGCTGCCGTCGGGGTTCGCCCCGCTGCGAGCGATGAGCGCCGCGTGGTCCCCCCAGGTCTCGTGGATCAGCGTGCGATGGCCGGGGTTGTCGGCAGCCGCGCCGGGGGCGCGTCCGCCGCCGGATGCGGCGGACGCAGGAGCGGACGCAGCGGCGGACGCGGAGTAGCGGATGTGGGAACCGGGCTCGCGACTCATGGAGGCTAGGCGGCGCTGCCGTCGGGACTCATGCCTGCACCGGCTGCCGGACGGCGCGCAGCGCCTGGTCGAAGTCCTCGATGAGGTCGTCGATGTGCTCGATACCCGGGCTCACCCGCACCAGGCCCGGCGAGATGCCGGCCGCCCGCAGAGCGGCGTCGTCGAGCTGCGAATGGGTGGTGCTGGCCGGGTGGGTGACGCTGGTCTTGGCGTCGCCCAGGTTGACCAGGTTGGACGCGAGCTCGAGGCCGTCGATGAAGCTCTTCCCCGCCTCGACCCCGCCGTCGACCTCGAAGGTGAGGATGGCGCCGGGGCCCTTCGGGTAGTGCTGCGCCGCGCGCTCGTGGAGAGGATGGCCGGGCAGGCCCGGGTAGTTGACGTTCGAGACGCCGGGCTGCGCCGCGAGCCACTCGGCGAGTCTCCGGGTGTTCTCGACGTGCCGGTCGGCCCGCAGGCTGAGGGTCTCGAGCCCCTGCAGGAACAGGAAGGCGTTCTGCGGCGCCAGCGCCGCGCCGATGTCGCGCAGCCCCTCGACCCGCGCACGGATGGCGAAGGCGATGTTGCCGAAGGGGCCGCCGACACCGAACACCTCGGAGAACACCAAGCCGTGATAGCTCTCGCTGGGTTCGGAGAAGGCCGGATAGCGCCCGTTGCCCCAGTCGAAGGTGCCGCCGTCCACGATCAGCCCGCCGATGCTGGTGCCGTGCCCGCCGATCCACTTGGTGGCCGAGTGGATGACCACGTCGGCGCCGTGCTCGAACGGGCGGTAGAGGTAGCCGGCCATCGCCGAGGTGTTGTCGACCACCACCGCCACGCCGCGTTCGTGGGCGACCCGGGCGATGGCGTCGAGATCGGGCAGGTGGAGCGAGGGGTTGGGGATCGACTCGAGGTAGACCGCCTTGGTGGTGTCGTCGATGAGGCGAGCGAAGTCCTCGGGGTCGTCGTCCGGGCCCACGAAGCGGGTGGTGATGCCCAGGCGCGGCAGGGTGACGCTGAGCATGTTGCCGGTGCCGCCGTACAGGTTCGGGGAGGCGACGATGCTGTCGCCGGCCTGCGCGAGGGTGGTGAAGGCGATGAACTCCGCGGCGTGGCCGGAGGCGACGGCCACGGCTGCGGCGCCCCCTTCGAGGGCGGTGATGCGCCGCTCGAGCACGTCGTTGGTCGGGTTCATGATGCGGCTGTAGATGTTGCCGAACTCCTGGAGCGCGAAGAGCCGGGCGGCATGGTCGGAATCGTCGAAGTTGTACGCGGCCGTCTGGTAGATGGGGACGGCGCGGCTCTTGGTGGTGGGGTCGGCCTGCTCCTGGCCGGCGTGGATCTGGAGGGTCTCGAAGCGGTAGGGCATGGGGTACGTCTCCTTCGGCGAAGCGGGGCGCCGTGACTGCGCGGTTCCGTGGGGTGTACTTCAGTGCGGGTGTTGCGTCGGGGGTGCCGGCGTGGTGCGTGCTCGGCGTGATGGTGTGGCTCCGGCGTGTCGCTCGGAGCGCGGTCCCGATCACCAGGCCCGGTCGATGCCGCTTCCGTGCACGACGCCACGCCGCCGGCCCCGATGCGAGGACCTGGGGTCCTTCGCGCGGGGGCCAGCCAGCGACCCGAGCTTCCGTCGCAGCCCGCCTGTTCGAGCGGGCCGCCGCGTTGCTCAGGCCGCGATCGACATTCGTTGTGGTGAGTCGAGGCGGTGCTGTCTTCGTTCGTAGGTTCCCGGCATGGTCCTGTGCGCCTCCTTCGAGCCCGCCTTCGCCTGCTCGCGCAGGACGTCTCCGGGCCGTGGATTGAGGCTCTTCGCCCCTATCTCTCCGGTGAGCTCACTATCGTAGCTGTGCTCCCGGCTGGAGTTAGCACCCGCCTAGATGGAGGCTGGTTGCTGCGGCGTCGTCGGGCCAGGTCCCTCGACCGCTCTGGATAAGGCCGGGTCCGACGCATGCGTCTGGGACCCTGCCAGGCCTGCGCCACGTGGGGTGCAGGTGGAGGCAAGTAAAGCACAAACCGTCGGCGATGGGCAACCCTGTGACGGAGCAAGCGCAACGCGGAACCGATGGCCGTCCGTCTTCGAGGTGGCACGGCCTCCTGGCCGTTGTGGCCCGACGGTCCGGGACGGCGGGGCCTCGCAGCAGCGAGTGGACTACGGTCCGGTGGCACCGCCCGTCTGCCGGAGGATCGCCTTCGCCTCCGCCAACCACTGCGCGTAGCCGGCGGGATCGGTCCGCAACTCCGCATATCTGTGGCTGTCCGGACCGAAGACGTCGAGGCCGCGCTCGACGGCCTGTCTGGCTTGTGCTGGGTCCTCCGCCTGAAGAGCCAGGTGTGCCCAGGTGAGGTAGTTCTTCCAGCTCTGCAACGGAAACCGCGTCGCGATGCTTCGGGCCAACGACAACTTCTGCGCGAGGGTCGGCGCGTAGGCCTCCTCCAGGTTCAGCACCCAGAGGCTTGCCGGATAGAGTCTCTCGGCCCTCCGCAAGAACGAATCGCGGTCGGCTGGCGGCATGTCTTTCGCCGCTGCAGCAACCTTGTATTCGATGCCACGCCAGCGCGTGATCGCGCATGCGGTCCCCTCGCAGGGTGCGTACCACCAGATGGTCAGGCCGACGCCTGCTACTAGCACGAGCACGGGCAGGACCGTCGTGAGCCACTCGGCCATGGCCGCCTCTGGCCGTCGGCGAAGACCGACCGTCGCCGGTTTCACCGGTCCCAGACACGCTCCCACAACCGCGAATGCCATCGACAGGATCAATGGATAGTCCGCCGTGACGTCGACGCTGAGTGTGAACCAGATCCCAAGCAACGATAGGGCCCAAGGCCATTGATCCGATCGCCAGGAGCGGACGAACGCACCGATCAGGAGGGCCACGAGAAGGATGAGGCCGGGCCATCCCACCGTTGCGGCCGTCTCAACAAAGACGTTGTGCGGACTGCTAGACCACACCATCGGGAAGCGTTGGAACGCGTGGATTACGCTACGGAATCCTCCTAGACCCACCCCGAGCGGATGCGCTCGGACCATCGCCATTCCCTGACTCCAGTACCTGAGTCGCTGCGTGAACGCCCCGGCCTCCGATACGGAGGCCTCCTGCATCTGCACAGAGGCCTTCGACGTGAGGGCTTCAGTCACGGGATGGTACGGGAGCACTCGGTCGACACCCACGATGACAACGATCATCAACGTGGCGCCGATCATCAATCGGGTTCGCCACCGTCCGTTACGGGCCAGGCGCAACACGGAGACAACGAACAGAACTGCCAGTGGAGCATAGACGCCCCGTGATCCGGAGATCAGAGCTCCGAACGCACCCAGCGACGCGAGGGCCCAGAGCGGCACGATCATCCAACGCCGGCGGGATCGCACGAAGCCGACCATGGCTGGGGCAAACACGACGAGGGCCTTGGCGCCCAAGAGGTAGTGGACGGATCCAGACAGATAGTGTTGCAGGTCGAACGAGTTCAGAGCCAGGGCGCTCTGCAAGTCTTGCAAGACGATGAAGGCCATCACGGTGAGGAGCAGCTCTCGCCGGCGACCAGCTGCAGCAAGAGCCACGTACGCCAACCCCCACAGGGAAGCTTGGAGCGTATCCCCCGGGGCGAGGCTCCATACGAAGCTGAGGAGCCCCAATGCCCACAACAGCGCAACGCCGGGAGGAACCTCGCGAACGAGCAACGCAAGGGTCGCAAGGGCAACGATCGGCAGCCAGAGTGGTGCAGGATTCCATATGATGTCGACTCGGCCATCGAGTCGAAGGAGAACTAGGTACGCCAGGGCCGCTCCCAGCATCGACCAAGGACCGCGCACCGATGACATGGCCCGACGCCACGTCGGCACCAGGCCGGATTGTCCCCCCTTAGCTTGCGGCACAATGTATGATTCTCGGCCAGAGGGCCTCCGGCATCGGTGAAGCAGTCCACTAGTCGAGCCATTGTCGTTGGGCCATGGGCACTCGAAGGGGACCGTACCGTGCCGATCAACGCACGAAACAAGGATGCCATCCCGATGCTCGACCTACGTTCTGAGGTCGAGGAGTTGTGGGACGATATCAACAACGCCGTCCAACGGGTGCTTCGAAGTGGCCAGTTCGTCCTGGGTCCGGAGGTGGGCGCCTTCGAGGTTAGGGTAGCGGAGTACCTTGGCGTCAACCATGCAGTGAGCGTGAACAGCGGCACGGACGCGCTACTGATCGCTCTCGAGGCGATGGGCATCGGACACGGTGACGAGGTCATCACCACACCGTTCACGTTCTACGCAACCGTCGAGGCCATCGTCCAAACGGGAGCCACGCCCGTGTTCGTCGACATCGAATCGGATGGATTCAACCTCGACCCGGCGAAGATCCGGGCGGCCGTCACAGATCGAACGAAGGCCGTCCTCCCCGTTCACATCTTTGGCGAGCCTGTTCGGATGGATGCCATCGTACGAATTGCGCGCGAACACGGGCTGATGGTCCTGGAAGATTGCGCGCAGTCGTTCGGGGCCGAGGCGACGATCCCCAAGGAGACTTTGCGCGACGAAACCGAGTCGTCACGGGTCAAGACAGGATCGATCGGCGACGCAGCGGCCTTCAGCTTCTACCCAACCAAGAACCTCGGTGCTTATGGGGACGGCGGCCTCATCGCGACCAACGACGCCGAGATCGCTGAACGGGCGCAGTCGCTGCGCAACCATGCGACGCGCCCGGGCCGTCGCTATGAGCACTTCTCGATTGGCCACAACTCGAGGCTGGACGCCTTGCAAGCGGCGGTCCTGGCTGTGAAGCTGCCCCACGTCGAACGCTGGAATCGCATGCGACGGGAGGCCGCCGAACGCTACGGTCGGCTCCTTTCGGTCATCGGCGGGGTCGTGATCCCGAATCGCACACCTGGTCACGTCTATCACCAGTACACAATCCGAGTCCCTCCGGGTGTGCGGGCGATCCTGCTTGAGCGCTTCGAGGACGCGCGGATCTCTTCATCAGTGTTCTATCCGCCGATTGAGTCGGCGTGGCCCGCTGGGATCGGAAGAGGTGCGGGTTCGTGCCCACGAGCTTCAATGCGAGCGGCCGAGGTAGTCAGCCTTCCCATTCACCCCTGGATATCGGCGGAACAGCAGGAGCGTATTGCGGCAGTTATTCGTTCCGTGCTGACATAACGGCACCCGATCGCGACGACGCACTCGGGGTAGCATCCATCGACGGTGCCGATGCAGGCCAAGAATGTGGCACCTGAGTTCGACAACTCCGGTGGCTGACGAGCACAGGTGGGCTATGCGGATCCCTGAACCAACGCCTCGTCGCCGACGGCCGCATCGGGCCGCTTAGTGGGGTCGGGCCGCGCGCTCGACGCAATGGCGGCCGCCCACACCACCCACAACAGGCCCCGGGTCTCAGGAATCACGAACCACAACTGGAGGAAGACGAAGTAGGTCAGGAGGCCAAGGCTCAAGGGGTTGCCCTGGAACACCCCACGTAGTCCGAACAACAACATGGCGACGTAGAGTGCCAGCCCGACGAGACCGGACATCAACCCGATCTCAAGGAACTGGTTGTGGGAGTGCCACCCTACGATCGGCATCACGCGCACTCTTGACGTCATCCCGGGCGGTTGACGAACGAGGAGGAACGGGGTACCCACCGGGTGAGCGTGTCACGGTGAGTAGGGGACCGACGCTAAACTCTTCGTGTACGTAGCGGGACAACTCATCCATGCTCAGGAATTCGGTCCAGTGTTCCTCGAACACCCCCCCGCCCCAACCGACCAGTGGGCGCGCGACGATCCCTCGCAACGCGGAACGCCAGAGGTAGCTCCGCGTGAGAGGAGGGTACCGCCCGGACACGATGGGCTTCGCGGGACTCACGTCTAGGCTCTTAACGAGCCCAATACCTATCCCGAGACCAATCATCACGGCGAGCGTTGTGACGATGACGCGCGACAGCCGCACCGGCCGAATGAAGAACAACGGCGGAAGCAGGGCTAGGGCCGCGGAGCGATTCAAGGTAAGGCCAATTGCGATGGCGATCAGAAGAACGAGCCACATCAGCCCACTGCCGATCGCGACTCCCGTAGAGAGGGCCAGCATGCCGGCCAAGTGACCCCGTTGTGGGAACGTCACCATCGGAAGATCGGAGGCGGAGATTCCCCGGAAGAGGACGGGGTGTCGCGTGAGCACCTCGACGAGCGCGACAGCACCGAGTACTGCGCCAGACGCCACCACCGCGCCCGCGATTCGTCTTGCCGCGACGGGGTCCGCCCGCACCTGCGCATAGACCATGACGAAGACGACGAACAGTAGCAGGTACTCGTACGCCCCGTTGTTCAGCTCGGTCAGGGAGCCGGTGAGCGCGATGCCGGGTGCGGGTGAGACGATGGCGCAGAACGCACACCCACAGAACGAAGCCGAGTGCCACCATCAACGGCGGTCGCAAGAGCACGGTGGCAACCCGTCGAACGTGTCCAGAGAGCGTCACCTCCCGGTCCGCAGCCCACCCGAACGCCACGCCACCTACCACCGCGAGCACGGTGAACCAGATATGGACCACGTAGGGTGTGGCCCTGGACGTCGACCAAGGCGCCCATAGGAGCGGATAGGCGAATGCAAACCCGGCCCACCACCATTTGCGCAGGCTCGTCATGAGGATCTCCCACGTACCGTGTTGACTTGTGCGCTTGCCTCGCGCGCCCTCACCCTTGGTGGACGGTACCCGGGGCGCCATCCGGTGACCCGTTCATCCGGGTGGCGTCATGTCCCCGCCTGACTGCGTGCGCTTCTCACAGGCATGCTCGGAGGCTGAGGGAAAGCGTCGTCGGCGCTGACATGACCGAGCGCGCGGACAGAGATCTAGTCCGCGCGCTCGTGGTGCGTTCAGGCGCTAGGCGCCAGGCGATCACGGAATGGTCTCGGAGACGCCGCTCTTGCTTGTCCCCGGCCCGTACGTCCAGGTGACCTGGATATCGTTGCCCGACTGACCAACCGTGCAACTGGTAAGCAGACTCGTGCCGCCGCCCTTGGCCTGGTAGCTGCCAATGGTGTAGCTCCCAGGCGCAACTGGCTTCCCGAGCGACACCACGCCTGCCGGCGACACCGTCGGGTCCTCCGCGAGGTACGCCTCCGCGGCCGTGTAGACGTTGTGGGCATAGGCCTGCGCCGCCCGCGTGCCGGCTACCGCCCGCGCCCGCAGCAGGTTCGGGATGAGCACCGCCGCGAGGATGCCGATGATCGCGATCACGATCAGCAGCTCGATCAGGGTGAAGCCCTGAGTCCGTCTTGTGCGCATGTTGCGCTCCTTTCGATCGCAGGGAGGATGAGAGATATGGATGAACTCACGTCCCCGCAGGTAGTCCAACACGGGGCATTCCCGCGTCGCCATCAAGAGTAGCACCGGCGACTTACAGCACTCTTACAAATTTCCCACAGTGCCGAGGGCCCCTGAAGATTCGCCGAGTCAGTCGGTGACGGCTCTGGCGCGGGCGTTGGCGTCACCCGCGGACTGGCCGACGCACCTCGCCACATGGTACGCTCGCCAACGCCCCGCCGGCCCAACGCGGTGGCGACCCCCGAACCAGGTCAGATCGGAAGAAGCAGCCTTAAGGGGTGATCGTCAGGTGCCGTTGGCCACCGGCGGGGCACTGTCTTGCATGCCGCGTGAGCCCCCCCGGATCAGGCTCCATCCCTAGGCGGGCCGACGTCGGCACACCGCAGCCGCGCGCGAGAACGTTCACGCGTCCCTCAAGCCCCGAGCCGGTCGCAACGCTCCCGCAACGCCGACAGGTACGACCCCCCGAACAGCGCCACGTGCACCAGCAGCGGTACCAGCTGGTACAGGTCCCTCCGCCAGCGGTCGTACCCGGGATCGACCGGCCGCCGCTCCCGATAGGCCTGATGGAACGCCGCTCCGAAGGTCTGGAACAGGTCGATGAAGGCGAGCTCGACCTCGGCGTCCGCGAAGTAGAGCGCAGGATCGAGGAACGCCACGACGCGGCCGCCCCTCGCGAGCACGTTGCCGGACCAGACGTCGCCATGGATGAGCGCGGGTGCAGGCTCGGCGTCGAAGCGCTGTGGGAGCTCCGCCGCGATCCTCTCGACACGCGCGCGCTCGCGTTCCGGTAGCGCCCCCCGCTCCACCGCCATCGCGGCCAGCGGGAGCAATCGGCGCCGCGCGTAGAACTCGGGCCACGACGCGGTCCAGCGATTGTCGAGGGGGAACGGCCCCAGCAGGGTGTCGCGCTCGAAACCGAAGGCGTGCGCGGTGACCAGATGCAGCTCGGCCAACAACCGGCCGGCATCCCGTTCCACGGCCTCCGAGCGCTCGGACGAGCCCTCCACGAAGGCTTCGATCAGGAGGTCGGCGTCGGCGTGCAGCACGACCGGCACGGGTAGGGCGCTGCGCTCCCCGAGGAAGCGCAGCATGAACCCCTCTACGTCCAACGGCGTGCCCGGAGAGGTCTTGGCGACCACCTCGCGCCCGTCCGACAGGCGGCAACGCACCACGCGTCCCACCTGTCCCCCACCCAGCCGCGACCACCGCACCACGTCGACGCCCAGCGCGGACGCCACCCGGCGAGCGATGGCACCGTCGGTGGCGCTCACCGTCGGCGCGGCCGGCGACTCCGGTTCCGGAGCCTCACGCCGCCGTGCCGTCCAAGCGTTCCCGGACCTCCTGCAGCAACCCCTGCGCAGCAGCCTCGACCAGGTCCAGCACGTACTCGAAGGCTTCGGGTCCGCCGCTGTACGGGTCGGGCACCTCGCGCTCGCGGCGCTCGGGCGCGAACTCCAGGAAGAGGCGGACGTCCCCGCCGGAGGCGCACAGCTTGCGCACCCGGTTGAGGTTGCCACGGTCCATCGTCAGGATCAGATCGAAGTGCCCGCAATCGGCGGGGCGGACCCCGCGCGCCCTCAGGTCGCCGATGTCGACGCCCCTGGCTCCGGCCGCCGCGATCGCGCGCCGATCCGGGGGATCCCCGGCGTGGTAATCGATGGTCCCGGCAGAGTCGACGATGACGCGATCGGCCAGCCCGGCCTCGGCCACCAGACGGCGGAAGACGCCGTGCGCCATCGGCGACCGGCAGATGTTGCCCATGCACACGAACAGGATGCTCACGGTCTCGGCCATCGCCGCCCACGGTAGCACCCGCTGGCAACGCGCGAACCTGCCTAGGCAGACCGGTCCGTACAGCTAACTGGGGCCCCGACCCCTACGCCTTCAAGCCCGGTTTGGCCCGGTAGACCTGGGTCACGTCCGTGATCCGCGCCACGTTGTCCTTGATGAACTCGATCTCGCTCTGGTCCTTCACGTCGACCCGGAAGTGGATGCGCGCCCTGGAGGCGCTCTGCACGTCCGCCGTCACCCTCGTCGCACTCTTGTTCATGCCGCCGATCACGTCCAACACGTCCTTCAGCAGGCCGGGCCGATCGACCGCCACCACCTCGAAATCGACGGCGAACACCTCGCCCGAAGGCACGTCCCAGGTGACGTTGACGAACCGTTCGCTCTCCCTCGTCATCAGGTGCTTGACGTTCGGGCAATCGACCCTGTGCACGGTGATCCCGCGGCCCCGGGTGATGTAGCCCACCACGTCGTCGCCCCGCACCGGCGAGCAACACTGGGCCAGCTTGGCCGGCGCGTCCAGCCCGTCGACGTACACCCCGCTGACGCTCTTGCGCTCGCCGGGAGCGGGCTGAGAGGGGCGGCGTTCCTTGATGAGGTCGGGCGCGAGCGTCTCGACCACCTGCTTCACCGGCATGCGGTGGTTCTCGATCGCCAGGTAGAGGTCGTCGGCGGAGTCTGAGTTGAGCAGCTTGTGCGCGGCGTCCTCCAGTTTCGCCTTGGTGGTGAGCGACCCGAGCGGGAGCTGCCGCCGGCGCAGGGCCCGTTCCAGCGCGCGCTTCCCGCTCTCGAGGTTCCCCTCCCGCTCCTGCTGACGGAAGTAGTGACGGATCTTCTGCTTGGCGCTGCGCGTCACCACCGTGTTGAGCCATCCGCTGGAGGGCCCGTACTGG
The DNA here is from genome assembly GCA_963815215.1 of uncultured Trueperaceae bacterium. Lineage (GTDB taxonomy): Bacteria > Deinococcota > Deinococci > Deinococcales > Trueperaceae > JASBRS01. Next base: position 483,500 of record CAWFFU010000003.1, read on the forward strand.
CTGCTGCGGTTGGTGAGGATCTCGACGCGGTCGCCGGTCTGCAGCTCGTAGCCGAGCGGCACGATCTCGCCGTTGACGCGGGCGCCGATGCAGCGGTGTCCGACCTGGGTGTGGACCTGGTAGGCGAAGTCGATGGGGGTGCTGCCGCGGGGCAGGTTGACCACGTCGCCGGCCGGAGTGAACACCAGCACGCGCTCGGCCAGGAAGTCGCCCTTGACGGCGTCGACGAACGCCCCGGCATCCTCGGAGGTGGTGTCGACCTCGAGCAGCTGCTTCATCCACTCCAGACGCTTCTGGATCTCGTCGGTGTCCTCGATGCCCTGCTTGTACGCCCAGTGGGCGGCCACCCCGAACTCGGCCACTTCGTGCATGCGGTGCGTACGGATCTGCACCTCGATGGGCTGGCCCAGCAACCCGATCACGGTGGTGTGCAGCGACTGGTAGCCGTTGGGCTTGGGCACCGCCACGTAGTCCTTGAAGCGCCCGGGGATCGGGGTCCACAGGCTGTGGACGATGCCCAGCGCCCGGTAGCACACGGCCTTCTCGGCATCTTCGGGCACCATGCCCGGCATGGGCCTGTCGGGCGCCAGGATGGCGCGGATCGCCATCAGATCGAAGATCTGGTCCAGGTTCTTGTTGTCGCGCTGCATCTTGCGGTAGATGCTGTAGAGGTGCTTGCTGCGCCCGGAGAGCTCGAACGTGAGCCCTTCGCCCTTCAGCCGATCGGCGAGCAGCCCGATCGACTCCTGCACGTACGCCTCGCGCTCCGCGTGACGCATGCGGACCTGGCGGTCGAGCTGGTGGTAGCGTTCCGGCTCGAGGTAGTAGAAGCTCAGGTCCTCGAGCTCGTTCTTGATGTGGTTGATGCCCAGCCGGTGCGCCAGCGGCGCGAAGATCTCCAGCGTCTCCTTGCTGATGCGCTGCTGCTTGACCGGTGGCATGCTCGCGAGCGTGCGCATGTTGTGGAGCCGGTCGGCCAGCTTCACCAGGATGATGCGGGCGTCGCTGACCATCGCCAGCAGCATCTGCCGCAGGTTCTCGGCCTGCTCGTCCTCGTAGACGCGCACGGCCAGCTTGCTGATCTTGGTCTCGCCCTCGACGATGCGGCGCACCGACTCGCCGAAGCGCTGCTCGATCTGCTCCAGGGTTGCGGGGGTGTCCTCGACCGTGTCGTGCAGCAGGCCCGCCATCAGCGCGTTGACGTCGAGGTGCAGCTCGGCCAGCAAGGCGGTCACAGCGACGGGGTGGCTGATGTAGTCCTCGCCCGAGCGCCGCTTCATGCCACGGTGCGCCTCCTCGGCGAACCGGAAGGCTTCCGAGACGCGCCCCCTGTCCACGGGACTCAGGTAATCAGTGGCGGCGTCGAGGCTGGCCAGGAGCCCATCCATTAGGCGTATCACTCTATCACCAGGGGGCCCACTCCCCGGCGCCGAACGCGACGCCCACGCGTCGGCCGAGGCGAAGCGCTATCTCAGGCGCACGCGGCGGGCCAGGAGGAACACGCCGATCACCGCGAGCACGATGTTGCCCAGCCATGGCCCGAGCCACGCCGGCAAGGCTCCGGTCTGCGAGAAGAGCTGGCCGAAGGTGAGCAGGACGTACCAGACCAGCGTCACCACCAGCGACAGGCCGAAGGCGACGCCGCGGCTGCCGGCGTAGAGCAGCGCCAGCGGGATGGCGACCAGCAGCAGCGTCAGGTTGGCGAACGGCTCGGCCAGCATGCGCTGGAACAGCACCGCCGCCTGGCGCCGGTCGTGATACGACAGGGCGGCATCGCGGGAGTCGCGCCAGGCTCCGGCGATGGAGCGGGTGTCCTCGAACCCTCCCTTGCTGAAGCGGCTGATCAGGTCCTTCTCCGTGAGCGACGTGGTGAGCGTGAGGGTAGCGTTCGGATCGGCGGGACGGTTGAGCACGCGCACCAGCTTCGCCAGCGCCTGCCGGGGGTCGCCCGCGGTCGTGTCGAGCGCTGAGAAGTCCAGCACCGTCACGTCGTAGCCCTTCAGCACGAGAGCGGTGCCTTGGAAGGTCGCGCTGCGCGCGCGCACCAGCGTGAGCTTCTGTCCGTCCCAGCGTTCGACCCGCACGCCCTGCATGGTGTCCGTGCCGGCGTTGGCGTTCTGGAAGCGGAGGGTGAAGTCGCCTACCGGAACGTTCTGGCCGGCCAGCCGGAACAGGCCGCTCGAGCCAGCCGTCAGCTCCCAGTACTGCCGGGCCACCATGCCGTTGGTGGTGGGAAGCACCCACTGGTTGAGCGCCAGCGCCCCGCCGGCGGCCACCAGCCCGGCGGCGATGAACACCGCCGAGGTCCGCAGCAGGGAGATCGTCCCCGCCTGCATGGCCAGTAACTCGTTGTCGGTCCCGAGCCGCCCGAACGCCAACAGCACGGCCAGCACCAGCGCGATGGGCAGCGTCTGCTCCATGGCGGTGGGGAGCTGCAGCGCCAGCCATCCCGTCAGCCGCAGGATCGGCGTGCCGACCACCCACTGCAGCCTCGGGATCGTGGTGCTGATGACGGCCAGGCCGGCGTACAGCAGGAGCCCGAAGAGCAGCGGGGGTACGCTCTCGCGCAGCAGGTAGCGGTCGATCCTCGTCATGTCCGGTGGCGTCCCAATGCGTTCCGTCGCCGTCTCCCGATCGCCCCTACCGTCATGGCGGCGACGAGACGGTCGCGGCACCGGCCATGATACCCGTGCCGGCCGCGCTCACCGACGGGGGCGCCGTCGAACCGGCGTTCCCCGGCCCGCCGATCGAGCAGGTGGTCGAGGCGGTCCCCGTCGACGCCAGCGTCGCGGGCCCATCGAGCGGACTACCGCAGCCGGAGGTACCTGCCTGCGCATCGGTTGCGGTACGGCGCTGCAGGTCGACCGACACGGACACGCTCCACGTCCCGTCCTGATCACGGTAGCCCAGTTGCAGCGCGCCGCAGCAGCTCACGAAGGTGAGGTCGAGGCCGTGCCCGCTGATGGCGGGCAGGGCGCCGCCGGTGACGGTCGGAGCGAAGTTCAACGCCAGGTACGGCGTGAGTTCGACGCCGGGGAGCTCGATCGGCACGGCCGCGCTCAGCTCCAGCCGGTCCAGGCCCACGGGATCGGGCGCCCAGGTGTAGCGGGCGCGGGCGCCGAACTGCAGACCGCCGTCCGCGGCGCTCACGCTCCCCTGCAGGTAGCCGTCGCGCTCGCCGTTGGGGGCGAGCACGCCCTGCAGCGCGGTGTCGACCCCGACCTGGAGGCGCCATGGGCCGAGCTGCCGCGCCACCGAGGCGGTGGCCTCGAGCCGGTTGACCCCCGCGTCCACCGACGGGGAGGCGACGAGGTCGTAGCTCCCGACGACCTTCGAGGAGCCCGACCAACCCGGGCCCAACGCCCCCCGAGCCGTCACCTGCAGCGAGGGACGCTGCGCCGGCTCCAGACGGTCGAGGGTGGTGGTGAACGGCGATCCGCTATCGGTGAAGCGCGCCAGGTAGCTCGCGCTGAGGTCCACCCCGCCTGCCCGGACGCTGTAGCCAGGTTGGAGATCGACCCCCCACTGAGAGGCGCCCTGATCGGGGTACAGGCTCTCGCTCAGGCTCGTCCTGAGCGTCAGTCGGCCCCATGCCGCAGCCGCCGTGCCGATCTGGAACGACCCGGTGGCGCCCAAGCGCGCGCCGGCGACCGGACCGGCCGCAGGTTCCTGCGACGAGCCCGCCGCCACGAGCGCCAGCGCGGCGTCACCGCCCAGGGCGGGCAGCCGTGTGTGGGCCCGGAGGTGGAGCACACCCTCGCGCAACGTGTCGCGGTTGCCCGGTTCGAGCACGCGGGTGTCGAACCCGGCGTCGAGCCACGGAAGCACGGGGTGGTCGCTGGTCATCTCGAAACGCATGCCGTCGGGCGCCTTCCCGAAGGTGAACGACCCCCCGGCTCCCTTCCCCGCCAGGAGGGCCACGGCCGACAGCGGATAGTCGGCGTCGAGGCCGGTCGCGCCCAGGTCCGCATGGACACCGGGGCCCAGCCCCAACGGTCCGACCGTCACCCCCAGGCCGGTCCCGGTCACCCCGGCGGCGACGTCGCTGGCCACGTAGCTCACCTTCACCGGTACGGTCAGGTCCTTGAGCGTCTTCTCCGACAGCGTGATGGTGTCGGCGAGCAGCAGCGTCACGGCGCCGGCCCGGAGCCTGCCTCCCTGCAGCACTACCGTTCCCCCCTGCAGGTCGAGCCGCGCGCTGCGGCCTTGCACGTCGTACAGGGGTGGTCCTGCACAGGTGCAGGTGGTGATGAGCGGCCGGTCGATGGTGACGCCGTCGCCGGCGACGACGGCGCTCGCTCCGCGAACCACGTAGGTGGGCGCCTCGAGCACGGCGTGCTGCAGGCGAAGAGTCTCCTTCTGCAGATCGACCGTCACCGCCGAGGCGTCACCGTTGAGCTGCTTCCCTGCGACGCGAACGGTGCTCAAGGTGAGGGTCCGGCGGTCGGCATGGAGGCTGGCGGCCGTCATCGTCCAACCCTCGAAGTGCACCGTCGGCAGCTCCGCGCTGACCGAGAGCTGTCCGCTCAACCCCCGGACGGTCACGCGCTGGGCGAGCAGTGTCCACGCCACCCCCTCCCCCGTCAGGCACACCCCGCCGTAGAACTCGACGCTGTCGTGGGCGCTGTCGGTGCGGACCTGCTGGAAGTAGGCGGCTCCGAAGCCCTGGATCGACAGCTCGGAGGTCGTGGGCCCGCGCTCGCACTGCGCCGACGCCGTGCCGACGGCGAGCAACAACAGGAGGACGAGGAGGTGCCGGCTGCGCTGCATCCGGTGGGGCGCTCAGGGGAGCTCGGCGGAGAAACGCGCCAGCAACGTGGGCGAGACCTCGGTGGCGGCATCGTACACAGGTGTTCCGGCGACCTGGTGGAGGTGCAGCTCCAGCCGGCCGCCGTCGGTCGGCGACGTCAGCGTGAGCACCCCGTCGCTGAAGCGGTAGTGCCCGAGCAGCAGCACGTCGCCGGTCTGAGCGTCCAGCAGCACGCGATCGGCGTGGAAGTCCGGGGAGGTCCCGGTCACCGGGCCGGTGAAGTCCACCACCTCGCGCCCCGCGACGTAGCGCAGCGTTCTGGCCGTCAACGTGAGGCCGTTGCGGGTGAGCGTCAGGTCGCCCGACGCGCGCAACGTCCCTGCCGGGATGTCGATGTGGATGGTGTCCGCCTTGAGCGTTCCGAAGCTCCCGGTCACCCGGGCGCCCGTCGCGTCGATGGTCGAGCCCTCCAGCACCTGCAGGGTGGCCGCCTCGAGCGTCACCCCGGTGTCCTGGTCGATCACCGTGCCCCCTTGGGGCAACGTGGTCACGCCGGTGGTGATGTCGTAGCGCTGCGGCCCGGCCGGTGTCACGGTGAGCGCAGCGAAGGGCGCAGCCTCGGCCCGCGCCATCCCGGCCGGGAAGAGCAGCAGCAAGACGACACCGAGAAGGACTCGCACGGCCCCCAGTCTACTTGCGCCCAGCATGAAGATGCTCTAGGACCGTGGGCCGCGGGGACCGAGGGTGTGCACGTACAGGTCGTCGAACGGACGCTCGTCGAGCAACGCGCGCCCCTGCTCGACCGTACTGTTCATGACCGCCTCGACCACGTTCTGCACGCTCTGGTAGCGACCGAGCGTCTGATAGGCGGCGCCCAGCGAGACGAGCCTGCCGAGCGGCGTCTCGGCGCGGAGGGTGAGCCCGGTAGCCAGCTTCCGCTGCGCCCGCCGCCACTCCGCCGGATCGAGGGGCTCGTCCTGGGCCTTCACGACCACGCCGCGGTAGATGTCGATGACGTCCGCCGCCCGTTCCGGCGCCGCGCTCACGTAGCCCACGTAGGCCCCCGCGCCGTCCGACGCCTCGTGCCCGAGGCCGGCGCTGTCGGCGAGCCCGCGGTCCACCAGGCGCCAGAACAGGCGCGATCCGCTGTCATCACCCAGCACGTTCGCCAGGATGGCGGCGGCGTAGCGGCGCTCGTCGGCAGCCGCGACGCCCGGAGCGAACACCGCGGCGTGCACCCGCTCGAGCTTGGGATCCTCCGTCCCGCCCTCACCGTGCAGCGGCGCCGGAGCAGGGAACTCGCGCGCTACCTCGAACGGCTCCCACGACGACGTCAACTCCGCCACCTGAGCGGTGACCGTCGACCAGTCGTAGGCGCCGGCGATCACCAGGGTGAGGTTGGACGGCGCGTAGCGCCGCTCGAAGTAGGCGAGCATCTGATCGCGAGCCAGCGCCCGTATCGAGGCCTCCCCACCGAGCACGCTGTTGCCCAGCGGGTGGCCGTTCCAGAACTCCCTCCCGGCCACCTCGAACACGCGGAAGTGCGGCCGGTCCTCGTACATGGCGATCTCTTCCAGGATGACGTTCTTCTCGAGGTCGAAGTCGTCGGCGCGGAGCGCGGGCCGCATCATGTCGCTCAGCAGGTCGAGCAGCCGCGGCAAGTGGTCGGGCAGGAGGGCGCCGTAGTAGACGGTGCGCTCCTCGCTCGTGAAGGCGTTGTATTGGGCTCCCAGCTCGTCGAAGCTGCGGTTGATGTCGGCCGCGCTGCGACGATCGGTCCCCTTGAACAGCATGTGCTCGAGGAAGTGCGATACCCCGGCCACTTCTGCCGTCTCGTCACGAGCTCCGGTCCGGACGAAGTACCCGGCCGCCACCGTGGACGCGTAGGGGTTGAGCTCCCCGATGACGGTGAGCCCGTTGTCGAGCACGGCTCGATCGAACCGGATACCGTCGCCCCCGGCGTCGCCCGCGCTCATTGGTGTACCTCTGCTGCGGCCACCTCATCGGCGAGCGGCTTGGGGCCCAGCGTGACCACCGTCGGCTCCGGGAACGGGTGCTCGGCCAGGTAGTCGTTGATGCGCTTCAGGTCCACCTTCTCCACCTCGCCGCGGATCTCATCGAGCGTGCGCGCCCGTCCCTGTAGCAGAGCGTCGGAGGCCAGGCGCGAGGCGCGGGCCGAACTCGACTCGCCCTGCATCACCACCGAGGACAGGATACCGGTCTGAGCACGCTCCAGCTCGTCGGCCTCCACGCCCTGCGAGAGCTTGCCCAGCTCGGCCACCACCACATGCAGCGTCTCGTCGGCGCGCTCGGGCGTGGTTCCGGCGTAGCCGAGCGTGTAGCCGAAGCCGTGGAGGGCCCGGTAGGAGGCGCCGACGCTGTACACCAGGCCGCGCTTCTCCCGCACCTCGGTGAACAGGCGGGCGCCCATGCTGCCGCTCAATACGTGCAGCGCCAGGTCGTAGGCGTAGACGTCCGGGTCCGACGGCGCGGGCGCCACCAGCGCCAGACCGATCTGCGTCTGAGCGGAATCGGCACGGACGTGGCCGCGGCCGGGTGAGCGCACGACGGGTGTCGGCAGCGCCACGGACTCCCCCGTCCAGCCTCCGAAGGCACGCTCGACGCCATCCCTGACGGTGTCCCAATCGGCTCCGCCCGCCAGTGCCAGGATGGCTCCGTCAGGGCCGAGCCGCCGCTGCGCGTCCTCCCGCACGGAAGCCGCGCTCAACGCGGCCAGCCCCGCCTCGCTACCGAACGGACTGCGCCCCTGGCCACCTTCGAGGAAACGGGTCATCAGCTCGTTGAACAGCCGCTGCGTGGGGTTGTCCGCGAGCGATTGCAGCTCCTGCTGCGCCAGCTCACGCGCCGGTGCGAACTCATCGTCGTCGAGTCGCGGCTCGGCCGCCATCGACGCCACCAGGGGAAGCACCTCGGCGAGCTCGGCCGCCAGGAACGATGCCGATACACTGGCCATCTCGCGCCCGGCGCCGCCGCCGCGTCGCACGCCCAGTCCCTCCAGGGCGTCGGAATGCGCGCGCGAGTCGAGGGTGCCGGCGCCACGCTGGAGCCAGTCGTGGAGCACCGTCGCGCTGCCTTCCCGACCGTCGGGGTCGGTCGCGGAGCCGAACGGAAGCATCAAGGTCGTGCTCAGCGTGGGCAGCCACGGCATCGGCTCGAACAACAGCCACAGGCCGTTGGCGAGGCGGTGCTGGTAGATGCGCTCACTGCTCGGGTTCGAAGCCATGGGAACGAGTATAGCCCCGGTCCGCAGCCGTACGGGTCGCGCTTCGAGCGCGCACGCCGACGCGTCGGCGTGCCGGCTAGGCGGGGCGGATCGTCAGCTCGGTCACCGTGCTCGGAGGGTCCAGGGCGAGCACCGCTGCGATCTGGGAAGCCACGTCTTGTGGGCGAACGAAGGCATCGGGGTCGTATGCGCGGCCTTCCTGGCGGTGCACCTCACGCTGCATGGGTGTGGCGGTGCGGCCCGGGTACACCGTGGTGACCCGCACCTTGCGGGCCGCGACCTCCTGGCGCAGGCTGTCGGCCAGCGCGCGAAGCGCGAACTTGCTGGCGGCGTAGGCGCTCCATCCCGCGTTGGCATGGAGGCCGGCGCCCGAGTTCACGAACACGACCTGGCCGTGGGCACGCTCGAGCGCGGGGAGCAGCGCGCGCGTCAACCGGTACGGGGCCCGCACGTTCACGCGGTAGTGCTCGTCGAGAACGGCTGTCGCGGTCTCGGCGACGGTGCCCAGGCGGATCATCCCCGCGCAGTGGACCAGCGCCGCCACGGTGCGGGCTTCCAGCGACGCGACCCAGCCGTCGACGGCGCCATCGTCGGTCAGGTCGAGCACGCGGAGCTCGGCGCGCCCGCCGGCCGCCGCCACCGCCCGACCCACCTGCGCCAAGCGCTCGGCGTCGCGACCCTGGAGCTCGAGCCACGCTCCGCGCGACCCCAGCTCGGCGGCGAGGGCGCGGCCGATGCCGCTGCTCGCGCCGGTGATCACGATGGGATGGTCGACGTCGATCATCGCTCTCGCCCTCGCGCAGCCGGCTCCTCCGACGCGTCGTGGCGGACCCAGCGCCTCACGACAGCGCTGCCAGCGCGGCGCCGGGGTCCTTGCTCGCCGCCAGGCTGCTCCCGATCAGCACGCCGTCCGCGAGGCCCCGCAACGCCTCGAGCTCCGCGCGCTCGGCGTACCCGGACTCGGCTACGCACACGCCGTCGAAGCCGCCGCGGAGCGCGCGTTCGATCAGGCGCGGGGCCACCCCGAGATCGATCTCGAGGGTCCTGAGGTCGCGGTTGTTGACCCCCAGGACGCGCGTTCCCGCCGCGAGCGCACGGGCCAGCTCGGCCTCGTCGTGAACCTCCACCAGCGCCTCGAGGCCGAGTGACGAAGCGAACGCGAGGTAGTCGGCGAGCGCCCGGCCCAGTACGGCCGTGATCAGCAGCACCGCGCTGGCACCCGCCGCCCGCGCCTCGAGCAGTTGCATGGGGTGGACGACGAAGTCCTTGCGCAACAGCGGCACCTCGACGGCCGCCGCCACCGCCTGCAGATGCTCGAGTCGCCCGAGGAAATGCCGCGGCTCCGTCAGAACGCTGATCGCCACCGCACCGGCGGCCGCGTAGCTGCGTGCCAGCTCCACCGGATCGCGATCAGCGATGGCGCCCCGTGAGGGGCTGGCGCGCTTGACCTCCGCGATGATGCCGATACCGGGCGCCCGCAGGGCAGCGATCAGGGACGGCCGCAGGGGAGCCGGCTCGGATCGTTCGGGCAGCCCGGCCTCGGCGTAATCCTGAGCCCGCTCCCGCGCGATCTCCCCCAACACGCCGGGAACCGCCTCCAGCGTGTCGGGCCCGAGCGGGCGGGGCGTCCACACCTCGGCCTCCGACGGAGCGGCCCGCTCAGCCATAGACGAAGAACCCCCCGCGCATCGCGCCGCCCTGTCCCCAGGTGACGTCGATGTCGGAGACCTCGGCGTGCGGAGGTCCCTCGCGCAGTTTGACCAGCAGGTGCTCGAGCTCCGAGCGCTCTCCTTCGGCGACCACTTCGACCCGACCGTCCGGCAGGTTCTCGACGTAGCCGCGGATCGACAGATCGAGCGCCTGCCGTCGGGCGAAGGCGCGGAAACCCACGCCCTGCACCCGGCCGCGTACCAGCGCGGTCAGGCGTGCCGAGTTGGATGCTGTCGTCATCAGGCGCCATGGTACCGCAGTTTCTCATGGCGAGGTGCTACCATCAGAACGCGGGGGCGCCGTCGGAACCGGCATTTCTCGCACATCTGGCTCTCGCCGTGAGCCCGCGGCAGCCGGCCGCCTCCACCGCCCGATGACCCACGTGACTGCCGAAGCCCCATGCGACGACGAACCCTCGTCACCCTGCTGGCGCTAGTGGTGCTGATCGCCCTCGCGGCGATCGCACCACAAACGCCTCTGGGACGCGCTTGGCTACTCGGCCGGGCGCGCGCCGCGCTGCAGTCCTCGGGCATCGTCCTCGATTACCACGATGCGACCGGCAACCCATGGACCGGCGTTCATCTGGACGACGCCAGCGTGCGCGCCCCCGGGCTCGAGCTGCGCGTCAGCTCGCTCGACGTGCGCTACTTCCTACCGTCGTTGCTCACCGGCGAGCTGCCCCTGTCCGTGACGATGGACGGCGTGCGTGGCTCGGTGGACGTAACCGCGCTGACGCGGGCCGGACGCTCCGCGAGCTCGGCGGGGCTGCCCGTGACCCCAGTGCTTCAAGAACTCACCGTCAGCGACGCCTCGTTGACCGTCCAACAGGTGCCCTATACCCTCCCGAGCGGCGCCGTGAGCAACATCCGCATCCGACAACGCGGCGACACCCTGGAACTGCAGGCCCACCTGCGAACCGCCGATGGCAGCGCGGACGGACGCGGTGTGCTCGATCTGGCCGGAGGCAGCTTCGACGGCGAGGTCACCCGCGCCGACGTGACGTTGGCACGGCATTGGTTCCCCGGCGCCGCTGGCGGCACCGTCTCCGGCCCGCTGCACGTGGGTAGCGACGGCATCCACGGCGACTTCACGCTCCGCGACGGGTCACTCGACGCGATCGGTCTGAAGCCGACGAACATCCACGGCGCGGTTCGCCTCCGCTACCCGCTCATCACCGCCAAGCTCCAAGGCACGGTGCTGGGCGGCGCCGTGCAGGCCGATGGAACGGTGAACATCGCCGCCCGCCACTGGGAGGCCCACGGCCAGGGAAGCCCGCAACTGGCCGCCGCCGCGGCCTGGCTCGGCAGAGGGCAGCTCCCCGCGGCCGACCAGATGCCGCTGACGGGCAGCGCCGCCACCACGTTGGACGTGGCAGGTTGGACCGGGGTGCACGTGAGCGGGACCGCTCATGGGAGCGGCGCCCTCGCGGGTCTGCCGCTCGCCGGGCTGGCCTCGAACTTCAGTTACGACAGCCAGCGGGGCGTGACCGTGCAGGCGACGGGAGTGGTGGCGCAGGGACCCACCGTAGTCACGGTGGCGTCGGGACCCGCCGGCACCCGGATCGAGGCGAACGCGAAGCAGATGGCGCCCCTTCCTGGGCAGCGCGTCGACGCTCAGTTCCAGGTCGAGCTCACCGCGAAGGGCGCCGGCGGCACCCTCCGACTCACCGATCACGCCTCCCTGCCGGATCGGCAGGCGGTCGTGTCCCTCGAAGCGGGACTCAACCGCGACGGCTGGCAAGGTGTGGTGCAAGGGAGCGACGGCCTGGGCGGTCGCCTCGAAGGCGCGCTCGCCCTGGCGGCCGGATCCCTCAGTGGCGAGCTGCGCGTGCACACGCTGACGCTGCCGGGACTGACGTCCCCGATCGACGCCGGCTTGAGAGCCGACGGTCCGCTCACGGCACTGCCGCTCACCCTGACCCTGGGCGTAGGGGCGCCGGTGACCGTCGGCCTCGCCGGCGAGACGCTCGAGGCCGATCTGAGCGGCCACGTCAATGCCGTGCTGGAGGGTGCCCGGCTGCGCCAGATACGGGCCGCGCTGGGTCCGCTCACGGCGTCCGGCGAGCTAAGGCTGGCGCCGTTGAGCGGAACGCTCGGTCTGGAGCTGGCGCCGACAGCGGTGCGCGGCCCGGTCACGGCACAGCTGTCGCTGGCTCAGGGCACGATCGACATCGGCCCCAACGGCCTTCAGCCCCACGGCACGCTGGACGTGGGCACGGTCCTGGCGGGGCCACTCACGTTCCGGCCGGGGCCACTCGAGCTCACACCCGGCAACGGCTCCGGCGCGGGCCTGGTAGCGACCTCGAAGAACGGCCACATGACCGTCGAGGTAGGCGCCGGAGGGGCCCAGGCGACCCTCGCTGGGATGTCGTTCGCTCTCGCCGGGCTACCGGTCACCGCCGACGGCAGCGTCCGGCTTCCGTTCGGAACTGCCGGCAACGCAGGCGCGGCCACGACCCGCTCGGCCGCTCCCCTGGCGGCGCTCCGCCCCGACCTCACGCTTCACAACGGCGACGCCGCGCTGACCCTGCGGCCGAATGACGGGAACCTCGCACTCGAGCTCACCGCCCCGGCCGGGGGCCGGCTCGGCCCCTTCTCGCTAACGCAACCCCTGCACCTGTCCGGCGAAGCCGATCTCACGGCCGCCCACGCCGACCTGACCGGTGCCCTGGGGAGCGTTCCGCTGTCCGCCGCAGCCGATTGGCCGGCGAGCGGGATGCGCGCCGAGGCGAGTGCCGGCTCGCGACCTCAGCGACTCGACGCGACGCTCACGGCACAGGGCTGGAGCCTCACCGGCTCGCTGCCGTTGGCACCGGTCGGTGCGGCGCTGACGCTGCCCCTGGCAGGCACGCTGCGCGCCGACCTGACGGCGGAACGCAACGCAGCGGGGGTCCGCTATCGCGGGACCGCCGACGTTCACGTCACGGCTCCGCTCGCCGGCGAGGTGAGCCTGGCCGGCCGCGGCGACCGCCTCGAGGCGACGCTGCGATCGGGCCTGGCCGGCACGCCCCTGCGCGCCGAAGGCACCCTGCTTCCCTCCCTCGCGCTCGTGGCGCACGCCGGCAGCCTCGGCCCCATCGACGTCCGAGGGGGTCGCCTGACGGGCTCGGGAACGCTTCCGGCCCGTACCCTGGCCGCAGGCGTCGAGATGCCGGCGCTGCCATGGACCGTCGGAGGCTCGTTGTCGCCTCTCGCCATCGATCTCGTGCTCGGCGGCGGACACGTCCACCTGGCCGGCGGGCGGCTCGCGGCCAACCTGCGCCTGCCGTTGCGGTACCGGGGCCAGCCGCTGCTCGCCGAGCTCGCCACCGCCGGAAGCGGCCCGCTGGACGACGTCGCCGGCGCACCTCAGGTTCGCCTCGACGGCGGTTTGGGGGCGTTGCCGCTCACGGCGCGGCTGCTGACACGGGACGGGACCTCTCTGCTCGACGTGTCGGGCACGCCCGGAGCCTTGAAGCTCACCGGAACCGTTCCGGCCGCCGTGGCTGCCGGTCCTCTGCCCGACGCCCTGACGCCCGCCGGCACCATCGCGCTGACCGGCGAGGCGAGCCTCACCGGCATCTCGAGCTACCGGCTCGACGCCCGCTGGCAGGCCGGGGCATCCACCGTCGTCGCGGCCCTCTCGGGCGGTGTCACCAGCTACCGCCTCGACGCGCAGGGCGGCGGCTTCACATTCCAGGCCTCGCCCGGGCGAGCGACCCTCACGGCGGACGCGGCCGACCTCCGCCCGCTCTTCGTGGGGCTGCCCCTCGACGCTGCGTTGAACGGCACGCTGCACCTCGAGAAAGGCCATTGGAGTGGGGCCTTGCACGCCCGGGCCACCACGCCAGTCCTCCTCTCGGCTGATCTCACCGGTACGGGCACGGGCCTCGAAGCGGCGATCCATGCCGCCTACGGTCCGGTGCAGGCCGACGTCTCGGGCGCCGTGCTCCCGGCTCCCCGGCTCCAGGCTGTGGCGCGGGCCTATGGGACGGCGCTACGACTGGAAGCGACCACGCAGGGGAGCTGGACCGACCTTCGCGTGGCCGGCTCCCTGACGACGTCCGCCGTCGCCGCGGCGCCGTGGCTCGTCCTCCCTGACCGACGGGTCTCGCTGGCCTGGGAGCCGCTGACGGGATCGCTGTCCGCAAGCGGCGGCGGACTCACCCTCAGCGGCAGCGTCACGGAGCTGCGGGGTTCGCTGACGCTCCCGCTACGCGTAGCGGGGATCGACGAGACCCTGGCCGCGGATTTCGCCGGCTCCGCCCTGCGACCCACGTTGCGCGGCAGCATCACCGGGGCCGCCGTCCATGGGACCTTCTCGGCGGGTGTCGACAGCGGCCTCGACACCTCGTTGGTGGTGAGCGCCGCGGGCGCACAAGCGGCGCTCGGGCCCAGCGCCCGCCTCGTCGCCGGCGACAGCAACGTCCGTGCCCACGCGGCACTCGACGGGAGCTGGAACGCGACGCTCGGCAGCGCCCTGACCCTCGGCGCCGCCACCCTCCCGCTGCACGCGGCGCTGGACGGACGACGAGCGAGCTACACCGGCACCCTCGCGCTCCGGTCGCCGGCGCCGGACGCCTCCCTGGTCAGCGCTTCGCTCCGTGGGACCGGCGCCAGCATGAGCGCGACCGCCGATCTGTCGCAGGTCGACTTCACCCGAGTCGGCGAGCTGCTGGGCGTTCCGCTCGACGTTCATGCCAGCGGCGAGCTCACGGTGGCCAGCCAGCCGCTGGCGGCCACGTTGCGCGTCCGGGCAGACGGCACGGTGGCCGGGCGCAAGCTCACGCTCGAGGGGCACGCCGGCAACGCCGGTGGGGTCGACTTGACCGCGGCCTTCGGGCCCCTCACGTTCGGCCTTACGCAGGCGGGCGGATCGGACGGCGTGGGCGCGCCGCTGAGCCTTCGCGTGCTGAGCGCGGACGGCGCCAGCCAGCTCGCAGGAACGCTCGACCTGGGGGCCTCGACGGTCCTCGCCGTGACGGGCACCGTCGGCGGCAGCCCGGCAACCGTCCATGCCGCCGGCGACGCGTCCGCCGGCAGCGGCACGCTCCGGCTCGCGTTGGGCGCGGCCTCGCTCGATGCCGACCTGCGGCGGACCGACGGCACCAGCGACCTACGGCTCGACGTGAACGCACCGGCCGGGAGCCTTCGAGCGCTGGGGACCTCCCTGGCGGGGACCGTCGCCGCGGAGTTGTCGCTGGCGCAGGGCGCGATCACCGTGCGGAAGCTGCAGGTGGCGAGCCCGACCGGACCCACGGCCTGGGGGTTGTCGCTCTCCGGACCGGCCTATCCCAACGCGGACCTGAAGGGCACCCTCGGCGCGCCCGCCTGGAAGCTCACCGGCGACGTCGCCGTCGCCGGCCCTGCATCCCGGCTCGGCATCACGCTCCGGACGGGGAGCCTGGAGGTCGACGCCGCCATGCAGGGGCCGAGACTCCACCGTGTGCGGGCCGACGGCGCGGCGCGGCTGGCGCTGGCGGCACAGTGGATCGACATCCGAGCGAAGGAGCTCGCCTGGGGACCGGACGCCGGCTTCACGGGGAGCGCCACGATCCGGGCGCCGGCCCTCCTCGTCGGTCTCCCCGGGGACCTCGTGGCCGACGTGACCGGTGATGGACCGCTGAGCGCTGGTGTCACGGCCGGCCCCGCCGACCGGCCCTGGCTCCGCGCCAGCGCCCAGCTGGCGCCGGACCCGTTCCGGGATCCCACGCTCCAGGGCACCACCGCGTTCGACGTTCCGCTGATGCAGCTTCTTGGCGGTGTGACCACGGCCGACCTGCTACTGACGGGACACCCTGCGCTGTCGGGTACCTGGCGGCAGCCGTCGCTCGCGGGCGACCTCGCTGTTCAGGGTGCGCTGCAGGCTCAGGGACCCGTCCGCATCGGGAGCGAGGGGGGCTCGCTGAGCCTCCACGGAGGCGGTCTGAGCCTGGACGCCAGCTACCGAGGCGGCGCCTGGAGCGGCACCTTCTCGATGCAGGACGTCGCGCTCGCCCCGTTCGACGCGCGCCTGGACGGCGCCCACCTGAGCCTCCGCGCCGACCTTGCCGGCGGGCGCGGACGGAATCTGCAGGCCAACGTGTCCTCCCTCCAGCTGACGGCTCCCGGGGCCAGCCTGACAGGCTCCGGGACGCTCGGCAGCGGGTTGCGCGTCGCGCTCCAGGTTCGCGCCGACCTGTCCGCGATGAGCCTCCCCGGCCCCAAGCTGCAGGGCCTGGTGCACGGCCCCCTGGTCCTGGCGGCGCCCAGCCTTGCCGATGTCCGGCAGGGGACCCTGGTCGCGGTCCTCGACATGGCCCGGGTAGGGCTGGCCGGAACCGGGGGCACCGTCGACGGCACGCTCCAGGTCGGTGGCAGCCCCGCGGACCCCAGCCTCTCGGCAACACTCCAAGGCGCGGGCGAGGTCCACGGCCAGCTACGAGCCGACGCGCGTCCGGCCCGGCAGCGTCTCGACCTCCACAGCACGCTCTCCTTCCGGGGCGTCGTCACCGACCTTGGCCTGGTGTTGAACAACGGTCGAGTCGAAGCGTCGGGACTGGCTCGCGTGGGGACGGCCGAAGCGGACCTCTCGACCGACACGCAGGGCCGCCTGCAGGTCACCGGCGCCGGTTCCTTGCTCGGCTGGCGGGCCACTGTCGCCGCCGACCTCGCACAGGCGCAGCTGGAGGGCCCGTTGACCTCGCTCGGCGTCCACGCCGTCGGAGGGGTCACCCTGACGTTCGGATCCGAGCCGTGGCTGAACGGGCGCATCGAGGGTGCGTCGTTCCAGGGCATCGACCTCGGGACGTTGAGCGTGACCAGCCAGCGCCCCGGCGCGCCCGTCGTCCTCGACGGACCGCATCTGAACGGCTCGCTGCAACCGACGACGCTGGCGTGGAAGCTGCACCTCGACGCACAGCCGCTGGCCGCTGGCGTCGCCGCCGGCGGCGACGCCAGCGGGACGGCCGCGACCGGCGACGCGACGGTGCACCTCACCGGGACGGTGGCGGGATCGCCTGCGGCGGTCTCGCTGCGGGCCTCGAATCGCGGCGGCGTTTCGCTTCAGGGTAGCGGCACGATCCTGGGCGGCCGGCTCGAGCTGGCGGCCGCTCTCGCCGGCGGAAAGCTGTGGACCGGGTCGCTGTCCTTGACCGGGGCCCGAGTGGCGGGGTTGGGCGGCTCCTTCGACGCCAGCCTGGCCGGCCCCGCCAACGACCCTGCCCTGGACGGCCGCCTCACGCTCCAGGGGGTGCTGCAAGGCAGCGCACGCCTGCACGCGTCGCCTGGCCGCGCCACGATCGAAGCCGCATTGCAGGGAGCCGCCCTCGGCAGCGCCGTGCACGTGACAGGGTCGCTGGCGCCCACGCTCGACCTGACGCTGTCGACCGCCGGCTCGTCGGGGCCCTCCCAGGGGAGCGTTCGCCTGTTCGAGACGGGAGGGGCGGTACACGCCGACGGCACGCTGGATCTCGCAGCCGGTCCCGTGGTCGTGGGGCTGGCGGGGAGCGGACCCGACACCCCGGTCGGGGTCAGCCTGCGCGTCCCGGCGCTGCCCGGGCTGGCCTTCCACGGCGAGCTCCCCGCCGAGGCCCCACTGGCCCTGGCAGACACCCTCAGGACCGCCGGGCTCGCCCTCACGGGCGCCGGCAGGACCCGTGGACGGCTCGCGCTCGAGATCGCACCGGCGCCACGGGCCACGCTCCATGACGTCCGATTCGACCTCGGCGGGACGGTTCTCTCGGCCAGCGGGACCCTGACTCCGGCCGGGACCTCGCTTCAGGGAGCCCTCGCGCTTCCAGACAGCTTCCCTGTGGACCACGTGGGTGGCGCCGAGCTGCCCTACCGGCTGACCCTGGAGAAGGGCGCGCTCACGTTGAGCTCCGACGGCGCGCTCGGCACCCTGAACGCCACGATCGCGACGACAGCCGGCCGAGGCACCGTGCGGGCCGACCTCCACACCATCGGCGAAGGAGGGGGCGTGGGTGCGGGAACGGCCTCCATCGCCCTGTCGTTCGACCCCTCGAACGGCCCCTCCGGCACCGTTTCCGTCAAGGACGTGCAGGTCTCGCGCAGCGGCCTCCCCTCCCTGACGTTGTCCGCCGACGTACGAGTGGCAGCGGGGAGACTGGCAGGCAGCGCCGACGTGAAGGCCCCCCATGGCGGCGTCCACGTCGACGGCGGTTGGGGGCTCGGCGGCTTGCTCCCGAGCGCGCTCGCGCCGAACGCTCCGAGCGGCGGCTCCCTCCAGGCACGTGTCAACACCTTCCAGTTGGCCAGCCTGCCCACCGTGGCGCGCCTGGCGCCACACGTCGCGGGCGCCGTGAGCGGCATCGTGCAGCTCCGCAACGACACCGCCGTGGCGCAGTTGGTCGCACCCGGCTTCACCGTAGCCGGCACCGCGTTGCCACTCGAGCTGCAGCTCAGCGGCCCGCTGACCGACCTGAGCGCGCAGCTCAAACTCGGCACCAGCGTGGCGACGGCCACCTTGCGTGCGGACCGCGCCAGCGGCGTCCTGACCCTGAGACGCTTCCCTGCACAGGTCCTGGCCGAGGCGAGCGCCGGCGCCACGGACATCCAGGCCGAGGTGGACGGCCTACTGCGCTTCGACATCCCGTTCCGCGACCCGGCCTCGAGCTACCTGCGCATGGCGACGGAGTCGATCCGCCTCGAACGGGCGGGGGTGGTGACGACCGGCAGCCTTGCGTTCGCCTACAACGATCACGCATTCACCTTGGAGCAGGCGGCCTTCCAGGGGCGGGGCACCTGGCAGGCGCAGGGAAGCGTGGACGCCAACCATCTCGATCTGCGCCTGAGCGCGAACGACGCGGACTTCGGCCCGCTCCTGGGCCTCGTTCCCATGTTCGCCCGCTACGGCGTCGGCGCGAACGGCAGCTTCGATCTCATCGCCCAGGGCTCCCCCGCCAGACCCGACATCAACCTCACCGCGAACAGGCTCGACGCGCAGGTAGCCGGCACGCGCTATCGCGTCGACCACGCCAACGTCACCCTCAAGGGGAGCGCGCTCACGGCGGTGGCCACCATCGTCGGGATCGCGCCTCTGGGCGGGTCGCTCGACGCCCACGGCAGCGCCCAACTGACGCTGGCGCCGCTGGCGCTGCGGAACACCGACTTCCGTTTCACGGGGAGCGCCCGGGTTCCGGTGTTCGGGACCGTCACCGATGTCAGCGGCGGCATCACACAGCCGCCCGGCAGCGCACCCCAGCTCGCCATCTCGGGCAAGCTCGGCAATCCGTTCACCATCCGGGGCTCCCTGGCGCCGTTCGATGTCACCTTGCGCGGACAGGGCCTCGACCTGCAGGCGAGCCCCCTGCTCGTGACCTCGAGCGTCGTAGACGCCAACGTCACCATGAAGGCCACACCCACCGGGCTGGCCCTCGGCGGCGAGCTCGATGCCGCCGAGATCCGGATGGACCTCGCTGCGGGATCGTCGTCGCCCCCCGCCTCGTCGTCGGCATCGCCGTCCGCGACGGGAGCGGCCGCGACCGGCAACGCGTCGACGACCGCGCCGGCCAGCGGTTCACGGGCCGCGCTGCGGGCGGTGGTGTTCGACGGGCTCCACCTGCGCGCCCCCCAGCGCGTCCTCCTCGACGCCAGCTTCGGCAGCATGGAGGCCGCGCTCGACCTGACCCTGACGGGTACAGCTGCCGCTCCGGAGCTCTCCGGCACGGCCAGTGCCCTGCGCGGCTCGTTGCGCTTCGGCGGCCGGGACTTCACCATCGACCACGCCCTGGCGACCTTCCAGCCCAACCGCGGCGTGTACCCGAGCCTGGACGTGCAGGCCCACAGCACGTTCGACAAACGCCGTGTGCTCTCGGGAACGACGGGCGTGAGCTTCGATAGCCCGCGCGACACCAACTCCTTCACGGTGACGCTGGCGTTCTCCGGCCAGGTGCAGCCCGCGCCGCAGGGACCCACCCCGGTGAAGTTCGACATCACCCCGACGCTCACGAGCGACGCCACGGTCCAGACCGGGACCGATGCCGCGACCTCGTCCCCACGGCCGCTGAACGACCAGGAACTGCTGTCACTCATCACCCTGGGCCGGCTCGAAGTGAAACCGCAGTTCGCCGGGCAGGCCGGCATCGGAACGGCGGTGGCCCAGAGCGCCATCGACACCGCGGTCAACGTCCTGGTCGTGAACGAGCTGCAGAACGCGCTCAGCAAGGCACTGGGGCTGGACGTGGTGGAGATCCACACCACCCCGCTATCGAGCCTGCTCGACAACTCCGGGCAGCCGTTCGGGGTCTCGCTGCGCCTGGGCGGCTACCTCACGCCAGAGCTGTTCGCCAGCTACCGTTTCGGGAACGTCACCGGCACCGGCGAGAGCTACGCCTTCACCAACGAGGTGACCCTGAGCTACGATCTGGGGCCGCTCAATTTCGATCTCTCGGGGCAGCTCAGCTTCCCGGACTCCAGCGCCACGGCCGGCCCGGTCCCGCAACTCGGCCTGGGGCTGCGTTACGCCTTCACCCCGGCCATCGGCCTGGAGGCGGGCGTCGATCTGTCGAACGTGCGCCAACAAGCCCGCTTCGGCGTCAGCTTCCGTTGGTGAGCGGCCCAACGATGCCGGGCCCCGGGCGTGACGGGGCGCCCGGCGGGGCGCTCCCTCACCCCACGCCGGACTCGTAGCGCGCCAGACGCGCGCTCCCCAGGAGCAGCGGCAACACCGTCCATAGCAGCGTTAGCACGCCCACGGCGCCGAGGACCGCCAGCCCCTCGACGGAGCTCCAGTGGAAGCTCCCTGGAGCCCGCAGCGTGCGGTAGGCCGGGTAGGCGAACAGCAGCGTGGCCAGGACGGCGTAGGCGAGCCCCAGCGCCATGTACAGCAGACCCCCGGTGGACAGCGGGACCTCGGCCGGGCTGGTTGCGTCGAAGCGCGGGAAGGCGGCTCCCAACCCCACCCCCAATCCGGTGGCGGCGACGCCGGCGCACACGCCGGCGATGGGGCTGGCGAGGGCGAGTACCGGTGACACCCCGAGGCGTCCGGCGACCGCCACCCCCAGGCCGCCGCCGAGGAGCACCATCACCGGCAGCGCCCCCCAGAACTTCGCCAGCACCACCTGTCGCGCGCGCAGCGGCGCGGTGCGCAGCAGCCAGAATCCCTCGCCCTCCAGCGACACCAGCGGGAAGGCCGTGCGGATCCCTACGCCCGCCATCAGGAAGCCCAGGAACATCAGGTTCAGCGCGCCCACCAGATCGCGGAAGGTCTGCATCTGCGCCGCCAGGGACGCGGTGCTGATGAAGTAGACGCCGGCCAGCGCCGCCAGCACCAAGAGTTGCGACCACTGCGACGGATCGCGCGCCAGCAGCCGTAGGTCCTTCACGATCATCCCGCCGGCCGGCCCCAGCCGGGCGAGCGGCGCTTCCCAGCGCGCCGCGGGCAACGCTCCTACCACGCCGGGCTTGCCGGCCGCGTCGAGGGCACGGAACCAGCCGGCGCGGTAGGCCAGCGCTGCCACCCGCGCCACCCCGGCCAGGAGCGCCACCGACACCACGGCCAGCAGAAGCGCCGCCGGCGACACCTCCCCGCGCAAGGCACGCCACACCGCGGAGCTGCCCCACGCCGACGGCAGCCAGCCCACATGCCACGCGGCGAAGCGGGCGAGCGCCTGATCGAACTGCTCCGGGGTCAGGTTGCTCAGGCGCTCGGGACGGAGCGCACGCATCCCGAGCACCAGCGCGGCCGCCAAGGCGACGCTCGCCCCCGTGGCCACCTCCTTGGCGCGGCCCGCGGGCGCGACCCGCATCAGTACCAGCGCCGCCAGCGCTCCTACGGCCACCGGCAACGCGTACAGCGCCAAGAGCGCGGCCACAGCGATGAGGTAGTAGCCGGGCGGAGCGCCCCGCTCGATGCCCAGCCCTACCAGCACCGGCAACGTGAACAGGGCGGGGAGCAGGGCACTGTTGACGTAGGTCTCCACCACCTTCAGTCCGAACACCCGCGCCGCGCTCACCGGCAGGCTCAACAGGAACGGCAGATCGCTGGAGTCGTAGAGGGTGGCGATGGCCCCGGTCAGCACGCTGAACGCGACCGCCACCATGAGCACCGTGAACAGCGCCTCCAGGCTGCGCTGCTCCACCGCTCCCGAGATGCTGCCGATCCCCGGATAGTCCTCCAGGAAGCGGACGCCGCGGCGGGTCGCCGCCAGCACCCCGATGAAGATCCCGCTCAGCATCGCCACGCCGACGAGCGCCCGCAGCGGCGTCCGCCGTAGCGCGTTGAGCGCCCCCCGTAGGCGCATGGCCGGCAGGATCATGCCGCGGCCCCGCGCGCCGCCTCCTCCGTGAGTTGCAGGAAGATGGCCTCGAGGGTAGCGTCGTCGACGCCCACCTTCTGGCGTAGCTCGGTCATGGTGCCCGACGCCACGATACGGCCGTGGTGCAATAGCAGCACCCGATCGGAGACCGCTTCCGCCACCTCCATCGAGTGGGTGGTGAGCAGCACCGCGCCTCCAGTGTCCGCCCGCTGGCGCATGAGCCGGCGTACGTCGTGGGCCGCCCTCGGGTCGAGCCCGACCATCGGCTCGTCGATCACCAGCGCCGGCGGGTCGTGAAGCAGCGCCGCGGCGAAGGTGAGCTTCTGACGCATCCCATGGGAGTACGTCTCGATCAGCTCGTTGGCCGAGCGCTGGAGGTCGAAGTGCTCCAACCACGCCTCGGCCTTCGCCTCACCCTCGGCGACGCCACGCAGGCGGGCCAGGAACCTCAGCAGCTCCCGGCCCGTCAACTTCTGATAGAGGTAGGGGCGATCGGGCACGTACCCGAGCAACGCCTTGGCCTCGAGCGGTTCCCGCTCGAGGCCGTGGCCACCGACCGACACCGTCCCGCCGCTAGGCCGCAGCAGCCCGGTGACGGCCTTGATGGTGGTGGACTTGCCGGCGCCATTGGGCCCGAGCAAGGCCACCACCTCCCCCTTCTGCACGGCGAAACTCACCCCGTCGACCGCTCTCACGCGGCCGTAGCTCTTCACCAGCAGGCGGACGTCGATCATCGCTCGGACGGGTCCGCCGTCAGTGCGACGCCGTTGCGGTCGACGCCGCCGTCGCCTCCTTCAGCACCGTGTCGTACGCCACCTTGAGCGCGTGATCGGTCTTCAGGTCCACGATGGCCTGACCCTGCACCGCACTGAGCTGCGGTTTGGGACCGAGCGTGACGAACTGGAAGGTACCGTCCTGGTTGGCCTTGGTGCTTCCGATCGTCTTGCCGTCCACCACGATCTGCACCTCCTGCCCGGGATCGGCGCCGCGGCCGTCCACCGAGATGGTGTTGGGGTAGCGGGTGTCCTTGGCCAGGATGTCCGGGGTGATGCCCTTCTTCTGGATGTTGGTGCGGTCGGGCGTGAGCCACTCGAACGACACGTAGCGTAGCTGGCCGCCGTCGGAGAGCGACACCACCGACTGCGCCACGCCCTTGCCGAAGGTCTGCTCGCCCACCACCTTGGCGCGTCCGTTGTCCTTCAGGGCCGCCGACACGATCTCGGACGCCGACGCCGAGTTGTGGTTCACCAGCACCACCATCGGTCCGCTGAACACCTGTTGAGGATCGGCCGACGCCAGCCGTTGCGTCACCCCGCGAGCACGCTGGAACACGATATCTCCGTGGCTGAGGAAGTCGTCGGAGACATCGATGGCTTCGGTGAGCAGGCCGCCGGGGTTGTCCCGGAGGTCGAGGATGAGCGAGGTGGCGCCCTCCTTCTTGAGCTGGTCGAGCTGCTGCTTGAGCTGGTCGTTGAGCTTCTGGTTGTTGAACGAGCTCAGCGCTACGTATCCGACGTGGTCGGGCAGCATCGTCGACGACACATCGATGACCTTGATCGTGTCGCGCTGGACGGTCACCTCGACAGGCTGATCCTGGCCGGGACGCCGCATGGTCAGGTGGACGCTGGTGCCCTTCGGGCCGCGCACCAGGTCGGCGACACCGCTCGAGGTCTTGTCGCTGACGTCGGTGCCGTCGACCTTGAGGAAGATGTCGCCGCGCTGGAGCCCCGCCTTGTCCGCCGGGCCGCCCTTGTAGACGGTGAGGATCTCGACACCCTTGCCGGTCTGCCGGTTGTGGGGCGTGAGCACCGCACCGATCCCTTCGTACTGACCGGTCATCTGCTGGTTGTCGAAGGCGGCCGCCTTGGGCTCGATGTAACTGGTGAACGGATCGTTGAGGGAGCTCACCATGCCGTTGATGGCGCCGCGGATCAGGGTCTGATCGGTTACGTCGTGCAGGTAGCCGGTCTTCAGGGCCCCGAACGCCTGGACCAGCGCTCGACCGCTCGGGTTGTTCAGGAACTCGCCCGCGAAGTCCCGGGAGAGCTGTGCGTTCACGACCGCCGTGGTCAACGCCAGCCCCACCAGGCCAAGGATCAGCCATCTACGCTTCATGAAGCCTCCAAGGGGGGATTGCACATGTCTCCCGAGTATATGCGGGCACTGCCATTAGAACCGTAAGGACCCGGACAGCGCTTTCGTGGGCCTGGAGGCGCCTCGAAAGGTGCGCCAGCAAGGTTGCGCTAGGATGGACGCCGTGCGCGTTCTGTTCGCCAGCAGCGAGGTCCATCCGTACAGCAAGACGGGCGGGCTCGCGGACGTGGCCGCGGCTCTCCCGCGCGCGCTGGCCACGCTGGGCCACGAGGTGCTGGTGGTGTCCCCCTGGTACGGGAGCCTGAGCGCCGACCCGCCACCGTTGTGGATCGGCGACGTGGAGGTGCCCTTCGCGGGCGGCTTCGAGCCCGTGGGCGTGGGGACGCTCGAGGCGATGGGCGTGCGCTACGCCTTCGTCGGACACCGCGACTTCCAGCGCGAGGACCTCTACGGTTACAGCGACGACGTACGGCGCTTCGCGCGGTTCACGCGGGCCGTCCCTGCGGTCGCCGAGCGCCTCGGCTTCCGACCCGCCGTGGTCCACGCGAACGACTGGCACACCGCCTACCTGCCACTGGTGCTGGGCCATGGCTGGCATCTGCCGCAGGGGTTCCCGGGCCTGCCAACGGTGTTCACGGTCCACAACGTGCAGTACCAGGGCACCTCGGGGATCGAGGAGGTGCTGTGGTGGTTGCGCCTCCCGGGCGCGCTGGCCGACGACTACCTCAACCATTTCGGGACGGCCAACGCCATGCAGTCGGCTCTCGGCCACGCCGGGCGGGTCACCACGGTCAGCCCGACCTACGCCGACGAGATCCGGCGGCCGGAGTTCGGCTACGGGCTCGACGGCACGTTCCGTCACATCGGCGACCGTCTGGTGGGCATCCTGAACGGGCTGGACACCGACACCTGGGACCCGTCCCGCGATCCGCACCTGCCGCAGACCTACTCCGCGGCCGACCTGCGCGGCAAGATCCGATCCGGGCAGGAACTCCGCACACGCTTCGGCCTTGCCGGGGAGGCGCCGGTGCTGGGCGTGGTGTCGCGCCTCGCCGACCAGAAGGGCATCGACGTGCTGCTCGCGGCCGGCGACCGCCTGGTGACGCAGGGCTGGTCGCTGGCGCTGTTGGGATCGGGCGATCCGGCCCTGGAGCGCGCGGTGCGCGAGCTCGCCGCACGCCATGCGGGTCGCGTCAGCGCGGTCGTGGGTTTCGACGAAGCCGTGGCCCACCTGGTGTACGCCGGGAGCGACGCGCTGGCGGTCCCCAGCCGCTTCGAGCCGTGCGGGTTGAGCCAGATGATCGCCATGCGCTACGGCACGCTCCCCATCGCACGCGACACCGGCGGGCTTCACGACACCATCGACGACGAGCGCACCGGCTTCCTGTTCCGGCGGGCCGACCCCGAGGGGTTGTTGGGAGCGACGGAGCGTGCCCTCGCGCCGTTCGGGACCGAGCGCTGGCGAGCGATGCTGCAGCGGGCGATGGCGCTCGACTTCAGCTGGGAACGTTCGGCGCGTCACTACGCCGAGCTGTACCGGGGCGTGGTAGCGTCGCCGCGATGATGAGCGACCCTACCGCCGGCACCGCACCCCGTCCGGCGGCTCCGATCATGGACTGGCGTGAGGCTCTCTCCGAGGGCCGCTTCGGCACAGCGCAACGGGCCTTCACGATGGCGAACGAGAGCGCGCCCGACGTCCGCCACGCCCTCGCGGGCTTGGCGGACGTGGAAGCGATGCTCAAGGACAAGGCCTGGGGGCGGGCGCTCAAGCGCTTCGCCCAGATCGACGAGCGGCCTGCGATCGTGGCGTGGCACGAGATCGAGCTCGACCTGGCGTGCTTGAAGCGCTCGGGGGAGGCGCTCGAGCGGCGCCGTCCGGACGATGCGCTGGCCGAGCTCGACCAGCTGCGAAGCGGCCTGTTCGTAGCAGAGGCCGAGACCCAGCGCGGCACCGCGCTCATCTTCGACGACCGACTCGAGGACGCCGCCGCGGCCTTCCAACGGGCCATCGAGCGCGATCCGATGCACTTCCGCGCGCTGACCAACCTCGGCAACGTGGCGCTCGAGGAAGGCAGGGTCGACGACGCCATCGCTGCGTACGAACAGGCTCTGAAGCTCAACGACAACTTCGCCAACGCCCACCACAACCTGGCCGTGGCCTACCGCCGCAAGGGCAATCTGAACAAGAGCGTCAGCTCACTGCGGCGCGCCCAGCGCCTGATGCAGCGACGCGACACCAACGAGGCCCGCGATCGCCTCGGGTCGCTGGGGAGCGGGAAGAGCGCGCGCACGCTGCGTTGGGCGCTGTACGCGGTCGCGGCGGTCGCGCTCTATCTCGTGCTGCACAGCCGCGGAATGCTCTGAGCCACCGCTCGCCGCCGCACCGCCGTCAGTCGCCATCGAGGAGGGTCTGCAAGATGGCGTCGACGTCGCCATCGCTGAGGGGCACCAGCCTGTCGCGCTGGAGGTAGTCCTCCAACAGTCGCTCGATCCTCTCCAACAAGGCCGCGTCTTCGACGTAGGCGACCCGAGAGATGATCCGCTGTTGGCGCTCCATGAGCGCGGCGCCCTGCACAACCGTTCCTCCTAGCCCTCATCTTAGGGGCGTCCGGCGCCTTCCGAAAGGGCACATGTACGCCGGCCCGGATGCTCGTGGGCATCGGCCGGGACCCCGGGCCGAGGACTCACCAGTCCGCAGGCCAGGTGAAGAACGACGCGAACGTGTAGTCGATGAGCGCCCGTCGATCGTCGGCCGCGAGGTTGCCGTAGCGCGCGCCAGCCAGCCGGTACATGAGTGCGTCGATATCGGCGACGTTGTGCGCGAGCACCCAGGACGCGCTCTTGAGGTCCTGCAGGTCGCCCCAGTGCAATAGCGCGATGCTCAAGGCGTCCGCGCGCAGCATCTTCTCGGCGTCGAACGCCATGCTCTCGCCACGCCGGATGCGCTCCCCATCGTCGGGCAGGGTCCACACATAGGCGGCCGCGTCCCACGCCCGGGCCGGGTCGCTGAGCGCCGCCGGATGCCCTGCGGTCCGGCCCAGGAGCAAGCTCGTCACCAAGCCCGGAGACATCGTCGAGCGCCATGTCGGCTCGGCGAACCTCGCGCGGTCGGCGTGACACGAAGCGCACGCCTCGGCATAGATCCTCTCCCCGGCCGGGATGCTCGGCTTGCGCGAGCCGGCGAGCGGGGCGGTGGCCCGCACGCTGCCGGCTTCCGGGGCCGCCGCGACGGCGGCGGCCCACAACGCCGAAGCCGGCAGCGCGATCGCCGCCGCCACGGCCAGCGCCAGCGCGCGACGTCTAGCCACGCGTCCGCCCGCCCGCCCCCACCGCGCGCCGCCACGGCTCACTCGACGGTGACGCTCTTGGCCAGGTTGCGGGGCTTGTCGACATCCCGACCCAGCCTCAGCGCCGTCTCGTAGGCAAGCAGCTGCAACGGCACCACGTTGACGATCGGCGACAGCAGCTCGTGCACGAGCGGAACGTACAGCACCTCGTCGGCGTGGTGGGCGATGACCGTGTCCCCATCGCTGGCGAGCGCGATCACGGTGCCGTCACGCGCCCTCACCTCCTGGAGGTTCGAAACGGTCTTGTCGTAGAGCTGCGACGCCGTCGCCACCGCCACCACCGGCATGGCCGCGTCGATCAGTGCGATCGGACCGTGTTTCATCTCACCGGTCGCGTACGCCTCGGCATGGATGTAGCTGATCTCCTTGAGCTTGAGCGCGCCCTCGAAGGCGGTCGGCACGTTGATCCCGCGCCCGAGGAAGAGGTAGTCGCGCCGGTCCTTGAAACGCTCGGCCACGCTCGCCGCTTCCGCCCTGCGCGACAGCGCCTCCCCGACCCGTTGCGGGAGCTGCCTCAGACCCTGGACGAGCTCGCGCGCCGGCGCGTCCCCGAGCGTGCCGCGTGCGCGGCCCAGGTCGATGGCCAGCAGGGCGAACGCCGCCAGCATGGCGGTGTAGACCTTGGTGCTGGCCACCCCGATCTCCGGGCCGGCGTGGATGTAGAGCACGTCATCGGCTTCACGGCTGATGCTCGAGCCCTGCACGTTGAGGATCGCCAGGGTGCGCGCGCCGCGCCGTCTCGCCTCGCGCAGCGCCTCGAGCGTGTCGATCGTCTCCCCCGATTGCGACACCACCACGCACAGCGTGCGCGCATCGATGACCGGCTCGCGGTAGCGAAGCTCACTGGCGACCTCCGACTTCACCGGCAACCGGGCCAGCCGCTCCACCAGCATCTCCCCCACGAGGCCCGCGTAGAACGCGGTACCGGCCGCCGTGATCACCACCCTGTCGAACGTCGAGGGGTCAAGATCCAGGCCCAGCCGGACGTCCGTCCCGTTCCCTTCGAAACGATCGGCGAGCGTGTTCTGCAGAGCCGTGGGCTGCTCGAAGATCTCCTTGAGCATGAAGTGGTCGAACCCGCCCTTCTCCACCGCTTCAGCGTCCCAGGCGATGCGCGTGACCTCACGCGGGCGGGGCGCGCCATCGAAGCCCAGCACCTCGACGGAGCCGGGCGTCAGCACCGCAAGATCGCCGTCGTGCAGGAAGATCACGTCGCGGGTGTAGGGGAGCAGCGCGGGAACATCGCTCGCCAGGAACGTCTCGCCGTCCCCTACGCCGATGACAAGGGGGCTCGTGGCGCGGGCCGCGACGATGACCTCGTGCTCGGCATGGACGACCACCAGGGCGTATGCGCCCCGAACCTCGGCCAGAGCGGTGCTCACGGCCTCGACCAGCCGCTGGGCCCCGACCGCTGCCGACGCGGCCTCGTAATGCTCCTCGATCAGGTGCACCAGCACCTCGGTGTCGGTATCCGATGCGAAACGGTGCCCGGACCGCTGCAGGCGCTCCCTCAGCTCCAGGAAGTTCTCGATGATGCCGTTGTGGATGACGGCCAGCCGACCGTCCTCCGAGAGATGGGGATGCGCGTTGGCGTCATTGGGCTTGCCGTGCGTCGCCCAACGGGTGTGGCCGAGACCGACACGACCCTGCAGCGGCCGTTCCTTCAACGCCTCCTGCAGCACGCTCAACTTGCCGGCCCGCTTCACCGCATCCAACGTCGGCGACGCCCGGCCGGCCGGCCCCGACACCACGATCCCGGACGAGTCGTAGCCGCGGTACTCCAGTCGGGCGAGACCGTCCAGGATGACCTCGGCGGCCTCACGACCGCCTATGTAACCGACGATGCCACACATGGAACATCCCTTCGTGGGATCGACCAGCGTCTCTCGCGACCGGCACCGATGAAGCCGGCCACGTCTCGTTGTGCTTGCCTCGGGGGGAGGGCCCGATCCCGTGAACCCGGACGATGTCGAGCAAGGGGTTCAACTAGGGAGGGGCCCGCAGACTTCCCGCCCCGCCTGGGCGGTGAGCACGCCACTCGCCGGCGTCCTCGGTTCGCGCTTTGGCGCGATCTCCTGAGACCGTCCGCGGTCTCGGG
This sequence comes from uncultured Trueperaceae bacterium, assembly GCA_963815215.1. Classification (GTDB taxonomy): domain Bacteria; phylum Deinococcota; class Deinococci; order Deinococcales; family Trueperaceae; genus JASBRS01. Next base: position 512,981 of record CAWFFU010000003.1, read on the forward strand.
AGACCCGCTATCTTCCGGCACCCGCACCGGGCCCGGAAGCCCTCCGCCTCGTCACCGGCAGCCGTCCGTGGACGGCGCCGGGCTTGCGCTTCCTCGACGTCCCTGCCTGGTCGCTCCGGCGGCCTCCGATCTCGCGGCGACGCTACAACGACTCGTTCCAGGGTTCCCCGACCACGAACAGCCGGTGGAGCCCACCCATGAGCCGCTGCTGTCCCGTCTCCGCGCTCCCCTGCTTGTGGAGCAAGGGATAGAAGAGGATATCACGTCCCAGAAGCACCAAACGCGAATCGAGCACGGCGCCGGAGACCGCCGTGGGCAGGTTCCGGGGCGGGTAGAACAGCTCGCTCGGGTTGGCCGGATTGCGTTGGATCGGCAACGACGTGACCAGCGAGAGCATCAACGCCAGACCCAGCGCCAGCCCCCCGATGCCTCCGAGAGCACGCATCAATACCACCGCGCCGCGGTTCTGCTGGACCAGGCGCCGGCCGATCATGCTCAGACCGAGCCCTGCCAGCAGCGCCGCCACCAGGGCCAGGAAAGGGTTCGCGTGCGCCAGCACGAGCAGCGGGTGGAGCAGCAACACGCCCCCCAGACCGACGAAGAACCCCGACAGCCTACGGTGCGCTCCCAAGGCCGTCACGGCCGCCACCACCGCCACCAGGACGAGATCGAGCCAGCTCATGCCCGGATATCATAACCGGCGTCCCGGACGGCGCTCATGACATTCCCCATATGCCCGTCGACCTCCTCGTCGGTCAGGGCGCGATCGGCCCGGCGGAAGCGCAACCGCAACGCCACCGAACGGTGGCCCTCAGCCACCTGTTCCCCTTCGAAGACGTCGAACGGCTCGATCGACTCCAGTTCAGTGCCCGCCGCCGAGCGCACCAGAGCGGCCAGCTCGGCGTAGTCCACCCGGATCGGAGCCACGAGTGCCAGATCGCGTTCGGCGTACGGCTGGCGCGCTACGTCGCGGAACTGGATGCGGCGACCGCCCAGCGGCAACCGCAGCTCGGCCAGGTACACCTCGTCCACGTCGAAGCGCGACGCCACCTCCGGATGGAGACGCCCCAGGACGCCTACCTCGCGCTCCTGCCATAGCACCCGCGCGCTCACGCCCGGATGCAGGAACGGCGCGTGGCCGGGCTCACAGCGCAGATCGGCTCCCATCCGTCCGGCGAGGCCCTCCAACACCCCCTTGGCGACGAAGAAGTCGAGCGGCTGATCCGGACGCCACACCCCCCGCGCCCACGGCCCACGCCACAGCACCGCCAGGCGCTCCTCCTCTCCGTCGGCCAGGAACACGTGTCCCACCTCGAACAGCGCCAGCGAGGGCGCGTTGCGGTTGAGCGCGGCCGTTGCCAGCAGCCCGGGGTAGAGCGCGCTTCGGAGCACCGAGCGCTCCACGCCCTGTGGGTTGCTCAGCGTCACGCTGGCCTCGGGCGCCGCCGCCCGCGCCAGCTCGTCGGGCCCTGTGAACACGTAGTGCAGCGTCTCCTGCAGGCCCATGTCGGCGAGCGTCTCCTTCAAGCGCCGATGGGTGGGGTCCTGGATAGGCGGCACGAAGTGCATCGCCGGCACGCTCACTCCGATGTGCTCGTAGCCGTGGACCCGCGCCACCTCCTCGATCAGGTCCTCCTCGATGGCGAGGTCGAAGCGCCAGCTCGGCGGCCGCACGGTCCACACGCTGGCGTCCTCGTCGTGGACGTCGCAACCGAGCGCGCGCAGCGTCGCGCGCTGCTCCTCGACCGGCACCTGCAGGGTCGTCAGGTAGGCCACCCGCGCGGGCCGGAAGACGATCGGCGCGCGCTCGACATCGTTGCCGGTGAGGGTGATCCCTGGGTGCGCCCGGCCGCCCGACAGCTCGGCGATGAGCGCCACGGCGCGGGCGGAGGCGCGGGCCGGGAGGTTCGGGTCGACGCCGCGTTCGAAGCGGTAGTGCGCGTCCGTGCTCAAGCGATGGCGCTTGGCCGCCCTGCGCACCACCAGCGGATCGAAGTGCGCGACTTCGAGCGCCACGTCGCGGGTGTCGGGCGCCACGCTGTCGTGCAACCCGCCCATGACGCCGGCCAGTCCCACCGCCCGGCTGTCGCCGTCTCCGGACGGCGTGGCGATGACCAGATCGTCGGCGTCGAGCGTGTAGCGCGCCTCGTCCAGGAGCGCGACCGTTTCGCCGGGGCGGGCGCGGCGCACCTGTAGCACGCCGCCGTGGAGCACTCTTCGATCGTAGGCGTGGGACGGTTGCCCGAGCTCGAACGTGACGTAGTTCGTGACGTCGACGACGTTGTTCCTCGGTCGTAGGCCGAGCGCCGCCAGGCGCCGCTGCAGCCACACCGGGCTCGGGCCTACGCGGACGTCCTCGATCAGCCGCAGGGTGAAGCGAGGACACGCGGCCGCATCGGCGATCTCGAGCGCGAGTCCGTCGTCTGCCGCCGGGTCGCCCGCTTCCGCTCCGTCGCCCGGGACACGGAGGGGCACGCCGAGCTTGGCGGCCAGATCGCGCGCCACGCCGAGGATGCTGAAGGCGTCACCGCGGTTGGGGGTGAGCTCCAACTCGATCACCGACTCCGAGGGCCACAGCTCGTCCAGAGCCGCGCCCGGCCGGACGTCGTCGCCGAACACGATGAGGCCGCCGCCGTAATCGAACAAGCCGAGTTCCTTGGGGCTCGCCAGCACGCCGCGGCTGGCAACGCCCATGACCTCACGCTCGCTCACGGTGAAGCCTGCGCCGGGCAACTCGGCGCCGGGGAGCGCCAGCGCGCTTCGGACGCCAACGCGGGCGTTGGGCGCGCCGCACACCACCTGGACCTCGCGCGCCCCGTCACTGGCCACGGCGCGCACCAGGTGCTCCGAGCCCGCGATCGCCGCCACCTCGATGATGTCCGCGACCACCACGCCCGCCGGCGCGCCTGGGAGCCGATGGACGGTCTCCACGGCCAGACCGAGTCCGTCCAGGAGCTCCACCGTGCGTTCGACCGACGGCAGCGCGTCGCCGAGGAACGCGCCGAGCCAGCTGTGTGGAACCCTCACAACGCGCCCCGGAACTGCCGCAACACGCGCAGGTCGCCCTGGTAGAACGATCGGATGTCGGGGACGCCGTACGGCACCATCGCCAGCCGCTCGATGCCGAATCCGAAGGCGAAGCCGGTGACGCCTTCGTAGCCCACGGCCTCGAAGACGTTGGGGTGGACCATGCCGCAGCCGCCGAGCTCGAGCCACTCGTCGCGCCCCGTGCGCGGGTGGGTCCAACGGATGGCGAACTCCGCGCCCGGCTCCACGAACGGGAAGAACGTCGGCTGCAAGCGCGTACGCGTCCCCTCACCGAACAGCGCCGTGGCGAGCTCGTCGATGGCGCCCCGCAGGTCCGCCATGGTGATGCGCTCCCCTACCACCAGCGCCTCGAGCTGGTGGAACTGTGCCTCGTGAGTGGCGTCCACCGCCTCGTTGCGGAAGACCTTGCCCGGCACCACGACCTTGAACGGGGGCGTGTGCGTTTCCATGTAGCGGACCTGCATGGGGCTCGTGTGCGTACGCAGCAGGCGCCCGTCGGTGGTCCAGAAGGTGTCCTGCTCGTCCCGGGCCGGGTGCTCCTCGGGAACGTTCAGCGCACCGAAGTTGTAGTGGTCCGTCTCGAGTTCCGGTCCGACGGCCACCTCGTAGCCCAGTGCGGTGAACACGTCGAGCAAGCGGTGGGTGACGAGCGTCAGCAGATGGAGGCCACCGCCGGACAGGCGCGTTCCGGGAAGTGTCACGTCGACGCGCTCCTGCCTGAGCTGCTCGTCGAGCGCCTGGCGCTCGAGCGTCTCGCGCCGCTGCTGGATCGCTACTTCGACGGCGCTCTTGCGTTCGTTGATGGCCCTTCCGGCCTCGCGGCGTTCGTCGGGCGGGAGCGCGCCCAGGCCCTTGAGCTGCTGCGTCAGCACGCCCTTCTTGCCCAGGTAGCGCACCCTGACGTCCTGCAGCTCCTGCAGCGTGACGGCGGCGCCCACGGCCGCCAAGGCTTCATCGAGCATGGTCGAGATCCTCCGGATCCGGCAACAAAAAACCACCGCCCGGCGAAGGCAGTGGCGTCACAGCGCAGGACGGCGTCCCACGCTCAGCGGGTAAAGGCGGAGACCGCCCAGGTTCTCATGTCTGGGAGTGTAGCCCCCGGTCCCGCGGGTGTCAACGCGCGAGCGCCGATCCGTCGTCGGCTCGGAAGACGTCGCAGAACCAGCGTCCGTTCATCGGGAACGGGTCGTGCACGAGCGGGGGCCGCACATGAGCCCGGCCCCAGGCGTCCGCGGCGGCCTCGTCGGCGAACGGGCCGACCACGGTGTCGTCGTCCAGGTCGTCGGCCCCCAGATCATCGTCGGGCGCCTGCGGGAGGTCGAGTTCGCGTCGCACGCCGCGAGCGTCGTCGACCTGCCGGAAGTAGACGTGACGCCTGCGCCATTCGGGTCGGTCCGCAAGCGGCGCCAGCAGCGCGTCGAGGCGCTCCAACTCGTCGGCCGACAGCGGCGGGAACGCCAGCAGCCGTTCACGTCGGCCGTCGGCGACGCGGAAAGCCTCCCGCCCCGGGAACGCAGCGAGCAGCATGGCGCCCGCCAGCTGCGCCAGATCCGGAGCCACGCACAGCACCTCGCCGGCGGCGAACGCCATGTAGTCGACGGGGGCCTTGCGCTTCAGGTCGTCGAGATCGATGCCCTCAGCCTCGGCGCGGGCACGCAGCGCCGCGCTGGGGATGTGGCGCCGCAGCCGCTCGTCGAGGTCCGTCACGTCAGCACCTCCGCGTTCGAACGTCCGACGCGATCAGGCCGCGGCCGGCCGGCGCGCCCCGCGGAAGCGCTCCGTCAGATCGTGCTCACCGAGGACGCCCTGAAGGGCTCCGAAGAAGCGTTCGTAGTGCTCATCGCGGGCTCCCTCCCCCATCAGGCCGAGGCGCCAGATCCGGCCGGCCGTCGGTCCCAGTCCCCCGGCGACCGTCACGCCGTGGTCGCGCCGCAGCGCGCTGCGTGCCGCGGCCTCGTCCATGCCGGCCGGTGGCACCACCGCCAGCACCGTGGGGAGCCGATGGCGCGCCGGCACATAGGCCTCGAAACCGACACTCTCGAGGGCGGCCAGCGCCGCCTCTCCGACGCGCCTGGCACGCTCGGCCCGGACGTCCAGGCCTTCCTCTAGCGCCGCTGACAGCGCCTCGCCGAGCGACCAGTGGAGCTGAACGGGCACGGTGTGGTGGTACTGGCGCCCGCCGTCCCCCGGCTCCCAATAGCGCCGCATGCCGATGGCGTCGGCGTACCAGGTGGCCACCGGAACGCGCCTGCGCGCGATGCGCTCCATGGCCCGCTCGGAGAAGGCCACCGGCGCCACCCCGGGAGGAGCCGACAGGCACTTCTGGGAGCCGGTGTAGGCGTAGTCGATCCCCCAGTCGTGCATGGCGAAGGGCATCATGCCGACGGTGGTCACGGCGTCGACACTGAACAGCGCTCCGGCGCTCCGCGCCACGGCCGCGAGCTCCGGCACGGGGTTGAGGACCCCGGTACTGGTCTCGCCGTGCACCACCGCGATGAGCGCCGGCCGCAGGGTGCGGGCCGCACGCGCAGCCTCGTCGACGTCGACCGGGTCACCCGCCTCCGAGCGGACCACGTGGACGTCGAGCGACAGCCGTGTCGCCATGTCGACCATGCGTTCGCCGAAGGCGCCGTTGGACAGCACCAGCACCCGCTCGCCGGGCTCGAGTAGGTTGGCGAGGCCCGCCTCCATCCCGAGCGAACCGGTCCCGGACAACAGGCTCGTGAAGGCGCCCGGCGCGGTCCCGTACAGGCGTCGCAGATCGGCCACGATCCGGTCGTTGTAGGCGAACACCTCGGGGTCCATGTGCCCCCGCATCGGCCAGCTCAACGCAGCCTGGGCCCTGGGATGGATCGGCGTGGGCCCGGGAGTGAGCAGCAATACGTCGTCGTTCGGCATCATGGCAGTCCTCCAACACGGTGCGGCGGTCCCATCGGAGTCGCTGGGGTCTGCCCCGCTCCCACCAAAGGAACGAGACCGCGCCATGGCGTGGCGGGTCTCGAACATGCGACGTTCTCCGGCCGCAGGCGGCCGGCGATCGTCGCCGTCAGGAAGCTCGCGCGGGTACCGTCCGCATCGTGGGCGAGTGTACAGGAGGGCCACCCCACTGTAAAGTCGAGCCCTTCACAGGCGGTCCGTGCGCCGACCGCCGCCTGTCCGCCGGCGGTTGAAGTGGGCGCGCGCATCGGGGTATACTCCGGCCCGGACAACGTCCCGGTGTTTGCTCGGGTGGGTTCGCTGGGCCCACCCGGTTTTGTTGGGGCGGTGGCAGGAGGATGCATGGAACTGGCGCAAGCGGCGGAGGAGGTGCTCGCGCCACTCGGGTTCGAGGTTCTGGAGTGCAAGGTCAGCGGAACCGGCCGCGAGCGGCGAGTCCTGTTGCGCATCGACCGCCTCGACGAGCATGGGGTGAGTGTCGACGACGTCGCGAAGGCGGCCGAGGTGTTCGGGTTGGAACTCGATCGCCTCGATCCCTTCGAGACGCCCTATCGATTCGACGTCGAGTCGCCCGGGGCCAAGCGTCCACTCAGGACGTCGCGTCACTTCGAGCGCTTCCACGACCTGTTGGCGAAGGTACGCGTCGAAGGCGAGACCTTCACCGGCCGGATCCGTGAGGTGTCGGACGCGTCCGTCGTCTTCGAGGTCGACGGGGGGCGCCGTGAGGTGCGCCTCGACGCCATCCAGATCGCTCGCCTGGCCGAATGGCCGGACGAGCCGCGCTAGGCCCGGTCGTCGTTCGCGTCACGCACAGCGGGGCGCGGGTCACGGCCCACAACCGAATACGAGGTGGTTAGAGATGAACAAGGAGTTCGTGGACGCTCTGAACATGCTTGCAGCGGAGCGGAACCTGGACAAGGAGCAGTTGCTCGGGAGCCTCGAAGAGGCGCTCGAGCAGGCGTTCGAACGCAACGTGATGCCGGGCAAGCAGATCGAGGTGAGCCTCGACCCCGATTCCGGCGAGATGGAGGTCCTGGTCATCCGCCGGGTGGTCGAAGAGGTGGAAGACGAGGACAAGGAGATCGTGTTGAGCGAGGCGCTCGACCTCGATGACAGCGTCGAGGTCGGCATGGAGATGGAGTTCCCCACCGACCCCGAGAAGTTCACCCGCATCGCGGTGCAGACCACCAAACAGGTGATCACGCAGAAGATCCGCGAGGCCGAGCGCGCCATCGTCTTCGAGGAATACAAGGATCGGGCCGGCGACATCATCACCGGCGTGGTCTCCCGCACCGACAACAAGCGCAACGTGTTCGTCGATCTCGGGCGCGGCGAGGCGATCATGCCGCCGCGCGAGCAGATCCACGGCGAGCGCTACATGGTCGGCATGCGCGTCAAGGTCTACGTCGAGAAGGTCGAGCTGTCGACGCGGGGGCCCAGTATCCTGGTGTCGCGCGCCGCTCCTCAGTTGCTCGAGTACCTCATGCGCCAGGAGATCCCCGAGGTCGCCGACGGCACCGTCGAGCTCAAGGCCGTAGCGCGCGAGGCGGGGCAGCGCTCGAAGGTCGCGGTGACCAGCACGAACCCGAACGTCGACCCCATCGGCGCCTGCATCGGTCACCGGGGCAGCCGCATCCAGGCCGTCACGGCAGAGCTGCAGCGCGAGCGCGTCGACATCATCATGTGGGATCCCACGCCGCGCGAGTTCATCCGCAACGCGCTCTCCCCCGCCAAGGTCGGGACCATCGAGCTCGATCTGGAGGACAAGCAGGCGCGCGTGACGGTCGGCAGCGACCAGCTCTCGCTGGCCATCGGCAAGGGCGGGCAGAACGTTCGGCTGGCCGCCAAGCTGACCGGCTTCAAGATCGATCTCGCCTCGTCCGAATCGATCAGCGACCTCGACGCTGCCATGCAGGCCGCGGCCTCGCGCATGGAGGACGTCGGAGCGAGCGAGCGCGGGCACGCCGCGTTCGACGCGCTGTTCAGCGCGTCACCCGACCCCGCGCCGGAGGGGGACGCCGAGACCTCCGGTGACGAGCCCGCGGCCGACGCCGACACGAGCCCTGCAGCCGCCGAGCCCGAGGCCGACGACAGCGCCGAAGAGGAGCGGATCTCCTAGGCATGGCGGGCCCGACCGGGAAGCACGTGCCCCTCAGACGCTGCGTGATGTGTCGCGCGTCGCTGCCGAAGGCGGAGCTCGTCCGCCTGGTGCGGGATGTCGAGGGCCGGTTCGAGCTCGACCCAACCGGACGTGCGGGCGGGCGAGGCACCTGGGTGTGCCTTCGCTGCGCCCGCGATCCCGCGGAGAAGCGCCTCAAGCAGGCCTTTCGAGGCCAGTCGGCGCACGTCCGCACGCTGCTCGCCCCCACCGAGGAGGATCCCACCTCCGAGGCAGGCGACGGCGCTCCTCGCGCAAGGCATCGGGACGGAGGCATGAATGTCCGATAAGGTACGGATCTATCAGCTGGCGAAGGACCTCGGCATCGAGACCAGGGAGATGTTGAGCATCCTGGACGAGATGGGCGTGGAATACAAGTCGCATTCGAGCACGTTGGAGCACGAGGTGGCCGACACCGTGCGGCAGCTCGTCGCGCGAGACGATGGGGACGCGCAGGCCCCCGCGAAGCCTGCGGCCACGGCGGCGGCGACGGGCGCCGGGTCCGGCGCGAGCGGGGCCACGGCAACGGTCGCCAAGCCCAAGGCCGCAGCCAAGGAGGCGGCCGGGTCCGACGCACCTCTGCGGGCGCCCGTCGTCACCGTGATGGGCCACGTGGATCACGGCAAGACCACGCTGCTCGACTACATCCGACATACGAAGGTGGCCGAGGGCGAGGCTGGCGGCATCACGCAGCACATCGGCGCCTACCAGGCCGAGACCAAGGGCGGCATCGTCACCTTCCTCGACACGCCGGGCCACGAAGCGTTCACGTCCATCCGTCAGCGCGGCACCAACGCCACCGACATCGCCGTCATCGTGGTGGCCGCCGACGACAGCATCATGCCGCAGACGCGCGAGGCCATCGCCCACGCCAAGGCCGCCAAGGTGCCGATCATCGTCGCGATCAACAAGTGCGACCTGCCTCAGGCGGACCCCGAGAAGGTCAAGCGCGACCTGATGCAGGTCGAGCTGGTCCCCGAAGACTTCGGCGGGGACACCATCGTGGTCGAGATCAGCGCCAAGAGCGGCGAAGGGGTCGACGACCTGCTCGAGATGATCTCGCTCGTGGCCGAAGTGGAGGAGCTGCGGGCGGCCCCGGACGGCGGGGCGCGCGGGCTGGTGATCGAGTCGGTGCTCGACAAGCGAGCCGGCGTTCTGGCCACCGTGCTGGTGCAGGAGGGCACGCTACGTGTGTCCGACTACATCGTTTCGGGAGAGGTCTGGGCCAAGATCCGGCGCCTGACCGACCACACCGGGACCGCCGTGGTCGCGGCCGGTCCCTCGGTTCCGGTCCAGATCCTCGGCTTCTCCGAGCAACCCAACGCCGGCGACCCGATCGAGGCCGTGGCCGACGAGCAGACGGCCAAGCAGTTGGCCGAAGGGCGACGCGAGGAGCGTAAGGACGCCGAACGGGAGTCCATCGGACGCAAGGGGCTCACGCTCGCCGATCTCTTCGGCAAGCCCACCAAGAAGATCATCAACCTGATCGTGCGGGCCGATGCCCAGGGATCGCTGGAGGCGATCAAGGGGGTGCTCGCGCGAGAGGCGGAGACCACCGAAGAGGTGGACCTCGAGCTCATGCTCGCCGAGGTCGGCGCCCCGACCGAGTCGGACCTGCTGCTGGCCAGCACCGCCGATGCCACGGTCATCACCTTCGGCGTGACCGCCCCCGGCAGCGTGAAGAAGTCGGCCGAGCGGCAGAAGGTATCCATCAAGAGCTACAAGATCATCTACGAGCTGATCGAGGACGTGCAGCGCATGATCCGCGGGCAGATCGAGCCCGAGTTCGAGGAACGGGTCATCGGCCACGCCGAGGTTCGCGCGGTCATCCGCGTGCCCCGCAGCGGCAACATCGCAGGCTCCTACGTCACCGACGGGGCGATCCGGCGCGGCTCCAAGGCGCGCCTGACACGGGCTGGCAAGGAGGTCTACAAGGGCTCCATCGCTCAGCTGCGACGCTTCAAGGACGACGTCCGCGAGGTGGCCTCCGGGTTCGAGTGCGGCGTCCACCTACAGAACTACGACAACGTGCAGGAAGGCGACATCATCGAGGCCTACGAGATGGTCGAGGTGACCTCGATCTGACCGGGCTGTGACACCGGTGCCGGAGAGCGCGCAGCCCCTCTCCCTCGTCAACCGCCCCGACCGCGCCCGAGCGTGGCCGGGGCGGAGTCGTTGACAGCGATGGGACGCCGGGCCCGCCGCACCACGCTACTCCACGCGCTAGAATGGCCGACGTGCAGGCCGCTGTGACGACTCTCTCGCGACGGCGCGGACTGGCATTGAGCCTCGCGCTCGCCGCGACGCTGGCGGCCATCCCGTTGCAGCCGTTGGCGGCGGCGGCGCGCGATCCGTCGACCGCCGGCGCCGGCATGGGGACCCGAGCGCCCCTGATGCTCGAGAGCAGTGCCCGCCTGACCTCTCCCGGCAGCGGAGCGGGAACGTTGCGCGTTCCGGTGCTCCCGGGTCGCGGGCCGTCCCCGACGCCGCCGGGCCGGACGCCGCCGAGCGCAGCGTTGCAGGGCGCACCCGCGCCCGCGCCGTCGTCGTTGCTGGCCGCGTACGGCAGGCTCCAACTCGAAGGCGGGTGAGGGCGAGTCCGTCCCTGGCCCGTGGACGCCGGCGGCATGCGTGCGCCGTTGCGCCCTCCCTCCCCCTCAACCCCTCGAACATCCGTCCTAGGAGACCTCTGTGAACCGAAGGACCTTCACCGGCGCAATCGTGGTGGCGGCGATCATCGCGTCCATCCTGTACCTCTGGCAGCCCTGGAGCTCGACGGCTCCGCTCAAGCTCGGGCTCGACCTGCAAGGCGGCCTGCGCGTGGTGCTGCAGGCGAACACGGCCAACCCGTCGTCCCAGGACCTGGCGACCGCCCGCAACGTCATCGAGAACCGCGTCAACCAGTTCGGCGTGTCCGAGCCTCTCATCACCACCTCGGGCAAGAACCGCATCGTGGTGGAGCTGCCAGGCCTCACCGCCGCGGACCAGAAGCGTGCGCTCGCGCTCATCGGCCAGCAGGCCAAGCTCTACTTCCAACTGGTCAAGCCGTCCGCTCAGAACCTGAGCGTCGCCCAGATGAGCCTCACCGATCTCGAAACCCCCGCCTTCACCGGTGAGATCATCAGCACCGCCCGCGCGGACTTCCAGCGTGTCGGCGGCTCCACCACGGGCCCGGCCGTGTTCTTCAACATCAAGCCCAAGGACGCGGGCAAGTTCGGGGACTTCACCGGAGGCAACATCGGCCGGCGCATGGCGATCGTGCTGGACGGCAAGATCATCACGGCGCCGACGCTCCAGTCGCGTATCTCCGACTCGGGACAGATCACCGGCATCCAGTCGCTGGAGGAAGCCAGCAACATCTCGCTCGTGCTCCGCTCCGGTAGCCTCCCGATCAGCCTCCACGTCGAGGAGATCCGTTCGATCGGCCCGACCCTGGGGCAGGACAGCATCAACGCCGGCAAGGTCGCCGCCTTCATCGGCGGGGCGGCCGTCGTGGCGGCGGTCATCGGCTACTACGGCCTGGTCTTCGGAGGCGTCCTCACCTTCGGCCTCGGGCTCGCCATGCTGTTCATCTTCGGCGCCCTGGCCGCCCTCCACGCAGCGCTCACGCTGCCCGGCCTGGCGGGCCTGGTGCTCACCATCGGCGCCGCCGTGGACGGCAACGTCATCAGCTTCGAGCGCATCCGCGAGGAATTGCGGGCCGGCAGGTCGATCCGGCTCGCCATGAAGACCGGCTTCGGCAACTCGCTGTCCGCCATCATCGATGCCAACGTCACCACACTGCTGGCGGCCGCCGCGCTCTACCAGTACACCACCGGCCCGGTGCGCGGCTTCGCGATCACGCTCGCCATCGGCATCATCGCCTCGGTGTTCGTCAACGTCGTGGTGGTGCCGTTCATCCTCGACCTCATCACCTCGGGCAAGAGCAAGCGCACCTACCTGTGGAAGGGTTTCTTCGTCGAGGGCATCCGCTTCGTGAGCAAGGCGCCCGTGATCATGAGCATCTCCGGCCTGCTGGCGGTGGCCTCCATCGCCATCGTGTCGATCGACGGCCTGAAGCTCTCCACCGACTTCACGGGCGGCACCAACGTGCTGGTCGACGTCCCCAACGGCACCACGGTGGCCGACGTGCGCACGGCCATCACCGATCTGAACTACCCCGGCATCACGGGCAAGAACGCCACCGTGGTGAAGGTGATCGACAACACCCTCCAGGGCAACCCGATGTCGATCCGGGTCGGTCTGAACGAGACCGGCCAGCAGAGCGCCGACCAGTTCGCCAACGACCTCACCGCCAAGCTCAAGGGGCAGCTGTTGCAGGCCAACTACGTCGGCCCCGCCGTCGGGGCCGACCTGCGACAAGCCGCCATCATGGCCGTGCTGGTAGCACTCGGTCTGATCCTGCTGTACGTGGCGTGGCGCTTCTGGCCTAACTGGATCGTGGCGGTGGCCGCCATCATCGCCACCATCCACGACGCAGGCATCGTGCTCGGCGCGCTCGACCTGTTCAACGTCACGTTCAGCATCCCGGTCCTGGCGGCGGTCCTGTTCGTCGTAGGCTACTCGCTCAACGACTCGATCATCATCGCCGACCGTATCCGAGAGAACCTCCGCAAGGTGCGCGACCGCAGCTACGCCGAGGTGGTCGACCTGGCGGTGAACCAGACGCTGTCGCGCACGGTGGCGACCTCGGGCACCACGCTGCTGCCGGTGATCGCGCTGTTCCTGTTCGGCGGCAGCGTGCTACGGGGGTTCAGCATCGCGCTGCTCATCGGGATCGGGTTCGGCACCTACTCGAGCATCTTCATCCTGTCCCCGATGGTGGTGTGGTTCAAGATGCAGCAGCAGAAGCGCGCCCGCCGCAGCCGGCGGCGCACCGCCTGAGAACGGACCCCGCGCCCGTGCGCCGCATCCCGGCGGCAGACCGGCATCCTTGCACGCTCCGGCACCGGCCCCTGGAAGGGTCGGTGCCGTTCTTCTGGCGACATCCGCTGCACGCTGGTCCGCGTCCCCGCGCCATCGCTCAGCCACAATGAACGAGCCAGCGCAGGCCCGGCGAACGGTGGCCCGTCTAGATGGACCGGTCTAGCTTACGGTAGTCGGGGCGGCCCTTCCCCACCTGGGCCGAGCGAAGAAGGAGACGGTCGTAGCGATGGAGCGACGGGGACCGGCGTGACCCCGGCGCCGGCGCGCGTCGACCGGCCGCTACGGTCCGGTCGCTATGGTCCGGTCGCTATGGTCCGGTCGCGACGACGGTCGTGCGGAACTGGCGCAGCACGTCGCTGCCGAACGAGACCACCGCGCGCCACTCACCGGCCGTCGGCGTGACACGTCGCGGAAGCGTCAAGGTTCGGCCCTGCCCAACATCCTCGGGGGTCACCCAAAGGCTGTCGGAGGCGGCCTCGGTGCCGTCTGGCGCGAACCACTGCACCGCCAGCCAGCCGGCGCGGGGAACGCGATCGAGCACCACGTGAAGCGTCAGCACGCCGCTGTCATCGCTGAGTGCGCTGGCATCCCCGAGCTGCGCCACCTCGCGGATCGGGATGCGCTCTGGAACGAGAGGAACGTAGAGCGGTGTGCACGCGACGAGCGCCACGACCAATGGCAGCACCGACAGCAACAGCACCTCGCCACGGCGCCGACGCCCTACGCCGACGCGGCTCACGGCCGAGCCGGCGGGAGGCCCCACCGCACCCTCATGACGTCGCATCCGAGGCCGCGAGGTCGACGGCCAGCAGCGACCACTCGCCGTCGCGTTCGACCCGGCAGCGTGCAACCGTGGGCAGCGCCTGTCTCACGATCGCCTCCAGCCGCGTCAGGATGCCCGTCAGCAGCAGCACACCGTCCGGGTTCAGGCGTTCCAGGTAGGCAGGCATGAGCGCTGCATGGAGTTCGGCGTAGAGGTTGGCGACGACGACGTCGAAGCGAGACGGCAGATCGGGGTGATCGACACTCCCTTGCAGGAAGCGCGCGCGGGAACGGTTGAGCACGGCGTTGCGCCGCGCCACCGCGACGGTGGCGGCGTCGGTGTCGACCCCGACGGCCAGGCTCGCGCCCAACCGATCGGCCGCGACCGCGAGGATGCCGGAGCCGGACCCCACGTCGAGCACGCTACGGTCCACCAGCTCACGCCCAGCCAGTGCCGCCAGCGCGAGTCGCGTGGTCTCGTGGTGCCCGGTACCGAAGGCGCTCCCGGGGTCGAGCCACACCACCTGCTCCCCCGCCGCCAGGCTGGCGCGGCGGTGGGTCGGCGCGACCACCAGTGGGCCCACCCGCACCGGCCTGAGCTCGGCGCGGTAGGCGGCCACGTGATCGATCGCCTCGACGTCCTCCCAGCTTCCCTCGAGCCCCACCTCGACGCGCTGCTCGAAGTACGCCACGATCTCGGCACCCTTCGGCCCCGACGCCTCCACCACCCCCACCGAGCCCAACTCGAACAGGCGTGCTACCTCCGGACTCTCCGCCTCGAGCCGACCCCGCATCCGGAACGCCTTCAACCCGACCACCTCACGGCGCCGGCTCCAACTCCGCCACGCGCTCTTCGCCGGTGACGATCTCGAAGCCCAGCCGCTCGCCCTCTCGCAGGTAGAACGCGATGTCCGCGGTGCGCGTGGAGGGGCCCAGGCTGCGACGATCGAAGGCATGGGCGGCGGTCATGATCATGGTCTCGGCCATGCAGGCGGGAACGTACCCATCCCCGAACCGGATGTCGATGCGCGAGCGCATCTCCCCCGGCGGGCGCACCACCCCACCCGGGACGATCTGCACGCCCGGGACCTCGCGAACGCTGGGGTGCACGTCGCTTGGCCTTCCCAGATCGAAGATCCAGGCACCCGGCCGGACATGCTCGGGTCGCAGCACCGGCGCCGGGTCGGAGGTCGCCGTGAACACCAGCTCGGCACCCGCCACGGCAGCGAGGTCGGTCGTGGCCACGATGCGCGTGTCCGGGTACTTGCGGGCGAGGGTGGCAGCGCTGCGTCGCAGCCGCTCCGCGTCACGGCCCACCAGGATCAGCTCGTGGACCTCGGGGGCGATCATGCGCGCGACCCCGAACGCGACCACGCCGTTGGCGCCGACCACGGCCGCGGTGGCGTGGCGCAGCGTGCCGCCGGCCGCCGCGAAGCGCTCGAGCAAGCCGGGCACGGCCGCGCGCACGCTCGCCGCCGTGTACGCCCCTCCGTTGGTGACGGCGATCTCGGGAACCGCGCGCTGCACCTCCTCGCCCTTGCCCCCGACGGTCGACCAGAACGCCCCCAGGCCGACCGCCTCGGCGCCGAGCTCGTGCGCCAAACGGGCGCCTTGCACCGCCATCCTCAGCGCGATGTCGGGGTGAGCCGCGAACTGATCGGGCAGCATCGGGCCGCCGATGAGGAGCACCCGCATGCGTCGGCCGTCGGGCAGCCGGATGCCCTCGATGACCCCCTGGCTCTGGGGCCGCATGCGCAGCATGATCCGGCGCAGCGCTGACTCGGGCAGCAGGCCCCGCGCCGCGAGGTGGCGGAGCCAGCGCTGGCTGGGCGGCTGCCACAGGTCGTCCACGGTCATCGGGTGCAACAGGAAGGCGCACAGTACGGCGTCGCGATCGAGCCCGCGCACCGCCGGCGGCTCGCCCAGACGCGCCTCGGTGCCGTCACGCACACGAGCCACCGCCGCCTTCTGGCGCCAGCCACCCGCGAGAGCGATGAGCGCGGCGGCCACAGCGGCCGTTACCGGAGCCGCGCCCGACAGCCAGGCCGCCGTGGCGGCGAGCGCCAGCACCGTCAGCCCGCTCGCGGTGGCCAGAACCACGTAGCGGCGCGCCGCGAGCACCGCCGCGTAGGTCCAGATCGGTGCGGCCAGCGCCAGCCACGGGAGCGAGCCCGCGACCGAGAGCCCCGCCAGAGCACCGAGCAGCACGCCGTTGCCGCGACCCCGCAGCGGTCTCGGGCGGCCAGGCAGGTGCAGCGGGTAGAGGTGGCCGAGGTAGACGGCCAGCGCCCCGAGCGGCGCGATGGGCACCAGCACCACGACGACGGCGCCCTTCAGGACGTCGAGTGCGAACGCCGCCAGGGCCGCCGGAGCGCCCACCATCCGGTAGACGTTCTCCACGCCGATGAGGTGGGGGTTGACCTCGGCCGGCTCCGAACCCGACACCCAGCGAACCAGGGTGGAGCCCAATGGCAACGACCCGACCAGCCACGCCACCAGCATCCCGACGACCGTTCCGATGAACCCATGCATGCGCTGCCCATTGTAGGCTGCGCACCGCCGCTGCGGTCCCGGGGGCCACCGGGCGCCGCCCGTCGACGCACGCCTGCGTACCCGCCGAGCCCGCAAGCGGCACACCGTACAATGGCCTGCGTGGAGAGCCGCACACCCCCCCATAACCTCGATGCGGAACAGAGCGTCCTGGGAAGCATCCTGCTCGACAACGAGACCTACGCCTCGCTGGAAGGGATGCTGGCGGCGGATCACTTCTACAAGGAAGGGCATCGCAAGATCTTCCGGGCCATCGAGCGTCTGTTCCGGCGCGGCGACCCCATGGACCTGGTGACCCTCACCGAGGAGCTCCGGCAGTCCGGTGAGCTCGAGAGCGTGGGTAGCGTGCCCTACCTCATCGGCCTGGCCGACAGCGTCCCTACCGCGGCCTACGCCGACAGCTACGCGCGCATCGTACTGGAGAAGGCGACCCTCCGCGACCTCATCTCCGCCAGCGGCAGGATCATGCAGCTCGCCTACGATCAGGCCGGCCCGCTCGACGAGGTGCTGGACCAGGCCGAGCAGAGCATCTTCGACCTGGCCACCAAGAAGCGGCGTAGCCAGTTCGAGGGGATGCCGACGCTCGTCACCGAGACGTTCGCGCACATCAATGAGCTGTTCGCCAACCCAGACCCGGTCTCGGGCATGCGCACGGGCTTCAAGGAGCTCGACATGATGACCGCCGGGCTGCAACCGTCTAGCCTGAACGTTCTAGCTGCGCGGCCCTCGATGGGCAAGACGGCGCTCGCCCTCAGCATGGCGCTCAACGCCGCCTTGCGCGACAGCGTCAGCGTCGGCATCTTCTCGTTGGAGATGTCGGCCGTACAACTCGTCACCCGCATGCTCTGCTCCGAAGCGCGCGTCGACATGAGCCGGGTTCGCAACGGCCAGCTCTCCGACCGCGACTTCCAACGTCTCGCCGACACCGCCGGGCGCATGTCGGAGGCCCGCGTCTTCATCGACGACAACCCCGATCTCACGGTGATGGAGCTGCGCTCGCGCGCCCGCCGGCTCACCGCCGAGCACGACCTCGGGCTGCTGGTCGTCGACTATCTGCAGCTCATGTCGGCCGGTACGCGAAGCACCGGCGAGAATCGCCAGCAGGAGATCTCAGCCATCTCGCGCGGCCTCAAGGCCCTGGCGCGGGAGCTGGACATCCCGGTGCTGGTACTGTCGCAGCTCTCACGCGCCGTCGAGGGCCGGCCCAACAAGCGACCCATGCTCTCCGATCTCCGCGAGAGTGGCGCCATCGAGCAGGACGCCGACCTCGTCATGTTCATCTACCGCGACGAGTACTACGACCAGCAATCCGAGAAGCACGGGATCGCAGAGGTCATCATCGGCAAGCAGCGTAACGGACCGACCGGAACGCTGGAGCTCCAGTTCCACAACTCGCACGTGCGCTTCAACGACCTGGCCCGTGCTCCCTGAGTCGCAGCGAAGCGTGAAGGGAGGCGCACGCTTGGCCAACGTCGGGCTCATGGCTCGGGGGTAGACTGACGTATGGGTCGCTTCCCACTCCGCGGTCTCCTGGTCGCCGCCGGCGTCATCGCGCTGGTGGTCTTCGTAGCGACGCAGTCGAGCCACCGGGCCCAACACGAGACCAAGAGTTACTCGACCTTCCAGCAGCAGCTCGATAGCGGGCAGATCCAGAGCATCCGCGTCCGCAACACCGAGCTCGAGGTGACGCCCAGGAGCGGCACCCCTTATGTGACCTACCTGCCGACCCCGCCGACCGACCTTAGCCGCTTCACCAGCCACGGCGTCGACGTTCAGGCCATCCCTCCCGGCACCAACTGGGGAAACGTGCTGGTCTACGCTCTGCCCATCCTCTTGATGGTAGGGCTCCTCTTCTACCTGATGCGCGGTGCCCGTGGCGGCGGTGACGGGGCGATCTCGTTCGGAAAGAGCCGCGCTCGGCTGGTCACCGAGGAGAACACCAACGTCCTGTTCAAGGACGTGGCCGGCGTCGAGGAGGCCAAGAGCGACCTCACCGAAGTCGTCGAGTTCCTCAAGAACCCGGCCAAGTTCCACGCCCTGGGCGCGCGCATTCCCCACGGCGTGTTGATGGTGGGACCGCCGGGATCGGGCAAGACCCACCTGGCCAAGGCCGTGGCCGGCGAGGCCAAGGTACCGTTCTTCTCCATCAGCGGCTCCGACTTCGTGGAGATGTTCGTCGGCGTGGGCGCCGCTCGCGTCCGCGACCTGTTCGAGACGGCCAAGAAGAATGCACCGTGCATCGTGTTCATCGACGAGATCGATGCCGTCGGGCGACGTCGAGGGATGTCCATCAATGGCGGCAACGACGAGCGTGAACAGACTTTGAATGCCCTACTGGTCGAAATGGACGGCTTCGAGACCCAGCACGACATCATCATCATGGCGGCTACCAACCGCCCGGACGTGCTCGACCCGGCGTTGCTCCGCCCCGGACGCTTCGACCGCCAGGTCGTCGTCGACGCCCCCGACGTCCGCGGACGCGAGGCCATCCTGGCGATCCACGCGCGCGGCAAGCCCCTGGCCGGCGAGGTCGACCTGCATCGTGTGGCGGTCCGGACCCCTGGCTTCGTGGGCGCCGACCTGGAGAACCTGCTCAACGAGGCCGCGCTGGTGGCGGCCCGCAGCGACCGGCGCGAGATCGGTATGACGGACATCGACGAGGCGGCCGATCGGGTGGTGATGGGCCCCGAGCGTCGTAGTCGCGTCATCAACGAGCGCGAGAAGCGGGTGACCGCCTTCCACGAGGCCGGGCACGCGCTGGCCGCCTATCTTCTCGAACATGCCGACCCGGTGCACAAGATCACCATCGTGCCGCGCGGCCGGGCCATGGGCTACGTCATGCAGTTCCCGGAGGAGGACCGCATGTCGGCCAGCCGCAACATGCTCCTCGATCGCGTAGCGGTCGCGCTGGCCGGGCGCGCCACCGAGCAACTCGTGTTCGACGACGTGACCACCGGCGCACAGAACGACTTCGAGCAGGCGACCGAGATCGCCCGGCGCATGGTCACACGCTGGGGCATGAGTGAGGTCGTCGGGCACGTGGCGCTGTCGAGCTCATCGGACTCGTATCTCGGAGACGTCGAGGGGGCGCGGTCGTACAGCGAAGACACGGCGCGCGTCATCGACGGCGAGGTCAAGGGCATCCTCGGCGAGCAGTACCGCCGCGTGTCCGACCTGATCGAAGCGCATCGCTCCGAGCTCGAGCGCGTCGTCGACGTCCTGCTGGAGCGCGAAACGCTGCACGCCGACGAGTTCGTGACGCTGCTCCGCGGCGACGCGCTGGCTCCGGCGCCCAACCCGGTTCGGGCCGAGCCGGCCCGTTCCCGAGGGCCGTCCGCGCCGGAGAAGGGGTCGGGCGAGGCTCCGCAGGAACCTCGGCTTCCGCCAGGGATGCTCCCCAAGCCCGGCTGAATCGCCGTCCAGCAGGGGGCAGGAATCCCGACACGCTTGCGAAAATTTCACTCGGAGCCATGAGGGCACCGTGATAGACTCCGCTTGATTTACGAGGAGGAGACGTTATGCCCTCAATGCGCGAGCGCCTGGCGCGCATGCTCAGCCCCAGGATCGAAGCAGTCGGTCTAGAGGTGGGCACCAGTGCGCTCAAGGTGGTGGAGCTTCGACCAGGGAACCCGCCGACTCTGGTCGCGATGTCCGTCCGCCCCATGCCGCCTGGTCTCATCCAGGACGACCAGGTGGTCGACGCGCGTGGGCTGGCTGACGAGATCAAGGCACTGCTGGACGAGGCGGGCGTCCACAAGCGGTTCGCGGTGGCGGCCGTGAGTAACCGGCAGGCGATCACGCGCAACATCCACGTCCCCAAGATGACGATGCACGAGCTCGACGAGGCGATCAAGTGGGAGGCCGAACGCTACATCCCCTTCCCGATCGACGAGGTCGTCCTCGACTACTACGTGCTCGACAACCCCGACGATATCGAGGAAGGCGGTCAGCTCGAGGTGGTGATCGTCGCGGCCCGGCTCGACCAGGTCACGCAGCAGGTCGAGTACATGAAGCAGGCAGGGCTGGAGCCGCTGGTGCTCGACGTCAAGCCCTTCACCTTGCTGCGCTCGCTCAAGGGCTCGCTGCTCGGCGAACACCTCACCAAGACCACGCTGACCGGCACCAGCTACACCGAGGCCAACGAGATCGGCGTGGTCCTCGAGATCGCCGCCTCGAACACCACCATCACGCTGGTGCGCGGTGAGCGGGTGTTGATGAACCGCAACATCGGCGTCAGCGGCGACGACTTCACCGCTGCCATCCAGCGCTCCTTCGGGCTGGACTTCGACAGCGCCGAGGACGTGAAGCTCGACTACGGTACGGCTACGATCCCCACCGAGGACGAGGAAGAGCTCCTCAACTTCGACGCCAAGCGCGAGCAGTTCAGCCCCAGCCGGGTCTACGAGTCGCTGAGACCGGTGCTGGTCGATCTCACTACCGAGATCCGCCGGAGCCTGGAGTTCTTCCGGGTGCAGACGGGCGACGCCAACATCAGCCGCATGGTGGTGACCGGCGGCGGTGCCAAGCTGCGCGGCCTGCCCGAAGCGATCGGCGACGCGCTCGGGTTCCGGGTGGAACTCGGCGATCCCTGGCTCACGGTCCACTATGACGAGAACCGCTTCGACAGCCAGTACCTGCAGAAGGTGGGTCCCGAGTTCGCGGTGCCCCTGGGCCTCGCGCTGAGAGGGGTGGCGGGCGTTGATTAATGTCAACCTGCTTCCCAAGAACCTGAGGCGCGTTCGCGAGCCCGGCTATTGGCGCATACTGGCGGTCGCCTTCCCGATCATCGTGCTCGGGTTGGCGGCGGTGTTCCAGGTCTTCGCCTACCAGACCGAGCAGAACCTGCAGACCGAGAAGCAGGCGCGGGCCGATCAGTTGGCGTTGTTGCAGCCCTACCTGCAGGAGCAGCAGAGCCTGACGCAGCGTCAGCGCGACCTCAATCAGCTCATCGCCGTCGAGAAGGCGGTCCACCAGAACCGCATCCTCTGGACCGGCGAGATCTCGGGGCTGTTGGAGACGCTACCCCCGCGCGGCACGGGCGCCCGCCCCAATATCGACTTCAAGAGCCTGAGCATGAGCGCCATCAACCCGCCGCGAAGCGATCCCGCGAAGTACGAGGGCAAGAGCGTGATCGCCGAGCTCAACGTCAGCGGTGATGTCGTCGACCCCGAGGTGCTGGCGCAGTTCGTCCGGGCGCTCGAGAGCTCCAAGGGCTACGGCGTCTCCTTCCGCAACGCGTCGCGCCAGGGAACCAACGACCTGTTCACCTACAGCCTGACGGTCGGCGCCCTGGCCGGGAGCCAGCCATGAAGCTCGGGAACTTCAGCCTCCGCAATTTGCGGCAGCGCGATATCGCCATCCTGGCGATCGTGCTCTCGATCGTGGTGGCGGGACTCTGGTACTTCTATATGTACCGGCCCACGCAGGACCACATCGCGACGTTGCAGAACGACATCGCTCAGCTCAACACCCAGATCCAGCGCGGCGAGCAGGCCCGGCGCAATCTGCCCGACCTGCGGGCGGCGGTGGCGCAGCTCGAACAGGATCGGCGCACATTCCTCGCTCAGCTCCCCAAGGAGAGCGACATCTCCGGGCTCATCGACCAGCTGCGTACCTCGGCGTCCGACAGTCAGGTCAAGGTCGACAGCTTCGGGCAGGGGAGCGCGCAGGGCTCGGTCCAGGACGTTCGGCCGATCGGCTTCTCGATCGCGACGACGGGTACCTTCGTGAACACCATGGACTTCCTCGGCAAGCTCGAAGGCCTGCAGCGCTTCACGAAGATCCACCAGGTCACGCTGAACGTGAAGGGCAACGCCGATAACAACCCCGACCTGAGTGCCAGCTTCAACTTCACGGTCTACGTCTATACCGGCAAGGATCCGGGGGCGGGGACACCATGACGCTCTCCAGAACGGCCCGCATCCTCATCGCGGTACTGCTGCTCGCTGCCGCTGCGTTCTTCTGGGTCAATTTCTTCTCCCAGGAGCCGCCGGCCGCGATCCCGGTGACGACCACCGGCACCCAGCCGTCGACCTCGTCATCGACGTCGACGCCATCGGGTTCGATCACGGCCCCGGCCCCGGCCGGCACCACTGCACAGGCCACGGCCCCGGCGGATCAGAATGCCGCACCGGTGGTGGCGCCCAACAAGCCGGCCGTCGCGACACGCGACCTCCAGGTCGCCGAGCTGCCCTTCCTGGTGACGCAGCCGCCGGCCTCCGGGCAGGCGGCCGGGAGCGCAGCCGGTGCCGCGGCAGGATCGACCTCATCCACCGCCGGCACGCAGGCCACGACCTCGGGGCAACGCATGAGCGTCAACCCCTTCTCTCCGATCGTGGTCCAGGCGCCTGCGACTGCGCCATCGGCCACGCAGGCGTCGGCGCAACCGCCCGCCTCTCAACAGGTGACGACCGCACCCGCGCCCTCCGCGCAAACTGCGACCCCACCGCAACTGGCTGAAGCACCGGCGCCGCAGCCGGTAGCTCCTCCGCCCCCGCAGGCGAGCGGTCTCCCCCACGCTCTGCCGTCCGGGATGCTCCCGACGACGCCGAGCGTGCTCCAGACGACGCGCGCGCAGGCGAGTTCGTCCGCGCCCAAGGACCTCGGTGCGGTGGCCGCCGTCCGCGTCCCGGACAACGCGAGCTCGGCCTCCCTGGGCACGGTCACCCAGCAGGGCGTGCTGTCCTCCGGGCCGACGCTACCCTCCGTCCTGGGACCTGGGCAGCCGACGCAGGCCAACTCCGCCCAGGGGACTGCAGCCAATGGCAACCCGCCCCTCCAAGCGGGAACCGATTCCCTGAGCCGCTACCTCCGCGATAACAACGTACGGTTCACGGGCACGGTGCTCGGCCCCGTCAGCGTGGGAGTCTTCCGATCGAGCCAGTACAAGATGCCCGTGGTCGTGTCGCTGGGGCAGGTGCTCCCCGACACCAAGATCACGCTGACTGACCTCCGCGGCCACGAGGCCGTGTTCACGCTCAACGACTCCACGCAGAGCCTCTCCTTGGATCTCAGGCGGTGATCATGAAACGTATCCTGGCCCTCCTCACGTTCCTCGCCCTGGTGGGGCTCGCGTCGGCCCAGTCACAGCTGACTCCCCTGCCGAACAACCCCAGGTTCGACCAGACGGTCGAGCTCACCACCGGCGCCAACGGTGAGTCGTTACGAGCCATGGTGTCGGCGCTGGCGCGCTCGGTCGGCCTCACCGCCATCGTCAACGACGTTCCGGACAAGACCATCACCTACGACATCGGCTCGCCGAAGCCGTTCCGGCAGGTCTGGGACATCGTGCTCACCCTGAACGACCTCGACTACGCCCTGCTCCCCAACGACGTCGTGGTCGTCGGTCCTACCGCGACGGTCGCGAAGTTGCAGCCGCAGCCGGCGGCGAGCACGCAGACGCAGACCCCGACGCCCGCGGCGGCGAACACGGTGCAGAAGTTCTACAAGGTCAACGCCGACCCCGCACAGGTCGTGCAGATCCTGCAGCGCTCCATCCCCGGTCTCGACGTGCAGGCTCTGCCGGGCGTGAAGAGCATCGTGGTGGTCGCGACGCAGCAGACCCAGGACAAGGTCCAGTCACTACTGCAGCAGTTCGATACGCTCTCGCAGGCCGAACCGCTGGAGCAGCGCACCTATCAACTCTCCAACGCCAACGCCACCGATCTCGCCAAGACGCTGCAGGACAGCGGTGTGGTGACGCAGCCGACGACCGGCGCCACGACCGGCACGGGCGCCACCGCGCAGAACGCCACCAGCACGCAGGACTTCAAGGTGGTCGCCGACAAGCGCACCAACAGCCTGATCGTCACCGCCACGGCAGCCGTGCAGGCCCGGATCGCCGAGCTCATCCCCAAGCTGGACGTGCCGCAGAAGCAGGTGAACATCCAGGTGCGGATCCAGGAGGTCACCAAGTCGACCGCCTACGACCTCGGGCTGGACATCACCAACGCCAGCTTCGGCAACCTGGCCGCATCGGTTCTCAGCACCGGGCTCAAGTTCGTGTTCGACATGAACACCGTCTCCCCCCTCAACATCAACGCGGTGCTCAACGCGCTCGAACAGCAGGGCTTGTCGCGCACAGTGGACGACAGCAATATCACCGTCCTCGACAACGAGACGGGCACGATCCAGTCGGGCGGCACCATCTTCATCAGCATCCCCGGCGCCAACCAGAACATCGAACGCACGATCCCCTACGGCGTCCAGGTCAACGTCACGCCGCGCATCGCCAGCGACGGCCGCGTGACGCTGCTGATCAGCGCCAAGATCGATAGCGTGCTGTCCACCACCAACGACCCGAGCTTCTTGAACCTCTCCACGCGCGCGGTGACCTCGACGGTCACGCTCGCACCGGGTCAGACCGCGCTGCTGGGCGGCCTGCTGCAGAACAGCCTCACCGTCGACAAGAAGCGCCTGCCGGTCATCGGCGCGATCCCCATCATCGGCGACCTGCTGGGCAGCACCTCGACCCAGAACAAGAGCGGCGACCTCATCCTGGTGGTGAACGCGCAGACGATCGAGTAATCCCACAACGACCACCGCAGATCCCGAACGGTGCCCGACCTCCCAGGCCGGGCACCGTTCGCGTGGTCGCCGACGCCGTTCGGGACGCGTTCACCACGCTCGGTGCGGCACCCGAGCCGTGATACATTACCGGAATGTTGAGGTACCTCTCTGCGGGCGAGTCGCACGGCCCGAGCCTGAGCGTGATCCTGGACGGTGTACCGGCCGGTCTCCCGCTCGATGCATCCGCCCACATCGACCCCTGGCTGCGACGGCGCCAGGGTGGCTACGGGCGCGGACGTCGTCAGCTCATCGAGAGCGACCGCGCCGAGCTGCTGGGCGGCGTGCGGGCCGGGCGCACCACGGGAGCGCCCGTCGCTCTGCAGATCCGCAACCGCGACTGGGAGAACTGGCAGGGCATCATGGATCCTGCGCCCGGCAACGAGCCGCGCAAGCGCGCCGTCACCGAGCCGAGGCCCGGACACGCGGACCTCGCGGGCGGCATCAAGTTCGGGCACAAGGACCTGCGCGACGTGCTGGAACGCGCTTCGGCACGCGAGACCGCCAGCCGCGTAGCCGCCGGCTCGGTAGCGTTGCGGCTGCTCGAAGAGCTGGGCATGCAGGCGTGCACCCGCGTCGTGAGCCTGGGAGGCATCGACTGCAGCGGCGGCATGGACTGGCAGCGGCTGGACGATCTGGAGGCCAGCCCGGTGCGCTGCTTCGATCGGAGCGCCGCCGATGCCATCGTCGATCGTATCGACCAGGCCAAACGCGACGGCGACACCCTGGGTGGCGTGATCGAGACCCGCCTCCGGAACGTACCGATCGGTCTAGGCAGTCATACGCAGTGGGACCGCAAGCTCGACGGAAGACTCGCTCAGGCCGTGATGAGCATCCCGGCCATCAAGGGTGTCGAGATCGGGGACGGCTGGCGCGCCGCCAGCCTGCCCGGCAGCCAGGTGCACGACGCCATCTTCGCTGAGGACGAGCGCCGCTACACCCGCGAGAGCAACCGCTCCGGCGGTCTGGAGGGGGGCATCACGACCGGCTCCGAGTTGGTGGTGCGAGCGGCCATGAAGCCGATCGCCACCCTCATGCGGCCTCTGCCCACGGTCGACGTGGTGACGCACGAGCCGGCGGATGCCTCACGGGAGCGCTCGGATCATACGGCGGTGCCTGCGGCGTCGATCGTGGTGCTAGCCATGACGGCCCTGACCGTGGCCAGCGCCGTGCTGGAGAAGTTCGGTGGCGACAGCGTGCGCGAGCTCCAGCAGAGCCTCGAGGCGCACCGCCGCTACGTCGCGGACTACTGAAGCGCGTGCCGTGGCCGCTCTCCGCTACTTCCCTCCCGATCGACCGGTCACCTGGGTCGCCATGGCCGGCTTCATGGGGACGGGCAAGAGCCGCATCGGCTGGGAGCTGTCCCGGCGTCTCAGCCTCACCTTCATCGACACCGATCGTGTCATCGAGCGGGTGAGCAACATGCGCATCGCCGACATCTTCGAGCTCTACGGCGAAGAGGTGTTCCGCGACTACGAGGCCGAGGTGGTGCGCCGCTGCGTCCGCCTCGACGAGGTCGTAGTCTCCACCGGCGGCGGGACCATCCAGCGTCGGGAGAACCGCGGCCTGTTGAGGCAACGGGGGCCGGTGGTGGTGCTCACGGCCACCCCCGAGACCATCTACCGGCGCACGCGCCGCAACCGCCGTCCGCTGTTGGAGCTCGGAGATCCCGAGGAGCGCATCCGCGAGTTGATGCTGGCGCGCGCCGCGGCCTACCAGGACGTGGCCAGCTTCAGCGTATCCACCGAGGGGCGCCAGTCCGAGGACGTCGTGGACGAGATCGTAGAGAGGTTGGAAGCATGGGCGAGCAGCCAACACCCCACTTGATCCGCGTCCGTGTGCGACCGGCCTATACCGTGACGGTCGGCGCAGGCGTGCTCGATTCGCTCGCGGTCACCGTGCGGGAGCGGCGGCTGGCGCTGGTGAGCGACAGCAACGTCGGTCCGCGCTACGGCTCCAGGGTGCACGACGCGTTGACCGCGGCCGGGGCTCAGGTGGCGCGCTTCGAGGTGCCGGCGGGCGAGGACAGCAAATCGGCCGAGCGCTGGCTCGAGCTCCAGCGCGGCTTCGCGCGCGAGCGCCTCGACCGGGCGTCGGCCGTGGTCGCGGTGGGGGGCGGCGTGGTGGGCGACCTCGCCGGCTTCGCGGCCGCCACCTACCTGCGGGGCCTGGCCTGGTACCAGGTACCCACGTCGCTGCTGGCCATGGTCGACGCCAGCGTCGGCGGGAAGACGGCCATCGACCTTCCCGAGGGCAAGAACCTCACGGGAGCGTTCTGGCAACCGCGTGCGGTCCTCGCCGACGTCCGCACGCTGAGCACGCTGCCCGCACCCGAGTTCCGGCAGGGCGCCGTGGAGCTCTTCAAGCACGGGCTGCTGGCCGATCCGGCGCTGCTCGATCCCTTCGATCACGGCTTCGCAGCCGACTGGCCGGAGCAGGCGCTGGCCGAGACGATCGCTCGGTCGGTCGCGGTCAAGGCCGAGATCGTAGCGCAGGACGAGCGCGAGAGCGGCGTGAGGGCCCACCTGAACCTGGGGCACACGCTTGCGCACGCCCTGGAGGCGGTCAGCGACCACGCCCTCCCCCACGGTGACGCCGTCGCCTACGGGCTGCATTTCGCGGCGTTGTTGGCGCGCGCCCGCGGCCTGGCCGATGTCACCCCGCGCACCCGACGCCTGCTGGCCTGGGAACGTCCCGCTCCCCTGCCGGACGCGCCGTTCGACAGCCTGCGCCTGTTCATGGCGCGCGACAAGAAGAACCGCAGCGGCCGCCAGCGTTTCGTGCTCCTCGAGGACCTCGGACGACCGGTGGTGGTCGACGACGTCACCGAGCAGGAGCAGGAGCGCGCCTGGGACGAGCTGCTCGAGGAGGTGGGCCCATGATCCTGGTCTTGAACGGACCGAACCTGAACCTGCTGGGCCGTCGCGAACCCGAGGTCTACGGCTCCGCCACCCTGGCCGAGCTCGAGGCGTCGTGCGTGGAGGCGGGGCGGGAGCTCGGCGTCGAGGTGGTGTGCCGGCAGAGCAACCACGAGGGCCAGCTCATCGACTGGCTCCACGGCGCTGCGGACGAAGGCGCGATCGGCGTGGTGTTGAACCCCGGAGGCTACACCCATACCTCGGTGGCGCTACGCGACGCCATCGCGGGGATCACCGTGCCGGTGGTCGAGGTCCACCTGTCGAACGTGCATGCGCGCGAGCCGTTCCGGCACCGCAGCCTGACCGCCGCCGCGTGCGCGGGCAGCGTGGTGGGTCTCGGTGAAGCCGGCTACGCCCTGGCCTTGCGGTACCTGGCACGCCGGCGCTGACGCGGCGGACACCGTCCTCGGCCACCCGTACCCTCAGCCCCGCAGGAAGCTGTCGGGCTGTCCTTCCAGCGCCGGCAGATCGTTGAGCGACCGCAATCCGAACTCGAGCAGGAAACGCGCGGTCGTCGCGTAGAGAAGCGGTCTGCCGACGATCTCCTTGTGTCCGATCGCCTTGACGAGCTCACGCTCTTGGAGCGTGTCGAGCGTCGACGAACACGAGGCCCCTCGGGCCGCCTCCAGCTCGCCGCGCGTCACCGGCTGATGGTACGCCACCAGGGCCAGGGTCTCGAGTGCGGCATTCGTGAGGCTGGGAAGCGGCGAGGGCGCCAGGAGACCCTGCCAGATGACCCAACCAGGCGCGAGCGCGACGACCAGGCGGTAGCCCCCGGCAACCTCGTCGACCACCAGGCCGAGGTCGGCGCCGACGAGCGTTGCGGCCGAAGGTCGTCCACGACCCGCGTGAGCAACGCCTCCGAGCGAGACGCCCAGCAGGCGTTGAAGCTCCGTCGACCGACGGGCACGGTCCGCCGCCAGCAACGCCGCATTGAGGAGCGCTGTGCCTTCCATCGTGCCCATCTTCCCAATCCCTGCGTCATCGGTCAAGCTGTTCTGCCCTGCCCCCCCATTCGGTGGTGCCCGCTTCGCAACGGCTTCGCTAACATGACAGGTAATGAAGCCACAACAAGGGTTCTCCTTGATCGAACTCATCATCGTCGTGGCCATCCTTGGAATCCTTGCGGGGATCGCCATCCTGGTCATACCCCGTGGTCGCATGGCCGTGAACCAGGCCGCCAATGGGTTCGCCCACCAGTTCCCGAGGGCGCGTATCGAGGCGCTCAGGAGCGATACCTTCGCGGGGGTCGCGTTCAGTACGGTGGGTGACGGCTCGTACTACGTCTGTGTCGATCAGGACGCGAACCAGCAGTGTGCACCCAGCGAAACGGTCCAGACCGTGGTGATGGGACAGGGATCGTATGCGAGCGTTCGCCTCACTGCTACCTCGACTGGTTTCACGCAGTTCATGTTCGACCCGCGCGGGATCCCGATGAGTTCCGGGGGAACTGTGACGTTCTCTACTCCCAATGGGGACTACACCGTCAGCGTCGCGGTAACGGCGGCGGGGAAGGCCAGCGTGCAATGAGACATCATCGCAAGGGGCTCACTGTGATTGAGGTGCTCATCGCCCTCGCGGTGATCGCCGTCGCGTTCGCCGCCCTCGCCTACGTCCAGGTGACGAATCTTCATGCAACCGCGCGCTCCCGCCTCACGACTGAAGCGAAGACGGTGGCCGCGAACGTGCTGCAAGCCAGGATCGATCAGATACTGCAGGTCGAGAAGTCGGGAGACAGCAGGTACAACGACGCGAGCACAGGTTATGAGAGCTACTACTTCGTCGACTACTACTGGAGCTGCTTGTCCTCTCAGACGATCCAGAACCCCTCCGGGACGCGCACCGCTCTACGGTCAGTAACATGTTCGGATACTGGTGCCGAAGAGGCGGTTCAGGACGGGATGGTCACGCCCAAATGGACGATCATTGGTGAGTCAGGTGTTGGCGGCGAGGGCGTCATCGATATCACGGTCACCGCGACGCACAGCGCAGGTCCGGCCGTGACGCTGTCCGACCGTCTGAGCTGCTACGACGTGTACCCATCGCCCACGATTGACACGCCGGCACCCTGTCCAGTTCCTACGCAAACAGGCGGAGGCCGCACGCCATGAGGCGGTCGACGGCGGGACTCACGATCGTCGAGTTGCTGATCGCGGCCTCCCTCCTGGTCGTGATGCTGGGCATGGTCGGGGTCTACTTCGCGCGGACGGCGAGTCTCACCCGGGATACACAGGCGCGATCTCAGGTCCAGGACACCGCGCGCAGCGTTATGCAGCTCGTCACGAACGACATTCTGTCAGCTGGAGCAAACCAGTACGTGCCCGCGGGTACCGCATCCGTGACACCCATCATCCTCACTGGGGCGATTCCCACGGGCACCGACGGAGGCCTTCTCGACGCCGTGGACTTGCAGTACGTCAGCAGTCTCCGGCCGACGCTGGCGACTGCATGCCGACAGGTCGAATACCAGGTAAGCGGGAGCACCCTGGAGCGAAGCGATGTGCCTTGCTCGGGTACCGCGAACCTGTCCACGCTTGCCGACCACGTCCTCGCTTTTGACCTGGTGTACGTATGTAGTGACACGAACTCGGCGGCAACACCTAGCGACTGCCCGAGCAACACCTACGTTCGTTCCGTTCGGGTCGGCCTAATGGTCCGGTCCGATCACACGGTCCAGGGATCGGGGCCCTCCCCTACGTATACGGCACCGACGCCCACCTACCCGACGGGAACGGGAGGTCAATCGGTGACCTGTCCCGCAACGTACGTGTGTGCAGTACTAGAGCAGACCGTTCAGACCCCGAGCCTCAAGCAGTATGCCCCCGGAGGGTAGACCCATCATGCGTCGAAACCACGAAGGAATCGCGCTCGTAACCGCGTTGATCATCCTCGCAGTCATCACCCTCCTGGTACTGGGGACTGTCTTCACCACCCAGATTGAGTCGTGGACCACCCGCAATGACACGACCTCGACCGAGGCGTACTACGTGGCGCAGGCCGGTATCGAGAAGTACAAGACGGTCGCGTTCCAGACATTCCGGTTCTACCTCGACCACCTTCAGCAATACGGCGATAACCTGGGCACGTCGGCCATCTGCGGAAATCTCCTCGCGAGCGGGCTCGATCTCGATCGCGACTTCAGCTTCGATACCAACAAAGGGGACGTCTTGCCAGGTGGCACCGTCACCGGGAACTATGGCGGTGGCACGTACACCATCACGTTCACGCCCAAGGCATCGGACGTCGTCCTCACCTCCGTGGGCACCATCCATGGAGCCAAAGCCACGGTGCAGGTGGTCTTCCATCCTCAGAACGCAGGGCTCTTCAGCAATGCCCTTTTCGCGGGAGGTGGCGTGTCGAGCAAGTTCATCAACGGCGGCGCGTCGGTGTGGGGGTCGGTCTATGTCGAGGGGCCAACACCTACTGGTTCATCCACGCCCCCCACAGTTATCAGCACGAACGGCAATTTCGGCATGCACAACTACTACGACACCAGTGACCTCCTCAACCTGATGGGCAACCGATTCACGACCAGCCAGCTTCAGGCCATGCTCGGCGCCACCGCGACCGACCAGCAGGACCTCTGCGCTCGACTGCGCATCAACTACGGGCAGATCAGCGCAGGTGGGAGCACGGTGATCGGCGATAGCAGTGCCCCCACCGGCTACAAGTCATCTCTCAGCGGTCTCAACATCTCTCGCGGCAGTCAGGACATCAGTGTGAGCGGCTCGACGAGCATCTTCGCTGACAACTACCCTAATGGCAACGTCGGCTACGACCTCAGCAAGCCCATCGAGCTACCTACCCTGGACGGAACGAAGTGCAAGTCGGACCCGACCCTCACGTGGCGTGAGTGCATGACCTCCGACCCGCAGGGTGCGGTGTTCCCCCAAGATGCGAGCAATAATTCGCAGTGTGACCTCGGAGCGATCAGCTCCGGGACGACGTTGACGTTCGGGACGACGCCGATCGACTGTACATGGACGCCTGCTGGAGGAACGCCTCACGGATTCAAGTACCAAGAGGATGCGAATGGTAACTGGGATCTGAGCGTGTACGGCATCGTCAATTTCGAGGGCTACGATCTTCACTTCGCGAGGAACGTGGCCACCCGCTTCAGCAAGAAGGCGACCATCATGGCCAGCAAGGACGGCAGCGGTGACGGAGGCAACATCACCATTGACGGTGACGTCCTGCCGTCGACTTCGCAGGTGTGTGACTCCAACAACACGAACTGTCACACACCGAGCTTCCCGAAGGACGAGGTCCTCGGCATGATTGCCGAGAATGACCTCACGTTCACAGGTGCGAACCAGAACCAGCTCTCGACCGGGACCCAGACCTCCGTCGGCCTGTACTACGCAGGCAACGTGGCTTCCATCGAGAAGGGCGGCGTCGTGATGGGAACCGTGATCGGGAACGCCATCAGCACCAGCAGCGGGAATGCTGGGCAGACCTCCAAGATCTTCCAGGTTCCGGGACTCGAGTACAACCTCTCCCCAGGTTTCACCGAAATCCCCAACGATCTGGTTGCCACCTTCCACATCCTCTCCTACGAACGACGCTAGCCGGGACGCTCCGCCGACGCGACACGCTCTTGGCAGGGCCCCGTGAGGTCGCTCGCTCCGGATCGCAGCCTCGTCAAGGGACGGGGCGCTGGGCCACAGTGATCATCGGCGCCGAGGTCCAGACTCGCCGAATCCTAGGGGCCGAACACGAATCCGTCAATGCCGCGAACGAATCACGACCGGGCTTCCAGATGAAGGTGTCGCAATGGAGATCAATGCTGAGGCCTGAGCGCGTCCGGCAATTGCCTTCGCTCTCAGCCTCACGGTGCCCGTGGTATCCCGATTCACCGCCACGACTGCCGTGATCCCGATGCCCGGCCAAGGTCCATCCGTTGCCGGCAAGCGGTTCCCTCCACCGCTCATCGCTCGACACGCGTCATAGGCTCCGAGTTGAAGCCCGCCCTCGGCCTCCCCCTCGGCCAGCGCCGCCTCCTGCGCGTGGCGTGCCGCGAGAGCGTCCAGCGTAACGGTGAACGTCAGCGCGAGCGCGACAGCGCCGATCAGCAATGCCACGAACAGCACCAGGATCAGTGCGGCACCGGCATCACGGCGCCCGAGCCCGTTCACGGTCCCTCCTCAACCACCGTGGTCCGCGGGCGACTCGGTAGCGGCACGGCCAGGCGCCGCGCAGGCGCCTCAGCCGCCCCGAGCGCGAGCAGCAGCAGCCAGGGCCGCAGCTCCCCCGCCGCCAGCTCGCTCCGACCGTGCAAGCCGGACCCGTCGACCCATCCCATGACTTGGATCCGGTCGATGCCCTGTACCCACGGTTGACGGCTCCCGCTCGCGGTGGTGCGGTAGAGCTGGGCCAGGCCGCGGCCGTCGATGGCGGCGTCGAACCGTAGATCGCGGGTCACGGGCCCGCCCTGGACCCGATCGTCCAGGTACCGCAGCCCCAGGGTATCGCCGCGCGGTCCCGAGCCGAGCGTCACCTCGAGGCCGGGCCGGACGGCGTCCGGGCCGTTGGCGAGCGGTGACGGATAGGGCACGTAGCCGGCGCGGCGCAACTCGCCGGTCAACAGGTCGGCGGCCAGGTCCAGAGCGCGCGCACGATCGGACGCTCTCGCTGTCGACGCCTCCGAGGCACGCGAGCCCGCCAGCAGGCGTACCGCGGCGAGACCGACGAGCGCCGTGAGGCTCACGGCCAGCAGCACCTCCAGCACGCTGAACCCGGTGCGCGCGCGGCGGTGACGGGTGCCGCGCTGGCCCCCGATCGCACGCCTCCGGCTCACGGCGTGACCTCCACTGGCGCCCGCTGCAGAGGCCACCACACGGCCGTCGCGCCGCTCCACGGAGGTCCCCCGGGCGGCGTGAGGGTCACGCGGATGCGCTCCATCTCGCAGGGTGCGGAGGCCTCGAGGCAGCTGCGCTCCACGGTGCACGACCAGCCCGGAGGTGCGGGCCGCGACCGACAGCCGTGGGAACGCACGGCGCGCTGTACGCGCAGCTCGTCGCTCATCCAGGCGGCGAGTTGCCGGCGGATCCGGGTGGAGTGCTCCACGTGCGCCAGGTGGCCTTCCAGCCGTACCCACGCCAGCAGTGCCAGCGCAACGATGGCCAGGGCCACCACCACCTCGAGCAGCATGAGGCCGCCGACCCTCCGGCGCCAGCGCCCCGCCCTCACCGCCTCACCTCCACCCGTACGCGACCGAGGCTCGACACTACGACGCTCGCCCGCCGGGCCCCGTCGACCAGGACCATCCGACCGCTGATCACGCCCCCGCCGGCGCAGGAGCGCGCCCCGCCGCCGGGCAACCACACGATGCCGTCGCGCAACGCCTGCGCCACGCGCGCACGGCCGTAGCGAGCCAGCTCGAAGCGCTTCAACTCGGGCCCGGTGCAGGCCGTGGCGGCGTCCGGCGCGGAGCGGGCCGACAGCGCGGGCGACGCGCCCGGCACCACCGCGCCCGGCACCACCGCGACCGCCTCACCGGTCCACAACGCCTCCAGCCGCGCCCAGAGCAGGAACGTCCGCGCACCCTGCGCCCCCCGCACCGCGCCCCCGGGCCGCAGCAACACCGTCGCGCCCCCGGCCAGCAGGCCGGCGAGCGCGAGCGCGACGACGACCTCGAGGAGCGTGAACCCCGTCCGCCCTGAGCGGGTGTGGGGGAGTCCGGGAGCACCGCGCATGCCGCCACGCTAGCGCCGATGTCGATCCGAGACCCACCCCCTCGGGATACGTGCCGGACTCCCTTGGGCTGCCGTCCTACACCAGGCCGAGCTCGCTCGCCCGCCGGGCCGCGCTCACCCGGTCGCGCACGTCCAGCTTCCGGAACACGCCCAGCAGGTAGTCCTTCACCGTCTCCGGACTCAGTCCCAGCTCCTTGGCGATCGCCTTGTTGGAGAGCCCCTGCGCCATCAGCCGGAGAACCTGCTCCTCCCGCGGCGTCAGCTCCGGCAGGTCGACCCTCGGCATCCAGTCGCGCTCTGGGTCGGCCACGATCGCGCGCAACAGGCGAGCGAGCTCGCGTGGCTCGGTCTCCTTGGAGAGGAAGGCGGTCGCGCCGGCCTGCTGCGCGGCGCGCACCATGGCGGGCTCCTCGAAGGTCGTGAGCATCACCACGATCGGGGCGTGTTCACCACCGACCGCCTGGCGGCAGGCCTCGATCCCGTCCATGCCGGGCATCTTGACGTCCATGAGCACCACGTCGACGCCCCCCTGGGCACAACGCTCCACCGCCTGGCGGCCGTTCTCCACCTCACCCGCCACCTCGAAGCCCTCCGCACCCAGCGCCAGCGACAGGCCCATACGGAACAGCGGATGATCGTCGGCGATCAGTACGCGCACACGAACCCTCCCATCGGCCTCACGACGTGCCACCACCGAGGTACGCCAGCAGCACCGTGCCCCGCTCGCTCGAGGACTCGCTCACCAGCTTGCCGCCGTGCGCCTCGAGGACGCGCCGGGCGATGAACAACCCCAGGCCACCAGTGCCGGCGGCGTAGCGGTGACCCGCGATCTCCAGCGGCTGACCGTTGAAGGGCTGTGCCAGCCGCTCCAACGGCTCGGGCAGGCCGGGCCCATCGTCGCTGATCCGCAGCATCCCGGGGAACACCTCGACCTCGATGCGCGAACGAGCGTAGCGGACCGCATTGCTCAGCAGGTTGTACAGTGCGCGCTCGAGCTCCTTGGGATCGACTCGCGCGTGCGCCTCCCCCTGCACCGAGATCGCTACCCCGCGCTCGCGCGACAGCGGACGCAGACGGTCCAGCACATCGCCCACGAGAACGCGCAGGTCGATCGACTGGCGTTTGAGCGGCACGTCCTCGAGCTCGAGCCGGTGGGCGTCGACCATCTTCTGCACCAGCTCGATCAGCGCCTGGTTCTCGGTCGAGAGCCGGCTCACCACCTCGATGCGCTGGTCACGAGTGAGCTCCTCGTTGTCGCGCACAACGTTCAAGAGGTGGTTCGCGGCGATCAGCGGCGTCTTGAGGTCGTGCATCAGGGCGGCGGTGAACGCACTGCGACGCCCCTGCTCCTGGTGCATCTCCTGCAGCATGGCGTTGAACGCGCGCTTCACCGCCATGACCTCGCGGGGCTCGCGCCCCGTCGTCGCCAGCCGTGCGCCTGGAACGGCCCTCGGCAACGCCTCGATATCCTCAGCCACGTCGCTGAGCGGCGCCAGTAGCTGGCCCGAGAGGGCGTAGCCCACGAACACCGAGACCCCCACCACCGCCACCAGCCAGGCGCCGATGAACAGCCACACGCCCGGCGTCAGCGATGCCGTCCGGTTGTAGGCGGGGAGCAACACCGTCCCCACCAGCACGACGTTGGGCAGGCCCGAGAGCAACGCGATCACCCAGCCGAGCTGGCGACGCAGGCTGCGGCCCACGCTCGGCCGCTGCCCGCCCGCGCTGCTCATTCCTCCGAGCCGAGCACCGCCAGGAACGCCTCCTGCGGAACCTCGACCGTTCCGAGCTGCTTCATGCGCGCCTTCCCCTTCTTCTGCTTCTCCAGCAACTTCTTCTTCCGGGTGATGTCTCCGCCATAGCACTTGGCGGTGACGTCCTTCCGGAAGGCCCGGACGGTGGCGCGGGCCAGGATCTTGCCGCCGATCGCCGCCTGGATCGGCACCGCGAACATCTGCCGCGGGATGACCTCCGCCATGCGGTCCACGATGCGCCGCCCGACCTCGTAGGCCTTGTCGCGGTGCGCGATGATCGACAGCGCATCCACGCGCTCCTCGTTGACGAGCACATCGATCTTCACCAGTGCGCCGTCACGGTGGCCGATGAAGTCGTAGTCCATGCTGGCGTAGCCGCGCGTCAGGCTCTTGAGGCGGTCGTGGAAGTCGTAGAGGATCTCGCCGAAGGGCACCTCGTAGCGCAGTTCCACGCGCTTGCCGTGGTAGAGCATGTTCTTCATCTCGCCGCGCTTCTCTTGTAGCAACCCCATGGCGTTGCCGACGTACTCCTCCGGCACATAGACGTTGAGACGCACGAACGGCTCCCGGATCCTCTCGACGCGGTCGGGATCGGGCAGGGCCGCCGGGTTCTGGATGAGCGTGGTGGCTCCGTCCGTGGTGGTCACTTCGTACACCACCGCCGGCGCGGTGGCGATCAGCCCCAGGTCGTACTCCCGTTCGAGCCGCGCCTGCACGATGTCGGCGTGGAGCAGCCCCAGGAAGCCACAGCGGAACCCGAACCCCAGCGCGTCGCTGGTCTCGGGCTCGAAGGTGAAGGCCGCGTCATTGAGGCTCAGCTTCTCGAGCGCCTCGCGCAACCGCCCGTAGTCGTCGGCATCGGTCGGGTACAGCCCGGAGAAGACCACCGGCTGCGCCGGCTTGAAGCCCGGTTCGGGATGATCGGTGGGCTCGTCGGCACGGGTGATGGTGTCCCCGATCTGGGTGTCGGCGATGTCCTTGATGCTGGCGGTGAGCCACCCCACCTCGCCCGGTCCGAGCACCTCCGACAGCGCCAGTCCGGGCTCGAAGAAGCCGACCTTGTCGACCTCGAACTCCTTGCCCGTGCTGTAGATGCGGATGCGGTCCCCGGCCGCGAGGCGCCCGTCCAACACGCGCAGGAACGGGATGACTCCCTGGTAGCTATCGTAGACGGCGTCGAAGATGAGCGCGCGCAGAGGCGCTTCGGGATCGATGCGCGGCGGCGGCAGGTGATCGACGATGGCCTCCAGCACGGCTTCCACATTCTCGCCGGTCTTCGCCGAGACCTTGACGGCGTGGTCGGCGGGGATGCCGACCACCTCCTCCAACTCGGCGATAGCGCCGTCGGCGTCGGCGTTGGGCAGGTCGATCTTGTTGATGATCGGCAGCACCTCGAGCCCATTGTCGACCGCCAGGTAGGCGTTCTGGATGGTCTGCGCCTCGACCCCCTGACTGGCATCGACCACCAGCAGGACCCCCTCGCACGCGCGCAGTGCGCGCGACACTTCGTAGCCGAAGTCGACGTGGCCCGGCGTGTCGATGAGGTTGAACATGTAGGTCTTGCCGTTGTTCGCCTTGTAGAACACGCGCACCGGGCTCGCCTTGATGGTGATGCCGCGCTCCCGCTCGAGGTCCAGCGTGTCGAGCATCTGGTCGCGACGGTTGCGCTCGGCGACGCTCTGCGTGAGCTCGAGGATGCGGTCCGCCAGCGTCGACTTGCCGTGGTCGACATGGGCGATGATCGAGAAGTTGCGGATCTCCACGTCCGCATCATACCGGAGGCAGGTGGCGAAAAACCTGCACCAGCGCGGGCTTCCCTCCCGTCTCGGGCCTATCCGGCCGTAGCCGGTCCCGCGGACCGCGCGGCCGGCTGTCAGCCCCGTCGAGACCGGAAGAACGCCTTCAGGAGGTCCGCCGACTCGGCCGCCAGGACCCCGGCCCGTACCTCCGGCCTGCGCTTGAGGTCGCCGGCCAGAAGGTCCACCGCGCCTCCCAGCGCACCCTCACGCACGTTGTCGGCGCC
This sequence comes from uncultured Trueperaceae bacterium, assembly GCA_963815215.1. GTDB lineage: Bacteria > Deinococcota > Deinococci > Deinococcales > Trueperaceae > JASBRS01. The sequence continues at coordinate 551,317 of CAWFFU010000003.1, forward strand.
GTACACCACGCGCGCCACGTGCGTCTGAAGGATGGCCCCGAGGCACATCGCGCAGGGCTCCAGCGTGACGTAGAGGGTGGCACCACTCAGGCGCCAGTCACCCTGCTCGGCCGCGGCGGCGCGAAGCGCGAGCATCTCCGCGTGGGCCGTGGGATCGCGCTCGATCTCGGTGCGGTTGGCGCCCTCCCCTACCACCTTCCCCTGCATCGTCACCACCGCCCCGACCGGCATCTCACCCGCCCCCCCGGCTTCGGCGGCGAGCGCCAGCGCCCGCAGCATCGGCGTCTCATCGTCGTCGACGCGTCCCTCGCCCGACAGCACGCCTTCGGCCGCAGCCACCCCCTCGACCCACAACACGTCCCGTCCGCTGACGAGCAGCCGCAGACCGTCGCGGCTCTCCCGGGGCACCTTCCGGTCGATCAACAGGTCCGACAGCAGCCGGCTCCCCCCCGTCAGGCGGATACGGTCCCCGTGCCGGCGGCTGCGGATCTCCAGCGCCGGGTAGGTGCTCAGCACGCCCGGATCCACGCCCTCCGGGAGCTCGCCTGGCTCCCGCACAGGCTGCGCCGGCACGGCCGTCGAGCGCCGTGCGACCTCAACCCGGCCGTACGCCACGCGCACGACCCTCCCCGAACCGACGTCGCTGCGCCAGGGTCCGCCCTCGTTCAGCGCGGAGCGGATCGCTTCGATCCGCTCCGACGCCACGGGCACTCCGGCGCCGGACAGCAGGCGCGCAAGGGCGGAACGCTGCAACGCCGGCGCCGCTCGAGACAGCGCCGCCTGACGCAGCGGACCGTCGCCGAAGCGTCGCCGCGCGATGCCCTCGAGGGCGTCCCTGGCATCGGCCTGGAGCGCCGCCGTACGGGCGAGCCGCCGCGACGCGCCCGGCATGCGCGCTTCGAGCGTAGGCAGGACCCGAGCCCGGATCCAGGCCCGCGAACGCGCCAGGTCGTGGTTGCTCTCGTCGTGACGGAACGCGACCCCGCGATCGGCCAGGAAGGTCCGTAGACGCTCCCGCTCGATCCCGAGAAGCGGCCGCAGCAGCGCGCCGCGACGGTCTGGCATGCCGGTTGCGAAGGCCGCGCCCCGCAGCAGCTGCAGCAGCACCGTCTCGGCCTGGTCATCGAGGGTATGGGCGACCACGATCCCGTCGGCGGCGCCGGCGGCCGCCCTGTGGAGGAACTCGTAGCGTAGGCGCCGCGCTCCGTCCTCCACGTTCCAGCCCCGCTCGCGCGACACCGTCGCGACGTCCGCCCCTCCGACACGCAGGGGAACCTCCAGGCGCTCGCACAGGGCCTCCACGAACGCTCGATCGCCCGCCGAGGCCTCGCGTAGGTGGTGGTCGAAGTGGACGGCCATCACGTCGATCCCTGCGTCGAGCAGCAGCAGGAGCGCAGCCACGCTGTCGGGGCCGCCGGACAGCCCGAGCGCCACCGTACGGGTCCCGGGTGCGAGCTCACGCAGCCGCTCCGCCACTTCCGCGACGAGCGCTTCCCCGGCCTGCACCGTGCCGCCGTGCTTCACGCCCCGCATTATGCCCTGCGTGCAGCGGCCGGCGCGCACGCCGTTCCCACGGCCGACCACGGGACCGCCCTGAGCCGCAGAGCGCGCACGTATACTGCCGCATGACCGTCACCATCATCGTTCTCGACTCCGTCGGGGTGGGCGCGCTCGCGGACGCCCGGGACTTCGGCGACGACGGCGCGCACACGCTCGATCACACCCTCCGCGTCGCCCCCGTCGCGCTACCGAACCTGGCGCGCCTGGGGCTGGGCAACATCCCCGGCGTGACGGCGCTGCAGGCCGCCCCCCGGCCCCTGGCAAGCTACGGTCGGCTCGCGGAGCGGTCGCTCGGCAAGGACACCACCACCGGTCACTGGGAGTTCATGGGGATCGTGCTCGACCACCCGTTCCGCACCTTCGAGCACTTCCCGGACGCGGTGATGGACGCCTTCGATGCGGTCACCGGCCGAGGTCACCTCGGCAACCGGCCGGCGTCAGGCACCGCCATCATCGAGGAGCTCGGCCCGCGACACCTTGTGAGTGGTGAGCCCATCGTCTACACCAGCGCCGACAGCGTCTTCCAGATCGCGACCCACGTCGATGTGGTCCCACTGGCCACGCTGTACGCCTGGTGCGAGGCGGCGCGCGCCATCCTGACCGGCGACAACGCCGTGGCACGCGTCATCGCCCGGCCCTTCGCAGGTTCGCCCGGCGCCTTGACCAGACTCGGCGAGGCGCGCCGCGACTACTCGCTCGTGCCCCCCGAGCGCACCGTCCTCGACGCCCTCGTGGAGCACGGCCGCGACGTCGTCGGCATCGGCAAGATTCCCGACATCTACAGTCACCGCGGCTTCACCGAAGAGGTGCACACCCGCTCCAATCTCGACGGCGTCGACCGCACCCTCGCTGCCATGCGAGCGCGCCCCGACGGGCTGGTGTTCACGAACCTGGTCGAGTTCGACTCGCTCTACGGGCACCGGCGCAACCCGCAAGGGTACGCCGCGGCCCTGGGCGACGTCGACGAGCGCCTGCCCGAACTGCTGGCGGCAGTCGCGCCGGGTGACGTGCTGCTCTTCGTCAGCGACCACGGCAACGATCCGACCTGGCCGGGCACCGATCACACCCGGGAGCACGGACTGCTACTTGCCTACGCCCCGGGCCGCGACGGCGGCGACCTCGGCACGCGCGCCAGCTTCGCCGACGTCGGCGCCACCGTGGCGGAGTTGCTGGCCGTACCCTGGGACGGCCGCGGCTCGAGCTTCGCCGCAGCCCTGCGCGGGAGCGACTGAGCGACGCTCGCGCGGGACCCCGACACCACGAAGGCCGCCCCGGTGGGGCGGCCGTTCGTACGTCCGCGTTCGCGTTGGTGTGTGCTTCGAGCTACTCCTGCACCAACTCGATGTACGCCTCCTGGGCGTTGTCGCCGCGACGGTTGAGCAGCCGGTAGATGCGGGTGTAGCCGCCCTTCCTCTCGGCGTAGCGCGGGGCGATCTCGTCCATGAGCTTGCGCTGCACGGCGCGATCGTGGATGTCGCGCGCGATGAGGCGGCGCGCGTGCAGATCGCCGCCGCGGGCGGTGGTGATCAACTTCTCCACGAAAGGCTGCAGGCTCTTGGCCTTGGTGAGGGTGGTCTTGATGCGGCCGTGCCGGAGCAGGGCCGTCGCCTGGGAACGGGCGAGGGCACTGCGATGGCTGCTGGAGCGACCCAGCTTGTAACCGCGCTGCAGATGACGCATGGCTTACTCCTTCAGCTTCAGTCCGCGCGCCGCCAGGCGCTCCTTGATCTCTTCGAGCGACTTCTCGCCCACGCCGCCGACCTTCTTGAGGTCGCGCTCGGACAGCGCCAGCAGCGCGTTGACCGAGTCGATGCCCTCCTCCTGCAGGGAGTGCAGGACGCGGCTGGACAGCTCCAGGCTCTCGAGGCTCATGACGACCTGCTCGGGCGCCGCCACGACCTCCTCCACCGCCTTGGTGGGGATGGTCATGACCGGAACCTTCTCCTCGCCACCGTCGGCACCTTCGCCGCTGAAGACGTTGAGCTGGTTGCGCATGATGTCGACGGCCTGGTCGAGCGCATCACGGGGATCGGCGCTGCCGTCGGTCCAGACGCGGATGACGAGCCGGTCGAGGTCCGTCTTCTGGCCGACGCGTGTGTCCTCGACGCGGTACGCCACGCGGCGTACCGGGGTGAACACGGCATCGACGGGGATCGAGTTGATGCGGTCCTTGGTGCCGTGGATGTCGGCGGGCACGTAGCCGACACCGCGCTCGACGCGTACCTCCATCACCAGCCGGCCACCCTTGGTGAGGGTCGCGATATGGAGCTCGCCGTTCATGAGCTCGGCGTTGGCGGGCACGTCGAACTGTGCGGCCGTGACCTCGCCCGCGCTCTCCGCGCGCAGCGTCAGCGTCACCGGGTCGTCGTCGTAGAGCTTCACGACGAGGTCCTTGAGGTTGAGGATGATCTGCATGACATCCTCTTTGACCCCTTCGATCGTCGAGAACTCGTGGAGCACGTCCTCGATGTAGACGCTGGTCACCGCGGTACCGGGGATCGACGACAGCAGGATCCGCCGCAGCGGGTTCCCGAGCGTCACGCCATAGCCACGCGGCAGTGGCTCCACCACGAACTCGCCGTATCGATCGGTCGTTTTCGACTTGAACTCTGGAATGATCTGCACCGTGCTCTCCTCCGGCCGTGGCCGCTCTTGCGACCTCAGCGCGAGTAGTACTCGATGACCTGAAGCTCGTTCACCGGCACCGTCAAGTCCTCGCGGGCGGGGCGATGCAGGAACCGGCCCTTGAGCGTTTCCTCGTCGAACTCGAGCCACGGGTTGAGCTTGCCGCGCCGCCGTTCCTCAACGTTGCCCTTGATATGGGCGTTCTTCTTGGCGTTGGGAGCAACCTCGATCTCGTCACCCGGCGACAACCGGTAGGACGGGACGTCGATACGCCGGCCGTTGACGTGGATGTGCCCATGGGCGACGAACTGGCGCGCCTGACGCCGGGTCGCGGCGATCCCGAGGCGATACACGACGTTGTCGAGCCGCGATTCGAGCAGCTGCAGGAACACCTCGCCGGTGGCCCCCACCTTCTTCGACGCCTCGTCGAACAGGTTCGCGAACTGCTTCTCGCTCATGTTGTAGTAGAAGCGCAGCTTCTGCTTCTCACGCAGACGCACGCCGTAGTCGCTGATCTTCCGGCGACGCCGCTGGCCGTGCTGCCCCGGAGGGTAGGGGTGGCGCTCCATATAGCGTTGCACCTTGGGGGACTCCACCAGGTTGACGCCCTCGCGACGGCAGATTTTTACGATCGGTCCTCTGTATCGGCCCATGACTCTCCTAGCTCTCGTCTACGCTCACATGCGCTTCCGCTTGCGCGGACGGCAGCCGTTGTGGGGGGAGGGGGTGTCGTCGATGATGGTGCGGACGTTCACCCCGGTGGCTTGGATGGAGCGGATCGCCTGCTCGCGACCGGAGCCGGTGCCCCGGATGATGATGTCGAGCTGCGAAACGCCCATGTTCTGCGCCTTGCGGGTGGCGTCCGCAGCGGCGAGCTGTGCGGCGTACGGGGTGCCCTTCTTGGAGCCCTTGTAGCCGATCGATCCCGACGAGGACCACGTGACGGTGTTGCCGTCCATGTCGGTGATGGTGACGATGGTGTTGTTGTAGCTGGCGTGGATGAACGCTTTGCCCTCGGTCAGGCTGCGCTTGACACGACGCTTGGTCCTGGTCTTGGTCGCTTTGGCCACGTTCTTCCCCTTACTTCCTCGGCGCCCGCTTCTTGCCGGCCACCGTGCGCCTCGGACCCTTGCGGGTGCGGGCGTTGGTCTTGGTCGACTGGCCTCGGACCGGCAGGCCGCGGCGGTGCCGCAGTCCCCGGTAGCAACCGATATCCATCAACCGCTTGATGTTGAGCTGCACCTCACGGCGCAGGTCGCCCTCGACCTTGTAGGTGCGATCCACGACCTCGCGCAGCCGCCCTACCTCGGCCTCGGTGAGATCCTTGACGCGGGTGTCGGGATCGACGCCCACGTTCTGGAGGATCTCCCGCGAACGGCTGGCGCCGATGCCGTAGATGTACGGCAGCGCCGCCTCGATGCGCTTCTCACGTGGCAAGTCGATGCCAGCGATACGTGCCATACCTCACCCCTGCCTTTGCTTGTGCTTCGGGTTCGAAGAGCAGATCACGTAGACCTTGCCGTGCCGGCGGATCACCTTGCACTTGTCACACATGGGTTTCACGGACGCCCGGACTTTCATGCTCGACTCCTGTTATTTCCGATAGACGATGCGACCCTTTTCGGGGTCGTACGTGCTGATCTCCACCACGACACGGTCGCCTGGGAGGATGCGGATGTAATGACGGCGCATCTTGCCCCCAACGTGGGCAAGGATCTCGGGTCCGGCATCCAGCTGGACGAGGAACGTCGTGTTCGGACGAGCCTCGAGCACCACCCCCTCGGTGCGGATGCTGTCCTGCGTCGTTTCCTCTTCGCGCGGAGTACGCGGCTTGCCTCTACCCCCGCGCCTGCCTGGCCGGCCTCCTGATCGCCTACGCGCCATGCACACCTCCTCCGGTGCCTGTCGTTGCCGTCAACACGCGCGGTCCATCTTCGGTGATGGCCACCGTGTGTTCGAAGTGTGCCGCCAGGCTCCCGTCTGCGGTGGAAGCCGTCCAGCCGTCGTCCGCGATGAGCACCGTGGTCCGCTTCAGCGAAACCATCGGCTCGATCGCGAGAACCAAGCCCGGACGGAGCACGGGGCCCGTGCCGGCACGTCCATAGTTGGGGACCTCGGGTCCTTCGTGGAACTCCCGACCGATGCCGTGGCCCACGAACTCCCTGATCACCCAGTAGCCCTCGGCCTCGACGACGCCCTGAATGGCCGCGGAAACGTCGCCCAGCCGGTTGCCTGCCAGCGCCGCCTCGATCCCTGCGGTCAACGACCGCTCGGTGGTCTCGAGGAGGCGCCGCGCCTCGTCGGGGATCGCGCCGACGGCGAACGTGCTGGCCATGTCCGCGGCGTACCCCCGGTAGAAGGTCCCGATGTCGATCGACACAATGTCACCCTCCGCCACACGAACGCCGTCCGGAATTCCGTGGACGACCACTTCGTTGACGGAGGTGCACAGCGTCGCCGGGAAGCCACGATAGCCCTTGAAGGCGGGCTTCCCACCACGCGCGAGGATAGCATCTTCGGCGATGGCGTTCAACTCGAGGGTCGACACGCCCGGCCGGACGGCCGCAGCCACCGCTTCCAGCGCCTCGCGGTTGATGACCCCGGCTTCCGCCATGATGTCGATCTCACCGCTGCGCTTGAGGATCACGGCAGCACCTCGTCGATCCGTTCGGAGACTTCGTCCACCGTACCCATGCCATCGACACGGTGCAGCTTGCCCCGCTCCGCGTAGTACTCCAGCAGCGGCTGCGTCTGGCTCCGGTACACGTTCATGCGATTGCGGATGGTCGCTTCGTTATCATCCGAACGGCCCTCTTCGGCGGCGCGGCTGGCGAGGCGGCGAACCAGCTCGTCCTCGTCGACCTGCAGCGCGACCGCCGCCGTGAGCGAGGTCCCGTCGCTGGCGAGCAACGTGTCGAGCGCGGCTGCTTGTCCCGGCGTTCGGGGGAAGCCGTCGAGGAGCACGCGTACGGGCCGCATGGGATCGATCTCGGAGGCCACCATGGCGATGATCAGATCGTCGGGGACGAGCTCGCCGGCGTCCATGATGCCCTTCGCCTCGAGGCCGAGCTCCGTGCCGCGCGCGACCTGTGAGCGCAGCATGTCCCCGGTGGCGAGCTTGCGAAGGTCTCGCGCCTCGGCCAACCTCGCCGCCTGCGTGCCCTTCCCCGCACCGGGGGGGCCCATCAGCAGGACGACCTCGGCTCTGGACGCTTCGGCGGACACCTAGAAGCGCCTCCCGCGGCCACGGATCCGGCCCTTGCTCACGAAGCCCTCGTAGTGTCGCATCATCAGCTGCGACTCGAGCTGCCGGAGCGTGTCGAGCGCGACGCCGACCATGATCAGCAACCCGGTGCCGGAGAACACGAACGACAGCTGGCCCGTGCCCGTGAGCCATGCGAAGACCTGGGGCAAGGCGTTGACCGCACCCAGGAAGAGCGCACCCCACAGCGTGATCCGGTTGGTGATCCGGGTGAGGTGATCCGTGGTCGGTTGGCCCGGCCGCACTCCCGGCACGAAGCCGCCGTACTCGCGCAGGTTGTCGCTGATGCGCCTCGGATCGAAGGTGATCTGCGTATAGAAGTAGGTGAACCCGACGATCAGCAAGGTGCTCAGGGTGAGGCCCTGCCAGTGCGACGGGTTGAACCAGGAGCCGATGCCCTGCAGCCAGACGGTGTTGGGGAACGCCCCGATGACGGTCTGAGGAAGGATCAGGATGGCCACGGCGAAGATGATGGGGATCACGCCCGCGGCGTTCAGCCGGAGCGGGATGTAGGTGGTCTGACCGCCCATCACCTTCCGGCCCACCACCTTACGCGCGTACTGCACCGGGATGCGTCTCTCCGCCTGCTGCACCAGCACCATGCCCGCGATGGCCACGATGAGGAGCGCCAGGTAGAAGATGAGCCCGAACACGTTCGCCTGCCCCTTGCCGATGAGCGCGAACTCCTGCGCCAGGGCGTTGGGGAACGCCGCCACGATGCCGGCGTAGATGATGAGCGAGATCCCGTTGCCGACGCCGTACTCGGTGATCTTCTCGCCCAGCCACATCACCACCGAGATACCGGCAACCTGCGTCACCAGAACCACGAACCAGAAGAAGGGCCCGTTGACCCAACCGATCCGCAGCGCACCGCTCGGTCCGAGCAGCGCGATGGCCAGGAACAGAGCCTGCACAGCGCCCAGCGCGGTGGCGCCGTAGCGCGTGTACTGCGTGATCTTGCGACGGCCTTCCTCACCCTCCTTGCTCAGCTTCTCGAGCGGCGGGTAGGTCGACTGGAGCAACTGGATGATGATGCTCGCCGTGATGTAGGGGATGACCCCGAGCGCGGCGATAGAGAACACCTTGAAGTTGCCGCCCGAGATGAAGTTGAGCAGGCCGAAGATCGACCCCTGGCCGAACCCGCCGGCCTTGAGCCTGGCGATGTCGATCCCCGGCGTGGGGATGAACACGAGCAGCCGGTACACCGTGAGCAGCCCGATGGTAACGAGCAGCTTGGCGCGCAGGTCCGCAATGACCATCGCATTGCGAAAGGCCTGGAGCATCCCTAGCTCTCCTCGACCGCGTCCGCGGCAGCTTCATGCGCCGTGACGCTGCCACCGGCGGCGGTGACCGCCTGGGCGGCGGACCGCGATACCGCTTCGACCTCCACGGTCAGCTTCTTCACTTCGAGCTCGCCGTCCCCGAGGAGCTTGACGGGGCGGTCGGCCTTGCGCACCAACCCACGCGCCTTGAGGCTCTCGGCGTCGACCTTGTCCCCTTCGGCGAAGCCGTTGAGATCGGACAGGTTGACGATCTGGAAGAGCTCACGCTCGCGCGTGAAGCCGCGCTTGGGCAGCCGCATGATGAGACGAGAACGACCGCCTTCCCAGCCGGCGCCGCCGCTGAACCCGCTACGGCTCTTCTGGCCCTTCTGTCCGCGACCCGCGGTCTTGCCGCGGCCGCTCCCCAGGCCCCGCCCAACGCGACGGCGTTGTTTCTTGGAGCCCCGCGCGGGCTTGAGTTCGTTGAGCTTCACTTGTGCTCCCGCCCTTCGATGTCGAGCAAGTAGGCGATCTTGTCGACCATGCCGCGCACGCTCGCGTTGTCAACGACGTCGCGGCTGTCACCGACCTTGCGCAGGCCGAGAGCACGCACCGTCGCGCGCTGATCCTTGGGCACGCCGATGAGGCTGCGTCTCAGCCGGAGTTTCATTCCGCGGCCTCCCGCTCGGCCTTCGCTTCGCTGTAGGTCTTGAGTTGCTTGAGCCCCTCGATCACCGCGTAGGCGACGTTGGTCTGGTTGCGCGAGCCGAGTTCCTTGGTGAGCAGATTGCTGTACCCGGCCAGCTCCACGATGGCGCGCGGTACGCTCCCCGCGATGACGCCCGTGCCCGCACCGGCCGGCTTCAGCATGACGCGGCTGGTGCCATGCTCGCCGAGCACTTCGTGCGGGATGGTGCCGGGCTCTTCGATGGGCACGTCCACCAGGTTCCGCCTGGCGACGTACTGGCCCTTCTGCACCGCCAGAGGCACTTCCTTGGCCTTGCCCAGGCCTACGCCCACACGACCCTTGCGGTCCCCCACGACCACCATGGCCCCGAAGCGGAAGCGGCGGCCGCCCTTGTACGTCTTCGCCGTCCGGCGGATGAAGATGACCTTGTCTTCGAAATCGGCGTCTGCCATCAGGACACGTGGCCTTTCTGGGTACGAAGCTTCAGAGCGGCCATCAGAACTCGAGGCCCCCCTCGCGCGCGCCGTCGGCGAGCGCTTTGACGCGACCGTGGTACTTGTACGGCCCACGGTCGAATACGACCTGCGTGACGCCGGCAGCCTGCGCGCGCTTGGCGAGCTCCTGTCCGACGGCCTTGGCCTGGTCGGTCTTGTCTCCCTTGGACGCGAGGTCCTTGCTGTTGGCCGCGGCCACCGTGACGCCACGGCGATCGTCGATCACCTGTGCGTAGATGAAGCGCGCGCTCCGGAACACCGTGAGGCGGAGCCTCCCGGTGTCGACCGGGCGCCGGATGCTCCGGCGGGTCCGGAAGGTGCGGCGCTGTGTACGTGTCAGTCCATTCATGATGCGCTACCTCGATGCAGCCGCCGGTTAGCGGGCTGCCGCCTTACCGGCCTTGAGCCGAACCTGCTCGCCTGCGTACCGAACGCCCTTGCCGTGGTAGTGATCGGGCGGACGAACGGCGCGGATGTTGGCGGCCACCTGGCCCACCAGCTGCTTGTCGATGCCACTCACCGTGATCCTGGTCGGTTCCGGCGCCTGGATGGTGACACCTTCCGGCGGCGTGATGACCACGGGGTGGGAGTAACCCACCGTGAGCTCGAGGTCGCTGCCCTTCATCTGGCAGCGGAAGCCGACGCCCTGGATCTCCAGGTTCTTCTGGAAGCCGCCCACCACCCCGGCGACGGCGTTGGCCACCAGGCTCCGCGCCAGCCCATGCTGGGCGCGGTCGTTGCGGTGGTCCGAGGGCCGCTCCATGGTGACGACACCCTGGTCGATGCTGACCGAGATGCGCGGGCTGATGTCGACGGAGAGCGTGCCCTTGGGGCCCTTGACGTTCACCGTGCTGTCGGCCACCTGCAGCTCCACGCCCTTCGGGAGCGTGATGGGGGCGCGACCTATGCGGGACATCTCACCACACCTCGCAGACGATCTCGCCGCCGACGTTCTTGCGGCGAGCCTCCGAGTCGATCATGAGGCCCTGCGACGTCGACACCACCGACATCCCGAGGCCGCCGCGGACGACCGGCACGTGCTTCCCCTTGGCGTAGGCGCGCCGGCCCGGCGACGACACGCGGGTGATCTGGTGGATCACCGGCGTGCGCTTGGGACCATACTTGAGCGCGATCCGCAGCACCGGATGGCCGCCGACCTCGACCTCCTCGATCGACTTCAGGTAACCTTCCCGGGCCAGCACGTGCGCCAGGGACTTCTTGAACTTGCTCGCCGGCACGTCCACGCTGGCCATATGCACGGCCTGGGCGTTGCGGATGCGGGTGAGCATGTCAGCAATGGGATCAGTTTGCATCGTTTATGGGTCCTCCTGGGGGCCGGTTTCAACGCAAGGCGCGTTGACCTCTGCCCCGCTAGTAGCGCTTCTCGCTTGTCGCGCCGCGACTCACCAGCTGGCCTTGACGACACCGGGTAGATATCCCTTGTGCGCCATCTCCCGAACGCAGATGCGGCACAGCCCGAAGTCACGCAGGTATGCGCGCGAGCGCCCGCAGCGGCTGCAGCGGTTGACGTGCCGCGCCTGGAACTTGGGCGTGCGATTGGACTTGGCGATCTGGGCTTTCGTTGCCACGTGTCCTCCCTACTTCCTGAACGGCATGCCGAGGAACTCGAGCAGGCTGCGCGCCTCTTCGTCGCTCTCGGCTGTCGTCACGATGGTGATGTCCATGCCGCGCGTGGCATCGACCTGGTCGTAGTTGATCTCGGGAAACACCAGCTGCTCGCGGATCCCGAGGCTGTAGTTGCCCCGCCCGTCGAAGCTGTTGGCGCTGACGCCGCGGAAATCGCGCACCCGCGGCAGAGCGACGTTGATGAGCTTGTCCAGGAACGCCCACATGCGCGTTCCACGCAGCGTCACCTTGAGGCCGATCGCCATGCCGGCGCGCACCTTGAAGTTCGAGACCGACTTCTTGGCCTTGGTGATGACCGGGCGCTGCAGAGCGATCTGCGCGAGCTCCTTGGAGGCGCGCTCGAGAACCTTCGAGTCCTCCCGGGCCTCGCCTACCCCCATGTTGATGACGATCTTCTCCACGCGCGGCACCGCCATGGGGTTGCCGTAGCCGTGGCGCTCGACGAGCTGGCTCTTGACCTGCTCGTATCGAACTTTGATGGGTAGCGTTACCTTCTCCATGCTCTTCCTACTCGTCCAATCGGGCGCCGGACTTGCGAGCGACGCGGTGCTTGTGGCCGCTCTCGTCGACGTCGTAGCCCACGCGCGTGAGCTCGCCGGACTGCGGGTCGAGGAGCTGCACGTTGCTGAGATGGATGGGCGCTTCCTGCTCCAGGAAGCCGCCGCGCGGGTTGTCCTGCGTCGGCCGCTGCGCCTTCTTGATGACGTTGACGTTCTTGACGAGCACACGGTTGGTGTCGCGGAACACCGTGAGGACTTCGCCTTCGGCCCCCTTGTGCTTGCCCGCGATCACCCGGACCTGATCGCCGCGGCGGATGCGGATCTTGGGCCTCGACATGTCAGAGCACCTCCGGTGCGAGCGAGACGATGCGCATGAAGCGCTTCTCGCGCAGCTCCCGGGCTACCGGCCCGAACACGCGGGTTCCACGGGGCTCGTTCTGGTTGTTGATGATGACCGCCGCGTTGCTGTCGAACCGGATGGAGGAGCCGTCCTTGCGGTTGATCTCCTTCTTGGTCCGAACGATCACGGCCTTCACCACGTCGCCTTTCTTGATCTGCGCGTGGGGGATGGCGTCCTTGACGGCCGCCACGACCACGTCGCCGACCGAGCCGACGAACTGCTGCCCGGTACCGAGCACGCGGATGCACTGGATCCGACGGGCACCGGAGTTGTCGGCCACATCGAGGAAGGTCTCCTGCTGGATCATGACGGAATGCTCCTGACCTGCCCTTAGCCCCGGGCCTTCTCGAGCAGGCGCGTCACGACGAAGCGCTTGCGTTTGCTGATCGGGCGGCTGGAGGTGATCTCCACCAGGTCGCCCAGCTTGTACTCGTTGCGCTCATCGTGAGCCAGGTACCGCTTGGACAGCGTGACGACCTTGCCGTAGAGCGGGTGCTTGAGGCGCCGCTCCACGTTCACCGTCACCGTCTTGTCGGCTCCGTCGCTCACGACGCGCCCCTGCATAGCTCTCTTCATCGCGTCGTCTCCTCCGGCTTCTCGCCGGCGATGGTCAGAAGCCGGGCGATCTCCCGCTTCGCCGTGCGGATGCGCCTCGGGTTCGAGGCGTGGCCGACGGCGGCCTGGATCCGCAGGTCGAGAAGCTCCTGGCGGAGCTTGTCCACCTCGAGGTGGATCTCGTCCGGCGTCAGGTTGCGGACCTCATTGGGCTTCATCGTAGATCTCCCGCTCGACCATCTTTACCTTGATAGGGAGCTTGTGGCTGGCGAGGCGGAACGCCTCCTTGGCCTGCTCCTCCGTAACGTTGGCGACCTCGAAGAGCACGCGTCCCGGCTTCACTACCGAGACCCAGTACTCCACCGCGCCCTTGCCCTTCCCCATGCGGACTTCCTGTGGCTTCTTCGTCACGGGCTTGTCCGGGAAGATGCGGATGTAGATCTTGCCGCCGCGCTTGAAGTAGCGGCTCATGGTGACGCGGCAGGCCTCGATCTGGTTGGACTTGATCCAGGCCGGCTCCATCGCCACCAGAGCGAAGTCGCCGAAGGCGACGTAGTCTCCGCCCTTGGTGTCGCCCTTCATGCGGCCGCGCATCTGCTTGCGGTACTTGACGCGCTTGGGAAGCAGCATGGGCTAGGACCTTTCCTTCTTGACCCGCGCGCGACCTTCACGATTGGGACCGTCACGCCGACGCGCCTGTGGACGACGCCGGCGGCGCTTGTCCTCATCCTGACGGGGACGCGGGAGCACGGCGGCGCGGCGGGTCTTGTGGCCGACGATCTCGCCGTGGAACACCCACGCCTTGACGCCGATGATGCCGTAGCTCGTGCGTGCCTCGGCCGTACCGTAATCGATGTCGGCGCGGAGCGTCTGCAACGGAACGCGACCATCCGAGTACCACTCGGGACGGGCCTGCTCGGAACCGCCCAGGCGGCCGGAGCAGCGGATCTTCACACCCTGCGCGCCGGACTCCATGGTGCGCTGGACCGCCTGCTTCATGGCCCGCCGGAACGCGAAGCGGCGCTCGAGCTGCTCGGCGATGCGCTTGGCCACCAAGGCGCCGTTGGTGTTCGGGTTCGCGACCTCTTGGACGTTCACGGCGATGGTGCCCGGGATGGACCGATCGAGACGCGCGCGAAGGGCCTTGATCGACTCCCCGCCACGACCGATCACCACACCCGGCTTGGCAGTGTGGATGGTGATGTTGATGTTGTGCGCGGCCCGCTCGATGTCGATGCGCGAGATGCCGGCATGGCCTACGTCCTGGAAGATCGCGCGGCGGATCTCCTCGTCCTCGGTCAGGAGGCGCGGATAGTTCTTGGTATCGGCGTACCAGTGGGCGGACGGTTCCTTGTTCACGCCCAGCCGGAACCCGATCGGATTGATCTTATTGCCCACTGCGTTCCTCCAGCGTGATCGTGATGTTGCAGCTGCGCTTCAACATCAGGTCTGCACGACCCCGCGCACGCGGCAAGTAGCGTTTGAACGTGGGGCCGTCTCCGACCTGGATCTCCTTGACGAAGAGGCTGTCTTCGAACATGTCGTGGTTGTTCACGGCGTTCGCCCGAGCACTCTGCAGCAACTTGAGGATCGGCTTCGCGGAACGCTTGTTGGTGTAGCGCAGGATGTCCTCGGCACGCCCCACGTTCTGGCCGCGGATGAGGTCGGCGACGAGGCGCGTCTTCTGAGGCGTGACGCGAAGCATGCGCAAGGAAGCCTTGGCCTGCATCGTCAGTCCTTCCTGTTCCCGCTATGCCCGCGGAACGTGCGGGTGGGAGAGAACTCCCCCAGCTTGTGCCCGACCATGTTCTCCTGGACGAACACCGGGACGTGCTGGCGACCGTTGTAGACGCCGATGGTGTGTCCGACCATCTCGGGAACGATGGTGCTGCGCCGGCTCCAGGTCTTGATGACGCGGCGTTCGCCCGTGGCGTTGGCGGCGTCGATCTTCTTGAGCAGGTGGCCGTCGACGAACGGGCCTTTCTTGAGGCTGCGAGCCATGGTCTACTTCCCCTTCCGGCGGCGCACGATGAACCGGCTCGACACCTTGCGCTTGTTGCGCGTCTTCAGGCCCTTGGCCTGCTGGCCCCAGGGGCTGACCGGCGGCCGGCCGCCCGTAGAGCGACCCTCGCCACCGCCGTGGGGGTGGTCGACCGGGTTCATGGCGCGTCCACGTTGGTGCGGCTTGCGACCGAGCCAACGCTTGCGGCCCGCCTTACCCAGAACGATGTTCTTGTGCTCGCTGTTGCCCACTGCGCCTACGGTCGCGTAGCACTCGCCGTGGATGCGGCGCAGCTCACCCGATGGCAACCGGATGGTGACGTAGTTGCCGTCCCGGCCCTGGATCTGCACGCTGGTTCCGGCCGCGCGCGCCAGCTGGGCGCCCTTGCCAGGGACCATCTCCACGTTGTGCACGACCGCGCCGACCGGGATGAAGCGGAGCGGCAAGGCGTTCCCGACCACCGGCTCGGCCTCCGGTCCGCACACGATACGCGTGCCGACCACCAGGCGCTCTGGCGCCAGGATGTAGCGCTTCTCACCGTCGAGGTAGTGCAGCAACGCGATGCGCGCGCTGCGGTTCGGGTCGTACTCGACGGTCGCGACCTTGGCGGGCACGCCTTCCTTGTCGCGCCGACGGAAGTCGATCCGACGATAGCGCCGCTTGTGGCCGCCGCCGCGGAACCGCGAGGTGATCCGGCCGTGGGCGTTGCGACCGCCCCGCTTCGACATCCCCTCGAGAAGCGACTTCTCCGGCCTGCTCACGGTGACGTCGGCGAAATCCGAGGTCGTCATCGCCCGGCGGGAGGGCGTGTACGGTCTGTATTTCTTGGTAGGCATGGGTTCCCTCCCTTCCTTAGGTCAGGCCTTCGAGCTGCTGGATGCGCTGCCCGGCCTGCAGGGTGACGATGGCCTTCTTGCGGAGCGAGGACCGTCCCGGGTAACGCCCCTGCGTCTTGATCTTGCCGCGGACCTTGGCCATGTTGATCTTGACGACCTCGACCTTGAACACGGTCTCGATGGCGTCCTTGACCTGGACCCGGTTCGCGTCCGGATGGACGTAGAAGGCGTACTTGCCGGCTTCGATGCCCTGGATCGCCTTCTCGCTCAGCACGGGGGCGAGGATCACGTCGTGCGGGTTCACGATGCCGCCTCCGCAGTGTCGAAGATCTTCGCGTCGGCGATCACGTGATCGCAACGAAGGATGTCGTAGGCGTTCAGGCCGCGCACGGGAAGCACGTCGACCCAGGGCAGGTTGCGCGCCGCCCTGCGGGCCATCTCATCGTCGGTGACGAGGAGCACCCGTTCGCTACCGTCGAAGCCGTGACTCTGGGCCCAGCTCACGAACTCCTTGGTCTTGCCGCCGATGTCGAACGACTCGACCAGGGTGAGCTTACCAGCCTGCGCCCTTGCGGCCACCGCCATGGCAAGGCCGAGCCGGCGCACCCGCTTGGGCAGGGTGTAGCCGTAGTTGCGCGGCTGCGGCCCGAACGCTGTGCCCCCACCAACGAAGATCGGCGCCTTGCGGTCACCGTGCCGCGCGCGGCCGGTGCCCTTCTGAGGGTAGATCTTCGCGGTGGAGCCCGTCATCATACCGCGCGTCTTGGTCGCCGCCGTGCCGCGCCGGCGCTTGGCCAGCTGCCAGGCGACGACCTCGTGCAGCACCGACTCCTTGGGCTCGGGAAGGTCGAGTGTGAGTTTGCGTCCGCTTCCGAGGACGTCGAGCGTGACCGCCATCAGCGCGCCCCCCTGTTCGATTGCCTGACCACCAGCATCGAGCCGTTCGCGCCGGGGAGGGCGCCCTTGATGAGGATCAGGTTGTCGTCCTTGCGGACGTCCACGACCTGGAGGCCGATCGTCGTCACGGCGCTCGCGCCGTGACGCCCCGCCATGCGCTTGCCCTTGTAGACGCGGCCCGGCGACTTGCGGTTCCCGATGGAACCGCCGTGGCGATGTTTCTTCTTGGTGCCGTGGGTGGCCGGCATGCCGGCGAACCCCCAGCGCTTGACCACGCCGGCGGTACCGCGACCCTTGCTCGTGCCGGTGACGTCGACCGTCTCGCCCGGCTCGAAGATCTCGACCGTGACGCTGTCGTCGTCGGGGGCGTAGTCCCTGAACTCCACCAGGTGACGCTGCGGCGCGACCCCCGCCTTGCGGAAGTGCCCGAGCTGGGGTTTGTTCACGAGTTTCTCTCGCTTCTCCACCCAGCCGAGCTGCACGGCGGAATAGCCGTCACGCTCCGGCGTCTTGCGCTGCACCACGGGGCAAGGCCCGGCGAGGACGACGGTCACCGGCACGAGCCGGTCCCCGTTCCACACCTGGGTCATACCCACCTTGGTGCCGAGAATGCCTTTCACGTTCATCGTCCTCCGACGGTCTTGATCTCGATGTCCACCCCGGTCGGCAGATCGAGGTGCATGAGGGAATCGATGGTGCTCTTCGTCGGCGACTTGATGTCGATCAGCCGGTTGTGCGTGCGGATCTCGAAGTGCTCTCGGCTGTCCTTGTTGACGAACGGCGACCGGAGCACGCAGAACCGCCGGATACGCGTCGGAAGGGGAACCGGGCCGGCGACCTTGGCACCCGTGCGCCGGACGGTCTCCACGATCTTGGTCGCAGAGCTGTCCAGGCTACGGTGATCGAACGCCTTGAGCTTGATACGAATCTTGGGGGCTGCCATGGTTACTTCGTCACGGCCGTCACGACACCCGCACCGACCGTCCGACCCCCCTCACGAATCGCAAACCGCAACCCCTCCTCCATCGCAATCGGCTTGATCAACTCCACCCCAAGCTCCACATTATCCCCAGGCATCACCATCTCCACACCCTCCGGCAACGACACCACCCCCGTCACATCCGTCGTCCGAAAGTAAAACTGCGGGCGATACCCAGAAAAAAACGCGCTATGCCGCCCCCCCTCCTCCTTCTTCAACACATACACCGACCCACGAAACACCGTATGCGGCGTAATCGACCCAGGCTTCGCCAACACCTGACCCCGCTCGATCTCCTCACGCCCCACACCCCGCAACAAAACCCCCACATTATCCCCAGCCATCCCCGAACCCAACGTCTTCCGATGCATCTCCACACCCGTCACAACCGTCTTCCGCGTATCCCCCAACCCAACAATCTCAACCTCATCCCCCGTCTTCACCTCACCACGCTCAATACGACCCGTCGCCACCGTCCCACGACCCGTAATCGTAAACACATCCTCCACCGGCAACAAAAACGGCTTCTCCACATCCCTCACCGGCGTCGGAATATACCCATCCACCGCATCCAACAACTCCCAAATCCGATCCACCCACTCATTCTCACCACGCTGCATCGACGGATTCCCATGCAACGCCTCCAACGCCCTCAACGCAGACCCCGCCACCACCGGAATCTCATCCCCCGGAAACTCATACAACGACAACAGCTCCCGAACCTCCATCTCCACAAGCTCCAACAACTCCGCATCATCCACCATGTCCACCTTGTTCAAAAACACCACAATATTCGGCACACCCACCTGACGCGCCAACACAATATGCTCACGCGTCTGCGGCATCGGCCCATCCGCAGCCGACACCACCAACACCGCACCATCCATCTGCGCAGCCCCCGTAATCATATTCTTCACATAATCCGCATGCCCCGGACAATCCACATGCGAATAATGCCGCGCCACCGTCTGATACTCCACATGCGCCGTATTAATCGTAATCCCACGCGCCTTCTCCTCCGGCGCCTTATCAATCTGATCGTAATCCTGAATCTCCACCGACGGATCCGCCGCCGCAGCCGCAAACGTAATCGCAGCCGTCAACGTCGTCTTCCCATGATCCACATGCCCAATCGTCCCAACATTCACATGCGGCTTCGTACGCTCAAACACACCCTTAGCCATGATCGTTCTCCTTGGATTCCGATACGAGGTCGGACGGTTCTCAGCTCTTGACGAGCTCTTCTTGAATGCTTCGCGGCACTTGGTCGTAGTGATCAAGCATCATCGTGAACGTAGCGCGGCCCTGCGACAGGCTGCGGAGATCGGTCGCGTAGCCGAACATCTCGGACAGCGGCACGTGCGCGGTGACCACCTGGGCGTTGCCGCGGGGCTCCATACCCTGGATCTGCCCGCGACGCGAATTCAGGTTGCCGATGACGTCGCCCATGTACTGATCGGGCGTGACCACCTCGACCCGCATGACGGGTTCGAGAACCGCAGCCCCGCCCTGCTTCATGACCTCGCGCACCCCCAAGGAGGCGGCGATCTTGAAGGCCATCTCGGACGAGTCCACCTCGTGGTAGGAACCGTCGTACAGCTTCACCTTCAGGTCCACGATGGGGAAGCCGAGCAGGGGACCGTTCTGCATGGCCTCCTCGACGCCCTTCTGGACGGCAGAGATGTACTCCTTGGGAATCACCCCACCGACGATCCCGTTCTCGAACTCGAAGCCCTCGCCGCGACCGCGCGGCTCGGCCCGCAGCTTGACGTGGCCGTACTGACCGCGGCCGCCCGTCTGGCGCACGAACTTGCCCTCGACATCCACAGCGCGCGTGATCGTCTCACGGTAAGCCACCTGCGGCGCGCCGACGTGGGCGTTGACGTTGAACTCGCGCTTGAGCCGGTCGACGATGATCTCCAGATGGAGCTCGCCCATCCCCGAGATCTTGGTCTGGCCGGTCTCGGCGTCGGTCTCCACGCGGAAGGTCGGATCCTCTTCGGCCAGCTTCACCAGACCGTTGGACAGCTTGTCCTGGTCGGCCTTGGAGGCGGGTTCGATCGCCACCGTGATGACAGGTTCGGGGATCTCGATCGACTCCAGCTCGATGGGATGGTCGGGATCGGCCAGCGTGTCGCCGGTGCTGGTGTCTTTGAGCCCGATCACCGCACCCACGTCGCCCGCCCCGATGCGCTCCACCTCTTCGCGGGAGTTGGCGTGCATCTTCAGCAGCCGTCCGATGCGCTCACGCTTGCCTTTGGAGACGTTGTAGACGTACGAGCCCGCCACGAACGCGCCCGAGTAGACGCGCACGAACACCAGGCGCCCGACGTAGGGGTCGGTCATCACCTTGTACGCCAGCGCGGCAGTCGGAGCGTCCTCGTCGGCCTCCCGGGTGTCCTCCTCGCCGGTGTCCGGTACGACGCCCCTGACCGCAGGAACGTCCAGCGGGCTGGGGAGGTACCAGGCGACGGCGTCGAGCACGCGCTGCACGCCCTTGTTCTTGAGGGCCGAGCCGCACACCACAGGGAAGATCCTCATGGCGATGGTCGCCTTGCGGATCGCCGCCTTGAGCGTCTCGAGGGGGATCTCCTCGCCCTCCAGGAAGTGCATCGCGATCTCGTCGTCGACGTCCGCCAGGCGCTCCACCATGAGGGTGCGCTTGTCCTCGGCGGTATCGCGCCACTCGGCCGGGATGTCCACGAACTGGATGTCCTTGCCAAGATCGTCGCCGTAGGTGACTGCCTTCATCTCGACCAGGTCGATGAGGCCGGCGAACGAGTCCTCCGCGCCCATGGGCCACTGGATCGCCACGGCGTTCGCGCCGAGGCGCTCGTCCATGCTGTCCAGCACGAGTTGGAAGTCCGCCCCGGTCTTGTCCATCTTGTTGGCGAAGGCGATGCGCGGCACCTCGTACTTGTCGGCCTGACGCCATACCGTCTCGCTCTGTGGCTCGACCCCCTGGCTGGCATCGAACACCGCCACGGCCCCGTCGAGCACGCGCATGCTGCGCTCGACCTCCATGGTGAAGTCGACGTGCCCGGGAGTGTCGATGATGTTGATGCGGGTATCGAGCCAGAAGCACTGCGTCACGGCCGAGGTGATGGTGATGCCGCGCTCGCGCTCCTGCTCCATCCAGTCCATCTGGGAGGCGCCCTCGTGGGTCTCCCCCATCTTGTGGATGCGGCCCGCATAGAACAGGATCCGCTCGGTCAGCGTCGTCTTGCCCGCGTCGATGTGGGCGGCGATGCCGATGTTGCGGGTCTTGTGCAGGTCAATCTTCGTCTGGGTAGTCATACTCCACCTGTCGGGTCGGAAGCGCGCCGGCTACCAGCGGTAGTGGGCGTAGGCGCGATTCGCCTCCGCCATCCGCTCGACGTCGTCTTTCTTCTTGACGGCTCCGCCACGTCCTGCCGAGGCGTCCAGCAGCTCGCCCGCGACACGCTCGACAGCGGTCCGCTCGGGGCGAGAGTTGGACGCAGCGACCAGCCAGCGCAGGCTGAGCGACTGGGACCGGCGCGGATTGACCTCCACGGGGACCTGGTATGTGGCGCCACCGACACGGCGGCTCTTGACCTCGATGCGCGGCTTGACGTTGTCGAGCGCCTGGCGGAACACCTTGAGGGGTTCCTGGCCGCTGCGCTCCTGGATCAGTCGGCACGAGCCGTAGAAGATGCGGCTGGCGAGGTTCTTCTTGCCGTCACGCATCAGCTTGTTCACGAAGGCCGTGACCGTGGTGTCGCTGTACACCAGATCGGGCTCGAGCTTGCGGACCTGTGCTCTTCTCCTGCGTCCCATCCTCTACCTCAACCCTTCGGCTTCTTCGTGCCGTACTTGCTGCGCCCCTGGTTGCGCTGCACGTAGCGACCCACGCCGACGCCCTGAGCGTCGAGCGCACCTCTGACGATGTGGTAGCGGACCCCCGGCAGGTCCTTCACGCGGCCCCCGCGGATCAACACGACCGAGTGCTCCTGGAGGTTGTGCTTCTCGCCCGGGATGTAGGCGGTCACCTCGTAGCCGCTGGACAACCGTACGCGGGCGATCTTCCGCAGCGCCGAGTTCGGCTTCTTCGGGGTCTGCGTCTTCACAGCCGTGCACACGCCGCGCCGCTGCGGCGACCCCTTGAGCGCCGGGGTCTTGTTCTTCTTGGGCAACTTCTTGCGGCCCTTCCGGAGGAGCTGGTTGACGGTCGGCAGAGCAATCACTCCCTTAAGCGTGGCGCTCGCTTTCGGCGAGCGGACTCGACCTGCGATCTGAGAAGACGTGGTCGTCTGAATTTCCGGTGCCGTGCAGCACACGACAAACCTTCCCCCGGACCCATCGCTGCGGGCCAGGGGGAGTCAAACCTCGTGAGTATACTCCGCCCGGGGGCGAGATTTCAAGCAGGTGAGGTGGCTCAGCTGGTTCGCGGGCTCCGCTTGCCGGGCACATCCGGGCTCCCGTCCCCTTGCAGGGGCGAGTTCCGATCCCAGGCGGAGCGGGCCAACGCGCGCCACCGCGTGATCGACCTCGATAGGCCTGCCGGCGTGGATCCCGGCGCCTCGCCTTCGTAGCGAGGGTTCGCCGGCCGCCGGTTCAGCGCGGGTGCGGGTCGAACGCCAGCCGCGCGTTCCTTCCCGCTGGTTGAAGAACTTATCAACCTTGGATTAGGGTTGGATGAACTTCATGGCATTGGGTGCGTCTGGGGCTGCGCTACCTCAGGTGACGATGCCGCACCTGAAGGGGGGGAAGGGTCCAGCGATCTCACGACGACTTCTACGCGCGGACCTGAGTACGGGTCATGGCTCCTGACCCCGTCGACGACGGGTGTCATCGGGACGGCTCCACCATCTGCGTCCGACCTTGATCGGGGCAGGCTGCCTGCGCAGCGCCTGCCCGACGACCGACCGGATCAGCCATCGGAGGGATCCAGATGAACGCACGACGCTTCACCCTTGGCCTGCTGCCACTGGCGGCCATTCTGTTGCTGGCTGCCTGCTCGCAACCACAGAGCGGTAGCACCATCACGTTCTCGATGCAACACGACAGCGATGCGTACGCCGTTCTCCAGAACGCGGACGGCAGCGTGATCACCACCCAGACGCTCGCTCCCGGGACCACGACGGTGTCCTTCGCGGACGTCCCCGACGGTGCGCTGGTCACCGCAGCTCTGTCCGAGACCCACAGCGGTGCGCCTGCCAAGTACGCCTTCACCGCGCCGGCCTCCTTGGTCAACGGTCATACGATCTACGTCATCTATCCGTACTCCGGCCGCGGGCAGACCAGCGGGCAGGTTGCGGTTTCCGGCGCATGCCCTCCGGGGTCGACGCCGTCGTCTACCAGGATCTATTCCGTGGTCTCGAAGCGGCTCGGTTCCGGCGGCGTGACTTCTTCCTCCGTGTTTTGCGACGCGTCCAACAACTTCTCGTTGACCGCGGACTACTACGACAGCGGCTCCAGCGGCAAGGCGCAGCTCACGTTCCTGGCCGAGGACGGCTCCACCATGAGCGCGTACCTGCACGTCCAGACCATCTCGCCCACGCAGACCACGCTGACGGTCGCCCCTACCGACTGGCAGACAACGCCCACGTCGGACAGCTCGTCCGTGACCTTCTCCCCGGCGCTCGCCACGAACGGGGCCGCCGAGACCAACTGGCAGAAGTTCGCCCTGGTGGACGGCCTGAGGGAGCCGTTGGCGCTGAGCCACAGCACGTCAACGTCGACGGTGGGTGCGACCTCGCTGTCCCTGAACGCCGAGCTCGCCCCAGTGACGGGTGCGACAGCCTTCCTCTCGAGCTTCATGTTCCATCGCACGAACTGCCCGAGCTCCTCCAGCTGCATCCAGAGCAGGGTCTACCAGGACGCGTCGACGAACACCTTGCCTGCGAACCAGAGCCTGACGATCGGGACCGATACCTGGCCCTCGCTCCAGAACTTCAGCTGGAAGGCCAGCGCCACCACCTCTCCCGTGGTCACGTACGCCAGCTCAGCAGGCTTCGCGAACGCCAAGCTCGTCTATGCCGACGTGCTCACTACCGACAGCACGACCGGCGCGACGGCCGAATGGGAGCTCGTGAGTGAGAGCAGCGCAGACATGAGCGGCACGGTCACCTTCCCGCAACTTCCCGCGAACCTCCAGTCGCTCATCCCGGTCCCGGCGGCCTCGGGCAACGAGGCGCATCTGGCCATCACGGACGTCTCCCCAGACGCATGGTGGTTCAATGCCCTCTGGCCGAACACCTACAACGAGGTCGACGCAGACACTACCGCGGCTACCACGGCCGGTCTGACCGCAGGCCCGCGTACGCCGGGCGCCCACGGACCGATCGGCGGGAGCGGCCTCTGGCTGCGTTGAGCTAGCTCCACCAGGGGTCGGGGTGACTCGGACCGCCTTCGCGACATCCGGACAGGTGGGGCAGCGCCGGTGCGCGAACCCTGACAGCCCCATCCCGAGGTTGCATCCCGGCCGATGACAACCTGGCCGATCCAGCGAGGCCGGTCCCAGGCGGACCGGCCTCGCCATCGCACGGCATCGGGTGAACGGCCCACCACCTTGCCCGCATCGCGGTTGGCGCTGCGGACGACGGACCGAACCCGAGGCACGAGCCCGCGAGGTCGGGCCCTGCGAACCGACACCTTTGGCTCGGGGCCGGCCGCGGTCACCTACGGGTCGCGGGCATGGTGTACTAGGGACCGCCGGACGGCGGATCGACGACGGGTGGGGCAGGGGCGTGGTGTACCCCACCCGCAGGCTCTCCCCGCCATCCCGCCCGGCGGGGCCGGTTTGGCGGCCCCGGATCGCGATTCCGAAAGGTGGTACCCGTATGATGCGCAAACTCCGTTGGCTCTTCGTCGCTCTGATCATGCTGGGAGCATTCGCCCAGGCGCAACGCGTCGGCTTCCTGACCTTCAATGACGTGTACGAGCTGCAGGGC
This sequence comes from uncultured Trueperaceae bacterium, assembly GCA_963815215.1. Classification (GTDB taxonomy): domain Bacteria; phylum Deinococcota; class Deinococci; order Deinococcales; family Trueperaceae; genus JASBRS01. The sequence goes on from CAWFFU010000003.1 coordinate 575,938, forward strand.
GTCGACCACGGCACGCGCGGCGGCGCCGCCGCTGTGGCCACGGTCGTCCACCAGGTCAAGGCGTTCGATCCCAATACGTTGGTGCTGTTCGCCGGCGACCTGCTCTCCCCTTCGGTGATGTCGAACGCCTTCCAGGGCAAGCAGATGGTCGAGGCGCTCAACCGCCTTGGCGTCGACTACGCCACCCTCGGCAACCACGAGTTCGACTTCGGTGTGAACGTGTTGAAGCAACGCATCCAGGAGTCCAACTTCACCTGGCTGAGCGCCAACATCCTCGACAGCTCGACAGGCAAGCCGATCGCGGGCACGCAACCCGATGCCGTGGTCGAGGTGAACGGCGTCAAGATCGGCCTGTTCGGCATCGCCTACGACTTCTCCTCGATCCTCGCCAACGCGTCGGCGGTGACCTTCAAGGACCCCATCGCCACCGCCCAGGCGGAGGTGAAGAAGCTCCAGGGCGAGGGCGCGAAGTACATCGTGGCGCTCACGCACGAGGCCAGGGCCCAGGATTGCGAGCTCTCGTCCAAGGTGTCGGGCATCGACCTCATCGTCGGCGGGCATGACCATGCCGCCATGATGGACACCCAGTGCGGTCACGCCCCGTTCGTCAAGGCGACCAGCGACTGGCGCAACGTGTGGGACGTCAACGTCGACTTCTCCGGAACGAGCCCCGTGACCAGCTACCGGAACATCCCGGTCAGCGATCTGACGCCCAAAGACCCGGGCATGCAGGCGTTCGTGCAGAACTACGCCAGCCAGCTCGACGCCAGCTTCGCCCAGGTGCTCGGCAAGTCCGTGGTCGCCCTGGACGCGGTCGAGAAGGATGTCCGCGCCAAGGAGACCAACCTCGGGGACTTCATCGCCGACGCCACCCGCAGCGCCACCCGCGCCGACGTCGCCATCATGAACGGGGGCGGCATCCGTACCGACCGCATGTACCCCGCGGGGCCGGTCACCAAGAAGGACGTCTACGGCATCTTGCCGTTCGGCAACAAAGTGGTCGCGGTGAAGGCCAAGGGCAGCGCCCTGGCCGCCGCGCTCGAGAACGGCGTGTCGCAGATGCAGGACCTGGCCGGGCGTTTCCCCCAGGTTTCGGGTGTGACGTTCACGGTCCGCCCCAACCAGCCCGTCGGCCAACGCGTCAGCGACATCATGGTGGGCGGCAAGCCGCTCGACCCCAACGCCACCTACGTCGTGGCCATCAACGACTACATGTTCGGCGGCGGTGACGGCTACACGATGTTCAAAGGTCTGCCGACGACCGTGTCGCCGGCCGAGGGGCCACTGCTGGCGGAGGTCGTGGCCAACGCGGTCGCGGCCGACGGCACCATCGCTCCCAAGACCGACGGGCGCATCACCATCCAGTAGCGCCTACCCGGCCCGCGATCGGGAACGCCCCCGGCATGCGCTGCCGGGGGCGTTCCTCATGGCCTCGTCGGAGCGCCGCTCAGATGAGCCAGTAGCGTCCGTAAGGCGGGACGGACAGTGCGCCGCGAGAGACGTCGACGAAGGACTGTCCGAGCTGATCGAAGGGCTGGTGGAGGCTCCGATCGGCCAACACGGCGGCATCGAGCCACTGCGACGACTCGCTGAAGTTGTAGATCTCGATCAGCTCCCCCAGCGGGTGGGGGCGCGACAACACCAGCAGGTGGGCGTGGTCGACATCGAGCACCTCGGTAGCGTAGGCGGAGTTGAGCTGCGGCGTGTGGCTGCGGGCGCGCACGATCCGGCGCAACCCGTGGAAGATACGGCCCTCGGTACTGGCCTCGTCGTGACGCCGCTCCGCCTTCTCCCAGTCCATGAAGGGGCGATGCATCCAGCGGTTGTCGGCGGCGTGCTCGGCGTGGCTGGTGTAGCGGTAGTCGTTGGTCATGCCGATCTCGTCCCCCATGTAGATCAGCGGGATGCCCCCGAAGCCGCAGATGAGGGCGTGACCGAGCAGGATGCGTTCGATACTGAGCGCCACCAGGCGCTCGTCGGCGACCTCGACGGCGAGCTCCAGGCCGCCCAGGCTCGCCAGACTCCCGGAGATCCTGCGATCGCCCGTCTTGCGGTTGTGCTGGAACACCGCGCCGCGCGCGTGCGAGCCCGGGAACTGACCGGAGTAGTAATCCGACAGGAAGCTGCGGTGGCCCGCCCCCGACAGTCCCACCGCGGCCGCGTCCTCCTCCGTGACCGCCCAGCCGATGTCGTCGTGGCAACGGATGTACGTCCCCCACGCGATCGAGGCCGGCGTGCGCGGGAACTCCCGCAAGGTGTGCACCATCAACCGCGTGTCGCGCGTCGCCAGCGACGACCAGAACTGCACCATGAGCGAGTTGTGGTAGGCGATGTTGCTCACCTTGCCGTGGTGCCGGCCGGTGCCGAAGTAGTGGATCAGGTCGTCGGGCGACACGATGGCCTCGGCCTTGTGGGCGACGGCGGGCGTGGCGATGCGTGAGCAGGCCCGCAACGCCTGCAGCACGTCGTGCACCTCCGGCTGGTTCTGACAGTCGGTGCCCAGGCGCTTCCACAGGAAGGCGACCGCGTCCAGGCGGAACACCTCGACGCCCTTGTTGGCCAGGTAGAACATGATGTCGACGATCTCCAGGAAGACCTCCGGGTTGGTCCAGTTGAGGTCCCACTGGTAGTCGTTGAACGTCGTCCAGATCCACTTGCCGATGTCCGGGTCGAACGTGAAGTTGCCCGGCGCGAAGTCCGGGAACACCTCTGGCAGGGTCTTCTCGTACTCGTCGGGAACAGCCCGGTCGTCGAACATGAAGAAGTAGTCCTGGTAGCGCTCGTCCCCCTGCGCCGCCTGGCGTGCCCAGGCGTGGTCGTCGGCGCAGTGGTTGAGCACCAGGTCCACGCAGGCGCTGATCCTGCGCTCACGCAGCTGCCCGCACAGGTACTCGAGGTCGTCGATGGTCCCCAAGCGCGGGTCGACGTCACGGTAATCGCGGATGGCGTAGCCACCGTCGTTCTCGCCGTCGCGCGGACGCAACGTGTACATCAGGTGGACGTAGTTGACGCCGAGCTCCTCGAGGTAGTCGAGGTGGTCGAGCACTCCGCGCAGGTCCCCGGCGAAGCGTTCGACGTAGAACACATACCCGAGCATCGACTCGTGCTGGAACCAGTCGGGCGTGAGATCGCGCTCGATGTCGAGCACCTTGAGCGGCTCCGGCCGCTCCCGATAGTGGCGGGCCATGGCCGCGCCCAATCGCTGCAGGAAGGCCTCGAAATCGGGGCGCCGGCCGTAGACGGGCGATAGCCCGTCGTGGAGGTTCTGGAAGAAGCGCTCACAGCGGAGCCGGAAGAGCTGGCGGTCGCGCTCAGGGAGGGTTTCGAGTTCGGGGGCGGCAGCCGCCAGGGTGAGCTCCAAGCGGCGTCGGACCTCCGGGGCGAGGAGGGCGGCGTTGTGCACGCCCCCGTTATACCAGCGTCCCCGACAGCCACGGCGCCCGTGCGAACGTCCGCGGGCGGACGGCGGGGCCGCCCGGCCGGGACCTCATCAGGATCGGCTCGCCGCTGTCCGCGCCGCCAGCTCGCGAGCCCGAAGCACACGCGCCCGCGCCTGCTCCAGGCTGTCGGCGGTAGCGGTGAGGTGGCCCATCTTGCGGCCGGCACGCGCGCCGTCCTTGCCGTAGAGGTGGAGGGCCACGCCCGGCACGGACAGTGCGGCCGTCCAGTCCGGCTCGCGACCCGACCACACCTCACCCAGCAGGTTGGCCATCGCCGCGGCTCGGCGCACGGCGACGGAGCCCAGCGGCAGACCGGTCACGGCACGGAGTTGCTGCTCGAACTGACTCGTCTCCGCGCCCTCGATGGTCAGGTGGCCGGAGTTGTGGGGCCGGGGGGCGATCTCGTTGACCGACAGGCGACCGCCCGGCTCCAGGAAGAACTCGACGCAGGCGACGCCGACGAGGTCGAGCCCCTCCAGAACGGCGACGGTGATCTCGCGTGCGAGCGCGGCGACCGCGTCGGGAACCGGGGCGGGCGCACTGCTCAGGTCGAGGATGTGCCGCTCGTGCAGGTTGAGCGCCGGCGCGTAGGCGGCCACGGCGCCGTCGAGCCCGCGCGCGGCCACCACCGAGAGCTCCGCCTCGAGCTCGACGAAACGCTCGACCACCACCGCCTGGTGTGCGGCCAGGGCCCGCGCCGACGCGCGCCCGCCGCCCGCCTCCACCCGCACCTGCCCCTTGCCGTCGTATCCGAATCCCGCGGTCTTCACCACGCACGGCGTCCCCACCGCTGCGATGGCGGCGTCCACATCGCCGCCGGCGGCAACCTCGACGAACGGCACGTGCGGCACCCCGAGCTCCGCCAGGAAGCGCTTCTCGCGCGCGCGATCCTGGCTGATGTGGAGCGCGACGACACCGGGACGAACCGGCGCGCGCGACGCTGCGGCCTCGAGCGAGGCGCTCGGGATGTTCTCGAACTCGAGCGTGACGACGTCCACCTCGGACGCGAAACGCGCCACGGCATCGACATCATCGTAGTGCGCGACCACCTCGCGCTCGGCGAGCTGTCCGGTGGGCGAGCCGGCCGTGGGCGACAACACATGCACGCGGTAGCCCATCCGGCGCGCGGCCATCGTGAACATCCTCCCGAGCTGCCCGCTGCCGAGCATGCCGATCGTGGCTCCCGGCAACAGCGGTGTAGGCCGCGTCACTCGGGGAGGTAGTGGTCGGTCGGGAGGCGACTCGCCTCGGCCTGGGCCATCTGCGCGTCTCGGTACGCGTCGAGCCGGCGCGCCAGCTCCGGTCGCGCGAGCGCCAGGATGGACACCGCCATCAACGCTGCGTTGGCCGCCCCGGACGCTCCGATGGCCAGCGTGCCCACCGGCACGCCGCGCGGCATCTGTACGATCGACAACAACGAGTCGAGGCCGTTGAGCGCGCGGCTCTCCACCGGCACGCCCAGCACCGGCAGCCGGGTCTGCGCCGCCACCATGCCGGGGAGGTGGGCGGCGCCACCGGCGCCGGCGATGATCACCTCGAAGCCGCGGTCGGCTGCGTCACGCGCGAAGGTGCGCATGCGCTCAGGGGTGCGGTGCGCCGACACCACCAGGCAGGCGTGGGGCACCTCGAGCTCGTCGAGCAGGGCGTCGGCGTGCCGCATGGTGTCCCAATCGCTGACGCTGCCCATGATGACCGCGACCAGCGCTGTGTCGGCCCGCCGGGCCTCGTGGCGATCGCTCATGCTCCGTCCTCCCGTTCACGGCTCCCGCCGGCCGCGTCGACGGCGCTCGTGGCGCGCCGAAGCCGGTCGCGCACGGCGAGCCAGTCGTCCCCCTCGGGGACAGCTTCGATCAGGATGCGGCGCCAGCCGCCGGCATCGAGGTGGCGGAGAGCGGCGTACAATCCGCGGCCGAAGTCCTCCGGTTCGTCGGGCAGCTCCAGCCACGTCCCGCTCGGACCTCCCGGCCTGGGCCGGCGGGCCAGCACCCCGACGCCCCCTCCCAGCTCCGCCAGGCGCTCCTCCAGGGCGGCGCCCGGCACGAGCTCGGCGGGCGTGGAGGGGGCGTAGTGTCGCGGCAACCCGCCCGGAGCGCGGGGCGCCCCGCTCGTCGGCGACGGCCCCGCCCCCCCGGCCGGCCGCGCCTCGCGCTCGAGCAGGTGCTCGGCCAGCGCCACCCGCTCGCCCAAGGCCTCCTCCAACGCGCGGCGGTGCACCCCTCCAGGCCGCAGGATGCGAGGGGCGCCCCCACTGAGGTCAACGATGGTCGACTCCAGTCCCACCCGGCACGCACCCCCGTCCAGGACGAGCACGTCCAGGTCGGCGAACTCGTCGACGACGTGCCCCGCGGTGGTCGGGCTGATGCGCCCGAAGCGGTTCGCCGACGGTGCCGCCACCCCGCCGGCGAAGGCCTGCAACAGGCGCAACGCGAGCGGATGGTCGGGCACCCGCAGTCCCACCGTGTCCTGACCCCCCGTCACCTCGTCGGGTACGTCGGCCGCCCGCGACAGCACCAGCGTCAGCGGGCCCGGCCAGAAGGTCTCGGCCAGGCGCCAGGCGGCATCGGGGACCTCGCGCGCCCACGTCGTGAGAGCAAGTGCGGAGGGTAGATGGACGATGACCGGGTGCTCGGGCGGCCTCCCCTTCGCGGCGTAGAGGCGGGCCAGCGCCCTAGGATCGCGGGCGGACGCTCCCAGGCCGTAGACCGTCTCGGTGGGGAACGCCACCAGACCTCCACGACGCAGCGCCTCCGCTGCTTGCGTCACGTCCTGCTCCGAAGTGGAGAGCAACCGGCTCATGCCGGCCAAAGCATACCCGAGGGCGAGCCGCTCATCCGATCAGGACCACCCTCAGGTCGTTGACGTTGGTGCGGGTCGGACCGGTGACGAACAGGGCGCCGAGGTCCCGCAACACCGTGTAGCTGTCGTTGCGCCGCAGGGCGTCGCGCGCGTCCCGCCGCTGCAGGCGCCCCCGCTGCTCCGGCCCCAACAGGGCGCCGGCGTTGTCCTCGCTGCCGTCGATGCCGTCGCTGTCGGCGGCGAGCCACCACACCGGGGCGGCGTCGGGGAGCTCCAGGGCCAGCGCCAGCGCGAACTCGCCGTTGCGTCCACCCCGGCCCTCGCCGACCACCGTGACCGTCGTCTCGCCACCCGAGAGCAGCGCGCACGGCCGCTCGAACGGCTGTCCGTGCGCCAGGACCTGGCGTACCAACGCGGCGTGCACGCCCGCCACCACGCGCGCCTCGCCCGTCACTGAGCCGGAGAGCACGTGCGCGTCCCAGCCGCGGCGCTGAAGCGCTCGAGCCGCGGCGTCCAGCGCGGTCTGAGCCGAGGCGATCACCACGTTCGCCACGCCCTCCAGACGCGGGTCGCCCGCGTCCGGGGTCTCCTCGCGCTCACCCCGCGCGCCGGCCTCCAGGAGCGATCGGGCGGCGGAATGGTCGATGTGGTAGCGCTCCAGCACTTCCAACGCGTCCGCGAAACGGCTCCCGTCCGCCGCCGTGGGCCCGCTGGCGATGACGGACGGGTCGTCGCCCACCACGTCGGACACGAGCAACGCCAGGACCGGCGCGGGTGCGGCGGCCAGCGCCAGGCGCCCCCCCTTGACGCGCGACAGATGCTTGCGAACGGCGTTCATCTCTCCGATGTCCGCGCCCGAGCGCAGCAACGCCTGCGTGAGCCGCGCCAACTCGGGCAGGCTGAGGCCGTCGGGCGCACTCAGCAACGCCGAGCCGCCGCCCGAGATCAGACACAGCACACGGTCGTCCTCGCCGGCGCTCTCGACCAGCCGCAGGATACGCTCGGTCGCCACCACGCCTGCCTCGTCAGGCACAGGGTGCGCCGCTTCGACGACCTCGATCCGGCGCGTGGGCAGGGCATGGCCGTAGCGTGTGACGACGATCCCCTCGAGGGTAGCGTCGGGAGGGTAGTGGTCCTCGACCGCCCGCGCCATCGCCGCCGCCGCCTTGCCCGCGCCGACCACCAGCAGGCGCCCGCGCGGCGGCTCGGCGAGGTGGGCCACCACCGCAACCGCCGGGTCCGCCGCTCGGACGCCCGCCTCGAACGCGGCCCTCAGATCGTCGGCGGGCGATCTCACGTCGTCACCGCACGCGCCGCCTTCGCGACCGAGCGCGTTGCTTCCTGGCCAGTTGCCGTCTCGTTCTCCCGAAGAAGCTCCATGGTGAGGCTAGAATACAGACATGTTCGGACTGTTCCGCCGCCAGGATCCGCGTTTTCGGGACGACGGCAACTTCCTCCTGACCCAGGTGCGCACCGCCAGGCACGGCGAGGTCATCCATGTGCGGCTCTCCAAGACCAGCGAGATGAGCCTGCAGGGCAACGGCTACTTCGTGCGCAAGGTACTGGTGGGGCCCGACTCCCTCGACCAGGCGGTGCTCGAGGTCACCACCAATCGTGCCCACAAGGTGACCCTGGCCGTCGTCGACGGCGGCGACCTGGTGCCCGCTCGGCAGTGGGAGGCGTGAGCGCAGCAGCCGGCTACTGAGCGCTGAGCAAGTCCGGGCGCAACCGTCGTGCCTCGCGCAGGTAGATGTGCCGCATCTCGCCCTGGGCCTTACGGGTATTGAGTTGCAGCATGACGCGGACACAGCGCGGCAGGCGGTCGGGCACTGGGATCTCCTGGTTACACAGCAGCGGCACCAACGTCATGCCGAGCTCGCGCGCGGCTTCGGCCGGGAAGGTCGACCGCAGGTCCTGCGTCGTCGTGAAGAAGATCGCGGCGATGGCGTCGAAGTCTTCGATGCCGTTCTCCTCCAGCATCACCTGGAGGAGCTCGCGGGTGGCCTCGAGGATGCGCTCGGGATCGTCGGCGGTCACGGTGGTGGCACCCCGGATCCCTCTCACCCAGTACGGTCGCTCCATGGGGCGAAGTCTACCAGACGGGCCGGTCGCGCCCCACGTCCGTACAACGGGGGCGGCCATCCCCGAGGCTGCTAGGTTGACGCCATGAGCGCCAACGCGCATGCCGCCGAGCCGCTGTGGTTCGAGTTGACCTCCGACCAACGTGCCTTGCTGGGCCCTCTGCGTGACTACCTCCGCTCCGAGGTGGCACCCGGAGCCATCGAGCGCGACCGCAGCGGGGCCTTCCCGCACGACATCGTTCGCACCCTTGGAGGCATGGGGGTGTTCGGCCTCCAGGTACCCGAGCGCTACGGCGGGGCGGCGCTCGACACCGCGACCGCGGCCCTCATCATCGAGGAGATCGGCGCGGTCGACGGCTCGCTGTGCCTCACCGTCGCCTCGCACAACTCGTTATGCACGGGCCACCTGCTGCAGGCGGCCGACGACGCCCAGAAGGAGCGCCACCTGCCGGCTCTGGCGCGCGCCGAGCGTCTCGGCGCCTGGTGCCTGACGGAGCCCGCCTCGGGATCGGACGCCGCCGCTCTGAGAACGCGCGCCGTGCAAGACGCGGACAGCTACCTCATCGACGGGTCCAAGGTGTTCATCACGCAGGGCACGGTGGCGGGCACCTACGTGGTGATCGCCCGCACCGACCCACCCCGCGACGGCCACTCCAAGGCGGACGGCATCAGCGCCTTCGTCGTCGACGGAGACACGCCCGGACTGATCCGGGGCGTCCCCGAGGAGAAGCTCGGGTTGCACAGCTCCGACACCACGCCCCTGACCTTCGAAGGGATGCGCGTGCCGGCCGAGAACCTGCTCGGCGCACGCGGTCGTGGCTTCGAGGACGTGAAGGCGGTGCTCGACGGCGGGCGCATCGGCATCGGCGCGATGGGGATCGGGCTGGGCCGCGCCGCCCTGGAGATCGCCGCCCGCTACGCCCTGGAGCGCGAGCAGTTCGGCCGGCCCATCGCCCGCAACCAGGCGATCGCCTTCAAGCTGGCCGAGATGGCGACCGAGCTGGAGGCGGCTCGGCTGTTGGTGATGAAGGCGGCCGCCTTGCGCGATGCCGGGCGCGACCACACCCTGGCGGCGTCGATGGCCAAGCTCAAGGGCAGCGTGGCCGGGGTGGCCGCCTGCGACGCCGCCATCCAGATCCTGGGCGGCTACGGCTACGTGCGCGATTACCAGGTGGAACGGCTGTGGCGCGACGCCCGACTCACGCGCATCGGTGAGGGCACCGACGAGATCCAGCACCTGGTCATCGCGCGCCAGGTGCTGCAGGCCTTCGCGGCCTGAGTCGACGCCCGCTCCGCCTCAGGCCGCCGCGCCGACCGCTCGCCGGCGGCCGTCGAGTACATCGTCAGGCAGCCACGCCAACGCTTCCAGCACCAGCTCGGGCCCGACCCCGGGCCGGAGCGCACCCTCGGTGAGGTGTCGGCGCCAGCGACGGCCCCCCGGCAGCCCGCGGAACAGCGACAGCAGGTGCCGGGTGAGCGCGTGGAGCGGCGCGCCCTCAGCGAGGCGCTCCTCGACGTAGGGCAGCATGCGCAGGACGATCTGGCGGCCCGTGGGGGCGCTGATGCCACCGGGTCGCGACGCATAGAACGACCTGTCCGCCTCGGCCAGCAGCAGCGGGTCGTCGTACACGGCCCGTCCCAGCATCACCCCGTCCACCTGCTCCAAGTGGACGGCGGCCGCTTCCAGATCGGCAACGCCTCCGTTGAGCTCGACCAGCGCCCGCGGAACCGCGCGCTTGAGGCGGTAGACATCCTGGTACCGCAGCGGGGGGACTTCCCGGTTCTCCTTGGGACTCAGGCCCGACAGCCAGGCCTTGCGCGCGTGCACCGTGAAGGCATCGGCACCGGCGGGAAGCACGGTCCGGACGAACGCTTCGAGGTCCTCGTAGCGGTCCATCGCATCGACGCCGATGCGATGTTTGACCGTCACCGGCAGCTCGATCGCCGCGCGCATCGCCGCCACCGCCCGCGCCACCACGTCGGGCGTCGCCATCAAGCAGGCGCCGAAGTTCGCAGACGCCACCCGAGGGCTGGGACAGCCGACGTTGAGGTTCACCTCGTCGTAGCCCAGGTCCTGTGCGATGCGCGCCGCCTCGGCCAGCTCGGTGGCGTCGTCGCCGCCGAGCTGGAGCGCCAGCGGGCGCTCGTCGCGGTGGTAGCCCAGAAGGCGCGCCCGGTCGCCGTGGAGCACCGCCTTTGCCGTGACCATCTCGCTGTACAGCAGGGTGTGTCGGGTGATCCCGCGCAGCAGGTAGCGGAAGTGGCGGTCGGTCCTGTCCATCATGGGGGCGACCGACAGGGGTCGGGCGAACGTCCGGCGGCTCAACGCGGCCCCTCCCCTGGCGAACGCCTGCGGGGAGCGCGGAACGCCACCGTCTCCCACTCCCCCTCCTCCACCACCGCGAGCTCGGGGTTGGCGCGTCGGAACACGTCCACGACCTCCTGCACCAGGTCCTCCGGGGTGGACGCCGCCGACGTGACGCCGACCCGGCGCACGCCCTCGAGCCAGGCGGGGTCGATGTCATCCGCGACCTCGATGCGCCTCGACCGGCCGCACAGGTCTTGCGCCAGCTCGTACAGCCGCATGCCGTTGGAGCTGGTGGCGCTGCTGACCACCAGGAACAGATCGACGCCCCCCGCGATGCGCCGCACCGCATCCTGTCGGTTCTTGGTGGCGTAGCACAGGTCGTCGGCAGGGGGCACGACGAGCTCCGGGAAACGTTGTTTGAGCCGCTCGATGGTGCGCTGCGTGTCGTCGACCGACAGGGTCGTCTGGGTGAGGACGACCACCTTGCGGGGGTCGGGAACTTCGACCGTCTCCGGGTCGGCCAGCTCGGGATCGGGCCGGCGCTCGCCCAGCACGCCCACGACGATGGTCTGCTCGGGCGCCTCGCCGCGCGTCCCGATGACCTCCTGGTGCTGCGCGGAGTCGCCGATGAGCAGGATGTGGTAACCGCGACCGGCGTACTTCTTGGCTTCGCTGTGGACCTTGGTGACCAGCGGGCAGGTGGCGTCGACGGTGGTGAGGCCGGCCTCCTCCGCCTGGCGACGCACCTCCGGCGAGACGCCGTGGGCACTGAACACGACGGTATCGCTCCCCGCCGAGCCGCGCCCAGCCGCCATGGCAGCGAGATCCTCGACGAAGCCGACCCCCTCCTCGCGCTCCAGGCGCTCGACCACCGTTCGGTTGTGGACGATGGAGTGGTAGACGGTCACGGGCGGCTCGCCGCGCTCGGCGTTCTCACGAGCCGCATTCCTGACCGCCTCGATGGCCATCACGACACCGGCGCAGAAGCCGCGCGGCTTGGCGAGGTAGAGGGTCTCGACCATGACCCGGCGATTGTACCGGGCGGCCGTCGCACGGACCGTAGGCCGGACGCGGTTGTCGCGTTTCCCACGGTAGAAATGCCCTCTGGCGCCCGCTTGACCCTCCGTCGGGGAGCGTGATAGCATCGGCTTCGCTCGCCACACGGCGACGAGGATCCTGCGGGCGATTAGCTCAGTCGGTTAGAGCGCGTCGCTGATAACGACGAGGTCGGTGGTTCGAGTCCACCATCGCCCACCAGCACAGGCGCACCCCATCGGGGTGCGCCTGACTCGTGGTGGGACGCCGAACGCCGCCGGGCCGGCGACCCGGTACGGAGCGTCTGCGCCGCGCCGGGGGCTCAAGGTTGACGGAACACCGAGCGCTCCGCGCCCAGGCGGAGCGGTAGCCGCAGCGTGGCGTTGCCGCGCTCGACCGTGAGCGTCACGGTCTCGCCGATGCTCTTCTTCCGCACCAGCGCCTGGAGATCGTAGAACGTGGGTGTCGGGGTGCCGTCGAGCGCGGTGATGACGTCGGCGCGCGGGATCGTGGCGACCTGTCCGTCCCGCCCCACGGTGCGGTCCTCGGTGTAGCCACGCAGGCCCGCCTCGGCCGCCGGGCCGCCCGGCTCCACCTGCCACACGATCACGCCGGGGCGCGGGCCCAGGTAGGCCGCGCTCGAGCGCGGATCGTAGTCGAACCCGGGCCGCCAGGTGAACCCCACGACCGGCACATCACGCCGTTCCCCCGCCTCGAGCCTCGCCACCAGGTCGCTCCCCCCCACCGGTACCGCGTAGGAAGCGTAACCGTGCGGTAGCGGCACGCCCCGCAGGAAGGGCGGCACGTACTGGCTCGAGGCCATGGCGCTCGGATCGAAGCTGATGTAGCTCACCACCCCGACCGCTCGACCCGCCGCGTCCACCACCGGACCGCCCGAATCTCCGGGAGCCAGGGAGGTGGTCAGCTCGATGGTGTTGTCGGCGAAGTCCGGCCGTCCGGCGTGGACGCCCAGACGCGTCACCTCGCCGGCGCGTGCCTGCAGGAACTGGTCGCGGCTGTTACCGATCGCGACGACCTGGGTCCCGGGCCGGGGCAGCTGCGGCGCCAGCGCGATCGTGGGAACGGCGCGCCGCACCTTCGCCTGCAGGACCGCGAGGTCGTGGTAGGCGTCGAAACCCACCATCGTCAAGGGCACATCGAGACGTTCGGGCGTCACCCCGACGTAGTGCACCGGGCAGGGGGCGCCTTGCTGGCTGGCGTCGACCACGTGATAGGCGGTGAGCACCAGACCGTCCTCGCGGATGAAGAATCCGGTCCCGATGCCGATCGGCTCGTTGCCGTAGCGCGGACCGCAGCGGGCCTCGATACGAAGGCTGGCCTCGCGCGCGCTCCGGAAGGCGCTCTCGAGTTGCCCGGTGGGCTGCACCACCGGCGGCAGGGTCTGCGCCACGCGCCGGACCTGAGGTGCGCGCCCCAGCGTTCCGCCGAACGCCGCGACCACCACCAGCACCGCCGCGAGGAGCAGGGTGAGGACGCGGACGGACGGTCGACGGACCGGGCCTGCCGCGTCCGGGCCCACCGGCTCCGCACCGCCAGCGGGCGCGGCGGGCCCATCGAGGGCGGCCGGAGGAAGGCCGGCGGCATCGCCGGAGGCGGCGCGCCCGCCCGGGCCTTCGCCGGGACCGATGCGCCCCGACGCGGGGGACCGCTCCGGCGGCGAACCCGCGACGTCGTCGTCTTGGTCCATGACGCTATTATGCCCAGCCGGCCCGTCGCGGAGCGCCGAGCGTACGACAGAGCGCCGTGGGCGACGCCGTCGCGGACGCCTCGGTGGGGGTATCGGCCCCGTCGCCGGGGCGCGGCCCCATCGGCGACGCCGTCGCGGAGCACCGACGGCCGGGCGGTATCATGGCCCGCATGGATCGAGCACCTCACGGCGTCGCGGCCGAACCGGCCGGCGAACCCGACTACCACAGCCGGCTCCTCGAGATCGGGGGCGTGCTGCGCGACTGGCGCGGGCCCATCGTCATCGTCAGCCACGTCGACCCCGACGGTGATGCCTTCGGCAGCAGCCTGGCCCTGAAGCGCGCCTTGGAGCGTCTGGGGAAGCGCGTCACGCTGCCCCTCGAGCCTCCGAGCTTCCTCACCTTCCTGGCTGAGGACGGAGAGCTCAGCCCGCCCCTCGCGGCGCTGCCGGAGCGCTGCCTGCTTCTCGTGCTCGACGTCGCCGACCGCTCGCGGGCCACCGGAGCGCCACTGGTCGGCGCGGACCGCCTGATCAACATCGATCACCACGGCACCAACGACCACTTCGGCGACCTCGCCCTGGTCGAGCCCGATAAGGCGGCGACGGCGCTGATGGTGAAGGACCTGCTCGACACCATGGGCTTCCCCTGGACGGTCGAGGTGGCCACGCCCTGCCTCACCGGCATGCTGACCGACACGGGTAACTTCCGTCACGGCAACACCGACCGCTCGGTGTTGGAAGCGGCGGGCGCGCTCATCGACGTCGGTGTGCCCTACGCCGAGCTGACCGACCGGCTGCAGTGGCGCCACCCCGACTACTTCAAGATGCTGGGCGAGGTGATGGGCACCGTCGCCTTCCACCTCGACGGGCGCCTGGTCACCGCTCGCCTGACCCGCGCGATGCGCGATCGCATCGGCGAGAGCGACGACGACTCCGACGATTTCGTGGGGTTGATCCGCTACGCGGAGGGAACGCTGGTGGCGGTCCTGCTCAAGGAGCGTGACGGAGGCGTCAAGCTCAGCGTGCGCAGCCGCGGTGGCGTGTCGGCGCAGGCCATCTGTCGCGAACTCGGCGGCGGCGGCCACCACGCCGCCGCGGGAGCGACCGTCCACGGGGACATGGACGAGGCGCTGCGGCAGCTGACCGATGCCACCCGGCACGAGCTCGAGCGCTGGGGGGCCGCGGCGAACGCCTGAACACGGCTGGGCTTCGCGGCTCGGCTTCGCGGCTCGGCTGGGCTCAGCGGGCCGCCGCGTACCCGTCGGCGATGGAAGCCGCGTCCGCCGCCAGGTCTGGAAGCGCCTCGAGGACCACCCCGGCGTCGCGGCCCCGGGCGGCGAGCCACGGGAGCACGTGTTCGGTGGGCAAGTTGCCGACCAGCGCGTCGCCGGCGAAGGGACAGCCGCCGACGCCGGACAGGGCCCCCTCGAACCAACGGATCCCCGCCGCCACGCCCGCAGCGATCAACGGCTGCCAGCCATCGGAACGCGCATGGAGGTGCAGGCCGAGCTCGGGGACGCGCTCGACGACAGACAGCACGCTCGACACCGTTGCGCCGTCGGCGCGCCCCACGGTGTCGGCCAGCGCGATCCGACGCACGCCGAGATCGCGCGCGCGCGCCACGGCCTCGGCCGTATCGGCAGGGCGCCACGGATCGCCGTAGGGATTGCCGAAGCCCATCGACAGGTAGAGCACCAGCTCGAGGCCGTGCCCGGCGCTGGACTCGACCAGCTGCTCGACCAGCTCCCAGGACGACGCCAGCGACCGGCCCAGGTTGCGCCGCTGGAAAGTCTCGTTCACCGAGAGCGGGAACCCCACGCTGCTCACCCCCGTCGCCTCGGCGGCGCGCTCCAAACCGCGCTCGTTGCCGACGATGCACAGGAAGTCAACGCCGGCAGGGCGGTCGAGCCCGGCCAGCACCGCTTCGGTGTCGGCGAGCTGGGGCACCGCCCGAGGCGACACGAAGGAGCCGAGGTCGAGGTGCCGGAAGCCGGCCTGCAACAGCGCGCGCAGGTGCGCGCGCTTGCGCTCGGCGGGGATGTGACGTGCCAACCCCTGCCAGGCGTCCCTCGGGCACTCCACCCAGGTGAGCGTTCCGGGACCCCTTCCGTCGGGCATGTCCGGAGTCTAGCGCGAGCTCCCGCAGGCGCGCGCGCAACGCCGCGTGGGCGGCGCGTCTGCGGAGTGCGCGGCGACCTTGGCGGCTGCCGGCCGGCGGGGGCCGCGCCCGGCCACCGGCCCTATACTGGACGCCGTGCTGCGGACCCTGGAGCTGCGCGATTTCGCGATCGTCGACGCGCTCGCCCTCGAGCTCGAGCCGGGCTTCAACGCCCTGACGGGCGAGACCGGAGCGGGCAAGTCGATCCTGATCGACGCCCTGTCGCTGCTGACGGGGGGCCGAGCCGACAGCGCGCTCATCCGCGCCGAGCGGGACGCCGCGCTGGTGCTGGGTCTGTTCGAGGACGCTCCCTTCGAGAGCGCCTCGCGACGCCTCAGCCGCAACGGGCGGCACAGCGCCCGCATCGACGGCGAGGTCGTCACCGTCTCCGAGCTCGTGGAGCGAAGCGCGGAGCTGGTGGCCATCTTCGGCCAGCACGGCGCGACCGAGCTCATGCGATCGGGGGCGCAACGCCGGCAGCTCGACCGCATGCTGGGCCCCGACGCCGCCGACGAGTTGCAGCGCTACCACCAGGCCTTCCGTCGCTACCGCGAAGTCACGGCCGGTCTGAGCGAGCTGCGCGAGGCCGCCCGTGATCGCGCGCGCCGGCTCGACATGCTCGCCTTCCAGATCGGCGAGATCGATGCGGCCGAACTGACCCCCGGCGAGGAGACGCGCCTCGAGGCCGAGGTCGAGCGGCTGCGGCACGCCGAGCGCATCGCGCTGTCCGCGTCGCACGCCTTCTCCGCGCTCGCCGATGCCGAGCCGAACGCGGTCGAGCGGGCGGCCGAGGGTCTGCGCGAGCTGCGTACCGCGGCGCGCCACGATGCCCGTCTGGAGGCGCTGGTCGCCGACCTCGAACAGGCAGCCACCGCGCTGCAAGCCGTCGCCGACGAGGTGGGGAGCTTCCTGTCGGACTTCCAAGCCGATCCCGCGCGCCTCGACGCGGCTCAGGGGCGGCTGGCTGCCATCGAGGCCTTACGCCGCAAGTACGGCGCCAGCGTGGCCGACGTGCTCGACTTCCGGGATGGGGCCGCACACGAGCGCGAGCGGCTCGAGCACGTGGAGGCCGACACGCGGGCGCTCGAGCAGGAGGCGGCACAACTGCGCGAGCGGCTCGCGGCGTCCGCGGGGACGCTCACGGCCGCCCGGCAGCGTGCGGCCGACGAGCTGTCGAGCGAGCTCCTTCCGCTGCTGGCCGAGCTCGGCATGGACCGGGCCCGTTTCGAAGTCGAGCTGGAGACGACCGAGGATCTCGGGCCGCACGGGCGCGATGGGGTGCGCTTCCGATTCGTGGCGCACCCCGGCGAGCCGCCCGCGCCGCTGTCCGAGGTAGCGTCGGGCGGCGAGCTGTCGCGCGTGATGCTCGCGCTCAACCTGGTCACCGGCAGCGAG
This sequence comes from uncultured Trueperaceae bacterium, assembly GCA_963815215.1. Lineage (GTDB taxonomy): Bacteria > Deinococcota > Deinococci > Deinococcales > Trueperaceae > JASBRS01. The sequence goes on from CAWFFU010000003.1 coordinate 592,859, forward strand.
CTGCCGGTGCTCGCCTTCGACGAGATCGACGCCGGCATCGGCGGGCGCACCGCGCGGGCCGTCGGCGCCCTGCTCAAGCGTCTGTCCCAACGGCACCAGGTGCTCGTCGTCACCCACCTCCCCCAGGTGGCCGCTTTCGCCGACGCCCAGTACGCGGTCACCAAGGAGGAGCTGAGCGGCCGCACGGTCACGCGGGTCGCCCGCCTGGACCGCCCGTCACGGCTCGAGGAGCTGGCGCGGATGCTCTCCGGTCGCGTGACGGAGGCGTCTGTGCACCACGCCGAGGAGCTCCTCGAGCAGGCCGACGCTGCACCGCGCGAACCCGGCGAGGTCCCCGCCGAGTCCGGCGGAACCCGTTCGGGACGCACGCGCAGCTGATGTTCCCCGGCGCGCCCACAGCCGCCTGGAGAGTGCGCTAGACTGGCGCAAGGAGCTGGTCTGGTGGACGCAGAAGGTCGACGCGAACACTCTCCCTGCCCGGAATGCGGGAGCCGGGACACCATCACCTATCACTACGTGGAAGGGTTCAGCGAACTCGAGTGCCGGGCGTGCGGCTACCGCTCCGACGCCGAGGAGCTCAGCGCGCTGCAACGCTACACCGGTGACCTGCTCGAGTCCCCCGGCGCCGAGGCCGATCTGCCCCAGGTTCCGATGTCCCCGATCAAGGCATGAAGCACGATGAATGACGCGCGCCCGCACCCGCCGCAACGCCGGCCGTGCGTGCGGGCGGCGGGACGCTTGATGGGCTCCAACACGACGACCAACCGGCAACCTCGGCCCGCACGGCCGCGGCGCGTCGCTCTGTGGCGCTTCGGCGCCCGAAGGGAGAGACTATGGACGTCAAGGTGGTTCTCAGCTCGGACGAGATCATCAGGGGGCTGAAGCACTATCGGCGCATCGCCAAGCAGGACCTCCTGCGCTCGGCCGAGACCGACAACCCCGACGCCTTCCGCCGCCACGCCGAAGCGCGCAGAACGGTCTATGCCCACCTGACCGAGATCGCCCAGACTCAGAGCCCGTCGGACGTCGTGTTGGAGGCCCTGCGCCGCTACCAGGAGCTCCCCTTCGTCACCGGCACCGATGACGGCACCTTCACCGAGATCAAGGGCGAGGAGAACGCCCTGGAGAACTTCTTCCTGATGATCGGGCTCGAGCCCAAGGTGCGGCGCGAGGTCCGTAGCCAGCGCCCGCCCATGAGCTCTCCGGCGAACTGAGCCGCGGCTCATCGGTCCCCGCCGAGGGTCCAGAGCACGTGCCACGCGCGTGTTATGACTAGTCCGTGACGCTGGACGAGTTGGAACGACAGGCGCTGGAACGGCCCGCGGCGCTGCACGAGCTCTCGAGCCGCCTGGTCTTCGGTGAAGGTCATCCCGATTCCCGCCTGATGTTGATCGGGGAGGCGCCGGGCGAGGAGGAGGACCAGTCTGGACGCCCGTTCGTGGGGCGCGCCGGGCAGTTGCTCGACCGCGTGCTCGCATCGGTGGGGCTGCACCGGGACGACCTCTACATCACCAACATGGTGAAGTATCGTCCCCCCGGGAATCGCAATCCGCGGCCCGAGGAGATCGCCGCCAGCGAGCCGGTGCTACTTGCCCAGATCAGACTCATCCGGCCGCAGATCATCGGAACGCTGGGCAACGTTCCCAGCCAGTACTTCCTCGGCTCCAAGGACGGCATCACCCGCACGCACGGTCAGTGGTTCGACTGGCACGGAATCCGCATCTTCCCCTTGTTCCACCCCGCCTACCTGCTGCGCAACCCGAGCCGCGAACGCGGCGGACCCAAGTGGCTGACCTGGCAGGACATGCAGGAGCTGGTGCGGGTGTTGGACGGCCTTCCGCCGAAGGGGCCGGTCGCCCCGATCGATACCGCCCAACAGGAGGGGCTGTTCTGAGTACCCCCGATCCGCGCTTCATGGGCCTGCTGCACGCGCTCCGCTCGTCGGCCGAGGTGGCGCTCGGGGATGACGACACCCCGCTGCGCGCGCACGCGGCGCGTGACGGCGTGCGCGGCCTGGCAGCAGCGGAACGCAGCCTGGGGCTACTGGAGATGCTCCAGCTCAAGACCGCCGGCAACCTCGGCGAGACCGAACGCGATGCCCTGTGGACCGCGCTGCGCGCGCTGCGCGCCAGGGTCGACCGGGCCCGGCGTCGACTCGATCCCGAGGGCGACGACACGACCCGGAGCGGCACCCTGTTGCCCATGGCGCCGCTCGACGAGGGCGAGCCCGGTGGCGGCAGCCCGTGAGGGCGCTGGTGCAACGGGTGAGCCGGGCATCGGTCAGCGTCGACGGGGAGGTGGTGGGGGCCACCGACAACGGGCTGCTCGTCCTGCTGGGGGTAGGCCCTCTCGATGACGAGGCGGTGGCCGACAAGCTCGCCGACAAGGTCCGCAAGCTACGCGTGTTCGAAGACGACCGCGGCCTCATGAACCGTTCGGTGCAGGACGTGGGCGGAGGCTGCCTGGTCGTCAGCCAGTTCACCCTGTACGGCGACGTCAGGAGCGGCAACCGCCCGGGCTTCAGCAACGCGGCTCCCCCCGAGCGCGCCGACCGCCTCTACCGACGCTTCGTCGCCGCACTCGACGGAGCGGGCGTGCCGGTGGCCACGGGCCGCTTCGGCGAGCTGATGGAGGTGGATCTCCTCAATCGCGGGCCGGTGACCCTGTGGCTCGACAGCGAGGAACTCTTCGGCTAGGGCCGGAGTCGGCGGCCACCGGCGGACGCACCGGTGGCCGCCAGGGCCCCGACCCCCTGCTCGCGCACGCGCCGGGGGCGGCCGCTCGGCCGCCCCCGGCGTCTCGACAACGGATTCAGGGCGTGGACACACGCACCGTCGCCACCGGATCGTGCCAGCCGTACACGGCGGGGTCGAGGTCGCCGGACCCGGTGAGTCCCTTGTGGAGCGTCACCATCCCTTCGGCCATCGAGGTGTGACGCACACCCACGCTGTTGCAGGGCGGTCCGGGGACGTCGCTGCAGGACTCGGTGTTCGCTTCGCTGCCGGCGTCCAGGACCCGCACCGTGCCGTCGTACAGGTCGATGGGCTCGCTCATCGTGGCGCCCATGGCATCCGATGAACCCATGCTGTCCGATGATCCCATGCCGTCGGAGGAGGCCATGCTGTCCGACGAAGCCATCGCGTCGGAGCCGGCGGCCATGGCCGAGCCGCCGGCGTCCCCAGACATCGACAGGTCGTTGCCGTAGTAGAAGACCGCATCGTTGGTCGTTACCAGCATGCCGAACGCCGAGAGCAACAGGTGCCGGTCGTCCACGTGCACCTGCAGCGTCACGCTCTGCCCGGGCGCCAGCGGGGCCTTGGCGACGGCGTAATCCAGGATCGACGACTCGACCTTGGCGACGGTCTCGAAGTCGTGCGTCATGCCGTCCTCGGCCAGCGGGATCAGCTCCGGCAACACCGGCTTGCCCAGAGCGAAAGGCCGGTAGCTGGCATCGTGCGCCAACAGCACCGGCGCGCTGAACGTCTGGTGTGCACTGGTGTTGGTGATGGTGACCGAAACGGTGCGCCCAGCCATCGTCATCGAGTCCTGCGCCGACGCCACTCCCCACGCGGCGACGACCAGGCCGATCCACAGTCCGAACCATACTCTCCTCAAGGCTCTCACCCCTTTCGAGCTCGAGCCTAGGTTCCGGGTCTGGCGCCCCCATCACGATCGTTCACCGAACGGTCACGGGAGGGCGCCGGTGGCAGGTCGAAACGGAAGCGGCTGCCCTCCCCGAGCCGGCTGTCGACCGTCAGCGTTCCGCCGTGCAGCTCCGCGACCCGCGCCGCGATGGCCAGCCCGAGGCCGGTGCCGCCGTCGCCGCGCGAACCGCCGCCGACCCGATAGAAGCGCTCGAACACGCGTTGCTGATGCTCCGATGCGATGCCCTCACCGGTGTCGCTCACCTCCACCACCACGCGGCCGCGCTCATCCGGACGCATGCTCACCCTCACCGCGCCCCCGGCCGGTGTGTGCCGCAACGCGTTGTCGAGCAGGTTGAGCAACGTCCGTTCGATGAGGCCGAGGTCACCATGCACGAACGGCAGGCTTCCCGGCGCCTCGACGCTCAACGTCACGCCCGCCGCCTCGGCGCGCGCGCGCTCCTTGATCACCGCGTCGGAGACGAGCTCCGCCAGCGGGAAGTCCTCGGCCTGCAGCGGCGACGAATCGCCGTCGAGCAGCGACAGCTCGAAGAGCTGGTCGATCAGCCGGCCCAACCGCTCCGATTGCGCCTGGGCGGTGGTCAGGAACTCGGCGCGCGCGTCGTCGTTCAGGCTGTCGCCCTTCAGCAGCAGCGTCTCGAGCGATCCCCGCAGCGCGGCCAGCGGTGTGCGAAGGTCGTGCGACACGTTGGTGACCAGCTCCCGGCGCACCCGGTCGGCGCGCCGCAGGGCGTCCACCTGCTGACCGATGCGCTCTGTGAGGGCCACGAAGTCGTTGCGCAGGGCGTCGATCTCGTCGCGAGGGCCTGCCACGGGCGTCAGCAGCGCTGCGCCCGCGTCCCCGCCGGCACTGCGAAAGGCGGTCATGGCGCGTTGCAGGCGCCGCAGCCTTCGCGTCAGCAGGAAGAACGACAGCGCGCCGCCGAGCAGCACCAGTGCCAGGATCGTGACGCTGCCGTAGAGAGCCACGCGCAGGGCGGTGCTGCCCTGGACCTCGCGCATGATGCCGGCCCGCAACTCGTCGGTGAGCACGACGTAGAGGTAGCCTCCGCCGCCGGCGAGCGGTGCGGCGGAGAACACCGTCCGGTCACCCCGCCTGGGATCGGTGCCGAGTAGCGGGAAGTGCTGCCCGCCCCGCACGAACGCCTGCACCTGCGCTAATGCCACCACCTCCCGGCTCCGCTGATCGGCCGGGATACTCCCCGCCAGGACGCGCCCGGAAGGGTCGAGCACGTACACCTCGACGCCGGGGTTGGTCATCGCCAGGTTCTTCGCCACCTCCGCCAGCTTCTGCCGGTCGACGTCGTGGCCGATCATCAGGTCGTGCTGCGACACCAGATTGGCCGCCACGCCCGCGTTCTGTCGCTGCGTCACCTCCTGGTAGTAGGCGCGGGCGCTACGGGTGGTGAGCACCAGCAGCGCCGCGCCGGCCGGTATCAGCGTCAGCGCCAGCACCAGCATCAGGCGGGCGTGGAGCGTTCTCACGCGGCCGTCACGCTTCAGGCCCGACGAACTTGTAGCCCACGCCCCACACGGTGTGGATATAGCGCGGCTGGGCGGGATCGGGCTCGATCTTGCCCCGCAGGCGGTTGATGTGCGAGTTGACGGTGTGCTCGAAGCCGTCGAACCCGTGCCCCCACACCAGGTCGAGCAGCTGTGCGCGACTGTAGACGCGGCCCGGGTTGCGGGCGAACTGCGCCAGCAGGTCGAACTCGCGCGCAGTGAGGTGGACGGTCTCCCCCGCCAGCCGCACTTCGCGCGCGCGGGCGTCGATCTCGAGCTCGCCCACGCGGACGTTCTCCGGCGCGCGCTCCGCCTTCAGAGCGTCGCGCTTGCGGCGCAGCAGCGCCTTGATGCGGGCCTGCAACTCGCGTACGCCGAACGGCTTGCCCAGGTAATCGTCGGCCCCGAGCTCCAGCCCCACCACCCTATCGAGCTCCGAAGAACGCGCGGTGAGCATCAGGATCAGGACCTCGGGGCGCTTCGAGCGCAGCGACCGGCACACCTCCAGCCCGTCGAGATCGGGCAGCATCAGGTCCAGCACCACCAGCGCGAAACGGCCCGACAGGGCCAGCTCGAGCCCCTCCTCGCCCGAAGGCGTCCACACCACCTCGTGACCCAGATCGGTGGCGTGGAGCTCGACGACACGCGCGATATCGCGGTCGTCCTCGACGAGCAGCAGTCGTTCGCCAGCCATGCTGCGTCCAGTGTGGCACGCGTCTGTCACGGTTGCATAACGGCCGTGACCGACCGCGGGCGGCGACCGAAGGTACACTCGCGGCATGGACGGCCTGTTCAACCTTTTCGTGCTCGCCCCCCTGCTGCTGTGGGGAGCGATGCTGCTGTTCCCACGTCGGCGCTTCACCATCACTGCGGTGCAGTCGCCCTGGCCCTTCGTGGGTCTCGGCGCCCTGGCGCTGGCGCCCCTGGTCGGAGCCCTGCTCGCCAGCGGCGTCCCGAGCCTCACGCTCCACGACGCCAAGGGCCTGCTGGGCACCGACTGGGGGGCGCTTCTGGCGGTCGCCGATCTCGCCACCTTGTCGCTCTTCGCCGGCGTGTGGATCTTCCGGGACGCCCGCTACTGGTCGCTCGCGGCAGCACCGTTCGTGGTGGCCACCTGGCTACTCGGTCCGGTGGGCCTCGCCGCCTACCTGCTGGTGCGCTGGCGCAAGAACCGCCAGGCGCCCACGCGCGTCGTCAACTGAGCGCAGCGGACCTCACAGCATGCCGGTGAGCGTCTGGTCGGCGGCCGCCGGCAGTGCGGTGGCGCCCTCGAAGGCGTTCACTTCCTCGATGAAGCGCTGGAACAGGTAGTTGGCGTCGTGCGGCCCGGGGCTCGCCTCGGGATGGTATTGGACGCTGAACACCGGATAGCGCTGGTGCGCCATCCCCTCCAGCGTGCCGTCGTTGAGGTTGATGTGGGTGGCGACGAACTGGCGCCCCGGGATGGAGTCGATGTCGACAGCGTAGTTGTGGTTCTGGCTGGTGATCTCGACCGCGCCGGTGACGACGTTCTTGACCGGCGTGTTGGCTCCGTGATGACCGTAACGCAATTTGAAGGTGCGCCCGCCCACGGCCAGCCCCAGGAGTTGATGCCCAAGGCAGATGCCGTAGGTCGGCAGCAGCCCGAGGAGCTGCCACACGGTGTCGTGCGCGTACTTCGGGCCGCCGGGGTCGCCGGGTCCGTTGGAAAGCACCAGCCCGTAGGGATCGAGCGCCATGATCTGGGCCGGGGTCGTCTGCGCCGGCACCACGATCACCTCGGCCCCCGCCTGCTCGAGCTTGTACACGATGGAGTGCTTGATGCCGAAGTCCATCACCACCACCCGGGGGTGATCGTTGAACGATGGCCGGGCGTAGGGCAGCGGCGTGGTGACCTCGGGCGTCATGTCGCGCCCATCGATGTCGGGGTGCAGGCGTGCTATCGAGATCAGCTCGGCTTCGATCGCCTCGTCGACCGCGCCGTGGTGGATGACCCCCTTCACCACCCCTCCCGTGCGCAGCCGACGCGTCAGGGCACGGGTATCGATCCCCTCGATGCCCACGATGCGGTGCTGCTCCATGAAGCTCTGCAGGTCCTGATTGGCTCGGTGGTTGGAGGCGGTGCGACTGAACTCGCGCACGATGAACCCCTGCGCGTACGGGCGGTTCGACTCCATGTCGTAGACGCTGACGCCGTAGTTGCCGATGTGCGGATACGTCATGGTGACGATCTGCCCCTTGTAGCTCGGGTCGGTCAGGATCTCCTGATACCCCGTCATCGAGGTGTTGAAGACCACCTCGCCGACCGAGCGACCGGGGAAGCCGAAGGCGTAGCCGTAGTAGACAGTTCCGTCTTCCAGGGCCAGGACGGCGGGGGGCTTGGTGAACAGCGGCATCGCTCCTCCGGGCGCAGGATAGCACCCGCGACCGCGACCCGCCCAACCCGCGGCCTACCCTCCCATACGGGCGTTCGCGAACGCGGCTGCTACGCTGTTCACAGAGAGTAGGGGGACCATGCCCGAAGACGCAACCAGCAACCTCGGAGACGGCCTCGTCATCCAGATGTTCAGCGTTCACGGCTTGATCCGTGGCCACGACCTGGAGCTGGGTCACGATTCCGACACGGGCGGCCAGACGAAGTACGTGGTGGAGCTCGCGCGTGCGCTGGGCCGCCACGAGGGCGTGAGACAGGTCGACCTGTTCACCCGACTCATCGACGATCCGCGCGTGTCGGAAGACTACGGTCGCGAGGTCGAGGAGCTGAGCGAGAACGCCCGCCTGGTGCGGGTCAAGGCCGGCGGGTCCCGCTACCGCCGCAAGGAGCTGCTGTGGCCGTTGCTCGATGAGTTCGTCGAGGGCGTGCTGCGGTTCAACCGCCGGAACGGCATCCGACCGGACATCGTGCACGGGCACTACGCCGACGCGGGCTACGTAGCGTTGCAGCTCGCCAGCGTGCTGGGGGTGCCGCTGGTGTTCACCGGACACTCGCTGGGGCGCAACAAACTGCGCGCCCTCCAGGCCTCCGGCGTGGACGTCGAGGAGATCGACCGGCAGTACCAGATCCGGCACCGCATCGATGTCGAGGAGGAGGTGCTGGCCAAGGCGGATCTGGTCGTCGCCAGCACCCGCCACGAGGTGGACCACGGGTACGAGCTCTACGACGCCAGCAGCGAGGCGAACTACCGTGTGATCCCGCCGGGCATCGAGGTCGAGACCTTCTACCCCTTCTACTACGATCTCGACGAAGGTTTCGATCCCGGGGAGGACGTGGTGCGCGCCCGGGTCCGCATGCGGCAGGAGATCGCGCGCTTCCTCTACGACGCCAACAAGCCGCTCATCCTGGCCATCAGCCGGCCCGACCGGCGCAAGAACATCGACGGCCTGCTCACCGCCTACGGGGAGGACAAGGAGCTACAGCAGATCGCCAACCTGGCGGTGTTCGCCGGCGTGCGCCGGGACATCGAGCAGATGGACGACAACGAGCAGGAGGTCCTCACCCGGATGCTGCTGCTGATGGACCGCTACGACCTCTACGGACGCCTGGCGCTACCCAAGAAGCACGACCCCGACACCGACATCCCGGTGCTCTACCGCATCGCCGCAGCGAGGCGGGGCGTGTTCATCAACCCCGCCCTGGTCGAGAACTTCGGCATCACGCTGATCGAGGCGAGCTCGTCGGGGCTGCCGGTGGTCTCCACCGACCACGGCGGTCCTCAGGACATCATCGCCAACTGCGGGAGCGGCATCCTGGTCGATGCACGCGACGCCGGAGCCATCCAGGATGCGTTGAAGCGCGTGCTCGTCGACCACGAGGAGTGGGACCGGTTCTCGGAGAATGGGATCGCGGGGGTGCGCGAGCACTACGCATGGGGGGCCCACGCCGACACCTATGTGCGAGAAGTGACGGCGCTGCACGACGGGCTCGACGAGCTCAGGCGCGCGTCCTGGCGGACCGGTGCGGGCGAGCACCTGCGCGCCGGTCGGCGCCTGCTGGTCAGCGACATCGACCATACCCTCATCGACGAGGACCGGGGTGACGACGTCGAGGGACTCGAGCATCTGCAGCGCGCGCTCGCGAGCACCGACATGGCGTTCGCGGTGGCGTCGGGCCGCAACCTCGAGCAGGTCCGCGAGGCGCTCGAGACCCACGCCATCCCGACCCCCGACGTCCTCATCTGCGCGGTCGGGAGCGAGATCTACTATGGCGCCGAAGCGGTGCCCGACCGCGGCTACGCCCACTACCTGTCGCACGGCTGGAAGCCGGAGGCGGTCCGGCGGACGCTCGACGCGCTGCCGTTCGTGGAACGGCAGCCGGAGCACGCCCAACGCGCCTTCAAGGTGAGCTACTTCCTCTCAGCAGAGGGCGACGAGGGCGAGCGACGTGTCGAGCAGGTGCGCGACGCCCTGGTGGAGGCGGGCGTACAGGCGACCGTGATCCACTCCAGCGGCGCCTACCTCGACGTGCTGCCCTCGCGTGCGTCCAAGGGGAAGGCCATCCGTTACCTGGCGCGCAAGTGGGGCGTGGCGAACCGCGACATCGCGGTGGCCGGCGACTCGGGCAACGACACCGAGATGCTGACCGGCCGCCATCTTGCCATCGTGGTCGGCAACCACGCGCCGGAGATGGCATCGCTCGAGGGTCGGCGCGGGATCTACTTCGCTGAGCGTGAGCTCGCGGCCGGCGTGCTGGAGGGCCTCGAGCACCACGGATTCGTCACGCCGGTCGCGCCGGGCGCGAGGCAGCACCCATGAGCCACCGCGAGAGGGGCTGAGCCGTGTACGCCGGCTTCGGCTTCCGTATCAGCGAGATCGGTGACGTGGAGGTGGTCCGCTCCGACGGGCTGTACCACCTGTTCCACCTGGTGCTCCCCAACCACGACTACATCGCGCACGCGATCTCACACGACGGGCTGTCCTGGGAACGGGTGGACAACGCCCTGTTCATCAGCGACCCCGGCGCCTGGGACGACGACATGTTGTGGACGATGAGCGTCTCCCCCGACCCGCATCGTGACGGCGGCTGGCGCATGTTCTACACCGGCCTCAGCATGGCCGATCGCGGCCGGGTGCAGCGTATCGGCCTGGCACGCTCCGACGACCTCTTCACCTGGGAGAAGGATGCGACCGGAGCCTTCCCGCTGGAGCTCGGAGCCGCACCCTACGAACACAGCCTCGAGCAGGGACGGCACTGGGTCAGCTTCAGGGACCCCTACTACGCGCGCATCGACGGCACCGGCTACCTGCTGGCGGCTGCCCGGGTGGACCACGGCCCGGTCATCCGGCGCGGGGCGGTGGCGCTGTTCGAGGAGGCCGCGCCGGACCGCTTCGAACCGCGGCAACCGCTGTTCCATCCCAGCCGCTACGACGACATCGAGGTGCCCGTGCCGGTTCAACTCGACGGCCGCTGCTACCTGCTCGGCTCGATCCGGGAGGACGTCAAGGTCCACTACTGGTATGCCGACGCCTTCGAGGGGCCCTACCTCAACTTCTCGGACAACGTGCTGCTCCCCCAGGGCAACTACGCCGCGCGCTTGTGCCGAGACGACGGCCGTTGGCTCGTGTGGAACTTCTTCTTCAAGGGGCACGTGGCCGACGGTCAGCATCTGCTCCCACCGCCCAAGGAGCTGCGCGCCGCGCCCAACGGAGAGCTCTATCTGGCGAGCTTCTCGGGCTTCGACGCGCGCGTGCGCGCCACGCTGCCGGCGGCCGAGCTGATACCGCTGGAACCGCTGTTCGGCCGCGCATCGGCCACCAGCGAGGCGGCGTCCGGCGTGGCGCGCTTCGGCTGCGACAGCGGCTTCGAGACTTTCCTGGTGCCGGGCGTGCACCGCGACTTCCGGTTGCGCGGCGAGCTGCACATGGACGGCAGCGGCAAGATCGGCCTGGCGCTGCGTCTGAGCGACGACGGGGACGGCTACTATCTCAGTCTCGACCTGCACAAGGGGATCGCCCAGCTCCGTGCCTGGGCGGCGCATCCGGGGGGCGACGTCGAGGAGGCCTTCGACTACATCCCGCTGCAGTCGAACTACTACATCGCGCACGGCGACCCGCACCCGTTCGTCCTTCTCGCCTACGGCTCCTACCTGGAGTTCTCGCTCGACGGCGCGGTGCTCCTGACGCTGGCGGACGAGCGCTTCGGCGAGGGGCGGGTCGGCTTCTACACCGAGAGCGCCCGCCTGCGCCTGCACGACCTCACGCTGGAGACCCTCGAGCGCCCGGATGACGAGGCCTACACCAGCCATCTGCCCGACGGCGGCGGGGCCCCCGGCGCCGACGGCTGAGGGCACAGCACCGACACCTCAGAGCGCCCCGAACGACCGCCTTCGTGCCACCGTATGGGGCGGCACGACCGCTCCGGGCTCCACCGTGCAATCGTCCAGCACGGCGTAGGCGCCCACGCGGGCGCCATCGCCAACGCGGGTGGAGCCTCGCAGCAGCACGCCGGGCTCGAGCACCACATCCGGCGCCAGCACCACCGTCTCGTCGAGGACCGTCGACTCAGGCGCCTGCATCGTCACGCCCGCCTCCAGCCAACGCTCGCGCGTGCGGCGCCGAAGCAGGGCCTCGGCCCGCGCCAGTTCGGCGCGCGTGTTGACCCCGATCAGCTCGCGCATGGCGTCGTGACCGCGGTGCGCATGCAGCCCGCGTCCGCTGCGGCGGTAGAGCTCGATCATGTCGGTCAGGTAGTACTCGCCGGCGGCGTTGTCCGCGCTCAGGCCGCCCGCCACCTCGAACGCCGCGTCGTCGAACACGATGGCGCCGGGGTACACCTCGTGGATCGCCCGCTCCTCCACGGTGGCGTCCCTCTCCTCCACCACCCTCAGCACGCTGCCGTCCGGCGCACGCACCACGCGCCCCAACCCGAAAGGGTCGCTGACCTCATAGGTGAGCATCACGGCCCCCGCCTGCCTGCGCTGCTCCTCCACCAGCCCTCGAGCGTGGACGCCTGCACCATGGGCTGGTCGCCGTAGAGCACCAGCAGCGCGCCCCGCACACCCGCCAATGCCTCCCGTGCGCATAACAGGGCGTGGCCGGTGCCGCGCTGCTCGGCCTGCTCCACGAAGCTGACGTCGGCGTCGGCGAAGCGCTCCCGTACCGCCCTTGCACCGTGCCCGACCACGACCACCAGCCGCTCAGGGCGGAGCGCGGCGGCCGCGGCCAGCACGTGCCCGAGCAGCGGCTTCCCCGCCGCCTCGTGCAGCACCTTGGGCAGCGAGGAGCGCATGCGCGTGCCCTGCCCGGCGGCGAGCACCACCACACTCAGCACCGGTTCCGCCACCTTCAACGCCCCGCGGTGGCGGCCGATCGGCCGCGGCGCTCCCGGTCGCGGATCCTGAGCAGCATCACGACCGCCACGGCCACGATGAGCACACTCACCAACTGGGTGAGGGTGAAGAAACCGATCCCCGTCTGTACGTTGTCGTAGACCTTCAAGTACAGCGGGTTGTCGCGGAACGGCTCCTCGAGCAGACTCCGCAGCACCGAGTACCACAGCGCGAACTGCCAGAACGCGAAGCCCGGCGCGCGGCTGCGCCGGAGCGCCCACAGCACGATGAACAGCAGGATGAACCCGACCAGGAAGCCGTAGAACTGGGCGAAGTGGATATGGCAGGGCTGACCGGCCGGCACCGCCCGGCAGGCCGGGGGCGCGTACTGCCACAGGTCCTTGCCGAACAGGAAGCGGCCGAAGGCTCCCAGGAACGGGGTGCCGGGCTTGGGCCAATCGATGCCGATGGCGAGGTTCGTCAAGCGGCCGCCGGTGTCGGTGCCGTTCATGATGTTGCCGATCCGACCGCCCATGATCCCCAGCGCACCGAGCGGCGTGAGCACGTCCATGTACGACCACATGTTGATGCGCTGCACGCGGGCGAAGACGGCCATCGCCACCAGCACTCCGAGGATGCCGCCGTGGATGCTGATGCCCCCCTGCCACACCTTGAACGCGTCGAGCGGGTGCCCCCCGGGACCGAAGAACGCAGCCGGGCTGGTCACGACGTACACCAGGCGCGCCCCGATGATGCCGGCGAGGACCAGCCATACCGCGGAGTCGAGCAGCTTGTCGGGGTCGAGGCCGCGTCGCTCGGCCAGCCTCAGGGCCCACAGCGCTCCGATCAGCACGGCCAGCGCGATGAGGAAGCCGTACCAGCGGATCGCCAACGGCCCGATGTGAACGAGAATCGGATCCATGCAGTCGTCCTCCCAGGAGCGCCGAACGCGCCCGCCTACGCTTCAGGACGCGAGCTTACCAGCCCGCGCCGGCGCCCCCCGCGGGGCACGCCTCACAGCACTCGCGGAATCCCCACCACGGCCATCGCGATCACGATCAAGATCTTCGCGACCGTTCCCCCGAGCGCACCCACGAAGGCGCCGACACCGGCCCGCAGCGCTTCGTCGAACGGGCGCCCGCCGATCAGCTCGAAGAGCACGGCTCCGACCAGGGCGCCCAGCAGGAAACCGAACGGTGGGAAGAAGATGAGCCCCACCAACGAGCCCAGCACCCCGCCCCACAGTCCGGCGCGGCGGGCGCCGTAGACACGGGCGCCCACCCAGTTGCCGGCCAGATCGATGAGCTGCGCCAGCACCGCAAGCCCGATGATGAAGGCGAGCGGCGCCACACCGAAGTGCTCGAATCCCACCATCCACGCCGCGAGTACGGCTCCGGCCGCGGCGATCGGCACCCCCGGCAGGACCGGAGCTACCACACCCACCAGCCCGACCGCCAGCCCGATCACCAGAACCGCCATCGCCAGGATCGTCACCACGCCATGCTACACGGCGTTCGGCCAGTGGGGCGGCAGTTGCCGCTCAGTTGTGCCAGGTCCCGGGCGCGCTCCGTTGCTCACCGAGGATGGTGTCGATGGCGTGAGGCAATACGCCGATCACGGCCTCGAGGGATTCTCGCGCGGCGCGGGGGCTGCCCGGCAGGTTGACCACCAGCGTCCGCCGGCGGATGCCCACCAGGCCGCGCGAGAGTGCCGCGTTCGGGTTCGAGGCGACGCCGTGCGCCCGCATCAACTCGGCCAGGCCAGGCACCTCCCGCTCGATCACCTCGCGCGTGGCCTCCGGCGTGCGGTCGCGCAGGGCCAGGCCGGTCCCCCCGTTGGTCAGCACCAGGTCGACGGTGTCCTGATCGCACCACAATCGCAGCTTGGCGCGGATCATGGCTTGCTCGTCGGGAACCACCTGGTAATCGACTTCGACGAATGGGCCCGCCTGCAGCAGGCGGCGGATCTCCTGGACCGAGGTGTCCTCGCGTTGGCCGGCGGCCCCACGGTCGCTCACGGTGAGTATGGCGGTGCGCACCATGCGCGCATGCTAGCGCCTCCGCGCTCTCGCGACGTTGAAGGGTTCCACACCGGCCGGGCCGCGGCGCTCCGGGGTCGCCCGCTCGCGCACGTCTTCGGCGACGGTCCACGGCCGCTTGGACACGGACAGGTCCGGGCGTTACCCTGGGACGGTTCGACACAGACGGTCGTGGTCCGACCGTGGGAGGTCCCCCTTGAAGATCCACGAGTATCAAGCCAAGCAGCTGATGAAAGCGCACGGGATCGCGGTGCCGATCGGACGTGTCGCGACCACGGTCGACGAGGCCGTAGCGGCGGTCCGGCCGGTGGTGGATGCCAGCGGCCACCCCGTCGTGGTCGTCAAGTCACAGATCCACGCCGGTGGCCGCGGCAAGGGGCGCTTCCAGGAGCATCCCGATCTCGGCGGCGTCAACGTCGTCACCGACGGCCTGAAGGGCGGTGTCGAGGCTGCCGAGGCGAAGGTGCGCGCACTGGCCGAAGCTATGCTGGGCTCCACCCTGACGACCGTTCAGACCGGTCCCGACGGCAAGCAGGTCAACCGCCTCTACATCGAGCAGGGTATCGACATCGCGCGCGAGCTGTACGTGTCGGTGGTGCTCGATCGCGCCAGCGGCCGCAACATCGTCATGGCGTCGACCGAGGGCGGCGTGGAGATCGAGCAGGTCGCGGCCGAGACGCCCGAGAAGATCCTGCGAGAGACGGTGGACCCGGCGACCTCGCTGGCCGACTTCCAGGCCCGTCGCCTGGCGTACGGGCTCGGCCTGGAGGGCGACGCCTTCAAGAACGGTGTGCGCTTCTTCAAGGCGTTGGTCGCCGCCGCCGAGGCCCTCGACACCGACATGGTCGAGATCAACCCACTGGTTGTTACCGCCGACGGTGGCGTGATGGCGCTCGACGGCAAGGTGAGCTTCGACAACAACGCCCTGTTCCGCCACCAGGACGTGGTGGCGATGCGGGATCTGAGCGAGGAGAACGACGCCGAGGTCGAGGCCGGCAAGTACGGCCTCAGCTTCATCAAGCTCGACGGCACGGTCGGCTGCCTGGTGAACGGCGCCGGCCTCGCCATGGCCACCATGGACACCATCAAGCAGGTGGGCGGCGAGCCCGCCAACTTCCTCGACGTCGGCGGGGGCGCGACCGAGGAGAACGTCACCGCGGCGTTCACCATCATCACCAGGGACCCCAACGTGAAGGGGATCTTCGTCAACATCTTCGGCGGCATCATGAAGTGCGACACCATCGCCAACGGCGTGGTCGCGGCCGTCAAGCAGGTCGGCCTGAAGGTGCCCCTGGTGGTCCGCCTGGAGGGCACCAACGTCGAGCTCGGGAGGCAGATCCTGTCGGCATCGGGGCTCAATCTCATCGCCGCCGACGACATGAAGGACGGCGCCAAGAAGATCGTGGAGCTGGCGAAATGAGCATCCTCGTCGACAAGAACACCAAGGTGCTGGTGCAGGGGATCGGCAGCGCCGGTCGCTTCCACACCGACAAGGCGATCGCCTACGGCACGCAGATGGTCGGTGCGGTGCACCCCGGCCGCGGCGGCCAGGTCGAGCTCTTCGAGGGCGAGACCGACCCCAGCGGCGTGCCCGGTCGGGACGACAACTACCGTGTGGCGGTGCCGATCTTCGACACGGTCCGGGAAGCGGCCGAAGCCACGGGCGCGAGCGCGAGCGTGGTCTTCGTGCCGCCACCGTTCGCGGCCGACGCCATCCTCGAGGCCGCCGACGCCGGCATCGAGTTGGTGGTCGCCATCACCGAGGGCATCCCCATCATGGACATGGTGCGGGTGAAGCGCGTGCTGGAGGGATCGGCGACGCGCCTGGTGGGACCGAACTGCCCGGGTGTCATCACCCCGCACGAGTGCAAGATCGGCATCATGCCCGGCTACATCCATCAGGGCGGCCGTATCGGGGTGGTGAGCCGCTCCGGCACCCTCACCTACGAAGCCGTCAAGCAGCTCACCGACAACGGTCTTGGTCAAACGAGCGCGGTGGGCATCGGCGGCGACCCCGTCAACGGAACCAACTTCGTCGATGTGTTGGGCCTCTACAACGACGACCCCGCCACCGAGGGCGTCATCATGATCGGCGAGATCGGGGGCTCGGCCGAGGAGGAAGCCGCCGCCTGGATCCGGGCCAACATGACCAAGCCGGTGGCCGCCTTCATCGCCGGCACCACCGCGCCCGCAGGCAAGCGCATGGGTCACGCGGGCGCAATCATCTCCGGCGGCAAGGGCACCGCCAAGGACAAGATCGCAGCGTTGCGGGCCGCCGGCGTGGTGGTGGCCCAGACGCCCAGCGACATGGGCGCGGCCATGCTGGAGGCGATGGCCAAGGCCGGCAAGGCCTGAGCCCGCCGGCCACTGCGGCCCCAGGACCGAGCGTGAGTCCGTCCGAGGCGCGAAGCTACCGCGGTCGCTACGCGCCCTCTCCCAGCGGCTGGCTCCACCTGGGCAACGCCCGCACGGCGCTGGTGGCGTGGCTGCGCGCGCGCTCGCTCGGAGGCGAATTGGTGCTGCGGGTCGACGATCTCGACCGCCCGCGCACGCTCCCGGAGGCAGTGGACGGCAACCTTCACGAGCTCGCCTGGTTGGGGCTCGACTGGGACGAGGGGCCCGATATCGGCGGGCCCCTCGTCCCTTATCGCCAGAGCGGGCGGGGAGCTCACTACGCGGCTGCCCTGGAGGCCCTCGAGCGTGAGGGCCGCATCTTCCCGTGCTACCTCTCGCGCCGCGAGCTCCAGCAGATCGCGAGCGCGCCGCACGGCCGCACGCCCGTCTACGGACCGGCCGAGCGCCGTGCCAGCGCCCGCGCTGCCGAACACAAACGCGCCCAGGGCGCGACACCGAGCCTTCGGCTGCGGGTAGAGCCCGGATGGGTCGCGTTCGAGGATGCCATCGCCGGGCCGCAACGGGCGCGCGCCGGCCGTGACGTGGGGGACATCGTGGTGCGGCGCGCCGACGGCCTGTGGGCGTACCAGTTCGCAACGGTGGTCGACGACGCCGCCATGGCCGTGACGGAGGTGGTCCGCGGCGACGACCTGCTGCCCGCCACCGCAGCGCAGCTCCTGCTCTACCGGGCGCTCGGCCTGGCGGCCCCCAGCTTCGCCCACGTCCCGTTGCTGCTCGACGAGCACGGTGAGCGCCTCGCCAAGCGCCGCGGATCGCTGACGCTGCGCGCCCTGCGCGAGGTGGGCGTCCGGCCGGAGCGCGTAGTGGGCCTGCTGGCGCACGGCCTCGGCCTGACGGGCGCGCTCGAGGAGATCGCGGCCGACGAGCTGGTGGCGCCGTTCGCGCTGGAGCGGCTGCTGCACACGCCGACCAGGTTGGGCCCCGACGAGCGGGCCTGGCTGCTGCGGGACGTCTAGCCTGCGGCGCGAACCCTTGCCAGCGTCGGGGCACGGACATAGACTGGCGCCATGCGGACGCGCGTGCGGGTGCGCACCCCCCGTAGTTTCAAGTGGCACCACCAGCACTGGCGCCGCTGTGGTCGTGCCGCGACGCGATCCGCCACCCCCTAGTTCCCTTCGAAACATCCGAGGAGGCACGATGTTCCCGCTTCCCGACCCGCGTGGCCGCTTCGGCGACTACGGCGGCCGCTACGTCCCGGAGACGCTCATCCCCGCGCTCGATGAGCTCGAGCGCGCCTACCGGAGCGCCAGCGCCGACGCCGCCTTCCAGGCGGAGCTGAAGCGTTACCTCCGCGAGTACGTGGGCCGCCCCAGCCGCCTGTACCGCGCCGACGCCCTCAGCGCCCGTCTCGGCGGCGCCCGCATCTACCTCAAACGCGAGGACCTCAACCACACCGGCGCGCACAAGATCAACAACACCATCGGGCAGGCCCTGCTGGCACGCCGCATGGGCAAGCGGCGCGTGGTCGCCGAGACCGGCGCCGGCCAGCACGGCGTGGCCACGGCGACCGCGGCAGCGTTGTTCGGGCTGCAGTGCGTTGTCTACATGGGCGAGGAGGACGTCCGCCGGCAGCAGATGAACGTGTACCGCATGCGCCTTCTGGGCGCCGAGGTCCGCGAGGTCGGCAGCGGCACGCGCACCCTCAAGGACGCCACCAACGAGGCCATCCGCGACTGGGTGACGAACGTGCGAGACACGTTCTACATCCTGGGGTCGGTGGTAGGGCCGCACCCCTACCCGATGTTGGTCCGCGACCTGCAGAGCGTGATCGGCTTCGAGACCATGGACCAGCTCGAGGCCGCGGAGGGCCGCCGCGTCCCGGACGCGCTGGTGGCTTGCGTCGGCGGCGGCAGCAATGCCATCGGGTTGTTCGCGCCGTACGCCTATCTGCCCGAAGGCGAACGTCCCCGGATGATCGGCGTGGAGGCCGCCGGCAGAGGGCTGAGTAGCGGTGAGCACGCCGCCAGCATCACGGCGCACAAGCGCGGGGTCCTGCACGGTTCGCTCATGTACCTGCTGTCCGACGACGACGGCCAGATCACGCCGGCCCACTCCGTGTCGGCCGGACTCGACTACCCCGGTGTGGGTCCCGAGCACAGCTACTACGCCGACGCAGGCATCGCCGAGTACGTGGCCGTCGACGACGCCGCGGCGCTGGCGGCCTTCGAGCTGCTGGCGCGCACCGAAGGCATCGTGCCGGCGCTCGAGAGCGCCCACGCCATCGCCCACTTGCAGACCCTGGCACCCGCCATGGGTCCGGAGGAGATCATCGTGGCGAACCTCTCGGGACGCGGCGACAAGGACGTCGCCGAGGTGATGCGCCTGCGCGGCGATACGGCGGGCGCGTGAACGTGGGACGCATCCAACACGCCTTCGCCGCGGCGAAGCGCGAGAACCGCGCGGCCTTCGTCGCCTTCCTCACGGCCGGCTTCCCCGATCCCGAGCGCTTCCCCGACTACGCCGAAGCGCTCCTGGAGCACGCCGATCTACTGGAGATCGGCCTCCCCTACTCCGACCCGCTGGGTGACGGCCCCACCATCCAGCGCGCCAGCGAGGATGCGCTGGCCCGTGGCGTGGACACAGCGGCCACGCTGGCCATGGTCCACGACCTGCGACAACGCAGCGACAAGCCGCTGACCGTGATGACCTACTACAACCCGGTGTACTGCTACCCGCAGGGCGGTGAGTCCGGCTTCGTGCGCGCCCTCGTAGAGGCCGGCGCGGACGGCGTCATCCTCCCCGACCTGCCTCCGGATGAGGCGGGCGCACTGCTGCCGGTGGCGCGCGCGGTGGGCCTCGACACCATCTTCCTGGTGGCGCCGACCTCGACCGATGCGCGCATCGATACCGTCGTGCGTGCCTGCAGCGGGTTCGTCTACGCGGTCTCGGTCACCGGCGTGACCGGAGCCCGCGACACCGTTCCCGACGAGGTCGCGTCCCTGGTGGCCCGTACGCGCGCCGCGGGAGACCTGCCGGTGGCGGTGGGCTTCGGCGTGGGCTCACGTGACAGCGCGGCCCGTGTCGCCGCTGTTGCCGACGGAGTGGTGGTCGGGTCGGCCTTCATCCGAGCCATCCAGGAGGAGGTGGATGGCGGTCACCGTGACGGTGCCGTGCAGCGCGTCGGCGCACTCGCCGCCGAGCTGGCGGCCGGCTGTCGACGCTGAGGGCGCCCCCCGGCAGGCCCTACGTCAGCGCTCGGTCAGGTGGGCCTGGTCGCCGATCTTGAGGTAGAGGTCGTGACCGACCAGGACGTCGGCCCCGCTACCCGCCGGGACATCGTTGCCGATGACGCGAACCACGACGGCGTCGGCACCGCTGCGCCGCGACAGGACCAGCAGCTGGCCGACACGGTGGTAGCGCGATTGGACCTCGTACCCCCGCAGGCTATCGTCGACGCCGACGCGAACGACGCCGGTGGGCAACGCCAGCGGCTCCAACTTGACCCGGGCCACGCCCATGTTCTTCATGTGGATGGCCTCGGCGGCGGCGCGCGACAGGTCGATGATGCGGTTGGGCTTGAACGGTCCGCGGTCGTTGATGCGCACCACGACGCTCTCGTTGTTGACGAGGTTGGTGACCTTCACCAGGGTGCCGAAAGGCAGCGTACGGTGGGCGGCGGTCAGCTGGCTGGGATCGAAGATCTCGCCGTCGGACGTGAGCCGTCCCGCGAAGTTCGGCCCGTACCACGACGCGATTCCGATCTGAACGTTGGCGGCGGCGTCGGGCACCTGGGGTACCACGGCCGGCGTCGCGGGAGGGGCGGTGTCCGCCTGGGCCGACACCACCGGCGCGGCGCTGAGCGCCGGGGCACAGGCCCCCAACACCAGACCCAGCGCAGCTAGCGGCAACCCCCCGCGAAGGGTACGCGGGGCGCGACCCAGGGCAACGCGGCTACGGGTCAGCAACGTCGCAGCGATCATCCAGATGAGAACGCGTGGTAGCACGATCTATGCTACGCACGCGTCACGAGCGGTCGATGTGAAAGGATTCCGGTCGCGCCGGGCCCCTCACGCCCAGGTACGCCGGGCGAGTTCCTTCTGGCACAGGACGAACGACTCGAAATCCTCGATCTCCGCGCTGCCGTCGGCGATGGCGCTCTCGCACTTCGCGATGATATCGCTGAGTTCCTCGTTGCTCAGAGCCCGCAGACTCTGTCCGTTGGGTCCCGCTGCTGCCTGTACCATGTCGACCCCTCGCTTTCGTCGCATCCGGTGGTCTCCCCGAGATGGCTTGACTCTACCAGCGAGGGTCTTACAGGATTCTCACACTTCCGTACCCCCACGGGACGCACGGTAGTCGCCTCGGCAGCGGGCGCACGCCTCGACCCGCCGGTATGGTGGCGGCATGATCGACAGCCACTGCCATCTCGACGCCTGTGACGATCCGGACGGCGCCGCCGACGCCTCCCTGCGGGCTCTCGTAACCGTCGGTACCACCGTCGACGGTGACCGTGAAGCCCTTCGGCTGGCAGACACGCATCCCAACGTATGGGCGGCCGTCGGCATCCACCCGAACAACGCCTCCGACGCCGACGACCCCGCCGTCCGGGAAGCGGTGGCCGCCCTGGCCGGGCACCCGCGTGTCGTCGCCATCGGGGAGACCGGCTTCGACACCCACTGGGACGACGAGACGCTGGAGAGCCAACGTCGCGCCTTCGACTGGCAAGCCGCGCTCGCCCGGCGCCTGAACAAGCCGTTGATCCTCCACGTGCGCGACGGCCAGGGGCGAGAGGACGCCTCGCTGGCGGCCGTCGCCGCCATCGGCGAGGCCGGGCACCGGCGCGGCATCCTGCACTGCTTCAACGGTCACGCCGGCCTCCTGGACGCGGGTCTGGCGCTGGGATGGATGGTGTCGTTCGCCGGGAACGTCACCTTCAAGAATGCCGCGGCGCTGCGCGATGCGGCCCGCGCCGTTCCCGAAGACCGGCTGCTCGTCGAGACCGACAGCCCCTACCTGGCGCCGGTCCCGATGCGGGGCAGGCGCAACACGCCCGCGTACGTGCGCCATACCGCGGAGGTCGTGGCGGAGGTGCGCGGCGTGCCGCTGGACGCGCTCGAGCCCGTGCTCGACCGCAACGCCGCCCGCGTGTACGGCCTCCCGCTGGACTGATCCGCGGCGCACGCGCCTGCCGCCCGCCATCACGGGACGGGCGACAGGCGCGGAGCGTGCGTGGGCCGAGGACGCACCGTACGCGCCGGTGCGCCCACTCAGGCGGCGGGTGCCGTGTCGAGGCCGCGCAGCCCCTGCGTTGTCGCGACCACGAGTGTGACCAGGAGCATCAGGGCGGCGGCGCTGGAGAAGAGCAGGACGAACCCGTGGCCCACCAGCACACCGGCTCCTGCCAGCGAGAGGGGCGCCAGGCCGACCGAGGCGAACATCACCAGGCTCATGACGCGCCCACGGAAGGCGGCGTCCGTGCGGCCCTGCAGCCAGGCGATGGCCCGCACGTTGAGCGCGCCGGCGCCCAGCCCCATCACCGCGAGCGCGGCCAGCACGAGCGGTAAGCGACCGGCCACGCCCACGGCGCCGAGGGCAGCCGCGAAGAGAAGCGGCGCCCCCACCATCAGTCGACCGAGGGGAACGCGCCGGAGCGCGCTGCCGGCCAACAGGGCGCCGAGCAGCGTGCTGCCGCCGAACACCGACATCATCACGCCGAAGGCGGCCGCGCCCCCGAAGCGCTGGTGGGCCAGCAGCGGCAGGCCCACCCCGGCCGGCCCGGCGATGGCCAGGTTCAGGAAGGCGACCGAGATGAGCATGACTCGCATGGATGGGGTCCGAAAGGCGTAGCGCATCCCGCTCCCGATCTGTTGCAGCACGTTCGTTCCGTCGCCCGCCCGGATCGACGCCGGGACCCGCATCGCCAGCAGCGTGGTGAGCGTGAACAGGAAGGTGAGTGCGTCGATCCCGAAGGCGGGCGTGAGGCCCGCCGCCGCGATCACCACGCCGGCGAAGGCCGGGCCGAGCAGCATCGCGAGCTGCTCGCTGCCCTGTACCAGGGCGTTGGCGCTCTCCAGTCGCTCCCGCGGCACGATGGAAGGCACGATCGTCATCAAGGACGGGTGGTAGAAGGCGTCGACGGTCCCGAACAGCACGGCCAGCAGGTAGACGTGGGCGAGTTGCAGGGCGCCGGCGGCCGCCAGCGCCGTGAGCAGCCCGACCGCCACGGCGCGAAGCAGGTTGGACGCCAGCATCACGCGCCGGGGTGAGAGCCGGTCGCTCACGGCGCCGCCGAGGAGCATGAACAACGCGCGGGGCACCGCCGCCGTCATCAACACCGTGCCCAGTGCGAGGCCGTCGCCCCCGAGCCGGAGGGTGAGCCACGGCAGGCCGACGAGGTAGAACTGGTCACCCAGCAGGGAGACACTCTCGCCAAGCCACAGCAGACGGAAATCGCGGACCGCGAGCGGCTGGGCCGAAGGGGAGGATGGGTTCGCATTCATGACGTCAAGGTAGGAGCTACCCTAGTCGAGATGGAACCGTCCGACTCGACTAGCCCGGCGGCCGTGGTCGACGACGAGCCCGCGGCCGCGTTCCTCCTCGACGCCGATCGCCTGCGCTTCCTGCACCCGTTCATGCAGGGCGAGCGCAGCACCAGTGCGGCAGCCTCCGAGGTCGGTGTGAGCGTCAAGGACATGGCCTACCGCGTGAAGCGCATGCGGCAGCTGCGCCTCCTGGAGCTGACTCGCGAGCAGAAGCGCGCGGGGCGCCCGGTACGCTACTACCGCGCCCCCGACGCCTTCTTCATCCCGTTCGCGACGCTCCCCCAGGCCGATCTCGAGGAATCGGTGGCGAGCCTACTGCACGGCCCCCAACAGCGCCTGATCGCCGGGCTGGTGCATGCGCTCGCCGACCGCGAGCTCCAGCTCCACCGCTGGGGGTGGCGGCTCGAGCTCGATGCCGAGCAGCGCGTGTCGATCGGCCCGTCGGATCAGACCGCCGACGAGGAACCGCTGACCCAGCGGCTGCTGCACGACGACGCCCCGGCCGTCTTGATGGCCAACCTCCCTCTGTGGCTGGATCATGGCGACGCCAAACAATTGCAGCGAGACCTGGTCGAGCTGGTCCGCCGCTACGACGGGCGCAACGGCACCACCAGCTACATGCTCACCCTGGGGCTGACGCCCTCGAAGGACCCGTGAGCGTGCGGCCGGGCCGTTACCGGCCCGGCCCCACCAACCAGCTCTCGGGCTCGTCCCGGTCGTAACGCAGGGCCTCGGCCAGGCGCGCTCGCGACGGCACCCGGTGGGCATCGTGCGGGATGAACGCGGTCACCACGTCGACCCAGCGCTGGGTGCTGTACTCCACCACGACGTGCAGTGGGATCTTCACGGCGGCGCTGACGGGCAGGTAGCCCAGTACCAGCAGGCGCTCGTCCTGCCAGTAGCGCATCAGCTCACGGCCGTAGAGCACCGTTTCCACGATGTCGGTCTCGGTGAAGCCCTCGCACGTCGCGTGCTTGGCGGCATGGGTCCCGATGCGGTACAGACCCTGCTTCACCAGCGGACGCAGATCCGATAAGGTGCGTTGCCTGGGAGGATGCCGTGCAGAACGCGGCCTGGGGACGCGCTGCGTTCGACCGGGACCGTATCCACGCTCGTCCATGACGCCACCTCCAGAAGGGTCTGGCGGTACCAGACGGGCCGCAAAGCGAAGGCGCCGCGGGACCAGGGTCACCGCGCCGCCACATCAGCCTTGCATGGGCCATGCTAGCACGCAGATCCGTTCGCCTGGATGCGCGCCAACGCACATTCGCAGTGCCGCCGGAGCGCCGGCGCCGCCGGCCCACTCCGACGCACGCCCACCTCGCCGTACACTGGAGGCATGTCTTCCGGGCCCCACCAGACCCGCTTCTACGAGCTCGCAGGCGACGCCGCCCAGGCACGCCTCGGCGATCTGGCCGTTCGCCTGCAGCGCGGCGGCGCCCGCACCCGACTGCTCGCAAGTCGCGACCAGGAGGGACTCTACCTGCTGGTCGCCGATGCCGACCGCCTGCCCGAGCCGGCCGCTCCCCAGGGCTGCCGGGTGTGGACCTTCGCGAGCGTGGACGAATGACGGACGGAACCACCTACCTCGATCGGCCCCTCAACATCGAACGTGCCGACGCCGACCTCTACGTCGAGCAGGTCGGCCGGTCCGACGCCCCTCCCGTGTACTACCTCCACGGCGGGCCGGGCTACAACAGCTTCTCGTTCCGCGACCTGGCGGGCGACGATCTCGAGGACTTCCAACTGCTCTACGCCGATCAGCGGGGTGCGGGACGCAGTTACAGCGCCTCCCCGTTCGATCTCGACCTGCTCGCCGACGACGTCCGGGCTGTGCTCGACGCGCTCGAGATCGGCAAGGCCAGCCTTCTGGCGCATGGCTTCGGTGCGCTCGTGGCGGTGCGGGCCGCTCACCGCACGCCCCATCGGTTCGAGCGCCTGGTGATGGTGAACCCCTGGCTGTCGATGCCCATGCTGGCGCGTGACCTGCAACGACAGGCCGCCCACGAGGCGGGGCATCCCGACGAGGCGCTGCCTCCCGAGAGCGCGCTCGCCGAGCCGGAGACGCTCGATCCCGAGATGCTCGTCGACCAGGCGTTCGGGTGGGTGAACCCCAAGATCCTGTTCGACGGCATGCAGTTCCCGTCGCCATCGAGCCGGCTGCGGCTCGAGCACAGCGACGCCACGGCGCTGTTCGGCCCACACGAGGCCCCGGAGCCCGAAGGGGTGTGGCATCTAGACGTCCTCGACGAGCTCGCCACCCTGCGCCTCCCGATCGTGGTGCTGCTGGGCACCCGCGACGGTACCGCCTACCCGGGTCAGGCCGAGGCCGTCCTGGAACGCCTCCCGTCGGCCCTGACGAGCCTGATCGAGGCAGGACACTACCCCTGGGCCGACGACCCGGAGACCTTCGCGCCGCTGCTCAGGCAGGCCCTGCAGGTAAGAGCGTCGTAAGGGCATACCGCGTAGACTCCGACTCGATGCGGTCTATACCCCAGCGTGCCGACCGCCCAACCCGCCGACCCCCGGCCGCCGGGCGAAAGCCCGGAAGTTGCGGCCCCGTCGTGAATCCTTCCGCTTGCGGGCGGCCGTCGGCATGCTACACTTCGCCAATGCTGCGGCCAGATGTCATGGTGACCAGCGTCGACCAGGTCGACGCGGAGTTGCTCCGGGGCCTCGGCGTGCGCGGGGTTATGGTCGATCTCGACGACACCTTGCTGGCGGCCACCGAGGACGCGCCCGACCCGAGCGTCGAGGTGTGGCTCGCCGGCCTGAAGCGTTCCGGCATCCGGATCCTGATCCTCTCCAACGGCGAGCGCCGGCGTGTGGCTACAGTGGCGGCACGACTCGGGGTCGAGGCCATCGCGCTGTCCGGCAAGCCGTTCACCCGCGCCTTCGCGCGCGCCCTCGTGCGCCTCGGAACGCCGGCAGCGGCCACCGCGATGGTGGGGGACCAGCTCTTCACCGACGTACTGGGCGCCAACCTCGCCGGTCTGGTGTCGATCCTGGTGCAGCCGCTGTCGCCGGGTAAGCTTCCTCATACTCGAATGGTGCGCCATCTTGAGAGAATGATCCTACGAGGGGGTGAGCGTGGCCGTCCTGTCCATCGGTGACAAGCGCCTTGGCGCGGTATTGCTGGAGCGGGGCTACGTCAACGACGAGTCACTGCAGCAGGCGATCAGCCGGCACGCCGAAGTCGGCGGACGCCTCGCCGACATCCTCGTGCACATCGGCGTCATCTCGGAGCAACGTATCGCGCGGGCCATCGAAGAGTCGATCGGCATCCCACTGGTCGTGCTCCCACGGGTCGACGTCATGCCCGACGCGCTGAGCAAGATCCCCGCGGACCTCGCCTTCGAAGTCGGCGCCATGCCCTTCGCCATCGACGGCAACCGCCTCCGGGTCGCATTCGAGGACCCGCTCGACGCCCTCGCCATCGAGGAGGTCGAGGACGCCTCGGGTTGCCTGGTGGAGCCCTACCAGGCCCTCCAGAAGGAGCTCCAGTGGGCGATCGCCACGTACTATCCGGAGCTCGGCCAGGAGCCTCCACCGGACTTCGAGGTCGATATCAGCCAGCGGCTGGGGTCGCTGGCCGTGGAGAAGGGCTTCATCACCGACGAGCACCTCAAGAGCGCGGTGGAGGAACAGCACCGTACCGGGGGTCTGCTTGGGCGCATCCTGATCAAGCAGGGGGCGCTCGACGACGACCGGCTGGCGCAGCTGCTCGCTGAACAGATGGGTATCCCCTTCCAAGCGACGCTCGACGGCGAGTCCGTCAACGAGCGCCTGGCCTCGACGCTACTCCGGCTCGATGCGGTGCAGTTCAGCGCCGTGCCGTACCGGATGGACGAGGACAAGCTCGTCATCGCCATGTCCGACCCACGCCGCATGCCCGATATCGAGGCCATCGCGCAGCGCCCCGTCACCTTCCTGGCTGCGCCCGAGCGCGAGGTCATGAAGCGCATCGACCTGATGTACGCCGATAACAAGGGGCGCCTGGGCGAAACGCTGCTGATGAACAAGAAGCTCAAGCGCGAGCAGCTGCGCAAGGCGCTCGAGGAGCAGGCCAAGCTGGGCCGCGTCAAGCCGCTGGGCGAGATCCTGGTAGACCTAGGCTACGTCACGCAGACCGATGTCGACGAGGCCCTCAACAAGCAACGTGCGGGCGGCGGCCGGCTCGAGGACACGCTGGTGCAATCGGGCAAGATCAGCCCCGAGATGCTCGCGCGCAGCCTCGCCATGCAGCTCGGCTACGAGTTCATCGACGACGGTATCAAGGTCGACCCCTTCGCCGTGAGTCTGGTCCCCGAGCAGACCGCACGGCGCTACCAGGCGATGCCGATCCGCATCGAGGGCAACACGCTGGTGGT
Source organism: uncultured Trueperaceae bacterium (assembly GCA_963815215.1). Classification (GTDB taxonomy): domain Bacteria; phylum Deinococcota; class Deinococci; order Deinococcales; family Trueperaceae; genus JASBRS01. The sequence continues at coordinate 620,576 of CAWFFU010000003.1, forward strand.
CGCCATGAAGGACCCGCGCCACGTGTTCGCTCTGGACGACATCCGGCTGATCACCGGCAAGGAGATCCAGCCTGCGGTCGCCACCGAGGACACGCTGGCGCGAACGCTGAACCGCTTCTACCACGAAGGCAGCGACATGGACGAGCTGGCCAAGGCGCTCGTCGAGGAGGTCGGCGCCGGCTCATCGGATGCCGAAGAGGACACCAGCGCCATCGACGACAACGCGCTGGTGAAGGTCGTCAACAACATCATCCGGGAATCGATCCTCAACGACATCTCCGACATCCACATCGAACCCCGTCCGACCCACGTGGTGGTGCGAGTCCGCAAGGACGGCAGCCTGCGCGAGTACATGACCATGCCCAAGTCGACGGCGAGCGCCATGGCGGCGCGCATCAAGATCATGGGCGGCCTGAACATCGCCGAACGGCGCATGCCGCAAGACGGGCGGGTGCGGTTCCGCGACAGGACGACGGAAGTCGACCTGCGCCTCTCGACGCTGCCGACGGTGTACGGCGAGAAGGCCGTGATGCGCCTTCTGAAGCGCGCGACCGACATCCCCGAGATCGAGGAGCTCGGCTTCGCGGAGTACAACTTCGAGGGATTCCGGGACGTCATCCGGAAGCCCTACGGGATGTTCCTAATCACCGGTCCCACCGGCTCGGGCAAGTCGTTCACCACCTTCAGCGTCCTCAAGCGCATCGCGACTCCCGAGGTCAACGTCACCACCATCGAGGACCCGGTCGAGTACGAGATCCCTGGGATCAACCAGACCCAGGTGAACGTGAAGGCGGGGCTCGACTTCGCGCGGGCGCTGCGGGCGTTCCTCCGCCAGGACCCGGACATCATCATGGTCGGTGAGATCCGGGACCACGAGACGGCCAAGATCTCGATGGAAGCGGCGCTGACCGGTCACCTCTTGATCGCCACGCTCCACACCAACGATGCCGCAGGCGCGATCAGCCGCCTGGCGGAGATGGGGATCGAGCCTTTCAACATCTCCGCTTCGCTCATCGGCGTGCTGGCTCAGCGTCTGGTACGCAAGGTCTGCAAGGACTGCCGGGTGGAGTACACGCCGGAGCCCGACGTCCTACGACGCCTAGGCATGGCCGAAGACGAGACGCACGGGCGCAAGCTCTTTCGCGGGGTCGGTTGCGAGAAGTGTGGCGGCAGCGGCTACAACGGCCGCTACGCCATCCACGAGCTCCTCGTCGTGGACGACGACATCGAGAAGGCCATCGTGAAGGAGGCCTCGGCCTTCGAACTTCGCGAGATCGCCGTCAAGAACGGGATGCATACCCTTCGGGAGGACGGAATCTACAAGGCCTTCCAAGGCATCACCACGCTCGAAGAGGTCCTGGCCAGGACCGCGGAGTGATCCGCAGGCCCTGCCTCCACCGGAAGGACGCGCATGAGTGACCAGATCCGCTCCACCCAGATCCAGGCCGATATCGTCGATCTGCTGAAGATGGCCATCGAGCGGCAGGCGTCGGACCTCCTGATCACGGTCGGCCTGCCGCCGATGCTCAAGCTCGACGGCGAGTGGCGCCCCACCGACTACGACCCGCTCACCCCGAACCTGACCCGGCGCCTGATGTATGCGTTGATGGATGAGAAGAAGCAGCGCAACTACGAGGAGCGCAAGGACCTCGACTTCTCGTTCAGCCTCTCGGGTCATGGACGCTTCCGCGTCAACGTGTTCCAGCAGCGTGGCTCGGTGGGTGGCGTGATGCGGACCATCGCCGAAGAGGTCCTGGGCTTCTCGGCGTTGGGGCTGCCCGACGAAGTCGCCGCAACGGCGCGTCTCCCACGCGGCCTGGTGCTCGTCACCGGCCCCACGGGGTCGGGCAAGTCGACGACGCTGTCCACCATGATCAACCTCATCAACGAGGAGTACCAGAAGCACATCGTGACCATCGAGGACCCGATCGAGTTCTTCCACCAGCACAAGAGCTCGATCGTCAACCAGCGCGAGGTCGGCGAGGACACCAAGGACTTCCATGCCGCGCTCAGGAGCGTGTTGCGACAGGCACCCGACGTCATCCTGGTAGGCGAGATGCGCGACTTCGAGACCATCGGAGCGGCCGTGACCGCGGCCGAGACCGGCCACCTGGTGCTGGGGACGCTGCACACCAACACCGCCGCCGAAGCCATCGACCGCATCATCGACGTCTTCCCCGAGGCCCAGCAGGAGCAGGTCCGGGTGCAGCTCTCGAACAACCTCCAGGCCATCCTGACGCAGCAGCTCATCCCCAAGTCGACGGGCGAAGGGCGCGCGCTGGCCTTCGAGTTCCTGATCGCCACGCCCGCCATCCGCAACCTCATCCGTGAGGGCAAGACCCACCAGATCCCCGGGCAGATCCAGATGGGCGGTTCGCTCGGCATGGTGACCATGGATGCGAACCTGGCCGAGCTCCACTTGAAGCGCCTCATCAGCTTCGAGGTGGGGATCGCTCGATCGGTGGACCCCAAGGAGTTCGAGCGCCTCGTGACGACGGGCGGCCTGTCGTTGGAGGGCGGCGCGGCTCCTTCGCGCAGCGCCGCGGCCACGAAGCGCGGGACCCCTGCCCAGACGCGCGGAGCCACAGGGCAGGTCGGGCGCGGCGGCCCGGCGTCCTCCCCCGGCCGAGGCGGGCGCGGCAGCGGGGGCTCCTGACCCGGGTCCCGGCACCCGCGCCGCGGTGCGTAGCGCGGGAACGAGCTCGCACCTCCGCTCGCCCGTAGCACGCAGGGTACTCTTCCGTCGATACACATGTTCGCCCGGCGACCCCCGCCGGTATCGTGGACGTCGAACACGACGTGCAAGGATCCTTAGGAGGTCGGCGTGAAACGTTCGTGGATTGTCATCGCCATCATCGTCTCGGCACTCGTCGGATCGGCGTTCGCCCAGCGCGTGCAGATCGTCATCGGCACCGGCGGCACCGGCGGCGTGTACTTCTACTACGGCACCCAGGTCGCGCAGATGCTGTCGAAGTATGCGGACCTCAGTGCCACCGCCATCCAGACCGCGGCGTCCATCGACAACAACCTTCTGCTGCGCGACAAGACCGATCCGAACCGCGGCGTCTACTACTGCGAGCTCTCTCTGCCCGACTCGGCGCTGGTCGCCTACAACGGCACCCACGAGAAGTTCAAGGGCAACCCGGCGCCTTCGCGCATCCTGTGGGTGACGTACCCGAACTATCTACAGATCGTCACCACGTCCGACTCCGGCATCACCAGCCTCGCCGATCTGGCGGGCAAGCGCGTCTCCACCGGGGCACCGAGTTCCGGCACCGAGTACACGAGCCTGCTGGTCCTCGACGCCGCGGGCGTCAAGACCGATTCGTTCAGCAAGTGGTCGCGCCTGGGCGCCGCCGAGTCCGCCGACGGCCTGGCCAACGGCACGCTCGACGCCTACTTCTGGTCGGGCGGCATCCCCACCGGGTCGATCAGCGAACTCTCCACCACCCTGCAGCGCAAGGGCAAGAAGGTGGCGCTGGTCTCGCTCGACCCCAACGGCACTGCCGTCAAGACCTTCATGCAACGCTTCCCCGGCCTGGGCGTGATGGGCACCATCCCGGCGGCCACCTACGGCGCGACGGGAGACACCCAGACGCTGGCGTTCTGGAACCGCTTCGCCTGCCCGGCCTCACTGCCCGACGACGTCGCCTACACCATCACCAAGACCGTCTTCACGCACATCCAGGACCTCCACGACGCGATCAAGCCGTCGAAGGACACGACCGTCGAGAACACGGCCAAGCTGGTGGGCCAGACCACCATCCCCTTCCACCCCGGAGCGCTCCGCTATTACAAGGAAGTCGGAGCCGTCCAGTAGTCCATGCGTAGAACCCTGATCTGGACCCCCATCCTGGTGGTGGGGGTCCTGGTCCTGGTGCTCGCCCGACCGGTGCGACTGAGCGGCGGCGCCGGCGATGCCGGCGACCACGTGCTGTGGCTGTGGGCGTGGCAGAGCGGCGAGGTGGCGTTCACCAACTCCGTGACGGGCGGTCCGGTGCGCATCCGATTCGACCTGCGCACCGGCTTCGACCACTTCCGCATGCTGACCGACGAGAAGACCGAGAACTACTACACCAGCGGCACCTACCGCATCAACGCACGGCTCGCGCCGCAACGCACCCGGTCGCTGGACTACTGCACCGTCGTCGGCATGACCGTGCGCCTCGGCTCCCACCACGCCACCCTGCGAGACAGCTGCCTGGAGATCACCCTGCTGTGGCCGCCCTTCTGAAGCGCATCACCTTCGGGGTCCTGCTCGTTGCGACCCTGTACCACCTGTATCTCGTCATCCATCCGTTCATGCCGTGGTCGAACAGTGAGATCCCGCTGCTCGACCTGACCCAGGTCCAGCGTGCCGCGCACGTGTTCCTGCTGGTGCTCGCCGGCTATCTGTTGATGGCGGCCCGCAAGCCCACCAAGGTGGGCGTCGGGTCGTGGATCTTCACCTTGCTCGCGGCCGTGCCTCTCTATGCGTTCTGGCAGCTCGGCCAGCCCCTGATCGTGGAGCTGGCGACGACCGTGTTCTGGGTCGTGTCCGTCGGGCCGGCGGTCGTGCCCCGGATCGCACGGGCGTTCGATGTGGTCGCGGCGCTCCTCAGCATCGCGCCGTTCCTGTACCTGTTGCTGCAGTTCAACGATCTGGTGAGCCGCGCCATGCTGCCTGTCCCCTGGGACCTCGCCATGTCGTTCGGCCTGACCTTCCTGGTATTGGGCATCGTGTACCGCATGCTCGGGCCGGTGCTCCCCAGCCTGGTGCTGGTCTTCCTGCTGTACAACCTCTACGGCTATCTGATCCCCGGCACCTTACAGAGCCCCGGCTTCCCCCTCGACATGCTCCTCGGCAAGCTCTACGCCGAGACCGAGGCCGGGCTATTCGGCATCATCACCGGGGTGTCCCTGAAGTACCTCGTCTACTTCACCATCCTCGGCGCCGTCATCTCGGCGCTCGGGTTCGGCGAGATCATCGCCAACATCGCCTTCCTGCTGGTGGGCAAGAGCCCCGCGGCACCGGGCCGCGCCACCAGCGTGATGGCCGTGATGATGGGCTGGTTCTCGGGTTCGGGCGCGGCCGATACGCTGTTCGTGTCGACCCTGAACGAGCCGCTGTTCAAGCGCGCCGGCTACAACCGCCTGATCGCGGCGGGCTTGTGCTCGACGGTCGGCACCATCGCCTACATCACACCGCCCATCATGGGTTCGATCGCCTTCGTGATGGTGGAGCTGCTGGCCATCCCCTACATCCAGATCATCGTGATGGCGATCGGGCCGATGGTTCTGCTGTTCATCGCGATCTGGGCCTACAACGAGTTCTACGTCCGCAAGATGAAGCTCCAGGCGATCGAGACCGTCGAGGGGATCGGTCGGCGCTACGCCTTCCGATACGCCTACGTGTTCCTGCCGGTGCTGCTCATCCTGGTGATGATCTACCGAGGCTACTCCGTCAACCTCACGGTGACCCTGGCGATCTTCGCATTCATCGTGCTGGCCTACCTCGACCCCACCGTGCGGCCCCCCATCGGAAAGCTCTTCCAGGGCCTGGCCAACGGCTTCAGCCACCTCATCCCGATCGGGGGAGCGGTGGTCGCCGCCAACATGATCATGACGATGATGGTGCTGACCGGGCTCGCCTCCAAGGTCTCCGAGATCCTGCTGGCGATCTCGGGCCAGTCGCTCGCCATCGCGACCATCCTGGCAGCGCTGTTCAGCCTGGTGCTCGGCATGGGCGTTCCGCCCATCGCCACCTACGTGCTCACCTCGGCGCTGGTCGCTCCGGCCGTCCAGAAGCTGGTAGTGGCCAACGGCGTGCCCGAGCATGCGGCGCTCCTGGCCACGCAGATGTTCCTGTTCTATTACGCCGTCCTGGCCGATATCACGCCACCCGTCGGCCTCTCGGCGTACGCGGCCGCGTCGGTGTTCAAGACCAATCCGATCCAGACCGGTCTGTACGCCGCCATGGTGGCGCTGCCGAAGTACCTCATCGGCTTCACCTTCCTGCTGTCGTACAGCGGCACGGCGCTGCTGATCGTGCCCGTGGTGGAAGGCATGAGCACCGGCCAGGCGCTGCTGGTCATCGTCCCGCGCTTCGTGTTCGCGCTGGTCGGCATCGTCTTGCTGGCGGCCGGCGGGGCGGGCTTCCTCCTACACAGACTGGCGAGCTGGGAACGCTGGCTCCTGGTCGCGATCGGCCTGGTCCTGCTCTACCCTGCCACCGTCGTGAACGTCGCGGCGCTGATCGTCGGGCTGGCGCTCGTCCTGCGCGACCGACTCAGGCTGGTCCCCGCCACGCCCTGAACGGCACTGCCGCGCGCGCCCGGCTCACGATCGGACCCGCAAGCGCCGCTCGACCCGCCACAGCGCCCCCAGCAGGGGGAGTTCGAGGAGCAGCAGGACGGCGACCCCGAGGTAGGTCGGCGTGAAGCCGATCGCCGTCACCAGCTCGATCCCCAGGATCGGGCCGAGGCTGCCGCCGACGTCGCCGAAGAACTGGTAGTAGCCCACCACCTGGCCGCGCTGGGACGCCGGGGTGAGGTCACCGAGCAGGGTCAGCAGCGGGATCGAGGTGCCACCCATGCCCAGTCCCAGCAGCACGACGCCCACCACGGCCGACCCGGCGCCGCCGGCCAGCGCGAGAACGGCGAAGCCCGCCGCGGCGGCCACCACGCCCGGTAGCGCCAACCCCGTCCGAGTCGGCGAACGGTCGAGCGCCCGCCCGAGGTAGACGGTGACGGCAGCGGACGCCAGCATCATGACGGCGAGCAAGGCTCCGGCCATGGGCTGCTCACCCAGCCCTGCGATGCCTATGCCGCGCGCGTGGACGAGCAGCACCAGGGTCGCCAGCAGGACCCCCTGGATCGAGAAGAAGACCAGCAGATTGGCCAGCCACACGGCCTGCACCCGCCGGTCGGCACGAACGACGGTGGCCGCCGCCCTCCTCACGCGTTCCACCAGCACAGGCCGAGGCGCGCGCTCCTGGATCCGGAGCGGGCCCTGGGGCACGCTGCTCGGCACGGTCCACCAGGCCAGCACGGCCGCCGCCAGGGTGACCGCAGCGGCCGATAGGAAGGCGGCATCGTTGCTCACGAAGCCCGCGACCAGTCCACCGGCAAGCATGCCCGCAGGCAACCCGAGGCTCAGAGCCAAGCGGACCACCGCCGTACTGCGGCCGCGGTTGGCCTCGGACGAGGCGTTGAGGGCGATGGTCACGCCGCCCACGATGATGGCCGAGGAGCCGATCCCCCAGATCGCCCGACCCGCCAGCAGCAGCCAACCGGGGTTGGCGGTGTGCAGCGCCAGGCTGTAGGTCGCGGTGGCGAGCGCCTCGACCAGCAGACCGAGGGTCAGCGGCCACTTGCCTCCGAAGCGGTCGATCAACGCGCCGGTGACCGGGTTGGCGAAGAGCCGGGTGACACGGTTGGCTGAGAGGATCCAGCCCACCAGGAACGCCGGCAGACCCAGCTGCACCCCGAGGATCGGGATAATGGGAAACGCGATGCCGCCACCGATGCCACCGAGGAACACCACCACCGCGAGCGGCAGGCTCTCCGGTGGGATGCCGAGCCGGAGCGGCGTCCCACTGCTCCGTTGCGAGCCGGGTTCCTCTCCTACCACCGTCCGCCCACCTCTCCGGCACGCCGCCTGCTCGCCGGGCGAAGGTATCCGGTCCGATGGCGCCGACGCGACACCCCGCCACCATAGTCCGAGTGCCATCGGCGCGGCGCCGTGTCGGGCAACGCGCAACGGGCTCGTGGGCCCCGGATGACGCCCGAACAACGTCGCCATCTACTACGCGCCGCGCTCCCCGACGAGCAGGTCGGGCGGGCCGGTGTGTGGGCCGACCTCGGATGCGGCAGTGGCGCGTTCACCCTGGCCTTGGCCGACCTCGTCGGCAATCGCGCCACCATCCACGCCGTCGATCGCGACGGCACCGCGTTGCGGCGCCTGGACTCGTTCGCCGACGCGCACGCTGCCACCCTGCGCACCCTGGAGGCGGACTTCACGGCGCCGCTGGACCTCCCTCCCCTGGACGGACTACTGCTGGCGAACGCGCTGCACTTCGTGCCGCGCCGGGGCCAACCGGACCTCCTGCAGCGGCTGCGCTCCTCGCTACGTGCGGGCGGGCTCCTCGTCGTGGTGGAGTACGACGTCGCGCGCGGCAATCCGTGGGTCCCACATCCGATCCCGGCCGAGCGGTGGCCCGCGCTGGCGCGGGAAGCCGGCTACGACGGCGCTCGCGTCGTGGCCACCGTGCCGTCGCGCTACTGGGGTCGCGTCTACGCCGCGCGCTGCGTGGGCGCCGCATCGTCAGCCGAAGAAGGCGCGCGTCAACAATCCCGCAAGGGGCGGTAGCAGCAGCGTGCTGACGACCCGTACCAGCGTGAAGCGTGGACCTACGATCGCCAGCTCGAAGCTCAGCAACCCCACGTTCCACACCGCCCACCCCGTCACCAGCGAGACCGTGGCGGCGAGGCCGGCGCCGGCCTGGTGGATCGCAGCGATGATCGGGAACGACACGTAGGGCCCGCCGGGGATGACGGCCCCGGCAACCGAGCCGATCACCACGTCCAACACGCCCGACGAGCTCGCCAGCCAGCGGTGCACGAGTTCGGCCGGTAGGGCCGCGGCCAGCATCCCCGCCAGGAAGAACGCCGCCAGCAGGAGCGGCAGCGTCCCCCACAGCATGCGTAGTCCCGCCACCGCGCCCACCTTCGGCCTGGCAGGGTCCTGGCGGTAGGCCACGCCGGCCAGCGCCAGCGCCATGCCGACCAGGACCGCGGTGGCGACACTCATGCCGGCCCGGCCTCAGCGTCGCCGCGGCCCTTCTCGGTTGCCGGGAGCCCCTCGCGCACCCAGCGGCCGGCTCCGCGGAAGAGCACCTCGGCCAGCACGCCGGCGAGCGGAGGGAACAACAACGTCACGAGATAGCGGACCCAGGTCACATGCACGCCCAGCAACGCGACCTCGATCGGGAGCCGACTCAACGTCCACAGGTTCTTCGCCACCACGAACGTCACGATGGTGCCGATGGTGGCGCCGCCTCTCAGGAACGCCACCGCGATCGGGTAGTAGACGTACGGTCCGCCGGGGATGAGCGCCCCGGCCACACCGCCGATGAGGAAGCCGCGCCAACCCGACTCCTCGCCCAGCCAGCGGGTCACCGTCTCCTTGGAGATCATCACCTGGATGAGCCCGGCCAGCACGAACGCGGCCACGATGAGCACGGCGACGCTCACCAGGAGGTGCCAGGTCCCCGTCAGCCCAGCGCCCACACGTGACCAGCCGCCCTCCAGGAAGGCGACCACACCGAGCCCAACCCCGGCGAGGAACAGGATGACGGTCATGGTGCGTTGCAAAGGAACTCCCTTCCCTGCGGCGCGTCCGAGCGCCCGAGTGGCGCCGTTGATCCTCCCTTGTGGTACCGCGGCCGGCCGCGTCCCGCTGTCGTCCATCCACCGCGCGCCGTCGCGGGACGTAGCATGGGGCCGACGCCCACGGGTCACGGCGCTCGACGCGGGCGTGCCTCGACCCACGGCGGCCCGTCCCGCCGAGAACGGGCGCGCCGTTTCATGCCCGCCAACCGGAGGTCCTATGCGAATCCTCGACGACGCCCAGGTGCTGCGGCTGCTCTCCATGCGAGCGTGCATCCCGCTCATGGCCTCGGCCCTGAGCTCGCTCTCGCGCGGCGACGCCCAGGTCCCGCTGCGCACCGTCGTGCCGCTGCCGCGAGGGCACGATGTGCTGGCGTTGATGCCCGCCCACGCCACCACCCCCGCCGCCCTCGGCGCCAAGGTCATCACCGTCTTCCCCGACAACCATGGGCGCGGGCTCGACGCGCACCAGGGCGCCGTGCTGGTCTTCGAGCCGGTCGACGGACGGTTGCTCGGGCTCCTCGACGCCTCGTCGCTCACCGCCATCCGCACCGCCGCGGTCTCGGGCGTGGCGACCAACCGGTTGGCTCGCGCCGATGCCACCACCCTGGCCCTGCTGGGCAGCGGCGTGCAAGCACGCACGCACCTCGACGCCATGGCCCAGGTACGCCCGCTCGAGCGGGTGCGCGTGTGGAGCCGCACGCCGGCGCACGCCGAGTCGTTCGCCGCCTGGGCACGCACCGCCTTCCCGATCGAAGTGGCCACGTTCGGCACGGCCGCCGAGGCCGTCCGCGGCGCGGACATCGTGTGCACCGTGACGGCCGCCCGCCAGCCGGTGCTGGAGGGGGTGTGGCTCGAGCCGGGGACGCACGTCAACGCGGTCGGCGCCTCCCAGCCCGACGCCCGCGAACTCGACAGCCGCGCAGTGGCCATGGCGAGGCTCTTCGCGGACCGGCGCGAGTCGCTCGAGCACGAGTCGGCCGACTATCTGGTGCCGTTGCGGGAGGGCCTGCTGGGCGACGCTTCCGTCGTCGAGCTCGGCGAGGTCCTGCTGGGCACGGCTGAGGGGCGGCGCACGCCCGAGGAGATCACCCTGTTCAAGTCGCTCGGCCTGGCGATCGAGGACCTCGTTGCGGCCGGATACGTACTCGAGCGAGCTGAACGCGAGGGCGTGGGGACCGAGGTGGCGTTCGGAGGGGCGCACCCGTCGGGTTGAGGCGGAACGCCGCGCGAGACGCGGAGGTTGCGGCTCGTTGCCGCCGCCGCCTGGCAGGTTCGATGGACCGGACGGCAGGGCTCGAGAGCGGCAGGCGCCGGAACGGCTACGCTTGTCGCGCACGGCATCACGGAAACGTTAGCGAGGTGTAAGAATTCGGTGAAGTCGGCAACGAGCGATCGAAGCCTCGTGTGGGGCTGCCCCTCAAGAGGGCAACGCTGTGCTGACACATTCCATCCTGGAGGCACCATGGTGCGACCGAAACTACTCGCCTACGCGTCTCCCTTCTCGGATTGGCCCTGGTCCTGGCCGGCTGTTCGACGTCGAGCAAAGTGTCCATCAGCGTGACGTCCAACACCGACGGCCAACGCATCGTAGGCAGCCGCAGCCTGACGCTGGCGGGAACTCTCAGCGGCGGACCCGCCACCGCGGTGAGCGTCGAGCTCAACGGCACCGCCGTCAGCGGCACGACCCACACCAGCAGCAGCTTCAGCGCACCCCTAACGCTGGCCGACGGCAGCAACAACATCGTCGTCACCGCCACCTCGAGCGCCGGCACCTCGACCAGCACCCTCACCCTCGTCTACCCCTTCCTCACCTTCACCGACTTCCAGAACGCCTCGGTCGTCATCGGACAACCCGACATGACCAGCAACGCTGCGCCCGCCACGCCGACCGCGGCGCTGGTCGGGGACCCCTACGGCAACCCGGCACTCGTCAACGGCGCGCTGTACCTCCCTGACTACGACCTCAACCGGGTGCTCGGCTTCTCGAACGGCATCCCCACCAGCAACGGCGCCAGCGCCGACTTCGTGCTCGGCCAGGCCAACCTGACCTCATCCACCTCCAGCGCCACCGCCGATGGCATGAGCGGGCCCCAAACCGTGGTGAGCGCGAGCGGCAAACTACTCGTCGACGGATACGGCAACAGCCGCGTGCTCATCTGGAACACGATCCCGACCAGCACACAGGTTCCCGCCGATCTCGTGGTCGGGCAGCCCGGCTTCGGCAGTAGCAGCAGTGCGTGCACCGCCACGGGGCTCAACGAGCCCGAGAGCATCTTCACGGTGAACGGCAAGCTCATCGTCGCGGACAGCAACAACAACCGGGTGCTCATCTACAACAGCATCCCCACCAGCAACGGCGCCACCCCCGACATCGTGCTCGGCCAGAGCAGCCTCACCAGCTGCTACACGAACGCCGGCGCCGGCAGCGATAGCACCAACGCCACCGCCGCGACGCTGGACTACCCGAGCGACGTCTGGTCCGACGGCACCCGCCTCATCGTGGCCGACCGGGACAACAACCGGGTCCTCATCTGGAACACCTTCCCCACCAGCGACTCCCAGCCCGCCGACGTGGTCGTCGGCCAATCGACCATGACCGGGAACATTCCGCCGCCGGCGCAGCCGGGATGAACGAGCCGTACTTCCTCACGAGCAACGGCAACCAGCTCTTCGTCGCCGATGCGAACAACAACCGCGTCCTGATCTTCGACGGCATCCCCACGACGAACGGCGCCAGCGCCGCTCACGTGCTCGGCCAGAGCGACTTCACCCACGTCACCTACAACGACGACGGCCAGACAAACACAGCCGGCACCACCCCCACCGCGCGCACGCTCTACTACCCGGCAGGGCTCCTCCTCACCGACCAAGCGTTGATCGTCGCCGACGAAGGCAACTACCGCTACCTCGTCTTCAGACCCTGAACCACCTGCACACCCACGTTCACGGGCCGGCCCTCGTGGCCGGCCCGTTCCGTCGTCATGGGTACCGGCTCCTGTGTCGGACGTGTGCCGGGCGAGGGCCATGAGAACGCGTGGGCGCCCGAAGTCCTGACGTGCACCCACGCGGCCATCGGCGAACGCGAGCGAGGCGCTACGGGTTGACGATAGGCGGGTCGACGACCATCTGAGGCCAGGCGTAGCTGTCCGAGCTGACTGACGTCGAAGCCGAACGTGCCAGTGTTCTCGGATGTCACTCAGAGCTTGCCGGTCCCGGGTCGCAAAGCATAGGTCGCGGTGGCGGTCGCGGTGGCGCCGGCAGTGACGGTCTCGCTGCCGCCACCCGCTCCGGTGTAGACGGTGTCGGCGATCGCGCCCGCGACATGAGCGGTGTCGGCGGTGACGGTATACGTCCCGGGGGTAAGATTGTTGAGGGTCGTCGGGGTCGTGACGACGGTGCTGTACCCGCCAGGTCCCGTAACGCTGACGTTGCCGTTCGCTCCGGTAGGCAACCCTGCAACGGATCCTGCCAGCGAACTGGTGGTGGGACTGCTGCTGCATGCGGCAAGCAGCACAGCCAGCGCAGCGACGGCAACCGTCATGCGGCTCCGTTATCCGCACAGCCGATGTCCGCGTGTCTACTCGAGCTTGTGGCAAGACTAGCAAGGGATGGAGTTGTGGAGTTGGTCCCCGTCGCGGAAACTCTTCCGCTCGAGGTTCAGGATAGAGTGCCACGTGCATCGAGAGCGTCCCACACTCACGCGGTCTCAGGGGGGTGCGTCATGCCATCGGAGTTTCTACTGTACGGCGCGACAGGTTTCGTGGGAGAAGCGATCGCCCGGCGGGCGGTAGCACGGGGGCTGCGGCCGATGCTGGCGGGGCGCGATCCCCTGCGTGTGGCGGCACTCGCGGACGAGCTGGGCGTAGAGCATCAGACATTCGCTCTCGATGATCCCGCCGCGATGGACGCGGCGCTGGCGGAGGTGCCGGTCGTTCTGCACTGCGCGGGGCCGTACATCCATACGGCCGCGGCCATGGTGGATGGCTGTCTTCGCGCGGGCACGCACTATCTGGACATCACCGGGGAGCTGCCGGTCTACGCGGCGATCGCAGAGCGCGACGCCGAGGCCAGGACGCAGGGCGTGATGTTGCTGCCGGGGGTGGGGTTCGACGTGGTGCCGACCGACTGCCTGGCACTGCACCTGAAGCAGCGCCTACCGGCGGCGACACAGCTGACGCTCGCCTTCCACTCGGATGGGCCGGCAGCCTTGCCGCCGGGAACGGTGAAGACGATGCTCGCCCACATGCCTGACGGCGAAAAGGCCCGAGTGAACGGAGAGCTGGTGACGCCGCCGCGTCGCGTCAAGACACGACAGATCGACTTCAGGAACGGGACTGCGGACAGCGGCGCGCCGGACCTGGGGCGATGTGTTCATGGCGTACCGGAGCACCGACATCCCGAACATCGAGGACTACATCGTGCTATCGGCGGGCGCACGACGCGGGCTCGCGTTGATGGACTATGCGCGTCCGCTGTTCAAGGTCGAGGCCGTGCGCAAGCTGATGACGCGCGCCGTGAGGTCGGGGTCGACGCCTGAGGAACGTGCGCAGACGCGCGTGAGCGTCTGGGGTGAGGTGGTCGACGGTGAAGGCCGCCGCGCCGTCTCGCGCCTGCACGGTCCGGAGGCGGGGGTCGAGTGGACGGCCCTTGCCGCACTCTCGGCTGTGGAGCGTGTGCTGGAAGGCGACGCCACGCCGGGATTCCAGACGCCCGCGACGGCCTACGGCGCTGACTTCGTGCTGGGGTGCGAAGGCGTCGTCCGCGAAGACGTCGCGTAGGCAGTGACGGGCCGATCGTACCCTTGAGTCCCACGGCACCTCTCCGACCGACCGCGCGCGACCGGGTGTACGGTCGCGCGCGGTCTTCCAGGGTCTCGCCCCGAACGTCACTGGTCGAACATGAACCCCGGCTGTCCGTTCGCCAGCAACGCGGACACCAGCAGCACCAGTGGAGTGTCGCCGGCGTTGCTCATGGTGTGTCCCGCGCTGCCGCCGTAGGCGAGGCTGTCGCCCGGAAGCAGGACGGCGGAGTCACCGGCCTTCAGCATGTCGGTGACCGGCGTGGCACCCGCGTTGGCAGCCCGCGTGACCGTGCCCCGGCCGCGGACGAAGGACGTCCCGAACTTCCCGCTCTGCACCACGACCACCACGTCGCCGGGATGGCTGTGGGCGGGGATGCTGGCGCCCGGCTGCATGGTGATCCGCAGGAACACCAAGGTATAGCCAGGCGCACCGGCCGACGGCAGCGAGCCGAGTGCCTCGGTGGTGACGCCGGCCATGGGATCGGCGGGCGCGTCGGCCCGCAACGGGCTGGTGGTCGCCTTCTGCAGCGATCCGGAGCCAGGTACGATACGAGCCACAGCAGGGGCGCCGGTGAACAACAGCAGCAACAGAACGAAGGACGCCCATGGACGGACGTGGAGCCTCGCGGCCGTGACGAACGGACGGGACACGTGCTGTCTTGCGGTCATGTCTACCTCCGAGTTGGCGCAACCGGTGTGGACGGGCGCGCCCAAACAGACCTGCCGATCACCGGTAGAAGTAGGGATCCAGGACGGTCACCCTGGTGATCCGTTCGACGGGCAGGCCGTTGCGCTGCGCGGCCCTCCGGATCGCCTCCGCGTCGGGACCGTCGTAGATGCAATACGTGGTGCTCTTGTCCTCGCTGACGTAGGAGTGGACCCAGGTGACGTCGACCTCGGCATTCCTACCGACCACCGACATGCAGGTATCGGCGCCTTCCTGCGTCAGGGGGATCTGAAGCCCGTCCTCGAAGTGTCGTTCGACCAGGAACCTCGGCATGACAACCTCCTTCACGTGCACCGGCCGGCGCAGGCTCATGGTGCGCGCCACGGCGTCACCGTCGCATCGGAAGAATTGCCTAGGTTCCGCGTTCGTCGTGCCTATCTTGATCCAGCAAGCCCAACTCGTGCGCCCGGGCGACCGCTTCGGTCCGGGAGTGCACCTCGAGCTTGGCCAGGACCGACGACACCTGGTGATCGACCGTCCGGGTGCTGACGCCGTGTCGTTCGGCGATAGCGGCGTTGCGAAGGCCCACCGCGAGCAACTCCAGAACGTCGAGTTCGCGTGGGGTCAGGAAGGCCGGATTGCTGCGAGTGGCCACCCGCGGACCGCGCGGGATCGCTCGGGCACCGAGCTCGCGCAGGCGGGCGGCAACGCGCTGCGCTGCGGGGCCGGCGCCCAGCTCCCGGAAGGTGGTCAGGGCTGCTCGGAGCTCCACCTCATCACTGCCCTCCGCGGCCGCTCGAGCCGCTTCGTAGGGACAGCCCAGGTGCTCCCAGGCACGAGCGGCCGCGGCACTCCGGCCGGCGATCTGCAACGCGAACGGCTCTGCCATGTCGGGCGGAGTCTCACGCAACGCCCCGGCCTTCCACAGCCAGTACGCGAACTCACCGCTGTACCACGGGTGGTGCCGGCGTTGCGCGAGTTCCAGTGCGCCCCGGACCTCGCTCTCGAGCGGCGCCAGGTCGCCCTCGATCCAAGCCGCTGCGGCCCTGGCCGCCTGCAGCGGCGCGAGTCGCTGGAGCGACGGGCTCTGGCCCAGCAGGGCCGCTGCTTCGTCGAGGGGGGCCGCCGCGTCGGGGTCCTCGCGGCGCGCCCGGAGGAACCCGAGGACCGTCAAGGCGAGGGCGCGCGACTCCGTGGCGACCTGTGGGCGGTCGACGACGACGTGTGCGGCGTCCGCCGCGCCGTCCCAGTCACCGAGACGCAGGCGGGCGAGCGCCAGCCACGCGAGGAAGTAGAGGCGGAGGTTGTCGTGGCCGCTCACCTCCCCCAGCCGCACCGATTCGGCGAGGTGCTCGACGGCGTCGGCCACGAGGTACCGTTCGCACTCCGCGAGCCCCATGAAGCCATAGGCGCTGGCCACGACGTTCGGCAGGTCGTGCTCCAGTCCGAGCGCGATGCTCCGCTCGAAGTGTTCACGTCCTTCGGCGCGCCCCGCCTGCAGGAGCGCCCTGCCGACGCTCAGGTGGGCGTTCGCCATCATGGCGACGTCCCCCAGGTGGCCCGTGAGGGACAGGGCTCGATCGCCCCAGGCGATGGCACCGTCGACGTCGTGGTCGAGCGTGCGCAGCTGAGCGTGGTACCAGTAGGCCCGACCCAGTTCGCGCCCGGGTTCGTGGTCTTCGAGGATTGCAACGGCACGGGTGCTCGTGGCGTTCGCGTCTGCGTCGCGTCCCAGCCCGATCAGAACCTGCGCCAGGATCGAAAGGTTGAGTCCCCACCGCACAGGCTGCCCGAGGCGACGCCAGCGCTCGGCCACGTCGCGCCTCACCTCCGCACTCTCGGCGAGCCGGTCCACGATGGTGCATTCGGTCGCATAGCCTTCCAGCAGCGCGGCCCGACCGTCCTCGGGCAGGGCGTCCAGGTATGGCAAGCAAGCCCTGTACAGGGCGTATGCCTCCCTGTGGGCCCCGAGTCGTGCAGCGCGTCGTGCAGCGACCGGAGAGTGGCGCAACACGGCGACTCCGTCACCCGCGGCGGCTGCATGGTGGGCCAGGATCGTCACGTCGGTCCCAGACGGACCACCTTCAAGGACCTCGAGGACCCGCCCATGGAGCTCACGACGTCTGGCCGGAGTGAGCCGGCGGTAGATCGCGTCTCGCACCAGCTCGTGGCGGAAGCGGAGCGATCCATCCACCTCCTCGAGCATCCCCGACTCGATGCAGGTGTCGACGGCGGCGGCGGGGATCCGAAGCGAGTCCAGCTGGGACAGCCGAACGCCGCTCCCGACCACGGACAGGACGTCGAGGGCGGCACGCCCCTCCGGTGCAAGTCGCGCCGCCCGAGCCCCCACTGCGTCCAGGACGGTCGCGGGTACTGTGTCCGGCTCAGCACCAAGGACTTCGGTAACGAAGAACGGGTTGCCGCCGGTCCTTCTGTGGAGCTCCTCGACGTTCAGCGTGCGCAACCCAGCGAGCCGGGCCACGCCTTCCAGGCTCAGCGCCGGAACCGTGATCCGACCGACGAACGCTGCCGTGGCGAGATCGCCCATGGCGATGCGGAGCGGGTGCTGGCGGTCCAACTCGTCGTCCCGATAGGTCACGATGAGCAACACGCTCGTCAGAGCGACCCTTCGGCCCAGGAACCTCAGGAGATCCAGGGTGCCGTCGTCCGCCCAGTGTGCGTCTTCGAGAACGACGACGACCGGTCGGCCCCCCTCGCGCAGCACCCGAAGGAACGAGTCGAACAGGAGCTCGCGTCGTTCGCCCCGCACGGCGCCTTCGAAGGCTTCCCCCAGCTCGGCGGCCATGTCGATGAGGGGTCCAAGCGGCCGTGGCGTGGCGATGGCGTCGCACGCGCCACGGAAGACGCGGACCTCGCGCGGCAGGTCCAGGCAGAACCGCTCCACCAAGGTCGTCTTCCCGATACCGGCCTCGCCGCCGACGAACACCAAACGCCCGTGGCCCTGCCTCGCGCTCTGCAACGCGGTGTGCAGGCTCCCCAACTGCGGCGTGCGTTCCAGGAGGTCGTCCACCCCCACGCTCCGAAGGATAGCAACCCCGAGGCCTCGCTTGAGCCATCGCTGTTCCCGCGGCACGCCGCGCCCCAAGGTTCACCGACGGTTCACTAGAGCCCTCACGCTGGCGCGTTCTCGACATACTCTCGCACGCGGTCGAGCCACTCTCCGGTGAGGGACCGGAAGAGGCCGCGCTGCTCGATGCTCAAGGCGTGACCCGCACGATCCAGAACCGCGAACGTGGCACGCGGGAAGTTCTCGAGGACGGCCCAAGCGTCCTGGTACCCGACCAAGGAATCCTGCCGACCCGCCAGCACGAGAGCGGGAGCCGGGAAGCCGGTACCCAGGTCGCGCACGTCGAACGAGAACGCCCTGCTCTGAAAGAGTCGCTCGAGGAACGCGTGGTCGGCCGCCTCAAGACCGGGTCCCACGTACGCGTGGAACGCTTCGAGCGCCTCGCGGCTCTGCACGACGAAGAGATCCTCGAGTTGGGCCTCCTCAGGCGTCAGGGCCTCGAGATAGGCCGCATCCTCAACAAGGACTTGCCTCGGCGGGAGGCGTCGTTTCTCCCGGTCTCTCTCGACCGCCGGCACGGTCAAGGCAAGCCCATCGACCATCGATCCAATTTGATGAACCAATCCGAGAGCGATGTAACCACCGTACGAAGCCCCTGCCACCACGAACCGCTGGCCCGGCGCTACCACCTCGAGGAACCCGGTAACGATGTCCAGCACATGGTCCTGGTGCGTGATCCAGTTCGCCCCGGGCGTTCGCCCCATCCCCGGCAAGTCGGGATAGATCCGCCGCCAGCCCGCCCGTTCAGCGAACAAGGGCTCCATGTCCGCCAGCATCAGTCGATGGTCTGCCCCCCGACCGTGAAGCATCAAGATCGGCGTCCCGCTGCCGCGCTCCTCGTAGTGGACCCGAAGTGAACGCACCTCGGCGATCATCGGCACCTCTTCCCCCAACGCCCCCAGATGACGCGGCGCTCTCGACGAACGCTAGCAGGCATGCCAAGGTCCGCGGGCCGAGCTATGAGGAAGCGTGCTGCGCCGAGCGGAAACGACGACCTGCATGGGTCCGGGCGGGCGCACGTCCCGAACAATACGGTCCGAGGGGCGCTCACACCGGGGCCTGGGCCGCCGAGATCCTCCCACCGCCCGCAACGTCTTCCCGCTCTCGCGGTTCAGGCGTACGACCTCGGCCTTGAACTCATCTGGATAGGGCGCGTTGCTCACGCTCGTCATGAACACGGTTCCTTCCTGGGCATGCTAGCTCAAGCAAACTCGTGTCCACCCAAACGGGGGAGCTTCGTTGACACCCCCCACCGCCCCACGTATACTCTGCCCAATGCGAATCCGTCGGCGTTTGCGGGTGATCAACCTGTGGCAGAGTGTGCTGCTACGGCGAGGTGGGCCCGTCCGCGTCTAGGTTCGCAAACGAACTCGCGAGCCTGCAGATGAACGGTCGCGGCCTCCGGCACGGAAGTGCGGAGGCCGTTTCTTGTCATGGAGGCGCTCACAGCGCCGAGCGAAAGGAAGAGCATGGAGCAACCCCGAAGCCTGTACCAGAAGGTCTGGCAGGAGCACGCCGTACGACGCTTGCGCAACGGTCAGACGCAGCTCTTCATCGACACCCACCTCATCCACGAGGTCACCAGCCCGCAGGCGTTCGGCATGCTGCGCGACCGCGGGCTCGAGGTACTGATGCCGGAGCGCACCTACGCCACGGTCGATCACATCGTGCCGACCCATACGCGGCTCGAGCCCTTCGCCGACCCCCTGGCCGACGAGATGATCCGCGAACTGCGCAAGAACTGCGCCGAGAACCACATCCAGTTCTTCGACCTCGACAGCGGCCACCAGGGCATCGTGCACATGGTCGGGCCCGAGCAAGGCATCACCCAACCGGGCACCACGGTGGCGTGCGGTGACAGCCACACCTCGACCCACGGCGCCTTCGGGGCCATCGCCTTCGGCATCGGCACCAGCCAGGTGCGTGACGTGCTCGCCACCCAGACGCTGGCGATGAGCGAGCTGAAGGTGCGCCGCATCGAAGTGAACGGCCGGCTCCATCCCGGCGTCTATGCCAAGGACGTCATCCTCCACATCATCCGTACGCTCGGCGTCAAGGGAGGGCTGGGGTACGCCTACGAGTACGCCGGCGACGTCTTCGACCGCATGAGCATGGAAGAGCGCATGACGGTGTGCAACATGTCGATCGAAGGGGGCGCCCGCTGCGGCTACGTCAACCCCGACGACACCACCTTCGCCTACCTCGAGGGGCGTCGCTACGCCCCCAAGGGCGCGGCGTGGGCCGAGGCCGTCGAGCGCTGGCGCGGTCTCGCGTCCGACCCCGGTTGCGCCTACGACGACGTCGTGACCATCCGCGCCGAGGACATCCCCCCTACCGTCACCTGGGGCATCAACCCCGGCCAGGCGATCTCGATCGAGCAGCGCGTCCCGACCCCCGACGGAGCCCCGGAGGGCGAGCGCGAGTCGATCGCCGAGGCGCTGGCGCACATGAAGCTGACGCCGGGCGCGCCCATCGCCGGCACCAAGGTCGACGTCGCCTTCTTCGGCTCCTGCACCAACGGTCGCGTGTCCGACTTCGTCGAGGCCGCCCGCTTCCTGAAGGGACGACGCGTCCACGATGACGTGCACGCCATCGCGGTTCCCGGTTCGCAGCACGTGAAGGCCGAGTGCGAGCGGCTCGGCATCGACCGCGTGTTCCGCGACGCGGGCTTCGAGTGGCGCGACGCCGGCTGCTCGATGTGCCTGGCCATGAACCCCGACAAGCTGGTGGGCGATCAGCTCTGCGCCAGCACCTCCAACCGCAACTTCAAGGGCCGGCAGGGCAGCCCCACCGGCCGCACCATCCTGATGAGCCCGGTCATGGTGGCCGCCGCAGCGGTCACCGGCAGGGTCAGCGATGCGCGCGAGATCTTCGGCGTGGCGCGAGAGGCGGTGGCCTGACATGGCGATGGAAGCCATCCGTGAGATCCGAGGGCGGGCCGTTCCGCTGCCCGGCGACGACATCGACACCGACCGCATCATCCCGGCGCGCTACCTCAAGTGTGTGACGTTCGACGATCTCGCCGAGGGACTGTTCCGCGACGAGCGTTTCGACGAGTCCGGCGCCGCCAAGGGGCACGCGCTCGATGACCCGCGCTACGCGGGCGCGCGCGTGCTGATCTCGGGCAGCAACTTCGGTTGCGGCTCGAGCCGTGAACACGCCCCGCAGTCGATCGCCCGCGCCGGCTTCGAGGCCGTCATCGCGGAGAGCTTCGCCGAGATCTTCTTCGGGAACGCCACCACCCTGGGGCTGGTGTGCGTGGCCGTCTCCCCCGAGGCGCGCCGCGCCTTGATCGAGGCGGTGCGCGCCGACCCGCAGCTCGAGCTCGTCATCGACGTCGCCGCCGGCCAGGTGCGCGCCGGCGACCGGACCTTCGAGGCGAGCCTGCCGTCGTCGGCCCGGGAAGCGCTGCTCGATGGCTTCTGGGACCCCCTGGGCGAGCTCCTCGAGGGCGTGAGCGCGGTACGCGAGGTAGCCGAGCGCCTGGGCCACGTCGCCGCCGGCGCCTGAGCCCGGTGCGCGCGTCCGCTCAACAACCGGAGGGCCGCTGGTCCGAGCGGGGGGCGGCCTACGCCGTCAGCCGCGAGCACGTCGCCGGCCCATCGCTGCCCAAACTCCTTGCGCTGGCCGACCCCCGCCCCGGCGATCGCTGTCTTGACGTGGGCACCGGCGCCGGCCACACCGCCGCGTGCCTGGCCCGCACGGGCGCCGACGTGGTGGCGCTCGACCCCGCTGCCGGCATGCTCGGCGCGGCGCGCCGGCGCTACGGCGCACTCCCCGGGCTGCGCTTCGTCGAAGCCCCCGGCGACGCCACCGGCCTGCAGGACGACGCCTTCGACCTGGTGACCGCACGCCACACCCTGCACCATCACGCCGACCCGAACGCCACGCTGCGCGAGATCGCTCGCGTGCTGAAGCCCGGCGGACGCTTCGTGCTGGTCGATGAGATCACTCCCGACCCGCGCGTGGACGCCTGGCTGGACGCGGTCTCACGTGCGCGCGACGCCACCCACGTGCGCGCCTACACCCTGGACGAGTGGCACGCCATGCTCGCCACGGCGGGCCTGCTCTGGGTGGTGGGCGACACCGACACCCGTTATCGCATGGAGGTCGACGCCTGGATCGGCCGCATGGACCTGCCGGAGACCGAGCAGGCCGAGGTCCGCAGGCTCTTCCGGGAGGCAGGGCCGCTCGAGCGAAGGTTGTTCACGATCGAGTACGAGGCCGGGGAGGCGGTGCGCTTCGCGCTGCCCATGGCGGTGGTCCTGACCACCCGCCCCGCGGAGGGAGAGACGTCATGAGCTATCACATCGCGGTCCTACCGGGCGACTTCATCGGCCCGGAGGTCATCGACGCCACCGTACGCACGCTGGAGGCGATGCAGGCCACTCACGGCCTGGCCTTCGAGTTCGAGCGCCTGCCCTTCGGCGGCGGCGCCGTCGACAGCCATGGCGAGCCGCTGCCGCAGGTCACGCGCAACGCCGTGAGTCGGGCCGACGCGGTGCTGATGGGCTCGGCCGGCGGCCCCGTGGGCGATCACCCGTGGAACCGGCTGCCACGCGAGAAGCGCGTCGAGTCCGGCATCCTGGCGCTGCGGCGCCATCTGGGCGTGTACGCCAACCTGCGGCCCGTGAAGGTCTTCGCCGGGCTCGAGCGCCTCTCCCCGCTCAAGGAGACGGTGGCCCGCGGCACCGACCTGCTGATCCTGCGCGAGCTCACCGGCGGCATCTACTTCGGCAAGCCCTCCTACGCCCGCGAGGAGCAGGGTCTGTCCACCATGGTCTACGACCGCTTCGAGGTGGAGCGCATCGCCCGCGTCGCCTTCGAGACCGCCCGCAAGCGTCGCAACAAGGTCACCAACGTCGACAAGTCCAACGTCCTTGACGTCTCGCAGTTCTGGCGCGACGTGGTGGTGGGCGTGCACCGGGCCGAGTTCCCCGACGTCGAGCTCGACCACCTGTACGTCGACAACGCCGCCATGCAGCTGGTGCGCGCCCCGACCGACTTCGACGTGATCGTCACCGGCAACCTCTTCGGAGACATCCTGTCCGACCTCGCCGCGGTCATCCCCGGCTCCCTGGGAGTGCTTCCGTCGGCCAGCCTGGGCGGCGACGTAGGGCTGTACGAGCCGGTCCACGGCAGCGCCCCGGACATCGCCGGCAAGGGCATCGCCAATCCGGTCGGGACCCTGCTGTCCGCCGCCATGATGCTGCGCCACGGCCTGGACCGGGCCGACGCCGCGGACGCGCTGGAGGCGGCGGTCCAGGCGGCGCTGGCCGACGACGCCACTGTCGATCTTGGCGGCAGCCGCGGCACCGAGGCGTTCACCGACGGCGTGATCAACGCGCTGCAGGCGGCCGCCACAGCGGTCGCCTGAGCGGCGCGCGGGGCGCCGCGGCGGTGTCCTCGCCGCATGGGCCGTGGGTGAGGGCCACGCGCCCACGGCCCGTACAATGACCGCGATGTCCGCTGACCCGAGCCCCACCCCAAGCGCAGCCCCGCTGCGCCCCTCGAGCCGCATCGCCGGCTTCTCCGAGACGGTGTTCGCGACCTACTCGCGGCTCTCCCGGCAGCACGGCGCCATCGACCTGGGCCAGGGCTTCCCCGGCTTCGATCCGCCCGCCTTCGTGCTCGAGGCGCTGGCGGCCAGCGCGGCCGGCGGGCAGCAGTACGCCCCGCTCGGCGGCCTGCCCGAGCTGACCGAGGAGATCGCGCTCGACCTCGGCGCCCGCCTGGGCTTCCCGCTCGACCCGGCCGCCAACGTGCTGGTGACGGTGGGCGCCACCGAGGGGCTGTTCGCCGCGATCCAGGCGTTCGTCTCCCCCGGCGACGAGGTGCTGCTGATCGAGCCGTTCTACGACGCCTACCCCGCCGACGTGGTGATGGCCGGGGGCGTGCCTCGTTACCTGCCGCTCGACCTCGACCACGGCCGCTGGAGCCTGGACCCGGAGAAGCTCCACCGCGCGGTCGGGCGGGGCACCAGGGCGATCATCGTCAACACGCCGCACAACCCCACCGGCAAGGTGTTCACGCCGGCCGAGCTCGACGCCCTGGTGGCCGAGGCGACGCGCGTGGGCGCGGTGCTCATCAGCGACGAGGTGTACCAGCGCATCGCCTTCACCGAGCACGTCCCGCTCGCCAGCCGACCCGGCGCCTGGGAGCGCACCCTGACGGTGGCCAGCCTGG
Source organism: uncultured Trueperaceae bacterium (assembly GCA_963815215.1). Classification (GTDB taxonomy): domain Bacteria; phylum Deinococcota; class Deinococci; order Deinococcales; family Trueperaceae; genus JASBRS01. Next base: position 644,689 of record CAWFFU010000003.1, read on the forward strand.
GCAAGACCTTCTCGGTGACCGGCTGGAAGGTCGGGTGGGTGAGCGGCCCGCAGGCGCTGGTCCGGGCCGTCACGATGGCGCACCAGTGGATCCCCTTCGACGTCGCCACGCCGCTACAGCGCGCGGGCGCGAGCATGCTGCGCCACGCGCGCCAGAGCGACTACTACGACGAGCTGCGCGCCGACTTCCGGCGCCGCCGCGACGTGCTGCTCGAGGCGCTGGCCCCCACCCCGCTCGCGGCGATGGTGCCCGACGCCGGCTACTTCGTGGTGGCCGACAGCAGTGCCCTGGACTACCCCGACGACGTGGCGCTGTGCCGGGACCTGCCGGCCCGCGCCGGCGTCGGCGCCATCCCGCCGAGCGCCTTCTACGCCGACGAGCACAAGCACCTCGCCCGCCATCTGGTGCGCCTGGCGTTCTGCAAGGACGAAGACGCTCTGCGTGAAGCCTGCCGGCGCCTCGCCGCGCTGGCCTGAGGGCGCATGCCGGCGACGCGGCGGAGCCCGGAGCTGCCATGACCGAGAGCACGTTGGTGATCTTCGTCGGCCTCACCGGGGTCGGCAAGAGCACCGCCCTGGCGGCGCTGCGGGCCGCCGTGCCCGACGCGCTCCTGCTCCCCAACCGGCGCGCTCTGGCCGACACCCTGGTGATCCCCGAGGCGCAACGCCTCGAGGGCGAAGCGCCGCGGCCGGTGCGGGACCGGCTCGAACGCTTCCGCCTCACCGCCCGCTACCGCCGCGAGCACCCCGGCGGCATGGCGCACGCCCTGGAACGCTTCCTGGCCGGACAGCAGCACGACGCGCCCGCGGCGCCGCTGCTGCTGTTCGACAACCTGCGCGGCGACGACGAGGTCGGTTACGCGGTCCAGGCCTTCCCCGGCGCGCGCTTCGTGGCGCTGGAGGCGCCGCCGGCGGTGCGGGTGTTACGCCTGGCGGGCCGCGGTGACGCCTTCGATCGCGTCGAGGCCGGCGCCGCAGCGAACGGCGCCCTGCTGGCGCGGCTGCAGGGCATCGAGGGGCTGGCGCACCTGACCGACCTGCCGAGTCTGGCGGCCGCTGCCGCCGGCCTCGATCCGGACGCGGTCGAGACCGGCGCCCGCGTGATCGTCGAGGAGAGCCTGCACTACGATCCGGAGGCCGCCTGGCGCCGCCTCGAGCCGCTGCCCGAACGGCGCCGGTTGCGGCTCGACACCGGACGGCTCGACCCGGGGCGGGTCGCCTCCCGACTGCGGGACTGGCTGTAGGCTGGTCGGCATGGCCCGGATCGCGCGCATCGGCTTCGCCCCGCTGTCCCTCCCCATGGCCGGCGCCCTGCGCTGGGGCGCGGGCAGCGAGCTGCGTGCGCTCGAACACCTGCTCGTCGGTATCGAACTCGAGGGCGGCGCCCTGGGCGTGGCGGAGGCGCCGGTGCGCCCCACCATCTACGGCGAGACGCGCGAGGGCATGGAGGCCGCCCTTCGAGGCCAGCTGGCTCCCCGGCTGGCGGGCATCGAGGCCGACGACGACGACAGCGTCCAACGGATCTTCGCGACGCTCCCCTTCAACCACGCCCTCAAGGGCGCGCTCGATCTCGCGCTGGCCGAAGCCCATGCGGCTTCGCTGGGCGCCAGCCTGGCGCAGCGCTCCGCCGGCCCGCAGCGCCGCCCGCGCGTCAGCTTCATCCTGGGCATCGCCGGGCTCGACGCCATGCTGGCGGAAGCGCGCGCGGTAGTCGCGGCGGGCGTGCGGGTACTGAAGGTGAAGGTGGGGCGCGACGCCAAGCACGACGAGCGCGTGCTCCGCGCCCTGCGCGACGCTCTGGGCGACGGGGTGCAGCTCTACGCCGACGCCAACGAGACCCTCACCGAAGCCGAGGCTCCGCGGGCGCTGGAACGGCTCGCCGGCCTGGGCGTCAGCTACGTGGAGGAACCGCTCCCAGTCCACCGGTTGGCGGCGCGGCGGCGCCTGCGCGCAGAGGCCATCCTGCCTCTGATCGCCGACGACAGCGCCTTCACGCCCGCCGCGCTCGAACGCGAGCTGGAGGCCGACACCTTCGACATCCTCAACATCAAGCCGGCGCGCAGCGGCTGGCACGACACGCGACGCATGCTGGCGATGGCGAGGGCCGCGGGCAAGGGCGTGATGATCGGCTCCCAGGCCTCGAGCGGGCTCGGCACGCTGCACAGCGCCGTGGCGGCCAGCCTCGAGGGCGTGACGCACCCGAGCGAGCTCAGCTTCCCGCTCAAGCTCGAGCGCGACAGCCTCGACCGGGCGCTCCCGCTCGCCGACGGCATCCTCGATCTCGACGCGCTCGTTGGCGCCCGCTTGCGGCCGGAGTTGTGGACGCCCACCTGGCTATAGCCCGGCCGCGTCACCGCGGTACGATGACGGGCGTCGCCCCGGGCGGGGGGAAGCGTCCCGCCACCGGTCCACCGCGTCATCGCGGGGACCGCGGCGCCACGCGGGGGCCCGGAGGTCGAAGATGGAGAAGTCCGTGGTCGCCGCAATTCTCGTCAGTCTGCTCGCAGGGATCGCCATCGGTGCGCAGGGCAGCGTCCTGCGTACCGCCGAGAGGGCGGTCGGCGCCGTGCGCGCCGGTCTGCTGGTCAACATCGCCGGCGGCACCCTGTCGGCGGCGGTCCTGCTGCTCGTCTCGGTCCTTGGCGGCGGCCTGCTGTGGGGCGCCCTGCTGCGCAGCTCGCCCTACTGGGGCGCCGCCGGCGCCTTGGGCATCGGCATCCTCACCGCCATAGCCTTCGCCCTGCCGCGCCTGGGCATGGCCGCCGGTCTCGGTGGGATCATCGTCGGCCAGATGGCGGCCGCCGTGGTGATCGACGCCGCGGGATGGGGCGGCGCCCGCATCCCGGTGACGCCGGCCCGAGCGCTGGGCCTGGCGTTGATGGCGATCGCCATCGTCTTGCTGCTGCCTCGTCGCTGAGCGGCCGCGCTCTCAGGGCAGCACCAGAAGGCTCCCGAACGCCAGCCCCAACGCCCCCAGCGTGATCACGCCCGGCCCTCCGAGCGCGCTCAGGACCCACATCAGCGTGCCGCTCAGCAGACCCGACAGACCCCAGGCCGTCCACTCGCGGTGCGACACGTGCAGCCAGCTCGACGCCTTCTCCAGGATGACGGTCGCCAGCGCCACCAACGCGAACCCCAGTAGGCCGGCTTCCCCGGAGCCCGCGGGTCCGCCGGTCGCCGAGCGCACCACGGCGAACAGCGCGAACAGCGCTGCGGCCACGATCAGACCCGGCAGCACGCGCCCGCCGCCGCGCGAGAACGGATCGAGCGGCACCGGAGCGGGCTCGACCGACGGTCCCAGCAGCCACGAGGCCAGGAAGCCCGCGGCCAGCCCCAGCACCGCCAGCGGCAGGCCTCCCACGACGCCGGCCGAGAGCATGGCATAGACGTAGCCGAGCGCCGCCAGCAGCGCCACCTTCATCAGCAGCGGCGCCCGCAGCAGGCTCAGCGCGCTGCGCCAGGCCACCGCGCCCAGCGGCCCGTACTCGGTGGACGGCGCCTTCAGCCTCAGCCGGGCGCTGCCCGAGCGCCGTCCCTTGCCCCGCCGTCGCGTGCGGGTGGTGACGCCGCGGCGTCGCAGCGCGCCCGCCGACTGCGTCATGACCGCCATCAGCACGGACGTGCGGAACTCGGCCACCACCATGGCGTCGAAGAGGTAGCCGGCGGGGTAGCCCGCCCCCTGGTAGGCGAACGCCGCGGCGGCCGCCAGCACCCCCAACGCCGACGCGACGCCCGCCGCCAGCACCGGCGCAGCGGCGCCCTGCCCGAACCCCAGCGCCCCGGAGGCGGCGCCCAGCGCCGCCAGCAACGAGGCGAGCAGCGCCAGCGGCAGGGCGATCGGCCGGCGTTCGTACACCAGCATCGCCAGCGCCGCCCGCAACAGCCACAGCCCGGCGCCGAGCGCCACCAGCGCCGGCACCGACACCGCGAACAGGATGGTGACCAGCAGCCACGTGGCGGTGCCGACGACGGCGCCGACGACCACCCGCGACACGAAGAACCCCAGCAGACGCGGCCGCAGCACGCGCCGGGCCGACCAGGGCGAGAGGCCCAGCAGCATGGCGTGGCTCCGGCCCAGCACCACCGGCGGCGAGCGCTGCAACGACACGCTCACCAAGGCCAGCAGCGCCAGGGTGTCGAGCGCGACCGGCAGGATCGTCGCCGGCAACGGGTGCTCGATCGGCGCCGCCGACTGCACCCCGCCGACGACGAACAGCGCGATCCAGAACAGCAGGTAGATGATGGTCGACCAGCCGAAGGTCTGGCCCACCCAGCGGTAACCGCGGCCCACGCGGCGTCGCAACATGCGGCGCTCCAGCGCGGCCACACTCGCCCCGGGGGTCACAGCCCCGGCCGCCGACGCGCTAGCCACGTCGCCGGCCCACATGGCCCCCGCGCACCTCGACGACCTCCGCCCCCAGGTCGCGCTCGAGCGCCTGGTCGTGCGCGCTGAGCAGGTTGATGCGCCCGTCCTGGGCGCGTTGGCGCAGCGCCTCGGCCAGGGTCTCGCGCGCGTCGACGTCTAGCGTGTTGAACGGTTCGTCGAGCAACAGCAGGTCCGGCTCCAGGCCCAGCGCCAGCGCCAGCGCCGCCTTGTGGCGCATGCCGCGCGAGTGGGTACCGGGGAACTCGTCGACGCGGTCGGCCAGCTCGAAGCGCTCGTACCACGTCAGCGTCCTCTCCTCGGCCTCGGGTCGTGCGTAGGCGCGGCTGAGGAAGGCCGCGTGCTCGCGCACCGTGAGGTCCTCGAAGAGCGTGGGAACGTCGGCGACGAAGGCGAAGGCGGCGCGTCCTTCCAGCGTCCGCGGCCGGGCGCCGGACAACAGGATCTCGCCCTTGAACGGGAGCAGGCCGGCGATCGCGCGCAACAGGGTGCTCTTGCCGGCTCCGTTGGGGCCGCGCAGCAGCACCGTCCGACCGGCGGGCAGGACCAGGTCGACGTCCGCCAGGACGGCTTCGCCGCCGAAGACGACCGTGACCTCCTGGAGCTCCACGCGCGGTTGCGGCGCGCCGTCGTCGGTCCTCTGCGGTGTGCGGGGGGTCGATTGACTCATCGCGTACCACCTTACGCCGCCGCCCGGCCGACCGGGCGACCGGCGGGGCGCTGGCCACCGGGGACCGCCGAGCGAGGTCCGTGGCGTTCCGGCCGGCGCCGGCTTGGGTACAATGCGCCCATTCGAAAGGAACCATCATGGCGGAAACGCTCACCCGGCTCAAGCTCAACCGACGTAGCGCGATCGTCACCGAAGGCGACCAGCGCGCACCCAATCGCGCCATGCTGCGCGCGGTCGGCTTCGACGACGACGACTTCGGCAAACCCATCGTGGCGATCGCCAACGGTCACAGCACCATCACGCCCTGCAACGCCGGTCTCGGCGAGCTGGCGACCGCCGCCGAACAGGCGGCCCGCGCCGGCGGCGGCATGCCCCAGACCTTCGGTACCATCACCATCTCCGACGGCATCTCGATGGGCACCGAGGGGATGAAGCTCAGCCTGGTGTCACGCGAGGTGATCGCCGACAGCATCGAGACGGTGTGCCGCGGTCAGAGCATGGACGGCCTGCTGGCCGTAGGCGGCTGCGACAAGAACATGCCGGGGGCGATGATCGCCATCGCGCGCCTCAACATCCCCAGTGTCTTCGTCTACGGCGGCACCATCAAGCCCGGGCGCCACGCCGGCGAAGACCTCACCATCGTCAGCGTGTTCGAGGCGGTCGGGCAATATTCGGCCGGCCGCATCCCGCTCGACACCTTCCGCGCCATCGAGCAGAACGCCTGCCCCGGTAACGGCTCGTGCGGCGGCATGTACACCGCCAACACCATGTCCTCGGCCATCGAAGCGATGGGCATGAGCCTACCCGCCTCCAGCACCATGGCCGCCGAGGACGACGAGAAGCGGCTCAGCGCCGCGGACAGCGCTCGCGTGCTGCTGCGCCTGGTCCGGGACGAGGTGCTGCCGCGCGACATCATGACCAAGCACGCGTTCGAGAACGCCATCCGCGTGGTGATGGCGGTGGGCGGCAGCACCAACGCGGTGCTCCACCTGATAGCCATCGCCCACGCCGCCGACGTTCAGCTGGGCCTCGAGGACTTCGAGCGCATCCGCGCCGACACGCCGGTGTTCTGCGATCTCAAGCCGTCGGGCCGCTACGTAGCCACCGACCTGCACCGGGTCGGCGGCATCCCGTTGGTGATGAAGATGCTGCTCGAAGCGGGGTTGCTCCACGGCGACTGCATGACCGTCACCGGCAAGACGGTGGCCGAGAACCTGCGGGACGTGCCGAGCACGCCGCCGACCGGTCAGGACGTGATCCACCCCATCGACCAACCGCTCTACCCGCACGGCCACCTGAACATCCTGCGCGGCAATCTTGCGCCCGAGGGGGCGGTGGCAAAGACGACGGGCCTCAAGGCGCGACGCATCCAGGGTCCGGCGCGCATCTTCGAGAGCGAGGAGGACTGCCTGGCGGCCATCCTCGGCGACCGCATCGCCGCGGGCGACGTGCTGGTCATCCGCAACGAGGGGCCCCGCGGCGGGCCCGGGATGCGCGAGATGCTCTCCCCCACCAGCGCCATCATCGGCAAGGGCCTCGGCGACTCGGTGGGGCTGATCACCGACGGCCGCTTCTCGGGCGGCACCTACGGGCTGGTCGTCGGCCACGTGGCGCCGGAGGCCGCTGTTGGCGGGCCCATCGGGCTGCTCCGCGAGGGCGACACCGTGACCATCGACGCCGATCGGAACCTGCTCCAGGTGGAGCTGAGCGACGACGAGATCCAGCTTCGGCGCGACGCCTGGCAGCCGCCCGCGCCGCGCTACACCCGCGGTGTGCTGGCGAAGTACGCCCGCGAGGTTTCGAGCGCATCGAAGGGCGCGGTCACCGGCTGACCGCGGCGTGCGGGCGGCCCTCCAGCGAGCTTCCGGGCCCGAGCGTGCGCTCGGGCCCGGAAGCGTTCGGCCGCGGTCGCGCGGCGACCTCGGTGAGGAGCGGCGGTCAGTCCGGCGAGCCGTCGTCATCGTCGACGACGACCTGGGGCCGGCGCAGGAACAGGATCGGCAGGATCAGGCCGAGGACGGCCACCCCCCACAGGATGATGGAGAGCGGGCTGTCCCAGAGGCTCAACCAGTTGCCGTTGCCGAGGTTGAGGGCGCGGCGGAGGTTGACCTCCATGTCGTCGCCCAGCAGCAGGCCCAGGATGACCGGCACCAGCGGGATGTCGAGTTTGCGTAGCAGCCAGCCCCCGACCCCGAAGCCGATCATCAGGAAGATGTCGAAGACGCTGTGGCTGATGGCGTACACACCCAGGAAGCCGACCATCGTCACGACCGGCATGAGGATCCAGCCGGGGACGCTCAGCAGCCGTACGAAGATGCCCACCAGCGGCAGGTTGAGGACCAGCAGCACGATGTTGCCGAGGTAGAGCGAGGCGATGAGGCCCCACACCACGTCGGGGTGCTGGGTGAACAGCAGCGGCCCGGGGGTGATGTTGAGCGAGATCAGCATCGCAAGGAGCACCGCGGTGGTGCCGCTGCCGGGCACGCCGAGCGTCAGCATGGGGACCAGGGCACCGCCGGCGGCGGCGTTGTTGCCGGCCTCCGGCGCCGCCACGCCGCGGGGGTCGCCCGTTCCGAACGTCCCCTTGCGGTCCACCAGGCGCTTCTCGAAGGTGTAGGCGACGAACGACCCGAGCGAGGCTCCGGCGCCGGGCAGCACGCCCGCGACGAAGCCGATGACGCTGGCGCGCACCATCGTCACCAGCGTCCCCAGGATGTCGCGGATGCGCGCGCCCACACGACCGACCTTGTAACGCACGGTCTCGCCGGCGTGCGTGGTCTCCACGAACACCAGCGCCTCGCTGATGGCGAACAGGCCGACGATGGCGACGATGAAGTCGATGCCCTCGAAGAACTTCATCTGCCCGAAGGTGAACCTCGGCACCGAGCTGCCCGGGTCGAGGCCGACGGTGGCCAGCATCAGCCCGAGCACGGCGCCGATGAGCGTCTTGACCGGGTTCTTCCCGGTCAGGCTGCTGAGCGTGGAGAAGGCCATGACGTAGAGCGCGAAGTACTCGGCGGGTCCGAAGCGGATGGCGAGCTTGGCCAGCACCGGCGCGAACAGCATCAACCCGATGGTCGCCAGGGTGCTGCCCACGAACGACGCGACGGCCGAGATGGCGAGTGCGGAGCCGCCGCGCCCCTGCTTGGTCATCGGATAGCCGTCGAGCGTGGTCATCACGGCCGGTTCGTCGCCGGGGATGTTGAGCAAGATGCTGGAGATGCGCCCGCCGTACATCGCGCCGTAGTAGACGCTGGCCAGGAAGATCATGGCCGAGGTGGCGGGCAGCCCGAGCGTGAAGCTGACGGGGATCAGGATCGCCACGCCGTTGGCCGGGCCCAGGCCCGGCAATGCACCGACGATGGTCCCGGCGAAGGCCCCGACCAGCGCCAGCAGCAGGTTGAGTGGCTGGAACGCGACGGCGAAGCCCTGTCCGAGGAGATGGAGGGTCTCCACGCTAGCCCCCGAACAGCGCGCCCGTGGGCAACGGCAGGCCCAGCAGGGTGTTGAACAGGATGTAGAGCGCGAAGCTGCTGACGACGCCGGTCACGCCCGCCTGCCACCAGCGGGCGCCGAGCAACGACGCCATGAACGTCATCACCAGGACGGTCGCCAGCACGAAGCCGAGCGGCTCGAGCAGCAGCGCGTAGACGATCAGGCCGCCGATCAGCACGGCCTGCCGGAACAGGACCACGGCCTTCGGCCAGACGGCTTCGGACGACGGCCGGATGAGCAGATAGAGGCTGAAGAGCCCCAGCAGGACGGCCAGCATGATCGGCCACGCCTGGGGGCCCAGGGGATCGGTGAGAAAATTGGTGGTGAAGCTGCGCGCGTGAAGCCCGAACGCGATGGCCAGGGCCAGCAGCAACCCCCCTGTGAAGCGATCGGTCATGGAACCAGTCCGTACCCGTTCCGGAGCGGGCGGAGCGGCTGCGCTCCTCGCCCCCTGGGATGGCGTGGGCGCGCCGGCAGCGCGCCCACGCGGGAGTGTTGGGCTACAGCAGCCCGATCTCCTTCGACAGATCGCGGAGATCCTGGATCTGCTTGTTCACGAAGTCGTTGAACGTGCTGCCGCCCATCCAGAACGGGGCCAGGCCGTTGTTCGTCATGGCCGCCTTCCACTCGTCGCTCTGGTAGAGAGCCTTGAGCGTGTCACCCCAGTAGGTGAAGGCTTCATCCGAGGCCCCGGCAGGGATGTAGAAGCCGCGCCAGTTGGCGCCGACCACGTCGTAGCCCTGTTCCTTGGCGGTCGGGATGTTCCCCAGATCGCCGGGGAGGCGTTGATCGGAGAGCACGGCGAGCACGCGCACGGCGCCGGCATCGAGCTGGCCCTTCACCTCGGAGATGTCGCCCGTCGCGGCCTGCAGGTGGTGACCCAGGACCTGCGTCAAGGCGTCCCCGCCGTTGTTGAACGAGATGTACTTGACGCGCTTCACGTCCGTCATGCCGGCGGCCTTCATCAGCAGCAGGACCTTCAGGTGATCCCAGCCGCCGACCGCGCTGCCGCCGCCGAACGCGACCTTGGTGGGATCGGCCTTGACGGCATCGACGAGGTCCTGCAGGGTCTTGAAGGGCGAGTCCGCCGCAACGGTGATCACGCCGAAGTCGGCGCCGAGCGCCGCCACCCAGCGCACCTGGCCCTCGGTGAGGCCGGCGTACTGGTTCTGCGCCAGGCGGGTGGTGGTGGCTGTGCTGGCGGCGACCAGCAAGTCCGAGTCCTTGTTGCGCTTGCTCACCACGTAGCCGTAGGCCACCCCGCCGCCGCCGCCGGCCATGTTCGTCACCTTCACCGGCTGCGGGACGTCCTTGAGGTCGTACAGGATCTTGCCGACCGAGCGGCAGGTGAAGTCCCAGCCGCCGCCGGGGTCGGACGGGGCGATGCACTCGACGTTGCTCGGCGAGAACGCGAACGCGCTCCCGAGCAGGCCCAGAAGCAGGGTGGCCAGCAGAGGTGCCAGTCGACGTACCTTCATAGTCTCCTCCTAGTCGATCGAACGGAGTTGGGGCTCCGTGTCGGATCCTCGTTCGAAGCGCCGTCCCGGTCGAGCCAGGCCAGCATGGCCGCCTCCGCGGCCGCCATGTGCGACGTCAACGCGGCCTCGACGGCCGCTGCGTCGCGCTCCAGCAGGGCATGCAGCACCGCCGCGTGCTCGTGCCACGCTTCGCGGGCGCGGCCGCAACGCTGGGTGGAGAGCGCACGCGCGAGGCGCAGCTGGTCGCAGACGCGACCCGCGGCGCGGGACATCTCACCGTTGCCGGCCAGTGCGGTGAGCGCTCGGTGGAAGTCCTGGTCGGGCGGGTATCCCTCGCCTCGCGCGGTGGCGTCGTCGGCCGCGCCGAGCAGGACCTGAAGCCCCTCGAGCTCAGCGCCTGAAGCCCGGGCCACGGCAAGGCTCGCCGCGGCGACCTCCAACACCCGCCTCAACTCCATCAGTTCCCGGACCTGGGTGCGGTCGTAGCAGCGAACGAAGGTGCCGCGGCGCGGACGTCGCACCACCAGTCCCTCCTGGACCAGCCGCTCGAGCGCTTCCCGTACGGGACCCCGGCTCACGTTCAGGCGTTGCGCCAGGCCCGCCTCGCTGAGACGGCTCCCCGACGGATACGAACCCGCGAGCAACGAAGCCCGTAGCCAGCGGTAGACCTGTTCGGTGATGCTGGGACCTGTGGTGACGCCCGATAGCGCGTCCATCTGTCGCTCGCCGCCCCTCCGCGGTGTCAACTGCCGACCGTGTCAACTGCCGACTGTCGACACTTTAGCGGAGGATGAGTATGGCGTGAGTTCGATGAGAGTCCCTGAGTACACTGGTCGCGCCGGGTTGCGTTCCCCGGCGCGATGTGGTTCGGGCGGGTCTCGGGGCGTGCAGGTCTCGGGGCGTGCTCAGGCGGCGGGAGCGCTCACCGGTGGGCGCTCGAGATCGGGCATCACGACATCGAACGTCGAGGGGTAGACCAGTCGCCCCCGCCAGCCTGGGTCGTAGCCGGCGAGCCGGCGTGCCATGAAGACGGCGTCGGGCAGGGGCTCGGGCGGCGTGATCCCGTAGCGCGAGGCGGGCACGAACCCGAAGCGCGGGTAGTACCCAGGGTGCCCGACCAACACGATGAGCGGCTCGCCGGCATGATCGGCGCGGCCGATGCACTCATGCACCAGCGCGGTGCCGGCGCCCCGCTCCTGATAGCCAGGGAGCACCGCCAGCGGCGCCAGCGCCAGCACGGGACGGACGTGCGCGCCGTCGTCGAGCCGGGCGTAGCTGAGCAAGACGTGACCGATGATCCGGTCGTCCATCTCCGCGACGATCGAGAAGTCGGGCCGGTACTGCGCGGACATACGGATGGCGTCGACCAGATCGGCCTCCGCCGCGGTGTCGAACGCGGCCAGGTGCACCGCACGGATGCCGGGCGCGTCGCCCTGCAGCTCGCCACGGATCTTCAGCATGCCCCAAACTACCCACGAGAGCCATGAGTTCCATGGGGCATGGCCCTTCCTACGCGTACAATCGCGGACATGGCGCTCTTCCAGTCGTTCGCCCTGGTGCTCACGATCACCGCACTGTTCGGGTTCGTGAACGAACGCTGGATCAAGCTGCCGGTACCCATCGGGGTGACGCTGGTGGCGCTCGTCACCTCGCTGGGGCTGCTGGTGTTCCGCGACACCGCGCTCACCCATTGGGCGCAGGGGTTCCTCGACTCGCTGAACTTCGGCACGCTGGTGCTGCAGGGGCTGCTGAGCTATCTGCTGTTCGCCGGCTCGCTACACGTCAACCTGGAGGACCTGAGCCAACAGGGCTGGCCGATCCTGGTCCTGGCCACCGTAGGGGTCGTCATCTCGACGGCGGTGGTCGGGCTGCTGTCGTACCTGGGCGCCCACCTGCTGGGCTTCCCGCTGCCGCTGACCTGGGCGTTCGTGTTCGGGGCGCTGATCTCCCCGACCGATCCCATCGCGGTCCTCGGTATCCTGCGCCGGCTCAAGGTGCGGCGCGACGTCGAGACGCTGATCGTGGGTGAGAGCCTGTTCAACGACGGCGTCGGCGTAGTGGTGTTCCTGGCCGCCTTGAACATCGCCCTGGTGGCGGGCGGCGGACACGGAGAGTCGTCGGGCGCGCTGGCGCTGTTCGTGCGCGAGGCGCTGGGCGGCCTGGCCTTGGGATTCGTGCTCGGGGTCGTCACCTACCTGCTGCTGCGCGCGGTCGACCAGTACTCCGTCGAGGTGCTGCTGACGCTGGCACTGGTGTCCGGCGGCTACGCCCTCGCCGACGCCACGCACATGTCGGGCCCGCTCGCCATGGTGGTGGCGGGGCTGTTCATCGGCAATCGGGGTCGCATGATGGCGATGAGCGACACGACCCGCGAGCACCTCGACACCTTCTGGGAGCTGATCGACGAGATGCTCAACGCGATCCTGTTCGTTCTCATCGGCCTGGAGATCCTGGTGCTGGCCAAGGGATACCCGTGGCCGATGGCGCTGCTGACCATCCCACTGGTGCTGGTCGCGCGCATGGTGAGTGCCGGCGCGGCCATCACCACCCTGCGGGCATACCGTCACTTCCCCCCCTGGACCGTGCGCACCATGGTGTGGGGCGGGCTTCGCGGCGGCATCTCGGTCGCGCTCGCCCTGTCGCTGCCCCCGGGGCAGGTGCGCGACCTCATCGTGTCGATGACCTACGCCGTGGTGGTGTTCTCCATCCTGGTGCAGGGGTTGACGGTGTCGCGCGTTGCGCGGCGCATCCCTTCCGACAGCGGGGGCTGAGCTCCCGCTCCCTCGGGCGACCCTTGACGGAGCCTCGGCGCGCGGACGTATGCTCGACCGAATTGCGGGCGCGCCCGCCCCGGAGGTATCGCATGAGCAAGATTCGCATCACCGTCTGGAACGAGTACCTCCACGAGGTCGAGAACGATCTCGTGCGCGCCGTCTACCCCAACGGGATCCACAACGAGGTGGCGTCGGCGCTCGCCGAACACCTCGATGCCGACGTGCGCACCGCCACCCTGCGTCAGCCCGAACACGGTCTGAGCGCCGACGTGCTCGACAGCACCGACGTGCTCTTCTGGTGGGGTCACAAAGCCCACGCCGAGGTCTCGGACGAGGTGGTCGAGCGCGTGCACAAGGCGGTGCTCTCCGGGATGGGGCTGGTGGCCCTGCACTCGGCCCATGTCTCCAAGGTCTTCAAGCGGGTGCTGGGCACCAGCGGCTGGCTGCGTTGGCGCGAGGCCGACGAGAAGGAGCGGCTGTGGAACCTGCAGCCGTCGCATCCCATCATGGCGGGCGTCCCCGACTACTTCGAGCTCGAGCAGGAGGAGATGTACGGCGAGCGCTTCGATGTCCCGGATCCCGACGAACTGCTGATGCTCTCGTGGTTCCAGGGCGGCGAGGTGTTCCGCAGCCTGTGCACGTGGCGTCGCGGGCACGGTCGCGTGGTGTACTTCCGGCCCGGCCACGAGGCCTATCCGACCTACCGGCATCCGCACGTGCGCCGCATCCTCGCCAACACCGCCGCCTACGCGGCACGCCGGGTCACGGTCGACGTCAGCAAGCCGATCCAGGTCGACGCCCTCGAGCCGGTGCCCAACGCCGGCAAGGAACACATCGGCTGAGGCCGCGCGCCGGCCCCAGGAGGACATCATGCATCTCGTTGACACCGATCCCGTTCGCGTTGCCGTGCTCGGCACGGGCGCCATCTCGAGGCGGCACCGGGAGGGCTGGCTGGCCGCCGGCGCAACCATCGTGGCGCTGTGCGACGTCGATGAGGCCTCGCTCGAGCGTGCCGGCCGCGACTGGGGCGTCGAGCGTCGCTACCGGGACTTCCGTGCCATGTTCGACGACGGCGGCATCGATGTCGTCAGCATCGCTGCGCCCACGGCCGTGCACCACCCGGCCACGGTCGCCGCGGCGGAGAAGGGCATCCACGTCCTGGTGGAGAAGCCCATCGCCCTGTCACTGGACCTCGCCGACGCCATGATCGACGCCTGCCGGCAGGCGGGCGTGCTGCTGCAGGTCAACCATCAGCTCCGCTCCGGCGGCCCGGCCCGGCGCGCCGGCGAGCTCCTCGCCGCAGGCGCCATCGGACGCGTGACCTACCTCCGGCTCCGCCAGGCACACGACTGGGCTGGGCTCGGCGTACGCCCCTCCTTCGCGACGCGGGCGTCCTCGGGGGGTGGCACGCTGCTCGACAACGGCTGCCACCTCATGGACCTCGCCCGCTTCTTCGGCGGACGCGTCGAGGAGGTCTACGCCCGGACCGCCCGCCTGCAGTACGACGTCGAAGTCGAGGACACCGCCGTGGTCTCGATGCGCTTCGAGGACGGCGCGCTCGGTACGGTGGAGACCGCTTGGACGGCCACCGGCTGGGAGGAGGGCTTCTGGATCTACGGCACCGAGGGAGCCTTGGAGTGCACCAACCGGTTCGGCCCGCCCGTGTTGCGCCACAGCTACCGCGCCTCGCCGGGCACCACCTGGGGCGAGACCGACGTCACGACCTACGATTTCGCGGGCGATGGGCCTCACGGTCGTCACATCGGTGCGTTCATGGCGGCCATACGGGGCGAGCGGGAGGTGGCGTGCAGCGGCGAGGACGGCCGCGAAGCGGTGCGGCTGGTGCTTCGGGCCTACGACAGCGCCGCGCTCGGGCGTCCCGTCGCGATAGCGGACGGCGTGCCGACCGCCACTCCCTGAGTCGGGCGAGCGGGGCCCCGAGGGCCGCCTCCCGGCGGCCGTAGACTGAGGCATGACGTACGACGCCTTCCGCGATGCCGCCGCGGGCATGGTCGACGACATCCCCGCCGCCTTCCTGAAGGGCCTGCAAGGGGTGCACGTGTTCGAGGAGGCCCACGTCGAGGAGGACTACGACGACGTCTATCGCCTCGGCGAGTACCTCGACCCCGGCAGCGAGGACTTCCTCGGCGGACAGCCCGGGTTGGGACGCCACATCGCGGTCTACTACGGGTCCTTCGTCGCCGTCGCCGAGGGCGACCCCGACTTCGACTGGGAGGACGAGCTGTGGGAGACCATCACCCACGAGCTGCGCCACCACGTCGAGTCACTCGCCGGCGAAGACCTGCTGGTTCAGGACGATGTCGAGCGTCAGAAGGACTTCCCCAGGCGCGATCGCTGACGCCCGGACGGGCCCCCGCAGAGGCACGACAGCCCGCAGCGGCAACCACGCCGGCGGCGACTCAGCCGCTCTCGGCGGTCACCACGGTCCAGTCGGGGTGGGCGGCGCCCAACCGCGCCGCGGCATCCTCGGCTGCGGCCAGGTCCGGCGCCAGCGCCACACAGCAGCTGCCACTCCCCGACATGCTCACGCCCCGGAGCCCCTCGGCGCGGAGCGCGCGGATGGCCTCGCGCACCACCGGATGGGCCCGGACCACGCCCGGTTGCAGGGCGTTGACGAGACCCGGCTCCGCGCCCGAACCCAGCTTCTCGAGCAGGCTGTCCAGGGGCAGCCGTGAGGTGAAGCTCTGCAGCGCGCCGTACGCCTCGGCCGCCGACACCGCCACGCCGGGGAACGCGAGCACCAGTGCGAGCCGCGGCAGGCTCACGGGCTGCAGCCGCTCGCCACGCCCGCGCGCCAGGGCTGCGGCGTGGTCGGCGAGGAAGAAGGGCACATCCGAGCCGAGCTCGAGCGCGAGCCGCTCCAGGTCGAGCGGCGCCGGCACGAGCGTACGTAGGGCGCGCAGCACCGCCGCGGCGTCCGACGAACCGCCACCCAGGCCGGCCGCGATGGGGATACGCTTGGTGAGGACGATGGCGACGCCGACGTCGGCCGCCCCCGCCTCCGCAAGGTAGCGGCGCGCCGCAAGCAGCGCCAGGTTGCGCTCGTCGGTCGGCAGCTCCGCCCCCACGACCGCGAGCGTCGACCCGCCGCTCGACCACCCGACGCGCACCTCGTCGGCCAGCGACACGCGCACCATCAGGCTCTCGATCTCGTGGAAGCCGTCGCCCCTACGTGCCAGGACCGACAGTCCCAGGTTGACCTTGGCGTGAGCGCGCTCCTCGACCGCGGCGCCGGTCACGGCGGGAGACCTCGGGAGCGCTGCTCGAGCCACAGCTCCTCGAACGCACCGGCGAGCCGCAGATCGTCCGGGGTGGTGATCTTGTGCAAGAGCGGGCTCCCCTCCACCAGCTCGACCTCCCGGCCCAGCCGGCGCACCAGCGCCGCGTCGTCGGTGGCCTCGTAGCCCTCAGCCCGGGCCCGCGCGTGCGCCTCCCGGAGCACACTCCGCAGGAACCCCTGCGGGGTCTGGATGGCGCGCAGACGATCGCGCTCCAGGGTGAGCCCGCTGTCGACCTCGACGATGGTGTCGGCGAGGCGCAGCGCCGCGCTGGCCGCGCCCCCGGCGCGAGCGCCCGCCACCACCCTGCGCGCCACCGCCTCGGGAAGGAAGGGGCGCGCGGCGTCGTGGACCAGCACCAGCTCGGCGCCGGTCGCTTCGACCAGCCGCGCCACGGTGGCCTGACGGGTGTCGCCGCCCTCGATCACCCGCACCCCGGGCACGAGCGCCCGCGCCCGCGCCGTATCGTCCGCGGCGACGGCCACCACGATCTCGTCGACGACATCGCCCAGGGCCAGCACCGCCCACTCCAGCAAGGTCCGGTCACCGACGGTGACGAAGGCCTTCGGGCCGGCGGCGAGCCGGAGGCCCTGCCCGGCCGCCGCGAGCAAGCCGGCGATGCCCGCCGGCTCAGCCATCGGGGTCCTTCCAGCGAGGCGACCGCTCGTTGTCGATCCCGAGGTGGTCGAGCACGCGGGCAGTGACGGTGCCCACCAGATCGTCGAGAGTGCGGGGCCGCTGGTAGAACCCGGGTGACGCCGGGAGGATCACCGCACCAGCATCGTTGGCGGCCAGCATGTTCTGGAGCATGGGGCGAGAGTATGGCGCCTCGCGGACTACCAGTACCAATGGGCGCCGCTCCTTGAGGGTGACGTGCGCCGCTCGCGCCACCAACGTGTCGCCGAACCCGGCGGCCACCTTGGCGAGCGTCCCCGCGCTGCAGGGCACCACCGCCATGGCGTCGGCTCGGAAGCTGCCGGACGCGATGGGGGCGCCAAGATCGGCGTCCTTGTGGACGGCGTCGGCCAGGCCCTCCAGAGTGTCGATCCCGCCGTCGAGCTCGGTCGGGGCGACCTGCCTGGCCCCGGAGCTGACCACCAGGTGGGTCTCGACGTCGGTCGCCGCCAGGAAACGCAGAAGATCCACAGCGTAGATCAGACCGCTGCCGCCGGTGACGGCGACCACCAGCCGGCGGGGGCGGGAGGAACGTCGGGCACGAGCCGGGTCGGACACGCTCCAGCCTACCCCACGGCCGGCGCGCCCGGCCACGGGGGCGAGCCTATACTGGAGGCCGTGGTCCTGGACGAACCCACCTGGCATCGCACCGTCGCGCTCTTCGAGGCTGGCGCCTTCTGGGACGCGCATGAAGCCCTCGAGGGAGCGTGGGCGCGCAGCAGCGGTGTCGAGAAGCACTTCCTGGGCGGCGTGATCCTGCTTGCAGCGGCTCTCCACAAAGCCCGCGCGCTGCAATCCCCGCGAGGAGGCCGGCGCAACTACGCCAAGGCGCTCAGGCACCTGGCGCTCGTGCCGGACCGGTACTTCGGCGTGGACGTTCGCGAGCTCGAAGCTCGCGTGCACGCCGCTCTGCGCGATCCCGGTGCCCGCCCGATGATCCCACGAAACCCGGAGGCCGTTCCGTGACCCCACTTCCCGAACCCACGCCGTCCGCCGAGCGACCTGCCGACGGGCTGCTCCACGACCAGCGGCGCGCGCGGCGCCCCAACACCACGGCCTCGCTCCGCCGATCGGGCTCCGATCGGGTGATCGCCGGCGTCTGTGGAGGCATCGCCGCCTACGTCGACGCGTCCCCCGGCATCGTGCGCATCCTCTTCGTGGTCTCGCTCATCCCGTCCATCGGGGTCACGGGCCTCGGCTACCTGTTGCTGTGGTGGCTCCTCCCCGCGGCTCCGGCGGTCTGAAGCGCCATCACGACGAGCGCTCCGACCTCAGGGCCGGAGCGCTCGCAACTCGTGCGTGTCGCCTAGGGGTTGATCAGAGCAGCAGGCGGACCGGCGCGTCGAGGAGCTCCGCTACCCGCGCGAGCAGCCTGGCACCCCGCTCGGGCGGTACGTCGCCCGCGAGCGAAAGCGTGCTGCGGTAGCTCCCTCGCTGGTTGTCGTACAGGATGCGGCCCAACGTAAGCAGGGGGGCGCCCACGTTCAGAACGGCCTCGTCAACATCGAGCGCCGACATGTCGACCACCGCCAGGCTCACGCCTGACGCGTCGGAAGACGCCGCGTCGAGCGCCGCACTCAAGTCGTGGGCCAGGTCGACGAACGCACGCTCGAGCGCGCCGCCGATCCGGGCGACCCGGAGTTCGCCGCGCTCGTCCCAACCGACCGCCGCCACCGGCCCGTCCCCCCAGCCGCCGTCGGAAACGGCCTTGGCAGCGGCGCGAATGAGGAAGGGGCCGGGAGGGAGCGGCTCGCTCTCGCCGAGCTCGAGACTCACTGCGAGCTGGGCGCCCGCCAGCGCGGTGACGTCCAGATGGCGTCGCAACAGGGTCCCGTAGCTCACCAGTGGAAGCTCGGAAGGCACCGTGCCCGCCGACTCCGCGCTCATCCGGTCCGACAGTGGCGGCAGAGCCGTCTCGTCGGCGGCGGACGCCTCCTCGATCGGCCGGTCCGACAGCTGCGCGGCGGCCGTCTCCGATCCGGTATCCAGCTCGCTCGCCCGGTCCGGCTCGAAGGCCCGCTCGGAGATCCACGCGTCTGAGGTGGCTTCGCCCACGGCGGCCTCGGCCGAGGTGGGTTCGTCCAGGGTAGTCCCGTCGTCCGTGACGGCTTCCGCAGCGATCCCAGCGCTCTCGCCGTCCTCGTCGGTCGCCGTCGCGCCCAACGGCTCCTCACCATATCCATCGGACCCGAACGGCTCCTGCGCCTCGGGCGTGCGCTCGTAGCCGGACCCGAAGCCCGCCTGGAAGCCGGCAGCGAAGCTCTCGTCCTCCCCCGAGGCGCCGCTCAGCTCTTCGAAACGCTCCGAGGCGGACGCTGCGCCTCCGAGATCGAGATCCCCGAGCGGCGGCATCTCCAGCGCGCCGCCTCCATCGTCCGCCGGCGACGTTGCACCGTCATCGAACAGCGCCTCGCCCCCGATATCCTGTCCCGGTTCCGGCACCGCCCCTTCGTCACGGAAGAGGTCGGGCAGGCTGTCGGGCGTCTCCAGCGAGGTGGAACCCGACCACAACGCCTGTGTTTCCTCGGCGTCGAGCGCGTCGCCGGCAAGACCACCGTCCCAGCCGCCACTGTCCTCACCCGCGACCAGAAGCTCGTCCTCGGGCTCGTCGTCCGCCTCAGCCGGCACGCCTTCCCAGCCGCTGCCCTCCGAGCCCGCCACGCCGGGCCAGCCGATCGTCGACTCGGCATCCTCCTCATCGTCGAAGAGGAAGATGTCCTCACTGATGTCGTCCCCCACCGCATCCGCTTCCGAGTCGTGGGCGGACCGTGTGGCAAGTAGGGGCGCCGCGTCCGGTTCCGACACCTCCTCCAGTCGATCGGAGGCCGACAGCTCCTGCTGGATCTCCTCCAGTCCCACGCCCTTGTTGGAATCACGCATCTGTTGCTGGAAGCTGTGGGCGTCCTCCTCTGGCCACGCCTCCATCCCTTCGGGCACCGGCTCCGGCGTGGGATCGAGATCCTCCTCGCCCGCCATCACCCGGGCCAGGAACTCGAGCACGTCTCGCTCGACGACCTTGCCTCCCGCGCCGCTGCCGTGGAGATCACGCCAGTCGACGTTGTTCTCTTCCGCCAGCCGCCGGGCCAGCGGTGAAATCTCGGGTTGGCTCACGGACAACCTCCTCCGTTATCGTCGCTTCCGTCTCGAGCGAGTATACAAGAACCAGTGTTTCGGCCCGAAGGCCCTTCCGCAGCGACAATTCGCACTAGCCCCGACGCCGTCCGCACGCGCGGCCGACGGCCGCAGGGAGCCCCCCGCAACGGCGCCACGTCGGCCGCGGCACCGCGGCGGTGCCCCGACGCGCTAGTCTCGGGCATGCGCGGTGCCCCAGCCGCGGACGCGGCCCGGGCTTACCACCTGGGAGCTCCCTTTCTCGATATACGGACCGCCGTTCAGCACGGTCGTGACGGCCTGCCTGGCAGTCGCAACCTGCCGCTGGAGAACATCCGGAGCGGCGAGACGCCCCACGACGTCGAGGTAGATGACCCGATCTATCTAGTTTGTGAACGGGGTCAACTCAGCGAACTGGCGGGGCTCTACCTCGAGCAGGCCGGGTATCTTCGAGTCTTCAACGTCCTCGGCGGACTACGTGCGTTGCGGCCTCTGCTGTGAGCGCCTCACGGGCGCCACGCCTGGAAGAACACGCCATCGATGTACGTCTGCAGGAGCGGGGTGCTGCCGTGGACCTGGACCGTCATCACCAGGCTCTCCCCCGCCTTCATGGCGCGGTCGAGGACCGTACGCTCGCCTTGGCTGTCGCGGACGACGAGCTTCAGCTGGTACCCCTGATCCATCAGGCGCTTCATCCCCATCGTCTTCGGGTCGAAGGTGAACGGTACCGTGCGTGTACCTCCGGCGCCCGACGGGCCGTTGAGATCCAGGCCGGAACCCGCGGAGGTCCCTCCGTTGCCCGCGCCGCCCGCCTGCAGCGGGTTGGTCCCGGGCTTGCCGTTGACCGTGAGCTGGACCGGGGTACCGGGCAGCGTGAAGCCGGAAGGCTCCACGTTCACCACGCCCTGCGGCTGGTCACTCTTGAGAACGTAGTCGACGTGTCCGATAAGGAGCTGGGCCGCCTCGAGCGCCAGCTGCGCGCGCCACAGCGGCATGCCGGAGACGTTGGGGACCTCGACGATGGCGCGGCCGGAGAGCGCGTAGAAGACGGCGACCGGTGTGCCCGGCGGCACCGTGGCGCCCGCCTTGGGCAGGGTGCTCGTCACCGCGCCGATCTTGTCGAAGCTGACACCGCCGGGGAGCGCCTCGACCTCCGTGAAGCCGAGGGCCTTGAGTTTGGCGACTGCGGCCACACGGTCCATGCCCTTGAGGTCGGGCACCGTCAACGCCTGCCGGGCAGGACCGGTGCTGACGGTGAGCGCGAGCTTCTCGTCGGCCCCGAGCTGACCGCCGGCGGCGGGCTTCTGCGCGATCACGGTGCCGAGATCCGTGGCGTCCGGTCGGTAGTCGAGCGCTGTCACCGGCACGTTCAGCTCCGCTGCGCGCTTCAACGCATCGTCCTCGCTCATCCCGGTCAACTGCGGAACGCGCGTCTGAGCCGGCGGGTTGTTGACCCCCACGTGGATGATCCGGCCCTGACGGACCACCGTTCCGGCGTCCGGCGCTTGGCTGGTGACCGACTGCCGGTCGGCGCCGGGGAGGTTCTCGACGAACGCCTGCGGCTGCAGCCCGGCCTGCCGCAGGACCCGCGCGGCATCCGGGAACGCCATCCCGACGACGTCCGGCAGACGCACCTCGCGGACCGTGAAGTAGTCGCGCACCGAGATCACCGCGAACACCCCCACGACGACCAGCAACGCCGCCACGGCAACGAGCCGGAAGCGCCTGCGCCGCAGCACCTGCTCCCGCGCCTCGCTCACCGGACTACCCTTCTCGACCACGGCTGGAGTCTACCACGGCCCATGAACGGTCCGTGAGGCTCTAGACCCGTCCCGGAGGGCTTTCTTCACAATCGTCGGGCTCCGCCCGAACCCCTTGGCGGCCCGCGCTTCCCTACAATGGGAGGCATGCTGACGACCCCTCCCCTCGCCCGACCGCTACCCCTCGACCAGCTTCGGCCCGAGCTCCTGACCGCTCACCAGGAGCTGGCGGATCTGGCGGCCCTGGCTGCCGCCGGGCTGCCCGTGGCGTCGCTGCTGGTGGTCCCGGCGGCCGTGGAGGAGCGCTTCTACCGGCTCAACAACCTCCCCGCCCTCCTGAACGAGGTGTTCGCGCGGGTCGACCCCGACGACCCGGATGAGGACGAGGTCGAGGAAGCCAGCCCGGCGGCCGAGACGCTGGTGCGCCAGCACTACCTACTGGACGAGTTCGTCGACGAGTTCTATGCCGCCATCGCGGACCTGCCGCTCCGGGTGTGCGTGCGCCGGACCCTGGCGAACGGCGAGGACGCCGCGCGGGGACGGCCGGCGCTGATGGCGCTCAAGCACGTGTATCAGCGGGATTGGAGCTACGCATCCGTGTGGGAGCGCCTGGAGCGGCGGCAGGGCATCGCCCTGGAGGCGCGTCCGGTGCTGCTGCACGGGGTCGAGGCCGCGGTGAACGAGGTGGCGGCGATCGGGGTCGCGGCCGACGCGGCGCTGGCCGCCCGCGCGGGTTCGGTGCTGGGCGCCCCCGTGCGCCTTCGTCTCGCCGACGGGGGCGCCGTCGTGGGCGTGCGCAGGGTGTGACGGACGCCTCGCCGAGGGAGCCAGGGTAGCGAGTCCTACACGATGCGGCACCGCCTTGCGACTAACGTTAGGTGCGATGCCCTGGCTGCATGAACGGCCCCTCGAACCCCATGCCGACGCGCAGCTCCGACACTTCATCGGAGCGCTTGCCGAGCGGCTCGACGACCCGTCCCAGGACCGCAACGAGGTGGTCCGTGAGACGCTGGCCCAGCAGCTCTACGCGCGCCCCTACGAGGTGGTGGCGCGCGACGCCCCGATGGCCGCGTTCGCGCTGGATCCGCGCAACGCGCGCTTCGAGGCCGAGTACTACGCGGCGACCGACCCACAGCGCTTCGCCCGCGTGAAGCCGCTGCTGTGGCTGTGGAGGTCGCTCGACGCGACCCCCCTCGGACAATCGGTCGCCAGCGGCGTCGCGGTGCGGCGCATGCTCGCCGAGCGCGTCTTCGCCCGCGCCGGCAGGAACCTGAAGATCTTCCCCCACGTCGAGGTGTCGGTCGGGTACAACATCGAGGCCGGCGACGACGTGGTGATCCACCGCCACGTCTTCGTCGACGACATCGGCGGCGTGGAGCTCCACGACGGCGTCAGCCTCAGCGATCACGCCAACGTGTACTCGCACACCCACGATCTCCTGGAGCCCTCGGACGTCACCCTGAGGAGAACCGTGATCGGTCGTGGCGTGCGGGTGGCGTACCACGCGACCGTCCTCGCCGGCGCCGTGCTGTCCGACGACAGCATGCTCGGCGCCCTGGCGGTCGCTACCCGTGACCTCGATCCGCACGCGGTCGGGCTCGGCATTCCGGCCACGCCGCGCGTATGGAAGGACCGGGCGCTCGATCCGCGATTCACGCACTTGGAGGTCGATGCCGCCCGGTACCCGCGGTCCGCCCCGGTCCGTGCCAACCCGGACTTCGACAGCGGCGAACCGGATGCGCCGCAGGCCGGCGACGGCGCCTCGGGGCCGCCGAACGCCCGCGTCGAAGCGCCGGGAAGCACCTGAGATGTCTCGACGACGCCCGCTCACGGCGGCGATCGCGTTCGGCCTGAGCGCCGTCCTGACGGCCTGCTGTCCGGTAGCGACGCCCCCGCCGACGGCCTTCGTGGCGACGCTGCAGGCTCTCGACCACGGCCGCGCCCGGGCGATCCTGGAGGACGGCCGCCAGGTCACCGTCACGGGCCTGACGAGCGTGCCGCAGGGCACCGTCTACGTGACCGGAACGCTCCAGCCGGACGGCAGTGTGGTGGCCACCACGGTCCGGCCTACCGGACCGACTGCGCCGCCACCGCCGCAGCGCCGATGACGCCGGCGTCGGTCCCCAGCTTCGCCAGACGGATGTCCGCGTCGGGGTAGCCCCGCAGGTAGGCCGACGCAGCACGCGCGATGCGATCGAGGTAGAACGGCCCCACCTGGCTCATGCCGCCGCCGATGACGAACCCCTCCGGGTCGAAGATCTTGGCGAGGTTCGCGATGCCGATGCCGGTGAAGCGCGCGGCGTTGTCCACGATCTCGAGCGCCTTCATCTCACCGGCCCGAGCGCGATCGAAAACCTCCCGCGTGTCCATGTCGCGGCCGTAGGCGTAGCTGGCGTCCCGTGCGATGGACCGCCCGGCCGCGATCGCCTCGAGCGTGCCGAGCAGACCGTCCCCACCGATGGGGCCACCGGGCAACACCGTCATGTGGCCGATCTCGCCCGCCAGGCCGTGGGCTCCGCGGATCACCCGGTTCCCGATGAACAGGCCGCCGCCGATGCCCGTGGAGATGGTCATGTAGAGACTGGACTCAAGATCGCGGGCGGCGCCAAAGAGGTGCTCGGCCAGCCCGGCGGCGTTGGCGTCGTTCTCCAGAACGATGGGGCGCCCCAGCCGGCGCTCGAGCTCGGACACGATGGGCGCGTCCTCCATGCCGGCGATGTTGGGCGCGAACAGCACCTTGCCGGCCTGGTAGTCCAGGGGCCCGGGCGACCCGACCCCGATCGCCGCCACTTCCTCGTGCCCCCGTTCCAACAGGCTGCGCGCGGCCCGTGCGAGCGCCTCGACCACGTCGTCGAAGCCAGTCTGTGGCGTCTCGACGCGCGTCGCGTCGAGGATGCGCCCGTCGCTCACCACGGCAGCGGCGATCTTGGTGCCTCCTAGGTCCAGGCCCAGCGTCTTCATGACGTCTCCTCCTGCACGGCTTCGCCGCCAATGTGTCCGAGGCCGGCCAGCTCGGCGGTCGCTCGGGCGATCACTCGCTCTTCGTCGGTGGGCACCACCAACACGGCCACCGTCCCTCCGTCGGCCGAGATCCGCTCGGCGTGTAGCTCGTTCCGACGCGCGTCGATGCGCACGCCCAGGAACTCCAGGCCGGCCATGCTCTCCTGCCGGATGCTGGCGTCGTGCTCGCCGATCCCGCCGGTGAAGACGATGCCATCGAGGCCGCCCATGGCCGCCGCGTACGCGCCCACGGTCTTGGTGATGCGGTAGGCGAACACTTCCAACGCGGCGTGGGCGTCCGGATCGCCGCCATCGGCCGCGGCCCGCACGTCGCGCATGTCGTTCGACACCCCCGACACACCGAGAAGCCCCGACTCCCGGTTGAGCAGCCGGTCCAGCGCCTCGGGGTCCATACCGTCACGCAGCAGGTGGAGAAGAACCCCGGGATCGACCTCGCCGCTCCGCGTCCCCATCAGCAGCCCGTCCAGCGGAGTGAAGCCCATGCTGGTGTCGATGCTGCGTCCTCCGGCCACGGCCGCTGCGCTGGCACCGTTGCCCAGGTGCAGCGAGACCAGCTTGAGCGCTTCACGCGGCCGCCCCAGGATCTCGGCGGCGCGCTCGGTCACGAAGTCGTGGCTGGTCCCGTGGAAGCCGTACCGGCGGATGCGGCGCGACCGATAGAGATCGATCGGGAGGCCGAACAGGAAGGCGCGGGTCGGCATGCCGGCGTGGAACGCGGTGTCGAACACCGCCACGTGCGGTACATCGGGCAACAGCGCCCTGGCCGCGCGGATCCCTTCGAGGTTGGCGGGGTTGTGCAGCGGAGCGAGCGTCGACAGCTCGTCGATGATGGCCTCGACGGACGCGTCGATGATCACCGGACGCGAGAAGCGCATGCCGCCGTGCACCACGCGGTGCCCGACGGCACCGATACCGCCGGGCGGCAAGTGCTCCTCGAGCAACTCCAGCACGCGACGGAGCGCCTCATCGTGGTGCGCCAGCCCGCCCGTGCGGGCCGGACCGAAGCTGCTGACGATGTTCGTGTCGCCACCGATCCGCTCGACCAGGACGGAGTGATCGGCCGGGAACAACTTGACCTTCAGGCTCGAGCTCCCCGCGTTCACCACGAGGACGCTGGCTTCGTGCATGACTTCCTCCGAGCGGCCCGCCGGGCCTTCCTGGCCGACGGGCGCGGCCGCGCCGCGGCGGAGGGACCGGCGTCCGAGCGGCGCCGCGACCCCGGCAAAGTCTACCAGAGCGCCGCGGCGGGCCCGGAGGCGGGCCGGGACGGTTGCCTTTAGCGTAGGACGCTCAGGTTATGTATAAATGGGCATAGGCACCGACGCTCCCCGCGGAGTATCCTCTAGGCATGAGAGGAGGAGTCCATGTATCGTCTGTTCACCCTCACCGAAGCGACCCGTCTCCTCCCTGTGGTGGACGAGCATCTCGGCGCGCTCCAGGGCGCCGCCGCTGACCTTGCGCGTCTCCGCGAACGCGGCTCCGCCGTGGAGGCCGCCACCATCGAGGCGGTCAACCTGAGCCGCGAGACGGCCTTCCTACTCGAGGTGGTCCACACCAGCAAGGCCGAACTCGACCGCCTTGGCGTGCAGATCCGCGATGTCCAGGAGGGCCTGGTGGATTTCCCCAGCCAGCTCGGCGCCGAGGTCGTGTGCTTGACCTGGGAGAAGGGGCAGGACGCCATCACCCACTACCATCCCCTCAGCGGCGAGGCCGACGCCCGCCCGCTGCCTGGCACGGGCGACGGCGCTCACGGCGCGGCCGGCTCGGACGGGCACCCCAGCGCCTGAGCGAACCGAACCGTCGACGTTCGAGGGGGTCGCGAGACACCCCGCCCTACGGGCCTGAGCGGCCGACGGACACGGCGGGGCTCCCTTCCTGGCGGGTGCCGAAGTCGCGGATCAGGCGCGGCACGAATCCCAGAGCATCGGCGGCGACGAAGTGCACGTCGATAGCATCGAGCCGCTCCAGTACCCCTTCCGAATCGCCGTGGACGTGGCCGAACACCAGCGCGTCCGGCGCCGCCCTGCGCAGCACACGGGTGAACTCCGACGGCTCGAGCCTGGGGTTGGTCGGCGGGAAGTGGAGCATCACCACACGGTAGTCGCCCCCGAGCCGCTCGGCGGCCCGCAGCGACAACTCGAGGCGCTCCACTTCCCGCCGGTAGATCTTGTCGTCCTGCTCCGTGAACCCTCGACTCCCGGGACACGCCCACCCGCGAGTGCCCGCGATCACCACGCCGTCGAGGGCGATGGCGTCGTTCTGCACAGCGTACATGCCCTCGGGAAGGCCCCGCCGGAGTTTGGAGATCGACGGCCACCAGTAGTCGTGGTTCCCGCGCAGGATCACCTTGCGCCCGGGCAGGGAGGCGATATCGGTCAGGTCCAGGAGCGCGTCCTCGAACCGCATCGCCCAGGACAGGTCACCCGGCACGAGCACCAAGTCGTCGGCCTGCACGACCTTGCGCCAGCCGTCGAAGAAGGCCTCGGGATGGCCCTGCCAGGTCTCACCGAAGATGGTCATCGGCTTGGGATCGGCGCGGGACAGGTGTGGGTCGGCGATGGCGAAAAGGCGCATCGGGGACCCAGTCTACCGTGGGCGCCAGGCCAGCCGGGTACGCTCGATGCCCGAGCGCCCGACACGGTCGAGCGCTGCGCAGGCGCGTTCGTGCGTGACGGGGTGGCGCCACCCGGGAAGCAGCTCGCACAGCGGCGCCAGCACGAACCCCCGGTCCATCACGCGGGGATGCGGCAACGTCAGGCGCGGCGTATCGATCACCCGCGGGCCCACCGCCAGCAGATCCAGGTCCAGCGTTCGGGGACCCCAACGCTCGCGCCGCTCGCGGCCCTGGCGCTGTTCGATCGCCAGAAGGGCGTCGAGCAGCGCTTCGGGCTCGCTCAGCTCGGGCAACGGATCGAGCACCGCCACGCCGTTGAGGTAATCGGGCTGCCCCGCAGGACCCCCCACCGGCGCGGTGCGATAGAGCGACGAGAAGCGGCACGCGCTCGCCAGGTCCTGCAGAGCGCCGGCGGCGAGCCGCAACTGCGTCAAGGGGTGGTCCAGGTTGCTGCCCAGCGCCACCAGCGCCGGCCCCGAGGGCAACGTCCGCACGTCGGTCTCAGGCGCGCTCGCGCCGGACCTCGACGTAGACGTCGCGCAGCACCCCGGGGAGCGGCGCGTGGGGCTTGTGCACCCGCACCAGAACGCTCTGCGCACGTGTCTCCGACGCGAGGAGGGCTCCGGCGATGTGCGCCGCCAGGGCCTCGATGAGCTTGTAGCGTTTCTCCGTCACTTCGCTCCGGACCAGGCTGTAGACACGGCTGTAGTCGACGGTCTGCCGCAGGCTGTCTTGCTCGGGCAGATCGAGGCTGAGTTCCACGTCCACCACGAAGCGTGCTCCCATCTTCGATTCTTCCTCGAAGACGCCGTGGTAGCCGTGGAACTCCAACCCCTCCAGCACGATCCTATCCATCGCGCACCCCCGCCGCCGGGCGCTCGAACGCTTCGATGGCGCTCAGGACCGACAGCGCCTGACGATGCTCCGCCACGTCGTGGACTCGCAGCAGCGCGGCGCCGCGCGCAGCGGCGTAGAGGTGGAGGGCCAGGCTGCCGGGCAGCCTCCGGCCGGGGTCCGGAGGCTCGCTGCCGGCCGCGGCCAACGCGGCGATCATGTGTTTGCGAGAACCTCCCACCAGCAGCGGAATGCCGTGCCCGGCTAGGCGCCGCGTCGCCGCCACGAGCGCGAGATTGTGCTCCACCGTCTTGCCGAAGCCGATGCCGGGGTCCAGCACGACCGATGGCACGCCGTCGGCCAGTGCCAGGCGGGCGCGCTCGAGCAACGCCTGCTCCACCTCGGTCACGACGTCGCCGTAGTGCGGCGAGCACTGCATGGTGCGCGGCTCCCCCTGCATGTGCATCACCACGGCGGGAACGCCGGCCTCTGCGCATACCGCGCGCATGTCTTGGCTGGCCAGCCCCCGGATGTCGTTGACGAGGCAGGCGCCCGCCGCCAGCGCCTCGCGCGCGACCGTCGGCTTCACCGTATCGATGCTGACGCGCACGCCGCGCTCCGCCAGGCCCGCGACCACCGGCACCACGCGCCGCAGCTCCTCGCTCTCGGTCACGCCCTCGGCACCGGGGCGGCTAGACTCGCCACCGACGTCGACGAAGGCGGCGCCCTGCTCCCACTGTCGGAGCCCGGCCTCCACCGCGGCGACGGGATCCCCCGCGAAAAGGTCGCCATCGCTGAAGCTGTCCGGCGTCACGTTGACGATGCCCATCAGGGCGGCCGCACGCCAGCGAAGCGTCCATCGCCCCGCGCCCGGCTCGGCGCCCGGCACGGGGCGCCCGAAGTCGAGGCGGTGATCGAGCTCGGCCCACGACGTCCCCGCCTCGGAACCGATCGCCGGAGCCTGGACCGGAGCGCCTCCGCACCGTGGCGCGCGTTCAGCCACGCCCGTCTGCTTCCCGGTGCCCGACCGGAACCTTCGGCATGGGCCTGGCGTCCGCGACCACCCAGTCGGGCGGCCGCGGTCCGAGACCCAGGCGCCACCCCACCGCCTGCGCCACGCGCACGCTCGCGAGGCCGTCCCCGTAGGGGTTGGGAGCACGGCGCATGGCCTCCAGCACGGCAGGCTCGGCCAGCATCGCGGTGATGCCGGCCTCGACCGCTGCCGGTTCGTTACCGAGCAGCTTGAGCACGCCGGTCTCGACCCCTTCGGGTCTCTCGGTGACGTTGCGCAGCACCGCCACCGGCACGCCCAGCGCCGCGCCCTCCTCCTGGATGCCTCCCGAATCGGTGACGATCATCTCGCTGCGCTCCAACAGCGCGAGCATCCCGAGGTAGTCCCAGGGGTCCTCCAGCAGGACGTTGGCCAGCCCTCCCAGCGCAGGCGTGATCGCCTCGCGCACGGCCGGGTTGAGATGGACCGGATAGACGAAGGTGCGGTCCGGGTGGGCGCGGGCTACGCGTGCCAGCGCACCGGCCAGCTCCGCCATGACCGGCAGGTTCTCGCGTCGGTGCATGGTGATGGCGATCACCGGACCCGGTGGGAGCTCCCGCGGCAGCCGCGCCTGCCGGCTCGCCTGGCGGACGCCGTCCACCGCCGTGTTGCCGGTGACGATCATGGCGTTCTCGCTCTTGCCCTCGGCCAACAGGTTGCGCTTGGCGAGTTCGGTGGGCGGAAGGTCCAGATCGGTCACGACGTCCGTGAGCCGGCGGTTGGCCTCCTCGGGAAAGGGCTGTGCCAGATCGTGGGATCGCAGGCCAGCCTCGACGTGGGCGACGGGAATGCCTTCGAAGAACGCCGCCAGCGCCACCGCGAAGGTCGTCAGCGTGTCGCCGTGGACCAGGACGTAGTCGGGAGCCAGCTCGCGCAGCGTGCGGGCCGCCGCGGGGACGATGCGGGCCATCAACTCGGGCAGCGTCTGCCGCTCGGTCATGACCGCCAGGTCGGCGTCGGGAACGATGCCGAAGATGCGGAGCGAAGCATCGAGCTGCTCGCGGTGCTGCCCGGTCACGAGCGTGACCGGCCGCAGGCCCGGCGCTTCGGCCAGGGCCCGCACCACGGGGGCCATCTTGTTCGCTTCGGGCCGGGTGCCGAAGGCCACGCAGATACGGGCGCCGTCGGCGCGGAACCCCTCGTCCTCGCTCACGGCGCCGGCTCCCGACCTTCCCGCCGCACCTCGGCCAGCCGCAACACCGACACCCCCGCGATCATCACCACCGTGAGCACCAGGGTCAGGAAGGTCAGCACCGGAGGCGTCTTGGAGAGCGTCATGCCGACCAACCCCAGCGCAAGCGTCGCAGCCCACAGCGCGATGACGGTCCCGCGGTTGGAGCCCGAGCGGGCGCGCAGCAGATCGTGGATGTGATCGTTGGCGGCCTCAGCTGGGCTGGCGCCACGGCGCAGGCGGCGGAACGTCACCTGGGTGATGTTCACCACCGGCAACGCCAACACCAGGATCGGCGCCACTACCGTGACCGCCGCCGTCACCTTGAGGGCCCCCAGGACGCTGACCGCCGCCAGGACGTAGCCCAGCAGGTAGGCGCCCGAGTCCCCCATGATGATCTTGGCCGGGCTGAAGTTGTGGCGC
Organism: uncultured Trueperaceae bacterium; assembly: GCA_963815215.1. Classification (GTDB taxonomy): domain Bacteria; phylum Deinococcota; class Deinococci; order Deinococcales; family Trueperaceae; genus JASBRS01. Next base: position 675,448 of record CAWFFU010000003.1, read on the forward strand.
AGGAAACCGAGCGCGGCGCCCGCCAGCGCCGCCAGCAGCAGCACCGCCGCGCCGCGGTCGGGGAACTGCAGGGCCACAGCCAGAAGGCTCATGCTGGAGATGGCGGCGATCCCCGACGACAGGCCGTCGAGGCCGTCGATGAAGTTGAAGGCATTGGTGAACCCGACCACCCACAGCAACGTCACCAGCACGGTCGCCAGCTCTGGGATGAACACGTAGGTCGTGGGGCCGAAGTAGTTGGTCACGAAACCGATGCTGACGCCGTTGACGACCAGGATCCCGGCGGCCACGAACTGCGAGGCCAGCCGCATGGCGGGCGGCACCTCCCACATGTCATCGATGAACCCCACCAGCGCCATCAGCGCCGCACCGAGGGCGATGGCGAGGAGCTGCACGCGGTTGGGATCGATCTGGTCGGGCGCCACCAGGCTCCCCACCAGCAATGCCAGCAGGAAGCCTCCCAGGATGGCGATGCCCCCGATGTTGGGAACGGCACCCTGATGCACGCGGCGGCCGCGCCCATGGACGCCCCCACCCTCCTGCACGGCATCGATCCGGAGCGCGAAGCGCCGGATGCGTGGAACGAACAGACCGACCGCCACCAGTGCCGTCACGAACGCGATGGAGGCGCCAGGCAGGAAGGCGACGAGCGATGGGCTCACGGGACCATTCTAGGACGGTGCGTGACAGCGAAGCGTGCGGCGCGGCGCCCGCGGGCCCGACGGCGGGCCCGCGGCCCGAGCCTGCGCACGCGCGCGCAGGGCGCGCTCACCGAGTGCCGTAGATGCGGTCGCCGGCATCGCCCAGCCCGGGAACGATGTAGCCATGCTCGTCCAGGCGCTCGTCGCGCGCCGCCAGGATGATGTCGAGCTCGGGGTGGGCCTTCTGGACCACGTCGATGCCTTCGGGCGCTCCCAGGATGCACAGCAGCTTGATCGACTTGGCCCCGTGCGCCTCCAGCACCTCGACGGCCCTGGCGGCGCTGCCGCCGGTCGCCAGCATCGGGTCGAGAAGGAACACCTGTCGATCGGCGATGTCGCCGGGGAGCTTGCAGTAGTACTCCACCGGTTGCAGCGTCTCCGGGTCGCGGTAGAGACCGATGTGCCCCACGCGCGCATTGGGCACCAGGCTCAGGATGCCGTCGACCATGATCAGGCCGGCCCGCAGGATGCCGACCAGCGCCAGCTTCTTTCCCGACAGGCGCTTCACCTGGGCAGGGGCGACCGGCGTCTGGACCACGGCGTCCTCGAGCGGGAGGTCGCGCATCCCCTCGAACGCCATCAGCATGGTGATCTCGGTACAGAGCTCGCGGAAGTCGCGCACATTGGTCTCACGGTCGCGCAGGATCGAGAGCTTGTGCTGGATCAGCGGGTGGTCGACGACGGTGACGGGCATGGCTCACTCCTGTCCGACGGGTGCTGCAGGAAACGGCCGCCCCCCTGAGGGAGCGGCCGCGTTGGCGGAGAGGGTGGGATTCGAACCCACGGTGCAGCATAGCCACACAACGGTTTTCGAGACCGTCCCGATCAACCACTCCGGCACCTCTCCCTGGGTCTCGCCGGCGAACCGGCCCGTGCGCACGGCCGGGCCGCCCGGCCTCGGAGCGTGGAGAGTATACCCTACCCGTCGCCGACCGTCGACAGCAAGATGCGCCGCCGCCGCGCCGCTCGATCGTTCGGTCCGTTGGCCCTTGACGGGAGACCCGGCCGTTCCATACACTCGTGTTCGTCCTCGCTGGCCCATCGTCTAATGGCAGGACAACCGGTTCTGGTCCGGTCGGTCGGGGTTCGAATCCCTGTGGGCCAGCCATTTTCTTTGCCTTCCCGACCCGGGTCGCCACGAACAGTCCGAAGTCGCGTCCACGACGTGTCCGGTTGACACTCTTGCGGGGTCGCGGATAGACTCTGCCTGTCCCGGCCGGTGCGGCCGGGCCCGTCCGCCCCGTTGGCCCATCGTCTAATGGCAGGACAACCGGTTTTGGTCCGGTCGGTCGGGGTTCGAATCCCTGTGGGCCAGCCAGCATCGCCTCCCGTTCGGGAGGCGATTCCCGTGGGGTCGCGGGGCTCTTCACTCCTCCTTCCGGTAGTCGTAGAAGCCCTGCCCGCTCTTGCGCCCGAGGCGGCCCGCCTCCACCAGCTTCCGCAACCGCTGCGGTGGCCGGAATCGCTCGCCCATGGCGTCGGTCATCGACTCCGCGATGTAGAGCATGGTGTCCAGTCCGATGTAATCCGACAGCTCGAGCGGCCCCATCGGGTGGTTGAGGCCGAGCCGCACGGCGGCGTCGATGTCCTCCGCGCTGGCGACGCCCTCTTCCAACATGCGCACGCCCTCGAGCAGCAGGGCGGCCACGGCGCGGGTGGTGACGAAGCCCTGTCGGTCGGCAACGGTGACGGTGGTCTTGCCGCAACGCCCGGCCACTTCCCGGGTGGTTGCGAGGGTGGCCTCGGACGTCTGCACCGCGCGCACGATCTCCACCAGGGCCATGCGTTCGGGGGGGTTGAACCAGTGCATCCCGACGACCCGCTCCGGGTGCATGGTGGCCGCCGCGATCGCGGTGACCGACAGCTCGCTGGTGTTGGTCGCCAGCACCGCGGTCGTCGGCGCATGCCGGCTCAGCTCTCCGAACAGACGGCGCTTGAGGTCCAGTTGCTCCGGAGCCGCCTCGATGACGAGATCGGCGTCGGCTACGGCCTCCGGGAGGTCGCCGGTCAGGAGCAGCCGCCGGTCGATCACACCCGGCTCGTTGCGTTTGGCGATGCGGGTCGCCGCCCGCTCCCTGGCCTCCGGCACCACGTCGTAGAGCGCCACGCGCAGGCCGCTCGCCAGGAGCAGGGCAGCGATCCCGCCCCCCATGGTCCCGGCTCCCAGCACCGCCACCCGCTCCACCGGCATGCCGCCGGCCGTCTTCTCCGCATCGTTGCTCATGGTTGCCTCCCTCTCCCGGCGGCTGCGCCGGCCGACCCAGTCTAGGTCCCCGGCCGGAGGGGCGCGTACAGGTCGTAGCGCGTGGTGGTACCCACCAGGCTCCCGCTGGGGGCGGCTGCCCCGGCCCCAGCTCCCAGCGCCGCGCCGCGCCGGGGCCGCTTGACCACGACCCGTTTGAGCGCCACCCGGAGCGCGGCCTGCAACATCTCGTCCGCGTCGGCGTCCGCGCCGACCAGGGCGCGGAACAGCGCCATGCCTTTGTTGGGCAGCGCGCGCTTGCCGGCGTCTGGGTACATGGGGTCGAGCAGCACCACGCTCGGCGCGGGATGGATCCCACCGAGCAGGAGCCGCGCGTCGCCGACCGACAGGGACAGTCGAGCCACGGCCTGCCGAGCGCCGTCCCCCTCATGCCCGGCGCCGCCACGCCGCAGCGCGTCCTCGAGGAGCGCGGCGACGAGCGGGTGGCGTTCGATCATGTGCACGCGCACGCCGTTCACGGCGAGGTGGAAGGCATCGGCGCCCAGTCCCGCGGTGGCGTCGACCACCACGGCTCCCTCCTCCAGGCGCCCCACGGCACGCAGCAGCAGGTCGCGGCCCCCGACCCGCCGGCGCGTCAGCGCACGGGACGCGGCCGTGACTCTCGGCCCCTGTCCCAACCGCAACGCCAGGCCCTCCGGCCCGACCTCGAGGACCACCCCCAGGTCGGGACTATCGGTGGACGTCAGGGGCAACGCGAGGCGCTCGGCCCAGGCCGCGGCTTCCTCGCGGCTGCCGGCATCCGAGGCCCACACGACGGCGTCGGGGTGGGCGGCGCACACGCCTCCCATGCTACGCCGGGCGCGTTCGGTCCCGGCTACCGAAGGCGCGTCCGGCGGGGTTCACGGCGTCATGGGCGGGTGATACCATGCAAGGGGGATATGCATCACGCGCCTCGCAACAGATGGTGAGGCTCGTGCTCCGCTTACGTTTCGCAAGCACATCGCTTCCAACGCTTACGATGACAATCCCCGTTCGAAGGAGGACGCCCATGAGCAACGCCAGCCTCGCCCAGCGCCGACGCGACGCGGTCGCACCCGCGGCCTATAGCACCCACCCCTTCTACCCCACCCGGGCCGAGGGTGCGTACGTCTGGGACGCCGACGGCAAGCGCTACCTCGACTTCTCGGTCGGCATCGCGGTGATGAACGTCGGACACTCGCATCCGAGGGTGATCCGCGCGGTGCAGGAGCAGGCGGCCTCCTTCCAGCACCTGTGCTTCGCGGTCGCCATGCACGAGAGCTACATCGCGCTGGCCGAGCGCCTCAACGCGCTGGCGCCGGGCCCCAGCCCCAAGAAGACCTTCCTGGTGAACTCCGGTGCCGAGGCGGTGGAGAACGCCGTCAAGATCGCCCGTGCCTACACCGGCCGGGCGGGCATCGTCGCGTTCACGCACGCCTTCCACGGGCGCACCCACATGGCGATGTCGCTCACCGCCAAGGCGACGCCGTACAAAGCGCACTTCGCACCGCGCGCAAGCGAGGTGTACCGGGCCGCCTACCCCTACGCCTACCGCAACCCCTGGGGGATCGAGGACGAGGAGGAGGTCGGCGAACGGACGTTGCAGGCCCTGCGCGATCAGGTGAAGACGACCATCGGCGAGGGCGAGGTGGCGGCGTTCATCATCGAGCCCGTCGCCGGCGAAGGGGGCTTCATCCCGGCGCCGCGCAGCTTCCTGGCGGGATTGCGCGCCTACGCCGACGAGATCGGGGCGCTCTGGATCGACGACGAGGTCCAGGCAGGCATCGGCCGTACCGGCGACCTGTGGGCCGTCGATGCGTTCGGCCTCGAGCCCGACCTGGTGACGAGCGCCAAGGCGCTCTCCTCGGGCTTCCCGCTCTCCGCCGTGATCGGCAAGGCCAGCATCATGGATGCCATCGAGCCCGGCATGCTGGGCTCGACCTTCGGCGGCAACCCGGTGAGTTGCGCCGCAGCGCTCGCCACCCTCGACGTGTTGGAGGAAGAAGGACTGGTCCAGCGCGCCCGCGTCATCGGCGCCCGCGCCGTCGAGCGTCTGTCCGCGCTCCAGAGGGCGTTCCCGCAGATGGGTCAGGTCCGCGGCCGCGGCGCCATGATCGGCATCGAGTTCGTCGAGCCCGGCGGCAAGGAACCGAGTCCCGGCACCGTCTCGGCGGTGGTGACCCAGGCACGCGAGCTGGGCTTGATGTTGCTCTCGACCGGTACCTACGGCAACGTCATCCGCCTGCTGCCGCCACTGCGCCTCAGCGACGCCGAGCTCGATGAGGGGCTGGACATCCTGGAACGCTCGATCCGCGCGGTGCTCGAGCCCGTCGGCTCGGTCGCCTGACCGGCGCACGCCGGCGCCGGCGTGCCGGAGGGCGGATCGCCCTCCGGCACGCTCATGCTCCCCTGCTATACTCCGCGGCGTGAACCCGGTGCGCATCGCCCCATCCATCCTGGCCGCCGACTTCGCCGACCTCGGCGGCGCCGTTCGACGCGCCGAGGAGGGCGGCGCCGACCTCATCCATCTCGACGTGATGGACGGCCACTTCGTCCCCAACATCACCTTCGGGCCGAGTGTGGTCTCGGCCGTGCGGCGTTCCACCTCCTTGCCGCTCGACGTCCACCTGATGATCGAGGCCCCGGAACGTTACATCGACGCCTTCGCCGAAGCCGGCGCCGACGTGATCCACGTGCATGCCGAGACGACCGTCCACCTGCATCGCCTGCTGCAACGACTCCGCGAGAGCGGCGTCGGGGTGGGGCTGGCCCTCAACCCGCTCACCCCGCTGGCGGTGTTGGACGGAGCGCTGCCCTACCTGGACGCGCTGCTCCTCATGACGGTCAACCCCGGCTTCGGCGGGCAGGCTTTCATCCCCCACAGCGTCGAGCGCATCGCCGCCGCCGCGGTGCTGCGCGACGCCCTCAAGCCCGACTGCGCGATCGAGGTCGACGGAGGCATCGCTCTCGACACCGCCGCACGGGTGCGGGCGGCCGGAGCGGAGATCCTGGTGGCAGGGAGCGCCGTGTTCGGAGCCGACGGTTCGGTCGCCGAAGCCATCACAACGCTGCGGGCCGCCGCGGGCTGATTCGGCGTTCGGAAGGCGCCGCTCAGGCGGCGTCGCGGAAGCGGCCGAGGTCGCGGAAGCGGCGTCGGCGCTGCTCCCGGAGGGCTTGTGCCCCCATCCCACTCAACGTCGCCATCTCCTCGAGCAATGCCTCGCGCACGCGCCGCACGGTCTCCTCACGGCTCTTGTGGGCGCCGCCGATCGGCTCGTCGACGACGCGGTCCACTACACCCAGCTCGAGCAGGTCGTAAGCGGTGAGCTTGAGCGCCTCCGCCGCCTTCTCGGCTTCCGCGGCGTCACGCCACAAGATGGCGGCGCACGACTCCGGGCTGATGACCGAGTAGATGGCGTTCTCCAGGATCAGAACGCGATTGGCGACCCCGATCGCGAGCGCGCCGCCCGACCCGCCCTCTCCCACCACCACGCACACGGCGGGAACCGACAGGCGGCTCATGCGCCGGATGCTCTCGGCGATCACCCAGGCCTGCCCCTGCTCCTCCGCAGCGGTACCTGGGTAGGCTCCCGGGGTGTCGATCAGGGTGACCACGGGAAGGCCGAACTTGTCGGCCAGATCGAACATGCGCATGGCCTTGCGGTAGCCGCTGGGGTGCGACATGCCGAAATTGCGGTGGATGTTCTCCTTGGTGTCGCGGCCCTTCTGCTGGCCGATCACCACCACGCTGCGCTCGCCCAGGCGCGCCAACCCCGTCACCATGGCGGGGTCGTCACCGAGGGTGCGGTCGCCATGGAGCTCGGTGAAGCCGTCGAAGGCTCCCTGCAGGTAGTCCATGGCGGTGGGCCGCCCAGTGGCACGCGCCACCTGCACCCGCTGCCAGCGGGTCAGGTTGGCGAAGGTGTCGCGCTTGAGGCGCTCCAACCGCTGTTGCAGCAGCCCGATCTCCTCGGCCAGCTCGATGCCCTGCTCCGAGGCGTAGGAACGCATCTCCTCGATCTTGGCCTCGAGGTCCTCGATGGGCTTCTCAAACGGCAGCGGCACGCTCCACCTCCTCCACCGGGTCGAGCTCGCGCCGACCGGCGCGCAACAGCCGAAGCGTCACGGCCAAACGCTCCTTCAGCGCCTTGCGGGGCACGACATCGTCGAGCATCCCCCTCTCGAGCAGGAACTCCGAACGCTGGAACCCCTCCGGCAGCTCCTGCTTGATCGTCTGCTGGATCACGCGCGGCCCGGCGAAGGACACGAGCGCGCCCGGCTCGGCGTAGATGACATCACCCAGCGTGGCGAAGCTGGCGGTGACGCCGCCGGTGGTCGGGTCGGTGAGCACGCTCAGGTAGGGCAGGCGCTTCCGGGAAAGGCTCTCGAGCGCCACCGTGGTCTTCGCCATCTGCATCAGCGACAGAGCGCCCTCCTGCATGCGGGCGCCACCCGACGCCGTCACCGCTATCAGCGCCCGGTCCTCGACGGCGGCGCGCTCGGCCGCGCGAGCGATCTCCTCGCCGACCACCGAGCCCATCGACCCACCCAGGAAGAAGAAATCCATCACGATCAAGCCGATCGGCTCGCCGTCCAGCAGGCTACCGCCGGTGACGATGGCATCGGGCCGACCATGTTTCTGCTGGTTCTTCTCGATCCGCTCCGGGTACGACTGCGTGTCGACGAAACCCAGCGGGTCCTCCGCCTGGATCGCACCGGACCAGGGCTCGAAGGTGCCCGGATCGCTCAGCAGCTCGATGCGCGCCTCCACCGGCATGCGGTAGTGGTGGCCGCACTCGGGGCACACATAGGCGTTGGCGACGAGATCCTTCCGGTATATCTGGGCACTGCACGCCTCGCACTTCAGCCACAGGCCCGCCGGCGCGTTGTCGTCCTCCTTGCGCGTTGGCCGGTTCCTCCGGAACCACCGTTCAAGCGCCATGCGGCCTCCTCGCTGTCCTCGGCACAGAGTGTCGCTCGACCGCCACGGAAAGCACGCGTCATTCTAGCAGTCGTGCAGGTCCCCGCCTCAAGGCGTCGCGGACGGTCGTCGTCAGCTCCCGGCGCGCTCCACGTCGTCGGGCGACGGTTCGACCGGGGCCGCCTCGGAGTCCTCGCCGTCGAGGGTCGCTGCGTCCGTCGCGCCGCCGAGCGTGGCGGCGGCCCCTCCGCTCAGCGCCGCAGGCCTCGCGGGCGACACGCTCTCCGGGAGCCGTGGCGCCGGCCGCTGTCCGGCCGTCATCTCGCTGCGGCCGGTGAAGGAAGCGCCCTCCTCGATGTCGAGGGCCGCCGCCCGCACGTTGCCTTCGAGCAGTCCGTCCTTCCAGATCTCGATCTTGCCCTTGGCGTCGACGTTCGCCCGGACCTTGCCGAGGATCTTGACCTCGTCAGCCTCCACCCGATCGCCCTCGATGACGCCCGCCTCGGCCACCTCGAGCACGCCACTGACCTTGACGTTGCCGCGAACGGTGCCGTGCACGCGCACGCGGCCGCTGGCCTCGAGGTCGCCGACGAGCGTGGTGCCGCGATGGATATAGGTGAACGGCTCGCTGGCCGTCGTCTCCTGCTTGCGCTTCTTGCTGCTGCGTCCCAGCATGCCGTCCTCTCCCTCGCCGCGTGACGGACCCCACGGGTGGGCCGACGCGGTGGACGGACCGGGGGTTCGCTTCGGTTGTACCCCGCCCACCGAAGCGGCGGTCATAAAAGGCTTCACAGGGGCGACTCACGTTGCCGCGTCGCTGGATACCGGGCCCGCCGCCGTCGTATCCTGGTGCTCATGGAACCAGCTCGGGTCGTCCTGGTCACCAACGTGGGCCAGGGCTTCGGGCGGGCCGTGGCCCTTGCCTATGGCCAGTCCGACTACGATGTCGTCTGCGCGGACCGCGACGTCGACCTAGCGGCCAAGACTGCGGCCGAGATCGAGGAGCTGGGCGGGCAGGCCATCCCGATCCAGGCCGACATGACGACGCAGATGGACGTGCTCGCCGCGTTCCACAAGGTGTTCGAGATCTTCGGCGCGCTGGGCGGCGTTGTGCACGTCTCCAGCCAAGTGAGCCACACACCATTCGAGGATCTCGGCGAGGGCGAGTTCGCCGAGCTGGTGGCGGAAGACCTGCGCAGTGCCTACCTCACTCTGAAGACCGCGGCGCGCTTGCTCGACGGCGGATGGGTCGTCATGATCGCTCCTCCCGGTAACCGGCAGCCGCAGATGGCCGCGATGCACGGGGCGCTCTCACGCCTGACGACGAGCTTCTGCAGGCGCTACGAGGCGCCCCGCGTCAATCTGGTGGTGCCCTCGCGCGACGCCGCCGACCCGCGGCACGATGCCTCGCTGGTGCGCAGCGTCCGCTACCTGGGGTCGTCGTCGGCCCTCGGCGTATCGGGCCAGGAGGTGTTCGTGGAGCTGCCGCCGCCGCCGCGCATCACCGAGACCCTGCTCCCCGAGGTTCGCGCCGCGCTCGACGACCGCATCCGCCAGGATGATCTGGAAGCGAGCCTCTACGAGGACACAGAAGCAGCCGACGTGGAGGACGCCGAGGACCTGGTGCTCGACGAGTTCGACCAGGAGCCCTTCGAGAGGCTGCAGGGCACCCCTGCTCTGCGCCGCCATCTGTTCGACGAGGACGAAGCCGATCTCGAGGGCGACCTGGCCGACACGCCGCGCCATCGGCTACCGTGAGCCGCGCCCCGCGTACGGCAGCTGAGACGGGGTGGGCGGCGTGAAGTGCCCCTACTGCTCCTCGGGGGATACCCGGGTGATCAACTCGCGGCCGTCGGACGAGGGCGCCGCCATCCGGCGCAGGCGCGAGTGCGCGGCCTGCCATCGTCGCTTCACGACCTACGAGCGGGCGCAATTCGAGGCCCTGATGGTCCGCAAGCGCTCGGGCAGGCGCGAGGCGTTCAACCCCGACAAGCTGCTGGACAAGCTGCGCATCGCCTGCAACAAGCGGCCCGTGACCGAGAAGCAGCTCCGCGAGTTCGCCTACAGCTTCGAGGACGAGGTGCAGGCGCCGGACATCGCCTCCGACGAGATCGGCCGCCGCACGCTGCAGTTCCTCAGAGCCCTCGACGATGTGGCCTACATCCGCTTCCTGAGCGTGTATCGCGACTTCGACTCGGTCGACCGCTTCATCGAGGAGATCCAGCACCTCGGGGCCGATGCCGCCCGGATCGAGCCCGATCTGGAGGGCTAGCGGTAACCGCACGCCTCCCGCGGCCGTTGGGCCGCTATGCTGGTCGCCGGGAACTTCGCCTATGTCGACTGCTTACCTCACCTCCAGCCACGCCGGATCGAGCGGCGACGGCGGCCTGACGGCCACCGTCGCACGCGTCAAGGACCGGCTGGTGGTGCAGCCGCGCCCCGACGCCCTGGGCGTGGCGCAGGTCGCCCTGCTGCCTCTCCTGGACGCCTGCGGCGTGGATGTGTTCGACCTCCGCTCGCTGCGGGGGACTACCGACGGCGACCGCATGCTCTACCGGGTGCAGGCCGGCGACGCCTGGGCGGTGGCGGCTGTCCACGCCGTAGGCGTGCCTCTGACGCGTGGCGTCGGCCAGAGCGACGCGGTCGACGGCGCCTTCACGGTGCGCACCAACGGAGGCGACTGGCAGCTCCTGGTCCGGGCCGACGAGGTCTACGGCTTCAGCCTGTACGACGACATCTTCGCCGGAGTGCTCGCGCGCCTGTTCCAGATCGGCGGCCCCGATGCCCCCCGCCGCGTCGACCTGGCCCGCTCGCTCCTTCAGCAGGAGTGGCTGGCAGACAAGCTGGCGCGACTCTCCCGGGATATCGGGATCGACGAGTTGCGCCGCGTGCTGGGCGGCCCCGAGGCGGCACCCGCCCGGGCGCTCGAGCTGCTGCGCGAACGACACCTGCTACGCGAGTCCGGGACCATCGATGAGCGCGCCATCCGGCGCGCGGTCGCGCTCACGCTCAACGCCACCGAGATGGGGCTGGTGCGCGACGCCGATGCGTTGGCCACCATCACCCTGGACGACCTGCTGCTGCACGCCGAGGGCGTCGCCAACCTGCGGGGCCACCTGCGGATCGCCTTCGACGGGGTCACGCTGCCGATCACCTCGCGCAGCGGGCTGTACTTCGTGCTCGCCGCCGTAGCTGTGCAGTACTCGCGCGAGGACGCCGTCCCGGCCGAAGACCTCATCGCGCCGCCCACGCGCCCGCCGGTGGGCGTGCGCGCCCGGCCACTGGGGCGGCCGGGTTGGTCGCTGCTGCTGACTCGCGACGGGAAGGGCCTCTCCGATGCCACGGATGCCCTGCTCGACCACCTCGGCCTGCGCCATCGGGTGCAGGCCAGCCACCGCGGGCACCCCTACCCGCCGCCGCAGGCCGTGAGCGACGCCGGCTAGGACCCCGGCGTCAGGTGCAACGTCCCGATCTGTCCCTTCTCGGCGTCCTTCCGCGACAGGCTCATCGGCAGGTACTGCACGTCGCGCCAGCGACGCAGGAAGTCACGGTAGTGCCGTGACAGGGCGTTGCCGGACTGGCCGGTGGTCTGGATGAAGCGCGACGATCCCGCTTGCGAGAGGTCGTAGACGGCGCGGTATCCCGGGCCCACGATCTGCCGGTAGGGATGCTTGGCATCTCCCATGTCGTAGCGTCCCACGTCGACGGTGTAGGCGCCGCCGCCGTTGGGCACGAGCAGGTCGAACAGACCCCTGAGCGGCGTGTTGGTGAAGACCTGGTGAGCGCTGAGCGCCTCGTGCGCCGCACCCCAGCGCCAGCGGGCCGGATCCTTGCCGTAGCTCCTCGCTAGCTCGTCGACCGCGTCCTGCAACGCCGCCCGAGCCTGCTGCGGGCAGGTTTCCACGCCAGGCGTGCGCACATCGTCGCACCACGACGGTTCGCTCGACAGGACGTGCTCCAGGAAGCGCGGGTGGAAGCCGTAGTAGGCGTCGAACAGGTCGCCCATCTCGTCGGCGTAGACGCGCTTGGAGAAGGCGCGGTACCAGGCGGCGAAGATCAGGGGCGCCGCCTCGCCGCGCGCCATCTTCCCGTCCCAACCCACGAGCTGTGCCTGCGCGCGGCGCGCAAGGTCGCTGCCCGGGCTGACCGCACGCAGCGTGGGGAGGAAGCTCCGGGCCAGCAACGAGGTCTGATCGGCCTGGATGCGCTCCATGGTGTCGACGGTGGCCTTGGGGCTGGCCGCCAGCAGCGATTGGATGCGTTCGGCCCGGTAGGGCACCGCCCAGTCTCGCGTGAGGTAGTACGGGTAGCTGTCGGGGACGACCTTGTCGTTGGCGGTGACGACCTGGCCGTCGGCCGGGTCGAAGGTGTGCGGCAGGGCATCGAAGGGTACCGTCCCGACCCAGTCGTAGGCGCCGGTCCAGCCGGGCACCGGAACGGTTCCCTCCCCGCTCTTGCGGATCGGGATGCGGCCGGGAGCGTAGTAGCCGATGTTACCGTCCACATCGGCGTACACGATGTTCTGCTCGGGGGTCACGAAGTCGCGCAGGGCCGCCTTGAACTGATCCCAGTTCTGGGACGTGTTCATCTCCATCACGGCCTGGATGGTGGTGTCGTCGGGCTCCAAGGCGGTCCACTGCAGGGCCAGGACCACGTCCGGCCCCTGCGCCTTGGCGGCCTGAGCGGCGCTCGACGCGACGTCCGAGATGACGGGGCCGTGCCGGGTAGTGCGCACGTTCAGGACCACGTCCGCCTGCCCCTTGACGTGGATCACCTCGCGCCGTGTCTGGAAGGGCTCACTCCCCGAAGGCGTCAGGTAGCGCGAGGGATCGCTCGGATCCACCTTCTCCATGAACAGGTCCTGCGTGTCGGGCCCGGTGTTGGTGAACCCCCAGGCGATGCGTTCGTTGCGTCCGAGCAGCACGGCCGGCGTTCCGGGCAAGGTCCCACCGATGACGTTCAAGCCGGGCGCGGAGATCTGCGCCAGGTACCACAGCGACGGCGCGTCGAGCGCCAGGTGCGGGTCGTTGGCGAGCAGCGGCTTCCCGGAGGTGGTGTGCGTGCCGTCGACCACCCAGTCGTTCGAACCCAGCCCGGGCGGCGACGGCGCGGGCGCAGCCGCGACGAGCGCGTCGAGCGGCAGCGTCCGGTACAGGGCGGTGAAGTCCGGCACGACCACGGGTCCGTCCTTGGGGTAGGCCGGCCACAGCGTGGCGACGAGCTTCTGCGGGTCCTTCGGCTGCAGCTTGGCGATCAGCCGGGCGCGCAGCAGTTCGTCGCTCCAGTTGCCGGAGAGGTCCCAGGACATCATCTTCGCCCAGGCGATGACGTCGGCAGCGGTGAACGGCTCGGGCTTCACGCCCAACACGACGTATTCGGGCGGCCAGGCGCCACGGTGGTGGGCGATGTAGGCGTTGATCCCCGCGACGTAGGCGTCGAGTAGCGAGCGCGTCTCCGGATCCAGGTGGCTCAGCGCCTGCTGGGAAGCCCGATATACCCCCAGCGTGCGGAGGAACTTGTCGGTGTCGATGGTGGCCGCGCCGAGCACCTCCGACAGCCGACCGGAACCGACGCGGCGTTGGAAGTCCATCTGCCACAGCCGGTCCTGCGCGTGGACGTAGCCGAGCGCGAAGATGGCGTCGGCTTTGTCCTTGGCGTAGATGTGCGGGATGTCATTGGCGTCGCGAACGATGTCGACGCCCTGATGGAGTCCGGAGATCTCCACGGTGCCGCGCGTCTTCGGCAGCGAAGTACGTAGGTAGAGCCAACCCCCCGCTGCCACGATGACCAGCAGGACGAGCACGCCACCGACGATGCGTAGTGCGACCTTCATGGGTCTCCTCCCAGGCTTGCGCGGCATTCTACCGTTCCCGGAACCGCGCCGGCGGGCGCGACGGGGCAGCCAACCGTACACCCGCGGGCATCCTCGTACGGCGCCCCGGGACATCGGTCCTTGACATCGAGCACAGTGCCCTCTACATTTGAGAAAACGTTTTCTAGCATTCGCGCCGTGAGGGGAAGTGGTGTGACCCAGAGGGGGAGCTCCCGCGCTCGTAGGATCCGGATCGTCGATGTCGCCCGGGCCGCCGGGGTGTCGGTGGCGACGGTGTCGAGGGTGCTGAACGGCGCCGAGACGGTGGCGCCCGAGTTGCGGGATCGCGTGGTGTCGGCCTCCCGCGAGCTGGGGTACCGGCCCAATCCCCATGCCCGCGCGCTCCACACCGGTCGCTCGCACGCCATCGGCGTTGCCGCCACCTACGTCGGCGGCTTCTTCGCCGACCTGTTCGATGGGCTCGAATCGCGGCTGGCCGGAGCGGGGTACCGCCTGCTCGTGGCGGGCGGGAACGGTCAGCGGGCCGACGAGCGGAACACCCTGTTCGATCTCCTGAACCGACACGTCGACGGTCTGGTGGTCTTCCTCGAAGCCGTGGGCGACGCGGACCTGGCCGAGGTGGTCGGCCGTGGCACACCCACGCTGGTGTTGGGCCGCGTCGTGCCGGGGATCGAGGACCGCTGCTTCGCCTGGGATCAGCGCGCCGGCGGCGCGCTGGCGACCCGCCATCTGCTCGCCATGGGGCACCGCCGTATCGGCCACCTGGCAGGACCCACCTCCAACCTCCACGCCCGCGAACGTCGGGAGGGATACGTGCAGGCCATGCGCGAGGCCGGGATCGCCCTCGAGCCCGGTTGGATCGCGGAGGGGGATTTCCAGGAGAACGGCGGGCGCGAGGCCATGCGAACGCTGCTCGCGCAGAGCGACCTCACCGCCGTCTTCGTGGCCAACGACCAGATGGCGCTCGGTGCCCTCAGCGCCCTGTGGGAGCGCGGGCTGCGTTGCCCGACAGACCTCTCGCTGATCGGGTTCGACGATCAGCGCGTCTCGTCGTTCACGACGCCGCCCCTCACCACCGTCCGGCAACCTCTGGAGGAGCTCGGCCGCATCGTGGCCGATCGTCTCCTCCTCGACATCCGCAGCGAGCAAGGAGCAGGTCGGCCCGACCTTCCGCCGCTCGCCCTCGTCAAGCGTGCCTCGGTCGAACGAAGGGAGGTGCCCTGAGAACGGAAGTCCAGACCGACCCGCCTCGCAAGCCTACCTAGACCAAGGAGGAGAACGCCACTATGGCGAAACGGAATCCGATCGCGAGGATCCTCACAGCGCTCGCGGCTCTGGCCCTGGTGCTGGCCGGCTCCACCGCCGTCGCCCAGTCGTTGCCGCGCAATCAGACGCTCTACATCGGCGGACACCAATGGGGCCCGCCCACGAACTTCAACCCGCTGTCGTCCAGCCCGGCCTGGCCCACAGGCGGGAACGGGCAGATGGGCATCAACGGGGCCGGCTACATCTTCGAGACGCTGTTCACGTCCAACATCGTCGACGGCTCCTACGCTCCGGCGCTCGGCAAGGACATGGCCTGGACCACACCGACCCAGCTCACCGTCCACATGCAGCCCGGCACGATGTGGCAGGACGGCAAGCCCTTGACGTCGGCCGACGTCAAGTTCACGTTCGAGCTCGGCAAGAAGTTCTCGGTCAGCACCACCGGGGTGTGGGACTACCTGTCCTCGGTCGACACCCCTGACGCCCAGACCGTGGTGTTCAACCTCAATCCCGCCCGGCCCAATCCCGGCGTGGTGGAACGCTACGTCGATACCGTCTACATCCTGCCGCAACACATCTGGCAGGCCGTGGCCGACCAGGGCCAGTCCGCCCTGCTCCAGTTCGAGAACTTCGACCCCGTCGGGTCGGGCTCGTACACCGTGATGAGATACAACGCCGAGCAGATCGTGCTCCAGCGCTTCGACAACTACTGGGGCAAGAGCCTGTACGGCATGCCGGCGCCCAAGTATGTGGTGCACCCGATCTTCAAGAGCAACGATGCCGGCAACCTGGCGCTGCAGCAGGGCCAGCTCGATTGGTCCCAGCAGTTCGTGCCGAACGTGTGGACCATGAAGAACGTCGGCACCTGGTTGAGCAAGGAGCCCTACTACATCCCGGGTTCCATCCCGATGATGCTGGTCAACGTGCAGCGCAAGGGGCTCGACAACGTGCTGGTGCGCCGTGCGCTCGCCTACTCCATCAACTACCCGCTCATCGCACAGACGGCCATGTCACGCTACTCCGAGCCGGCCAAGTCGAGCCTGATCATCCCGTCGGGCGTCGAGTCCCAGTACTTCGACGCGCAGAACGTCGACCAGTACGGCTGGACGTACGATCCGGCCAAGGCCAAGGACATCCTCGAGAACCAGCTCCATGCCACCAAGGGCTCCGACGGCATCTACGTGCTGCCCGACGGTACCAAGCTCAGCTTCGTTGCGCAGACGCCGTACGGGTGGACCGACTGGATGGCCGCGCTGCAGGTGGTGTCGCAGAGCGCCAAGGCCGTCGGTATCAACGTGACGACCAACTTCCCGCAGGCCCCGGTCGACATCAACGATGTACAGACTGGCAACTTCGACCTGGCGCTGTTCTACATCTCGGGGGTCGGTCCGGACGCTCCGTGGGCGCGCTTCCGCGACATGATGGACGACCGCAGTGTGCCGGCCGTGGGCCAGAACGCGTTCTGGGACTACAACCGCTACAGCAACCCTGACGTGCCGGCGCTGCTCGACAAGGCCGGCGCCGCGACGACGATCGCCGACAAGAAGGCGGCCTACGCCGAACTCGACAAGATCTTCATGCGGGACGTTCCGGGCATCCCCCTGATGTACCGCCCGCTGCTGTTCTACGAGTTCAACACCTCGGTCTGGACCAACTTCCCCACGGCCGAGAACCCGCAAGGCACGTCGCCCCAGTGGTACATCGACGTGCTCCGTGACGTGAAGCTGAAGTAAGCGTACCGCCGCGGAGGAGGGGGGCCCATTCCCCCCCTCCTCCGCCGCCTGGAAAGGGTCCGATGTCCCCCACCTTCCGGAGGTACATCCTCACCAAGCTCGGCTGGTACCTCATCGCGCTGGCGGCGGCCGTCAGCCTCAACTTCTTCCTGCCGCGCCTGGTGCCGGGCAACCCCGTGGATCTGATCGTCGCCCACTTCCTGCAGGGCGGTGGCGGCGGCGCATCGGCGAGCAAGACCTATCAAGCCTTCATCACGCAGTTCCACCTCGACGAACCCCTCTTCGGACAGTTCATCACCTATCTCGGAAACATCGTGCACGGTGATCTCGGACAGTCGTTCTCGCTGTTCCCCGCCCGCGTCACGACCCTCATCGGCCAGGCCGTCCCGTGGACCATCGCGCTCCAGCTCCCCGCCATCCTGCTCGGGTGGCTCCTCGGGAACGTGCTCGGCGCGCTCGCCGCGTACAAGCGCGGCGCGTTCGACCGCAATCTGTTCGTCACCGCCCTGGCGCTCTCGAGCATCCCCTACTACGCGCTGGCCATCGTGCTCCTCTATGTGTTCGCCGTCGCTATCCCGGTGTTCCCGTCGGCAGGCGGCTATTCCTTCGGCACCATGCCGGATCTGTCCTGGTCGTTCTTCGTCGACGCCCTCGGCCACTACCTGCTGCCGTTCCTGTCGCTTCTGGTCATCGCCATCGGCGGACAGGCGGTGGGCATGCGCTCGATGGCGATCTACGAGCTCGGCAGCGATTACGTCAACTATGCCAACTCGCTCGGGGTCAGCGATCGGCGCGTGCTCGGCTACGTGTTCCGCAACGCCATGCTGCCGCAGATCACCGGGCTGGCGCTGTCGATCGGCACGCTCGTCGGCGGCGCCCTCATCACCGAGATCGTGTTCTCCTATCCCGGCATCGGCACACTGCTGTTCAACGCCATCAACGCCAACGACTACCCCCTGATCCAAGGGGTGACGCTCATCATCATCGTGGCGGTGCTGCTCGCCAACTTCCTGGTCGATCTCGCGTACGGCGCGATCGACCCGCGCATCCGCGCGGCCCGCAGCGGGGAGCGCTGAGCATGCTGATGCGCGCGCGCTTCCTGCGGACCGCCCTGCGCTCCAGCCGCTTCAACACCAGTCTGATCCTGGTGTTGCTGGTGCTGGGGTTCGCCATCCTCGGGCCCATCCTGGTAGGGCACGACCCCAACACCGTGGTCGGGGGCGTCAACGACGCTCCGACAGCGCATCCGCCGCTCGGCACCGACAACTTCGGTCGCGACGAGCTCACGCTGCTGATGTACGGCACCCGGAACTCCCTCGAGATCGGCGCCATCGCCGGTCTGGTAGCGGTATTCCTCGGCGTCCTGGTGGGTACCGTGGCCGGGTTCTACGGCGGCATGGTCGAGGAGGCCCTGATGGGCGTCACCAACGTGCTCATCACCATCCCTGCCATCGTGGTGCTGATCCTTCTGTCGATCGCGCTGGGGTCACGCTCCGCCCTGACCATGGGGTTGATCATCGGCGTCACGTCCTGGCCGTGGACGGCCCGCGCCGTCGCGGCCCAGACCAGCAGCCTGCGGACCCGTGAGCACATCGACATCGCCCGGCTCTCCGGCGCGGGCGGCTTCAGCATCATCGTTCGCGACGTGATCCCCTACATCCTGTCCTACGTGGGGATGGCGTTCACGCTGCAGCTCGCCACCGCCGTGCTGACCGAAGCGGCGCTGAGCCTGCTCGGGCTGGGACCGACGAGCACCATCTCGCTGGGGATCTTGCTGCAATGGTCGCTGCTGTGGGAAGCGGTCCGCCAGGGAGTGTGGTGGACGTTCATCCCACCCACCTTCTTCCTCTCCGTCGTCTCCTTCGGGCTGCTGCTGCTGAACTCCAGCCTCGACGAGATCTACAACCCACGTCTTCAGGGAGGGGGTGGAAACTGTGACTGACCTGCTGGTGGCCGAGGACCTCCAAGCCTACTACCGCTACGGGATGAGCGGCTGGATCCGCGCCGTCGACGGCGTCTCGCTCCACCTGCGCGAGGGCGAGATCCTGGGCGTGGCCGGCGAGTCCGGCTGCGGCAAGTCGACGCTCGCCATGGTGCTGGCATCGATCGCGCGCTGGCCCCTGTGCGTGCGCGGCGGTCGGTTGCTGATCGACGGTCACGAGGTACCGCTGCGTGTCGGCGAAGGCGATGCCGGCCACCGCGGCACGATGGTCTCGATGATGCCGCAAGGCGCCATGAACTCGCTCAATCCCACCCAGCGCGTGCGCGACTTCGTGTTCGACGTGCTGCGTTCACACGATCCGACCGTGACGCGGCAGGCGGCGGTCCAGCGCGCCCGCGAGCGTCTGGAGAAGCTCCAGCTGCCCGAACGCGTGCTCGACGCCTACCCCCACCAGCTCTCCGGTGGCATGAAGCAGCGCGTGGTGGCGGTCATCTCCACGCTGCTCAACCCACGCGTGCTGATCGCCGACGAACCCACCTCGGCGCTCGACGTCAGCGCCCAGCGGGCCCTGCTCGCGCTGCTGGCACAACTCCTGGTCGAGGGTATCATCGGCGGGATCATCCTCGTCACCCACGAGCTTCCGATCCTGCGCAACGTCGCCAGCCGTACCATGATCATGTACGCCGGCCAGGTCTCGGAGACGGGTCCGACCGAGCAGGTGATCTTCGAGCCGGCCCACCCCTACACCCGGGCCCTGATGGACGCCACGCTGGTGCTCGAGTCGGCCACCAAGCGTCAGCGCATCGAGGGGCTTGAGGGATCGCCTCCGGACCTGTCGCGGCCGCCGGAGGGCTGCCGCTTCCATCCCCGTTGCCCGCACGCCAGCGAGACCTGCGCGGAAACCTTCCCGCCGACGTTGCACCCCGGCACGGATCACACGGTGGCGTGCTGGTGGCTGGCCGATCGGCTCGAACCCTCGCGGCCCGGGAGCAGCGTCACGGCGGTGGAGCCATGACCGACCCCGGACCCACGACCGGTGCGGGCGAGGCCCCGGTGCTCCGCTGCGTGGACCTGAGCCGCGTCTTCGGCCAGGGCAAGCACGCCGTACGCGCGGTGGACGATGTGACGCTCGAGCTCCGGCGAGGCGAGATCGCCTCCGTAGTGGGAGAATCCGGGAGCGGCAAGTCCACCCTGGCACGCCTGGTGCTGAGGCTCCTCGAACCCAGCGCCGGTCGCCTGTACTTCCGCGGCGAGGATGTGACCCGGCTGCGCGGCTTCGCCCGCCGCAAAGCGTACTGGAAGAACGTGCAGGCGGTCTTCCAGGACCCGTTCGGCTCCTTCAACCAGTTCTTCCCGGTGCGTTCGGTGCTGCGCAGCGCCCTCCGCCTCGAGAGCCACCTCTCGGCCGCCGAGCGCGACCGGCGCATGTGGGCGGCGCTCGAGAGCGTCGGGCTCGAGCCCGGCAGCGTGCTCGACCAGCTACCCCACGAGCTCTCCGGCGGCCAGCGGCAGCGGGTGATGATCGCCCGGGCGGTGATGGTCCAACCCGAGCTGCTCATCGCCGACGAGCCCACCACCATGATCGACGCGTCCTCGCGGGCGAACATCCTCAACGTGCTGCTCGACCTCAACCGCGACCGGAAGCTCACCATCCTGTTCATCACGCACGACATCAGTCTTGCGACCTACGTCAGCGACACCCTCTTCATCATGCAGTCGGGCCAGTTGGTCGAGCGCGGCCCCGTCGAGCAGGTCACCCGCGCACCGGAGCACGACTACACGCGCCAGCTCTTCGCCGATACCTTCAGCCTTCACGGCGAGGCGTGGCGTCCGGCCCGCGCGGAGGGCGCGCCGTGAGGTCCGCCGAGACGGGCGCGGGCAGCGCCCGACCCGCCCCGGAGGCCGCCGCGCGCTCTCCGCTGCAGGTCGGCATCGTGGGCTGCGGCAACATCAGCGCTCAGTACCTGGAGGCGTGCCAGCGCTTCCGGCTGCTTCGCGTCGAGGCGGTGGCCGACCTGGACGCCGACCTGGCCCGCAGCCGGGCGGATGCGTTCGGTGTTCCGCGCGCGCTCGAGCCCGAGGCGCTGATCGCGGACAGCGGCATCGAGCTGGTCGTGAACCTCACCGTGCCGAGCGCGCACGCCGCGGTGTCGCTGGCCGCGCTGCAGTCGGGCAAGGCGGTTTACAGCGAGAAGCCGCTGGCGACCACCCGCACCGATGGAGCACGCCTGCTGGCGGAGGCCTCAGAGCGCGGCCTGCGGCTCGGCGGCGCGCCCGACACCTTCCTCGGCGGCGCGCTGCAGACGGCCCGGAAGCTCATCGACGACGGCTGGATCGGACGACCCCTCGCCGCCACGGCCTTCGTGGTCAGTCACGGGATGGAGCACTGGCACCCGAATCCGGCCTTCTTCTACCAGCCCGGGGCCGGACCGCTGCTCGACGTGGGCGTGTACTACGTCACCGCACTGGTCACGCTCCTGGGCCCGGTGGCGCGGGTCGCGGCCGCGAGCGCC
This sequence comes from uncultured Trueperaceae bacterium, assembly GCA_963815215.1. Lineage (GTDB taxonomy): Bacteria > Deinococcota > Deinococci > Deinococcales > Trueperaceae > JASBRS01. The sequence continues at coordinate 696,578 of CAWFFU010000003.1, forward strand.
ACGGGCTTCAGCGAGCGGGCCTTCCTGACCGGGCCCCATCGCGGCGCAACGTTCGAGGTGACCACCCCCACGCACGTCACGGCCCTGCTCGAACTCGCCGGCGGACCGGTCGCCACCCTGGTGGCGAGCTTCGACGTATGGGGCTCCGAGCTGCCCAGGTTGGAGATCTACGGCACCGAAGGGACGCTGGCGCTGCCGGACCCGAATCTCTTCGGCGGCGCCGTGCGGCTACGCCGGGCGGACGCCGAGACGTTCACCGAGGTTCCGCTCTCACACGGCTTCGCTCGGACCGGGCGCGGCCTGGGGGCGGCCGACCTGGCCCACGCGCTGCGCTCGGGCCGCCCCCACCGCGCCAGCGCAGAGCTCGCCTACCATGTGCTCGACACCATGCAGGCCGCCCTCGAGAGCGCCGAACAGGGCCGGCGCATCGACGTCGAGAGCCGCTGCGAACGCCCGGCCCCCCTCCCCCTGGGCCTTCCCGAGGACGCACTCGACGACTGAGGCGCACTCGGCTTCGAACGGAACGAGGTCACCATGGCACCGCCGCCCACCCCTCCCCTGGCTCTGCAGCTCTACTCCCTCCGCCGGCTCGGGCTCCCCTTCGGAACCCTCGTGCAACGCGCCGCGGAAGCCGGCTACGCCGGCGTGGAGACGGTCGGCACCCACGGGCTCGACGCCGAGGCCGCCGCCGCGGCGCTCTCCGAAGCGGACCTTGCGGTGTGCTCGAGCCACGTACCCTTGCAGGCGCTGGAGGAGGATCTGGGCGCCGTGTGCCGCTTCAACCGGACGCTCGGCAACGCCATCCTCGTGGTGCCGTGGCTCCCGCCCGACCTTCGCGGCACGACCGCCGCGAGCTGGCAGGGCCTGGGCCGACGCCTGGCCGAGATGGGCCGGCACTGCCGCGACGAGGGCATGAGGTTGCTGTACCACAACCACGATTTCGAGCTCGAGGCGGTCGAGGGACGCACGGGTCTGGCGTGGCTGCTAGACGCCGCGGCACCCGACGATCTCGGGCTCGAGCCCGACCTCGGCTGGATCCGACGTGCCGGCCACGACCCCGCCGCCCTGCTCGCGAGCCACCCCGGCCGTTGCCCACGTGTTCACCTCAAGGACCTGGCCCCGCCCGACCGCCGCGGCACCGAAGGCGGCTGGACCGACGTCGGCTACGGCACGATCGATTGGGGATCGGTGCTGCCGGCGTGCCGGCAGGCGGGGGCCGAGTGGTACGTCGTGGAGCACGACGAGCCCTCCGACCCCCTGGCGTCGGCGCGGCGGAGCGCCGACTACCTGCGCGCCCTGCCGTGAGCGCCCTGCCATGAGTGCCCGGCCATGAGTGCCCTGCCATGAGCCGCCTCCGGCGACGGACCTCTCCGTCCCGCGACGCAAGGAAAGGAAACTTGCCGTGAACGACGTGACCCGCCTTCTGACCCGCCTCACCCTCGAAGAGAAGGCCGCCCTGTGCGTGGGCGCAACTCCCTGGACCACCACGGCCGTGCCCCGCCTCGGGTTGGAGGCGATCCGGGTCACGGACGGTCCGCACGGCGTCCGGCTGGTCGTCGATCCCAGCACGTCGGGGCAGGAGAGCGCCCCGGCGACGTGCTTCCCGACCGCCGTGTCGCTGGCGTCGAGCTGGAACGTCGAGCTGGTCCGCGCCGTGGGCGAGGCGCTCGGCGAGGAAGCCGCGGCGCTGGGCGCGCACGTGCTGCTGGGACCGGGCGTGAACCTGAAACGCACGCCCCTGTGCGGCCGCAACTTCGAGTACTTCTCCGAGGACCCCTTCCTGGCCGGCGAGATGGCGGTGGCCTGGATCCAGGGTCTGCAGAGCCGCGGGGTGGGCGCCTCGCTCAAGCACTTCGCGCTCAACAACCAGGAGTTCCAACGCAACGCGATCGACGTGGTGGTGGACGAGCGCACCCTGCACGAGCTCTACCTGAGCGCGTTCGAGACTGCGGTCACACGCGCGCACCCGTGGACCGTGATGGCCGCCTACAACCGGGTGAACGGCGAGCTGTGCTCCCAGCACGCGCCGCTGCTCCACGACATCCTGGTCGACGCATGGGGCTTCGACGGAGTGGTGATGTCCGACTGGGGGGCCGTGCGCGACCCGGTGGCCGCGCTGGCGGCCGGCCTCCACCTGGAGATGCCCGGACCCAAGGCGAGCCACGTGAGCATGATCGTCGCAGCGGTGCAGGAGGGGCGCCTGGACGCTTCGGCTGTCGACGAGGCGGCGCTGCGCATCCTCCGGTTGGCCGAACGCACCCGGGTCCACGCCGAGCCCCGCGACTTCGATGAGGACGCGCACCATGCGCTGGCCCGCCGAGCCGCTGCGGAGGGCATGGTGCTGCTGACCAACCGCGGCAGCCTGCCGCTTGCGCCCGAGCGGCGCATCGCCGTGATCGGCCGCTCCGCCCGCGCGCCGCACCTGCAGGGCGGAGGCAGCGCCAACGTTCGACCCACCCGGCTCGACACCCCATGGCACGCGCTCAGCAAGGCTGTCGGCGGCGAGCTGGTCTACGCCGAGGGCTGGAGCGACGACCTCGCACAGCACCCCGAGCTCATCGCGGAGGCGGTTGCGGTCGCCGCCACCGCCGACGTGGCCGTCGTCTTCACGGCATTGCCCGGGACGCTCGAGTCGGAAGGCTACGATCGCACCGAGCTCGGGCTCCCGCGCCCCCAGGTCGAGCTGATCCGCGCCGTCGCCGCGACGGGCCGACCGACCGTGGTCGTGTTGAACAACGGCGGCGCCGTCGACGTGACGCCCTGGGTCGACGAGGTCGACGCCGTTCTCCAGGCCTGGACCATGGGGCAGGCGGGCGGCTCGGCTGTGGCCGACGTGCTCCTGGGGATCGTCGACCCAGGCGGCCGATTGGCGGAGACGTTCCCGCTGCGCCTGGAGGACACGCCGGCCTTCCACAGCTACCCCGGCGAGAACGGCCGCGCCCCGTACGGCGAAGGGCTGTTCGTCGGCTACCGCTGGTACGACGCACGCCAGCTGCCGGTGCGCTTCCCGTTCGGCCACGGGCTCAGCTACACCACCTTCGCCTACCGGGGGCCGCGCCTGTCGGTCTCCGAGTTCGACGAGGACGATGCCATCGAGGTCACCTTCGACGTCACCAACACCGGTGCGCGCACCGGCAGCGAGGTGGCGCAGCTCTACGTGCACGACCAGGCGTCCCGCCTGCGCCGGCCCGTCAAGGAGCTCAAGGGGTTCGCCAAGGTGACGCTGGCGCCTGCGGAGACCCGCACCGTGACGATCAGGCTCGATCGCCGGGCGTTCGCCTACTACGACCCGGCCCACGGCCGATGGGTGACCGAGGCCGGCACCTTCGACGTGCTCATCGGCGCGTCGGCGACGGACGTCCGTCTGCGTGCCTCGGTCACGCTGCGACGCGGCAGCGAGCTGCCCTGCATCCTCGACCGCGACTCGACGCTACGCGAGTGGCTCGACGATCGCCGTGGCGGCCCCGTGCTGGCTCCGCGGCTCGAGGGCATCCGGCAACGCGTCGCCGCCGCCATGGGCGGCACCGACGAGCAGGTCATCGGCATGGATCTCGCGGGCTTCCTGCTCGACATGCCGCTGCTCAGCGTGCTGGCCTTCCATGAAGAGGACGAGGGCGTGAGCGCGATCGATCAAGTGGACGCGCTGCTCGCGCAGGCCCGCGGCGCCGACGCCGCTCCGCGCGAGAGCGGGGTCGGCTCGTGAGCGTCGCGGCCGGCGATGCCGTTACCGGCAGCGCGGCCGCCGCCATCGACAGCCTCGACCACGTCGCCATCACCGTGGCGGACATGGACCGCTCGCTGGCGTTCTACGCCGGGCTTCTGGGGTGCGAGGTGCTGGGACAGCTGTTGCTCGACGACGGCACCTTCAAGCTCGTGTACCTCCGCAAGGGCCGCGCGCTCATCGAGCTCTTCGCGCACCGAAGCGCGCCACCCGACCCGGACCGGAGCGGCGCCCCGGCTCCGGCGCCGAGGCGGGGCGGCTTCGAGCACCTGGCGTTCCACAGCGACGATGTCGACGCCGTCGCCGCGGACCTGGCGGCCGCCGGCGTGCCCTTCAGCGTGGCTCCCAAGGACGCCGCCGGCAACGTGCGCCTGGCGTTCTTCCGCGATCCCGACGGCAACACCCTGGAAGTGGTGTCGAACCTGCCGGAGATGGAGCCCTATCGCTCGGGGTGGAGCTGAGGGCGGTCCTCAGAAGCGGCTGGCGGTGGCCACCGGAGGTAGGCGCCGCGTGATGCGTTCGAAGACGTGGCGCCCCCAGCGCCGGGGGCATGCGACCCGCGGCCGCTCGCCGGTCAGGGCCGAGGCGCGTTCGACCATGTGGTCGCGGTGGTGCTGGCTGGTGGTGACGAAACTGGCGTGGTGGAACATGGAGTCCCTCCCGTGGGGGTCGATCCGGCTGAGGTCGATCCGGGTAGCTTCGATCCGGACATCTGAATCGATTCTGCCCTGAATCGATTCAGCGTCCTATACTCGAGCGTGGATGTCAAGGCCGGCCACTACGATCGGCGCGTGACCCTCAAGGACGTGGCGCTGGCCGTGGGGGTGGCGCCGTCGACGGTGTCCAACGCCTACAACCGGCCCGATCAGCTCTCCGAAGCGCTGCGCGCGCGCATCCTGGCGGCAGCCGAGCGCATGGGTTACGCCGGTCCCGATCCGCGGGCCCGCAACCTCCGGCGCGGCACCTCCACCACCATCGGGCTGGTCTATCCCAGCCGCCTCTCCTACGCCTTCACCGACCCGATGGCCGCCCTGTTCATCCAGGGGTTGGCCGAAGAGGTGGAACGTCACGGCTATGCGCTGCTACTGGTCGGAGGGCCGGCCGACGATCCGGCCACCGGTGCTCCGCAGGGGACCCCGGTACAGCGCGCGCCCGTCGACGGCTTCGTGCTCCACGCCTTCGCCGACGACGATCCACTGTTCACCACTGCCCTGGCACGGCGGCTTCCCACCGTAGTGGTGGACAACCCGGCCAAGACCGACCTCCCCTGCGTGGCGATCGACGACGCCGCCGCGGCCGCCGGCGCTGCGGAGCACCTGCTTGCGCTGGGACACCGGTACGTCGGCGTCCTATCGCTGGAACTGACCGTCGAACCGGTCGGCGGCATCATCGGAGCGCGCCGACAGGAGCAGGCGCGCTACCGCGCTACGCGCGAGCGGCTCGCCGGCTACCGGCGGGCGCTGACGGACGCGGGTCTCGCCTGGGACGCCCACGCCGTCGTCTTCGAGTCGATCGACAACACCGTGGCCGAGGGCCGTCACGGCGCCCGTCTGCTGTGGGAGGCCACGCGCCGGCCCACGGCTCTGCTCGCCATGAGCGATCAGCTTGCCTTCGGCGCGTTGGCGTTCGCGCGCGAACGGGGGCTGGCGGTGCCCGGCGATCTGTCCGTGATCGGCTTCGACGACGTGCCGAGCGCAGCGCGCTCGAGCCCGGCCCTGACGACCGTGCACCAGCCCACCGTGCGCAAGGGCCGCGAGGCGGGCCGCCTGCTTCTGCGCGCCCTTCACGGCGAGAGCGCCTCGGCGTGCGTGTGGCTCCCGACGGAGCTGGTGCTGCGCGCCTCCGCGGGGCCGCCCCGCCCGCCCGCCGGCGGCGACAGCTGAGCGCGCTCCGGGCGCCCGGGCCGGCGCTTGCCGAGCGCGCCGCCGCCGTGCTAAGCTCGCGTTTGGCTTCGCGCATTGTCGGCCCCGATCAAACCCGGCAAGCCTCCGAAGGACGTGACGAGTGTGAAGACGATGTTCCCCAAGGAGACCCATAACGACTGGGTCGTCATCGATGCGGCCGGTCAGACGGTCGGTCGCCTCGCGACCCGGATCGCCACGGTGCTCCGCGGCAAGCACAAGCCCGACTACACGCCCCACCTGGCAGGCGGTGACTTCGTCATCGTCATCAACGCCGAGAAGGTGGTGTTCACCGGTCGCAAGCTCGACCAGAAGGTCTACACCCGCTACAGCGGGTACCAGGGTGGGCTCAAGACCACCACCGCCCGGGTGATGCTGGACCGTCACCCCGACAGGGTCATCCGCCACGCGGTGTGGGGCATGCTACCCAAGACGCGCCAGGGCCGCAGACTGATCCGCCGCCTCAAGGTGTACGCCGGCGAAGCGCACCCGCATCAGGCGCAGCAGCCGAAGGAGTTGGAGGTCGCCTGATGGACCAGTACTACGGAACCGGACGACGCAAGTCGGCGGTCGCGCGGGTGTTCCTGCGGCAGGGAAGCGGCCGTATCACCGTGAACGGACGCGACTTCCAGGACTACTTCCGGGGCATCCTGGCGGGCGTGCAGGCGCTCGAGCCGCTCAAGGTCACCAACACGGCGGGTCGCTACGACGCCGTCATCACGGTGGCGGGCGGTGGGCCGAGCGGTCAGGCCGACGCCATCAAGCTCGGCGTGGCGCGCGCGCTGCTCCACGTCGACCCGAACTTCCGCACCACCCTCAAGCAGGGCGGCTATCTGTCGCGTGACCAGCGCATCGTGGAGCGCAAGAAGTACGGCCTCAAGAAGGCTCGGCGGGCTCCGCAGTACAGCAAGCGCTGATCGTCGCGCCGCACGCGGTTTCGAGCGTGCGGTTCGAAAGACCGGCTGTGGCGGAGCGTTCCCCATCGGGTGACGCTCCGCCGCTCGTGTGGGGCGCCTGAGCCCCGTGTCCCGGCCGGCGCAACACGCCGGCGCCCCGACGCCAGGAGGACCCGCCCGCCATGACCCTGTTCCACGCAACGGTCCTGGGGATCGTCCAAGGACTGACCGAGTTCCTGCCCGTGTCCAGCTCCGGCCACCTCGTCCTGACCAACTACTTCCTCGGGTGGGGCTCGGGCCTCAAGTTGTGGGTCGACATCGCCACCAACACCGGCACGCTCGTCGCCGTCCTGATCTACCTGCGACGCGATGTGGCCGCGGCCGTGGGCGGCTTCGTGACCGGCCTCGGATCGGCCGAGGCGAGGCAACGCGAGGGCTGGCGCATGGCGTTGCTGGTGCTGGTCGGCTCCGTTCCCACCGCGATCATCGGCATCGGCCTCAAGGGCGTGTTCGACAGCCTCAACGCGCCACTCCCGGTGGCGCTGGCGCTGATCGTCACCGGCTTCATCCTGTGGTTCGCCCCCAAGAGCGGGCCCAAGCACGACGTGAAGCACGTGACCTTCCTGGACGCCTTCATCGGCGGCATCGCCCAGGGGCTGGCGGTCATCCCGGGCATCTCGCGTTCCGGCATCACCATCGCCACCTTCCTGGGGCGTGGAACCGATGCCGAGCTGGCGCCTCGCCTGTCGTTCCTGATGTACCTGGTGGTCTCCGTCGGGGTGACCGTGCTCGGCATCAAGGACATACAGGCGGCACACATCGGTTGGGGACCCGTGATCGCCATGTTCGTGGCCTCGTTCGTGACCGGTTACCTGGCGCTGATGGTGCTGTTCGCGGTGCTCCGGCGCGGCCGCTTCCGCGTGTTCTCGCCCTACCTGTGGGCCGTCGCCGCGCTCACACTGCTGAGCGTCGCGCTGCGCTGAGCGCGCACCGCACGACCGCGCAGCACGTTCGGCCGACACCCTTAACCCCGCCGGGGACGCATCTGTCACCGACATCGGTGGCTACGGCCCTGGGCTACAATGCTCCGAAGAGGAGGCGCCTCCATGACAGTTGCAACGCGGATTGCACCCTCCCCCACCGGCGACCCGCACGTCGGAACGGCGTACGTCGGACTGTTCAACTACGCCTTCGCGAAGCGTCACGGGGGGCGGTTCGTCTTCCGCCTCGAGGACACCGATCGCCAGCGCTACGACGCCAACGCCGAGCAGCGCATCCTGGAGATGTTCGGGTGGCTCGCGATCCGGCCCGACGAGGGTCCCGACGTCGGTGGCGATCACGGGCCCTACCGCCAGAGTGAGCGCATCGAGCACTATCGCGAGCACGTCGACCTGTTGCTCGATGAAGGCAAGGCCTACCGCGCCTTCGAGACCTCCGAGGAGCTCGACGCCATGCGCACCGAGCAGAAGCGCCTGGGCAGGCCGCTCGGCTACGACGGCCGCGGACGGGCGTTGAGCCATGCTGAGCAGGAGCGCCGTGCCCAGGCCGGCGAGCCGCACGTAGTGCGGCTGCTGACGCCCGACGACGGAACCACCACCTTCCATGACGAGCTGCGCGGTGACGTCGCCATCCACAATCAGGAGATCCGGGATCCGGTCCTGCTCAAGAGCGACGGCTACCCCACCTACCACCTCGCCAACGTCGTCGACGACCACTTGATGGGTGTGACCCACGTGATCCGTGCCGAAGAGTGGGTGACCAGCACCCCCATCCACGTGCTGCTGTACCGGGCCTTCGGATGGGACCTGCCGCAGTTCGTGCACATGCCGCTCCTGCGCAACCCCGACAAGAGCAAGGTCAGCAAGCGCAAGCTCGATACCTCGGTGGCGTCCTACCGCGAGCAGGGCATCCTGCCCGAAGCGTTGCTGAACTTCCTGGCCACCATGGGTTGGAGCATGCCGGACGGCCGGGAGTTCTTCACGCTCGACGAGATGATCGAGGCCTTCGACATCCGGCGCGTGTCCCTGGGCGGCCCGGTGTTCGACCTGAAGAAGTTGCGCTACTACAACGCCAAGTACCTTCGCGACCTGCTCCCGCTGGAGGACGTGGCCGGACGCGTGGCGCCACTGCTCGAGGAGCGCGGCCTTCACTGGGACGACCACGACTACCTGCTCGACGTGGTCGACGTACTGCGTCCCCGCGCCGAGACCCTGGTCGAGGTGGCCGATGCCGCGGCCTACTTCTTCACCGAGGAGGTTCGCTACGACGCGTCCGCGCGCAAGCAGCTCGCGGCCGGTCAGAAGTATCTCGAGGATCTGGAACGGGAGTTCTCCATCCTGGAGTTCTTCGACTACGATGGCGTCGACGATCTTCTCCACGACTACGTCCAGGCGCAGAGCGTCGGCATGGGCAAGGTCCTGCAGCCGCTGCGCGCGGCCCTCACCGGCACCACCAGTGCCCCCGGCGTGACCGACCTGGTCACCATCCTGGGCAAGCGGCGAGTGCTGCGACGGATCGGCGCCGCCCTCAGCGCCATCAACCAGGGGCTGCCGGACGACAACCCGCAGCGCGACGCCGAGCCACCGGCCGGCGGCGACAAGGCCCGCCAGAAGGGCGGCGCCAAGGCCGGAACGGCGAGCACCAAGCGGGGCCCGGTGGGATGAGCTGGTTCGACCGGCTTCGCCAGGGGCTCTCCCGCACCCGCGACGTGCTGACGGCCGACGCCGGGGCGAACTGGGAGATGGGCTGGGACGACCTCGAGATCGCGCTCATCGGCGCCGATGTCGGCGCCAATCTCGCCGCCGAGGTAGTGAGGGATGCACGCGCCGAGCGCGACCGGGGGACGCCGTTCCGGGACGCACTGGAGCAGGCGTTGATGGACCAGCTCGAGCCCGATCGCCTGCGGCAGAAGCTGCGGCGCGTGGGATTCGATCTGGACGTCAAGCGCAACGTCGTCGAGCTGCGTGGCTCGGTCGTGATGATGGTCGGCGTCAATGGCGTCGGTAAGACCACCACCATCGCCAAGCTCGGGCAGTACTACCGCGACCGCGGCCGTTCGGTGATGTTCGCTGCCGGCGACACCTTCCGGGCGGCCGGCAGCGCGCAGCTCGCGGTCTGGGGCGAGCGCCTGGACATCCCCACCGTCACCGGACCGGACGGCAGCGACCCCGGTGCGGTCGCGTTCGACGCCGCTCAGTCGAGGGCCGCGCGCGAACTGGATGTGCTGTTCGTCGACACCGCCGGCCGCCTCCACACGCAACACAACCTCATGGAGGAGCTACGGAAGGTCAAACGCGTGATCGGCAAGGCCGATTCCGGCGAGCCCGGCGAAGTGTGGCTGGTCCTGGATGCGGTGACCGGCCAGAACGGCCTCGAGCAGGCTCGCAAGTTCCATGAGGCGGTGGGCGTCACCGGCGTGATCGTCACCAAGCTCGACGGCACCGGCAAGGGCGGCATCCTGCTGAGAATCGCCCGCGAGATCGGGCTCCCCATCAAGTTCATCGGCGTAGGGGAGCGGGCCGAAGACCTGCAGCCCTATGATGCGGCCGCCTTCGTGCGGGCGCTGCTGGACCTGCCGGCGAAGGCCGCCTGATCGCCGGGCCGCGCGCGCTCCCGGAGGTGGGCATGGATGCACCGTTGCTCCTCGTCAGCGCTACCGCTCTGGAGGCGCAGCCCCTGCGGGACGCCCTCCAGGCCGCGAGCGTGCCGGTCGCATGGGGATCGGCCTGGGAGGGGCGCCTGCACGGCAGCGACGTGGTGCTGGCCGTTCCGGGCATCGGCAAGGTCAACACGGCCGCGGGGGTTGCACTGGCCGTCGAGCGCTGGCGCCCCTGGGCAGTGGTGCAGCTCGGCATCGGTGGAGCGTTCGTGGGCAGCTTCCTGAGCATCGGCATGGTGGCGGTCGCCAGCGTAGAGGTGCACACCGACTGCGGCGCCGGCGAGGGGGACGCCTGGGAGGGGATGGAGCGCCTGGGCTTCCCGTTGCTCGCCGGGCCGCCCCCGCACTTCAACGAGATGCCCACCGACCGCGACCTCAGCCGCCGGTTGGCCGCCCCCACCCGCGCTCCGCTACTGCGTTTCGCCACCTCGGAGCGCGTGAGCGCCACCCTGGAGGCGGCAGACCGCTTGCAGCGCCGCTTCGACGTCGCCGTCGAGTCGATGGAGGGCGCGGCCGCCGCTCAGGTGTGCCTGGCGTTGGGGGTGCCATTCGCCGAGCTGCGCGGGGTGAGCAACATCGTGGGCGAACGCGACCGCCGAGCCTGGGACGTGCCGCGCGCCATCCGCGCCGCAGCCGCGGCGCTCGAGGCAGCCCTGCCCACCCTGGGCGCCGTCGCATGAGCCTCCTGAGCGCCATCCCGGTGTGGGGTTACTTCATCGTCCTGGGACTGGCCTTCATCACCGGTCACCTGCTGGCGTTCCATCCCGATCCCGCCATGGGCCGCGGCCGGCGCATGGCCGGGCGCTGGGGCTCGTCGCTCCTGCTCCTGGTGGGGCTGCTGATGGTGTCGAACCGCAACGTCGCCAGTGTCCTGCCGTCGCTCGTGCTGGCGCTGCTCGGCGGCGTGGTCAGCGGCCGCACCGCGCCCGTGTCGCCGGGCCGCGACGGCGCGCCGCCGGAGCAGGGCCCGAGCCCCATGGGGTCGTCCGCGGACGGTCCCGCGACCGAGGCTTCGCCGCCCCGGCCGACACCAGCCGAGGACGGCCCCGCCGACGCCGGAGACACCCGCTAGCGCACCCTCGAGCACCGTGCTGGACGGATCTTCCCGCAACCGGGGTATACTCCCGCCATGCCCTTGGTCACCGGACTCGAGATCCTGGCCGCCGCACGCGAGCACGGCTACGGCGTCGGCGCCTTCAACACCAATGACATGGAGATCACCCAGGCGATCCTGGAAGCCGCCGAGGAGGCGCGCAGTCCCGTTCTGGTCGCGCTGTCCGAAGGAGGGATGACGTACGGCGGCCCGGCGCTGGTGGAGCTCGTGACGACGCTTGCCGCGCAAGCGACCGTGCCCGTCGCCCTACATCTCGACCACGGTTCCTCCTACGCGTCGTGCCTGCGCGCCATCCGTGCCGGCTTCACCTCGGTGATGATCGACAAGTCGCACGAGAGCGAGGTCGAGAACATCGCCGAGACCACGCGCGTGGTGGAGGCCGCACACGCCGTAGGGGTCACGGTCGAGGCCGAGATCGGTCGCCTCGGCGGTGTCGAGGAACACGTGGTGGTGAGTGCCGAGGAGGCCTTCCTCACCCGCCCGGACGAGGCGGAGCGGTTCATGGGCGCGACCGGCGCCGATTACCTGGCCATCGCCATCGGCACCTCGCACGGCGCCAACAAGGGCAAGGGGCGTCCCTACATCGACCACGAGCGCATCCGCGAGATCGCAGACCGGCTCCCTCAGCCGCTGGTGATGCACGGGGCGAGTAGCGTTCCGGCGGCACTGGTGGAGCGCTTCAACGCCGCCGGCGGCTCGCTGGCCGACGCCAGCGGCATCCACCCGGACGACATCCGGCAGGCCGTCACCGAGGGGATCGCCAAGATCAACACCGACACCGACCTGCGGCTGGCCTTCGCAACGCGCGTCCGCGAGGTGCTGGGGCAGAGGCCCGGCGAGTTCGATCCCCGCAAGATCCTCGGCCCGGCGCGTGACGAGATGCGTTCGCTGGTGCGCGAACGGTTGGAGCTTTTCGGTTCGGTCGGACGCGCCTGACGCCGGCGCCGCGTCAGGCCACCACCACGTTGCGGCCCTTCGCCAGTACTGCGGAGGCCAGCAACGCGGCCGGCAGCAGGCACAGCGACGCCAGGATCATGGCGGGCGTGAGGCCGAGGAACTGCTGGAGCACACCCTCCAGCATGTAGAGCACACCGGCGGTGCCCCAGGTGAACCCCATCAGCATGCCGGTGGCCGCCCCCATCGAACCGGGCGCCAGGTCCTGCGCGCTGACGATCAGCAGCGGCACCGAGGCGTTCGAGCTCGCCCCGGCCAGTGCGACCATCAGGTAGTACGGCGGCGTCGCCGGGGCGATCGCCAGCACCGCCAGGAGCGCGGGTAGCGCGACCAGCATCGTGCCCACGATGAGCAGCCGCCGCGGGAAGCGCGAGGACAACGCTCCGGCCAGGATGCCCCCGAGGCCGCCCGACAGCGCGAAGACCGCCAGCGTCCAGGAGATGACGGGCGCATCCGGCGCGAAGCCGCGTACCTGGGCCAGCCACAGCGGGATGGCGTTGTTGAAGCTGACGAACGCCAGGCTCCGGAGGATCCCCACCAGGCTCAACAACCCCACCGCGCTCTTGACGAGCTTCGGATCGAGGAAGGCGATCCGTCGCGCCTGCTTCACGCCGTCGACACGTGGCAGCACCGTGAGAAGAAGCACCCCCAGCACCAGCCCAGGGATCATGAGCAGCGGCGAGAAGCGCAGGCCGACGGTTCGCGCCATCAGCAGGATGACGACCGGCCCGAACGCCATCCCCAAGGTGCCGCCGCTGCTGAACAGCGCCACCGCCAACTCCTTGAAGCGTTCGCCCAGCACGCGCATCAGGCTGGTGGCGGCGGGGTGGAAGGCACCCGATCCGAGACCGCCGAGCAGCAGCACGAAGAACAGGGCCGCCGGGCTCGGCGCCACCGCCACCAGGCTGAGCAGAACGGTACTGGTGACGATGCCGAGCGCCGCCATGGTGCGGCGCCCCACGCGATCGGCGACCGCACCGAACAGCGGCTGCGTCATCGCCGAGCTGAACGACAGCGTAGCCACGAACATGGCCAGCACGGCTTCACTCAGGTGGAACCGGGCCTGCAGGGTGGGGAGCAAGGCGGCCAGCATGGCCGCGAAGGCGTCGTTCGTGGCGTGGACGGCGATGAGGAGCAGAGGGATGCCGGCAGAGGCGAGCAGCGGAGGTCGGGCGGACACGCGCATGGCGCACAGTCTACCGGCCGGCAGGCACGGCGCGACGGGGATGCACGACGCCGGGTAGAACGCTCGCCGTCGCTAGGACGACGGCTCGCTCTCGCCACCGGGCCCGCGGCCGTGGATCGACCCCGCGGAAGCCGCTGCCGCCCTGCGAGCGGGCGTGACGTAGACCGTCTTCTGATGGCTGAAGTGGACGGTCCCCGGCGGTTGCCCCTTGACCTTCCAGACGTTCTTGCGCAGCGTGTAGTCGACCGGGACGTTGTCTGACTGGCGCGCCTGGGAGAAACCGGCCGCCAGTCGAGCGGCGAAGAGCACGGTGTCGAACGGGAGCTCGCGCCCGCCTGAGCGGACCACCACATGGGCCCCCGTGAACCCCTGGACGTGCAGCCACAGGTCGCGGCTGCGGCCCACGCCGAACGTCACCGCCTCGTTCTCGCGGGCGTTGCGTCCCACCACCACCTCGAACCCTCTCGGGTCCACGAAGCGCGCCCCTGCCACGGCGCGGCGGCGGCGACGCCGCTCCTCACTGAGCCGCCCCGCGCGCCGCTCGAGCGCCTCGTCGTCGAGATCGTCCAGCCCGGCGAGCTCCGCTTCCGCTGTGCGCCATTCCTGCCGAAGGCGCGCATCTTCGCTGCGTGCGCGCTCGGCGCGCTCCTCGATGCGGCGCGCGCGCTGGTAGCGTTTGCGAGCGTTGGCGAAGGCATCCAGGCTCGGGTCGAGCCGCAACTCTCGAGGCTCGCCATCGAACCCCGGCAGCGTCGCGCGGGCCGCACCCTCCGGCACACCGCCCCCATAGGCGCTCAGCAGGTCGGCCTCCGCGCGGACCTCCACGGCCTCCCCGAGCCGTTGCTCGGCGCGCTCGGCGTCGTCGAGCCGTCGCCGGGTGAGCTCCACACGGCGCCGCACCGCCTCACGCACCACCGCCATCGATCGCTCTCGCCGATCGCGACGCCGATCGTCCGCCAGCTCCACCGATCCACCGGCCCGGCGGAGCCACAGCGAGGGCTCCGCGGCCAACGCCGGCACGGCGGCCGCCACCCGGTCCAGCGTCTCCCCCTCCAGCCGCGTCGCTGCATCCACCCCACACCCCGCGGCCAGGGCGCGCGTGAGTTGCGGGCCGAAGCCGTCGAGCCGCGCCCTCACGTCCGGCAGCCGCGCGCCGCGCAGCGCTTCGCGAAGCGCGGTCTCGGAGGCGTCCCGGGGATCGAGCTTGTCGTAGGGGGGCGGCGACCGGTAGGACAGGCCGGGTCGCAACTCGCGGTAGCGGTTCCGCTCGGCCAGCACCACGCGCTCGACGCCGAGGATGGTACGTCGCTCGTCCAGCAGCACGAGGTTGGCGTTCCGCCCGGTCAGCTCGACGACCAGGGTCACGGGCGCCTGTGGCACGAACCCTTCGGTCTCGGCGAAGCTCAACTCCACCACGCGGTCCAGGCCCTGCTGCTGCACGCCGGACAGCGGACCCGCCGCCCGTGCGGCGAGCTGCTCCTGGAAGGGGGTGTGAGGGCCACCGCTCGGGACCTCGGACCGCAACGCGAGGCTCGGCCCGGGGGGCCGGCTGAAGATCCACAACGCCTCAGGGAGGGCTGGATCGGCGGCCTGCAGCGGCAGCACCGCGGTACGCTCGTCCGGGAACCGCCACCCTCCCCGCGATAGCGGCAGCCGCCCGATGAGCGGGCGCAGGGCCTCGGCCAGCAGCAGTCCCTCCACGAAAGCGCCTCGCCCGCCGCTTCAGTTGAGCAGCCGGTCGTTGCCGCCCAGCACCGCCTGTGCCGCCTGCAGGTGCCGTCGCAGCGGCAGGTACCACTCGCTGCCCGGATCGGTGTACTCGAGGGCGAGGCGGGCATGGGTGAGCACCCGCTCGGCCGTGCGCTCGCCGCGCCAGCTATGGGCGTCGGCCAGGAGCTGATGGGCACCCACCCACACGGGATCACCGGGCTGGCTGGCGCTCACCGCCTGCTCGAACCAGCTGATGGCGTCATCGAGCCGGAAGTACTCGTAGGCGACGTTGCCGAGGCACAGGCAGGCGGACCCCGTCGCCCCCATCTCCAGGGCCTGGCGCGCCAGCAGCTCGGCGGCGTCGAACTCGCCCGTCTTGAGGCGGATGTCCGCCAGGTCGGCCAGCGCCTCGGCGCGATGGGGATACGTGGGGTCGCTCACCACCTCGCCGAGCATCTCCTCGGCAGCCGTGAGCTCCTCGCTCTCCATGAGCGCGTACGCCGCCTCGTGCTGGACGTAGGGTCGGTCCTCGGCCGGGGCCGCGGTCAGCGCCTCGCGGAAGGAGCGACTGGCCTCAGGGTAGCGGTTGAGCGCCACCAACGCCTGCGCCAGGGCGAGGGCGATCTGGAAGCTCTGGATGGGGTCGGGGGTACCGCTTTCGTCGAGCGCGCTCGCCTCGCGAAGGAGTCCGAGGGCGAGGTTCGGGTTGCCGCCCTCGAGCTGCGCGCGACCCGCCAGGTAGCTCTGCATCACGCGCTCCTCGGGCCGCAGGTTACTCACGTCGACACGTTCGAGCTCGCGCAGCGCCTGCTGCGGCTCGCCCAGCTCCAGCAGCGCGCCGGCCAGGCTGAGGCGCTCGGGTTCGCACTCCGCCACCGGGGCGAGCTCGACCGATCGCGCGAAGGCGTAGGCCGCGCCCGTCCAGTCACCCAGCGCCTCCCGGCACTGTCCGGTCAGCGACCACCGTCGCCACACCAGGTAGGCCGGAAGGGAGGTGTCGTCGAGCTGCGCGAGGCGCTTCGCAGCGCTCTTGGGCGCCCCCGCGGCGAGCAAGGCGCTGGCGGCATGGTAGCCGGCGATGGGCTCGGCATCGGACGGAACCTGCCGGACGCCGCGCTTGACGTCGCCGACCGACCCTCCGCGGTAGGCCGAGAACTCCCAGTACAGGGCACGGTAGAGCGGGTGCTCGGTCAGATTGGGGTCGGCGGCGATCGCCTGCCGGAGGGCCGGCATCCCGTTGTCGACGCCGTCCTCGGCGTAGAGCGCGTACACCGCCGCCAGATGCAGCCAGAACTGGCCCTGGGCCCCCCGCCCGTACGGTCGCCGTGCGGCGTCTTCCAGTAGGGCGAAGGCCACGTCGTACTGACCTTCGGCCAGCGCCCGCTGCGCCGGCTCCAGGTCGACCGAGCGCGACCTGCGGAACATCACGCCGTCACGCTACCACGGGCTTTCGCGGCGAGCGATGGTAAACGCCGCACAGTGGCGCGTTCTTCGATCAGAGCCAGGGCACCGTCCGCGGGCCCTCGCCGGTCGCGGCCGCCGGCCGGGCTCGGTGGAACCCCTCCACGCTCAGCCGGCGGGTGAACCGTGCCATGAACTGGAGCACCGACAGCGCCTGCGTGCGGTGCTGCGCCATCGCCCGCAGCTTGGGCTCCAGGAAGGCACCCGCCTCGACCACGTGCGTCGGAGCCAGGTGTCCGGCGCGGATGACCTCGGGGTCCAGGAAGCCGGGCCGCGCCGGGCCGTCGTAGGCACCGTCGCTCGCGAAGTAGTAGAGCCGCTCGACGGGCACCGTGGCGGCGTCGACGGCCTTGCGTGCCAGCCGGTGCGCAGTGACGTGGTCGGGGTGGCCGTTGCTACCGTTGGGAGGGAAGGTGAGCACGACCTGCGGGCGCGTGCGTTCGACCACCTCGACCACGCGGGAGAGGAGCTCGTCCTCGTCCAGTGACTGCAGCCCCGCATGGACGGGGATGCCACGATCGGCATCGGGGACGAAGTCCGGATAGTCGAACACGGTGACGTCCTCGACACCGAGCGCGGCCAACGACGCCCGCAGCTCGGCCTCGCGCACGTCCGGTAGATCCGCGCGCGGGCACAACTCCAACGACCTCCCGGCCCGACCCCGGGTCAGCGTCAGGGTCGCGACCCGGCGGCCGTGCGCGGCCATGCGGGCGAAGAGAGCGCCGCACCCGAAGACCTCGTCGTCCGGATGGGGAACGATCAGAAGCAGGTCCGTCATGAGACCGATGATACCCACCGGCCCGCGCCCGACGTCACGGACACGCCGCGCGGCCCGGCCCCGACGTCGTCTCGGCCTCAGTTGGTCGGCGCAGGTTGCTCCGTCTGGAAGCGGAAGCCTGTGTCCCCGACCTCCACCAACACGCGGTCGCCGTCCTGAACGTCACCGGCGATGATCGAACGCGAGAGTGGCGTCTCGATGTACTGGCGCACCGCCCGCTTCAGCGGACGGGCCCCGAACACCGGGTCGAAACCGAGCCGGGCGAGCTCGTCCATGGCGGCCGGGGTCAACTCGAGCCGGATGTGCCGGTCGGCCAGGCGGGCGCGGACCTGGTCGAGCTGGATGGCTGCGATCGCCGCCACCTGATCGCGCCCCAGCGCGTGGAACACGATGATGTCGTCGACGCGATTGAGGAACTCGGGTCGGAAGTGCTCCTGCAACAGCCCGAGTACGGTGGCCCGGAGCTGCGCGTCGTTGGCGCCCGCCCGGCTGGCCTCCAGGATCTGAGGGCTGCCGATGTTGCTCGTCATGACCACGACCGTGTTGCGGAAATCGACCGTGCGTCCGTGGGCATCGGTGAGACGGCCGTCGTCGAGCATCTGCAGCAGGGTGTTGAAGACGTCGGGGTGCGCCTTCTCGATCTCATCGAAGAGGATCACGCTGTAGGGGTGGCGTCGGACCGCTTCGGTGAGCTGTCCACCCTCGTCGTAGCCGACATAGCCGGGAGGCGCCCCGATCAGCTTGGCCACCGTGTGCTTCTCCATGTACTCGCTCATGTCCAGTCGGATCATGTTGTCTTCGGTATCGAAGAGTTGTTGCGCCAGCGCCTTGGCGGTCTCCGTCTTCCCCACCCCGGTCGGCCCCAGGAAGATGAACGATCCGATCGGTCGGCGCGGATCAGCCAACCCGGCCCGCGAACGGCGGATGGCGTCGGCCACCGCGTTGATCGCCTCGTCCTGTCCTACGACGCGCTCGTGGAGCGCTCCTTCGAGCTCCAGCAGCTTCTCGCGCTCGCCCTCGATGAGCCTCGACACGGGGATGCCGGTGGCGCGTCCAACGACCTCGGCCACCTCGTTCTCCCCCACCTCCAGGCGGACGTAGCGCGCGCCCTCGAGCCGCTCGCTCAACTCGCGCAGGCTACGCTCGAGCTTGGGGAGCTCGCCGTAACGCAGCTGTGCCGCCTTCTCCAGGTCGTACTCACGCTCGGCCCGGTCGATCTGCGTGCGCACCTCCTCGAGTTGCTCCTGGTTGGCGCGCAGTTCCTCGAGCACGCTTCGCTCGGCCTCCCAGTCCGACTGGGCGCGCTCGATCTGATCCTCGATCGCGTGGAGCTCCTCCTCGATGCGCGTCAGCCGCTGCGCGGAGTCGGGGTCGGCCTCCCGGCGGAGCGCTTCCTGCTCGATCTCGAGCTGCAGCTTGCGCCTGCGAAGTCCGTCGATCTCCTCGGGCAGGCTGTCGAGTTGCACCCGGATGCGGCTGGCGGCCTCGTCGATGAGGTCGATGGCCGAATCGGGCAGGCGCCGATCGGCGATGTAGCGCTGGGCCATGCCGGCCGCGGCGATGATGGCTGGGTCGCTGATGCGCACCCCATGGTGGACCTCGTACTTCTCCTTGAGTCCACGCAGGATGCTGATGGTCTCCTCCACGCTGGGCTCGTCGACCAGGATGGGCTGGAAGCGGCGCTCCAGGGCGGCATCCTTCTCGATGTCGCGATACTCGTTGAGTGTGGTCGCCCCGATCATGCGGAGCTCCCCGCGCGCCAGCGGCGGCTTGAGCATGTTGCCCGCATCGACTGCGCCCTCGGCCTTGCCGGCGCCCACGATGGTGTGCAGCTCGTCGATGAACAGCAGGATCTCGCCCTTGGAGCGCACGGTCTCCTGGATCACGCCCTTGAGCCGCTCCTCGAACTCGCCACGGTACTTGGCGCCCGCCAGCAGGCTGCCCATGTCGAGCTGGATGATGCGCTTCCCCTGCAGCCCCTCAGGCACATCCTTGTGGACGATGCGTTGCGCCAGGCCCTCGGCGATGGCCGTCTTGCCGACGCCGGGCTCGCCGATCAGCACTGGGTTGTTCTTGGTGCGGCGCAGCAGAATCTGGATAGCGCGCCGGATCTCCTCGTCGCGACCGATCACCGGGTCGAGGCCGCCCTCGCGCGCCCGCTGCGTCAGGTCGATGCCGTAGCGCTCCAGGGCCTCGAAGCTCGATTCCGCCGTGCGGCTGTCGACCTTCTTGCCGCCGCGGATGGCCAACGCCGCGTCGCGCAGCGCCGCCGCCTCGGGCAGCGCGCGCACGGCGGGGCCCCCCTTCTCACGCAGCGCCACCAGCAGGGCATCGGCCGCCACGAACCCGTCGCCCCACTCGCGGGCGACCTGCTCGGCTCGCTCCAGCACCGGGCCCACCTCCTGGGCCATGTACTGGCCGTCAGCGCCCGACACCTTGGGCAAGCTGTCCAGCGTGGCGTCCAGCGCGCTGCGGATCTGGCCTGCGTCGCCCCCGGCGCGCTCGACCAGCCGCGCCGAGGGTCCCTGGGGGTCGGCGAGCAACGCGGCCGCGAGGTGCGCGGCGCTCACCTGCTGGTGGTTACGCGTCCGGGCGACCTGCTGCGCGTTGGCGATCCCCTGCAACGCCGTCTCGGTGAAGCGTTCGGCATCCATGCTCACGATGATAGAAACTTGAGTGCCGGTGTGTCAAGTTTTCTCAGTTACCGTCCGACCGCCGGCGCCAGACCTCCCGCCCCTGCTCGTCCAGCATCTGGACGTCGCGCTGGCTCAGGCGCAGTGAGGCGGCCCCCATGTTCTGCTCGAGGTGCGTCACCCGGCCGGTGCCCGGGATAGGAAGCATGACCGGGCTGCGCTCGAGCAGCCAGGCGAGCGCCACCTGACCGTGGCTGGCTCCGCTGCGTTGCGCCATGCTGTCGAGCAGGCCGCCGGGGCGCGCCAGCTCGCCCGCCGCCAGCGGGAACCACGGGATGAAGCCGATGTCGTTGGCCTCGCAGTACTCCAGCACCGCTTCACTGTGACGGTTGGCGAGGTTGTAGAGGTTCTGCACGGTCGCGACCTCGAACACGCGGCGCGCCGCCTCGATCTCGTCGACGCTCACCTCGCTCAGGCCCACGTGACGGATGAGCCCCTCGTCCTGCATCTCCTTGATGACCGCGAACTGCTCGTCACGCGGGACCAGCGGATCGATCCGGTGGAGCTGCCACAGATCGATGCGCTCGACGCCCAGGCGCCGAAGGCTCATCAGCACGCACTGTCGCAGGTACTCCGGGCGCCCCACCGGCTTCCAGATGTCGGGGCCGTGGCGGGTCAGTCCGCCCTTGGTGGCGATCACCAGCCCCCGGTAGGGATGCAGCGTCTCGCGCAGCAGGTCCTCACTCACGAACGGACCGTAGGAGTCGGCGGTGTCGATGAAGTCGACTCCCAGGTCGGGCAGGCGTTCCAGCACGCGGCGCGCTTCCGCGGGGTCGGCCGGCTCACCCCAGATGCCTGCGCCGGTGACGCGCATGGCTCCGAAGCCGAGCCTGTGGACGGTCAGGTCGCCCCCGATGGTGAAGGTGGTGGATCGCTTGGCAGAGTCGTCGGACATGACGACCTCCTTCCGACGAGCATTGTCCACCGCGCGTTCGGCGGAGCGTGTCGTGCGGGCGGGCGGCGCTCACGCCAACGCGCCCCTCCCCCGGTACCGGCGGGGAGGGGCGCGTGAATGTCGGCGAGGGGCTCAGGCCGCCGCGGCGGCCTCCTTGAACTCGGCCGCCAGCGTGCTGATGCTCGCCTTGGCGTCGCCGAACAGCATGCGCGTGTTCGGCTTGAAGAACAGCGGGTTGTCCACGCCGGAGAAGCCGGGGTTCATCGAACGCTTGAGCACGAAGGCGGTGCGCGCGTGATCGACGTTGATGATCGGCATGCCGTAGAGCGGGCTCGACTCGTCCTCGCGCGCCGCCGGGTTGACCACGTCGTTGGCGCCGATGACCACCGCCACGTCCACCATCTCCATGGTGGGGTTGACGTCGTCGGGCTCGACGAGCTGCTCGTAGGGCACGTTGGCCTCGGCCAGCAACACGTTCATGTGACCGGGCATGCGCCCCGCCACCGGGTGGATGACGTAACGCACCTCGGCACCGTTCTTCTCCAGCAGATCCGCCAGCTCCTTGACGGCGTGCTGCGCCTGCGCCACCGCCATGCCGTAGCCGGGCACGAAGATGACCGAGCTCGCCGCTTCGAGGATGTAGTAGGCGTCCTCGGCGGTGATGGGCTTGACCTCGCCCTCGACCTTCATGGTGCCGGCCGTGGTGACGGCGCCGAAACCGCTGAACAGCACGTTGGCCAGCGAGCGGTTCATGGCCTTGCACATGATGTTCGTAAGGATCAGACCGGAGGCGCCGACGAGCGTCCCAGCCACGATCAGCACGTTGTTCTGGATGACGAACCCGGCCGCCAGCGCAGCCACCCCAGAGTAGCTGTTCATCAGCGAGATCACGATGGGCATGTCGGCGCCGCCGATGGGGATGACGGCCAGCACACCGAGGAACAGCGACAGCAGGATGACGATCAGCAGCAGCGGGTAGGTCGTGGCGGGGGTGATGATGAAGATGATGCCCAGCACCAGCGAGCTGCCCACGATCAGGGCGTTCACCGGCTGCTGCCCCTTGAACTGGATGGGCTTGCCGGTCATGCGCTCGGCCAGCTTGGCCCAGGCGACCATGGAGCCGGTGAACGCCACCGCCCCGACCAGCACCGCGAAGAAGATGGCGATGGAAGTGACGACGCCGGGATTGGGATCGCGGATGTACTCCGCCCAGCCCACCAGCATCGAGGCCAGACCGCCGGAGCCGTTGAACAGCGCCACCATCTCCGGCATCTGGGTCATCTTCACCACGGCCGCGGTCCACCAGCCGATGGCGCCGCCGACCACCAGGCCGACGATGATCCAGATGTAGTCGAGCCCGCCCAGCAGCAGCGTGGCGATGATGGCGAGGAGCATGCCGATGGCCGAGACCATGTTGCCGCGGCGGGCGGTCTCGACCCGGCCGAGCATCTGCAGGCCGAAGATGAACAGGATCGACGCGACGATGTACGAGAGGTTGATGACTGTGGTCATGGGGCTTCCCTAGTCCTTCTTGCCGGTCTTGAACATCGCCAGCATACGGTCGGTCACCAGGTAGCCGCCGACCACGTTGATCGTGGCGAACGCCACCGCGAGCACCGCCAGGACGGTCCCGAAGGTGCCGTGGATCGCCGTGGCCGCCAGGGCCCCGACGATACTGATCCCCGAGATCGCGTTCGAGCCCGACATCAACGGGGTGTGGAGCTGCGACGGCACCTTACCGATCAGCTCGAGACCCAGAAAGATGGAGAGCACGAAGATGAACAGCAGCAGGAGCATCGTCACTTGGACCCCTCCACAACTTCGCGGACGCGACCGTCACGGATCTGGCCCTCGTGCGTGAGCAGGGCCGCACCGATCACCTCGTCCTCGGTATCGAGCTTGAGCGCGTTGGCTTCCTTGTCGTAGGCGTGCTCCAGCAGGAAGTAGACGTTGCTCGCGTACATCTGGCTGGCGTCCCGCGCCACCTCGGCCGGGAAGTTGCCCAGACCGACGATCAGCACGCCGTTGTCGGTACGTACCTCGCGGTCGGCCTGGGTGCCCTCGACGTTGCCTCCGGTCGACGCCGCCAGGTCGACGATGACCGCGCCCGGCCGCATGCCTGCGACCATCTCGGCCGAGATGATCTTGGGCGCCGGCCGCCCGAACACCTGCGCGGTGGTGATGATGACGTCGGCGCCGGCGCAGATCTTGACCATCTGCTTGCGCTGCATCTCGAGCTGTTCCTCGGTCAGGGCCTTGGCGTACCCCTGCTCGGTCTGGCCGGTCTCACCGACATCGATCTCGACGAAGCGGGCGCCCAGCGACTGCACCTGCTCCTTCACGACCGGTCGCGTGTCGTAGGCCTCGACGCGCGCACCCAGCCGCTTGGCGGTGGCGATGGCCTGCAGCCCCGCCACGCCGGCACCCACCACGAACACGCGCGCCGGCGGGATGGTACCGGCCGGGGTGCTCATCATCGGCAGCGACTTGTCGATGCGTTCGGCCGCGATGACGACCGCGCCATAGCCCGCCAGGCTGGCCTGGCTGGAGAGCGCGTCCATCTTCTGGGCGTAGGTCGAGCGCGGGATCAGCTCCATGCAGAAGGCGCTGACCTTCGCGTCGGCCAGCGCCCGCACCGCATCCGGGCTCCGGAACGGGTCCAAGAAGCTGACGGCGATGGCCCCCTCCCGGAGGCCGCCGATCGTGGCGGGCGTGGGCTTGTTGACGGCGACCAGCGCATCGGCGCCTGCGAGCAGCGCTGCGCGATCGGGCTCGAACGTGGCGCCGACCTTCTCGTAGGCCGCATCGGCGAGGTACAGCGAGTCGCCGATCCCGGGCTCGAGCGTCACCGACATGCCGAGCCGCACGAGCTTGTCGACGACCTGGGGGGTGAGCCCCACTCGCCGTTCGCCTGCAGCTGTTTCCTTGAGCGCGACGATATTCATTTGGCTTCGATGATGACACACTCGTTCGCCGGGGAACCACCGGACATTCGTCCCACGTGACAATCATCACGACCGGGGTGGGACACCGACTGCGCGGGCGTCCGTGCCTCGCGCCATCGGAGCGAGGTCGGGCGTCGCCGGGATGGTCGGGGACGAACGACCCGCCAGACATGCGGCGCCAGCGAGCTATACTGGTCGGCCGATGAAGCACGTGGCCATTCTCACCAGCGGGGGCGACGCTCCGGGCATGAACGCGGCCATCCGGGCGGTCGTTCGCACCGCCGTGTACGAGGGTCTCGACATCTCCGCGGTCTACCGCGGCTATCAGGGCCTGATCGAGAACGACATCGTCCAGGTCGGGGCCCGCGCCGTCGCCAACATCATCCAGCGGGGCGGCACCATCCTCCGCACGGCGCGCTCCCAGGCCTTCAAGGAGCCCGAGGGGCGGGCGCAGGCGGTGGCCAACCTCCAGTCCCACGACATCGACGGCCTCGTGGTCATCGGCGGCGACGGCAGCTTCCGCGGCGCCTATCGTTTGTTCGAGGAGCACGGTTTCCCCGTCGTCGGCATCCCCGCCACCATCGACAACGATATCTACGGCACCGACGTGTCGATCGGCTTCAACACGGCCATCAACATCGCGCTCGACGCCGTCGATCGACTTCGCGACACCGCCGCCAGCCACGACCGCCTGTTCCTGGTCGAGGTCATGGGGCGCCACTCCGGGCACATCGCCCTCCACGTGGGCCTGGCGGGCGGCGCCGAGGCGGTGCTGCTGCCGGAGGTCCGCATCGGGGCCGATGAGGTCGTGGACATGATCGTGGCGGCGCAACAGCGCGGCAAGAGCTCGAGCATCGTGATCGTCGCGGAAGGAGCCTACGACGGCGGCGCCATGGCCCTCCAGACCCACGTCCGCGAGCGCTGCGGCTACGAGGTGCGCACCGTCATCCTCGGCCACACCCAGCGTGGCGGCTCGCCGTCGACGCGCGACCGCGTGCTCGCGTCGAGGCTCGGCTTCCACGCCGTGCGCAGCTTGCTCGACGGCCGCAGCGGGGTGATGGTGGGGATCGACAAGCGCGGCATCGCCCACGTCCCGCTGAAGGACGTCTGGGAGCTACGCAAGGACATCGACTGGGAGCTCGTCGAGATGGCGGGCGTCCTGGCCATCTGAGCTCGGCGCCGCGCGAGCCGCGCTCAGACCGCTCGCCGCACCCGTACGAAGCGGTCGCGCCCGCGTTGCAGCACGATGGGCGTCTCCAACGTCAGCCACAGTTGAGGGTCCTCGACGGGCGCGCCGTCGATCCGCAAGCCTCGGTTCTGGATCAGCCTCCGAGCCTCGCCGTTGGACGCCGTCAGCCCCGTCAGGGTCGCCAGCCTGAGCACGCCGACGCGGCCCTCCTGGAACTCGGAGTCGGGCACGTCGATCTCCGCGAGGTCGTCCGGGATGTGGCCGCGTGCCACCTCGTCGTAGCGCCGTTCGGCCCCCTCGACGCCGCCATCGCCGTGGTAGAGCCGCACCAACTCGCGCGCCAGCCGCCGGTGGGCGCCCACCGGATCGGCCTGCGCCAGCGCCTCGACCGCCGCTACGTCCAGCAGCGTCCCGAGCTCGACGTAGCGCGTCAGAAGCTCGTCGGGGACCTGCATCGCCTTCTTGAACATGACCTCAGGCGCCTCGGCGATGCCGATGTAGTTGCCGAGCGATTTCGACATCTTCTCGACGCCGTCGAGCCCCTCGAGCAGCGGGGTGGTCAGCGCGACCTGCGGGTCCTGGCCGTGCGCACGCTGCACGTCGCGGCCCACCAGCAGGTTGAAGAGCTGGTCGGTGCCTCCGAGCTCGATGTCGGCGCGGACCGCGACCGAGTCGTAGGCCTGCGCCAGCGGGTAGAGGAGCTCGTGGACGCTGATCGGCGTCCCCTCCCTGAAGCGCTTGGTGAAGTCGTCGCGCTCGAGCATGCGGGCCACGGTATAGGTGGATGCAAGCCGCACCACGTCG
This sequence comes from uncultured Trueperaceae bacterium, assembly GCA_963815215.1. Classification (GTDB taxonomy): domain Bacteria; phylum Deinococcota; class Deinococci; order Deinococcales; family Trueperaceae; genus JASBRS01. The sequence goes on from CAWFFU010000003.1 coordinate 722,483, forward strand.
CCGAATCCCAGCGGAGCGAGCCACTCCGAGTTGTGGCGGATCTCGAGCCGTTCCTCGGCGTCGTCGAGGATCCTCGTGGCCTGCGCCACGTAGGTCTCGCCGTTCTTGCGGGTCTGCTCCAGGCTCAGCACCGGGCGCGTCTTGCTGCGACCCGACGGATCGCCGATGGTGGCCGTGAAGTCGCCGATGATCAACACCACCCGGTGCCCCAGGTCCTGGAACTGACGCAGCTTGCGCAGCACCACCGCGTGGCCAAGGTGCAGGTCGCTGCTGGAGGGATCCACACCCAGCTTCACGCGGAGCTGACGCCCCTCGGCCAGCGCCCGCTCCAACTTCTCCCCGAGCGCCTCCTCGGGCACGATGTTCTGTGCGCCGCGGCGGAGCAGCGTCATCGCCTGCTGGATGTCCACGTCCGTCCTCCCGGGCGGCTCACGCGGTCCGCCGTCTCGAGCCGCACGCTGACGGCGGCCGCGACAGTGTAACACGCGTCGCAGACGCGTTCGCCGCAGGACAGACGGGGACGGAACCCCCTGCTAGCATCGAGAGCGGCGCCGCACGGCGCCGGCAAGGAGGCCGGCATGCAGCTAGGGATGGTAGGGCTCGGACGGATGGGCGCCAACATGACGCGGCGGCTCATGAAGGGCGGGCACGGCGTGGCGGTGACCGACATCGACGGAAGCGCCGTCCGTGATCTGGTGGAGGAGGGCGCCACCGGAGCGGCCTCGGTGTCCGAGCTCATCGAGAAGCTCCCCGCGCCCCGGGTGCTGTGGCTGATGGTGCCGGCGGGCGACACCACCGAGGCGGTCTTCGCCGAGGCGCTGGCGCACCTCGACCAGGGGGACATCCTGATCGACGGCGCCAACTCGCACTACACAGACACGCGCCGCCGCGGCGAGGAGGCCGACCGCCGGGGCGTGCGCATGCTCGATGCCGGCGTGTCCGGCGGCGTCTGGGGCCTGGCCGAGGGCTACAACCTGATGGTCGGTGGCGAGGCGGGCGCCTTCGAGACCGCCCGCCCGGCGCTGGAGACGCTGGCCCCCGATAACGGCGTCGCGCACGTCGGGCCGGTCGGCGCGGGGCACTTCGTGAAGATGGTGCACAACGGCATCGAGTACGGCCTGCTGCAGGCGTACGGCGAAGGCTTCGAGGCGCTCGCCGCCTATCCCCACGCCGACCTCGACCTGGAGAGGATCGCCGATCTGTGGACGCACGGTGCGGTGGTCCGCTCCTGGCTGCTCGATCTCCTCGCGCGCGCCTTCGAGCAGGATCCGGCCCTCGACGGCATCCACGGCTACGTCGACGACAGCGGCATGGGGCGCTGGACGGTCGACTTCGGTGTGGAGCGGGCGGTTCCGCTGCCCGCCATCAGCGCGGCGCTGTTCGCACGGTTCCGAAGCCGTCAGGACGACAGCTTCAGCGCCAAGGTGGTGGCCGCGCTGCGCAACCAGTTCGGCGGCCACCCGGTCCGGGAGGCCTGAGGTGCCCAAGGCGCCCCCGACGGCATTCGTGATCTTCGGCATCACCGGCGACCTGGCGGCCCGCAAGCTGCTGCCGGCGTTGTTCGAGCTCCACCGGCAGGGCGCGCTCGACGAGGCGACGATCCTGGTCGGCTATGGGCGCAGCCCCCTGAGCGACGACGCTCTCCGCGCTCGCCTGCGCGAGGCGCTGGCGCGCCAGGCCGAGCGGCTCGACGAAGACGCGTGGACCTCCCTCGAGGAACGGATCCACTACGTGCAGGGCGACTACGACGAGCCGGAGGGCTTCCGGCGGCTGGCCGAGCGGCTGCAGGCGTGGGGCCTGGACAACCGCGTCTTCTACACCGCCACCCCGCCCCAGACCTACGAGCCGATCGTGCGGAACCTGGCCGCTGCCGGCCTGCACGAAGCGGGCAACGGTTGGTCGCGGCTGGTGATCGAGAAGCCGTTCGGCGACGACCTGCAAACCGCCCGTGCGCTGAACCGGCACGTCTTGGAGCACTTCCACGAGGATCAGGTCTTCCGCATCGACCACTACCTCGCCAAGGAGACGGCCCAGAACCTGGCGGTGTTGCGCTTCGCCAACAGCATCTTCGAGCCGGTGTGGAGCAACCGCTACGTCGACCACGTGCAGATCACCATGGTCGAGCCCATGGGCGTGGAGGGCCGCGGCAGCTTCTACGAATCGGCGGGCGTGCTGCGCGACGTCTTCCAGAACCACTTGCTGCAGCTCGTGGCGCTGGTGGCCATGGAGCCACCGGCACGCTACGACGCCCATAGCGTCCGCAACGAGAAGGTCAAGGTCTTCGACGCGCTGCGCTGCGGCCGGCCCGAGAACGCAGTGCTGGGGCAGTACGTTTCGGGCAACGGCATGATGGGCTACCGGGAGGAGGACGGCGTCGACCCGCGCTCGAAGCAGGCCACCTTCGCCGCCGTGGAGCTCGAGCTCCGTAACTGGCGCTGGTCCGGGGTGCCGTTCTACCTCCGTTCAGGCAAGCGCCTGGAGAAGAAGGCCACCGAGATCGTGCTGCAGTTCAAGACGCCGCCCCACGTGCCGTTCGAGCTCCCGGCCCTGCTCAAGGCCGACCGGCTGGTGCTACGGCTGGTGCCGGACGAGGGCATCGTGTTGCGCTTCAACGGCAAGCGGCCCGGTCAGGGGATCGAGATGGAACGCATCAGTCTCGACTTCCTGTACGGCCGCAGCTTCGACCGCCCCAACCCGGACGCCTACGAGACGCTGCTGCTCGACGTGATGCTGGATGACGCCACGCTCTTCATGCGCGCTGACGAGGTCGAAGCCCAGTGGCGCGTGATCACGCCGCTACTCGACCGCATCGGCGACGTCGGGCCGACGCCGATGTTCTACGAGGCCGGCAGCATGGGACCCGACGCGGCCTACGCCCTGCTCGAACGCGAGGGGCGCTACTGGCACCGGCCCGCGTGAGGCTAGCTCGGGCGCGTTCGGGCGCGTCTGTATGCGGCCCTGCATATTCACGATGCAGAGCCGCATACACTTGCATCTACAACGTCCTGGACGACTCTCGTGCTATCTTCGGGCGTGGCACTCATCAGCATACTTGGAATCCCGATGGACCTCGGAGCCGGACGGCGAGGCGTAGACATGGGGCCGAGCGCCCTCAGACTCGCTCGCCTCGCGGCCAGCCTGGGCGCGCTCGGCCATCAGGTGGTCGACCTCGGCAACGTCGAGGTCCCCGTTCCCGAGGCCGTGCCCAATGCCGACGGCCTCCCCTTCGCCGACGCCATCGCCGCGACCTGCACCGCCGCCTACGAGCGTCTGCGGGCACTCGACGACGGCTCGTTCGTGATCTCGCTGGGAGGCGATCACTCCGTCAGCATGGGAACCGTGCCGGGGGCGTCGGCGGGCCGCCGTACCGGAGTGGTGTGGGTCGACGCCCACGCCGACCTCAACACGCCGGCGAGCAGTCCGAGCGGCAACATCCACGGCATGCCGCTCGCCCACCTTCTCGGCCTCGGCGACCCCCGCCTCACCGGGATCTGGGGCGGCGGCGCCGCCCTTGCGCCCGAGGACCTGGTGTTCGTGGGCCTGCGCAGCCTCGACGAGGGCGAGCGCGCCCTCATCCGAGATGCCGGAATCGCCGCCTACACCATGAAGGAGATCGACCAGCGCGGCATCGCGCAGGTGGCCGCCGAGGTGATCGAACGGCTGGCCCATGTCGACAGGCTGCACATCTCGTTCGACGCCGACGCTCTCGACCCGGGCCTGGCACCCGGCGTGGGCACTCCGGTGCCGGGCGGCCTGAGCTACCGCGAGGCGCACCTGCTCATGGAGCTGCTGGCCGACTCCGGCCGGCCCACCAGCCTCGACCTGGTCGAGGTGAACCCGATCCTCGACAGCCAGAATCGAAGCGCCGCCATCATGGTGGAGATGGCGGCGAGCCTGCTCGGCAAGAAGATCCTGTGAGCGGCGGGCGGCGCCCGCCGACCCGCCTCAGACGGGAACGGCGCCTGCCAGCGCTTGGTGGATGCGCGGCATGAACTGGTTCAACGCGTCGTCGCCGGCGCGGATGGCGACCTCCGCGCGGTGGAAGTTCAGCCAGTGGATGGGCGGTCGGGTATGGACATGGAGCGACGCCTCGTCGCCCGCCTCATCCAGCCAGCCATCGGCGGCGTAGGCCAGCGCGCGACCCAGCCTGGCGGCGATGGAGCGGCCGCTCCCCTGCCCCAACGACCGGTGCAAACGATGCCCTACCTCGGTATGCAGGAAGCGCCGTGCCGCGCGGATGGTGCGCGAGTCCTCCGCCTCCATGCCGGCGCCGATGCCGATCGAGAGCCCCACGTCGAGCCCGCGAAGGGTGTCGAGCGGGACGGGCGAGCCGATCCCCCCGTCCATCAGCCTGCGACCACCGATGATTACCGGGGCGAACACGCCCGGGATCGAGGCGCTCGCCCGCAATGCCGCGGCCAGCGGGCCGCTCGACAGCAGCACACGCTCGCCCGAGTCCACATCGGTGGCGACCACGATCAGCGGCCGTACCAGATCCTCGAACGAACGGCCCTCGACCATGCCATCGAAGTAGGCCTCGAGACGATGGCCGTCGAACAACGCGCCCTTATGGAGGCCGAAGTCGGCGATGTGCGGGAAGACGTCCCGCCGCCGCATGGCCGCGGCCTCGACACGGAGCGACTCGGGACTCCGGCCGGAGGCGTACAGCGCCCCGATCACCGCCCCGAAGCTGGTCCCAACGACGATGTCGGGGGCGAAGCCGTGCCGCTCCAGGCTGGCCAGCGCGCCGATGTGCGCGTATCCGCGTGCGCTCCCGCCGCCGAGCGCGACACCCACGCGGTATCGCGGTCCGGCCGGAGCATGTTGTAGGAGAAGGTCCATCGGCTCTCAGTGTACGGCGAAGGTCATGAGATCTTTGTCACTCGCCCCCCGCATACCCCGCTGCGGGCCCCGCGGGTGGCGGTGCGTGGCATCATGGCGGGCGTGACGCCCGAGCTCACAGTGGTGGTGGTCCATCACCGCACCCCCGAGATCCTCGAGGCATGCCTCGAACGGCTGGGGCGGTGTGAACCGTCGGTCCGACGCGTCGTGGTCGAGACAGCACCCGACGAGGCCGTGCTGGAGACCCTGCGCGATCGTCACCCGGACGTGACGGTGGTGACGGCGCTCAACCACTCCTATGCGCACGCCGTCAACGTCGGGCTGAAGCTCGCCGACGGCACCTTCGTCGCCCACATGAACGCCGACGTGTACGTCGAGCCCGACACGTTCGCCCGCCTGGTCGACGCGCTCGAGCGACACCCCGGCGCCGGCGTGGCGGCGCCGCTGGCACGCACACCACAAGGACGACGGCAGGACCACGGTGTGCTCTATCACCCGCACTACCTGCGACTGGGGCTACGACCCGGCGGCAGCGTGCGCGTGCCCTGGCTCACCGGTTGTCTGCAGGTCGTCCGGCGCTCGGTGCTCGATCGCATCGGAGGGCTCGACCCGAGTCTGCGCTTCTATAACGAGGACATGGAGTTCTGCCTGCGCGCCCGCGCCGCAGGCTTCCGCTGCCTGCTGGTCGACGTGCCGGTGCTCCATCTGGGCGGCACCGCCACCCCGAGCGCCGGCGCCTTCCTGGTCGAAGGCGTGCGCGGCGGCTACCAGCTCAGCCGACGCTACCTCCCCGCCCCCGCCCGGCTGGCCCACCGCGTCGCGCTGGCGACGTGGGGCTCGTTGGGCGGCGCGTTCGGGCGCGAGCCCGAACGCCGGCGAGCGCTGCGACGCATCGGAGCCATGGCGCGCAGCGGCCGCTTCGACGAGTCGCCCTTCGGCGACACGCTCCTGGACTTCAACGGTACGCACGGGCCGCGTCCCTGACGATGTTCCCGCCAACATCGGCTATGGTAGATTGAACCCATGACCGCCCTTCAGCGGCTGCCGGACGCGATCCGGCACGACCCCGTCTTCACGTACGCGCTCCTCGCCGCGGTCCTGCTGGCGTTGGTCTCGCTCGCGACCAGCGTTGCCCGCCGCGACGTGGCGGTCCTGGCTCGCCCGCGCATCTTGCTGCGCGTCGTCGGAGCGGTGTTGGCGGCGTTCGCGCTGGCCTACCTCTCGGCGCTGCTCGCCCAGGCGTTCGGCCCTTCCACGTTCACCCGCGCGGTGGCCGGTCTCGAGCGCTTCCCGTTGGCGCTGGTGACGCTGGCCTACGGCCCCGGTATCGGAGTGGTGGCTGCGGCACTGGTCGCCGGACTGCAGGCCAACGGCTGGCTCCCCGGCTGGCAACAGGCGGTGTTCGCGCTCGAACTGGCCGTGCTCGGCTGGCTCGCCATCTATCCCTCGCCGAGGAGCAGCCGTTGGGCCGGGCCGTTGAACGTCGTGCTCGCCTACGCGCTGGCCTGGGGCACCGGCGGCCTGGCGCTCCTCGAGGCTCGCACGGGCTCTGTCACCCCGGCCGCCCTGTGGGTACAGCAGCGCCCCGTCGTGCTTGGCGTAGCGGTCAGCGCTCTGCTGCTGGCGCTGGTCCCTCCCTCAGCGTACCGACGGGCCTTCCCGCAGAGCCGCATCGTGCCGGCCGACGCCGGCCGGGATCCGCGCGAAGCCATGCCGCCGGCCCCGTGGGATACGGCCGACCCAGTAGCGCGAGCGCGTGATCCCATGAAGCTCACCTACCCCGACCTCCCGCGCGCCATGGTGCGCGGGCGCAAGCGCCGTGAGCTCGAACCGCTTCCGCGCTACCTCGACGAAGACGGCGTCGACGCCGACTGAGGGTGCGCGTCGCCGGCGCACGGCGGCGCATGGGCAGGGGGCCCGCCTCAACCCTGCCGGGCGACCGGCCCAGGCCTGGCACAGGGCACGCTGAAACCGAAGGCGTTGCCGAGGCCGCCGCTCTCGCGCCCCATCCCCTCAGCCCCTTCGACGGCGCCGCGGGGGCCGCCCCAGGCCTCGCCTCCCCAACGGCGCGCGATCGACTGCACGATGTACAGGCCCAGGCCGGTTCCCTTCGCCTTGGCGCTGCGTCCCCGCGAGTGCGGCTGGAACAGCTCGTCGACGCGCATCGGATCGAGCGGCTCGCCCTCGTCCCAGACCTCGATGCGCGCCATGCCGTCCTCGGCGCGGGCGACGAGCGTCACCGTGCCGCCGTCCGGACCGTGAACGGCGGCGTTCTCGAGCAGGTTGATGAGCACCTGCAGCAACTTGTCCTCGTCGGCCCAGAGCTCGAGTTGCGGTAGCTCCGTGAGCAGGCGCACGCCGGTCCTGTGCAGAACGGGCTGGACGACGCCGGCCGCCCGCCGCGCCACCTCCGTGAGTAGCAGGCTGCGCTCGCGGGGCGGCCTCACCTCGACAGTGAGGTCCTCGAGCAGCCGTACCAGTCGTTCAGACTCCTGCGTCGCCCGCCCCAGGAAACGCGTGCGAAGACCGTCGGGAGGGTCTCCCGACAGGGCCTCGAGGGCCGCCCGGATAGCGGTCACCGGCGTGCGCAGCTCGTGCGACAGGACCGCCAGGAGCTCGCGTGCGTTCGCTTCGGCGCGTCGCAACTCGGTCACGTCTCGCAGCAGCAGCGCTCCGCCGACGGGCACCGCCTGGATCCAGCGACCGCGCGTCTCCAGCTCGACCGCACGCCGGGTCTCCAACGCCGCCTCGAGCCGGTGGTCGCGCAACACCCAGATCAGGGGCAGCCCTGTCACCCGCGCAGGGTCCACCTCGAGCAGCTGTGACGCCGAGCGGTTGACGAACGTCACGCGCTCGCCGTCGGTCAGGACCACGCCCTCCTCGAGGGCGTCGAGCAAGGATGCGGTCGCCGGCGGGGCCGCCGGTGGGGCCGTAGGGCCGGTCACGACGTGTCCAGCCGCTCGGGCTCCGCCAGGCGGTAGCCCCGGCCGCGGACCGTCTCGATCCACTTCGCTCCCAGACGCGCGCGGAGCTGCGCGACGTGCTGGTCCACAGTGCGTTCCGATCCCACGAAGTCCTCGCCCCAGACGCGATCGAGCAACTCGGTACGGCCGAACACTCGCCCGCGATGGGCGGCCAGGAACGTCAGCAGCTCGTACTCTCGCCGCGTCAGCTCGAGCTCACGGTCGAGCAGCGTCACCCGGGCGCGTTCGGTGTCGATGACGAGCGCGCCCAGCTCGAGTCGCCGGCTGCGGGGGACGCGCCGCAGCAACGCGCGCACGCGAGCCACCAGCTCCGCGGCGCTGAAGGGCTTGACCAGGTAATCGTCCGCACCGCCCTCGAGCCCTTCGACCCGGTCCACCTCACGGGCCCGGGCGGTTAGCATCAGGACCGGCAGCGCCTGGCCGTGGGTACGTCGCAGCCGCGCCAGCCACGCCAGACCGGACTCCCCCGGCAACATCCAGTCCAGGACCACCACGTCGGCGCCTTCGAGTCGCTCCCAGGCGCGCTCGCCGTCCTCCGCCTCCACCACCTGGAACCCGGCTCGCGCCAGATGGTAGGCGACCAGCTCGCGCACGCCCTCGTCGTCCTCGACCAACAACACCGTGCCCCCGCTCATCGGCCCGGCCGGTCGCCCGCGTTGCGCTCCATGCGCTCATGATACGAAGCGCCGGTCAGGTGGGCGTCAGGCCCGGCCACGCTCACGCGCCGCGGACCTGACCGAAGGCTGACCGCCGTGTGCGAGGCTGTACGGTATGATGCGGCCGTCCATCATGACGCAACTGGACCAGGATCTCCAGGACATCAACGCTTCGCTGGTGCGGATGCTCAGCCAGGTTCGCGAGGGATGCGAGCTGGCGCGCTCCGCGCTCATCGACTCCGACCTCGCCGCGGCCGAGCGTTGCGTGCTGAACGACGAACGCATCGATGCCATGCAGGCGACGCTGGAACTGAGGATCCTCACGGTGATCGCCCGGCGGCAGCCGGCGGCGCGCGACCTGCGCTTCCTCGGCGCCGCCTACCAGTCGCTGGCGGACATCGAGCGCGCCGGCGACTACGCCGAGCACGTGGCGCGCGCGGCCGTCAAGCTGGCGGAGCGGCCGCCTCTGAAGAAGTACCTGGACATGCAGCGCATCCTCGAAGTGCTCGGCAGCATGATCGACACCACCATGAAGGCCGTCGCCGAGACCGACGTCGACGCGGCGCGGCGGGCGCACGCCATGGACCGCGAGATCGACGAACTCTACGAACAGATCCAGCGCGAGCTGCTTACCTACATGATCGAGGATCCCGAGACGATCGGCCGCGCCACGCAGCTGCTCGCCGTGGCGCGCTACCTCGAGCGACTCGGCGATCATCTCGAGAACGTCGACGAGCACGTCATGTTCTGGCTGACCGGTGAGCGCCCCTAGCGCCGCGCGCGCCCGCAGGAATCCTTTCACGACCTTAGGACCCGCGCCTCGTGTAGGTTGAGTACCGTGCTGGGCCGCGATCCCATCCAGGAAGGACCGATCCTCGGGGCGCCACGCCATCCGCGCGCGCCCGTCGCGGAGCTCGTGCCTGCGCCCGTGGCGCCGGCCGCGCCGACCTCCGAGCCGGTCGAGCCGCGCGGGCGCCGTCGGCGTTGGCTCGGGAGCGCCTTCGTGGTGGCGTTGCTGGCGTTGCTGGGGCTGAACTGGTCGGCCGCCGTCACCGGCCGCGCAACACCACATGCCGCCCTGATCTCCGGCCTCGAGCAGGCGGTCAACGCCCTGCGCGGGCCGCCCCGGATCGGCCTACAGATCGGTCACCTCGACGCCGGCGCCATGCCCCGGGAACTGGCGAAGCTCCGTACCTCGACCGGGGCCACCGTCGGTGGAGCTCGAGGAAGTCCAGGTCAACCACGCGGTGGTGCGCGCCCTGGCAGCCCGGCTCCGGCAGGACGGCTTCAAGGTCGACGTCTTCGACGCCACCGTGCCGCCGCACTACCGTGCCGACCTGGTGCTGGCGGTGCACGCCGACGCCAGCACCGATCCCAGCCGAGAAGGCTACAAGAGCGCTCACTTCCTCCCCCTGCGCAACGGCCGCGATCCGCTGCTCAAGCTCGACATCGATCGCGCCATGCTGGCTCGGAGCCCTCTGGGTGATGATGATCGCAACGTGTCGCTCGACATGCTCGAGTACTACGCCTTCAACGCCCGGCGCTTCCGGCACGCGATCGCGCGCAGCACGCCGGGCCTGATCGTAGAGCTCGGCTACCTCAGCAACGCCCGTGACCGCGCCTACCTGGAGCGCCCGCAACGGGCGGCCCAGGCGCTGGCCGTCGGTGTGGTGAGCTACCTTCACGACGTGGGACGGATCCCGGCCGGAGAACCGAAGCCCGGGTCGGAGCGGGCGTCCGCACCGGCCGCCGCCCCGTGAGCCTGCGCCTGTTCCTGGCGCTGGAACCCTCCGACGACGTGCGCCACGAGGCCGAACGCGCCGAACGTCATCTCGCCGACGCGTTGCCGGCGCTGTCGGCGCGGTACGTGCCGCCGCCCTCCATCCACCTCACGTTGGCGTTCCTGGGGCAGGTCGAGCTCGCCCACCTCGCCGGGGTGGAGCGCGCCATCGCCGGGGTGGCCCGCAGCGCGCGCCCGCTACGCTGCGTCACGGCGGGCCTGGGCGCGTTCCCGGCCGCCCGCCGCCCCAGCGTCCTGTGGCTGGGGCTCGACCAGGACGGGACCGAACTTAGCCACCTGCAGCACGACCTCACGCGGGCCCTCGGTCCCGTTCTCGAACGCGACGACCCCGAGCGCTTCGTTCCCCACCTCACGCTGGCGCGCGTCTCCGGCCTCGGATCCACGCGGCGCGATGCGCTCGCCGCCGCTCTGGACACCTTCCCCGCCGGCAGGGTGGCGTGGCGTGTCGACGAGCTGGTGCTGTTCCGCAGCGACCTGGGGCCCACAGGCGCGCGCCACACCCCGCTGTCGCGGCTGCCGCTGGCCGCGCCGGCAGGGACCGCCGGCGGCTAACGAACGGCTCGGCCTCGGGTGGTAGCGCGCGAGCCGCGCCTCCGCCCGTGGTAGCATCCGGCCCAGCATGACCTTGCTGCAGGAGACGTCGGGGACGCTGATCAACATCGGCACCGTGCTGCTGGGATCGGCGCTCGGCCTGGCCCTGCGGGGGAGGCTCCCGGAGCGCATCGTCACGGTGGTGATGCAGGCGATCGGCCTGGTCACGGTCTTCATCGGCATCGACAACGCCTTCGACCTCACGCGCGTCGACCACCCCCCTGGGATCATCCTCGGCCTGATGGCGCTCGCCCTGGGCGGCGCGCTCGGCGAGTGGTGGCACCTGGAGGAAGGTCTGGAGGCGGTGGGCGCCGCCCTGAAGCGTCGCTTCCGGGGGCAGGGGCGTTTCACCGAGGGCTTCGTCGCCGCCACCCTGTTGTTCTGCGTCGGGCCCCTGACCCTCATCGGCAGCATCCAGAACGGTCTCAGCGGCGAGACCAGCTTCCTGCTGCTCAAGGCCACCCTGGACGGCTTCTCGTCTCTGGTCCTCGCCACCACCTTCGGATTCGGCGTGATCTTCTCCGTGCTGGTCATCGCCGTCTACCAGGGAGGGCTGTCCCTGGCCGCCGGGCCTGTTCACCACCCTCATCCCCGACCCCGCGCACGACCCTCGTGTGCTGCTGGTCAACGGCGTCGGGGGTCTGCTGATCGTGGCGTTGGGGCTCGGCCTGCTCGACATCAAGCGGGTGAGGACGGCCGCCCTGCTGCCGTCGCTGGCGTTGGTAGTGGTGTTCTACTACGTCGGTCTGCTGTTCGCTTGAAGGCAGTCCGCTCGCAGGCCCTGCACGGAGCGCGGGACAGAAGCGCTCTGCGCGGCGCGCCGTGCTAGCATCGCAGCCATGAGCGCCCACGACGTGGATATGGAGCACCTGGAGCGGCTCGCTCGGCTGCAGCTGGAGCCGGACGAAGCCGACCTCCTCGCCCGCGACGTCGCCGGGGTGCTCGAGTACTTCGATCAGCTCGCCGCCGTCGACACCGAAGGTGTAGACGAGCTGGTCCGTCCGGTCATCCCCGCTCGCTCGCACCGCTCCGACGTGGTGACGCCGTCGCTCGACCGGGAGCGCGTCGCGGAGCTCACCAACGCCAGCCAGGACGGCTTCGTACGCGTCCCGCGCACTGTCGACGAGGATTGAGCCTAGCGGCGCTCGACGCCGAAGCCTCGGCTCAGACCAACCGTTCCCGCCCCACGTAGGGACGCAACGCTTCCGGCACCCGCACGCTCCCATCCTCGGCCTGATACGTCTCGAGGATGGCGGCGATCGTGCGCGGGAAGGCCAGGGCGCTGCCGTTCAGGGTATGGACCGGCCCCGGTCGGCCCTTCCCGCGGGCGCCACCCGGCCGCGCACGCGTCTTGAGGCGCGACGCCTGGAAGGCCTCGATGTTGCTGATCGAAGACACCTCCAGCCAGCGTCCCTGGCCGGGGCTCCATGCCTCCAGGTCGTACTTCTTGGCCTGCGTGAAGCCCATGTCACCACTGCACATCAGCAGCTTCCGATAGGCCAGGCCGAGTTCCTCGAGCATCGACTCCGCGATCCGCGTCATGGCCTCCAACGCCTCGTAGCTGTGCTCGGGCAGGGTGAACTGCACCATCTCGACCTTGTCGAACTGATGCACGCGGTTCAGGCCGCGGACGTCCTTGCCGTAGCTGCCCGCCTCCCGCCGGAAGCAGGCCGAGTACGCGGCGTAACGCAGCGGCAGCGCCTCGCTGTCGAGGATCTCGTCGCGGTGGAGATTGGTCACCGCCACCTCCGAGGTCGGGATCATGTAGAAACCGTCCGACACCTCGTACATCTGCCCTTCCTTGTCGGGCAACTGGCCCGTGGCGGTGGCCGAGTCCACGTTGACCATCAGGGGCACCACCAGCTCGGTGTAGCCGGCGGCCTCGAGGCGATCGAGGAAGAAACGCTCCAGGGCGCGCACCAGCCGGGCGCCCGGACCCCGGAACAACGGGAAGCCCGCGCCGGTGATCTTCACGCCGGCTTCGAGATCGAGCCAGCCGGCCTCCGTTGCGAGCTCCCAGTGGGGACGCGGCTCGAAGGCGAACTCGGGCAGCGTCCCCCACTCCTTGACCACCACGTTGTCGTGCTCGCTCTCGCCATAGGGAACGCTCTCGTGGGGGAGGTTGGGGATCTCCAGCAGGAGCTCCTGGAGGCGCGCCTCCAGGCTCCTGTCACGCTCCTCGAGATGCTTGACCTCGGCGGCGACCTCGCCCATCTGACGCATCAGCTCGTTGGCGTCCTCGCCGCTGCGCTTCATCTCGCCGATCCTCTTGCTGTTGGCGTTGCGGAGCGCCTGCTGCTCCTCCAGGTCGCGCCGGAGCAGCCGGTGCTCCTCGTCGGTCAGCAGGAGCTGCTCGAGGCTCTCGAGCGCCTCGGGGAGCTGCTTGGCGCGGATCGCCCGACGCACCGCGTCGGGGTTCTCGCGGATGAACCTCAGATCCAGCATGCGTACCAGTCTACGGTTTCGGCGCCTGCGAAGGCGAGCCGTCCGCTCGCTGCGGGAGCCGTCCGGCGCAGCGGGGCCGGTGCTAGACTGGACCGCCGAACCCATGCTCCACCGCGACGGCGCGCTGAATCCGGAGGTAGGCCGCGATGTCCGACCCGACCCGAGCCCGTGACGACGTGCTGGCATTGCACCAGCGCTACCTCTTCCCGGCCGTCCACCCCTACTACGGGGACGACCCCCTGGTGGTCGATCGGGCCAAGGGACACACCGTCTGGGACGTCGAGGGGCGTTCCTACCTGGATTTCTTCGGGGGCGTGCTCACGGTCTCGATCGGGCATGCCAACGACGACGTCAACGCGCGCGTGATCGAGCAGCTCCAGCGGCTGCAGCACACCTCGACGCTCTACCTCAACGAGATCATGGTGCGCGTTGCCGAACGGGTGGCAGCCGTCACGCCCGGCCGATTGCAGAAGTGTTTCTTCACCTCCAGCGGCAGCGAGGCCAACGAGACGGCCGTGACCGCTGCCCGCATGGCCACCGGCCACAGCACCATCGTCACGCTCCGGCACGCCTACGCCGGCCGCACCATGGAGGCGATGAGCCTGACGGGGCACGGCCCTTGGAGGCTGGGGGGCACGTTCGACGGCAACGTTCGGCACGTACGCAGCCCATATGCCTATCGGGCTCCCGTGGGGCTGAGCGAGGCGGAGCTGGTCGACCTCTGCATCCAGGACCTGGAGGAGACGCTGGCGACCACCACCGACGGCACCATCGCCGCCTTCATGGCCGAGCCCATCCAGGGCGTGGGCGGCTTCGTGGTGCTGCCGCGGGACTACCTGCGTCGCGTCGAGCCGATCGTGCGTGAAGCCGGCGGCCTGATGATCGTCGACGAGGTTCAGACCGGCTGGGGCCGGACGGGCCAGAGCTGGTGCGGCATCGAGCACTGGGGCATCTCCCCCGACATCATGACGTTCGCCAAGGGGATGGCGAACGGCGCGCCCATCGGCTGCACCATCGCCACACCCGAGGTCGCCGACGCCCTGGTCGGCACCACCTTCTCGACCTTCGGCGGCAATCCCGTGTCGATGGCAGCTGCGCTCGCCACCCTCGAGTACATCGAGCAGCACGATCTCCCGGACAACGCCCACCGTCAGGGCCTGCGGCTTCGCACCCGCCTCGAGGACGCTACCGCGCCATACGCGTTCGTCGGCGACGTGCGCGGCATGGGCCTCATGCAGGCGCTCGAGATCGTGGCGCCGGACGGCTCCAAGGCCCCCGACCCGGATCGCGCCGACGCCCTCCTCGGCGCCGCGCGCCGTCGCGGCCTGCTGATCGGCAAGGGTGGCCTGTACAACAACGTGATCCGCATCGCCCCCCACCTCACGGTGGACGCCAAGGAGATCGATCAGGGCGTCGAGCTTCTAGCCCTGGCGCTGCGGGACGCCGCCGCCTAGGGTCGGTCCAGCCCGGCCCAGCGCTGGAACAGGACCACCACCGGCGCCGAGCGTGCGGTGACGAGATCGATGTGCGTCACGCCGGGGACGACGTAGCGGGTCAGCGAGGAGCCCAGGCGGGCGTTGGCGTACGCGTCGAATCCATCGAGATCGCGGATCATGCCGCGCCCAGAACCGATCGCCAGCGTGGGGACACGCACCGACGCCGTCGGCACGAAACCGGGGACCCCCACCAGGTCGACGCGCAACACCGACAGGTCGATCAACAGCCGCGCCGGGAAGTACCACTCGGCCCGGTCGGTGAGGGGGCCGTCCACGGTGCGCAGGTAGGCCCGGAGGTCGGTCGCTTCCGGCGGATCGCCCGCCGTCCAGCCGACCCGGTCGACCCCTGGAGCAACGCCCGTGACGGTGCGACTGCGCGCCCCGAACGCGCCCTCCAGCAGGAACGGGAGCGAGTAACCGGAGGTGAGGGCGCCGGTCGCCTCGCCCAGAGAGGGCGCGAAGGTCGGCAACTCGACGTAGGTGTCGTCGGCCTCGATCCCGGCCAGCGCCAGCGTGCCGACCCTGAAGTCCGCCAGCTCGGGCGGGGCCAACGCATCGGGTCGCTCGAGGGCATAGGCCGCCACCACGGCGGCGCGCACGATGCGTTGGGGCACGATCCCGGGCCCGAGGTAGGGCGAAGCGCGGCCCGATTCGAGCGCAGCGATCGACGGCACCACCGTGAAGCCCACGATGGCGCGTCCGTCGACGGCATCGGGCAGGTCGAAGGTCCCGGTCCTGCCGGGACCGCCGTCCAACAGCACCAGCCCTGCGATGGTGTCGGCCCCAGGCCGGCCGTCGCCGCGCTGGTACGAGGCGTAGAGCGCCGCCAGGCTGGCGCCCAGCGAATGGCCGCCGAGGTACACGATGCCGGCCTCACGGTGAGCGCGATCGATGACGCGAGCCAGGTCTTCGAGGTGCACGCGCAGGCCCCAGAAGGCCATGAAACGCAGCTCGTCGGGCTTGGGAGGAGCGAACGCCGGCGCCGTGCCGCCCTCACCGAGATAGTAGCGGAGGGCCGTTTCCGGGTTCCCGCTCCGGGCGGCGGCCTCGAAGCCGCGATGGTCCTCCAGGGCGTTCGATCGTCGATCGACGAGCCACACCTGCAGGCCGGGCGTGGCCGCCACCAGCTGTCGACCCAGGATCTCCAGGCTGGCCGCCCCGCCGAACAGCCCGGGCACCAGCACGAGCACCGCGCGGGCCGGTTCCGAGGCCCGCAGTCGGAGCACGTAGCTGCGGTTGAGGCGCGCCGGCGTGTGCGGTTCGGCGGCGCCCGGAACCGACAGGTAGTCGCCGGCCACGGCATCCGGCGCCATCCGGTATGCCGGCACGGGAACGTTCAGCGGAAGCGACGCCCTCGGGATGGGCAGGCACGCCGCCGGCACGAGCGCGAGCAACAGCAGGGCTGCGAGAGCGAGCGGGCGCCGGATCATCACCTCACCGCGGCGCCACCTCCAGCGGCGCCACACTCCCAGCCTACGCCGACAGGCCTCCTCGAACGGTGATCGTACGCCCGCTTCCGTCGTCCTGCCAGGCGATCTCCGCCGCTCGACGAGCGGCGTCCCAGCGGGCCTCGACCGCCGCGCCGTCCAACTCCACGCGGTCCGGCGGCGTGTCCAGGCGTAGCTCCACCACCAGCTTCCGAGGCGACGGATGGAACGTCCCTCCGCGTGCGCCGATCTCTACGATCAGCCCGCCGACCGTACGCCGGGAGCGCAGCGCCGTGCGCGCCACCCCGCCGGTCTCCCAGGCCGTCGATCGTCCGTCGTCCTCGACCACCTCGAACGTGCTCTCGTCGACGGGCGACGACACCACGATGCGCAGCTCCGACAACGGCGTCGCCGTACTGGAGCGTTCGTCCCCCATGGGGAGCAACGCGCCTTCGCGCAACAACAGCGGCGGCCGCCCCGGGATCGCCTCGACGACGGCCGGTCGCGACCTCCCGGCGTCCTCGTCGGCCAGCGGCCGCCCGCTCCAGAAGTCGAGCCATCGGCCCGGCGGAAGCACCACGGTCCGCCAGCGACAGCGCGCCTCCAGCGCCGGCGCGACCAGCAACCAGGGCCCGAGCATGAAGGCGTCCTCGACGTCGAACGTCTGCTCCACATCGGGGAAGGCATAGCCCATCGCGCGCATCAACGGCGCGCCGCTCGCCGCAGCCTGGTGGGCCAGCGTCGCCAGGTAGGGAAGCAGTCGATAGCGCAGCCGCAGCGCCTCCCGCGCCACCGCCTCCACCGCCTCGCCGAACGCCCAGGGTTCCTGGTCGCGCGTGCCCATGGCGCTGTGATCGCGCATGAACGGATAGAACGCTCCCAGCTCCATCCAGCGGGAGAACAGCTCGGGGCGCGCGTTCTCGAAGAACCCCCCGATATCGACCCCGGCGTGCGGCATCCCCGACAACCCCATCGACAGGAGCTGTGGAACGCTCATCGCCAGGTGCTCCCACCAGCTGTTGTTGTCGCCCATCCAGGTGACGCAGGTGGTCTGGCTGCCGGGGAAGGCCGACCGCGTCAACACCCACGGCCGGACCCCGGGCGCATGCCGCGCCAGGCCCTCGAAGGTGGCGCGCCCCTCGAGGGTCGCGTAGAGGTTGCGCACCTCCAGGTGCGTAGCGGCCTCGTCGGTCCCGCCGTGGCGCGTGTCGAGCGGGAAGGGTCGGTCACGGGCCTCCCCGGTGGAGAACGGCCGGTCGAACGCCGTCGGTTCGTTCATGTCGTTCCAGACCCCATCGACGCCGTTCTCGACCAGGCTGGTGCGGTGCTGGTCCCCCCACCAGTCGCGCACCTCGGCCCGCGTGAAGTCCGGGAACAGCGCGCGCTCCGGCCAGACGTAGCCCCGCAACGGCGAGCCGTCGCTGTTGCGCAGCGCGTAGCCACGCGCCAGGAGCTCGTCCGCGACTCCGTAGCCGGCGCCCGGTTCGTCCTTGATGCCCGGGTCGATGATGGCGACCAGGCGCGCGCCGCGCTCGTGCACCCGCTCGGCGAACGCCTTCGGATCGGGGAAGCGCTCCGGATCCCAGGTGAACGAGCGGAAGCCACGCATGTAGTCGATGTCGAGGTGCACAGCGTCGAGCGGTAGATCGCGCGCCCGGAAGGTGTCGACCAGCGCGACCACCTCGTCGGCACTGGCGTATCCCCAGCGAGATTGATGGAAGCCGAGCGCCCAGACCGGTGGCAGCAGCGGCCTGCCGGTCAGGCGCGTGAGCTGCTCCACGACGGCGGCGGGCGTGGGGCCGGCGAACAGGAACAGGTCCAGCTCGGCGCCGAGCGCGTCGATCGTCAGGCGGTCGGGATGGCCGGCGCCGGCGTCGAAGCGGCTGAAGTGGCTGACGTGAAGGAACGCTCCGAAGGCGCGGCCGGGCTTCGCGGCCAGGAACAGCGGCTGCGCCTGGTACAGGTTGTCGGTGCCGCGATGGTGGGCGATCCCGAAGGTGTCGGAGGTCCAGTTCGTGAGGCTGCGGCCGCGCCGGTCGAGCCCTCCGGTACGCTGCCCGAACCCCCACAGACGGTCCTCCGGATCGAGCTGGAAGGACTGACGCAGCACGACGCCGTCGCGGCCGGCCGGCAAGGCGTCGCCGTCGCGATGCGGCACGCGCAGCCGATCGAGGCGTGCGCGCCCCCAGCGAGCGAGCTCCGTCGACGCCAGCCAGGTCGCGCCGTCCGCGCCGCGCACCGCCAGGGCCGCGCCGTCGCCTTCCAGCGCCACGCGCATCCCGTCGAGCTCGAGGATTGCGCCGCCGTCGGTCTCGACGGCGACAGCGTCGGCGGGCGGCAACCCGGACCGCACGCCTTCCCAGGTCCTGGCCGGCGCGAACGCCGCCTCCGCCAGCCGGACCCGCGCGATGCCGTCGCTCACCGCCTCGACGCGGAGTCGCGCGCGCTCGTAGCGGGCCTCGATCGCGCCTGCCTCGGCACGGATGCGAAGCATGGACCCCGGGGAGCGGGGAGCGGTCTCGAAGATGTCGGCGTCGTCCATACGACCTCCTCCCCCGAGCTTACGCAAGGCGGCCTCTGGGGGTCGCCGGAAGGCTCCGTGTAAGCATTTCCTTAGTCCCCGCTCCCCCTCCGGGAGTACACTCCGGGCACGGTCGGAGGGGGTCGACCCGACCCGAAGGGATGACGTGTTCAGACGCCTCTTCTCCTCCTCGGAAGGTGATGCGGGCCCGGACCTGCTCGGCGCGATCGAGCGGCTGCTGAGCATGCCGCGCGCAGACGAACGCAGCGCCGAGTCGCTTCGCGGCCTGGCGCGTACGCTCCCGGGCGACGTGCGCGGCTACGTCGTGCGCGGCAACGAGCGCGGCGCGTACGCCTTCGAGGCCGTGCACGGCTACAGCCCCTCGATGTTGACGCTCACGCCGGATCATGGCCCGTGGCGGGAGCCCGGCCCGCGGCTCGTTGGGAACCTGGTGTCGGAACTGTTCACGCCGAACTCGGCCGAGATCCGCTCGGCGTACGGCGAGCTCGGCCTACGCAACGCCACCAGCAGCCTGGTGGTGCCGGTGGCGGGTCGCTTCGTACGGCACGGCTCGCTGGTGTTGCACCGTCACTCCGGAGCTGCGTTCGATGACGACGAGTTGCGGCTCGCGGCTCGCTGGGGCTCGATCCTGGGCGAGGCGCAGAGTCAGGCCTTCGAGCTGCGCCGCACCAAGCTCAGCCTGGTGGAGTTCACGCGGGCCTTCGTACAGGCCATGGAGGCACAGGACTTCGCACAGCTCGGGCACGCCGAGCGGGTCACCGCCTATGCCCTGGCGCTCGGGCGCACCCTGGAGCTTCCCAACCACGAGCTGGCAGATCTGTACTTCGCCGCCATGCTGCACGACATCGGCAAGCTGGGTGCGGGTCTGGACCTGTCGATCGAGGACATGGAGCATCCGCAGCGCGGCGCCAACCTGGTGGCCTCGGCGGCCCTGCTCCGCCCGGCCTCGGAGGGCATCCGCGCCCACCACGAGAACTGGGATGGTTCCGGCTTCCCGGGCGGGCTGCGCAAGGAGCAGATCCCCATGCTGGCGCGCATCGTGGCCGTCGCCGACGTCTTCGACATGCTCTCCAGCGAACGGGGCCAGGCGATGCCGATGCGCGAGGTCGAGAAGGCGTTGGAGGCGCGCAGCGGCCGTGAGCTCGAGCCGTCGCTGGTGCAGCTGCTCATCAACATCCTCAGGCAAGGTAAGTCGACCGCTGATCTGTCCAAGCTGGAGCTGAGCGACCTGCCGTTCTAGCCTCCCTCCCCAGCGAAGCGGTACTCCACCACCTGACGGTACGTCTCGCCGGGCCGTAACCACACCGACGGGAAGCGCGGCGTGTTGACGGCGTTGGGGTACGCCTGGGCCTCCAGCGCTACGCCCGCGTGACGGGCGTAGCGGACGCCCCCCTTCCCCACCAGGCTGCCGTCGAGGCCGTTGCCGGTGTAGAGCTGCAGGCCGGGCTGCGTGGTCCAGACCTCGAGCGTTCGGCCGGTAGCGGGATCGCTCAGCCGCGCCGCCGGGCGCAGCGTTCCGGGCGTGCCGGACAGCACCACGTTCACGTCGTAGCCACCGGCCACCGCCGGACCGCCGAGATCGCGGCCGAGCGCCTTGGGGCGCCGGAAGTCGAACGCGGTGCCGGCCACGTCCAGCACCTCTCCGGTTGGGACGAGGTCGGGTCCGGTCGGCGTGAAGCGCTCCGCGAACAGCGTGAGCCGGTGCTCCAGCACGTCGCCCGACGCGTGGCCGGCCAGGTTGAAGTAGGGGTGGTGCGTGAGGCTCACCGGGGTGAGGGCGTCGCTCACGGCAGTCAGCTCCAGGCGAAGAGCGCGGCCCGGACCGAGGCGGTACGCAGCGCGCGCCGCCACAACCCCGGGGAAGCCTCCCTCCCCGTCCTCCGATCGGTACTCGAACGCCACCCCCGGCGCGTCCGCGTCGTCCAGTGCCTGCGCGGCCCACACACGGGTGTGGAAGCCCGTCGGCCCACTGTGCAACAGGTTCTCGCCGTCGTTGGCGTCGAGCGCCACCCTGCGCCCATCGAGCTCGAAGGCGGCACCGCCGATGCGGTTGGCCACCCTTCCGATGAGCGCGCCCAGGTAGGGCTGCTCCTGGGCGTAGGCCTCGCCCACGGGCCCGTTCAACCGGTCGAAGCCGAGGACAACGTCGACCGCCGGCCCCGGAATCGCGGGAAGCTCGAGCCCCACCAGCGTGCCGCCGTAGTCGCTCAGGCGAGCGACCATGCCTGCACGATTGTGCAGTGTGAACAGCGACGCCTCCCGATCGTGCACCCGTCCCCAGGCCCGTTGCCGGCACCCCAACGGTTCCTCGCCCACCGGCGTCCCTCCTTCCGGGGCCTCCGCGCGCGCGGCCCCACAGCAGGATACCCACGAGCACGGTGCGGGACCGTCACAGACGGGTCCGATGGGGCTCGGGCGGGGCCCGTGGTAGGTTGTGACATGGCCGTCGAGGTGTGCAGCTACCGCTTGACCCTCAAGGGCAAACCGGTCGGTAGCCACGAACTCAAGACCCTCCACCGCGGCCGCTCCACGCTGCTCGAGGGACGGGCCCAGTTCCAGGGCCCGCTGGGGAGCGGAAGCGTCGTCCAGCGCAGCCGCTGCGCTGCCAGCGAGCGCGTCAGTCAGCGTTTCCGGGAGGACTGGAACGAACGCTCCGGACAGCGCAGCTTCGACGTGGTGTTCGACCCCGACGAGGGCTTGGTGAGGGCCTCCAAGGGGCGCGATCAGGCCACCGCTCCGTACCTTCTGCCCTACCGCGACCCGCTCTCGCTACTGCTCGAGCTGCGCGAGCTCGGCAACGTCGAGCACCGGGTGGTGCCCATGCTGGGCAAGGACGTCACCGTGCAACGGGTCGGCGAGGTCGAGCTCGATACCGTGCTGGGAACCCGCGATGCCGTCGCCTACCTGCTCCACCCGGGCGGCAACGTGGTCTACGTCGACCGCGCTCCCCCGCACCTGCTGCTCAAGTTCTCCCAGCGCCTCAACGACGGCTTCGTGGACGCGCTGCTGGTCAAGGTCGACGAGGAGGATGCGTTGCAGGATTTCGACGCACCCTCCGGAGGCGACTCCGGCCGCCGCGGCAGTGGCAAGCGTCGGCGGCGGTCGCGCAAGCGGCGGCCGCGGCGCGGCAAGGGCCGTGACGGTTAGCGCCGCCCCCGACCACGCGCCCGAGCTCCCCTCCTACCGCGACGCGCTGAGCTGGCTGTACGGCCGCGTGCGTGGAGCGGCGCCACGCGACCCCGCACGCATGGCTGCGCTGCTCGAGGCCCTGGCGCTGCCGTCGCCCGACCACGTGGTCCACGTGGTCGGCACCAACGGGAAGGGGACCGTGACCGCCATGGTGGACGCCGGGTTACGCGCCTGGGGCGAGCCCTGCGGTCGCTTCGTGTCGCCACACGTGGAGGACTTCCGCGAGCGCGTGAGCGTGGACGGGAAGCTGGTGTCGCGGGAGACGGTTCGACGCTTCGTAGCGCGGGCGCGGCGACTCGAGATGGTGCCGGCGCCCGCCTTCTTCGAGTGGACGCTGGCGCTGGCGCTCACCGCCTTCGCACACGCCCGGCTGAACTGGGCGGTGGTCGAAGCCGGCGTCGGCGGGGCCCGCGACGCTACGCGTGCGCTGACGGGCGTGCGTCTGGTGGTCCTGACCAACGTCACGCCCGATCATCTGGAGACGCTCGGCCCCGATCTCGCCAGCATCGCTCGCGACAAGGCGGGGGCCCTGCGACCCGGGATCCCAACGGTGACCGGAGCGCGCGGCGACGCCCTGGAGGTAGTTCGCGCCGAGGCACGCCGACGTGGGGCGCCGCTGTTCATCGAATCGTCGGGGCAGCCACTGTTCGACCTCCCGGCGCTGAGCCGTGACCTCGGTACGACCCGCACCGCCAACGCCCGCCTCGCAGCCGCCGCTCTGCGACTGCTCGGCGCGCCCGAACAGGCGGTGGCCACGGGCATCGCCGCGCCACCCCTGCCGGGCCGGGGCGAGCGATTCCAGATCCGGGGCTGCGAAGTGCTGCTCGATGGCGCGCACGATCCGGCCGCCGCCGAAGCCCTCGCCGCCGGCTTGGAGCCCGGCTTCGTGCTGCTGTTCGGCGCACTCGCCCGCAAGCAGGCGGCCGCCACGCTGGCCGCGCTGGAACGCGGCGCCGCGGCGGTCGTGCTCACCGAGGCGGCGCTCGGCGAGCAGCCGCCGTCCGTACGATCCGGCGACCGGTTCGTGGCCGACCCCGCTCGTGCGCTCGATCTCGCGCTCGCGCTGGCGGCTCGGGACGCCTCGCGACGGCCCGACGGGCCGCCACCGCGCGTGGTCGTGGCGGGCTCGCTGTACCTGGCGGGACGCTTGCGGCCGCTCCTCCGGCGCCGTGCGCGCCGGCACACATCCCCGACGGCAGCCACGGGAACGCGACCGTGAGCGGTCGGGTGGGGTTCGTCAGCCTCGGTTGCGCCAAGGCCCTCGTCGATAGCGAGCGGATCCTCACGCAGCTTCGGGCCGAGGGATACGAGCTCGTGGCCGGCTACGACGAAGCAGACCTGGTGGTCGTCAACACCTGCGGCTTCATCACGCCGGCGGTCGAGGAGTCGTTGCAGGCGATCGGGGAGGCCCTGGACGCCAACGGCCGGGTCGTCGTCACCGGCTGTCTGGGGGAGCGGCCGGAGACCATCGTGGCGCGCCACCCCGAGGTCCTGGCGGTGACCGGGCAGGCCGACGTCGACGGCGTGATGCGCGCCGTCCGCACGGCGCTCCCTCCCGACACCGACCCCTTCACGAGCCTGCTCCCCGGCGCCGCGACGCGCCAGCGAACGCCGCTCGGACCGAAGGTCTCGCTGACCCCGCGCCACTACAGCTACCTGAAGATCGCCGAGGGGTGCGATCACCGGTGCAGCTTCTGCATCATCCCGCAACTCCGCGGCCTCCAGCGCTCCCGCGACGCCGCCGATGTCCTTCACGAGGCCACGCGCCTGGTGGCCGCCGGGACCCGCGAGCTGCTGGTCATCGCCCAGGACAGCGGGGCCTACGGCAGCGATCTGCGCCACCGCGCCAGCGACTACGCGGGCCGCCCGGTGGAGGCCCGACTCCCGGAGCTGGCGCGCGAGCTTGGCGGCCTCGGAGCCTGGGTGCGGCTTCACTACGTCTATCCGCACCCACACGTAGCCGAGCTGCTGCCCCTGATGGCCGAGGGGCTGCTGTTGCCCTACCTCGACGTCCCGCTGCAGCACGCCAGCCCCAGGGTGCTGCGGGCGATGCGGCGCCCGGGCGGGCCGGAGAGCCACCTCCGGACGCTGGAGGCATGGCGGGCCGCCTGCCCCGAGCTGGTTCTGCGCTCGACCTTCATCGTGGGCTTCCCCGGCGAGACCGAGGAGGACTTCGAGCTGCTTCTGGGCTTCCTGCGGCAGGCGCAGATCGACCACGTCGGCGCCTTCCGCTACAGCACGGTCGACGGGGCGGCCGCCAACGATCTCCCGGCGGCCGTCCCCGAAGAGGTCAAGGAGGAGCGTTTCGTGAGGCTGATGGAGGTCCAGCACGGCGTGAGTCTGGAGCGGCAGCGCACCCGCGTGGGCCGCGTCCTGCCTGTCCTGGTGGACGGTTACGGCGACGAGCCCGGCACCGTCATCGGTCGGAGCACGGCGGACGCCCCCGACGTGGACGGAACCGTGCTCGTGCAGACCGACGGCACCGTCAAGATCGGGGATCTCGTCGAGACCGAGATCACCGCTGCGGACGCCTACGACCTTTGGGGTCGGGCGATCGGCACCCTACCGTTCGAACCGAACGTTCCCGTGATCGGGGAGCGGCGCGCCTGAGCGCGTACCCGAGCGCGCCCGGAGCGCCACACGAAGCTCAACCCAATGGGCCGCGGTGGCTCTGGAGGAGCCGGTCGAACTCCTCTTCCTCACGCGGCTCCATCCCGCCCTGGCGCTGCGTGACCATCAGTCGCAACTCGTGGGGGCTGGTCGCCATGAAGGTGGCGTCCTCGAGAGTGACCCTGCCGTCGAGGTAGAGCTCGACCAGGTGTTGGTCGAACGTCTGCATGCCGCGCAGGTTGTCCTGCATCAGCGCCTCCTTGATCAGGGGGGTCTTCTCCTCGTCCTTGATGTAATCGCGGATGAGCGGCGTGTTGACCAGCACCTCGATCGTCAATGCCCGGCCCGGGCCGTCGGCGCGCGGCAGCAGCCGTTGGCTGAGGATGCCGAGCAGCGACTCCGCCAGCATGATGCGGATCTGCCCGCGCTCGTGCGGTGGGAAGAAGTCGATGACGCGGTTGACCGTACGGATGGCGTCGAGGGTGTGCAAGGTGCTGAGGACCAGGTGACCCGTCTGGGCGGCGGTGATGGCCGCCTCCACCGTCTCCTTGTCGCGCATCTCGCCGACCATGATGACGTCCGGGTCCTGGCGCATGGCGTACTTCAGGGCGCCGACGAAGTCGGCCGTGTCGAGGCCGATCTCGCGCTGGATGACCAGGCTCTTGTAGTTCTTGTGGAGGATCTCGATCGGGTCCTCGATGGTGATGATGTTGCGCGCGAAGCGACGGTTGATGTAATCGATCATCGCCGCCAGGGTGGTGGTCTTGCCCGAGCCGGTGGGCCCGGTGACCAGGATCAGGCCGCGCGGCTGGCTGGCGAACTCGGTCACAACGGAGGTCGGCAGCCCGAGCGACTCGAAGCTGGGAATGGCGTCACCGATGACGCGCATCACCACGCCGACGGAGCCGCGCTGGCGGAGCACGTTGCAACGGAAGCGCGCCACGTTCGGGATGGTGAAGGCGAAGTCGACCTCGTGACGGTGTCGGAACAGCTCACGCTGGTTCTCGCTCATCATGGCGAGCGCGATCTGCTCGGTCTGCTCCGGGGTGAGTGTGGGCACGCCCTCGAACGGCATCAGCTCGCCGTCGACGCGCATGTGCGGCGGAGCGCCGGCCTGCAGATGCACGTCCGAAGCGCCTTTCGCGACCATCGTTCGGAGCAGGTCCGCGATACGCATGCCGCGTCCAGCACCGCTCTCTTGAGGAACGTCGGTCATGCCGCGACCTCGCTGCCAAGGGGGCTCGCCATGCCGACAGCATAGGCGCGACGCATCCGTAGCGGCTGTGACATTCCCCGCTAGAGGATCTTGGAGAGGAAGGCTCTAGTGCGTTCCTCACGAGGATTCTGGAAGAAATGCTCAGGCGTGCCAACCTCCACGATCTGCCCCGCATCCATGAAGATCACCCGGTCCGCCACCTCCCGCGCGAAACCCATCTCATGCGTCACCACCGCCATCGACATCCCCTCCTTGGCCAGCGTCACCATCACCTCCAACACCTCCCCGATCACCTCCGGATCCAACGCGCTCGTCGGCTCATCGAACAACATCACCTTCGGCTCCATCGTCAACGCCCGCGCGATCGCCACCCGCTGCTGCTGCCCCCCCGACAGCTGCCCCGGATACTTCCGCGCCTGCTCCGGGATCCCCACCTTCTCCAAGAAATACATCGCCCGCTCCTCAGCCTGCGACTTCCGCCACCTACGCACCCGCACCGGCGCCAACGTCACGTTCTCCAACACCGTCAAGTGCGGGAACAAGTTGAACTGCTGGAACACCATCCCCGTCTCCCGCCGCACCTGATCGATATGACGCACATCATCGGTCAACTCCACCCCATCGACCACGATGCGCCCCTCCTGATGCTCCTCGAGCCGATTGATGCACCGGATCAACGTCGACTTCCCCGAACCCGACGGCCCGATGATCACCACCACCTCCCCCCGATTCATCGACAGATGGATATCCTTCAACACGTGGAAGTCCCCGAACCACTTGTTCAGCCCCTCCACCTCGATGATCCGAGAGCCACCATCCGGCGCGTCGGCGCGGACGGGTCCCCGGAGAACCGTTCCCTCCGTCATGTCTCTCCTTCCGCCCGATCGGGCGCGCTCCGCTTCACCGCACTACCCTACCGTTCGCCGACGCCCAGGCGCCGCTCGAGCTGACGGGAGGCTACGCTCATACGATAGGCGAAGAACCAGTACATGACCGCCAGGAACAGCGACAGCTCGAGCCGCACGCCTCCCGGCACGAGCAACGAGGCGCTCTGGTTGGCCACGATGTTGCCGACGTTGAAGAAGTCGAACAGGCCCACGATGAACACCAGCGAGGTGTCCTTGAACAGCGCGATGGCCTGCCCGACGATGGCGGGGATCACGGCCCGCAGGGCCTGCGGCAGGACGATCAGACGCGTCCGCTGCCAACCGGAGAGGCCGAGCGCCTGGGCCGCCTCGTACTGCCCCTTGGGAACGGCCTGCAGCCCACCGCGCACGTTCTCGGCCATGTACGCCGCGGAGAACAGCGTGACGGCGACCATCGCCCTCGACAACGGACCGACGGCGCTGGGGCTCACGTCGAGAACCAGCGGCACCATCAGGGAGGCGATGAACAACCACATGATGAGCGGGGCGCCGCGCACCACCTCGATGAACCCCACGCACACCACCCGGATGATCGGCAGCTTGCTGCGCCGGCCGAGCGCCAGCGCGATGCCGAGCGGGAAGCTGATGGCGATGCCGACGATCGAGAGGATCAGCGTCAGCATGAAGCCGCCCCACTCCTTGGTGCTCACCGACCGCAAGGCGCCACCCGCGCCGAAGCCGTTGAGAAGCACCACCACGATCACCAGCGAGGCCCCCCAGGACCAGGGTAGGGCGCGCGCCAGGCGCGGCTCGACGCGGCCCGCCAGGTAGCCCAGCACGCCCGAAAGGCAGACGGCGAGCCAACCCCAGCGCGCCACCGGCCACGCCGCCAGGCCCACCAGGGCGAGCAGCGCGCTGAGTCCGAAGAACCACCAGAACACGCCGCCGGCGATCGACTCACCGTTCCGGCGGCCCGCGCCGGCGGTGGCACCGAGCAACAGCAGCACCAAGGCGGACGCCGCGAAAGGTCGCCACAGCAGCTCCGGCGGATAGCGGTAGACGGCGAACAGCCTCAGGTTGGCCCACACCGGGCCCCAGTGCGCCTGGGTGAGTACCCACAGGAGGAGCTCGCCGCCCAGGTACAGGAGTACGGCCGCGCTCAGCAGCGAGGCCAGGGCGTTGCCCCAGCTCGAGAACAGGTTGGCCCGCAGCCACATCAGCGCGCCGCGACGGCGCTTCGGGGGCTCGCGCAGGGGCGGCATGTCAGCGCTCCACCAACGCCAGGCGGGCGTTGACGGCGTTGAGGACGAGCGCGAAGACCAGGCTGATGACGATGTACGACGCGATCAGCATGATCGTCACCGGCACGCTCGCGCCCGTCTGCGAGGCGATGATGGTGGTGATGGCGAACAGCTCCACGTAGGCGGCCAGGGGCGCCAGCGAGGAGTTCTTGGTGAGGTTGAGGAACTGACTGATCATGGGGGGCAGGATGATGCGGAGCGCCTGCGGGAACACGATCAGGCGGAAGGTCTGGAGATCGCTGAGCCCCAGCGCCTTGGCCGCCTCTCGTTGACCGCCCGGCACCGCCTGGATGCCGCCGCGTACGATCTCGGCGATGAAGCTGGCGGTGTAGATGACCAGCCCCAGCAGCAGCGCCAGGTAATTGCTCGAGAGCGTGATGCCGCCGAAGTAGGTGCTGATGGGGATGGTGGGTCGGCTCACGACGAGCGGACGCGGCGCCGGTAGCTCGAAGCGCGCGTCCAGGGCAGGCTGCTCGCTCGCCACCGGGGCCTGCGAGGGCGCGGCGAAGAGCTGGGCAGGGCTCATGTTGGTGCCCCCGCCGCCGCTCGTCGCTGCCTGCACGGCGCCGGTGGTGAAGCGCGGGATGCGCGCCTGGCCGTCTCGATCGGTCACCAGCCGACGGCGGAAGCCCTCCACCGTCAGCCGCAGCTCGACGGCGTAACCACGCTTCGTCGCCCCGCTGGAGGACAGCTCCTCGCCGGCGTCGAAGCGACCGTTGCCGTTGGCGTCCCGGTAGACGATGCCCTGGTAGGGCTCGTGGAGGTAGGCGATCGACAGACCCGCGGCTTTGGCCGGATCCGCGAAGACCACCGTGGCCTTGTCGTACTCCCCACGCCGGAGCGGCGGGAAGCGGAAGCGCCCGTAGTCGATGCGCCGGGACTCCGACAGATCCTGCGTCTGCGTGGTGAGCACGCCCTTGGCGACCCGCGCGATGACCGGGGTGAAGGCGAGCCTGCGTTCGCCGCCGTCGACCTTGCCGTCGCCGTTGGCGTCCACGAACACGGTGGCGATGCCGCTGACCTGGCGGAAGCTGGTGGCCGTGCCGCGCGGCAGCGGTGTCGTGCCGGCGAGCAGGTAGCCGAGCGCGGCCAGCGCCAGAGCCACCAACAGGGCCGGGCCGAGCGCGTTCCCAGGCCGATCGGCCCGCCGTAGCTGGCCGCGGCGCACCGCGAAGGCCGCCGCGCCGAGCACCACAGCGAACCCCAGGTAGGGAAGCCAGCTCGCGAAGGTCGGCGAGGGGTACAGCCAGGGTAGGGCCACGCCCTGATTGCTCACGAGCACGCCGCCCGGCCAGCGCACCGCGCTCAGGATCCGCGGCGGCAAGGGGGTGAGGATGGCGGTGTACCAGAACACGATCTGCACGGCCAACGGGGTGTTGCGGATGGTCTCGACGTAGAGGTTGGCGAGCTGCCGTAGCAGCCAGTTCGCCGACAACCGCATGACACCGATCACGACCCCCAGTACGGAGGCCATCACCACGCCGATCAGCGCCACCTTGAGGGTGTTGAGGACCCCGATCAGGAACGCCCGGGCGTAGCTGTCGGCGGGGGTGTACGGGATCGGCGTCTCGGCGATGGGGATGCCGGCCCGCACGCTCAGGAACGAGAAGTCCGCGGGGATGTGGGAGCGGGCGAGGGCCGAGCTCACGTTGTGATAGACGACGGCCGCCGCCGCCACGACGACCGCAGCGAACACGAGCTGGGCCAGCAGTCCCAGAGTCTTGACGTTGCGGTAGAACGGGACCCGCGTTCCCGAGTGTGTGCTCATGCCGCGAACCGCCCGCCTACGAGCTGGAATCGTGCCGGCACGGGCGCGCGCCGGCCCCGTCCCACAACCATGGGGGACGCGTTCGAACGCGTCCCCCATGGTGCCGTCGTGGGCATCGACATGTCAGGCAGGCGTACTCAACGGAAGGGCGGCGCGTACAGGATGCCGCCGTTGGTGTAGAGCTTGTTCAACCCGCGCGGGATGTTGAACTGCGTATCCGGACCGAGGTTGCGGTTGTAGATCTCGGCGTAGTTGCCCACCTGCTTGATGGCCTGCAGGATGCCGTCGGCCGGCAGTCCCAGGCCCGTGATGTTGTCACCCTCGACGCCCAGCATGCGCCGCACGGTGGGGTTCTGGGAGGTCTTGGCGACATTCTCCACGTTCTGCGACGTGATGCCGTACTCCTCGGCCGTGATCACGCCGAAGACGATCCACTTGACCGCGTCGAACCAGGTCGAGTCACCGTCGAGCACGGCCGGACCCAGGGGCTCCTTGGAGATCGTGGCGTCCAGGATCTTGTGGGCGCCGGGGTCGCGAAGCGTGGTCTTGCGGCTGGCGAGCTGCGACTTGTCCGACGTGAACGCATCGCAGGCGCCGTTGTCGTAGGCCGAGGAGGCCTGGTCGGGATTCTCGTAGATGACCGGCGTGAAGCTCACGTTGAGGGCGCCGAGCACGTCCGCCAGGTTCTTCTCGGTGGTCGTGCCGGATTGCACGCAGATCTTCCGGCCTTCCAGGTCCTGCAGGGTGTTGATGCCGGAGTCGGCGCGCACCAGGAAGCCCTGACCGTCGTAGAAGGTGGTCGGCGCGAACTCCATGCCGACGGTGGTGTCCCGACTGCTGGTCCAGGTCGTGTTGCGAATGAGCACGTCGACCTCGCCGGTCTGGACGGCGGTGAAGCGTTCCTGGGCCGAGAGCGGCCGGAACTGGACCTTCGTTGCGTCGCCCAGGACGGCGGCGGCGATGGCACGGCAGAAGTCGACGTCGAATCCGACGAACTTGCCGCTGGCGTCGACGCTGCCGAAGCCCGGAAGCTGGTTGTTGACCCCGCAGACGAGCGTGCCACGGGCCTTGACCTTGTCCAGAAGGCTCTGCTGGGCCAGCGCGGTGCTGCCGACCACGAGCGTCACGAGCGTTGCGAGCCATGCCAGCTTGCGCATACGGAACCCCTCTTCCATTACCTTCCCAAGATGAGACCACGGTGTGGTGCTCGCCATGCTACCCTCCCCGCCCGTGCCTGTAAACCCGCCAGCGAGTACAACGATACGCGGCCGGACAACCAGCCGCGCGCTCGTCACGAGAACGGGCCGACCTCGCGGTCGGCCCGTCGCGTCCACGATGCCGGCCGACGGCCGGCCACGTCCTAGGCCCCGCGTGCCTCCTCGCGCGCCTCCTCGCGCGCCTCGAGCTTGGCCTTGATGCGTTTGAGCACCGTGACCTCCTCGAGCGCGCGCTGATCGAGCACGCTGCGGATCTGCCGGATCTCGCCGTTGATGTTGGGGATGACGAGCTGCTCCAACGCGTTGACGCGCCGGTTGGTCTTCTTGATCTCCTCGCCGATGCGCCGCAGGCGCGTCTCGGTGGCAGCCACGTTGACGATGGCCTCGGTCAGCTTGCGGAACTCCCGCGCGGCCGCCAGCGTCTGGGCGCCCGCACCCACCGGGGAGAACGCCATCCGGGTGTCGAACGTGGGCGGCTGCACCTGCGGTACCTTGACGCCGAAGATGTTCTCGACCGTCACCGGCACCTCGAGCGAGCGGCCCTCCGCCAGCCCCAGGCTGGACACCGCCTCGGGCCCGTCCCAAGCATTGGCCAGGAACAGCGCGAAGTAGGCCTCACGGCTCGCTTCGGCAAGCCTGCGGCGGGCTTCCAGCGAGGTCTTGACGAGGTCGAAGAACTCGGCCACCAGAGCGTCGCGCTTGCGCTTCAGGAGGTCCGCCCCGCGGACCGCCAGCTTGCGCTGGTCGCGGCGTTGAAGCAGGTTCGAACGAGTGGGGGCGATCTGCTCGGCCATCGAAACGCCTCCCTAGAGCCGGTCTTTCTTGGCCGCTCCCCAGAGCTCCTCCATCTTGGCGCCGTAGTACTTGTCGATCTGGTCGGTCGCGAGGCGCGTGAGCTCGCTCTTGGGGAGCTTGGAGAGCGTCGCCCAGGCGATGTTCAGCGACTCCTCGATGGTGCGCTCGCCCTGGCCCTGGTGGATGAAGTGCTTCTCGAAGTCGTCGGCGAAGGCCAGGTACAGCTTGTCGTTGTCCGACAGGGCGTCCTCGCCCGTGATCGCCACCAGCCGGCGCAAGTCGAGGCCGTTGGCGTAGGCGGCCTGGAGCTGGTCGGAGACGTTCTTGTGGTCCTTGCGCGTCTTGCCCTCGCCGATGCCGTTGTTCATCAGCCGGCTCAGGCTGGGGCCGGGGTTGATGGGGGGGTACACGCCCTTGTTGTGCAGATCCCGCGCCAGGTAGATCTGGCCCTCGGTGATGTAGCCGGTGAGGTCGGGGATGGGGTGGGTGACATCGTCGTCGGGCATGCTCAGGATGGGCAACTGGGTGACCGATCCCGCCCGACCCTCCACCACGCCGGCGCGCTCGTAGATCGACGCCAGGTCGGTGTACATGTACCCGGGGTAGCCGCGACGGCCCGGGATCTCTTCGCGGGCCCCGCCGATCTCGCGCAGCGCCTCGCAGTAGTTGGTCATGTCGGTGAGGATGACCAGCACGTGGTAATCGTGCTCGAAGGCAAGGTACTCGGCGGCGGTCAGGGCCATCTTGGGCGTCAGCAGGCGCTCGACGGCGGGGTCGTCGGCCTTGTTCAGGAACAGCACGCTACGGGCGAGCGCGCCGGTACGTTCGAACTCCTGGGTGAAGTACGTCAGCTCGCGCTGCGTCACCCCCATGGCGGCGAAGACCACCGCGAACTCGCTCGCCTCGCCGATGACCGTGGCCTGCCGGGCGATCTGCGCCGCCAGCTGGTTGGCGGGGAGGCCCGAGCCGGAGAAGATGGGCAGCTTCTGCCCGCGTACCAGGCTGATGAGGGTATCGATGGTGGAGATGCCGGTCTGGATGAACTCCTCCGGCTTGCGGCGGGCGACCGGGTTGATCGGCGCGCCACCGATGGGAAGCCGCTTATCGGCCACCACCGCGGGAAGACCGTCGATGGGCTCGCCGGCGCCGTTGAAGCGGCGCCCGATCATCTCGCGCGACACCCCCAGCCGCGCGACGTTCTCGACCAGGTTGACCGTGGTGCTGGACAGGTCGATGCCCGAGGTCTCCTCGAACACCTGAAGCACCGTGTACTCGGTCGAGACCTCGATCACCTGGCCGCCACGCACCCGTCCGCTACCGTCTTTGATGCGAACGATGGCGTTGTAGCTCAAATCCGGCGCGTTCTGCAGGTACAGAAGCGGCCCGGAGACGTAGCTGACGTCGGTGTACTCCTTCTTCAACAGGTTCTTGCTCATGCTCCCTCTCCGGCCTCAGGCGGCCACGCCGAAGCCCTGGGACAGTTCACTCATCACGCCGTCCTTGTAGGCATCGAACTCGTCCTCGGCCACGTAGCGCGAGCGGTTGATCTTCTCGATCACCGGGGCCTGCAGCACGTCGTCGACCGTCGCTCCCGACTGCAGTGCCTGCTGGGCATCCTCGTAGAAGCGCAGCATCATCTGGAGCATGCCGTAGGCCTTGTGCAAGGTGCACGAGGCGTCGACCGGATCGAAGCCGTTCTGTTGCAGGAAGTTCTGTCTCAGGATGCGGCCGGCCTCGATCACCAGCCGCTCCTGATCCTGCAGCGCGTCCGGGCCGACGAGCTGCACGACCTCTTGCAGATCGCTCTCGCGCTGCAGCAGATCCACGGCCCGGCCGCGCAGCTCGGTGTAGTCCTCGGCCACGTTCTCGGCGTACCAGTCATCGAGGATGTCCGTGAACAGCGAGTAGGAGCGGTTCCAGTTGATCGCCGGGAAGTGACGGCGCCGCGCCAGCGAGGCGTCCAGCGCCCAGAAGCACCCCGTGATGCGCAGCGTCGACTGCGTGACCGGCTCGGAGAAGTCGCCGCCGGCCGGGCTGACGGCACCGATGATCGATACCGCCCCCTGTTCACCGGCCAGCGTGTCGACGCGGCCACCGCGCTCGTAGAACGCCGCCAGACGCGACGCCAGATAGGGAGGGTAGCCCTCCTCGGCCGGCATCTCCTCGAGCCGCGAGGAGATCTCGCGCAGCGCCTCGGCCCAGCGGCTGGTGGAGTCCGCCATGATCGACACCGAGTAACCCATGTCGCGGAAGTACTCGGCCAGCGTGATGCCGGTGTAGATGCTCGCCTCGCGCGCCGCCACCGGCATGTTGGAGGTGTTCGCGATGAGCACGGTACGGTGCATCAACGGGTTGCCGGTCTGTGGGTCCTCGAGCTCCGGGAACTCCACCAGCACGTCGGTCATCTCGTTGCCGCGCTCACCGCAACCGACGTAGACGACGATATCGGCGTTGCCGTACTTGGCGACCGACTGTTGGGTGACCGTCTTGCCGGATCCGAAGGGCCCGGGGATCGCGGCCGTGCCACCCATCGTGAGCGGAAACAGCACGTCCAGGATCCGCATGCCGGTGAGGAACGGTGTCACCGGATCGAGCTTGCGCTGCACCGGCCGCGCCTGCCGCACCGGCCAGGTGTGAGCGAGCCGCAGCTCGGTACCGTCATCCAGCGTCGCGATGGTGTCCTGGACAGTATATTCGCCCTCACCGACGATGCTCTTGATGACCCCGCCCTTGCCCGGCGGCACCAGGATCTTGTGGGTGAACGCGAACTCAGGCACGGTCCCGAGGACCTGGCCCTGCTCCACCTCGTCGCCCTTCGCGACCTGCGGCGTGAACTGCCACTTGGCATCCTGCGACAGGGCGTTCACGACCAGCCCGCGGTCGATGTAGGTCCCCGAGCTCTCGTGCAGCTTGTCGAGCGGGCGCTGGATACCGTCGAAGATCCCGTTGAGCATGCCGGGTCCCAGCTCGACGGCAAGAGGTAGACCGGTCGATACGACCGGCTCCCCCACCATCAGCCCGCCCGTATCCTCGTAGACCTGCACGAAGGCGTTGTTGCCGTCGAGCCGGATGATCTCGCCGACCAGCTTCTCCTCGCCGACCCGGACGATGTCGTACATGCGTGCGCCCATCATCCCCTGGGCGATCACCGCCGGGCCGGAGATGCGTTGAATGGTTCCTTCAATGGCCACGTAAGCCCTCCTGCTCTCACTCCAGCTTGATGTCGAACCCGATGGCGTCGCGTACCAGGGACTTCATGTAGGCGACTGCGTCGTCACCCTCCTCGAAGGCGCCGCCCAAACTGGGCAGCGGCAGCACCACCGGCAGCTCGCGGCCGCGCATGGCTCGCTCGCTCGCCGCGATCGGATCGGGGATCAACCCCTCGTCCACGACCACCAGGCCGTATTCGTCGGAGCCGATGAGGTCCTCCAGAGCCGCCTTCGCCCCTTCGGCGGTCGCTTCGCGTACCTCCACGCCGGCAAGGCGGAAGCCCGCCGCCGTCTCACTGTCGGTGACCACGACCATCTTAGGCATGGCCGAGCTCGCTCTCCAGCGCGTCGCGGGGCACGCCGTAGAAGGCGCCACGCGCGAGCAACCGCAGCTTCGCCACCTCGGCCTCCTTCAGACGCAAGAAGCGAACCACCACGCCCGGCCCGAGCGGATCCGAGGCGGCGGCCCGGGCGCCGGCATCCAGCACCTCCCGCACTTTCCGCTCGGCTCCGGCCAGGCTGTCGGTCTCCGCCACCTCGGCGAAGGCCGTGCCCGACAACGCCTGCAACGCACTCTTCGAGACATCCGTGCGGACGCTCTCGAACAGGGCCCGATCGATCTCGCGCCCTCCCGGGATGAAGACCTCCTCCGGGCTCTCTGCCACACCCCGCAACTTCAGCGCGGTCCGCAGGTTGGTGGCGTCGATCTCGCGCACGATGTAGCGCATGAAGCTCGTCGGCGCGCCGGTCCTGCGTAGCCGCTGCATCAGGATCTGGTAGTAGGCCCGGTCGATGGCAAGCTCCAACGCGTACAGGTCGCCGTCGGACTGGTAGCGGGATACCGCACGCGAGAACGCCCCCTTCAGAGGCGTCCTTGCAAACGCCAGCGCCTGCGCCGCAGCGGCCATGTCGGGCGTTGCGGCGACCTCCTCCAACACGGCCGGCTTCAACGATCCCGCCGGGAACAGCGACCCGAGGATCTCCTCGACCGTCTTGCCGGCGTGCTTGGCGCGCGCGATGGTCTTGATGTTCTCCCGGTCGTAGCGCAGCAGAAGCAACTCCATCAGCTGGCCCGGCGCGCCGTCCGCGGCCCCCAACAGACTCCGCGTGGTAGCGAAGAAGTCCCTGGCGAGGGCGTCATCGACCGCGCGCAGCCCCTCATAGCGGGATTGCGCTTCCTCCAGCCCGTGCATGTAGCGCGACTGTCCGAGCACCGACACGAACGCGCGGAAGTCACTGGCCTCCAGAGCTTCGGAGTAGAACTCCGGGCCCAGGAGCTTGGTCTTCATGCCGCGCACCCGCGCGTTGATGTAGCCGTAGTCGGTCGACATCCTAGCGCTCCCGCGATGCGCCGAAGAGCGCCTCGGAGACCTCCGACGCGAGTTCGGCCCGCAGCACCTCCAAGCGCTCGAACAGCGAGTTCTCGATGGTGTTGTTGCCCTTGAGACGCAACCGCACGCCGCCTCGGATGGCCGCGTCGGATATCACCTCGGCCGTCAGCGACAACTCCTTGGCGATACTGTCGAGGTAGCCGCGCTCGTCCGGATGAACGGTGACAGCCTGCACCTCGCCGGCGTCGAGACCCTCCAGGGCCTCGACGAGCAGCTTCTTCAGCACGGCTGGATAGGCGTCGGCATCGGAGACCAGCGCACCGAGACGCTCACGCGCCTCCTCGAACACTGCCTCGACACCGCCGTGCTGGGCACGGAGCTGCAACGAGGACGCTTCGAGCTGCGCGCTGGAACGGGCACGCGTGATGGCGGCGCTCCGGAGCCCGGCAGCCAGGCGCTCCCGTGCACCGACCAGGGTGTCGCCCTCCTGGCGAGCGTCCGCGACCACCTCCGAGGCGCGGCCACGCGCCTCGGAGAGGAGGGACTCGATCTCCGTGCTCGCTTCCTTCTCGAGCAGAGCAGCCAGATCGGACACGTGCTCAGCCCATCTTGCCGTACAGGAAGAAGGCGATCACGAAGCCGAAGATGATGATGGTCTCGGGGATCACCAGGAAGATCAGCACCTGCCCGAAGGCCTCGGGCTTCTCGGTGATGGTGCCCAGGCCGGCGCTGCCGATGTAGCCCTGCGCGATCCCCACACCGATGCCGGCGAGACCGATGGCCAGGCCGGCGCCCACACCCAGCAGGCCCATGCCGATATCGCCACCCGTGGCGGCCGCACCCTGTGCGAAGGCGGTCCCGGCGAAGACGGCGAAGAGGGAAAGGACTCCCAGAACCTTGGCGAGCTTGTTCATGACTTTCCTCCTAGGAGACGGAAGGGTCGGTAGGGACGACCACTCTCATCGTAGAAACCGAACTTGGTGAAGAACTCGACGTAGTGAAGTCGGAGCGGCTGGAGCGTGTCGCTGATGATCGTCAGGGCCAGCGCGATGAAGAGGACGACGGCACCTACCAGGATGCCAAGGATGGGGCCGACGATGGGGAGCACGCCGCCGAGCGAATAGCCCAGGTCGATCGACAGGTTGGCGATCAAGGCCGAGGCCAGCCCGACAGCGAAGATTCGCAAGTAGCTCAGGATGTGCCCGCCGTTGGAGATGAGCTCGAGCACCATCAGTCCGTTCTTGGCCAGGACCGTGAACACCACGAAACCGCCCAGCAGAACCAACGTGAGCGTCACCACGACCGGATTCACGGTGTGGGTCTGGTAGGCCGTGGCGAACAGCACCACCGCCACCAGGCCCGTGAACATGCCCAGCCCTTCGTAGAGGTGCATGCTCTCGCCGTGCCGCAATGCGTAGATGATGCGGATGAGCCAGCCCCCCAGCACCTGGAGCACGCCGAACAACGTGGATACCAGCAGCAGCGGACCGAACACCTCGACACGCAACAGCAGGATGGGGATCACGCCCTCGTGATGCCCGCTGCCGTGCGCCAGCGTGTAGAACAGCGGGCGCCCGGCCGGGAAGCGTTCGAAGAGGTTCCCGAAGAACTCCCCGTAGACGAACCCGAACAGGATCGTCCAGCCCGCCAGCCAGAAGACGACGGTGCTCAACGGCCGCAGGATGCGAGCGGGGATGATGATGTGGATGGGGCCGGTATCGACGTTCTTGCCGGCCGCGCCGCGCCTTCGCAACCATAGACCGACGGCGCCGAACAGCAACCCGTAACCGATGTCGCCGACCTGCAGGCCGAAGAACAGCGGGAAGAACACCGCGAGCGTCCAGCTCGGGTCGAAGCTGCCGTACCGGGGCGGCTCGAACAGGGCCAGCAAGCCCTGGAAGGGGCGCACCCAGGCGGGGTTGTCGAACTTCACGGGTACGCCGCGGTCGTGGTGCTCGTCGGCCGGACGGCTGGTCACACGGATCTGCTCGGCGAACTGCTTGCGCAGCGCCTCCACCACCCGGCCGGCGTCCACGGCGGGCACCCAGCCCGAGAGGGCGAAGCCGTAGCGCCCCTCGAGCAGGTCCTGGAACCGCTCGTAGCGCGCCTGGTGGTTGTGCGCCACCTGAGCGATCGACCGCAGGCGGCGACCGTGCTGACCCGCGAGCTTGGCGAGTTCCTCATGGATCGACGCGATGCGCTTGGGGAGCGTCTGCGACCGCTCCTCCATCACATGCGCCGCCTTGGCGATGCCGAGGTCGTGGTAGCGCTCCGGCAGGGCGATCTCTGAGTGGCCCAGGCGGGTGAAGGTCGTGCGGAGGCGTGCCAGGTCGCGCGCCAGCGCAGCGGCCACCACCAGGCGGTCGGCTCCGTGACGTTGCCAGGCGAGCGCGTAGCCGCCGTCGAGCTCCTCGTCGAGTGCCTCTTCCAGGGCCGGGTAGTCCGCGTCGGCAACGAGGAAGGCGGCTCCGGCGAGGTAGCTGGACTCCTCGAGCTGCGCCATCATCGGCGCGAGCTGGCGGAACACGGCGAGGTACGCCTGGGTCAGCTCGAGCTCGTCGCGGGCGTCGGCACGCTCGGCGACCAGCCGGTCGATCTGGTCCCCGACCGGCGCCAGCTCCTTCTGGAGCGCATCCGGATCGGCGGCCCCTTCGCCGCGCGCCACGGGGCCTTCGTCCCGTACCTCGAGGGCGTCCAGCAGGGCCCCGGAACGCGAGACGAGGAAGTCCCACAGCTCCTTGTGGCGCAGGTCGTCCCCCTCGAGCTTGACGGGACGGAGGGCGTCCTCCTCCCCAGGCGCGAGCGGGACGACCTGAACCACGCCCAGACTCTGAAGACTGACGAGCACGTCCTTGGCAGCCGAGCGCCGCCCGACGACCAGGAGCTGCTCCATCTTGGCGATCATGGCAAGACCCGCTCCATCACCAGCGCGACCGCCTCGTCCTTGCCGGCACGCGCCTGCGCCTCGAGCCTGGCCGCGGTCTCCTGCGCCGAGTGGACGATGTCCTCCCGCGCGGTTTCCGCCTCCTTGGCGCCCCGGTCGGCTTCCTGCTTGGCGAGAGTCTCGGCCTTCCCTCGTGCGCCCTCGAGGATGCGACGCGCTTCCTCCTGGGCCTCGGAAACGATCTCCGAAGCCTGCTTGCGCGCCTCCTCGACCTTGGCGACCAGGCTCTTCTCCTGGGTCACGAGGTCCTGCAGGAGTCGTTCACCCTGAGCTTCCAACCAGCCCTCCTTCCGCCCCGCGTCACCGCGGGTTACGACAGGCTGTCGTGAATGGATCCGGATCGCTACGTGAGGCACAAAAAACCGCGTCGAACGCGGTACATTCTACCCCTTTGGCGTTTCCGCCCAACCATAACAACCGCCAAGATTGCGTGTCAATCGGGACACAACTCACCCGCAGCCCCCTCGGCACCCGCCACCGGGCGGAAGCTCGGGTAGACTCCGGCGTGAGCCGGGACCCCTCC
The DNA here is from genome assembly GCA_963815215.1 of uncultured Trueperaceae bacterium. Lineage (GTDB taxonomy): Bacteria > Deinococcota > Deinococci > Deinococcales > Trueperaceae > JASBRS01. The sequence goes on from CAWFFU010000003.1 coordinate 762,236, forward strand.
TACGGATCACCGAACGGACCGAAGTCCGTCGGCGCATACTATACCCCGCCTCCTGTGGCTCGAGCGCTCAGCGACTGGGCGTTGCGGCGGTGCGGCGAGCGCGCGCTCGACCCCGCCGCAGGTGACGGTGTCTTCCTCGTCGAGGCGGCGCGGCGCGCGCGCCAGCTCGGCGGTTGCGCCGGTGACGTGACCGGCATCGAGATGCGCGCTGAGGCCGCTCGGGAAGCCGCGGATCGCCTTCGGAGCGTCGGCGGCGAGGACGCCCACATCTACGTGGACGACTTCCTCGCCCTGGTGCCGGAGCACTGGCCTGCGTTCGACGCGGTGCTCGGCAACCCGCCGTTCGTTCGTTTCCAGCGCATGGAGCGCGCCCGGCGCGAGCGCGCCAGCGCCGTGGCGGCCCTGGCCGGGGTCCGCCTGGACAGCATGGCTTCGAGCTGGGCCGCGTTCGTCCTCCACGCCGGCGGCTTCTTGCGCCCCGGCGGACGTCTGGCGCTGGTCCTTCCCAGCGAGGTCGGGCACGCGCGCTACGCGCGGCCGGTGCTCGAGCATCTGCGCACTCACTTCGCTGCGGTCACCTTCGTGCTCTTCGAGTCGGCCCTCTTCCCCGCCCTGGATCAGGGCACGGTGCTGCTGCTGGCCGACGGCCGCGGCGAGCCGTTCCGAGGCTTCAGCGTCGCCCGCCTCAGCTCGATGGACGCTCTCGCTCAGGGGCTGGACAGCATGCCCCGCCTGCCCCTCGACGCCGATGCCATGGTCCGGGGCGGCGCGCGGCTCCACCACGCCTGGCTGCCGCCGGCCACCCACGGCCTGCTGGAGGGTCTCACCGGCGAAGCCGGCTACGCGCGCCTGGGGGACTGGGCGAGCGTGAGCATCGGCTACGTCACGGGACACAACGACTACTTCCACCTTTCGCCGGCGCGGGCCGAGTCGCTGGGGCTGCCCCCCGACCAGCTGCGCCGGTCGCTCTTCCGCAGCCGCGCGTTGCGGGGCCTGCGGGTGACCGACGACGACTGGCGTTACGGCGCCGAGCACGGCTTGAGCGGCTACCTGCTGACGCCCACGAGTCCAGACGACCGCGCCGTGGCCCGCTATCTCGACGCCGGCGTCGAGCGCGGCGTGCCGGCGCGCGCCAAAGTGCGCCGGCGCCGACCCTGGTTCCGGGTGACCCGGACCGAGCCGCCGGACCTCGCCCTCACTGCCATGAGCGGGGGCGCGCCGCGGCTGGCGGTCAACGACGCCGGCGCCGCGGTATGCAATACCCTGCACGCCGTCCGACTCCGGCCGGGCGTGCCGGCCGGCACGTCCGTGTTGCTGGCGCTGGCGGCGCTCACATCGCTGACCGAGCTCAGCGCCGAGCTCGAGGGACATGCGTTGGGGGGAGGTTTGCTCAAGCTCGAGCCCTCCGAGGCCCTGCGGCTGGCGCTCCCGCTGCCCGTTGCCGGCGACGAGGGCGCGCCACCTGGGATCGACCGGCGTTTGATCGCCGCGGCCGCTGCCGCGGACCGGGCGCTTCGCGCCGGCGACGGCGCCGAGGCGCGGTGCATCGCCGACGGCGCGCTCCTGCTCGGACGTTGGGGGCTTGCACAAGGCGATCGAGCGGCGCTGGTAGGGGCCGCCGAGCGCCTGCGCGCGTTGCGGCGGGGGTCCAGAGGCCGGCCTCCGGCCGCTCCGACGGACCCGCCAACGGCCGGGCCTGCGGACCGCCAGGGCCCGCCCTAGTGGCGGCGCTTGCCGCGCGTACGGCGCGCGGGAACACGCGTGCGCCGCTCCGCCTCGCGTGCCGAAAGCATGGCCTGGATCTGCTGCAGCTCCGCGTAGAGATCGGGGAGACGCTCGCTGCTGGTCCCTGGGGCCTCCAACAGTCGGCCGAGTTCCTCACGACGCTCCAGCAGGCGTGTCCGCGAGGTCTCCTTCTGGCTCTCCAGATGGAGCTCGCGGAGCCTCGACAGGGCCTGTCGTAGCGCCGCGTCGAGATCGAGACGCGCTTCGGCATCGCGTGACAGGGCCAGCACTCGCTCGAACACCAGCGCGCCCTCCTCGCGCTCGCGGTAGGCCAACAACACGCGCTCGGCATCGCCCCGGTACTCGACCGTCAGCGCCTCGAGGTGGCGAAGGGCGGAGTCCTCGAGCTCGCTCGGCAGAGCAGCCAGGGCCGCCTCGAGACGCTCGCGCAGGGCCCCTCCTCGGCTCAGAAGCAGCGCCACGACCTCGACCTCGAGGGCGCGCACCTGCGACACCTCGACGTGCCTGCGCCGCATCCCGCGGACCTGGGTCGCCGACAGCGGACGCTGATGCCGCTGGTTCGCCTGGATCCAGGCGTCCAACCGACCCTCGTCCATGCCCAGGTGATCGATCACCAGGCGCCGCATCTCGGTGGCGACCGGGTCGAACACGTCGCGCGGCACCAGCACCGGGGCGAGCTCCTCCAGGATGGAGCGCTGCCCCTCGAGGGCGTTCGCGTCGAAGCGTTCCAGCACTCTGCGGAAGCGGAACTCCACCTCCGACAGACCGGTCCCGAGCGCTGCTCGGAAGGCGTCCGCGTGACCCCCGAGCACGGCGTCCGCCGGGTCCTTTCCGTGCGGCACCTGCACCGCCCTCACCAGCAGGCGGCGCCCCACGGCCTGATCGAGCCCGGACAGCACGGCACGCTGCCCCGCCTCGTCGGCGTCGAACGCCAGGTACACGCGCTTGGCATCGAGTCGCGCCAGTTGCTCGGCCTGTCGCTCCGTGAGCGCCGCTCCCAACGCGGCGACGGCGTTCTCGAAGCCGGTCTGGTGCAGCGCGATGACATCCATGTAGCCCTCGACCACGATGGTCTCACCGCTCTTACGGATGGCGGGGCGCGCACGGTCGAGCCCGTAGAGCAGCTCCGCCTTCCGGAACAACTCGGTCTCCGGGGTGTTCAGGTACTTCGGGAGGGCGTCGTCGAGCACCCGCCCCGCGAAGCCGACCACGCGCCCCATGCCGTCCTTGATGGGGAACATGACGCGGTTGCGGAAGCGGTCGTAGCGCCGGCCGCGCTCGTTCTCGCTCAGCAGGCCCACCGCCATCAGGTCCTCGTCGCGCACACCCTTGGTGAGGGCATGGCGCAGCAACCCGTCCCAGCCGTCCGGCGCGAACCCCAGCTCGAACGTCTCGATGCTCCCGTCGGTCAGCCCTCGACCCCGAAGGTAGGACAGGGCGTTCCCCTCCAGTTGCGCCCTGAAGTACGCCAGCGCCAGCGCGTTGACGTCGAACAGGTCGCGTCGACGGCCGTCCTTCGGCGTCGGACGGCCCACCTCGACGCCGGCGCGTTCGCCCAGCATCCGCAGGGCCTCGCCGAACTCGACGCCCTGGGTCTGCATCACGAAGTCGAAGACGTCCCCCTTGGCGTGGCAACCGAAGCAGTAGTAGAAGCCTCGATCCACGTGGACGTGGAAGGACGGCGTCTTCTCGCTGTGGAACGGGCACAGCCCCTTCATCTGCCCCCGGCCGGCCGGCTTCAGCGCCACCAGCTCGCCGATCACGTCCGCGATGTCGAGCCGCTCGCGGATCAGCTCCTTGGGTTCAGGGGGCATGGCGTCCGACCTTCCGGGGATACGTTGCGCTCGCCGTTCGAGGCCACCATATCACGTCGCACCGGACGGCGGATCTGCCGTCTGGGTCGGGCCTCCGCTAGCGATACCGGCACCGCGCCGGCTAGGCGTCCGGCCGTGCCGGATACAGCGGCAGGTGGCCCAGCGCCACCACGTCGGCCCGCTCGCTCCCCTCCGTGAACACCGCCAGGGTCGCCACCACCTCGGCGCCCACCTCGGTCAGGAGGTCGCGCAGCCCCTGCAAGGTACCGCCGGTGCTGACGACGTCGTCAACGATGGCCACGCGCCTGGAGCGCAGGCGCTCGATGTCGGCGCCGTCGATCACCAGCTCCTGTGGCTTGCCGGTGGTGATGCTGGTGACCGTCCGCTTGACCGCGCCGACCATGTAGGGCTTCTCCGTCTTCCGGGCGACCACATAGGGGATGCCCGTCCGCACGCTGATGGCGTGGGCCAGCGGAACGGCCTTGACCTCGGGCGTCACCAGCGTCTCCACCTCGGGCGGGATGCGCTTGGCCAGCTCCGCGGCCGCCGCCTCCGTCAGCGTCGTGTCGCCCAGCAGGTTCAGCAAGGCTACGGACACCGCTCCGACGTTGACAACCTGGAGATCGCGTTGCTGATCTCCGATGCGAATCCGATACGTCTGCATGCGCTAACCTCCGGCACCTGCGCCGCCCTGGACGGCACCCTGCCGCTCGAGAGCGGCACCCTGCCGTGGCCGGGACTCCGCCGCGACGCCAGCCCCAAGCGTACCGCAGCTCCGCCGCCTCAGGCGAACACGATGGTCTTGTTTCCCTGGACCAGGATGCGGTCCTCGAGGTGGAGCGTCACCGCGCGCGCCAGCACCGTCCGCTCGATCTCACGGCCGAGCCGCTGCAGATCGGGCACCGACTGCCGGTGGGTCACCCGCACAACGTCCTGCTCGATGATCGGTCCTTCGTCGAGCTCGTCGGTGACGTAGTGGGCGGTGGCGCCGATGAGCTTCACGCCGCGCTCGTAGGCCCGATGGTAGGGCCTCCCCCCGCTGAACGACGGGAGGAACGAGTGATGGATGTTGATGATCCGTTCCCGGTAACGCGCCACGAATGCCGGGCCGAGGACCTGCATGTAGCGCGCCAACACGATGACGTCGACCGTACCGGCCAGGAGCTCGAGCACGCGCTCCTCCTGCGACCGGTTGTCGCCGTCGACGATGGGCAGGTGGTGGAAGGGCACGCCGAAGGGCTCCACCACGGGGCGCAGGCGTTCGTGGTTCGACACCACCAGGGCGATGTCGTCCTCGAAATCGCCGGCGCGTCGCCGCCACAGCAGCTCCAGCAGGCAGTGGTCGACGTTCGACACCAGCACCGCGATGCGCTTGGGCCGGCGCGCGTCCGCCAAACGCCAGCGCATGTCGAAGGGTTCCGCCACCGTGCGCGCGAACGCTCCGCGCAACGAAGCAGGCGGGCCCGCACGGCCGTCTCGGTCGGGCCGCCCGGAGCGGACATTCGCACGTCCATGGCGCACACGCTGGCACCGCTGCGCCGGGCCGCGTGCGCCGTAGCATGACGGACATGACGGCCCCCGCGTCCCTACGCTCGCTGCTCCGCCCGGTCGCGCGGCTGGCCCTGCCCGTCATCGCCACGAATCTTCTGCAGACGCTCGTCAACGTCGTCGACGTGTTCATGGCGGGCCGTCTCGGCGCCATCCCGGTCGCCGCCGTTGGCTTCGCCAGCAGCGTCGCCCTGCTCGTCACCCTCGTCGCGCAGATGGTGACCGCGGGCGGAATGGCGCTCGCCGCTCAGGCCCGGGGCGCGAACGACGACGACGAGCTGGCGGAGATCGCCCGCCAGACCCTCCTGCTGGGGGTGCTCGCGGCCGTGGCGATCGGTGCGCTGGGTTGGTTCGCCGCCCACCCGCTGCTGGCGTTCATGAACTCGTCGGGCGACCCCCAGGCTGTGACGCTCGGCGTCGGCTACCTGCGGATCCTGTTCCTCGGCACGGCCGCGCTGTTCGTGAACCTCGGCCTGGCCAGCCTGTGGCAGGGAGCCGGCGACACCCTGACGCCGCTGCTGCTCGGCGGCGGCGTCAACCTCCTCAACGCGGTCTTCGACTACCTGTTCATGTTCGGGCCGGGACCGCTGCCCGCCCTCGGCGTGCCCGGCGCGGGCCTGGGAACGGTGGCGGCCTGGTCGATCGGCGCGGCGATCGGGCTCGTCCTGTTCCTTCGGGGTCGCACCGTGCTGCGGCGCGGGCGCGGCCCGTTGCGCCCCGACGTGCAGCGTTTCGGCACCATCCTCGCCATCGGCATGCCGGCGGGCCTGCAGGGCCTCGCGTACGCCCTGTCCCGACTCGTGCTGTTGCGGGTGGTGACCTCCACGCCGGCCGGCACCCTGGGGGCGGCAGCCCTGGCGATCGGCATCCAGATCGAATCGCTTGCGTACATGCCGGGCGTCGCCCTGAGCGTGGCGGCCACCAGCCTGGTGGGCCGCGCTCTGGGTGCCTGGCAGGTCGCCCAGGCGTGGCGGCGCGCCCACGCCGCGCTGTTCGTGGGGCTGGTCGTGATGTCGTCGGTGGGCCTGGTGCTGCTGCTCGGGGCGCCACTGTGGATCGAGCTGTTCGAGCCCAGCGGCAACGCCGTGGTGGTGCGCGCCGGCATCAGCTACCTGCGCATCAACGCGCTGGCCCAGCCGGTGCTGGCGGTGTTCATGGTCCTCTCGGGGGCATTGAGGGGCGCCGGCGACACCAGGCCCGCTCTGTGGGGCACCTTCGCAGGGCGCTGGCTGGTCACGCTGCCGGTGGCGTGGGTGCTGGCGCTGCGCACGCCCCTCGGCGTCGACGGCGCGTGGTGGGCGATGGCCGCCGGGACGCTGGTGCAGGCGGCGTGGGTCGCGCAGCGCTGGTTCGCCGGCGCCTGGCCGGAGGTCGCGCTGTCCCGTCAGCCCCTGTTCCGTCGCCACCTCGCCGTCCTGGCTCGCGAGCCACGCGAGCGCTTCCTGGAGGGCGTGCGACGCCCTCTGCTCGCGGTCCCCGGCAGCCGCGAGGTCGTCGATCCCGACGGCGCGACCTATCTGCTCCCCGGCCGCACCCGGGTCCAGGTCTCCTTCCGACCCGGACCCCACATCCTCGAGGGCCTCGATACCCTTCAGCACGTCACCGGGCGCGACTTCACGGGGGATGTGGACCACGGCTCCGCGGGCGTCCCGCCAGGGCGTGCCGGCGTTCCCGGGAGCGGCTCGCCGGAGCGCCCGCCACCGTAAGGTTCCGCATGTTGGGCCCACGGGAGCGCATGCTAGTGTGTTCGCGTGGACGACGCGCGTTTGCGGCCGGCTTCGCTGGCGGAGTACGTCGGGCAGGGACGGCTCAAGAAGAAACTCGAGGTCTACCTGGAAGCGGCCCGCAATCGTGAGGAGCCGCTCGACCACGTGCTGCTCTATGGCCCTCCGGGGCTCGGCAAGACCACGCTCGCCCACATCATCGCCACCGAGCTGGGCGTGGGTATCCGCGTCACGAGCGGACCTGCCATCGAGAAACCCGGCGATCTCGCCGCCATCCTCACCAATGCCCTCGAGGACGGCGACGTTCTGTTCATCGATGAGATCCACCGGCTCGGCCGGGTGGCCGAGGAACACCTGTATCCCGCCATGGAGGACTTCAAGATCGACATCGTGCTGGGGCAGGGCCCTGCCGCACGCTCGATCCGGCTCGATCTGCCGCGCTTCACGCTGGTCGGTGCCACCACGCGACCGGGCCTGATCACAGGCCCGCTGCGCAGCCGCTTCGGCATCATCGAGCACCTGGACTACTACGCCGACCGCGAGCTGGCCGAGGCGGTCGCTCGCGACGCCGAGCGGCTGGGGTTCGTGCTCGAGCCGGGGGCGGCGCTGGAGATCGGGCGCCGGGCGCGCGGCACCATGCGCATCGCCAAGCGCCTGCTCAGGCGCATCCGGGACTTCGCCGACGTCGCAGGCGAACCGCGCATCACGCTGGATCGCACCGGCGCGGCGCTCGGCGCGTTGGGCATCGACGACGCCGGGCTCGACCGGCGCGACCGCACCATCCTGCGCGCCCTGGTAGAGAAATTCGCCGGCGGTCCGGTGGGTCTGGACACGCTTGCGACGGCCGTCGGGGAGGACCGGGCCACCATCGAGGAGGTCTACGAGCCTTTCCTGATCCAACGCGGCCTGCTCCAGCGCACCCCGCGTGGGCGTGTCGCCACCGAGGCGGCCTACCTCCACCTGGGCCTCCCCGTCGCAGCCACGCGGACCGCGCTCTTCACCGAAGGCGGTTGAGCGCGGGATGATCGAAGGCAGCCTGCGCAACGTCCCGCTCTCGGACGTGTTCCAGATCATCGCCACCGGCCAGAAGGCGGGCATCCTCACCGTCATGCGGGGCCAGGCGCGGACACGCATCTACTTCGAGCAGGGCGGCATCCAGTACGCCCACATCTCGCCGGGCGTCCACCTGGGCGAGATCCTGGTGCGCATGGACCTGCTCACGACCCACGAGGTCCAGGAGATCCTCCGGCGCCAGCACGTCGAGAACGCCGGCACGCCGCTCGGGCTCATGGCCGTGGAGATGGGGCTGATCGACGAGGACGACCTTCGGCGAGCGCTCGAGCGCCAGGTGCTGGAGGTGGTCTCGGAGCTGATGAGCTGGTCCGACGGCCAGTTCAACTTCGCCGAGCGGTCCGGCTGGGCCTCGCAGGCGCCAACCCACCACTCCGTGGACGCGATGAGATTGCTCATGTCGGTGGCGCAGCGTTTGCACGAGTTCGAGGGCGGCGTGGTCGAAGCCGACGCCGTCTTCCTGCGAGATGGCGACCCCACCAAGGTCGAGATGCCCGCCGGCGCCTGGGAGGTCCTGGGCTACGTCGACGGCAAACGTAGCGCGCGGTCCATCGCCTCCGAACTCGATCTAACCGAGCGCCACGTGCTCCACATCCTGTTCGAGCTGGAGGCGCTCGCCATCATCGAGGCGCAGCCCTTCCGCGTCGACGACCCGCTGGTGCTGGCCGTGTCGCCGAGCAGCGCGCTGCAGAGGCTGCTGCGGCTGTCGCTGCAGCGGGCGCAGCTGCGGGTCGAGGTCGCGCTCGATTATGAGGAGGCCCTCGAGATGCTGCCGGACGTCCACCCTTCGGCGCTGGTCGTCGACGACCAGGACGGAGCCGGCTGGGATCTCGTCAAGGAGTTGAGGCGGCAGACGGGTCACAGCCACCTGCCGGTGCTGGTGCTGGTGGACGAGATGCCGAAGACCGGCCTGTTCGGGCGCGCCCGGCGGCCGCGTGCGGAGGTGCTCCTGAAGCCCTTCCACGAGATCGAGTTCCAGCAGATGATCACGCGGATGGTCGGCCGTCCGCTGGCCTGAGGGCCGGCACAGGGGTCTCGTACCATCGGAGAATGCCGCATACCAGGGCGTAATCCGGTTGCTACGCCCACGGGCACGTGCTATCGTTCATCCCAAGCAGACGACCATCCGGGGGGAACGGAGGCACGCCGGACATGGCCGCAACAGCGCGGGTGTGGTACGCACTCCGTCGGTCGTTCTGGGTTTCATCCCCGTGCCACAATTCTCACGGCACCGGGCAATGACGGAAATGAGGTGTCCCATGAAACGCATTTGGCTGACTCTTCTAGTCCTGGTCGGCGGACTCTTCGGAGGTGCCGCGCTCGCGCAAGGCGTGACGCTGCACATCTCCTGCGGGGCCGTCGGCAACGAACTCACGCTGTGCACGAACGAAGCGCAGGCGTGGGCGAAGAAGACGGGCAACACCGTGGTGGTGGTGTCGACCCCCAACTCCTCAACGGACCGTCTGGCGCTCTACCAGCAGCAGCTTGCCGCGCAGTCGGACAGCATCGACGTCTACCAGATCGACGTCATCTGGCCCGGCATCCTCGGCGACTACTTCGTCGATCTTTCGAAGTACTTCACCCAGAGCGACCTGAGCGGCTTCATCCCGGCGTTGGCGCAGAACGACAACGTTAGCGGCAAGCAGGTGGCGGTGCCCTGGTTCAACGACGCCGGCCTTCTGTACTACCGTACCGACCTGCTCAAGAAGTACGGCTTCAATGCGCCACCCGCCACCTGGGCCGAACTCACCAGCATGGCCCAGAAGATCCAGGCAGGCGAGCGCGCCGCCGGCAACTCGAAGTTCTGGGGCTACGTCTGGCAGGGCAACGCCTACGAGGGCTTGACCTGTGACGCCCTCGAATGGGTCTACTCCTACGGCGGCGGCACCATCGTCGACGCGCAGGGCAACATCACCATCGACAACGCCAAGGCCGCCGAGGCCATCAACATGGCCAAGAGCTGGGTGGGCACGATCTCGCCTCCTGGAGTCCTCAGCTACCAGGAAGAAGAGGCCCGGGGCGTGTGGCAGGCCGGCAACGCCGCCTTCATGCGGAACTGGCCCTATGCCTACGGTCCCGGTCAGAGCGCCGACAGCCCCATCAAGGATAAGTTCGGTGTGACCGCGTTGCCGTCGGCCACGGCTGACGGGCAGCACGCCGCCACCCTGGGTGGCTGGCAGCTCGCCGTGTCGCGCTTCTCGAAGAACCCGGCGGCCGCCGCCGATCTCGTCAAGTACCTCACGAGCACCGAAGTGGAGCGGGAACGCGCCATCCAGGGTAGCTTCCTGCCGTCGCGTCTGGCTCTGTACGACGACCCGCAGATCCAGCAGCAGAACCCCTTCATCCACCAGCTGAAGCCGGTCTTCGCGAGTGCCGTGGCGCGCCCCGCCACCGCTACCAAGCAGAAGTACAACCAGGTCTCCAGCGCATTCTGGACGGCCGTGCACAACGTCCTCGCCGGCCAGCAGCAGGCGAACCAGGCGTTGAGCGGCCTGAAGGCCCAGCTCACGCGCATCAAGGGCGCGGGCTGGTAATCCCGGTCCCCGTTGCGGCCCCTCCCGACACGGGAGGGGCCGCCCTTCTATAGGTCGGGCGTGTGCGCTCGGTGCGCTCGGCTCGAGGTGATCGATGCAAGAGACCGCCGTCAAGAAGCGCAGCGTCAAGGCCGGGATATCGCTGGAAGGGCGGCGGGCCAGGACCGCCTGGCTCTTCCTCGCGCCCTCGTTGATCGTCATCCTCCTGGTGGCGGGCTACCCGCTCTTCCGCACGTTCCAACTCAGCCTGACGCAGACCAGCATGCTTCAGTTCCCGCTGAAGGCGCAGTTCGTCGGCCTCTCGAACTTCAAGTTCCTCCTTCAGGACGCACAATGGTGGCGGTCGGTGCAGAACACCGTGGTCTTCACGGTGTCCTCGGTTGCGGTCGAGACCCTTCTGGGGCTCGGCATCGCGATGCTGGTGAACGCTCGCTTCCCCGGCCGCGGCGCCATGCGCACGGCCATGCTCATCCCCTGGGCGATCCCCACGGTGGTGTCGGCCCAGATGTGGCGCTGGATGTACAACGACGTCTACGGCGTCATCAACGACATCATGATGAAGCTGCATCTGATCGACAAGCCCTACGCCTGGCTGGCGAACCCCAAGCTCATGCTCCCCGCCGTGATCTCGGTGGACGTCTGGAAGACGACACCGTTCATGGCGCTGCTACTGCTTGCCGGGCTGCAGACGATCCCCAACGAGCTCTATGAGGCCGCTCGCGTCGACGGCGCCACGGCATGGCAGAACTTCGTGCGCGTCACGCTGCCGTTGTTGAGGCCGGCTCTCCTGGTAGCTCTCATCTTCCGAACGCTCGACGCGCTCCGCGTGTTCGACGCTATCTACGTCATGACGGGTACCACCCCGAACACCATGTCGATGTCGGTCTATGCCAGGCAGCAGTTGGTCGATTTCGGCTTGCTTGGCTACGGCTCGGCCATCTCCGTCGGCATCTTCTTCATCATCGGGCTCTTCGTGGTCGGCTATGTCGTTAGCCTTCGCGTGGAGGTCGACTGATGCGCAAGCGCGGCGTCGGATACTACCTGGGCCAGCTCGCCTTCGCCATCCTCGTCATCCTGGTGTTCATCTACCTGGTGTTCCCCTTCTTCTGGGCGATCTCCTCGTCGCTCAAGACCCAGAACGAGCTGTTCGCCACCCCGCTGGTGTACTGGCCTCCGCACCCGCAGTGGCACAACTACGTCGAGGTCTTCACCGGGCAGCCGTTCGCCCGCAATCTTGCGAACTCGCTGGTGGTGGCGGGGCTCACCACGATACTGTCGCTCCTCATCGGCGGCACCGCCGCCTACGCGCTCGGGCGCATCCGCTTCCGCGGCAAGCGCACCATCTTCTACGGCATCCTGGGCGTCTCGATGTTCCCGCAGATCGCCATCCTGGGCGGCATGTTCGTGCTCATCCGGACCCTGAACATCTACAACACCTGGTGGGGGCTGATCCTGTCCTACATGGTGTTCACCCTGCCGTTCACGGTGTGGGTGCTGACGAGCTTCGTGCGGGAGATTCCGCGTGAGTTGGAAGAGGCGGCGTTCGTCGATGGCGCCACCCCGGTGCAGTCACTCATCCGCGTCCTGCTGCCGGTGATGGCTCCAGGGCTCGTCACCGCCGGGCTGTTGGCGTTCATCCAGGCCTGGAACGAGTTCCTGTTCGCCCTCACCTTCACCGTCGACAACCACGCCCGTACGGTGCCGGTCGCCATCGCGCTGTTCAGCGGTGCCAGCCAGTATGAGCTGCCGTGGGCACAGATCATGGCGGCGTCGGTCGTCGTGACGGTGCCGCTGATCATCCTGGTGCTCGTCTTCCAGCAGCGCATCGTCGCCGGGCTCACGGCCGGAGCCGTGAAGGGCTGACCCGCGAGCGGATCGCCCGACCCTCGAACCAGCATGCTGTGGGGCGCGCCGATCGCGGCGCGCCCCACGTCTATGACGGCGCCCTCCTGACGGTGCCTTCCGCCGCTACTCCGGCTCGAGGTCCCGCTGCCGTACCGGCTCCGCGTCCAGCACCTGCCGGATCGCCTCGAGCGCTTCCGGGTTGGCCACCACTGCCGCGTTGGGCACGTCCAACCCGTTGACCAGTCGCGCCACCGCCATCTCCATCGACTTGCCGCTACGTGTGCGCGGGAGCTGCGGCACCTGCACGATGCGACGCGGCACGTGGCGCGGCGAGGCGCCCTCCCGGATGGCGCTCCGGATGGCGGCCTCCAGAGCGCCGTCGAGTTCCACTCCGGCCCGCAGCACCACCAACAACCAGATCTCCTCGTCGCCTTCGGCCGAGCGCCGGCCCGCCGCCGCCGCCTCGATCACCTCCGGGACGTGTTCCAGCGGTCGGTACAGCTCGGCGGTGCCGATCCGCACACCCCCCGGGTTGAGGGTGGCGTCGCTGCGACCGTGGGCGACGATCCCGCCCTCACGGGTGCGCTCCACCCGGTCGCCGTGGCGCCACACGCCGGGGAAACGCGCGAAGTAGGCGTCGCGGTAGCGCTCGAAGTCCGGGTCGCTCAGGAATCGGAGCGGCATCGAGGGCAGCGGCTGCCGACACACCAGCTCTCCGGGACCGTCCTTCACCTCACGTCCCCCCTCGTCGAGGACCGCCAGGTCGACCGCCAACCCGGGCCGCTGGATCTGCCCGGCGTACACGGGCAACGTCGGCACGCCCAGCATGAAACAACTCACGATGTCGGTCCCGCCCGAGATGCTGGCGAGGTGAACGTCGTGCTTGACGTGACGGTAGATGTACTGGAACCCGGACGGAGACAACGGCGAACCGGTCGACGCCAGCGTACGCAGAGCGCTCAGGTCGGCGCCGGCTCCCGGCCGCACGCCCTGGCCCTGCAAGGTGTGTACGAAGCGGGCGCTGGTGCCGAACAGCGTGATGCCGAGCCTCTCGGCCAGCCGCCACAACGCGCCGAGATCGGGGTGGGCGGGGGAACCGTCGTACAAGACGACCGTTGCGGCCTGCGCCAGCGCCGAGACGAGCCAGTTCCACATCATCCAGCCGCAGGTGGTGTAGTAGAAGACCACGTCCCCGGGCCGGACGTCGCTGTGAAGGCGGTGCTCCTTGTGGTGGGTGAGCAGCGCCCCGCCTGCGCGGTGCACCATCGCCTTGGGAAGCCCGGTGGTGCCCGAGGAGTACAGCACGTACAGCGGTTCATCGAAGGGGAGCGGCTCGCATCGTGGCTCGCCCCCCGCGCCTTCGGCCCCGAGCCACGCCGACCAGGATGTACCGGGGGCGCCGCTCGGCACGCCCTCGCCCGGGTATGGGAGCGCCACCACGGACTCCAGCCCGGGCAACGCCGCCGCCAGCTTCCTCACCGCGTCACTCGTGTCGAATCTGCGCCCGCCGTAACGGTAGGAGGGCGAGACGAACAGCACCTTGGGAGCGAGCTGAGCGAAGCGCGCTGCGGCCGCCTCGGACCCGAAGTCAGGGGAGGCCGAGGAGAACACGATGCCCTCCCCCGCGCACGCCAGCAGCACGACGAGCGTCTCGGGCACGTTGGCGGCATAGGCGGCGACCGCGTCGCCGCGGCCCACGCCTGCGAGCCGCAGCGCGTCCTGGGCGCGCCGGACCAGGACCCTGAGCTCGGCGAAGTCGAGCCTGACCTCGTCACCCGCCTCGGTCACGCCGATGACGGCGGTCTGCGAAGCGTCGCGCAGGGTGCGCGGGTAGAGCATCTCGCGGGCGTAACTCAGACGCGCACCTTCGAACCAGCGCGCGTGGGGCATGGGATCGTCCGACAGGATGTTGCGGGGCGGCACCGCGAAGCGGATACCGGCGTCCTCGGCGTAGAGATGCCAGAAGCCCGCCACGTCCTCGACGCTCCAGGCATGGAGCGCGTCGTAGTCAGGCAACGGGCGACCGGCCGCTCGCTCGGCCCGCCGACGGAAGGCGGTCATCGCTGCGTCTCGCACGCGCGCTTCCGACGGCGTCCACAAGGGCTCGCTGGGCATCGCTTGGCTCATCGTCGTCACCTCGGCGGTCGTTCGTTCCACTGGCCCGTGCCGCCACTGTACCGTCCGAGACGCTCGGCGGAACGGCGTGCGGGCCGAGTACACTGCGACTGTGCGAAGCGTCTTCGGTTCGGGTCGTCGCGAAGGTCGCGGCCGGGGTGCGGCCGGGCTCGAGCTGTCCCAGCTCCGGCGGTTGCTGGGCTTCACTCGCCCTTACCGCGTTCGCCTCATCGTCGGCATCGTCGCGGTCGGCATCTCCAGCGCGTTCGGTCTCGCCTTCCCGCTGCTGATCCGCGACCTGTTCAACACCGCCTTCGGCGGTCACAGCAGCGGCGCCGGCCTGAACGGCATCGTCGCCCTGCTGTTCGGGTTGTTCGCCCTGCAGGCGGTGTTCAATTACGTCCGCACCTACAACCTGGGGCTGGTGGGCGAGGCGCTGGTCGCGGACCTGCGCAAGACGCTCTTCGGCCACGTGATCGACCTGTCCGTTCGCTTCTTCGAGGGGCGCAAGACAGGCGAGATCACCTCGCGCCTGACCTCCGACATCAGCACCGTCCAGAACGCCGTTTCCCAAGCGCTGGCCCAGTTCGTCAACCAGCTCATCACGCTGGTGGGCGGGGTGGTGGTGCTGCTGGTGCTGAACTTCAAGCTCACCCTGGTGATGCTCGCCATCGTGCCCGCCGTGGTGCTCGCCGCCGCCTACTTCGGTCGGCGGCTGAGACGGATCAGCACCCGCTTCCAGGACGCCGTCGGCGCCGCCAACGCGACAGCCGAGGAGGCGATCCAAGGGGTGCGGGTGGTCAAGTCCTTCACCGCCGAGGACGTCGAGCGCCGCCGCTACGGCGCCGGCATCGACGTCTCCTACGCGCTGGCGCTGGAGCGCCTGCGCGTGCGGGCGCTGTTCGTGCCTACCGTGATCCTGGCGATGTTCACGGGCATCGGCGTGGTGCTCTGGTACGGAGGCCATCTGGTACTACAGGGCTCGCTGAAGGGCGGCGACCTCATCGCGTTCCTGCTCATCACGGTGTTCGTCGCGGGCTCCATCGGTACCTTCACCGGCCTCTACTCGCAGCTCCAGGAGGCGCTGGGAGCTTCCAAACGCATCTTCGAGCTGCTCGACGCGGACAGCGACCTGCCCGAGCCGGAAGCGCCGCTGCACCTCGAGGCGCCGCAGGGTGCGGTGCGCTTCGAGGGCGTACGGTTCCGCTACGGCGACCGTGGCGATGCGCCCGTGCTCGACGGTATCGATCTGACGGCCGAGCCGGGCAGGGTGATCGCCCTGGTCGGCCCCAGCGGCGCAGGCAAGAGCACCCTGGTCTCGCTCATCCCGCGCTTCTTCGACCCGACCGAGGGCCGGATCCTGCTCGACGACGTCGACCTGCGCCACCTGCCGACCCGAGAGCTCCGCGGTGTGGTCGGCATCGTGCCGCAGGAGACTCAACTCTTCTCGGGCTCGATCGCCGACAACATCCGCTACGGCCGGCCCGGCGCCGATGACGCGGCGGTGGCCGAGGCCGCCCGCGCGGCCAACGCCGACGGCTTCATCCGCGCGTTCCCCGACGGCTACGGCACGCTCGTCGGCGAGCGCGGCGTGAAGCTGTCGGGCGGACAGCGTCAGCGGGTGGCCATCGCGCGCGCGCTCCTCAAGGATCCGCGCATCCTGATCCTCGACGAGGCCACCAGTTCGCTCGACAGCGAGTCGGAGGGGGCCGTTCAGGCGGCGTTGGAACGCCTGATGCAGGGGCGCACTACCTTCGTGATCGCCCACCGGCTGTCCACGGTGCAGGGGGCGGATATGCTGCTGGTGATGGACGGCGGCCGCATCGTGCAACGGGGTAGCCACCGGGCGCTGCTGGCCGAAGGCGGGCTCTATCGCGAGCTGTTCGAACGCCAGTTCCGGTCGTTCGACGTGGTGTCGATCCCCGGCTGAGCGGTGCGCCACGCGGCGCCGGCGCCGCGCCAACGGACGTCGGCCGGGCTCGCCCGGCCGACGCATCGATACCTTAAACTCTTAGGATATGGCGCTCGAGGTGCACTCCCCCTACGAACCGCGGGGCGACCAGCCGCAGGCCATCGATGGGATCACCGAGGGCCTGGGCGACGGCCTCCGTTTCCAGACGCTACTGGGGGCGACGGGCACCGGCAAGACCTTCTCCATGGCCAAGATCATCGAGCGCATCCAGCGCCCGGCCTTGATCCTGGCCCCCAACAAGATCCTGACCGCCCAGCTCGCCGCCGAGTTCAGGGACTACTTCCCCACCGCGGCGGTCGAGTTCTTCATCAGCTACTACGACTACTACCAGCCTGAAGCCTACGTTCCGGCGCGCGACCTGTTCATCGAGAAGGACGCCAACATCAACATGGAGCTGGAGAGGTTGCGCCACTCCACCACCCGCAGCCTGCTGACCCGCGACGACGTCATCGTGGTGGCTTCGGTGTCGGCGATCTACGGGTTGGGGTCGCCCGACGAGTACCAGCGCCTCCACCTCATCCTGGAGGTCGGACGCGCCGTCGGACGCGACGCCATCCTGGAGACCCTGGTCACCCAGCAGTACGAGCGCAACGACATCGAGCTCGCTCCCGGTCGCTTCCGCGCCCGTGGCGACGTGGTCGAGGTGTGGGCGGCGTACGAGGAGCAGCCCCTGCGGGTCGAGCTGTGGGGCGATGAGGTCGATCGCTTGACCATGCTCGATCCCGTCACCGGGGACGAGACCAGCGAGCTCGACCGCGCCATGGTCTTCCCCGCCAAGCACTACGTGACCCCTTTCGACAAGCTCCAACCGGCCGTCGAACAGATCGAGGCCGACCTGCACGAGCGCCTGGCGCTGTTCGAGAAGGCCGGCAAGCTCATCGAGGCGCAGCGTCTGAGGGAGCGCACGCTCTACGACCTGGAGATGCTCCGCACGCTCGGGTACTGCAGCGGCATCGAGAACTACTCGCGCTATCTCGAGGCGCGGAAGCCCGGTGTGCCCCCGAACACGCTCCTCGACTACTTCCCCGACGACTTCGTCACCTTCATGGACGAGTCGCACGTGATGGTGCCGCAGATCCGCGGCATGTACAACGGCGACCGCGCCCGCAAGCAGACCCTGGTCGACTACGGCTTCCGGCTCCCCGCCGCCCTCGACAACCGGCCGCTGCGGGAGGAGGAGTTCTTCGCGCGGGTCGGACAGGTGGTGTTCGTCTCCGCCACCCCCGCCGATCAGGAGGCGCGCCTGAGCGACAAGACCGTCGAGCAGGTCATCCGCCCCACCGGACTGGTCGATCCCAAGGTCACGGTCAAGCCCAGCCGCGGTCAGATCGACGACCTGGTGTTCGCCGTGCGCGAGCGGGCCAAGCAGAACGAGCGCGTGCTCGTCACCACCCTCACCAAGAAGATGGCCGAGGACCTCACGGAGTACCTGGCCGAGAAGGGGGTGCGCGTGCGCTACATGCACTCCGATATCGACGCGGTCGAACGCCAGGTCATCATCCGCGATCTCCGGCTGGGACACTTCGACGTCCTGGTTGGGATCAACCTGCTTCGCGAGGGCCTCGATCTGCCCGAGGTGAGCCTGGTGGCGATCCTCGATGCCGACAAGGCCGGCTTCCTCAGGAGCGTTCGTTCGCTCATCCAGACCATCGGCCGGGCGGCGCGTAACGTCAACGGTGAAGTCTTCCTGTACGCCGACGAGATCAGCGATGCCATGCAGGGCGCCATCGACGAGACCAGCCGTCGCCGCGACAAGCAACTGGCGTTCAACGTCGAGCACGACATCACCCCGGAGACGATCCGGAAGCGCATCCACGAAGTGATCCGGGGTGAGGGCGAGGGTGAGACCGCCGAGGGCAAGAAGGTCGATCTCGACCCCTGGGAGCGCGAGCTGCTCTTCGACGACCTCAAGCAGGAACTGGCGCAGCTCGAGATCGAGATGTGGAAGGCGTCCGAGGATCTCGACTTCGAACGCGCCGCGCAGATCCGCGACCGCATCCACGAGATCGAGGCCCGTCTCGAGGGCAAGAGCGTGAAGGTCGTCCCGCTGCCGGGCAAGGGCAGACCCGCGCGCGCCTGATGACCGTGCCACGCCCGTGCCTGCGCGGCCTCGCGCTTCGAGCCCGCTATGGTAACGTTGTCCCACTGTGACATTCCAGGTCGGTGACAACGTGGTCTACCCCTCGCAGGGGGCGGGCGTCGTCGAGGAGATGACGACAAGGCAAGTCCTCGGGGAAACCCAGAAGTACCTGAAGATCGTCTTCGTTCGCGGTGACATGGAGGTTCTGGTCCCCCTGCGCAAGGGCCAGGAAGTCGGGCTCCGGCTCACGGTCGGTCGTGACGAGATCGAACAGGTCTACGAGGCCCTCGCCAAGGCCGATCTGTCCCTTCCCACCCAGTGGCCACCGCGCTACCGGGCGGAGCAGGACATCCTCGCCGGTGGTAGCGCCTACGACCTGGCACGGCTGATCGGCGTGCTGTCGAAGCGCGATATCGAGAAGGGCCTGGCCGCCACGGAGCGCGAGGTCCTGGAGAGCGCCAAGAGCATGCTGTCGAGCGAACTTGCCGTGGTCCAGAAGCTGTCGCTCGCCGAAGCGTCGAGCCAGCTCGAAGCCTTCATCGCTGAACGCATCGCGTGAGCCTGCGCAGGCCGTGACCGAGCCCCTCCGGTGAGCGGCGGCGGCGACGGCGCCGCAGACCGCGTGCGGCCGCTAACGTCGCCCTCCCGCGTCGCCGAGCTCCTTCGGCGCCACGGGCTCACCCCAGACAGGGGATTCGGGCAGAACTTCCTGGTCGATGCGGCCACCCTGACCGCCATCGTCGATGCCGCCGCCATCGCGCCCACCGACACCGTGTTCGAGGCAGGGCCGGGGTTGGGCGTGCTCACCCGGGCGCTGGCCGAGCGCGCGAGGCGGGTCGTGAGCGTCGAGCTCGACCGGCGCCTGGCCCCGGTCCTGGCCGAGACGCTGTCCGGGCTGGACAACGTGGAGCTGATCGAGGGGGACGCCGTCCGTTTCGACTTCGCCCACCTGCCCGAAGGGGCGCTCCTGGTCGCCAACCTGCCCTACAACGCAGCGACCGCCGTGGTCACGCACGCCCTGGAGTCGGCCCGCTTCACGCGCCTGGTGTTCCTGGTGCAGCGCGAAGTCGCCGAGCGCCTGACCGCCGAGGCCGGAACGCCGGCGTACGGCTCGCTGAGCCTGCTGGTGCGCCACTTCGGGGAGGCCCGGCGCGTCCGCCGGGTTCCGCCGGGCGCCTTCCTGCCCCCACCCAAGGTGACCTCGAGCGTGGTGCGCATCGACGTCCGACCGGGCGCGCGCCCCGACCCAGAGCTGTTCGCATTCATCCGTACGTGCTTCACGCACCGCCGCAAGACGTTGGTCAAGACCCTCACCATGGCAGGCTACGATCGTACGCGGGTCGAGGCGGCGCTCCAGCGGCTCGGTCTTACCGAGCGCGTGCGCTCCGAGCAGCTCGACCTGGACGCCTTCCACGACCTCATGCGCCTCGTGCAAGACAGGAAGGACCCACGCTGAGCCGATTCGGTATACTGCCCTAAGCGAACAAGGGACTCCATCCGGGGGATGGATCTGGAGAGTCATGGGACGATTCGTAGTGGTCGGCGATGCGACCGTCGATCAGATGTACTTCGTGAAGGACTTCCCCGAGCCGGGCGGCGAGGTCAACGCCCTGCGGGCCGTCATGGAGCCCGGAGGAGCGGGGGGCACCATCGCCACCGTCCTGGGCCGCCTCGGCAACGATGTGCGTATCGCCACGCGGGTCGGCACCGGGCCCTTCTCCGAACTCGCCCTCAAGCACGTACGCGAGGCGGGCGTGGCGGATGCGCTCGTCCAGGTCGACGAGCACCTCCAGACGAGCAGCGTGACCCTGATCATCACGCCGGACGCGCAGCGCACCATGATCAGTGCGGCCGGCGCCAGCCGCCATCTGGACTCGGCCGAGATCCGCAAGGAGGACTTCGGCTCCGCCGATGCCCTGGTCATGAGCGCCTACAGCCTGGTGGGCGGGCGCCAGCGCGAATACGCCGTTCAGGCGCTGGGCTTCGCCCGCGACGCCCGCGTCACCACCTTCGTCGACCTCGGCAGCGGAGCCGTCAACGCTCTTCGTGACCGCCTGATCACGGTGGTCCGCGACGTCGACTACCTGCTCATGAACGAGCAGGAACTCTACACCCTCACCGGCGAGTCTTCGATCTCGGACGCCGTCTCCGGCCTGAACCGTCACGGCATCGACCGCCTCATCGTGAAGGTCGGTGCGATGGGCAGCATCGTGATCACGCCCGAGCTGACCGAGCTGGTCGAGGCGTACGACATCGACGGCGTCATCGACTCGACCGGCGCAGGCGACTACTACACCGCGGCCTTCGCCCACGCCATCATGAAGGGCTACGATCTGCTCGATGCCGCACGGCTCGGGAACGTCGCCGGGGCCCTCAACACCACGCAGGTCGGTGCCCAGAGCGTCGTCATCGACGCCGACACGTTGGAGCGCCACGCCTCGGCCTTCGCCGGTGCGAGCGGCTGAGCGCCGTCTCGCCGCCGCGCTCTTGAGCGTCGTCCTGGGCGGGCTCGCGCTCGGTTCGGCGGCACGGGCAGCGGCACCGAGCGACTACGCGCATCGCTTCGACGTCGCCTGGACCCTGGTCCAGCAGCGTTACTGGGATGTAGGTGGGCTGAAGGTCGACTGGCTCCAGATGCGGCACCAGTACGAACCTCAGGCGCTCGCCGCTCCCAACGACGACGCCTTCTACGCCGTACTCGTCGCCATGTACGGTCGCATCCAGGACGGGCACTCGGTGTTCGTTCCGCCCCAGCGCGTGGCCGAGATCCATCGCCTCTACGGCGATCTTCCCTGCCTGGGCGTGTTCGGGATGGCCCAGGGGACCGGAGCCCACGGCCATGTCAGCTACCGCATGCTCGACGGCGCCATCGGCTACATCCGACTCCCGGACCTGGCCTCGGACGGCGTCGCCGACGGCGTGCGCAGTGCCGTCACCGTGCTGCAGACGACGGGAGCGCGCGGGCTGGTGCTCGACCTGCGCGGCAATCCTGGCGGACGCCTGGTCAGCATGATGCAGATCGCCGGCATCTTCACCCAGGGCTTCCTGTGGCGCGTGGTGACCCGCTGGGCCCTGCCCCTGCCCTACCCCGCGATCGGGCCGGTGGCGACGGGCCTCCCGCTCGCGGTACTGATCGACGGCGAGGTCAACAGCGCCGCGGAGGGGCTCGCGGGCGCGCTCCAGATGCACGGCCGGGCCACCGTCATCGGAGCGACCAGCGCGGGAAACGTCGAGGCCGTGCTGCCGTTCTGCCTCTCCGACGGCTCGCAGGCCTGGATCGCCACCGGCGTCCTGGCGCCGATCGGGGGTCCCACCTGGGAAGGCCGCGGCGTCGTCCCCGACCTACCCACGGCGCCCGCGGACGCGCTCGACGCCGCCATCGCCTGGCTGCGCCGGGACGCGACATCAGCAGGACGCCCGCCCGCCGGAGCGCGCTGAGGTGGGGGATGCCGAACGCGTCTCCGAGCACGTCTGGCGCCTGGCGCTGCCCAGCGACACCCTGCCCCCGTTCGACCACGTCAACAGCTATCTCATCGCTTCCAGCGGAGTGGGCGTGGTGGTCGACCCCGGCTCCTCCCACGACGGTGCCACGGCCGCGACGCGTGAAGCCCTCGACGCCGCCGGTGTGCGGCTGCTCAAGGCCGTGTTCCTCACCCACACCCACCCCGATCACGTGGCGGGCCTGCGGGCCTTGCTGGAGGACGAGGGTCCGCTCCCGGTCTATGTCCATCCGCTCGAAGCCGATCGCCTGGAGGGCGTGGGGGGCATCGTGCCGCTCGGCGACGACCGCCGCATCACCGTGGGGGCCGTGGTGGTGCGCGCGCTACACACGCCCGGCCACAGCCCCGGCCACCTCAGCTACCTCCTGCAGGAGGAGGGTGCCCTCCTGCTCGGCGACCTGGTAGCCGGCACGGGCTCGACCTGGGTGGGGTTGCCCGAGGGCGACGTGGGCGCCTACCTCGACTCGCTGGCGCGCCTGCGTGCGCTGCGGCCGCGTGTGCTCGGGCCCGGTCACGGGCCCGTCGTGCGCGACGCCGACCGCAAGCTCGCCGACAGCGCCACGCACCGGTTGGAACGGGAGCGTCAGGTGTTGGCCGCGCTCGCCGACGGCGTCGAGACGTTGTCCGAGCTGCGCCAACGGATCTATCCCAACCTGCCCGACGGCGCACGCTCCCTGGTCGATCGCAGTCTGTTGGCGCACCTCGCCAAGCTCATGCGCGAGATGAAGATCGTGCACCTCGGCGAGGACGCCTCGGGCCCCTACGCGCTGAGGCGCTAGCCGCCACCGGAATCGCCAGGGCACCCTCAGTCGCGCAGCGCCACGAGCGCCTCCCGTAGCGCTTCGGGATCGGCGTCGAGCTCGGTGACATCGCGGGGGGCGTGGGCGAGGGTCTCGAGCGCGTCGCTCCGCGGCCCGCCACGACCGGTGGCGCGCTCCACGGCATCCGGGAACTTGGCGGGGTGCGCGGTAGCGAGCACCATGACCGGACGGGCCTCGCCGGTCTCCCGTCGATGGATCTCCACCGCCTCCAACCCGACCGCCGTGTGCGGGCACGGCAGGTAGCCGTCGTCCTCGTCGCTCCGCCGCATGCGGCCGAGCGTCGCGTCGTCGTCCACGCTCACCCCCCAGATCGCACGGCTCAGGCCATCGCCCGCAAGTTCCAGCAGGCGCTCGAAGTTCGACGGTGCACCGACGTCCATGGCGTTCGACAACGTCGCCCGGGTCGGACGGAAGGCGTACGCCTCGGCCCGCGCGTTCAGGAAGTCGGGGAAGAAGTCGTTGACGTTGTGCGCAGCCAGGAAGCGACCCATGCGCCATCCCATGCGGACGCCGAGCACACCGGCGGTGAGGTTGCCGAGGTTGCCGCTGGGAACGCACACGTCGAGCGTCTCGCGGTCCCCTCGAAGCCGCTCGATCTGCAACGCGCCCCACAGATAGTAGAGCGTTTGCGGCAACAGCCTACCGACGTTGATGGAGTTGGCGCTCGTCAGACTCAACCCCGCCAGCGCGGGATCCGCGAAGGCCGTCTTCACCAGCCGCTGGCAGTCGTCGAACGAGCCCCGTACCCGGTAGGCCTTGACGCCCGGGCGGGCCACCGCGAGCTGGCGCTCCTGCATCTCGCTGATCCGCCCCTGGGGGTAGAGCAGCACCACGCGTACCGCATCGAAACCCTTGAAGGCGTCGGCGACCGCGCTCCCGGTGTCGCCCGAGGTGGCCACCAGGATCGTCGCGCGCCGGCCGCGGCGCTGTGCGGCAGCGGCCATGAGCTGGGCCATGGTCCGTGCGCCGACGTCCTTGAACGCCAACGTGGGTCCATGGAACAGCTCCAGCACGTAACGATCCCGCGACAACGGCACCACCGGCATCGCGAAGTCCAGCGCCGCCTCGAGCAGGGGCTCGACCGCCTCCCGGGCCATCCCCAGGTAGGGGGGCAGGATGCGGGCGCCGAGATCGGCCGCCGAGGTCGCCTCGCGCCAATCTTCGGGCAGGGGCACCAGCGGCCGCGGCAGGTACAGACCGCCGTCCGGCGCCAGCCCCCGCCACAGCGCCTCCTCGAACGGGATGCCCGGCGTTCCCTGGGCGGCGCGGGTGCTGTGGTAGCGCACCTCGCTCATCACGGTCGACCGTCCTCC
This sequence comes from uncultured Trueperaceae bacterium, assembly GCA_963815215.1. Classification (GTDB taxonomy): domain Bacteria; phylum Deinococcota; class Deinococci; order Deinococcales; family Trueperaceae; genus JASBRS01. The sequence goes on from CAWFFU010000003.1 coordinate 786,319, forward strand.
CGGTTCGCGGGCCCGGGCGTCCCGGATGCGTTCTTCAGCGTCATGGCGGCGATCCTACCACGCTCGTTGAGTGCGGCGAACGCCCGTCTGGTACGGCGTTCACCGCTCATCAGGAGATGCCCGGCGGCACACCGGGGACGGGGCGCACCATCCGCCCCTCGCGCGGCCGGCGGCGAACGCCGGGCCGCCGGCGCGCGCTATACTGCTGCTTTGGCCGGCTGCGCCGTGGGATCGCCCCGCCGGCACGCCGCCGCACGGGAGAGGTCATGCTTGGCATCGGAATCGTAGGATTGCCCAACGTCGGCAAGAGCACGCTGTTCAACGCCATCACCAGGGCGGGTGTGGAAGCCGCCAACTACCCCTTCGCCACCATCGACAAGAACGTGGGCGTGGTGGCGGTGCCGGACGCGCGCCTGGACGCGCTCCAAGCGCTCTACGTCAAGGGCGCGCGGATCCCGCCGCTCGTTCCGACGAGCGTCGAGTTCGTCGATATCGCCGGTCTGGTGAAGGGCGCGAGCCGCGGTGAGGGCCTGGGAAACCAGTTCCTGGCGAACATCCGCGAAGTGGCCGCCATCGCCCACGTGGTGCGCTGTTTCGACGATCCCAATGTGGTCCACGTGGCGGGTGAGGTGGCGCCGGCGTCGGACATCGAGACCATCCGAACCGAGCTGGCGCTCGCCGACATCGCGATGTTGGAGAAGCGCGTCGAGAAGTTGCGCCGCAGCGCCAAGAGCGACCTCGAGGATGCGGCAGTGCTGGCCGACGCCGAGGCGGTGCTGGCCAAGCTCGAGCAGGGTGTCCCGGCCCGTGCCAGTGGCCACGTGCTGCCCGCCGACTTCAACCTGCTCACCGCCAAGCCGGTCATCTACGTGTGCAACGTATCGGAGGACGCGCTGCCCGACGGCAACGCCTACGTCGACGAGGTACGGGCCCTAGCCGCGGAGGAAGGCTCGGACGTGGTGGTCATCTCGGCCCGCATCGAGGAGGAGCTGACCGAGCTCGGCGACGAGGAAGCACATGCCTTCCTTACCGACATGGGCTTGAGTGAGCCTGGGCTCGACCGGCTGGTCGAGGTCGGCTACCACACGCTCGGCCTCATCACCTTCCTGACCGCCGGCGAGAAGGAGGTGCGCGCCTGGACCGTGCCCCGTGGCGCCCGCGCGCCCGAGGCGGCGGGCGTCATCCACAGCGACTTCCAGCACGGCTTCATCCGGGCCGAGGTCATCGCCTGGGACAAGCTGGTGGAGGCGGGCTCCATCGCCGCGGCCCGCAGTCGCGGCTGGCTCCGTACCGAGGGCAAGGACTACGTCGTCGCGGACGGCGACGTCATGCACTTCCTGTTCAACGTCTGAGCGCAGGCGCGCGGCCCGCAGCACAGGCACAGCGTTGACGTTGACGCCGTCCCCGACCGCGATGCTGGTGAGGCCGGCAGCCCTCGGCATCCGCCGCGAGCGCTCCATGACCCGGTCGAGAGCACGCCCTTCGTCTGTGCCGGCGCCGGTCGCACGGGTACGTAACCCAGCCGTTTGGTGGCCCGGTCGTGCGGCGGTATCCTCGATTTGTGCCTGGGTCTCACAAAGGTCCGGAGCGCGGCATGGGGCCACGAGAAGGGAGGCGCATGCCATGAGCGCATCGCTGGGCGGCGCCGAGATCGTGGATGTGCGCGGTTACCAGGCCGGTGAGGTAGTCCTGTTCCCTGGAGGTCCGGAGTACCTCTTCCGAGTCCGTAGCGGGTTGGTGCGGGTGCACACCGTCGATGACGAAGGCAACGGGTTGACGCTGCGTTACGTCAAGCCGGGCGGGTTCTTCGGTGAGGAGGCCGTCACCGGTGAGGGGCGACGCTACTTCGCCGAGGCGGTGACCGACACCGAAGTGACGGTGCTGGATGTCCGCTCCTTGTCACGCGACGAGCGCCAGCAGCTGCTCGTCCACCTGGTCCACGTCGTCGAGGCACTCTATCGCGCACTCAACCGGCTGGCCGGCAAGCGGCTGCGGTCGCGCATCGCCGCGGAGCTTCTGGAGCTCGGGACCAGCGATCTGGCGAGCGTCGACGATGACGGCGTCCGGCTCGTGCACATCACCCACGACGACCTCGCCGCCGCCGTCGGCTCGGTGCGCGAGACGGTCACCAAGGTCATCGGAGAGCTGGTTCGACTGCGGGCGATCGACGCCGGCTACGGCAAGATCCGTCTCACCGATCTGGACGTGCTGCGCGACGTCGCCGGCGAGTGACGTCGACGGGTGGGGCGGGCGCCGCCCCACCCGCCCAATACGCTAGAAGACCGGACCCACGCGGAACCCGAAGACGCCGGTGGGGTGGCGTTCGCTGAAGGCGTAGTCCATCCGGATGGCCGGCAGCACCACGCTTCCGAAACCGAGGTTGATCTGCACCCCGATACCGGCGCCGCCGAACACGGGCGTCTGGTAGTCGGGGAAGTTGGGAACACTCGACGCCCAGCCCAGGTCCACGAAGGCGACCCCGATCACCGTCTGGGTGGCGATCGTATTCAGGTTGAAGTTGTAGCGGTACTCCAGCGAGCTGGTGATGTAGCTCTTCGAGAGGTTGAAATCGTTCACGGTGTAGCCGCGGATCAGCGAGCGAGTCACGTTGGTCCGCCCCACCTGGAACTGCTTCGAGCTGGGGTAGTTGTCGCCGATCTGGGTGCCGGCATCGAGGCGTACCGCGAAGACGTGCCCCGGGTCCTTGATCTCGGCCGGGTCGAGCGTCGAGAGCTTGGCGTAGGTGCGGAACCCCGCCGTGACTTGCTGGTAGGCGTAGGTCTGACGCTGCCCGGTGGCGGGATCGGCGTAATCGCTGCCGATGCCGATGCCGAAGTTGCCGTAGGTATGGATGCCCGTGGTCGGGAAGTCGGGGTTGTCGCGATCGTCGTAGGACACGCCGGCCCCGAAGAAGGTCGAGACGCCGCTGGTCGGCAGGTACTTCAGCGCATCCGAGCCCGGAAGGGAGCACGTTCCGTTGTTGGTCACCGCGCCGTTCTGGATGGTGCAGTCGACGCTGGGCGGCTCCAGCTTGTACTGGGCGTAGGTCACACTGCCGCTCAGGTTCATGGAGGTATGGGGGTAGATCTCGCGGATCACGCTCACGCCGAGGCCCGTGTTGCGCACGGTGTACTCGCCGACCTTCACACGGTTCGTGTCGATGGCGGACAGACCGGGATAGGTGACCGTGGTGCTGCCGCTGGATGTGCTGAGCGGTTGGTTGTTGCGGATGGTGCTGAACAACTGGACCGAGTAGGAGGTGGGAGTGGTCTCGAAGTTGTCGACGGGGATGAAGAGCCAGGGGATGTCGTAGCGCAGGCTGCCCCCGAACATCAGACCCAGATCGGTGCTGGTGCCGTTGAGATCGACGCTGACGTGATGGGCGCGCCCCAGGAAGTTCTTGTTCTGGTAGCTCAGCGAGGCCGAAAGTCCGGTGTCGGTGGCGTACTGCGCCGACGGCTGGAAGGTGCCGGTGCTGGCATGCTTCACCGTGACCACGACGGTGAGCTCGTCGGGCTTGGCTGCCTGCTGGAACGAGCGGTTGACCGGCGTGATCGCCCCGGTCCGGTACACCTGACGAAGCCCGTTGTCGATCTGGTGGACGTTGGCGACGCTGCCCACCTTCGGAAGGTAGCGAGTGATGACGAAGGGCTTGGTGTTGTCGGGCTTGCCCTCGTACTGGATGCTGTAGCCGGCGATCTTCATCTCCGTCACGCGCTGGATGTAGGTGCCGTTGTCGTAGCTGAAGTCCGGCTGGGTGGCGATGATGTAGCCCTGATCGCTGTAGGCCTGGACGATGGCCCCGAAGTCCTCTCGTGCCACCGCCGAGGTGAAGGTGTCGCCGATCTTGAGCGACAGCACCTTCTCCAGCTGTTGGGTGGAGAGGACCGTGTTGCCCTCGAACTTGATCGCCTTGATCGGGCCCGCGGTGTCGGGAGCGCCCAGGCTGAAGACGACGCGCACGCCGCCGGTCGCCGAACGCAGCGTCTGTAGCTGGATGTCGCTGCTACGTCCACGAGCGAGCTGCTTGACGTCGCTGAGGAGCTTGTCGTAGTTGAACAGATCGCCCGGTTGCAGGCTCAGATGGGAAGGGTCGACACCCAGTGCGGTGGTGTCGATCGAGTCGATGCGGAGCTCCACGACGTTCACCGTCAGCGTGCCGTCCTTGAGCTCGCTGTTCTGAACGTCGACGCCGCTGCCACGGAAGCCCTTGTCGGCGTACATCTTGCTCACCTGCTGCAGTGCCGAGTGATACGAGGCGAGCTGGAAGGTACCGGCCTTGAGCAACGCGTCGAACGGACCCTTGAGCGCGGCGGCGTCGAACACGGTGTTGCCCTGGAACACGACCTTGTCGAGCTTGGCCTTCTCGGTGATGGTGTAGGTCAGCCGAACGGGCACGGGACCGCCCTGCTTGGCGAGATCCGGCGCCGCCTCCTCGTTGAGGTTGACGTCCACGTTGAATGGGAAGCCGTCCTGCCGGTAGACCTGCTGGATGGTCTGCTTGGCCTGCTCGGCGCGGCTGGTGTTGTACACCCGGCCGGTCTCGACCAGATTGTTGGACTTCAGCGCGTCGGTGAGCGCTGCCGTGCCGACCGAGCTGTTCCCCTGGAAGTCGATCGCGCCGATCAACGGGTTCTCCTTGACCTTGATCAGCAGAACCGGGCCTCCGGGGCTCGACTGGATGCTGACCGACACCTCCTGGAAGGTCCCCAGGCTGTAGACGCGGTTCCGTTCGGCTTCCAGGTCGATGCTGTCCACCGGCGTGCCCTTGCGCGCCGTGATGATGGTCTTGACGATGTCGGCGTAGTTGGTGGTTCCCTCGACACGGACGTCGGCCAATCGTCCCTGTGGGGCCGGCTGCTGTTGGGCGAACGAGAGAGCGCCCACGGCGACGAGCATGACGGCCACCAGGTGGCGGAATATCGGCATGCGTGCAGTGTACCTGAGTTCGGGTGAGAGGACTTAGAGCGTCCCGGTCGCCATCGACGTCCCTCCGGCGCCCCGGTCGACACCGCTCTCCCCCGGTAGAATCGACGCTATGGACGCCGCTTCGCACCCCTCGATCGACGACGCCGTCACCGCCCTCCGCCGGCACACTTCCGGCGCGCCCGAAATCGCCCTGGTGCTGGGGAGCGGACTCGGTCCCCTCGCCGACGAGGTCGACGCCGAAGCGGTGGTCCCCTACGCCGACGTGCCCGGCATGCCGGTGAGCGGAGCTCCCGGCCACGCCGGACGCTTCGTGATCGGAAGGCTCGCGGGTCGGCGCGTGGTGGCCATGCAGGGACGCGTCCACCTCTACGAGGGCTTCAGCTCGGCGCAGTGCGCCTTCCCCGTGAGGGTGATGCACGCCCTCGGGGCCGGAACGCTGCTCGTCAGCAACGCCTGTGGCGGGCTGGCGCCGACCTTCCGCGCCGGAGAGCTGATGCTCCACCTCGATCTCATCAACGCCACCGGCCAGAACCCGCTCACCGGTCCGAACGACGACGCTGCCGGGCCCCGCTTCCCGGTGATGTTCGACTGCTACGATCCCGGCTACCTCGAGGTGGCCCGCGCCGTGGCCCGGAGCCAGAACCTGCTGCTGCGCGAGGGCGTCTACCTGGCCGTCGCGGGGCCGAGCTACGCGACGCGCGCCGAGCTACGCGCCTACCGCCACTGGGGGGCGGACGCCATCGGCATGTCGACGGTACACGAGGTCATCGAGGCGCGCCACCTCGGCATGCGCGTGGTGGGGCTCTCGACCGTCACCGACATGGCGTTGCCCGAGGGCGACCAGCACGCCACCGGCGACGAGGTGCTGCGCGTGGCCGCCGAGAGCGGGGCACGCTTCCGGGCGCTGGTCAGCGCGCTGCTGCCCGAGCTCTGATCACGGTGCTCTCGGACGTTCTGCAGCGTATCGAGGCCGCCTGCGCCGGCGTGGGTCGGGACCCTTCCGAGGTGACATTGGTGGCCGTCACCAAGGGGCACGATGTCGACGAGATCCGCGACCGCGTGCTGGCCCGCGGCCACCGCATCCTAGGTGAGAACCGGGTCCAAGAGTGGCGCGGCAAGGCTGCCGCGTTGGGGCCCGACGTCACCTGGCACCTCATCGGCCACCTGCAACGCAACAAGGTCAAGTACCTCGCTGGGGTGGCGCTCATCCACTCGCTGGACTCGCCGCGACTGGCGGACGCGCTCGAAGCGGAGGGCGCGCGGCAGGGGACGACCTTCCGCGTGCTGCTCCAGGTCAACGTGGCGCGCGAGCCGGGGAAGTTCGGCGTCGCACCGGAAGCGTGCGCCGCGCTGGCGGACCACATCGCAAGCCTCGAGCACGTCGCGCTCGACGGGCTGATGACCATGGCGCCGTACAGCGACGACCCGGAGTCCAGCCGCCCCTTCTTCCGGGAGCTCCGGCGCCTGGGTGATACCCTTGGGACAGCGCGGCTCTCGATGGGCATGAGCGGAGACTTCGAGGTCGCGGTCGAAGAGGGGGCCGCATGGGTACGGGTCGGATCGGCCCTGTTCCGGTGACGCACCCGCGAGGGACGGTACGAGCATGAGACTGAGCCCGCTCGACATCCAGCATATGGAGTTCCAGCGCACGGCGAGCGGCTACCATCGCCGTCAGGTCCGCGAGTTCTTGGAGCGCGTCGCCATGGAGCGCGAGGAGTTGCTCCGGGAAGTGCAGAACCTGCGCGAGGAGCTCGAGCTCCGCGGCGAGAAGATCACCGAGCTGCAGGCCGCGGAGGCCGAGTTGCAGCGCGCCATCATCGCCGCGGAACGCATCGGCAACGAGATCAAGGAGAACGCCAAGAAGGAGGCGCAGCTCATCCTGCTCGAGGCGGACCGCCTCAAGCACGATCGGCTGCAGGGCGCCGAGGCGCGCTTGCGCGCCGCCCAGGCTGAGCTGGCACGGGTGGAGCGCGAGACGTCGCTGTTCCGTGAGCAGTTCCGCGGCATGTTGGAGGCCTACACCCGCTCGCTGGAGAGCCAACCCCACCCGCGCCAGCTGGCCGGCGCGGTCACCGCGGACGAGGACGGCCAGCCCGGCCCCGACGGCGACCCGCGCGATCGCAGCGAACCTACCACCACGCCGCGCTGAACCCTCACGGAAGCCGCAGGCAGGAACGCTGCTGCGGCCGCGAGGGGCGCCTCAGCCGTCCGTACCTTTGCCGCCCGGCACCTCGAGGGCGCTCTCCAGCGTGGTCCAGGCCAAGGTGGCGCACTTGACCCGGGCGTGGAGTCTGGCGACGCCCTGAAGGGCGCTCAGTTCGCCCAGTTCCGGCGCCGGCGGTTGGCCGCGGATCATCGCCCTGAACGCTTCGGAGAGCTCCAGGGCGGCCTCGACGCTACGCCCCTTCAGGGCGTCGGTCATCAGCGACGCCGAGGCCTGGCTGATGGCGCAGCCCTCCCCTTCGAATCCGATCTCGTGGATGATGCCGTCCGCCACCCGCAGATAGAGCGTGAGCTCATCGCCGCACGATGGGTTCTCACCCTCCCGGACATGGCTGGGGTGGTCGAGCGCACCACGGTTGTGAGGCCGTTTGTAGTGCTCGAGGATGACGTCCTTGTAGAGGCTGTCGAGGAAGCTCATGGGTCGCCTCAGGCGTAGGCCGCGAAGAAGTCGCGGGTCGTGACGACCGCTTCGACGAAGCGGTCCACCTCGTTCTGGGTGGTGTAGAGGTAGAAGCTGGCCCGCGCCGTGGCGCTGGCGCCGAGGGCCGCCCCCAGCGGTTGCGCGCAGTGGTGGCCGGAGCGGATGGCGATGCCTTCGGCGTCGAGGGCCGTCGCGACGTCGTGAGGGTGGACGCCGTCGATGTTGAACGTGACGATGCCGCCGCGATCGTCGCCTCGCGGTCCGTAGAGGGTGACGCCCTGCACTCCGTCCAGACGCTCGAGAGCGTAGCGCGCCAGTGCCGCGTCGTGCTCGGCGACAGCGTCCATCCCCACCGCCTCCAGATAGTCGATGGCAGCGGCCAGGCCGATCGCCTCGGCCACCGGCGGCGTGCCCGCTTCGAAGCGGGCGGGGATCCCGGCGTAAGTGCTGTCGTCGACGGTCACGCGGCGGATCATCTCGCCCCCGCCCAGGAACGGGGGCATGGCCTCGAGGATCTCGGCACGCGCCCACAGCGCGCCGACCCCGGTGGGCCCGAGCATCTTGTGCCCCGAGAAAGCGTAGAAGTCGCAGTCGAGCGCCTGGAGGTCGACGGGCAGGTGTGGTGCTCCCTGGGCGCCGTCGACGACCAGCACCGCGCCGGCGCGGTGGGCCATGTCGGCGATGCGCCGGATCGGGTTGACGACGCCCAGTACGTTGCTCATGTGGAAGGTGGCGATGGCCCGGGTACGTTCGCCGATCGCCGCTGCCATCGCGTCGAGGTCGACGCGCTGGTCGGCTGTCAGGCCGACGGGCCGGATCACGATGCCGCGCCCACGCTTCAAGAAGTGCCACGGAACCAGGTTGGCGTGGTGCTCCGCGACCGTGACGATCACCTCGTCGCCTTCGGCCAGGTTCGCCCCGCCCCAGCTCGAAACGATCAGGTTCAAAGCCTCCGTGGCGTTGCGGGTGAACACCACCGAGCGCGCGTCGGGCGCCTTGAGGAAGCCGGCCACGCGTGCGCGGGCGGCTTCGTAGGCGTCGGTGGCCTCCACCGACAGGGTGTGCGCGCCGCGGTGGACGTTGGCGTGGTGGCCGTAGTAGTAGGCGGCCATCGCCTCCACCACCTGACGCGGCTTCTGGGACGAGGCGGCGCTGTCCAGGTAGACGAGCGGGTGCCCTTGCACGGAGCGCTCCAGGATGGGGAAATCGCGCCGCAGCGCATTAGCGTCGAGCGAGTTCATCAGGCGTCAGTGTAGCACCGGGGTTGCGCCGTCCCCGCCGTCGCCCGGCCCAGCCGGAACGGCTCAATCCTCCCAGGGAACGACGGCGACCTGGGCGTGGTAGGTCCGGCGCGCCCGCTCGTCGCGCTCCAACGTGCGGTAGCGCTCCAGCACCTCGTAGAGCTCGATCAGCATGTGCCGGGCCTCGTCGTCGGTCAGCGCGAACTCCATCCCCACCCGCTCGGTGACCGGCTGGCTCGGGGGCCACGTCGCCATCACGGCGCGCCAGTCGCGCCCGGCCCCGGCATCCGCGGCCGACTCGTACATGTCCACGCCGTCGGCGCCACGGTAGAGTCGTCGCCCCTCCACCCCGCCCCCGCGCAACGCCCGTGCAAGCGCCTTCACCACACGTTCGTCCTCACGGATCACGTCGACGAGCATGCGCTCCTCCAGCTCGCTGTAGGGGGTGAGGGCGAAGGGGATGTAGAAGGCGTCGCTCACCGAACGGTAGAGCTTGATCGGCCGGCCGGCGCGGGCTCGCTCCCCCTGGATCTCCAGCAGCCCCGCCGCGAGGAAGCGCCGGACGCGGTAGTGCATGGCGTCGAGCGCGCAGCCGACCTCGTTCGCCGCCTGCGTGACCGAGCGCGTCCGCCCCAGGAAGGGAAGGAAGTATGCGCGGCTCGTCGCGTCGCTCAGCAAGCGTGCCTGGAGGGGAGTGCGGACCTCCCAGGCCCTGTCGGAGACACTACTGGAATTCTGTTCTTCCATCTCCAGTAGTAATCTAGCATGCTGAGGGCATGACGGAATCCGGCCGCGCACGTCTGTTCAACCGCGACTTCACCGCCTATTGGCTCGGCATCGCCGTCAGCGCCATCGGCGACGCGCTCGGCTTCATCGCCATGCCGTTCCTGGTGCTCGGCCTCGGTGGATCCGGCGCGGAGCTGGCGACCGTGATGCTGCTGGCGTCGCTGCCGCGCTTCGGGGGTCCCCTGGTGGGTGCGCTCGCCGATCGTCTCCCCCTTCGGCTGCCGTTGCTGACGGGCGCACTCGCGCGCGCGCTGCTGACAGCCGCCGTAGCGGGCCTGGCCCTGACCGGAGCGCTGCCGCTGTGGCTGCTCTACCTGGCCGCCCCCCTGAACGGCCTCGTCACCATCTTCACGTTCGCGGCAGGGAACGTCGTCCTGCCACGGATCGTGCCTGCCGAGCGCCTCGCCCAGGCCAATGCCTTGATGCAGGCGGCCACCATGGGGATCCCGATGGTGGGCCTGGGCGCAGGGGGTGCGCTGGTCGCCACCGTCGGCGCTCCGGCCACCCTGGCCCTGGCCGCCCCTTGCCTGCTGGCCCTCGCCGTGGCGGCCCTGGTCGTGCGCTTCCCCGCCAGCCCCGAGGAAGGGCGCACGCCCTTCCTGACCGATCTGGTGGGCGGCGTCCGCTTCCTCGCCGGCCGGCCGCCGTTGCAGGTCCTGCTGGTCGCCACCCTGGTGCTGAACGCCGCGTTGAACCTGCTCAACGTGCTGATGCCGCTGGCGATGGAGCGGGCCCACCACGGAGCACGCGGCTACGGCCTGTTCGAGGCGCTCATCAGCGCCGGCACGCTCATCGGCATCGTCGCCGTCACGGCGCTGGTGCAGCGCGTCCCTACCCGCCACCTGGTAACCGTCTCGCAGGCGGTCGTCGCGATCGGCTTCGCACTGCTCGCGACCGGCACGCTCCCTCGCCTGCTCGGAGGCGGCGTGGTGATCGGGACGGGTCTCGGCCTGGGTGAGGTGGCGTCGATCACGCTGCTGCAACTCATCGTCCCCGACGGCATGCGGGGGAAGATGCTCGGCCTCGTGCTGCCCGCCAACGCGCTGGGGCTCACCCTCGGCGCCGCTGTCGCCGGAGCAGTGGCCGCCCGGCCCTCGTACGCCGCCGTCCTGCTGGGCGCCGCCGCCCTCCTGCTGGCAGTGGCCGCGGTGTGGGCGGCGCTGTCGCGCGGTCTCGACAGCAGACCGGCGGCCCAGCCCAGCGCCGCCTGAAGGGGAGCGGCAGCGGCCCAACGCGCGCGGGGCGCGCCCAGGCGGAAGGCTACACTGGCTCCGTGGTTCTGCGCTCCCTGTCGCAGCTCAATCTGAGGAACCTCCGTACCCCGCAGATCGAACTCGGCGCCGGCGTCGTCGGCCTGGTGGGCCGCAACGCGTCGGGCAAGAGCAACGTCATGGCCGCCGCCTACCTGGCCTGCACCGGCGAGCTCCCGGCGGGCACCATCGCACAGACGGTGCGTATCGGCGAGAGCGAGGGGTTCGTGGCCGCGGAGCTCGAGCATGCCGACGGCACAAGCCGCATCGAAGTCGGCCTCGCGCCGGGCCGCAAGCAGCTCAGGCTGGACGGCCAGTCGGTCCGCGTAGCGGACATCGCCCGCGTGAGCAGCGCGGTCCTCATCACGCCCGAGGACGCCGAGCTGGTGCACGGCTCCCCCGCGAGACGGCGCGGCTACCTGGACGCCCTGCTCTCCAAGCTCTCTGCGCGCTACGCCGCCTTGCTGCGTGAGTACCAGCGCGTGCTGGAGCAGCGCAACGCGCTGCTCCGCGGCGGCGCGTCGACGGCCGGACTGGAGGTCTGGACCGAGCGCTTCGTAGTGCTCGGCGGCGAGATCGACGCGCTGCGGCGCAGGGCGCTGCGGCGCCTGTCCGAGCTGACGGTCGGGACCTACGCGGAGGTCGCCGGCGACGCCAAGATCCTGGGCGTGGAGTTGCGCCACCAGCGTGCCGTTTGCGAACTCGGCGAGGCGCTCGCTCTCGCCCATGCCGAGGAACGGGCGCGCGCGGTCACGCCGGTGGGCCCGCACCGCGACGACCTGGACCTCACCCTCGACGGTCACAGCGTCCAGGCCTACGGCTCGCGGGGGGAGGCCCGCACGGTGGCGCTCGCCCTACGGGTCGCGGAGTACCGCCTGCTCGAGGAGAAGCACGATGAGGCTCCGGTCCTGCTCGTCGACGACTTCACGGCCGAGCTCGATGCCGGACGCCGCGCGTTCCTGCTCGACCTCACGGCCCGCACGCCGCAGGCCCTGGTCAGCGGCACCGAGCCGCCGCCCAGTTGCGACCGGCTGTTGACCATCTCCGACGGGGTGGTGGCCCGTGCCTGAGCGTCACGTCTCCGAGCTGTTGGGCGAGTTCTTCCGGCGCTCGGGCATGAAGCGTGCGGTGCGCCGTGCCGAGGCGGTGCTGCTGTGGCCGCAGGTGGCGGGCCCCGAAGTGGCCCGCTTCGCCGAGGCCAGGGTCGTCCGCGACGGAGTGCTCTACGTCGATGTCAGCGACAGCGAGACGGCGATGCACCTCAGCCTCCAACGGCAGCGCTTCCTGGACGTCTACCGCGCCCGCTTCGAGGCGCGCGAGGTACGCGAGATCCGCTTCGTCGTCGGGCGCCCTCACGCCCCCGAGGAGCCCGCGCCCACGCCGGCGCCCAGCCGCCCCGATCCCGACGCCCTCGCCGACCTGGCGCGCCGACTCGGGGACCTCGAGCTGCCCGACCCGGTCGCCGGTGCGGCCCTGCGCGCCGGGCGCGCCATGCTGGGTTACCGTGCCCGGCGGCGGAGCGAGGGGTGGCAACCTTGCCCCACCTGTGGCGCGCTGGTGCCGGAGCCGGGCCCCTGCGACGCTTGCCGCCGCTACGCCGACGAGGGCCGCGTCATCGACGCCGCCCGCAGGCTGGCGGTGCGGCCGGGGGTGCCGACGCCCGACCTCGGCGAGGAGGAGCGGGCCGTTGCCGAGGTCCTGGCGGCGCGTTCGCTCGACGCCACCCTGGCCGAGCTGCTCCCTCAGGTCCTGGCGGATCCCGGCATCAAGCCACAGCTCGAGCACGCCGCGCGCTGCCGCGCCGCCCTGGCCGCCGGCAAGGCTCTCGCCGACGTCGCCGACGACGACATGCGTCGGCTTCCCGACCGCGTCCGGCGGGTCCTCGGCGCGCTCTGAGCGGCGTCCCGGGCGCGACGGCGGTACACTAGCCGCAGCACCGTTCCCGCGGGGCGTTCGGCCTTCCAGAGGGGTCCGTCCCCGCCCCGTGGGCCCGACAGGACGCCATCGCGGCGGCGACCGTGCCGCCCGCGTGAACGAGGTGACACATGACCGCACCCGTCAAGCCCGTGGCTCTGTTCATCCTGGACGGCTTCGGCCTCGCCCCCGCCGGTCCCAGCAACGCCGTCTCCCTGGCGCGCACGCCGACGTTCGACCGCATCTGGCGGGACTACCCGCACACTGAGCTGGCCGCCTCCGGCCGTGCGGTGGGCCTGCCGGAGGGGCAGATGGGCAACAGCGAGGTCGGCCACCTCAACCTCGGCGGCGGGCGCGTCGTGATGCAGAGCCTGAGCTTCATCCAGAACGCCATCGACGACGGTAGCTTCTTCGAGAACCCGGTCCTGACCGAGACCTTCGACGCGGCCAAGGGACACGCTCTGCACCTGATGGGGCTGGTGAGCAACGGCGGCGTCCATTCCGACCTCCGGCACCTCTTCGCGCTGCTCGAGCTCGCCAGGCGGCGGGGCACCGCGCCGGTCTACCTCCACGTCTTCACCGACGGCCGCGACACCCCACCGGACAGCGGCCGCGGCTTCGTGGCCGAGCTCGAGGAGCGGGTCGCGCAACTCGGCTCCGGGGCGGCGCTGGCCAGCGTGTCCGGCCGCTACTACGCCATGGACCGCGACAAGCGCTGGGAGCGAACCCGGCTGGCCTACGAGGCAGTCGTTTGCGGGCGTTCCGAGCACACCGCGCACAGCGGCTCCGAGGCGGTGGCGCAGGCGTACGCACGGGGAGAGACCGACGAGTTCATCCTCCCTACCGTGATCACCGACCAGGAGGGCGTGCCGCTCGGCGAGATGCGCGACGGCGACGCGGCGGTGTTCTTCAACTTCCGAGCCGATCGTGCCCGTCAGCTCACCTACGCCCTGCTGGGCGGACCGGACTGGGACGGCTTCGAACGCTGCCGTCGGCCGCGCCTGAGGTACGCCTCGCTGATGCAGTACGACCGGGACGTCGACGCGCCCTTCGCCTTCGAGCTGCCCGCCGTAGAGCACGCTCTCGGCGAGGTCGTGAGCGAGGCCGGCCTGCGCCAGTACCACACCGCCGAGACCGAGAAGTACGCGCATGTGACCTACTTCTTCAATGCCAAGCGCGAGGACCCGTACCCGGGCGAGGAGCGCAAGCTGGTGCCGTCTCCCAAGGTGGCCACCTACGATCTCCAGCCGCAGATGAGCGCCCCTGAGCTCACCGATGCCACCGTCGCGCGCCTGGAGCAAGCCGATGACGACTTCCTGCTGCTCAACTACGCCAACCCCGACATGGTCGGGCACACCGGCGTGCTGCGCGCCGCCGTCGCAGCGTGCGAGGCCGCCGACACCGGCCTGGGCCGGCTCCTGGAGGCGCTGCTGGCCAAGGGTGGCGCCGCCATCATCCTCGCCGACCACGGCAACGCCGAGGTCATGGCCGAGGCCGACGGCAGCCCCCACACCGCCCACACCACCAACCCGGTGCCCTGCGTGCTGGTGTGCGACGATCCGGAGCTCCGCGGGCGGACCCTGCGCAGCGGCGGAGTGCTCGGCGACGTCGCTCCCACCCTGCTCGAGCTCCTCGGCCTCGATCAGCCCGCCGAGATGACCGGCCGCAGCCTGCTCCAGCCCTAGCGCACTTCGGTCGCGCGGACGGCGCGCGGTCGACCCAACGGCAGGTCGAACAGGGGCACGAGCATCTCGTCGGCTTCGAGCGAACCGTGCATGCCCAGCAACACCGTGCCGGGATCATCGGGCCACACAGACGCGGCGCCGCGCGCCAGCACCACCGCGTCCCCCACCCTGTCGACCGCCTCCGGATGGAGGCGGTCGGGCTCGCCGTACAGGCCCGCCCCGAGCGCCTCGCGCCCATCGACCACCAGGAAGTCCGGGCCGAGCGCTTCCTCCAGGGCCGCCAGAAGCTCCCGCTTCGCCCCGTGGCGCGCGTAGAGGTAGAGGTGGCGCGCCTCCCCTCCCGGCGGGTAGGCCAGCAGTGGCCCCACGCCGTCGAGCTCGGAGAGCAGCCTGCGCTCCTCCACCGGCGTCGCAACGAGCCCGTGATCGGCGGTGACCAGCAGCCGCGGAGCGCAGCCCGGCCACGGCCGCATGCCCTCGAGCCAGGCCTCGAGCGTCGTGAGCATGCCGTCCAACACGCGCTCCCACCCCTCGGTCCCGGGGCCTTCCCGGTGGCTGACGGTATCGAGGTCGGGTGTGTAGACGTAGGCGAAACCGCGGGGGGTGGACCGGAGGAACCGTTCGGCGGCCTGGAGCCCCGTCGCGAGATCTGGCAGGCCGCGGGGCGTCGCGCCCCGGAACTGCAGCCGCGACAACGGACTCCTTGCGATCGAAGCGGGCAGGAACGCGGCCGACGGCACCCCTCCCCCCTCGAGGACCTCGAACAGCGAGGGCGTCTCCAGGAAGGTCTCGGGGCGCATGCCGGGCCGCTCGAGCCCGCGCTCCTCACCGGGAACTGTCCAGAACAGCATGTTGCCTACCAGCCCGAGGCGCGGCAGGCGTTGCGTGAAGCCCAGCATGCCGCTCTCCGCCGGCGCCGCGCCATTGCCCAGCAGCGCAGTGGTGGCCACGCTGGTGGTCGACGGTAGCACCGACGTCAGCGTCGTGGCGCGACCCCCGAAAGCTTCTACCAGTCCCTCGAGGCGGCCGCGGGGACCGGGTCGGCGCTCCAGGGCGCGCAACCCCAGCCCGTCGATCACCAGCAGCAGCACGTGCGACGCCCCGATGCCGTCGGACCCGCGTGCGGCCGCCAGCGGCGGCGCGGCCCAGCCGCCGCTCACGCCCAGCAGGCGTCCCACCGTGACCGGAAGGTTGACCAGCGAACCACCCCGGTAGTCGGGAGCCACGAAGGTAGGCACACGTTGGGCCAGCCGCGCGAGGACCGAGCTCATGCCGCGACGATACTGCGCCGCCCGGCCGGGCGCAGCGCGATCCGCCAACGACGGAAGCGGGGCGGCCCCTTCCGGGGCCGCCCCGCCAACTCGGCGAGCGCGAGACGCGCTCGTCAACGGTTTGCCTAGCTCAGAAGTCCATGCCGCCCATGCCGCCCATGTCGCCGCCGGGCATGCCGCCGCCGGCCGACCGGTCCTCCTTCTCGGGCTGGTCCACGATCACGGCTTCCGTGGTGAGCAACAGAGCGCCGATGGAGGCCGCGTTCTGCAGGGCCGTGCGCGTGACCTTGGCGGGGTCGACGATGCCGGCCGCGAACATGTCGTCGACGTACTCGTCGGTCGCGGCGTTGTAGCCGAACTTGCCGTCGTTATGGCCCTTGATGGTATTGACCACCACGGAGCCCTCGGCGCCGGCGTTGGCGGCGATCTGGCGGGCGGGCTCCTCCAGGGCGCGCATCAGGATGCTGGCACCGGTGCGCTCGTCGTGGCTGAGTCCTTCCATGACCTTCTTGACCGCGTCGACCGCATGGATGAGCGTCACCCCGCCGCCGGCGACGATGCCCTCTTCGACGGCCGAACGGGCCGTCGACAGCGCATCCTCGAAGCGGTGCTTCTTCTCCTTCATCTCGGTCTCGGTCGCCGCCCCGACGCGGATCACGGCAACGCCGCCGGACAGCTTGGCCAGGCGCTCCTGCAGCTTCTCCTTGGCGTAGTCGCTGTCGGTGTTGTCGAGCTCGGTCTTGATGCCCTTGACCCGAGAGTCGATCTGCTCCTTGCTGCCCTGGCCTTCGATGACCGTCGTCTCGTCCTTGCTGATGCGCACGCGCTTGGCGCTACCGAGCTGCGCGAGCCGGACGTTCTCGAGCTTGTGCCCGAGCTCGTCGCTGATCATCTCGCCGCCGGTGACGGCCGCGATATCCTTGAGCATCTCCTTGCGACGGTCGCCGAAACCGGGCGCCTTGACCGCGGCGACGTTGAGGGTGCCGCGCAGCTTGTTGACCACCAGCGTGGCGAGCGCTTCGCCTTCGATGTCCTCGGCGATGATCAACAGCGGCTTGCCCGTCTGAGCGACCTGCTCCAGCACCGGCAGGAGATCCTTCAACGCCGAGATCTTCTTCTCGTGGATGAGGATGTAGGCGTCCTCGAGCACGGCTTCCATGACGTCGGAATCGGTCACGAAGTAGGCGCTGAGGTAGCCCTTGTCGAACTGCATACCCTCGACCACGTCGAGCTCGGTATCGAGCGTCTTCGACTCCTCGACGGTGATGACGCCGTCACGGCCGACCTTGTCCATGGCGTCGGCGATGATCTTGCCGACCTCCGGCTCATTGGCCGAGATGCTCGCGACCTCGGCCACGGACTTGCTGTCCTCGACCGGCTTCGACATCTCGCGGATGCTCGCCACGGCGGCCTCGACCGCCTTGTCGATGCCGCGCTTGAGCGCCAGCGGGCTGGCGCCGGCCGCAACGTTGCGCAGCCCTTCGTGCACGATCGACTGACCCAGAACGGTGGCCGTGGTGGTCCCGTCACCGGTGATGTCGTTGGTCTTGCTGGCGATCTCGATCAGCAGCTTGGCGCCGACGTTCTCGAGGTGATCGGACAGCTCGATGTCCTTGGCGACGGTGACCCCGTCCTTGGTGATGGTGGGGCTACCGAACTTCTTCTCCAGCACCACGTTGCGGCCCTTGGGGCCGAGCGTCACCTTGACGGCGTTGGCGACGGCGTTGACGCCTCGCTCCAGGCTGCGGCGGGCTTCTTCCTTGAAAATCAGATCCTTGGCCATGTCCCTACTCTCTCCCGGCGATCACTCGACGACGGCGTGGATGTCGCGCTGACTGAGGATCATCAGCTCCTTGGCGCCGAGGCTGACCTCGGTGCCACCGTACTTGGCGAACACCACCGTGTCGCCGACCTTCACTTCCATGGGCTCGCGCTCACCGCTGTCGAGCACCTTGCCCGGGCCGACGGCCAGGACCTTGCCGCGCTGGCTCTTCTCCTTCGCCGTATCGGGAAGGACGATCCCGCTCGCCGTGGTCTGAGGCTCGTCGATCACCTCGACGACGACCTTGTCACCGAGCGGCTTCAATGTCATCTTCTCCTCGGTCACTGCCATAGTTTCCTCCGTGTCGGATAAGGTTCCCTTGTGGGTTGGGTCTCCATGAGATTAGCACTCACGCGGCGTGAGTGCTAACTGCGGACATCGTATCCGCGCGGATACCCGTTGTCAAGGACCTTGAGCGCCTGGCACTCAGGTTTTCCGCACCGTCCCACCCTACCGTTTCGCGCTCCGCGGCACAAGGCCATCGGCGACAACGCCGCTCGCCCCGGCGTGGCGCCCGGTCGCGGACCGCCGACGCAGTCCTGGCGGGGAGCGCCGCTCAGCCGCGCTTCAGGCCCCACACCAAGGCAGGCACGAACGCCGCGGCGAAGGCGATGTTGTACGTCAGCAACGACAGGACCGTGTGCCACGCGCCACCCAGCGCGTTCGGCGTCAGCATGGGGTCGACGCTGCTCTGCACCACACCCCAGTTGATCGAGATGAAGCCGTAATAGGCCAGCACCTGCACCACCACGAACAGGAGGCCGACGGCGACTGCCATCAGTTTGCCGACCTTCTTCAGCGCGAAGCCCGCGGCGAAGCCGGCCACCGCGCCGAACCCCAGCTGCCCCACGAACGGGAACACGGTCTGCAGATCCGGGCTCTGCACGGCCCGAGCGTAGCACGACCCGCGGCGGCGCGGGGACGGCGGGGACGGGGCGGAGGCCTGAGGTAAGATGGCCGCGTGAGCCTGTACATCGCCCCGCCGATCCGAGAGGCCCTGCACGCCGGGCAACCCGTGGTGGCCCTGGAGTCCACGGTAGTGACGCACGGCCTGCCGCGCCCTCGGAACCTCGCCCTCGCCCGCCGCCTGGAGCAGGTCGTCCGGCAGGCGGGCGCGACACCGGCGACGGTCGCCGTGGTGGACGGCGAGCTCGTGGTGGGGATCGACGACGCGGCCCTGGAGCGCCTGGCGCACGATGACGCCGCCGACAAGGCCTCGCTCTGGAACCTCGCCGCCCTGGTCGGGCGCGGAGCCAGCGCCGGGACCACCGTCGCCGTCACCGTCTACGCCGCCGCCCGCGCCGGTATCCCGGTGTTCGCCACCGGGGGCATCGGCGGCGTTCACGAGCAACCGTTCGATGAGTCCGCCGATCTCGGCGCCCTCGCCCGCTACCCGGTCCTGACGGTGTGCGCCGGGCCCAAGAGCATCCTGGACGCGGCGGCCACGCTGGAGCGCCTCGAGAGCCTCGGCGTCCCCGTGGTGGGGTTCCGCTCCGCGAGGCTGGCGGGCTTCGTCGTCTCCGAGGTCGACCTCCCCTTGCCCGCGCGGGTGGACACGCCCCGCGAGGCCGCCCACGTGCTGCTCGCCCAGCGCGCGCTCCACCTCGGGGCCGGCGTGGTGCTCAGCAATCCGGTGTCGGACGGCCTCGAAGCGGCCGACTTCGCGCTCTGGCTGGACCAGGCGCGCGAAGATCTGCGGGCCAGCGGCATCCGCGGGCGCGCCACTACGCCGTACCTGCTGGCGCGTCTGGCGGAGCTGTCGGGGGGCGCGACGCTCGAGGTCAACCTGCGGCTGCTGGAGGAGAACGCCCGCCTGGCCGCGGCCGTGGCCGTGGAGCTGTCTCGAGTGGAGACGTCCGGCCCCGCCGCACCGACGCCTGCCGCAGGCGTCGGTGCCTCGGGAGGATTCGCATGAGCGAGCGCGATGTCAACGCTCAGAGCGCAGTCCCTGGGAGCGAACGTCCTCCGGGCGGCCGCCCCCAGGGACTGGGCGACATGCTGGTGGAGGCCCGCCAACGCAAGGCGTTGGAGCTCTCCGACGTCGCCGAGCTGACGCACGTCCGGCTGGAGTACCTGCGGGCGCTCGAGGAGGGGCGTTACCAGGATCTTCCGGAGGACGTCTACAGTCGCAACTACGTCAAACTCTACGCCCAGGCCGTGGGCCTCGACGAGGCGGCGGTGCTCGACAGTTACGGCCGCGAACGCCGGCGTGCGGTGGGCATGTCTACCCTGGAGCAGCGCCTCGAGCAGGAGCGCCGCGGCGAAGTCCCGGCCCGAGACCGACGCCCGGGCTTGCCGTTCGGCACCCTGCTACCCACGTTGCTGCTGGTGGTGGTGCTGGTGGGGCTGGCGGTGTGGGGCTTCAACAGTCTGCTGTTCCGCCCCACGCGCCCTCCGGCCGTCACTCTGGGTGCCAACGGGCCGACGTCGACGACGTCCGCGCCGAACGGCGCCGGCTCCGGCGCTCCGGCCGGCACGAGCTCCGGCGGCGCCTCCACTCCGGCGGGCGCGAGTACTGGCGCCGGCTCCACGCCGGCTGGCGTGGTAGGAGATGCCGTCCAGTCCCGCACCGTCCAGGTCACCATCGACACCCAGCCGCCCGGTGCCAGCGTCAGCATCGACGGCTTCGCGCTCCCCGGCACCACGCCCATCCGGGACGCTCCGGTGACCGCTCGGGAGGGCCGGCAGGTCGAGATCACCCTCCCCGGCTACCAGCCCGAGGTGACGACGGTGAACCTCACGCGTGACCGGTCGCTGAGCTACACGTTGACGCCTACGCCGCAGGCACAGGCACCTGCGCCGGGACCATCGGGCGCCTCCGTCACACCGACGTCGGTCGGACCCAAGCAGATCGGGATCAACATCACGGCCCGCACCTGGCTCGAGGTCTACCAGAGCACCACCCGCAACCAGGGCAACCGGTTGGTCTACGCCACGGTGGACGCCGGTCAACACTACGTCTTCGATCTCCCCGTCTACCTCCACGTCGGCAACGCCGCCGGCGTGGACGTGGTTCTCCGCGGTCAGGACCTCGGCGCCATGGGCTCGCCGGGCGCGGTCGTGAGCCGCGCCTTCCCGGCACCGTGATGACGCCGTGATCTCCTCCGCCCTGTCGCCGTCAGCAGGCCGCTGGCGCCGTCTCGCGGTGATCCTGTTGGCCGTGCTGGCGGGCGTTGGCGCGGCCCAGAGCTACCGTTGGCACGACGTCGTTCAGGACGTCACCCTGCAGCCCGACGGCGCCGTGGTGGTGCGCGACACCCGCACGCTCAGCACCAGCGGGGACTTCGGGGAGGCGTTCATCTGCGTCGGGCACGGGCGCGCGCAGACGGTGACGATGCTTCCCGGCACGGAGGCGCTGGGCTCCGGCCCGGAGGCGCGCGCCTACAGCCAACCCTGCGACGGTGGCACCGAAGTGGTCGTGCACATGAGCAGCCGCATCTCCGAGCGCCGGGTGCGTTTCGTCTACCGCGTGAGCGGCAGCATGGACGCCTATAGCGACGTGGTGCAGTGGTACTGGAACCTCGTGCAGCTCGACCACCCCACGATCCTCGGCTACCACCTGACGGTGCACGCCCCGGGTCCGATGGCCGCGCCTTACGACGCCTACGTCCATCGCTACGCCAACCCCGAGACACCCACCGTGAGCCTGTCGGACGATCGCAGCACCCTGAGCGTCGCCTTCGACCGCATCCCCAGCGGTGACGGCGTCGAGGTGCGTTACCTGATGGATCCCGCGCTGTTCACGCTGCAAGGCTCGGCCCCCGGCATGAAGCGGCTGCTGCAGGACGAGACCCGCATCGTCGGCGCGCAGCGCCGCCAGCGTGCGCTCGAGCGCGTCCGCTCCAGCGCGCTCTGGGGGTTGGTACCTCTCGCCGTGCTGCTGTGGCTGGGCAGCGGCGTGTGGCGCGATTATCGCCGGTACGGCCGTGAGCCACGGGTGGCCTCGATGAAGTACCCGTTCGAACCTCCCAGCGACCTGCCGCCCGCGGCGGTCTGCGCGATCCGCATGCAGACGTTCAACGCCTCGTCGATGGGTCCCGCCTTCTTCGCCACCATCATGGACCTGGCGCGCCGCGGCTACGGCTCGTTCACCCCGAAGGGCAGGCGCTTCGAGATGCGTCTCGATCCGACCAAGTCGACCGACGGGCTCGAGCCGTTCGAGCGCGACGTGCTGGGTTACCTGCAGAGCGCCGCCAAGACCCACCGTCGGGGCGACCCGGACTATCTCGAGTTCAACGAGCTCAAGGCTTACTCCAAGCGCCACGGGCAGACCTTCGTGCGCGCTTGGGGGCCGAAGGTGCGCGATTGGCTGGAGACGCGGCGCGGAGGACCGCTCGTCAGCGCGCAGAGCCGACGGGCGACGCGCCGCTGGAGCGTCTTGGCGATCCTGATGGCGGCCCTGTTGGGTGGCGGCGCGTTCCTCGCCCACGGCACCGCGCGCGGCCTGTTCATCGCCGGAGCCGCGCTGGCCGTGGGCCTGGCCATCACGGCGGTCGCCAGCCTGCCGGCCTGGCGCGAGGAGGTCGCACCCGAGATCTACGGCTGGAACGGCTTCAAGCGCACGCTGACCGACTACACACGCATGAAGGACGCTCCGCTCGACTTCTTCGGGCTGTGGGACGTCTACTACTGCTACGCTGCCGCGCTCGGCGTATCCGCCCGCTACCTCAAGACGCTCGCTCGCGCCGCGCCGCTGGCGGGCGCCGATCAGGGCGCCATGGTGAGCCGCGGCGCCTGGCTCGGCGCCCACGCCGGAAGCGGCATCACCGATCTGGCCTCCATGTCGGCACAGATCCAATCGCTCTCCAGCGCGCTGGCGTCGGCGTCGGCATCGGCGTCGTCGGGCGGCTCGTCCTCCGGCGGGGGCGGCGGTGGCGGGGGTGGCGGCAGCTCGGGCGGACGCTGACGCCGAGCCGATCCTCCGGCCCGGCGCCGTGAGGGTCCCGAGCACCGTCGCGGTAGGATCGTCGGCGTGCCGCCCGGCGCGGAGCCCGGTGGCACGGAAGGAGACCGACATGAGCGCAAGTCGAAGCGTGCGCAGCGCCGGCCTGGGGCCGCGCGCCACCGCCGTGTGGGGCGCCTCGCTGGCCGGGCTCGCGGTGGTGTTCGGGGCGTTCGGCGTGCATGCGCTCGCTCCGCTGCTGGGTACCGAGCGCATGGGCGTGTGGGAGACGGCGGTTCGGTTCCAGATGTACCACGCGCTGGGGTTGTTGCTGATCGCTGCTCTGCCCCGCAGCAGTCGGCTGGCAGCGCTCTTGCTGCTGGTGGGCTCGCTGATCTTCTCCGGCAGCCTGTACTTGCTGGTGCTGACCGGCGTCACCGTGCTGGGCGCCGTCACACCGCTCGGGGGCCTGTTGCAGATCGTGGGCTGGGCGCTCCTGGCCGTGAGCCTGGCACGCCGCTCGGACGACGCGGCGGCCGGCTGAGGGACGCCTCCGGGCGCGCCTCAGCCGGCCGCCGGCGGCAGCGTGGCCTCGGCCGCCTCGAGCGTCGCGCCCAGGACGATGCTGCGGTAGACGTCGAAGGAGCGCTTGGGGGTACGGCTCTGCGTGGCGCGATCGAGGTGCACCAGCCCGAAGCGCTTGCTGAACCCCTCGGCCCACTCGAAGTTGTCCACCAGCGTCCAGGCGAAGTAGCCGCGAACGTCACAGCCGGCCTCCAGCGCCGCCTGCAGCGCGCGGAGGTGGCGGACCAGATAGCGGGCGCGCGCCTCGTCCTCCACCCGTCCCTCCGCGTCGGGAACGTCCTGGAAGGCCGCGCCGTTCTCGGTGATCACGACCGGAGGATTGCCATAGCGGTCCCGAAGCTCGGCCAGCTGCCCGACCAGCGCATCGGGCGCGACCTCCCAGCCCATGGCGGTGGTCTCGGCACCGGCAGGCGGATCGACCTGCTCGAGCCCTACCAGGCTCGCCTCGCTGGCACGCACCCAGGCGCGGCTGTAGAAGTTGACACCCAGTACGTCGATCGGCTGCTGGATGAGGCGGATGTCGTCGGGGTCGGCGATCCCATCGAGCAACCAGGCGGCCGCCTCCGGGTAGCTCCCCAGCAGGAGCGGATCGAGGGTCGTCCGGTTCCACACGGCGTCGAGCAGCGCCGCGGCGCGCTCGTGCTCCTCTCCGTCCTCCGCCGGCAGCACCGGCTGCAGGTTCACGATGGTCCCCAGGGTGAACGCGGCGTCGACGTCGCGCAGCCGCGCCAGGCCCGCTCCGGCCGCCAGGTTCTGGTGGTGGAGGGCCGCCGCGAACGCCGCCGGATCGCTCACGCCGGGCGCGTGGACGCCGAGCAGGTGCCCGAGCACCGCGTGGACGTTGGGCTCGTTGAGCATCAGCAGGTGACGGACCCGATCGCCGAGATGCTCGGCCACCGCCGCAGCGTAGTCGACGAAGTAGTGCACCGTGTCGCGCGCCGCCCAGCCCCCGCGATCCTGCAACGCCTGAGGCAGATCCCAATGGTACAGACACAGCCACGGCTCGATGCCGCGCGCCAGCAGACCATCCACCAGGCGCTCGTAGGGGTCGAGCCCGGCCCGCCTCAGGCGCCCGCTCCCGTCCGGGAACAGGCGCGTCCAAGCGGTCGAGAACCGGTAGGCACCCACCCCGAGCCGGGCCATCAGGTCGAGGTCCTCATCGAGACGCGCCAGATGGTCGCAGGCGTCGTCGCCGTTACTGCCGTCGACGATGCGACCGGGAACGTGCGCGAAGGTGTCCCAGATGCTCAGGCCCTTGCCGTCGCCCACCGCACCCTCGATCTGGTAAGCGGCGGTCGACACGCCCCAAGTGAACTCGGACGGGAATGTTGCCACGCGGCCCCCTCTCGTCGAGCGACCACCCCACTGTACCAGCGCTGCGGGCCTCGGGCCGACGCGCGGAACGGCGACCTGGAGGGCGCGGGCCGCCACCGGCGCGGGGTACGATGGCGCCCATGGCGCCGCCTCGAACCACCCGCGTGTCGCTGGTGCTGGCGGTCGCGATCGCCGCGGTCAGCCTGGCCGCGGTTTTCATCCGGTTGGCCGACGCTCCGGGCGTGGTGATCGCTCTGTACCGGATGGTCCTCGCTTCGGTGGTGATGGTGCCGCTGGCGGTTCGCGGACTCCGACGCACCCCGCTCACCGGCCGCCCCCTGCTGTGGACGGCGGCGGCCGGCGTGCTGCTCGGCATCCACTTCGCCACCTGGATCACCTCGCTGAACCTCACCTCGGTGGCGGCCAGCGTCACCCTTGTCACCACCTCGCCGCTATGGGTGGCGCTGTTCGCCTGGCTGTTCAGCGGTCGGGCTCCCAGCTTCTCGGTCCTGATCGGTGTGGTGCTCGCCGTTGGCGGTGCCGCCGTCATCGGCTTCGGCGACCTCGGCGGGGGGACCGCGCCGCTGCTGGGCGACGGTCTGGCGCTGGTCGGCGCGGCCAGCGCGGCGGGCTACCTGCTGCTCGGACGCACGGTGCAGCGCTCGGGCGTGGGGCTCGACGTCTACGCCGGCGTCGCCTACGCCGTGGCCGCGCTGGTCCTGTTGCCCCTGCCCGCCCTCCTGGCCGTGCCGTACTTCGGCTACTCGACGTCCAGCCTGGCGTGGATCGCGCTGCTCGCGCTGGTACCGCAACTGGTCGGGCACAACGGAATCAACTACGCCATGCGGCACCTCGACCCCACGCTCGTGGCGACCACCACCCTGCTCGAGCCGGTGGGGTCCACCCTGCTCGCCTTGGCCGTCTTCGGAGAGGTTCCCTCGGCGTTGACGTTGGTCGGCGCCGGCATCCTGCTGGCCGGCGTGGTGTTCACCGTGCGCTCCAACGAGCACCCCGCCGGCGACGCGATCCCACCGGAGATCCCGGGGGTCTGAGACCGGCGCCCGGCGCCCCCGGGCGAGACCCGCCCCTGCGGCCGGATTCCCGTCCATGACGTATCTTCTCGACGGATCGGGAAGCTCCTGTCGGATCCTTGGACCCCATGCAAGACCCCCTCGAATCTGCTAGAATGCCGTACGTGGATGTGCTCGTCGGAGCCACGTACGTTCTGGGGCGAGCCTCCCACACCCATAACTCCTACAATCTGACGAACCCGGTGCCGCTGCAGTCGGCGGCCGCGCAAGCTTGAACGGGCCCTGAGAGAAGGGAGCAAGCGACGTTGAAAGATCAATCCAAGACCTTCAAGAGCGGTGACCAGGTGGTCCTCCCGCCGTACGGCGTCGGCATCGTTTCGGGAACGACCGTGCGCACGATCGCTGGAGCGGACCTCGACTACTACGAGGTCGAGTTCCCCAACGGCACGTCGCGCGCCTACGTTCCGGTGCATGCGCCCCAGGAAGCGGGACTGCGCCCCGCGCTCACCAGCGAAGAGGTCCAGAGCGTCCTGGAGCGGCTCAACAACGGACGCATCACGTTGCCCAAGCAGTGGGCGGCGCGCCACCGCAAGGTGACGGACATCCTGACGAGCGGTGACCCTTACCAGATCGCCACGCTCGCCAGCGAGCTGCGTCGCTGGGATCTCGAACGAGGCCTCCCCGATCTCGACCGGCAGGCCTACCGGCGGGCGCTGCGCCTGCTGGCCGGCGAGATCAGCGCGGTGCTGTCCATCAGCGTGCAGGAAGCACGCGCCATGATGGACGCGGGCGAAGACGACGAGCTGAACTAGGGGACGCGCGGCGGCCACCAGCCGCGCTTCTCTTGCGGGCCGGGGACTCTCCCCGGCCCTTGGCGTGGTGGCTGCGGGGCGGCGCCGGCAGCCGGGAGGTGCCGTGGGAACACGCGACTGGATGGAGCGGCGCGCCGGCGGCGCCGCCGCGCTATACGACGACGTCGTCGGCCGGCTGGACCGGCTGGCGCTGGCAGCGGCGCGGCGCGACCTGCTCCAGGACGTGACGGGCGCGGTGCTCGAGCTCGGCTGCGGGACCGGCAGCGGCTTCGGGCTCTACCCGGCCACGGCGCGCGTCACCGCGGTGGAACCGGAGCCGGCGTTCCGACCCGTGGCGGCCAGCCGCGCCCGCGCGGCCGCTGCCGAGGTCCGTGTGTTGCCCGGCGACGCCCACGACCTGGCCTTCCCCGACGGCTCCTTCGACATCGTGGTGGCCGAGTTGATGCTGTGCAGCGTCGCTCGCCCCGAGGTGGCCCTACGTGAGGCCCGGCGCGTTCTGCGCCCGGGCGGCTCGCTGCGGCTGCTGGAGCACGTGCGCCACCGCCGTCCCGTCATCGGACGCATACAAGACGTCTTCGATCCGCTCTGGAACGCCGTCGAGGGACGCGGCTGCCACATCGGGCGCGACACCCCGCGAACCGTCGAGGCGGCGGGCTTCCAGATCGAGCGCGTCGAGACCGTGCCGTTGCCCGCCGGCGTCGACTGGTTCTTCCCGATCGTGACGGTGCACGCCCGCAAATCGTGACGGCCAGCCGCCTACGCGGCGACCGAGGCAGGACCTGCGGCGCATCGGCGTCCGCCGGCCGCTAGAGTGGTGTACCGAGCCAACGCAGCGCGATGGCATAGGCGGCGTAATCGTCGATGGGGCGATGCGGGGCGCGCATGCCGGGAGGCAGGAGCCGCGACAGGCCGCGCGGCGGATGATCGCGGAAGTACAGATCACGCGCGGCCAGCGTGGTCCCGCGCTCGTCGACCAGCGTGGGCTCGAGCCCGCGCGCGCGCAGCTGCTCCACCACCGCGCCGCTGCCGGTGCCGTCCCCCACAAGGACGATCCCGTTCGGTGGCAGCTCCAGGCGCCCGAGGTCGTCGGCAGTTAGGACCGCAAGGCGCTCCACGGTGCCGTCGCGACGCACCCAGGCGGCGCCCAGGTTGTGCCCCGGGTCGAGCGCCAGTACCACGCCGTCCCACCCGTTGCCGCCGACCGGTCCACCGGGCGTGCTCGCTCGCATCCCCGACAGGGTAGCAGTCCCAAGCGAGCGGGGGCCGGCGCGTACGCGCCGGCCCCCGCAAGATGCCACGTTCCCCCGATCAGGCCTCGGGTCGCTTCTCCTGATCCGCAGCCGGCCGAGCCGGAGCCTGGACCACGGTGCCGCCGGCCTGCTCGCTCTTCTCGAGCATGACCTTGTCGGCCACGCGGGTGTGCCGGATGGCGTCCAAGCCGGTGCCGGCCGGGATGAGCCGGCCCAGGATGACGTTCTCCTTGAGTCCGACCAGGTTGTCTGCCTTGCCCGACACCGCCGCCTCGGTCAGCACGTGGGTGGTGTGCTGGAAGCTCGCCGCCGAGAGCCAGCTCTTGGTCGACAGCGACGCCTTGGTGATCCCGAGCAACACAGGCTTCCAGGATGCCGGCGTCTTGCCGTCGTCGAGCAGTCGATCGTTGGACTCCTCGACGTCGAAGCGCTCGACGGTCTGCCCTTCGAGGAAGGTGCTGTCGCCGGGCTCGAGGATCTCGACGTACTTGAGCATCTGGCGCACGATGACCTCGATGTGCTTGTCGTGCACGCTCACGCCCTGGCCGCGGTAGACACGCTGCACCTCGTTGACGAGGTAGGCCTGGACGGCGGCGGGGCCGCGCGACTCCAACAGGTCGTGCGGGTTGATCGCCCCGCGGGTGAGTTGGTCACCCGCCTCGACTTTGTCGCCGTCGCGGACCACCAGGCGCACACCCTTGTCGATCCGGTAGGCCCGGCTGAACTCCCCGTCCTCGGAGCTCACCGTCACGCGGTAGCGCTCGTCGTCCTCCTGCACCTCCACGACGCCGTCGAGGTCGCTGATGACCGCCTTCATCTTGGGCTTGCGCGCCTCAACCAGCTCGATGACGCGCGGCAAGCCTTGCGTGATGTCACTGCTGGTGGCGATCCCGCCGGTGTGGAAGGTGCGCATGGTGAGCTGGGTGCCGGGCTCGCCGATCGACTCCGCCGCGATCACCCCGACCGCCTCGCCCAGGCTGACCTGGCGCATGGTCGACATGTCGAGCCCGTAACAGGCGCGGCACACGCCGGCGCGCGTCTGACAGGTCAGCGGACTGCGCACCTCGATCTCGCGTACCTCGGGGTTCGTCGCCATGGCCTTGGCGATGACGGCGATGTCCTCCTTCATCAGGGTGTGGCCCTGCGGGAGATGGAGGTCGCCGAGATCGAGATCGAGCGCCAGGTTGCGCCCGTAAAGGCTCATCTCCAGGTGGCTCTTGGGGCGAGGCCGGCCATCAGCGTTGTACAGCACGATGGTCTGGAAGTCCGCCGTCCCGCAATCGTCCTCACGCACCACCAGCTCGTGAGCGACGTCCACCAGCTTGCGCGTCAGGTAGCCGGAGTCGGCGGTACGCAGCGCCGTATCGGCGCCGCCCTTGCGCGCCCCGTGTGTGGAGTTGAAGTACTCCAGCACGTCCAACCCCTCGCGGAAGTTGGCGCGGATGGGGAGCTCGATGGTGTCGCCCGAGGGCTTGGCCATCAACCCGCGCATGCCCGCGAGCTGCCGGATCTGCTGGGGATTGCCGCGCGCGCCCGACTGCGCCATCACGAACAGTGGGTTGAACGGCATATTGTCGCGGAAGTTCTCGAACACCGCGTCCTTGACCGCCTCGGTGGTGTCGTTCCAGAGGCGTACCACCTGTTGGAAGCGCTCCTGGTCGGTCACGAAACCGCGCTCGAAGGCGGTGTTGATGCGCTCGAGCTTCGTCTGCGCGTCCTCCAGCAGCTCCTTCTTCTTGGGCGGGATGGCGACGTCGTCGATGCCGATGGTGATCCCGCTGGTGGTGGAGAGCTCGAAGCCGTACTGCTTCAGACCGTCGAGCAACGCGGCTGTGCGCTCGATGCCCAGACGCTTGAAGGAGTCGACCACCAGGTCGCGGAGCGCTCCCTTCTCGTAGGCGGTGTCATAGCGGATCATGCCCGGGGGCAGCTCCGCGCCGCCTTCGGCCAGCGTCTCCTTGACGATGCGGGCGAACATGCAGCGGCCCGGGCTGGTCTCCTCCATGTGGCCGTCGTCGACCCGCACCGTCACCACGTCCTGCATGTCGATCTCACCCATCTCCACGGCGAGCAACGCCTCGTCGACGTTGCCGAAGCGGTACCGCAGGCGGCCGGCACTGGTCTCCTTGCCCTCGACGGTGATATGGGAGTTGAGATCGAGCTCGCCGGCATCGAACGCCGTCAAGGCGTCCCGCTGCGTGTCGAACTCACGCCCTGCGCCGCGATGGCCGGTGTGGACCTGTGTGAGAACGAACAGGCCGAGGATGATGTCGCGGCTGGCCTGCACGTTGGGGTCGCCGTGCGCCGGGCTCAGCAGGTTGTGGCTGGAGAGCATCTGCAGGCGCGCCTCGGACTGGGCGTACACCGACAGCGGCACGTGGATGGCCATCTGGTCGCCGTCGAAGTCGGCGTTGAAGGCCTCGCACACCAGCGGGTGGAGCTGGATCGCCTGGCCCTCGACCAGCACCGGCTCGAAGGCCTGGATGCCGAGTCGGTGGAGCGTCGGCGCGCGGTTGAGGAGGACCACCCGATCCTGGATGACCTCTTCGAGGGCGTCCCAGATCTCGTCGCGAGTGTCCCGGTAGCGCTCGAGCAGCTTACGCGCGCTCTTGATGTTGCTGACGATGCCACGATCCTCGAGCTTCTTGAACAGGAACGGCTTGAACAGCTCCAACGCCATACGCTTGGGCACGCCGCACTGGTGGAGCTTGAGCTGCGGCCCGACCACGATGACGCTACGCCCGGAGTAGTCGACACGCTTGCCCAGGAGGTTCTGGCGGAAGCGCCCCTGCTTGCCGCCGAGGAGGTCGGTGAGCGAGCGCAAGGGCCGGTCGGAGCCGGGGTGTACCACCGCGCTGCCGCGCCGGCCGTTGTCGATCAGCGCGTCGACCGCCTCCTGCAACATGCGCTTCTCGTTGCGCACGATCATCTCTGGCGCACCTTGCTGCATGAGCTTCTTCAGGCGGTTGTTGCGGTTGATGAGACGCCGGTAGAGGTCGTTGAGATCGCTGGTGGCGAATCGGCCGCCCTCGACCTGGACCATCGGCCGCAGGCTGGGCGGCATGATCGGCACGGCATCGAGGATCATCCAGGACGGTTCGTTGCCCGAGGCCAGGAAGGCGCGCACGATCTCCAGCCGCTTGCGGGCCTTCGCCCGCTTGTGCCGGCTGGGCGATTGCATCTCCTCGACCAGCTCGGCCTCCAGCGTTGGCAGATCGAGGCCGGCGAGCAGCTCGGCGATCGCCTCGGCACCCATCTTGGCCTCGAAGTCGTACGACTCGATGACCCGCACCTGTTGGCGCACCAGGTCGATCTCCACCCGGCCCGAGATATCGGACTTGAGCCGGCCCTCGTCGGCGAGCTCGTCGCCGGGAAGCACGCGATCGCCGTTGACGACGATCGGCTCGTCCTCGTATGGGTAGACGCGCGCACGCGACACGATGATGCTGGCCGGGTAGGCCAGCTGAACGGTGCCGTCGGCGGCCGCCACGATCTCCTGGGCCGCATCGATGGCGCCAACGACCTTCTCACCGGCCCGCACGTCGGCGCCGGCGCCGACCAGCACGTGCATGGTGGGGTTGATCTCGTGCACCTCGCGGCGAGCCCACTCCACCTTGAGGGTGACGGTGACGTCCTTGCCCTTGGCCTTGCTGGCCCGCACCGACGCGGTGGCGTCGGCGGGGAGCTCGAGGGTAGTGCCGCTGGCGGCCTTCGCCAGCTCCATGCCCTCCTCGATGAACTCGCCGTCGCCCACGAGCAGCTCCATGCCGCTCGGCACCAGGTAGGCGTAGCGTACTTCCTCGTCGTCGACGTCGCGGATCATCAGGATCCCGCCGCTCGCGCCGATGGGGAGCAGCTCCGCCACGCCTTCGGCTTCGCTCTTGAGCGTCACATCGCTCGTGAGGTCGGCGATGGGCTGGCCGCCCTTGTAGCCGTCCTCCTCCTCGATGAAGTCCTTCTTCGGCAGCAGTAGCCGGCCGTCGCGCGACTCCCGGTAGTCCAGCGTGACCTTGCGCGGGAAGCGGTACTGGGCGATGCCGGAGAGCTTGGACTTCACGCCCTTGGCCAGGGACTGGCCCTGCTCCACCTGCTCGCCGTCAGCGACGACCGCGTCCTCGCCGCCCTGCACCGTGTAGGTCTCCTGCATGCCGTAGCGCAGCTGGCGGTACTCGTCGTCGGTCAACAGGTCGCCGCGCCGCAGCGGGCGCCCGTTCATGTGCGCGCCCTGCGGGTCGGTGACGATGTACTTGGCGAAGTACAGCACCTGTTCGAGCTGGCTGGTCGACAGGTTCAGCAGCGCCCCGATCTTGCTGGGGATGTCCTTGACGTACCAGATGTGGGCCGCTGCGGTTGCGAGCTCCACGTGCCCCATGCGGTAGCGCCGCACGGTCGACTTGGTGACCTCGACGCCACAGCGCTCGCACACCTTGCCGGCGAAGCGCTGACCACGGTACTTGCCGCAGGAGCACTCCCAGTCCTTCTCGGGCCCGAACACGCGCTCGTCGAACAGGCCGTCGCGCTCGGGCTTGAGCGTGCGGTAGTTGATCGTCTCCGGCTTGGTGATCTCCCCGTAGCTCCAGCCCCGGATGCGCGCCGGCGACGCGATCTGGATCTGGACGCGGGTGAACTCTCTCAGATCTCTCATGTCCGTCCCTTCAGGAAGGCGCCGATTCGGCTCACCAGTGCCGCCCGCTCTCGTCGAACATGCTCACCGGCTTGTCGTCGTCGTCCAGCACGCGCACATCGAGACCGAGCGAGTGCAGCTCCTTGACCAGAACCTTGAACGACTCCGGGATGGTGGGCTCGAGCACGTCGTTGCCCTTGACGATGGCCTCGTAGGCGGCGTTTCGACCGTCGATGTCGTCGGACTTGATGGTCAGCATCTCCTGCAAGGTGTAGGCGGCGCCGTGCGCCTGGAGCGCCCAGCCCTCCATCTCGCCCAGGCGCTGCCCGCCGAACTGGGCCTTGCCGCCCAGCGGCTGCTGCGTGATGAGCGAGTAGGGGCCGGTGGAGCGCGCGTGCATCTTGTCCTCGACCATGTGGTAGAGCTTCATCACGTACATGATGCCGACGACGATGGGCGCGTCGATCGCCTCGCCGGTGCGGCCGTCGTAGAGCACGGCCTTGCCGGCCATGGCCAGCGACCGCTCCGCGTCGTGCACCTCGAGTTCCGACGGGATGATGCCGAGCTTGGACGCGCGCCGATGCACCTCGAGCTCGCGCCGGTCCGGCTCGAAGCCGGCCGCCACGTTGGCCTCGATGTCGCGGTCGGCGGCCTCCTTCAGCTTCTGCTTGATCTCCTCTTCGCGCGCTCCGTCGAACACCGGCGTCACGTAGGACACGCCGTCCTTCAGCGCCGCCAGGCCCAGGTGCGTCTCCAGGATCTGACCGAGGTTCATGCGCGAGGGAACGCCAAGGGGATTGAACACCAGGTCGACGGGGGTGCCGTCGTCGAGGTAAGGCATGTCCTCCGGGGGCAGGATCTTCGCGACCACGCCCTTGTTGCCGTGGCGGTTGGCGAGCTTGTCCCCCTCGATCAGGCGGCGCTTCTGCGCGATGTAGACGCGCACCATCTCCTGCACGCCGGGCTTGAGCTCGACCCCGGCATCGCCGCGCTTGAAGCGCACCGTGCGCAGCACGATGCCGCCGTCGCCGGGCGGCACCCGCAAGCTGGTGTCCTTCACCTCGCGCGCCTTCTCACCGAAGATCGAACGGAGCAGCCGCTCCTCGGGGGTGGGGTCCTTCTCCCCCTTGAAGCTGGTGTGACCGACCAGGATGTCGCCCTGCTTGACCTCGGCGCCGATACGCACCACGCCGTCCTCGTCGAGGTCGCGCAGCGCCGCTTCGGAGAGCCCGGGGATGTCGCGCGTGATCTTCTCGGGACCGAGCTTGGTGTCCCGCGCTTCCTTCTCGAACTTCTCGATGTGAACGCTGGTGTAGACGTCGCCGCGGACCAGCTTCTCCGACAGCACGATGGCGTCTTCGAAGTTGTACCCGTCGAACGGCATGATGGCGATGAGGATGTTCTGCCCCAGCGCCAGGCGGCCGTGCTGCGACGCCGGGCCGTCGGCGATGACGTCGCCGGCCTCGATGCGCTGGCCGATGTCGACGATCGGGCGCTGGTCGAGGTTGGTGTTCTGATTCGAGCGCTGGAAGCGCGTCAGCGTGTACTCGCGCTCGACGCTCTTGTCGGACTCGATGACCACCCGGCGCGCGTCCACGAAGGTCACCGTGCCGGCCTCGGCAGCGAGCAGCACGGTGCCCGAGTCGCGCGAGACGCGCTCCTCGACCCCGGTGCCCACGTACGGGGCGTCGGACCTGATGAGCGGGACCGCCTGCGACTGCATGTTCGAACCCATCAGCGCACGGTTGGCGTCGTCGTGCTCGAGGAACGGGATCAACGAGGTCGGCACCGAGATGATCTGCTTCGGCGACACGTCCATGAAATCGACCTCGGCCGGCGCGGCGAACACCGGGTCACCGACCTTGCGCGCCACGATGGTGTTGGTCGCGAAGGTGCCGTCCTCCGAGAGCGGGGTGTTGGCCTGCGCGACCACGTAGTGGTCCTCCTCGTGCGCCGTCATGTACACGACCTCGTCGGTCACGCGGCCCTTCACCACCTTGCGGTAGGGGGCCTCGATGAAGCCGAGATCGTTGACGCGCGCGAAGCTCGCCAGCGAGGTGATCAGGCCGATGTTGGCGCCTTCCGGCGTCTCGATCGGACAGATGCGACCGTAGTGCGTGCGGTGCACGTCGCGCACGTCGAAGCCCGCCCGCTCGCGCGTCAGACCGCCGGGGCCCAGCGCCGAGATGCGGCGCTTGTGGCGCAGCTCGGACAGCGGGTTGACCTGATCCTTGAACTGGCTCAGCTGACTCCGGCCGAAGAACTCGCGCAGCGCCGCGACGATGGGCCGGTTGTTGACCAGCTTCTGTGGGGTGGCCGCGTCGGGGTTTCCCAGCAGCATGCGCTCGCGCACGCCTCGCGCCATGCGACCCAGCCCCACCCGGATCTGGTCGGCGACCAGCTCGCCCACGGTGCGGATGCGACGGTTGCCCAGGTGGTCGATGTCGTCCTCCTGGAAACCGTCCTCCCCCGCCTGCAGACGCACGAGGTACTGGATGGTGGGTACCAGCCCGTAGTCGACGAAGCGCCCGTCCTCGAATCCGAGAAGCGTGTTGGACGGGTACTCTAGCTTGAGCTTGGAGTTGATCTTGAAGCGGCCGGCGTCGCCCAGATCGTAGCGGCGGGGGTCGGCCAGAAGGCTGAACAGATAGTTGGTGGCCTTGTCGACCTTGGGTGGGTCGCCCGGACGCAGCACCGTGAACAGCCGCAGCAGCGCCTCGTCGGGGGTGATGCCGGCGGCTTCCTCCGACGCCAGCGTCGGTTCCACCAGGTGCTCGCTGCCGGCGAACAGCTCCCGGATCTGCTGGTCGCCGTATCCGAGCACGCGCAGCAACAGGGTGAAGGGGAACTTGCGCTTGTTCACCTTCATCCACAGGATCTCGGAGTTGTCGAACTCGATCTCGATCCAGGGGCCGCGCTTCGGCATGGGGATGATGCTGGCGGTGAGCGAGCGGCTGGTACCCTTCGCCGCGCTCGTGAAGTAGACGCCGGGGCTGCGATGGATCTGAGAGACGATGACGCGGTCGGCCCCGTTGATCACGAAGGAGCCGTCCTCCGTCATCAAGGGGAGGTCGCCCAGGAAGACCTGGTCCTCCTTGATCAGTCCGGTGTCCTTGTGCACGAGCTGCAGCTTCGCGAACAGCCCGGCGTGGTAGCTGAGGTCCTTCTCGCGGCACTCCTCCGGTCCGTACTCCGGCTCCTCGAGCGTGTACTCGAGGAAGTCGAGCACCAGCCCGGTCTGCCGCCCGCGCTCGGTCTCGTCGATCGGGAAGACCTCTTTGAAGGCCGCCTGAAGGCCCATGTTCTCCCGCATGGACGGCGCGACGCCCCGTTGCAGGAACGTCTCGTATGACTTAATCTGGACGTTGGTGAGGTTCGGAAGATCAATGACTTCCTTGATCCTGCCGAAGGTCCGAATCTCGCGCATCTTCACCCCTTCGCTCGAAGCCGTGTCGCCCGGAGCGTGAGCGCGGCCTGGGCCGCGCGTGCCGTTCAAGCCGAAGCGCGGCAGAGCAACCCCAGGGAGGGCCGCGCGCGGTCTCCCTGAGCGTCTTGCCGTGCACAAACGTTCGACGTCAAGTACGAATCCCCTGATTCAAAATACCGTGTCCCAACGGAAGGGCATGTCGGGCGACCCGGTCGCGGTGCTCCGCGCACTCGCCGCCTGAGCGAACCCTCGGGTTCTCCCGGCTTGCCGACGCCGACCCACCTCGCTGTGACGTGCCAACCTGACCTTCGTACCGACTCCGACCGATCTCCCCGCCAGTGGCTCGCAAACCACGAACTCTCATACTACTGCTTCGTAGCTCCCAGTCACGTAGCCTGCCACTCCTGAGCGTCACTCCAACACGCTCGCACGTGCGTGACGACAGAAGTACAGTCGTCACGCACGGCGGCGCTTCGTCCTGGACAGCCCGTGTCAACGGGCCCTCCGTGCATCCGGCGCGCAAAGCGCGTTACTTGACCTCGACGGTGGCGCCCGCGGCTTCCAGCTTGCCCTTGATCTCCTCGGCCTCGTCCTTGCCGATGCTCTCCTTCACCACGCCGCCGGACTCGACCAGATCCTTGGCCTCCTTGAGGCCCAGGCTCGTGATGGCGCGGACCTCCTTGATGACCTGGAGCTTCTTGTCGCCCGCCGACTTGATGCTGACCGTGAACTCGGTCTGCTCTTCGGCAGCAGCTTCCGCCGCAACCGGCATGGCCGCCATCATGCCCGCGGGCATGGCGGCAGCAGCTTCGACGCCCCACTTGTCCTTCAGGGCATCCACCAGATCCACCAG
Organism: uncultured Trueperaceae bacterium; assembly: GCA_963815215.1. Classification (GTDB taxonomy): domain Bacteria; phylum Deinococcota; class Deinococci; order Deinococcales; family Trueperaceae; genus JASBRS01. Next base: position 822,639 of record CAWFFU010000003.1, read on the forward strand.
CTCCAGCACCGTGAGGCCGCTGAGCTGTTCCACCATCGCTTCCTTGTCGAACGCCATCTACTGTTCCTCCTTCACTTTGTCGCTGTAATTCTGCATGACAGACACCAGGTTCCGCTGCGGACCCTCCAACACGCCCACCAGCTGCTGCAGCGGCGCGAGCAGCGTGCCGAGCAGTTCGCTCTGCAGCTGCTGCCGCGAGGGCAGCTTGGCGATACGGTCGAGGGCATCCGCGCTCACGATGCCTCCCTGGAGGAACCCGCCCTTGCCTTTGGGCAGGTCCCGGGGGTGGTCCTTCGCGAAGTCGGCGATCGCCTTCAGAGGCGCCACCGGATCCTCGCCGACGAGCACCAGGGCCGTCGGACCCGTGAGCGTGTCGCTGAACCCCTCGACGCCCTGCTGCTTGAGCACGACGTCGATGAGGGTGTTCTTGGCGACCAGGATGCGCCCGCCCGACGCGCGCACCGAAGCGCGCAGCCGGCCGAGCTCGCCTGCGGAGAGCCCCTGGTAGTCCACCAGGAAGAACGTCTTCACGCCGTCGAGCAAACCGTGCAGCTCGCGGACGGACGCCTCATTCCTTGGATTGGCCATGGAACCCTCTCACCTACTCTAGAACGTGCGCCCACAGCCCCGAGGGGCCGCTTGCGGGCGCGTGCCGCGAAGCGCAGCTGGGTCGCGCCGTTCCGTCTCCGAGTGAGCCGAAACCGGCAACCTTGAACGCCTCGGCAGGATCTTTAAGCCTGGCAGGCCCCTGCTGTCTCCAACGCCAGAGGTGCATCGCAACCGCTACGCACCGGGATGCCGAAAGAACGACCGACCTACAGTGTGACCCGGACGCTGGGGCCCATGGTCGAACTGAGGTGGACGGTACGGACGTACTGGCCGCGCGCCGTGTCGGGCTTGGCCGCTTCCAACGCCGTGCGCAGCGCGGTGAGGTTCTCCGCGAGCTTGTCCGACTCGAAGCTGGCCTTGCCGATCGGCGCGTGTACGACGCCGGTCTTGTCCGCTCTGAACTCGATCTGCCCGGCCTTCAGGGCACCGACGATGTCGCCGACGTTCGGGCCCACTGTCCCCGCCTTGGGGTTCGGGAGCAGTCCGCGTGGGCCGAGGACGCGGCCGAGCTTGCCGCCGACCTGCGCCATCATGTCGGGCGTGGCGACGACGGCGTCGAAGTCCATCCAGCCGTCGGCGATCCGCTGGATGAGGTCCGCCCCGCCGACCACGTCCGCTCCCGCCGCTTCCGCCTCGGCCACCTTGTCGCCCTGGGTGATCGCGATCACCCGGACGGTCTTGCCGGTCCCGTGCGGCAGGGCTACGGTGCCACGCACCGTCTGGTCGGACTTCTTGGGGTCGATGCCAAGCCGGAAGTGCGCCTCGATCGTCTCGTCGAACTTGGCGGTGGCGAGCTCCTTCACCAGCGCTGTCGCCTGATCGGGGGCGTAGAGCTGGGAGCGATCGACGCGCTTCTCGAGCTCACGGTAGCGTTTGCCGCGTCTAGCCACCTGTAGGCGCTCCCTCCACCGTGACGCCCATCGAGCGGGCGGTGCCGGCGATGATGCGCGCCGCCGCCTCGGGGCTACCCGCGTTCAGGTCGGTCATCTTCTGCTCGCCAAGCTCCAGGCACTGCTGCCATGTGATCTTGCCGACCTTGACCTTGTGCGGCTCGCCCGAGCCACTGTCGATCCCTGCCGCCTTCTTGATGAGGTAGCTCGCCGGCGGCGTCTTGGTGATGAACGTGAAGGAACGGTCGGCGAAGATGGTGATCTCCACCGGCACCACCGCGCCGGCCTGCGAGGCCGTGGTGGCGTTGTACTCCTTCACGAACTGCATGATGTTGGCACCGTACTGCCCCAGCGCGGGCCCGACCGGCGGCGCCGGTGTGGCGCCTCCCGCGGGCAACTGGAGCTTCACGATACCTGCGACCTTCTTGGCCATGGTTCCTCCTAAGCTCCCCCGGCGGCATGGCCCGCAGCGGGGTTCGAGCGCTCCGTGAGGGCGCGTGGCGCGTGTTCCGCCGCGGTCACGCCCTGACGACCTGAGAGTAGTCGAGCTCGACCGGGGTCTCCCGGCCGAAGATCGAGACGAGTACCTTCACCTTGCCGCGCTCGGGGTTGACCTCCGAGACGACACCCGTGAAATCGGCGAAGGGTCCGGCCGTGACCTGGACCATATCGCCGACGTTGAAGGTGATCTTGACCTTGGGCGCCTCCCGCGAACCGGTGATGCCCAGCGTGCCGAGCATGCGCTGCTCCTCGTCCGGGGAGAGCGGCACAGCGCGTGTGGCAGTGCCCACGAAGCCGGTCACGCCCGGCGTGTAGCGCACCACTTCCCACGCCTCGTTGGGCTCGTCGGGATTGTCGCCGAGGTCCATCTGCACGAAGATATAGCCGGGAAAGAGCTTGCGCTTGACGACTTCCTTCTTGCCGCCGCCCGCGTGCTCCACCGTCTCCTCGGTGGGCACGACCACCTGGTAGATGCAGTCCGCGATGCCGAGCGACTTCGCCCGGCTCATCACGTTCTCCTTCACCTTCTCCTCGTGGCCCACATAGGTGTGGACGGCGTACCACTCGATGCTCATTCGGGTCCAAACCTCGTCTCGTGAGCCCCCGTGCCGGGACCCAGGTCGCGGCGGCGGGGTGGGGCGTCGACCTCAGGTGAGCAGGCCAATGAGGTTCCCCAACGTGGCGTCCGCGATGAGCAGGAACAGGGCCGTGATCAGCACGAACAACAGCGTCGCTTCGGTCGCCTGCAACACTTCCTTGCGGGTGGGCCAGGTGACGCGACCGAGCTCGGCGCGTGAGTTGCGCAGGTAGTTGACGAATCCCTTGAACATGCGTGCCGGCCTAGACCTTCACCTCACGGTGCGCGGTGTGCTTGCGGTCCCAGGGGCAGTACTTGCGGAGCTCGAGCTTGCCCTGGCTGTTGCGCCGGTTCTTGTGCGTCGTGTAGTTACGGCGCTTGCACTCGGTGCACTCGAGAAGCAGCTTGATGCGGACGTCACTGGCCATGGTGGTCTCCCAATCGAAAGAGCATACCAGAGTCGGGGCCCCGGCATCGTAGCGCGGCGGGGTCCCGACCCCGGGAAGGGCAGATGAGGTTACTTCGTCACGGCCGTCACGACACCCGCACCGACCGTCCGACCCCCCTCACGAATCGCAAACCGCAACCCCTCCTCCATCGCAATCGGCTTGATCAACTCCACCCCAAGCTCCACATTATCCCCAGGCATCACCATCTCCACACCCTCCGGCAACGACACCACCCCCGTCACATCCGTCGTCCGAAAGTAAAACTGCGGGCGATACCCAGAAAAAAACGCGCTATGCCGCCCCCCCTCCTCCTTCTTCAACACATACACCGACCCACGAAACACCGTATGCGGCGTAATCGACCCAGGCTTCGCCAACACCTGACCCCGCTCGATCTCCTCACGCCCCACACCCCGCAACAAAACCCCCACATTATCCCCAGCCATCCCCGAACCCAACGTCTTCCGATGCATCTCCACACCCGTCACAACCGTCTTCCGCGTATCCCCCAACCCAACAATCTCAACCTCATCCCCCGTCTTCACCTCACCACGCTCAATACGACCCGTCGCCACCGTCCCACGACCCGTAATCGTAAACACATCCTCCACCGGCAACAAAAACGGCTTCTCCACATCCCTCACCGGCGTCGGAATATACCCATCCACCGCATCCAACAACTCCCAAATCCGATCCACCCACTCATTCTCACCACGCTGCATCGACGGATTCCCATGCAACGCCTCCAACGCCCTCAACGCAGACCCCGCCACCACCGGAATCTCATCCCCCGGAAACTCATACAACGACAACAGCTCCCGAACCTCCATCTCCACAAGCTCCAACAACTCCGCATCATCCACCATGTCCACCTTGTTCAAAAACACCACAATATTCGGCACACCCACCTGACGCGCCAACACAATATGCTCACGCGTCTGCGGCATCGGCCCATCCGCAGCCGACACCACCAACACCGCACCATCCATCTGCGCAGCCCCCGTAATCATATTCTTCACATAATCCGCATGCCCCGGACAATCCACATGCGAATAATGCCGCGCCACCGTCTGATACTCCACATGCGCCGTATTAATCGTAATCCCACGCGCCTTCTCCTCCGGCGCCTTATCAATCTGATCGTAATCCTGAATCTCCACCGACGGATCCGCCGCCGCAGCCGCAAACGTAATCGCAGCCGTCAACGTCGTCTTCCCATGATCCACATGCCCAATCGTCCCAACATTCACATGCGGCTTCGTACGCTCAAACACACCCTTAGCCATGATCCTGTCCTTTCCCAGCCGAAACGAGCCGGCCTGCTGGCCGCAGGCACGACTCGGCTCGACCTCGGGGCTGCAATTTGGAGCTCGTGGACGGGATTGAACCGTCGACCTCTCCCTTACCAAGGGAGTGCTCTACCACTGAGCTACACGAGCCCGCCTTCTACCCCGTCTTGCGCCCGGCCCAGCACGCACCGTGCTTGACGCGCCTGCGCGCGGGACCGTGCTTGGAGCGGGAGACGGGATTCGAACCCGCGACATTCAGCTTGGGAAGCTGACGCTCTACCAGCTGAGCTACTCCCGCGAACCGCCCGGATCCGGGCGCGCCCTCTCGAGCGGCGTGGCCAAGACGGCCGCGCTCCTGGTGGGCAGGGCTGGATTCGAACCAGCGTAGGCATAAGCCAACGGATTTACAGTCCGTCCCCTTTAACCACTCGGGCACCTACCCGCACCGTGGACGTCGCGCCCCGCGCCGTGGAGCCACCCATCGGAATCGAACCGACAACCTTCCGATTACAAGTCGGATGCTCTACCGGTTGAGCTAGGGTGGCGCGCCGCAGTTCACACGGCCTCACCGACGCTCGCCGCTCCCGGCGGGGCCGGGCCCGGGCTGACGTCCGAATTCCTAAGTTAGCATGCGCGATTTTCCCGTGTCAACGGAATGAATCGCCGTTCGTGACGTGGCTAACGGCGCGCTGGCGACAGCGGCGCGAACGGACGCGTCCGGTCGCCCGCGCACGGCCGCCGGAAGGGCGTCCAGGCGCCGTCCCACCCCCCCGTCCCGGCCGCCCGTACCGTCGCGCCAGAGCACCTTGTAGCGAAGCGGCGGATGCTACGCTACGCGTGATGGAGGCAATCGCATGAGAATAGGGTCGCTGGGCCTTCCCGAGCTGTTGGTCATCCTGTTGGTCGTTCTGCTGATCTTCGGTCCCCGCAGGCTACCGGAGATGGCGAAGGGCCTGGGCCAGTCCGTGCGCGAGTTCCGCAAGGGCATCAAGGACATGAAGGAGGACTTCGAGTCCGAGGCGAGCGCGCCGACCCCGGCCAAGGCGCCCGCCCAAACCGCCGCCGCCGACGCCGCAACCAACGCTGCGTCGCAGCCCGGGGCCACACCGACGGCCACGCCGACGGCTGCACCTGCACCAGCGGCAGCGGCAGCGGCAGCGGCGCCGTCCGAGGACGGCGACGCCACGCCGAAGGGCGCCTGAACCCGCACCCACCCGATGACGGCCGCGAGCGTGAAGCGCGCGGCCGCGGGCTTTCCTGGGTTCCTCCACGCCTGTGACCTTGATCGAGCACTTCGAGGAGCTCCGCACCAGGCTCCTCATCGCCTTCGCCGCATGGATCGTCGGATCCGGGGTGGCGTTCGCTTTCCGCTTCCAGGTGCTGGACTGGCTCAAGAGCCCGCTTCCGAGCAACACCACGTTGAGCTACTTCGGCGTGCTCGAGCCCTTCACGGTATCGATGCAGATCGCCAGCTTCTTCGGGCTGGTGGTCGCTTTCCCGGTGATCCTGGGCCAGGTGTGGGGCTTCATCGCCCCAGGGCTCTACCGCCAGGAGCGTCGCTACGCCGTGCCCTTCATCTTCTTCGCGGTGGTGGCGTTCCTGTGCGGGGTGGGCTTCGCGTACTACGTGGTGCTGCCCATCACCATCCCGATCCTGCTCGGCTTCCTGGGGTCGGCCGCGACCGGCCTGCTGTCGATCGGACGATACATCTCCACCATCCTGATGCTGATGGGGGTGTTCGGGCTGATGTTCGAGATGCCGGTGCTGGGGTACCTGCTGGCCCGCATCGGGGTGCTGCACTCCCGGCCCCTGTCGCAGAACCGGCGTTACGCCATCGTCATCGGCCTGGTGTTCGCCGCCGTGATCACGCCCACTGGGGATCCGTTCAACCTCTCCCTGGTCGCCGTGCCGCTCATCGTGCTCTACGAGCTCACGATCTGGGTGGTCCACTTCTCGCAACGAAGGATGGAGTATGGACGGGAAGATCCAGAGCCTACGAGCCCGAATTGACGATCTCAACCTCAGGATCCTTGAGCTACTGTCACAGCGCGCCTCGCTCGCCGAGGAGATCGGCGAGCTGCAGAGCGCCATGGGGCTGTCGCACTACGATCCCATGCGCGAGCAGGAGATGCTCGACGCGCTCACCGCGGCCAATGGGGGCCCGTTCAGCGATGCGGCGGTCAAGAGCCTGTTCAAGCAGATCTTCCAGGCCAGTATGCAGCTCGAGGAGACGCAGGAGAAGCGCCACTACCTGACGTCACGGCGCAGCCACGGTGAGGACACCGTGGTGATGGTCGGCGACGTGCCCATCGGCGGCAAGCACGCTCCGGTGCTGATCGCCGGCCCCTGCGCCATCGAGTCGGCCGCCCAGGTGGAGGCAGTGGCGGCGCACGTCGCAGCGCAGGGCGTCACCCTGTTCCGGGGCGGAGCCTTCAAACCTCGTACCGACCCCTACAGCTTCCAGGGACTGGGCGAGGAGGGGCTGCGCCTGGCACGCGAAGCCTGCGATCGTCACGGTCTCGCGCTGGTGAGCGAGATCATGGACGCCGAGCAGCTGCCGCTGTTCGAAGCCTATGCCGACCTGCTCCAGATCGGCGCCCGGAACATGCAGAACTTCACGCTCCTCAAGGCCGCCGGCCGCAGCCGCAAGCCGGTGCTGCTCAAGCGCGGGCTCTCCGCCACGGTGGAGGAGTGGGTGATGGCCGCCGAGTACCTGCTCAACGAGGGCAACCCCAACGTGGTGCTGTGCGAGCGGGGAATCCGCACCTTCGAGCGCTACACCCGAAACACGCTGGACGTATCGGCCGTCGCCCTGGCCAAGCTGGAGACCCACCTGCCGGTGCTGGTCGACGTCACGCACTCCGGCGGCCGCCGCGACCTGCTGGTGCCGCTGACCAAGGCGGGACTGGCCGTCGGCGCCGACGGCATCATGCTCGAGGTGCACCCGAACCCCGCCGTGGCATTGTCGGATCAGAAGCAGCAAGTCGACTTCGAGACCTTCGACCGCTATCTGGAGGACACGGGCTACCACGCCAAGCTCTCCGAGAAGCGTCTCGAAGTCTACGGATTCTAGCGGCGGCCTCGGATGCCGGGGTTCGACGACCTCCTCAATTTCGTGCTCAAGGCCACCAACGTGGCCCCCAGCTACAGCGCCGACCGGTGCATCGCCGTCACACAGTCGAGCACCGCCTGCCACGCCTGCGTCGCCGCCTGTCCCCATTACGCCGTGAAGCTCGGACGCGAGGTCGAGATCGACCCCGTCGACTGCACCGGCTGCGGCCTGTGCGTACAGGTGTGCCCCTCACAGGCGTTGGAGCCGCGCGTCAGCTACGAGCCGGGGACCTCGGTGCGCTGCTCGCAGGTCGAGGGGAGCGCGCAGAGCGTGCTCTGCCTGGGCCGCCTGCAGGCCACCGACGTCGTGCGGCTCGCCGCACGGCACGGGGATGTGACGCTGGCCCACGGTGACTGCGCCGACTGCCCGATCGGGGTGCCGCAGATCCTGGACGGCCTCGCCGAGGCGGTCCAGGACGCGCGCGCGCTCGTCGCTCAGCACGGTCGGACCATCACCGTGCGGGTCGAGCGCCGCGACAGCCTCGAGCAGGACCGCGCTCCCGCCGGCGTGAGCCGGCGCGCGCTGCTCACGGGCGGCCTGCGCAACGTACGGCGTTCGGCCGTAGGTGCTCTGGCGCCGTTGGAGACACTACTGCGGGTGAAGGACGACCCCGACGAGCCTACGCCGCTCCCCCGCGAGTTGCAGCGGCGCTTCCGCGTGCTGGAGCTCGCCCGCCCGGATCCCGAGGATCGGGTGCCGTGGCGGCTTCCACGAGTCGACGACGGCTGCATCATGTGCCCGGTCTGCACGCGCGTGTGCCCGACCGATGCCTTCTCCCGCGAGTTCGAGCCAGCGGACGGCGGGCAACCGGTGTTGCGACTCGAGCCCGAGCGCTGCCTCGATTGCGACGCCTGCGTGCAGGCCTGCCCCGTCAAGGTCATCCACATGGACGATGAGGTCCACTGGGGCGAGGTCTCCGGCGGCACCGTGGAGGCGCACCGGAGCGCCGAGAACGACGGTCCTCAGGGCAGCGTCTACCGCTGAGACAGCTGTTTACACTGCTCGGGTCGACACGCCCCGGAAGGTGGTCGTGGCGGGGCGTACACTGACCCATGACGGTGGACGATTGGGTATTCGAGGCGGTGGAGGCGTCGGGCCCCAAGGGCGCGACGTTGCGCGAAGTACAGCGCTACATCGACGAGAAGCACTTCGAGGAGCTAGCCGTCGACACGATCGAATCGTCCCTGGCCTCGCTCGTCGGGCAGGGGCGTTTGAGCCACGATGGGGCCCGCTTCGGCGTGGTTGAGCGCACCAGCAAGGAAGACGCCCTCAAGAAGCTGTTCGGCGACGGCTGATCCGTCGCTGCATCCACGACCCGCTTTGGAGGCACGATGACGACTCCCGCCAGGCCGGCCTCGGCCGTGTCCCTCGCCGACTTCTACGAGCTCGACGCGCTCTACGACCCGGAGGAGCGCATGATCCGCGACAGCGTCCGCGACTTCGTCCGCAGCGAGATCGTGCCCCACGTCGCCGACTGGTGGCGCGAGGACGCCTTCCCCGCCGATCTCCCCCGGCGCTTCGGCGCCCTCGGCATGCTCGGCGTCACGCTGCCCGAGCGCTACGGCGGTTCGGAAGCGTCCTACACGGCGTACGGCTTGATCAACCGCGAGTTGGAGTACGCCGACTCGGGGATGCGGTCGTTCGTGAGCGTGCAGTCGAGCCTGGTGATGTACCCCATCCACCGCTACGGCTCGGAGGCGCTGCGCAAGCGCTGGTTGCCGTTGCTGGCCAGCGGTGAAGCCGTCGGCTGCTTCGGCCTCACCGAGCCGGACGCTGGGAGCGATCCCGGCGCGATGCGCACGCGGGTCCGCAAGGTCGGTGACGAGTACGTCCTCAACGGGGTGAAGCGTTGGATCACCAACGGCTCGCGTGCGCACGTGGCCGTCGTATGGGCGCGGGACGAGGCGTCTGGCGAGGTCCTCGGGTTCGCCGTCGACACCGCACACGACGGCTTCCAGGCAGTCGACATCAAGACCAAGGCGTCGATGCGGGCCTCGGTGACCTCGGAGCTCTACCTCGACGACGTGGTGGTCCCGGCCGCCGACAGGCTCGAAGTGACGGGCCTCAAAGGCGCGTTGAGCTGCCTCAACCAGGCCCGCTTCGGGATCGCCTATGGCGTGCTCGGCGCCGCACAGGCCTGTTTCGACGAGGTCACGGCGTACGTTGCCGACCGCCCCAGCTTCGGCGAGCCGTTGGCCGCCAAGCAGATCGTTCAGGAGCGTCTCGCCGATATGCTGGCGGACATCACCAAAGGGAGTCTGCTGGCGTACCAGCTGGGTCGCCTCAAGGAGAAGGGGGGCGACCGTCCGTCGCGCGTCTCGCTCGCCAAGCGCGACAACGTCCGCGCCGCGCTTGCGGTGGCGCGTGCGGCACGTGACCTGCTGGGCGGCAACGGGATCACCACCGAATACGCCAGCATCCGGCACATGCTCAACCTGGAGACGGTCGCGACCTACGAGGGCACCGACACCGTGCACACGCTGGTTCTTGGGCGGGAGATCACCGGCACGAACGCATTCTGAGGCGCGCCGGCGGAGTCCCTGCCGGAGCGCCGCTCAGCGCAGCACGACGACTGCGAGCGCCAGCAGGGCGACCATGGCGAGCGCCCGCACGGCGTGGAAGCGCCACACCACCCGGCCGAGCACCAGGCGCGCGTTGAGGTAGGACGCGAGCCAGCTGAGCCCGAGCCCGACGGCGAGGATCCAGGACGCGAAGTGCAGGCCGTAGCCCAGGGCCACCGCCGCTACCACCAGGACCACGGCGCTCAGCAGGAACAGACGGGACACCCGCGGCTTGCGACGACTCACCGCCCACGCCCCGAAGGCGTTGACGGCCACCACGCCCAGCACCACCACCATGAGCACGACCGGCACGGATCAGTCTACCGGCGTCACCAACAGGCTGTCGACGGGGTCGGCGCTGCCCAGGACATCCTGCAGGTAGCGCACCTCGAGCGGCTTGCGCAGCAGCGCGCGCAGGCGGTCGGCCAGCCAGGCATCGGCGCCCGAGCCGCGATCGGCCAGGAACCGGATCTGGCTCACGCCGCCCCGGCGATCGAACAGCCTGGCCGCCCCCAGCACCTCCGCGTCGGTCGGTGCGAGCGCCTCGTCGAGCCGCGACGCCTCCTCCAACAGCTTTCCCGGATCGAATCTGTGCTGCGCCACGACATGGTCCCCCTCGTCTGCCACCCACCCGGCCAGCGCGTCGGTCAGGATCCAGGGCTGGCCGACCAGCCCGACGGTCCGCCGCTCACCGGGGAGGAGCGTCCAGCGGGGCGCCGTCAGCCGGGGCGGTCTGGCCTCCGCGCGGCGCCGCGCCCAGATGCGGCGCACGGCATGGGCATCGTGCAGCAGGTTCTGCAGGGCGGTGACTACGGTCCCCTCGATGCCGGGCCCGAGCGAAGCCGGCACCGGCACCAGCGGCGGCAGGCCGGCCACGGCCGCGCGCAGGGCATCGGGGAAGTCCGCGATCCACGGGTCCGCGCCGCCGCCGCGGGCGAGCCGACCGGCGGCGGCCTCGTCGCCTCCGCCGGCGCGGGCGTGGAGGTCGGGCACCAGTAGCACGTCGGCGTCGCCCAGCGCCACGGCCTGCGCCGCCGCCAGCCGGAAAGCGATCGGCTCGATCGCCGCCACGCGGGCGTCGGTCAGCGCTTCTCGCACTCCGTCGGCATCGGCGACCCGGCCGTCGGCACCGGCATCGCGCACCAGGTGCATCCACAGCGCGCCGTAGCGCGACCAGAGCAATTGAGTAACGAAACCTACCTGCACGGCTGCGAAGTCTAGCACGCGCCGCGGCGTCCGGGAGGCGGCCGGCGGCCAGCCCCTCGATGGAGCCGGGCGCTCATGCCCGGACCGTCGTCGTCGCCGCCATCTCGAGGCGCAGCAGCAGGGCGTCGGCCAGCTTCCGCGCCGCCCGCTTGTCGAGGAACTGGTTGCCGTTCCCGCACTTCGGGGACAACACGCAACGAGGGCACCCACTCTCGCACGGGCAATCCCGGAGCAGGTCGCGGGCGGCGGTGAGCCACGTCCTGAACTGCGTGGCGCCGGCCCGGGCGTAGCCCACGCCGCCCGGATAGCCGTCGTAGATGAAGACGGTGCTCTCCCCGGTGGGCGGATAGCTCGGGTACGACACCCCGCCGACATCGGCGCGCTCGCACAGCACGAACGCCGGCAGCAGGCCGATGAGGGTGTGCTCGAGCGCGTGAAGCGCGCCCGGAAGCTCGTCGGCGCGTACGGCGTCCTCGACCTCCCGCGCGCTGAACCACAGCGCCTGGGTGGGATAGCTCAGCTCCGGCAGGTCGAGCGCGCGCTCGTCGAGGACCTGCCCGGACAGGTAGCGCTTGCGCACGAAGCTCGTGATCGCCGTGCTCACGCGCACGCGCCCCACCTGCACGCCGGCCGGGAGCGGGGTGCGCTCGGCCCCGCGCACGGAGGCCGGCAGGACCTCGATGTCAGTCTCGGAGCGGGGCTGCGTGTAGAAGTCCTCGATGTGCGGCAGGAGCTCCGCCAGCCCCCGGTCCAGGTCGAGCCGCACGACCAGGTAGGGCTCGCCCTGGTGAAGGTAGACGGCGCCGGGGTGGAGCTCGCGCAGGGCGGTCGCCAGGTCGGCCGTGCCCAGCGAGCGCCCACCGGCGTCCTTGAGGCGGATCATGCGGTCGCCGCCGCCCCGGATTCGGACCCGACGGTGCGGATAGCGCCCCAGGTGCGTCCAGCCGCCCTCGATGCGGTGCAGCCCAGGCACGCCCCCCAGCGCCAGCGACGGGTCGACCACTCCGCGTTCGTCGTCGCGCAGCACCCGTTCGGCCGCCGCGCAGGCCACATGCAACGGGTGGAGCTCGCTGTTGAACGGATCGGCCACGGCGTCCTCGACGCGCCCTTCGGTGAGTAGCTCGGGATGGTGGAGGTAGTACTCATCGAGCGGATCGTTCCCCGGGATCAGGAGCGTCAGGGCACGGCGTCCCTCGCGCCCGGCACGGCCGGAGCGCTGCCACAGCGCCATCTTGGAGCCCGGGTAGCCCACCAGCACGACCGCGTCCACACCGCCGATGTCCATGCCGAGCTCGAGGGCGCTGGTGGCCGTCAGGACCCGGATGTCACCGCTCTTGAAGCCCTGCTCGATCAACCGCCGGTCCTCGGTGCTGTAGCCGGCCCGGTAGCTCTGCAGCAGGGGCACCTCCTCACCACGGAGGTGCCCGCTGGCGTAGCGGCGCAGGAGCTCCGCCACCTTGCGCGAGTTGCAGAAGAAGATGCTCTTGACGTCGCGGCGCACGAAGGCTGCGGCCAGCTCGGCCGCTTCGGTAGTCGCGCTGCGCCGCCGCGTGGCGGCGCCGGGCCCGCCGACCTGGGTCGGACGCCACAGGATGAACTCGCGGGCGCCGCGCGGGGCGTCGTCCTCCTCCACCAGCACGAAGGGCTCGCCGCTCAACGCCTCGGCGTGCTCGAGCGGGTTGCCGATGGTGGCGCTGGCGGCCACCAGGCGCGGCTCGGCCCCGTAGTGCCGGGCGATCCTCAACAGGCGCCGGACGATATTGGCGACGTGGGTGCCGAGCACCCCTCGATAGCTGTGCAGCTCGTCCAGCACGATCGTGTCGAGCGCCGCCAGGAAGCGCGCCCAGCGTGCATGGTAAGGCAGCATCCCGTAGTGCAGCATGTCGGGATTGGTCAGCGCGCAGCGCGCTTCCTCGCGCACCGCGGCGCGCAGCGACGACGGCGTGTCGCCGTCGTAACTGGCGATGGCACCCTCTCCCAGCTCGAGCCCGAGCCGCCCGGCCATGGTCCGCAGTCGACCGAGCTGGTCGTGCGCGAGGGCCTTCGTCGGGTACAGGTAGAGGCTGGTCCCGCCCTCCGCGGCCGCGTCCAGCGTCGGGAGCTGGTACACCAGCGATTTCCCCGACGCCGTGGGCGTCGCCACCACCACGTTGCGCCGCGCCTCGACCAGAGCCAGCGCGCGCGCCTGGTGGCCGTAGGCCGCCAACCCGAGCGCGGCCAGCCGGCCTTGGTAGCGACCGGCGTAGCCTTCGTCGGTATGCCCGGTGCGCGGCGGGAAGAAGGCGTACGAGGCGACCTGATCCTGGTAGCCCTCGAGCCCCGTCAGCAGGGCATGGAAGCTCTCGTCACGGTGCCTCGCCACGCTCGTGAGCGTACCGCGGCGCGTGGCGACCGGGAGGACGTGCGGGCACGACGCCGGGCCTGTTCGAGTCGGGGCCGGTGGTACACTCCCAGGGACTCGCAGGCGCCGCTGGCGGGCACCGCCCGGCGCGATCCATGCCGTCGGCGACCACCGCTTCGTGGCCGGCCCGCGGCCCGCGCTCGTTCGTGGCCCGGGGTCCGACACGGCGCCTTGCCGGGACGATCCTCGGGCCAGCAACAGCCGAGCGTCCGTCCCTATGTTCGGAGGTACGCATGAAGGTCTTCGTTCTCGGTGGTGACGGCTTCTGCGGCTGGCCCACCAGCCTACACCTCAGCAAACTCGGACACGACATCACCATCATCGACAACCTCAGCCGCCGCAACATCGACAACGAACTCGAAGCCGGCAGCCTCACCCCCATCCAACCCATGGGCACACGCCTGAAGGCCTGGCAACAGGTCAGCGGCAACACCATCGACTACGAACGCCTCGACATCGCCGACAACTACCACCGGCTCCTCACCCTCATCCAAGACCAACGGCCCGACGCCATCATCCACTTCGCCGAACAACGCGCCGCGCCCTACAGCATGAAAAGCAGCTGGCACAAGCGCTACACCGTCAACAACAACCTCAACGCCACCCACAACACCCTCGCCGCCATCGTCGAAGCCAACACCGACACCCACCTCATCCACCTCGGCACCATGGGCGTCTACGGCTACGGCACCGCCGGCATGAAGATCCCCGAAGGCTACCTCCCCATCGAAGTCACCACCGACGAAGGCGACAAATCCACCAGGAGATCCTCTACCCCCCCAACCCCGGCAGCATCTACCACCTCACCAAGACCCAGGACCAACTCTTCTTCGCCTACTACGCCAAGAACGACGGCCTACGCATCACCGACCTCCACCAAGGCATCGTCTGGGGCACCAACACCCCCGACACCCTCCAAGACGAACGCCTCATCAACCGCTTCGACTACGACGGCGACTACGGCACCGTCCTCAACCGCTTCCTCATGCAAGCCGCCGTCAACTACCCCCTCACCGTCCACGGCACCGGCGGACAGACCCGCGCCTTCATCCACATCCGCGACACCGTCAGATGCCTCCAACTCGCCCTCGAGAACCCCCCCGACAAAGGCGAACGCGTCAAGATCCTCAACCAGATGACCGAAACCCACCGCGTCCGCGACCTCGCCCAACTCGTCGCCCAACAAACCGGCGCCACCATCGAGAACGTCCCCAACCCCCGCAAAGAAGACGCCGAGAACGACCTCCACGTCCACAACGACCTCTTCCTCGACCTCGGCCTCCAACCCACCACCCTCCAACAAGGCCTCCTCGAAGAAGTCACCACCATCGCCAAGAAATACGCGCCAGCGCGCCAACCTCGACAAGATCCCCTGCACCAGCACCTGGACCCGCAACCAACACGCCGGAACACCCCACAGCACCAAGAAGACGCCAGAAACGGCGTAAGCCCCGACCACCGGAGGCACCCGCCGGACGACCCCCGGCGCCCGCACCCCGCCCCATGCGCATCGCCTTCTTCACGGAAACGTTCCTGCCCAAGATCGACGGGGTGGTCACCCGTCTCGTGCGCACGCTCGAGCAGCTCGGACAGCTGGGCCACGAGGCGCTGATCTTCGCGCCCCACAACCCTCCCGAGGCGTACGCGGGGCACCGGGTGGTGCGGGTGCCCGGCGTCCCCTTCAGGCCCTGGTACCCCGAGCTCTTCCTGGGACTGCCCCGACCGCGCCTGGGCCGGGAGCTCGACCGATTCCAGCCCGACATCGTCCACGTCATCAACCCGGTTGTGCTCGGCCTGTGGGGTACCGCCATCGCCAAGCAGCGCAACCTGCCGCTGCTCGCCAGTTACCACACCGACATCACCCAGTACGCCGAGGCGCTGCGACTCCGCTTCCTATCCGAACCGTCGCGCATCTTCCTTCGCGACGTCCACAACCAGGCCCACGTCAACCTGTGCACGAGCGGACCCATGGTCAACTCGGCGCGCGGCCTGGGCATCCGGCGCGTGCGGCTGTGGCCCAAGGCGGTCGACACCGAGCTGTACCACCCGGGCAAGCGTTCCCACGCCATGCGGGTTCGCCTCACCGACGGACACCCGGACGAACCGCTGATGGTCTACGTTGGCAGGCTGTCGTTCGAGAAGCGGCTCGACTGGCTGTACGCGCCGGTCACCCAACTCCCCAACGTGAGACTGGCTCTGGTCGGCTCGGGGCCGGCCGAGTCGGTCCTGCGCGAGCGTTTCAAGGGCACGCGCACGGTGTTCACCGGCTACATGTCGGGCACGGAGCTGGCGGCGGCGTACGCGACGGCCGACGTCTTCGCGTTCCCGTCGGACACGGAGACGCTCGGATTCGTCGCGATGGAGGCGATGGCGTCCGGGGTGCCACCCGTGGGAGCCCGCGCCGGAGGCATCCCCGACGTGATCCGCGACGGGGATACCGGCCTGATGTTCACGCCCGGCGACCTAGGGGACCTCACCGAGAAGCTCGCCGTGCTGCTGACCGATCCCGCGCTGCGCGATCGCCTCGGTGCCGCAGCCCGCCGGGACATGGAGCGCTACGGCTGGCGGTCGGCCACCGAAGGCCTGGTTGACTTCTACCGGCTCGCAGTGCGGGTGCGCGACCGGTTCGACCCGCCCAGCGCCGCCTGAACCGGCACGCCGGTCCCGCGTCGCCTCCGATCACGGGTCGGCCGCGCGCGCACCGTCCGGCAGGTGGGGCACCACCAGCGGGCGTGCCCCGATCGTGTGAACGTCGACACGGGTCCCGTAGACCCGGGACACGAGCGCCTCGGTGAGGACCTGCGAGGGGGTTCCCTGGGCCACGACGTGCCCCGCCTGCAGCACGACCAGACGGTCGCAGAAGCGGCTCGCAAGGTTGAGATCGTGGAGCACGACCAGGGCGCCGACGCCACGATCGACCTCCCGGCGCGTGTACTCGAGCATCTCCACCTGGTAGCGCAGATCGAGATGGTTGGTCGGCTCGTCCAACAACAGGAAGCGCGGCCGCTGGGCGAGCGCCCGCGCCAGCACCACGCGCTGGCGTTCGCCGCCGGAGAGCCGCGTAGCGTCGCGGTCCGCCAGCGCGGCGGTGTCGGTGGCGCGCAGGGCCCGGTCGACGGCCCTCCGGTCCTCCGCGCGCTCCGGCCGCAGCAGCCCCAGGTGGGGCGTGCGCCCCATCGCCACCAGCTCGCGCACGCTGAAGCCGGCCGGGAGCTCCGGAAGTTGTGGGACCACAGCCAAGGATCGCGCCAGCTCCAGCCGCCCGATCCGCGCGAGCGACCGGCCGTCGATCGTGACACTACCGGACCGCGGCGCCAACCGGCGTGTGAGCACGCGGACCAGCGTCGACTTGCCCGCTCCGTTCGGCCCGATGACGCCCAGTACCTCACCGGGCTCCACGCTCAGCTCGCAAGCGGCCAGCACGTCGCCTCTGCCGTACCCGGCGTAGAGCTCGCGGACCTCGATGCTCACGGGAACCTCATCGGCTGCGCTGCCTTCGAAGCAGCAGCAGGAAGAAAGGGCCCCCCACCAAGGCCGTGACGATGCCGACGGGAAGCTCGGCGGGGGCCAGCACCGTACGCGCGAACAGGTCGGCGAGGACCAGGAACACCGCACCCCACAACGCCGACAGGGGTAGCAGGCGCACGTGGCGAGCCCCGAAGGCCAGTCGCACGGCGTGGGGGACCACCAGGCCCACGAAGCCGATCACGCCGGCCACGGCGACCGCTGCGGCCGTCGCCAGGGTGGCGGCGGTCAGCAGCGCCAGCCGGACCCGTTCGACCGGCACCCCGAGCTGGGCCGCGGACTCCTCGCCGAGTTGCATCACGTCGAGGGCACGGCCGGCGAGCAGGAGTGGAACGGTGGCCACAACGAGCAGAGGCAGAACGCTCAGGACACGGTCCCAACTCGCGAAGGCGAAGCTGCCGAGCAGCCAGCTCAGGATCCCCGCGGCGCGATCCCGCGCGGCCAGCATCAGGAAGGAGGTGCCGGCGCTGAGGATCGAGCCGAGTACCACGCCCGCCAGGATGAGCGACACGGCGGGGAGCCCGCCGTCCCGGCGAGCCAGTACCATCACCAGCACCACCGTCGCCAGGGCGCAGGCGAAGGCCGCGCCCGGCACACCCAGCCGCGTCAGCCAGGGTACGCTGCCCGCCAGCACCAACACGGCGCTCGCCCCGAACCCCGCCCCGCTGGCGGCCCCCAGCAGGTAGGGATCGGCCAGCGGATTGCGGAACACGCCTTGGAACGTCGCCCCGGCGAGCGCCAGAGCCGATCCCACCAGGGCGGCGAGCAGCACGCGCGGCAACCGGAGCTGCCACACGATCGTCTCCGTGGGGCCGTGCGCATGGCCCTGAACTCCGGCGACCACCGCCGTCACCAGGGCGAGCGGCCGGATGGCGACGCTGCCGACCGACGTCGCCGCCACCAGGACGACGACCAGGGCGATCAGCGAGAGCACGACGGGCGCCATCCCCCTCCGTCGCGACTCCGCTTGGAACGACAGGACGCGCGCCACGGCTCAGAAGCGGCCCGGATGGAGGAGCCTGGCCAGCAGCGACACCGCGTCTCCCATGCGCGGCCCGGCACGACTGAGGAGGTCGACCTGGCGCAGGTCGAGCGCCACCACACGACCGCTCTTCACGGCGCTGAGCCCCGCCCATCCCGGCCGCGCCTCGGCAGCGGCGAGCGTCTCCCCGTACGGAGCGTCCATCAGCAACACGACCTGGGGGTCCTGCTGCACTACGAACTCAGGATCGACCTGAGGGTACTGCCCCATCGACGGCCGCACGATGGTCCGGCCCCCGGCCTTGGCGAGCAGCGTCCCGAGGTACGAGGTCGGCCCCACGCTGTAAGGCGTGCCGTCGAGCTCGACGAAGACGCTCACGGTAGGGAGCCCGGCGACCTCGGAGGCGACCGCAGCCACCTGTCCCTCGATATGGCTGCGCACCGCGGCGGCCGCGGCCTGGCGGTCGAGCAGACGGCCCATCGCTTCCAGGAAGTCCAGCGCCTGAGAGTAGGTTTGCGGCGTCCCGGCGTAGACCGGGATTCCCAGCTTCCGAACCCGTTCCGCGAGCCCGCTGTACTCGTCGGTGAGGACCAGGTCGGGCTTCAACGCGACCAGCCGTTCCAGGTTCGGGTCATTGGCGTTGCCGAGCCGGGGCAGCGATGCGACCGTCGCCGGCCAATCGCTGAGGGCGTCGACCCCGACCAGCCGGTCGCACGCGCCCAGCGCACACACCGTCTCGGTGTCGCTGGGGATCATCGACACGATCCGCTTCGGCGGGCCGGTCAACGTCAGCTTCGCGCCGAGCTGATCCCGGATCGTCAGGGGGTAGGCCGTCGCCAGCGCCGTCTGGAGCGCCAGCAGCAGGACCACGAGGAACGTCGAGCGCTTGACCACAAACGCCTCCTCAGCTCCTGCGATTGGAGAAAAAGAGATCCATCCCGGAGGGGATGGATGCCGTTGGCCGCGATCGCGGCTTCCGGGCAGCCCTTCCTCGTCCTCGCAAGGGGGTGCTTCGTCGGGTCGCGGTATTCGGGCTACGGCCTCTCGGGACCTTACCGTTGCGGGACAGCGCCGGAATCGCACCGGACTTCCCCGTGAACCGACCCTCAAAGCGTACGACGCCCCCAGCGGGGTGTCAAACGGTCGGAACCGTGCAGCGCGCGCTTCCGGCGGCGCCCTACGAGCGTGGTAGGCTCCCCGCTGTGACGCAGCTACGCTCCCTGTCGGAGCTCAACGTCCACGGGGCGGCGCGCGCCGATCGGCTGGTGCCTCCACCGCGCTTCGAGCGCGTCTCCTTCGAAGGGTATCGGCCCCAACACCCCAGCCAGGCGCTCGCGCGTGAACGGGCACGGGCCTTCGTCGAGGAGGCCGAGCGCGCCCTCAAGGCACCCCCACCCCGCCGCTTCCGGTTCCCCGGCCGTCGCCGTCCGTCACCCGGCCGCGGGCTCTACCTCGACGGCGGCTTCGGCGTCGGGAAGACCCACCTGCTGGCAGCCGCCTTCTTCCACGCGGATCTGGAGGCCAAGCACTACCTCAGCTTCCAGGAGCTCGTCTACCTCATCGGGGTACTGGGCATGGAGCGGGCCCGCGCCGTCCTCGGTGGAGCGCGGCTGCTGTGCATCGACGAGTTCGAGCTCGACGACCCCGGCAACACGTTGATCGTGAAGACCTTCCTGAACTCGGTGACGGAGGCCGGTGGCTACGTGCTCACCACCTCCAACACCGCGCCGGAAGCGCAGGGTCACGGGCGTTTCAACGCCGAGGACTTCCGGCGCGAGATCCAGTCCCTGGCCGACCACTTCGAGACGGTCACCATGGACGGCCCGGACTTCAGGCACCGGAGCCGCGTGGGCGTTCTGACGCCGCGCCCCGAGTTCGAGCGGGCATGCCGTCAGGAGCGGGCCGAGGCGCCACGCGTGTTCAGCGAGTTCGACGCGCTGTTGCAGCTCCTCGCGGGCCTCCACCCTTCACGCTACGACGGGCTGCTGCGACAGGTGGGCACACTCTATCTGGCGGGCATCCGTCCTCTGGCCACCCAGAACGACGCCCTGCGCTTCGTGCACTTCGTGGACAAGCTCTACGACCTGGGGGTCGGGCTGCGGGCCACCGGCACCACCCCGCTCACCGAGCTGTTCGACGCCAGTTACCGCGACAGCGCTTACGCCAAGAAGCACCTGCGCTGCCTGTCCCGTCTCAGCGAACTGCTGAGCGAGAGCCGGCAGGCCGGCGCGCCCGTCGAGCGCGCCGCGGTCGCCGCAGGCGGCTGACGACTCCGCTGGCCCGACCGTCAGGCAACCGGGTCGTACCCGCCTCGTAGAGCGGGCACGACCCGCGAGGCGCGTTCGAGCAAGTCGAGCGCGATCGCTCGGCTGCCGCCGGGCGCCCCCATTCGCTGGCGGCCGATCCGACCCGCCCGGACCCTGGCCTCATCGTCACCTAGCAGCCCGCGGGCGGCCGCGGCGATGGCGCCTGGCTCGGGGTCGCTCAACGTGAGCGCTTCCCCCAGCAGACGCTTCTGGTTCAGGAGGAAGGCAAGTCCGTAGGAGGGCTCCAAGGGGAAGGACACCACCGGTACGCCGCGTGCCGCCGCCTGTTCGTTCGCGGTCCCTGCCGTACCGATGGCGATGCGGGCGCTGGCGAGCACGTCGCCGAAGCGCCCCTCCACAACCCACAGCCGGGTCGCGCCGCGCCGCAACGCCGCCACCCGTCCCGACACCGGCGCGGCTCCGCGGTCCTCCTCCCAGCCCGGCAACGCCGGCAACGCTCCTCCGCTCCACGCCACCAGGCCCGTCACATCAGGGACGCTCGCCAGCGCCTCGGCCATGCGGGCCAGCGCGGTGGGCGTGTGGGCACGGGTACCGGGCAACAGGGCGACAGCGACGCGCCCGTCGATCCCTTCGAGCGCCCGCCCCTCGATCCGGTCCACCATCGGGTTGCCGAGCGCCAGCGCGTTGCGAACTCCGCGCGCTGTCAGCCAGGCGGCGGTCGCCTCGTCGCGCGCGTACACCACCGAGGCGAGGTGGCGCATCAGCACGCGCTCCGGGTAGCGGATGCGCTCCATGAAGTAGCGGTTGGGCGGCGATCGTCCGGCGCCTGCGCTGTGGTGCGCGGATACGAGCGGCTGCACCACGGCGCGGAATCTCGAGCGCGTGAACGCCGCCAGCGCCTGGGCGTAGATGTCACCCACCACCACCACCACGTCGCTGCGCAACCGCGCCAGGGCGGCGAGCTGCGCCAGCGTCATGCCGACGAAACCGGCGCGGACGTCGGCAACGAGGCTCGCCGTCGAATGCAGGGTGAGTCCGCCGCTGGGCAACGCCCGACAGGGGCCGAGCCTGGAGATCGCCTCGGAACGGTAGGCCGACCCCTCGTCGACCACCGGGAAGGCACGGACCGTAGCGCCGGGCACCCGCTCCCGAAGGGCGCGCGCCAGCGACGCGCCGATGACGTCCTCGCCATGTCCGTTGGAGACGATCGTGATGCTCGGCACGCCCGACCTGCCGGAACGCCGCGCCCTGGAGCGCGGGCTCAGCCCTCCCGCATGCGGGGCGGAGCCCCCCAGCCGAGCTTGAAGCGCAGGATGTCGAAGAAGCTGTGCCGACCCGAGGACACCAGCATCAGATCGGTCGGCGCCGCCGCGATCGTGAAGCGGTCGCCCCGGCGAAGATCGATGCGTTCCTGCCCGTCGACCACCAAGGCCAGCTCGTGAACGTCGCTCTCCACTCGGAAGCTCACGAGCACGCCCCCCTCGACGACGATGGGCCTGTTGGTGAGCGAGTGGGGGGCCAGCGGAGTGATCACGAAGGCGCGCAGCGACTGGCTCACGATGGGACCGCCGAGCGACAGCGAATAGGCGGTGGAGCCGACCGGCGTGGACACCACCAGACCGTCGGCCCGGTACTGGATGGCGTGCGCGCCGTCCACTTCCATGGCGATGTTCACGAGGCGCGCCACCACCCCCTGCGAGACCACCACGTCGTTGAGGGCGAAGGTGGGCTCGCCGCCGCCGTTCAGCCACACCTGCAACATGATGCGCGGGTTGATGCGCCAGTCGTCCGGCGTGCGGCCCTCGAGGTACTCGCGGACCTCGTCGGCGCTGAACTCGGCCAGGAACCCGAGCTTGCCCAGGTTGACGCCGACCACCGGCGCGGCGGACCCCACCAGACGCCGTGCGGCGCCGAGGAGGGTGCCGTCGCCACCCACGGAGAACACCACGTCGGCGTCGTGCGTGCGCTCCCCCAGCGGCATGGTCCCCTCGAGATCGAGCTCTACGCTGGCCCCCAGCTCACGGAGTCGGTCCGTCAGCTCGCGGGCGAGCACGTGCGCTTCGGGCTTGTAACGGGTACTGGTCACGATCACCCGGCGCAGCCCGGCGGCCGGCGTGGTGAACGCCCTCCCGGCGGCGATCGACGGGCCGGAGCTCAAACCGCACCCACCCCAGACAGCGCCTGCATGACCCGGTCCACCACCTGCTCCAGCGTCAGGTCCCCGGTCTCGACGTGAACGGCGTCGTGTGCCGGCGCGGACTGCGCCGCGTCGAGGCGATCGCGACGAGCGATGGCCTCCGCGACCGCCGCCAGGTCCGCCGATCGCTCGCCGACCCGGCGCCGCGCCCTCACCTCGGCAGGCGCCGTCAGGAAGAACTTGAAGCCGGCGTCCGGGAACACCGCGGTGCCCATGTCCCGACCGTCGATCACGAACGGCCCGGGGATCTCTCGCAGACGCTCGGTGACCCAGTCCCGCACGCCGGGATGGCGGGCGACGGCCGATACCGTGCCGTCCACGGCGTCGGTGTGCAGCTCGCCGGTGACGTCCCGACCCTCCACCAGGACGCGGTCACCCGTCAGCGACGGCACCAGCCGCACGCGCCTCTCGGCGAGGATATGGAGCACGGCCCCCTCGTCGTCGGGGTCGCCCCGCAGGTCCTCGACCAGCCACGTCGCCGCGCGGTAGAGCAGGCCGCTGGAAACGAAGGGGACGCCGAGGCGTTCCGCCACCCGGCGAGCCACGCTCGACTTGCCGGAAGCCGCCGGTCCGTCCAGCGTGATCACGGTGCGCACGAAGGTGTCTTGCTCAGTTGTGACGTGCCCGTGGGACTGCGCCATGGTCGTGCGTTCCCCTCCGTTCCCCACCGTCATGATAGCCTCCCGGCCAACAGTCCGAGGAAGTCCTCGAAGAAGCGTGGGTAGGTCTTGGCGACGCAGTTGGGGTCACGGATGGCCACGCCCGGCAACCGGGCGCCGACCACCGCCAGGGCCATCGCCATGCGGTGGTCGCCGTAGGTCTCGAGCACGACCTCCGCCGCGGCAGCCCCGGCGAGCGGGTGAACGGTGAGGCTGGCATCCTCCTCCTCGACCTCGGCGCCCAGGCGGCGCAGCTCGATGGCCAGCGCCGTGAGTCGATCGGTCTCCTTGATACGCAGGTTCCAGACGTTCCGGATGTGGACCGGAGCGTCGGCGAAGAGCGCCACGCAGGCCAGCGTCTGCGCCTGGTCCGGCATGTCGTTGAGATCGAACGTGCCGCCGTGCAGCCGCCCCGGGCGCGGGCCCCGCACCTCGCAGGTGCTCTCGCCCCAGCGCACCTCGCACCCCATGCGCTCCAGCACGTCCGCGAAGTGCGCGTCTCCCTGCTTGGTGCGGCGGCCGAGGTTGGCGATGCGCACCCGACCCCCGGTGATGGCGGCGGCGGCCCAGAAGTATCCGGCAGCCATGGCGTCGCCCTCGATGTCCAGCTCCCGGGACCGGTAGCGCCCAGGTGTGACGGTGAAGCGCCGGTAGCCGTCGCGCTCCACCGTCACGCCGAAATCGGCCATCAGCGCCAGCGTCATGTCGACGAAGGGTTTGGACTGGAGCTCGCCGGCCACCTCCAGGGTGACGGCGGCGTCGGCGTACGGAGCCACCATCAGCAGCGCGGAGAGGTACTGCGAGCTCCTGCCGCCCTCCACCGCCACCGCGCCGCCGGGCAGGCCGCGCGCCCGGACCACCACGGGCGGGCAACCGTTACCGGACTCGCTCTCGGCCTCGACGCCCAACCCTTGAAGCGCGTCCAGCAGGTCCTGGATGGGCCGCTCCCGCATGCGGGCGGTGCCGTCGAGCCGGAAGCGCCCCCGTCCCAGCGCCACCAGCGCCGTCAGGAAGCGCATGCTGGTCCCCGACAGGCGCACGTCGAGGTCCGCCGAGGTCGCCGGCACGCGGCCGCCCATGCCGTGCACGACGATGTGGGGCCCGCGCGCCTCGAGGCGGTAGCCGAGGCCGCTGAGAGCGCGGACCAGGACCTCGGAGTCCTCCGCCACCAGGGCACCCTCGAGGTGGCTGGCGCCGGCGGCCAGAGCGGAGATCACGAGGGCCCGGTTGGTCAAGCTCTTGGACCCCGGGATGCGCACTGTGCCGTCGACGGCGCCCTGCGGTCCTACGGTCACGATCGATGGCAGCGTCGACATCGTGCCGAAGGATACCACCGGCCCACCGTCCTTCGCGCCGTCGCTCCCTCCCACACGACGTCCGGCGGGCGTCAGCGAGGCTAATCTGGCAGGCGTGAGCATTCCGGCCTCCCTACAGTCGATCGTCGACACCTTCCAGAAGGCTCCGCGGAGCCTCAAGTTGCCGCTGCTGCTGGAGTACGCCGGCAAGGTCCCGCCGTTGCCGGCAGGCATGGACGCGGAACTGGAGAGGGTGCACGAGTGCCAGACGCCTCTGTTCCTCAAGGCGGAGGTCGCGGACGACGGCGGCGTGCGTCTGTACTTCGATGCCCCCGAGGAGGCGCCCACCACGCGCGGCTTCGCGGGGGTGGTGCACGAGGGTCTCTCGGGTGCGAGCGTCGAGGAGGTCATGGCGACGCCCGACGACTTCTACCAGACCATGGGCCTGGCGGAGCTCATCTCCCCGCTGCGGTTGAGGGGGATGGGCGCCATCCTGGCCCGCGTGAAGCGCCAGTTGCGGGAGGGCGCCGGCGCGCGGCGGTCGACCCCGGGCTAGCGAGCCGGCGCCCGGGTCTGCTAAAGTGGCTGGGCTTCGAGAGCGAACCCGAGCGCCCCTACGGGCCGGCGCCGGGCGGAGGACGATCGATGAAAAAGGACATCCACCCCAAGATGGTGCCGTGCAAGGTGATCTGCGAAGGCAAGGTCGTGCTGGAGACGTACAGCACCAAGGCGGAATTGCACGTCGACGTATGGTCGGGCAACCACCCCTTCTACACCGGGCAGCAACGCTTCATCGACACCGAAGGACGCGTCGAGAAGTTCCAGAAGCGCTTCGGTGACAGCTACCGCAAGAACGTCAAGACGAAGTAGCGGCGCGCATCGCCGGCAGGCTTCCTTCATGCGGCCGCCCCCAGGGGCGGCCGCCGTCGTTCTGTGGGTCTATTCGGGTACGGCCGCCAGCACGCGCGTCCCGCGGCCGGGTTCGCTGACGATCTCGAACCGGCCCCCGCGCGCCTGCACGCGCTCGCGCATCTGGCGCAGTCCCAGCCCTCCGGCGCTGGTGACGCGATCACCCACCTGCACCGGATCGAATCCCCGGCCGTCGTCTTCCACGCTGATGAAGGCCATGCGTCCGCCGTCGGCTCCCACCCGGACGCCGACGGTGCGTGCCGCGGCATGCTTGGCGACGTTGTTCATGGCCTCCTGGAAGATCCGGAACAGCACTGCCTCCGACTTGATGCCGAGCTCCGGCAGCTCGCCGAGCTCGAGTCGCACGTGAACGTCGTTCTGCTGACCGAAGTCGATGGCGTAGCGCCGTACCGTCTCCACGAAGCCGTGACGCTCGAGGTCGATCGGTCGGAGCGCGAAGATGCTGCGCCGCACCTCCTTGATGGTCTCGCGCACGGTGTCCTTGGCGGCGTCGAGCTCGATGGTCGCCTTGGCCACGTCGCGCGTCAACAGGCGCGCCACCAGATCGAGCTTGAGGGCAGCGAAGGCGAGCGACTGCGCCACTCCGTCGTGGATCTCGCGGGCGATGCGGGCGCGTTCCTCTGCGATCGCCAGCTCCTCGGAGTGCAGGTAGGCGTTGGCGTTGCGGACCGCCAGACTCACCTGGTTGGCCAGCAGCCCCAGGAGCGGCAGGTTGGCGGCGTCGAAGTGGTCGGGGTCGGAGTGGGTGAGCACCACCACGCCGAGCAGGCCCTCCTCGGCGTAGACCGGCGTGGTCACGGCGCTGCCCGCTCGCGCGAGCAGCGGACCGCCGTCGGCCCGGTCGGCGATCGAGAGGCGGCTGACGATGCTGGGTTCGCGCGACTGGGCGCTGCGACCCACGAGACCCTCGCCCAGGCGCACCGGCACCTTGCCCGCCTCCTGAGGCGCACCCTCAGCCGAGCGCAGTTTCAACAAGTTGCCATCGTCGAACAGGTAGACGCCGCCCGTGAGCGCCTCTACCCGCGACATCATCTGGGCCAGGAGCGTGTGCAGCAAGCGCTCCAGGTTCCCCTCCGCGCGGATCGAGCGGTCGACGTCGAACAACGTCATCAGATCGCGGGCACGGCTCCGTGTGGCTTCGGCGGCCGCCGAGAACTCGGAGGCGAGGATGGAGAAGGCTTCACGCTGCCGGTCGTCCGGGTCGTCAGCGTAGTAGGCGTGCAGCGAGCCCTCCAGCTTGCCCCCCCAGGTCAGCGGCACGGTGAGCACCCAGCCGTCCCGGTCGCCGATGCGGCTCCGTTCACCGATTGGCTGTAGCGCCCGGAGCGCGCGATCGCGCTCCAGGGCATCGCGTTCGCGCTCCGGAGTCAGCCCCACACCGCTGGTGACGCCCAGCTCCGTGGGGCCGACCAGCACCGCCACCGCCACCGCCCCGGTGACGTCGCGGATGCCACGGGAAGCGGCCGACAGCGCCGCCTCCAGGTCGGTCGCCGCGGCGAACTGCTCGGTGACCTGCTGGATGGCGGTGAGCAGCTCGTGGCTGCTCCGCAACTGGTCGAACAGGCGCGCCAGCTCCTCCTGCGCCTGCTCGCGCAGGCGCACCTCGGTGGCGATCCAGTTGAGGGTCACGAAGGTGGCCAGCGGCCCCAGGATGCTGTAGAACAGCAGCTGCGCCCAGAACTGGTAGCGCTCGCCTCCCAGCGGCACCACGACCAGCTGGTGGAGCAGCACCACCCCGACGATGGTCAGCGGGAGCCACAGGCGCGCCAGCCGGACCTGGTCGTAGAGGCTGCCAGGGTGCTCACTGCGCGGCGCGTGATCTGCGCCGCGGATCACACCTCCTCCTCGACGTCCCTCCGCTTCCTGCTCGGCCGGAACTCGCTCATCAGGATCGGGTAGACCAGCAGGTAGGCGCCGAACACCAGCAGCATCTGCACCCAGAACTTCCCGAGGCCCGGTACGCCAAGGCTGTTGAGGACCATCACCACGACCGTCAGCAGGATGGCGAACACCAGGGACTTGAGCAACAACCGCACCATCTTGCCGGCCGTGATCTTGCGGGCCTCCTCGACGCTGCGACGCTCGGCCTTGCGCCGTTGATTCTTCTTGGACATGCCACATTGTAGGACGGCCGTCGTTCCCCGGTCGCCTGGCGCCGCGCTCGGGCCTGCCGACCCTTGCGCGGCAACGCCGCAGCCAGCGACACTGGCGCTCGTGAGGCCACCATTCCTATCCCATCTCCAGGAGGCGTTCGAAGGGGCGAACGGTCGACCGCTGGCGCAGGCGGCCAGCGTCTCCCCCGCGGGGATGCCCGAGGTGCGCACCGTGGTGCTGCGCCACCTCGCTCCGGACGGCTCTGCAACGTTCGCCAGCGATGCTCGGAGCGCCAAGATGGCGGCGCTCGCAGCGGGCGGCTGGCTCGAGCTCTGTCTGTGGCGCCCCGACGTCGGGCTGCAGCTGCGCCTATTGGGGCGCGCCCAGGTGCATCGCCTCGACGACCACGCGGTTGCCGTGTGGTCCGCCCTCCCGCTCGACACCAGGGAGCTTTTCGCGTCGCCGGAACCCGGGAGCCCGCTGCGCGGCGCCCCGGCGACCGAGGTGCCGGTGCCCGAACTTGGGGACCGGCCGCCGATCACCTTCGCGGCCGTGCGCCTGACGCCGGAACGCTGCGATCGGCTGGAGCTGGGCCCGCCGCTGCGCCGCCGTATCTGGACGCTCGACGAGGGGAGCTGGCGGTCGGAGGACGTTGTGCCCTGACCGCGGCGCGGCGTCCGGCCGGCGCGGCGGGGGCGCTCCCGCCCTGCCATACTGGAGCCGTGAACCCGCCCTGCCGACAGCACCCTCTCGAAGGGCGTCGCGCGCGCCGAAGCGGAGGACCGCGCGAGTTCGTCGCATGGCCGTGGACGTCCGGACGATGAAGCCGGCGCCCGGCCGGCGCAGCGACGAGGGGTGGCGTTTCCTGGTGCGGGTCCGCTACCCGCTGGTGCTGTTCGCTACCGTCGTACTCCTGGGCACGGTCGCCTTCAAGCTGACGTGGTTGCCCTTCGGCGCGTCCTGGATGGACGCGCTGTACATGACGTTCATCACCGTGACGACCGTGGGGTACGCCGAGCTCTACCCGCTCGGTACCGCCGGGCGGGCGGTGGCGATCGTGGTGGCGGTGGCCGGCATCGGCAGCCTCTTCTACCTGCTGGCGGCTGTGATGGAGTTCCTGGTGGCGCAGCAGGTGCGCGACCCGCTGGGGAGGAGAACCATGAGACAACGCATCGCGGCGATGAGCGCTCACGTGGTGGTGGTCGGCTACGGCCGCATGGGTCGGCGCTCGGCCGAGGAACTGGCGCACGAGCACGTTCCGTACGTCGTCGTCGACTCCGACCCCGCCGTGGGAAGCGTCCTTCAGGACGCGGGCGTGCCCTTCGTCATCGGTGACGGCGACGAGGAGGAGGTGCTCCTCGAGGCCGGACTGGCGCGCGCTCGCGGCGTGGTGGTCGCCACCAACAGCGACGCCACCAACGCCTTCGTCGTGATGACGGCTCGCTCGCTCAACGCCGACCTGACCATCGTGGCTCGCGCCGATGACGCCGCCGCCGTCCGCAAGCTCGAGCGGGCGGGCGCCGATCGCGCCATCGACCTCTACACGCTGGGCGGACGACGCCTCGCCAATACGGTGGTGCGTCCCGCCACGGTCGACTTCCTGCATGGCACACTGCGCGAGCGCCGCGGCGAGCTCGCCATCGAGGAGGAGCCGGTGGCCGAGGGCAGCGAGCTCGCCGGCCGCACGCTGCGTCAGCTCGACTTGCGGCAGCGCACCGGGGCCAGCGTTCTGGCCGTGTTCCGGGGCAACGAGACGCATCCGAACCCGGAGTCGGAGTTCGTCCTCGAAACCGGCGACCGGCTCCTGGTGATGGCGACCGTGGAGCAGATCAGCGCCCTGCGGAAGCTGTCCCGCCCCTGACGGCGGGCGCCCGACGCTCGGCGCTGTCCCGTCCGATGGCGCGCCGGCCGCCGCGGTTGGGTACACTCGCGCCATGACGCTTGGATCCGATGCCGGTCGCGACACCGGCCCGCACGACAACGCAGCCGACGACGCCGCCCCGGGAGAGCGGGCACCGCTCGCCACCGGCGAGGCCACGGACAGTGGCGCCGCCGAGGATGGGAACGGCCCCGCCGAGCTGGCCGCCATCGTCGGCGATCAGCCCTTCGTGGAGGTGGACGCCCACGGCGTGCGCTTCACGCTGCTGGGGACCGCCCACGTATCCCGGTCGAGCGCGGATGTGGTGGCGAGGCTGACCCGAAGCGGGCACTTCGACGCCGTGGCCATCGAGCTCGAT
This sequence comes from uncultured Trueperaceae bacterium, assembly GCA_963815215.1. Taxonomy (GTDB): domain Bacteria; phylum Deinococcota; class Deinococci; order Deinococcales; family Trueperaceae; genus JASBRS01. The sequence continues at coordinate 852,420 of CAWFFU010000003.1, forward strand.
GCGGGCCGTTTCGCGGCGTTGACCGATGCCGATCGCTGGGCCAAGATGGACCTCTTCCGGGTCTTCCGTGAAGGCAAGGCGGGGATGGTGGCGGCCAACCTGGCGCTCGGTGCGTTCCAGCAGCGGCTCGCCGATCAGCTCGGCATCGAGCCCGGCGCCGAGATGAAGGCCGCCATCGAGGGCGCGCGCGAGGCCGGACTGCCGCTCCAGCTAGTGGACCGCGACATCGGCGTGACGCTGCGCCGGGTCTATGCCAACGTTCCCTGGTGGCAACGGTTGACGATCCTGGCAGGACTGGCGGCCAGCGTGCTGAGTCGCGAGGAGATCAGCGAGGAGGAGATCGAGCGCCTCAAGGAGGGCGATATGCTCGAGGCGACCTTCACCGAGTTCGCCGAGCGCAGCGAGCGTCTCTACCTGCCACTCATCGCCGAGCGCGACCGCTACATCGCTGCGCGGCTCGAGCAGGAAGCCGCCGGCCTCGCCGGAGCCGAGACGCGCGCGAACGTGCTGGTCGTGCTGGGAGCGGGGCACCTCCAGGGCGTGGCGGAGACCTTGCGCCAGCCGCAGGATCCGGGCCCGGCCGAGCGCATCGCGGCGCTGTCTCAGGTGCCTCGCGGACGCCGTTGGGGGAAGATCGTTCCCTGGCTCATCGTGGCCGTGGTGATGGTCGGGTTCGTGCTCGGTTTCGCGCGGAGCCCGGCGTTGGGGCTCTCACTGCTGGCAGACTGGGTGGTCATCAACGGGGGCCTCGCCGCTATCGGCGCCCTCATCGCGCTGGCGCACCCGATCACCATCCTGGTGACGGCGCTGGCGGCTCCCCTCACCTCGCTCAACCCGCTGGTGGGGGCCGGCTTCGTCGCGGCCGGCGTCGAGCTGTGGCTGCGCAGGCCCAACGTCGGCGACTTCTCGACGCTACGCCAGGACGTCACCAGCGTCCGTGGTTGGTGGCGCAACCGGGTCGCGAGAACGTTCCTGGTGTTCCTCCTGGCCACGCTCGGCTCGGCGATCGGCACCTACCTGGCCGGCTTCCGCATCTTCGGTCGCCTGCTCGGCTGAGCGACCGCCACGCTACCTACCATCGACCTTCTGCGTGAACGGGCGGCTCCCCACAGGGGGACCCGCCCGTTCACGCAACCGCCCAGCTGCTACTGGGAGGTCGGCTTGGGCTCGGCCGGCGTCCCGTCGAGCACCCACTGCGCGTAGGCATCGACGAAGGTGAAGCTGGTGTTCCGGGCGCCCGACGCGAGCAGGTAGTGGAGGAAGTCGGCCACATCCTGCGTCGTGCTCCGCTGGAAGACCTGGGAACCCGACAGCCCCTCGAACCGTCCCGTGGTCGCCTTGGGGAGGGCCTGCTCGGCCTCGTTGGCCGTGGCCCTCAGCTCCTGCACGAGGATGCCCGAGAGCGCGCCGGGATGCTGGAGATCACCCCCGCCGTAGAGCTTGGCACCGGTATCGAGCGAGGTCATGTCGATGCCACGTCCGAGGAGCTGGCGCAGCGCCTCCGGCGCACCAGCCACCTCGAGCGTGGTCTGTACCGTCACGCTGCGGCCGTCGCTCGACCGCGCGGCGATCTCCAGGCGGAAGCTGCCGGGGCTGAGATCGGCGGGCAGCGTCAAGGCCTGGTCATCGACCACGAACCCGACGGCGTTGCTGGGGACGGTGAGCTGTTCCGTGGCTGTGGCCAGCGCGGCACCATCGCCACCGAGCAGGCGGTAGCTCACGCTCACCTGCCTGGGCAGGGCATCACCGGGCGTGCTGAGCTCGAAGCTCGGGTAGACCGCGTCACCCGGGTGGTAGGGCGCAGCGTCGGGACCGCGTTGCCCGAGCGTGAGCTTCACCGCGCCGTTCAGCTCCATGGGCGGCGGCGGAGCGCTCAACACCTTGACGCGGTGTTCGGCCTCGCTCCGGAGCGGCGCGCCCGCGGCGGTGGCGTCGAGATAGGCCTGGTAGGAGTCCCGCGCTTTCGACCGCTGGCCGTCGGCCTCGTACAACCGCGCCAGCGCGAAGTGCACGCCCGACCTATCGGGGAAGCGCGTGCGGGCACGTTCGAGGTCGTGGATCGCTTCCTGGTCCACCTTGGGGTCGACGCGCAGGGCGGCGCTGTAGTCCGACAAGCCGGCCTCCAGGTGGCCGGTCACGACCTTCACCAACCCCAGGTTGTACGCCGCGATCGACTGCCTCGCATCGAGGTCGAGTGCCTTCTGGGACGCCTGCTGGCTGCGGTCGAAGAACCCGAGGAGGTAGTACGACCACCCCAGGTTGGTCCAGTACAGGGCGTTGGAGGGAGCGAGCTCGACCGCTACCCGCAGGGCTTCCGCCGCGGCGAGCGGCTGGTCCTGGTCGAAGGCGATATAGGACAGGCGCTCGAAACTGTAGGTGAGGAAGGGCGCGGCGTGGCTGAGCGCCCGGAGCGCGCTCTTCTCGCGTTCGACCAGCTTCGCCTGCTGGGCCGCCACGGAAACGCCGAGCAGCGAGGCCGGGCCCGCCGCGCCGTTCGAGGCGCGGGTCAGCACCGCGTCGATGTCGGCCGACACTCCGTCGATGCCGCGATCGTTACGGTACGCCGCACGCGCAGCCAGGCCGAACGGGTAGCTCTGTGCGGCGCGGTCGAAGGCCGCCGTCGCGCCCTGTTTGTCGTTGACGCTGCTGTCGAGCGCACCGATCCACACTTGCGCCACCGGCAGACCGGTAGCATCGAGAGCCTTCTGGAACAGCGCCACGCTGCGCGTCGCGACGAGCTGAGACAGGCTGAGTGAGATCACCGCCATGCGGAGCGGGTCCTTGCCTTCACCGCTGCCGAGCACGGCGTCGAGATCGTCGGCCAGACGCTGCGCCCGGGCCGACAGCTCCCCCTGCTGCGCCAGTTGCGACAACAGGTTGCCGGCGTCCTGCGGCAGGCCGGCGGACACCAGGGCGAGGGCCCGCACGTACTGGCCGTACGCGCCCGACAGATCGAGGGTCGTGTCGACCTTGGGGACGCCGAGGCCCAGTGTCGATGCCACCGAGCCGGCGGCCTCCCGCGCCAGCAGGCCGGGCGCATCCTTGGGCGCATCGAGGGTGACGCGCCGCAGCCCCGATCCCGAGGCGATCTCGAGCGACAGCCGGTAGCCCTGGTCGGTGATGGCGATGTTGCCTGTGACGGCGACGTCGGCGCCTGTCGCACCACGGATCAGACTCGCGCCGCTGGGACCGGTCATGGCGCCGGAGCCCACCAGCGTGACCAGATTGATGAAGCCGCCCTGCGCGACGAGCGGGGGCACGAGCCCGGGCGCTATCTCGGGACCGACCACCGTAGCTCGACCGTCGAACGCCGCGGCCACGCGATCGGCCACCGCAACGCCCAGCAACGTGTCCTGGCTGTCGAAGGGGTACACCACCACGCTCGACGCCAGCGCGCCGGCGCTCAGAAGCAGGGTCGAGAGGACGAGCAACCACCTGCGCATGCGGGCCTCCTATGGGCGCTCAGGCTAGCACGCGTGCCCACGGCAACGTGGCGTCCCAGCGTCCATCCACCGGGCGCGCGCCGGACCTCGGCAGCGTCACTCCAGGAGGGCTTCGAACTCCTCGAGCAGGTGGACAGCGCGCTCTTCGCTGCGGGCGATCACCAGGATGGTGTTCTGTCCGGCGAGCGTCCCGACGATCTCATCGCGGTCGAGTTTGTCGAGGACGAAGGCGATCCCCGACGCGTGGCCCTCGTCGGTCCTGATGACCAGGATGTTCGCGCCCCGGTCCAGATCGCGCACGAACAGCCGGAAGCGCTGACTGAGCTCGCCCACCACGTCCTCCTGGGCGGTAAGCGGCGTCGACCGGTAGCGGTGCTGGCCGTTGCCTGCGGGCAGGCGAACCAGCCTCAGTTCGTTGACGTCACGACTGATGGTGGCCTGCGTGACCTTGATGCCTCGCTTCGCCAGGTGCTCGGCGATCTCGGCCTGCGTCGAGATGAACTCGTTCTCGACCAGCTCCGCGATGAGGCGTTGTCTGTACTCTTTACTCGGCATATTTATTCAGTATACCTGTTACCGAGCCACGCCGCGCGTCTCCTACTCCACGCGCTCGGCGAGCCGTGCGGCCGCACGATCGAGGATCGCGTCGGCCAGGTCGCGTTTCGACATCCGCGGCCACGCCTCCGACGAGCCGTCCGGGCGCACCAGGATGACCTCGTTCTCGGCAGCACCGAACCCGACACCGGGGCGCGCAGGGTAGTTCAGCACGATGAACGCGAGCCCCTTGTCACGCGCCTTGCGGGCCGCCCGTTCCACGCCCTCGTGCGTCTCCATCGCGAAGCCGACGACGATCTGACGCCGCCGCCGCGTCGCCAGTGTCGCCAGGATGTCGGGCGTGCGCACCAGCCGCAGCGAACGGTCCCCTTCCGTCTTGGGCTCCTTGCGCTCCGAGCGGTCCGCCGGGCGCCAGTCGCCGACCGCGGCGCTCATCACCAGCAGGTCGCTATCGTCGAAGCGTTCGGCCAGCGCAGCCAGCATCCCGTCGGCGTCCTCGACGCGCACGACGTGCACGCCCGGCGGATCGGGGAGGGCGGAAGGCCCGCTCACCAGCGTGACGGCAGCGCCGCGGGCCCGCGCGGCCTCCGCCAGCGCGAACCCCGTTCTCCCGCTCGACGGGTTGCTGATGAAACGCACCGGGTCGAGGTACTCGCGGGTCGGTCCGGCCGACACCAGCACCCGAACGTCGCGCAGGTCACGATCGAAGGGGATCCCCAGCGCCGCGGACACGATCGCGTCCGGCTCGGCCATGCGCCCCACTCCCTCGCCCTCCTCGGCGCTCGCCAACGGTCCCTGCACCGGCCCGACGAAATCGTGGCCCAACCGGGCCAGCGTCTCCACGTTGTGCTGCACCCGTGCATGGCCCCACATCGACGGGTTCATGGCGGGCGCCCAGAGCACCCGCGGCACGCCGGCGACGATCAGCGCCGAGATCACGTCGTGGGCCCTACCCGCTGCGGCGTTCGCCAGCGCATCGGCCGTCGCCGGAGCGACGATCAAGCCGTCGGCCCAGCGCGACCACTCGAGGTGCCGAACCTGTCCGTCCGCGGCGAACCAACGTTCCCGGTCGAAGACCTCACTACCCGACGCGACCGCGAGCGAAAGAGGCGTCACGAACGCGTAGGCATCGGGCGTCGCCGCCGCCCGGACCTCGCACCCCGCCTGCCGGAGTCGCCGCACGAGCGTGGGCGTCTTGATCGCCGCCACGCCACCGCTCGCAGCGACGATGAGACGGGGTCTACTCCTCGTCGGCCGGCTCGGGTCGGGCAACACCGAAGCTCGGTTCCTCCGGGCGCCGCTCCACCAGCCTCCGCAGATCGTCGGCGCTGGGAAGCTCATCGCCCCACAAGATGTCGTGGGTCGTCTCGAGCTCCTTCATGGCGATGCTCACGGTGTTGCTGGTGCGCGGCGCGGCATCGCTGTCGAGCGTCGTCGGGATGCCGGCCTTGAGCTGCGCGGCACGGCGCGCCACGATCATCGACAGCCGGTATCGCGAATCCGTCAACGCCATCAGGGTGTCGTAGCCTTCCTGGGCCACCGGAACCTCCTCCGCAGGCCGTAGCCCGCCGGCAACGCCCCGAAGGGCGCGCATCCTCGAGATCGGGCCGCCGATCCCCCTAGGGGGCGACCTCCGAACAGGTGATTCTACACGACGGTGGCGCTCCCCGGCGTGCGCTCCGGGGCTTCGGGCGGGCGGGCGAACACGAATCGGGCGCGAATCGGGCGCTACTCGCGCCGGGCCTCGGTCTCCCGCAGGAAGGCCTCGACCGCGCGCTCACTCAGATGGGCGGCACGCGCACGTTCCGCCTCGATGATGCTGTCGAACAGCCGCACCGCGTCCTCGAGCTCGTCGTTGACGATGGCGAAATCGAACTCCCGCACCGCACGGATCTCTTCGCGGGCCCGTCGCAGGCGCTTCTGGATCTTCTCCTCGCTGTCGGTTCCGCGGCCGCGCAGCCTGCGCTCGAGCTCGAACAGCGACGGCGGCGCGATGAACACCATCACGGCCTCCGGCATCTTGCGCTTGACCTTGCGGGCGCCCACCAGCTCCAACTCGAGCAGCACGTCGTTGCCCTCGGCCAGGCTACGGCGCACCGGCCCGGCCGGCGTGCCATAGTAGTCGCCGACGTAGTCGGCGTATTCCAGCAGATCGTCACGGGCGATCATGTCCTCGAAGGTGTCGCGGTCGTAGAAGAAGTACTGCTCGCCGTGCACCTCACCCTGCCGGCGGGCGCGCGTGGTGGCGGAGATCGAGTAGCTGAGGTTGTCGATCCGGGGCAACGCCGCCCGTCGGATGGTGTCCTTTCCGACGCCCGACGCGCCGGTCATCACGAACAGGATGCCCTTGCTGCGAGACTGCTCTTCCACCGTGCGTTGCGCTCCCTCGAGGTGTGCGGTATCGCCGGGCCCGGACGGGTCCAACCGTTCGACGCGGCGTCCCGGCACGGTCCCTGAAGGACCCGCCGCGTCGGGCTGGACGCGACTCTACCACGACCTCCGCGTTCGCCGGCTAGCCCTCCGGTGCGTCCGGCGTGGCGTGGTAGGCGTGCAATTGGAGCCGCTCGATCGTCGCCAGGCGGCCCCAGCGGTCTATGGGCGCGACCTCCTGCTCGACGAAGCGCCTCAACCGTTGCGGCTCATCGACCAGCTCCACCACCAGGGGCTGCCGCTCCGGGCGGTAGATCTGCACCGTCATCGGGTGATCGAGCCCGTGGCGGCCGAAACCGCTCAAACCCGGCAGCACCGTGGCGCCGCGAAGGCCCTGCCGCCTGGCGGCGCGGACCAGCGCCTCGGCCAGGCTCACCTTGCCGACCTTGTCCCCGGCCAGCGTGTAGACACGGAGCAGCGAAGCGCCCTCCATCCCGGCGCGGTGCAGCACCCTCACGGCGCCCGGCCCTCCCCTTCGACGCCGCCGCGCAGCACCGCCACGTGCTCGACCGTGATCAGCCCGCCGCCGCTCAACAACGCGCCCAGGGCTTGCACGAACGCGTCGATCCGCTCCCCGTCGTCGACGACCTCCAGCACCATCGGGAGATCGCCCGACAGCCTGAAGGGCTGGGGATGGCGCACCACCGAGTTGGCGCCGAACCCGAGGCTCCCGCGGAACAGGGTCGCACCCGCGAGACCCGCATCGTGCGCAGCCGCAAGCAGCGCCTCGGAGGCGGGCCGGCCGGAGATCCGGTCGCTCTCGCCGAAGTAGACGCGCAGCAGCGAGGCGTCGCCGTGAGCGATCGCCCGGCCCACGCTCACGGCGCCCCCGCCAGGCGCAGGGCGGCTGCCCGCCCCGCCAGGATGGCGAGGTAGCCGACCGCCAGATTGGCCATCACATAGGCACCGGCACGCACGAGTTCGCCCTCTCGCACCAGCAACTGGCTCTCCAGCTCGAAGGTCGAGAAGGTGGTGAGCGCACCCAGGAAGCCGGTGCCCACGGCGACACGCGCGGCCGGCGACACCAGGCCGCGAAGACCGAGCTCCGTGACGAAGGCGAGCAGGAAAGAGCCGGTCACGTTGACCAGCAACGTGGCCAGCGGGAATCCGGCGTAGCCGGTCCCCTGTAGAGCTCCCTGTACGACGTTGGTGACCAGGTAGCGTGACAGCGCACCGAGCGCGCCCCCCAGCATGACTCCGAGGATGAGCATGAGGACTCCGAAGCGTTCCTGGAGTGGTGGATAGGCGTCATCAGCCGAACGCGGAGCGGTTCATGGAAAGGGTGAACGCCATCACCCCCGCGGAGTGTATCATCCAACGCGACCGCTCCCCGGCCCCGACCTCGGTCGGGGGACAGGGGGGTGGTAGCATGGAATCCCGGGAAGGTGAGGCATGGAGCGCAAGTACATCTTCGTCACGGGTGGGGTGGTTTCGAGCCTCGGCAAAGGCATCGCCACCTCGAGTATCGGAGCCCTGCTGCGGGCACGCGGTTATGCCGTCACCGCCGTCAAGATCGATCCCTACATCAACGTGGACGCCGGCACCATGCGTCCCTACGAGCACGGTGAGGTCTTCGTCACCGACGACGGTGCCGAGACCGATCTGGACATCGGCACCTACGAACGCTTCCTCGACGTCGACCTGTCGCGCGGGAACAACATCACGACCGGTCAGGTCTACCAGACGGTCATCGAGAAGGAGCGGCGCGGCGCCTACCTTTCGCAGACGGTCCAGGTCATCCCGCACGTCACCGATGAGATCAAGCAACGGATCATCGACGCAGGCGAGCGGGTCGGCGCGGAGTTGGTGCTGGTCGAGGTCGGTGGGACGGTCGGGGACATCGAGTCGTTGCCCTTCCTGGAAGCCATCCGCCAGCTGCGCTTCGAGATGGGCCGCGAGAACACCCTCTACCTGCACGTGACGCTGTTGCCGTACCTCGGCACCAGCGAGGAGTACAAGACCAAGCCCACCCAGCACTCCGTCGCTACTTTGCGTGGCGTCGGGATCCAGCCGGACGGCATCATCCTGCGCTCGAAGACCCCCGTCCCGGAAGAGGCCCGTCGCAAGATCGCGCTGTTCACCAACGTCGAGGCCGATGCCGTCTTCAACGCCTTCGACGCCGACTTCGTCTACGCCGTGCCGGAGATGCTGGAGCAGCAGAGCATCGGCCGCTTCGTCGAGCGCATGCTGGGCCTCGAGCACGTCACGCCCGAGCTCCGGGTGTGGCAGGAGGCGGTGCGGGTGATGCGTCAACCGGCCCGCGAAGTGGCGATCGCGGTCGTCGGCAAGTACGTTGCTATGCCCGACGCCTATCTGAGCCTGATGGAGGCCCTGAAGCACGCCGGCATCGCCAACGATGCGCGCGTCTCGATCGAGTGGGTGAACGCCGAGGCGCTGGTGGAAGCTGATCTCACGCCGCTCAAGGAGTTCGACGGCATCCTGGTGCCCGGCGGATTCGGGGTGCGCGGCATCGAGGGCAAGGTGCGGGCCGCTCAGGTGGCACGCGAGCACCTCGTGCCCTACCTTGGCATCTGCCTGGGGATGCAGGTGGCGGTCATCGAGTACGCCCGCCACGTCGCCGCCCTCGAAGCGGCGAACTCCACCGAGTTCGACCCGTACACGCCTCATCCCGTCATCGACCTGATGCCCGAACAGCTCGAGGTCGCCGACATGGGAGGCACCATGCGGCTGGGGAGCTGGCCCATGCGCGTCAGCGCCGGGACGCTGCTGGCGGCGCTCTACGATCCGGTGCCCACCAGCCATGGCATCGCCTACGAGCGTCATCGGCACCGCTTCGAGGTGAACCCGCGCTACGTCGAGCGCCTGAAGACCGCGGGCCTGACCGTTTCCGGCATCACCCCCGGCATGGCCGGCCGCGGCGAGGGCCTGGTGGAGGCGATCGAGATCGCCGAGCACCCGTTCTTCCTGGGTGTGCAGTCGCACCCGGAGTTCCGCTCCCGCCTGATGCGCCCCAGCCCGCCTTTCAGCGGCTTCATCCACGCTGCCGCCGAACGGGCCGAGCGGCGACGCGCCGCATCGGCGGACGTCGCCCCGGCGGTCCAGGGCGAGGCCCCGCGGTGAGCCGGAGGGTCGGCTGAGTGCGGCACCCGAAGCCGCTCGTGATCGGACTGGCGGGCGGCACCGGATCGGGCAAGACGACGGTCGCCGAAGCGATCGTCGACGCCGCCGGCGCCGACAACGTGACCATCCTGCCTCAGGACGCCTACTACCTGGCGCAGGCCGACATCCCGCCGGCGGCACGCGCCATGATCAACTACGACGAGCCGAGCGCCTTCGACAACGACCTGCTGGTGGAACACGTGGACACGCTGGTGCAGTGGCGACCCGTCGAGCGCCCCGTCTACGACTTCGAGCGCGACGACCGCTCGCTGCAGACGGTAACGCTGAACCCCGCGCCGGTGCTGGTGGTCGAGGGGATCCTGGTGCTGCACGAGCCGACGCTCCGCGAGCGCTTCACCCTCAAGGTGTTCGTCGACGCTCCGCCCGACGAGCGCTTCATCCGCCGTCTGGAGCGTGACGTGCGTGAGCGTGGTCGCCGGGCCGAGAGCGTGATCGCGCAGTACCGGCGCAGCGTCAAGCCGATGCACGACCTGTTCGTCGAACCGACCAAACAGCACGCCGATCTGATCATTCCCGAGGGCGGCCGCAACCGCGTCGCCCTGGACGTGCTGGCGAGCTACGTGCGTCACTGCATCGCCATGCCGAACGGAGGCTGAACCCGTGCTCGACCCCCGGTTGCGCCGCCTGCTGTGGCTCCTGATCGTCCTCAGCTTGATCCCCGCCGGCATCCTGGTCGTCCGCCGCATCCAGGCCGAAGGCGTGAGCGAGCACGTCGCCCTGGTGATGGACGCCCAGGCGCTCACCGACCAGGCCCACCTGCTCGGGCGCTCTCCGCTGGAACTGGCCAAGCACTACCGGACCCTGGGCCTCACGGGTATCGCCGTCTACGAGGACACCATCGACAGTCTGGTCGCCAAGGGCGAAGCGGCCGCGCTCCTGGGCAGTGAGGCGCGGGCGCAGGCGCTGGCCGCCGGCCAGACGCCGCCCGACGTGCCCGGCGATGCCACGCTGGTGTCGGCCCTGCAGCCCGGCGCCCTCGATGCGCTCGTCGCCCACAACGTGCCGAAGCCCCGGACCCTGACCTGGCACGGCCGCTCCTGGTACGTCTACCCTGGGGATGTCCGAAGCAGCCTTCCGGCAGGGCCCGACCGAGCCGAGCTGAAGGCCTGGGCCGACGCCGGCTTCGACATCGCCTACCGTCCGCGCAACGCCCCCTACCGGCTGCTGAACCCCGGTTCCGACTTCCCCAGCAGCGCGCACTACCTGATCTACGCCGGCACACAGGTGGCCGGCTTCCCGGGAAACCTCGCTGCGGTCGTGACGGCGTCGCAACCCTACCTGACGGCACTCATCGAAGGAACGCCACAGGCCGGTCTGGACAGCCTATTGAACAAGGTGCCGACCGTGCGGTTGTTGTCGTTCAACCAGGACTACATCGACCGGCGCCTCAGCCCGCGCGATCTGATCGACAAGTACATGCTCGCCGTGAGCGAGCGCAACATCCGGCTGCTCTACCTTCGCCCTTACACCACCACCGACCAGGGTGACCTGCTGACGAACACCGACCGCCTGGTGAGCGGGCTCACCTCGGCCCTGAAGAGCGCCGGCTACCAGGTCGGCCCGCTGCAGACGCAGACCTTCCACTACCACACCAGCGCCGCCCTGCGGGCGCTCGCCGGCGTCGGCGTGCTGGCGGGGGTGCTGCTCTTGATCGGCCTCTTCCCTGGCGCGTGGGGCCTGCTCGTGGCCGCGCTGGTCGCCATCCTGGGAGTGGCGGCCGGCGGGCCTCGCTGGGACGCGTTGGCGCTCATGGCGGCGCTCACGTTCCCGGTGCTGGGGTACGGGCACCTGCGAAAGAACGCGTGGAGCGTGGTGCTCGCCACGCTCATCAGCCTGGCCGGTGCGGCGCTTCTGGCCGCGGTGGGGAGCGAGCGCGACACCATGCTCGCCATCCGGCCGTTCGCGGGGGTTGGCGCCACCCTGATCGTTCCCCCGGCGCTCTTCCTGTTCCACTACGCGCTGCGCTTCCGTCGTCCGGCTGCCTGGGTGCGTGACTTCTGGCGCTCCGAGGTCCGCGTCGGCCACGTGGCACTTGCGTTGGTGGCACTGGCCGCCCTGGCCGTCGCTTTCATGCGCCGAGGCAACACGCCGCTCATCGGCGCCAGCCACGCCGAGTTGGCGCTCCGGCAGTGGCTCTCCGACCTGTTCGTGCGGCCGCGCTTCAAGGAGCTGATCGGGCACCCGCTGGCGCTACTGGCCCTGGCCAACCCGCGCTGGCCCTCGTGGTTCCGAGGCCTGTTGCTCACGGGGGGCGTACTGGCTCAGGCCAGCGTCCTCAACACCTTCAGCCACTACCACACGCCATTGCTCGTCTCTGCGGAACGCACCGCCATCGCCCTGGTCCTCGGGCTCGTCATCGGCTTCGTGCTGGTGCCGGTCCTACGTGGCGCGGTCGCTCTGGGCCGGGCCTGGCTGGCCAGCCCGGGTGACGGCCGTGGAGCGTGATACCGGGGTTCGACCGCTGCGCCCGGTCCTGAGCGGTTACTACGGTTTCGGCAACCTGGGCGACGAAGCGCTGTTGGCGGGGTTGGTCGAGGGCCTGCGCGCGCGCGGCATCGAGCCCCAGGTGCTCTCCGGAAGCCCGGCGGCCACCCGTGCGCTCCACGGGGTGGCCGCAGCGCACCGCTATGCGGGCCTGGTGCCGACGCTCCTACGCTGCGACGTTGTCGTCTCCGGGGGCGGCGGCCTGCTGCAGGACGGCAGCAGCCGACGTAGCCTGGCGTACTACCTGACGGTCATCGGGCTGGCACGGAAGCTCGGCAAGCGCGTGGTGGTCTACGGGCAATCGGTGGGACCACTCAGCGACGAAGGTCGACGGCGCGTCGGCCGTGCCTTGAAGGGCCTGCCCGTGGCGGTGCGCGACGCCCCCTCCGTGGCCCTGCTGGCCGAGCTCGGTCTGTCCGCCGAGCGGGTAGCGGACCCTGCCCTGCTGCTGCCGGCGCCGGTGCGCACAGAAGCAGGCGGACCGGTAGTGCTGGTGCCCCGCTCGGGTCATGACGACCTCAACGACGCCCTGGCCGCTGCGGGGCGGCTGCTGCGCGAAGCCGGTCTGGAGGTCGCGACGCTGAGCCTTCATGAACGGGAGGACGCTGCCGCCGCGCAGCGGATCGCTCGGGCGGCGCAGGCGACCCGGCTGTTCGCCGGGACTCCGGCCGAAGCTCTGGCGCATCTCGCGGCCGCTCGCTACGTGCTGTCCGCTCGCCTTCACGGCCTCATCCTGGCCGCGCGCGTGGGCGTCGGCTTCGCCGGCCTGGTGTACGACCCCAAGGTCGCCGGCTTCCTCGACGATGCGCGCGCCCCCGCGTTCTCCGCTCCGGTGGATGCGCGGCGCCTGGCGGAGCTCGCCCAGGAGGCGGTGCCGCCCGATCTCGACGCCGTGGCCGCCCTGAGGCGGCGGGCCGATGCCGGTCTGGACTGGCTGGCGCTCCACATCGGCGGCTAAGCATTCCTCATTCGCCCGCGCTATCGTGGATGCGTGCTTCGGTTCGCACCCATCCTCGTCGTGTTGCTGCTGCCCCTGGCGCTGGCGCAAAGTGCGTTCAGCCAGATGCAGGACCTGCTCGACCGCGGGTACTACAACTCCGCGGCGCAACTCAACGGGCCGGAGCTCGTCAAGACGTACCCGGATCAGCCGAACGCGCACTATCTCTACGGCGAGGCGCTCTACCTGACGGGCAACGTGGCCGCCGCGCAGACGCAGCTCGACCTGGCAACCAAGCTGACCCAGGGTGAGTCCGATCCCCGGTACCTGCACCTGGGCGGCCTGCTGAAGGCGGCCGAAGGCGACCCTGCCGCCGCCATCACGCCGCTGAAGACGGCGTTCCTGAGCACGCACGACTACGCCTACGCCATGGACTGGGGACGTGTCGCCTGGCAGGCGGGGTCCTTCGACGTGGCCCTGCAGGCGTTCCAAGCTGCGACCGGTACCGATGCCGGCAAGGCAACGATGTGGCCGCTGCTCGACCAAGGGCGCATCCTGATCTACCTGGGACGGTACCAGGATGCGATCCAGAAACTGAACGACGCCATCGACGTCTTCGAGGCGACCGACCCGGGCGGTGCGCGCCCCGGTTCGCCGGCCTACGTCGAAGCGTTCTACCGCCTCGGCCAGGTGTACGAGAAGCTCGGGAACGTCAGTCAGGCCGAGACCAACTACCGGTCAGCGCGTACCGCCGACCCCAACTATGCACCGGCGATCGACGCCCTCGACCGCCTGTCGCGCAGCTTCCCATAGCGCGACCCCACGGTTCCAGCCGGCCTGTCCCCCTCGACGTTCGAGGGATGCGGCAACCGGCGAAGGGAGGTCCCATGTCGACCCTCAAAGCCCAAACCCTCCATCCTTCGGCCTGCGAACCCGCGGCTCCGGTTCCCGAAACGCTGGCCCTGCCGACGCGTACGTTGGAGCCTGGGCAGGTGTTGTTCGAGGCGGATCGTGAGGCGAGCAACCTGTACGTGGTGAACTTCGGGGTGCTGAAGGCGGTGGTGCCGACCAGTCTGGGTCGGGATCGTATCGCCGATCTGTACGGCGCCGGGGACGTGCTCGGTTTGAGCGCGTTGGACGGCGGTCTGCACGCCGAGACGGTGATCGCGGTGCACGATGCGTGCCTCACCCCGATCGATCCGAAGCAGGCGATGAACGATCGCAGCTTGCGTGATTACGTGCTGCGCAGCCTGGCGCGGCAGTTGCGGCGTTCCCGCGAGATGCTGGACGAAGCCGAGATGCCGGTCGGTGCGCGCGTCACCCGCGCGTTCCTGCGCTTGGCGCGGCAGTTCGGGCAGCCCAGCGACGGGGCGTCGTCGGCGGACGGCATCGAGGGCGGCGTGAAGCTGCCGCTGGCGTTGACGCATGAGGATCTGGCGGATCTCACCGGCTCGAGCCGGGTGACCATCACCCGCATCCTCGGCGAGCTGCGGTCCGACGGCGCTCTGGAGGGCACCCGCGGCGTGTACGTCGCCAACCTCGAGGGGTTGGAGCGCGCCACCGATCACTACGTCATGCAGGTGCTCTGACCCAGCGCCCGCTATCCCGCTCGCTCTGCACCGCCCCGGCCACGAAGGCCGGGGCGGTGCTCGTTGGGACCGGCCGCCGCGACGGGGCCACGGCGAAGCTCAGTGGATGGCGTAGCGCACGTCCACGGCCGCCCACACCGCAAGCTGCCCGGCCTGCACGGGAGAGCCCGCACCCACACGCACCGCGGCCATGGTGCCCGCCGGCGACGCGACCGGCGAGGACGACTCATCGATCGTGAGCGGCCTGCCCAGCGTCACTCCGGCCAGATCCGCCAGTTGCTGGGCCTTCGCTCGAGCATCGTGCATCGCTGCGGCGCGGGCCTTCGCCTGAAGCGCCCCCGGATCGGCGATGCTGAACTGGATGCCCTGCACGTCGTTGGCACCGGCGTTCACGGCGGCGGACACCAGCTCGCCGAGCTTCGTGAGATCGCGCAGCGTGACCTGGTAGCTCTGGACCACCTGATAGTGCTCGCCGGTCACGCTCCCATTCCGGTCGCGGACCTCCTGACGGCGGACGTTGAACGCTACCGTGCGGATGTCCCGGGCCTCGACGCCGCCGTCGAGGAAGGCCTGACGCACCGCCCGCATGGACCGGTCGGCACTGGCGAGGGCGTCGCCGACCTGCTGCGCCGTCACATCGACCCCCAGCGTCAGCAGAGCGATGTCGGGCGCCCCGTAGACGGTGGCGCTCCCGTGCACCTGGATGCCGGACGACGGCTGGGATTGCGACTGGGATTGCGCCAGCGCCGGCGCCGAGACGAGGAACGTCGCCAGGACGGCGCATGCGAAGGCGGCACGAACGAACGCGCGGGGGGTCACGGGCACAGACTGCATGGTGCGGGCCTCCTTGGGACGACCGTTCCGGGAGCCGGTCCTACCCCTCGACCCCCGCATCGTCGATGCTCCATCCTCGCGCACGATCATGACCTGCCGATGGGAGCCGGCTCAGTTGACGGTCTTGATGCGACGGTTCTGGAAGTCCTGCAGAACGTAGCGACCGATGGTGTGGGGGGTCGTGAAGTAGGCCTTCCCGCGCGTCATCGCGGAGACCCGCTGCACGAAGGCGATCAGCTCGGGGTCCCGCGCCAGCATGAAGGTGTTGACCTGGATGCCCTGCCGCCGACAGTTGCCTACCTCACGCAGCGTCTCGCCGAGCACCATGGGGTCGAGCCCGTAGGCGTTCTTGTAGACACGGCCGCCCGGTAGCGTGATGGCCGACGGCTTGCCGTCGGTGATCATCACGATCTGCTTCATGTCCTTGTTCTGGCTCCGAAGGATCTTGCGCGCCAACCGCAACCCCTCTGCCGTATTGGTGTGGTACGGACCCACCTGGGCCGACGCCAGCTTCGTCAACGGGATCTCCTCGGCCGAGTTGTGGAACAGCACGAAGCGGATGGTGTCGCCTCGGTACTGCGTACGGATCAGGTGCGCCAGCGCCAGCGCGACCTGCTTCGCAGGGGTGAAGCGGTCCTCGCCGTAGAGGATCATCGAGTGCGAGCAGTCGAGCATCACGACCGTCGCCGCCGACGAGGCGTACTCGGCCTGCACCACCTGGAGATCGTCGTACTCGAGGTCGAACCGTCCGCCGTCGAAGCCGCGCCGCGCGGCGTTCTTGAACGTCTCCGCCACGTCGAGGTTGAGCGTGTCGCCGTACTCGTAGGGCTTCGACTCGCCGTTCGTCTCCACGCCGGTGCTCTGGAAGCGCGTCTCGTGCGCCCCCACGCTCGAACGTCCGGCGCCGCCCAGCACATCGCGCAGGGTGCGGTAGCCGAGGAAGTCGATGGCCTTGTCGGTGAGCTCGAAGCGCGCCGCGCCCGGGTCGCCTTCCGGGCCGGAACCCTGGCCCCCGCTGCGTGGCTCGTCCTCGTCGTCAGGGGCGGCCTTCAGATAGCCTTCCCGCTCGAGCCGCTGCGCCAGCTCCTTGACCATCTCGCCGAGCTGCGACGTCATCCAGTCGTCGGCGTTCATGGCCTTCTCGAGGGTCTCCTCGGACACCAGGTCGTTGTTGATCAGAGCCTCGGCGATGGCGTCGTAGAGGTCCTGCAGGGACTGACGATAGTCCGGATCGGGATCCCACGGGTTGCGCCCGAAGCCCGACTCGAGCAGCCGGTCCTGCAACATCTTCATCAGGTCCGCCATGTCGAGATCGTCGAGCGTCGGCTCGTACTTGGAATAGCGGGTCGTCGCCACCTCGGCGCCTCCTCATCGTGCACGCCCGTGCCGGAAAGGAACGAACGCTCAGTTCCACCGCCGGCGAGGGCCGGCCTGAGCCGCCTCCGCGGACTCGGGCTGCACGCCGGTGAAGCCGCGTTCCTCGCTGCGCGCCACCAGCTTGCGGGCATACAGGCCCTCGAGCACGAACTCGGCGGCGACGGCGAGGTCGGCCGCGGAGGTCCCGTCGGCGAGCTCACGGGCCGCGTCGAGCAGCCCGGGCACCGTCTCGAAGACCTGGACCAGCGCTCCGGTGGCGACGTGGTCAGGCAGGCGCAAGGTGTTGTCCGAGTCGAAGTACTCGATCACCTCGCCGGTCTCCACCTGGCCGGCGCGACGCGCGAACACCTGGCCCACGGCGCGGCGCACCAGGTCACGCGCCACGGCCTCCCCGCCCTTGAGCTCGCCCTCGTACTCGAGCTCGAGCTTGCCCGTCACCGCCGCCAGCCCGGCATACAGGTCGGACGCGCGGACGTAGGCCGGGCTCTCCTCGAGCTCTAGCGCACGCCGCTCGGCGTTGCTCACCACGGCCTCCATGAGGCTGATGGGCAGGCGTTGGGAGACGCCCGAGTGCTTGTCCACACGGGCGTCGTCGCGGGCCTGGAACGCGACCTCCTCGATCATCTCCGACACGAAGCCGGGCAGGCGCACCTCGCCGCCGCGCTCGATCCAGGCCTCCTGTCGCGTGATGGCCATGCCCTCCTCGACGGTGGGCGGGTAGTGGGTGCGGATCTCTGAGCCGATGCGGTCCTTCAGGGGGGTGATGATCTTGCCACGCGCCGTGTAGTCCTCGGGATTGGCGCTGAAGACCAGCATGATGTCGAGCGGCAGGCGGATGGGGTGCCCCTTGATCTGCACGTCCCCCTCCTGCATGACGTTGAAGAGCGCGACCTGCACCTTGCCGGACAGGTCGGGCAACTCGTTCATGGCGAACAGGCCGCGGTTGGCGCGCGGCAGCAGCCCGTAGTGCACCGAGCGCTCGTCGCCCAGCCGGGTGCCGAGCTTGGCCGCCTTGATGGGGTCGATGTCGCCCACGATGTCGGCCACCGTAACGTCGGGCGTGGCGAGCTTCTCGATGTAGCGGGCCTCACGCGGTAACCACGCGATCGGGGTGGAGTCGCCGCAGCGCTCCACGATCTCGCGACCCTCCACGCTGACGGGGGCGAAGGGGTCGTCATGGAGCTCGGAGCCCTCGACCACGGGGATCTCCTCGTCAAGGAGGTCGCTGAGCTGCCGCAGGAGGCGCGTCTTGGCCTGACCGCGAAGCCCGAGAAGGATGAAGTTGTGGCGGCTGAGGATGGCGTTGACGATCTGCGGGATGACCGATTCGTCGTAGCCGCGGATGCCCGAGAAGATCGGGGCGCGGTCACGCAGCTTGCGAATCAGGTTGTCGCGGAGCTCCGCCTTGACGCCGCGGCCCGCCTTGGCCGACCACGCCGTGGCGCGCAGCTCCCCGAGGGTGGTGGGCTTCATCCGTTCCTCCGGCTCTGCGTCGAGCTTCCCAGCGGGTTCATGGGCCATGCTAGCACCAGCCCTCCGGATCGCTGTGTGTGCCCGGTAGCGGTCGCCTACGTGCCCTGGGCACGAGCCGGCCCGGCCCGCCGACCCCGGGACGCTTGCCCCGGACGACGTCCCACAAATGAATCCCACAAATGAAGGTGACCCTGCGTGGGGGGCGCAGGGTCAAAGAGAGGAGATGGTGGAGGGACGAATCCCTCACGGGTCCCGCTGGGGGAGCGGAACCAAGGCGATTCTACAACAGAATGCTGACGGGCGTCTTACTTCAGGGGACCCCTGGTATCGTCCGCCATGACCGTCCTCCGCACCGCCGAAGTGCTCGCCGTGGGCACCGAGCTCCTGCTCGGCGAGATCGACGACACCAACAGCGCCGAGCTCGCCCGGAGCCTGGCGCAGCACGGCGTCGACGTCTACTGGACTCAGCGCCTCGGCGACAACCTCGAGCGCCTTCGCGCCGCCATCGATCGCGCCCTCGAGCGCAGCGACCTGGTCGTCCTCACGGGCGGGCTGGGTCCCACCGACGACGACCTCACGCGCGACGCCGTCGCCCTGGCGGCCGGCGAGGCCATGACACTCGACCCGGAGCTGGAGCGCTGGCTGCGCCAACGCTTCGCTTCGCGCCGTCGGCCCATGCCCGAGCGCAACCTGCGCCAGGCCATGCGCATCCCGTCGGCGCGGGCGCTGGACAACCCCATCGGGACGGCACCCGGTTGGCTGGTGACACTGTGGCGCGCCGGTGACGAGCGGACGGTGGTGACCCTTCCCGGGCCACCGCGCGAGATGCGCCGCATGTGGCAGTCCGAGGCCCTGCCGCGCCTGACGTTCGCGGCCAGCGCTCTGTACACCCGCACCATCAAGACCCATGGCGTGGGCGAGTCCGACGTGGCCGAGCGGCTAGGGGAGTTGACGCGGGGCGCCAACCCCAGCGTGGCGACCTACGCCAAGCGTGACGGCGTCCACGTACGGGTGGCCGCCAAGGGCACCAGCGCCGAAGAGGCCCGCCGTCGGGCCGCTCCGACCGAACGGGAGGCGCTCACACGGCTCGGCGACAGCGTCTGGGGCTTCGACGACGACGCCTTGCCCGTCATGGCGATCGAGCGCCTGCGCGCCTCTGGCCTGCGCCTGGCGTTGGCCGAGTGCGCCAGCGGCGGATCCCTGTCCGAGCTGCTGAGCGGCGTCCCCGCCGTCGAAGAGGCGCTCGCGGGCGCCGTGATAGCATGGAACGCGGATAGCATGGCAACGCTCGGAGTGGCCACAGATCTGTTGGCAAGGCTTCCCGCCGCAGCCGCGGAGGTGGTTGCGGCGCTGGCGGTAAGCGTCCGTGCGCTATTCAATGTCGACTATTCGATCGCCGTCGGTCCCGCCCTGCTGCTGCAGGACGGCGATCCCGGCGACGCATCGCGACCGGATGGGAACGAAAGCGCGGCAACGCGTGTGGTGATCGCCGTCGCCGGACCGAACGGCACGACCGTCGATACGTTGACCTTCCCGCCACTCGGGCGGGCGTGGCTCCGCGAGCGGCTCGCCTTCACCAGCCTCTTCCTTCTCCGGTCCGCCCTGAGGTAGCGGCGGGCGCGCTCCGGTGCGCCCGTACGCCGTCGGAGAGGTGGAGCGAGCTGTGATAGACGAGCAGCGTAGGAAGGC
The DNA here is from genome assembly GCA_963815215.1 of uncultured Trueperaceae bacterium. GTDB lineage: Bacteria > Deinococcota > Deinococci > Deinococcales > Trueperaceae > JASBRS01. The sequence continues at coordinate 872,372 of CAWFFU010000003.1, forward strand.
CCTGGATACTGCTATCTCGCAGATCGAGCGTCAGTTTGGTAAGGGCGCGGTGATGCGTTTGGGGGAGGAGCAGGTTCGGTTGTTGGGGGCGGGTGTGATTTCGACGGGGTCGTTGTCGGTGGATCTGGCGTTGGGGGTGGGGGGTGTGCCTCGGGGTCGGGTGGTGGAGGTGTATGGGCCTGAGGCTGGGGGGAAGACGACGTTGGCGTTGCATGTGGTGGCGGAGGCGCAGGCGGCGGGGGGTGTGGCGGCGTTCGTGGATGCGGAGCATGCGTTGGATCCGTCGTATGCGCGGGCGTTGGGGGTGGATATCGAGCAGTTGTTGGTGAGCCAGCCGGATTCGGGGGAGCAGGCGTTGGAGATCGTGGAGTTGTTGGTGCGGTCGGGCGCGGTGGATGTGGTGGTGATCGATAGTGTGGCGGCGTTGACGCCGCGCGCGGAGCTCGAGGGTGAGATGGGGGACGCGCATGTGGGGTTGCAGGCGCGGTTGATGAGTCAGGCGTTGCGGAAGTTGACGGCGGTGTTGTCGAAGAGTCGGTCGACGGCGATTTTCATCAATCAGGTGCGGGAGAAGATCGGGGTGTTGTACGGCAATCCGGAGGTGACGCCGGGGGGGCGGGCGTTGAAGTTCTATGCGAGTGTGCGTATGGAGGTGCGGCGTAAGGGGGATGTGAAGGTGGGCGCGGAGAAGGTGGGGAACCGCGTGCGGGTGAAGGTGACGAAGAACAAGGTGGCGCCGCCTTTTCGGGAGGCGGAGGTGGAGATCATGTTCGGTCGGGGGATCGATCGGGTGGGGGATCTGGTGAATGTGGCGAGTGATGTGGAGGTGGTGCAGAAGTCGGGGTCGTGGTACTCGTTCGGGGAGACGCGGTTGGGGCAGGGCAAGGAGAAGACGGTTGAGTTCCTGAGCCAGAACCCGGACGTCCTCAAGGACATCCGAGAACGCGTCATGGATGAGCTGAAACGAGGCGGCCGCGCTCCCGGCGCCGGCCCCTCAGGCGAGGACGGTGAAGCGTGAGCGCGCTGGTCTGGATCCTACTCATCGTCGTTGCCGCAGTCGCCGGCCTGCTGGTGGGGGTCACGACGCGGCGCAACCGCGAGGCGGACATCGCCCGGCAGGCCGAGGAAGCGGCGGCCGCCCGGCTCGCCGAGGCCGATCAGGAGGCGCAGCGCGTCCTCGACAAGGCGAGCCGTGAGGTGCAACAACGGGCCGCCGGCGAGCGCCAGCGCTGGGAGGACGAGGAGCGTCGCTCCCGCACCCGGCTCGAAGAGGACCTCGCCCGTGCGCGTCAGCTGGCCGATCAGGATATCGCCCGCGCGCGCGAGGATGTCGACCGGGAACGCAACGAGATCAAAGGCGCGCGCGAGGACATGCGGCGCGACCGTGAGAAGATCGAGCAGCTCGAGGAACGGCTCAACCGTCGCGGCGAGCAGCAGGACGCCCGGGCAGTGCGTCTCGACGAGACCGAGGAGCGTCTGGACACCCGTGAGGCCGACCTGCGCGCACGCGACGAAGCGCTGGCGGCTCGTCAGTCCGAGGTGGACACGCAGCTCCACGAGATCGCGCAACTCAGCCGCGAGCAGGCCGCGGAGATGATCCTGGAACGCGTGGAACGCGAGCTCGAGCGCGAGAAGGCGGTCCGCGTACGGGCGGCGCTCGAACGCGCCGACGCCGAGTCCAAGCGCAAGTCCTACGACATCGTGGCGCAGGCCATCCAACGCAGCGCCTCCGAGGTCTCCGCCGCCATCAGCGTCTCGGTGGTTCCGATCCCCAGCGACGCCATGAAGGGGCGCATCATCGGTCGCGAGGGCCGCAACATCCGGGCGTTCGAAGCGCTCACCGGCGTCGATCTGATCATCGACGACACCCCCGAAGCGGTGCTCCTGTCGAGCTTCAACCCGCTGCGGCGCGAGGTCGCCACGCTAGCCCTCAGCGAGTTGGTGGCCGACGGCCGCATCCACCCCGCGCGCATCGAGGAGGTCGTTCAGAAGGCCCAGCAGGACATGCAGGCCTACATCCGCGAACGCGGCGACGAGGCCGCGCTGGAGACCAACGTGGTGGGGCTCAAGCCCGGCCTGTTGCAGCTCCTGGGGCGCATGCACTTCCGTACCAGCTACGGCCAGAACATCCTCAAGCACTCCGTGCAGGTGGGGCACCTGACCGGCATCATCGCCTCCGAGCTGGGTCTCGACGCGGCCATGGCGCGGCGAGCCGGGTTGCTGCACGACATCGGGAAGTCGATCGACCGCGAGATCGAGGGGACGCACACCGAGATCGGTGCCAACCTGGGACGTCGCTTCGGAGAGCCGCGCGAGGTGATCGATGCCATGGCGCACCACCACGACCTCGACCAGGCCGAGACCCTCTTCCCCATCATCGTCAACGCGGCCGACGCCATCTCCGCCGCCCGACCGGGTGCCCGCCGCGAGACGCTCGAGAGCTACCTCAAGCGCCTGGAGGGCCTCGAGAACATCGCGACCAGCTTCCCCGGCGTGGAGAACGCCTACGCCATCCAGGCCGGCCGCGAGATCCGCATCATCGTCGAGCCGGACAAGGTCAACGACGCCTCTGCGGTGCTGCTGGCACGCGACATCGCCAACCGGATCGAGCAGGACATGGAGTACCCCGGTCAGGTGCAGGTGACCGTGGTACGGGAGTCGCGGGCCGTCGAGTACGCGCGCTAGCGGGCGCGCCAACGGGCGCACCCGGGACATTCCGCCATCCCCGTCGAGGGGCGGGTATACTCTGCCTGGCCGCATGCCCAGGCCGCGAGGCCGCGTTCCTTGCTGCGAGGTGTCCCTTGTTCGCTAGACCGCTCCGACCGTTCCCCGTGGTCGCCCTGACCGGCACCGGCTCGCCCCTCGACGTCGCCGCTCTACCATGAGGGTCGGCGAGGACGTAAAACTGTTCTGCGGCACCGCCACGCCCGAGCTGGCGCGAGCCGTGGCCCGACACCTCGACAAGGAGCTCTCGCACGGAACGGTCTCGCAGTTCCCGGACGGCGAGACGCGCATCCGCATCGACGAGTCGGTGCGCGGCAGCGACAGCTACATCATCCAATCGACCTGCGCGCCGGTGAACCACAACCTGATGGAGTTGCTGGTGCTGGTGGACGCCCTGAGGCGTGCTTCGGCCTGGCGCATCAACGCCGTCATCCCCTACTTCGGCTACGCCCGTCAGGACAAGAAGGTCCAGGCGCGTGAGCCCATCACCGCCAAGCTGGTGGCCAACCTGCTGGAGACGGCGGGGGTCGATCGCGTCATCACCATCGACCTCCACGCCGGGCAGATCCAGGGCTTCTTCGACGTTCCGGTCGATCACCTGACGGCGCTGTCGATCCTCGGCGATCACCTCAAGACCACCGATCTCAGCGGCTCGGTGGTGGTCTCCCCCGACGTCGGGCGCGCGACCGAGGCCCGGCGCCTCGCGAACCGGCTGAACCTGCCCCTGGCCATGCTCTACAAGCGCCGCACCAGCCCCACCGAGACCGAGGTCACCCACGTCATCGGCGAGGTCGACGGGCTGAGGCCGATCATGATCGACGACATGATCTCGACGGCGGGGACCATGCGCCGCGGCATCGACGCGCTCCTCAAGCTCGGCGCCGTTCCCGACGTACGCGTGGCGGCCACGCACGCGGTGTTCACCCCACCGGCGCTCGAGCGTCTGTCACACAGTGCCATCAACCACGTCTATGTGACCGACACGGTGCCCTTCCATGGCGGACACGAGTCCGTCGAGGTGCTGAGCGTCGCGCCGCTCCTGGCCAAGGCGATCCGCAACGTCCACGACCACAACTCGGTGAGCTCGCTGTTCACCACCTGACCCTCGGCGCGCCTTTACAGCCGCGGGCGCGACCGAGTATGCTCGGATGCTGTCGAGTCCCGGAGGTCCGAGCGCCGCGGGGCCGTACGACTGGGTCCGCTCGATGGAGCGGGGCGCGGTTCCCGAGAGCGGTCAAGATGCTCAGGGGCCGCCGCACCGCCCGCAACGGCCGCGCCGAAGGCGCCGGCACGCGTGAGACGCCCCTATCCGGGAGCATGCCGGGCCTGTGCGGCCTGAGCGCGTTGGAGGAAGCATGAAGCTGGAAGCACAGAAACGAAGCATCGGCCACGTCGCCGGCCTGCGTCGCGAGGGTCGGCTTCCCGCTGTGATGTACAACAGCGGTCTCAACGAGACGGTCAGCGTCGACGGCAAGGCCTTCGACAAGGTGTTCCGCTCGCAGGGCACCTCGAGCATCGTCGACCTCGAGGTCGACGGCACCGTACACGCCGTGCTCGTCAAGCAGGTCCAGATGGACAAGCGCCGGCGCGTTCCCATGCACGTCGATTTCTACGCCGTCACCGAGGGCCAGGTCGTAGACGTCCACGTCCCGATCGAGATCACGGGCACCGCCAAGGGGATGCGCGAGGGCGGCATGCTCGACGTGCACCGCCGCGAGATCCACATCGAGGTGATGCCTCGCCTGATCCCCAACCACGTGAGCGTCGACATCACCGAGCTGGAGATCGGCGACAGCATCCACATCGCCGACGTCGCCTCCCTGCTCCCCGCCGAAGCGCACGTCCTCGACGACCTGGATCGGACGATCCTGACGCTGGTCCCGCCGCGCCTCGCCGAGGAAGAGGCCGTGGAACCCGAAGAAGGCGCCGCGGAACCCGAACTGATCAGCCGCGGTGGCGAGGACGAGGACGAGGGATCGGAAGACGACGAGCGAGAGTAACGTGCACGTCCTGGCGGGCCTCGGCAATCCCGGGCCACGCTATCGAGGTACCCGGCACAACGCCGGGTACCTCGTCTTGGATGAGCTGGCGCGCCGCTGGGGGGCCCCCTTCCGCCGCGGACGCGCCGCCGACGAGGCCCGAGCGCGCGGACTGCTGCTGCTCAAGCCCCGGACCTTCATGAATCTCTCGGGACGCGCGGTGCAGGCAGCTCTCACGCGGGCGGGGCTCCCCCCGGCCGAGCTCCTCGTGGTGCACGATGACCTCGACCTACCGCTGGGGCGCTTGCGGCTACGCCGCGGCGGCGGCGCGGGCGGGCAGCGCGGCGTGCGCGACATCATCGAGCGGCTCGGACCGGACTTCACGCGCCTCAAGCTCGGCATCTCGCGCCCCCCCGAGGGCTGGACCGCAGAGCACTGGGTCCTCAGCCGTTTCTCGGAGAACGAGCGCGACGTGCTCGATGCGGTGGTGGGCGCTGCGGCGGATGCGGTCGAGATCCTGCTCGAGCGCGGCCCCGAAGCCGCCATGAGCCATGCCAACGGCATCGACCTCGCCGCGGACGCGGCCCGAACCGAGGGCTGACCCGGCCCCACGCCTGCTGCCGCGAGGCGTGCAGGGCTCGATCCACGGCTCCCGTCAGGGACGAAAGGATCGACCAGGACCGTCGTCGGGCCAACGCCCACCTCCTTGTCGGAAAATCTCGGACAACGCCATATACCCCCGGGGCTAGCGTGGAGCCGTGCGCTTTGTCGACGCGGGAGCCGCCCGCGTCGACTCGACCGTCCGGTTCGCTACGACGAAGGAGGAACGATGAAGCGGCCCTGGGTCATGACGGATGGAAACGAGGCTACCGCCTACGTGGCCTACAAGATCAACGAGGTGGTGGCGATCTATCCCATCACTCCAGCGTCGGCGATGGGCGAGTTCGCCGACCTGTGGAGCGCCCGCAAGGACGCCAACCTGTGGGGCACGGTGCCGCTCATCCAAGAGATGCAGGCCGAGAGCGGAGCGGCCGGTGCCGTCCACGGCGCCTTGCAGACCGGCGCCCTGACCACCACCTTCACGGCGAGCCAGGGCCTGCTGCTCATGCTCCCGAACATGTACAAGATCGCGGGCGAGCTCACCAGCACCGTCTTCCACATCGCCGCCCGCTCGCTGGCCGCCCAAGCGCTGTCCATCTTCGGCGATCACAGCGACGTGATGGCCGCCCGTTCGACCGGCTGGGCCATGCTCTTCGCCAACTCGGTCCAGGAGGCGCAGGACTTCGCGCTCATCGCGCAGGCCGCCACGCTGGAGGGGCGTATCCCGTTCCTGCACGTGATGGACGGGTTCCGTACCTCGCACGAGGTCGCCAAGATCGAGCGCCTCGCCGACGAAGACATGCGCGCGTTGATCGACGACGGCGCCGTCCATGCGCACCGGGCGCGTGCGCTGACGCCCGAGCGGCCCTTCATCCGCGGTACGGCGCAGAACCCCGACGTGTTCTTCCAGGCGCGCGAGAGCGCCAACAGCTACTACGACGCCCTTCCCGCCATCGTGGAGGGGGTCATGAAGCGCTTCGAGGAGAGGGTCGGCCGCAGCTACCACCTCTTCGACTACGTCGGTGCGCCGGACGCCGAGCGTGTCGTGGTCGTCATGGGCTCCGGCGCGCAGACCGTCGACCAGACCGTGCGCTATCTGCAGGGCCGTGGCGAGAAGGTCGGCATGATCAAGGTTCGGCTGTTCCGACCCTTCTCCGCGAAGCATCTGCTCGACGCGCTCCCGGAATCGACGCGGGCGATCGCAGTGCTCGATCGCACCAAGGAGCCCGGAAGTGCGGGCGAGCCCCTCTACCAGGACGTCGTGACCGCGCTGAGCCGGGCCGTCACGGACGGCAACGCCCCGATGGACGCCATGCCCCGCGTGATCGGTGGCCGCTACGGCCTCTCCTCGAAGGAGTTCACGCCGGCCATGGTGAGCGCGATCTTCCAGGAGCTCACCACCCCGAACCCCAAGAACCCCTTCACCATCGGCATCCGCGACGACGTCACGCAGCTCAGCCTGGACTACGACAGCGAGCTCGACATCGAACCGGACAGCGTCACGCGGGCGGTGTTCTGGGGCCTGGGCTCGGACGGCACGGTCGGCGCCAACAAGAACTCCATCAAGATCATCGGTGAGGAGACCGACGGCTTCGCGCAGGGTTACTTCGTATACGACAGCAAGAAGGCGGGCGCCCGCACCATCAGCCATCTGCGCTTCGGGCCCGAGCCGATCGACTCGAGCTACCTCATCGGGCACGCCAACTTCGTCGCCGTTCACCAGTTCGGGTTCTTCGAACGGGTCGACGTGCTGGCGAACGCAGCGCAGGGCGCCACACTCCTGATCAACAGCCCCCACACGCCCGCCGAGACCTGGCAGCACATCCCGCAGCCGGCCCAGCAGCAGATCCTCGACAAGGGCCTGAAGCTGTACGTCATCAACGCCTACGAGGTCGCGCGCGAGCTGGGTCTGGGGAACCGCATCAACACGATCATGCAGACCTGCTTCTTCGCGATCTCCGGAGTGTTGCCCAAGGACGAAGCGGCGGACCGCATCAAGGACGCCATCCGCAAGACCTATGGCAAGCGCGGCGAGGCCGTGGTGCGCATGAACTTCGCGGCCGTGGACGCGGCCTTGAGCCACCTTCACCAGCTCCCGACTCCCGAGCGCTCCGATGGGCCCGACATGCCTCCGGTCGTGCCCGAGTCGGCGCCCGACTTCGTGCGCACCGTGACCGCGGAGATGATCGCCGGCCGCGGTGACGACCTCGCCGTGAGCGCCCTGCCTATCGACGGCACCTACCCCAGCGCCACCACCCGCTTCGAGAAGCGCAACCTGGCGCAGGAGGTTCCGGTGTGGGATCCGGAGATCTGCATCCAGTGCGGCAAGTGCGTGCTCGTGTGCCCCCACGCCGTGATCCGCGCCAAAGTGGTGGAGCCTGCCGCGCTCGAGGGCGCTCCCGAAGGCTTCCTCTCAGCCGACAATCGCTGGCGCGAGCTCGACGACCTGCGCTACACCCTGCAGGTCTCGGTCGAGGACTGCACGGGCTGCAGCTTGTGCGTCGAGGTCTGCCCCGCCAAGGACAAGAGCAACGTCGGCCACAAAGCCATCGACATGGCGCCCCAGCTCCCCGTCAAGGAGCAGGGGAAGCGGAACTGGGACTTCTTCCTGGACCTTCCGGAGTACCCACGCTCCGACAGTCTGCACTTCAACACCGTCAAGAACGTGCAGCTCCTGGAACCGTTGTTCGAGTTCTCCGGAGCCTGCGCGGGGTGCGGCGAGACGCCCTACCTCAAGCTCGTCAGCCAGCTCTTCGGCGACCGCTCGGTGGTAGCCAACGCTACCGGTTGCTCGTCCATCTACGGCGGCAACCTGCCGACCACGCCCTGGTCCAAGAACCGCGAGGGCCGCGGGCCGGCATGGTCGAACTCACTGTTCGAGGACAATGCCGAGTTCGGCCTGGGCATGCGCCTCACCCTCGACAAGCAGGTCCAGTACGCGCAGGAGTTGCTGCGCAGGCTCCACACCCGCATCAGCGCCGACACCATGCGGCCCCCCGTGGACGTCGAGCAGTACGAGCCGTCCGGCTCGGAGTCCGACCTGGTGACGGCCATCTTGGAGGCCGAGCAGCGCGACGAAGGCGGCATCGAGGCGCAGCGCGCCCGCGTCGCCGAGCTGAAGCGCCGGCTCCAGGGCATGGACGGAAACGAGGCCCGCGATCTTCTCAGCCTCGCCGAGGTCCTGGTGAGACGCAACGTCTGGATCGTGGGTGGTGACGGCTGGGCGTACGACATCGGCTACGGCGGCCTGGACCACGTCCTCGCCAGCGGCCGCAACATCAACGTGCTGGTGCTCGACACCGAGGTCTACTCCAACACCGGTGGACAGGCCTCCAAGGCGACGTCGCTCGGGGCGGTGGCCAAGTTCGCCGCCGGCGGCAAGCGCATGCCCAAGAAGGAGCTCGGGCGCATCGCCATGCAGTACGGCTACGTGTACGTGGCGCAGGTCGCGATGGGCGCCAACGACGCCCAGACGGTGCGCGCCCTGTTGGAAGCGGAGAGCTACGACGGCCCCTCGCTGGTCATCGCCTATAGCCACTGCATCGCGCACGGCATCGACATGGCCAAGGGCATGGAGCAGCAGAAGAACGCCACCCTCTCGGGGTACTGGCCGCTCTTCCGCTACGACCCGCGCCTCGTGGCCCAAGGCAAGAACCCGTTCCAGCTCGACTCGCGCGCGCCCAAGATCCCGTTCAGCGAGTACGCCATGGCGGAGAACCGCTATCGCATGCTGCGCCAGACCAGCCCCGACGAGGCCGAGGCCCTGATGGCCGAAGCCCAGCAGTCCGTGACCGACCGCTGGGCCATCTACGAGTGGCTGGCGAAGGGCGATCCCCAGCCGGCCGCCGCCGTCGGCGGCGCACCCGCCGGGCCAGGCGGAGAAGGAGCCGAGCGATGAACGGCGCCATCGACCTGAGCACCCGCTACCTTGGGCTGGACCTCGCGCACCCCCTGGTGCCCTCGGCCTCGCCGCTGTCGCAGACGCTCGACGGCATCCGCCGGATGGAGGACGCCGGAGCCAGCGCAGTGGTGATGTACTCGCTGTTCGAGGAGCAGATCACACAGGACAGCCTCTCACTCGACCACTACATGAGCTACGGCGCCGAGTCGCACGCCGAGGCCCTCAGTTACTTCCCCGAGCCCGAGTCCTACAACGTGGGGCCTGATGGCTACCTGGAGCTCATCCGCGACGCCAAGGCGTCGGTGGACATCCCCATCATCGGCAGCCTCAACGGGGCCTCGCCGGGCGGCTGGACGCACTACGCCAAGCTCATCCAGGAAGCCGGCGCGGACGCCTTGGAGTTGAACATCTACCACGTCGCCACCGATCCCTCGATGACCGGCGACGATGTCGAACGCCTCTACCTCGACGTGCTCCGCGACGTGCGCGAGATGGTCACCATCCCGCTGGCGGTGAAGCTGAGCCCGTACTTCAGCAGCATGGCCCACATGGCGCAGCGCCTGGCGCGCTCGGGCGCCGACGGCCTGGTGCTGTTCAACCGCTTCTACCAGCCCGACTTCGACCTGGAGAGCCTAGAGGTGGGCCCCCATCTGGTGTTGTCGGACTCGGACGAGCTGCGCCTGCCATTGCGCTGGATCGCCATCCTCTACGGCCGCATCCAGACCGATTTCGCGCTCACCAGCGGGGTGCACACCCACTTCGACGCGCTCAAGGGCGTGATGGCCGGCTCCGCGGTGACCATGCTGGCCTCCGAACTGCTGAAGAGCGGCATCTGGCGCATCACCGACATCCTGGAGGACATGAAGGCCTGGATGACGGAGCGCGAGTATGCCTCGGTAGCACAGATGCGCGGGAGCATGAGCCAGCAGAACGTCACCGACGCGGCCGCCTTCGAGCGCGCCAACTACATGCGGACCCTTCAGTCGTTCCGCCTCGACCCTACCGGCCTGTTGGTCTGAGCTCGGGCGCGCGAACGACGGCAGCCACAGGCGGCCGGGGCCTTCTAGGAGGGGCGCCCCGGCCGCCATCCGTTGGACCCGTTCCGGGGGTGCTGACTCAGCCGAAGTGGCCGGAGATATAGCGCTCGGTCAGGTCTTCCTGGGGCCGGGTGAAGATCTGGTCGGTCGGCCCCTGCTCGATGAGCTCTCCGAGGTGCATGAAGGCCGTCCAATCGGAGACGCGCCCTGCCTGCTGCATGTTGTGGGTCACGATCACGATCGTCACCGCCTGCTTCAGTTCGGCCAGCAGCTCCTCGATGCGCGCCGTGGCCTGGGGGTCGAGCGCGCTCGTCGGCTCGTCCATCAGCAGCACCGCCGGGTCGACGGCCAGCGAGCGCGCGATGCACAGGCGCTGCTGCTGCCCGCCGGAGAGACCGGTAGCCGGCGTGTGCAGTCGATCCTTCACCTCGTCCCAGAGCGCCGCCTGTCGCAGCGAGCGCTCCACCACCTCGTCGAGTTCAGCCCGGCGATGGCGCCCGGCGAGCTTGAGCCCCGCCACCACGTTGTCGTAGACCGTCATGGTCGGGAACGGGTTGGGCTTCTGGAAGACCATGCCGATCACGCGCCGCACCGCCACCGGGTCCACCGAGCGTTCGTAGATGTCCTGCCCCTCGAACAGCACCCGGCCTTCGACGCGCGCGCCCTTGGTCAGGTCGTGCATGCGGTTGAGCGAGCGCAGCAGGGTCGTCTTCCCACACCCGGACGCCCCGATGAGCGCGGTCACCGAGTTCGGGCGCACGGCCATCGACACGCCCTTCACCGCTCGGGTGGCGTCGTAGTAGATGTTCACGTCGTGCAGATCGAGGACGGGATCCACCGGCGTCTGGGAAGCCTCGGCCCCGGCAGCATTGAGCGTCATCGTGCCCTCCTAGCGAACACGAACCTCGTCAGCGCCGTGGTGACCAGCACGAAGACCACCAGCACCAGCGACGAGGCCGAGGCGATCCGGTGCCACGAATCGTAGGGGCTGATCGAGTAGGTGTAGATCACCAGCGGCAGCGCCGCCATCGGCTTGAGCGGATCGAAGTTCCAGTACTGGTTGCCGAAGGCCGTGAAGAGCAGCGGCGCGGCCTCGCCCGCGACCCGGGCCATGGCCAGCATCGCGCCGGTGACGATCCCGGATGCGGCGCTGGGGATCACCACCGAGACGATCACACGCCAGCGCGGCAACCCGAGCGCGAAGCCCGCCTCACGCACCGTGCGGGGCACGAGCCGCATCACCTCGTCGGTGGCGCGTACCACGTAGGGGATCATGATCAATCCCAGCGAGACGCCGCCCGACAGCCCGTTGAAGTGGTGCAACGGCACCACGATCAGGGCGTAGGCCACCAGCCCCATGACGATGGCCGGGATGCCGATGAGCGCGTCGGACAGCAGCCGCACGGTGGGAACCAGCGGGTGCCCGGGATACTCGGCGACGAACACGCCCGTGCCGATGCCGATGACCAGGCCGATGGCGCTGGCGATCAGCAGGAGCTCGAGCGTGCCTGCGATGGCGTGCGCCACGCCGCCACCGGGCTCGCCGGCCGGGGCGGGGAGCTGCGTGAAGAACGCGAGGTCGAGCGAGCCGATGCCCCGGCCCACGAGATAGATCAGGACCAGGACCAGCGGCGTCAGCACGATGACGGCAGAGAGCGCAACCAGCCCAGTCGCGACACCATTGACGAGCCGGCGCCGGCCGCGGCCCCGGCCGCCCTGTCGCAGGCGTTCGGCGACCATCAGCCGATCCCCCTGGGCGTGAGACGATGGATGAGCACCCGGGCCACGATGTTGACCACGATCGTCAGCAAGAACAGCAGCAGGCCCACCAGGATCAGGCTGGAGAGGTGGGGACCGGCGGCGGCCTCCGTGAACTCGTTGGCGATCACGCTCGCCATCGTGGCTGTCTGACCGAACAGGCCGTCTACCACGGCGGTCCGGTTGCCGATGACCATGGTGACCGCCATCGTCTCCCCGAGCGCGCGCCCGAGGCTCAGCAGCACCCCGCCGAGGATGCCGGCGCGGGCGTAGGGCAGCACCGCGTGACGCATCACCTCCCAGCGGGTCGCGCCGAGGGCGTACGCGGCCTCGCGCTGGTCCTGCGGCACCAGACGCAGCACGTCCCGCGACACGGACGCCGTGAACGGGATGATCATGACGGTGAGGATGAGGATGGCCGTGAACAGGCCGAGGCCCGTCGGGGTGCTCCGCAGGAAGCCGATCGACCGCAGGGCCGGGTTCATGAAGATGGCGATCTGGATGGAGCGCACCACGGGCGCCAGCACGAAGATGCCCCAGAAGCCGTAGACCACGCTGGGGATGGCGGCGAGGAGCTCGACCAGGTAGCTCACGGGCTCCGCCAGCCAGGTGGGCGCGTACTCGCTGACGAACAGGGCCGAGCCGACCGCCAGAGGCACCGCCAGCAGCAGTGCTCCGAAGCTCGTCACCAGCGTCCCGACGATGAACGGCAACGCCCCGAACTGCTGATGGACCGGATCCCACGTCGTTCCCACCAGGAACCCCAGACCGTACCGCCTCAGCGCCGGCTCGCCCCCGAGGAACAGCTCCAGCGCCGCCAGCCCCGTGATGACGAGGATGCTGCCGCCCAGCAGCAGCACGATGGCGTCGAACAGACGGTCGCCCGCCGGCAACGCGCGCGTGCGGCGCTGCAGCGAACGTCGAGCGCTCGCCGGAGGTGGGGGGGTGAGACGGGGACGGTCCATGGCGGTGGCGGGGCGGGGGCTCGCGGACCCGCGCTCCCCTAAGGCTACCCCGAGTCCCGGTCTCTCGCGACGCCCCCTCCGGGCGGACGGTCGCATGAGGCCCGGGATGCGCTCGGGACGGCTGCCGGCACGGAGCGGGGCGGAGGTCGCGCCGAGTCCGGTGCGACCTCCGCCCCTGCCGACCGGCGGCCGGGGAGGGCCTCAGTTCAGAGGCTGGCCCTTGTAGGTCAGCTTCGCGAGCTGCTGGGCGTCGAAGTCCTGGACGCGCTTGGGCAGCGCCCCGTACTCCAGGGCGGCGCTGTACTGCTGTCCCTTGGTGCTCATCCAGGACACCAGGGTCACGACCTGCTTGGCCTGCGCCTGCGAGTCGGTGGTGAGGCTCATGTCCTGGTACAGCAGGACGTACGTGTAGGTGGCGATCGGGTAGCCCTGCGCCGCGGAGGTGTTGGTGATGTCGAAGCGACCGTCGGAAGGCACGGGCACGTCACCGGCGACCGAGGTGCTGTCCAGGCTCGGCACCACGAAATTACCGCTGGCGTTCTTCAGCGTGGCGAAGGGCATGTCGTTCTGCAGGGCGTAGATCAGCTCGACGTAGCCGATGGAGCCGGGGATCTGCTTCACCAGGCCGGCGACGCCCTGGTTACCCTTGCCGCCGGATCCGACCGGCCAGTTCACGGCCTTGTCGGTACCGACCTGCTGCTTCCAGGTGGCCGAGACCTTGGAGAGATAGTCGGTGAAGGTGTAGGTGGTGCCGGAGCCGTCGGAACGGTGGGCGACCGAGATCGGGAGGTTGGGCAGGCTCACGCCGGGGTTGAGCGCCGCGATGGCCGGGTCGTTCCAGTTGGTGATCTTGCCCAGATAGATGTCGGCGATGACCTGACCATCGAACCTGAGGGGCTTCGAGGGAGCCTTCGCGATGGGCGCCCAGTTGTAGGTCATCACGACCGCTCCCAGCGCCATGGGAAGGTGCAACACGGGCGCACCGGCCTTGGCCTGGAACTCGGAGAGTTGCTGGTCGCTGAGGGGCGCGTCGGACGCAGCGAAGTTCACGGTACGGGCGAGAAGCTGCTGCTGGCCGCCACCGGATCCGATCGCCTGGTAGTTCACCTTGACTCCGGTCTGCTGAGCGTAGACGCTGAACATCTTCGAGTACAGGGGGAACGGGAACGTGGCGCCGGCGCCCGTGAGGGATTGGGCGGCCGCCATCGAGAAGACCGACAGGATCATCGCTGAGAACAGCCAAAGGGTGCGTCGCTTGGACATAGATCAACCTCCGCGATGAGCCTACGGTCGGCGTGTCAGCACCGTGTCAGGTCGGCCAGGCTCACGAACGCCCGTACCCAGGAACGCTCAGACCATCCTGGCGGGATCCCACCAGAGCGCCAGGACATCGAGCAGCAGCCGGGCGACGGCCAGCGAACTGCGGCCGCTGGGATCGAGTGTAGGCGCCAGCTCGGTCAGATCCATGCCGACCAGCCGGTTGCGCCCGATGACGGCGTCCACGACCCGGCGGACGTCGCCGTAAACGAGGCCGTCGATCTCGGGGTCGCCCGTCCCAGGAACGATCGACGGGTCCAGCACGTCCACGTCGACGCTCAGATAGACGGCCGCCCGCTCGGGCAGCCCGGCCAGGACCCCATCCGGATCCTCGCGCAGCCCGGCCGCGGTGACCACCCGGTGTCCGCGCGCCCGCGCGGCCTCGACGGCCTCGCGCCCCAACGAGGCGCCGCGCACGCCGACGGTCGTGATCCGCTCGAGTCCGGGCAGGTCCTCCGCCGCGCGCCGGAACGCGCTGGCGCTGGAGACCCGGCTACCACGCCGCGAAGCGCTGTAGCCCAGATGAGCGTCGAGTTGCACCACGTGCAACTCCGGCACATCGTCGAACGCCCGAAGCAGCGGATAGCTCAGCGAGTGGTCGCCGCCTACGAAGACCGGCAACCGCGCCACCGTGCGCAGCCGCCGAGCGACCGAGGTCACCCGCTCGAAGGTCTCGGCGACATCGTTCTGCACCGGGTCGACATCGCCGACGTCGATCAACCGCGCCCCTACCAGGCGCACGCTGGCCGTGTCGGGGTCGTAGAAACCTTCCGACCCGAAGGCGTAGCGACCGGAGGCCTCCCGCAACGCTGAGGGACCGAAGCGCGCTCCCGGCCGGAAGGTCGCGCCGTCATCGTAGGGAACGCCCAGGATGCCGACGTGAGCCTCGCCCCGATCGGCGTCGGGGCGGTGCGGCGCTCTGAAGAACGTAGCCGGTCCGGTGAACGGCGACTCGTGATGGCGCATACCGAGATCCCTTCGCGCCCACGCTAGCACGCGGCCTTCGCGACGGCCCGGAGCCTCAGGCCAGCGTGCCTGCCTCGGCTTCGACCGCCGCCACCAGGCTACCGTCGACCACCGCGCTCCGCACGCGCTCGAGGTCGGGCAGCAGCAAGCGATCGCGGTCCAGATGAGGCGCCAGCTCGCGGACCCGGCGGTAGGCCGCCTGGACGCCCCGACCGGGCCTCAGCGGGAGGTGGAAATCGAGCGCCTGAGCCGCGGAGAGGACCTCGATCGACACCACCCACAGCACGTTCTCGAGCACCTGCCGTGCCTTGCGGCAGGCATGCGTGCCCATCGACACGTGGTCCTCCTGATTCGCGCTGGTGGGGATGGAGTCGACCGAGGCCGGGTGCGCCAGCACCTTGTTCTCGCTGACCAGCGAGGCGGCAGTGTACTGGCTGACCATCAGGCCCGAGTGCAGACCGCCCTGCTCCGCCAGGAAGGCGGGGAGTCCCGACAGCGCCGGATTGAGCATCTGTTCGATACGGCGCTCGCTGATGCTGGCCATCTCCGCCAGCGCGATGGCGGCGTAGTCGGCGGCCAACGCCAGCGGCTGGCCGTGGAAGTTGCCCGCGCTCACCACCATGTCCTCCTGGTCGAACACCAGTGGGTTGTCGGTGACGCTCTGGAGCTCGGTCTCGAGCGTGGAACGGACGTGGGTGAGCGCGTCGCGCGAGGCACCGTGAACCTGGGGCACGGCCCTGAGGCTGTAGGCGTCCTGCACCTTGTCGCAATCGACGTGCGAGCGCTGGATGGCGGAGTCCTCCAGGAGCGCGCGCAGGTTGCCGGCCACGGTGACGGCACCCGGGTGGGGGCGGACGCGCGTGACGGCCGCCAGGAAGGGGCGGTGGCTCCCCTTGAGCGCTTCCACGCTCATGGCGGCGGCGATGTCGGCCGCCCTCAGCAGCCGCTCGGCGTCGATCAGTAGCAGGGCGAGCTGCGCGCTCATCGCCTGGGTGCCGTTGATGAGCGCCAGGCCCTCCTTCGCCTCGAGCACCAGCGGTTCGATGCCGAGCTCGTCCAGCACCTCGCGCGCGGGACGGCGTCCACCCCGCCAGCGCAGCTCGCCCTCGCCGATGAGGGGCAGGCTCATGTGCGCCAGCGGGGCCAGGTCGCCCGATGCCCCGACCGACCCCTGCGACGGCACTCGCGGAAGGGCGCCGGCGTTGAGTAGCTCCAGCAGGGTGTCGACCACCCGCGGGCGGATGCCCGAGACGCCGTGAGCCAGGGATTGGGCGCGAAGCACCATCATGGCCCGCACGACATCATCGTCGAAGGCCTCGCCCACGCCGATGGCGTGCGACAGCAACAGGTTCCGCTGCAGCGCCCGCACCGAGTCGCGTTCGATGCGCGTGGTGGCGAAGCGGCCGAACCCGGTGGTGACGCCGTAGACGGTGCGCCCCTCGGCGACCAGCCGGTCGATGTAGGCACGGTTGCGTTCCATGCGCGCCCGCGCCGCGTCGCCGAGCCGCACCCCCTCGCGTCCGCGCGCCACACGGCCGACCTGAGCGAGCTCGAGTTGACGGTCGAGCACCACCATGGCGCGGCTCAGCCCCTTTCACCCAGGCGGCTCAGCACGGCCTCGACGCGGGCAACGAGGTCTTCGGCCTCCGCGAGGCGGCGGCGCTCTTCGGCGACCACCGCCTCCGGCGCGTTGGCGGTGAACTTGGCGTTGGCGAGCTTGCGTTCGGAGCGCTCGGAGTCGGCGCGCAGCTTCTCCAGGCGGCGGCGCTGCTTGTCGCGCCATTCGGCCTCGTCGACCAGGCCTTCGAAGGGGAGCTTCAGCTCCAGACCGGGCACCACCTGGGTGAGCGCGGTACCTTGCGGCGCAGCGGCCTCGAGCTCGACCCGCGCCAGCGCCTGAACCACCTCGCGCTCGGCCAGCAACGCTGCGCTCCCCTCCCCCGCCACGTGTATCGGGATCGTCCGGGCCGGCGCCAGGTCGGCGTCGGCGCGCAACGCGCGTACGGCGCCCACGGCCTGCCGCACGACGTCGAAGGCGCGCTCGGCGCGATCGTCGAGCAAGGCAGCGTCCACCTCCGGCCAGCTCGCCACGGCGATCTGGTGCTCGTGCCCGAGAGCCTGGAACAGCTCGGAGGTGATGAACGGCACGATCGGGTGCAGCAGCTTCAGCAGCGCCTCGAAGGTGGTTCGCAGCACGTAGCGGGTGCGACCGTCGCCTGCCCGCAGGGCGGGCTTCGCCGCCTCCAGGTACCAGTCACAGAACTCCGACCAGACCACCTCGTAGAGCAGGCGATTGGCCGCCCCCAGGTCGTACCCCTCCAGCGCCTCGGTGACCCCGGCGATGGCGCGCTGCAGGCGGCTGGCCATCCAACGATCTGCCAGCCGCTCGGGCTCGCCGACGTCCTCGGGGCCCTCGCCGAGCTGCATCAGGACGAAGCGCGCGGCGTTGAACAGCTTGTTGTTGAAGTTGCGCCCCATCTCGACACGGCGCTCGTCCCAGCGGATGTCCTGTCCGCCGGTCGAGGTGTAGGTCATGGCGAACCGCAACGCGTCGGCTCCGTAGGTGTCGATGACAGTCAGCGGATCGATGCCGTTCCCCTTCGACTTCGACATCTTCTGTCCCTCGGCGTCGAGCACCAGGCCGTGCAGGAGCACGTCGCGGAAGGGGGCTCGGTCGGTGAGCTCGAAGCCCGCCATCTCCATGCGCGCGACCCAGAAGAACAGGATGTCGTAGCCGGTCACCAGCACCGAGGTCGGGTAGAAGGTCTGGAAGTACGGATCGTCCACGTCGGGCCAGCCCAGGGTGCTGAACGGCCACAGGTTGGACGAGAACCAGGTGTCGAACACGTCTGGGTCCTGCACCAGCCGCACACCGGCATTCTCGGGCTTCTCCGGGGGATCCGTGAACGGATCGTCGACGTCGGGAACGTGAACGTTGCCATCCTCGTCGTACCAGGCCGGGATCTGGTGCCCCCACCAGAGCTGGCGCGAGATGTTCCAGGGACGGATGGCCGCCAGCCAATCGCGGTTGACCTTGGCGTAGCGCTCCGGCACGATGCGCACTTCGCCGTCGTCGAGCGCCTTCAACACTCGCTTCGCCACCGGCTCCACGTCGTAGAACCACTGCAACGACAAGATCGGCTCGACCGGGACCTTGGTACGCTGCGACAGCCCCATGGGGATGGTGTAGGCCTCTTCCGAGACCAGTGCGGCCTCGCGGCGCAGGGCGTCCACCACCCGCTCGCGCGCCTCGAAGCGCTCCAACCCCCGGAACCGCTCGGGCACCAGCTCGCCCGCGAGACGGGCGTGCAGATCGATGACGCTGGGGTGGGCGAGGCCGTGGCGCTCGCCGATCTCGAAGTCGGTCGGGTCGTGGGCGGGCGTGATCTTCAGGGCGCCGGTGCCGAAGTCCCGCTCGACGGCCTCGTCGGCGATCACCGGGATCCAACGGTCGGTGAGCGGGATTCGCACGTTGCGGCCGAGCAGCGAGCGGTAGCGGTCGTCATCAGGATGGACGGCCACCGCCTGGTCGGCGAAGATCGTCTCCGGCCGCACCGTGGCGATGCGGACGGAGCCGCCGCCCTCGAGGGTGTATGCCAGCGTGTAGAGCGTCCCGGCGCGCTCCTCGCGCTCGACCTCGAGATCCGAAAGCGTCGTCTGGCTCTCCGGGTCCCAGTTGACGATGCGTTCGCCCCGGTAGATCCGCCCCTGGTGGTAGAGCTGAACGAACTGCCGCCGTACCGCGCGCGACAGGCCCTCGTCCATCGTGAAGCGGATGCGCGACCAGTCGGCGGAGATGCCCAGACGCTGCAGCTGCTGCAGGATGATGCCGCCGTACCGCTCCTTCCACGCCCACATGCGCTCGAGGAAGGCCTCCCGACCGAGCTCGTGCCGGTCGGTCCCCTCAGCGCGAAGCGCCCGCTCCACCTGAACCTGGGTGGAGATGCCGGCGTGGTCGGTGCCCGCCTGGAACAGCGCCTCGTAGCCCTGCATGCGCTTGAAGCGGATCAGCGTGTCGATCACGGCGTTGTCGAAGGCGTGCCCCAGGTGGAGGTTGCCGGTCACGTTGGGCGGCGGGATGACGATGCAGAAAGGCTCGCGCCCCGAAGCAGGGTCGACGGTGAAGGGCTCGGCCGCCCAGCGCTCGGCCCAACGGCCTTCCACCGCCAGCGGCTCGTAGCGGCTCGGGAGCGAAGCGGCTCCCGTCGAGGTCATGTCCGTCGTCGTGTCGCTCATGCCAACCTCCGCCGGCTCGGCCCAACAAAGAACGGGCCCCGCCCGACCGTTGCGGACGAGGTCTCCCCCGCGGTACCACCGCACTTCCCCGGACCCTGTGGGGTCGGAGCGCTCGCTTGCGCCGCACTGACGGGGCGGCGTCCGGAGGGTCTACCGACCGACCTAGGGTCGGTCCTCTTCCTCGCACCGATGCCGCGGCTCAGGGCCGGGGCAGCGATCCGTGGGCGACGTTCACCGGCGCGTCCGGCCCGGCTTCACAGCACCTGCAGCGGGCTCTCTGGCGGACGACGGGGCGGCTACTCCTCCCACGTACACGGGATTCTAGCAGGTCACCTGCGCCCTCACAAGCGCCCGGCGCAACGCTGCCACCTCACAGCACGGGCAGGCTGGCCATCGCCTGGATGCTGATCTGTCCGGCCAGCATCCGCGCCGCGCGTCGCAACTCGAGCGCGCTGGCGTTGTCCGGATCGGCGACCACCAGAGGAACGCCGTGATCGCCGCTCTCGCGCAGCGCCCGTGTGATGGGGATGTGCCCGAGCACCGGCAGGTGCTCGTCCGCAGCCCAGCGGTCGGCTCCGCCCTCCCCGAAGATGTAGTCGCGCTCACCGTTCGGCAACTGGTAGTAGCTCATGTTCTCGATGACGCCCAGCACCGGGACGTGCGTCTTGCGCGCCATGGTGTGGGCGCGCCGCACGTCCGCCAGCGCCACGTCCTGGGGCGTGGTCACCAACACCATGCCGGTGAGTGGCACGAGCTGCGCCAACGACAGCTGCACGTCGCCGGTACCGGGCGGCAGGTCCACTACCAGGTAATCCAGCTCGCCCCACACGGTCTGCTGCAGGAGCTGCGTGAGGGTGCCGTGCAGGATCGGCCCGCGCCAGGTCAGGGCCTGGCCGTCCTCCACCAGGTTGCCGATGGAGACGAGCCTCACGCCGAATCCCTCGAGGGGAATGATGTTCTTGTCGGCGTCTGCGGCCAGGCGCTGGCCCGAGACGCCGAACATGGTGGTCTGGCTGGGGCCGTAGATGTCGGCGTCGAGGAGGCCCACGCTGGCGCCTTCCAGCGCCAGCGAGGCCGCCAGGTTGGCGGCCACCGTGGACTTCCCGACGCCCCCCTTGCCGGACCCCACGGCCAGGATCGTCTTGACACCGGGCAACGGCTCCTGCTGCGGGCCGCGCACCTGAGACCCGAAGGTGATCGCCACCTCGCGGACGCCGACGGCCGAGGCAAGGGCAGCGCGCACGTCGTTCTCGATGGTGTTCTTCAGGGGGCAGGCGGGGGTCGTCAGGTTGACCGTCAAGCGCACGGCCTCGCCTTCGATGGCGACCTCTCCGATCATGCCCAGGCTCACGAGATCCTGGTGGAGTTCCGGGTCCTGTACGGTCTTCAGCGCCTCGAGGACGCGTTCTTCGGTGATGGCCATGATTGAGGCCAGCGTATCAGCAAGCCCCGCGCCTCACAAGCTCCGGCCCTACAGCGAGGGCCGCCGGGGCGGCCGCCGGCTCTTGCGAGCACTTTCACCTTGTGACCCCCACGCCCCCTGGCTATACTCGGCACTGTGACAGCCGTCCGGCGAATCGGCCCCGCTCCCTCCTGCGCCGCTCCGACGCATCGAGCCGGCCGCGGGCGCGTCGGTAGAAGGCTCGATCTCGGCGTGCTCCGGGGATCTGCGCCGACCGGCCCGAGTCGGGCCCCATGAACGGCAACGGCCGCTACCAGCGTCAGGAGATCTACCTCCAACAGGGAGACATCCGTTGCTACCGCGGCGTCGATCCTCTCACTGGACTGGCGGTACTCATCTACGCCTTCCCCGGCCGCCCCACCGCGCCGGCGGCCGGGCTGGAGTCCGAGAACATCCCGGGCATCCTGGTCAGCTCCTACGAGGACAACGTCGGACAGGTCGTGGCGGCCTACTCGCCGCACTACGGCCTGGTGGCCCCGGGCGAGTCCGTGGTCGACGACCACTTCGTCCTGGAGGCGGCGCGCGCGGCGCGCGACGCGGCCGCCGCGGGCGTGGTCCACGGCGACCTGCGGGCCGGCCGCCTGCTGTACGCGCAGGGGCACGTGCTGATCGAAGGGTACGGCGTGCCCTGGACGGCCGTGGACTCCGACGTGACGGCTCCGGAGGTCGCCGGCGGAGGGCCCCCGTCCCTGCCCGCCGACGTCTACGCGCTGGCGGCGACCTTGCTCCTGCTCGGCGGGGACAACCTCAGCCATGAGGTCGGCGCCCTGCTGCGCAGCGCCCTGGTGCCCGACCCCCACGAGCGGACGACCGCCCTGGCCCTGTACGCGCAGGTGCGGCGCGCCTGTGGCGGCACCATGACACCACCGCCACGCAGCTTCGACGATCTCACCCTACCGACCAGCACGGGCGGCGCGGCTCCCGAGCCGCAGCCCACCGAGCCGCCGGAGCCGAGTCCGTCCGGCGCCAGACTGTCTGCCACCCGCTCGGACTTCCAGCTCGACCTCGACTTCGAGCTCGACGTGGCCACCCCACCGACCGATCACGGCGCCCTCACCACCGGGAACGCCGGTCGCGAACCGCGGCCGCTCCCACCGCGAGTCCCGGCCCCGAGCCGACCGGACGCCGCTCCTTCGGGCGCTCCCGACGAGCCCGAGCCGATCACGCTCCACAGCGACCCGGGCCTCAGTCCGCACGGCGCGTCCCGCTCCACCCGCGACAGCATGGCCGGCTTCGTCAAGGACCTGCCCCCCGGAGCGACCTACCGGGCCGGCTCCTTGGACGACGCCCAGCCAGCGGCCCCCATCCGGATGGAGCTGCAGCCGGAGGAGCGGGGGCGCCGTCGTTCCTGGCGCGGGCCGCTGCTGGTGATCCTGGCCCTCGTGGCCGCAGGGGCCGTCGCGTCGATCGCCTTCCTCAAACAGGGCACACTGGCGCCGGCGCCGCTCACGAGCAGCGCCGTCAGTTACATCCTGTCCGTGCAGGTGCAGCCCACCAACCTCCCGCCGGTCGACCTCTACGTCGTGCGCAGCCCGAGCGGCTCCGGCACGCCGGCCGGCACCATCCTGTGCCGGGCCCCGTGCAAGATCGTGCTCGACCGTGCCGGCAAGTGGCAGTTCCGGGGCGAGTTCCTGAGCCGCACCTCGGCGGTGGCGGACGTCACGCTCCCCGGCCCGCGCCTGGTCACGCTCACCTTCCCGCCGGCCCCTGGGTCGACCTCGACCCCCCCCACCCGTCCCTGACAGCCGAAGGAGGCCCATGCCCAGCATCGTCGTCGTGGACTACGGGTCGCAGTACACCCGGCTCATCACCCGGAGGCTGCGCGAGCTCAGCGTGTTCTCCGTCATCGTTCCCCACACCACCAACGTGGAGACGGTGCGGAGCTTCGATCCCCGCGGCGTCATCCTGTCGGGTGGGCCGCAGAGCGTCACCGACCCGGAGGCGCCGGGCCTACCGGACGGCCTGCTCGACGCCGGTCTGCCTATCCTGGCCATCTGCTACGGCATGCAGCTCGTGGCGCGCGATCTCGGCGGCGAGGTGCGGTCGAGCCCGGTGCGCGAGTACGGCAAAGCCGTCCTGACCCATTACGGCGGCGAACTCTTCGACGGCGTGGAGGGCGAGTTCGTGGCCTGGATGAGCCACGGCATCTCGGTGGTGCGCCCCCCCGCAGGCTTCACCGTCGTCGCTTCCACCGACGACACGCCGGTCGCCGCCATGGAGTGGCCCGAACGGAACCTGTACGCGCTGCAGTTCCACCCTGAGGTTCGGCACACCCCCAAGGGGATGGCGCTGCTCGAGCGCTTCGTTCACGCCACCGGGATCGCGCGCGACTGGACGCCCGAGAACATCGTTCAGCAGATGGTGGCCGACGTCCGCGAGCGCGTCGGCGGGGAGCGCGTGCTACTGGGCATCTCCGGCGGCGTCGACTCCAGCACGCTGGGCCTGCTTCTCCATCGCGCATTGGGCGAGAAGCTGGTCGCGGTGTTCGTCGACCACGGTCTGCTACGCCTCGGCGAGGCCGAGGAGGTGGAGCGGGCGCTCACCGACCTGGGCGTGGATCTCCGGGCCGTGAACGCCTCGGAGCGCTTCCTGTCCGCGCTGGCCGGCGTTACCGACCCCGAGACCAAGCGCAAGATCATCGGCCGCGAGTTCATCGAGGTGTTCGCGCGCGAGGCGCGTGCCGTCCAGGCCGAAGGGGGCGCTATCCGTTTCCTCGCGCAGGGCACGCTCTATCCGGACGTGGTCGAGTCCGCCGGCGGCTTCGGTGCGGCCAACATCAAGTCCCACCACAACGTCGGCGGGCTTCCCGACGATCTCGACTTCGAGCTCATCGAGCCGTTCCGTACGCTGTTCAAGGACGAGGTCCGGGAGATCGCGGAGACGCTGGGGTTGCCCAGGCACCTTCGCGATCGCCACCCGTTCCCCGGGCCCGGCCTCGCCATCCGCATCATCGGCGAGGTCACCCCCGAGCGCCTGGCGGTGCTCCGCCGCGTCGACGACATCTTCGTCAGCAGCCTGCGCGAGTTCGGCCTGTACAACGACACCTGGCAAGCGCTGGCGGTGCTCACCCCGATCCGCTCGGTAGGGGTGATGGGCGACGGCCGCACCTACGCCCACACCGTTGCCCTGCGCGCCGTGAGCAGCGTCGATGGCATGACGGCCGATTGGACACGGCTGCCGCACGAGTTCCTCGCCACGGTGTCGAGCCGTATCGTCAACAGCGTGCCCGAGGTCAACCGGGTGGTCTTCGACATCACCTCGAAGCCGCCGGGAACGATCGAGTGGGAGTGAGGTCGGCCGCGCGCCCGAGATCCGGCGCCCGCCTGCTACGCTCCCGGTGACAGCGGGACCGGACCGCGGCGACGCACCCGTCCGCGTTGCTACCATGGCCCGCATGAGCCGTGCCTGGTTGGTCAAGAGCGAACCCAACGCCTACAGTTACGACGATCTGGAACGCGACGGTCGAACCGCGTGGGACGGCGTGCGAAACTACCAGGCCCGCAACTTCATGCGCGACGAGATGCAGGTCGGGGACGCGGTGCTCTTCTATCACTCGAACGTCGCGGACCCGGCGGTGGTGGGCGTGGCCCGGGTGGCCTCGGAGGCCTACCCGGACCCGACGCAGTTCGACGCCGAAGACCCGCACTTCGATCCCAAGGCCAGCCGGGACGCCCCCCGCTGGATGCTGGTCGACCTGGAGCCGTTGCGACGATTGACCCTGGCGGTGCCCCTGGCGCGCCTGAAGGAGGACCCGGCGCTGGAGGGGCTGGCGCTGGTGCGCCGCGGCAACCGATTGAGCGTGATGCCGGTGGACGACGCACACTTCCGGCACGTGCTCGAGCTGGGCGGAGCGGACCCCGACGCGCTCTAGCCGAGGTGCGCGGGGCGCCCTGGGCGACGTGGTTGGAATGCCGTCCCTGTCGCGTTAGCCGCGACGTCGCAAAGGCCCGGACGTGCTAGCATGACGGCATGAACGATCGCCGCGCCCGCATCCTTCGCATGGTCGCGGAGTCCTATATCCGGACGGCTCATCCGGTGGCGTCGGCGCGTATCGCCGAGCAGCTGGAATTGAGCAGCGCGACGGTCCGCAACGAGTTCGGAGCCCTCGAGGAGGAGGGCTACCTGCAGCAGCCGCACACCTCGGCCGGTCGTATCCCGACCTCGCGCGGGTTCCGGTCGTACGCGCTGGGCTGCCTTCCACCCCGGCGCCTGCCCGAGCGGCAGCGCTCGCAGCTCGTGCGCCAGCTGCTGGCCACCAACGGCGACGGCCTGTTCGCGCTGGTGGCGCGGGCCGCCGCAGAGCTCTCCGGCTACGCCGTGGTGGTGCGGTTGCCTGCCGACGACGCCCTGCACATCCTGGAGATCCACCTCAGCATGCTCTCGGCCGAGCGGCTGCTGGCGGTCGTGGTGCTGGAGAACGGCATCGTCCGTCAGCTCAGCGTCGATCTAGCCCCGCCCCCTGCCGACCGCGTGCTCGACGACGCCGAACGCAACCTGCGCCAGCTCACACTGCCCTTGGGCGAGGTCCCGCGTGCGCTCGACGCCATCGCCACCCATGCCGACGAGGAGCTGGCCCGCACGTTGCAGGCGATCGCGGGCGCGTGGCCTCGCCTCAACCCGCCCCGCATGTTCAGCGAGGGGCTGCGCCAGCTGCTCGCCGAACCGGAGTCGAGCGATCCGGAGTTCATCCGGCTGGTGGTGGAGCAGGTCGAACGGACCGAGCAGCCGGCTGGCGCCTGGACCGTCCACGATCAGCCGCTGGGCCTGGACCTCGACGACGCCGTGGCTCGCATCACCTCGAGTTTCGAGTTGGGCGTCGGCATGGGATCGCTGACGGTACTTGGACCTGCCCGCATGCGCTACCCGGCCGCCATGATGGTGGCCCGAGGCGTCAGCGAGGCGCTGTCGCTGGGCCTGCAGAGGGCCTGAGCGTGACCGTCACCGTACTGTTGTTCGCCGACCTGCGCATGGCGGCCGAGCGGCCCGGGCTCGAGCTCGAGCTGCCCGCCGGCTCGACCGTGCGCGTCGCCGCCGACCGGGTCGAGCGGGAGCTGGGGAGCGGCCGCCTGCGGGGCGTGATGTGTGCCGTCAACGAGCGCTACGCGGACCCCTCCACCACGCTGGCCGACGGCGACGTGGTGGCGTTCCTCCCTCCCGTTTCCGGCGGATGACCGCACCCGCCCGCCCGCCCGACCTGATGCTCGTCGTATCGGAGCCGGTCGCGCCTGCGACGCTCCTGCAAGAGGCGGCGGACGCCGCCTACGGCGCGGTGGCTTCGTTCCTCGGCAGCGTGCGCTCCCCCAATCACGGCGACGTCGTGCACCATATCGATTACGAGGGGTACGCCCCCATGATGGTGGGCGAGATGGAACGCCTCGGCGCCGAGGCTCGCTCGCGCCACCCGCTCGGCCGGATCGTGATCGTTCACCGCTTGGGCCGGCTCCGGGCCGGCGAGGTCAGCCTGGCGGTGGTCGTGTCCTCGCCCCACCGGCACGCGGCGCTGCAGGCGTGCGGGGAACTCGTCGAGGGACTCAAGGCACGCCTGCCGGTGTGGAAGTACGAGGTGGGCCCCGCGGGCGGCTCGTTCGTGTCCGGCCGCAGCGATGCCGGCCCGACCCTGTAGCCCACCGTGCGCCACGGGCCAACCCCCTCGATAGCGCCTCCACCGGCGTGGCGCGGTACGCGGGAAAGCCCATCCCAACGGAATATTTCACAGGGGCGGCGTGGCCCTTGCGCCTATGCTTGAGCCACTGCCGGACCTCCGAGGATCCGCCCGGAACGGCCCGGGAAGGCTGGGTAAGATGAACGTACATGTCGACGATCGGCGTTAGCACGCTGGCCGCGGAGGCGCGCGGTGCCCGGTGAGGTCTACCTGCGCACGCGCGACGCGCTCGCCACGCTGGTATCTGAGCGGGCCGCCACGCGCGTGCTCGACGCCGCCTTGCGCCGATCGCACGAGAGCGCCGAGGCGCTCGACGAGCGTGCCGTGCGCCACCTCCTGCTGGGGCCGATCCAACACGAGCTGGAGGGCATCCTGCCTCGCACGGGCCTGCGCCGGACCTTGCGTCGGCTGGCGCGCCAGGTCGTCGACGAGATGCGCTCGGACGATGCTCCCGTCGCCACCTCCGGAGCGACCGAGCCCGGGTTCAGGGAACCACCGCACACGGCGCTCAACCCGGTCACGCAGTCCTCGGTCTACCTTCCGGACGCAACGCCCGTACCGCCCGATGGCTTCCACTTCGGTTCGGTCGCTTCGTTGCGCTCACCGCCCCCTCCCCCGGTCGGTCGGCGAGCGCCGTCCGGCGATTCCCGGCAGCGGGGGGCGGCGGTCGCGCCGGCGGCGACCGGGGCCGTGGCGGCGACGATGCCTGCGCGCGACCGGTCGCGCCCGACGGTGGTCCCCCACCCCATGGGGGCCGAGGCGCTCGACGCCCTCGGGGTCCACTTCGCCGAGATCGACGGCGTGCTGCAGGTGATCGCCCTGCGGGCGTCCGATGTGCCGCAGGTCCGAGGCGAGGGCATCGACGCCGACGCCCTGGCACCGCTCGCCCAGTCTGCCGTCCGGCTGCTGGGCCGCTTCGGGCCGTTGCGCTCCCTCGTACTGGAGCACGAGGCTGGCTTGCTCTTCGTCTTCCCGCTCGGACGCGACGCCATCGCGGTGTTCGCGCGAGCCAACGTCAACATGGGTGCGGTGTTCGCAGCGCGGGCCGCGCTGGAGGAGGGACCATGAACAGGGGCAAACGTACAATCGTGGCGGGCGTCCTGACGCTCGCGCTCGGCCTTTGCGCCGCTGGCTGGGCGCAACAGACCGACACCTACCTGCAGCGCTACGACCTGGCGATCGAGAACCTGAAGCAGGCCGTCGCGGCTGTGCCCGACGACAGCGCGAAGGCCCGCAGCCAGCTCGACCACGCGGTCACCGCGCTCGTGACGTTGTCGCGCGACACCACCAGCGCCACCCTGGTCAAGGCCATGGAGAGCCTGTTCGGCCGCGCCCGCACCGCCGTACAGAACCAGAGCCGGACCGACATCGCGGTGCAGACCGCGGTGCTGGCGGGCGGCTTCAATCGGCTGGTGTACGACGCAGCCTTCAAGAGCGCCGTCGACGGCGACATGTCCACCGCCAAGGCCCGCCTCCAGCGCATCGGGACCCAGATGCAGTTCGATCCGGCTTCCATGGACGCCATCCATTCGGCCGATACCGTCGCTACCCTGCGGCTGCAGACCGAGGCGGCGGTAGCCCGCACTCTAAGCGAGGAGGTATCGGTGGCCGAGCGGCTGCTCCCCACCGATCGCGACGTCGCTTACCAGACTCTCGCCGACGCCTACGGCACGTCGCTTCTCGTCCAGGACTCGCCGCGCCTGCAGGCCGGCCTCAACCAGCACTTCGTCGACGCCGCCACAGCCCTCGTCGGCAAGGACGACACCGCCTTCCGGCAGGCCGCACAGGCGATCACGGACGGCGCGGGCCGGCTGGCCCAGGCCGATCGGCAGGCGCTGGCCGGCGCGACGGCCACCGTCCAACCGGCCCCGGGCACCGGAGCCGCCGCTCCGTCGGCGCTCCCCTCCGTGAGCCCTGCCACCGGGTCGACCGGCAGCACGGCCGCGCCCACCGGGACCGCGACAGCGGGCCAGCCGGCCGGCGCCACTACGCAAGCGGGCGGCACGCCACAGGCGACGCCCGCCGACCTCGCTTCGGTGCGTGATCAGGTGCTGGCCGAGCAGAAGCAGCAGAAGCTCGATACCCTGACCCGTCAGCTACAGGCCGCCGGCCTCACCGGCCCCGCCGGCCAGCGCCTGGCAGATTCGCTCCTGAGCGCCAACGTCGACACCCTTCAGGCGGTCAGTCAGTCGCTGTACGCCATGGCGGCCCAGGCCAGCGCCGACCTGATGGCCGGCGACGTCAGCGGCGCCCGCGACCGCGTGCGGGCCCTTGCGAAGCGCTACGACAGCCTGCTCTCTCCGCTGGTGGCGGCCAAGGCGCCGACCGTGGACGCCGATGCGCGGGCCACCTTCCAACGCACGGCCGACCTCGTCGGTCTGAGGCTTCAAGACCTGAACGATCTGACGGCGCAGACCGACGCCGTCGCACGGGTCGTCAACGGCGCTCCGGAGCCTGCCAATCTGGCTCTCAACCGTGCCGTGGCGAGCTGGTGGTCGGGCTGGCCGCGCCTGTTGGTGCTGTTGCTGTTCGGCATCCTGGTGTTCGTGCCCCTCTACCTGCTCAACCTCGCCTTCGGCGGAGGTAACCGCAACTGGCAATTGATCGGCGTGGCGCTGTTCCTGCTTCTGCTGCCGGTGGTGTACGAAGCGCTGGCGTCCCTTGGCAGCATGATCGCGTCGTGGACGAACAACGATGCCTTCGATGTGCTGGCGAGCTACTCGATGTTCCAGAGCAGCATCGGTCAGGTGGTGTGGGCTGCTCTCATCGTGCTCGCCATCGTGTTCGCCATCCTGGGTCTGTACGGCATCTGCGTGCAGTTCGGGTTGCTCGGCCGCGGTGGCCGCGGCCGGGGCAACGCCGCGGGCACGCAGACCGTGACGACCACCGCCACCAACACCCAGGAGCGGTCGGACTCGATGGTTGACTGGGATGAGGAGTTCTGAGCCGGGGGGAGGTCGCGTCGGCGATCGTCCGTCCCCATGAGGAGGCGGGATGATCGGCGCAGCGAACGATGACATGAGCAACCAGGTCTACCAGTCGACCGTCGAGGAGCTGGAGGCGATCCTTTCCCCGCGGGTCGTGTCCCGCTCGCTGCAGGAGGGATTGCGGCAGCTCGGGCGCTCGCCCGACACGGTCGACGTCAGCGCCGTCGAGAAGATCCTCAAGGCGCAGATCTACCGCCAGCTCCAGGTCACCATGCCCGTCACCCAGGCGAAGCAGGCGATCGAGGACATCCTCGGACGCCTCCAAGGGGTGGCGGACGGAGCCGGCTCCAACGATTCGGCCGATGTCGGCCTGGCCCGTCAGAAGGAGCGACTCGGTCAGCTCAAGGATGCCCTCAAGCCGTTCAACCTGTACTTCGAATGGCCCGAGGTCCAGAAGCTCCGCGCCCAGGTCCAGCTCCTCGAGACCGAGCAGGAATCGGACCGGGAAGCGGCCTCGCTGGCCGACGACGCCGAGGCGCAGTTGCACGTGGTGGAGCAGAAGCTCGAGGACCACCTCGTCATCCAGGCTCGCGAGCTCGGCGAGCTCAGCGAAGCGCTCGACCAGGTACGCACCCTCGGTGGGCCCAAGATCCGTCGCCTCGAGAACCTCGTGAACCAGATCGGCGAGGCGCAGGCGGGACGGCAACTGGCCCCCGCCGAGATCGAGCGCGCGCGCAGGCTGGCGCGCGACCTGCGAAAGTTGATGGAGTCGAGCGTCTACTCCGAGGAGATGCAGGCGGCAACCGGCGAGGCGAGCCCGAGTGACGAGACGTCCGGCGCCGTCGACCGGCGTGACGGCGGTGTGCTCGACGTCGAGGGCGAGGAGGAGGAACTCCTCTCCATCGATACGGCCGATCTCGGTCCCGAGGTGAGCGCCAAGTTGCTGCTGCTCGATCTGGAGGACGAACGGCACGACCTCGAGGCGCTCGTCTCCGAGTACGACGAGCTGCTCGGCTTCCAGCCTTCGTTGCGGGCCGGCGTCGACGCGTTGCGCGAGCGTCTCGATGCCGATGCGTCCATCTCCGACGCCTTGCCGTCACTCCGCCACACCCTCGAGGAGGCCTTCGAAACCTACCGGGCAACGCTACGCGACGAGCTCCAGGGGATCGAAGTCTCGCTGCGGGACCTCCGCTCCGAGGTCGACACCTCCGAGTTGCGGCAGTCCTTGCGGGTCGGTCTCGGCATCCTCAGCACCACCCTCCCGAACCAGGCAGACATCCACCACATCCGCAACCTGTATCAGCTCGCTCTCGACCAGGTGGAAGCGTTCGATCGCGCTGAGGGCGAGACCCGCGCGCAGCGTGACGCCCAGCTACACGACCAGTCGGCGATGCTCGAGCGCCTGGAGTCGACCCTGCTGCGCTACGAGGGGCACGCCGCGGTCGACGCCTACCAGCAGCTCGAGGCCCAGGTCGATGCCCTTCGGGAAGCCAGGGGGCAGGACGTTCTCGACCCGCAGATCCTCGACACCGCACGCAGGGCGGAGGCGTCGCTGGAATCAGCCATGGCGGTGTTGGCCGACCAGCGCGTGGACCGCCAGCGTGCCACGCTCCGTAACCTGCTGGCGCAGGTGCAGGCGCTCCCGGGGCTGGACACCGTCGCGGCCCGCATCAGCAGCGTGGTAGCGGAGCTCGAACGACAGCTCCAGCGGCTCGAGGCCGAGACCCTCGAGGACGCTCAGGTGGAGGCCACCGCCTCGATGGTCGAGGCGCTCAAGGGCGAGGCGACGGCCACCCTGCAACGCCGCCTCGAGGCGTTGGCCGCGCGGGCCGGCGAGCTGTCCAGTGCGCCGCTGCTGGAGCGCATCCGCTCCGCCATGGACGGCCTCGAGGACGGCAACTACCCCGATCTGAACGCGCTCAAGGCCGCCATCTCGCAAGAGCGCGAGGCGGAGCGCAGCGACCAGATCGGCGAGCTGCACCGGCTCGAGCGCGAGACCGCGCGCTTCGCAGGCATGGAGGGCCCCACCCTCGAAGCCCTGCAACAGCGCCTGGTAACGGCCCGCCAGCGGATCGACGAGGGCCACCTGGCGCCGGGCCTGAGCCAGACCTGGGCGCTCCTGGAGCGGGTCCAGGCCGAGGTGGACGAGCGCTTGCGGAACGTCGTGCCGCGGCTCGACGCCGCTCTAGAGGCGTTCACGCCGGTCGAGAAGCTCAACAGCGACGACGTGGCTACCGTGCGCCGCATCCTTCGTCACCTCGACTCCCAACGCGACGCGCTGGAACGGGTATCGGTCGGCCTGCGCCTGCAACTCGAAGGCTCGCTGTCCGAGGCCGAAGCGCTTTTGGTGAAGCTGCGCGAGGAGTACGAGGCCACGCGCGTCATCGCCGACCAGCTCGTCAACGCCAACGTCCTGGACGACGTGCTGGGCCTGTTCGGCGAGGACGCTCCGGCGGGGGACGATGACGCGGGCACCGCCCGGCCCGTCGACATCGAGGCGCTGCTCCAGCCCTATCTGAGCGAGGACGAGGTGTCGGGCGCCGCCGTCTTCGCGAAGGCCGGCGAGCGCCTGGCGGGCCTGCTGCCGTTCGAGCCCGACGTCGCCTCGGCGCTTCTCGAAGGACTACGCACCTCGGCCGAGCGCGGCGCGGCGGCCCTGGGCCAGGCGTCGCCGCGCCTGGCGACGTTGGAGTACGAGGGGGGCGTCGTGGTGGCGGCGTGGCCCACGTCCGAACACACCCTGCTGATCACCTTGCGGTCGAGCTCCGATCTGTCGCTGTTGACCCACCGCCTGCGCCGCGATCTGGAGGCGCTGGCGGCCGCTCTGCCCGGCACCCACGGCGGAGCCGCCCACGGTGGACCTGCCCACGGTGGACCTGCCCACGCTTGACGACACGCGCAAGCTCGCCCGGCACCTGCTGCAGCGGGCGCCGGGCGGCTCACTGCTGGTGCTCAGTGGGCCGCTCGGCGCCGGCAAGACCACGCTGACGCGCTTCCTGGCGGAGGCGTTGGGCTCCGACGCCGACGTCACCAGTCCCAGCTACACCCTGGTGCACGAGTACCCCACACCGCAGGGCGTGCTGGTGCATATCGACGCCTACCGGCTGCCGGACGCGGCTGCGCTGGAGCAGCTCGGGCTCGAGGAGACCCTGGACCGCGCGAGGCTGGTGGTGGTCGAGTGGGGCACGGGCCTGCTCGCTCGCTATCCGGACGCGCTCTGGCTCGATCTCGAGCGCCACGGCGAGGCGCGCCGCGCCACGTTGCGCGACGCGTCCGGCCAGCCGCTAGGATGGGACCCGTGAGCCGCGTCTACCTGGGCATCGACAGCGCAACACCCCACCTGTCGCTGGCATTGTGGAGCCCCGAGCGCGGCCTGTTGGCGGAGTTCCGCACCGAGGTGGGGCGCGACCATGCCGCGCGCATCGTGATCGAGCTCGACGAGCTGTTCACGCGGGCCCGCTTGGAGCGCGGCGCCGTCGACGGCATCGGCGTGGGGGTCGGACCCGGCTCCTACACCGGCGTGCGAGTGGGCCTGGCCACCGCCAAGGGCCTGGCGCGGGCGTGGGGCGCGCCGCTGGGAGGGGCTTCGACGCTGGCGGCGCTGGCGCTGGCAGGCCTGCTCCCGGGCGAGTCGGGGACCGCCGCCCTGGACGCCCGCCGGGGCAACGTCTACGCCGCGCGCTTCCGACGTCCCCGCGACCCCACCGACCTGCGGCTCGAGCCGCAGGGGCCGGTCGAGAAGATCGCCAGGACCCTGCTCGCAGAACGCCTCGGCGCCGAGCGTGCGATCGAGGGGGGCGCGCCCGACGCCGCCCTGACGGCGGCAGCCGCCGCCGCCGGAGAGCCTGCGGAGGCGCTCTACCTGTAACGTTCGCCCGGGCCGGCCGCCTCTCCATGGCGGCCGGTCGGCCGGTCCCATCGCTTCCGCACGGAACGCCCCCGCGCGGCCGCCCGCGAGCTCCGGGAAGGTATACTGCTCCGTCACTGTGGACCCATCGCACCGGGGCCGCTCGGGTTGGAGAAAGCATGTTCTTCAGATTGGGACAGGAGATCGGAGTCGATCTAGGGACGGCCACCGTCCTGATCTACGTCAAGGGCAAGGGCATCATGCTCCGGGAGCCCTCGGTGATCGCCATGGTCAGGGATACCGGTGATGTCAAGGCGGTCGGTGACGAGGCCTACCGGATGCTCGGCCGAACGCCCGGCAACATCGTCGCCGTCCGCCCCATGCGTGACGGCGTTATTGCGGACTACGACCTCACCGAGAAGATGCTCAAGGCGTTCGTGCGCAAGGTGATCACCGGCCCCAGTCGCCTGTTCAAGCCCCACATCATGGTGTGCGTGCCGTCGGGCGTCACCGAGGTCGAGCGCCGCGCCGTGCTGCAGGCGACGCGCGAGGTCGGCGCGCGCAAGGCCTTCCTGATCGAGGAGCCGCTGGCGGCCGCCATCGGGGCCGGCGTGGCGATCGCCGAGCCGGCAGGCTCGATGATCGTCGATATCGGCGGCGGAACCACCGACATCGCCATCATCAGCCTCGGCGGCATCGTGGTCTCGGAGAGCCTTCGCATCGCCGGTAACGAGTTCGACGAGGCCATCATCCGCCACATCCGTCACAAGGAGAACCTCCTCATCGGGGAACGCACCGCGGAGGAGGTCAAGATGCGCATCGGCGCCGCCGTGCTGAAGAGCTCCGACGACAACCGGGAGCTCGACGTGCGCGGTCGCGACTTGATCAACGGCCTGCCGAAGACGATCAAGGTGACCACCGAGGACACGATCGAGGCGCTGCGGGAGCCGATCCAGAAGATCGCCGACGGCGTGCGACGGGTGCTCGAGCTGGCGCCGCCCGAGTTGGTCTCCGACGTCATCGACCGCGGCATCATCATGACGGGCGGCGGCTCGCTGCTGCGCAACTTCGACGAGCTCCTCCGGCAGACCACCGGCATCCCGGTGGTCGTGGCCGACAACGCCATCGACTCCGTGGCGCTCGGCACCGGTCAGGCGCTCGACATGATCCACGTGCTGCGCGACGCGTTGATCTCCGACAACTTCCTCCGACGTTAGCGATGGCGGGCCGCCGCGTGGCGTCTCGCCTCCGGAAGGCACGGTTCGCTGTGCTGCGGTCCGTGGCTGTGCTGGCGTGCGCCATCGTACTGGCTCTCCTCGCGACGCTCCCGGCGGCAGCGGCGGCGACCCCACCGGCGGCGGCGCCCGACCTCCCGCTCGCACAGGTCGGTCCCGGCATGAAGGGATACGGACTGACCGCCGGTCCGGGCAACGAGCTGGTGAGCTTCGGGGTCGAGGTGCTCTCGATCCAGTTCGACGCCGGGCCCGGCTTCCCCCTGGTGCTGGTGCGCGCGTCCGGCACCTTCATCGACGCCAGCGGCGGGGTGTCGGCGGGTATGAGCGGCAGCCCGGTGTACCTCTCCACGGCCAACGGCCCGCGACTGCTGGGCGCCATCGGCTACGTCTTCCCTTCGGCCGACCACCACCTGGCCATGGTCACGCCGATCGCAATCATGCGGCGCGCGGCCGACCACGCGGCGTTCGGCCCCGCCGACGGCCCCGTGGCAGTGGCAGGCCTGGGCCGAGCGATCCCGGCGGCGACGCCGATCCTGTTGTCGGGCCTGGACCGCGATGCCGCCGCGCTGTTGGCGCCGCTGTTCCGCGACAAGCGCGTCACCCCCTTCCCGGCCCAGGCGTCTGGCTCGCTGCCGGCCGGCGACGACCCTTCCTACGCGCTCGTGCCCGGCAGCCCCATCAGCGTCGAGCTCGCCCGCGGAGCCGTCACCATCGGCGCGGTGGGCACGGTGACGGCGATCGACGGGGACCACGTCCTCGCCTTCGGGCACCCGCTTCTCGGCCTCGGTAACGTGGCCCTGCCGCTGGCGCCGGCGTATGTGACCGCGGTGGTGTCCAGCTCCGTGGTGCCCTTCAAGCTGGCGAACAGTGGCCAGAAGCCGCTGGGGACCATCGCGCAGGACCGTCCGGCCGCCGTTGCCGGCACGGTCGGCGCCGGGCCCCCCATGATCCCGGTGACGCTGACCGTCGACGCCCCGGCCGGCAGCACCACCTACCACGAGGAGGTCGCGGCCGACGAGCGCCTCTACCCGCAGCTCGTCGCGGCCGCCAGCCAGCAGCTCATCGCGCAGAGCCTCTCCGAGACCACCGGCGGCTACGCTCAGGTCGGCTGGGAGATCGATCTCGGGGGCGGCGATCAACTCAACCTGGTGGAGCAGGCGGACGATCCCACCGACATCGCCACCGCCACCGCGCGGCTCATCGGCAGCCCCCTGCAAGCGCTGGCGACCAACGTGTTCCGGGCGCCGGGCATCGTTGCCGTCAAGATCAACGTCCGCATCTCGAGCCACCGCAGCAGCGGCGAGATCGTCGATGTGGTGGCCGAGAACCCCAAGGTCGACCCGGGCACCTCGGTGGTGCTCCATGTGCGGCTGCAGCCCTTCCGCCAGGAACCGCTGGTGAGGACGCTGAGCGTCAAGTTGCCCGACGGCGTCCGCGGGAAGGTGACGCTCACCGTCCGCGGCGGCGACGTGACGCCCAAGTCCGACGCCGCGCAGACGCCGGCCACGGATCGGCCGCGCTCCTTCCCAGAGTTGCTCGACGCCCTGCGCCAGAAGCCCCAGGCCAGCGAGTTGGTGGTGGAGGCGCCCGACAAGGACGGCAACGTCCGGCGCTTGGAGCGGATGGCGCTGCCGTTCGTCGTCACCGGAAGCCGCACCGTCGAGGTCACCGTCAAGGGCGGCGAGGCGCCTCCCGACGGGCAACCAGCCGGCTCGAGCGGCGGCACGAGCGGTGCGCCGAGCGCGCCCAGCCCGGCCCCGCCGAAGCTCGACCAACCGCCCGCCGGAACGCCGCCGCCCACGCCAGAAGGCCCCAAGCCCAACGGAGACGGCAACTCCGCGGCGAGCGGCATCGGAGGGGGAACGCCTTGAACGCGCCCACGCACGACAGCGTCACGCTGGCCTCGAGCCTGCAGGGGAACCATGTGGGTCCCGCCGTGCCGGTCCGGTGGCTCGCCTCACCGGCAGGCGCCGGGCCCGGCGCCGTCGTCGTCGCCCCGGACGCGGCCGCCCTGGCGATCGCCCTGGCGGGCGCTCCGGCCGTTGTCGTGCTGCCGCACGAGCTTGCGCTCCCCGAGCCGCCCCCCTGCAGCGGCATCCGGGTCGATGACCCGCGCCTGGCGCTGGCGCAGCTCAGCGCCCTGTTCGACCGGCGACCCGCCGGGCCGGCGGGCGTGCACGCCACGGCGGTGGTCGCGGCCGACGCCTCGCTAGGCGACGACGTCGCCATCGGCCCGCACAGCGTCGTCGAGGCCGGTGCCTCGATCGCCGCGGGCACGCGCATCGGCCCCAACTGCAGCATCGGCGCCGGCGCGGTCCTGGGCCGGGACTGCCGCCTTCACGCCGGCGTGGCGCTCTACGACGGCGTTGTTTTGGGCGAGCGCGTCGAGCTTCACAGCGGCTGCGTGGTCGGGGCGGACGGCTTCGGGTATGCCGCCGGGCCCGGCGGCGCCGCCAAGATCCACCACCTCGGCAGCGTGATCATCGGCGACGACGTCGAGATCGGCGCCAACAGCTCGGTCGACCGCGGCACGCTGGACCCGACCCGCATCGGGCCGCGCAGCAAGATCGACAACCACTGCCAGCTCGGGCACAACGTGACGATCGGCAGCGACTGCCTGATCGCCGCCATGACCGCGATCGCCGGCAGCACCCGTGTCGGGGATCGCACGATCCTCGGTGGCTACGTCGCCGTGACCGATCACGTCGCGATCGGCGCCGACGTCCGCATCGCGGGCCGAGCCGGGGTCACCAAGGACGTTCCCGACGGGGAGACGTGGGCGGGCTTCCCCGCCCAGCCTTACCGCCGCTGGGTACGCGGACTGTACTTGCAGGGCCGGCTCGAGCGCATCTGGCAGGCCGTGAAGGGGCACGATGCCCAGCCTTGAGGGCACGGGCGTGCACAGTGGCGCCCTGTGCCGCGTCACGCTGCACCCCGAGGAGGGCCCGCTGCGCTTCCGGCGGCGCGGTCACGACATCCCCGCCACCCTCGACGCGGTGGTCGACAGTCGCCGCGCGACCACGCTCGGCCGCGAAGGCGAGCGCGTGGCGGTGGTCGAGCACCTGCTCGCTGCACTGGCCGTGCGGGGCTACTGGTCGGGCCTGGTCATCGAGGTCTCGGCGACGGAGATGCCCATCCTCGACGGCTCGGCGCGGGCCTGGTACGACCTGCTGAGCGAGCTGCCCCCACCGCCACCGCCCCCCGCCCCGATGCGCCCACAGCGCAACGTCTCGATCGCGTCGGGGGGCGCGCGCGCCGAGCTCGAGCCGGGGGCTGCGACGCTGTGTTACGGCATCGACTTCGAGCACCCCGCCATCGGCGAGCAGCACTGGTGCGGCGGCCCCGAGCGCTACCGGGAACTCCTCGACGCCCGCACCTTCGGGCTGCTTTCGGAGGTCGAAGCGCTGCGCGCGCAAGGTTTCGCTTCCGGCGCCAACCTCGAAAATGCTATCGTCTTTGGTGAGGAGGGCCCGCTGGTACCTTTGCGCGCGGAGAACGAGCCGGTGCGACACAAGGCCCTCGATGCCCTGGGGGATCTCTACTTGCTCGGACGACCGCTCGAAGCTCGGGTTACCTTCTGGCGAGGCTCGCACGCCTTGCACGCCGCCCTTATGAGAGAGCTGCTACGTCCCACCACCCAGGCGGACCCCGCGCGATGAGGGCCTTGCGGGTCGCGGTCGTCGGTGCCGGCGTGATGGGCCGCTTCCACGCCAACAACTACGCCGCCCTCCCGCACGTGGAGCTGGTCGCGGTCGCCGACCCCGACCCGGATCGGCGCGCCGAAGCGCGCGCCTCGTTCGCATGCCGGGCCTACGGCTCGCTCGACGAGCTATTGACGGCCGAGTCGTTCGACGCCGCCAGCGTGGCGGTACCCACCAGCCTCCACTTCTCGGTGACCAAGCGCCTGCTCGAAGCGGGCGTCCACGTGCTGGTGGAGAAACCGGTGGCGACCGACGTGGCCCAGGCGCGCGAGCTGGCGACGCTGTCGCGCCGTCTCGGCCTGGTCCTGCAGGTGGGCCACATCACCCGCTTCTACCGAGCCGTCCAGTTGCTGGGCGAGCAGGTCCGGCATCCCTACCTGATCGAAGCGCGGCGCATGGTCCCTTACGCCCGCATCAAGGACGTCGGTGTGGTGCTGGACCTCATGATCCACGACCTCGACATCGTGCTCCGGTTGATCCCGGCCGCCCCCGTCGACATCAGCGTGGCGGGCCGCGCCCTCAACGGCACCCCCTTGGAGGACGTCGCGGCGGCCCAGATCACGTTCGAGGGCGGCTGCATCGCGCGCTTCCTGGCGAGCCGCGTCGCACCCGACGCCGAGCGCAGCCTGGTCGTGGCCGAGCCGCATCAGACGATGCGGCTCGATTTCGCGAAGGAGCCGTACACCGAGATCGCCATCTACCGGCAGCCCAATGCCAGCTCCGATACCGGCCACGTGCAACTCGATCGGCACGTCGTCCATGAGGACAACCCCTTGCGCAAGGAGCTCGAGCACTTCCTGGCGCGCATCCGTCGCGACGCCGACCCCATCGGCACGCTCGACGACGATCTCAGGTCGCTCGAGCTGGCGGCCCGCTTGCTGGAGAAGATCCGCAGCGAGCCCCACCCCGTCCCGGCCTGAGTACGGCACTCTGGCGGGAGACGCCGGGTGCCTCCGTCCCGGACGCGAGGGCGGTGCCGGGGCCTGCGATAGACTACGCGCATGACCGTGGACGTCCGCGATATCCTCCCCCACCGCTTCCCCTTCCTGCTGGTCGACGCCTTCGTTTCCCAGGAGGGTGACGCCTTCGAATGCGTCAAGAACGTCAGCCACGGCGAGCCCTACTTCCAGGGGCACTTCCCCGACGAGCCCGTCATGCCCGGCGTGCTCATCGTCGAGGCACTCGCCCAGGCCGCCGCCGTGGGACTGAGCGTGCGAGACGGCACGGTGGGCTCGGGGCAGACCGGCTACCTGGCGGCCATCGACGGCGCCAAGTTCCGGCGCAAGGTCGTCCCCGGCGACCGCCTGCGGCTCACGGGCGAGATCCTCATGTTCCGGCGCGGCCTGTGCAAGGTGGCCGCCAGGGCGCTGGTGGGCGATGACGTGGCCGCCGAGGCGACGCTCTCGTTCATGTACGCCCGTTGACGCGCGAGGGTGAAGCCGTGAGCGTTCCCGCCAGCGCCACCGTCCACCCGGGAGCCCACGTGCATCCGGACGCCCGCCTCGCCCCCGGCGTGAGGGTCGGGCCGGGGGCGGTCGTGGAGGGCGACGTCGAGATCGGCGACGGAAGCGAAGTGCTGGCGGGCACGGTGATCTACGACGGCAGCCGCATCGGGGCGCGCTGCCGGCTGGGTCCCTATGCCGTGATCGGCGGCCTCCCCATGGACAGCCACTTCGAGGGCGAGCCCAGCCTCGTCGTGATCGAAGACGGCGTGAGCTTGCGCGATTTCGTCACCGTGAACCGTGCCACAGGCGAGGGCGCACAGACGACGGTCGGCGCCGAGAGCCTGCTGATGAGCTACGTGCACGTGTCCCACAACACCCGCGTCGGGCGGGGCTGCGTGCTCACCACCGCGGTGCAGCTCGGCGGACACAGCGAGATCGGCGACCACGCCGTCCTCGGCTCGAACGCGCTCATCCACCAGTTCTGTCGCGTAGGCGAGTACGCCATGTTCGGCGCCGCCAGCGCCAGCAACAAGGACGTGTTGCCGTTCACCATGGCGCGCGGCAACCCTGCCCGCCACTACCGCCTCAATCGCGTGGGCCTCGGGCGCCATGGGATCGACGGCGAGCGCTACCGGGCGCTGGAGCAGGCCGTGCACGCGCTGAGGCACCGCGACCGGGCGCGCCTCGACGAGCTCGCCCTCGGCAGTCCCGACGTACGCCGTCTGCTGGCGTTCGCCGACGCTTCCAAGCGCGGCATCGCCCGTTTCGTGGGCGGAGGCTGAAGGTGCCCGCCGAGGCCGTGCTGGTCGCAAACGGGCCCGGCGAGCTCTACACCTGGGTACGGCCGGTGCTGCGCGAGCTACGGCGGCGCGCCCCCGATCGGGGGGTGGGCATCAGCCTCATCCCCTGCCAGTTCGCCAGCGGGCACGAGACCGCCATCGCGCAGGGCTTCGGCGCCGACGTCGTGACGTCGCCGGCGCAGTACCTGCGAGCGTCGGCCACGGGCGGTCTTCCGGCCGGGCTCGAGCGCTCGGCGGAGGGCGACGGCTCCGGCTTCGTGCTCAGCCTGGGAGGCAACGTGAGCATGGCGGTGAGCCTGGCGCGGCGGCTCGGGCGCCCCGTCTACCGCTACAGCTTCGAGCCGGGCTGGCATCGCGGCCTCAGCGCCCTGTTCGTTCCCGACGAGCGGGTCGCGCGACGGGCGCGCCGGAGCGGCGCACCGGCGCAGCGCCTGACGGTGGTCGGCAACCTGGTGGCCGACGCCGTCGAGCTCGACGCGCCTGCCGCCGATCCCGGCGCGCCCCATGTGGTGCTGTTCCCCGGCAGCCGCGACGGCTTCTCGGTGCACCTCATCCCCTTCTTCATCGCCCTGGTCGATCGGCTGGCCCAGGCACTGCCGCAGGCGCGCTTCGTGTGGCCGGTGAGCCGCCTGCTCACCGACGCCACCCTCGCCGACGGCATCGCGGGGCGCGAGGCCGCGACGCTCGGCGGCGTCGCCGGGGTGCGCGACGGCGACCGCGTGCTCACCCCCTCGGGAGCGATCATCGAGATGGTCCCGGAGGCCGATCGCTACGCCCACATGCGCGCCGCCGATCTGGCGGTGACGATCCCGGGGACCAACACCCTGGAGCTCGGGGTCGCGGGGGTGCCCGGCGTGGTGCTGTTGCCGCTCAACCGGCCCGAAATGATCCCGCTCGAAGGAGCCGGACACTGGCTGGGCCTCGTCCCCGGTGTCGGACGGTACCTGAAGCGTTACGCGGTCCGGCTGTGGGTCGAAGGCCTGTCGACTCCGGTCTCGCTTCCCAACCGTTTCACCGGCGAGGACCTGATGCTGGAGCTCAGCGGACGCCTCGACGCCGATGCCGTGGCCGACCGCACGCTCGCGTTGTGGCGCGACCCGGCCGATCGGGAGCGGCGCAGGCAGCGCCTGCGGGCCACCATGCCGCGGCCCGGCGCGGCGGCGGCGCTGCTCGACGCCATCGACGCCGACCTCGGCATCACCCGCCGCCACTCCGGGACCGCCGCACCGTGAAGCGCGCGGGTGCGGGCCCTGCGCGGCCGCATGATCTGCCCTCGTTGCTGTTGCCGACGAAGCCGCGCGCGATCGTCGGGATGGGCGCCGCCCTCGTCGGATCGGTACTGCGCGTGGCCATCGTCCCCGTGTTCGTCACTCCCATCTTCGATCAGGTCGTGAATCGGCAGGACCTGTCCCATCTGCCCTCGATCCTGGTGACCGCAGGTGCGGTGGCGCTCACCGGGGCCCTGGCTCTGTGGGCCCAGGACGCCCTCCTGGGGCGCTCCGCCGCGACCGTCACCCGGACCTGGCGCAGCGGTCTGTACCGCCGCCTGTTGCAGCGACCGCCCGGCACCCTGCCCGGCAGCAGCGGCGGCCTCGCGAGCCGGATCCTGACGGACCTGCGAGAGATCGAGACGTACTTCCGCTTCGGAATCGGAACGCTGGTGGCCGAGTCCGGCACGGTCCTGGCCATCCTGGCCTACCTGTTCGGCACCAACATCGTGGCATCGACGATGCTGGTCGGTTTCGGGCTGCCGACGCTGCTGGCGCTGCGCTGGATCGGCGGCGCGCTGGAGCACGTGGCGGAGCGCTCGCAGGTGGGCACCGAAGCGCTGGGGCGCCACATCCAGGAAGGGCTCAAGCACCATGAGACGGTACGCGCGTTCGATGCCGCGCCGATGATGTTGGAGCGCTTCGAACCGGAGAACCGTCGTACCGCCCGCGCCATGGCTCAACGGAGCCTCATCTCCGGGGCCCAGATCCCCATCACCCAGGTGCTGCTGTTCGCGGCGGTGGGTCTCCTCGTCGTCCTCCTGGCCGGCAGCGTTGAGCGCGGGGCGATGTCCGCGGGGCAGCTGGTCTCGTTCGTCACGCTGGTGGCCCTGCTGTCCACGCCGGCGCAGCTCCTCCCCAAGGGCTACGCCCTGTTGCGCGAGGCCCAGGCCGCCGCCAAGCGGCTCCGCACGCTCGCCGGCTCCGATGCCCCACGCCCGGCGACGGCCGACCGGCCCTGCGCCGGTCCCGCCCGCGGCCACGGGCTCGAGCTCGCTGAGGTCTCGTTCGCGTACCCCGACGGGCCGTGGGTCCTGACCGGGATCGAGGCGAGCCTTCCCGAGCACGGGCTCGTCGTCATCACCGGCGAGAGCGGGGCGGGCAAGACCACCCTGCTGCGGCTCCTGCTGGGGTTCCTACAGCCCGTTCGAGGCTGCATCTGGCTCGACGGCGAAGCGCTCGACGCGCTGCCCGAGAGCGTGCTCCGATCGCGCGTCAGCTACGTCCCGCAGGCGCATGAGGTGCTCTCCGGCCCCCTGCGCCAGAGCCTCCTCATGGGCCGCGTCCTCCCCGACGATCGGCTATGGCAGGCCTTGGAGGCGGTCGGGCTGGAGGAGATGGTGCGACGCCTGGCTCGCGGCCTCGATCACGAGCTGGCCGAGGACGGGGCAGGTCTGTCGGGCGGTCAGCGGCAACGGCTGGCCCTGGCCCGGGCTCTCCTCACGCAACCGCGGGTGCTGCTCCTGGACGAGCCCACCTCGAGTCTCGACGAGGCGAGCGAAGCCGGATTGGTGGAGATGCTGCGGGCACAGGCGCAGCGGCGACTGGTGGTCGCGGTCGCGCATCGCCCAGCCCTCGTACGCGCCGCGGACCACACCTTCCATCTGAGCGGCGGCGCCCTGGTGCGGCTGCCCGCTCAGGACGCGGAGATGCGCCGCTGAAGCGTCAGCTCGGGCCAGCGCACCAGCCACGCCTCCGGCATCCGCAGATCGCGCCACAGCTCATAGGCATCGAGGCCGCTCGGACTCGCAACCAGTAGGCTCATGACCTTGCCGTGCGCGACCACGGCGGGGCGCTCGCCCGGGTTGCGCTCCAGGGCGGTCTGCAGGCCCGCCCTGAAGCGCTCGCGGGCTTCCGTCGCCGTCTCGCTGCCGAACACCAGCACGTCGGGGTAGCGGAAGAAGCGCCGCACCGTGCCCTGCCATGCCTCCTCGCCGAGCACAGGAAGGTTCCCCCGCTCGTGCTCGTGCAGACGCGGAACCGAAGCGAACGGTAGTTCCAGGTGACGGGCCAGATCGCGCCCGGTGGCGACGGCCTTGGGTTCGGTGCTGGCCACCACCAGATCGAGATCGAGCGGCGCCAGTCGGTTCGCCAGCGTCCGGATGGTCTCCCCCGCCCCCTCCACGAGCCGCCACTGGGAGGCGGGGACATCGGCCCGCAGCCGCGAGGGAGCATGGCGAACCAGCACCAGCTCCGTCATCCGGCCAGAGCCTCCAACGCAGCGCCGACGGCTCGCCCGAAGGGCGCCTCGCCCCCGAGGGCGCGAACCGCGTCCTCCAGGGCGGCCGCCAGCGTCACCACGTCGAACCGGTCGGCGTAGCCGAGCACGCTGGGACGGATCAGGTGGGGCTTGGCGGCGTCCTGCCCGGCACCGATGCGGATGCCGGCCTCCGCCAACTGCCGGACGACCGCGCTAGCGTCGATGCCTTCCGGCGTTCGCAACGCGGCCACGGCAGGGCTCGGGCGCTCGGCGTAGCGTTCGAAGCCGACCGCCTCGCCGGCGCACAGGAGCGCCTCGTTCAGCGCTGCGCGGCGTTGCCACACCGCCTCCACGCCCTCGTCGAGCAGCACGTTCAGGGCCGCGTCGAGCCCGGCGATCAGGCTCACGGCCGGCGTGGTGGCTGTCTGATCCTGCGCCTGCCGCTCGCGCTCGCGCCGCAAATCGAGGTAGTAGCCGGGCACCAGAGCACCCCGCCGCGCCAGCTCGTCGCTGCGCCGCCAGGCGCGCTCGGAGAGGTACGCGAACGCCAGCCCGGGCGGCACCATGAGCCCCTTCTGCGACCCCGACACCACCACGTCGAGGCCCCACGCGCGCGGTCGCAGCTCGGCCGCGGCGAGGCTGGTCACGGCGTCCACCACCATCAGGGCGTCGGGTGCTTCCTCCCGGACCGCCGCAGCGAT
This sequence comes from uncultured Trueperaceae bacterium, assembly GCA_963815215.1. GTDB lineage: Bacteria > Deinococcota > Deinococci > Deinococcales > Trueperaceae > JASBRS01. Next base: position 917,103 of record CAWFFU010000003.1, read on the forward strand.
CCGCTCGACGTCGTGCAGCACCCCGGTCGACGTCTCGGAGTGGGTGGTGGTGACGGCCGCCACCTGCGGGTCGGCGCGCAGCGCGTCGCGCACCCGTTCCACGTCGATCGCGCGACCCCAGGCCTGCTCCACGACGACCACCCGGAAGCCGAAGCGGCGCGCCATGTCGGCCCAGCGCTCGCCGAACTTGCCGGCGTGCAGGCTGAGGACCGTTCCGCCAGCGGGCACGGCGGCGAGCAGGGCCGCCTCGAATCCGGCGGTTCCGCTCCCCGTCACCATCAGCATCTCCTCGCCGGGCACCATGGCCACCTCGGCCAGACGTGTGCGCACCCGGGCGAAGAGCTCCTTGAAGGGCCCGCTGCGGTGGTGCACGACCGGACGCGCGATGGCTTCCAGCACCGCCGGGGGGACCTCGACCGGACCCGGCGCGAGCAGGCGAGTCTTGATCATCGCCACGGCTAGAGCCGCACCAGCCGCAGGCTGCGGATCACGTCGCCAAGGTTGCGCAGCACGTCCAGAACCTGATCGGACGGCGCCTGGTCGAGGGTGAGCACGAACATGGCGAGACCGTCCTCACTGGTGCGCGAGAGCTGCATGCTGTTGATGTTCACGCCCGAGTCGCCGAGCACGGTGCCGACCCGCCCCACCGCGCCGGGGCGGTCGTAGTTGGTGCACACCAGCATGGTGCCCTCCGGCTTGATCTCGATGGGGTACTCGTCGATCTCCACGATGCGCGGCTGCTCGGCCAGGACCGTGCCGGCCACGCTGGTCCGCCCCTCGGACGTCACCGCGGTGACCAGCACGTGGGTCGTGTAGCCGCGGCTGCGCGAAGCGGTGACCCGAGAAACGCGGATGTCACGATCGCGGGCGATGGAGGGGGCGTTGATGTAGTTGGGTCGCTCGTCCAGGAAGGGCTCCAGGAACCCCTTGGTGACCGCCGTCGCCACCGGATCGGGGTCGATCGGGAAAGCACCGGCGAACTCCACCTCGAGCTCCTTGACGCGGCCCCGGCTCAGCTGCGCCGCGGTGCGGCCCAGCATCTCGCCAAGCTCCAGGTGCTTCCCGAGCGCACGCATGACCTCGGGAGCGAGGGCGGGGGCGTTCACCACGCCGCGCGAGTAATCGCCGTTGAGCGCCAGCACTGTGCGCTCCAGGATCTCGGTGCCGATCCGGGCCTGCGCCTCGGCGGTGTTCGCGCCAAGGTGCGCGCTCAACACCACGTTGTCGCGCCGGAACAGCGCCAGCGAGGGATCGGGGGGTTCCGATACGTACACATCGAGCCCTACCCCGAACAGATGACCCGCGTCGAGCGCCTCGAGCAGAGCGTCTTCCTGGATGATCCCGCCGCGCGCGGCGTTGACTACGACCGCGCCCGCCGGCAGGCGGCGAAGCTCGTCCGCGCCGACCATGCCCTCGGTCTCCTCGGTCAGCGGCGTGTGCACGGTCAGGAAGTCCGAGCGCGCCAGCATGGCGTGCAGGTCGTCGAAGAGCTCGACTTTCAGCTCTTCGGCACGGCGGCGCGTGATGTACGGGTCGTAGGCCATGACGCTCATGCCGAGACCCTGCGCGCGTCCGGCCACGAGCGAACCGATGCGGCCCAACCCGACGACGCCGAGCCGCGCGCCCTTGAGCTCGCGACCTAGGAACTTGCGGTCCCAGGTACCCGAGCGGATGAGCCGATCGGCGCGCGCCACGCCGCGAGCGGCGTTCAGCATCAGGGCGATGGCGAGCTCGGCCGCCGACACGTTGTTCGCTTCTGGCGCGTTGACCACCAGGATCCCGCGCCGGCTCGCCGACTCGAGGTCGATATTGTCGACACCGACGCCACCCCGACCGATCACCCGGAGCTTGCCGCCCGCCCGGATCAGCTCGTCGTCGACTCTGGTGCGGCTGCGAGTGATGATCGCATCGAAGGAGCCGACGATCTCGAGGAGCTCATCGCGCGCGATCCCGGCACGGTCGACGACTTCCATCTCCGGGTAGTCGGTGTCACCCAACTGGATGGTGTCGGTGACAAGGATTCTGGCCATACGGCGGAGGATAGCATGGGGGCGCTCGGTCAGTGTGTCGAGGACGGCCCGGACACGAAGCCGGCGATCTCCCACTCCGGCGGCACGGTGAACGAGTCCACGCCGAGCACATCCATGGACAGGGTCCCCTGCACCCGCAGCAGGGTGGGGATGCCCTGGAGTGCGGCCTGCAACGCCGCGTCTGCGTCCGCCGAGAGCTTCCTCGGGTCGGGGTAGAACACCAGGTCGATGCGCCCGTCCTGCCCAGCCGCCAGCGGCACCGGGCGCATGTCCTCCCGGGCCACGGAGTGCCCCGCCAGGGTCAGGTCGAGATCCTTGCCGTAGAGGAAGTAGCCGATGTCCCCGGGGTTGGTCGCCTTCACCACGACCTGGACGACCGGCACGCCGGCCCGCAGCGTGAACGCGCGGCTCGCCGCCTCGTCGAGGCGTAGACGAGGCGGTGCCACCGTCTGCCTCGCCAGCGTCGCACCCGACACCAGCACGCTCTTGCGCGTCTCGAAGCTGTAGCTCGAGGAGCTGAAGCGCAGCGTCCCTTCGACGCGGAACGGCAACGGCGTGTCGGCGAACGCGCGCACCACCGCACGCAACAGCCCGCCCTTGCCCTTCAGGTCGCTGTGGATAGGGAAGCGCAACGGCGCGGTAGATCCCGCCTCCAGGTAGAGCGCCGGACGCATCGCGCCCCTCGTCACCACCTCGCCCTGCAGCAGCACCGTGTACTCCACCGACACGAGCCGTACGGGGAACTCGTTGGGGTTTCGCACCAGCGTGCCCACGGTCATCGCCAACCCGGCGCCGGCGCCGGGAGGATCGAAGCGCTCGATGCTGGTCTGCCCCGGAACGAGCTGGAAGGTGGGTGGCTGGATCTCACCGAGCGGCCGGGCGCTCTTGATGGCGGTGGCGGGAGCGCACGCCGTCAGCGTCAGCAGCGTGGCGAGGGCCACGCCGGCCCACGGCCACGGACCGCGACGGGCGGAGTGCGTGCGACGCTGCACGCCCGCAGTCTAGCAGACCCCGCGAGCGCCCTCGCAGACGGCGCTCAGCGTCGCCGAACGAGGCGCCGCCACCAGCCTCTCGGCGGCCCCCCTCCGCGCGGTACGAAGGCCAGCAGCAACGCCGTCCCGAACAGGCACGCTCCGACGTAGACGGCGGTGGGAACGATGTCGAGGTCGATCGCCGCCCGCCGCAGCGCCCACGAGTACAGCCCGAAGGGGAGCAGACCGTACGCGACCCCCGTCGCGACCGGCGCCAGGGCCGCCCACAGCGGCCGCTCCCGCACCCAGCGCCGGGCGAAGAGCGCGCCGGCACCCACCACCGCGGTCGCTCCGAGCAGGTAGGCGAGCGCGACGAGGACGGAGGCGCCGTGCCCGAGCGCCTGGAACGCCACGTAGCCGACGTGCAAGACAGCGGGAACGGCGATCAGGAGCGTCACCAGGGCGAGGAAGCGCTTGCGCCCGAACGTCACGCGCAGCACCACCCCGACGATCAAGCCCGCGACGAGCACCCAACCGAGCAACCGGGTCAGGACGCTCATATGACCTCCCGGAAGGCGAGTGCGCCACTCCGGAGGCGCAACTCGTCACGTAGGCGCCGGGCCCACGCCGCTTCGAGCGCCGGATCCTCGGCCAGCATGCGCTGCGCCAGCTCCCTGGCCCGCTCGATGATCGCGCCATCGGTAGCCAGATCGCCGATCGACAGGTCGGGGAGGCCGGACTGACGCGTCCCGCGCAGCTCACCCGGGCCACGCAGCTGCAGGTCGTACTCGGCGATCTTGAAGCCGTCGCCGTTCCTGGCCACGATCTGAAGCCGCTGTTGCGTCTTCCTGCCGCGCTCGCCGGCGACCAGAACGCAGGTGCTCGCCGCATCACCGCGCCCCACCCGGCCCCGAAGCTGGTGGAGCTGCGACAGTCCGAAACGCTCGGCGTTCTCCACGATCATGACGCTGGCGTTGGGGATGTCGACGCCGACCTCGACCACCGTGGTGGACACGAGCATGTCGAACTCGTGGCGCCGGAACCGCTCCATGATGGCGTCCTTCTCGTCGCCCGGCATGCGACCGTGAAGCATGCCGATGCGACACCCGTCAGGCATCAGCTGTCGCAGGTCCTCGGTCAGCCCCGTCGTCGAGACGATCGCCTCGAGGGCTTCGCTCTCTTCCACCAGCGGCGTGACCACGTACACTTGCCTGCCCTTCAGGATCTCGTCCCAGGCGAAGTGATAGACCTCCCGCCGGCGACTGGCGTTCACCAGGCGGGTCTCGACCGGCTTGCGGCCCGGAGGCAACTCGTCGATCACACTCAGCTCCAGGTCGCCATAGTAGGTGAGGGCCAACGATCGCGGGATGGGCGTGGCACTCATCACCAGCACGTCGGGCAGGCCGTGAAGCAGCTTGCGTCGCTGATCCACGCCGAAGCGGTGCTCCTCGTCGATGATCGCCAGACCCAAGTCGGCGAAGCGCACCCCCTGCTGGATGAGCGCGTGCGTGCCGACCGCCAGCTGCGCCTCGCCCGAGGCGAGCCGGGCGCGCGCCTCCCGTCGCTCGCGAGCGCCCATCGCGCCGGTGAGCAACTCGCTGCGCACGCCGAGCGGGAACAGGTAGCTGCGCAAGTTGAGGTAGTGCTGCCGCGCCAGGATCTCGGTCGGCGCCATGAGCGCCGCCTGCGCTCCATTGCGGACGGCCACATGGACGGCTGCAGCGGCCACCGCCGTCTTGCCCGAGCCCACGTCCCCCTGCAGCAAGCGGGCCATCTGGCGCGGCTCTCGCATGTCCTGGAGGATCTCGGCCAGCGCGCGCTCCTGGGCACCGGTGAGCGTGAACGGCAGGCTCTCACGGAACCCCTGAACGTCCGCGTCGCTCACCCGGAAGGCGCGGCCGGCGAAGGAGCCGTCACGGCTGCGCAGCACCGCCAGTTCCAGGAACAGGAAGTCGTCGAACTTCAGGCGGCGCACCGCGCGCTGGAGCGCTTCGTCCGACGGCGGGAAGTGGGCGTCACGCAGGGCCCGGTCGAGCGGCACGAGGTCCTCGCGCTGCAACAGCGAACGCGGGAGGTGGTCCGGAAGTGGTGGCAGCGCCGCCAGCAAACGGTGCGCAGCGCGGCGCTGGTAGGCCTGGCTCAGCCCCTGGGTGCTGCGGTAGATCCCCACGATGCGCCCGAACGACAGGCTCTCGCCCTCATCGTCGACCTCGAACCCGGTGACGTTGATCTCGAGGTTGCGCCCCTTGCGCTTCACCTTGCCGCCCAGGATCAGGCGCTGCCCCGGGAAGAGCTGGTTCTCGACCCAGGGCTGATTGAACCAGACGGCCGTCGCGCGCTGGCCGCGAGCGTCCTCCAGGGAAGCCCGAAGCACGTGCATGCCGCGACGGCTCCGCATCCCCTTGCGGCTGATCACCGAGCCCGTGACGGTGGCGATCTGGTCGCTCTCGAGGGCGGAGAAGTGGGGCAGCGCGCGCCGGTCCTCGTAGCGTCGGGGCAGCGACCACAGTAGGTCCCGGTAGCTGCGCACCCCGACCTCGCCGAGCTTGCGGGGTGCCTGGGCGCCCAGGTCGACCAGCCGGTCGGCCAGGGCCCGATCGAGCCCATCGGCCGGCAGCCGCTCAACGCTTCGGACGGGCGACTCGGCGCTACGGGCCGACGGCTCGGCCTTGGGACGAGGGGCAGCTTTGGCCGCCCGTTCCGGACTCCGACCGGCGTCCCCGGCCTCGTCCAGGAGAGCCAGGACCCGCTCCAAGCGGGCCCGCCGCACCTCAGGCGAGAGCGTGCCGTAACCCTGCAGGAGCGCCCCCACCCCCGCGAACGGGCGTGCCAGGCCGTCGATCAGCCGCTCGACGCCGCCCACGACCACGTCGTCGCGGCAACCGCTGCTGAGTTCCAGGGTCAGCGGCCGGCGCAACCGGTCGCGCATCTCGGGCACGCTCGCCACGGCATCAGTCTACCGTCGGCCATGGACAACCGTCCTTTACCGTGCCTCACAGGGGCGCTATGCTGGTTCACGAGCCGCTGGAGCGGGAAGTCCGGAAGCCGGGGGGCCTTCCTTGTCGCCAGTTCGCGGGTGTCGGGTGACGGGACCACGAAGGTGGTCCAGCAGCATTCGACGGACGGCACAAGCGTCCGCCAGGGAGGTGACGCTCGTCGACCATCGGGGAACCTAGCGAGACACTCACCAATCCACACCGACCTTAGGAGGAAGGGAAGCGATATGAAGAGGCTACTGGCACTCGTGGCTGCGCTCGGCCTGTTGGCCGGCATGGCCCAGGCACAAGGCAAGCTCGAGATCTTCTCCTGGTGGGCGGGCGACGAAGCGCCCGCGCTGCAGGCGCTGATCGACCTGTACAAGCAGCAGCACCCGGGCGTCGAGGTCATCAACGCCACGGTCACCGGCGGCTCCGGCGTCAACGCCCGCGCCGTGCTCAAGACGCGCATGCTCGGCGGCGATCCGCCCGACAGCTTCCAGGTCCATGCCGGCCAGGAGCTCATCGGCACCTGGGTCGCAGCCGACCGCATGGAGGATCTGACGTCGCTGTTCCAGCAGCAGGGCTGGATGAGCGCCTTCCCGCAGAACCTGATCGATCTGATCAGCACTCCGAACGGCATCTGGAGCGTCCCGGTCAACATCCACCGCGCCAACGTGATGTGGTACGTGCCGGCCAACCTGGAGAAGTGGGGCGTCACGCCTCCTGCGACCTGGGAAGAGTTCCTGGTCCAGTGCCCAACGCTCCAGAGTAAGGGCGTCACCCCCCTCGTCGTGGGTGAGAGTTGGACGCAGGTCCACCTGTGGGAGACCATCGCCATCGCGACCCTGGGCGCCCAGGGCTGGAACGACCTGTGGTCGGGCAAGATCCAGTTCACCGACCCCCAGGCCGTCAAGGTGTGGGATACCTTCGGCAAGGTCATCAAGTGCACCAACAGCGATGCCTCCGGCCTCTCCTGGCAGCAGGCAACCGACCGCGTGGTGAACGGCCAGGCCGCATACAACGTGATGGGCGACTGGGCCGCCGGGTACATGACGACGACCTTGAAGCTGACGCCCGGAACCGGCTTCGGCTGGGAGGCCTCGCCCGGAACCAAGGGCACCTTCGACATGCTGGCCGACTCCTTCGGCCTGCCCAAGGGCGCGCCCGATCCCCAGAACACCATGGCCTGGCTGACGCTGTTGGGTTCGAAGCAGGGCCAGGACACCTTCAACCCGCTCAAGGGCTCCATCAGCCCGCGACTCGACTCCGACTTGAGCCTGTACAACGCCTACTCGCAGTCGGCGGCCAAGGACTGGCAGAACAACACCATCGTCGGCAGCCTCGCCCACGGCGCCGTCGCCAAGGAAGCGTTCTCGAGCCAGTTCCCTGAAGTCATGGCCATCTACGAGAGCTCGCAGAACAGCGAGCAGGCGGCGAACGCCGCCCAGGCCATCGCCAATCAGGTAGGCCTGTACCAGTAACCCTCGCTTCGGAGGGGACCCCGCGACGGGGTCCCCTCCGACACTGAGACCGGCTCGCGCTCGCCCCGCCCCCGGCGGCGCCGTGTCGCGGCCGGGACGAATGGGTCCTGCATGAAGCTCACCCGCGACCGCGTAACCGCGATTCTGATGCTGGTACCGACCGTCGTACTGTTGGCTATCTTCGTCTACGGCTTCATCGGCCGTACCTTCTATGTGTCCCTCAGTAACTGGGGCCAGGACCAGACGCAGGCGCTGGCCCTGCACCCCAAGCTCAAGTTCGTGGGCTTCAAGAACTACAGTGACCTGTTCACCAGCTTCCTCGAGACGCGCTTCCGCCAGGACCTGGTCAACACCTTCTTCTTCACGGTGCTGTTCCTGGCCGGGTGTCTCGGCCTCGGGCTCGGCCTGGCCGTCCTCCTCGACCGCAACGTCAAGGGCGAAGGCCTGTTCCGCACCATCTTCCTGTTCCCGTTCGCGCTGGCGTTCATCGTTACGGGCACCATCTGGCGTTGGATGCTGCAGCCCCAGGGCGGCATCAACATCCTGCCGACGCTGATCGGGCTACCGCGGATCCAGTTCGGCTGGCTCACCAGCAGGGTGCAGGTGCTCAGGTTCGATTGGAATGCGCTGCCCTTCGCCCTCGGGCTGGTGATCGCGGCCGTGCTGGCGCTCCTCGCCTGGCGCGGCTTTCGCAGGGGACGGGGCCTGGGACCGACGCTGGCCGCCGTGGGCGCGTCGCTGGTCCTGCTATGGGCGCTCACCCTCGGCCGCAACTCGCACCCCTTGCCCTACCGCGAGCTCCACGGCTTCAACCTCGCGTTCATCGGTATCATCATCGCCGCGGTGTGGCAGATGTCGGGCTACACCATGGCACTCTATCTGGCGGGCCTGCGCGGCATCCCCGTGGAGTTGCGCGAGGCCGCGCGCGTCGATGGCGCCTCGGAGTGGCAGCTCTACCGGCACGTCATCCTGCCGCTGCTGGGGCCGATCTCGCTGTCGGCCATGATCATCCTGGGGCACATCAGCCTCAAGATCTTCGACCTGGTCTTCGCCATGACCGGACCCGACAACGCTCCGACGGACGTTCCTGCCCTGCTCATGTACCTGCGCAGCTTCCGGGCGAACCAGTTCGCCCAGGGAGCGGCCATCGCCATGGTCCTGTTGGTGATGGTGGCGGCCGTGATCATCCCCTACCTCTACACCAGCCTGCGAAGCGAGGTGCGGCGATGAGCGCCGAGGCCCTGACGCGGAGGCCGGCGCAACCGCATAAGCGCGCACGCTTCCAGTGGCTGACCTACCTGCTGCTGCTCCTGGCCGCCGCCTTCTTCCTGCTTCCGGTGTACCTGGTGCTCGTCACCAGCTTGAAGGTGCCCTCCGAGATCAACCTCGCCAGCACCTGGCAGCTCCCCTCCCACTGGAACTGGGGCAGCTACGCGACCGCCTGGCAGGCCTTCGCGCCGAAGTTGCGCAACAGCCTGTTCCTGGCGGTGGTGGCGACCGCCGCCTCGGCCCTGATGGGCTCGATGAACGGCTACATCCTGTCGAAGTGGCGCTTCCCGGGGGCGAACATCGTCTTCCCGCTGATGCTCTTCGGCATGTTCATCCCCTACCAGTCGATCCTCATCCCGCTGTTCCAGTTCCTGCGCGACATCGGCCTCTATGGCTCCTTGTGGGGGCTCATCCTCACCCACGTGGTGTACGGACTGCCCATCACCACCCTGATCTTCCGGAACTTCTACGCCGAGATCCCCGACGAGATGATCGAGGCGGCGCGCATCGACGGCGCCGGCTTCTTCGGCATCTACAGCCGCATCGTGTTCCCCCTGTCGATCTCCGGCTTCGTGGTGGTCATCATCTGGCAGTTCACGCAGATCTGGAACGAGTTCCTGTTCGCGGTGACCTTGACGCGGCAGAGCACGCAGCCGATCACGGTGGCACTGGCGCAGCTCGCCGGGGGCGAGGCCGTGAACTGGAACCTCCCCATGGCCGGCGCGGTGCTGGCGGCGTTGCCGACGCTCATCATCTACATCGTGCTCGGCCGCTACTTCATCCGCGGGCTGCTGGCCGGCTCGGTCAAGGGCTGAGCGCCGGGGAGCGCGCGAGCACGGGGCCCGGCAGCCGGGCGGCCCTGTGTCTGGGCGCTTGCGACGACATGCGTCAGCAGGTATTCTCTTTCACGACTCTACGCCAAAAGGGGAGAGACGATGAAACGAGTTGCAATCCTTGTGTCCAGCCTGGCGTTCGTGCTGATGCTCGGCGCCGCCTTCGCCGCCGACCTCGGCGGCAAGACCATCACCATCGGGTCGGATACCACCTATCCTCCGTTCGAGACGGTCAACGACAAGAACCAGATCGTCGGCTTCGACGTCGACCTGATGAACGCCATCTGCAAGGTCGAGAACTGCGTCGCGAAGTTCCAGACGACGAACTGGGACGGCATCATCCCGGCCGTCAACAACGGTGAGTTCGACATGATCGCCTCCGGCATGACCATCACCGCGGAGCGCGCCAAGCAGGTCGACTTCTCCGACCCCTACAAGAGCGTCGACCAGGCCGTCGCTGTGCGCACGCAGGACGCGGCCCTGACGCTGAACGACTTCACCAAGGACGGGAGCAAGCTGGTGCTCGGCTCCCAGACCGGCACCACCAACGCCATCCTGGCCGAGAAGCTGGTAGGCCGCGGCCGCATCCAGCTCTACAACGACTTCAACCAGGCCGTACAGGCGCTCCTCAACGGCGACGTCAGCGGCGTCGTCCTCGACGATGTGGCCGCCGCCGCCTTCGCCCAGCAGTACGCCGGCAAGCTGGTCGTCTCCATCCGCGGCGTGAAGTCCGGGGACGAGCTCGGCTTCGCCGTGCCCAAGGGCGATCCGCAGGGCCTGTTGCCCGCGCTCAACGACGGCCTTGCCAAGCTCAAGGCGAACGGCACGCTGGACGCTCTCACCGTCAAGTGGTTCCAGTAGTCCAGTGAGCGCTGCAGCGCGGCGCGTCTCCCCGCCGTTGCGGGGGCGCGCCGCGTGCCTGTCCTGCGCTGAGGCCGGGCGCGTGTGGGCTCTGCGCCCACACGCGCCCTTACCCGGTCCCGACAGCGCCGAGAGGGCACGGCCGTGAGCCGACCTACCTCCCGTCCAACGCGCAACCCGCTGAAGCGCATCCGGCCGAGCTACCTGGTCCTGCTGCTGCTGGTCCCGTTCGTCATCTACTTCTTCGCGACGACCTCGACCTACCAGCGCGCGCTGTCCTACCTCGTCCCCGGCCTGTCGGTCACGGTGGCCGCCACGGTCCTCGCCTACCTCGCGGCGTGCATCCTGGGCATGATCCTGGCCGCGCTCGCCAGCCTGAACATCGCCGAGCGCACCGTGCTGCGCTTCACCATCGCGGGCGCGATCCTGCTGCTGGCCGCCGTCGTGCTGCTCACGCGGCCCAAGGTCGAGTTCGTGCTGGTGGGCCATACCGGCGGCAAGGTCGCCATCATCGAGCGCACGCCGTCCGGCCCCGCCGACACCGTGAAGAACGGGGCCTTCCCCGGAGGCGACGGAGCCACCATGGCGGTGAGGGCAGCCATCGACGGGCCGGCGGCGGTCAAGCTGCTCGAAGACGGCACGGTGCAGGCAGCCTTCATCCCCGTGGCGGAGGCCCCCACCGGCGCACCCGTGCTGTGGCGGGCACGCTTCCTGTCCACCAGCCTGATGCAGCCGGCGCTGGCGTTGATCGTCTTCGGCGTCGGCATCCTGCTCCTCACCTTCGGCGCGGCCCAGAGCGGCCGCCACCCGCTGAACATCTTCGCCGAGCTCTACATCGATGCTCTGCGCGGCATCCCGATGCTTGTGATCATCCTCTACGTCGGCTTCCCGCTCCAAGGAGCCATCCGCGACGCCACAGGCGGCCTCATCAACATGTCCCGCCTCACACGTGGGGTCGTCGCCATCGCACTGGGGTACGCCGCCTACCTGGCCGAGATCTTCCGAGCCGGGATCGAGGCCATCCCGCACGGCCAGACGGAGGCCGCCCGTAGCCTCGGCCTTACCGGCTGGCAGACGGCGCGCTACGTGGTCCTGCCGCAGGCGCTTCGCATCGTGGTGCCGCCGCTCGGCAACGAGTTCATCGCCATGCTCAAGGACACCTCGCTCCTGTCGGTGCTCTCGGTGCGTGACATCACTCAGCGGGCGCGCGAGTTCCAGGCGGCCACGTTCCAGGTGTTCCCGCCGTACAACACCGTCGCCCTGCTCTACATCGGGCTGACGCTGGCGGCCTCCAGTCTCGTGAAGTGGCTCGAGCGCAAGACCAGCTGGACCCGCTGACGGCGTCGCCCGCCCCGCCGCCACGGATGACCCCGGTATGCTGAACGGCATGCACGATGGCGCGTCGGGCGGCACTTCGGACGATCGGCTGGACGGCCCCGTCGCCACGGTCGACCTGCAGGCGCTCGAACACAACCTCGGACGCATCCGGCGGCGTCTCAGCGGTGGCACACGCGTGCTGGCCGCCGTCAAGGCCGACGGCTACGGGCACGGTGCGGTCACGGTGGCACGCCGCCTCGCAGAGCGCGGTGTGCGCTGGTTCGGCGTCGCCACGCCCGAGGAGGCGTTCGCTCTGCGCGCCGCCGGCGTGAGCGGCGACATCCTGCTGTTCGGGCCCGCCTACCGAGCCGACACCCTGCGGCGTCTGGCCGACGAAGCCGTGGCGGTCACGCTCGCCGACGGGGCCGGCCTGGAGGCGGCGCAGGCGGCGGGGACCGCGCGGCCGTTGCGCCTGCATCTCAAGGTCGACACCGGCATGGGTCGGTTGGGCGCGCCATGGCAGGACGCGGCCGCGCTCGCGCGCCGTGTCGAGCGCTCGCCCGGGCTCGAGCTGGAAGCGGTATGGACGCACTTCGCGCGCTCCGACGAGTCCGACCGGGCCCCCACCCTGGCACAGCTCGAACGCTTCGAGCGTGTGCTCGACGCGCTGCGGGCCGATGGCATCACGCCCCCGCTGCGTCACGCTGCCAACTCGGCTGCCGTGTTCGGGTTCCCGGAGGCCCACTACGACCTGGTTCGGCCCGGCATCGCGCTCTACGGTTACCACTCGGCCGACGCCGTGCAGGCGCTCGAGGCCGGGTTGCGCCCCGTCATGCGGCTGCAGGCCCCGGTGACCTTCTTCAAGCGTGTGCCGGCCGGCACCGCGGTGTCCTACGGCGGCACCTGGGTCGCGCCGCACGAGACCAACATCGCGACGGTGCGCATCGGCTACGCCGACGGCCTCCCGCGGCTGCTGTCGAACCGGGGCTCCGCCTCGCTGCGAGAACGCTCGCTGCCGATCGTGGGACGCGTGTGCATGGACCAGCTGCTGCTGGACGTCGGCGACCTGGAGGTGACGCCCGGGGAGGTCGTCACCCTGTGGGGCCCGCCCGGGCCCGACGCACAGAGCGTCGCCCGCCTGGCCGACACCATCTCCTACGAGCTGCTCACCGGCGTGTCGCCCCGCGTGCCCCGCCGCTACCGCGGCTGACCGGCCCGAGGGCCGACCGACCCGGGCCGGCGAAGGGGCGCGGCTAGGCCTCGGCCTCGTTCATCGCCTCCGCGGCCTCGCTCGCTCCCTCGCGCGAGGCCAGCACCGTGATGACGCGGCGCTCGTCGGCTTGCTCCACGATGAAGCGGACCCCCTGATGCTGGAGTGACTCCCCCACGTGCGGGATGTGCCCTAGCTCGTCGATCATGTAGCCGGCCAGGGTGTCGTACTCGCCATCGTCCTGGAAGGCGAGGCGGAGGTCCTCGGCAACGTTCTCCAGGTGCGCCGAGCCCTGGATGCGGTAGTGCCCGTCCTCGAGCAGGACGATGTCCTCTTCCTCCTCCTCGTCGGTCTCGTCGTAGATCTCCCCCGTGATCTCCTCGATGATGTCCTCCAGCGTGACGATGCCGGCGGTCCCCCCGAACTCGTCGACGACGATCGCCATATGGTTCTTGCGGATCCGCATGTCGCGCAGCAGGTTGAGGATGGAGAGGGTCTCGGGCACGTACTGCGGCGCCGTCATGAGGTCGGCCACGTGCGTGCGCTCGAGCTCGTCGGGGCGCGCCAGGTAGGGCAGGAGATCGCGGGCGTAGACGAAACCGCGAACGTAATCGATGGACTCGCCGTACACGGGCAAGCGACTGTAGCCGTGCTCGGTGGTGAGCCGCAGCAGCTCGATCATGCTGGCGTCCTCGTGGATCGCCACCACGTCCACGCGCGGCGTCATCACCTCGCGCACCACCGTCTCCTCGAGGTCGATGATCCCCTTGATCATCTCCTCCTCCTGCGCCTCGATGACGCCGGACTCCTCGGCGCTGCGCAGCATCAGCCGCAACTCGTTCTCCGTCAGCAGGGGGTTGCCCGACGGCTCGAGCCGGAACAACCGCAGCACCGTACCGGTGATCCAGGCGAACGCCAGGCCGATCGGGTAGAGCACGATCGACATCACGTAGACCGGCCGGATGACCGCCCGCGAGAACCCCACGGTGTGGTGCACGGCGATCGACTTGGGGGTGATCTCACCGAAGATCAACACCAGCAGCGTGGTGATACCGGTGGCGTACCCCACGGCCAGCGACTCCCCGAATCCGTAGGTCTGGGACGTCTGGATGGCGATCTGCGTGATCAGCGAAGCAGCAGCGATATTGACGAGGTTGTTGCCGATGAGGAGGGTGGTGATGAACCGGGTGGGCTGCCGCTCGAGCAGGGCGAAGGCGCCGGTGGGGTCCTTGCCGTCCTCGCGCAGCTGCCGGATCTTCCACTCTCCCAGGGCGGTCAGCGCGGTCTCGGAGCCGGACATCAGCCCCGAGAGCAGCAACAGCACCGCCAGCACAGCGATCTGCGGCAGGGTCACGCCGCCGCCGTGCGCGTTCGGTGTCTGTGCGATGACAACACTGAGGAGAGGGAGGGCGACGACCAAGAAGACGAGACGGAGAAAACGGGTAGATCGGTCCGCTGGCTTGTCTTCCATCAGCTAGAGGGATTGTAGCATAGCCCTTCCGCCCCCTCGGAAACGCCGTTCCAACTGCGTCGAGCCGGCGACCGCCGGCGTCGGCCCCCGGTATACTCGGGGCCTATGGGGTTGCGGGGCCATGGCCACCATCGTCGTTGAAGGTCCGATCGGGGTCGGCAAGACCAGCCTCAGCCGCTACCTGGCCTCGGAGCTGGGTGCGCGCATGGTGCTCGAGGTCGTCGAGGAGAACCCCTTCCTGGCGGGGTTCTACGGCGAACCCGAACGCTTCGCCTTCCAGACGCAGGTGTTCTTCCTGCTGTCGCGTTTCCGGCAGCAGATGGCGCTCGCCCAGGACGTGCTCTTCCACCCCCACACGGTCGCCGACTACCTGTTCGACAAGGACTTCCTGTTCGCTTCGCTCAACCTCTCCGGTTCCGAGTGGGAGCTCTATCGCGAGCTCTTCGAGCAGCTCAAGCCGCGTCTGCCCCGCCCCGATCTCGTGGTGTACTTGCGCGCGGAACCCGAGCTGCTGCTGGCGCGCATCGCCAAGCGCGGGCGCAGCTTCGAGCACGCCATCGACCCGGACTACCTGGCGCGCATCGGTGAGGCCTACGACGAGCTCTTCAGGCACGCGCCCTACCCGGTGCACGTGGTGGAGGCAGGCGACGTCGACTACGTGGCCAGCGAGGCCGACCGTCGGGCCCTCCTCGGCCACCTGATCACCCTGGCGCGGGCGGCCTGAGGAGCGAGCATGTACGTGGCGGTGGCAGGCAACATCGGTGCAGGCAAGTCGAGCCTGACGCGCATCCTGTCGGAGCGCTACCGGCTCGAGCCGGTGTACGAGGCGGTCGACGAGAACCCCTACCTCGAGGACTTCTACCGCGACATGCGGCGCTACGCCTTCCACTCGCAGATGTTCTTCCTGGCGACCCGCCTGAGGCAGCACCTCGGACAGGTGAACCCGGGGCGCCGCGTCATCCAGGACCGGACCGTCTACGAGGACGCGGCCGTGTTCGCACGCCAGCTCCATCGTCAGGGCGTCCTCGACGACCGCGACCACCGCAGCTACCGAACCATGTACGAGGCGATCCAAGCCGCGCTGCGGCCCCCGGACCTGCTGCTGTACCTGCGGGCCGATCTGCCCACCCTGCGCCGTCACATCGCGCAGCGCGGCCGGGGGTACGAGGCCACCATCGAGGACGCCTACCTGCAGGGGCTCAACGAGCTGTACGAGGCGTGGATCGACGCCTACGAGCTGTCGCCGGTCGCGGTGATACCGGTCGATGAGCTCGACTTCGTCCACGATGCCGGCGACCGGGAGCGCCTGCTCGAGCGGGTCGAGCGCGCCGGCCTGATCGCGCCGATGGTGGGCTAGCCGTGCGTCTCGATGTCCTACTGCGCGACGCGCTCGGCTCGAGCGCGACCCACGGCGGCGCACGCGAGGTTCGGGCCATCGTGCAACGGCACGACCGCGTCACTCCCGGGGCGCTGTTCGTCGCGCGCCGCGGCGCGCGCTTCGACGCCCACGACTACCTGCGCCAGGCGGTGCAGGCGGGCGCGGTGGCGGTGGTGGGTGAGGCGGAGCTGCCCGCTCGTCTGCCGTGGGGCGGCGTGCCCTATCAGCGCGTGCCGGACGCCCGGGCCGCGCTGGCGCTGCTGGCGGCGACGTTCCACGGGCATCCGGCCGACCACCTGAGCGTGTTCGGGGTGACCGGGACCGACGGCAAGACGACCACCGCGTGGCTGCTGCACCACCTGCTGCAGGAACGCTTCGCCAGCGCCCTGATCAGCACCGCGGGGATCCGCCTCGGCGAGGAAGCCCTCGCCCTGGAAGGACACTTCACGACCCCGGAGGCGACCGAGGTCCAGAGCCTGCTGGCGCGCTGCCGCCGGCAGGGGCTCGGGCATGTGGTGTTGGAGAGCAGCTCGCACGGCTTCTCGTTGCACCGCCTCGACGCCATCGCCTACGCGGTCGGTATCTGGACCAACCTCAGCCCCGAACACCTCGACCATCACGGCACGCTGGAGGCCTACCGCGAGGCCAAGGCCACGCTCATGCGGCGCTCACGCGTCGGCGTGCTGAACCGAGACGATCCCGCCTATCGGTACTTCGCGGCTGCCTCGCGTCGAACGGTGAGCTACGGCGAGCACCCGGAGGCCGACCTCCGGCTGGTGGGGCTCAGCGAGGAGCCGGGCGCGCTGCGGTTGAGCATCGAGGCGGACGGCGAGCGGGCGGAGGCCCGCCTGCCCATGGTGGGCCGCTACAACGCCTGGAACGCGTTGGCTGCGCTCGGCGCGGCGCGCGAGGTGGGCGTCCCGCTGGCACGGGCAGCGCAGCGCCTGGCCGACTTCAGCGGCGTTCCCGGCCGCATGCAGGTGGTGCAGGACCGCCCCTTCACGGTGGTGGTGGACTTCGCGCACACCCCGCCAGCGCTGGACAAGGCGCTCGAGGCGGTGCGGCCGCCGGCGCCGGGCCGCGTGCTGCTGGTGGTGGGTTCGGCTGGCGAACGCGATCCGGGCAAGCGCGGGCCCCTCGGCCGGGCTGCAGCTCGGCGCGCCGACCGGACGTTCTTCACCGAAGAGGACGCCCGCTCCGAGAGTCCGACGGCCATCCTCGGCGCGATGGTCAAGGGCGCCGAGGGGGAGGGCGCCCGCGCCGGCGTCGACTTCGAGGTCGTACCCGATCGCGCCTCGGCGATCGCGGCCGCGATCGCCGAGGCGCGATCGGGCGACGTCGTGCTGCTGGCGGGTAAGGGGCACGAGGCCACGCTCGAGCGCGCCGACGAGACGCTCCCCTGGGATGAGGCGTCGCAGGCCCGACGAGCCCTCCGCGAGACCTCCGGCGAGACCTGAGGCCCGCTCCAGACGGCGCCCGACACGTGTAGCATGGACCCATGACAGCCAACATCGTCCTCCCGGTGGACGTCATCCTTCGCAAGCGCCAGGGCCTGGAACACGACGCCGCGGAGCTCGAGGCGTTCGTGCAGGGATACCTCAACGGCGACATCCCCGACTACCAGGTGTCCGCCTGGTTGATGGCGGTCTGCTGGCGCGGCATGAGCGATCGCGAGACTGCCGAGCTGACCCGTGTGCTGGCGGGCTCGGGCCACGTGCTCGACCTCGGCGGCCTCCCCCACACCGTCGACAAGCACTCCACCGGCGGCGTGGGCGACAAGACCAGCCTGGTGCTGGCGCCGCTGCTGGCGGCCGCCGGCGCGACCGTGGCCAAGATGAGCGGGCGCGGCCTGGGGCACACCGGCGGCACGGTCGACAAGCTCGAGAGCATCCCCGGTTTCCGCAGCACCCTCGATCAGGAGGCGTTCCTGGCGCAGGCCCGCGCGGTGGGCATCGTGGTGGCCGGCCAGTCGCAGGGGCTGGCGCCCGCCGACGGGCTCCTCTACGCGCTGCGCGACGCCACCGGCACGGTGGCGTCGCTGCCGCTCATCGCCAGCAGCATCATGAGCAAGAAGCTGGCCGGCGGCGCGGGCTCGATCGTCCTCGACGTCAAGGTCGGCAGTGGCGCCTTCCTCAAGACGCCGGCGGAGGCGCGGGCGCTGGCCGCGACGATGATCGCCATCGGACGGCACGCCGGACGCACCATGCGCGCGGTGCTGAGCAGCATGGCCCAGCCGCTGGGACGCACCGTGGGCAACGCCCTCGAGGTGGCCGAAGCGGTGGCGTGCCTGAGGGGTGAGGGGCCGCCTGACCTGCGCGAGCTGTGCCTGGTGCTCGCCGGCGAGTTGCTCGACGCGACCGGGCTGCCCACTCCCCGCACGCAGCTCGAGACGCTCCTCGACGACGGCCGCGCTTACGAACGCTTCGAGCGCTGGATCGCCGCGCAGGGGGGCCGGGTGGAGGCGCTGGACGGGCTCGACCTCGCTCCTGGACGGGAACTCGTGCGCGCCGAGCGCACGGGCGCGCTGGCGGAACTCGACGCCCTCGCCGTCGGTCGCGCCGCCGGGGTCCTCGGTGCCGGCAGGACGCGCAAGGGCGAGCGCGTGGACGCCGGCGTAGGGGTCGTGCTCCACGCCAAGATCGGCGATCCCGTGGACGCCGGCGAGCCGGTCGCTACCCTCTATCACCGGGACGGCAAGGGGCTGGAAGCCGCCGTCGCGCTGCTCCGGCAGGCCGCGCGCGTCGCCGACGCGGCGCCCGCCGCGCCCCTGATCCTGGAGACAGGCCTGCGCTGAGCCCGCGCGTCCCGGGGGCCACGCTTGGGGGCCGAACCGTAGACTGGGCCATGTTCACCCGTGAGCAGCTCGACCGCTATGCCCGCCACATCATCCTGCCGGGCGTGGGCGCGGCCGGTCAGCGGCGTCTGCTCGACGCCCGCGTGCTGGTCGTGGGGGCGGGGGGGCTGGGCTCCCCCATCCTGCTCTACCTGGCCGCGGCCGGCGTCGGGCATATCGATCTCGTCGATGACGAGTCCGTCGAGGCGAGCAACCTCCAGCGCCAGGTGGTGCACGGCCTGTCGGCGCTGGGGCGCTCCAAGGCGGCCTCGGCCGCGGAGCGCCTGGCCGACCTCAACCCCGACGTCGAGGTGGTCCAGCACGCCGAGCGGCTCACGCGCGACAACGCCCGCGAGCGCGTGCGCGCCGTCGACCTGGTCCTGGACGGCAGCGACAACTTCCCGACGCGCTACCTCGTCAACGACGCCTGCGTGCTCGAGCGCACCCCGCTGATCTACGGCGCGCTGTCACCGTTCGAGGGGCAGGTGAGCGTCTTCGCGGCCGACAACGGGACGGAACGCGGACCGTGCTACCGCTGCCTGTTCCCGCAGCCGCCGGAGCCCGGCACCGTGCCGAGTTGCTCCGAGGCCGGCGTGTTCGGCGTCCTCCCCGGCGTCGTAGGCAGCCTGATGGCGGGCGAAGCGCTGAAGCTGATCGTCGGCTTCGGGAGGCCACTGGTCGGCACGCTGCTGCACGTCGACGCCTTGGGCGCCGAGTTCCGGCGCTTCACGCTGGCCCGCGACCCAGCCTGCCCGGTGTGCGGCGAGACGCCCAGCGTCACCGAGCTGGTCGACTACGACGCCTTCTGCGGGCTCACCTGAGCGCACCCCGGCGCGCTCGCCGCCCCCGTCCGCAGCTTGACAGCTGCAAGCGGCAGGGGCTACACTTCTCTTTGCTGCGCCGCGGGGTGGAGCAGTCTGGTAGCTCGTCGGGCTCATAACCCGAAGGTCGTTGGTTCAAATCCAACCCCCGCAACCAAGCTGGTCGGAGGGGCCCTGCGGGGCCCCTCTTTCCACATGCAGCCAAACCCCAAAAGGAGAGGACGGGCACCGTGACGGACCTGAACTCTGATCACCTCGACGAAGGACTCCAAGACATCGAACCCGAGCGTCCGACCGCCGAAGCCGGCGAGGGCGAGAACGGGGGCGAGGATCAACCCACACACTCCGGCTTCGTGGCCATCCTCGGCAAGCCGAACGTGGGCAAGTCGACGCTGCTGAACACCTTGCTGGGGGTGAAGGTCGCCCCCATCACGCCCAAGCCCCAGACGACGCGCCGCGGCGTGCGCGGCATCTACACGTTCGAAGGCCGGCAGCTCGTGTTCGTCGACACGCCGGGGCTGCACCACAAGGGCCACTCGGCGCTCGACGACTTCATGCGCCGCGAGATCCGCGACGCCGTGGCCGACGTGGACGTCGTCCTGTGGGTCGCCGACCTGCGCCATCCGCCCACCCCCGAGGACCGCGCGGTCGCCCGCATGCTCCGCAGCCTGACCCCCGGCACCCGGGTGATCCTGGTCGGCAACAAGCTCGACGCGGCGCGGTACCCGGACGAAGCGCTGGGGCTGTACAAGGAGCTCTTCCCGGGCGCCGAACGCGTGCTGGCGATCTCCGCCCTGAACGATCCCAAGGCCGTGTACGCTTTGCGCGACGACCTGATGGAGGCGCTCCCGCCCGCCCCCTTCTACTTCCCGCCGAACATCCGCAGCGATCAGACGCGCGAGCAGTGGGTGGCCGAGCTCATCCGCGAGAGCGCCATGCTGCACTTGCGTCAGGAGCTGCCCTACGCCGTCGCCGTCCTCGTCGTCGACTGGCGCGACCCCGAGCCGGGCGTCGACGAGCCCGCCGTCATCACCGCCGAGATCTGGGTGGAGAAGGTCGGACACCGCCGCATCGTGATCGGCAAGGCCGGCGCCATGATCCGGGAGATCGGACGCACCGCCCGCAAGCAGCTCGAGATCTTCATGGACGAGCACATCTTCCTCGAGCTCGACGTCGTGGTCCGGCCGGCCTGGCGCGAGGATCGCGAGGCCCTGCGCGAGCTCGGCTACGAGCTCTAGCGCTCCGGGGATCGCGTCGACGTGGCCATCGCCGCCCGCTGGCGCCGTCTCGACAGGCTGCCCGCGCCGAGGGGCCGGGACGCCATGCCCGGCGTGTACGAGCTCGCCGACCCACAGCGCCGCACCATCTACGTGGGGCAATCCGCCCGCGACGTCCCCAATCGCCTGCGGCAGCACCTGGCCGCAGGCGGCTGTGTGGCGGCCCAGGCGGCGTTCTGGCGCTACCGGTACAGCCGGGTGCCGCAGGCCGAAGAGGCGGCCCTCCTGGCCGACTTCCAGCGGCGACACGGCCGCCTTCCGAAGTGCAACCGGCAGACACCGCTCGAGCGCGATGCGCAACGCCGGATTCGCGAGCGGTTCTCGAGCGATTGAGCAGGGTCGTTCCGGCTGCTCAGAGGTCTTGACGACTGCCCGAAAATGCGATAGGCATCGCAAGCGTGTGAACTTGCCTACTTGTGAGGCAACGGCCGTTGTGCTATAAACGGCGCAGGCGAGGAGACCGTCCTGATCTTCTCAATCTCGTTTGGAGGGTTTGCATGCGCAAAGTCCTGATTACGCTGCTGGCCATCACGGTCTTCGGTGTGGGTTCCGCGTTCGCACAGAACAGCATGGCGGCGGAGCACTACTGGGCCGGGGTGAGCGCCGGCTACCCTGGCGCCAACTTCCACTTCGGCGTCAGCGACGTGGCCCCGAACATCAGTGTCCGGGCGAACCTCGGGTTCGGCTACTTCGGCTATGGCTTCAGCGCCGGGGTTGACGGCCTGTACAACATCCCCGTCAACACGGGCGATCTCCCGCTGGTGGTCTACGCCGGCGTGGGCCCGACGTTCTCGTTCGGCTACCTCGGCGGCTTCGCGGCCGGCGTGAATGCCTTCGGCGGCGTCGAGTACCGGCTCGGCCAGATCGGCTTCGAGCCCGGTGGCGTGTTCTTCGAAGCGGGCCCGGTGGTCTACTTCACGCCTTCGTTCTTCGGCGGCTTCGTCGGTCGCCTCGGCTTCAACTACCACTTCTGAGCCGAACGTTCGCGTAATGGTGCGGCCCGGAGCCTGCTGGCTCCGGGCCGTTCTCATGGTGGACCGCCCTCGTCCGCCGCCGGCCTCGCGTCGGCGGCGGACGCTCCCGTTCAGCCGACCTGGTAGAGAACGTCCTGGATCGCCGACACCACGTCGCCCTGCTTGAGGCCGCGCTTCTTGATGCTGAACCCGGGCGGATAGCGCGTGGCTTCCACCGAGAACGGCAGCGCCTTGAGCTTGCGGTTGTCGAAGTCGAGGCTGTCCAGATCGTCCGAGAAGCTGAGCTGCACGTCCGTCATGTGCTCCTTGACGGTGACGACCCCCTTGCCGGCCGCCAGCAGCCGCAGCCTCACCAGCTCCACGAAGGCCTTCACCTCGGCCGGGAAGGGCCCGTAGGCCTCGCGCATCTCCTTGGCGATGCGGCCCACCTCGGCCAGATTGCCGGTCTCCGAGAAGCGGCCGTAGTAGTTGATGCGCACGTCGTCGTCCTGGATGTAACCGGGGCTGAGGCGTGCGTCCAGGACGAGATCGATGCTGACGGGCGGGACCTCCGCTGCGGTCTTCTCCCCCTTCAGCTTGGCGACCTCCTCTGCCAGCAGCTCGGTGTACACCTCGATCGACACCGCCGCGATCTGGCCGTGCTGCTCGGGCCCGAGAAGGTTGCCCACGCCCCGGATCTCCATGTCCTTCTCGGCCAGCAGGTGCCCGGAGCCGAGGTCGTTGAGCTCGGCGATAGCGTAGAGCCGCCGCTGCGCCTGGTCGGTGAGCTTCCCCGGGTAGAGCAGGTAGGCCCACGCCTCGGTGTCACGGCGGCCGACGCGCCCACGGAGCTGGTAGAGCTGTGCCAGCCCCAGCCGGTCGGCGCGCTCGATCACCAGCGTGTTGGCGCCGGAGATGTCGAGCCCGGATTCGACGATGGTCGTCGACAGCAGCACGTCGAACGCGCCCTCCTCGAAGCCGAGCATGATGTCCTCGAGCTCGCTCGCATCCATCTGCCCGTGCGCCACCCCGATGCGGGCCTCCGGCACCAGCTGGGACAGGGTGCGGGCGCGTAGGCTCATGGCGCCGATGCGGTCGAAGATGTAGAACACCTTGCCGCCCCGCTCGATCTCGTACAGCACAGCCTCCC
Organism: uncultured Trueperaceae bacterium; assembly: GCA_963815215.1. Lineage (GTDB taxonomy): Bacteria > Deinococcota > Deinococci > Deinococcales > Trueperaceae > JASBRS01. The sequence goes on from CAWFFU010000003.1 coordinate 939,936, forward strand.
GCACGACCATCGGGTCGTAGGGCTGCAACACCGTCTGGATCGGCTTCCGGCCCTCGGGCGGGGTCATGATCTGGGAGACGTCACGCAGCCCCACCAGGCTCATGTAGAGCGTCCTGGGGATGGGGGTCGCCGACAGCGACAGCACGTCGAGGTTGGCCTTCAGGCCCTTCAGCTTCTCCTTCTGTCCCACGCCGAAGCGGTGCTCCTCGTCGATCACCAGCAGACCCAGCCGCTTGTACACGAGCGCCTCGTTGAGCAACCGGTGGGTTCCGATGACGATGTCCACGGTGCCGTCGGCGAGCCCCTTGAAGATGGCGCGCGCATCGCGGTCGCTGGTGTAGCGCGAGAGCATCTCGACGCGCACCGGGAGGCCCTCGAAGCGTTCCCGGAAGGTGTCGTAGTGCTGCCTGGCCAGAACCGTCGTGGGCACCATCATCACGGCCTGCGCGCCGTTGCCCACGGCGCGGTGCGCCGCCCGGATGGCGACCTCGGTCTTGCCGAACCCGACGTCGCCAGAGATCAGTCGGTCCATCGGGACCTCGCGCTCCATGTCGTCGAGCACGTCCTCGACCGACCTCGCCTGGTCGACGGTGAGCGTGAACGGACAGTTCTCCTCGATCAGCGGATCCCACTCGGAGGCGGCCGGAAAGGCTGTGCCCGTACTCACCTGGCGCGCGGCGTAGGTCTTGATGAGCTCGGCCGCAAGCTCCTGCGCACTGACCCGGGCCCGCTCCCGCGCGCGCGCCCACTCGTTGGTGCCGAGCGTCGAGAGGCGCGGGGGATCGTCGGTAGTGCCGGGGTGGCGACGCAGCAGCGGGAGCTGCTCGACCGGCAGATAGAGCTTGCCCTCTCCTGCGTACTGGAGCTGCAGGTAGTCGCGGGTCACGCCCACCACTTGCCGGGGCTCGAGCCCCAGGAAGCGGCCGATGCCGTGATCGGGATGGATCAGATAGTCGCCCACGGTGAGCTGCGAGGCGTCGTGCACGCTCCGTCCGGGCAGCTTGCCGAGGCGGCGCCCGCCCTGGTAGCCGTACAAGAGCTCCTCGCTGAGCACGACCTCCATGCGCTCGGGATCACGGTAGCCGCCGCGCGCGCCGCGACCGAGCACCAGCGACACCTCGCCTGGCCGGTGACCGACGCGGGCGTGCCAGGCGCTCGGGAGGTGCTCGATCACCTTCTCGCGCAGGTAGCGACCGGTACGCTCGAACTTCAGCAGCACGTGCACGCTGTAGCCGTCCCGGAGCCAGGTCTCGACGTCCGCCGCCACGTCGCGAAGCTTGCCGCGGTAGTACCCCAGGGGTTGGAGCGGCACGCCGACCACGTCCAGGTCGAGCGGATCCCGCCCGAAGGACACCACCGTGCGACCGGCCAGATGACGCCACAGCCAGGCCGTCCGCTGTTCGTCGCCGAGCTCGCCGGCGAACAGCTCCGGCACGTCGAGGAACACGGTGCCGGGCAGGTGCTCGAGCAGGCGCGTGCTCCAGCTGCTGCGGTCGAGCGGGGCGCCGTCCAGAGGGGCGATCAGCGCACGCTCCAACGAGCGGCCGCCCCGGGTGAGGCCATCGAGCTCGGTGCCGAAGAACGACAGCCGGAGCTCGTCGTCGGGGTCGTCGGCGTCGAGGTAGAGCGAGAGCGTGTCGCCGCGCACCGTGAAGCCGGGTAGCGCGTCGCGCTCGTAGCCGTAGGCCATGAGCCGCTCGAGCAGGGCGTCGCGCGGGAACGACCCTCCCAGGCGGAGCTCGAGCGCCAGTTCGGAGGGGTCGTCGGGGAAGCGCCTGAGCGCACTCCCCAGGCTCAGCACCACCTTCTCGTGCCGCTCGAACCAGTCGCTCAGGCCGGGGTCGATCGTGGCGGACGCGCCGAAGAGGTGGGCGTCGCCGAACAACTGCAGGCGCTCGTCGGTGGTGAGCAGGACGGCGGGACCGTCATGGCGCGCGAACAACGCCAGGCGCGCCGCACTGGGTTGACCCAGGACGCGCCCGGCCGCGAGCGAACTGGGCGTGGCCACGTGCATGGTTTCTCTCCCGTGCGCCCGTCGGCGCAACCCATGAATCCTACCGCGCTCCCCGCTGCCGCCGGGTGCTCCGCCGACATCGAGCGCCGGCACCACAGCACCATCCGGGAACCGCGGTCCCGCGTGCAGGGGTCAGTCCACGGCCTCCTCGGGGAAGCGCAGGGCGGCGCCGTAGGCATCGTTGCGGGGCACGCCCAGCGCCGCCAACGCCGATCGCAGGACGGCGCCCCGCACCCCTGCGCCCGCGAGGGCGTCGATCACCCGCCGGTGCTCGGCGTCCGGGTCGGCGGGCTCGGCCGGACCCACCACCACCACGATCTCGCCGCGCACCCGCTCGCCGTCGTAGCGCTGTGCCAGCGCGGCGAGCGTGCCTCGCACCGTTGTCTCGAAGCGCTTGGTGAGCTCCCGGCTGACGCTGGCCTCGCGCTGTGGGCCACATGCCGTACCGAGTTCGTGCAGCGTGCCCGCCAGGCGCTGCGGGGCCTCGTACAGCACGCTGGTGGCGGTGGCGGCCGCGATCGCCTCGATGCGCCGGCGGCGCTCCGCGCCCTTACGGGGTAGGAATCCTTCGAAGGTGAAGCGCGCCGCGGGCAACCCAGACAGCACCAGCGCCGGCACGAAGGCGGTCGGCCCGGGGAGGGCCTCCACCGCGACCTCCATCGCCACAGCGCGACGGACCAACTCGGCGCCGGGATCGCTGATGCCGGGCGTGCCCGCGTCGGTGACGTAGGCAACGTGCTCGTAGCGTTCGAGCAGGCCGGCCGCCCGGGCATCCATGGTGTGAGCGTCCAGACGCTCGAGCGGCGTGGTGATCGCGTAGTGGTCGAGCAACACGCGGCTGCGACGGGTGTCCTCTGCGGCGACCACGTCGGCCTGCCGGAGCACGTCCAGCGCGCGCCGCGTGATGTCTTCGAGGTTGCCGATCGGCGTGGGGACGAGACTCAGTCGACTCACCGAGCACGGCCGCGGACCTGCAGATAGACCGGTCGGAGCACACGGCCGCGGCTCCGCCGACGGGTGTTGCGTCGCAGCGCGGCGCGCAGCGTCGCCCGGATGAACTCCGCCTCCCCGATGGTGACCGTCACGACCGCTCCCTCGGGCAGCCGAACGCCCTCTTCGAGCACCACCTGGCCACCCTGGACGCGTCCCCTATAGGCCCGCACGGCTCTCCTCCTCGGTCTCCAGCAGGCGCAGAGACGCGCTCTCGACGACGCTCGCGGCACCCGCGGGCGCGCCGGGCGCGCCGCGCGGAGCGGAGGGGGCGCGGCGAGACGGCCGGCCCGGACGCCGCAACAGCGTGCGCACCAGCCAGAACGTCACCCAGGCCACGGCGAGCACCAGCGACGCCACCACGCTCGCGCCGCGCGTGAGCCCCAACTGCTCGCACGCCTGGACCAGCAGCGGAAGCGCGAACGACGTCGCGGCCAACAGGGCCAACACCGCCACGTAGTTCACCCGGGATCCCGTCCTTGCCCCACGGCTCCAGGGTAGCAGGTCGGCACACATGCGCTCCATCCGCGCCGGCCGTAGCGGCGGCTCAGCCGTGGGTCACACGTCCCTGCGAAGGTCGCCGGATTCCCCTATAATACCCCCTGTGGGTACCACTCGCGGCGGCAGATCGGAGTCGGTTCCGATCCGTCCACGTGATCCCCGGGCCGGGTGGGCCGTTTGGAGCGAGCCTTGAACATCAGCGACGACGAGAAGCGCAAGATCATCAACCGGCTGAGGCGGCTCGAAGGCCAGGTCCGCGGGCTGCAGAAGATGATCGACGAGGGGCGCGACTGTCACGACGTCCTGATCCTCCTCGCCGGGGTGCGCAAGGCGCTGGACGCGACGGGTGACGTGATCCTCGAGAGGTTCCTCGACTCCTGCCAGGCCGATTTCCGGGAAGGGCGGGGCGACATCGAGGAGATGATCAGCGCCGTGCGCCTGGCGCGCGGCTGAACCGCACGCCGGGCCCGAGCGGGCGCAGGCGTCAGCCACCGGCCGTACTGTAGATCCATCGCACCAGCCGGGTGTTGGGGTAGTAGTAACCGAGGATCTGCGTGTAGTCGTAGTTGCGCTCGGCCAGCGCCCTGGCGCCGTACTGGCTCATGCCGACGCCATGCCCCCAGCCCTCGCCCTGCAGCTCCAACCCGCCGATCACCGAGAAGCGCGTCGACCGCAACCCCCAGTCATGCGCCAGCTCACCGAGTTGTATGCCCGTCACCGTCGCGCTGCCCGCGCTGCCCAGCACCTCCAGCAGATCGACACGGCCGGAATCGCTCCGCTGCAGGACCCGGAGGCCGGTGACCGTGCCGACGCGCTTGCCGAGCCGCGCCAGCGACGAGGCGACGGTGCCGGCGTCGAGGCGGACCTTCCAGCGATCGACGCTGCCGGGAGCGGTCGCGTCGGCCCGCGCGACCAGATACGGTACGGCGACGCCCCACACCTCGCGACTCGAGGCCGTGGTGCCCCCCGAGTCGGCGTGGTAGTAGGTGCGCGCCACGCGTCCCGCGTACGTCACCACGACCCCTTCGGTCTGGGCCACCGCCCGATCGGAGCGCGCTTGCTCGGCGCCCATGCCACGGTAGACCTGGCAGTCGACGGTGGCGCACAGGTCGTAGTCCGCTGCCGGCCGCAACGAGCTGAGCGCATAGCTTCGGGCCGCCACCGCCTGTGCCTCCAACGCCGCCATCGGCCAGCTCGCCGACATCTCCGCGGGGACCACGCCTCGCAGGTAGGCTTCCACGTCCAGCACGTTCACGACCTCGACGCCGTTGGCGGCCGCGATCAGACGCAGCGAGCCGCGGTAGCGACGGCCGCCGAAGGCCAGCGGTGCGCCCTCCCCCGTCAACTGCAGGGTGTGCCCCAGCTTGGCGCCGTCGACGACCAGGCTGCCACCCACTTCGGTGACGGGCCAGCGCAGGCCGGCGCCGGCGTGGAAGGCTCGGGCCCCGTCGATGGTGCCGTCGTGGGCACCTTCGGCGACCACCACGGCCTGCGAGGTCGTCGCCAGCAACACGCGCACCGTGGCGCCCGCCCTGGCAACGCCGACCGGCACGAGCGCAGCCAGGACGAGCAGGGAGCTCAAGGCGAGCAGGCGGGGACTCATGCGAGGTCAGTATGGCTTCGTGCGGGCGCGCGCGGCATCTGAAAATCGCACACCGGCCGATGTCGTGCCGTGCGCGTGGGGCCGCCGTGCGAAGATGGGGCCACCATGTTCCAGAACGGATTGCTCGAGGGCAAGGTCATCGTCGTCACCGGCGGCGGCAGCGGTCTGGGCCGCAGCATGAGCCAGCGGTTCCTGCAGCTCGGCGCGCGCGTCGCCATCGCCAGCCGCCGTTTCGAGCTGCTCGAGCGCGAAGCGCAGGCGCTCGCCGCCGAGACCGGCGGAGAGGTGCTGCCCTACGCGCTCGACGTGCGCGACGCGCACAGCGTGGGCGGCCTCTTCGACGCGGTCGAAACCCGTTTCGGACGGATCGACGCGCTGGTCAACAACGCCGCCGGGAACTTCATCTCCCCCACCGAACGGCTCAGCCCCGGCGCCTTCGACGCCGTCCTCGGCATCGTGCTCCACGGCACGGTCTACTGCACGCTGGAGCTCGGCAAACGCTGGATCGCGCAGGGGCGGCCCGGCGCTGTGTTGAACATCGCCACCACCTACGCGGAGACGGGATCGGGCTACGTGGTGCCGTCGGCGGTCGCCAAGGCGGGCGTGGTGTCGCTCACCCGCTCGCTGGCCGGCGAGTGGGGCAAGCACGGCATCCGGCTGAACGCCATCGCGCCCGGACCGTTCCCGACCGAGGGCGCCTGGAGCCGGTTGATGCCCACCGAGGAGATCCAGGCCCTGTTCGAGCGCCGCATCCCACTCGGGCGGGTGGGGCGGCACGAGGAGCTGGCCAACCTGGCGAGCTACCTGCTCTCCGACCAGGCGGGGTTCATCTCCGGCGACCTGATCTACATCGACGGCGGCGAGCACAGCTACGGCGCCGGCGAGTTCAACGTGCTCGACGCGGTCCCGGAGCAGACCTGGGACGCCATGGAGCTCGAACGACGGAAGCGTCGGGGCTAGCGGCGAGGGGACGGCGCGAGGCCGCTCAGAGCAGGTTCTCGTTGGGCAGGCGCAGGCGGAACAGGCCGGTGGCGTCGTTGAACTGCAGCACGACGCTGTAGTCGCCCTGGCCGGCCTTGAAGCTCTGGTCGATGGCGATGCGGTCGCCGGTCTGGTAGGTGCGATCGAAGAGGGTCCGCGCCGGTCCGGCCGGCGTGTTCGATCTGGACGCTCTCGGGCCGCTGGAAGATCACCTTGACCTCAACGCTGCCGTGGCGCACCGATCCGCTCAGGCGCACCGGGATCGCTTCGGCGGTGAACGCCTGGCGCGACGCCTGCCCCGTCGCCGTCATCTTGTAGACGAAGATGGGCGTGTGCGACGGGATGCCCAGGTACCAGCCGTGCGTCTCGCCCACGGCGAAGAACACCACGACGACCAGGATCACGAAGGTGAGGAAGCCCCGCATTGGCCGAGTATACGGGACAAGGCCGCGCCGGGCGGGGAATATCCCACCCGGCGCGATCGACGTGCGCCGCCGCGTGAACGCTAGGCGCGGGCCTCGCGGCTCTGGCTCCGGTGGAGGTTGCGCAGCACGGTATGGAGGATGCCGCCGTTGCGGTAGTAGTCGATCTCCACGGCGGTGTCCAGGCGACTGAGCACCTCGAACGTGCGGGGCTCGCCGTCCTCGCCGGTGACCTCCACGGTGAGGGTCTGCCGCGGTTCCAGGGAGTCGTCGACCCGGATGGTGAAGCGCTCGCGCCCGGTGAGCCCGAGGCCGGCGGCGTCTTCGCCCTCCCGGAACTGCAGGGGGAGCACGCCCATGCCCACCAGGTTGGAGCGGTGGATACGCTCGTAGCTCTCGGCGATCACCGCGCGCACGCCCAGCAGGAACGTGCCCTTGGCGGCCCAGTCGCGGCTCGAGCCCATGCCGTAGTCCACGCCGGCCAGCACGATCGTTGGCACGCCTTCGGCGCGGTAGTGCAGCGAGGCATCGTAGATGCTGGTGACCTCACCCGTCAGCAGATCGGTGGTGTAGCCGCCCTCGGTGCCGGGCGCCATCTCGTTCTTGAGGCGGATGTTGCCGAAGGTGCCGCGCGTCATCACGCGGTCGTTGCCGCGCCGCGAGCCGTAGGAGTTGAAGTCCTTCTTCTCCACGCCGTGCTCGACCAGGTAGCTGCCGGTCGGGCTGTCCAGCGGGATGGCGCCGGCCGGCGAGATGTGGTCGGTGGTGACGGAGTCGCCCACCTTCACCAGCACGCGCGCGCCCGCGATGGAGCGGATCGGCTGCGGCTCGTCGCTCATGTCGATGAAGAACGGCGGCTCCTGGATGTAGGTGGATTCCTCGTCCCAGTCGAACAGCGTACCGCCCTTGACAGGGATCGCGTTCCAGGCTTCGTTGGACTTCTCGATGCCGTCGTACATGCGGCGGAAGACCTCGGGGTTCATCGCCGCCTCGAGATGCTCCGTGACGTCCGCCAGGGTCGGCCAGAGATCCTTCAGGTACACCGGACGGCCCTCGGCGTCCTCCCCGAGGGGATCGTTGACGAGATCGAGGTCGACGCTCCCGGCCAGCGCGTATGCGACGACCAGCGGCGGGCTCGCCAGGTAGTTGGCCTTGACATGCGGGTTGATCCTGCCCTCGAAGTTCCGGTTCCCCGACAGGACGCTGGCGGCCACGATGTCGCCCTTCTGGATGGCCTCGGCGACGGGCTCGGGCAGCGGGCCTGAGTTGCCGATGCAGGTGGTGCAACCGTAGCCGACCAGGTAGAAGCCGACCTCCTCCAGGTAGGGCATCAGGCCCGTCTCGGTGAGGTACTCGGTGACGACCTTCGAGCCGGGGGCGAGACTGGTCTTGACCCAGGGCTTGGCCCTGAGGCCGCGCTCGGCCGCCTTCTTGGCGACCAGGCCGGCAGCCAGCATCACCGACGGGTTGCTGGTGTTGGTGCAGGAAGTGATGGCGGCGATCACCACGTCACCATGGCGCAGGTCGTGCTCGACGCCCTTGAAGGTGAGGGGACTGGTAGCCTTCCGCGCCTGTTCGTCGAGCCCGAAGCCACGCTCCTGGAAAGGCTGCGCGAGCGCCTTCCGGAACTCCTGCTGCATGCCGGAGAGCAAGATCCGGTCCTGCGGCCGCTTGGGGCCGGCCAGGCTGGGCTCCACCGTCGACAGGTCGAGCTCGAGCGTGTCGAGGTACTCCGGCTCCACGGTGTCGGCGGTATGGAACAGGCTGTTGGCACGCGCGTAGCGCTCGACCAGCTCGATCTCGTCGTCGAGCCGTCCGGTCTGCCGGAGGTAGCGAAGCGCCTCCGCGTCGAGCGGGAAGAAGCCCATGGTGGCGCCGTACTCGGGCGCCATGTTGGCGATGGTGGCGCGGTCGGGGACCGTCATGGCTGCCAGGCCGGGACCGAAGAACTCCACGAACTTGCCCACCACGCCCTTCTGGCGCAGCATCTGGGTGACGACCAGCACCAGGTCGGTCGCGGTCGCCCCCTCGGGCAGCTTGCCCGTCAGCTTGAAGCCGACCACCTTGGGGATGACCATGTAGTAAGGCTGCCCCAGCATGACGGCCTCGGCTTCGATGCCGCCGACGCCCCAACCGACCACTCCGAGCCCGTTGATCATGGTGGTGTGGCTGTCGGTGCCGACCAGCGAATCCGGGTAGGCCACCGTCGTGCCGTCCACCTCACGATGCTGGACGCCCTTGGCGAGATACTCCAGGTTCACCTGGTGAACGATCCCCGACGCGGGCGGCACCACGCTGAAGTCTCGGAACGCGGCCTGGCCCCAGCGCAGGAACTCGTAACGCTCCCGGTTGCGCTGGAACTCGATCTCGGAGTTCCGGATCAGGGCGAGCGGGTCGTCGTACTCGTCCACTTGAACGCTGTGGTCGATGACGAGGTCCACCGGTACCTGCGGGTTGATCAGCTTGGGATCGCCACCCATGCGCTCCATGGCGCTGCGTAGCGCCGCCAGGTCGACCACGGCGGGTACGCCGGTGAAGTCCTGAAGGACGACGCGGGCAGGCTTGAAGGGGATCTCGACGTCGGACGGGTTCCTGGGATCGTAGCCGGCCAGATTGCGGATGTCGTCCGCGGTCACGGTGTAGCCGTCCTCGTTGCGGAGCAGCGACTCCAGCAGTACCCGGATGGAGAACGGCATGCGGTCGATCCGACCCAGGCCGTCCTCCTGGAGCTTGGCGAGTCGGTAGTAGGTCGCCTGGCCCGAGCCGGTGTCGAAGACGTCACGGGCGGAGAACGAGTTCTTGGAGCTGATGTCGGCCATGCTGACTCCTTCGCGTGGAAGAGGGCGTCGGATCCGCTGGGGGCCCGCCCCGACATCGGGGCGCGTACGGGGCTTCGTCGATCCGGTGGGCGGGGTCGCGCGCCGTCTGGCGCTTCCCCGGCTCCGCCGCCGCGGATTCCAGTCTAGCGGCTGCTGCCCGCCTCTCAGGTCGCCTTGCGGGCCCTGCGCGCCCCGGCGCCCGCTGGCGGGGCACGGCGGCCCCGCATGGCGGGAACGGTACCCGCCCTCTCCATCCGGTCCCAGTCTCGAACTACACTACATGACATGAAAGAGCACCAGTCACGTAGAACGGTGCCGGATCCCGTACCCGCAGCGCCCGACCTCAGCTTCCGCGTGGTACGGGACCCGACCGCCGCCGAGCTGCTCATGAACCCGACCACCCTGCGCCAGCTCGCCCCCTTCCTGGGACGGGAGCGCACAGTGGGCCAGGCTGCGACGGAGAGCGGCGAGCTGGCCAACACCGTGCTCAAGCGCGCGAAGCGCTTCCTCGCCGCGGGGCTGCTCGAGGTGTCCGGCACCCTCCCCCGCCGCGGCCGGCCCATGAAGCTGTACCGGACCATCGCCGACCTGTTCTTCGTGCCGTTCGAAGCAACCGCCGCCGAGTCGCTCGAGACCTCGCTGGCCGAGCGGGACGCCTACTGGGAGCGGTTGCTGAGGCGCAACGTCGTCCGTGCCCGCATGGAGGCTCTGGGCACCTGGGGCACCCGCGTGTACCGCGACGAGCGCGGCCGGTTGCAGGTTCAGACGGCGGTCACCCCGGAGGCGGACGCCACCACGCTCGACGCCGCCGCGCCGGCGGTGCTGTCCTCCTGGCGCGACAGCGTCACCCTCGACTTCGAGGACGCCAAGGCGCTGCAACGCGAGATGTACGAGCTGCTGCTGCGCTACGAGCAGAAGCAGGGAGCGCAGCGCTACATCGTACGGCTGGCCCTGGCTCCGGTCGGCCGAGGCTGAGCTCGCGGCAGGGCAAGGACCGGGCCGGGACGGTGGCGGCATCCCGGCATCACACCATCCGAGGGACCCGGCCGCCGGCCGCCCGCCGCCCGCCGGTGGGGAGCAGCCTGTACCATGGACCCGTGAACAAGACGCGTGCGCGTCCCACCTCCCGCGCCGGCCTGCCGGCCGCGGCCGCGGCGCTGCTGCTGCTCCTGGCGAGCTGCGCGCCCGCCACCCAAGCGCCCCTGCCCGCCGGTGCCGCCGCCAGACAGCTCGACACCACCGCCAGCATCGTCTACCACCGCATGGCGATCGGCTTCCTCGAGACCGGCGCCTACACCACCAACGTGCTGGTCGACGTCCAACTCCCGGCCGGCGCCCGCTGGACACTGGAGGCCTACGCCCGCGACGGCTCCTCCTATCGCTTGAGGATCACTTCGACGCAGGTCCCCGGTATCGCCTGGGAGGTGTCGCCCGACGGCGTCCGTCGGGTCGCCGCTCCTCACTGATCCAGAAGCTCGTCGAAAGGGTGCCCGCCCATGACCCATCCTCCACGCCGACGCCGTGACCGACACAGCGCCTCCCCCCGCCAGTTCCTTCGCGCCGTGGCGTTGGCAGGCTCGCTGGCGTCGGCGCTGGCGGCGTCCGCCGCGGCCGCCCCCCTCACCGCCCTGGCCCCCGCCTCGACGCTCCTGGCGGTCCACGTCGCGCCGCTGGGCGCCAGCTACCCCGCTCTGTCGGACACGCTGGCCGGCCTCGACACGGCGGGCGCTGCCACGACGCTCTCCGAGGTCCTGCGCACCTTCCAGTCCGCGGCTTCGGCGCCCTCGGCCCACGACCCCGAGGCCGCCCGAGCGCTCGCCGCCGCCGCCCGAGCGCTGCACGGCCGTGGCCTGCACGAGTCCCTGGCAGCGGCCTGCCCGGGCCTCGGCCGGGCGCCGCTCCCCGGCGTTCGGGAGGCCCTGTTCGTGGTGTCCGCGACGCCCTATGCGCCGGTCCCGGCGGCACTCGTGCTGGCGCGCGTCGCGCCGGGCGCCGGGCCGGCAACCGACGACGCCATCGCCGCCCTGGATCACTGCTACGCATCGGGGGTTCCCCAGACGCAGGACGGCGTGTCGCTGCGGGAGCTGGCCCTGGGCGACGCCACCATCGCGGTGGCCAGGATCGGTGACGTCGTGGCGGCCGCAAGCACCGTCGATCTGCTCCGCGCCGCGGTGCGCCTGGCCCACGGGAGCACCGAGCCCAGCCTGGCGAGCCGCGTTCCAGGCGCACTCGCCGACTTGAACGGTGCCGGCATCACGGTGAGCATCGATACCGCCGCCATCGCCGGGGTAGTGGGCGCCCTCCCCGGCCTCCCCTCGGACCCGACCGCGCACGCCGCCCGGGTGCACCTGCAGGACGCGCTCCGCACCGTCCCGCTGATCGCTCTTCAGCTCACGGCACAGCCGTCGGGTCTGGTGCTCCAATCCTGGACCCGCGTCGATCCCAACGGCGGCGACGGCGCCCTGGCCGCACTGCTGCGCTGCGATCGTTGCCGCGCGCGCCCCAGCCTCCTGGTCCCCGCCGACGCCCTGGCCGTCGACGCTTCGCCCCTGAGGTTGCAGGCCTGGACGACCTATCTCGCCGGCCTCGCAGACGACGTCGCGGCCGCGGGCGGCGGCCGGATCGATCCGCTGGCGCTGCTGAAGCAGCAGACCGGCCTCGATCTCGCCAACGATCTCTTCCCCTGGCTCGGCACCGTCGCCACCACCGTGGCGTTGCCCGCCCCGACAGGCACGCCCCAGGCGCTCCTCGGCGTTCCCGCGCGATTGACCATCGTGCCCGTCGCCTCGCCCGAGCGGGCCGGCGCCGGCCTCGCGCGGCTCGGGCCCGCCCTGGAGCGCCTCCTGGCACGGTTCTCCGGCACGGGCGGCGGCGCCATCGAGGCCGCCGGACTCGACCCGGCCACCCTGATCGCCACCCGCCATGAACGCTATCGCGAGGTCGCGATCACGCGCATCCAGGTCGGGCCGAGCACCGATCTGGGCGTGGCCCTGGTCGGCAGTCGCCTGGTACTGGCGTCCCCTTCGGCGGCGTTGAGGAGCGTGATCGACACCTACCGCGGCGGCCCGACGTTGCACGCCTCTGCCCTGGCCGCAGCCCTGGCAGCCGCCCCGGCCGGATCGCAGGCGGTCTGGGCCAGCGACGGCGCGGCCATGCTGCGCGGCGTCGCATCGATGCTGCGCGCGCTGTCCCAGCCGGCCGCCTTCGCCGTCCAGTCGGGCCTGGTCGCCGCCCGCCGGGCCGCAGCTCCGGGTAGCGAAGCGACGGGCGCGACCCCGCCGTCAGCGCAGCCCGATCTCGGACGGCTGCTCGACGCCACCGAGCTCCCCGCCGACACGCTCGACGCCCTGGCGGCGCACCTCGGCGTGACTCGGGGATGGAGCGTGTGGCGCGACGGGGCGCTGGTGCGGCGCTGGTCGCTGCCGATCCGCTAGACCAACGACGCACGGGTCGGCCCCATCCGGGGCCGACCCGTGCCTCATCCTTGCGTTCGCGTCGTGCTCAGTTCGTGCGAAGGTACGGCTGCAACCGCGCCTGGTAGGCGCTCTTGGGCTGCGCGCCGATCATGGTCTCGACCGGCTGCCCGTCCTTGAACAGGATCACCGTCGGGATGCTCATCACCCTGAACTGCATGGCGACCTGCTGGTTGTCGTCGACGTTCACCTTGCCGACCTTGAGCTTGCCCTCGTAGTCCCCCGCCAGACCCTCGATGACGGGGCTCACCATGCGGCACGGGCCGCACCACGGCGCCCAGAAATCCACCAGCACCAGGCCGTCCTGGGTCTCGTTCTGGAAGTTGTCGTCGGTCAAGACGTGCGTATCTGCCATGAGTCCTCCCGGAGCGAAGCGGCGTCGGCCGCCGGCCGAAGCGGTTCGCTACAATCTACGGTCGCGGCGTCGACCGCCGATGTCACGTGGTCGACACGGGCCACACGAACATGGACTCGGCGGGCGCACCGCGCTGCACTCTCGGCGGCGTCAGTCCCAACGCGCGGTAGCCTCCCTTGACCGCGGCGCGCACCAGCGCCTGTGGGCTCGCCTTGGCGCCGTGGGCCTGCCGGGCGAAGGCGACCTCGTCGGTGACGGCCAGCGACGGGCTCGAGCCGCGCGAATCGGTCCCGAACGCCACGTCCACGCCGAACCGTGCGTAGAGCTCCCACGGGAAGCGCCCACACCCCAGCGCCTCGTTCGAGCGAGGACAGTGCACCACCGCGCAGTCGGCGCGTTGCACGGTGCGCACGTCCTCCTCGTCCACATGCACCATGTGGACCAGGGTGGGGCGCCCGTCGAGCACCCCCAGCGAAGCCAGGTAGCCCACCGGGCTCAGGCCGCTGGCCCGCCACGTCACCCCGAACGATGCCAGCAGCTCCGCCAGCGCTCCGCCTCCGTCGCGGTGCAGGCGGAGCTCCTCGGCGCTCTCGGCCACGTGGATCTGCATCGGCAACGCCTCGGCCCGGGCGAGCGCGGCCAGTCCCTGCAACAGCGGCGCGCTGACGGTGTGGGGCGTGTGCGGGCTGAGGCCGACGCGCATGCCGCCGGGCCGTTCGAGCTCCCGGAAGGCGGCGAGGCGCGACCGCGTTCGCTCGACGATGTGCTCGGCGTCCGCGGGGTCGGGCCCGATGACCTCCCAGTACGCGACCCCGGCGACGTCGGTCCGCTGCAGCAGGTGGCGCATGACCGCTTCGTCGGTGACGATGTCGCCGATCACGCGCACGCCGCCCCGCACCACCTCGTCCAGGCCTCTTTGCGCGGCCTCGACGCCTCCCGGCGCTTCCCGCCGGTGGCGGATGACCGCCCGGATGAAGTCCTGGTAGCTGCCCGCGCTGTAGGGCATGTCGCTGAGATCGAGGTGGGTGTGGGCGTTGACGGGCGGAGGGGACACCGCGAAGCCGGCGTCCTCCAGACGGGCGTCCGGGAATGCCTCCCGCGCCCGAAGGGCGCTGTCGACCGCGATGACCTGGCGCCGGCTGCCGTCGTTCTGCACGACCACCGCGCCGTCGGCGCGAGGCGTGCCGAGCCCGTTGTAGACGACCTGTGCCTGCAGGATGGTGCGCTGCAGTAGGCGGCTCAAGGCACGGCGGCCGCGTCGTGCTCCGTGCCGGCTTGAACCGTTCCGCCGTCCGGGGCAACCGCCAACAGGGCGTCGACATCGGGGTGCCGCACGATGCCGTAGAGGCTGTCGCGCTGCGCCGGCCGGTAGCCGGCATCGACGATCTGGCGCACGATCTCGCGCTCCGGAGTGGAGCGGTGCCGGGCACCCGCCTGCGACACCACGTTCTCCTCCAGCATGGTGCTCCCGAAGTCGTTGCAGCCGAAGCTGAGGGCGGTCTGGGCGACCTTGTAGCCCATGGTGGGCCAGGACGCCTGGAAGTTCGGGATGGTATCGAGCAGCAACCGGCTCACGGCCACGTTCTGGAGGTACTCGTGCGCGCCGGCTCCCGGGGCCCGTCCCTGGATCCGCACGCCCTGGGTCTGCAGCGTCCAGGAGATGAACGCCGAGAATCCGTTCCCGTGCGTGGCCAGCGCGCGATCCTGCTGATCGCGGATGCGCATCATGCTCTGCACACGCTGCTCGGCCGTCTCACCGAAACCGATCACCATCGTGGCGGTGGTGTACAGGCCCAGCTCCTGGGCGTCGCCCATGATGGCGATCCATTCGTCGGCGGCGATGCGGCCGGGAGCGACATGCCCGGCGTGCCGGACCTCGTCGACCAGGATCTCGCCGCCGCCGCCGGGCAGGCCGTCGAGGCCGGCGGCCTGGAGCTCGACGAGCACCTCCCGGCTGCTCATGCCGGTGAGGCCGGCCAGACCCTTGATCTCCTCGGGGCTGAAGGCCTCGATGCGCACCGATGGGTGGCGCTCCTTGAGGAAACGCATGAGGTCGACGTACCAGCTGAGTGGGAGGTAGCGATTGACGCCTCCCTGCATGAGGATGCGGGTACCGCCGACCGCCTCGAGCTCGGTCACCTTGGCGGAGATGGCGTCGTAACTCAGGGTGTAGGCGTCGTCCTGGCGCCGCGTCCGGTAGAAGCCGCAGAAGCTGCAGCCGACCGAACACACGTTGGAGTAGTTGATGTTGCGGTCGATCAGGTAGGTCACGACCTCCGGATCGGTACGCATGCCGCGCACGGCGTCGGCGGCAGACGCCAGCGCGAACAACGGAGAGCGGTAGAGACCGGCGGCCTCATCGGGCGTCAGACGCCGTCCTGTTGCCGCCTTCTGGAGCACGTCCATGCCCACGAGCATAGCACCGCCCTGCGGCCGGCTCCGGGTCCGCCCCTACCCGCCCGGCGCGCCTGGGGTCGGGCCGCGGCGACCATCTGTGTACTTGTTTACCCGACCGCGATAACATGACACACGATGATCTCCGATCCCCCCGACGAGCACGCCAGCCCCTGGCGCCCCATCTTCGAAGCCGTGCGCAGGACGGTCGGGCACAAGCGCGACGCCAACGGCGTACTCGGAAGCATCAACTGGCTCCGCAAGGAGATGGAACGCCGGGGCGCCAATCCCAACGTGGTGCGCAACATCATCTACCGGGACAAGGGCAAGCTCGCCGACAAGCGCGTGCTGTTCGAGATCCTTGGCGAGCTCTGGACCACCACCGGCCAGCCGCCGCTGCGCGCGCCGGAGCTCGAGGTGCTGCTCTCCCCCGGCAGCTCGGCCGAGCAGGAGGTCCTGCAGCTCCTCGGTCGCGAGAAGCGGCGCGCCTACCGGAGCTTCGTCGGCGGCGTGCGTAGCGGCGAGACCCCCCACCTGCTCATCACCGGCCGCCCCGGCTCTGGCAAGACGCTGCTGGCCGACTACATCCAGCAGGCGCTCGAGATCCAACCGCGCGCGGCCGACCGTATCGTGCGCCTCGAGTTCTCCTCCAGCGACCTGGCCGGCGCCCTGAGCCGCCTGGCCCAGGCGCTGGGCGTGCCGCACGAGCTCATCGAGTCGAAGCTGTTGCGCATCGGCAGCTCCAGCGCCTTCGCGGTCCAGGCCGACGCCCAGGCCGAGGTGGCGCGCGTCATCATCGAGGCCGGTCGCCAGACGGCGGGTCGGACGGTGTTCCTGTTGCACGTGTCGCAGTCGATGGCGGGCCAGGACAGCCTCGGTATGGTGCCGCTTCGGCTCAACACCCCCGAGGTCCCGCGCGTGAGTGCGTCGGAGTGGTTGTGGCTGTCGCTGTTCGAGCCACTCAGCCGGCTCCCGGAGGCCGCCGTGCTGGCGAGCATGGCCGACGTGCCGGCCCGAGCGATGCAGCGCCTGGGCGCGTTCGAGGGTCCGATCAAGCTCACGCCCCCCACCACCGCCGAAGCGCGACGCTTCGTCAAGGCGCGGTTGCCGCATCTGTCGCCTTCCCAGCAGGAGGACATCGTGCAGCGGGCCGGCCGCTCGTTCGAGGAGCTGCGGACCCTCACGTTGCTGGCGGAGGTGCGCGAGCCGGTCGGCGAGGCCGCCTTCGAGGGCAGCCAGCTCTCAATCGAGCAGCTCAGCAAGCTGGTCGACGTCTCCGGCGACGCGCACCTGCGCGACTTCCTCTCGGCCCTGGCCGCGCTCTCCATCCCCGAGTTCCCCACCTTCAGCGTGGACATCCTGTTGGGGCTGCGTCAGGACGCCGCCAAGGGCCTCAATGCCTTCGAGCTCGCCTTCCTGGATCAGGTGCCCGGCGACGCGTCCAGCTTCCGCTGCTTCTCACGGCAGCTCGCACGCGCTCTGCGCCTGCGCCTCCAGGAGGCCGATCCCGACCGCTACCGGGCGCTCAACCGGAAGGCCGCCGAGGCCTACCTGGAGGCTGCCTGGGCGGACCCGGCCAGCGAGAGCGCCTCGCGCTTCCTCCACCATGTGTTCGAGGCGCGCGACTGGGACACCATGGCCGCCTGGCTGCAGCAGCACAGCATCCAGCAGTCACTGGTCCGTCGCATCTGGCACGCCGCCGCACAGGAGCTGAGCGGCAGTCCGGCCTTCCACGACATCGCTCGGCAGGTCGCCGCCCATTACGTGAAGCTGGGCAGCTACGATCACGCCGACGCCCTCAGCGCGTTCGAAGAGCTCGCCCATTCCGAGGACGCCGACGTCCGCGCTTGGACGACACTCAAGCGCGCGGAAGGCGAGGTCCTCAAAGGGCGCTTCGAGCAGGCCGAGCGCCTGCTGGAGTGTTGCCCCGGCACGACCGTGCCCCTGTTGCGCGTCGAGGTGGCGTTGGTGCGCGCCAGCATCGCGCGCTGGCGCAGCGATCTCGACGAAGCCGCGCGCCTCGTCGGCGAGGATGCCCGCAAGGCGTTGGAGCGAGTGACCGACAACGACAGCGCCAGCACCCTGGCGCGCACCAAGGTCTCGGTGTGGGCGGGCCTGATCGCCAAGGATCGCGGCGATCTGGAGGGCGCCCTGCGCGAGCTCGACCGCGTCGACTCCGATGAGGACCTCATCCGGGCCCGGCTCGCCTTCCAGAAGGGCGACGTGTGCCTGAAGCTCGGGCGCTTCGACCAGGCGCGGCGTGAGCTCGATCTGGCCGTGGAGCTCGGCTACCGCTCCGAAGCGCTGGTGCAGGAGCAGACGCGTTACCTGTCGCGCCGCGGCACGCTCCACCGCCGCATGGGCAATCTCTCGAGCGCGCGAAAGGACTTCGCGGCCGCTCGCGACATCCTGGAGCTGGCCGACGCCGAGCCCATCGAGCGCAACTTCTGGATCGCCAAGGTCGACGACGAAGCTGCGCTGGCGCTGCTGGCCGAGGGCGCCTTCGAGGAGGCGACTTTCACGCTGGCGCGCAACATCGAACGGTTCCGGCACTACGCCGACGTTCTGGAGGTGGACGCCGGATACCGGGTGCTGCGCACCACGCTACGCATCGGCCTGGCGTACGCCTGCCGCGGGCTGGCCCAGCCATTGCGGTTGCCGCTGCCGGTGCTGCCACTGCCCGAGACCGACCAACCCGACCTGCGGCACGCCCGCCAGAGCATCGGCGAGGTGCTCTCGACCCTCGACGACAAACCCGATCGAGAGCTGCACGGCGTGCTCTTCCGCCAGGCTCACCTGCACGCAAGCCTGGTGGCCGCTCGGCCCGAGGACGCACTGATGCACGCGGAGCGAGCGATCGAAGTGTCGCGCTTCGAGTACCAGCGCGCCGAGGCCCTCGCCGCCGCGGTGGCCGCGCACCTGCGCATGGGCGACGCGACCGGCGCCGACCGGGTCCTGGGCAAGGGTGAGGCCGCGCTGGTGGCCGCCCTGCCCGACGGCGACGCGCGCGAGCGTGGTGACCTGGGCCTGCGCGCCCAGTATGCGGCCCTGGCGGGCGCCACGCAGCTCCTGCGCGGCGCCTCCGCGGACGCAGCGGAGCGGCTCGCCAGCGCACTCGAGGATCCGGATCTCAGCGCCTACCACGAGGGTCTGCTGCGCGCCTTCGGTGAGGGAGCCGAGCGCGTGCCCGCAGGCGACGGCGCTTGGCGCGCGCACGCCCGACTCGGGGCCCTGCTGGGCCTCGATGAACGCCCGGACGTCGGCCCGGCCCGCCTGCCCGACGCCCTGGTCGCGCGCTGGCGCGACCGCCGACACCTACCGGTATCCCTCCCGTGACCGCGGGCCTCCCGTGACCGAGGCCGCCACCGGCCCGTCCGCCGGGACGGCCAGCATCGTGGTGTGCCTCACCCCCGAGGCCCTCGGAGGCCTGCAGCCCCACCCGGCGATCGACATGTTCCGACCCGCCGCCAAGCAGCACCAGGCCCTCATCGGCATCGCCCGCGACGCCCAGTCGTGCGTGAGCGTCGCCGTGGATGAGAGCCGGATGGTCGCCTACGCGGCGTTCCACCCGCCGTCGGATGTGGAGTCGTGGGGTGAGGATCGCACCGGAAGGATCATCGAACTTGGCGCCGTCGAGGTCGCGCCGCCGTATCGGGGCCAGCGCCTGGCCGAACGCCTGCTGGCGGCGAGCTTCGAAGGCGGGCGCTTCGAAGACACCGTGGTGTTCGCCACCATGTACGTGTGGCACTACGACCTCAAGCGCACCGGGCTGAACGACTTCGCCTACAAGCGGCTGCTGGAGCGTCTGTACCGCAGCGCCGGCTTCGAGACCTTCAACACCGCCGACGCCGAGGTCCGCAGCAGCTCCGCCAACCAGCTCATGGCGCGCATCGGCACCCACGCCGATCCGGCCGTGGTGGAGGAGTTCCACCGGCTCCGGACCCGCCCGCGCTTCTTCGGCTGAGTCCGGCCGCCGTCCCGCTTTGCGGTGAGGCGGTACCATCGGGAGGGCGGGCGCGCCGAGCGGGCTCGGGCTTCGGAGGGCACCATGCTGGTACAGGACATCATGACGCGGCAGGTGGTCGCCATCGGTCCGGACATGCCGATCCGCGACGTGAACGCGCTGATGGATCAGCGCAACATCCGCCACTTCCCCATCCTCGAGAACGTCGGCAAGGGGCCGGCCCGTACCAGCCCGGAGAAGGACGAGGACACCGTCGACCGGCTGGTCGGCATCGTGTCCGATCGCGATCTGCGCCTGGTCGGCGCCGACCACCCGATGGCCCCGGCCGGCGTGTCTGCGGTGGATCCGGTACGTCGTGTGATGGTCGCACCCGTCCTCACGGCGCACCCCCTCGACCCCATCGAGGAGACCGCCAAGACGCTGCGCGAGCACAAGATCGGCGCCATGCCCGTGATGGACGGAGATCGACTGGTCGGTATCGTCACCGGCATCGACATGCTCGACGCCCTGGTGCGCATGTCCGGCGTGTACGAAGCGGCGACCCGGCTGGAGGTGGAGGTGCCCAACCGGCCCGGCGCGCTGGCCGCCCTGCTGGCCGCCATCGCCGAGCGCCGCCACAACGTTTCCAGCGTGATGACCTCACGTGCCGACGCTGAGAGCGTCACCTTCGTGCTGCGGGTGAACACGGTCGACGGTCGTCGTCTGGCCGAGTACCTGCGGAGCGAGGGCTTCGTGATCCTGTGGCCGGTCGACAGGGCCACCGAGCCGTGAGCGCGGAGGCGGCGGGCGGCCGCCAGAACGGCGCGTCCGCGAGCCCGGCGCTCTTCGTCTACGACCCCTCGCTGGCGGAGTACGAGTTCTCCCCCGAGCACCCGTTCCGGCCTGAGCGGCTCGAGCTCACCCGCACCCTGCTCGAGTTCGTCGGCGCGTTGAGCCCAGCGGACTTCGCCGGGGTGACCCCCATCACGGAGCGCGAGCTGGCCCGCGTCCACTCCACGCGCTATATCGACGCGGTACGGCACGCTTCGCGCGGGGAGGTCCACGAAGAGGCCTACAACTTCGGGCTCGGAACCGGCGACAACCCGATCTTCCCCGACATGCACGAGGCGGTCCTGGGGGTGTGCAGCAGTACCGTCACCGCCGTGGAGTTGGTGGCGAGCGGCGCTGCGCGGCGCGCGGTCAACCTGGCGGGCGGCCTGCACCACGCCATGCGTGCCAAGGCATCGGGATTCTGCGTGTACAACGACCTCGCCCTCGGCATCCGTCGCGCCGTCGACGAACACGGCCTGCGCGTGGCCTACGTCGACCTCGACGTGCACCACGGCGACGGAGTGCAGTGGCTGTTCTACGACTCGCCCGACGTGATGACCGTCAGCCTGCACGAGTCCGGGCGTTACCTGTTCCCCGGTACGGGACACACCTACGAAACCGGCCGCGGGCCCGGGCGCGGGACGTCGGTCAACATGCCACTGGAACCCTTCACCGAGGACGCCTCCTTCCTCGAGGTCTTCGAGCAGGTGGTCCCTCGCGCGATCGAGGCCTTCCGGCCCGATCTGATCGTGCTCCAGGCCGGGGCCGACATGCACCGCAACGACCCGCTTGCCGACCTCAGCCTCAGCCTGGCCGCGATGGGCGCGAGCTACCGGCGGATGGCGGAGTTGAGCGAGCGCTTCACCGGCGGCCGCCTGGTGGCGACCGGCGGAGGCGGCTACGACCCCTACCGCACCGTGCCACGGGCGTGGGCACTGCTGTGGGCCGCGGTCACCGGCCGGGAGCTGCCCGAGTTCCTCCCCGAGACCTGGCGCGAGCGCTGGGCGGCCAGGAGCCCGGTGGGGCTGCCCGAGCGGATGCTCGACGATCCCTCCGGCTGGGCGCCGGTCCCGCGGCGTGAAACGGTAAGCTCGCACAACCGGGCCGTGGCGACACGGCTCATGGAGGTACTCGAGACCATCTGGAGCGGCCACGGCGCGCATCCAACAGGCGCCGGCGAGGATCGGGAGGACTCCCCATGAGGATCGGATTCATCGGACTGGGCACCATGGGCGCGCCCATGGCACGGCGCCTGCTCGAAGCAGGCCACGAGGTCACCGTGCACAACCGCACGCGTGGGCGCGAGGAGCCCCTCGAGCGACTCGGCGCCCGGCGCGCCGCCACGCCGCGCGAGTGCGCCCGCGACCAGGAGCTGGTGTTCACCATGGTGAGCGACACGCCCGACGTCCAGGCCGTGGTGCTCGGCGAGGAGGGAGCGGTCGAGGGCATGGAGAAGGGCGCGGTGCTCGTCGATATGAGCACCATCAGCCCCGCCACCACCCGGCTGATCGCCGCCGCGCTCGAGGACCGCGGCGTGGCGATGCTGGACGCCCCGGTGTCGGGCGGCAGCGAGGGCGCCGAGCGCGGCACGCTGTCGATCATGGTGGGCGGCGACGCCGCCGTTCTGGAGCGGTTGCGCGATGTGCTGGGGGTACTCGGGAAGACCGTGACCCATGTCGGCCCGATCGGCAGCGGACAGGTCACCAAGGCCGTCAACCAGGTCATCATCGCGGGCACCTACGCGGCCATCGCCGAGGGCCTGGCCCTGGGCCTGGCGGCGGGCATCGACATCGAGGCGGCTCACGCCGCCGTGTCGGGCGGCGCCGCGGGCTCCTGGGGGCTGACCCATCGCGGGCCGAACATGATCCACAACCACTACCCGCTGGGCTTCCGTACGCGACTGCACCGCAAGGATCTCGGCATCGCGCTGGAGGCGGCGCGCGAGTTGGGCGTGTCCATCCCCCTCGCCGCTTACGTCGAGCAACTCGAGACCAGCCTGATCAAGCGGGGGTTCGGCGACGAGGACGTCTCCAACATCGCGCGCGTCGTACGCGAGCAGGCGGGCCTGGAGGAGCAGGGCTGAAGGCCGGCGCGCTCAAGGGCCGCGCCGCGCCACCATCCACACGCGCGCCGCGTCCTCCGAGGCGCTCCCGCCACTGGGGTAGGTCAGGGCCTCCACCGAGGTGAAGCCGGCCGCCTCGAGCAACCGCGTCGCCTCCGGCGGATCGTAGGGGCGTTCGTAGTGCACCTCGGTGAAGGGGCCGCTCTCGGTCTCGCAGAAGGCCTCGACCCTGGCTAGCGAGGCTGCTTCGTCGAAAGAGTGGACCCAGCGGAAGTACACCTCGTCGGCCCACCCCTCCACCCGGCCGCCCTCCCACAGGTCGCGCAGGCCGACGGTGGTATTCACGTCGAAGATGAACAGACCGCCCGGGAGCAGGTGGTCGAACACGCGCCGGGCGGTGGCTTCGAAGTCGTGGGGCTCGAGCAGGTTGTTCAGGGCATCGAACACCGAGTAGACCAGCGTGAAGCGCCGCGGCAGCGTCATCGTCCGGAAGTCGCTGCAGTAGAAGCTCACCGTCGGGAGCTTGCGCTGCGCCACACGCAGCATCGACTCCGAGGCGTCGAGGCCGGACACGTCGACGCCGAGCGCGCGCATCGGGAGGGTCGCATTGCCGGTCCCGCAGCCCACGTCCAACGCCGCGCCCCCCTGCCAACCCCGCTCGCGCGCCAACCGCAGGATGAACGCCGCCCAGTCGTCGTACTCGACGTCAGCCATGATGGCGTCGTAGACGTCCGCCAGAGCGGTGAAGGGAGCGCGTGCCATGCGCGCTCAGTATACGCGGGGCCACCCGACTCGCATCTCGTCCTCGCTGCTGACGGCAGGTGCCTGGAGCAGCCCGGCACATGGTGGGCTGCGCCGCTGTGGCCCGCGGCCACCCTGCTAGCCTCGAGGAGAACTTTGAGGGTCGCCTCGCATCCGCTGCCCCCCGGCGAGGCTGCTCTCAAGGTTCCTCTGTGTCGGGCACGTCCACGTGCGCACCGCGCATCGTGCGCACCGCGCATCGTGCACAGCGGCGCCGGCGCGCCGGGCCCGGCCAGCAGCGGTGCGGCGCCTCAGGTCGAGCGCTCCGCCCCTTCCCTGACTACCAGGACGATCTTGCCGACGTTGCGGTTGGCCCGCATGCGCTCGTGGGCCTCGGCCACCTCGGCGATCGGCACGACGCTGTCGATGACGGGGTCGAGGCGTCCCTCGGCCAGCGCCTGTCCGAAGCGGTCCTCGAAGGCCTGGCGGATGCGCACCTTCTCGGCCAGCGGCCGGGAGCGGAGCGTCGACCCCTTCAGGGTCGCCCGCATCGCCATCAGACGACGGATGTCGAAGCTCGCCCTACTGCCTCCGAGGGTAGCGATGAACACCATGCGTCCGCCTACGCGCAGCAGCTCGAGGTTGCGTTCGAAGTAGGGCTCCCCCACCATGTCGAGGACGACATCGACGCAGCCGCCGCCGGCGGCCGTCCCGGTGTGCTCCCGGACCGCCTCCGCGAAGTCCCGCCGCGGGTAATCGACCGCGAGCTCCGCACCCAGTCGGCGACAGGTGGCCACCTTCGCGTCGCTGCCGGCGGTGGCGAACACCGAGGCACCGGCCAGCGTCGCCTGCTGGATGGCGGCCGTCCCCACGCCGCTGGCGCCACCGTGGATCAGTACCCGCTCCCCCGCCCGCAGTCCCGCCTCCAGGAAGAGGTTGAGGAACGCCGTGAAGGCGGCCTCCGGCAGCGCCGCTGCCTGGGCGCAGCTCCAACCCTCGGGCACCGGCATGAGCATCGCGGCCGGGACCGCCACGCGCTCGGCGTAGCCGCCCCCCGGCAGCAGGGCGGACACGCGGTCGCCGACGTGCACACCGCGCACTCCGTCGGGCACCTCGCTGACGACGCCCGCCATCTCCAGCCCCAGGATGTCGCTCTCGCCGGCCGGCGGCGGGTAGTGTCCGGCGCGCTGCGACAGGTCGGCGCGGTTGAGCGCCGTGGCATGGACGTCGACCATCACCTCGCCGGGCCGGAGCACCGGGTCCGGCACCTCGCGATACGCGAGCGCGCCCCCTTCGCCAACCACGATCGCCTTCATGCGGGCCTCCTCCCGTCCCATGCTAACGCGCGTGCCCGTCGCGACGTCCGACCCTCCTCCGTACGGGCCTCACGCAGACCTGTTAGCGTAGCGCCATGATCGGTGTTGATCTCGGGACGACGAACGTCCGCATCCATGTGAAGGGTAAGGGCGTGATGCTCCGCGAACCCGCCGTGATCGCGGTCGTCAAGGGCACCACCGACGTCAAGGCCGTCGGACAGGATGCCTACCGCATGCTCGGCCGGACGCCGGGCAACATCACCGCCGTCCGGCCCATGGCCGATGGCGTGATCGCCGACTACACGCTCACCGAGAAGATGCTCAAGGCCTTCATCTCGAAGGTCCTGACCGGCGCCAACCGCCTGCTCCGCCCCAACATCATGGTCTGCATCCCCAGCGGCATCACCGAGGTCGAGAAGCGCGCCGTGCTCCAAGCGGTCAACGAGATCGGGGCGCGCAAGGCGTTCCTCATCGAGGAGCCGGTCGCCGGAGCCATCGGCGCCGGCGTCAACATCGCCGATCCGGTCGGCTCGATGGTCATCGACATCGGCGGCGGAACCACCGACATCGCCATCATCAGCATGGGCGGGATCGTCGTCTCCGAGAGCCTGCGCATCGCAGGCAACACCTTCGACCGCGACCTCATGGCCTTCATCAAGGCGCAGCACAACCTGCTCATCGGCGACCGGACCGCCGAGGAGATCAAGCGCACGGTGGGCGCCGCGGTGCTCGCCTCGGACGAAGACGACCGCGGCATGGAGGTGCGCGGCCGCGATCTCATCGACGGCATGCCCAAGAGCGTCACCATCACCACCGAAGACGTGGTACGCAGCCTCAACGGGTCGCTCGACAAGATCGCGGCGGGCGTGCGGAAGGTGCTCGAGCACGCGCCCCCCGAGCTCGTCTCGGACGTCATCGAGCGTGGCATCGTGATGACGGGGGGCGGCGCCAAGCTACGCAACCTCGACGCTTTTCTCAGGCGCGTGACCAACATCCCGGTGGCGGTCGCCGAGTCGCCGGAGGACTGCGTGGTCCTCGGGACGGCCAAGGCGCTCGACATGTCGCACGTGCTGCAAGATGCCCGCAGCACGGTGCTGCGCTACTGACGCCACCGCACCCGGCTCAGGCCGGAGCTTCCCAGTATGTGTACCCGTGGTCGGTGGCGAAGCCGACCGATCCGTAGACGGCTCGCGCCGCCTCGTTGGCCGGGTGGACCGGCAGGTAGGCCTCGCGTGCTCCGCGATCCGACCCCCAGCCCGCCAGCGCGCGCAGCGTCACGCCCCGGCCGACCCGCCTTCGATCGCGACCAGCTCGAGTTCGAAGCTCAGCGGTTCTCCGGCGAGCGGATGGTTGGCGTCGAGCGTGACGCTCTGTTCGCCGACCTCGGCCACGGTCACGGGCACGGGCTGCCCATCGGGCTGCCGCAGCTCGAGCCGCATGCCCGGCGCGATCTCCATGTCCGCGGGGATCTGGTCCTTGGGCAGGTCGAGCACGAGATCCTCGCGCCGCTCCCCGTAGGCGTCATCGGCTTCGATGCGCGTCTGGCACGCCTCGCCGACCTCCATCCCTTCGACCGCGCGCTCGAACCCGGCGATCACCTGCCCGGATCCCACCGTGAACTCGAGCGGTTCGCGTTCACGCGAGGAGTCGAAGACGGTGCCGTCGTCGAGGCGTCCGGTGTAGTGGACGCGCACAGTGTCGCCAGACTTGGCTGTGGCCATGGCGGCCTCCTTCCCTGCGCCGGCACGCCGACGCGACGCGAACGTCCCGACGACGCTCCCGCCGCAGTCCGCGCAGTCTACCCGTGGTCTCGGCCGGGCCGTGGTGGGTGAATCACGAAGCCCGGCGTGAGAGGCCGCTCAATGGATCACGAAGATGCCCAGCAGGCCCCCGGCCACGATCAGGATCGCCGGATGCACGTTGAAGCGGATGGAAAGGAAGAACGCGGCCGCCGCCAGCAACCATAACGCCCAGTTCTTCAGCCATTGCGGCGGCAGGCCGAACGCGCGCGGCGCGAACTCCCACACCACCAACGCGAGCAGGGCGATGACCACCGGGCGAACACCGCGCAGGAAGTTCTCGAACACGGGGCTGTTGCGGTAGCGAAGGTAGAGGCTTCCCAGCGCGATCATGGCGATGATGGTGGGCACGGCCACGCCGATGAGGCCCATGGCCGCCCCCGGCCAGCCCGACACCTTGAAGCCGACGTAGCCCGCCATCTTGGTGGCGATCGGGCCCGGCAGTGCGCTGCCGAAGGCGAAGGCGTCGAGGAACTCGTCCTTGGTGAGCCAGTGCTGGACCTCGACGACCTCCTCCTGGATGAGCGGGATCATCGAGGGCCCTCCGCCGAAGCCGAACAGCCCGACCTTGGCGAACGACCAGAACAGTTGGAGGAGCTGCATGTTGCCGAGTCTACCGTTCCAGGCGCGAGCGGGCGCCGATCAAGCGGCTCACCCCTCCACGCTCGTCTCGCGCACATCGAAGACGTCGCGCAGGTAGTCGCCGAAGAAGTTGATGCTCAACACCGTGATCATGATGGCCACACCCGGGAAGATGCCGAGCCACCAGGCGCGGCTGATGAAGCTGCGCGCGTCGCTGAGGATGAGGCCCCAGGTGGGCGTCGAGGCCTTCACTCCGAGCCCCAGGAAGCTCAGTCCGGCCTCGGCCAGGATAGCGTAGGACACGCTGACCGTGGCCTGCACGATGAGCGGGGCCATCGAGTTCGGCAGGATGTGCCGCAGCATCAGGCGGACGTCCGACGCGCCCAGCGCGCGCGCGGCCTCCACGAAGTCGCGCTCGCGCACGGTCAGCACCATGCCGCGCGCGATCCGCGCGAAATCGTCCAGGAACGCCAGCGCCACGGCGATGATGACGTTGGACAGCCCGGTCCCGAAGACGGCCACCAGGTACACCGCGATGATGAAGTTGGGGAACGCCCACTGCAGATCGATGTAGCGCATGATGATGGTGTCCAGCCAGCCACCGTAGTAACCGGCCAGCACGCCCATGATCACGCCCAGGACCATCGAGGACACGACCGTCACGATGCCCACGAACAGGGAGATGCGCGCGCCGAAGATGACCCGGCTGAGCAGATCGCGACCCAGGTCGTCGGTGCCGAAGGGGTGGGCCCAGCTCGGCGGGGTCAACATGTCGAACGCCATGGAGGTCGGATCGGCGGGTGACACGTAGGGCGCCAGCGCGGCGGCGCCGACCAGCACCACCAGCACCGCCAAGGAGATCGAGGCGCGCCGGTCGGCGAGCAGCAGCTTGAGCCAGCGCGGGCGCTTCTGCCGCGGGCGTACGGTCTGCGCGGCGCTCGGTCGGAGGGGGACGGGATCGGCCATGCGCTTCACCTCAACCGGATGCGGGGGTCGATCACCGTGTACAGCACGTCGACCACGAGATTCGTAGCAACGAAGATGGCGGACACGACCAGGATCGCCCCCTGGACGACCGGGTAGTCACGATTGAGGATGCCCTGGATCAGCACCCTTCCCAGCCCCTTGATGGCGAAGACGTTCTCCACCACCACCGCACCGGCCATGAGCAGCGCGAAGGCGATGCCGGTGACCGTGACCACGGGGATCAGGGCGTTGCGGAAGGCGTGCTTCATCACCACGCGTTCCTCGACCAGCCCCTTGGAGCGCGCCACGGTGATGAAGTCCATCTTCATGACTTCCAGCATCGAGGAGCGGATCATGCGCGCCAGGATGGCGGAGAAGGCTGTGCCGATGGCGGTCGCCGGCAGGATCAGGTGCCGGATCCAGGGGATGAAGCCGTCGCTGAGCGGTGCGTAGCCGATGGCCGGGAACCACCGCAGATGCACCGCGAACACGATGATGAGCACGATCCCGAGCCAGAAGTCCGGCATCGACAGGCCCAGGAACGCCAGGAAAGTGAAGCCGTGGTCCAGCGCCGAGTTCTTGCGCACCGCCGAGATGATGCCGGCGGGAACGGCGATGGCCATGGCGATCACGAAGGCGAGCAGAGCCAGTGACATGGTGCGCGGCAACGATTCCGAGATGATCTGCGTCACCGGCACCCGGCTGCCGTAGATCGAGGCCCCGAGATCGCCGTGGGCGATGTTCCACATCCACAGGCCGTACTGCACGTACACGGGCTTGTCGAGCCCGTACTTGTGGCGCAGCACGTCGGCGGCGTGCGGGTCACCGATGTCGAAGAGCATGGCCTGCAGGGGATCGCCGGGGACCGCCCTCAGCATGAAGAACACCAACGTCGCCACCGCCCACATCACCAGGATGGCGGCCACGATCCGCTTCAGAAGATAGGTCGTCACGGTTGTCCTACCTCGGGCCACCGAGCGGTGGCCGTTCGAAAGAGCCCGGCGCGGAGGGGGTCGCCGGGCCCGTGCGGGCCCGGCGACCGGCGAGCGGTCCTGTCGCGCCTACGCGAAGCTGACGCGGTCCAGGTCCACCAGACCGGGGATGCGGCTCTCGGCCGGGTAGACGATGTCCTTGCGGTAGACCAGGATGTCGAGCGGATGGTAGAGGAAGATGGACGCCACCTTGTCGGAGGTGAGCTTGTTCGCCTGCTGCACCAGCGCCTTGCGCTTGGCAAGGTCGGGCTGCACGCGCTCCTGTTCGGTGAGGCTGTCGACCTCCTTGTCCGAGAAGTAGCCGAAGCTCTCGGTGGCCTTGTCGCGCTTGGGCCCGTTGAACTTCGAGGTCGTCTCCATCCAGTCGACCAGCCCGTCGTCGGGATCGTAGTCGCCGCCCGACCCGACCCGCAACAGGTCGTAGTTGTTGGCGTCGAACTCGTCGATGAGCACCGGGAAGTCCTTGGTATCGAGCTCCACGGTGATGCCCAGGTTGCGCTTGAGGATGTCGGCGATGATCTGGCCCTCGCGCCGTCCGGCCGGCGTGATGGTCAGCTTGAAGGTCGGGAAGCCCTTTCCGTCCGGGAAGCCCGCGTCCGCGAGCAGCTTCTTGGCCTCCGTGACATCGAAGCGCTGCTCGCTGGTGCCGTCGATGGCGTCGTCGTAGAAGTACCCCATGGCGGGGTTGATGCTGCCGAATGCCGGCACGCCCCGCCCGAACAGTGCGCGCTTGATCAGGTCGGCGCGGTCGAACGCCTTGGCGAGGGCAAGCCGGACCTTGAAGCCTTTCTCCTGCACCAGCTCCGAGAAGGGCTTGTTGAAGTCGGTCACCTTCATGGGATCGCGCCAGGGGTTGATCCAGAGCGACTGGAAGCCGGGACCCGGGATCTGGCTGACCACCAGATCGGGGTTCGCCACGAAACGATCGATCAGCTCGGCCGCCGGGGGGTTGCCGCCGATGATCTGGATGTCGCCGGCCTCGATGGCGGCCGCCAGCGGCTCCGGCTCCACGATCGGGGTGATGGTCACGCGGTCCAGCTTGGGACGCGCCGGATCGTAGTAGTGCTCGAACTTCGCCAGCTCGACGCCCTGACCGAGCTGATGCGCGGTCACCTTGAAGGGCCCGGTACCGACCGGCATGAGGCCGTAGTTGGACTCGCCCATCTCCTTGATGGCACGTTGGTTGACGATCGCCATGGCACGGCCGCTGGAGCGCTCCAGCACCTTGACCAGGAACGAGGCCTGGGGCGCCTTGAGGTTGAAGCGCACGGTGTAGTCATCGACCTTGTCGACGCTGGCCACGCCCTCGAGCACGCTCGACTGGATCGACTGGTTGGGGTCCTTCGAGCGGTTGTAGGTGAACAGCACGTCGTCGGCGGTGAAGGGATCGCCGTTGTGGAAAGTGACGCCCTGGCGCAGCTTGAAGGTGTAGTGCAGGCCGTCGGACGTTACCGTCCAGTTCTCGGCGAGGTCACCTTCGGCCACCAGCTTCGGGTTGATGTGCGTCAGCCCGCTGAGCACGTTCGATGCGATCTGGAACTCCAGCACCTGGTTGATCTGGGCGGGATCGAGGGTGCGGATCTCGCCCACGCCGGCCCAGCCCGCCTTCAGGTGACCGCCTGCAGTGCCCTGCGCGTAGGCGACGGACTCCATCCCGGGCGCGAAGCGGAGGGCGGACAGGACGCCGGCCGCCGCCATCAGGCGAAGGACGGTTCGTCGGCTCAACCGCGGCCCGCTCAGATCCTCCACGGTCAACCCGAACAGCGGGTCCTCGGGGTCGTACTGCTTGGCTTCGTCGATCTCGCGCTCGAGCGCCTTGCGCTCGGTGGCGTCGGCGTCCTTCCGTTTGTGGCCCACGACTCGCTCCTTGTCCCGATCTCCTTGGGCCGCGCGCCGCGGCCCGTCGAACGTGTGTCCTCTCGTCCACTCCTGGGTGCCGCTCGGGGCGTACCCGCCTCCCTCCCACAGGCTCGCTGCCGGTCTCCCTGCCACCATGCGGAGCGCCACCACGCCCGTCGCGACCGCGCCGGGAGGATATTGCGCATGGTGATACAAGTAAACGCAGAATCTTACGCATTGTCAACCTGAGCACGTCTCGTTATGCTGGATGCGTCGACATGGGCGTAAAGTTCCGCGCAAGGAGGTCGCATGCATCTCGACGATCTCGACAAGGCGATCATCGTCGCCCTGGAGGATGATGGGCGCCGCCCCTTCCGGGACATCGCCCGGGACCTGGAGGTGGCCGAGAGCACCGTGCGCTCGCGCGTCGCACGCCTCCAGGAACGCCGGCTGATCCACATCACCGCGGTGGGGGACCCGCTACAGCTCGGCGTCGAGGCGGCTGCGATCATCCTGGTCCGGGTCCGACCGGGCACCGTCTTGCGCACGGCCGCCGACCTCGCCAAGCTCCCCTACGTGCGGTTCGTGGGCACGTCGTTCGGGCAGGCCGACATCATCCTCCAGACGCTGCACAGCAGCGTCAAGGCACTTCACACCTTCGTGTCCAACGAGCTCCCCTCACGCTGCCCCGACATCACCAGCACCGAGACGTTCCAGCTCGCCGAGGTCCTCAAGAGCTCGTGGGACTGGCGCGAGTGGTTCGCCCAGAGTGAACGCGAAGAGGCTTCCGCTGGGCATTGAGCTTGGGCGCCGGCGGGCCGCGCCCTCAATCGTGCGACGCCGGGGGCGCGTTGGCGGCCCGTGCCGCCAGCGGTCCCGCGCCGGCCACGCCAAGGGCGTAGTACAGCGCCAGCAGAGCCCACAGCACCAGCACCGGCAGGCCGCGCTGGCCGGTGGCCAGCGCCAGCGCCGCGAACCACGCCGGCGTCGACAGGATCACGGCGCCCAGCAGCACCGCCGACAGTGCACGCCGGCGATCGTCGCCACGGCCGGCGATGCCGGCGAGTACGGCCCCCAGGGGCAACTCGGCTACCGATAGCAGCACCAGCACCCACCCCAGCAGGGCGCTCGGGCGCGTGTGCACCTCGGTGACCAGGCGCACGACCACGGCGAGCAGCATGGCCACTACCATCTGTCCCAGGAACATCGTGGCGAACACCGCGCGCAACGCCGCCGCCGCTTGGGAACGGCGAAGATCCGGATCCAGAAGGTAGCGTTCTATACCGGGTAGACGCATCGTCAGGGTTCCGCTCCGGGCGGTGGGCCCCTTCACCGCCGGGAGCGGCTCCCGCCCCGCCGGCACGGCCACGCGTCCCGAACGGCTACTCTACCGCAGCCCCGCCCGGGACGCTCGCAGGGCGCCACCGTATCGGCGCCGCAGCAAGCGGACGAAGCGCGTCGCCAGCAGCAGCGCAGCCGTCGCCAGGCCGGCGACGAGGCCGTACCACAGCCCCGAGGAACCGACGCCGGCACCGAAGGCGAGTCCGAGGCCGACCGGCACCCCCACGGCCCAGTACGCGACCGCCGTCAGCAGCATCGGCACCCGTGTGTCCTTGAGGCCCCGCAGGGCTCCCGACGCGGCCACCTGGGTGCCATCGAACACCTGGAAGATCGCCGCGATCGCCAGGAAGCGACGCGCGAACGCCACCACCTCGGCGTTGGCGGGCGCGTGAACCGGTAGGTAGAGCCCGATCACGACGTCGGGCACACCCCAGAACAGCGCCGCCGAGCCCACCATGAACAGGGCGCTCAGCGTCATCCCGGCCACGCCGCCGCGAACGATGCCGTGCGCATCGTCCCTGCCCACCGCCTGACCGACCCGGATCCCGGCGGCGATGCTCACGCCGAGCGGCACCATGAAGGTCGTCGACGCGCTCTGCAGCGCGATCTGATGGCCGGCCAGCGCAGCCTCCCCGAAGCGACCCATGAGCAGCGCGGTGAGCCAGAACAGGCCCACCTCGAAACCCAGCGTCAGGCTGATGGGCCAGCCGACGCGCACGAGCTCCTTGAGGGTGGCCGGATCGGGCTGCCGCATCCCTGCGAACACGCGGTACGAGCGGTAGCGCGCGCGTACGTAGAAGGCGATGATCGAGGTCATCACCGCGTACACCAGCGATGTGGCGTAGCCCGTGCCCACCAGCCCGAGCGCAGGGAGGCCGAGTCGACCGAACATGAGGACGTCGTTGGCTACCACGTTGAGGCCCACCCCGATGGCGGCCACGACCAGGATGGGGCGGGTGTCGCCGTGACCCTCCAGCAGGCCCCGCAGAGCGGTGAACCCGAGCGCGAACGGGAACCCCCATGCCATCGCCCGCAGGTAACCGGCGGCGGCGGCGGCCGTGACCGCGTCCTGCCCCGCGAGCCGCAGCAACGGGCCGGCCTGCACGAACACGACCACGCCGAGCAGCGACAACGCCAGCGCCATCCACAGCCCCTGACGTACGGCCCGCGCGGCCTCCTCCGGACGTTTCGCGCCGTGCGCCTGGGCCACCATCGGCCCGACCGCGAACAGGACCCCCATGCACACGATGAACACGAAGCTGAACGTGGCGCCGCCGAGCGCGATGCCGGCCAGCTCGCGCGGGCCCAGTCTCCCCACCATGAGTGTGTCCACCACGCTCATGCCGTTCTGCGCCAGTTGCGCCACGACCAGCGGCGCGGCCAGTCGGCTCAGCTCCCGGAACTCCCTTCGCCACAGCGCCACGGTTGCCCACCATACCGCCGGCGCCACGGGCCCTGCGCACCGGCGTCAGCCAAGCGAGGCGCCCCGGAGTTCCGGGGCGCCTCGCGAGTTCAGCGGGTCGAGCGCAGCCGTCGGGCAGCGCGTACCTAATCGATGGCGATCTTGTGGACCTTGGCCTCCGCCAGCTTCGGCATGGTGAGCGTGAGCATGCCGTCGACCACGTGCGCCTGGATCCGGTCGACCTCGACCGCCGCGGGCAACTTCACGGTGCGGCTGACGTCGCCCCGCGGGATGCTCTGGAGCCAGTAGCGGCGGGAATCCTCCTCGGGTTCGGGCAGGCGCCCACGCACGCTGAGCTGCCGCCCTTCGATGCTGATGTCCAGGTCTTCGGTCTTGACGCCGGGCACCGCCATCTCCAGGACCAACTCACCGTCGGTCTCGTAGAGGTCGATGGGGTAACCCAGCCACTCGCTACGGCCAGGGAACGGCGCCGCGAACTCGCCCAGCATCCGGTCGAACCCCTCGAAGGGATCGAGCGCGAAACGCCGTATGGGAAGGGTACGAGCATTGCGAACCAGTGCCATGGTGATACCTCCTAGCGGATCCGGTCTCGGACGGGGCGACACCGGCGACACCGGGGATCGGCCCCTACACCCCAGAGTATAGAAATCTGAGTGCTGTCATGTCAAGTCTCTTGCTGACTCAGCCTGCATGATACCTGACCACGGCGCCTCCGCGAGGGAAGCGGCTCACCAGGGCAGATTGAAGCCCCCGTGGTGCTCGCTTCGGTAGTAGTCGTCGATCTCGTCGGCGATGGTGCTGACGTCGTCGACCACCTTGAACAGGTGGAGGTCGCGCTCGCTGATCGTGCCCATGCGCAGCAGCGTCCCCTGCAGCCACTGCAACAGCCCGCGCCAGAACTCCACACCGATGAGGTAGACGGGGAACGGCTTGATCTTGCGCGTCTGGATGAGCGTGAGCGCCTCGAACAGCTCGTCGATCGTGCCGAACCCGCCCGGGAACACCACGAACGCGGTCGAGTACTTCACCAGCATGACCTTGCGCACGAAGAAGTACTTGAACTTGAGGCTGTCGGTCTGGAAGGCGTTGGGCCGCTGCTCGTGTGGCAGGTCGACATTGAGCCCGATGCTGCGTCCTTCGGCCTCGATGGCTCCCTGGTTACCGGCCTCCATGATGCCGGGACCGCCGCCCGTAAGGATGGCGTAGCCGGAACGGGCCAGGGCGGCCGCCAGCTCGCGCGCCTTGCCGTAGGTCTCGGTCTGTTCGTCCATGCGCGCCGAACCGAAGATCGTGACGGCCTTGCCGACGTCGGCCATCTCCTCGAAACCCTGCACGAACTCGCCCATGATCCGGAACATCCGCCACGAGTCCTCCGCGAGGGCATCGATGACGTATTGCTTCTCCAGATTGTCCATGCTCCATGCTACCGAGCCCCGTGCGAAGCCCGTGTGAAGCGGCCATGCGCCCAACAGGCACGCGCTAAGGCAGCGACAGCAACGCCGTCAGGTCGGGCTCCAAGCGGTCCGGCCGCGCCGCCGAGAGCACGTCGGCACCCTGCGTTCCCCAGGTGACGGCGTACGTCTTCAACCCCGCCGCCTGCCCCGCACGGATATCCCCGACCGTGTCACCGACCATCCAGGCGCCCCGGCCACCCACCGCCGCGAGTGAACGCAGCACCACGTCGGGCGCCGGCTTGTAGGGAGCTGCGTCGGTTCCCTCCACGTGGTCGAGCACAGAGCCCAGCCCGGTCGCCTCCACCAGCCGGCGCGCCGTCTCGGTGCGCTTGGTGCTCGCCACCGTGCGCAGGTAGCCGCGCGCGCCCAGCTCGGTGAGCAACCCGGGCACGCCCGGGAACGGCCGGGTCCGATCGGCGAGGTGCTCGGCGTAGTGGGCGCGGTAGCGCCGGCACAGCGCGTCGACGCGCTCGGCCGGCGCGAAGGCGCCGTACATCGCCTCCAGCGGCTGGCCGAGCGTCACGCGGGCCGCGCTCTCATCGGGCGCAGGTAGGCCCTCGCGCTCGAACGCATGCAGGAAGCTTCGCAGGATGTCGGACAGGGAATCGACGAGAGTCCCGTCCAGGTCGAAAACGATCACGGGGCGCATGGCCGACAGTATGCCACGGCGCGGCTGCCGCGCCGTTACGAGCGCAGGTGGGCGACGGTGACGCCATGGCCGCCTTCGTAGGGCACCGCGTCCTCGAAGCGCTCGATGCGCTTGTCCCCCCTCAGGTAGGTGCGAACGGCATCCCTCAGGGCGCCCGTCCCCTTGCCGTGAAGGATCCTCACCGCCCCGATCTTCAAGGCGTGCGCCTCGGTGACGAAGTCGCGCAGCTTCTCCAATCCCGCCTCAACGCGCTCGCCGCGGATGTTCAGCTCCGCGTCGAAGCGACCGAGCGCGGTGTCGGAGGCGGCGTCCGGCGCGCCGGCCAGCGGCGCCGGCCGGCGCTCGCCCGTACCCTCGCGCGGCGCGGCCGGCGTGACCTCGCGGCGGGGCACCTCCACCTTGAGCAAGCCGAGCTGGACCAGCACCGTGTCGCCACGATCCTCCAGGATCGGCCCCTCGGCGTTGTAGGAAGCCACGCGTACCTGCGCTCCCGGCCTCAAACCCGCCGACGCCGGCTTCGGAGCCCGGGCCTCCGCCCGGGTCCGGGTCTCGCGCCTCAGTTGCTGGATCTCCTCCAAGGCGCGCGAGCGCTGCTGGGGCTCGGTGGTCGCGGTGCGCTTGAGGCGCGCCGCCTGCTGAAGGGTGTCCTGCAGCAGGCTGTCGGCCCGCTCGGCAGCCTCGGCCAGCAGCGCCTCCTCGCGCTCCCGCAATCGCTCGATCTCGCCCCGCAGCAGCTCGGCCTCGCCCCGCGCACGTTCTCCCGCCGCCCGCGCATCTTCGAGCTCCTGCCGAAGCTCGCCACGTTGCGACTCCAGCGTCTCCAGCAGGGCTTCGAGCCGCTCCCCGGACGGTCCGAGCAACGCCGAGGCACGCGCCAGGAGCGCCTCCCCCAGCCCCAGGCGACCGGCGATCGACAGTGCGTAGGAGCGTCCCGGCTGGCCGACGACCAGCTCGTAGGTCGGCACCAGCGCATCCACATCGAAGCGCATCGCAGCGTTGCGTACGCCTGCGGTCTGCGACGCGAACACCTTGAGGGGAGCGAGGTGGGTCGTCACCAGGCCCCGCGCGCCCCGCTCCAGCACCCCCTCCAGGATCGCCTGCGAGAGGGCGGCGCCCTCGTCGGGATCGGTGCCGGAGCCGAGCTCGTCGATCAGCACCAGGGTGCGCTCGTTGGCTCGCTCCACCACTGCCTTGAGATTGTGGAGGTGGCCGGCGTAGGTGCTCAGGCTGGCCTCGATGCTCTGCTCGTCCCCGATGTCGCTCAGCAGCGCGTCGACCCGCGGGAGCCGGGGCGCCTGTCGCCGCGCTCCGCCGCCGGCGCGCGCCGGCCCACCGGCCGCCACGAAGAGCCCGCTCGCCGCCATCACCGCCGCCAGCCCGAGGGTCTTGAGGAGCACCGTCTTGCCGCCGGCGTTCGGTCCGGTCACCACCAGCAGGCGGTGCTCCGCGGACAGCTCGAGCGTGTTGGGCACGCAGCCCTCGATGAGCGGGTGGCGGGCGTCGGGGAGCACCACGCCTCCGGCCTCGTCGATCTCGGGGCGGGCGAGGCGCCAGTCGCGGGCGAGGCGGGCGCTGGCGTTGGCGAGATCGAGCTCCGCCACGACCTCGAGGGACTCGTCGACGGCCGGCTCGGCCGCCAGCCGTTGCCCCAACGCCAGCAGGATGCGCCGGACCTCGTCCCGCTCCTCCATCTCCAACAACGCCAGCTCGTTGTTCATGGGCACCACCGACGCCGGCTCGATGAAGACGGTGGCCCCCGAATCGCTACGGTCCACCGCGATGCCGGGCACGCTCGATTGCGCACTCGCCCGGATGGGGATGACGTAGCGGTCGCGCCTCAAGGTGACGATGGGCTCCTGCACGCTGCCGGCGTGGGTCTCCAGGAGCCGTGTCAGGCGCTCGCGGATGCGCCCCCTCAACGGCTGCAGGCGACGCCGGACGTCGGCCAGCTTGGGTGTAGCGTCGTCACGGACGTTGCCGTCGGGGTCGAGCTGCTCGCGGACCACACGCAGCACCCCATCGAAACTCCCGATGCGGGCGGCCAGCGCCGCCAGCGCGGGCCGCCCGCTGCCCTGAACGGAGCGCCGCAGCGTGGACGCCGCGTCCAGCGTGTAGGCCACCGACAGGATCTCGCGTCCCTCGAGCAGGTTGCCCGCCCGCACGCGCTCCAGCAACGGCCGCACGTCCTCGATGCCGCCGAGCGACAGGTCGCCGCCCACCACCACCTCGTCCACGCGCGTCAGCGCCGCGTCGAGCGCATCCTGACCGAGCGTGGGCACCACGGCCAGAGCCCGTTCGACGCCCAGGCGCGTGGCCGCTCGCTCCGCCAGGGCCGCCCTCACGCGCCCGAACGATAGCTTCTCCAGGGTGGCGTCCGAGACCTTCACAGCGCGCACAGTATACGGCGGCGATGAAGCAGTGGCCGGCAACGGGACCCGGGTCGATCGGCGAGGGAGGCCGCCTGGCGCATGCCGAGCGGGTGTCAACGCTCCCCGCCCACGGTAGGCTGGCGCCTGTCGGGACGGACCGCAAGCACAAGGAGACGCCATGCGAGCAGCACAGTACGACACCTACCGGGCTCCCCTGCACATCGTGGACCATGCCGATCCCGAGCCCGGCCTCGACGGCGCCGTGGTGCGCGTCCGCGCCAGCGGAGTGTGCCGCAGCGACTGGCACGCCTGGATGGGGCACGACGCCTCGGTGACGCCGCCCCACGTGCCCGGTCACGAGTTCGCCGGCGAAGTGGTGGCCGTGGGTCCCGGGGTGCGAGACGTGCGCGTCGGCGACCGGGCGACGGCACCCTTCTGCTGCGGCTGCGGCCACTGCGAGGAGTGCCGGACGGGCCACCAGAACCTCTGCCACCACGAGTACCAGCCGGGCTTCGATGGCCCCGGCTCGTTCGCCGAGTACGTGTTCGTGCCACACGCCGACGTGAACATCGTGCGGCTCCCCGAGGGTCTCGGCTTCGACGAGGCGGCCAGCCTGGGCTGCCGCTTCATGACATCGTTCGCGGCGCTGATCGACAAGGCGCGCCTCGCCGCCGGAGAGTCGCTGGTAGTGGTCGGTTGCGGCGGGGTCGGTCTCTGCGCCGTGATGATCGGCGCGGCGCTCGGCGCCAACGTGATCGCGGTCGACCTCGACGAAGGTCGCCTCGCCAGGGCGCTCGAGCTCGGGGCCCACGCCGTGGTTCCGGCCCGCGACGGCGATCCGACGGCGGCCGTGCTCGAGCTGACGGCCGGGGGCGCACACGTATCGCTCGACGCCGTGGGCTCGCCTGCCACCGCCGCGCAGTCGGTGCGCAGCCTGCGCCGCCGCGGCCGCCACGTTCAGGTGGGGTTGCTCCTGGCAGACGATGCCTTCCCGCCGATGCCGATGCTCGAGGTCATCAAGCGCGAGCTGGTGGTGACCGGCGTCCACGGCATGGCCGCCAGCCGCTACCGGGACCTGCTCGCCTTCGTGACCCACGCCGACCTCGATGTCGGACGGCTGATCGGGAAGCGCATCGCGCTCGCCGACGCCGGCACCGAGCTGGCCGCCATGGGCGACTTCGCGCAGCAGGGGCTTAGCATCATCGATCGTTTCTGAGAGGGCGCGTGCATGGCCCGCGGCACCTGCGCCGCGGGCCAGGACCGGCGTGGGTCATGCGTGGCCTCACTCCGCTGCGGCGGCGGCCGTCTCACGCTCCAACCGCTCGGCCTGCTCGGCCTGGATGGCCGTGAGGGCCACCGTGTAGATGATGTCGTCCACCAAGGCTCCCCGCGACAGGTCGTTCACAGGGCGGCGAAGGCCCTGCAGCATGGGGCCGATCGACACCACGTTGGCGCTGCGCTGAACCGCCTTGTAGGTCGCGTTGCCGGTGTTGAGGTCCGGGAAGATCAGCACGGTCGCGCGGCCCGCCACCGGGCTGTCCGGCGCCTTGCTCCGACCCACGCTCTCCACCGTGGCCGCGTCGTACTGCAAGGGGCCGTCGAGCACCAGCTCCGGACGGCGTTCCCGCGCGATGCGGGTGGCCTCGCGCACCTTCTCCACTTCGCTGCCGCCCCCGGAGGTGCCGGTGGAGTAGCTGATCATCGCCACCCGCGGCGTGATGCCGAACGCCAGCGCCGACTCCGCCGACTGCACCGCGATATCGGCCAGCTCCTCGGCCGTGGGATCGGGGTTGACGGCGCAATCACCGTAGATCAGCACCTGCTCCGGAAGGCACATGAAGAAGATCGACGACACCAGCTGTGCGTCCTCGCGCGTCTTGATGAGCTGCAATGCCGGCCGCACGGTATTGGCGGTGGTGTGCAGGGCGCCGGACACCAGGCCGTCGACGTCGCCGCGGGCGAGCATCATGGTGCCGAGCACCACGTTGTCGCGCAACTGCTCGCGCGCCCCGTCGGCGGTCAGCCCCTTGTGTCGACGCAGCTCGACCATGCCCTCCACGTAGCGCTCACGAACGTCGTCGGTAGGCTTGAGGACCTCGATGCCCTCGCCCAGCTTGACCCCCTGCGCCTCGGCCACCCGTCGTACCTCGGCCGGATCCCCGATGAGCACGCAGTGCGCGATGCGGCGCTCGGCGCAGGCGGCGGCGGCCTTCACGGTTCGCGGCTCCTCCCCTTCGGGCAGCACGATGCGTTTCGACGCTCGCCGAGCGCCCTCCACCAGGCGGTACATGAAGGCCGGCGGCGACAGCCGCGGCTCCCGGTCGGTGGCGATGCGCGCGCGCAGGCGCTCCGTGTCGAGGTAACTGGCCACGGTGTCCATCACACGCTCGATGCGCTCGACGTCGTCGATCGGCACCTCCAGATTCATGGCCGCGGCGCGCGCGGCCGTGACGTAGGAGTCGCTATCGGCCAGCAGCAGCGGCAGCCCGGTGGCCACCGCCTTCTCGCACAGCTTCATGATGTGCGCGTTGGGTCGGATCCCGCCGGTGAGCACCAGACCCGCCAGCGGCACGCCATTGAGCGCTGCCATGCAGGCCGCGAGGATGATGTCGTCGCGATCGCCCGGCGTCACGAGCAGCGCATCGGGCCGCAACCGGTGGGTCATGTTGGCTACCGTCCGCGCTACCATCGACACGTCCACGACGCGGCGACCCGCGATGTCCCCGGCGACGAGCGGCTTGGCGTCGAGGTAGGCGGCGACGTCCATGGTGCGCGGCGAGACCATCGACTGGTGCCAGGGAATGGCGCCGTAGAGGTGGAACGACGCGTTGTTGAACACCGGGCAGGCCTCGACGATGCGCTCGGCCGTCAGCAGCTGGGCCGGCGGGCGAAGCTCGCTACGCGTGCTGGCCACGACCTCCTGCTGCGGAGCGTTGACCTTGTTGACGATGGCTCCCAGCACCTTGGGGCTGCGCACGCCGCCGTACTGCCCGGCCACCAGGTCGAGACGATCGTTGAACTCCTCGAGGTTGCTGCGCCCCGGCGCGCCCACCAGCAGGACCTCGGCGTCGAGCGCTTGCGTGATCTCGGCGTTGAGGGTGTCGAGGCCGGGCTGGTCGGCCGTCGCCACCAGGCCCTCGATGATCACCACGTCGGCGTCGCTGGCGCACCCCTGGTAGCGACCCACCACATCCTGGAGCAGCTCGGCGCGCTTGCTCGCGGTCAACAACGCCTCCGCCTCGCGGAACGGCATAGGTTCGGGCGGCTCCAGGGTGGTCGTGCGCCGCACGAAGTGGGTGGAGCGTTCCGGCCCCTCGTCGGAGCCGGGTTGCCGGATCGGTTTGAAGAAGCCGACCCGAAGCCCTTCCCGGTCGAGGGCGCGGACCAACCCCAGGCACACCGAGGTCAGCCCCACACCTGGGCCGGTGGGTACCACGAA
Organism: uncultured Trueperaceae bacterium; assembly: GCA_963815215.1. GTDB lineage: Bacteria > Deinococcota > Deinococci > Deinococcales > Trueperaceae > JASBRS01. Next base: position 981,234 of record CAWFFU010000003.1, read on the forward strand.
GAAGGCGTGCGTTTGCGCCATGCATCCTCGCTCGCGACGCCCAACGTGTGGGGCGACCGCGAACGCCTCCGCGACCACCTTACCCCGCGTGCTGCGGCCCCCAGGAGGGACGCCCGCCCCTCCCCGGCACGCGCGGCGGAGGGGGCGTATCGCACGCCCTCTCCGCCCGCACCACCCCTACACTGGGGCGTCGCGCCGCATCGGGTCGCCCCAGGGCGGTCCTGCACGGCGGCCGGCACCTTGGGAGCGAAGGGAGTTCGTCATGACCGATCCGAGCCATCACCAGGATCCTTCCGCGGGGGCCCCGTCGGACCCCGGCCCGCTCACGCCACAGTCCGAGCCGGCGGAGGGGACCGTCGCCGAACCGGTCGCGCCCGAAGCGCACAAGGCCGACCTGCTCAAGCGCTTCCTGGCCTTCCTCATCGACGGCGTGATCGCGGCCATCGTGAGCCGCATCCCATGGATCGGCGGTATCCTCGCCGCCCTCTACATCCTGCTGCGCGACGGCTTCGACTTCGAGTTCATGGACCATCGCTCGCTCGGCAAGCGCATCATGCGCCTCCGTCCGCTGTGCGACGACGGCTCGCCCGTCACGTTCGGCGTCTCGGCCGCGCGCAACTGGCCGCTGGTGGTCACCTCGCTGGCCGTCGTGCTGGTACTCATCCCCATCCTGGGCTGGCTGCTGATCCCGCTGGCCTGGGTGGCCGGGCTCATCCTGCTGCTGGTGGAGGGCTTCCTGACGATCACCGACGAGCAGGGGCGCCGCTGGGGCGACAGGCTCGCCGGGACGCGGGTGGTGGAGACCGACAGCTGACCATGAGCGCGCCGGCCTCGCCACGAGCCGGTCAGCTCGCGCTGCGTCGGCCGCGGCTGCGGGCGCGTACCTCGTCCTTCGTCACGATGCGCCGACGCATCGCCCAGGCGAAGGCGACCACCGCAGCCAGCGTTAGCGCGCCGGAGGTCACGAACAGGTCATGAGGCAACCGCGCCTGGCTCGCGCGCCACCACGGTTCCGCCACCGCGCGCAGCACCAGCCCGGCGTTGAGCAGGTAGAAGCACGCCGCCTCCCAGCTCTCCTGACGGATCCCGCCGGGCCGGGGCATCATCCAGAACGCCACCCCCATCACCGTCGACAGGAAGAAGCCGACGAGACCCAGATGGGCGTGGGTCGGCCCGAACAGACCCACCAGGTCGGGACGCAGCGTGAACAGCACGCCGAGGGCCGCCGTGGCGAGCAGGTAGAGAACGGCGCCGCGCAGCAGAGCGACCTGGTAGCGGCTCACAGGCCCGTCCACACGCCGACCAGGACCGCGGCCACCGTCGAGAGCCCGAACGCCATCTCCAGCATGCCGACGGACTTCGCGGCCAGCACGGGAGCCGACGGCCGCATGCCGGCGGCCGCCCGCGCCAGCAACACCGTGAACGCCCCCAGGGCGAGCCACGGCAGGGCATGCGCCACGCACGCCACCGCCACCGCCACCCAGGCAGCCGCGTGGGCCGCGAGCACCGGCCCGTGGCGCACAGCCCCGCCACGCTGCAGCCGCAGCCGGGCCCTCACATACAGCACCGAAGGAACGTTGCGGCCCGCGGCCACGAGCCACAACGCGAGAGCGAGGCCCCACGGCCCCCCGGCCGCCAGCACCACGGCCGAGGCGAGGGCACCCATGGCCAGCGCACCCGCGATCTCAGCGCGCGGGTCGCGCCCCCGGTTGCGGGCATCGAAGCCGAGCTGTACCAGCGCCATCGGCAGCACCAGCGCCAGCGGCACCAGCGCAGCAGGCCGGGCGCCGAGGAGGAACGCCGCCACCCCCAGCAGCAGCGTGATCGCGCCGTAGCTCGTGGCCAGGCCTAGCGCCGGCAGGGTGCGCGGGAAGCGCCTGCCGCGACGCAGGTCGGCCAGCGCGAGCCCCAACGGGTGCTGCGCGAGCAGGGCACCCAGACCTGCGCCAACCAGGACCAGCCCGCCCGGGCTCGGCGCGGTGCCGAGCCCCAGCAGGGCCGGCTCCAGCAGGAAGGCCCAGGCACCGTGCTCGTTGGGGAGCGCCAGGGTGCGCCAGCGGACCTTGGTGCGGGTCACGGCCACGGCTCGCGGCCTACGCCCTCCCGCCCGCCGGCAGCAGGGTGAGCACGAACTCGAGAGGCTCGAGCACGGTCACGCTGTGACGGAGTCCGGCCTCCATATGCAGGTGATCGCCGGGTCCGACCTCGACCGTGTCCGCCCCCAGGGTGAGGCGGGCACGGCCGCGCAGGAAATGCAGCAGTGCCGGCCGGCTGGAGGTGTGCTCGGTCAGCTCCTCGCCGGCCGCCATGCCGAACCAGGTGACCCGAACGCCGCCATCTCGGGCCAGCGTGCGGCTGAGGACACCGGCGTCCGGTAGCTCGCCGCCGGAAGCCCGCTCCAGGAGCTCGTACCCGATGGGTTCCGTCTCCTCCGCGCTCATGCCGTCCGGGCGATCCGCACCCGCCACCGTTCGGGCCCCTGCTCCAGGTAGGTCCATTCCACGAGCCCGGGGCGCTCGGCCCGGAGCTGGTAGTACAGCGGCTTCGGGTCGTGGTCGTTGACCAGCTCGAAGGCCGCTCCGGGATCGAGCGCGTCCAGGGTCTCGAAGATCAGCGGGTGGCGCTCACGAGGCGCGATGGTACGCACGTCGAGCGTAGTCGTGGGGTTCGTCATGCGGGTCCTCTCCTTTCCAGTCCTTCCAACCAGCGGATGGCGCCGACCGGGCATTGGGCCATCGCCTCCAGGGTCCCCTGGGTGATGACGATGCGCTCCGGCCCTCGGAGCATCCCGGGCACGAGCCACTCGCATGCACCGCACTCGATGCAGACCTCGCGGTCGAGCATCATGGCGACGGGACGGCGTAGGCCGGGGAGCCGCGGGCTAGCCATGTCGGCCCCCCGCCAGGCGCCGCACGCCCAGCACGGTGAACACGGTCTCGGTGAACACGGTCTCGGCCATCACGACCGGCAGCATCACCCGCAGGCGCGCCCCGTCGCCATGACCTGGGTCAAGGCTTCAACCCACGTCGAGCCGGAACCTGGCCGCCGTCCCCGCCACACGCTCGGCGAGTTCTGCCATCATCGCGGCTCAGGCCACCGCCTTCGCGTCACCGCCCCGCACGAGCGGCGAGGTCCCCGAGTGCGGGGCGGTCCAGCGACAGCACGGTGCGCCCCCGCAGCTCGAGCATGCCGCTCTGGTGCAGGCGCGACAGGTTGCGGCTCACGAGCTCCGGTACCGTGCCGAGCCGCCCAGCGATGGCCGCGTTGGTGTCGAGCGCGAAGGGGACGCCTCGCTCGGCGACCTCCAGCAGGTCGACGGCCAGGCGCTGGATGACCTCCTGGAAGGAGATCTGCTCGACCAGTCCCACCAGCCGGCGCAACCGACGCCCCAGGGTCCGCACCAGATGCACGGCCAGACCGGGACGGCTGCGCAGCAGGCCCTGGAGCCCCTCCTGGTCGAGCCATAGCAACTCGCCGTCCTCCATCGCCTCGGCGCTCGCCGGGTAGGGGCCGCCGTCGAAGGCGACCAGCTCGGCCACGGCGCCGAACGGCCTCTCGATCGTCAGCACGACCTCCCGTCCGCTGGTGGGGGACAGCACGAAGATCCGGACGCGACCGCGCACCACCAGCGGGAGTCCCCGCGCCCGCTCACCTGCCAGGAAGAGGATCTCGCCGGCGGCGACGGGGCGCCGGACGCCGACCCCGGCGAGCGCGACCACGTCCTCGTCCGGGAGCTGCGCGAAGAGCGGACAACGCGCCACCACCTCGGCGTCGCTCAGCGTCACGTGGCCCGCCTCAGCGGACCTTTCGCGTGGTCACCAACGCCCGTGAACTTGCGCTCGGATGCGGGCGTCGTACACCTCCCGCACATGCTGCATGGCCTCCGGTGTGAGGGCCGGGAGGTCGGAAGCCGCCGCGTTGTCGCCCGCCTGCTGGGGCCGACGGGCTCCGGGGATCACCACCGAAACGGCCGGGTGCATGAGGATCCAGCGCAGCGCGAGCTGCGCCAGTGTCGACCCCTTCGGCACCAGCGCCTGCAGCTCCGTCGCCGCCGCCAGGCCGACCTCGAAATCCACGCCCGAGAAGGTCTCGCCTACGTCGAACGCCTCGCCGTGGCGGTTGAAGGCGCGGTGGTCGTCGGCCTCGAACGCACGCTCACGGGTCATCGCGCCCGACAGCAGGCCGCTCGCCAGCGGCACCCTCACGATGATCCCGACGTCGCGCGCTTTGGCGTGGGCGAAGAAGGCGTCCGCCGGCTTGAAGCGGAACATGTTGTAGATGATCTGGATCGTCTCCACGCCTGCGTGTTCGAGCGCCAGCTCGGCCTCCTCGACGGTCTCGACACTCACCCCGTAGTGCCGCAGCAGGCCCTCGGACTTCATGCGCTCGAGCGCGTCGAAAGCGGTGTCGGCACGGTAGACGTCGGTGGGCGGACAGTGGAGCTGCAGCAGGTCGAGGCTCTCGACCCCGAGGTTGTCCAGGCTGCGCGCCACGAAACGTGCCAGATGCTCGTAGTCGTACCCCGACGCTACGTGCGGGTCGAGCCGTCGCCCGGCCTTGGTCGCCACCACGACGTCTCCCTGTTCGCGCTCGGCGAACAACGATCGGATGAGGCGCTCGCTGCGCCCGTCGCCGTACACGTCGGCTGTGTCCAGGAAGGTCACGCCGGCGTCGAGCGCCGCCCGCAGCGTGGCCAGGGCGTCCGCTTCGGGGACGTCGCCCCAGCTCCCGCCGAGCGCCCAGGTGCCCAGCCCGACCTCCCCGACCTCGAGCGCCGTCTTCCCCAGCCGTCTGGTATGCATTCAGCTCACCCCTGTCTCCAGCCGACGCGCCTTCCGTGGGCGCCTCAGCCGTCAGTCTAGGACACCGACGGATTGACATCCGCGGCCCGGAGCGCTACGTTCGAGGGGTCACCAGGGGTGCCCCACGGGGCTGAGAAAGACCCTTGAACCTGATCCCGATCATGCGGGCGGAGGAAGCGTGACAGCGTTGAACTCCCGACAGCCCTGCTGCTCGACCCACCCGCTGGTGACCGAAGGGACCGCATCATGAGAGTCGCGTTCCGTGTCTCGCTGCTGGCGGCGCTGACGACCCTGTTGACGCTTAACGGCGCCGCCCTGGCCGAGACGCTCACCGTGCTGACGCACAGCTCCTTCGCCGTGTCGAAGGACGTGATCCAGGCCTTCACGGAGCGGACGGGTATCCATGTCACCTTCGTGCAGGCAGGTGACGCCGGCGAAGTGGTCAATCGCGCCATCCTCACCAAGGAGCACCCGATCGCCGACGTTCTCTACGGTGTCGACAACAGCTTGCTGGTACGGGCCAGGACCGCCGGCATCTTCGAGCCCTACACCAGCCCCGCCTTCGACACCGTGGAGCCGGCCTACCGCTTCGACCCCGATCATCTCGTTACCCCGATCGACGCCGCCTACGTCGACCTGAACGTCGCCAAGGCAGCCCTGAAGAAGGCGGGCGCGCCGGCCCCGGCCTCGCTCGAGGACCTCACCGGGCCCGCCTATAGGAACTTGCTGGCGGTCGAGAACCCGGCAACGTCGAGCCCGGGGCTCGCGTTCATGCTCACGACCATCGCGCGCTTCGGCGAGGGGCACGCCGGCGACTGGCTGGACTACTGGGCCAAGCTGCGCGACAACGGCGTGCTGGTCACCAACGGCTGGGAGGAGGCCTACAACAGCGCCTTCAGCCCCTACGGCGGCGACCGACCCATCGTGGTGAGCTACACCACCAGTCCCCCTGCCGAGGTGATCTTCGCCAAGTCGACACCGACCATCAGCCCCACCGCCAACGTGACCTGCGACGGCTGCGCGTGGCTGCAGATCGAGGCGGCCGGCATCCTCAAGGGCACGAAGCATCTTCAGGCCGCGCGGCTGTTCATCGACTTCATGCTCTCCCGGCGCTTCCAGGAGGACATGCCGCTCACGATGTTCGTCTACCCGGTGATCCGCGGCGCTTCGGTGCCACCGGAGTTCCAGACCTACGGGCCGGTGCCGAGCGCCCGGCAGACGGCCAGCCTCAGCCCCGACGCCATCGCCGCAGGTGAGAAGCGTTGGATCCAGCAGTGGACCGAGGTGGTCCAGCAGGGTCGCGCGCCATCGGCGGTGCGCTGACGGTGGGCGCCGCCGGCAGGCTGCGGCGGGCGCCACCGGCGCCGTACCGCCACGGTTCGGGGGCGTCCGTGCGGACGCCCCCGAACTCCCGTGTCAGACGGAACTCTGGCGACGGGTCAAGGAAGCTTGTAGGGATCGTTCGATGTGCGCCTGGCCCAGCGCTCGAGTACCGCGCGTTCGTGTCGGATCGACCGAGCGACCGCGCGCGTAGGACGAGCCTTCGGGCGCAGGCGTATCTTTCTAAGCCAGCGGAGCATGGCCTGCCTCCTCGCATGCCTAACGCCCGATTCCCCGGGCGTCGGCTCCACGGGAGAGTTGTACCCGACCGGGGGCAGGCTTGTCTAGGGGCTCTGAACCATGGTGGTGCGGCACCCGTCCTGCACGCGTTCCGATGCCGGTCCGCGGGAGCGTTCCCGCACCTCCCCGCCGGTCCCAACACCCGCCGCGGACCGCCCACCCACCCCGGCGCGGGGCGCTAGACGGCCCGGTATGCGACCGAGCTGGGTCAGCACCGCTCTAGGCGTCACCGCTTCGGCCTTCCTGGCGCTGTTCTTCCTGTTGCCGCTGGTCACCATCCTCGCCCGAAGCGCGGGCGACGGGAGCGCGCTGGCCAGCGTGGCATCGAATCCCTACTACTGGCAGCGCCTGGGCTTCACCACCGGCGAGGCGCTGCTGTCCACAGCGTTGACGGTGGCACTGGGGCTCCCGGGCGCGCTGCTGTTCGCGCGCTTCGACTTCACCGGCAAGCGCCTGTTGACGGCTGCCTTCACCATCCCCTTCGTCATGCCGACGGTGGTCGCCGGCATCGGCTTCCTCGCCCTGTTCGGACCGCGCGGCCTGACCGGCATCGATCTGCGTGGGACGCTGCTGCTGGTGCTGCTCGCTCACGTGTTCTACAACTACGCCATCGTGGTCCGGGTCGTCGGCGGCTTCCTCGAGGGTGCGGCCCCGCGCCTGCTGGAAGCGGCGAGCACGCTGGGGGCCGGGGCGTGGCGCGGGACGCTGCGCGTCAGCCTGCCGCTGGCCCGGCCGGCGCTGCTGGCGGCGGCCACGCTGGTGTTCCTGTTCTGCTTCACCAGCTTCGGCGTCATCCTCATCCTGGCGCCGTCGCCCCGGCTCGCCACCCTCGAGGTGGAGATCTACCAGCTCACCGCGCACCTGCTCGAGCTGGGTCCGGCGGCCGTGCTGGTCGTTGCTCAGCTCGTGGTGGTCGGCGCCATCACGCTGCTCTACACGCGCATGCAGGCGCGCGTTGCGGTGGCGCTGCCGGCACGCGCCCAGACGTTGCCCCGGCCGCGGGGCGCCGGCCGTTGGCTGCTCATCGTGAACCTGCTGGTGGCCGGCGTCCTGATCCTCGCCCCCCTCGTCGCCCTGGCGGTGCAGGCGCTGCAAGGGGCGAACGGGACCTTCCCATCGCTCGACAACCTGCTGGGCGCAGCCCGTAGCAGCAGCGTGCTGGGCTTCGCCACGCTCGGCACCGCGCTGCGCAACTCGCTGGCGTTCGCCACTGCCAGCACGGTCCTGGCCCTCGGCATCGGGTTCGCCTTCGCCTACGCCGTCGCACGCGGGCGCTGGCACGCCCTCGACCAGCTCAGCCTGCTGCCGCTGGCCACCAGCCCGGTGACGCTGGGCTTCGGCTACCTGCTGGCGTTCCCGTTGCTGGTCACCCACCCCTGGGGCATCCCCATCGCGCACGCCCTGATCGCGTTCCCGTTCGTGGCGCGCTCGCTGCTCCCGGCGTTGCGCGGCCTCGATCCGGCGCTGGCCGCCGCCGCCGCCACGCTGGGCGCGGGGCCGGCACGCATCCTGCGCCGCGTCGAGCTGCCACAGCTCGGTCCCGCCCTGCTCACGGCCGCCAGCTTCGCCTTCGCCGTGTCGATGGGCGAGTTCGGCGCCACCCTGCTGCTGGTACGCCCGGAGTACGCCACTCTTCCGATCGCCATCTACAACCGGTTGGGGCGGCCGGGCCCACAGCACTACGGCGCCGCCCTGGCCCTGGCCCTGGTGCTGATGCTGGTCACCGGCGCGGTCATGATGCTCCTTCAGCGACGCGGCCGGAGCGAGTTCTGACGGGGCCCCGGGGCGGACCGCCACGGCCACGGCGGTATGATGCGTCGCGTCCCATGAGCCTCCTTCTGAGCGAGCTCCAGAAGCACTACGGCGCCACCCGTGCCGTGGACGGCGTCAGCCTGGAGCTCGGCGAGCGGGAGACCCTGGCGCTGCTGGGGCCGAGTGGGTGCGGCAAGAGCACGCTGCTGAGGCTGGTGGCGGGGCTCGAGCCGCCCGACGCCGGACGCATCGTCCTGGACGGTGAGGACATCACGTCCCTCCCTCCGCAGCGTCGCCGCTTCGGCATGGTGTTCCAGGACTACGCCCTGTTCCCCCATCTGAACGTGGAGCGCAACGTGGCGTTCGGCCTGGTGGAGCTGCGTTGGAGCCAGGACGATCAGCGCGCGCGAGTCGCGGAGCTGCTCGACCTGGTCGGCCTGTCCGGATTGCAGGACCGCCGCGTGCAACAGCTCTCGGGCGGCCAGCAGCAGCGGGTGGCGCTGGCGCGAGCGCTGGCGCCGCGGCCCGAGGTGCTGCTGCTCGACGAGCCGCTGTCCAACCTCGACCAGAGCCTGCGCGAGTCCCTCAAGGAGGAGCTCCGGAACCTCCTGGCGCGCCTGCCCGTGCGCGCCATCTACGTCACCCACGATCAGTCCGAGGCCTTCGCGATCGCCGGTCGGGTGGCCATCATGCGCGACGGCCGCATCGCCCAGGTGGGCACCCGCGAAGAGGTACTGGAACGGCCACGCAGCGCCTGGTCGGCGCGCTTCCTGGGACACCGCAACCTCTACGATGGGGCCGCTCTGACCGCGGTACCCGGTGCCCCGGCCGCCGCCGATCCCGTCCTGCTGCGCGCGGATATGGTGACGTTGCTGGCGCCCGCAGCAGCGGACGCCGCGACCGACGCCGGCGGCGGCGCGACCGTGGCCGGCGCCACGATCCGCCGTGCCCGCCGCGACGGGCTGCGCTGGCAGCTCGAGCTCGACGTGCCCTCCTGGTCGCTCGAGCTCGCCTGGGAGGGGTTCGCGCGGGAGCTGCGCGAGGCCCCCCGCGAAGGCGCTGCTCTGCGGGTGCGGGTACCGACGGCGGCATGGGTGAGGCTGGCGGAGCGATGAGCGGCGGCCCGGGAACGACGGATCCGGTTGCGGCGCGGCGGGTAGCGGCGGTGCTGGCGGGCGGGCCGGCACAGGCCGACGCGCGTCTGCGGAGCGCGCTGCACGAGGCCGACCTGATCGTGGCCGCCGACGGCGGCATGGTCCTGGCCGAGGAGCTGGGCGTCCACGTCGACCTATGGGTGGGCGACTTCGACAGCGCCACGCCCGAGCAGCGGCGCCGCCACGCCGAGGTGGCCAGGCTCGAGTACCCCAGGGACAAGGACGAGCTCGACCTGGAGCTGGCCATCGCCGTGGCGCAGGAGCGCGGCGCCACCGAACTGATCCTGGCTGGCGTCTTCGACGGCCGCCTGGATCAGACGCTGGCCGCGCTCCTGATCGCCGCCCGCCTGCGCGAGGACGGCCTGCGCGTCCACCTGTACGGCGGCGTGCACGAAGCCCGGCTGCTGACCGCCGGGGACGAGTCGGCGCTGGAACTTCCGAAGGGCACCCTGTTCAGCCTGCTCAGCTTGTGCGGCGAGGCCCGTGTCGACCTACGTGGTGCCCGCTTTCCGCTCGAGGACGCTGCGCTCCCGTTCGGGGTCGGGCTGGGACTGTCGAACCGGGCGGAGGACGGCACGACCGTGACGGTACACTCGGGGACGGTGGCCGTCATCGTCGAGTGGGGCGAGGAGGCATCGGCATGAGCGACGACGAGCACGAGATCTCGGCCCGCGCGCGCATCTGGGGCAAAGACGCCGCGGCCATCGAGGCCAAGCTGGTCGAGGCCGACCCCGACCTGGCGGCGTTGATCATGCGGGTGGCCTACGACGAGGTGTTCGAGCGCCCGCAGCTCGATCTGCGCACCCGCGAGTTGCTGGCGGTGGCGCTGCTCAGCGCGCTCGGGGCCGAACGGGAGCTGCCCACCCACCTGCGGGGCGCGCTCCGCTGCGGGGCCAGCGTGGCCGAGGTGCGCGAGACCGTCCTGCAAGTGGCCATGTTCGCCGGCTTCCCCCGTGCGCTGGCAGCGATGCGGGTGCTGGCGCGGCACCTGGGCGACGCCGAGGACGCGGACGCGTCCGGCTAGCGTGCGGCCACGACGCCGTCCACCGGGTCCGACACCTGCTCGCGGACGCCGATGAGGGGAGAGCGATGACCGACCACAACCTGCAACTGGCGCGCCGCCACTACGGGCTGGACACCCTGCGGCAGGTCACCGCCGAAGCCCTGTCACAATTGGGGGTCTCGCCGTGACCCCCGTTCCGCTGGCAGCGGCCGCGCATCGCCACCTCCGAACGCTCTACGGCGAGGAGCGCGGCACCGCCTTGGCCGGCCTGCTCGAAGACGAGGCCGCCACCTTCCGCGCCGCCCATCCTCGCCCAGGCACGCCGCCCGAGGCGCGACTGAGCGAGGACGACGTGCTCCTGATCGCCTACCCCGACCAGGTACGCGCCGCCGGAGAGCCTCCGCTGCGTAGCCTCGGCCGGCTGCTGGGCGGCCCCCTGGCCGGCACCGTGTCGGGGGTTCACCTGCTCCCGTTCTGCCCGTCATCGTCCGACGACGGTTTCAGCGTTGTCGACTACCGCGCCGTCGACCGGGATCACGGCGACTGGGACGACATCGCTGCGCTGGCACGCGACCACCGGCTGATGTTCGACGCCGTCGTCAACCACGTCTCGGCACGCAGCGCCTACCTGCGGGGGTTCCTGGCGGACGATCCACGCTACGCAGGCTTCTTCCTGGAACTCACGCCGGGGATGGACCTGAGCACCGTGGTGCGACCCCGCACCACGCCGCTGGCCACCGCCTTCCACGACGCGAGCGGACGGCGTCGGGACCTGTGGACCACCTTCAGCGCCGACCAGGTCGATCTGGACTACCACACACCCGAGGTGCTGCTGGAGGTCGCGCGGGTGCTGCTGAACTATGTGGCACGCGGTGCTCAGCTGCTGCGACTCGACGCCGTGACCTACCTCTGGAAGGAGTCGGGCACGTCGTGCGCAAGCCTCCCGCAGACGCACGCCGTGCTCAAGATCCTGCGCGCCGTGCTGGAGGTCGCCGCCCCCTGGGTGGTGGTGCTGACCGAGACGAACGTTCCCCACCGCGAGAACATCGACTACTTCGGCGACGGCCACGACGAGGCGCAGATGGTCTACAACTTCGCGCTGCCGCCGCTCGTCCTGCACAGCGTGCTGTCCGGCGACGCCACAGCGTTACGGAGCTGGGCGGCGGGGCTGACGACGCCGTCCGATGCGACCTGCTTCTTCAACTTCCTGGCCTCGCATGATGGCATCGGTCTCCGTGCCGTCGAGGGGATCCTGGACGATGCGGCGGTGGACGCCATGGTCGAGGCGACGCTGGAGCGCGGGGGCCACGTGTCGAGCCGCACCACCGCGGACGGCGAGCGGCCCTACGAGCTCAACGTCAACCTCTTCGACGTTCTCACGCCCCCGGAGGAACCGCTCGACGCCGGCGTGCGGCGCTTCGCCACCGCGCACGCCGTCATGCTCGCACTCGCCGGCGTGCCCGCGCTGTACGCCCACAGCCTGCTCGGATCGCGCGGCGCCCCCGGCGAGGTCGCGCGCACCGGCCGGGCGCGCAGCATCAACCGCGAGAAGCTCGATCTGGACCGGCTCGTCGCCGAGCTCGACGACGGACCGGGGCGCCGCGCCCGCGTGCTGGCGGCCCTACGCGGGCTGCTCGAGGTCCGGCGTCACCACCCGGCCTTCTCGCCCCAGGCCGGTCAGGCGATCCTGCCGACCGAGGGAGGCGTCTTCGGCGTGCGCCGCGAGGCGGCAGGCCGCAGCGTGTGGTGCCTGCACAACCTCTCCGACCACGCCGTCGCGGTGCCGCCGCGCGCCCGGCCCCGGCGCGGTCGGGACCTTCTCGGCGGCCGTGAGCTCGAGCCTTCCGACGAGCTCTCCCTGGAGCCCCTCGAGACGCTGTGGCTGGAGTCGAGCTAGGCGTTGCCGGCCGGCCGATCGAGAGCGCCGTGCACGGCGCGGCGCCGCAGCGAGCTCCGAGGCCGGTGTCATGCGACGGCGGACAACGCCGCGAGCACGGCGCTCCATCTGCTTCAATGGAGACGAAGGAGCGCCTCCATGAGTAGTGAACGCCGTCTTCACTTCGCGACGCGCGCGGTCCACGAGGGTCAGCATCCGGACCCCGGCACCGGCGCGCATGCAACCCCCATCTACCAGACGTCCACCTTCAGCTACGGAAGCTACGCCCGCGGCGCGGCGCTGTTCGCCGGCGACGCCGAGGGCTACGTCTACAGCCGGATCGGCAACCCCACCACGCGTGCGTTCGAGGAGAAGCTCGCGTCGCTCGAAGGCACCGAGGACGCGGTCGCCTTCGCGTCCGGCATGGGCGCCATCAGCGCCCTGCTGCTCACCACGCTGCGCCCGGGCGACGAGGTGCTCACGCTCGGTCCGCTCTACGGCGGCACGGAGGGCCTGCTACGGGACCTGCTCGTGCCCTACGGCATCCGTCACCGCGACCTCGACGACGCCGACCTGGCTGACGCCATCGGTCCGGCGACCCGCATGATCTACCTCGAGACCCCGACCAATCCCACGCTCGGGCTGCACGATCTCGGCCACGTCTCCGCCATGGCCCGGGGCAAGGGGATCCTCACCGTCGCCGACAACACCTTCAGCACGCCCTACCTGACACGCCCGGTCGAGCACGGCATCGACGTGGTGGTCCACTCCGCCACCAAGTACCTGAGCGGCCACGGCGATGTCGTCGCCGGGGTCGTCGCCGGACCCTCGGAACTGATGGCGGAGCTTCGCAGCCACGGGCTGCGCCATGTGGGCGCCGCCCTCGGCCCGTTCGAGAGCTTCCTGCTGCTGCGCGGCTGCAAGACGCTGGCGGTCCGCATGGAGCGCCACTGCGACAACGCCGAGAGGGTGGCGCGCGGCGTGGAGGGCCACCCGGCGGTGGCCGCGGTGCACTTCCCCGGCCTCGAGCACCACCCCCGTCATGCGCTGGCCGCCCGCCAGATGGCGCGACCCGGGGGCATGCTGGCGCTCGAGCTCCGTGGCGGGACCGCTGCGGCCGAGCGCTTCCTCGACACCCTCACCCTCTTCGTCCAGGCGGTCTCGCTGGGGGACGTGGAGTCCCTCGCCACCCACCCGGCGAGCACCACCCACCAGCTCCTGGCGCCGGAGGCGCGGGCGCGCCACGGCATCACCGACGGCCTCGTGCGCTTGTCGATCGGCATCGAGGACGGCGACGACCTGCTCGAAGACGTGTTGCACGCCCTGGACGCCGTCGCCAAGGACGTCGCGGCGACCGTCGACGCCTGAGCCCTCGGCGCGGCGTCGTGCGCCCACCGCTTCCCGGATCAGACCGTCAGGACGGCGTTCTCCGTGCCCATGACGTTGCCCACCAGGCCGTCGGGGCGCTCGTCGTTGCGGTAGTCGACCGCTCCGTCCTTCAACAGCCGGTAGCGGTACTGATAGCTGCGGCCCGGCTCGAGCTCCTGAACGAGCTTCCAGCGCCCGTTCTTGAGGCGCCCGAAGGCCACGGGTCGCCAGTCGGTGAAATCGGCGACGAGCTGGACCTCGTCGGCAGCGACATCGGCGGCGACCTCGAAGGTCACCTTGGCCACGTTGCGTGTCTTCACGAACTGCTTCTTGACCATGGGAGGTCCTTCCCGGGGACCGGCCCCGCGGGCGTAGCGCACGCCCCCACCCGCCGGGCGGCAGGCCCGGGGACGGTTCGAGGAAGTCTAGGGTCCCTGTCCGCCAAGGTCAAGCGCCTGCCGCCACGTTTCGCGCCGGACGCTCGTGGGCTAGCCTGGACGCAGGAGGCGATGTGGCTCAGCTCAGCGACGGCGAGATCACGGAGCACTACGTAGTGGCGGTAGCGGCGGCCGTCTTCCGAGACGGGCGGGTGCTGGCCATGCGCCGCTCCGCCACCCGCCAGGCCGGTCCCGGCCTGTGGGAGACCCTCTCGGGCCGCCTGCGCCTGGACGAGGATCCCGTGGCGGCGGTGGCGCGCGAGATCACCGAGGAGTGCGGCCTGCGGGTGCGCGTGCACCCGCGGCCCGTCACCGCCTATCAGGCGCGCCGCGCCGGCGAGCCCATGGTGGTGGTGGTCTACCGAGCGGACGCCGAACCGGGCGAAGTGGTGCGCACCGACGAGCACGACGATCACGCATGGCTGACGCCGGAGGCGTTCGCATCCGTCACCACGCTGGCTCCGCTGGCGCAGGCGGTATCCGCCGCGGCGGCGCTGACGGAGGGCTGAGTCCCGCCCATGACGCGCGTCGAGGCGACCGAACGTCTGAGCGAGCTGGCGTTGCCTCCCGGAGGTTACGTCGTCCACGGCAGCGGCGCGCTGCTGCTCCGGGGCCTGATCGACCGCACCCGCGACCTGGACGTGCTGGCACGCGGCGACGCCTGGCAGGCCGCCTGCCGGCTGGCGGCGCCTCAGCGCGGCCTGAACGACCCGGTGGTCCGACCCGCGCCCGACCTCGAGATCTGGGGTGGCTGGCTGGGAGACGACGTCGACGCCCTGATCGACGGTGCCGAGCTGGTGGACGGTTGGCCCTGTGTCGAGCTGCGCGCGCTACTCGCCTTCAAGGAGCGCCTCGACCGGCCCCAGGATCGCGAGCACATCGCGCTCTTGCGCGCCATGCTGGGCTGACCCGTCGTCCCGGGCGCGGCCGTCCGCAGCCGGGCCGGCGCGTCCCGGCGCCCCCGCCGTTGACACGCCCGCGGACGCCTGCTAGATTACCGCCCAAGATGGGTGCGCCCCGGAACCTTATGGTTGACGACAATTTCCCCGCGAGGTGGCTCGGGGCGTAGGCCGCGGTTCGGCCCTTTGGACACCCCGAGGTTCCCCTCGGGGTGTTTTTCTTGGAGGAGCGTAGGATGCAGACCTTGACCGACGAGCGAACGCTCACACGCGCGCTGCCGACCCAGCTGGGCGAGACCGTGACCCTGCAGGGCTGGGTCCACAACCGCCGTGACCTGGGCGGCATCCAGTTCCTGCTGCTGCGCGACCGGAGCGGCCTGGTGCAGTGCGTGTTCGAGCACACCGAGCTGCCGTTGCACGAGAGCTGCGTGCGGGTGCGGGGCACCGTGGTCGCCAACGAACGCGCGCCCGGTGGCGTCGAGGTGCAGGCCGACGGGCTGGAGGTCCTCAGCCGTGCGCTGGTCCCGCCGCCGGTGGAGATCTCCAAGGAGGAGTGGCACGCCAACCCCGAGACGCTGCTGGAGTACCGCCACATGACCGTCCGCGGGCTCAAGGCGCAGGCGGCGCTGAAGGTGCAGGCCGAGCTGGTGAGCGCCTTCCGCGCCTACCTCGATGCCCGTGACTTCACCGAGATCTTCACGCCCAAGCTGGTGGCCGCGGGCGCCGAGAGCGGCGCCAACCTCTTCGAGGTCGACTACTACGGCAAGCGCGCGTACCTGGCGCAATCGCCGCAGCTCTACAAGCAGATCATGGTCGCGGTGTACGAGCGCGTCTACGAGGTGGCGCCGGTGTTCCGGGCCGAGCCCAGCCACACCACCCGGCACCTGGCGGAGTACCTCTCGCTCGACGTGGAGTTCGGCTTCATCCGCGACGAGGGGGACGTGATGGACCTGCAGGAGGGGCTGTTCAAGGCGATGATGGCGCGGGTGGCGGAGCGCTGCGCTCCCCAGCTCGAGCTGATGGAGGCTGCGGCGCCCCCGCTGGACCCGGCCATCCCACGCATCCCGTTGCTCGAGGCGCGCGAGCTCGTGGCCGAGCGCTACGGCCACCGGACCGGCGGCAAGGACCTCGACCCCGAGGCCGAGCGCCTGCTGGGCCGCTGGGCACGCGAGGAGCACGGCAGCGACTTCGTCTTCGTCACCAAGTTCCCGCAAGCGGCGCGCCCCTTCTACACCTACCCCGAGCCGGACGGCGAGCTGACGCGCGGCATCGACCTGCTGTTCCGCGGCGTGGAGATCACCTCCGGCGGGCAGCGCGTGCACGACTACGACATGCTGCTCGGAGAGTTGGAGAAGCGGCACATGGACCCGGAAGCCTTCAGCGGCTACCTCGACGTCTTCCGCCACGGCATGCCGCCCCACGGCGGCTTCGCGGCCGGAGCAGAGCGACTCACCGCCCTGCTGCTCGGCATCCCCAACGTCCGCTTCGCGCGCGCCTTCCCCCGCGACGGCAGCCGGCTCCAGCCCTGAGCCGCGAGCGGCCTCGGGGCGCCGCGCGAGCGACCGCAGGTCCGAGCGCTTGCGTGCGCCGCCCGCTCGCCGGACGATTGCGCCCCGGGAACGCGGCCTGCGGAGCACGATGGGACGGCGTTCGCCCCCTGAAGACCGCGCACGTGCACGTTCCGAAAGCGGGTTCGCCCCAGACTAGGGGCATGGCAGGGACGAGCCCCAGGGCCGACTGCGCATCGGCGCACCGTGCACGCGACGGCGCCGCTTCGGCGGGCGGCGCCCCCATGGTCGGGCCGGCCGCAACCTTGAGAGAGGCGCGAGTCGTTCCGCGGGGCCTTCGGAGCTGCCTCGAGCACGAGCTGGAGAACCTGCGGCGACTGCTGCGCTATCGCGGCCTGGAGCGCAGGTTCGGCGATCAGCTCGGGCCCGTCGACGAAGCCGTGCGGGAGGCGCTGGATGCAGGCTCCCGAACCCTCTCGCTATCCGCTCTGCGAACGATCACCGCGTTGACGACCGAAGTGAACCGCGAGCCTTCGAAGCGTGTGGCTTCCGGCGACGGCAACGCGGACCGAGCCTGAGCCGCTCTCCGGCAACGGGCGACCGTCGGTTCGAAGCGTCCTCGCGGGCCGCTCTGCTGAGGCCTCGCCAGGGTCTGCGCCACCACCACCGGCCGGGTCACGGTCCGGGCGCGGCTTCGCCTTCGTAAGCATGTCCATGACGACGGCCTCAGCGCGCCTCCTGGTGCGCCTCCTGGGATGCCAAGCTCACGCCACTCCGTCGATCGGCCATCGAGCTGCCAGTACGTGCGGTGGCAGGATTGACGGCCGATTGACGGCCCTCCGCTACGCTCGCCGAAACCTGGAAGGAGGGTAACGATGCGTCGAGGTGTCGTCTCGCTACTCTTGTCGATCGGTGTTCTCGGGCTGGGGGCGTGCGCCCCCGGAGCTACCCGTGTTGCCGCGAGCCCTGCCGACAACGGATCCGCCGCCGCTCCCGCTGACACCATGGCGGCGGCTGACCAACCCTGCGCGTCACCGGACACGCCGGTGGTGGCGGTGATCCAGTTCGACAACACCACGGCGCAGTACGGCACCACCGTCACCGGCGTCGAGGACGCGGCCACCGCCCGCCTCATCACGCTGATGAAGGAGTCGGGCTGCTACACAGTCGTGGAGCGCAGCGTGCTGCAGGACCTCATCGCCCAGCAGGGCCTGGAGTCGACGGACCCGGTCGAACTCGCCAAGGCCGCGGGAGCCGGCTACGTGGTCACCGGCGTCGTCACGCGCGCCACCATCGCCAAGCCGCAGGTGGGGCTGTTCGGCGTGTCCGTCGGCGCCGCCACCGCCCGGGTCGAGGTAGACGTGCGCGCCACCGACATCATCACCGGCGAGGTCGTGGTGTCGATGACCGGCGGCGGGGACGCCTCGAACCCCAAGCTGGCCCTCAACAGAACCCCTGTCGGCCGCATCTCGTACGACGATCCGACGCTCGGGCCGCTCCTAGCCGAGGCGTCGACGCAGGCGGTGGATCAGGTTGTGGCGGCGATCCGGGCGGAGTTCTGACGCCCACCCTACCTGTCCTCGGTTCGGTCACCCGCTGCGTCCAGCCCGGAGGACGACCACGGGGAACACCTGGGTCGTGGCCGAGTCCGAACCAATTCGGTCTCGCCGTGCGCCCTCGATGGCCCACAGGCGCCTTCTAGGAGCGTGCTCGCAAACGCTGCGGGGCATGCAGCGGTACACGAAGGCGGAAGTGCCCGCGCTCCCCGTCGGCGGAATCCACCACCGAGAGGGTGTGCGAAGCCCTGTGCGTGTCGACCCCGATGACGAAACCCATCCTGTCCACGAGCCCACCAGCACGCATGCCGCAATTCCCGTAGGCATAGTGGTGCGTCCGGTGTGGGCGCCGCAGGCAGGACTGTAGCGGGTCACGCCGATTCGAGTGCGGACAGGCTTCCGATCAAGCCAGTCCCGGTGTTCGCGCCGGCGCCCCGGAAGACGAAATCTATCCTGAGCAAGAGCAGTCGCTCCCGACCGCCAATGCGTATACAAGTTGCAGCCGGCGGTTTCCTGGAACCACCCTGACAGACAGTCCGCTCCCAAGAGCGGGATTGAGCGACCATTACAGCGTCCTTTCCTCAACCTCCTACGACGGCCGCGATGCAGGCGTCCATGTACGCATCGTATGTCTCACCTGATAGGGCAGGCAGATTCCTCAGTTTCTTCAAGACAGCGATGACAATCCCGAGTCCGAACTTCACCCCGACCCCCGGCACCGTTGCGATGAGCGCGGCGAGCCCAAGGTACACCGCGATCTCGAACAGCACGAGGACCACGAGCACGCCCGCGCACAGCAGTCGCACGCCGAACGCCTCCTCGACCTTGATGAGATCACCTTCGGGGATCGTCTGGAGATCCAACTCTTCGGTGTCATCCTGCGCGAGGAGCGGTCGTGGCGGCACCCGCGGTTCGGAAAGCACGCTGCGTTGTTGGACTGCACCTCCCATGCCATTCCACAGCATGCCAACGGTCTCACCGGTTTGCGGATCGATTCGCCACCATGCCGGTGTTGCCGGTCGTGAAACAGGTGGAAGTACGATCACGTAACCAGCGGCCAGCTCGTGCTCGATCAACTCCTGAACGTGTGACGGCAGTTGCGACACTGCGCTCGAATCTACGACGTCAGGGCGCAGTACCACGGGCAGCCCATTGGGACTCTCGACGAAGAGGCTTGCTGCCGTCACAGCCGGCGAGCCAGACAGGGCCGAAAGGTAGACGCCCTCCTGGAGTCCTTCGCGCACACCTGCACGGAGAGCCAGATCGGCACGGGCCTCAACGACCGAGCCACTCGCGTCGAGGACCCGCCAAGGGCTCTGAGCGAGGTCGATCGACCGATTCGTCGCGGGACCAGCCATCCCCTGCTGAAAGAGCACCACGGCCGGAGCGTTTCGGAACCGGACCACACCGTCATCAATGGGACCACGGTCGAAGCTCGCCATCAAGTACGAGAGCTGGGCGGTTCGCGCGTTGATACGGCCGAGTTCGCCTCGCACGTAGCCCTGCGGGATAGGTCCGATCGTTGGCGCACCGTTCCCTTCAACCATGATGCGCTTGAGCAAAGGTTCGGCGTCGACGAGATCACTCAACAAGTGATCGAGCACGTATGCGTCGGGGAAGCGAGCTCCGTCAGCCGCTATGGCCACGCGCGTCCACAAGCGATCTCCGAAACCGTCATCGGGCTCATTCAGTCCGCGCGATGCGATGTCGTGGCGATGGCTCGTCGCTTCGCCGTCCGGACCTACGACCGAGACTTTGAGCCAGACGGATGTCACGCGTCTCGCTCGCGCGTCCTGGTCAGCAACGTTGCCGCCACCGATTCCGCCGAGGGCACCGGCCGCTCGGTTCGTGGCTTTGGCCTCAGCCTGGAACACCCCGGCAAACGGGCTCGCTGCGGCCTCAAGCGGAGCCACGTTGCCATCGAGGTCGAATGCTTGCGCACCGGCTGGGATCGCACCAGACACCAGAGGGAAGAACATGTTGGGCGTGCCGGGGCCCGCTTGTGGGTCGCGGCCCAAAATGGAATCTGGGACCAGGGTGACTGAAACGGTGGAGCCATTCAGGTTCGCTACCGGGCGTTCCCACGGAGCTATGAGGGCATGGGACTCCGTCTTGTCACCAGAGGTGACGTCCACGAAAGCCTCAACGCGCAGCCGGAACAACAGCCCTTGAGGGATCGTGTCCGTGAACGTTTCGTCCGGCCCGACCTGTGGCGGCTCGCCCGCAGGAAAACCAAGATGCACGTCCGTCCACGGAGCCGTCGGCGCGAGGCGATAGCGGACCCAGCAGTAATCGCGGGCTTCCGCCACCAATTCGTCCGTTGACTGACTTCGCCCGAGTTGGACACCGGCGGTCGAGAGACCATCTGTGATTCGCGCTGTGATGTCTGCGACGTACGTGTCGACTGCATCGGGCGATACCGGTCCCCACGCACCAGAAAGGTCCACAACTCTATCCACGGCGGTTTCGTCTGAACCGTTCGAGGTGCCCGCGATTGCATCGAGTTTGGACGAGTCTACCGAATCCGGGCGGGGCTCGACCTTCCTCCACATCGCGTTGACCAGACGTACGGCATCGTCCGGCCCGAGATTCCCCCGCGCGATAACGACGTCAAGGCCCGCGTCACGCAAGAGGTGCGCAAGCAGGAGGGATTGATCGAGGGAGTTGCCGGCCCGGCTCCTTAAGGTACCCGCCGCGCCGCGAAGCGCACCAGAGTAGTCTTCGTACGCAATGTTGGACCGAACCCAATTCACGATCTCATCCGGCCCCGAGAACGCGAAATCGGATGAAAGGAGATCAACGTCGAACTGCCTTCGGTCGACGGCGTCTCGGACAGCTCGTATCCGGGTCATCGCCGTGTCGAAGTCGACCGGTGCCGATCCCTGGGGGTTGCCAGCCGCTTGGGCGATCGCGAACTGCGAAGCTCCTGGGGACAGCAGAATCAAGCCAAAGATCAGCCGCAGAACCAAGACGGAGCGGGTCGGCAATGGCGGGAAACGCATTTGTCACCACCCCTTTCGTGTTGTGGCGGACACGATGCCCGCTCGAGCCAACGAAGCGCCAAGACCCCGGGAGCCGTGTGGGCGCCAGCGCGGGAACCTGGTCCACCGAACTGACGCGCCTACCAACCGGGCGATCGCGCACCGCTCAACGTCGCACGGAGGTGCTGAGCCCGTTGCACGTACCCATGCGTGCATCAGGGGGCCATCAGCGTCCATTGGCCGTCACCTCGACCTCCTCTTCGGCCGACACTGCAACTGACCGAGATTCGGACTCGCCTCGAATTTGCAGCTGGTAGTGCCCGGCTGGCACCTGGACAGGGGGCCCGCCGACGTACCCTTCGTCGACCAGCGAGCCCTGGGTCGATATGATCTCGAAGATGATCCGCGAGCCCGATTTGATCTCCGCTCGCAGCTCGCTTGCGGAAGCCAGATTAGAGTAGCTAGCACCGGCCGCCTGCGCCAAGGATCGGAACCTGTCCTGGACGGCACCGTCTTCGATGCCGAGGGACACCATAGAAACACTGATACCAGCGCTAGCGAGGGTCTGCAGGGCAACGAGGGGATCACCCCCACACGACTCCTCACCGTCGGTCACCAGGAAGAGACGTGATCCACTTGGCGCTCTCCGCAGATCGTCGCCAACCGCCGCGATCGAGTCCGCCAACGGCGTCTGCGACAGCAGCTTCGGTTGGATGGCATCGATCGCCTTCGTGGCGGATGCCGGGTCGAGCGGCGCCAGCGGCACCTCGAGCCGGGTGTCGCACGACGAGGGCTTGATGTGGCCGAACACGCGCAACGCGAAGGGTGTGCCCTCGGGCAGCACGTTGGTCACGAAGTCCTTCAGCACCTCGCGGGCGGCGTCGATGCGCGATGTACCATCGGGCAGCTTCTTGCCCATCGAGCCCGAGGCGTCGAAGATCACCTCGACCGCCGGCTGCGCGGCGCCCTCCGCCCGCACCACCCGGATCGAGCCGGGCCCGGGCGGGGCCTCGGCGCTCGTCGTGACCTCGACGCGGTAGCGCTTGGGGCGCCGCAGCAGGCAGCTCGCGCGCGCGAAGCCGACGTCGAAGTCCCCGACGTTGCGGGCGTAGTCGTAGAACCCGTGGTTCGCGTCGGCCCAGGCCTGCATGAGGTCCTGGGAGTAGTCCGAGCCGCCGGTGCTGATCTCGAACGTGAACACGCGTGCGCGCGAGGCCTCGAGGCTGCGCCACAGCTTCGGCGTCAGACCGTAGCCGGGCGACTCGGCGTCGGTGATCAGCAGTACGGCGCGCGTACCGTCGCGCTGGGCCAGCGCGTCGCTCGCGGTCAGCAGCGCGTTCTCCGAGTTGCTCGATTCGGCGCTGTCGCGGTCGAAGGTGTTGATGGCCTGCTGCGCCCGCACCGGATCGGCGCTCCAGTACGGCAGCAACCAGATCGGGCCGGGCTCGTTGTAGGCCAGCAGCTGCACGAACTCGCGGTCGGGATCGGTCCCGCGCGTGAAGCGCGCCAGCGACGCATAGGTGATGGGGATGTACGGTCCCACACTGCCGCTCGTGTCCCACGCGAAGATGACGGAGCGCTTGGGCTCCGCGAGGTGCAACGTGTACTCCCCGGGGTCGACATACGCGTCCAGCACGACGGCGTCGCCATCGTGGCGCTCGTCATACGCAACGGCATCGCCGGCCGCGCTCGTCAGCGCATAGTTGTACGCCAGCGTCGGGTCGCCCTCGAGCCGCAGGCTTAGGTGGTTCTGGCCGTCCGGAACGGTGATCGTGAACCAGTCCTCGTCCTCGGCCACGGCCACGGTGCCCTCCACCACGTCACCCGACGCCAGGGGGCGCGGGGCGTCGCGGCTGTCGCTGTCCGCGGCGTCCGGCCCGGTCTGGCCGGTCGCTGCGCCGTCGGCGCCCCCCTGCTGCCACTCGTACACGGCCTCCTTCCTGTACTGGCCCCACTCCCCCACCGCCGAACGGTACCCGTCGCCCGAGGGGCGTTCGAGGATGCGGAGGGTGTCGGGCGGGAACATCGACCTCACGCCCTGCTCCGGACCCGTGGCCGTGAAGCGCACGAAGCGCGCCCAGCTCGGCTCGGGCAACGCCAACGCCGCCGTGCCCGCTGCGTCGCGCTCCAGGTGCCAATCCGCCAGGTGTTCCCACGGACCGACCGGCGAAGACAGGCTCACGTCGACGGCGACGTCGGAGAAGGCTCCCTCGGACGTGCTGTCGCTCGACTCGACCCACTCGAGCCGCGTGAACTGAGCGGCCCGGTCGTCCCGGAAGCCGACCACCCAGGTGGCCCGCGGATTGCCATGCCCGTCCACGCGCGGCCGGTCGGCCTGCTCGTCGAGAATCATCGAGTGTCGTTGCGACTCGGGGATGAGCGGGTCCGACCAGAGGACGTGACCGCCCAGTGCGGGGTCCGCGAGGTTCAGCTCGCCCAACGGGTCGTCGGCCGCGGCCACGAGCTTCCACTCGCCGATCCACGCCCCGCTGTTCCCGGCCTGATCGGGGCCGAAGACCAGGCGCGCGTAGCGCGCTTCGACCGCTTTCGGGAACGCGAACGCCTGCTCGACACGGGCGGCCCGCAGGGACGATTCGAGCACCGTCTCGAAGGTCTCGCCGTCGAGCGACACCTGGATCGAGAAGTCGCGCAACTGCCGGCGCACGTCCGGGCCGCCCTGCGGTTGCAGAAGAGCGCCGGCCAGCGTGATCGGTTCGTCACCGGCGAGGTCGACGGTGATCGCCTCGCCGACCTCGTGGTGGGCGCCGGTCGCGGGCGACGTGAGGGCGTCGACGGTCTGGGCGTCGCGGCCGGCGTCGTCCACGATGGTGGCGCCGAGTCCGGACCAGGCCACGTCAAGGCGTCCGAGCATGGCGTCGGGCACGGCCCAGGAGGCCTTCGGGGCGACGGGCGCAGCTTCGCAGCGGGGCACGAGCGTGAGGCTCGTGGTCGCGATCCCCGCATCGCTGCGCGCGCCCACGGTCACGCGCACGGGCTGGTCGTCGCGGGCGTCCGGGGCGACGGTGACTGACAGCGGCACGCTCGCGCGTTGCCCCGGACCCACCGTCACCGTGGCGGGGACGTGGGGTGTGACGGCGACGCTGCTCGTGGCCACCTCCAAGGCGTACGTCTGCTTGCGATCGGAGGTGTTCTCGATCGTCAACTCGTCATCGAGCGCCTGTCCCTCGTACCAGTAGGCAGCCACGTCCCGGGCCGACCGCTCGAGCGCGAGGCTGGCCCCGGGATCACCGTTCGGCGGACGAAGCTCCGAGGCGTCGGGCG
The DNA here is from genome assembly GCA_963815215.1 of uncultured Trueperaceae bacterium. GTDB lineage: Bacteria > Deinococcota > Deinococci > Deinococcales > Trueperaceae > JASBRS01. The sequence continues at coordinate 1,005,472 of CAWFFU010000003.1, forward strand.
CGGAGCCGAAGCGAGCGACGAAGCGGTAGTCTCCCCTACCGTTCATGCGCAGGAACAGGTGTGCCCCGGCCGGGAGGTCAGCGTCGAAAGAGCCATCATTGTTGCGCACAAGACGCGGAGCGCCGTCACCGAGCAGCGCGATGCGCGTGTCCTCACCGAGCGTCCCGTCGACATGAAGCGTGGTCGGAGCGTCGAATGCGGGCAGTGCGTAGAAGTCGGGGCCCGTGATGTCGCCCACCTTCCCCTCCACGTCGAGGTCGGCGGGCAGCCGATTGGCCGTCGCGGGACTGTCGTTGGGCTCCACATCGTCGGGCAGAGTGAAGGGGTCGAGCTGGCTCATGCGGAGTTGGTAGTACCCGTCGGAGGCGGTATCGGCGCGCAACCACAGGTCGTAGTTCCCGGCCAGCAGCCGACGCTGGAAGACCACGGGCGAGCCCGGACCCTGGGACTGGGCGCGCACCCCTGCCTCGCGCACGTCGAAGAAGAGACTCCCGTCCTCAGGCGGCACCGCCTCGATGCGCACGTACTGGTCGCTGGCGAGGTAGAAGCGGTAGGCATCCACGTCGTTCGTGCCGGTGAGCACGCCGACGCGGGTCTGGCCGACCCGGAGGAGCTCGGCGCGGCTATCGTCGTCGTTGGGCTCGAGCTCGATCACGCCCGGGGGAGGCGGCGGCCCGGACGGCTCGATCGCCTCGGGCTCCGCCTGTGGCGGTGGCGCCGCGGCCTTCAGGGGCAGTTGCTGAGCGCCCGCATCTTCGGCCGAAGGCGGAGCCGGCTTCTCGTCGGGCACCGGGCCGAGCGCGAGCGCGCGCAGCGCGTAGGCGCCAGCGTTGCCGCCGACCTCGATGAAGTGCTCGCCCGGTAACAGCGCCACGTTGTCGAGCCGGATACGCCGCTCACCCTGCAGCGACGCCTGGCGCGCTCCGCCGGCGTCGTACGTGGTCAGCGAACGAACGCCCGAGCCGACGGCCTGGATGCGCCAGAGCTGCGCCGGACCCGTGGTGGTGAAGCGGTACACGTCCTTGTCCTGCACCTCCAGCCCCCCGCGCACCGTGAGCCCGTCGGAGAGCGGATCCGCGACCGCGAGGACGTCGTTCGGCTCGCTCTCGTGTCCGTCCTCGGGGGGGCTCGCCTCGGAGAACACCAACGTGTACGACGCGTCGCCGCCCACGCCCACGGTTACCCCGTAGCGGGGGGCGTCGAGGACAAGGCCGCGCATCGCTCCCGACGCCCCGTGACGGGTCTGGATCTCCTCGTGGTCGGCGCTGAAAAGCGAGAGGTAGGCGTTGGCGTCCGACTCCAGGCTCAGGTCGTAGGTCTTGCCGCGCGCCGCGTCGGGCACGTCGAGCACGAAGTAGTCCTTGTCCGGTCCGGAGCCGTGCATCGCTCGTCCCAGCGACAACACATTGGCCTCGTCCCAGCCGTTGTTGGGCTCCACCTCGTTGCCGTCGGTGACGCGCCCGGCCGAGGTGGCGCTCAGGGTGAACGGGGCGCCGGACGGTAGTCCCGTAACGCTCACGGCTACCTCACCGGCACCGACGCCGAGCGAGCGCAGCGTCGCCCGACCCAGCTCACCCGTGCCGCTCGCGGCCACCTCCGCCCCGTCGGCGCCTCGGAGCGCCAACCTGGCGTCGCTGCCCACCGCGGCTACGAGCTCGAGGTCCCACCGCAGCGACGCGTCGTCCGCGGCGAGCCGCCATGGCAACGCCACCTCACCGTTCGCCATGCCGAAGATCGCGAACGCTCCGTCGACGCCGTCGAGACCGTCGACGCCGCGTCGACCACGGCGAAGCGCATCGCCCGGATCGAGGTGGACAACGTAGGCGCCTTCACCCCCGCTCTTGGACACACCTAGCACGTACCTTCCCGGTGCCACGAGGACCGGCGCAGACTCGGTCAGGGCGCCGCCCGGCGACGTGAACGAGGCGAGCGTGTCGGCCGCCGTGACGTCGACACCGTTGTCCGCCAAGGTCACGCGGATCAGGTCGACCTTCGTGAGGTGACCCGGGATCCCCTCCATGCTCACAGACCACCAGCGAGCCGCCGCCTCATCGTCGACCACCCACAGGTAGGCGTCCTGATCCTGCGCCGCCATCGACCCCGCGATGCACAGGGTGTCGCTCACATCCTGCGCCGTCGCGGGCGTGTCGTTGGGCTCAGCGTCGACGGTGCACACCTGGGCACCGGCCGTTGCAGCCAGGAGGATCGCGGTCACGGCGACGGCCACCCGTAGCACGCCGGGTGGGGCCTCACCCAGGTACGGCTTCGGCATGGTCCTCTCCCTTCCGCGGGCGCGCTCGCCGCACCCAGGCGAACGACGCGCTCGGCCCGGCACCCAGGGGCCGCGTCGTCACTGCTGATCTGGCATGAGGGCGTCGACCTCGAAGTGGCCCTCACTCGTCGTGAGCCCGAGGGTGCTCCAACTCCGCTCTTCGCCGCCCCGGGTCGCCGATACGGTGCCGGTGACCTGCGCCTGGCCAGCCACGGCGCCGACGACCGTGAGCGCCAGGATCACGAAAGCGCCATCCAGCCAGGCTCGCTGTCGCATGGTTCCCTCCTTCGTGTGCCAGGCACCCTCTCGCACTGCTCCGAGGCTTCCTCCCACGACGCGCGCTGCGTGAAGCGCCGGACGAGCGCCGCCAGGTCACGGACGTGGCGCAACGCACCCCTCCGTAGATCCGGCAGGGTGGCGCGCCAAGCTTCCTCAAGGCGCACATACCGCTACACGCGCAGCGCGAAGCGCCGGTCCGTCACCTGACGGCCGCTCGACTCCAGGTCGGCACATCGGCACGGAACAAGGCTAGGCGGGGGCCGTCAATCGGGCGTCAAACGCTTCGAGGCACGTAGCGATCGAGGGACGCGGCGAGCGAGGCGGCCAGCTCCTGCGGGAGGCCCCTCGCCATCTCCAGGGCAAGACGTTCGGCTTCTCCCCGAAGGGCATCGGCGTCCAGGTCCGGGCAGCGCGCCAGCGCACCCAGCAGGCACAGCAGAAAGGGCGCCTCTGTCACCCGTGAGCCGCGCACCATCGCCGCTAGCTCCGCCGCCTCGGCGCAATCACCGTCGCCTGGTGCACCCCATCGCACCCGGAAGCGTCCTGCGCGCATCAACAGGGCACGGTGCGGGTTGATCGCAGTGGCGGTGACATCCCGCTCGCCATCCGCTGCAGGGGGGCGGTTGCCAACTCCCTCCTTTCCGAGCAGCGCGCTGGCCACTCCGGGTGGCGCAGTCATGGCAAGGCCGCACGCGAGCCCTGTGGCCGCGTCGTCGAGGTTGGCACGGCGCAGCGCGTCGAGGAGCAGCATCGCGCGCGCCCAGGCACGGTCGCCAGGTGGGTGCGATCGCCCCGAGACCTCGAGCAACGTCTCGGCCGCCTGGAGTTGGAGCGAACGGCTTGGGTCGTCGTCCCCGAGTGCCGACCGGGCGCGTGCGAGGCAGGCGCGGGCCCGCTCGAATGCGCCGCACTGCCGCGCCACGTCGGCTTGCACGTCTGCCGCCTGGACCGCTACATGCCCATCGCATCGCTCGAGGGCCGATGCTTCGACCTCGGCTGCGGTGTTCCAGGCCGGCCCCAGCTCGCCTATCTTGGCGTTCACCGCAGCGAGGTTCACGAGGACCTGATCCTCATGAAGGCGGCTCGCGTGCCGGCGGGCGAGCCGGACCGCGTCGGCCAGGTGGTCATGAGCGCGGCCGTAGTCGCCCTGCCGTTCGGCGGTGGCCGCTAGGTTGTTGACCGATTCCGCCACATCGTCGTGGCGGCCCGTCGCCCGGGCCAGCGTCAGGGCCCGCTCGAAGTATCGATACGACGTCTCCAGGTCACCTTGGAGTCCGGTGAGCGCACCGAGGTTGTTGAGCGCCCGGTAGCGCTCGACCGCCTCCTCAGCACCTTCGTTCTCGGCGAAGGCCTCGCGTGCCGCTGCGAGCTGACCGCTGAAGAAGAGCGCTGCGCCTACGGCGTTCCCGGCCCGCGCAACCAGTGCCGGCTGCGCCAGGCGCTCAGCGGAAGCGGCGGCGCGCCGGGCCAGCTTCAACGCCTCCTGCGGGCGCCCACGTCGAAGATGCACCCGCGACCGGCGCAATCGCACCTCGAGCAGGGAGCGGTCGTCCTGCGACGCCCACGCCGACTCCTCAGCGGCAGCGAGCGCGGCATCCTGGAGGTCCCTATCCCGCCTCACCTCAGCCACGCCCTCGAGCAGCAGGAGCGCATCGAAGCGCACGCCCCGGTCGGTGCTGGCCCATAGGGCGCGGTATGCCCGGCGTTCGGCGGCTACGTCGGCGCCCTCCTCGGCGGCGGCGCGCGCGGCGCGCAGCAGCAGCGGCGCGGCGCGATCGGGCTCGTGTGCCCCGAGCCAGTGACGCGCGACGCGCGTCTCGCTGCCGCCGCCCGCCTCGAGGGCGGTGGCGATCCGCTCGTGGAGTACGCGTGCGACCGCAGGGGGCGCCAGGGTCCGCGCCTCCAGCAGCATCTCGCGCGGCAACTCGTGGTGGGCGTCGAGCACGCCCACCCGCATCAGGCGTTCGAGATCATCTGCGACGTCCAGCGAGTCACGGCCCACCACGGCCGCCAACACGCGCGGCCGAAGCGCTCCCCTAGCGACCGCGAGCGCCTGGACCACGCGCCGAAGGCGATCGTCGAGGCTCCAGAGCGATGCGCTCATCGGCAGCGGGCGACCGCGGTCGATGGCGTCGGCGAGCTCCACGGTAGCCTGCTGCGGCGCCACGTCGAGATCTCGACGCAGGCGCTCGCGACACCTGGCGAAGAGCGCCTGCGCGTCTCGGCGCCGCCCCAGCCGGTACAGCAGTCGCATGCCGACTCGATACGCGGTCTCGTTCAGCGAGTCGATCGCGATGAGCTGTTCGACGCGGCCGAGGGCCTCACTCTGGAGGCCCTCGGACTCGAGCTCGAGCGCGCAAGCCAGAAGGGCGTCGATGCGCATGGTGTCGAGGCGCGCACGTTCGACGTCCAACCATTCCACGAAAGGGGGCGCCGCAACGCTATCGAGCACCTGCGCCAGCGCCCCCCGCCAGAGCTCCAGCGCCGCGACATGCTCGCCATCGGCACAGAGGCGCTCGAACTCGGCGACGTCGGTGCGGGCGAGCACCCGCACACGGGAACCGTCGAGCTGCAACCACGCCTCGGCTCCTCGCAGCTTGCGGAGCTCGTACAGGGCCTGGCGGACGCTTCCCAACCTGCCCGGACTCCACAGCAGCTCGGCGAGCTCGCCCCGGTCCGCACCGTTCGGCCGCAGCGCCAGAAACACGAGCAGCGCCAACGCCTTGCGGGCCGCGGGCCGAACCTCGGCGTCGCCCCAGCGGAACGCCGTTCCCCCGAACAATGTGACGGAGAGCGCGGCGCGCATGGAGCGTGGCACCCCTCAAGCGCGAGCTGGAACGACGGCATGACCCTTGGAGGGCACGCCATCACGCGACTCGAGCGGCGGCGCGGCTCGCAACGCCCCGCAGCTCCTACCGGAATGATGCGGCCATCATAGCCGGAAGGTCGCGCGACGGATAGCTGTGATGTGCCCGCAGGTAGATTCGTCGCAGTGGCGGCACGGGATCTCATGCCGGGAGGTGTCATCCCGGACCTCGGCCATGCGCCGCTGGCGTGGCTAGGACGCCAGGTCGAACAGCGGAGTGTCGCGCGCTTCCTTGAGCACCACGTGGCAGCTGCGGCAGCGCGGCTCGTAGCGCTCCGAGGCCCCCACCAGGATCACCGGATCGTCGTAGTGAGCGGGCCGCCCGCCGATCAGCCGCTGCGTGCGCGTCGCAGCGCGCCCGCACGAGCAGATCGCGGTCAACTTCTCCACCACCTCGGCCTGCGCCAACAGCGTAGGCATGGGGCCGAAGGGCTCGGCCCGGAAGTCGAGGTCGAGCCCGGCCACGATGACGCGCTTGCCGGCATCGGCGAGGTCCAGCGCCAGCCCCACCAGCGCGTCGTCGAAGAACTGGGCCTCGTCCACCGCCACGACCTGGGTGTCGTCGGCGAGGAGCCGCCGAATTCCGGCGGTGTCGTCGACGGGGATGGCCTTCAGAGAGCGACCGTCGTGCGAGGCCACCGCCTCCGGCACGTAGCGGTCGTCGATGGCAGGCTTGAACACCTGCACCTGCTGCCGGGCGATGAGGGCGCGGTTCACGCGCCGGATGAGCTCCTCGGACTTGCCGCTGAACATGGGGCCGACGATCAGCTCGATCCAGCCTCCACCGAAGGCGTGCGCTAGCATGCCGCCATGCTACCGCAGCACCCTGCCGGCACCCGGAGGACCACGCCGGCGGTAGCGGACCCCGCTCCACGCGAGTAGACTCCAGGGGAATCGTTCCGCCCGGGAGGCACATATGCGTCGCGCTATCGGCATCGTTGCGGTGGTTCTCGTCATCGCCCTGGCTTCGGCCCGGGCGCAGACCCAGGTCGAGCTCATCCTTGACGCCTCGGGTTCCATGTGGAACCGGGTCGCCGACGGCCGCTATCGGATCGATGCGGCCAAGGATGCTCTCACCACGTTCGTCCGCGGCCTTCCCGACGGCGGTCTGGATGTGGGGCTGAGGATCTACGGTTCCACCGTGGACGCGCTGGCGCCGGGCGCCTGCGACGACACCCGGCTGTTCGTGCCGCTCTCGGGCGTGGACAAGGCGGGCCTGCAGAAGGCGGTCGACGCCGTCAAGGCCCGCGGGGCGACACCGATCGTCGGCTCCCTGCTGGCCGCGGCCGGCGACTTCAGCGGCACCTCGGGCCAGCGCATGATCGTGCTGGTCACCGACGGGCAGGAGTCGTGCGGCGGTGACCTCGCTGCGGCCGTGGCGCGGCTCAAGGCCATGCAGCCCCCGGTGGCGCTGCGTGTCATCGGCTTCGATCTCCCGCCCAAGGCGGCCAAGACGTTCTCCGACCTGGCGACCTTCGTCAACGCCGACGACGCCGCCACGCTGGTCAAGGCCCTCGCCGGCGCAGTCGAAGCCGTAGCGCCTGCCGCACCCGCGGCCAGCACGGCGCCGGCTCAGGTGACGCTCGAGGCTCCCGACGCGGTGCCGGCAGGCACCGACTACAGCGTGCGCTGGAAGGGTGCGCCCGTCGCCGGCGACGCCGTCGTCGCCGTACCGCCCGGCGCGCCGGACGACGCCCAGGGACAGCTCCTCGGCTACGTCGAGGGCGTCGACCATCTCGCTGCGGTGGCTCCCCTGGAGGCCGGCACGCTGGAGCTGCGCTACCTGAGCGTCGGCACCGTCGCGGCGCGCCGCACGCTGAGCGTCACGCCCAGCCCCGCCACCTTGAAGGTCGTCGACGACGCCGTGTTCGCCGGCAGCACCTTCCACGTCGCGTGGACCGGGCCGAACGGTCCCAAAGACTACGTCACCCTGGTCAAGCCCGACGCCAAGGCCGGCGACTACGGAGACTACGTCTACACCCGCGACGGTACGACGGTCGCCTTCGTCGCGCCGTCCGATCCCGGCACCTACGAGCTGCGTTACCAGTCCGACGACGATCCCGGCACGGTGCTGGCGCGCACCCGCTTCGAGGTGCTGCCGCCCAAGCCGATCACCCTCGAGGCCCTGGGCGAAGTGATCGCCGGCGCCGACTTCCAGGTGAGCTGGACCGGGCCCGACGCCGTGCAGGACTACATCACCATCGTGCCCAAGGGCGCGCCCGACGGCGACTACACGTCGTACCAGTACACCCGGGACGGCAGTCCCCTCACGCTCACGGCGCCACTCGCGCCCGGGGCGTACGAGCTGCGCTACTCGACCGACCGCGCCGACGCCAAGGGTAGGGTGTACGCCTCCTACCCGATCACGGTGGTGGCGGCCGCCATCACCCTCACGCCCGCTCCCGAGATCCATGCCGGATCGCCGTTCGACGTCCAGGTCAGCGGACCCGCCCACAGCCAGGACTACATCACGATCGTTGCCAAGGGCGCGCCCGACGGCGACTACCAGGCCTACGCCTACGTCGACCAGACGCGCGGGACCTTCTCGCTGCTGGCGCCTTCCCAGCCCGGGGCCTACGAGATCCGCTACCAGAACGACAACGATCCCACGCGGGTGCTGGCGCGCACGGCGGTCACGGTGGGCCAGGCCATCCCGGTGACGCTTGACGCCCCGGACAGCGCCGATGCCGGGGGCCAGATCGAGGTGCGCTGGACCGGCCCCGACGGTCCGCAGGACTACCTCACCATCGTGCCCAAGGGCGCGCCCGAGGGCGACTACGGCCCGTATACCTACACCGCGGACGGCTCACCGCTGACCCTCGACGTGCCCTCCGACCCCGGCGCCTACGAGATCCGCTATCAGAGCGATCGCACCGAGATCGGCGTGCTCGGCAGGCGCCCCCTGACCGTGCACTGACTGACTGTGCACGGACGGACCGTGCACGGACGGACCCGTGCACTGAGCAGCGTCCGCGTGACGGATACCGGGCCACCAGCGGCGCTCTGATACGCTGCGGAACGTATGAAGCGCATGCACGGCACTACCATCGTGGCCGTCCACCGGGACGGCAAGACCGCCATCGCGGGGGACGGCCAGGTCACGCTCGGCGACACCGTGGTGAAGCGCGGCGCCGTCAAGGTGCGGACCCTGGCGGACGGCCGCGTGCTCACCGGCTTCGCGGGCGCCGTCAGTGACGCCTTCACCCTGCTCGACAAGTTCGAGGGCTACCTGAGCTCGGCCCGGGGGAACCTGCTGAAGGCCGCCGTCGACACCGTCAAGGAGTGGCGCACCGACCGCGCCCTGCGCAATCTGGAGGCGATGTTGATCGTGGCCGACGACGAGCAGATCCTCACCCTCTCCGGCGTCGGTGACGTGATCGCGCCGGACGACCCGGTCGCAGCGGTGGGCTCCGGCGGCCCCTACGCGCAGGCGGCCGCCACCGCGCTGCTGCGAGAGACCGACCTGAGCGCCGAGCAGATCGCCCGCAAGGCGCTCGCCATCGCCGCGGAGATCGACATCTACACCTCGGGCACCGCCACCGTGCTCGTCACCGGCGGGGAAGCGGACGATGGAGCGGGAACCGAGGCGGACGACGACGCGGGCGACGACGACCGCTCCGCCGAGGAGGCACGACCGTGAGCGCCGACACGCTGATGACCCGCGCCGCGGAGCTCACGCCCCTGCAGATCGTGGAGGAACTCGACCGCCACATCATCGGCCAGAGCAAGGCCAAGCGCTCGGTAGCGGTGGCGTTGCGCAACCACTACCGACGGCGGCGCCTGCCCGAGGAGCTGCAGGCCGAGATCACCCCCAAGAACATCCTCATGATCGGTCCCACGGGCGTCGGCAAGACCGAGATCGCGCGGCGCCTCGCGCGCCTGGCCAAGGCCCCCTTCCTGAAGGTCGAGGCCACCAAGTTCACCGAGGTGGGCTACGTGGGTCGCGACGTCGAAGGCATCGTGCGCGACCTGGTGCGCTCGGCCACCGCCATGGTGGAGGCGGAGAAGAAGGAGGAAGTGCGCGGCAGCGCCCAGGCTGCGGCCAAGGAGCGCCTGCTCGACGCCCTCCTGCCGGGCGGCACCACCGAGGGCCGCGAGCGCATGCGCGTGCTCCTCGATGCCGGCTCCCTCGACGAGCGCAGCATCGAGATCGAGGTCGCGGACGAGAAGCCCGCCGGGGTGACGATGCCGGGCATGGAGGAGATGGGCCTCAACCTGCAGGACATGCTCTCGAACCTCATGCCCCAGCGCCGCGTGAAGCGCACCGTTCCGGTGCGCGACGCCCGCCGCATCCTGGAGGACGAGGAGGCCAACCGTCTCATCGACCACGACGCCGTCGGACGCGATGCGGTCTACCGCGCCGAGAACATGGGCATCGTCTTCATCGACGAGATCGACAAGATCGCCGGCTCCGAGGGCAGCAGCGGCGGCGACGTCAGCGGCGAGGGCGTCCAGCGCGACCTGCTGCCGGTGGTCGAGGGCACCCAGGTCAACACCCGGCAGGGACCCGTCAAGACCGACCACATGCTCTTCATCGCGGCCGGCGCCTTCAACGTCTCCAAGCCCAGCGACCTGATCCCCGAGCTGCAGGGGCGCTTCCCGATCCGCGTGGAGCTCGAGGACCTCGACGCCGGCGACTTCCAGCGCATCCTCACGCAGCCGCGGCACGCCCTCACCAAGCAGTACACCGAGTTGTTGGCCGTCGACGGCACGCACATCCGCTTCGACGAGTCGGGCATCGTCGCCATCGCGGAGTACGCCGAGCGCGTCAACCGCGAGCTCGAGGACATCGGCGCACGCCGCCTGCACACGATCCTGGAGACGGTGCTCGAGGACGTCTCCTTCGGGACCGATCTCGGAACCGTCACCATCGACGACGGCTACGTGCGCCGCAAGCTCGACGGCATCGTGGACAACGAGGATCTCAGCCGCTACGTGCTGTAGAGCGCAGCCGCCGCGCCGCGGCTCAGGCGTACGCGCGAAGCGCCCCCAGCTGCCCTGCTAGCATGTGGGTGGCGCCAACGGCGCCGCTCCTGGAGGGAAGGGACCCGTGAGCGTACGCCTTCTCGGCTGGCTGGAACGACTGCGCTCGGGCTACTGGTTCCTCCCCGCGCTCATGGCCTTGGGGGCGTTGGCGCTGGCAGCCGCCACCCTCACGGTCGACCACTCGATCACTCTCGCGAGAATGCCCGCCCTGCGGGCGCTCGGTGGCCTCAACGGGCCCGCCGGAGCGCGCTCCCTGTTGAGTACGGTGGCGGGCTCGCTCATCACGGTGACCGGCGTGGTCTTCTCCATGACGCTGGTGGGGCTGTCGCTGGCCTCGCAACAGTTCGGCCCCCGGCTGGTGGGCAACTTCATGCGCGACCGTGGCAACCAGCTCGTCCTGGGCTCCTTCATCGGCACCTTCCTGTACTGCCTCATGGTGCTCGTCACGGTACGCAGCGCCGACACCCAGCTCGGCATCCAGGCCTTCGTGCCGCATCTCTCCGTAGCCGTGGCGATGGTGCTCACCCTGCTGAGCCTCGGGGTGCTGATCTACTTCATCCATCACGCGGCCGAGAGCGTCCAGGTGAGCTACGTGCTGGCGCGTGTCGGCCGCGGCCTGACGCAGCAGATCCTGTCGTTCCCGGAAGCCGAGGAGCAGGAGGGCGAGGAGCCAGAGGACGAGGAGCCTGAGGACGACGAGGACGGCCGGAACGGCACCGGTGGCGACGCCGAAACCGCTCGGGAGGGTGGGCCCCCCTCCACCCCGCCCGAGCTGCCGGAGGACTTCGGCCGGGAGGCGATCACCGTTCGGGCCACGCGCGCCGGTTACGTGCAGGCCATCGACCTCACGGGGCTGGTGAAGCTCGCACGGGAGAACGACGCCGTGCTGCGGCTGCACCACCCGCCGGGCAGCTTCCTCATGCTCGACGGCCCCCTCGCCGACATCTACCCTCCCGGCGCCGGCGAAGCGCTCACCGGCCGCATCGAGCCGTACTACGTTCTCGGCGCAGTGCGGACTCCCCAGCAGGACCCCTACTTCCTGTTCGATCAGCTCCTCGAGGTGGCGCTGCGGGCGCTGTCACCCAGCATGAACGACCCCTTCACGGCCGTGACCTGCATCGACCGCATGTCCGAAGCCCTCAACCTGTTGGCCCGCCGTCGCCTCCCCGACTCCTACATGACCGATGAGGAGGGCGCCCTGCGACTGGTCGTGCCACGTCCCGAAGTAGGCGAGCTGCTGGAGCACCTGTTCGGGGAGCTTCGCGCGAACGCCGCCGGCGATCCGATGGTGGCCCGCCACCTGGCACTGAGCCTGCGCCGCATGCAGGCCAGCTCCTCGCACAAGGAACTGCAACGTGCCGCCGACCGCGAGGTCCGCCGCTTGCTGGAGAGCGCCGTGACCCGGCTCTCCGTGTCGGACTACGAGGCCCTCAGGCTGGCCTCGCGCAGGGTCACCGCCTGGATCCGGCTGGAGGACTGAGGCCGCCGTCAGGCGAGAGGGCGCTTCACGCCTCTCCCGCTCGCGCCGGCTCCGGGTCGCGTCGGGCGCGAAATACGCTGAGCCCGTCTGGCGCCAGCCGCACCGATGCGCCGGCGTCGCAGCGCTCGCCGGGAGCGTCGGGATCGACGGTATCGAGGACGCGCAGCCAGCCGTCGCCCTCCGGCGCCCGGGGGAGGACGAAACAGCCCTCGCTGCGGCCGTGGAACAGCACCAGGAAGGAGTCGTCGCGGCGCGGTTCACCCCGTGGATCGCGCTCATGCAGGGCCGCGCCGCACAGGAGCATGCCGAGAGCGTCGCTGCCGCCCGCCTGCCAGTCGTCGGATCCCATCTCGTGTCCGCTCGGGTGGTACCAGGCGACGTCCTTGCAGCCCGAGACGGGATCGACGCCACCGTCGAGGAAGTTGCGGCGACGGAACACGGCGTGCCGGCGCCGCAACTGCAACGCGCGGCGGGTGAAGGTCAGGAAGTCGCGGTCGCGCGGCGCCAGCTCCCAGTCGAACCAGCTCGTCGGGTTGTCCTGGCAGTAGGCGTTGTTGTTGCCCTCCTGGGTCCGCCCCAGCTCGTCGCCTCCGAGGAGCATGGGGATGCCCTGGGACAGCAGCAGCGTGGCGATCAGGCTGCGGCGGCGCCGGTCGCGTCGGTCGACCACGGCCGCATCGCGAGTCGGGCCCTCGACCCCGCCGTTGCTGCTGAGGTTGTGGTCGCTGCCGTCGCGGTTGTCCTCCCCGTTGGCCTCGTTGTGCTTGTGCGCGTAGCTCACCAGGTCCTTCAGGGTGAACCCGTCATGGGCCGTGATGAAGTTGACCGAGGCGGTGGGACGGCGCTTCCCGCGGCCGTAGAGGTCGGCCGAGCCGCTCACCCGCGTCGCCAGCTCACCGACGCGTCCCGCGTCGCCGCGCCAGTAGCCTCGCACCCCGTCACGGTAGCGGCCGTTCCACTCGCACCAGCGCCACGGGAAGTTGCCCACCTGGTACCCTCCCGGACCCACATCCCAGGGCTCGGCGATGAGCTTGACGCCGGACAGGACCGGGTCCTGCTGGATCACCTTGAAGAAGGCCGACAGCATGTCCACGTCGTAGAGTTCCCGCGCCAGCGCCGACGCCAGGTCGAAACGGAAGCCGTCCACGTGCATGTGCAGCACCCAGGTCCGCAGGCTGTCCATGATGAGCTGCAACACGTAGGGGTTGCCCGGATCGAGGGTGTTGCCGGTGCCGGTGTAGTCCATGTAGAGCTCGGGCCGCGCGGGGTTCAGCTTGTAGTAGCTGCGGTTGTCGATACCCCGGAAGCTGAGCGTGGGCCCGCGATGGTTACCCTCCCCCGTGTGGTTGTACACCACGTCGACGATCACCTCGAGCCCGGCGCGGTGGAGCCGGCGGACCATGCCCTTGAACTCCTCCACGGCGTGCACGGGACCGGCTCGCGCATAGCGCGGCTCGGGCGCGAAGAAGGCCAGCGGGTGGTAACCCCAGTAGTTCGACAGGCCCATCCGCGTCAGCCTTCCCTCCTCGGCGATGGCGTGGACCGGCAGGAGCTGCACGGTGGTGATCCCGAGCGAGAGCAGGTGCTCCAGCACCGCATCGGAGGCCAAGCCCTGGTAGGTGCCGCGCAGCTCCTCGTCGACACCCGGGTGGCGCAAGGTCATCCCGCGGACGTGGGTCTCGTAGATGACGGCGTCCTCGAACGGCAGCATCGGCGAGCGATCGTCCCCCCAATCGAAGGCGTCGTCGACCACCGCGGCCAGCGGTGCGTAGGCGGCGTCGTCGCGACCGTCGGGGCGTTCCAGCCCGTCCTCGGCGACGCTGCGCTCGTAGCCGAGGAGTCGATCGTGCAGACGCAGGGGACGACCGATGGCCCGGGCATAGGGGTCGAGCAGGACTTTGGCCGGATTGAAGCGGTGCCCGCGCCGGGGCTCGTACGGGCCGTGGACGCGGTAGCCGTAGCGCTGTCCGGGTTTGATGCCGGGGACGTAGCCGTGGAACACAGGCCCGGTGCGGTCGCTGAGCTCCAGGGTGTGGCTCGGCTCGGGGTCGTAGGCGGTGTCGAACAGGCACAGCTGCACCCCCAGCGCATGCCCGCTGTAGAGCGCGAAGTTGACGCCTTCACCGTCGTAGCTCGCCCCCAACGGGTGGGGCCGGCCCGGCCAGACGTTCATCCTTGGCTCCGTCTCAGAGGTCCCAGAACCGTAGCTGCGCGTCCTCGAAGGTGGGGTCGCTGGCCTTGGCGAACGCCAGCAGGCCGTCGCGGTCGGGGAGCTCGAGGTAGTAGCGGAAGTTAGCGAGGTAGCGCTGCACCACCTGAAGCGACAACCCCAGGCGCTCGGCCTCGACCTGCGCGACCTCCGCCAGCCGGCCCAGGCCGGCCTCCCGCGCCGCCCGGAAACGGGCGACCAGCATCTCCGACGGCGGCCGGTCGTCGAGCGACGCCCACACCGCGAACGTGAACGGCAGGCGCGTGTGCTGGTACCAGGCCTCGCCCAGGTCGGTGACGAGCGGCCGTCGGCCGCCCAGCTCGCGCTGCGCCACCGCCTCACGCAGGGCGGCGTCGCCGATCAGCAGCGCCGCGTCGCAACGCGAGAGCATAGCGTCCAGATCGGGCTCGACGGGCACCAGCTCGGCCCGAAGGCCATCGGCTTCGAGCAGCACCTGCAGCAGCTGCACGCTGGTTGCCGAGTGGGTGGTGACGGCGATGCGCGCACCCTGCAGCTCCCGCCAGGGGCGCCAGTGGAACAGCATCACGCTGTACACCGGCCCCAGCGTGGCGATGGAGAAGTCGGGCAGGGCGCGCAACCGCTCGCGGTTGCGCACGAACTCCACCGAGGAGATCAGGGTGAGGTCGATGGCGCCGTCCATCAGTGCGGCATTGAGCTCGGTGGGCACGCCACGCACGAACTCGGCGCTCCCCTGGCGCGTGGTCCAGGGGGTGAGGCCCCAGTGCAGCGGCGCCACGTTGGTATAGGAGACGATGCCGAGACGTTCGACGCGCCCGGACGACGCACCCGACGCTTCCGGGGACGGCCGCGCGCACCCGTTCACGACCGACGCTCCCGCGTCACGCGTAGACCTCGAGCTCGTTGTACAGGGCGTCGCGCCGCACCGGGACGCGGCCGGCGTCCTTCACCAGCCGCACCAGCTCGTCCTCGCTCATGCCCGCTTCAGTCACCGCGCCGGAGGCGTGCGCGATGCGCTCGTCCTTGATGGTGCCGTCGATGTCGCTCACGCCCGACGACAGCGTCACCTGGGTGAGCTCCGGCGTGATCATGATCCAGTAGCCCTTGATGTGCGGGAAGTTGTCGAGCATCAGCCGCGACACCGCCAGGTTGCGCAGGTCGTCCAGTCCGGTGGTGAAGCGCGTGCCCAACTCGCGGGCCAGCGGATTGTTGTCCGGCTGGAACGCCAGCGGCACGAAGGAGTAGAAGCCGGGAGCCTCGTCCTGCAGGTCGCGCAGCCGGATCATGTGGTCTAGCCGGTCCTGGCGCGTCTCGATGTGGCCGTAGAGCATGGTGGCGTTCGTGGGAATGCCGAGCTCGTGGGCGGTGCGGTGCACCTCCAGCCAGCCCTCGGCGGTCACCTTGGCCCGCGCGATGCGCCTGCGGACCGGCTCGGCGAAGATCTCGGCGCCGCCGCCGGGCATGGCCACCAGCCCCGCCTCCTTGAGCTCGGAGAGCACCTCGCGGTAGCTCAGCCGCGGGCGCGTCATGCGCGTGAAGTGGTGGATCTCGGCGGCGGTCCAGGCCTTCACCTGGATCCCCGGGTAACGCTCCGTGAGGCCACGCACCAGATCGAGGTAGTACTGCCAGGGCCGCTTCGGGTGGTGGCCGGCCGTGATGTGGATCTCGGTGAGGTCGGGGTGATGATGCCGGTCGACGTAGTCCCACACGTCGTCCAACTCCATATCCCAGACGCCCTCCTCGTCGAACCTGCGCTGGAAACCGCAGAAGGTGCAGCCGACGTAGCAGACGTTGGTCTGCGACAGGCGCAGCGAGTGCACGAAGTACGCCTTGTCTCCGACGCGGCGCTGGCGCACCAGGTCGGCCAGGCGCGCGACCGCCGGAACGTCGCGGGTGCCGAACAGCGTCATGCCGTCCTCCATCGAGAGGCGGCGTTCCTCCAGCACCTTGTCGGCGATGGGCTCGAGGGCGGGATCGTTGATGAGGAGGTCGCGGATGCCGGCAACGGTCATTGGGCCGAGTATAGCTCCGGTCCGGCGGCGTCCCGGGTCGCCGACGCGCACGTCGGCGACCCGCGCGAACGCGTCGACCGCCCGGGGACCGCGCTCACATGTGCAGCGCACGGCCGTCGACGGCCAGCGCTGCTTCCTTCACGATCTCCGACAGCGTCGGGTGCGCGTGAACGGTGCGCGCGAGGTCCTCGGCGCTGGCACCGTAGGTCATGGCCGCCACCGCCTCGGCGATGAGATCGCCGGCTCGGGCACCCAGGATGTGCACACCGAGCACGCGGTCGGTCTCCTCGTGGGCGAGGATCTTCACCCGGCCCTCGGTCTTGCCGAGCGCGCGGGCGCGCCCGTTGGCGGAGTACGGGAACACCCCCTTGCGGTAGGGCACCCCGTCCTCCTTCAGGCGTTCCTCGCTGCGCCCCACCGTGGCGATCTCGGGGTCGGTGTAGACGATCCCAGGCACCAGATCGTAGTCGACACGGCCGGCTCCGCCGGCGAGGCGCTCCATCAGTGCCACGCCGTCCTCCTCGGCCTTGTGCGCGAGCATGGGACCCTCGACGAGGTCGCCGATGGCGTAGACGCCGTCGGCCGAGGTGCGGAAGCCGTCCTCCACCCGCACGCGGCCGCGCTCGCCGAGATCGACGCCGGCGGCCTCGAGGCCCAGGCCCTCGGTGGCAGGCCTGCGCCCGACCGCGACGAGCACCTTTTCCGCCTCGACCGGCTCGCTTCCTTCGATCTCGACGGTGACCTTGCGGTTGCCGCCGCGCCCCGACACCCTCGCGCCGGTGACGCGCGCGCCGAGCTGGAAGTCCAGCCCCTGACGCTTGAAGACCTTCAGGGCCTCCTTGGCGGTCTCCAGGTCCATGCCCGGCAGGATGCGGTCGAAGTACTCGAGGACCGTCACCTCAGCGCCCAGGCGCGACCACACCGAGCCCAGCTCGAGCCCGATGTACCCCGCCCCGATGACGACCAGACGCTCGGGCACCGACGCGAAGTCCAGTGCCTCGCTGCTGCTCACCACCGCACTGCCGTCGAAGGCCACGCCGGGCAGGGATGTCGGTACCGACCCGGTGGCCAGCACGATGTTCGGCGCCTGGAGCTCCTGCTCGCCGTCGTCGCCGTGGACCGCCACCTTGCCGCCGCCGACGAGCTCGCCCCTGCCCCGGTAGCGGGTGATCTTGTTCTTCTTGAACAGGAAGGCGACCCCATCGGTGTTCTGCTTCACCACGCTGTCCTTGCGGCTCAGCATGGTCGCGAGATCCAGCGTCACCTCCTTGGCGATGACGCCGTGCTCGGCCAGCCGCTCGCGCGCCTCGAGGTAGCGCTCGCTCGACTCCAGCAGCACTTTGCTGGGGATGCAACCGACGCGCACGCAGGTGCCGCCGAGCGCCTCCTCCTTCTCCACCACGGCCACGTCGAAGCCGAGCTGCGCGCCGCGCAGGGCGGCGACGTAGCCGCCCGGCCCGGCACCGAGGATGACGATGTCGTGCTTGGGCATGCTTCAGACCTCCAGCAACATGCGCGCCGGGCTCTCGATGGCGTCCTTGATGCGCTTGAGGAAGGTGACCGCTTCGCGGCCATCGACGATGCGGTGATCGTAGGTGAGCGCAAGGTACATCATCGGCCGGATCTCCACCTGACCGCTCACCGCCACCGGGCGCTCCTGGATACTGTGCATGCCGAGCACCCCGGACTGGGGCGGGTTGACGATGGGCGTGGACATGAGCGACCCGAACACGCCGCCGTTGCTGATGGTGAAGGTGCCGCCCTGGAGCTCCTCGGGGCTGAGCTTGTTGTCGCCGGCGCGCTTGCCGAAGTCGCCGATGACGCTCTCCAGCTCCGCGAAGCTGAGCCGCTCGGCGTCGCGTACGACCGGCACGACCAGCCCCTTCTTGCTGGAGACCGCCACCCCGATGTCGTAGTAGTTCTTGTAGACGATGGCATCGTCGCGGATCTCGGCGTTGAGTTGCGGGATGCGCTTGAGCGCGTCGATGGCGGCCTTGACGAAGAACGACATGAAGCCCAGGCGCACGCCATAACGCTTCTCGAAGTCGTCGCGGTAGGCCTTGCGCAAGGTCATCACCGCGCTCATGTCCACCTCGTTGAAGGTCGTGAGCAACGCGGCCGTTCGTTGCGCCTCTACCAGCCGCTCGGCGATGCGGCGGCGGAGCGGGCTGAGGGGAACCGTCTCCTCCTGCCGCTCGTAGCCGCCCTGCCCCTCCGCCGCTCCGCTCCCGGCCGGCTCCGGAACACGCCCGCGTTCGGCGGCCCGCCGCTCGCGCTCGGCCACGAAGCGCTGCACGTCCTCCTTCAAGAGGCGCCCGCCCGGCCCGCTGGCGGGCACGTCGCCCGCTGACAGGTCGTGCTCGTCCAACAGATGCTGGGCGGCCGGCATGACGATGGGGACGTCCCCGCCGGAGGGGCTGGGCGCCCCGGCGGCCGGGGCCGGCACGCCCTTCGTGGGCTCGGCGGCCCCCTCGGGCTGTGCGGCCGTCGCGGCGGCCGCACCCGCGCTCGGCGCCGCGCCCTCCTCGATGCGCGCGATGACCTCACCGACCTGGGCGGACTCTCCGTCGTGCTTCAGCACCTCACTGAGCACGCCCGAGACCGAGGCCGGAACCTCGAGGGTCGCCTTGTCGGTCTCCACCTCGACGAGAGGCTCGTCCTTCTCGACGGCCTCGCCTTCGCGCTTGAGCCAGCTCCCGATGAACACCTCGGTGATCGACTCGCCCACGGAGGGCACCTTCAGGTCTACAGCCATGACGCATCGCTCCTCACGGTCGTGGGCCGCATCAGCCCGGGACGTCCATCTCGAAGGCGGTTCGGATGACCTCGGCTTGCTCCAGCCTGTGCGCGGCCCCCGAGCCCGTGGCGGGGCTGGCGGAAGCCGGCCGCGTGACACCCACGAAGGGTCGTCCGAGCAGCCGGTCGCCCCACTTTACCCGCAGGAATCGCCACGCCCCCATGTTCTCCGGCTCTTCCTGGACCCACAACACGGGCGCCTGCTCGGGATAGCCCCGCAGGGCGGCCGCCACCGTCTCATCCGCCAGCGGATAGAGCTGCTCGACGCGCAGGATCGCCACGTCGTCGCACTCGCGCTCCTCGCGCGCGGCCATCAGCTCGTAGCCGATCTTGCCGCTGGCCATGAGCACGCGCGTGACCTTGCCGGGCTCGACGACATCGTCGTGCAGGATGCGCTGGAAACGGCCTGCCGCCAGCTCGGCCAGCGGCGAGACCGCCCTGGGGTGGCGCAACAGGCTCTTGGGGGTCATGACGATCAATGGCTTGCGTAGCGGGCGGACCACCTGACGCCGCAGCAGATGGAAGAGCTGGGCCGGCGTGGTGGGGTACGCGACTTGGAGGTTGTCCTCGGCGCAGAGCTGAAGGTAGCGCTCGAGCCGGGCGCTGGAATGCTCGGGGCCCTGCCCCTCCATGCCGTGCGGCAGGAGCATCACCAGACCGGACAGGCGCTTCCACTTGTCCTCGGCCGAGGCGATGAACTGGTCGACGATCACCTGAGCCGAGTTCGCGAAGTCGCCGAACTGCGCCTCCCACAGCACCAGCGCCTCAGGGGTGTCGAGGCTGTAGCCGTACTCGAAGCCGAGCACACCCGCCTCGGACAACGGGCTGTTGTGCACCTCGAACGATCCCGGTGCTCCCGCCAGGTGCTGGAGTGGCGCGTACTCGTGGCCGTCGTCGGTATCGTGGAACACCGAGTGGCGCTGGCTGAACGTGCCCCGCTCGCTGTCCTGACCGGTGAGCCGCACCTTCACGCCCTGCTTGACCAGGGTGCCGAACGCCAGCGCCTCGCCTGCCGACCAGTCCAGCGGCTGTGCGCCGTCGGCCATGGCGACGCGTGCCTGCAACGCCCGTCGGATCTTGCTGTTGAGCTTGAAAGCGTCGGGCACCTCGGTGAGCGACCGCAACATGGCCGAGAGCTCCCCCTCGTCGACGCCGGTCTCCGGCTCCGCGACCTCGGCATCGACCTCGTCGCTGTACGGCGCCCACACCCCCTCGAAGGCCGAGTAGTGCGGCTTGAAGTCATCGCTGCGGGCGACCGACAGCTCGTGCTCGAGGTGCTCGCGGCGGGCCTCGGCGATCTGGTCCGCTTCCTCGCGCGACACCTCGTCGAGCGTCAGCAGTCGCTCCAGGTAGCCGTCGCGCACGCTGGCGCGGCGCTTGATCTTGCCGTACATGACCGGCTGCGTGAACGAGGGCTCGTCCGACTCGTTGTGCCCTTGCCGTCGGTAGCAGTACATGTCGACCACCACGTCGCGCTTGAACTCGCGCCGGAAGTCCATGGCCAGCTCGATCACCTGCGCCACCGCCTCCGGGTCCTCGCCGTTGACGTGGAAGACCGGGCTTTGCAGCATCTTGGCGATGTCGCTGGCATAGGTCGAGGTGCGCCCCTGGCGGGGCCCGGTCGTGAAGCCGACCTGGTTGTTGACGATGACGTGGAGCGCGCCGCCGACCCGGTAGCCGACCAGGCCGGACAGGTTGAGACTCTCCTGGACCACGCCCTCGCCGATGAAGGCGGCGTCGCCGTGCACCAGGATGGGCAACACCTTCTCGCGGCGTTTGTCCCCCGCCCGGTCCTGCTTGGCCCGCGCGCGCCCGAGCACCACAGGATCGACGTACTCCAGATGGGACGGGTTGAACGCCAGCGACAGGTGGATCGTGTCCCCCGCCTCGGTGGTCCAGTCGTTGCTGTAGCCGAGGTGGTACTTGACGTCGCCGCGACCCCGATGCATCTCGGGGTCCTTGTCCTCGAACTCGCGGAAGATGGTGCGCGGGTTCTTGCCCAGGATGTTGGCCAGCACGTTGAGGCGCCCGCGGTGGGCCATCCCCAGCACGATCTCGCGGACGCCCTGGCTGCCCGCCTTCTCGATGGCCTGGTCGAGAAGCGGGATCAGCGTCTCGCCGCCCTCGAGCGAGAAGCTCTTGGCGCCCACGTACTTCTTCTGGATGAAGTCCTCGAAGATCACGGCGTCGGTGAGCTTGGTCAGGATGCGCAACTGGCGCTCGCGGCTCAGCGCCAGCCGGTTCCGGGTCGCTTCCATGCGTTCCTGCAGCCACTGCCGCACCTCGAGGCTGTCGATGTGCATGAACTGCGCGCCGATGCTGCGGGTGTAGGTCTCCTTCAGCGCCTCGATGACCTCGCCCAGCGTGCCCGCGGCAGGGAACGTGCTCTCCAGCACCGGCCGCGCCATGTCGGCGTCGCCGAAGCCGTAGTACGCGGGGTCGAGCTCGGGCGCCTCGTAGGGCTCGCGCGACAGCGGGCTCAGCTCGGCCAGGCGGTGACCGCGCACCCGGAAGTTGCGCACCAGACGCTCGATGCGCTGCTGCAGCGTGGCGGCGTCGCTGCCCGCCCGATCGAGCTGGACCGTCGACGCCGAGCCGGGCGGATTGAACAGGCTGTGCGCCGCGAAACTCGGGCCCAGCCGGCGCCGCTCCGCCAGGCCGTCGGCCGGCAGCTCCGCGAAGGTGCTGCGCCATGGCTCCGGCACGTCCTCGGGGTTCTGAAGGTAGTGCTCGTACAGCTCCTCGACGTACTCGAGGCTGGCGCTGTTGAGGTGCTCTTCGATATGCATCATGGCCTCACTCCGGCGGCTCGCGGCGCCGTACCGCGTCGGCCCCCGCCCTCGGCGCCCCCGCTCCGCCACCGATGCGCCCAAGCGCACGCGGCCCACGCCCGGAAGGCTCTGTGAGAGCCCGTCGCGAACGGGGTCATGGGGAGCGAAGGCAGGCTACCGCGGGGGGTGACCGGCGAAGGATCGTGCCTAGGCATGGTGGATTCGCGCGGCGGGCGGGAGCGCCTCCAACGCGCGCGGGACCTCCTTCATGCGCCCTACGTTGTATCACGGGGCTCCCAGCGGTGGCCCCTCCCACACGACGCTCCTGGCAGGCGTGCGAGCGCCGCGGGCGGGCTGCGGTACCCTTGCGCCATGACCGCATCACCGCAGGCCATCGCCTTGGGGGAGCTTCTCGTCGACTTCGTCCCGGAGGAGAACGGGCGCTCGCTGGCCGACGCGCGGTCCTTCGTCAAGGCCCCCGGGGGCGCTCCCGCCAACGTCGCCGTGGGCCTCGCGCGACTGGGCGTCGAGGTCGGCTTCATGGGCAAGGTCGGCGACGACCCCTTCGGCCATTTCCTGAGCGACGTCCTCAGCGACAACGGCGTGGACGTCCGTGAGCTCCGGTTCGACGCGCAGGCCCGCACCGCGCTCGCCTTCGTGTCGCTGACGAGCGCAGGCGAGCGTGACTTCCTGTTCTACCGGAATCCCAGCGCGGACATGCGGCACCGTCCCGAGGAGGTGAGCGAGGCGTACCTGGCCGGAGCATCGTTGCTCCACATCGGCAGCATCAGCCTCATCCAGGAGACCTCCCGCAGCGCCACCCTGCGGGCGCTCGAGCTGGCTGCGGAGCACGGGCTGTGGGTGTCGTACGACGCCAATCTGCGTCTGCCCTTGTGGCCTTCGCCGGACGCCGCCCGCAAGGGCATCCGCAGCGTGTGGCGCCGCGCCCAGGTGGTGAAGATCAGCGAGGACGAGCTCGAGTTCCTCACCGGCGCACGCGACATGGCGGCGGCCCGGACGTTGCGCCATGAGGGCCTGCGGCTGCTCGTCATCACGCGCGGCGATGCCGGCGTCTCGTACCTCACGCGTCAGGGCGAGGGCGAGGTGAGCGGCTTCCGGGTCGACACCGTCGACACCACCGGAGCAGGCGACGCCTTCACCGCGGCCCTGCTCGCCAGCCTGCTGGAGAACGACGCCCTGGAAGCCTCGCGCGGGGCGCTCGAGGCCGCCCTGCGGCGCGCGAACGCCTTCGCGGCCCTCACGACCACGCACCGCGGCGCCATCCCGGCGCTGCCCTCACGCGAGGCGCTGGAGGCGTTCCTCGCCGAACGCAACGCCTGATCCCGCCCTTCCGCCCCGCTGCCCGCGCCCATGGGAGCGGTGGCGCAGTTGGCGGCGCCACTGGGAACGGCGGAGACGACCCCCAGCCGGACGTGAAGATCTCCGGCGCGGATCCGACACGAAAACGGCGCCCTGCGGGCGCCTGTCCTTGATTCGATGTGAAGGTATTATACGGCGTTATGCAGCATTCGTCAAGATGATGCAGCAACGCGTCGCCCGGAGCGAGCCAAACGTGGTGCGATCGGTCCCGAACGACCGAAGTCTGCCTTCGACGGCGCCACTTCGCGACCGTGCCCGTGGCAGACTGATGGGATGAGCCCGGCCGCCACCCCTGCGTTCCCCACCCCCGCCGACCTCGAACGCGCCCAGGACCACGTAGCGGGCGCCGCACTACGCACGCCGCTGATCCGCCTCGATGCCGAGGGGCCGGGCGGCGGGCCCGTCTACGTCAAGCCCGAGAACCTGCAGCGCACCGGGTCGTTCAAGCTGCGGGGCGCGCTCAACTTCCTCGCCTCGCTCCCCGATGCGACCCGCGCCCGCGGCGTGGTGACGCACTCCAGCGGCAACCACGCCCAGGGTGTCGCCTACGCGGCCCGCCACTTCGGAGTCGACGCCACCATCGTCATCCCCGAGGGCGCGCCGCGCGTAAAGGTGGAAGGCACGCGGGCGCTCGGCGCCGAGGTGGTGCGGTGCGCGAACACGCAGGCCTCACGTCACGAGACGGCGGAGGCCATCGCGCGGGCGTCCGGCGCTACGCTCGTTCCCCCCTACGATCACCCTTGGATCGTGGCCGGCCAGGCCACCGTCGGCCTCGAGATCGCCGACGATCTCCCCGACGTCGCCAACGTGTTGGTCCCCATCGGTGGCGGCGGCCTGTCGTCCGGAGTGGCCCTGGCGCTGGCGCACCGTGCGCCGGGCGCGCGCGTGGTCGGTGTCGAGCCCGAGCTCGCGGCCGATGCCCGCGCCTCGCTGCTGGCGGGCGAGCGCATCGCCTGGCCGGCCGAGGACGTGACGCGCACGCTTGCCGACGGCGTCCGCACGCAGAGCATCGGCGAGCTCAACTTCCGCGTCCTGCTCCGTCACCTCGCCGGCGTCCAGACGGTGCGCGAGGACGAGATCCGCAGCGCGACTCGCTGGTACGCACGCCGTGCCCGGCTGGTGGTCGAACCGACCGGAGCTCTGACGCTGGCGGCGCTGCGCCGCCTGCTGGACGGCTCCGGCGACGGGCCCGTCCTCGCCGACGGCCCGACCGTGCTCGTCATCTCGGGCGGGAACGTCGACGACGATCTGCTGTGCAGCTTGCTGCTGGAGACGTCCGCGCGACCCTGATCGTGGCGGCGCGCGGCGGCGCGCATTGTCCTCCAGGATGCTCTGGACTATCCTGGGAGGGTGTCGGCACTCGTGGTCATGCTCCTTCTCGGCTTCCTGCTTGTGATCGCCGCGAGCCTCACGATCTGGGCCGCGTTGACCGTCAACGAACACGCGGGCGCTCCGCCGCGCGCGGCGGAGGCCGAGCGCCCGGCGATGCCGCTCGCCGGCGTCGAGCCCCCCAGCAACGACGACGTCCGCGGCGCGCGGGCCCTCGTGACGCGGCGCCCGACCGGATCCGACGACGCCTTCGAGCGCTTCCTACGCTCGGATTCCCGCCGCGACGAGACCGACTTCTGAGGTCGCGGGGTCACCGGTCCGGACGTTCGGGAGGGCGAGGCCTCGGTGGACCGGACGCGGGAGCCAGGTCTCGGCGGCCCGGCGCCGCGTTGGCGGCGACCTGCCGGATCCTCGACCGGCGCCCGGCGAGGCGGACCAGCAAGTGGATCACCCCGGCCGCCAGCAGCGCGGAGACCACGACCAGCGTGGCCGGCAGCAACTCGTTCATCCAGCCGGGCTTCGCCAGCATCACCACGGCAAGGAACAGCATCACCATGCCGCCCACTAGCTTGAGAAGTCGTCCCTGACGCTCTTCTAGCCGCGTCACGCGCAACGTCACCACGGCCGCGCCGAACAGCGCCATCTCGTCGATCAGGAACACCACCAGGTAGACCAGCAGCAGGCCGCCGAACGCCGCCGGACCCGGATTCCACTGGACCATCAGATTGGCCCACAGCATCGGGAAGCCCACCGTGCACGGCAGCTCGAAGATCGTGACGCCGGCCGCCATGGCCGCGGTGGCGCCGAGCATGGCCACGGTGCTGCGTTCGCGGGCCATCACCCCGCGGATGCCCCGGTAGATGCCGGGCTTGCTGCCCTCGGGGATCGTCAGCGACGGTCCCCGCCCCCACCAGACATAGTCTTTGAGGTTGATCGCGGCGAATGTCAGTGCGATCAGCGCTACCCCCACACGCACCCACGGCAACATCGCTACCAGCGCGAGGAGGTTGACCAAGCCCGCCAGCAGCAGGGCGTAGACGACGGCGGCGACCACCAGGAAGGTCGTGCCGATGAGCAGCACCTTGCGGCGCGAGCGGGTGTTGATGACCACCGCCAGCAGCAGCGAGAGCACCCACAGCGAGCAGGGGTTGAAGCCGTCGATGAACGCGATCAGGGCGGTGGTGGCGAGCTCCGAGCGCCCCGCCAGCGCGACCTCGCCGATCAGCGGCAGCGTCAGCGGCTCGAGCGTCGCAGCGCTCGCCGCCGCGCCGGAGCCGGCCGCGGCCGGCGGCGACCCGGGCGACGATCCGGCGGTCGGCCCCGCTACCGATCCCGCGGCTTCCGTCACGCGCTGCCACGCGTCGGGACAACCGCGCTCCAGGCAGTCCGTCACCCGCGCCTCCACGCGCCGGGCCACCGCATCGGAGAAGCCGATGTAGACCTCGTCCCCGACCAGGATGGTGGGGACTGAGCCGGGCTCGAACCCGAACGAACGTCCGGCGGCGGCGAACAGGCGGCGGTTGCCCTCGTCGTTGTACACCTCGAGGCTCCGCAAGGTGACACGGTCGTCGGCCGCCAGGCCCTCCAGGAAGGGCTTGGCGACGGCGCAATGAGGGCAACTCTCACCGTAGAACAGCACGATGTCGGCCCCCGCGGCACGGGCGCCCGGCCCCAGCAGCGCCAGAGTCGCCAGCAGCGCCAGGGCCGGCCATGCGAGCGCGCGGCGCTGCCTGGACGAACGGGCGCCTCCGGCTTCCTCGATCGACGGCCGCCCCATCCCCACCGCGACCGGACGCGGACGACCCCTGTCGCTCCAGCGCATCGGACTCATGACCCAACGCTAGGCCGCCGCGACCCACCTCGTCGTCGGTCCCTCCTGGACACGCGCCGTAGGAGCTTGTCCGACAGCCCGCCGCACGCCGCCCCGCCACGATAGACTCGCCGGGTGAAGGCCCCCACCCGCCTGCAACGGCTGGCCACGTTCAACGCCATCGGTGAGGCGTTGAACGCCGCGCCGACGTTCGCCGAAGGGGCGCCCGAAGCGCTCCGCCGGCTGCTCTCGCGTGTGGGCCTCAGCACCGGTTGGCTGTTCCTCTCCAACGTCGACGAGGGCGATACCCACCGTGGGAGCTTCCGACTGGCGGCCTCCACCGGCCTGCCTCCCGCCCTGGAGAGCAACGACCAGGGCCCGCTCCGGGAGGCGGGGTGCGAGTGTCAACGGTTGCTCGAGCGTGGGCAGCTCGATCGCGGCGTCAACATGGTGGCCTGCAGTCGGTTACGGGACGCCGCCGGAGACACGGGTGGGCTCGCGATCCACGCCAGCGTGCCGTTGCCCGGACGCCACGGGCCCGTCGGCATCCTCAACCTGGCGGCGCCCGGGGAGAAGCGCTTCGACGAGGAGACGCTGGCGTTCCTGTCCGCGGTAGGCAGACAGCTGGCGGTGGCCTTCGAGCGCTCGCGCCTGCTCGACGAACGCACCCGTCACGCGCGCTACACCGCCACCCTGGAGGAGCGCCAGCGCCTCGCCCGCGACATGCACGACTCCCTGGCGCAGCTGCTGTTCGCCGCCGACCTGTCCCTGAACGTTGCGGCGCGGCATCCGGAGGCCGACCGTCGCCAGGCCGCCCTCGCGGATGCGGGCGAGGCGGTACGGGCTGCACTCGGGGAGCTGCGCTCGCTGGTGGAGGTGATGCGCCCGGCGGATCTGTCGGCCGGGCTGCAGGCTGCGCTCGAGCGGCTGGCGCAACGCACCCGCGCCGCGCTCCGGGTGCAGCTCGAGACGGTGGCGGCCGAGCCGTCCCCCGAGCTGGCCGAGGTCCTCTACCGCGTCGCCCAGGAAGCCGTGCACAACACCCTCCGCCACGCCGACGCCGAGCACGTATGGCTGCGCCTGGACGCCTTGGGCCCGGGCCTGCGCCTGAGCATCGAGGACGACGGCGTCGGCTTCGGCACGGACCCGGCCGCCTGCGTCGGGCGCGGCTTCGGGCTCGCCGGCATGCGTGAGCGCGCCGCCGCCGTGGGCGGCAGCGTGCGGCTCGAGCACCGGCCGGGCGGTGGCGCCCGCGTCGTCGTCGAGGTCCCGTGGCAACCCGCGTCCTGATCGTCGACGATCACCCGGTGGTGCGGGCGGGTCTCCGTGCCTTCCTCGATCTCCAGCAGGACTTCGAGGTCGTCGCGGAGGCGGGCTCGCTGGCCGAGGCTCGCGAGCGCGCCCGCCGGCATGCCCCGGAGCTCGTTCTGCTCGACCTCCAGCTGCCCGACGGCAACGGCCTGGCGATCATCGGAGAGCTCGCGCGGATCGGTCGTGTGCTGGTGCTCACCAGCTTCCTCGACGAGGGCAAGGTACGGGAGGCGATGCGTCGGGGCGCCTCCGGCTACCTGCTCAAGCACGCGGGGCCGGACGCCCTGCTCGACAAGCTTCGCGCGTCCCTGCGGGGGGAGGTGCCGCTCGACCCCGAAGCGGTTCGCGCCCTGGCCGTGCCCGACGTCGATCCGCTCGAGACGCTGACGCCGCGTGAGCGCGAGGTGCTGGGTCTGATGGCGGAAGGGATGTCCAATAAGCGCATCGCCCGGCACCTCGGCATCAGCGAGAAGACCGTCAAGACGCACGCCGGCCACGTCTTCGCCAAGCTGGCCGTGGACGATCGACTGCAGGCGGTGCTCGTCGCCAAGGAGCACGGGCTCTAGTTAGCCGGGCAGGGCGGCGACCCTTCAGTGCGGGCCGCGGTCCATCGCCACCACCGGATCGGTGCTCTCGACGTTCAACTCGATCACCGGCGGCGCCTCGCGCAGTAGGCGCCGCCGCAGGTCGCGGGCCACGCCCGCCAGCATGCGCCGGGGGGTCAGCATGCTGCGCGTCAGGCCGGTCCTGCCATCGGTCGCGGCGGACGCCAGCTCGAGCACGATCTCGGCCGGTACCGAGGGATCCTCACCCCACAACCGCAGCACCGTCGCGAACGGCCGCAGCTTCGCTTCGTAGCCCCGGACCGCGCGCACCTCCCCCACCAGATCGGTGAGCATGAGGCCGGGGTTGAAGGCGAACACGCCGACGCCGCGCCCCTGTGTCTCGCGGGCGAGCGCAAGCGTGAACGATCGCACCCAGGCCTTGGACGACGCGTAGGCGTTCTGGTTGACCACCGGACCGCGTTCGCCCCGACCCAGGATGTTGATGAGCTTGCCCCCGCCCAGCGCCAGGAAGTGGCGGCTGGCCGCCATCGAACCGAAGTAGACGCCGCGAACGTTGGTGTCGAGCACGCGCAGGAAGTCCTCGTCGGCGATGGCCGGCGTGGGGCCGTAGGCTCCGGAGACACCGGCGTTGTTGACCCAGACGTCGAGGCGCCCGAATCGCTCCAGTGCCGCGCCCAGCAGCGCCTCGTGAGCTTCCCTGCGCGACACGTCGGCTACCACGCCTTCCACGACATCGGGCCCCAGCATGGCGACGGCGTCCTCCACGGCGGCGGCCGTGCGCGAGCTCACCACCACGTGGGCGCCTTCCCGAACGAACGCCCTGGCGATGGCGAGGCCGAGCCCACGCGTGCTCCCGGTAACGACGGCGGTCTGCCCCTGCAAGCGCATCATGCTCCTACCCTACCTCCCGGCACCGGCCTGCGACTTTGGTCGCACGCGCCCCTGCGACGCTCCGCCGAGGCGCCGGTCCCGGCGCGCCGCCGATACTTCGGGCTGGAGGTGCAGCCATGCCCTTGGAACATGCCCCCTCGACCGAGATCCTCTTCCGAAGCCTGCAACACGACCGCGCGCGGAACGCCCGGCACCACGCGCGCCGGCAACGGGCGCACGCGATCCTCCGCGGCGCTCCGGTCGGCCACCGGCTCGCCGTGGCCCTGCGACACATCCGGTCGGCGGCCGCTCGTGCTGCCGGCCGGGCCGGCGACAACGCTGGCGACAACGGTCGCACACGCTCGACGAGCGAGAGCGTCACGCGCCCCCCGGCCTCGCATCCGGAGCCGGGCGCCCACCGCTCGACGACCACGGGCGTCCCCTGCCCGAGCTGCGCATGACCGCCACCGCCACCACCGGCGCGCGACCGCGCGCGCTGGTCACGGGTGCCAGCCGAGGGCTGGGCTTCGCGCTCGCCGGCCTGCTGTCCGAGCTCGGCTACGACCTGGTGCTCACCGCCCGGGGCGCGACCGCGCTCGAGCTCGCCGCCGCGGGCCTCGGCGGCGGCGGCGCGGTGCACGCGCTCGCCGGCGACGTCACCGATGCCGGGCACCGCGCGCGCCTCGCCGAGCGCGTCGGCGAGCGCCTCGACCTCCTCGTCCACAACGCCTCATCGCTCGGGCCGAGCCCGCTGCCGGCATTGGCCGACGTCGACCTCGCGGCCGTCCGGGGCGTGCTGGAGACCAACGTCGTCGCCCCGCTGGCCCTCACCCAGGCGCTGCTGCCGGCGCTGGAGCGTGCCGGGGGAACGGTGGTGGCCGTCAGCTCCGACGCGGCGAACGGCGGCTACCCCGGCTGGGGGGTGTACGGCGCCAGCAAAGCGGCCCTCGAGCTGATGGCGAGGACCCTGGCTGCCGAGCTCGAGGGGGTGAACGTGGTGCGCGTCGACCCCGGCGACATGGCCACCGTCATGCACCAGCAGGCCTTCCCCGGCCAGGACATCAGCGACCGGCCGGCACCGGAGGCGACGCTGCCGTTCTGGGCGTGGTTGCTCGCCCAACGCTCCGAGGACCTCGACGGACGCCGCTTCGAAGCTCAGGCCGATGCCTGGACCCTGAGCGCAGAAGCGGGCGCTGCGTGAGCGGCACCGCCCCCGGCGCCGACTTCGGCGTAGCGCGGCCGGTCGCAGCGCCCGCCACCTTGCCGGCGGAGTTGCGCGGCACCGGCCGCGACGCTGTGCGCCTGTTGGTCACGGACCCACACCGCCATCGCCACCTGCGCTTCCGCGACCTCCCGCAGGCGCTCGCCCCGGGGGACCTGCTGGTGGTCAACGACAGCGCGACGCTGCCCGCCAGCGTGCCGGCCGAGGGACCCGTCGGCCGCTTCCGCGTGAGCCTGTCCACGCGCTACGGGCCGCTCCTGTGGGTCGCCGAACCGCGCCGCAGCCACGCCGAGCCGGGACCGCTCCCGCTCGCTGCCGGTGCGATCGCGACGGTCGGCCGCCGCCACCGCGTGCGGGTGCGTTTCGTCGCCCCCCACCCCGGGCTCCCGCGTCTATGGTTCGTCGCCGCCGACGCGCCCCTCGAGCCGGTCATGGCCGCCGACGGCGAGCCCATCCGCTACGCCTACCTCGAGCGGCCCCAGCCGCTGGAGGCCTACCAGAGCATCTTCGCCCGCGTGCCGGGGAGCGCGGAGATGCCGTCGGCGGCCCGCCCCTTCACCCATGCCACGCTCGCCGCCCTGCAGGCGCGCGGGGTAGGCGTGAGCGCACTCACCCTCCACACCGGGGTCAGCAGCCTCGAGCTCGAGCCGCGGCAGGCCGAGCGTACCGGGCTCTACGCCGAGCCCTTCGAGGTCGGCGCGGCGACCGCCGAGCGCATCGACGCCACACGGCGCGCCGGAGGCCGCGTCATCGCCGTGGGCACCACCGTGGTCCGGGCCCTGGAGACCGCCTTCGAAGGGGGCCGCGTGCGGCCGATGCGGGGCTTCACCCGGCGCTTCGTGCGCCCGGGCGCAGTGCGCGGCGCGGCGGACGGCCTGCTCACCGGCTTCCACGAGCCCCGGAGCACCCACCTGGCGCTGCTCACGGCCCTCGCCGGCGAATCGCTGGTGCTCGACGCCTACCGTCAGGCACAGGCGCGGCCCTACCTGTGGCACGAGTTCGGGGACGTGCACCTGTGGCTGCCCGAGCGGGAGCCCGAGGCTGCACAATGAGGCTCGAGGAGGTCACGCATGCTCGGTCCTTGGAGTCCCCGGCCGTGGAGCCCCCGGCCGTGAGCGCCGCCACCACCTTCGCCTGCGCCACCTGCGGCACCCTGTACCCGGCTGGCGCGGTGCCGCCCGTTGCCTGCCCGATCTGCCAGGACGTGCGCCAGTACGTCCCGGAGGCGGGGCAGCGCTGGACCACCCCGGTGGAGCTGGCCTCCCGGCACCGCAACGTCATCGAGCGGCTCGAGCCAGGTCTCTACGCGATCCGCAGCGAGCCGCGCGTGGCCATCGGGCAGCGCGCGTTCCTGCTGCAGACGCCCGCGGGGAACGTATTGTGGGACTGCATCACGGTCCTCGACCGAGCCACCGTGGAGGGGGTTCGGGCGCTCGGCGGGGTCGACGCCATCGCCATCAGCCATCCTCACTACTACAGCGGCCAGCGGCTCTGGTCCGAGGCCTTCGATGCACCGGTCTACCTCCACGGCGCCGATCGGGAATGGGTCGTCGACCCGCACCCGCGACTCAGGTTCTGGGAGAGCGAATCCAAGCACCTGCTGGAGGGGGTGACCCTGGTGCGTGCGGGCGGACACTTCCCCGGCGGCACGGTGCTGCATTGGGGTGCCGGTGCGGGTGGTGCCGGAGTGGTGCTATCGGGCGACATCCTGCAAGTCACCCCGGATCGCGGGGTGGTCGGCTTCATGTACTCGTTCCCCAACCACCTGCCCCTCCCCTCCTGGGAGGTGGACGCGGTGGCCGACGCCGTCCTACCGCTGGCCTTCGACCGGATCTACGGCGCGTTCGAGGGCGGTCGCATCGGCCAGGGCGCGCGTGAGGCGGTGGAGCGCGGCCGCCGCCGCTACCTCGAGGCGCTCCGCGGCGCGTTGCCCGGCCTGCGCCCGCCGCCTCCGCGCGGCTGAGCGCACGCCGGCGGCGGCGTGCGACGGCAGCGCGCCGTCCCCGACCGGACGCCGGCGGGTCGCTCCACCGGACCGCACGCATACGACGGAACGGCCCGGCCGCGCCCGTGGGCGCGGCCGGGCCGCATGATCATGAAGGCGTCGCCCGACTCAGGCGGGGGCCTGCGCCAGCTCGACGAGCTGGTCGTAGGCCGCCTGGGCCCGCGCGCGCAGCTTGGCGTTGTCCGCCTTGCCGGCCATCATGAGGTGCATGTTCATGTGCTGATCGACGTCGCCGAAGATGCTGTTGAGCGCCTCCACCTCGGCGCGCGAGCGCAGGGCGTCGTCGTCACGGAACATCTGCGTGTACATCGCTTCGAACTGGCGCTCGTCGATGACGCCCGTGAGGTACTGCTCGAGCATGTCGAGGTACGGCTTCAGGCTGGTGCCCGTGCTGCCGCTCTCGGCGGTGACCGGCGTTCCCTCGGGAACACGCTCGAAGCCCTCGGACAGGGCGTCCGGGGTGATGCCCCAGTTGTTGGCCTCGAACACCGGGGTCCCGTCCTTGAACAGGATGACCTGGGGCGACTCGTGGCGGAGCCCCGTCCTCTGGGCCACCAGGTCGCTCGCGGGCCGCGCCTCCACCACGCGGATGACGCCGCACATCAGGTCCTCGCGGCCGGCCAGCCGGTCCTCGAGGAATCCGAACCCCTGCATCGTCTTGTGGCAGGTCCCCGCCTTGAAGAGGACGCTCGATGGAAAGCGGCCGATGAACGCCTCCACGGCCTCTGGACTGGTGAGTAGGACAACACGGTCATTGAGCATATTCGCTCCTCCTGCGCACCCTGATTGTAGGTGAACGGGCCGCCGGGGCGATGTCGTGTTGCACACCCTTCCCGGCGACCCGTTCGTTGACCGGCGGCAGGACGCCTGATACACTCATCGGTGCCACCGACGGGACGGAGAGGTGTCCGAGTGGTTGAAGGAGCACGCCTGGAAAGCGTGTAGGTGGGCATTCCCTGCCTCGCGGGTTCGAATCCCGCCCTCTCCGCCAACTGCAAGGCGCGTGCGGCCGCCGAGCCCCGGTTCGGCGGCGCTGTCGTGGATGCCCGGGCGCGTTCCCTTCGCTCCCCGGCGCGACATCGGACGCGCCTCCGGGAGCGGGTCCCGGAGGCGCGCGTCGAGGACCTCGCAGGCCCTCGACCGAGTCGGCCGTTCAGGCCTGGGCCGCGGCTCCCTGGCTCACCTGCATGAGCGCTTCGGCGAAGGCGTGCTCGGGCTGCGCGCCCAACACGCGGGTCGCGTTGGCGCCGGTGACGATGGTGTCGGGCACGCCCGAGATGCGGTGCTGCTGGGACAGGGTGGGGAACTCGTTCGCTTCGATCCCCTCGGCGACGATGCGATCGTTCACCAGGGCGAAGCGGAAGGCGGTGAGCACCGCCCGCGGGCAGTAGGGGCAGGTCGGCGTGACGAACGTCTGCAGGCTGATGGCGTCGTCGATCCCCTTGATGCTCTCCAGCGTGGGCGTGAGCTCCGGTTCTTCGCCACCGAGCATCAGCAGCGTCTCGAGCAGGGTGGTGAACTCGTAGCCGCTGGGGATCCCCAGGAAGCGCATGTTGCTGCGCGTGGTGCCTTTGCGTCGGAACAGCGTCGTGGGCGCGCGCGTGATGCCGAGCGCCTTGGCTTCGTCGTCCGCGGCCAAGCTGCGCTCGACGACCTCGACGTGGTCGTTGAGCTCGGCGACTTCCTTGAGCAACTGGATCGTGGCGTCCTGCTCTCCGACCGGATCTTGCCCGGGCACGACGACCTGACCGCCCTTGTAGACGATCATCTCCACGTCGTTCTGAAGGGCGCTCAGCGCGTCCCGGACCTGGCCCCGGATGTCATCATCGAGAAAAGCCATGATTGGCTCCCTTCCATCCAAACTAACCTCTGCTACGCTACCACATACCCCTGGTGGGTATCCAGTGACGGGCGACAGCGCCGGTCTCACCCTCGTCATGGATGTCCTAGGGTGGTCTCACGCCCCTCGGCTAGGCTGAACGCGTCGGAACGAGCGCTGACGCCGGCGCCGGAGAGGAGCCGTTCTCATGGGTCCACGCGAGCGTGTCTGGATACGCGACGATCGCGGCGTTCACGCCACTGCCGCCGTACCACCGGCCGCCTGGAGCGGCGAGCGCGGATGCATCGTGGGGCCGTTCAGCAATGCCCAGTGCGCCCGCGCCTTCCTGTTCCTGCGTCAGCGAGGCCGCGGCGGAGTCCGCATCTTCCCCGCCGGTACCGCCTTCTACGTCGAGATGCTGCCGTGAGGTCCTCGGCCGACCCGGCGTCGCCCACGCGGATTTGTCCACGCCCGCGCCGCGGGGTGGGTGGTAAGCTGCGCCCGTGCCGGATCTCGCCAACCAGCCGCTCGGCGTCTTCGACTCCGGCGTCGGTGGCCTCACGGTCCTAGGCGCCCTGCAACGGGCGCTCCCGAACGAATCCCTGCTCTACCTGGGTGATACCGCCCGCGTTCCCTACGGCTCCAAGCCGCTCGACATGGTGCGCGGCTTCGCGCGGCAGATCAGCCACGAGCTGCTCCGCCGCGGCGTCAAGGGCATCGTGGTCGCGTGCAACACGGCCTCGGCGGCCAGTCTCCCGCAGCTCGCCGACGAGTTGCCCGTTCCGGTATGGGGTGTGGTGGACCCCGGTGTCGAGGCCGCCCTGGCGGCGACGCGCTCGGGCCGCGTGGGGGTCCTCGGCACGGTAGGCACCATCGCGGCCCGCGTCTACCAGGACCGTCTGGAGGCCGCCGGAGCGCTCACCTGGGGCAAGGCCTGCCCGCTGTTCGTGCCGATCGTGGAGGAGGGGATCTCCGACTCCGCCATAGCGACCCTGGTAGCCGAGCACTACCTGTCGGAGCGTCCGGCCCTGGACACAGTCATCCTGGCCTGCACCCACTACCCCGCCCTTCGCGCCACCCTGCAGTCGGTGCTCGGCGACGACGTAGCGCTGGTCGACTCGGCCGCATCGACCGCCGCGGTGGTGGCGCGCGATCTCGCCAGGGCCGGACTGGCTGCCCCGGCCGGCATCGACGGCGAGGTCCGCCACCTCGTCACCGGCGACGTCGACGCGTACGTACACACCGCTCGCGTCCTGGGCGGCCCCATGGGCCCCGCCGAACGTGTCGTCCTCGATGCGCTCGAGCCCACTCCCGGCTGAGGAAGCGACCCCATGCGCAGCGACCGACGCCCCGACGAACTCCGGCCCATCACCGTCACCCCCGGCTACAACCGCTACGCCGAGGGCTCGGCGCTGGTCGAGTGGGGCGGGACGGTCGTGCTGGCCACCGTCACGCTCGACAACAGGCTGCCCCCGCACCTGCGCGGGCAGCGGGCCAAGAACGGCTGGCTCACGGCCGAATACGCGTTGCTGCCCCGCAGCACTCAGGAGCGAAGCCAGCGCGAGCGGCTCTATGCGGGCGGCCGCACCCAGGAGATCCAACGCCTCATCGGGCGCGCGCTGCGCAGCGTGGTCGCGCTGGAGATGTTCCGCAACCGGACGCTCATCATCGATGTCGACGTGTTGCAGGCCGATGGAGGCACGCGCTGTGCAGGCATCACGGCGGGCTACGCTGCACTGCACCACGCGGCCAGTCGCCTGGTGTTCGACGGTACGCTCTCCGAGTGGCCCCTCAAGTACGAGCTCGCCGCCGTGAGCGTGGGGCTCGTCGACGGCGCGACGCTCGTCGACCTCCAGTACAGTGAGGACGTGCAGGCCGAGGTCGATCTCAACGTCATCGCGACGCGCGAGGGGGACGTGGTAGAGGTGCAGGGCGGTGGCGAGGACCGTCCGATCCCCGCCGAGACCTACGTCACCCTCGTCGCCAACGGCGTAACGGCGGTGCAGCGCGTGATCGACATCATGAGGCCGCAGCTCTCGTGAGCCGCCTGCGCATCGTTATCGCCACCGGCAACGCCGGCAAGCTGCGCGAGTTCCGGCGCGCCCTCGCGCGCCTCGATGTGGTGCTGGTCTCCGCCCAGGATGCCGGCGTCCGCCGCTTCCCCGACGAAACGGGAGCGAGCTACGAGGAGAACGCCCTGCTGAAGGCTGGCTACGCCGCCCTGCAGAGCGGGCTGCCAGCCCTGGCCGACGATTCCGGCCTGGAAGTCGACGTGCTCGACGGAGCCCCCGGAGTGTACTCCGCCCGCTTCGGCGGCAAGCTGCGCGACGGCGAGCGCATCGCCTACCTGCTCGAGAAGATGCGCGACGTGCCCCGGGGAGCGCGCGGCGCCAGCTTCGTGAGCACGGTGGTGCTGGCGACGCCCGGCGGAGAGGTGAAGAGCTTCGTCGGGGAGTGCCGCGGCGAGATCCTGGAGGGTCCGCACGGCGAGGGCGGCTTCGGCTACGACCCGGTGTTCTTCAGTCCCGAGCTCGGCAAGACCTTCGCCGAGTCCGACGCCGACGCCAAAGGCCGGGTAAGCCACCGAGGGCGTGCGCTGCAACGCTTCCTGGAGTGGGCCCTCACGCCCGTCGGCA
Organism: uncultured Trueperaceae bacterium; assembly: GCA_963815215.1. Lineage (GTDB taxonomy): Bacteria > Deinococcota > Deinococci > Deinococcales > Trueperaceae > JASBRS01. The sequence continues at coordinate 1,042,070 of CAWFFU010000003.1, forward strand.
AGCGCACCATGCAGGAGACCTCCCCGCGGCGCGACTCCAAACTCTGAGCTGCGCGCTCGGCTCACCAGTCCGTCGGCGGCGTGTCCCTCACCGTGTCGGCGGCATGCCTCAGGTCGGCAGCGAAGCGTTCCTCCCAGCCCGCCAGCGTCGTCGACGTGACCTGCTCAAGGGTCTGCTCGCCGTCGAGCTCCGCATGGGCGGCGAGGCGTGCCCGCCACTGCCGCACCCAGTCCGGGTGGTAGCGCGTCAGTGTCTGGCCGCGCAGTAGGCATTGAGCGGTGGCGACCACGCGCTGACGCGGGTTGAGCCGTCCCATGTCCCGCAACAGCGGCTCCGCGAACGGCTTGCGCCAACGGAACAGCGCCACCTGTTCGGCGACCGCTTCGATCCAGGCGCCCCGGTCGTCCCACATGTGTCGCAGCGGTAACAGCGCGGCGTCCAGCAACCAGTCGGGGTGACGCGGGCCGGCCCCCGGGAAGGCATCCTCACGGGTCGCCCGGTAGAACAGGATGCGACCGAGCTCGTAACTCAGCGCACCGGCCGCGCGCGGCGAGCGCTCGTCGAAGCCGCGCAACGCATGTCGGAGCGTTCCCGTTACGGGATTGGCGCCGCTCGCCCGCGGTTTCTCGAGCAGCTCGAGCCGGACCGGGCCCCGCCAGGTCGTGCCCAGGTAACGCGCCACAACCGGCCGGAGGACCTCGACGAGCGCGGCCGCCGCCTCCGCGCGCACCTCCTCGCCGCGCGGGTAGCGGAGGTCGATGTCGGCGTGCCGGCCCTCGGCGACGCCGTCCAGCCGAAGCGGTTGCGGTGCGGGGTCCATGCCGTGTCCCCTCCGGGGAAGGCCCTCAGACCTGGATGGTGACGCGCGCGCCGTCACCCAGGAGGTGCACGGCGTCGCTGAAGCGGATGACACGCGACTGCAGGCCCATGGTCACGCTCTGGGTCCGGGCGCCGTTCTTGAAGAACTTGACGCCCCGCAAAAGGTCACCGTCGGTGATGCCCGTTGCGCTGAAGACGATGGTCTCGCCCGGCGCCAGGTCGTTGGTGCGGTAGACCTTGTCCACCGAGGCCCCCATGGCCTCGAGACGGGCCTTCTCGTCGTCGTTGCGGGGCCGGAAGCGGCCCTGGATCTCACCGCCCAGGCACTTCAGGGCGGCGGCCGCCAGCACGCCCTCGGGCGCACCGCCCGTCCCCATCACCGCGTGCACGCCGGTGCCCCGCACGGCTGCCGACAGTGCGGCGATGACGTCGCCGTCACCGATCAGCTTCACGCGGGCACCGGCATCCCGGACCTCCTGGATGAGCTCGGCGTGACGGGGCCGGTCGAGGATGACCACGGTCAGGTCGTCCACGGCGCGGTCGAGCGACAGCGCCACCGAGCGCAGATTCGCGGCCACCGGCCACAACAGGTCGACCGTGCCTGCGGCCGGCGGACCCACCACCAGCTTCTGCATGTAGGTGTCGGGGGCGTGGAACAGCCCGCCGCGCTCGGCCAGCGCGATCACCGCCACCGAGTTGGCGACCATGCGGGCGGTGATGTTCGTGCCCTCCACCGGGTCCACCGCGATGTCCACCCGCCAGGTACCTTCGCCGGCGCGGCCGAGCCGCTCCCCGATGAACAGCATGGGAGCTTCGTCGCGCTCGCCCTCGCCGATGACGATCTCTCCGTCGATGTCGAGCTCGTTGAGTACCCGCCGCATCGCGTCGGTGCCGGCCTGGTCGACCAGATCGGCGTCACCCTTGCCCGCCACACGGCTGGCGGCGATGGCCGCCTGTTCAGTCACGCGGACGGTGTCGAGCACCAGCGCGCGTTCCATGTCGACACTGCTACTCACGGCCGCAGGGCGCTTCGCCCGCGGCCCCACCGTCTTCTTCGAGGACGCCATGCCTTGCATTGTGTCAGCCGGGGGGTGTCCTTGTCACCTGGGCCGGAACGAGCACCGCTGCCCGTCGACGCCGGACCGGCCCCCTCGCGCGCTGCGATGCCGGCTTCAGGAGCGCAGCGACGCGTCGCTGTGGCGCCGGGCGAGCTCGGCGGCGACGTCGTCCAGGGTCACGCCGCGTTCGCTCAGCAACACCGTCAGGTGGAACAGCAGGTCGGCCGCCTCGGCGACCAGCTCTTCGTTCCTGTGCTCGAGCGCCGCGACGATGCTCTCGCCCGCCTCCTCCACCACCTTCTGCGCCACGTACCCGAGTCCGCGCTCGTGCAAGCGCCGCACGTAGCTCCCTTCGGGAAGGTCGCGCAGGCGCTCGTTCACTACGCGCTGCAGGAGCGGAAGCACGGAGCCCAGGGAGGTCGCGGGCGCGGCGCTGGGCGCGCCGCTGACGGGCTCGCTGGCCGCGTCGGCCGGCGCCGTCGCGGAGGCATCGGCCGCACCGGCGATCCGGTAGAAGCAGCTACGATTCCCCGTGTGGCAGGCCGGCCCGGTCTGCTCCACCCGGTAGAGCAGGGCGTCCTCGTCACAGTCGTAGCGCACCTCGACCACGTGCTGCACGTGCCCGCTGGTCTCCCCCTTGCGCCACATCGTGCCGCGGGAGCGGCTGTGGTAGTGCGCCTGACGGGTCGCTAGGGTGGCCTCGACGGCCTCGGAGTCGGCATAGGCGAGCATCAACACCTCGCCGGATGCGGCGTCCTGCGCGATGACCGGCAGCAGGCCGTCGTCGTCGAAGCGAAGGGGTGGAAGCGTCATGCCGACCAGTCTAAGGCGTGGCGTCGCGCGATCCCGTCGGCTCAGCCGGCCAGGGCCTGAGCCAGGTCCGCGATCAGGTCGTCGGGGTGCTCGAGCCCCACCGATACCCGCAGCAGGTCGCCCGGGGTCGTCGTGCCGGGGCCCTCGATCGAGGCGCGGTGCTCGATCAGGCTCTCGACCCCACCCAGGCTGGTGGCCCGCGTGAACAGCCGGACCCGCGCCGCGACCTTCATCGCGGCCGGCTCCCCCCCGCGCACCCGCATCGACACCATGCCCCCGAAGCTCAGCATCTGCCGCTCTGCCACCGCATGCCCCGGGTGGCTCGCCAGGCCCGGGTAGTACACGTGCGTCACTTCGGGGCACCCCTCCAGGAACGCAGCCACGCGCAGCGCACCTTCGGTGTGGCCCCGCATGCGATAGGGCAGCGTGCGCAGCCCGCGGTGCGTCAGCCAGCAGTCGAACGGACCGGGAACGGCCCCCTCGTTCTGCTGAAGGAAGCGGACCCGCTCCCAGCCTTCGTCGGCGCGCGCCGTCACGACCGCACCGCCAAGAACGTCACTGTGACCTGACAGGTACTTGGTCGTGGCGTGCATGACCAGATCGGCGCCGAGAACGAACGGATCAGCCACCCCCGGCGGGGTCCAGGTGGCGTCCACCGCCACCCGCGCGCCGCGGCCGTGCGCGAACTCGCTGACCGCCGCCAGGTCGGTGATGCTCAGCAGCGGGTTGGAGGGCGTCTCGACCCAGACCAGGCGCGTCTCAGGGCGCCAGGCGGCCCGTAGAGCCTCCAGGTCGGTGAGATCGACGTAGTCGACGCCCAGCCCCCAGGGCACCAGGGCGCCGTCCACCAGCTTGCGGATGCCGTGGTACAGCTCCCGCGGCAGGATCACGCGCTCGCCGGGGGCCAGCGAGCGCAACACCGCCGACGCCGCCGCCGAGCCGGAAGCGAAGGCGGCCGCCTCGACCCCTCCCTGTAGCGCGGCCAGCGCCGTCTCCAGCGCCTGCCGATTGGGGTTGGCGCTGCGCGTGTAGACGTAGCCGAGGGGGTAGGCGCCGTCGGCCCCGCGCATGAACGTGGTGCTGAGATGGATCGGCGGCGTCACGGCCCCGGTCGCGGGATCGGGGTCGCTGCCGGCATGCACCGCCAGGGTCTCCAGGTGGGGCCGCTTCTCGCTCACACTCTCCTCCTCGTTCAGCGACGGCTCGGGCGTCACAGCCGCCGCATCACCAGCCCGGCGTCGGCGCACACGCGCTTGACGTCGTCCACCGTGACCTCGCCACGGTGGAAGATGCCGGCGGCCAGCGCCGCGTCCGCCTCCCCCTGCAGCAGCACGTCGCGCAGATGCTCGGCGCAGCCGGCGCCGCCCGAGGCCACCACCGGGATGTCGACCGCCCGCGCCACCGCCCGCGTCGCCTCGATGTCGAAGCCCGTCTTCATGCCGTCGGCATCGATGCTGTTGAGCACGATCTCGCCGGCGCCGAGCCGCTGGCCGCGCTCGGCCCAGGCGATCAGATCCAGACCGGTGGCCTTGCGACCGCCCGCCACGTAGACCTCCCAGCCGGCGCCGCTGCGCTTGGCATCGACCGACAGCACCACCGCCTGGCTGCCGTAGTGGTCGGCCGCCTCGCTCAGGACCTGGGGCCGCGCGACCGCTCCCGAGTTGATCGACACCTTGTCGGCGCCGGCCAGGAACAGCGCCCTGAAGTCGGCCAGGGTACGCACGCCGCCGCCGATGGTGAGCGGCATGAAGCACTGCTCCGCGGCACGCGTCGCCACCTCCAGGATGGCGCCGCGCCCCTCGGAGGTGGCCGTGATGTCGTAGAACACCAGCTCGTCGGCGCCCTGCGCGTTGTAGGCGAGCGCCAGCTCCACCGGGTCGCCGACGTCGGTGAGCTCGCCGCGCTCGGCCCGACCGAACTGCTGGCCGCGGGTGACCCGTCCCGCGGCGACATCGAGGCAGGGGATGATGCGACGCGCCAGCATGAGCCGCAGCATACCTCCGGCCCTCAGCGCTCGAACAGCGACAGCACCTCGACGTGATGGGTGTGCGGATAGAAGTCGAAGGGCTCGAAGCGGGCCAGACGGAGCCCGCTCCGCTCGAAGGCGGCCGCGTCGCGGGCCCACGTCGCCGGGTCGCAGGACACGTACAGGAGCCGCGGCACCGGACTGTCGACGATGGCGCCGCGCAGCTCGGCCGACAGACCGGCCCGGGGCGGGTCGACGGCGACGAGCTCGGCATCGCCGGGCAGCGGCGCGCGGCGCGCGTCGGCTCGCAGGAACCGCACCCCGCCGCGTCCCAGGCGCTCGGCATCGCGCTCGCCGCGTGCGATCGCCGACCGGTCGATCTCCACCGCGGTGACGGTCTCGAAGCGCTGCGCGAGGTGGAACGCGATGGCCCCGCCGCCGGCGAACAGATCCCAGGCGTGCCGCCCGGCCGGCAGCCAGCGCACCAGCTCCCGGTAGAGCGCGCCGGCGGCATGGGCGTTGGGCTGGGCGAACGCCGTGGCGCTGACGCTGAGGTCGACCGAACCGAAGCGCTGCCGCACGGTGCGGACCCCGGCGAGCCGCGCGCTGCCGCGACGGAAGCGCCCGCGCGGGTCGTAGGGGGCGTGGCTGACCCCGTCGATCCCCTGCCGGACCAGCTCGTGGGCCAGCGGCAGCAGCTCGCGCTCGGGGAGGGTCGTCACCAGCGCCGCCAGGGCTTCGCCGTCGTCGTTGCCGCGCAGTGCCACTTCGCGCACGCCGCGCAGATCGTCCGTCCGCTCGACCAGCACAGCCCAGGCGGCGCGCACCGCGTCGTTGCCCACCGGATCGGCGGCGAGCGTCACGACCTCGTGCGAGCCGCTGCGACGGTACCCCAGGCCGTCACCAGCGACGGCCGGCTGGATCGCGCCCCGATAACCCCAGACCTCGGGCGACGGACGCACCGGCGGAACCTCGCGCTCCGGTACGCCGGCCCGGTGCAGGGCGTCGCCCACCACCTCGCGCTTGAGCTCTAGCTGGCGCGCATAGGCGATGAAGCCGTAGTCGAGGCCGGGATGGCGCGGCGCCTCGACGCGGTCGGGGCTGGGCTCGAGCACTTCGCTCACGACGCCCTGCAACACGCCCTTGACGGACTCCAGCTCGGCCCGTACGCGTTCGCCGGGAAGACCGCCACGCACCAGCGCGACGCGACCGTCCGGGGCCCGCGTGAGCGCCGCGCCGCCGTGCACCATCCGTTCGAGTCGGACGTCGAGGTTCACCCGCCCAGTCTACCGGCGTCGGCCCTGTACCGGCGACGCACCGCTTTCGCCCACGGACGCGCGCTTTCTTTCGGGGAGCCGCCCTGCCGCCCTGCTATACTGCCCGCATGAAGCGCTCGTTGCAGGAAGTCGTCGAACTGGTGGTCTTCGGGCTCATCGCCCTGCTCATCGGCACGGGGGTGCTGTGGCTCGGCGGCTGGGTCCTGGGGCTGGTCGGCCTGCTGCTCAAGTTCCTGGCGGGGCTGATCTGGTGGTTGCTCCGGTTCATCGTTCCGGTCGCCATCGTGGCCGGTCTGATCTACTTCCTGGTGCGCGTCCTGCAGGGCGATCGCTCGGCCAAGCCGGTGACGCCCTCGACCGCGGCTCCGGCGGGCACGACCCCGGCGGCTCCCACCGGACCCGCGCCCGCTCCCGACGCCCCGGCGGCGGTCGACGCCACCGCGCCCGAGGAGAGCACCCCGCCGGACGACCCGCCCTCCGACGACGACGCGCCGTCCCAGGCGGCCAGCGAAGACGACGAGAAGCACAACTAGCGTGCCGCGCCCGCAGGGGCGCGAGGCATCTGGCGCAGCCGGGCCCTGGTGTGTGTTGTCCGCCGTCAGAGCCCGGAGCGGCTGCCTTCCCTGGAAGCCGCGATGCTGAGGCGTCTGGCCCTGGCCCTGGCATTGGCACTGGCACTGGTGCCCGTGGTGGTGCTCCTGAGCGCCTTCTCGGAGGTGTGGCTGAGCCCCAGCGACTACGCCGGCATGCCGGCGCCCGGCGCTCTGCCCTCGCCGTCGCACTACCCGCTGCTGCAGTCGCTCCTGGCCCGCGCCAGCGATCAGGTGAAGGCGGGTTCCCAGACCTTCCACATCGTGTGCGCCACCTGCCACGGCCCCACGGGCAAGGGCTTCTCCGAAGCCAGGCTGGCGTTCATCCCCGACCATCGGGCGTGCGAGCGCTGCCACCGGCCCGCCAACCCGGCGCGCTGGTCCGATACCCAGATCACCGCCAGGAACAGCTTCTCGCTCGGCCAGCCCCCCGCCGTCCGAGGCACCGATCTGCTGCAGGAGTACCCGACGCCGTCGTCCCTGTTCCGTTACCTGAAGCGCGCCATGCCGCGCTACGACCCCGGCAAGTTCAGCGACGAGCAGTACGTCCAACTCACGGCCTTCCTGCTCGCGCTGAACGGTGCCATGCCGCCCACCGCCACCCTCAAGGGGAGCCCCGGCGACCTCACGATCGCCCGCTAGTGCCCAGCGCCCCGGTCCGAACCCGCCCCAGAGACCGCCCCAGAGACCGCGGTCCGCACCGTTCCGGTGCGGACCGCGTGACGTCCAACGTCCGTTCGAGCGGGCTCGGCGCCTAGCTGCGCACGTCGAGCACGTCGCGCACCGCGTCGCCTAGCAGGTTCCAGCCGAGCACGAAGACCACGATGACGAGGCCGGGCCAGGCGGACACGAACCAGTAGGCCAGAGGTTGGCCGGGAGGTCCCTTGATCCAGTCGCGGGCGAAGCTGATCATCTGCCCCCAGTCGGCGTAGCCCACCGGGGCTCCGAGCCCCAGGAAGCTCAACGCCGCCGCGGTCAGCACGATGGCGCCGATGTCGAGGCTGGCGATGACCAGCAGCGGTCCCAGCGAGTTGGGCAGGATGTGCCTCAAGACCACCCTCGGCCCTCGCGCCCCCAAGGCGCGGGCTCCGTCGATGAAGTCCCGCTCTTTGATGGACATGATGTCCCCGCGAAGGATGCGCGAATAGGGCGCCCATTGCACCGCCGCGATAGCGATCATGACGTGGGTGAGGCCCTGCCCCAGGATGGTCACGATGACGATGGCGATGACCAGGCTGGGCATCGACAACACCACGTCGACGAAACGCATGATCGCGTTATCGAGCCAACCCCCCATGTAGCCGGCGATCGACCCTACCAGAGCCCCGAACAGGACTCCGAAGCCCACCACCAGGATGCCGACGTAGAAGGCCGAGCGGGTCCCCCAGACCAGCCCGTAGTACAGGTCGTAACCGCCGCTGGTGGTACCCATCCAGAGCTTGCCGCTCGCGGGGGTGGGCACCGCGGAGTAGCTCGCCCGCGGGATGGTGAAGCAGGTCGACGGAGGGGCCACGATGGCGCGCCAGAACACCGGAGTCCAGGGCTCGAGGATCTTGTGCGTCTCCCCGATGCCCAGCCCCAGGTCGCGCACGCAGGTATTGCGGATGGTCTTGAGCTGGAAGTAGGTCAGTTGCGGTGCGAAGACGGCCACCAGGATGTAGAAGATCACCAGCACCGTGCCGGTGATCGCCAGCGGGTTGCGGCGGAAGCGCTTGAACGCCTTGGAGCGCCAGAAGCCGCGCTGATCGTCGCGCAGCAGACCGTCGGCGGCGATATCGGTTCGTTTCACAGGCGCGGCCATCAGTCGTACCGGATCCGGGGATCGACGAGAGCGTAGAGGACGTCGACGACCAGGTTCGCCAGCACCACGATCATGGCCGTGAACACCGCGCCGCCGAGCACCGACGCGTAATCGAGCTGGGTGGCCGCCGCGGCGAACCACTGGCCCATCCCGGGGTAGGAGAAGATCGTCTCGGTGATGACCACGCCGTTGAACAACAAGATGATGGTGAAGCCCGAGACCGTCAGGACCGGGATCAGGGCGTTGCGCCGGGCGTGCTTGGTGTTGACCACGTGCTCGGAGAGGCCCTTGGAGCGGGCGGTACGAACGTAGTCCTGTCCGAGCGCGTCGAGCAGCGACGAGCGCATGACGCGCATGATCTGGGCGCTCGTCACCGCCGACAACGTGATGACGGGGAGAACGAGGTGCCAGACGACGTCGAGAAAGATACCGAAGCGGCCGTTGAAGATCGAATCGAGGATAAGGAAGCCGGTGTAGTCGTGGAATGTGCCGTTGGCTATGAGGTTCGATAGCCGGACCGAGTCCCCCGTGGTGAGGATCCCCGGCTGGAACCAGTTGAGGCCGCCGTAGAAGATCACCAACAGCCAGATACCGAGCACGAACGTGGGCAGCGACCAGCCCACGATGGCCAGCACGCGCGTGAACTGGTCGATCAACTTATCGCGGTTCAGCGCGGCCGCCGTGCCCAGCCACATGCCCACCCCCACGATCGGGAAGAGCGCGGCCAGTGCCAGCGTCACGGTGCGTGGGAAGCGCGTCGCGATGGCCTTCACCACGGTGGTCCGCGCCACGGTGGAGTAGCCCAGGTTGCCATGGGCGGCGGAATCGAGCCAGCGCCAGTACTGGTTGTACCAGGGCTTGTCGAGACCGTACTTGGCGATGATGGCGTCGATGTTCTGGAGTTGGGCGGGCGAGGTGATGAAGGTCGCCGCCCGTTCGGCCGGGCTGAGGAGTTGCATCAGGAGCACGATCAGGAGCGTGACTCCCAGGAAGACCACCGGCAGGAAGAGAACGCGTCGGACGATGAAGGTTAGCAAGTGCGTGTCACCTCATTGCCGCGGCGGGGGCGGCCTCGCGGCCGCCCCCTTCGCAGCGATAGGATCAGCGTCCTACTTGGAGACCTTGCTCCAGAGGAACTCGCCGTTGCCGATCATGGGGTTGTAGTACACGCCCTTGAGCGACGTACTCGTCACGAGGATCGGGTAGGCCCGGGGGACCAGGATGATCGGGGCCAGGTCGTGCGCCAGGTTGCCGATCTGGCTGTACATCAGCTTGCGGGCTTCGGGGTTGGTCTCGGTGCGCGCCTGCTGATCGAGCTGGTTGATCTGCGGGTTGGAGAAGTGGATCTGGTCGGCGTAGTAGCCGCCCTTGGCGTAGAAGACGTGGATGAAGTCATCCGGGTCAGCGTAGTCGGCGCCCCAGCCCAGCGCGTAGGCGGGCATGGTGCTCTCGCTGGCCTGCTTGATGAAGTCGGGCCAGGCAACGCCGCGGACGGTGATGTTGAACTTCGGGTTGATGTACTCGAGGTTCGACTTCAGGATCTCCATGGCCGTCTGACGCGCGGTGTTGCCGGTGTTGTACAGCAACGTCATCTTGAAGCCGTTCTGCCACAGCTTGCCGTCGAAGGCGGCCTTGCAGTGTTGCGTGGCCTTCTCGAGGTCGAGGCTGTAGGTGGGGATGTTGGGGTCGTAGCCGAGGAACGACTTCGGCAGCGCCATCGTGAGGCTGATGCCCATGCCGAGCAGCACCTGCTGGCCGTAGGCCTGGCGATCGAAGGCGTAGTTGAAGCACAGGCGGGCATCCTGGTTGGCGAAGAAGTCCGACGGGATGCCGTTGCCGTCGAGCTTGCCGGAGCCGACGTTGGGGTTGTTGTCGGTCTTGATGGCCTCGTTCAGGAACACCGCGTCGGCCGCGGCATCGGCCCAGCCGAGCTTGCCGTCGAGGTTCCAGACCTTCACGCCCTGGGAGCCCTCGACCTGCTTGACGTCGGACCGAGCACCCAGGTCGATGTAGTCGGCGTTGCCCTTCTGCAGGTTGAGGATGCGGGTCGAGACCTCGCTGTCACGGTTGATCAGGACGTTCTCGATCTTGGCCTTGTCGCCCCAGTAACCGGCGTAGGCCTTGGCCACGAACTTCTGGCCGGGCACCCACTGCACCATCTGATAGGCGCCGGTGCCGTTCATGTGGTCCTGGAGGAACGAGTTGTTGTGAAGATCGTAGCCGATCCACTTCTTCCAGGTGGCCTCGGTGCCGTCCCACTGACCGTTCTCGATGGCCCACTTCTTGTCGATGATCGACGCAGCCGAGAACAGCATGCGCGCGAAGAAGGTGGGCGAGGGGCTCGCCAGGTGGAAGACCGCGGTGTAGGGATCCGGGCAGGTGACGCTGTTGTCGACCGTCTGGAAGTACTTGTGGTAGTCCGCGGCGGTCGCGTCCTTGCCCAGGGCGTCGGTGGCGTTCGAGGCGTAGCCGCTGAGCGGCTCGGCCACGATCCAGTCACCCGACTGCGGGTTGTTGGTGATCACGGCCCGCTTGAGGGAGTACGCCACGTCGGCGCAGGTGAAGGGGTCGCCGTTGTGGAAGGTGACGCCCTTGCGCAGCGTGAAGGTGTAGGTCTTGCCGTCTTCGGAGATCTTGTAGTCCGTCGCCAGCGCCGGGACGAACTCGCCCGCGCTCGCGCCCTTGTAGGTGTACAGGGTCTCGTAGATGTTCTGGATGACCAGGCTCGACGACGTGTCGTAGGCCTGGGCCGGGTCGAGCGTATCGATCGAGCCGAACTTGTCCTCGACCAGCGTGTTCTGCGCCGTCTGCGCGAACACCATGGTGGCCATAAGCGCAGCCGCAAGTAGAATGAGAATTCGTTTCATGTTCCTCCCACATCCGATGGCTCTTCGTGGTCCCGTCGGTCGCGTTCGTGTGCGACTCGACGAGGGGTGATGATGATCGCGAACCTGCCTCGCCACGCCTCCTTTCGCTCAGGGCATTGGCGCCCCCGGTCGGACGGTCGATGCAGTTTACCAAAGTGCATCCCGGCCGTCGCATGAGACCGTATGAGGGGCGCGCTCACGAAGGGCACTTCGGCGTCTGCCATGCTGAGGTACATGGGCTCCTCCACATCCATCAACGGCCGGCGACGTGCGCGCCCGTAGGATAGACTTCAGTTCGATGCACGTGCCCACGACATCGGCCGCTCCCGTGCCCCCGCGCCGTCGGCGCTCCCGGGGCCTGCGCAGCGCCCTTCCGCTGCTTGTCGTCACGGCGGCGCTGCTGCCGTTGCTGGCGGGGTGCATGGGGCGCGGCGACTCGACCACGCCGATCGTTGCGATCAGCGACCCCAAGAGCGGCACCACGCGCACGGCCGACAATCTCACCATCACGGGCTACGCCATGGACGACTTCGGTGTGGCCTCGATCAAGATCAACGGTACGGACGTGCTCCAGAACGCCGCCTACGCCGGGGAGCGTGGGAAGCGCCTGGTGCGCTTCCGCTTCAGCGTCGGCGGGCTCCAGGACGGGGAGGTCACGACCCACATCGTCGTGGCCGATGTCAACGGCCGGACCTCGACGCTGGACTATCACCTGACCATCGACAACACCCCGCCGACCGTCCAACTCACCAAGGTCGGCTCGGCCGGCGGCGGCCAGACCCATGTCGAAGGCGAGGCCAAGGACAACAACCGGGTGGCGAGCATCACCATCAACGGCCAACCGCTGGCCTTCACGCCCGGACCGGACGTTCCGTTCTCGGTGGACGTGCCGACCCAGAAGGGCGGCGCCGTGGTGGTGGAGGACAGCGCCGGCAACAAGACGAGTAAGCCGCTGCAATGACCCTCGCCCGCCGAGACGACGTCGCCGATCCCGTCCTGCCCTACGGCACGACCGATCTGCTGGGCGGCCTCGCAGCCAGCGCCACGGTCTCGCTCGAGACGCGCTACGGCAACGGCGACCTCATCACCATCCTTCAGACCCTCGGCGTCGGCGGACCGCTGCGCGTCGAGACCCCGTGGGAACTCCGCGACGAGAAGGGCCGGCACCTGATCCACGCCGCCGGCTACGCGGCCCTGCCCTTCGGCGAGAGCTACCCTCCGCTCCTGGACTTCGTTCGCACCTTCACCGAGCGTTCGCGCGAGCTGGCGCTGCCGCAACAGTCGGCCGCCACCTGGCGGGCCGCCCTCGAGGCGAACCTAGTAGCGCTGCTGGCCCACTTCGCCCCCAGCCACGCCGACAGCCGCGTCGTCTTCGCGAACAGCGGGGCCGAGGCGATCGAAGCCGCCATCAAGATGGCACGGGCGGCGCGGCCGGGGACCCATCAGTTCATCAACTTCACCGCCGGCTACCACGGCAAGACCCACGGAGCCCTGGCACTCACCCCCAACAGCGATTACCAGACGCCCTTCCTCCCCCTGTCGCCGAAGACGATCACCCTCCCGTTCGGGGACCTCGAGGCGCTGGAGGCCGCGCTGCGCCGGTACGGCAAGGACGTCGCCGCCATCGTGGTGGAGCCGGTGCAGGGCGAGGGCGGGGTCATCACGCCCCCGGAAGGCTTCCTGGCGGGCCTCGGTGAGGCGGCGCGCCGGCACGGGGTGCTCGTCGTCGCCGACGAGATC
>CAWFFU010000003.1:1060000-1211766 GCA_963815215.1 uncultured Trueperaceae bacterium
GCGGAGCGGCGAGCCTGTGAAGAACATCAACGAGCTGGAGTGTGTGGGGGACAGCATCTACGCCAACGTCTGGCTCACGGACCAGATCCTGCGCATCGACAAGGCCAGCGGCCGGGTGACCGGCGTCGTCGACGCGTCGGGGCTGCGTCGGCGCATGCCCGGGCTGGACAACGCCGACGCCGTGCTCAACGGTATCGCCTTCGATAGCGCGCGGCAGCGGTTCTTCGTCACCGGCAAGCTGTGGCCGAAGATGTTCGTGGCGCGCTTCACGGCCCCTTCCGGAGGATGACGCCGCGGCACCCTTGTCGCGCGCGACGACATACGCAACCAGCGTGGCTCACGCCACGCCGCTTCGACAGCCGCTGGAGGTAGGGGCTAGTCGGCCGTGGCGCTCGCCGTCGTCGTGGGCTTCGGCTTCGCCGCACCTTCGGACGCGCCTGCCTTGGCGCTCCCCGAGCCGCGGCTGTCGTTGACGTAGAAGCCCGAGCCCTTGAAGGCGATGCCCACGGGTTGCACCACGCGCTTCACCGGCTCGCCGGTCTCGGGATGCTCTGTGAGGGCCGGTTCGGTGATCGGCTGACGGATCTCGAACGTGTCCCCGGTGGTCAGGTTCTTGTAGACATATGTTGGCATGCATCCTCCACGCGCTTTGGCATGCGGCGTACGGCTGCCACGACCCTGGCACTCACGGACGCCGAGTGCCATAGTAGCACCGCTGCCAGGCCAGGGCATGTCCCGCACGTCAGGCTACGACGGCGCCGTGACCGTATTCGGGGCGGGCGCCTGGGGCACCGTCCTCGCCGCCATGCTCGCCCGCGGTGCTACCCGCGTCACGCTGTGGGCGCGCCGTCCAGAACATGCCGCCGCTCTCTCGCGCACGCGCGAGAACCCGGCCTACCTGCCGGGGTTCCCGCTTCCGGACAACGTCGACGTGACCGCCGATGTGACCGCAGCCGCGAAGGCGGCCGAGCCGGCGATCGTGGCCGTGCCCAGCCGCACCGTGCGAGCGCTCGTGCGCGCCCTTCCCGGGAACGATCTGCCCGGAAGCGGCGGATCGCCGCTGGCCCTGGTGCTCGCCGCAAAGGGGATCGAGGCCACTCGCTTCCGGCGGCTCAGCGAGGTCGTCGCGGAGGAGCGACCCGGTACGCCGCTGGCGGTGCTGTCGGGACCCAACCTGGCCGCCGGCATGAGCGATGGCCTCGGCCTCGGCGACAACGGCAAGGCCGCGCTGATCGCGCGCGGCCTTGCCGAGATCGAGGCCAGCGGTCTGACCGCCGAGGGGATCCCCACCGCGCTCGCCGTTCACCGCATGCGCCTGGAGATGGGCGTCGAGATGCCCATCTCCAGCGCGGTGTTCCAGGTGGTCTTCCAAGGCGAATCGGTCGACGCCGCCTTGCACGCGCTCATGCAACGGGCGTCCGGGGCGGAGCGAGCCGCCCTCCCATGCCAGGGGCACGCCGGCGCCCACGGAGACAGAGACAGAGACAGCGTCCGTCGCCACCCGCCGTTAGTGCGGGCCCGCTTCCGCGCCGAGCCCAGCAGGCTGCAGGCCGCTCGTCACCACCGTGCCGGCGGCGGTCGGCAGGTAGATCGCCGTCATGCGCATGTTGTTGAGGTAGATCGTCCCCCCTACGCCCTTCACCGCATCGAGGTAGAAGGTCGTCGTGCCGGCGCTCACCGCGAACACGCGGGTAACGCTGAAGGCCTGGTAGTAGCTGCCGCTGGCCGCCGCACTGGGCAGCTGGATATCGACCTGATCGATCGTCGGGAGCGACGTCGCGGTCGGCCCGATCCCGAGCTCGTCGATGTATGTGGTGGTTCCCGACGTGTGGACGAGGTTCGCCTCGCCCGCGGCGGTGACCACCGCGTAGCCCGCAGCGGGTGCGGTCACGTCGAGGCTCAGCGCACTCGACAGGGTCGTTCCCACGGTCGTCACGGAGGTGGTCCCAAGCACCTGCGCCACGCCCGGTTGGGCGGTCTGCAATGTCGCCACGGCGCTCTCGTTGGTGTCGACCGCCGCCTTGACGGCCGCGAAGTTGGCGTTCATCTGGGCGGCGCTGATGACGTCGCCATCGCTGAAGCTGTTCGGGATCGTGACGGCGGCGCCCCAGACCAGCAGGCCAAGGGCGGTGATGGCCAGGAGCACGGTTCGGAGTTGCGGTCGCTTCATAGGTGTCTTCCCCTCCCAAGGGATAGCAGTTCCGCGAGGCCCGAGCGGGCCTCGTCTAGCTGGCTTCGTCGAGGTCCAGGCGCGCGATCACGGGCCCCAGGTCGCCTGGCCCCAGATCGCCGTTCCCCAGGTACCAACGCCAGATCCGGCGCCGTTCGTGGCCCCCCCGCAGGCGGCCAGCGCAAGGGCGAGCAGGATCGCCGTGACGACAAGTAGCGGCATGCGTCGTCGCATCAACAACCTCCCAACCCCCCCAACGATCGAGGTGACCCTCTTGAAGTGAGCATCCCCTCACAGGTCTGTGACCCTCGACGTTCACGCTAGGCACCCGCCTCGCCGGCAGCATGTGCGAGCGTCACAGACAACGGCCGGATGAACGAACGGTCAAGGCCGACCGGCCCCGCAGCACGCACCTCCCTCGCCCGTAGGAAGGGCACGGGTCCCTCCGTGAGCTCGAGGCCCGAGCGCGTACACTGGAAGGTGGACGCCGCCGGGGTGCCGCCGCGAGCGCGAGCCCCGCAGGCCACGGAGGCAGCCTTGAGCATCGCCATCGCCGCAACGGCACTCACCAAACGCTACGGCCGAACCAAGGCCGTCGACGGGGTCAGCTTCGAGATCCAGTCCGGCGAGATCGTCGGCTTCCTGGGTCCCAACGGTGCCGGCAAGACCACCACATTGCGCATGCTGGCCGGGTTGGTGCGGCCCAGCGGCGGGGCCTGCAGCGTCCTGGGCGGCACCGTCCCGGGGCCGGAGCTGCGCCGGGTCGGCACCATGATCGAGGAGCCGAGCTTCTACCCCTACCTGAGCGGACGCGGCAACCTGCGCCATGCCGCCCTCCTGCACGGCGGCGTGGCGGACCGAAGGATCGACGAGGTCCTGATGTTCGTCCGCATGGAGAACGCCGCCGACAAGAAGGTGCGCGCCTACTCACAGGGCATGCGCCAGCGGCTGGCGCTAGCGCGGGCGCTGCTCTGGAAGCCGCAGGTACTGTTGCTCGACGAACCCACCAACGGCCTCGATCCCGCAGGCATCGCCGAGGTGCGCGAATCGCTGCGGCAGGTGGCGGCCGAGGGTGTCACGGTCCTGGTGTCCAGCCACATCCTGGCCGAGATCGAGAAGCTGGTCGAACGCATCCTCGCCATCGATCGCGGCAGCCTCCGCTACGACGGCCCACTCGAGGGGCTGCTCGGCGCAGCGGACGGGCAGAGCGTCCGCTACGAGATCGAGGCCACCGACCAGGACGTGCTGATGGCCGCCCTGGTCGAGCTCGGGTTCGTGGCCACGCCGCACGGCGCCCGCGGAGCCATCGTTACCGTGCCGAGCGACCGCGCCAGCGGCCTGGTGGGCCGCCTGGCGAGCGCTGGCGTGGACGTTCTGGAGGCACGTCGGGAAGCGACCACGCTGGAGGACGCCTACCTGCGCCTGGTCGGCGCCGAAGGGCGGCCGTCCTGATGAACGCCGTCATGAACGTTCTCCGAGCCGAGCTCTTCAAGGCCTTCCGGAAACGCCGCTTCTACGTGCTGGCCGCCCTCTACTGGGTGCTCCTGCCGGCGGCGGCGCTGATCACCGCGACCGTCCTCGATCGCAACTTCAGCGCCTCGTTCGCCAATCAGGACGGGACCATCGGCCAGATCCTCCAGGCCTTCGCCTCCCCGTTCGGTCTTGCACGGCTGGCGCTCATGGCGCCGGCCCTGATGAGCCCGACGGCGTACATCATCGCCGTGGCGCTGTTCGCGGGACTGTTCATCGGCGAAGAGCGCAGCCAGCACATGTGGAAGACGACGCTGGCGGTGCAGCCCGTGCGGCTGGCCGTGCTTGTGGGGAAGCTGGCGGCAGGCATGATACTGCTGGCGCTCCTGCTGGCCGGCGCCCTGGCCACCTCGACGCTGGCCGGCGCCGCCGGGACCCTGTTCCTACCCACCCACTTCGGTGGATCATGGGGCCAGGTGGCCGGGCTCTTCGCGCTGCAGTGGCTCCATCTGCTGTCCGCTCTCGCCCTCGCCTACCTGCTGGTGTTCCTGGTCCGGAGCGGTACGCTGGGCATCATCCTGGTCATCTTCCTGCCGGCGTTGCTCGAGGGCGTGTACACCATCGTCAACACGCTCTCCCAGATCCAGCCGCTCACCCGCTTCAACGCGCTGTTCCAGGCGCTGAAACTGCAAGAGGCGTGGCAGGCGCTGCCCCACTACTTCTTCACGGCCAACCTCTACGCGCCCGCCAGGCATCCTCTCGGCGCCTTCCTGCAATCGACGGGAGCGCCGAAGAACGCCGATCTGGGACCGATCGGCAACCTGCTGGGCCAGGGCCTGACGCTACCGCACGCCGCCGCGGTCATGGCGGGCTACTTCGCGGTCTTCGCCTTGTGGCTGGCCTGGGCTCTTTCTAGGCGGGACGTGGAGTGAGCGAGGGCGACGCGGCGGCAAGCCTCGAGGACCTCATGCGCGAGCGCATCCTGGTGCTCGACGGCGCCATGGGCACCATGATCCAGCGCCTGAGGCTGGACGAGACCGGCTACCGGGGCGAGCCCTTCGCCGACCATCCGAAGCCTCTCCAGGGTGCCCATGACATCCTCTGCCTCACGCAACCCGCCGCCATCCGGCAGATCCACGAGGCCTACCTCGAGGCCGGAGCCGACATCATCGAGACCAACACCTTCAACGCCACCTCCGTCGGCCTGGCGGAGTACGGGCTTCAGGCGCACATCCATGCCATCAACGAAGGGGCCGCCCGACTGGCGCGGGAGGCGGCCGACCGCTTCTCCAGCGCCGAGCGACCCCGCTTCGTCGCCGGCTCCATCGGCCCCACCAACCGCACCGCCAGCCTGTCGCCCGACGTCGAGCGGCCCGGTTACCGGGCCATCCGCTTCGACGAGCTGGCGGCCTCCTACGCCGAGCAGATCCACGGCCTGCTCGACGGCGGCGCCGATCTCCTCCTCATCGAGACGGTGTTCGACACGCTCAACGCCAAGGCCGCCCTGGTCGCCGCCGACCGGGTCTTCGAGGAGCGCGGCGAGCGCCGACCGGTGATCGTCTCGGGCACCATCGTCGACGCCAGTGGCCGCACGCTGTCGGGGCAGACGCTGGAGGCGTTCGTCATCTCGCTGGAGCACGCCGCTCCCCTCGCCTTCGGCCTCAACTGCTCGCTGGGACCGAGCGGGCTGGCCCCGCACGTCGAGGAGCTGTCGGGGCTCACCGACCGCTTCACCCTGGCCTACCCCAACGCGGGCCTCCCGAACGCCTTCGGAGAGTACGACGAGGGCCCGGCCGAGATGATCGCGGTGATGGAGCGCTTCCTCGCGCAGGGATGGGTGAACGTCATCGGCGGCTGCTGCGGCACCACCCCCGAGCACATCCGCGTGTTCGCCGACGCCGCGGCGCGCCACGCCCCCCGCCGTCCGCCCGCGCCCGACCCGCACGCCCGCTTCGCCGGGCTGGAAGCGCTCACCCTGCGCACGCCCGGCACCTTCATCAACGTGGGCGAGCGCACCAACGTCTCGGGCTCGCGCAAGTTCGCACGCCTGGTGCGTGACGGCGACTACGACGCCGCCCTCACGGTGGCGCGCGACCAGGTCGAGGGCGGGGCCCTGATGCTGGACGTCAACATGGACGAGGGGCTGCTCGACAGCGTGCGCGCGATGGCGACCTTCCTCGACCTGATCGCCTCCGAGCCTGACATCGCGCGCGTCCCCGTCATGCTCGACTCGTCGGACTTCCATGTGTTGGAGGAGGGCCTCAAGCACCTGCAGGGCAAGGGGGTGGTCAACTCCCTCTCGCTCAAGGACGGCGTCGCGGAGTTCCGCCGTCGGGCGAAAGTATGCCGTCGGTTCGGAGCCGCCGTGCTGGTCATGGCGTTCGACGAGGACGGTCAGGCCGACACTTTCGAGCGCCGGATCGCCATCCTGGAGCGCTCCTATCGCATCCTGGTCGACGAGGTCGGCTTCGAGCCGCACGACATCGTCTGCGATCCCAATGTCCTGACCGTGGCCACCGGCATGACCGAGCACGACCGCTACGCCGTGGACTACCTCCGGGCGGTGCGCTGGATCAAGGCCAACCTGCCGGGAGCGCTGGTGTCGGGAGGCGTCTCGAACGTGAGCTTCTCGTTCCGCGGCAACCGCTCGGTACGCGAGGCCATGCACGCAGCCTTCCTCTACCACGGCCGCGCGGCCGGCATGGACATGGCGATCGTCAACCCGGCCATGCTGGAGATCTACGAGGACGTGCCCCCCGATCTGTTGGAGCTCGTGGAGGACGTGCTCTTCGCAAGGGCAGCCGGCGCCACCGAGCGCCTGCTGGGCTACGCGCAGACCCGCGAGAGCGGGCCGCGGGCCGAAGCCAAGGCCCTGGCCTGGCGGGACGCACCGGTGGCGGAGCGCCTCCGGCACGCGCTGGTTCGCGGCGTCTCCGACTACATCGAGGAGGACGCCGAGGCGGCCCGCCTCGAGCTGAACTCCCCGCTGGCGGTCATCGAGGGACCGCTGATGGATGGCATGAACGTGGTGGGTGACCTCTTCGGGGCGGGAAAGATGTTCCTCCCGCAAGTTGTCAAGAGCGCGCGCGTGATGAAGCGCGCGGTGGCGTACCTCACCCCCTATCTGGAGGAGGAGCAGCAGGAGGTGCGCAGCGCCGGCAGGATCCTGCTGGCCACCGTCAAGGGCGACGTCCACGACATCGGCAAGAACATCGTGGGGGTGGTGCTCGGCTGCAACGGCTTCGAGGTCATCGATCTAGGGGTGATGGTGCCGGCCGAGCGCATCCTCGAGACGATCCGGGACCGCGGCGTCGACGTCGTCGGCCTGTCCGGGCTCATCACCCCGTCGCTCGACGAGATGGTGCACGTAGCGCGGGTGCTCACCCGCGAAGACGTACAGCTGCCGCTGCTGATCGGGGGCGCCACTACCTCGCGCGTCCACACCGCCGTCAAGATCGCGCCCGCCTACGACGGCGGGGTGACGGTCCACGTCCCGGACGCGTCCCGTGCCGTGTCGGTGGCGGCCCGGGCGCTCGACCCACGTCAGGCGCCGGCGCAGCGCACCGAGGTCGACGAGCAGTACGCCCGGCTCCGGCGTCAGCACGCCGAGCGCGTCGCCTCGCGCCGCCTGCTGCCGTTGCCCGAGGCCCGCGCCAACGCGCTGCCGTTCGACGCGGGCCGGGCCGACATCCGTCCCCCGAACCGGCCCGGCATCACCCGCTTCGACGACTACCCGCTCGAGGAGCTAGCACAGCGCATCGACTGGAGCCCGTTCTTCCATGCCTGGGAGATGAAAGGGCGTTTCCCGGAGGTGCTCGACGACCCCATCCAGGGTCCCGAGGCGCGCTCGCTCTTCGCCGACGCCCAGGCGCTGCTCGCGACCCTCGAGGAGAGGAAGCTGCTCAGGGCCCGCTGCGTCGTGGGGCTATGGCCGGCGAACCGCGTGGGTGACGACATCGAGATCTACGCTGACGAGGCGCGCACCAAGGTGCGGGCGGTGTTCCACGGGCTGCGCCAGCAGACGCACAAGCGCGCCGGCGAGCCGAACCTGTCGATCGCCGACTACGTCGCCCCGCGCGGCACGCCCGACTGGATCGGCGGTTTCGCGCTCACCGCCGGCCACGGCAGCGACGCTCTGGTCGAAGGGTTCGAGCGGGACCATGACGACTACCACGCCATCCTGGTCAAGGCGCTGGCCGACCGGCTGGCCGAGGCCATGGCCGAACGTCTCCATGAGCGCGTCCGCAAGGAGCTCTGGGGCTACGCTCCCGACGAGGACCGGAGCCCAGAGGAGCTGCTGCGTGAGCGCTACCGCGGCATCCGCCCGGCCGCCGGCTACCCGGCCCAGCCCGACCACACCGAGAAGCGCACGCTCTTCACGTTGCTCGACGCCGGAGACGCTGCGGGCATGCAGCTCACGGAGTCGCTGGCGATGCTGCCCACGGCATCCGTTTCCGGGCTCTATCTCGCCCACCCCGCGGCCCGCTACTTCGCAGTCGGCAAGCTCACCGAGGATCAGGTCGCGGACTACGCCCGGCGCAAGCGCTGGACCCAGGCTGAAGCCGAACGCTGGCTGGCGCCCGCGTTGGCGTACGAGCCCGCCGTGCGCTCCTGAACGCGCCTCCTCCCGCAGAGATCAGCAGCGCGGCTCCTCCCAGATCCAGCCCACGTCGCGACGACCGCGCCGTGGAGCAGAACCCCGGCCACGGCGAGCCCGTGCGCTGGTAGAGCGCCGTGGCCGTGACCGCGAGCAGCGCGGCAGCGATCGACCGCATCGTCCCGCATGATGCCGCCACCGCGGCCCCGACACCACCGTGCCATCATGACCGGCATGGCCTGGATGACCTCGCCCGAAGCGTGGCTCGCGCTCCTCACCCTGACCGTCCTCGAGATCGTGCTGGGGATCGACAACATCGTGTTCATCACGGTGCTAGCGGGGCGGCTCCCCGCGGAGCAGCGCCCGCGGGCACGCACCCTCGGGCTTGCCGGAGCGATGCTGACCCGGGTGGCGCTGCTGTTCTCCATCAAGGGGCTCAGCTCGCTGACGACGCCGCTGTTCACCCTGGCAGGGCTGGAGGTCGCCGGCCGCAACCTCGTGTTCGCGGCCGGAGGCCTGTTCCTGCTCGTCAAGAGTACGCAGGAGATCCACCACCGCCTCGAGGAGGAGGCCGAGGAGGAGGGGGCGACGCTACGGCGCCCCGCTCCGCGCCTGGGGCGCGTGGTCGCGCAGATCATGCTGCTCGACGTGGTGTTCTCGCTCGACTCGGTGGTCACCGCCATCGGCATGGCGGAGCATCTGGCGGTGATGGTGGTCGCGGTGGTGGTGGCGATCGCCCTGATGATGCTCGCTGCCGGCCCCATCGGGGCCTTCGTCGAACGGCACCCGACCGTGAAGATGCTGGCGCTCAGCTTCCTGCTCCTCATCGGCGTGAGCCTCGTCGCCGAGGCGCTCGATCAGGCCATTCCCAAGGGCTACCTGTACTTTGCGATCGGCTTCAGCCTGTTCGTGGAGATGCTCAACGTGCGCTCCGCCTCGCGCCGACGACCCGTGAACGTCAGGCCCGGCCTCCCCGAGGACGGGACGTCGCCGTGAACGCCTGCGGTCCCTCGAGGATGCCGTCGAGGTAGGCGCGCGGACCGACCCGGATGGGCATGAAGTAGAGGCTGGCATCGCGCTCCCGGGCGAACGCCAGCGCCTCGCGCGCGAGGCCACGGCTCCATGCGAGGGTGGGCTCGAAGTCGCGGGGGAAGACCACGCCGTTGCGCGTCTTCCAGTAGCGCGCCGAGCGCTCCCCGACCACGCTGGTGAAGCCCCAGAAGACGGGGATGTCGGCCACCATGTCGGCCCACACCTCGAGCAGCCGCAGGTCGAAGAACGGCTGCGTGAACAGGCCGTCGGCCCCCGCTTCGAGCTTCTGCTGCGCGTAGGCGCGCTCACGCGCGAAGCCCTGCCGGTAGGGGTCGAGCGCGGCGTACACCGTCACGCCCGGGTGCTCGCGCTTGAGCTTGCGGATCACCTCCACCGGGCTCGAGCCGTACACCGCGCGGCTCATGTCGTTCGGCACGTCCCCGGCGATCACCAGCACCTCGTCGAGACCCCCCTCCGCGAGCCAGGGGCCGGCCTGCAGCGGCCGCTCGAGGTCGACGTCGATCGCACGGAGGTGCGGGATGGCGTGCGGAACGAAGCGGCGTACCGCGTCGCAGCCTTCCCAGCTCCGCAGGTCGAAGCGCATGAGGTCGGGAAGGTTGACGGTGTCGATGCCGGGGAAGGCCCCGGCCATCGCGCGCAGTTGGGCGTCGAGCGAGGTAGCACTGCGCGGGACCAGCTCGATGGAGACTCGCATCCCGCTACTGTAGCCGCTCCGTGCGGCCCCGCCACGCGGGCGGGCGTGACGGTCGTCTCCGGGCGGCCGCGGCAGCACGCTAGGCTGAGGCGCTGGCCCCCGTCCTCGGGCCCTCCACGGGCGCCTGGCGGGCCGAGCACGGCCGCTGTAAGAGTTCCGTAAGCGCGGAACGTTAGGCTGCCGGTGAGGAAGCGTTGAAGCTCGATCTGCATTTGGGCGCTTGGATCGAGTGGAGCTAGTAGCGCACCCGGCCTCACGTCTTCGGCGGCATCATCGTGCCGTACGCTCGTGACCCGCCCGTCAAGCGCCCATCGTCAGGTCGATGTGGCGCTTCGTTGTTTGCACCTGCCGCTCGGCCCCTCGACCGAAGGGTTCGGAGGCTATGAGCCGAGACTCCCAACATGGGCATCAAGGGACTCGGGGAGCCAGTGATGCAACCGGCCGGACCTGGTACCGCATGTGCGGGCCGGATGGCCCACGCTCGCGGGCGCCAGCGCTCCCCCGGTTGCATCCGTCGACGAAGGGGGACGACGGATGCGCCGCACTGGCACGACCGCTCTGACGTTGCTGTTCGGCTGGATGCTGTTCTCCGGCGTGGCCGGAGCTCAGGCCACCGCCCGCAACACCGTAACCGTGCACATCCCCAGCGTGCTGCGACTGAGCATCGATCAGGGCACGGCGAGCGATTCGCAGACCCTCGACGTGACCGTCGGCGGCACCGTCGACGGCACCTTCGACGGCACGCTGGTGGACCCGGGAAGCGTGACCGTCAAGGTCTTCGCGAACACCCAATGGGTCCTGTCGATCGAGGACAAGAGCCCCGCCGCCCCGACCCTTCAGGTCTGCACCACGTACGCGAGCCTGGCAGGCTGCTACCCGCTCGATCCCACGAAGAAGTTCGCTACGCAGCCGCCCACCGGAGGCTGGCAGGACATCCCCCTGACGCTCCGCGTGAATTCGCCCGTCGCCACCACCATGACCCACACCCTGACCTTCACCCTGAGCCGGCCCTGAATCGCATGGTCCCGCGCGCGGCCGCCGCTACCCTCGGTCGCGCGCGGGTGGGTCGACGCCTCGACCGTCGACCGCCGGCTCCTCGACCTCTAGCTCCCCGGCGTCGCCCTCCCCGGCATCGCCCTCCCCGATCGCGGCCGCGCCTGAAGGAGGCGCCGTTCGCACCGTCCACCACAACAACGCTCCGATGATCAGCACGATCAAGGCCACGCCCAGCGGGTCGCCGTCGAACAGGCGGATGGCGCCCGCGAGTTGCGCCAGGGCCAGCAGCGCGAACGCCGCTCCGACGATCAGGAACAGCCGGGCGAGCATGGCATAACCGCGTCGGGCGTCGTCGCTCATGAACGCGGCCATGATAGCAGCGCCACGGTTCGGAGCGGTCCGGCCGTCAGGACACCAGCTCACGGAAGCGGAAGCACCCCACCGTGTGGTCATTGACGAGCCCCGTCGCCTGCATGAAGGCGTAGGCCACGGTCGGCCCCACGAAGCGGAAGCCGCGCCGCCTCAGATCCTTCGCCAGCACGGTAGACGCCTCGGTCACGGCGGGGACGTCCTCCGCCGAGCCCCTCTCGCCGACGATGGGAGCGCAGGGGACCGCACCCCAGACGAAGGCGTCGAAGCTACCGAACGCCTCCTGAACACGCAGGAAGGCCTGCGCGTTGGCGATGGACGCGCGGATCTTGCCGCCGTTGCGCACGATGCCTGCGTCGGCCAGCAAGCGGGCCACGTCCGCCTCGCCGAAGCGCGCGACCCTGGCCGGATCGAACTCCGCGAATGCGGAGCGGAAGGCCTCGCGCTTGTGGAGGATGGTGCGCCAGCTCAGCCCCGCCTGGAAGCTCTCCAGCAGCAGCATCTCGAACCAGTGCCGATCGTCGTGAACGGGTACGCCCCACTCCTCGTCGTGGTAGCGCCGCATCCGTGGATCGCTACCGGCCCAGGCGCAGCGGGACCGCGTCACCCGTTGCCGCCGACGTGCAGCACCAGGGCGGCGTAGATGAAGTCGTTGACCGGTGTCGGAACCTCCAGCGCGCGCCCGAGCCGGGACGCGGCACCGTTGAGCGCCTCGAGCTCGAGGCGCTTGCCTGCGGCCAGATCCTGCGCCAGCGACGACGTCATGGTCGGCTCGGCGGTCTCTCTGGCGAACCTCATGGCCCCCTCGACCGCGTCGTCGGGAAGCTCCACTCCGCTGGCCGCCGCCAGCGCCGCGATCTCCTGCATGCTGCGCCTGAGGAGCTCGCGCGTCTCGGGTTGCTCCATGATCGGGCCGATCGGCCTCCGGGTCAGCGCGGTCAGACCGCTGAACGCGCAGATGAGCAGCCATTTGCGCCACAGTGCGGCCCTCGGATCGGCCTCCAGCGTGACCTCGACCCCGGCGCTCTCGAAGGCGGCCAGGACCGCGTCGGCGCGTCGATCACCGGCCACCAGCGGGCCGAACACGACCCGCGCGAACGGACTCTTGTGGACGATCTCGCCCGGCGCGCCGAGCACCGCCTCGATATAGGCGACTCCCGCCAGCACCCGCTCGTCCCCGAAGCGACGCCGGAGCACCTCGACCCCGTCGACGCCGTTCTGGAGCGTGAGTACGCGACTGTCCCGGTTCACCAGCGGCGCGATCAGCGCCGCTGCTTCGGCGCTGTCCTGCGCCTTCACCGTGAACAGCACCAGGTCCGCGTTGCCGGCGGCCCGCGCATCCTCGACCACCGCGATCCCCGCCAGGTGCGCGTCTCCGAGCGTGCTGCGAAGGCGCAGCCCGTCCTCCATGAGCGCCTCCAGATGGGCCCCACGTGCGACCAGCGTGACCCGGTGTCCGGCCTGGGCCAGGCGCCCGCCGAAGTACCCTCCTACCGCGCCGGCACCCATCACGACGACATCCATGGGCACGAGGATAGCACCGGCCCCGCCCGACTTCCGACCTGAGGCGGACGCCGGTGCTCGTTCGCTGCGCCGAAGCGCGTCAGCCTTCTCGCGGGGTGGAGCTCCGCTCGCGCTTGTGCTGGTACATGCGCTCATCGGCGCGAGCGAGCAGGGCCTCGAAGGACTCGGCGTCGTCGGGGTAGAGCGCCGCGCCCACGCTGGCGCTGAGTTGCACGGTGTAGTCCGCGAGGTGGATGGGCTCCTCGATCGATTGGATGAGGCGCTCGGCGACGCGGTCCAGCGTGCCGACGTCGGCGTCGCCGAGCAGCACCGCGAACTCATCGCCGCCGATGCGGGCCACCATCTCGCCGGGGCGCACGTTCTGCTTGAGCCGCTGGCCGATGACGCTCAGCACGCTGTCGCCGGCCTCGTGCCCGTGCCAGTCGTTGATCCTCTTGAAGCCGTTGAGATCGAAGTAGATGATGGCCATCTGCATCCGGCGCTTGCGCCAGACCCAGAAGCGCGACTTCAGGTGGCGCCGGTTGGGCAACCCCGTCAGGTCGTCGTGGTTCATCAACTCGACTGCCTGGCGCAGCACGTCCTTGTAGTTGGTGATGGACCGGAACAGCACCACCACGTGATCCTCGTCGACAGGCACCACCGTCACCACATACCACCAGGCGGGCGCCGCCTCCGCGATCTCATCGTCCACTCCGTCCCCGTCGACCTCACTGATATCGGGTCGCTGAGCGCGGAAGGGCGCGGTGGGAATGGCGTACTCGAACTCGCGCGGCCGCCGCCCATGCAACGCCGACGCCAGCCGCCGCATCAGACGCGGGTCGAGGTGATCGGGGTAGACGCTTCGCAGGCGCTCGCCGACGACTTCCTTCGGGGCCGTGCGCAGGATTCCGGCAGCGACCGCGTTGAGGTCCACCCAAACGAAGTCGCGAAGCCGGCCCGCGTCGTTGCGCACCGCCCGGAACACCACCACCCCGTGCGGCAGGTTTCGGAAGAAGCCCGTCCACATCTTGCCCCAGTCCTCGCTGTGCTCGGCCTCGCTCATCCCTTGCCGTTCATCTTAGCGCTCCCCGAGGCGTGCTCGGACGTCCGCTAGCCGGATACCTCGTCGCCGAGCGCCACCGGCGACTCTCGATAGCTGCACCAGTCGCTCCACGATCCGGCGTACAAGCGGGCGCCGGCCATGCCGGCGACCTCCATCGCCAGGACGGCGTGCGCGGCGCTGACGCCGGAACCGCAGTAGGTGACCACCTCGCCGCGTCCCCGCGCCACCGCGAACTGCGCTGCCAGGGCCGGCGGCTCGACGAAGCGGCCGTCGGCGCCGAGCGTGCGCTCATAAGGTCGATTGACGGCCGAAGGGATGTGCCCGGCGATGGGATCGATCGGTTCGGTCTCGCCGCGATAGCGCTCCGGCGAACGCACGTCGATGATGCACCAGCGCGGGTCGTGCAGCGCGGCCCTCACTCTCCCCCGGTCGACGATCATCTCCGGTCGGAGCCGGAGCGAGAGCGTCGCGGGCCGGTGGCGGGAATCCTCCCGGCTCGACGGTCCGCCCGCCTCCCGGTACGCGCGATAGCCACCATCGAGGACGCGCACCCGCTCGTGGCCGGCGAAGCGCAGAAGCCACCAGGCGCGCGCCGCGAACATGGTGCCACCCTGGTCGTAGACCACCACCTCGTGCTCGTCGCCGACGCCGCGCTCGCCCAGCGCTCGGACGAACGCCTCCATGTCCGGCAGCGGGTGTCGGCCGCCGTGCTCGGCCGCGGGTGCCGCCAGATCCTCGTCCAGATCGACGAACACCGCACCCGGCACGTGCCCCTCCAGGTAGGTTCGCCGGCCGAGGCTCGGGTCCTGCAGCTCGAAGCGCGCGTCGAGGATGCGCAGACCCGGGTCGTCGAGCCTGCGCAGCAGCGTATCGGCGTCGATGAGGGGCTCCATGACGCGAGTCTACCGGCCGGAGCCGACCCGGCGTCGTCGTTACAATGCCGCATGCCGAGCCCGCGCCGCATCGACAGCGCCCGCAACCCGTTGGTGAAGGAGATCGCCGCCCTCAAGGTACGCCGCGAGCGGGACCGAACCGGCCGGATCCTCATCGAAGGCTTGCGCGAGGCGGAGCGCGCCGCCGAGGCCGGCTTGACGCTCGAGCGCCTGCTGCTGGCTCCGGAGTCGTGGCCCGACGGCAGCCGCGAGACGGCCGAGGCCCTGCAACGCGCCGCCGCGTCCCGCGGGGCGGACGTGGTCCACCTGTCCCCCGACGCCTTCCGGCGCCTCAGTCTGCGCGAGCGTCCGGACGGCGTCGCCGTGGTGGCGCTCTCCCCCGCGCGCGCCCTCGAGCGCCTGACGCTGCCGGATGATCCCCTGGTGCTGATCCTCGACGGCCTCGAGAAGCCGGGAAACGTGGGCGCGCTCTTGCGCACCGCGGACGCGGCCGGGGTCGATGGCGTGCTGCTCACCGGCGAAGGGACCGACCTGGGCAACCCCAACGTGATCCGCGCCAGCATGGGGAGCGTGTTCGCCCTCCCGATCGCCGCCGCCTCGGCAGACGACGCCCGTACCTGGCTGCGTGCCACGCGGCTCCGTGTGGTCGCCACCACACCGCACGCCGACCTCGCCCACTGGCAGGCGGACTACCGAGGCGGCGTGGCGGTGGTGCTGGGCTCGGAGCATGTCGGCCTGGGCGCTGCATGGCTCGACGCCGCCGATCAACGGGTGCGCATCCCGATGCGCGCCCGCCTGGCAGACAGCCTCAACGTGGGGGTGGCGGGGGCGGTGGTGTTGTTCGAGGCGATGCGGCAACGGCGCGGGTGAGGGCTCCGGCTGTGAGGTACGCCGGTCGTGAGGACGCCGGAGGGGCTAGCCTCCCGCGGTACGGCGAGCGGCCAGCAGATCGCGCACCGTGGCGCGGAAGTCCTTGCCTTCGAGCGGCTTGACCACGATGACGTCGGCCTTGGCGTCACGTGCCATCGCCAGGGTGCTCTCGTCCTTGAGCGCGGTCAGGATGATGACCGGCACATCTTTCAGGCGGGGGATGCGCTTCATGCGATGGCAGATGTCGATCCCTGAGATGAAGGGCATGGCGACATCCAAGATCACCAGGTCCGGCGTGTGTGTCTTCAAGTAGTCGAGTGCCTCGCGTCCGTCGGCCACCGAGTCGACGCTGTGGCCGTCGGAACCGAGGAGCATGTCGAGAACCAGTCGCTGCCCTTCGATGTCATCGGCCACCAGGATCCTCATCGGCTCATCCACCCCCCCAGCTTACGAGACGAAGGGCCGGTACATCCCGTCGTGACACGCACCGCGTGGTAGGACGGAGCATGCGACCGGGACCGCCTTCCGCCCCACCGCCATCGAATCTGGTGCTCGGCCTGACGGCACAGGACCTGACGGCCACGCGCGACTTCTACGTGCGCGACGTCGGGCTCGCGATGACCGTGGAGGAGGCGAGCCGACTGGTGGTGCGCGTCGGCGCGACGACGCTGGAGTTCCTCCAACACGACGGCCCGCTGCCGCTCGAGCATGATCTGCGCCTGACGTTCGAGTGCGACGATCCGGCGGCCCTGCTGCGCCGGCTGCGCGCCCTGAGCGTCGAGGTCGACGTCCCGCCGCCCGCGGAGGGTCGGGGTACCGTGTTCTCCGCGCGCGACCCCGACGGTCGCCGGGTGAGCTTCGCCACGCGCCCGCGCACCGACCGCGCTCAGTAGAGGACCTGTAGCTCCAGCTTCGCCGGACCGGCGCGGTAGATGTCGTCGGTGGCCACCAGACCGATCGTCACGGGACCGTGCAGCCGCAGCAACAGGCTCGTGAAGATGTCGTCGGTGACCTGCCCGAAGTCCGGTACCTGCATCTCGTCCAGCCCTGCGCGACGCAACTTGCGCACGGCGTCGCCCTTGAGCTGCGTCAGGGAGTTGCGGATCTCGTCCTGAGAGGCGGGCAGGTCGGCCGAGCCGAGGTGGATCTGCCGGGTGACGACGAGCTGGCCCTTGTCGAAGAGCTTGGTGTTCTCGATCGCCTCGATGGTGACGTCGACCGTGGAGCTGAACTGGTTGCGCGGCGAGATGAGCCTCACCAGATCCGAGCCCGGGGTCTGGGCGATGACGTCGACCAGGCTGTTGAACTGGTCGGGCGTGACGCGCAGCTTCTCGACGCCGCGCCGCGCCACGTAGGTGGTAGCCGAAGCGATGAACTTGGTCAGCTCGTCCTTGATGGCAGCCGGGTCCTGCGCGTAGATCGGTCCGGCATAGATGAGCTCGTCCTTCTGGAAGGTCACGTCCCCGCTGGTGGCGCGGTTGTACTCGGCGCTGACCTCGTTGAGCTTGCGCGCCTGCTCCTCGAGGCGCCCGTTGAGCGTCTGCAGCTGTCCCTGCAGGTCCTGCACCTTCTGGTTCTGCTGCTCGATCTGCTGCTGGAGCTGGTCCTTCTGCTCGCTCAGGAGCTGATTCTGCTGCACGAAGCGCGCGTTCTCCTGAGACAGGCCCTGGTTGCGCGCCTGTAGCTCCTGGTTCTGCTGCTTCAGGGCGCTGGCCTGCCCCTGGAGCTGCTTCTGTTGCTGTTGTAGGTCGGCGACCTCCCCCTGGAGCTGGCCCACCTGAGCGCCGAGCTGCTTGGTCTGCTGCTGCAGGTCGGTCGCCTGCTGCAGGGCCTGGTCGCGCTGCTGCAGGGCCTGGTCGCGGGCCGCCTCGGCCTCCTTCTGCGAAGCCTGCGCCTTCTCCAAGCCCGCCTGAGCCGCTGTGAGCTTCTGATCGGCGTCGGTCAGGCGCTTCTCGGTGTCGGAGAGCTTGCCCTGCAGCGCGCTGAGGCGCTGGTTCGCGTCGTCGAGCTGTTGTCGCGCGGAGGCCACCTCCAGCTGCAGGCGTTGCGCATCCTGTTTGGCCCTGGCCGCATCGGCCTGGGCCTGATCGCGGGCCTTGACGGCCTCGGCCTGCGCCAGTTGAGCCGTCTGCAGGTCACTCTGGGCGCTCGCCAGCTTCGCCTGAGCCTGATCGAGCTGCGCATTCACATCCGTGACCTGCTGGCTGAGCTGGTCGACCTGGTCCTGGAGCTGGGCGCGTTGCGCCTGCAACTTGTCGCGCTCCTGGCGGGCCTGGTCGCGCTCCTGCAGAGCGGCGTCCCGCTGGGTCTGGGCGTCCTGGATGGTCTGCTGCGCCTGGGCGAGCTCGCTCTTGAGGCTGTCGAGCTGCTTGTTGAGCTCGTTGACTTTGTCCTGCTGGACCTTCTCCTGCGCACGCAGGCGCTGCAGCTCGTCGGCCGTGCGCTGCGCGTTCACGAGCGTCTGGGTGGCGTTCTGGAAGGCCAGCGACAGCACCGTCAGGGTCGTCAGCATGATGACGATGCCCACCACGACCCCGACGATCTGTCCCGTGCGGCGGGGCCGGGCGCCGAAGAGGCTGAGTCGCCGCCTGCCCACGAACGTACCGAGCCGGTCGCCGAGGTAGGCGATGATGCCGGCCAGGGTCGCCAGCAGGAGCACCAGACCCAGCAGGTAGCCCATTCAGCCGCCCCGCTTCGTGCTGGATTTCACCGGACGATTTCGCATGGCCGCCCGCGCCTCAGATCTGGAAGTCGGCGCCGAGGTAGTAGGTCCGGACGTCGGCATCACGCGCGAACTCCTCCGGAGTGCCGTCGAAGCGCACCCGGCCGTCGAACATCAGGTAGACGCGGTCGGCGATGGCGAGGGTCTCGCGCACGCTGTGATCGGTGAGCAGGACACCCAGCCCCCGACGCTCGCGCAACTCCGCGATCAGCGTCTGGATCTCCCGGATGGACTTCGGATCGACCCCCGTGAAGGGCTCGTCGAGGAGGATGAAGTCCGGCTCGATGGTGAGGCTGCGCGCGATCTCGAGCCGGCGTCGCTCGCCGCCGGACAAGGTGTCGGCACGCCGACGCGCCAGTGGCCGCAGGTGGAACTCGTCCAGCAGCTCGTGCGCCCTGCGCTCCTGATCGCCTCTGCTCAACCCCTGGAACTCGAGGATGGCGAGCAGGTTGTCCTCCACGCTCAGCTTCCGGAACGCGCTGGGCTCCTGCGCCAGGTAGCCGAGCCCCTTGCGGGCGCGCCGATGCATCGGCCAGCGCGTCACGTCCTGGTCGCCCAACCGGATCGATCCGGCGTTGGGCCGGACGAAGCCGACCATCATGTAGAAGCTGGTGGTCTTGCCGGCGCCGTTAGGACCTAGCAGCGCCACGATCTCGCCGCGCTGGAGATAGATGTCCACGCCGTCGACGACCCTACGGCCACCGTAGCGCTTGGTGAGGCCCGTGGCCCGGAGTTCGAGCCGCTCGGTGCTCGCACGCGCGTCCTGCGGGGCACCCATCACAGCCGACATACCGGGCCATGCTACCACGAGGCCCCATGAGAGGCCCTTGAGCTTTGCGCGCCGCACACGGCGCTCGGGCGCATCCGGACGCCTGGGCCCTGTGCCCGCTCCGGGCGCCTCAGCCCTCCAGGGCCATCAGGAACGGCTCCTCGATGGCGGTGCAGATCCAGCGCAGGAACCGCGCTGCGGCGGCGCCGTCGATGAGCCGGTGGTCGTAGGTGACCGACAGCGGCATCATCAGGCGGGCGTCGAACTGCCCGCTGGCCTTGTTGTACACCGGCTCGTGGGCGGACCGGGAGACCCCCAGGATGGCCACCTCCGGCGGGTTGACGATCGGCGTGAAGCCGGTACCGCCGATGCCGCCGAGGTTCGAGACGCTGAAGTTGCCGCCCTGCATGTCGTCCGGCGTGAGCTTGCGGTTGCGCGCCTTCTCGGCGAGCACGCCCAGCTCGCCGGCGAGCTCGAGCACGTTCTTGTTGTCGGCGTTCTTGATGACGGGCACCAGCAGGCCGGCCTCGGTGTCCACCGCCACGCCCACGTTGATGTAGTGCTTGTAGACGATCTCCTGGCTGTTCGTGTCGATGCTGGCGTTGAAGTCGGGGAAGCGCTTGAGCGCAGCCGCGACGACCTTGAGCAGCATGGCTGTCGGCGTCAGCTTGGCGCCCATGGCCTCCGCCTGAGGCTTGTAGCGCTGGCGCAGACGCTCGAACTCGGTGCTATCGGCCTTGTCGAACTGCGTGACCATCGGAACGGTCGACCAGGCTCCGGCCATGGTCCGCACCGTGGCCTTGCGGATCCCGCTCATCGCCTTGCGCTCGACCTCGCCCCATCGACCGAAATCGGGCAGCTGGAGCGGCGCGGGGCCCGCCGCGGGGGCGGAGGCACCGCCCTCGGAGACCGACCGCACGTCGGTGGCGGAGATGCGCCCGAGGATCCCGCTCCCCTGCACCTGGTGGATGTCCACCCCGAGCTCGCGCGCGAGGCGCCGCACCGACGGGGCCGCAGGCACCAGGCCGGTCCCGCCGGCCGGGG
The DNA here is from genome assembly GCA_963815215.1 of uncultured Trueperaceae bacterium. Classification (GTDB taxonomy): domain Bacteria; phylum Deinococcota; class Deinococci; order Deinococcales; family Trueperaceae; genus JASBRS01. Next base: position 1,080,214 of record CAWFFU010000003.1, read on the forward strand.
CGGCCGCAGGACGCGGCGTGCTCTGGCGCTTCGTCGGTTGGGGTGCCGGCGGCTCGGACGGTACCGCGCTCTCCTCCGCCCCGTCCGTGGCGGTCTCCCGGGGGGGCGCCGCGCTGGGAGCTTCGGCCTCCGCCGCGCTCACCGCGCCGGCGGCATCGAGCGTGACGATCACCTGACCGATCTTCGCCTCCTGGTTCTCCTGGACGTCGATCGAGCGCACGATCCCGTCCGCGGACGAGGGCACCTCGACCACGGCCTTGTCGGTCTCCAGCTCGATCAGCGGCTGATCCCGCTTGACCTCGTCGCCGACGCTGACCAACACACCTACGACGGTGCCGGACTCGATGCCTTCTCCCACCTCGGGCAGTCTGACTTCCGTTGCCACGCGCGCTTCCTTTCCAGATCCTCAGTAGACGAAGGGGTTCGGCTTGTCCGGATCGATGCCCAGCTCCCGACGCGCCTCCACGACCGCGGAAGGCTCGAGCGAGCCCTCCTGGGCCAGCGCCTGGAGCGTCGCCAGGACGATGTGCTTGGCATCGACCTCGAAGAAGTCGCGGAGCTCTTCACGGGCCTCGCTGCGCCCGAACCCGTCGGTCCCGAGCGCAACGATGCCCTTCGGAACGTGACGCGCGAGCGCATCGGGCAGGATCTTCATGTAGTCGGAGGCGGCAACCAGCACGCCCTTGGCGTCCCGGAGCTGGCGCGCAACGAACGATTCGAGCGGCTCCTCGTCCGGGTGGAGCCGGTTGTGACGTTCCACCTCGAGGGCCTCGACGTGCAGCGCCTTGTACGAAGTGACGCTCCACACGTCGGTGGCGACCTTGTAGTCCTCCTCCAGGATGCGCGCCGCCTCGAGGGCCTCGTTCATGATCGAGCCGCTGCCCAGGAGTTGCGCGTGCAGCTTGCTGCGCTTGCGACCTGCCGGGCGGAAGAGGTAGAGCCCCTTGATGACGCCCTCCTCCAGCGCCTCACGGCTCAGGTGCTCGGGGGCTGCGGGCTGGGCGTAGTTCTCGTTGCCGACCGTGAGGTAGTAGAAGACATCGTCCTGCTCCTGGTACATCCGGCGCAGCCCCTCACGAACGAGGATGGCGATCTCGTAGGCGAAGCTCGGGTCGTAGGCCAGCAGGTTGGGCACGGGGTAGGCGAGTACGTGAGAGTGCCCGTCCTGGTGCTGCAGGCCCTCGCCTGCGAGGGTGGTGCGCCCGGCCGTTCCGCCGATCAGGAACCCGCGCGCCCGGCTGTCGCCGGCGGCCCAGATCATGTCGCCGATGCGCTGGAAGCCGAACATCGAGTAGTAGATGAAGAAGGGGACGGCGTTGACGCCGTAGTTCGCGTAGGCGGTCCCGGCGGCCAGGAACGACGCCATCGAGCCGGCCTCGGTGATGCCCTCCTCGAGGATCTGGCCGTCCCGCGACTCCTTGTAGTACAGCAGGTTCTCCCGGTCGACCGGCTCGTAGAGCTGACCGACGCTGGAATAGATGCCGATCTGCCGGAACAGCGCCTCCATGCCGAAGGTGCGCGCCTCGTCGGGCACGATCGGCACCACCAGCTTGCCCCAGGCCTCGTCGCGCAGCAGCTTGCGCAGGATACTGACGAAGGCCATGGTGGTGGAGACCTCACGGCCATCGGTGCCCTGCATGAACTCTTCGAAGGCGTCGGCGGGAGGCGGGTCGAGAGGCTCGGACTTCGGCGAGCGGGCGGGCAGGAAGCCTCCCAGCTCCTCGCGACGCTCTAGCAGGTACCTCAGCTCGGGGCTATCCTCCTCGGGCCGGAAGAACGGGTACTGCGTGATCTCCTCGTCGGTGACCGGCAGCTCGAAGCGGTCGCGGAAGGCCTTCATCTGGTCCACGTCGAGTTTCTTCTGCTGGTGCGTGACGTTCTGCGCCTCGCCGGCCTCACCCATGCCGTAGCCCTTGACGGTCCGGAACAGGATGGCGGTAGGCGACCCCTCATGCTTCACCGCCCGCTGGAACGCGGCGTAGATCTTCACGGGATCGTGGCCGCCACGGTTGAGCTGCGCGATGTCGGCGTCGGTCCAGTCCTCGATGAGCTTCTTGAGCTCGGGGGTGTTGAAGAACCGGTCGCGAAGCTCCGGCGCTCCGAACGCCGCATAACGCTGCGACTCGCCGTCGACCATCTCCTCGAAGCGCCGGGCCAACGTGCCGTCGTGGTCGCGCGCCAGCAGCTCGTCCCACTTGCTGCCCCACGCCACCTTGATGACGTTCCAGCCCGCGCCCCGGAAGATGCCCTCGAGCTCCTGGATGATCTTGCCGTTGCCGTACACCGGGCCGTCGAGCCGCTGCAGGTTGCAGTTCACGACCCAGATGAGGTTGTCGAGCTTGTTGCGCGCCGCGATGCGGATCGCGCCCAGCGTCTCCACCTCGTCGGTCTCGCCGTCTCCGACGAAGGCCCAGACGCGTCCGTTGCCGCCGGGAAGCAGCCCGCGGTCCTCGAGATAGCGCCGGAAGCGCGCCTGGTAGATCGACGCCAGCGGGCCGATCCCCATCGACACGGTCGGGAAGGACCAGTAGTCGGGCATCAGCCACGGGTGCGGATAGGAGGAGAGGCCCGGCTCGTCCTGGAGTTCGCGACGGAAGTTGCGCATCGCCTCCACCGGGAAGCGCCCCTCCAGGAAGGAGCGCGCGTAGAAGCCCGGACTGGCGTGGCCCTGGAAGTAGACCAGGTCGGCGTCGGCGCCGGCCTTCGGACCGTGGAAGAAGTGGTTGAACCCCACCTCGTACAGGGTCGCGGCGGACGCGTAGGTGGCGATGTGCCCGCCGATGCCCGCCGAGACCTTGTTGGCCCGGACCACCATGGCCATGGCGTTCCAGCGGATCAGGTTGGTGATCCGCTCCTCGATCTCGAGATCGCCCGGATACTCCGGTTGCTCGTCCACGCTGATGGTGTTGATGTAGGGGGTGGTCGCGTTGTATGGGATCGGCACGCCGTGCTTGTAGGCGTGATGCTCCAGCATCTGCAGGATGTCCTTCACGCGATCGGCGCCGCCGCTGGCCAGCACGTAGTCGAGCGACTCGAGCCACTCACGCAGCTCTGTCTCGTTGAGCCGGCGTAGCTCGTCGGGCTCGAGCTGGGACCGATCGAGGTTGAGGAGTTCGTCCAGTACGTCCGTCATCGTCGTGGTGTCCTCTCTCGAGGTGGCGCCTTGCGCGTGGCGCCGCACTGCAGCTTGCGGTGCAATCGAGGGCCGGCTCGTTGGCCGGCGGCTTCGGGCCCCTATTGTACGCCCCAGCCACACCGCCGCCCGAAGGGGCAGGCTACGCCGCCATAGGCCGTCGGCACCGGACCGCCTACGCCACCGAGCTCACGGAAGCCGCCGGAGGATGCCGCGCACCACCTGCTTGGCACGTGCCGCGGCGAGCGGCGTGAACGTTCGGAAGTCCACCTCGGCATCGTGATCGGCGGTGTCGCTGATGCTCCTGATGATGACGAAGGGAACGCCCCACTTCGCACACACCTGGGCCGTAGCGGCACCTTCCATCTCGGCGCAGTCCGCCCCGAACGTCTCGCGCAACACCGCGACGCGCGCCGGATCGGCGACGAAGACGTCGCCCGACGCCACCCGCCCCAGCACCGCTGCGACCCCCTCGAGCTCGCCGGCGGAGGCGAGGGCCAACTCCGCCAGACGGGCGTCCGCCGGCCAGCTCCACGCCTCCCCCGGCACCTCGCCCAGCCGGTAGCCCAGAGCACGCACGTCCAGATCGTGCTGCACGGCATCCCTCGAGATCACCAGGTCGCCGACATGGAGGCCGGGCCGCACGGCCCCGGCAACTCCCGTGAAGAGCACCCGCGCCGCCCCGAGCGTGAGCACCGCCTGCGTCAGCGCGGCCGCGTTGACCTTACCGACGCCGCAGCGCGCCAGCGCCACGGCCCGGCCCTCGAGGCGCCCGAAGTGGACGGCGAAGGGGCCGAGCCGGCCTTCGCGCCGCTCCTCGAGGTCGGCGAGCAGCGCCTCGAGCTCTTCGTCCATGGCGCCGATGACGGCGGTGACCCTCTCGGCATGAGCACGGTCCATCATGGCTCGGCTACGCGGGGCTGTTGTAGAAGACCAGTCGGCCGAGGTAGGCGCCCGCCACCACGCCGGGCACCGCCAGGCCCATCATCAGCCAGTCCATGGTGAGTGCCGGCTCCACCAGCCGGGCGACCGACACACCCACCGCCAGGAGCACCCCCGACACCAGCGTCATGAGCAGCGCCCGGCCGCCCCCGCGCCGCTCCAGGTAGAGCAAGGAGAAGTACCCGAAGAGCACGAAGAAGCCCGCCCCGGTGACGCTGTTGAGCGTCGTCATGTCCTTGGCGGGAACGGCCGCCTGCAGCACGATGAAGAACACCGTCGCGATCATGAGCGCGCCGGAGAACCGCCCGGGCAGCCGCCTTCCGCGACCGGCCGAGGTCTTCGGGCTCGCGGCGGAGCTCTTCCCACCTTCCTTGCGTTGGGCGGTGCGGCCACGACGGACGTTCTGGATGCGAGCGCGGCGGGCGGCCCTCTTCCGAAGCTTCTCTTTCTGCGCCTTCTTGTCCTGCTTGGCCTGCTCGCGCCGGATCTGTCTATTCATGGGGGACAGCATAGCCGTCCGCGGAGCTCCTCCCACGAGGTCGCGCCGACGTCCGGCTCGGGACCGTGCTAGCCTCAACTACCCGCATGGACGACGCTCTCTTACGCACCATCGCCGAGCGCTTCGCGACACCCACCTACGTCTACGACCTCGCGCGTCTGCGGCACCAGCGCGAGAGCCTGCTTGCGGCCTTCCCCGGCGCCCGGCTGCTCTACGCGGTCAAGGCCAATCCCAACGGAGCGGTGTTACGGGCCCTGGCCTCGCTCGGGGTGGGCGCCGAGGTGATCACCGTCGGCGAGCTCGAGCGCGCGGTTCGCGCCGGCATGGCGCCGGGCGACGTGCTGGTCGGCGGGCCGGCGCAGGACGCACGGCTGGTGCGGCGCGCGTCCGAGCTCGGCGTAGGCCTCGTCAGCCTCGATTCCGCCGGTCAGTGGCTGGGTTGGCAGGCGGCGAACGCGCCGGCGCCGCGCTTCCTGGTGCGGGTCAACCCGGGGCTGGACCCGGGCACGCACGAGCACCTGGCGACCGGCGCGGCGAGCTCCAAGTTCGGCCTCTCGCCCGCGGCCGCGCTGGCGCTCGCGCGCGCGGTCCATGCCGCCGGCAGGCTCGCCGGCTTCCACGTCCACGCCGGCTCGATGATCCGCGATGCCGGCGTCTACGACGCCATCCGGGAGGTTCTCGAGCCGCTCTACCGCGCCCTGCCGGGGCTCGAGCTGCTCGATCTAGGGGGGGGCTTCGCGGTGCCCGAGCCGCCGCTGGACGCGTTCGGCGAGCGCGCCACAGCGCTGGCCCGGTCGCTGGGAGCGCGACTACTGCTCGAGCCAGGGCGCCACCTCGTGGCCGACGCCGGGACGCTCCTCACCCGGGTACTCCACGTCAAGCAGGACGGGCCCCGCCGGCACGTCATCGCGGATGCCGGCATGGCCGACCTGCTCCGGCCCGCGCTCTACGGCGCCGAACACCCGATCCGCGTGGTGACGGCGGCGACCGAAGGACCCGCGGACGGCGCCGCGGTCAGCGGCGACCGGGGCGAGCTGCAGGCGGACGGCCCCGTCCTCAGCGACCTGGACGGTCCGTTGTGCGAGAACGCGGACCGGCTGGGCCGCGATCGACGCCTGCCCGGCGTCCGCCCCGGTGCCCTGCTCGCGGTGGAGCTGGTGGGCGCGTACGGCTTCGCCATGGCCTCGAACTACGCCTCCAGCCTGCGTCCCGCCGAGGTCGTCGTCGACGCCGCCGGCGACGGTGCCGGCGATGCGGCCGGCGGCGAGCCCGGCGAGGCGCCCGGCGGTCCCCGCGTGCGGCTCGCGCGGCGCCGCGAGCGTCCAGACGATCTGTGGCGCCTGGAGGACGAGGCGGGCTCCTCCGAGGCGGGGTCCTCCGAGGCGGGCGATCCGGACGCAGGCGATCGTGCCGCACGGGCCTGAGCCGGCCGGACCGCCGCTGAGCGGCGGGCGCCGGCGCCGGCTGCCCGAACGCAGCGCCCTGCCGGGCCCGGGCCGCGCCGGTAGCACCCGCGCCGGCAGGGTTCGCGCTGCCTCGCGCGCCACCAAGGGTGCGGCGTCGCGGTTGCTAGACTGACGCATGGAACCGCTGCAGAACGTCGAACGTCGCTTCCTGACCGACCGCTGGCAGGACTCCGGCGAGACCTACACCATCACCAATCCGGCCACCGGAGAGGCCGTGGCCGAGGTCGCCGACTGCGGCGCCGAGGAGGGCCGCGCCGCTGCGCAGGTCGCCTGGGACGCCTACCAGAGCTGGCGGCAGGTGAGCGCCTTCGAGCGCTCCGACGTGCTCATGCGCTGGCATGACGCCATGATGGCCGACCAGGAACGGCTGGCGCGAACCATGAGCCAGGAGATGGGTAAGCCGCTCAGGGAGGCGCGTGGCGAGGTCGCCTATGCCGCCGGCTTCGTGCGCTGGTACGCTGAGGAAGCCAAGCGTGTCTACGGCGAGACGTTCCCCTCACATGTCGCCAACAAACGATTGATGGCGATCCGTCAGCCGGTCGGGCCGGTGTTCGGGATCACGCCCTGGAACTTCCCGCTGGCGATGGTGACCCGCAAGGCGGCGCCGGCGCTCGCGGCGGGTTGCACCTTCGTGCTCAAGCCCGCCGAGCAGACACCGCTTTCGGCGCTGCTGCTGGGCGAGCTGTGGGAGCGAGCGGGCGGTCCAGCCGGCACCCTGCAGGTACTCCCCGCGCTCGACCCGGTGCCGGTCTCCGACGCGCTGATGGAGGACCCGCGCATCCGCAAGCTGACCTTCACAGGCTCCACCGAGGTCGGGCGCATCCTCTACGGCAAGTCCGCACGGACTATCAAGAAGCTCTCGCTGGAGCTCGGCGGCCACGCGCCCTACCTGGTGTTCGACGACGCCGACCTGGAGCGTGCCGTAGAACAGGTGATCGCCTGCAAGTACCGCAATGCCGGCCAGACCTGCGTGTGCACCAACCGCATCTACGTGCACAAGGGCATCGCGGACGCGTTCGTGGAACGCTACGTGGCGGCCACGAACGAGCTGGTGGTAGGCGACCCCCTGCAGGACGCCACCGACATCGGTCCTCTGGTCGACGCCGCCGGCCTCGACAAGGTGCAGCAGCACGTTCAGGACGCACTCGCCAAGGGCGCCACGGTCGCCGCCGGCGGACGCGCGCTGCAGGGCCTGTACTTCGCACCCACCGTGCTCCTCGGCGTCACCGCCGACATGCAACTCATGCAGGAAGAGACGTTCGGTCCGGTCAGCCCCATCCTCACGTTCGAGCGCGACGAGGAAGCGGTGCGCGCGGCCAACGACACCCCCTACGGTCTGGCCGCCTACATCTACACCAACGACCTGTCCCGCGCCTTCCGGGTCTCCGAAGCCCTCGAGTACGGCATCGTCGGTGTCAACGACGGGGTGCCCAGCGTTCCCTACGCGCCCTTCGGCGGCGTCAAGCAGTCCGGCCTGGGCCGCGAGGGCGGCCCGTGGGGCATCGAGGAGTACCTCGAGACCAAATTCATCTCCCTGGCGCTACCCCGCTGACCGGCCCACGATCGTGGCGGCCACCGCATTGCCAGTGGCGCGCCTCGCGCGGTAGAAGGGGACGTGAGCCGATCGCCGTACCGACCCGGGTGCGACGCCCCGACACCGGATCTGGGCGCACGTGAGGTGCTGACCCTGGTGCTGCGGGCGCTCGCCGCCAACGATTCACCGCGGACCGACCACGGCATCGGCGTGAGTTACGCCTTCGCTTCCGACCGCATGCGCGGCGGCATCGGCGACGAAGCCGCCTTCGGCCGAGCCTTGCACAACACCCTCAACGCACCGCTTCTGGGGCACGACGCGGCGGAGGTCGAGAGTTTCGAGCGGCGCGGCGACGCGGCACGGGCCGAGATTCGCGTGACAGGCGGCGACGGCGCGGTCGCGCGCTTCACGGTGGCGCTGACCCTTGCGCGGCACGGCGTTCGCGCGAACTGCTGGCTCGTGAGCGGGCTGGCGCGCGCCGGCGTCGACCTCTAGCGCTCGTGCCCGCCCCGCCCCATCAGCCCACGTGCAGGTCGATCCGCAACGGTTGGCTCGTCTTCTGGTAGGTCAGCGCGGCACCGAGGTGGTAGGGGCCCGAGACGGCTCCCTGCTTCGCGGTGATCGCCAACAGCACCGTCAGCGTGTAGGTCTGGGTGCTCTTGGAGAAGCTCGTCGCTCCCGCCACGGTGGCGCGCGTGGCCTGCACCTGCACCAGCTCCACCTTCCACCCGGCGGGCGCGCGTACCTGATCCAGTGAGAACTTCGCGGTCATGACCGACGAGGCCGCATTGTAGCCGCTGGGGAACCATAGCCCCCCCGTCAGCTTGGTGGGGTCGATGCCGAAGTCATCGAAGGTGAAGTGCGTCTCCACGTACACGGTGCCGCCCGGCTGCGCCACGATCGCGGAGCTGTGGATCGGGTAGGGGGCGCCTGGCGAGGTTCCCGTCGCCGCCGGCGCGCAACCCGCGAGCACGAGGGCCACCGCCAGCAACGGGGCGAGTCGACGGAGGACAGTCATGGTGCCAACGCTAGCAAATCGGCTCATGAGAGTCGCTCCTGCCGCCGCACCGACGCGCGCCTCATGCTCGCGGCGAGGCTCAACGCCAGGATCCCGGCGAGCACCAGGGCGACCCCTCCCGCCTGCACCCAGGAGAGCCGCTCGGCGAACAGCAGCCGGCCCCAGATCACGGTCAACATCGGTTGCGCCAGCAGCGTCACCGAGGTCTCGAGCGCGGGGAGGCGGGGCAGAGCGGTGAGGATCAGGAGCCAACCCACCACCTGCGGCCCCAACGCCAGCAGGATCAACCAGCCGTGGGCCGGCCACGTGAAGGCCAGCGAGAAGCCGGGGTCGGTGAGCAGGCCCGATGCGAGGGTCGCCAACGACGCCCCCAGCGAGGCATCGAAGAGCACCCCGGCCGGGAGTCCGCGCCCGCGGTTCAGGGATCGGAACAGCAGCAGGAACGCCGCGTAGACGCCGGCGTTGGCGAGCCCCCAGAGAGCGCCGATCACCGGCGAACGACCGTAGGCGCTCTCCAACCCCAGTCCCGACGTCAGGACGACGCCGGCGAACACCAGAGGCACCGCCACCGCGGCGGTCCCGCTGGGACGCTCGCCGAACAGCAGCCAGGCAGCCACGCCGACGAACACGACCTGCGTGTTGCTGAGCACCGTGGCGGCTCCCGCCCCGATGTCGGCGATGGAGTAGTTCCAGAACACGAACGCCAGGCCCATGAGCGTCCCCGCCGCCATCGTGGCCACGCGAAGTGCGGGTCCACGCGGATCGTGGCGCCTGGAGGCCAGCGCCAACACCAACAGGACCGGCAGGGCATATGCCGGCCGGAAGAAGGCCGTCGTCGACGGCGAAAGGTCGGCGAGACGCACCAGGATGGCGGAGAAGGAGATGGTGACGGCGCCTAACAGCGCGAGGAGGCGGACCATGAACTCGGCCCAGGATACCGTTGCCCGCCGCGCGCGCGCCGCACCGCGACGACGCGGTAGCGCAGACCATTCCCTTAGCCGCATGCGGCTCGTACAGTGGCGCCATGTCCGAGGGACCGACGCTCCACGGTATCCATCACCTGACCGCGGTGACCGCCCGCGCCCGGGACAACCTGTCGTTCTACCGCGACACGCTGGGCATGCGCCTCGTGAAGAAGACGGTGAATCAGGACGACGTCCGTGCTTATCACCTCTTCTACGCCGACGGCCTGGGGTCGCCCGGGACCGACGTGACCTTCTTCGACTGGTCCATGGCCGCGCGGGAACGCCGCGGCACGCACAGCATCGCCCGCACCGGCCTGCGCGTGGCCGGTGGTGCCGACACGCTCGCCTGGTGGGCGACCCGCCTGCGTGCCGCCGGAGCCACGGTCGAGGAGCCGAGCGATCTCGACGGGCGCCCTACCCTCGCTTTCGAGGACTCCGAAGGCCAGCGCCTGGCCCTCGTCGACGACGGCGGCCTCGGGGACGCCCACCCCTGGGGGGCGAGCCCCGTGCCGAGCGAGCGGCAGATCCGGGGACTGGGCCCCGTCACCCTCAGCGTCCCCGATCCTCGCCCCACCGCGAGCGTGCTGGTGGAGGTGCTGGGGATGGAGCTCACGCGCAGTTACCGGCTCGGCAGCGGGCACGAGGTGCTGGTCGCCGCCATGGGAGACGGGGGGCCCGGCGCGGAGGTCCACCTGGCCGTGCAGCCCGACCTGCCGGCGGCGCGACCCGGGGCCGGCGGCGTCCATCACGTCGCCTTCCGCACCGCCGACGACGAGCAGCACCGCGCCTGGTTGGAGCGGCTCGATGCCCACCGCATCCCCAATAGCGGGCGAGTGGACCGCTTCTACTTCCGGAGCCTGTACTTTCGCGAGCCGAACGGCATCCTCTTCGAGATCGCCACCGACGGCCCCGGCTTCGACGTCGACGAGCCGCTCGCCAGCCTCGGGGAGGGTCTCGCGCTGCCGCCGTTCCTGGAGCCGCGCCGCGCCGACATCGAAGCGCACCTGAGGCCGCTGGCGTGACGGTGGCCGACGATCGACCTCTCGCCGATTGGGTCCACACCGTGCACGCGCCGGCGCGCGGCCCAACGCGTGGCGTGCTGTTCCTGCTGCACGGCACCGGCGGCGACGAGACCAGCCTGCTGGAGCTCGGCCGTGCGGTGGCCCCCGGCCACCTCCTCGTGGGCGTGCGGGGGCGCTCGAACGAGGAGGGCGTCACGCGCTACTTCCGCCGGTTCGATGCGCTCCGCTACGACCAGGAGCATCTCGCATCGGAGGCCAGGGCCCTGAGCGCGTTCGTGCGGGCTGCCGCTGCGCGATATGCCGGCGCGGGGTGGCGGCGCGCGGCGCTAGGCTACTCCAACGGCGCCAACGTCGCCCTGGCGGCCCAGCTCCTCGATCCTGCCACCTTCGGTGCGGTCGCGCTGCTACGGGCTGTGCAGCCGTTCGAGCGCCCGCCGACGCCCTCGCTCCAAGGCACCAAGGTGCTACTGCTGCTCGGCGGGAACGACCCCTACCTGCCTGCCGGCCGCGCGCTTCCCTCGCTGCTGGAGGCGGCCGGCGCCACCGTGGAGGCGGACGAGGTCGAGGCCGGCCACGACCTCACGAAGGAAGATGTGGCACGCCTGGCGGCCTGGTTCGCCGCGCTCGAGACCTGAAGCGCGCGTCCTTCGACCCGCGACCAGGACACTCGCCCCGTCGAGCACGCGGCGAAGGCGCTACCATGGTAACGGTCGCAGGCCGAACCATCGACGACCGGAGGGGTGTGCGTGGCGTACTCGGTCGCCCGACTCGCGTGGCGCAACCTGTGGAGGCACCGCAGCCGCACGCTGCTGTTGCTCGTCGTGGTGGCGTACGCGTCGCTCGCGATCATCCTGTTCTGGGGTTTCTACGACGGCTTCGTCGCCTCCCTGCTTAGCAGCCAGGGACGCTATGGCAGCGCTCCCGTGCTGGTGACGACGACCGCGTACCGTGCCGATCCAGACCCACAGAATGCCCTGGCTCAGCTCGACTTCCGCGCCGGGATCGCGCGACTGCCCGGCGTCGGCGCGATCGCGGCTCGCCTCACCTTCCCTGCCCTGCTGCGCTCGCCGTACACCGCCCTGGCCGCGCAGGCGCGAGGCGTGGAACCTCAGCGCGAAGCGCAGGTGAGCAACGTTCCCTCGAGCGTCGGCATCGGCCGGATGCTCACAGGGCCCGGCGAGATCGTGCTCGGCAGCGAACTGGCGAAGCGGCTCGACGTACGGGTGGGCGAGCGCCTGGTCGTGGATGCGCAATCGCTCGCCGGTCCACAGGCCCTGGGGCTGCGGGTGGTCGGCATCGTGAACTCGGGCATCGCCTTCGTGGACCGCTCCACGGTGATGGTCGACATCGCCGACGCCCGTCGCCTCACCGGCGTGACGACGGCCACGGGCCTGGCCCTGGACGTGCCGTACCGCTCGGAGCGACGCGTCGCCGCGCGCCTCGACCGGGACGGCGCCCTGCCTGCCGGGGTGCGCGCCTACAGCGTTCAGGACATGCTGTCGGGACTGATGAGCGGCATCGAGGCCAAGCGCCGCTCGATGATCCCGATGGCGCTGATCTTCTCCATCTTCGCTGCCGTGACCGTTCTCAGCACCGTCGTTGTCAGCGTATTCGAGCGCACCCGTGAGTTCGGGGTGGCGGCCTCGCTGGGCCTCGATCCGTTCAGCCTCGCCTGGATGGTGACGCTCGAGGCGACGTTCACAGCGGCCATGGGGCTGGTCATCGGCGCCGCTCTCGGCTACGCCATCGACTTCATCCTCAGCCAGGTGAACCTCGTGGGTCCGCTCATCATGACCTTCTACGGCGGCATCCTCAAGGACGTTGCGCTGGGCGACGAGATCTACTTCGCGACCTCGATCGCCTACCTGGGATGGGCCTCCATCACCATCATCCTGGCCGCCCTCTTCGCGGCGCTGGCGCCCGCCCGCAGGCTGCTCCGCCTGCGGCCTGCCGAGGCTCTGCGCGCGCTGTGAGCGGCTTCAGGCAGCATCGCTCGCAGGAGGTCGCAGGGTGCTGAGCCTCGCCTGGCGCAACCTCTGGCGGCAGCGCCGGCGCAGCTTCACGACCGCGGCCGCGGTCGCGTTGGTGGTGCTGATCTCGATCCTCTTCTACAGCATGGGGGGTGCGCTGACCAACTCCTTCTACCAGGACGTGACGCAGCGGGCCGGACATCTGCAGGTGCACGTGAAGGGCTACCGCGACAAGGTCGATCTCCGGGATCGCCTGCTGCGCCCCGCCGACACGCTGCTGGCTACCGTCGCCCGGGCGGCGCCCGGAGGCGTGGTCTTCGGGGTGCTGCAGGTGCCGGCCTTGGTCGCCAGCGGCTCGCGTTCGCGCGGAGCGGCGGTCCTCGGCGAGGACCGGCCCCCGACGCTGGGCGAGTCCGGTAGCGGGCGCACCCTGCTCGCCGGGAGCCTCGTGCCGCCCGGCGACCGGCGCGACATCGTGCTCGGGGCGGGGCTCGCCGATGCGCTCCACGTCGGTATCGGCGACGAGGTCTCGGTGTACGCCCCCGGTACCGAGGGGATCGGCGCGGCGCGGTACTCCGTGCGCGGCCTGGTGCACCTCGACGACCCCACCGCCGAGGCGAGCACCGCCTACCTGTCGCTCGCCGCCGCGCAAGAGCTCGCCGCACCCGACGCGGTGGGGCGCTTCGAAGTGCACTTCCCTTCGCTCCACGACATGCGTTCGGAGGCGGTCGTCAGCTCGACTGCCCACCGCCTCGAGCAGGTCCTGGGGGCCGGCTACGCGGTCGAGACCTGGCGCGAGCTCGATCCCACGTTGCTCGGTCTGGTGAAGATGATGAACCCCATCCTCTACGGCATGTCCCTCATCTTCTACGTCCTCGCCGGCCTGCTCGTCCTCAACACCGTCTACCTCAGCCTCATCGAGCGGGTGCGCGAGTTCGGCCTTGTCATCGCGCTCGGCGCCGAAGGGCGGCAGGTCGTGCGCATGATCCTGACGGAGAGCGTGCTGCTCTGCCTCTGCGGCGCGGCCGTCGGCCTGGCCGCGGGGCTGAGCGCCGTGGCCGCCCTGGCGCCCGGTTTCGAGTTACCCGCCTTCGAGGGACTCTACGCCGCCCTCGGCATCTCACCCGTGCTCTACCCGAGCGTGACCGTCAGCCAGGTGACGTTCGCCCTGGTCTTCACCCTCGCGACCGCGATCGCCGCCGCGCTCTGGCCTGCGATGCTGGCCACCCGTATCGAGCCGGTGGAGGCCATGCGGCATACCGCGTGAACGCGGAGGTCGACCCCCCGGACGCCCCCGCCGCGGGGCGCACCACGCGCCGACCCTGGGTGCTGGCGGCGCTGGTGCTCGCCATGTTCATGGCGGCCATCGAGGGCACCATCGTCGCCACCGCCATGCCCAGCATCGCGGCCAGCCTCGGCGGGTTCGCGCTGTACAGCTGGGTCTTCTCGGCGTTCTTGCTGATGCAGGCGATCTCGACGCCGATGTTCGGGAAGCTGGCCGATCTCTACGGCCGCAAGCCCGTCTTCGTGGGCGGCGTGCTGTTGTTCCTGGTCGGCTCCATCCTGTGCGGCCTGGCGCCTTCGATGGTGACGCTGGTCGTGTTCCGGGCCATCCAGGGGCTCGGAGCCGGCGCCGCCTACCCCACCGTAACCACCCTCGCCGGCGACCTCTACGCGCTCCGCGAACGCGCCCGCGTGCAGGGATACCTCTCCAGCGTCTGGGGCGTGTCCGCCGTGATCGGACCGCTCGCCGGCGGGCTGATCGTGCAGGTCGCCCACTGGTCTTGGATCTTCTGGCTCAACGTGCCGTTCGGTGTGTTCGCCATCCTCGGCGTCGTGCTCTTCCTACACGAGGACGTGCAGACCCGCCGGCACCACATCGACGGTCTGGGTGCAGGCCTGTTCCTGGTGTCCATCTCTGCGCTCATGCTGGTGCTGACCGAGGCGGGCCAATGGGGGGTCCCGCGGCTGGTCGTGCTCTCATGCGTGTCGGCGCTCGGACTGGCCGCCTTCCTCTGGCACGAGCGGCGCGCGCCCGAACCGATGATCGACCTCGCCCAGTGGCGCGACCGCCTCATCGCCACCTCCAACCTGGCCACCCTGACTTCCGGGGTGATGATGATCGGCCTCATCACCTACCTGCCCACCTACGTGCAGGGGATCATGGGCCAGTCCCCGCTCGTTGCCGGCTTCACCCTCACCAGCATGTCGATCGGCTGGCCGATCGCGTCGGTGCTGGCCGGCAGGCTACTGGTTCCACTCGGCGCCCGCGCGACCGCCCGCATCGGCGGAGCCGCCGGCTTGCTCGCGGGCGCGCTCTTCGTCCTCATGCGTCCCTCGTTCGGTCCGCTGTGGGCCAGCGTATCGTCGCTGCTCATGGGGGTGGGGATGGGCTTCCTCTCCACCACCTTCATCGTGGCCATCCAGAGCAGCGTGGGCTGGGACAGGCGCGGCGTCGCCACCGCAACCAACTTGTTCATGCGAATCCTGGGGAACGCCATGGGCGCGGCCCTGCTCGGCGGGACGCTCAATCTCGGGCTGCGCCACAGCTTCGCACAACGCGGGTTGGCGGGCAGCGCATCGCTGGACAGCGTACAGAGCCTGCTGGAGCGGGGCACCTCCGCGGCCGGCGGAGGGCCTGCGATGGACGCGTTGCGCAGCAGCCTGGCGTTCGGCCTGCATCGGGTCTACCTCGTCGTGTTCCTGTTCACGGTGGCCACCGCAGCCCTGACCCTGCTACTCCCCCGGCCCCGGCTCGAGTAGCCGACCACGAACGGGCTCCGCGGCCGGTCGCGGCCGCGGAGCCCGTTCACCCTTCGGTCGTGACCGAAGACTACTTGAGCGTCTTGAGGTACCCGAAGATGTCGCTGACTTCCTGGGCGGTGGGCGGCTTGCCGCTATCGGTCTTGAAGCCTGCCGCCTGCCAGCGCGGCATCGTCTGCTCGAGCGTCGCCCCCACGTCGTCGACGCCGACGCGCACAGAGCGGTTGAACTGCCAGATGCCCCAGCCGCCGATGCCGGCATCGGTGTAGGTGAGGTTCGGGAAATCGCCCTGACCCTGGGCCGTCGCGCCGTGGCACATGGCGCAGTTCTGGTCGTAGAGAACCTTGCCGTTCTTCACATCCGGCGCGGGTGCCGGCGTCACCGTGACCGGCACGTCGACGGTGGTGCTCTGGTAGCCCAGGGTGAGCGTGGTGGTGCCACTGTCGGCGTTCGGGAGCACGATGTTCGGGAAGGCGGGCTTGTAGTTCGGCCCGGTGAAGAAGGTGGCGACGCCCTTGACCTCACCCTCGCTGCCCGCTTCGGTAACGGTATGGGCCGGCTTGTAGGTCCAGTCGCCGGCCTCGGCGCCGGGCCCTTCGCTATTCAGTGGCGTGGTCTGGCCGTTGGCCACCGACGCCACCTCGGGGATCGCATACCCCGACGCCGGCACGGTGATCGGCTTAGCCTGTAGCGTGAGGCCGGCGGCCACCGCGGTACCGGCGACCAAACCCCCCACGAGCAATATCCATCCTCGAATCTTCACACCCTGCCTCCTCATTCATGCTGGAACCGGCGCACACATACGTACGGAGGCAACCATAAGCCTCGCTCGTTCCAGACGTCAACCACGTACCGGAAGGGAAGGTACTCACATCGTCGGCGCCCTCGACGGCCTAGCCTCGATGAGGGCAGGCACTCCATGCACCAACGACGACACGCACCCCCGGCACTCCTCACGCTTCTCCTGGCGCTCGCTCCCCTGGCCCACGCGCTCGACGCCGCGCAGGTCGCCCCTGCCTTGGAGGCCCGCTTCCCCCCCAGCGCGGCGTACCTGGATTGTCCGTTCGACGGCAAGGCACGGACCTGCGTCCTCATCCCCCACGCCACGAGCCTGCGGCGTGCCTACACCGACGTGCTGGCGTTCGTCCGGGCGCTACCCGACGTCACCGCCATCGATGGACATGGAGCCCCGTCCTCAGCGGCGTTCGTCATCGGCGACACGGCCTACCGGCTGACGCTCGCCCGGAGCCGGGCGCGAGCGGGCGCCGTTGCGGCGACCCTGCGCTTCGCATTCGATCGGCAGAGGGCCTTCAACGTGGCCTGCCTCCGCCCCGAGGCACTCTTCGACGACGCGCGTCTGGGCTCGATGGACGCCGCCACCTACGGAACGATGACCACCGCCATCGCCTGCCACGGGGCCGACACGGTCGACAGCCTCGGCCGCACCCCCCTGACCATGGCCGTTCTCAGCGGTAACGTGCGGGCGGTGCGGGTACTGCTGCGCGGCGGAGCGGATCCGAACCACATCACGAAGAGCGGCTGGACCCCACTGCTGTTCGCCGCCCGAGCCGGCACTCGCGTCATCCTGGACACACTCTTGCTCGCTGGCGCCGATCCGAGCTACTTCGCCCCCGACGGCTCGACGGTCGACACGCTCGAGCCCTTCAACCCGCACCTCAGCGTCCACCCCGGTCTCGACGCGGCAGCACGAGCCGAAACCGGGCCGATCCGGCCGGCCGCCCTCTCGTGGACGCCCGGGACGAGCGCACCGGCGCTGCCACCGGCGGCCTCCGCCCCGGCGAACGCAGGCGGGACCGACGCGGCGACGGTCGCCCGCAGATCCCCGCCGCGCAGCGGATCGCGACTCCCCGTCGTCGTACTGGAGCTGCTGGCGCTGGGCACGATCGGCGCCCTGGCCGTCCTGCGCCGGCGCCGCGGCCCGTCCGACTCCGGCCCCGTTGCGGTGAGCATCACGCAGCCCGATCTGCCGGCGATGCCGGTACCCGGACCCTTCCGGCGACACCGTTCCGGCCGCCGCTTGGAGCCTGCCCCCCGCTCGGACGACCGGCCGCTGTGAGACCGCCCCGAGAGGGCCGCTAGCGGATGCGTGGGTCCAGCACGTCGCGCAGCCCGTCACCGAGAAGGTTGAAGCCGAGGACGGCGAGACTGATCGCCACGCCGGGCGCGATCGCCATGATGGGATCGATGGCGAGGTAGAGCTGAGCTTCGCTGAGCATCGCCCCCCACTCGGGCGTCGGCGGTTGGACCCCGAGTCCGAGGAACGACAGTGACGCCGCGATGAGGATCACCGTACCGATGCGCAGCGTGATGTACACGAGGATCGGCGCCAGGATGTTGGGTAGCACGTGCCGGAACATGATGCGCGCGGAGCTCGCGGCCAGCGCCTGGCTCGCTTCGACGTAGGCGCGCTCCTTGAGCGCCAGCGCCGAGCCTCGCACGAGTCGCGCGAAGATCGGGATCCCGAAGATGGTGGTGGCCAGGATGACGTTGCGGAACCCCGGCCCGGCGATCGCGATGATGCCGATCGCCAGCAGCAATCCCGGGAACGCGAGCAAGATGTCGGTGATGCGGCCCGAGAGGGTATCGAACCAGCCTCCCAGGTAGCCGGCGAGCAGGCCCCACAGGCCGCCGATGAGTGCGCTGAAGCCCGTTGCCAGGACGCCGATGCTCAACGAGAAGCGGGCGCCGACCAGCGTGCGGCTGAGGATGTCGCGGCCGTAGTTGTCGGTGCCGAGCCAGTGCGCCTCCGAGAGGGGCGCGTTGACGTGCAGGTAGTCGGCCTGTGCCGGATCGTAGGGCGCCAACAGGTGGCCGAAGAACGCCATGAGGACGAACACGGTGGTCAGCACCAGCCCCGTCATGCCGCTGCGGTGGCGCCGGAAGCGCCGCCACAGATCGCGGCCCCGGCTCTCACGGGCGGGCGTGGGCGTCGTCGACGCTGCGTCAGTCATAGCGGATCCTCGGATCGAGGGCGCCGTAGGTGATGTCCACCAGAAGGTTCACCAGCATGAACTCCAGGGCGAACAGCAGCAGCAGGACCTGGAGCACGGCGTAGTCGCGGAAGCCGATCGACTGGATCAGCAACCAGCCCAGGCCCGTGAAGTTGAACACGGTCTCGATGACCACGGCGCCCCCCAGCAGGAATCCGAACTGCAGCCCGGTCATGGTCACTACCGGGATCAGGGCGTTGCGAAGGGCGTGCTTGTAGGTGACCGCGGTGTAGCCCAGCCCCTTGGCACTGGCGGTGCGCACGAAGTCCTCTCCCGACACTTCGAGGAAGCTCGATCGTACGAAGCGCGCGATGGTCGCCAGCGGCGCCAGCGCCAGGCTGATCGAGGGCAGCACGAGCCCGCGCAGGCTGACGTCCCCGGTCACCGGGAACCAGTGCAGGTCGACGGCGAACAGATAGATGAGGAGGATCCCGAGGAAGAACGAGGGCACGCTGATCCCGGTGGCCGAGAGCCCCGTGACCACCAGATCGAGCCACGAGTTGCGGCGGGTGGCCGCCATCACCCCCGACAGCACCCCGAGCACGAAGGCGATGACGATGGCGCTGGTGGACAGCAGCAAGGTGGGCAGGAAGTGTTCCTTGACCACCTGCAGCACGGGCACCTGCTGCCGGTAGGACAGGCCGAAGTCCCCGTGGACGGCGTTCCGAAGGAAGTAGAGGTACTGCACCGGCAGGCTGTGATTGAGGCCCAGCCGCACCCGCATCGCCTCGACGTCGGCGAGCGTCGCGTCCTGGCCGGCCGCCAGCCTGGCGGGGTCGCCCGGGATAGCGTGGATGAAGAGAAAGACCGCGATCGAGACACCGATCAGCGTCGGGATGAGCTCGAGCAGTCGCCGGATCAGATAGCGCCACATGATAGAGGGTCGTCAACGAGCCGGAGCCGGCCCGCTGAGGCGGGCCGGCTCCACTCGCGAAGGACTTACTGCAGGCTCGCCGCCCGCGCGTCCACGGTGCCGTCGGGCATGTAGAACACGCCGCTCACGCTCTTGGAGACGCCGGCGATGTTGTACGGGCTGTACAGGAAGACCCAGGGAGCATCGTTCCAGATGGTCTTCTCGGCCGCCGCGTAGGCCTGGTTACGGATGTCCTGGTTGGCCGTGCTGAGGCCGTCGGCGATCAGCTTGTTGACGTTGGGGTTGTCGTAGAACGCCAGGTTGTACAGATCGGGCGGCCAGGAGGCCTTGTCGAACAACGGACGCAGGCCCCAGTCGGCGTCGCCGGTCGACGGCGACCAGCCGATGACGACCGCCTGCAGGGTGGTCTTGTCGAACGGCGCGAACACGGTGCTGGAGAAGGTGCCGCTCTCCATGGGGTTGATCTTGGCGGTCACCCCGACCTTGGCGAACATCTGCTGCAGCACCTGGTCGATCTGCTGGTAGGTGGTGCTGTTGAGCGAGTCGATGGTGAAGGTGAAGCCGTTCGGGTAGCCGGCCTCGGCCAGGAGCTGCTTGGCCTTCTCGGGGTCGTACGCGTAGGGCGTCTGCGCGGAGTAGCCCGTGACCTGCTTGGCGATGGGAGCGGTCAGCTCGGTGCCGAAGCCCTTGGCGATGACGTCGACGATGGTCTTCTTGTCGACCGCGTAGTTGAGCGCCTGGCGCACGCGCTGGTCGTTGAACGGCTTGGCCTGGGTGTTCATCGCCATGTAGCGCACGTAGATGCTCGGCTGGGCGGTGACGGTCAGGTTGGCCGCCGACTTGATGGGATCGACGAGCTGAGGCGGCAGGTCCTCGATGAACTGCACCTCACCGCTCTGCAGCATGGCCACGCGGGTGGCGGCGTTCGGGACGAACAGGAACTGCAGCGTCTCGACCTTGGGCGCATCGCCCCAGTAGTTGGGGTTGGCCTTCAGGACGACTTTCTGACCGGGCGTCCAGCTCACGAACTCGAACGGGCCGGTGCCGACGGGGTTCTTGGCCACGTCCTTGCCGTACTTCTTGATCGCCGCCGGGCTGACGATTCGACCGGCGGGGTGAGCGAAGGTGTAGAGCATCGCGCCGAACGGCTTGGAGAGCGTGAACTTGACCTGGTACTCCGACACCGCGTCCACGGACTTGATGACGTTGTACAGGCTCTCGCGCTTGAAGTGGTTGGCCGGATCGATGACCCAGTCGAAGTAGGTCTTGACCGCTTCGGCGTTGAAGGGGGTCCCGTCCTGGAACGTCACGCCCTTGCGCAGGTCGAAGGTGAAGACCGTGGCGTCAGGGCTGGCCGTCCACGAGGTGGCCAGCTCGGGCACGAGCTTCCCAGCCTTGTCGAAGCCGACCAGGCCTTCGTAGATGGGACGCTCGATGGAGAAGTCGAGATTCCCGTTGGTGTCCCCGGGGTTGAGCGTGATGGCGTTGCCGGACATCGCCACACTGACCGTGCCGCTCGCAGCGAACGCGGCGCCCAACGACAGCACGACCCCGACAACGAGGAGTAGAAGCGTCTTTCTCATGTCACCTCCGAATGGGAACTCTCGTCGCCCGTCACCTACCGCGGGCATACCAGGCGGTTGACTGGCCTGGCGGGTAGTGTAACTTGTTCCATCGTGAGCCATGAAGATTCTCGAAGAAGGCCGTCGTGGAAGGGCATTCAGGGGATCACGCCTGCGCGGGACCGCGAGGGGGCGTAACCTCCTCGCGGCCGCGCTGCACCCTGGCGCGCGCCAGGGCCCGGCGCGGGTCCCCCGGGGGGAGGGCGCCGACGGCAGCCTCCCACAGCTCGAGATCGTCGTGAAGCCGATCGGCGAGATCGAAGAGCGCATCCGGGTCGGCCGCGTCGAGAGCCGCCTGGCGGAGCTCCTCTTCCAGGATCCAGCGCTGTTCCTCCACGCCGAGCGCGTCGCTCTGGGGGAGGAGGGGGCCGCGCAGCAGCGTGATGGCCTCACGGACCCGCTTCTCGAGGAGGTGGCGCCGCGCCTGAAGGATGTCGGCGGTGTACGCCACGGTGAAGCGGTAGGGAGCGTCACTCACCGGAAGCAGCGCCCGGAGGCGGGTGAGCGTGGCCCGCATCCCGCTGGGCGACAACCCGGCCGTGCCATCGGGCGCCAAAAACGCGCTGAGCTCCTCGCGAGCCATCCCGTCGGGGTGGAGCGCCAGCGCCAGCGCGGTCTCCGCCAAGCGCGGCCCGAGCCCGATCTCCTTGCCGTCCAGGCGGCAGGACACGCGCCCTAGGAACTCCAGCCGCAGCTCGGCGCGTACCGGCACGAGCGTGTCCCAGACGATCTGGAAGGCCGAGGCCGGGCCGCTGAGCACGCGCAGGGCGACGCCGTCTAGCCCGCGAAGCGCCTCGGAGACATCGGCGGGAAGTCGGTGCCAGCCACCGGGATCGGCCAGCAGGTAGTGGAGGGCCCCCGAGAGGCGTTGCTCGGCGGGCAACGATCCGTCGAGCACGATCCCCAGCAGGTCGTCGACGGCGCCGGCGGCGTCGCCCTTCAGCGCTCGCACCATGCCTCGCGCCAGGACCCCGAGACGGCCGGCATGCACGGAGGCATCGTCGCCGAGCTCGGCGGCGACCTCAGCCATGCGGGCGGCCTCGTCGTAACGCCCGAACTCGTTCAGGCAGCGCACGAGCTGGTAGGCATACCGCGTCCGAAGCGACCGCGGGCTGCCTTCGAAGGTCGCCCGCATCAGCTCCAACGCCACCTCCGGCCGGCCGCTAGCCTGTTCGAACCACCCGAGCGTGCTCCGGTACATCGCAGCAAGGTCAGGCAAGCTCCCCTCGATGGAGGCCTGACCGTCCTCCAGGCCACGCCGCAGGCCTGCCAGATCCCCGCTGAGGATGCGCGCCACCGCCAGGTTGTTGAATAGCATCAGACGGCGCGCGCCGTCCCGGAGGCCGTTCTGGTCGAACACCTGGAGCGCATACTCCGCCCAGGAGCGGCCGCGTTGGAACTGGCCCAGGTGCACCAGCCGGTCGGCCAGGACGCCGGCACTCCGTGCAACCTCGTACGGCGTGCCGGCCTGCTCCGCCAGGCGCACGCTCTCCTTGAGCACTTCGACCGCCCGGTGCGCATCGGGGTGCATCCGCCCGTATTGCCACAGCGTCAATGGCGTGCGCCGCGCCCGCACGGCGGCCTCGGCCAGCGGGAAGCCGGCCTCGCGCGGCAGCGTGCCCGCGCGGCGCGCGCGCAGCTCCGGGGCCGTGAACGCCTCCAGGTGGGTGTCGACTTCCTCGACCATGGTGCGCCACTCGTTGGTCGCGAAGGCAGCCAGGAAGCGCCACTCCAGCACACGCTCCAGAGACCGGTAGGGCTGGGGCAGGCTCGAGAGGAGCAGATGCAGCCTGGGGAGCGCGCCCTCGTCCTGATAGGCGGGGCCTGCCGAGCGCAGCAGGTCCTCCGCCATCTCCGGCGCGGCGCGCACGGCCAGCTCGAGAGCGTCGACCGGGCGCCCCTCGCGCTGGAGCGCCAGCACCGCCAGCGGCACGTCGACGGCTTCGGCCCGGCGCCGCGGAAGCACCGGCCCGAGTGGCGTCGGGATGGGGAAGCGCGGCAGCTGCGCCCGTTCGTGACTGAGCGACAGGAGGTCGGTGAACCGCCCTCCTGTCGCACGTCGAATGGCCTCCAGCTCACCGGTGGAGAGGCCACCGGGAGCGATCATGGCTGCATCTTCGCGGGTCACGGCGAGCTCGGGCGGGCCCAGCACCAGGCACCGATCGAGACCCTGCACCTCCGGCGGCACATCCGTCTCGAACCCCAGTAGCACGCGGTAGCCGAAGTCGGCGAGCTGCACCAGCTCAGCCGCGAAGGCGGGCGCGACATCGGCTCCGGAAACCGCGATCCACAGCGGTTGAAGGTCGTGCCGATACTGCCGCAACGATCGCAGGTGCGCCCGGTAGGGCAAGGCGTGCGACAGGAGCGACTCGCCGAGCTGCCGGTTCACCGCGCTCGCGAGAGCGTTGCCCTGCGCCACCGCGTCGTCGCGCGCGCGCTGAGACAGCGCGACCCAGGCCAGTCGCTCCTGCTCACCGAGCGCGTCGATGAGGAAGGGAACGCCGTAAGGCTCGCCACCGAGCAACGCCACCGGCCGTTCGCTGGCGACGATGCGATCGAGCTGACGCTTCAGCCACACATCAAGAGCATACCGGCACGGGCTCGGGCTCCCGCTCGTGCCGGCGCGCGGGCTGCGCCGCGCGTCTCCCGAGCGTCCGAGCGATCACGCGCGGGGAGTCTTGCGCCATCTCCCCTGCACCCCTCTTCCCCGGAAGGAGCGCGCAGCGGACGCGACCGCGCCTGACTCCGCGGTCGATGGTCGCGATCGATCCTCGCGCTCAATCGCCCGAGGCGGCCGCCCCTTCGAACGACGCCGCAGCGACGGGCGGACGCTGGCTCGCCGCCGACCGCTCGCGACGGATCGCGTTGACGGCCGAGAGCAGACCCAGCTCTCGGATCAGCACCTGGTCCCCGACGACATCGAACGACCACGTTCCCTCCAGTCGCTCGAGGGCTTCTTCTCGCGTCATACCGACCTCCTTGTTCCTCTTCTCAAGGTGCAGGGTAGGCCCCGGAGCGCTCCACACCCGCTTCACCTCGAAACGGTGGGCTTGAAGCGGGGTTGAAGCGGCCCCCCACGTACGCTCCAGCTAGCTTCACAGGGTCAGAGACAGAGGAGACCCACGGGGAACCCAAGGAGGACGTCGTGCCCACGCTCAAGAAGATGATCCGTAGCCTCATCGTCGCGCTCGTGTTGATCGGCTCGGCCGCCGGCGGAGTCACCGTCGCCCACCAGAGCATGACGCTGGCTGACTCGGGGAGTCAGTCCGGCAACCTCGACGCCGGCTGAGCGTGCGGCACGGGGCGTAGCGCCCCATCGACTCGCGCCTCGCGGCCTATCGGTCGCGGGGCGCGTCGCCCCCTTGGGGAGGCGGGATCTTACACCGTCATGAAGTACGACCCCATCCACGTTCGCTACCCCCGCCTGCAGGATCTGCGCTACCAGTTCCAGCCGATCGAGTCGGCCGGAGACGGGGTGGTGCGCTGGTACGAGGCGCTGGTGCGCTGGCACCTTCCCGACGGCACCGTGCGCGGGCCGTTGGACGTGCTCCCCTACTGGCTCACCCCGACCCGCAGCGAGGCCTTCACGAGATTCACCGTGGCGCGCGCGGCGAACGCATTGCTCGGCTCGCCGGGCGCGCGCCTGAGCATCAACCTCAGCCCCGCACAGGTCACGCAACCGGCGGCGATGCACGCCCTTCGCAGCCTCAACCCGGAGCTTCAGCAGCGTCTCGTGGTGGAACTCACCGAGCAGCAGATCCGGAACCTCGACGCCTACTGGCAAGGGCTCGAGGGCGTGCGCGAACACTGCGCGCTACTGTTGCTCGATGACGTGACCTTCGACGATCTCGACCACCGCTTCCGCAAGGGCGCCCCGGTCGATGGCATCAAGCTCGACCGCAGCTTGCTGCCCGCGCTCCTCGGCGGTACCTACCACCGGCGCGCCGTCGATCTGGTCGAAGATGCGCTCGATCGCTTCGGCATCGTGGTCGCCGAGGGCGTTGAGGACCCGACCGCGCGCCAGCAGCTCGCAGAGCTCGGCATCACCCATCTCCAGGGTTTCGGCATCGGCACGCCCTCGGCCACCATCCCGCTCGAGGCTCCATCGGTCGAGGCCGATGCGGCTCCGGTCGGCGTCGAGCGGCCGCGCTCCGCCGACCGTTCGCGCCCGGGCTCGGCCCCAAGCGAGTAGGGCGACCGAGCGAGGTGTCGGGGGAAGACGAACAGAGCGGCCGCCGGACGTCGGGCGCCCGTTCGCAAGGTTCGCTCCGGGAGCGGGTCGAGCGCACGACGGCCTGGGGAGAGCTCCGGGTCGTGCGCGAGCTCTCCAGAGCGAACCGCAATCCCGTCCTGCTGGTGGAACTCGGCGGCGAGCCCTTCGTCGCCAGGGAGACGCGACGCAGCGCCGAGGCGCTGAGCTGGCTCGAGGCGGTGCACGCCCAGGCCCGTGAGGTCGGGCTCGTGACGCCGGACGCCGTGCGCAGTCGAGACGGGAACCTCGTGGAGGACGGCGTCTCGCTGCAACACTTCATCGAAGGTCGGCCCCCCGATGCGCAGAACCTCGCACGGCTGCGCAGCCTGCTGAGAAGCCTCCACGAGGCGACCCGCGGTGCCCGCCAGCGCCCGGGCTTCGCGTCCAGCGCTGCGTTGGTGCGCCAGCCGCGCGCGGGTGACATCGATCTGTCGACCATGCCGGCGGACGTGGTCGGGGCCTGCCGGGCCGCGTGGGAGCGCCTCGCCGACGCTCCGCGATCGGTCGTGCATGGGGACCTCCGCCGTGAGAACATCCTGGTGACACCGGACGGAACCGTGGCCCTCGTCGACTGGGACGAGGCGCGTGTGGACGCCTCGATCCTCGACGAGGTCGCCCTGTCCATCGCACTCGGCGGCCGCCCGCGGCCGGGGTGGGAAGCCGCCGAGACCGCGCTGCGGGCCTGGGAGGTCGCGTCCTGCTGGGGTCTAGAGCCGAACTACGCGCGCCGCCTGGCCGCCCGCCTGCCGGACCTGTTCGGAGGCGACGGCGCCGCTACCACCCCATGAAAAAGGGTTCCCGCCCGGGGGAGACGACGCCCCGGGCGGGAACCCTTGCGATGAGGAGGACGGGTCGGGTCAGCGATTGGGCGGGCTGAAGCGTGTGCCGGGCTGGTGGATGCCCATGCCGGGACCGCCCCGGTTGCCCGACTGCCAGCCCTGGCCGGCGCCGCGTTGCGCCTGCGCGCCCATGGGGCTGCGGTCGCCACTCATGGCCGCCGAGCCGAACATTCCGCCGGCACGAGGGCCGAGCTCGCGGGTGAGCATGGAAGCGATGGTGGTCGGGGTGCGGCTCTTCATCTGCGCGGCCCGCTGCGCGTCCAACGTGCCCGCCGCTACCGCGGCATCGATGCGCGCGTCGCGCTCCGCCACGAGCGTAGCGCTGGCGCCGGCGGTCGTGAGACCGTGCTCGACCAGCAGGTCGGCAACGGTCTTGCCGCTCTGGCGCTCGGCCACGAGGGCGTCTTCAGAGATCCCGAGCAACGCCGCGAGGTCGGCGTGCGATCCGCCGACGATGCCGGCGACCGGGCCGCGGGTGCCGGCGGTGGTGCCCTGCGGGCCGGCGAAACGCTGAGCCGTGCGGGGTCCGTAGGCGAGCGCCATCGACGCAACGAGTGCGGCGGCGAGCGCGAGGCTGAGGGCGAGGGTCCGGTTCCGGATCATGGTGGTCTCCTTCGGAGGGACCCTGGGTGGTTCGACGCGGGTCCCGATCTCGTCCGTAGCGTAGGTCCGTGCGCGGGAAGGTTGGGAGGAGGGTTCGTGAACGATCGACGAAGGGCCGGAGGGCGCAGTGGCCGGCGACGCATCACGGTAGGCTGGGCGCCGATGACGGACGTGCTCGTTCTCGCCCAGGTGATCCTCGCCGCCGGCCTGATCGTGGTCGGCGGGATGGTGGAGGGGTATGGCTACGGCCTTTCGCTCGGCACGCGCTGGCCCTACACGCGCAACATCGCGGGGCTGGCGTTCGCCGGTGACCCCGAAGCCTGGCACCGGATCATCGCTACGCTGCTCGGCCTCAACGCCCTCGCCATCCTGGCGCTGCACCCCGGCGCGCTGTCCTGGACCGGTCTCGGCCTCATCGTCTTCACCGCTCTGCTCGGCATGGCGACGCTCTTCGTACTGGCCGGCAAGGCTCCCTCCCCGCTGCAGGGTCTCCACGGCCTTCTCGCCTACTCGACCCTGTTCACCTACCTGCTGATCCTGACGCACGGACCCGGCCTCGGGTTCTACCTGGAGACGGGCGTGCCTCTGCACTCCTTCCTGCTGGTGATCTTCATGGGAGGCGTGGTCACGGGGCAGCGGGGGTTCGGCAAGGCCATCGGCGTGTTCACCTGGCCGCGCTCCCTGGCCCAGTGGGCGTGGATCGTGCACGGCCTGGCGGTCCTGCTGTTCCTGCTCACGCTGGCCTACGAAACGCCGACGAACAACGTCGCCCTGCTGTTCCTTCTGGCACAGGTCGGGCTCGGCTTCCTCACGTTCCAGGCCGTCAACGCTTCCTCCGAACGACCCGGCGCGTTGGTCCCCTTCCATCAGCTCCTGTCCGTCGGGATCGCGATCGCGCTGTTCTACCACCTCCAGGTCCACGTGCCCTGGCTCGGCTGAGGCCGCCTCTCCCGAGGACCGTTGAACCGGCCGACGTCGGCGCCTTGCAGGGCCTGCAGGCGACCGTACGATCGGCTCAAGCCACGCGCGCTCCCCCTACCGACACTGATGAAGCGGCGCGCACCGGGACAACCCGGAACGCCCACGCCCCGGCGCTCTACAATCCAGCCACGGCAGGAGGCAGCCATGGAGTTCCAGTCCTATGCGTACGGCACCAACGCCTGGCTACGCGACCCCGACCTGAAGGCGGTCCTGCGCGGCGTCTGGCCGGCGATGGCCGAGCATGAAGAGGCGCTCTCCGCCTTCGGCAACCTCGCCAACGGCGAGGCCTATGAGGTCGCCTACCACGTCGATCACGGTGCGCAGCCGGTGCTGGTCAGTCACGACCTCGACGGCAACCGCATCGACCGCGTCCGCCTCAGCCCCGCGCAGCGCGCGTTGATGCCGAAGCTGGCGCCGATGATGCGGCCGCCGTTCGAAGGCGGGAGCTGGCACCACCACTTCGCGCTGGGCTACCTGCTGGCCGACCCCGGCCTGTATTGCGTCCTCACCATCACGCTGCAGACGGCGTACGCGCTCCACAAGTACGCGCCCGAACACGAGGACCTGAAGCAGGCGCTCCTCGGCCTGGACGTCTACGGTGCCACCTGGATGACGGAGAACCAGGGTGGCAGCGACCTCGGTTCCAACCGCACCGTGGCCCGACGCGACGGTGACGGCTGGCGGCTCGAGGGTGGGGACAAGTACTTCGCGAGTGGCGCGGGACTGACCGACGTCGCCGTCGTCACCGCCCGGCCGGAGGGAGCGCCGGCCGGCCCCAAGGGGCTTGCGCTGTTCCTGGTCCCGCGGCTCGACGCGGCGGGCGCGCTCAACTTCCGCGTCCGGCGGCTCAAGGACAAGAGCGCCACGCGCGCCGTTCCCTCCGGCGAGGTCGAGCTCGAGGGCAGCCGTGCGGAGCGGATCGGTCGAGCCGACGAGGGCATCTACTACACGCTCGAGACCCTCACCGTCTCACGCCTCGCGAACGCCGTCGCCAGCATGGGTATCGCACGCAAGGCGGCGCAGGAGGTCGAGGAGCGGGTGCGCCGGCGCCGCGCGTTCGGGCGGCCCCTGCTCGAGCACCCCCTCGTCCGCCGCGACCTCGTCGATATCGCGGTTCGCCAGGCAGGGGGGCTTGCCCTCGCGTTCCAGGCCGTCGACGCCTTCGATCGTGCCTGGCACGAACGCCCGCCGTACTCGGGCGACTACCACTACGCACGCCTTCTCGGGCACCTCGCGAAGAACCGCACCGCCGATCACGCCGCCGAGGTGACGCGGCTCGCCATGGAGCTGTTCGGCGGGCTCGGCTTCCTGGAGGAGTACGCCGTGGCGCGCTGGCACCGCGAGGCCCTGATCACGCCCATCTGGGAGGGACCGAGCAACATCCAGGCCCTCGACCTGCTCGAGGTGATGGACAAGAAGGGGGCCCATCTCCCCTTCGCCGACGCCATGCGCGGGCTCCTTGGCACGGCCGCGACGCCCGAAGCGCAGCTCGCCTCACGAGTGCTCGACGACAGCCTGGCATCGCTCGCGGGCCTCGATGCCCTGCAGGCGCAGTGGTTCGGCAAGGATCTGTTGGCACGCCTGGCGGACGTCGCCCAGGTGGCGTTCCTGTATGCCCTCGATGCTGGGCGGGGCGGGCGCTACGGGAAGCTGGCCGCGCTCTACGCCGCCCGCTTCCTGCGACACGAGCCCTACCCGGCCTGGGCGATGAACGACCCGGACGTACTCGCGCTCGCACCCGCCCCCGTCCGAACATCGGGAGGCTCAGGACGCCTCGACGACCTCGCTTCGTAGCAGCCGGAGCGAGCGCTCCCAACGCACCAGCTCGTCGAGCATGGCGTCCGCCGCCTGCTCCATCGTCTCGTTGGCCCGGATCCGCCCGTCCTCATCGAGGAACTGCTTCACGAACGGGATCGACACGGCCTCGACCATGGGCGTCATCTTCAGGGTGGTGAGCACCTGCTTCAGCATCTGGGCGGCGCGTGTTCCGGCGGCCACGCCGCCGTAGCTCACGATCCCGGCGGGCTTGTACGCCCACTCCCGGTGGAGGAAGTCGATCGCGTTCTTCAGGGGCGCGGTGAAACCGAAGTTGTACTCGGGCGTCACGAACACGAACGCGTCCGCACGTTGGACGCGCGCGCTCCAGGCCCTGGTGTGCTGGTGTTGGTAGCGTTGCAGGCGGGGGTGCTGGGGCTCGTCGAAGAAGGGCAGATCGACCTCGGCCAGGTCCACCCACTCGACCTCGAAGCCACCGTGCTCCACGGCACGCTGATAGAACCATTCACCCACCGGCAGCCCTACACGGCCGGGACGCGTGCTCGCCACGACGACATGGAGCCTGGGAACGTAGGTCGTGGAATCTGAACGATCGGTCATGCGCTCTCCTTCGGTACCGGGTCCCGTGACGCAGGGAGCTCGGGGGGCGAGCTCGGCGGCCGCCGGATGCTGGGGCCCGTGGCGCCACCGTCCGACGTTATCGCCTTCCGTGGCGGCGGGGGTATCGCCACACACACGCTTCGCCTCGGGGCGCTCATGCCACGTACGCCCGGCTGGCCGGCCCGCACTCTGGTACCTTGGCAAACGGTATCGGGGGGCATAGCGCCGCACCCTCGAGTACGGCCTGCCACGTTCGAACCGCCCTGGGGTTCGGGCGGGAGCGCCAGGAGAGAGGCGACATGGAACGTCCCGGCATGGCAACGATCGACGGTGCACGCACCGCCCCACGAACCCGCGGATCGTCCGCGGCCTCCCGACACGGCGCGCTCGTCGGCACGGCGCACCCCAGGCGTCGATCCCGATTCATCCGTCTGGCCTTCGCGACGCTGGCGCTGGCCGGCCTGGCGCTCCCAGCTTCCGCGGCCGCGCAGTCCGCGTGCACGACCACCCTCGACTACCTGACGCTCTCGGAATTCGACAGCGGCATGCAGCCGATCATCCAGGCGTTCGAGAAGCAGCATCCCGGCGTGTGCGTGAAGATGGAGGGCTACTCCTTCGGCGACCTGTTCCAGACCACGCAGGTCAGGATGCGTGCGCACGACAGCGGCATCGACGTGCTGCTCGTCGATCAGCCGGTGGTGGCGGCCTACACGGCGCTGGGGTACCTGGCCCCACTGGACGGAGCCTTCACGGGCCAGCAGCTCGCGAACACCTGGGTCCGGCCCGCCATCGACGCGGGCAGGGTGAACGGTCACCTGATGGCCGCTCCCCAGGACAGCTCGATCCAATTGCTGTATTACAACCGCGCCCTCTTCCGGAACGCCGGCGTGACCCCGCCGGCCGGCCTCGTGCCCGGCAAGACCGTGACGTACGCCGACGTCGCCGCGCTGGCGAGCGAGCAGCGCTGGACCTGGGAGCAGGTGGTGGCGGCCGCGAAGCAGCTCACGATCCGCTCCGGCGGCGCGACCCGCGTGTGGGGCTTCACGTTCGGCCAGCCCGACGAGCTGTACCAGCTGCAGCCGCTGGGCCTGTCGCTGGGAGGGACCATCCTGAGCCCCGACGGCACGACAGTCGACGGCTACCTCAACGACGCGGCGTGGCTGAAGGCGGCCACCTGGTACGGCGCTCTCTTCAACGCCTCCAAGGTGAGCCCCAAGGGCGTGCCCTACCCGCAGACCGCCGACCTGTTCGCCGAAGGCAAGGTCGCGCTCTACGCCGGCGGCGCCTGGCAACTCAGCAAGTTCAAGAGCTCGGGCATCGACTTCGGCATCGCGCCCTACCCGGCGTTCGCGGGCGGCACGGTCGCCACGCCGACCGGCGGCTGGTACCTGGGCGTGGCGGCGTACTCGAAGCACAAAGCGGAGGCGGCCGCCTTCATCCGCTTCCTGACCGCAGAACAGGGGGCCGCGTTGTGGTTCACCTCGTACGGCCACTTCCCGCCGCAACAGAGCGTGCTCGACCTCATCAGCTCCGGCAAGACCTACACCACCTTCCCGGACGATGCCTATCTGCTCGGGGCCTATCAGTCCCGCTCCACCGCCGTGGTGCGACCCAAGACTCCAGCCTACCTGCAACTCCACAACATCTTCGACAGCGCCTTCAGCGATATCCGCAACGGCGCGGACCCGAAGCGATCACTCGACGACGCCGTCCGTCAGATCGACCCGTACCTGAAGCGCTTCCAGTGAACGGCGGAGGGTCGGGCGGTGGCCGCAAGGGCTGATCGGCACCGCGCCGGACGCCGCCGGGACCGGCACCAGGAACGCGTCGCCTACCTGTTCCTGGTGCCGGCTCTGGCGGGGCTCGCGCTGTTCCGGGTGGTCCCGATCCTGGAGGCGGTCGGCGGCGCCCTCTACCGCGAGGTGTTCTCCTCCCACGGTTCCGTGACGGCCTTCGTGGGGCTCGGCAACTTCGCGGCGCTGGCCGCCGATCCGGTGTTCTGGACGTCGCTCTGGGTGACGCTGAAGCTCAACCTGGTGATCGACCCGATGCAGGTGGGACTGGCCCTCGTCCTGGCGTTGATGGTCAACGGCGCCTCGCGCGGCATCAAGCTCTACCGCCTGCTGGTGCTGCTGCCGATCGGGGTGTCGCTCCCCGTTGCCACCCTCCTGTGGCGCCTCATGCTCGACCCCAACAACGGCTTCGCGAACGCCTTGCTCGCGCTGGTCGGCCTTCCCCAACAGCCCTTCTTCACCAGTGCGGGCCAGGCGCTGTGGAGCATCATCCTGATCGCCAACTGGAAGGGCGTGAGCTACTGGATGGTGTTCGTGCTGGCGGGCCTGCAGGGGATCCCGACGGAGCTCCAGGAGGCGGCCGCCATCGACGGCGCGGGGAGGTTGCAGCGCTTCGTGCGCGTCACCCTGCCGCTATTGCGCAGACCCCTCTTGTTCGTGCTGGTCGCCGATACCATCATCAACTTCGTGATGTTCGTGCCTATGTACCTGCTCACGCGGGGCGGTCCGTCGGGCGCCACCAACGTGCTCATGTACCAGGCCTACAAGGTCGGCTTCGCCTTCGGGGACATGGGGCAGGCGCTCGCCATCGTGACCGTGTTGCTGGCGCTCTTGCTGGTGGTGGTGGCGTGGCAGTTCCGATTGCTCGGCACGGCAACGGAGCGCCCGTGAAGCGACCTCTGCGGTGGTTGTGGGGTGCGCTCCTCGGCCTGCTCTACGTAGCCGTCGCCGCCTTCTTCGTGGTGCCCCTGTGGTGGGCGCTGGTGGGCTCGCTGACGCCGCTCAACGACGTCTTCCGCTACCTGGCGCCTTTCGATGTGCGCGCCTTGTGGCCTGCCCACCCGACGTTCGCGGCCTACGGCGCCCTGTTCCGGGACCACGCCTTCGCACGCGTGCTGTTCAACACGGCCTTCGTGGCGCTCGTGACAGTGGCGGCCGGGCTCGCGGTCAACGGCCTGGCCGGGTTCGCGTTCGCGGTGATGGCCTTCCGTGGCAAGCGTGTCCTGTTCGCAGCGGTGCTGGTCTCCGCCATGGTGCCCGCCGAAGCGCTCGCCATCCCCCTCTACCGGGTGGTGGGGGCGCTCGGCATGCTCGACAGCTACGGAGCCCTCATCGCTCCGGCCGTGAGCAACGGCATCGCCATCTTCCTGTTCCGCCAGTTCTTCGCCGAGGTGCCGGCCGAGATCAAGGAAGCCGCGCGGATCGACGGTGCCGGCTGGCTCACCATCCTGCTACGGCTGTACGTGCCGCTCTCCCTCCCCGTGACGATCGCGGCGGGCCTGTTGCTGTTCGTCTTCCAATGGGAGTCGTTCCTGTGGCCGCTGATCGCCGTGCATTCGCCGGACGTCATGGTGATCCAGATCGCGCTCGCCAACCTCCAGCAGCAACACAGCACGCAGTGGACGCAGATCTTCGCCGCGTCGTCGCTCGCCTCGCTGGTACCGCTGCTGCTGTTACTGCCGCTGCAGCGCTACTACGTGCAGGGGATCGTCGACTCCGGCGTGAAGGGATGACCGCGACGAGCAGCGTGGACGTCCGTGGCCTCAGTGTCCCCCGGGCGCCGAGGTCGATGCGAGGCCGGCGTGGGTCTGGAACTGGAAGATCCCGTAGAGCTTGCCGCCGACGCGCTTGCGCTCGACCGTGAGGGTTCCGCCCTGGACGTCGTAGACCACGCGAAGATCGCCGCCTGCGTTGGCCCAGGCACGCGCCACCTGGACGGTCCCGCGAGCCAGGTATTCGTACAGGCGACCGTGCACGCCCATCTCGAAGTAGCCGAACATCGACTCCGGCACCCGAATGCAGAACGCCTGCGTCGTCGACGGCGTGTTGGCATCGAGCAAGCCGTCGCAGGCCACCGGGCTGCCCCCGAGCGTGCGCGCCGCCTGTTCGACCATCGTGCCGTAGGCCGTGCCGGTGTCCATGGCCTGCGCGGCGAAGGCCGCAGGGCCCGCCGATCCCATCGCCACGCCCGCGACGAGCACAGCGATCCTGAGACGACGACCCACGAACGATGAAGCCATGACGTTCCTTCCTCGCGGCGCCGCGATGAGCGCGTGCACCGTTCCAGCCGATATGCGAGCCCAAAGATACCAGAGCATGTATGAGAAGTGTTTCTCAGTGAGTCCACGGACCGCCCACTCGGGTGACGGCCGGTGGCGCTTCTCGTCACGCTCCCAGGCACCCTGCGGGAGGGCGACGCTCAGCGCGCGAGCGCCAGGATCCGGAAGGCGCCCTGTGCCACCACGATGAAGACGACCGCCCCGATCACCAGATCGGGGATCCCCGAGCCGGTCAGGCCCACGAGGACGCCTGCCGCGATGACACCGAGGTTGACGATGACGTCGTTGCTGGTGAAGATCACGCTGGCACGCATGTGAGCCTCGCCGCTTCTCGTCCGCGTCAGGAGGGTCAGGGTCCAGGCGTTCGCGGCGAGGGCGAGGACCGCGACCCCGATCATGGTGAGGACGTCGGGCCGAGTCGGAACGCCGAAGGCGCGGCGCAGCACCTCGAGGAGTCCGAGGCCGGCCAGGGCGAGCTGCCCGTAACCGCTCAGCCGAGCGATGCGCCTCTTGGTCCGGATCGCGCCCTGCACGGCGATCAGGCTGAGTGCATAGACGAGGGCGTCCGCCAGCATGTCGAGGCTGTCGGCGAGCAGGCCCAGGGAACCCGCCAGCAGCCCGAACGTGGCCTCGAGCAGGAAGAAGACTGCGTTGATGACCAGCACCGCGCGAAGCACGCCCGTCTGTGCCGGGCGGCCGGCCTCGACATCGGCGACCGCCTCCGAGCGCAGCAGACGCGCGCCCAGGCGCAACTCGAGCAGTGCCGCCTCGATGGCGTCGGCGGAGCCGTCGTGGAAGACCACGACCTCGCGCGCTCCGATGTCGACCTGCAGCGAGCGCACCGGCGGCAGCCCCTCCAGCTTCACCCGCACCAGCGCTTCCTCCGCGGCGCAGTCCATCTGCGCCACGCGGTACACGGAGCGCTCCAACCCCGACGGCCGCACGGACGCGCCGGGGTTCACCAGTCGCGGCGCTCGCGCAGCGCCACGATCTGGGCTACGTGGTGCTCACCGTGCCAGGCGTAGAGCCCGAGCGTCCATCCCAGCGTGCGCGGAAGACCGGTGCCGGGGTTGATGTAGCAGCGGTCGAAGTCTGGGTCGTCCATGCCGTCGAGCAGCAGGCCCCAACGAACGTGCAGGGACTCGAAGAGGGCCAGGGCGGGCTCCGGCGCGCCGTGAAGGCTGTCGGGAAGCCCC
This sequence comes from uncultured Trueperaceae bacterium, assembly GCA_963815215.1. Taxonomy (GTDB): domain Bacteria; phylum Deinococcota; class Deinococci; order Deinococcales; family Trueperaceae; genus JASBRS01. Next base: position 1,115,352 of record CAWFFU010000003.1, read on the forward strand.
GCCCAGGCGGCCGGGTCGTACCCGGCCACCGCCGGCGTGTCCTCGGCGAGCGCCCACTTGAAGCGCAGGTAGGTGTGGAGGTGGCTGTCGGGGAGGTGGTGCACGACCTGCCGGACGCTCCAGCCGCCCTCGCGGTAGGGCGTATCGAGTTGGGCGTCGTCGAGGCCGGCGACCGCCCGCCGCAGCCGGGCCGGGGCCTCCGTCACGGAGTCGATCCATGCCGAGCGGCTCGCAGCGTCGATCGTCTCGGGCGGGGCGTAGCGGCCGATTGGGTAGCGCGGATCGTCCGTCATGAGGCCTCCGCAGCGAGTATAGCTGCGCCGCCGCTAGCCTCCGGCCATCGCTCCGACCACCACGAACGGCTCCTCGCCGCCCGCGACGGCGTCGGGGAGCTCGGTCTCCATCGGTTCGTGGGAGAGATCGCGGCCGTTCGCGAAGAACCGCACGAACGCCCGTCGGCGGCGCGTCGCGTGGTCCAGGATGGTGCCGCGGAGCACCGGGTAACGCGCCTCGAGGGCGTCCAGCACCTTCCCGATGGTCGCAGGCGGCCGCACCTCGAGCGTGACCTCACCGCGAACGTCGGCCAGGTTGCGGAGGTGCTCGGGGAGCACGACCCGCAGCCGCACGGGGACGTCCGCGCCGCCTGGCGCAATGGCGGGCCCCGCGGCTCCTCGAACCTTCATGGCAGCGTCTGGACCTCGACCGACAACACGGCAGGGAGGTCGCGCACGATCGGCGCCCAGTGGTCGCCGTCGTCGGGCGAGACGTACACCTGCCCACCGGTGGTCCCGAAGTAGATGCCACAGGGCTCGAGAGAATCGACCGCCATGGCATCGCGCAGGACGTTCACGTAGCAGTTCTCCTGCGGTAGCCCACTCGTCAGCGCCTCCCACTCGTTCCCACCGGTGCGGCTGCGGTACACCCGGAGCTTCCCGTCGGGCGGGTAGTGCTCCGAGTCGCTCTTGATCGGCACTACGTAGATCGTCTCCGGCTCGTGCGCATGGACATCGATGGGGAACCCGAAGTCGCTGGGAAGGTTGCCGCTCACCTCGGCCCACGAGCCGCCGCCGTCATCGCTTCGCATGACGTCCCAGTGCTTCTGCATGAACAGTACGTCGGGACGCGACGGGTGCATGGCGATGCGATGAACGCAGTGGCCGACGTCCGCTTCGGGATCGGGCAGACCGTCGGAGCGCAACCCGCGGTTCATGGCGTGCCAGCTGACGCCGCCGTCATCGGTGCGGAACACGCCGGCGGCGGAGATCGCGATGAACATGCGTTGCGGACGCGTGGGATCGAGCACGATGGTGTGCAGGCACATGCCGCCCGCGCCGGGCTGCCAGTTGGCGCCCGAGCCGTGCCGTCGCAGACCCGGGAGCTCGTGCCAGCTCGCCCCCGCGTCGGTGGTCCGGAACAGTGCGGCGTCCTCGACCCCGGCGTAGACCATGTCGGGATCGTCGAGCGAGGGCTCGAGGTGCCACACCCGCTTGAACGCCCAGGGATGGGCCGTACCGTCGTACCACTGGTGGGTGCCCGGCACGCCCTCGTAGGCGAACTCGTTGCCGACGGGGGTCCAGCTCGTGCCCCCGTCGTCGGAGCGCTGGATGAGCTGGCCGAACCAACCTGTGCTCTGCGAAGCGTAGATGCGATTCCGATCGACCGGCGACCCCTTGAGGTGGTACACCTCCCAGCCGGCGAACAACGGACCCTGCACGTCCCAGCGGTCGCGTTTGCCGTCCGCCGTCAGGATGAACGCGCCCTTGCGCGTGCCTACCAACACCCGTACACCGCTCATGGTCGACTCCTCTCCGAGCCGAACTCCTCACGCACTCTCCCGGCTCGCGTCCGGGCCTTCGAGCTTCGCGGCCGCACGCGCTGGTGATCAGCCGTACGGCTTCAGGGCACGGTCGTAGACGTCGGCCGGCGAGCGCGTGGCACGACGCACGTGACGGTAGATGCAGGTCCGCTCGATGACGGCGCAGTCGCCGAGGTCGAGTTCGACCGGAACAGCGTTCATGGACGTCAAGTGTAGAGGCACCCATGGTGGCGGTCAAGCCGCCGTCCCGGAACCGCGCCGCCGCGGGCCCGTCCGCTCGCGCGGGCGCCGGGACGTTCGCACTGGCAGGCATGCCGCCGCAGGCCCTACGCTTGGGGCAACCGTGGAACCTTCACCGCTACGTCCCGTCGTCGACGTTGCACGCGATCTCCATCTCGAGCCCGGCAGCGTCACCCCCTTCGGCCTCCACAAAGCGAAGATCGACCCCACGCTCGACGGTCCGCGTTCCGGTCCTTCGGGCAAGCTGGTGCTGGTCAGCGCGATCATGCCCACCCCGCCGGGCGAAGGCAAGACCACCGTAAGCGTGGGCCTCGCCGACGGCCTGCGACGACTCGGCGCGGCCGGAGCGGTGTGCCTGCGAGAGCCGTCGCTCGGCCCGCTGTTCGGCGCCAAGGGGGGCGGCACCGGCGGAGGGCGCGCCCGTGTCGAGCCTTCGAACGACATCAACCTTCATTTCACCGGCGATCTTCACGCCATCACCAGCGCCCACAACCTGCTGGCCGCGATGATCGACAGCGATCTCCACTTCGGCCAGGCCGGAGGGCTCGACCCCGAACGAGTGACCTGGCCGCGGGTGCTCGACGTCGACGATCGCGCGCTCCGGAGCGTGCTGGTAGCCGCCGGGCGACGCGCAGAGCGCAAGACACGCTTCGACATCTCCGCCGCCAGCGAGGTCATGGCGGTGATGTCGCTGGCCGAGTCGCTTCCGGACCTGCGCGCACGGCTGGCCCGCATGGTGGTCGGCTGGACGGAGGTCGGCACTCCCGTCACCGTCGAGGCGCTCGGCGCCACCGACGCCATGCTGGTGGTACTCCGCGAAGCGCTCCACCCCAACCTGGTGCAGACCGGCGAGGGCACACCGGCCTTCGTCCATACCGGCCCGTTCGGCAACATCGCGCACGGTTGCTCCAGCGTCATCGGCACCCGTCTCGGCCTACGTCACGCCGACATCGTGGTGACCGAGGCGGGCTTCGGCTTCGACCTCGGCGGCGAGAAGTTCCTGCACCTGAAGGCGCGCCAGGCCGGGCTGTGGCCTCACCTGGTGGTGATGGTCGCAACGGTGCGCGCGCTGGCCTCGCACGGGAACGGCGATCTGGAGCGCGGCCTGCGGCACCTCGATCGGCAACTCGCCAGCGTCCGCGCATTCGGCCTGCCGGCGGTGGTCGCCATCAACGTCTTCGACGGGGACACCGAGGAGGATCTGGCGTTGCTCGAGCGGCACGCCGACGGCCTGGGTGTGCGGTGCGCGCGCATCACCGCCTTCGCCGACGGCGGCACCGGTGCCGAGGCGCTGGCCTCGGTGGTGCTGGAGGCACTCGGCGGAGCCGGCGACGAGCCACCGGAGCCCCGCTTCCTCTACAACGACGACGCGCCCTTCCAGGGCAAGGTCGGCGCCGTCGCGCGCACCGTCTACGGCGCCGAGGACGTCGTCCTCACAGACGATGCCTGTCGCGACCTGGACACGCTCGCGGGCGCCGGGCTCGACCGGTTGCCGGTGTGCATCGCCAAGACCCACCTGTCGTTCTCCGACGATCCCAAGGGCGGAGGACTGGTCGAGGGCATGACGCTGACGGTCAGCGAGATCCGTCCCGCCGTCGGCGCCGGGTACCTGGTCGCCCTGATGGGTCGCATCATGACCATGCCCGGCCTGCCGCGTGACCCGGCGGCGCGCCACATGCGGGTCGACGACAGCGGGAGCGTGACCGGGCTGCGCTGAGCCTTCCCTCCCGCCGAGTCCCAAGGCGGTCCGCCAGACGTCGCGGCTGCATCGCTGCAAGCGCAGCGATGCCGGGCCATTGTTGCTGATTCCGCACATCACACCTTGACGGGTTGCGGATTCCGGTGGATACTACGAGCACCGGCACGGATTCGGCAGCTCTTGGGAAGGGACGAGATGGCAACACCCTTCGAGGACCCCTTCGACGCGATCGACCTGGCCATCCTGGGCGCGCTCCAGAGCGACGGCCGGATGCCCTTCAGCGTCATCGCGCGCCGCCTCGGCCTTCCCGAGAGCACGGTCCGGCTGCGCACCCGCAAGATCCTCGAGTCTGGAGCCATCGCCATCGTCGCGACCGGCGATCCGCTGAAGCTGGGCATCCCCGTCGATGCGGTGAGCCTCGTCCGCGTGGTCGCGGCCCGGGCCGATTCCGTCGCCGATGCGCTCAAGGCGATGCCGGAGGTCCGTTACGTCGGTGTCACCCTGGGCGGAACCACCATCGTGGTGGAGTCGCTGCACGCGGACGCCGACGCGTTGCATGCCTTCCTCGCCCGCAGACTGTCGAGGCTGGACGGCGTCAAGGAGGTGGACAGCCACCAGATCATCGAGAACCGAAAGAGCGTGTGGGACTGGCAATCCTGGCTGAGAGAGTGCACGCCCCTCGCCACCTCGCAATCGTCCAGGGAGGACAAATGAAGAGAACCGTACTGGCGCTCGTCGCCGCCATGGTGTTGGGCCTGGCTTTCGCCCAGCCCAGCGGCACGCTCACCATCGCACAGCAACAGGATCCCCAGAGCTGGGACCCCATCGACACCTTCTACCTGGCGTGGGGGATGATCGGCTCGAGCATCTTCGACGGCCTGGTGCATCGCGGTCTGGACATGAAGATCGGTCCCGGCCTGGCCACGAGCTGGGAATGGACCGACGCCAGCAACACCCGGCTGCGCTTCCACCTGCGCAAGGGCGTGACCTTCCAGGACGGCGAGCCGTTCAACGCCGCCGCCGTGAAGTTCACCTTCGATCGGCTGCTGGGGCCTGAGGGCGCCAAGGGGCCGCAGCAGGCCAACTACACCAGCATCGACCACGTCGAGGTCGTCGACGACTACACCGTGGACTTCGTGATGAAGTCGCCCGACCCGGTGATCATCACCAAGCTCGCCGGCTACGGGGCCATGATCGTGCCGCCCAAGTACGTCACGGACAATTCCCCCGAGACCTTCAACAAGATGCCGATCGGCACCGGTCCGTTCAAGGTGACCGAGTACGTGCCGGACGACCACCTCACGCTGGTGGCGAACCCCGACTACTGGGGCGGCGCGCCCAAGGTCGCCAAAGTGATCTTCCGCTTCATCCCCGAGCCGTCCACGCGCGTGGCCGAGCTCCAGGCGGGACGCGCCGACATCGTCCAGGGCGTCCCCATCAGCCTGGCCGATACCGTGAGCAAGACGGCGGGCGTGAAGCTCGACCCGGTGGGCAGCCCCACCGTGAACGCCCTTCGCTTCAACTTCTGCAAAGCGCCCACCGACCAGCTCAAGGTCCGTGAGGCCATCGCCCACGCGGTGGATTCACAGGGGATCATCGACAGCATCCTGCAGGGCTACGGCATCCCGATCGCCAGCTTCCAGTCGTCGATGTCGCTGGGCTACGACCCGAACCTCAAGTCCTACAGCTACGACCCCGAGCTCTCCAAGAAGCTGCTCAAGGAAGCCGGCATCGCCGCCGGCACGCCCATCGGGATCGACTTCATCGGCACCGACGCGACCTTCCGCGAGGTAGCGCAGGCGGTGGCCTCCGAGCTCCAGGCGGTCGGCCTCAAGCCCACGCTGGCGACCCACGAGACCAACACCTACTACAACGACCTGGTCCCCAAGAACACGGTCGGCAACCTCTACTACAGTGGTTGGGGCGGCTGGACGCTCGATTTCGACAACACGGCGTACCTGCTGTACCACACCAAGCAGTTCTGGAACCCCTGCTACAGCAACCCCAAGCTCGACGCGTTGCTCGAGCAGGAGCGGGGCACCTACGACCAGAGCAAGCGCGCGGGCATCCTGCAGCAGGTCGCGCAGATCGAGCACGACGACCTGATCGACCTGCCGCTCTACCAGTCCAAGAACCTGTGGGGCGTCGCCGACCGCGTCCAGGGCTTCGTCGCCCCGGCCGACGACCGGCTCGATCTCACCACCGTGTCGGTCGGCAACTAGCCGACTGAAGAAGGAGGCGAACAGGCTTGCTGCGCTACCTCATCCGTCGCCTGTTCCAGTCGATCTTCGTCCTGATCGGCATCACCCTGTTCGTCTCCTTCACCATCCGCCTGAGCGGCGACCCCGCGGTGGCGATGTTCCAGGGCGCCAGCGCCCCCACCGCCGAGCAGCTCGCCACCATCCGCCAGGCGCTGGGCACCGACAAACCGTTCCTGGCGCAGTACACCTCGTTCCTGGGCGGGCTGCTGCACGGAGACCTGGGGACCTCGTTCCGCAGCGGTCAGCCGGTCGCCGAAGAGGTCGCCCGCCGCTTCCCCGCCACCCTGTCGCTGGCGCTCGCGGCGCTGGCGATCTCGCTGATCCTGGCCGTGCCCCTGGGGGTGCTGGCCGCCCGCCGACACGGCAGCACCAGCGACCTCGCCATCCGCGTGTTCAGCCTCCTCGGCCTATCTTTTCCCAACTTCTGGTTAGGGATCATGCTGATCCTCATCTTCGCCGTGCGCCTGCGCTGGCTCCCGCCCTCCGGCTACGCTGGGCCGGAGAGCCTGGTGCTCCCCAGCCTGACGCTCGGCCTGATCCTGGCAAGCACCACCACCCGGCTCGTGCGGAGCTCGCTCCTGGACGTGCTGGGCGAGCAATATGTCACCACCGCGCGCGCCAAGGGCATCACCGAACAGCGCGTGCTCTATCGCCACGCGCTGAGGACCGCGCTGATCCCGGTCATCACCTTCGTCGGCCTGCAGTTCGGCGCCCTGCTCGGCGGCGTCGTCATCGTCGAGCAGGTCTTCGCCTGGCCGGGCCTGGGATCGCTGGCGCTCAACGCCATCTCCTTCCGGGACTATCCCATGCTGCAGGGCACCATCACGGTGCTCGCCATCTTCATCGCCGCCATCAACCTCCTCGTCGACCTGAGCTACGCGTTGCTCGATCCCAGGATCCGGTACTCATGAAGAAAGCGCTGACCGACCCAAGCTTCCTACTGGGCGCGGCGATCGTGCTGGCCATCCTGGCCAGCGCGGTGTTCGCGCCCATGCTGGCTCCCCACAACCCCACCGTCGCCGACTTGCGGGCACGGCTCGCCACCCCCTTCCAACCTCACTATCTCCTCGGCGCCGACGCCATCGGCCGTGACATCCTGTCGCGCATCATCTACGGCGCCCGCATCTCGCTGATCGTGGGGGTCACGTCGGTCGCGGCGGCATCGATCGTCGGCACCATCGTCGGCCTGCTCGCCGGCTACTTCGGCGGCCTGCTGGACACCGTGCTGATGCGCTTGGCCGACATCCAGCTCGCCTTCCCCTTCATCCTGCTCGCCATCACCGTCATCGCCGTCATCGGGCCCGGCCTGTGGAAGCTGGTGCTGGTGATGGCGTTCGCGCAGTGGGTCCAGTACGCGCGCATCGTGCGCGGTCAGGTGCTGTCGATCCGCGAGACCGACTACGTGCAGGCGGCCACCAGTCTGGGCGCCGGGCACGGGCGCATCCTGGTGCGCCACGTGCTGCTCAACGCCCTCACGCCCGTGACCGTGCTGGCGACACTCGGTATCGCCAACAACATCCTGCTGGAGGCCGGCCTGACCTTCCTCGGGCTGGGGGTCGACCCCACCATCCCGTCGTGGGGCGGCATGCTGGCCGACGGCCGCAACTACATCGAGCGGGCCTGGTGGGTGTCGACCTTCCCGGGACTGGCGATCACCCTGACCGTGCTCGGCTTCAACCTGCTGGGCGACTGGCTCCGCGACACCCTGGATCCCAGGATGCAGGGGTGAGCGGCGCTCTCGACGGACCCTCTGCGCTCCTCGCCGATCTCGATGGGGACGGTTTCGCCGACGCATTGGCCGGTGACGCCTGGATCGGCACGGCGGACGTCGACGCTGCGGTCGACGCGGCCGCCGACCTCCTCGGGGCGCTGGCCGCCCGCGCCCTGCGCCTGCACCTGACACCGCGTACGTGGACCACGCCGCAGCCGGCGTTGTTCTTCGGCTCGAGGCCGCCCGACGCACTCCCCACCGCCACGGCCGGCATCGCTGCCGGCGTGGCAGCGGCTCTGCCCGATGGCGCGCGTGCGGTCCTGTCCGAGGCCGGCCTGCTGCTGACGGCCGCCGACGGTCCGTCGCTACAGGCCGCGGCAAGGGTGCTGGCGGCTGGCTGGGCGCCCATGCACGGCGATCGACCGCCAGCTACCGGGACGACCGCCGACACCGATACCGACGCCGACGCGACCGGCCCCCTGTCGCTGGGCCGGGCACTCGCAGGCGGTGGGCTCTACTCCGGCGCACCGGAGCTGCCGGAACGCTTCGTCGGCGGCTTCCACTCCCGGGCGGGCATCCCGGAGGCGCTGGAGGTGGCCGCACGGCTGGCTATCGTGGGGCTCGAGCCCGCCGTTCCCGTGAGCGCCGACGCGGCCAGCGCGCGCGTGCGTGTCGACCTCGATCCCGCCCTCGAGGCGGGGCACTGGGAGATCCGCCTGACGACCCGCGAGGGTATCGACGGGCTGGAGATCGTGGGAACCGACGCCGCGGCCACCCGCTCGGCCTGCCGCTACCTGGCACGCGGCTTCCCGCGCCTGCCCGACGGCTCCTCGCTCGACGAGATCGAGCGCGATCTGGGGCGCTTCCTGCGATTGGAGAGCGGCGCCGGCCGCCTCGCGGCCGCCGCGACCGTCGCGCGGACCGGGCCCGTGCGGTCGTACGCGCTCCCCTACCCGGGCCACGCCGCTGCCCTGCAGCTCGGCGGCCCCGTGCGCAACAGCGCGCGCGACGGCAACGTGCGGCGCTGGAGCCACCGTGCCCCCTGGGAGGGCGAGCGTCTCACCGAGGCGGCGGCCGCGTTGGCGCTGCCGGACGGCGCCTTCGAGCTCGAGGTCTACGCCTCGGAGACGCTGCTGCTGCGCCGACGCCTGGCGGAGCGGCTGCGCGCCGAGCTGGCGGCGGCGGGGCGAGAACCCGAGCGGGTGCGCGTGCGCCACGCCTACAAGCCCGCTCTGCACTGGCTGGTGGAGGAGGTCGAGCCGTCGCTTCCGGCGGCCGTCGCAGTGCTGGAGGTGCACGTCGGCCGGCAGCACGAACGCCACGGCGCCGCCGAGCGCTGGCTGCGCGAGCTGTACCCGGCTGCGGAGCTGCTCGAGCGCGCCCGACCCGGGCTCCTGACACGGTTGACGCTCGACGACGAGTCGGGGGCCCCCCGCTACCGGGTACGCGCCCTCGACGCAGCCGGACGCGTCCTGCTCGAGACCGAGCTGGCACCGCCGGTCGCTCCCTCGCCACGCGTCCAGGGCGAGCCGGCGCTCACCACCACGGCCGCCGTCCGAGCGATCGTCGACGGACGGGTTCACGCCGAACGCATCGTGCCTACCGACCGCGAAGAGGCCTGGTCGTTCCTGGCCCGCGAGGTGTTCCCGGTGCTGGCGAAGGACGCGCAGGGGCGCGAGGCGCCCTTCGTACACGAGATCGCCGTGGTGGTGCGCGCCAGCGAGCCCGACGACCGCCTCGACCTCGATCACGAGACCGACAGCGTGCTGGAAGGCCTTCACGAGGACATCTACTTCGGACTCCTGGAGGCCTACACCGCCGCCGGTCCCGCCGCCGGTCCCGCCGCCGGTCCCGCCCACGGCCCGCGCCAGCAGGCACCGGCGCGGATCCTGCCGTTCTGCCGGGCGGCGCCGGGCGAGGCGACCCAGGTTCAGGTCACGGTGCACGCAGCGGGAAGCAGCGAGGTAGCTGCGGTGGCACCGGGCGGACGGCGCCACCGGGCCCGGCCGCTGGGCGCCGAGGTCCGGGCGACCACGCTCGCGGGAAGGGAGGGCGAGCCGCTCGCCGTCGTCTTCGAGCTGCGCAACCCCGGCACCGACACCGACACCGGCACAGACGCCGCCCTCGCCCGCCTCGCCTGGGCCTGCGAACGCGGTCTCGCGCCCGTTCCCTCCGGCCTGGCGCTGACCTTCCGGGCCGGCGACCAGGTGCGGCACCTCTCCGCCACACCCGGCGCCGGAGGCACGACGGACGTGATGCCGCTTCCGGCGCGCCCGCTCCATCCCCACGAGGTCGTGCACTGGGCGCGCGACCTTGCCGCACGGCACGCCGCCGTGCATCTGCGGATCGCCCACGAGAGCATCCTGGGCCAGCCCCTGGTGGCGCTCGAGACGGGCCTCCCGGCCGGGCCCGAGGTGTCGCGTGCGCGACGCGCGCGCTGGAAGCCGAGCGTGCTGATCTCAGCGCGTCAGCACGCGAACGAGCCGACGAGCACCCAGGCGGTGCTGGCGCTGCTGACCGCCGAGCTCGAGCGACCGCGGTCCACGCGCGCCGTCAACCTCGTGGTACACCCGCTCGAGAACCCCGACGGCGCGAGGCTGCACGCCGCGCTGTGCAGCCTCGCGCCCAACCACATGCACCACGCCGCACGCTACACGGCCTTCGGTGCGGACCTGCAGGCCGACCCCGAGCTCGACGGACGGCTCATCGGGGAGAGCGCTCAACGGCGCGACGCCTGGCGCCGCTGGCGACCGCTGGTGCATCTCAACAACCACGGCTACCCCGCACACGAGTGGGTGCGGCCCCAGACCGGCTATCTTCCGGCGGGCTTCGCCAACTGGTCGCTGCCCGTGGGACACCTGACCATCCTGACGCTCCGCCACCCGGCGGGCCCGACGGCGGAGGCGATCTTGGAGGGTGTTCGCCGGCGCGTGGCCGACGCACTCGCCGACGAGCCCACCATCGCGGACCTCACGCACAGCCAGGTGAAGCGCTCCGGCCGCTACCGCGCCGCAGCGACCACGCCCTTCCGCTTCGAGCTCGGGCTCCCCTTCTGGGAGACCATCTCACCGCCACAGCCGGCGGCCGGCGACGCCTTCGCCCCTGCACTGACCGTGATCACGGAGGTGCCGGACGAGACCGTGGACGGCGATCGCTGGCACGCCTGCGTGCTCGCCCACCGACGCATCGACGAGACGGTCCTGGCCGCACTGGAGCAGGCACTCACCGCTCCCGCCGGGAGCCCCGAAAGCGGGGCCCACGTCACCCTCTCACCGCTCCAGGATTGGCTGCAACAGAGCGAGGCCGTGCGGGTCGACATCGTCGATCCGGCCACCGGCGGGTAGCGCGGGACCGCGGACGGGGCGCGGCGCACGCCCCTCGACCGCCGCTATACGCCGGCCAGCATGCGCTCCTGCTGCAGCTCCGCGCCGATGCTGCGCGCCCAGCCGGCCACCGCGTCGAGATCGCGGAAATCGCCGATGGGTGCCTTCACGTTCCTGACGATGAACGCGTCGAACGGGTTGAGGCGGCGCTTGTCGAGCGCGCCGTGGAACACGGCGATATCGCGCGGGCCGATACGGTCGGCGACCCCCTGGAGGGCGCTGGGGAAGCGCCACCCCTTCAGCAGCTCCTCGGCCTCGCCCTCGCCGGTCGGGCCGCTCGAGAACAGCCACACCGGGACCCCGGTCAGGTGTGCCTCGCCCTGCCGCAGCAGATCGGCCGCCTCGCGACGCCACCGCCCCACGTAGACGGCGCTCCCGATCACGACCGCGGTGTAGGGGGCGAGGTCCTTGACGTCCTTGCAGTGCGCTACCTCCACCGTCAGGCCCTCTTCGCCCAGCGAGCGAGCGATGGCCTCGGCGATCGCCTCCGTGGAGCCGTACTTGCTGGCATACGCCACGAGCACGCGGTGCTGCGCACTGGGTCGCGTCGTGTGATCCATCGTCCCCCTCCTTCTGCTGCCACTGTGGGGGCTGCGGGTCGGCCTGCCAAGAGGCAAACGCCCCCGGCGTCCCCACGAACGGCGACCGAGACCTTTGCCCCTGGGAAAAGCTGTTCCGAAGTGAAACGCTGGCCTCGATGGAACCCTCCCCCCCACGGCAGCGCCCCGGATCTGTGCCGCCCCTGTCGGCCGCTGGCGCTACCCCTGCACCAAGTCCTTCGCTGCGGCCGCGTATGGCCGGCTCCGGTCCGAGAGCCGCCTTCGCCACCGATCTCGTCCTGGTCCACGCGCCGTCCATCTTCGATTTCCGAACGAAGTCGCTCTTGCAGGGCCCCTTCGCGGACGTGGTGCCTTCGACGGGCCAGTTCGAGATGTACCCCGTGGGCCTCACCAGCATCGCGGCATACCTCGAGCGAAACCACTACAACGTTCGCATCGTCAACCTCGCCTACCGCATGCTCCGCGATCCCGACTTCGACCCCGAGGACCGCTTGCGGCGCCTACGGGCCCCGGTCTACGGCATCGACCTGCACTGGCTGCCCCACGCCCACGGCGCCTTGGCGGTCGCGGAGTTGATCAAACGCCTCCACCCGGACGCGGCCGTGCTGATCGGGGGCCTCTCGGCCAGCTACTTCCACCGTGAGCTCGCCGAGAACCCTGCCGTCGACTTCGTACTGCGCGGGGACTCGACCGAGGAACCCGCCCGCCAGCTCCTCGCCGCGCTGCGCGAGGGCACGTCGCTGGAGGCGGTGGAGAACCTGACGTATCGGGATGCCGACGGTCAGGTCCGCGTGAACCCACTCACCTTCGTGCCGGCCGATCTCGACGGCATCGCTGTCCCCGCCTACGACTACGTCCTGCGCTCGGTCCTCAAGTACCGCGACCTGGCCGACGTGGTGCCCTACCTCGAATGGATCCAGCACCCCACCACCATGGTGCTCAACTCGCGGGGCTGCACGTTGGATTGCGCCATCTGCGGCGGCTCGCGCAGTGCCTACGCCATCACCTCCAACCGGCGCCGGCCCGCCTACCGTTCGCCGGAGCGACTGGTCGAGGACATGCGCACCATCAGCACCTTCTCACGATCCCCGATCTTCATGGTCCACGACCCGCGCATCGGCGGGGCCCCCCGCGCCCGCCGCCTGCTCGAACTGCTGGCCGCCGCCAAGCTCCCCAACGAGATCGTGTTCGAGCTGTTCTTCCCGGCCGGAGACGAGTTCTTCGATCTCGTCGAAGACTCGGCCGCGGCCTGGAGCCTGGAGATCACGGTCGAGTCCGCGGACGAGGAGATCCGGCGCGTCAACGGAAAGTTCGCCTATCCCAACGCGGCGCTGGAGTCGACCATCGCCAAGGCGCTCGAGCACGGCTGTCGCAAGCTCGATCTGTTCTTCATGGTGGGGATCCCGCACCAGACGCCGGAGAACGCGTTGGAGACGGTGGCGTTCTGCGACCGTCTGGCCGAGCGCTTCGGCAACGACCGGCGGCTGCAGTTCTACGTCGCGCCGCTCGCTCCCTTCCTCGATCCGGGGAGCCGCGCCTTCGAGGACCCTTCCCTGGGGTACCGCGTGCGCTACTCCACCCTCGAGGAGTACCGGCAGGCGCTGCTCGAGCCGACCTGGGCCGACACCCTCTCGTTCGAGACCGAGGCGATGACGCGCGACGACATCGCCACGACCACTTACCGCGTGGCCCAGGGACTGAACGAGCTCAAGCACGAACGCAGCCTCATCGACGAGGCCACCTACCGCACCGTCCGAGACCACCTGACGGCCGCCTCCACGGCGCTCGACGAACTCCGCAGCGCCGCCCTTCGTGGCGGCGGCTCGGCGCCCGACGCCGACCGCGGCCGTTCCCCCATCACCAAGGCCGACACCACCTCGCTGTGCGGCAGCGACGAGCTCCGCTGGGCGGGTGCCGAGGGGCTGCGCGTCACGCGCACCGCGGTAACCCACCTGGCACGGGCGTTCTTCGAGGAGGTGCGCAGGGGTGTCGCGAGGAGCCGCGGGCGCTACGACACCGACCTGTGGCAACCCGAACGGTGCCCACTCGAGGTGGAAGGACGGCCCCTGCGGGGCCCCGTGCACGCCGGCAGGCCGCATCCGGCCGACGGCGCCGGAGCACCTGCCCGCGCCATCCGCCCCGTCCTCATGAGCGTTCTCGAGGACGGCGCCGACTGACCCCACGACCGCGGCGCTGTGGCGGGCGACCGCCTCTCGGGTAGGCTTGGTCGTCATGCGCCTCCCGACCCAGCGACGCGCCGCAGCGCGCATCACGACCACCCTGTTCACGGCACAGGCGCTCGGCTCTGCGGGCGTCCTCGCCGCGGCGACGATCGCCTCGATCGCCGGCGCCGAGATCGGCGGCCACACCTCGCTGGCCGGCGTGCCCGCCGGCGTCTTCCAGCTCGGGGCGGCCGTGGCGGCGCTCGGCTGGTCGATCGCGAGCGACCGTCTGGGCCGGCGCAATGGGCTCGCGCTCGGGCTGCTGGCGGGGGCGATCGGTGCGGGCGGCGCCACCCTGGCGGTGAGCGTACGCAGCTTCCCGTTGCTGGTGGTGGCGATCGCCGTCATGGGCTCGGGCTCGGCGGCGGTGCGCCTGGGCCGCTTCGCCGCAGCCGAAGCGCACCCGCCCGCGCGGCGCGGCCGCGCCGTGGCGTGGGTCGTCCTGGGCGGCACCGTCGGCTCGGTGCTGGGCCCGTCGCTGGTGGCGCCGGCCGGGTCGATCGGTCACCGCCTGACGGGGTCCACGCTGGCGGGACCCTACGCCGTCACCTTGCTCGTCTACGCGCTCGCCGCCGCGACGCTGTTCGCCTTCCTGCGGCCCGACCCCAAGGCGCTGGGCGAGGCGATCGAGCGCGACCACCCGCACCCCGCCGGCGCGGGACCGGCGCGCCCCTGGCGGTCGCTGCTGCGCGATCCGGGCATCGTCCTGGCGGTGGCCTCGGTCGTGGTGGCGCACGCCGTGATGGTGATGATGATGGGCCTCACCTCGCTGCACATGAAGCTCGCAGGGATCGGGCTGGGCGGGATCTCCCTGGTGTTCAGCGTCCACAGCTTCGGCATGTACGCGCCTTCGATCGCCAGCGGCTGGCTGGCCGACCGCTTCGGCCGGCGAGCCACGGTGACGGCCGGCGCCGTGACGCTGGCCGCCGCCTGCGCCCTCGCCCCCATCTCCGAGCGTGTGCCGCTCCTGGTCCTGGCGCTGTTCCTCCTGGGTCTGGGCTGGAACCTCTGCTTCGTGGCGGGCTCGGCCCTCCTCGCCGACCGTCTCGCTCCGGCGGAGAAGGGGCGCATGCAGGGGCTCAACGACCTGCTCATGAGCTCGATGGCGGCCGTGGCCAGCCTGGCGGGCGGGCTGCTGTTCGCGGCCGAGGGCTACGCGATCATGGGCCTCGTCGGCGTGCTCGCCTCGGTCCTGCTGCTGGCGCTGGTGATGGGCCTGGGACGGGCGGCCCGCACCGGGCCCGTCGGCGCCGATTAGCGCGGCGCTCTAGCCGACCAGCAGGACGACCAGCGTTCGCGGCCCGTGCACGCCCTCGACGCGCTCCAGCTCGATATCGGAGGTCGCGGAGGGTCCGGATACCCAGGTGATCGGCGCCCCCTTGCGGGCGGCCGCGAGGCTCTCGGCCACCGCCTGTGGAACGGTCTGCACGATCTGCTCCTGCGCCACCACGCACACGTGGAGATCGGGCAGCAGCGTCAACAGCCGCCGGCCCTGGAGCGCGCCGGCGTCGAACACGATCGTCCCGGTCTCCGCGATCGCCAGCGCGCATCCCGTCACCACCGCATCGCATCCGTCTAGCGTCCCCGTGTCCAGCAGCACGCCATCGCGCCCATCGGCCTCCCAGCGCACGCCGGGGACGCGCCACGCCTCGGGCAGATCCGCGGGCGCCGCCGCCGCGCGGCTGCCGCGGGCCGTCAACTCCGCCGCGATCGCCTCCGGCACGCCGTCCGCGGCAACCCGCCGGACCGTGACCCGATACTCGCCGGCGCGCTCGGCGAAGAGATCGGCCCGTGCCGCCGGGCCGAGATCGCCGCTCCTGGAATAGGCTGCGGCACCGTCGACGGCGGCCTCGCCGCGCGCGACCTCATCGGCCTCGGGTGCCCCTTCTCGACCGAGCGCCTGACGCACGCGCCGGAGCACGACCTCCCGGCTGCTCACCCGTCGTCACCGCCTTCCAGCCACCACTCGCGGAAGGTCGTGCCGGCCACCGCCGGCAGGTCGCGCGTGCGGGTCCAACCGCCCAGGTAGCCCGGCAACTGTTCGACATAGCCGTCCTTGACGAAGGGACGCTGCACCAGCCGAGCCCAGCGTTGCACCCAGCGGTAGCGGTGCGGCTGCGCGAAGACGCCCGCCGCCAAGCGCATGGCGCCGTCCTCGCTATCGAGCGCGGCCAACCGTCCGCGGCGCAGCCGTCGGCGCTCCACAGCGCGGTGCCGCAGATCGAGAAGGACGCTGGGGATGTCGATCTTGACCGGGCACACCTCGTAGCAGGCGCCGCACAGGGTGGAAGCGAAGGGAAGCGTGTCGGCCTCCGGCGTGTCGACGAGCTGCGGCGTGAGGATGGCGCCGATCGGACCCGGATAGTGCGACCCGTAGGCGTGACCCCCCACCCTCGCGTACACCGGGCAGGTGTTGAGGCAGGCGCTGCAGCGGATGCAGTACAGCGTCTGGCGCCGGTCCTCCGAGGCCAGCACGTCGCTGCGGCCGTTATCGAGCAACACCAGGTGGAACGCCTGCGGCCCGTCGCCGCGGCGCACACCGGTCCAGAACGAGGTATACGGGTTCATCCGCTCGGCCGTGCTGGAGCGCGGCAGGAGCTGAAGGAACACCTCCATGGCGCGCCAGCTCGGCACCACCTTCTCGATCCCCATCACCGTGATCAACGTCTGAGGGAGCGTGGTGCACATGCGCCCATTGCCCTCCGACTCCACCACGCACACAGCTCCGGTATCGGCTACGGCGAAGTTCGCGCCGCTGATCCCGACCGTGGCGCTGAGGAACTTGCCGCGCAGGAAACGCCGGGCGGCCGCCGCCAGGTCGCTCGGCGCGTCGGAGAGCTCGCTCGCCTTCAGGCCCATCGAGCGGAGGAACAGCTCGCGGATCTCCGACCGGTTCTTGTGGATAGCGGGCACCAGGATGTGCGACGAGGGTTCGTGCGCGAGCTGGACGATCAGCTCGGCGAGATCGGTCTCGAGCGCGTGAACGCCGATCGATGCCAGGGCGTCGTTGAGGCCGATCTCGTCGGTGGTGAGCGACTTGACCTTGATGGCCTCGCGCGCGCCCGTCGCGGCCACTAGCTCCTGGACGATGGTGTTGGCCTCGGCCGCGTCGCGGGCCCAGTGCACCTGGCCTCCGCGGGCGAGAACGCTCTGCTCGAGCCGCATCAGGTAGTGATCGAGGTGTGCGAGGGTGTGCGCCTTGATCGCGCGGCCGGCCTCGCGGAGCTCCTGCCAGTCGGGCAGCTCTTCGGTGGCGAGGGCGCGCTTCTCCCGGATGGCCGAGGTCGCCTTCGCCAGGTTGCGCCGCAACTGGACGTCCTGCAGGGCCTCGTGCGCGGCCCGTTCGAACGGCCGGGCTCGGGGTATGCCGCCGCTCACGCCTGCCTCCAGGGCCGCGCCTCGGTCGAGGCCAGGATCTCGGCCACGTGCAGGGTGCGCACGCCGGTCCGCTGACGGTGCAACGCTCCGCCGATATGCATGAGGCAGGAGTTGTCGGCCGCAGCGCACACCTCCGCGCCGGTCTCGAGCACGCGCGCCACCTTCGAGGCCAGCATCGCGCTGGAGGTGTCGGCGTTCTTCACGGAGAAGGTACCCCCGAAGCCGCAGCACTCGTTCGCATCGGGCAGCGGGACCAGCTCGATGCCGCGCACCCGCCCCAGCAACCGCTGGGGGCTGTCGCCGATGTGCAACACGCGCTGCGAGTGACAGGTGGGATGGAACGTCACGCGGTGTGGGAAGTATGCACCGACGTCCTCCACGCCGAGCTCCTCGACCAGGAAGGAGGTCAGCTCGTGGACGCGCGGCACGAGCGCATCGACCGCCTCGACCAGAGCCGGATCGCGCGCCAGACGGGCCAGACGCGGGTAGATCTCGCGGACCTCCCCGACGCAGCTCGCCGACGGCGCCACCACCCGGTCGTGGGCGCCGAAGGCGCGCACGAAGTTGCGCACCAACGGGATGGCTTCTTGCTGGTAGCCGGTGTTGACGTGCATCTGCCCGCAACACGTCTGCTCCGCCGGGTAGTGGAGTTCGTGACCCAGACGTCGAAGCACCCGCACCGTCGCCTGCCCGGCCTGCGGGAACAGGGTGTCGACATAGCAGGGGATGAACAGGGCGAGCCGCATCAGTAGTTCGCCCCGCGCGGCGCGCCGATGCGCCCGTCCTCGCTCGGGGTCGGACGGGCACGTGGTCCTGGCATGGCGCCATTGTAGGCCGAGCCCGGCGGCGACCACAGCACAACGCTCGGCTCCCGGACAGCCACCTCCGAGCCCGCGGTCGTCATCCTTCGCTCAGCGTGGTCTCGATCCGGCGATCGGGAACCAGCCAGACCAGCGCCACCAGCACGTAGAGGACGTCGGCGAGCCAGCGCGCGCCCGCGAGCGCCGCGACGATGGCCACGGCGTACAGGACCGGCGACAGCCGGCCCTTGAGGTCGGCGCCCACGGCCCGGCGCAGGCTCGATCCCGGACCGTTGGCGACGATGAGCCTCTGCTGCAACAGGGAGTACGCCACCGCGGCCAACAGCAGCACCACGCCGTAGGCGGTGGTCGGCGCCGACGCGAAGTGGTTCTGCCCCATCCAGGCGGTCACGAAGGGGATCAGCGAGAGCCAGAACAGCAGGTGCATGTTGGCCCATAGCACCGTGCCGTCGATACGCTGCACCGCCTGCAGCATGTGGTGGTGGTTGTTCCAGTAGATCCCCAGGTACACGAAGCTGAGCAGGTAGGTCAACAGCGACGGCACAACGCCCCTCAGCGCCCCCCAGGTGGGCTCGTGCGGCACGTTCAGCTCGAGCACCATGACGGTGATGACGATCGCGATGACGCCGTCGCTGAACGCCTCCATCCTCGACTTCGTCATAGGCCTCCCCGATCCTCCACGATGGCTCCAGGATAGCGGCGCACGACGGCGCGTGGGCCGCGAGCGACCGGACCTGCAGCGCGCAGAGCTCCGACGACGGCAGCAGCCCCACCGGGCCTCGATCGCCTCGAACGAGCGCAGCTACCAAGGCGGCCTCGAGCACGTCCGAACGCTACGGCACTTCCTGGAAGCGCCCGAGGCGTACTTGCCTCACCTGTGACACCGGGACGGCGCGAAGGACCGCGCCGCTCACCGTCGACGCCTAGCGCCGCTCGGGAGCCGCCGGCGAGGTCGTACGCGTGATTCCGAGGAACAGGAGGGCGACGAGCAGCACGGCCTGCGCCACCTTGAGCGACAATCCCCAGACCTCGTATGGCGGAACGCGCTGCGGCGCGACGTTGAAGTACGCCGCGATGGCGAAGGCCTGGAAGGCAGCGCCGACCATCCACAGAACGCGGCGATCGAATCGCATCAACAGCACCGCGCCGAGAAGGAAGGCTCCGCCGGCCAGAACGCCGAACACGATCAACCCCGGGCGCAGGCCCGGAGCGCCGTTCACCACGCTCAGGACACCGGCCCCGATGAGGGCGTACACGACGGCATTGGCCAACGCGAGGATGGCGGCCGCCCAGCGCACCTGGGTCCTCACGCGCCCACCGGCGCCGGAACCACTCGCCTCCCCGGGCCGGCCAACGTGCAGATTCGCCTTCATGCCCGCTCCCTCCCCGGCGTGTGGGGAGCGCGGCGGGTCCGACGGAACGCCGCCGCCACGCGTGCTCCCGCGCGCCGTCACCGCACTCTGCACAGCGGGCGGGTCACAGGCAAGGGACAGGCGCCCTCGGTTCCGTCCCCCGTCGCACCGGAGTCCCGCCGCCGAGCAGGACGAAAGCCCGGCGCCGGGGTGCCGGGCGCCGCGATAGACTCGCGGCGTGGTGCGCGTCGTAGGTGCACAGCCCGGTCTGTTCGACCCGACCCGGACCGTGGAGCGTCGGCTCGCTTCGGGCGCTACCGTACGCGTGACACTCGAACCGCTCGACGACCGGCGCGTCCGGGTGGTGGCGTACCTGCGCCGGACCCACGACGGCGCACGCTGGGAACGTCGTGCGGGCGAAGAGGGGCGTACCTATCCGATCGACGCGCTGGGCCTGGGGCTGCCCTTCGAAGAGATCTTCGCCTGAGGTCGGCGCCACCGATGTCCCCATCGCCGTCGGGCTCATCCTAATGATGGTCCCCCGCTGGCCAGTGTGCGCTACGAGCGTCTCCCCGCCATCTTCGGCATCCAATCCGCCATACCGTTCAACGCCGGCACCCCACCGTCCGGGGCGGCCCCGGAGGGCTCTCCCCTCGGCCGGGG
Source organism: uncultured Trueperaceae bacterium (assembly GCA_963815215.1). GTDB lineage: Bacteria > Deinococcota > Deinococci > Deinococcales > Trueperaceae > JASBRS01. The sequence goes on from CAWFFU010000003.1 coordinate 1,135,458, forward strand.
CGGCCGTTCGGGAGGTCTTCGGATCACACCTGGCTCGGGCGCTGCCCGAACGCTAACGTGAAGCCACGAGACCCCGCTATGGACGCATGCCTCCGCGCACTATCGAGCAACGCGCCAGATGTCCAGGACACCGTTCGTTCGATGCTGATTGGCGTTGCCTTCGGGGAGTGCGATGCGCCCGTCGATCGCGATCGGGCTGTTCCAGTGGCCGGGTCCGCTCGCCAGGTCGGCGAGGAGCCGGCCAGTTTCGGGCTGATACACCCGAAGCCCACCCCCGGGATCGTAGACGTAGAGAAGTCCGCCGGCCAGCACAGGGCTGGTGCCAGCATGGGCGTTGTGCCACACCGCTTGCAGATTCCCGTTCGACAACCGCCACGCTTCCGTTCCACCGTTGTCGGCCGCGATCAGCCACGTCTCGCCGCCGTGGTGCCACACCGCCGGAGCCGTGAAGAGGTCGCCACCCGATGGGGTGGACACCATCTGCGCCTCTCCGCCCAGGTGCGCGACCTGCCCGCGCATGGCGCTCCAGTCGAGCAATCGGATGTGGCCGTCCTTGCCACCCTGCGCCACTAGACCGTCTCCCAGCAGCACCGGCGCGGTGGAGCCGAGGTCCAGATCGCGCGCGTTGAGCTGATCGGTGTTACTTGGCGTGAAGTTGCCCAACAACGTCCCCGCGTCTGGCGAGAGCTCGAGCACGGCGTCACCCCAGAACGTATGACCGTCCCACAGAGCGTTCCCCGTCGCAACGAACAGGTCGCCGCTCGACGGATCGACGACCGCTCCGGCCCGACCCCATATGGCGGCGCCGCTCTGCGAGCACGACGATGGCGCGAGCATTACGGAGCGGTCGCTACACAGCGCGTTCCAGACGTGCTCGATGTGGCCGCCTTGGCTATCCAGAACAGCGACGTGCCCCTGGTAAGGGGGCGAGTCGCCGATGTAGCCGCCCGTGGTCACGATCACCCGACCATGTGCGAAGTTGAGCGGGGACGCGATCTTCTCACGCGTAGGCAACTCCGTCACGGAGGTGGCCCACTGCACGCTTCCGTCAGCCACCGCGAGTTTGCGCACGACACCATCGGGCGATGCGGCATAGAGGTACCGACGGTCCGGGTCGGCCACCGGAGTCGCGGTCGTGATGCGGTAGGACCCGGCCCAGCCCGCGTATCCCGACGGGGTGAACCGCCACAGGACCGTCCCACGGTCCGCATCGATCGCTAGTGTCTCGCCGTAGATGGTCGTCACGAAGAAGGCATCGTGCACGGCACCCTCGATCTGCACGCCGTGCAGGTAGATGGGCGAGCCGTCTACGGTCCCTCCGAGCTGCACCTTCTGCAGCTTCAACGCGCCCAGGTCGCCCACCGTGATCCCGGAATCGATCGGTCCGCCATTCGTGCGCGCCGCGTCCCATCCGAAGCGGGTCCAGTCCTGCCCTGGCTGCGCGCTCTGCTGGCAGGAAGCGGTCCCAACGACCAGAAGAAAGAACGCGAAGACTGCGCTCAGCGACCGTGCCAAGGCCTTGATCTTCGTCTTCTGCATCGCGATTCGCCCCTTCCATCGCAGGCGCCTACCCTCACAGGCGCTCTCGAACCTGGCACGACGGTAGTCCGCCGCGACGCTCCCGGGCGTCCCCGAGGCGACAGCACCGGTCGGGCCGGAGCCGCGACAGCGAAGTCACGCGGTGGCCTCGTACGCGCCACCGCGTCCGAGTGGCGAGCGGCCGAGGGTTCGCGACCCCTACCCCCGGGCGGTGGATGGGTAACACCTCACGTCCCAGCTCTGTTCCATGTCGCCACGACGCTGTCCTGCACGGAACCGGTCCGGCCGGGATATTTGCCCCTGGGACCTCTTTCGGCGACAGACATACCCTGGATGGGTAGTGACACCGATCAGCCCGGCGTGACCGGATAGACGGTCCCGAGCGCGACGGATCCCGGGTGCACCTTCCCTGGAACCTCCGCCCGCGAAGGCCAGCGCCGGAACAGGCGGACCGATCGGCGTTCGACCGCGGCCCCGCGCGAACCAACCACGAGCGCCCCGCCGGACGGGCCGAACGAGCACGAGGTGGGCGATGGACGCGCCTCGGGCAGAAAGGACGGGCGAGCAACCATGGACGCACCCAAGAAGGACGGGTTCCTGAAGGTCACCGACACGCGGACGGAACGCAGCTACGAGATCCCGATCAGCGATGGAGCCGTCCCCGCGACGGCGCTGCGTCAGATCAAGACGTCGGACGACGACTTCGGGTTGCTCTCCTACGACCCTGCCTTCCTGAACACGGCCAGTTGCCGCAGCTCGATCACCTACATCGACGGCGCCAAGGGCATCCTCCGCTACCGCGGTTACCCCATCGAGGAGCTCGCGGTGGAGAGCTCGTTCCTGGAGGTCGCCTACCTGCTGCTCAACGGGGAGCTCCCGGGCAAGGCCGAGCTCGAGGGCTGGACCCACGACATCACGCACCACACCTTCATCCACGAGAACGTCAAGAAGTTCATCGACGGCTTCCACCACGACGCCCACCCGATGGGCATGCTGGTGAGCACGCTCGGCGCGCTGTCCACCTTCTACCCGGACGCCAAGGACCTGTTCGACGCCGAGCAGCGACGCACGCAGATCGTCCGGCTCATCGCCAAGATGCCGACGCTGGCGGCCTTCGCCTACCGCCATGCGGTGGGCATGCCGATCGCCTACCCCGACAACGACCTGACCTACCCCGGCAACTTCCTCAACATGATGTGGAAGGCCACCGAGCTGAAGTACAAGCCCAACCCGGTGTTCGAGCACGCCCTGGACGTCCTGTTCATCCTCCATGCCGACCACGAGCAGAACTGCTCGGCCAGCACCATGCGCGTCGTGGGAAGCGCGCAGGCCGATCCCTACTCGGCCGCCGCTGCGGCCTCGGCCGCTCTGTACGGGCCGCTCCACGGCGGAGCCAACGAGCAGGTCCTGAGGATGCTGAACGAGATCGGCTCGGTCGAGAACGTGCCCGCCTACATCGAGCGCGTGAAGCAGGGCGAGTTCCGACTGATGGGGTTCGGGCACCGTGTCTACAAGAACTTCGACCCGCGCGCCAAGATCATCAAGAGCGTCGCCGACGAGGTCTTCGAGGTGACCGGTCGCAACCCGCTGCTCGACGTGGCGCTGGAGCTCGAACGCATCGCCCTCGAGGACGAGTACTTCGTCTCGCACAAGCTCTACCCCAACGTCGACTTCTACTCCGGCATCATCTACCAGACGATGGGCTTCCCGGTGGAGATGTTCCCCGTCCTGTTCGCCATCGGGCGCATGCCCGGCTGGCTGGCCCAGTGGCAGGAAGGCCTGCTCGACAGCGAGCAGCGCATCTCGCGCCCGCGTCAGCTCTACGTCGGCGAAGGGGAGCGGCACGTGGAGGTCGGTCGGGCGTCGTCCTTCGACTGAGGCCCGCGCACCGCAATCCCAAGACCACAACGCCACGGCCACGGCGACCGGAGTTCCGGTCGCCGTGGCCGTGCCCTATCGTGGCGCTGCACCGACCGCCCCCGTGCAGACGGCTGCCCGAACACTTGCGAAGCGTCGCCGACGCTATCCTCGAGCCAGCCCGCGGGGCGGCGCATCACGTCGCAGGGCCCGAACGCTGTCACGGGCATCCGGAGCGGCGGGGGACCGAACCGATGCAACGGGAAGAGGTGAGCCATGGCGCACGCTGTCCGCTTCAACGAATACGGAGGGATCGACGTCTTGCAGGTGGTGGAGGTGGAGCGCCGGCCGCCGCCCCCAGGCAGGGTGCTGGTACGTGTGAGGGCGGCTGGCATCAACCCCGGTGAGGCCGCCATCCGCCAGGGCCGCATGGCGCACCGTTTCCCAGCGACCTTCCCGTCCGGCGAGGGCAGCGACCTCGCAGGCGTCGTCGAGGAGGTCGGCGAGGGTGTCGACGCCTTCGCGGTGGGGGACGAGGTTCTCGGCTTCAGCCACGATCGCTCGAGCCACGCCGAGTTGGTGGCCGCCGAGGCCGAGAAGCTCGTGCCCAAACCGCCCGAGGTGTCCTGGGAGGCCGCCGGGGCGCTCTTCGTGGCGGGCACGACCGCCTACGCGGCCGTCCGCGCCGTGGACCTGCACCCCGGCGACACCGTTGTCGTATCGGCCGCCGCCGGCGGGGTCGGCACGCTCGCCGTCCAACTCGCACGCCAGGCCGGCGCGAAGGTGATCGCGCTGGCCAGCCCGCCCCATCACGCATGGCTGGCCGAGCACGGCGCGCTGCCGGTGACCTACGGCGACGGCGTGGCGAACCGCATCCGTGAGGCGGCCGGCGGCCGGGTCGATGCCTTCATCGACGCCTACGGGGCGGACTACGTGGACCTCGCCCTCGAACTCGGCGTGGCGCCGGAACGCATCGACACCATCGCCAACTTCGCGGCCGGGGAGAAGTACGGCGTCAAGACCGAGGGCACGGCGCGCGCCGCCAGCGCCGAGGTGCTCGGTGAGCTGGCCGCCATGATCGCCGCGGGCGACCTCGAGGTGCCGATCGCGCGGGTCTACCCCCTCGACGAGGTCCGCGACGCCTACCGCGAGCTGGAGCACCGTCACACGCTGGGCAAGATCGTCCTGCGGCCCTGAAGCCGGGCACACCCGGGCGGGCCTGCGCGATCGAGTGCGCGCGCCGGCCTCAGCGCCGCCGCCGCCGCGATCCCGCGAAGATGCCGCCCGTGAACCCACCGATGCCGAGCATGAATCCGAAGTCGTACCAGCGGCCGACGTTCGGGTAGGCGTAGATGCGCACGCCGTCTACGAACAGGCTCACCACGAAGGTGATCGGCGCGATGATGCCCTGCCACAACCCCAGCCAGAAGCCGGGCATTCCGGGGCCAACCGCAGGCGCAGGCTGCGAGGCGGCGCACCCCGCCAGGACCAGCGCCAGCAGCACCGGCGCCACGAGCAGCAGCGCTCTTCGCGTCACCCGGACCCTGCCGATTCCATCGTGCATCGTTCCCGCCCCTCTGGGCCCGTCGCCAGGGTCTCGTTGCTGCCGCTCGCGGACGGGCCCGGACCGATGCTAGGGAGTGACCGGCGCCCAGGCAAGAGCAGAAGGTCCCCCGCAGGCTCAGGACGACGTATCAGGCGACGTCTCGGGCGACCGCAGGCCCTGCCGCTCCTCGCCGGGGGCCGGCTGTGAGGAGCCGGCGCCCGGCGTCACAACGCGAGCCCGACGCTCACCACCCCGAAGGCCGTGGTGAGCAGCAGCACGGCGGCGACGGTCAACGCCGGGATCCCGCGCAAGCGGTGCTCCGCCGGCAGGGCGCGGCGCGCCAGCAGGAACAGGAAGCCCAGCACGACCGGCAGCAGCATGGCGTTCATGACCTGGACGCCGATGCTGAGTCGCACCAGGTTCACGCCGGACAGCACCACGGCGGCGCTGCCGACGATGGCGACCAGGTAGATGCCATAGAACCAGGGCGCCTCGCCGGCGGAGTGCGCCAGCGAGTGACGGTAGCCGGCGACCTCGCCCAGTCCCCAGGCGACGGCCAGCGACACCACCAGCGCGGCCACCAGCGACGCGCCGAGCATGCCGAGCGCGAACAGCGCCGCGCCGTAGGTCGGACCGAGCAGCGGCGTCAGCGCGCTGGCGATCTCCGGCACGGTCCCCAGGGCCGATCCCGCCGCGGCGCCGCCCGCGTGGAGGGTGGCGGCGGTACTCACCAGCACCGCAGCCATGATGACCTGCGTGAGCACAGCCCCGACGGCGGTGTCGATGCGGGCCGCAGGCAGGTCCTTCGCGGTGAGCCCCTTCTCCACGACCGCCGACTGCTGATAGAAGATCATCCAGGGCATGATGACGGCGCCGATATTGGCGGCGATGAGGTAGAGGTAGGGGCCGTGGCTCCACGGCAGATGCTGCAGATCGCTCAGGAACAGGCTCGGCGACGGGTGCGCGTGCCAGGCCACCACCACGTACAGGAACTCCAGGCTGCCGACGGCGCCGGCGACGAGCTCGACCCGCCGGTAACCGCCGCGCGCCGCGATGATCGCCAACCCGGCCACGGCGGTGCCGACGCTGAGGTAGGGGGGAACGCCGAACACCTCGCCGGCGCCGGCCACGCCCACGAACTCGGTGCACAGAGCGCCCACGCCGGCGAGGGCCAGCGTCCCGACCGAGAACCACGCCCAGCGCTTGCCGAAGTAGCGGCGGATTAGCTCGCCGTGCCCCTGGCCGGTGACGGCGCCTAGACGCACCGTCAGCTCCTGGACGACGAACAGGATGGGCACGAGGGCGACCTGCAGCCACAACAGGTCGTACCCCCAGGCCGCGCCGGACTGCGCTGCGGTCACGATGCTGCCCGCATCGGTGTCCGCCAGCATGACCACCAGCCCGGGACCCATGACGGCCAGCACCAACGCCAGGCGTCCCGGCCGGGCGCGGCGGCGCCCGGCCGGCGGCGGTGTCAGCGCCACGACGGGCCCCCGATGCAGCCCCCACTGCGATCCCCACTGCGATCCACGCTGCGATCCAGGCTGTGGCCTGCGCGGTCGGCCCGCCGCGTGCGGCGCGGGGAATTCAATCCCGACCGCGAGGCTCGGATATCCACGGCCCGAGCACACCACGCCTGTCCTGGCCGCCGCAGAGTCGAATGTCCCGCTAGTGTCCCGCGGCGGCGGAGCCGGTGCTCGCCGGAACCGTGGACGCCGAACCAGCACTCGTCGGGACCGAGGACGCCGACGCGGCTCCGGCCGGGAAGAGCTGTCCGACGTTCTTCGGATCGACCGAGATCACCCGGATCCGGTCGGGCGGCGTGGCCGCGGTGGCACGAAGTCCGGTAGAGGTGTCGATGGCGACACGCAACCCACCACCGCCCAGCAGTGAACGACCCTTCAGTACCGAGCCGGCCTCGAACGCGGCCTTGGTGCCCGCCGGATCCGGAGCGCCCGTCTTCAGGTCGATCCGGTGGAAGACGATGCCCGCCGGCACCGGGAAGCCGTTCGGATCCGTGGAGTGCCCCTGCAGCGCCCCCTGCACGAACCGGTTGAAGGCGTAGATGGGCTGCTGCGAGCTGGTCACCAGATGCTGGCTGCCGTCGGCGTACACCATGTGCCTGGGCATAGGCGCGTTGTCATCGTTGCCGATCCATACCGCCGTGACCAGGCCGGGCGTGAGACCGACGAACCAGATGTCGCGCTCGCTGTCCGTGGTGCCGGTCTTGCCCGCGATCCAGCGCCCCGACGCCTGCGCGCGCCACGACAGGGCCCAGTACGGCCGCCTGTCCTTGACGGTGCCGTGCATCATGTCGAGCACGATGTAGGCCGTTTGCGGGCTCCACACCCGTGTACGACGCGGGTGAGCCTGATAGAGAACGTCGCCGCGCGCGTCGACCACCTTCCGCACGAAGTACGGCACGGTGTACACGCCACCGTTGGCGAAGGCGGCGATCGCCGCGGCATGCTGCATGGGCGTGACCACGAAGCTGCCGAGCGCCATGCCCAGGTAGGGCTTGACGTCGTAGCCCAGCAGCCGCGCCTTGGCCGCCACGGCCTGCGGGGAGGCTTCCTGAAGCGCCTTCACCGCCGGGATGTTGCGGCTGCGGTCGAGCGCCAGCCGCGCGGTCTCGTACCCTTCGTAAGCGTTGTCCCACTCCTTGGGCCGGTAGTCGGGCTTGCCGTTGACCTTGAAGGTGGTGGGATCGTCGACCAGGATGCTCGCTTCGTTCAGGGCGCCCTCCTGGATGCCGGTGGCGTAGACGATGGGCTTGAACGACGAGCCGGGCTGACGGTAGGCCTGGAGGGCGCGGTTGAAGTCCTGCGGCCTGCGATCGCCGCCCAGCTTCTGCCCCACCATCGCCAGCACCCCGCCGCTCTTGGGGTCGATGCCCACGATGGCCATCTGCGCTCCCTTGGGCACCTGAGTATCACGGCTGGCCGCCATCGCCGCCTTCTGAGCCTGGACGTCGATGGTGGTGTAGACACTCAATCCCCCGCTGCCGAACACCACGCTGTCGCCGTAGCGCTTCACCAGCCAGTTGCGGACCGCCAGCATGACGCCGCGGGACAGACTGGTGTCGATACTCGAGGCCACCTGTACGGCGGACCCGGTGCGCGTCGCCTTCACGATGTTGCCGTGGCCGTCGTAGGTGACGGCCCATCCCCGGGGCTCGAGCCGGTAGTTCCACGCCTGTCGCGCGTCCGCCGCCGAGATCGATCCCCGGCGCACCATCTTGTCGAGCACCACCCTCATCCCGTGCCGGGCTGCGGCGAAGTCGCCGTGCATGGCGTTGGGCGCGGGCACCAGCACCGCCAGGTAGAGCCCCTGCGCCAGATTGAGCTGGATCGGGTCGAGCCCGAAGTAGGCCTGCGACGCCGCCCGGATGCCGTAGACGTTGCCGCCCCAGAACACCACGTTGACGTAGCGCTGCAGGATCTCCTTCTTGGTCAGGCGTTGCTCCAGCTCGATCGCCAGCAGGAACTCCTTCACCTTGCGGTTCAGCGAGCGCTCGTCGGCGATGTCGCGAAGCACGGTGTTCTTGACCAGCTCGGTGGTGATGGTCGAGCCGCCACGTCGTGACCGGCCGACGAGCACCTGGTAGACGGCCTTGGCGATGCCCGAAGGGCTGAAACCGTACTCGCGGAAGAACTGATCGTCCTCGGAAGCCACCAGCGCCTCCAGCGCCGCGGGGGACACCTGGCTCAGGGTCACGGGGATACGGTTGGTGGGCTCCTTGTTCTTGCCGATCGCGGGCACCAGCGTGCCGATCGAGGTGCCGTCACGGGCGTACACGGTGGAGTCCGAGGTGTACTGGAGTGCCTCCACCGGCGCCAGCGACGGCAGGTTCTGCGCCCAGTGCAGCGCCGACGACCCCAACAGGGCCGCCAGGGACAGCACCGCCGTGAGCGCGAGCAGCAGCAGGCCCTGCACGATCTTCACGGGCACCATGCTAAGGGAAGGGGATGAGCCGGGATTAGGAAGATCGCGATGATCGACCCGTGTCTGCGCGTCGAGGGCGGTCGCGCAAGCGGTCTGTCACGGCCCCGACGGCGCTTCCGTGCTGTACTGGTGTCACGACGTGCGCGGCGTCCGCTTCGGTACCGGGTCTCCCCATCCTCCCCAACACTGTTGACCGAGCCCGGTTGAACCGACCCGACGTCCGAGAGGAACGGGGGCATGGCGCGCCAGCGATGCGCAGGGATCGATCGATCGGCTGACCGGGTCGGATCCGAGACCGGGCCAGCACCGTGAGTACCGACGCGGTGCGCGTTAGCACACGCGCCATCGAGCGCTTCTTCCAGCTGTCGGGGGACCTCTTCGCAATCGTCGACTTCGCTGGGGTGGTGCGCTACGCGAACCCGGCTTGGACGCAGATACTGGGCTATCCTCCGGAGGAGGTCGTCGACCGGCACCTCGGGTCGTTCCTCGACCGAGAGGATTGGACGCGCACCGAAGAAGCGTCCCGTACGGCGATCGACGCGGGCGCCCTGCACGGGTTCGAGAACCGCTTCCGCCACCGCGACGGCAGCACCCGTTGGATCCAGTGGAACATCCAGGTCGACAACGACGAGCGGCTGGCGTACGGCATCGGCCGGGACACCACCTCCCGCAAGGCCACCGAAGCCGCCCTCGCCGAGTCCGAGGCGACCTATCGCGCCCTGTTCGACTCGAGCCTCGACGGCATCATGCTCGCCGATCCCGACGGCCACGCACGGATGGCCAACCCCGCCATGCGCGCCATGATCGGCTGGCCCCTCGACGCCAACGAGCTGTGGCACCGCCACGACGTCGTCGATCCCGACGACCCCAAGGTGGCGGCCTTCCTCTCGGAACGCGCCCGGACCGGGCACGTGATCCGCGAGCTGCTCCTCAAGCGCCGTGACGGCAGCCGCTTCGCCGCCGAGATCTCCGCCTCGACCTACATCGACGCTTCGGGGCGCGAGCGCACCAGCATCGTGGTCCGCGACGTCAGCGAGCACCACCGCTTGAAGGGTGCGCTGGGAGCGGCCGCCGAGCGCGTGACGCTGCAGGGGGCCGCCATGGAAGCAGCGGCCAACGCCATCGTGATCACCGATCGTTCCGGCACCATCGAGTGGGTCAACTCGGCCTTCACGGCCATCACCGGCTATACGAGCTCCGAAGCCGTAGGCCAGAATCCCCGGCTGCTCCGGTCGGGAAAGCACCCGCCGGGGTACTACCGGGACCTGTGGGACACCATCTCGGCGGGTCACGTTTGGCGCGGGGAACTGGTGAACCGGCGCAAGGACGGCACCCTCTATCCCGAGGAGCAGACGATCACGCCCGTCCTGGAGGACGGCGCTATCCACCACTTCATCGCCGTCAAGCAGGACGTCAGCGAGCGCCGACGCGCCGAGCGGGAGCTGCGCGAGAGCGAAGCCACCTTCCGGCAGCTGTTCCATGCCAATCCACTGCCGATGTTCGTGTGTGACGTCGACTCCTTCGCCTTCCTGGCGGTCAATGAAACGGCCTTGCGGCACTACGGCTATGCCGAGGACGAGTTCCTGGCGATGACCCTCCGCGATCTGCTCGCAGCAGACAATCCCGCAGCAGACGATCCCGCAGCGGACGATCCGGCAGGGTCCGGCCCCGGACCGGGTGGGGCCGACGGGCCGATCGCCTCCACGGGGACCTGGCGCCACGTCCGGAAGGACGGCAGCCTCATCGACGTCGAGCTGGCGGGCCACCCCCTGCCGTACGGCGACCGCCGCGCCGTGCTGGTGGTGGTCCAGGACGTCACCCGCCAACTGCAGGCCCAGGACGCGCTGAGAGCAGCGAGGAGCACTACCGCATGCTGGCGGAGAACGCGACGGACGTCGTGAGCCGGGTCAGGCTGCGTCCGAGTCTGAGCTTCGAGTACATCAGCCCGTCGGTCGTGGACCTCATCGGCTACACCCCCGAGGAGCACTACACGAACCCCGACATCTTCTTCACCACCATGCATCCCGACGACCGGGGTTTCCTCGATGCGATGAACAGCGACCCCGGCCCGACGCTTTCGATCGTCCGCTTGTTCCACAAGGACGGGCATCTCGTGTATGTCGAGCAACACAGCCGACCCATCTTCTCCCGCGACGGCGCCCTGGAGGCCGTCGAGGGTATCCTGCGGGACGTCACCGATCGCGTGAAGGCCGACCAGCGGGCCACCGATCTCTACAATCCGGCTCGAGCGGCAACTGAGCCGCGCCAAGGCGATCCACCGTGTCGACGCCGCCATCCTCTACGACTCAACCCTCGCCAGCATCCTCGCCGCCGCCCTCGACGAGATGACCGAGGCGCTGGACATCGACGCCGCGGCCGTGTTCCGCTTCGACCCCTCCCGCCGCGCCCTGCACATGCTGGCGGGCCGTGGCATGCCGGAGCACACCGCCGTCATCCCCCTCGGCCGCGGGCTGGCCGGGAGGGCGGCCCGAACGCGCGCCGCGGCATCCGTCCTCGACGCCGACGCGCCCGGAGCCAAGGGCGTGCAGTACGTCAAGCGCTTCGGGTTCCGTGGCTGCTTCGCCGTTCCGCTCATCAGCGCGGGTAGGCTCGAAGGTGCGATCGAGCTGTTCACGCGTGCTCCCCTGCACCTCGACGATGACGCCCACGTGTTCACCGAGGCGCTGTCCAACCAGATCGCGCTCGCCATCCAACGCGACGACCTCATGAGCGACCTCTACGACGCCAACGCCGAGCTGGAGGACGCCTACGACCGGACGATCGAAGGCTGGGCGTTGGCGCTCGACCTCCGGGACGAGGACACCGCCGGCCACAGCCAGCGCGTGACGGCGATGGCGCTGGACCTGGCCGCCAGACTGGGCGTACCGGAAGCCGACCGGCCGCACCTGCGGCGCGGAGCGCTGCTCCACGACATCGGCAAGATGGCGGTGCCCGACGCCATCCTCCTCAAGCCCGGCCGGCTCACGCCGGAGGAGTTCGCGGTCGTGAAGCTGCATCCCGGAAACGCCTACGACATGCTCAAGGGCATCCACTACCTGCAACCGGCGCTCGCCATCCCCCGCTATCACCACGAGCGCTGGGACGGCGGCGGCTACCCCGAGGGGCTCTCCGGCGAAGCCATCCCGCTGGAAGCAAGGATCTTCGCGGTCGTCGACGTCTACGACGCACTCACCAGCGACCGGCCCTATCGCGCGGCCTGGAGCCCGATGGCGGCGCTCGCCCACATCGAGGAGGGTGCGGGCGCGCATTTCGACCCGCAGGTCGTCCGGGCGTTCGTAGCCATGGTTATGGGGCGCGAGACCTAGCGCACACGGAACAGCGGACGGTACACGCCGACGGCGATCGCCAGCCCAACAGCCGCGAACAGACCGAAGGCCACCACGTTCCCGATCGCCGCCTCGGGGTCTCCGGTCACTTGCATCACGATCGCCATGCCGGCGACGGCAGAGCCGAGGCAGGCGATCCAGCTCACGACGGCGACCATCGCCTTGTGCGCCCAGCCCCGCTCCTGAAGCAGCCCGACGGCGACCGCCACGAGCACCGGGACGACCACGCCCAGGTCCATGAACTTCACCAGCCAGAACACCGCAGGGTCCGCCAGACTCGCGGTCCCCGGCGGCTGCGCCCCGAACGAAGCGATGAGTCCGGGCAGATGCAGACCGATGGCCAGGAACGCGGCGATCACCAGCACGAAGCCCGCCACGAAGCGCGTGAAGCGGTGCGAGAGGGGCGGCAGCCGTGCGCCGTCGAGGCCCGTCCAGGCGCGCACCAGGAGCGCCCCGGCGAGCACGAACAAGGCGAGGAACAGCAGGAAGAAGCGCTCACTGTTGCCCGGGTAGCGCACGAAGTCCCCGCCCAGAGCGAGTTGGACTTCCGTGTACAGGACGTAAGCGGACGGCCCGAGCGCCAGCACCGGCCCCGCCGGGTTCCGCCGCAGCACCAGCACACCCGCGACGATCGCCGCCGGGGCCACGAGCAGCAGTCCTGCAACATCGCCGCCCAGGATCTGATTCACCGCCCCCTCCGACGCGTGATAACGGATCGCACCCAGTCCCAGCGGTCCCAGCAGCGTCACCATTGCCGTGCCCAGTCCCAGGACGATCGCGCCGACCCCGAACGCGGATCCGCCGCCGCTGTCCGCTCTCGGGCGCCCACCCCCGCGGCCCCTCGCATCCGTCCGGTCTGTGTCCGTCCTCGTCGTCTCCATCGGTACGTCCCACCTTCCAGTGGCTTCGCTGGCAGTGTGGGGGTGCACGCGAACCGTCCCAAGGGCCGAACGTCCCGCGCCCCTGTTGGACGTGCCGCTACCGCTCACCGCCAACGACGTCCTCACCGGACGTGACGTGCTCGCGGCCTGGTTGCGGAACCTGGAGCCCTAGGCCGGCGTCACGTGGCCGCTGCCGACGCGCGCCCCGCGAGTGCGGCGAAGGCGTCCCGCAGCGCCTGGGGGCCGTGCACGCGCAACGGGCACCCGAGGCCGAGCAGCATCGCCGCGAACGGCTCGAGCTCGTCGCGCGTGCACCGGAGCAGCGTGCCTCCGTCGGCGGCCTCCAGCGACACCCTCCAGGGCTCCAGCCGCCGGACAGCGGCCTCGGGCGAGAGACCGAGCCATACCTCGACGTCGTGCGGCTCCTTCACGAACGGCAGCGACGCGACGAGGAACTGGCGCGCGTCGAACGCGGCGGGGCGCTCGAATGCGCCGTCGGCCTCGACCACGTCCGTCACGCGATCCAGTCGAAACGTGCGCAGGGCGCGGCGCATCTGGCAGTGGCCCACCAGGTACCAGCGACCGTCCAGATGCACCAGGCCGTACGGCTCCACCGACCGTTCGCTCGCCACCCCGTCGTGCGTCGTGTAGCGGAACCTCACCGTGCGCCTAGCGCGGATGGACGCGGCGACCGTGAGCACCGTCGCGGGGTCGATGGCCACCGTCCACCGGCCCGCCTCGAGCGTCACCGCCTCTTCGACGTCCCCGACGCGCTCCCGCACCGCATCCGGCAGCACGCGCGTCAGCTTCGCCGACGCCCCCTCCGCCGCCGGGGCGAACGCTTCCAGACCGACATGCCGGAGGGCCCGCAGCCCGAGCGCTAGCGCGAACGCCTCCTCGTCGGTGAACATCAGGGGCGGGAGCCGGAAACCGGGGCGCAGCCGGTAGGCTCCACCCACCCCGGGCGTGCCCTCCACCGGGATCCCGAGGTCCTGGAGCCGCGCCACATAGCGCTGGACCGTGCGGCGGCTCACCTCCATCCTCCGGGCGAGCTCGGGTCCCGTGACACGCTCGCGCGCCTGCAGGATCTCCAGCACCGTCAACACCCGCATCACCGGGTCGTACATGCCGCGAGGATAGCGGATCTCCGCGCGCCGGAATCGGCGTCATGTCCTGTCGCTGATCCGCGCTAGGGTGCTCGTAGCGGACTCGGCCGCCGGAACCGGCCCGGCGCGACCGTCTCCCCCCACGAGGAGCCCGACCATGACGAACCTCTCTCCCACCGCCCTCACCACCGACATGCTGCTCGAGCACTGGCAGGGCCACCGCCGCCTGACCCGGCGCGTCCTCCAGGCCTTCCCCGAAGACGAGCTGTTCACCTTCAGCGCCGGAGGTATGCGCACCTTCGGTGCGCTCGCCACCGAGATGCTGCAGATGATCGCGCCGACCATGAAGGGTGTGCTCGAGGACGACTGGACGTCCGGCGGCTACGGCGACCCCGGACCCGACACCAAGGACGACCTTCTCGACGCCTGGGACGCCGCCGACCGCGTCCTCGCCGAGAGCTGGCCGAAGATCCCGGCCGAACGCTTCGGCGAGACCGCCAACGCCTTCGGGTTGTGGACGGCGCCCGTCGTCACCACGCTGATGTACCTCATCGACAACGAGGTCCATCACCGCGGCCAGGGCTACGTCTACCTCCGCATGCTCGGCATCGACCCGCCCCTGTTCTACCAGCGCAGCCCGGCCCTCGCCGAGCCCGATGACGAAGGGGCGTGACCGACTCCGAGAGCATCGCCGCCTGGCGCCTCGCCTCCCAGCTGCTCGAGCCCCGCGCGCCCCTCGACCCGGCGGCCGTGGTCGCGCGCCTGTGCGGCGTCCAGGCCCAGGATCCGCGTAAGGCTCCCTGGGCCGTCGGCGTGCGCGCGCCCGGGGTCACGCTCGAGCGGGTCGACGAAGCGCTGCGCGACGGGCGGGTGATACGCACCTGGATGTTCCGGGGCACCCTCCACTACGTGGCGGCCGAAGACCTCGCCTGGCTCCGCGAGCTGCTGGCCCCGGGTGTGGTGGCCAGGGCGGCGAGGCGATACCGCGAGCTAGAGCTCGACGAGGCCACGTTCGACCGCAGCCGCGGGATCCTACAGACCGTGCTCGATGGGAAGGGCGCCGTCGGCCGGGCGGAGCTCGCCCGCCGGCTCGAGGACCACGGTATCGACACCGCCGGGCAACGGCTCCCCCACCTGCTGCAACGTGCAGCGCTCGACGGCGTGCTGGTGTGCGGGCCGTCGCGCGCGCCGGGCGCGGACTACAAAGCGGCGCCCCCCACCCCCGCGGAGCTCGTTCAGGGGTCCGAGGCGCTCGCACGGCTGGCGCGGCGCTACCTCGAAGGACACGCCCCCGCGACCGTCCACGACTTCGCGTGGTGGTCCGGGCTCTCCGTGCGAGACGCGCGCCGCGCGCTGCAGGGCTCCGGGGGCGAGGAGCTGCGCTTCGGTCCACGTACCCTCTGGACGATCGGCTCCGCTCCGGAACCGCCACCTCGGGGCGGCGTCCGGTTGCTCCCACCCTTCGACGAGTATCTCGTCGGCTACGAGGATCGGACGGCCGCTCTCGCCCCCGAGCACGCCAGGCGCGTGAACGCCGGCGGCGGCATGCTGGCGCCCACCGTGATCGTCGGCGGAGCTGTGATCGGCACCTGGCGCTACGACGCGGCCGCCGGCGCCGCCACGGTAGACCCCTTCCGTGCGCTGAGCGTCGACGAGCGCGACGGGATCGACGTTGCAGCGGCCGAGGTCGCCGCGTTCCACCAAGCGGCGCGGGGCGCGCGACCGGTGTGAGCGCGACCGGTGCGAGCGCGACCCCTGCCGGCGCCGCCAACGCCACCGTGGCCCGGTCGTCAGGGATCTCTGTCGGGAGCGGGCCCCGCCGCTCAGGGGTTGACGCCGGGGCCTCATGGTCCTATATTTAACGTCGTGCGAACTATCAACGCGGCACAAACGAATGACACCGAGGCGAAGGACCGCCTGATCGCGGAAGTCGTCGACGCCTTCACGGCCATGCGCGAGCGTGGCATGCGCGGCCTCCACCGGATCCGCCGCGACGTCGCCAGCATGGGGCACCTCCAGGTGCTGGTGCGCTTGCAGGCCGACGGTCCCCTCCCCGCCGGTGCCGTGGCACGCTCGTTGGGCATGTCCGCCGCCAGCGCCACGGGCATGCTCCGGCGGATGGCCGAACGCGGCCTGGTGCGGCGCGTCCGCGACGAGAAGGACCGGCGTGTGGTGCGCATCGAGCTGGCGCCCGCCGGCACGTCTCTCCTGGAGAAGCTGAGCCGCAGCCGTTCCGGCCTCCACCGGAGCCTGGCGCGTCTCGACGAGGACGAACTGAGGCAGCTCCGCAACGGCCTCAACGCGCTCAATCGGGCCACGCATGAGCTGGCCGAGGACGAAGACACCGAGCCGGGCGATGAGGAACGCCGCCCCAACCGACACCGGGAGAGGCCCCATGCTTCTGAGGATCCTGAATAGCTTCACCCGCCCCTACCGGGGCTCGATGGCCATTATCGTCGCGCTTCAGCTCGTGGGCACGCTGGCGTCCCTCACGCTGCCGAGCATCAACGCGGCCATCATCGACAACGGCGTCATCCGCGGCGACACCGGCTACATCGTGCGCGAGGGCGGCTGGATGCTGGCGGTCTCGCTGCTGCAGATCGTGTGCACCATCGGTGCCGTCTACCTCGGCGCGCGCACAGCGATGGCGTTCGGCCGCGACCTGCGCTCGGGCATCTTCCGCCACGTCGGCGCGTTCTCCAGCCGCGAGCTGGCGCACTTCGGCGCGCCCTCGCTCCTCACCCGCAGCACCAACGACGTGCAGCAGGTCCAGATGATGTTGATGATGGCGTTCACCATGCTGATGGTGGCGCCCATCATGATGATCGGCGGCGTGATCATGGCGCTGCGCCAGGACGTCGGGCTCGCCTGGCTGGTGGCCGTCGCCGTGCCCGTGCTGGCCGGGCTGGTGGGCATCGTCATCTCGCGCATGGTGCCCGGCTTCCGGCGCATGCAGAAGCGCATCGACCGGATCAACGAGGTCCTGCGCGAGCAGATCGGCGGCATCCGCGTCATCCGCGCCTTCGTGCGCGAGCCGTTCGAACGCACGCGCTTCGGTCGCGCCAACGCCGAACTCACCGACGTGACGCTCTACGTCGGCCGCTGGATGGCCCTGATGTTCCCCCTGGTGATGCTCGTGACCAACGTCTCGAGCGTCGCGGTGCTGTGGTTCGGGGGCCTGCGCGTCGCCTCCGGCGCCATGGAGATCGGCTCGATGACGGCCTTCCTGAGCTACCTCATGCAGATCCTCATGGCCGTCATGATGTCGACGTTCATGTTGGTGATCCTGCCGCGTGCCGCCGTGTCGGCCGATCGCATCGGCGAGGCGCTCGACACCGAGCCCACGGTGGTGCCGCCCGCGCACGGCGCCACCCTGGCGCCCGAGCGCGGCCACCTCGAGCTCCGCGGAGTCGGCTTCAGCTACCCGGGAGCCAGCCATCCGGTCCTCGAGGACGTCGATCTCGCCGCCCCTGCCGGCCAGACGGTGGCCATCATCGGCTCCACCGGGGCGGGAAAGACCACCCTGCTCAACCTCATCCCCCGCCTCTTCGACGCCACCGAGGGCAGCGTTCTCATCGACGGTATCGACGTCCGCGACTTCGAGCCCGAGGCTCTGTGGGCGCGCATCGGGCTGGTGCCCCAGAGGGCCTACCTGTTCACCGGCACGATCGCCAGCAACCTCCGCTACGGCAAGCCGGACGCCAGCGCGGACGAGATGTGGCGCGCCCTCGAGATCGCGCAGGCTCGCGACTTCGTCGAAGCCATGGAGGGCGGCCTCGACGCGCCCATCGCGCAGGGCGGTACCAACGTGTCCGGCGGCCAACGGCAACGGATCGCCATCGCCCGCGCCCTCATCCGAGACCCCGAGGTCTACCTCTTCGACGACTCCTTCTCGGCACTCGACGTTGCGACCGACGCCAGATTGCGGCGTGCGCTGGCGCCGGTGACGCGTCACGCCACGGTGGTGATCGTTGCCCAACGGGTGGCGACCATCATGGACGCCGATCAGATCGTCGTGCTCGAGGACGGCCGCGTGGTGGGCCGGGGGAGCCACGACGAGCTGCTCGCTTCGTCCGTGACCTACCGCGAGATCGTCGAGTCGCAACGGCAGGCCGCGGCATGAGTCGGCCCGGCGGCACGGGGCGTCCACCCGACTCCCACCCCACGCCGACGCAACCCGGCAACGCGCCCAAGGTCATGCAGTCCACCGAACGGGTGCGCGTCGGAGGGGGCCCCGGCCACGGCCCTCCCGGCATGGTCGGCCAGAAGGCCCAGAGCTTCGGGCCGTCGCTCCGCCGGCTGGCCGCGAGACTGCGCCCGGAACGACTCAAGGTGACGCTGGTCGTGCTGGCCGCGGTGGTCTCGGTGGCGCTGACCGCCGTCGGCCCCCGCGTGCTGGGCCACGCCACCGACCTGCTCTTCGCCGGCGTGATCGGCCAGCGCCTGCCCGCCGGCATGACCAAGGCGCAGGCCATCGCGGCCGCCCGTGCCGCCGGGCAGGGCAAGATGGCCGACCTGCTGTCGGGCATCAACCTGGTGCCCGGGCAGGGCGTCGACTTCACCGCTATCGGGCACGTGCTGCTGCTGGTCCTGGCCATCTACCTCGGCTCGGTGGCGCTGCAGTACCTGCAGGGGTACCTGCTGAACGACGTTGTCCAGGGCACGGTCTACCGCATGCGAGAGCAGGTGGAGGACAAGCTCAACCTGCTGCCGCTCACCTACTTCGACCGCCAACCCCGCGGCGAGCTGCTGAGTCGCGTCACCAACGATATCGACAACGTGTCGCAGAGTCTGCAGCAGACGATGAGTCAGCTCCTGACCTCGTTGCTCACCATCGTCTTCGTGGTCACGATGATGATCTCCATCTCCCCGTTGCTGGCGCTGGTGGCACTGGTCACCATCCCGCTCACCATGGCGATGGCCGGATTCATCATGAGTCGCTCCGGCAAGCAGTTCATCGCGCAGTGGCGGCGCACCGGCACGCTCAACGCGCAGGTCGAGGAGGCCTACACCGGGCACGCCCTGGTGAAGGTCTTCGGGCGCCAGGCGGACGTTCAGAAGGCTTTCGAGGTCGAGAACGAGGCGCTCTACCAGGCGAGCTTCCGGGCTCAGTTCCTGTCCGGCCTGATCATGCCGGTCACGATGTTCGTCGGCAATCTGAACTACGCCGCCATCGCGGTGCTGGGCGGCCTCAAGGTCGCCAGCGGGACCATCAGCCTGGGCGACGTCCAGGCGTTCATCCAGTACACCCGCCGCTTCACGCAACCCGTGACACAGGTGGCGTCGATGGTGAACCTGCTGCAGTCCGGCGTCGCTTCGGCCGAGCGGGTGTTCGAGCTGCTCGACGCCGTGGAGCAGCAGCCCGAGGTCGCCGACGCGACGCTCCCGGCCGTGCCGCGGGGAAAGGTGCGCTTCGAGCGCGTCGCGTTCCGCTACGAGCCCGATCGACCGCTCATCGAGGACCTGTCGTTGACTGCGGAGCCGGGGCAGACCGTGGCGATCGTGGGACCCACCGGGGCCGGCAAGACCACGCTGGTGAACCTCCTGATGCGCTTCTACGAGCTCGACTCGGGCCGCATCACCGTCGACGACATCGACATCACCCGGGTGCGGCGCGACGACCTGCGCTCCCGCATCGGGATGGTCCTGCAGGACACCTGGCTGTTCCGTGGCACCATCCGCGAGAACATCGCCTACGGCCGACCCGACGCCAGCGAGGAAGCGATCCTGACCGCGGCCCGCTCGGCATTCGTCGACCGCTTCACGCACAGCCTGCCCGAGGGCTACGACACCATCATCGACGACGAGGGGGGAACCGTCAGCGCCGGTGAGAAGCAGCTCATCACCATCGCGCGCGCGTTCCTGGCCGACCCCCCGCTACTGGTGCTCGACGAGGCCACCAGCTCCGTCGACACCCGCACGGAGCTGCTGGTCCAGGAGGCCATGACCGCGCTGCGCGGCAACCGCACCAGCTTCGTGATCGCCCACCGGCTTTCCACGATCCGCAACGCCGACGTCATTCTGGTGATGGAGGACGGCACGATCGTGGAGCAGGGCACGCACGACGAACTCATCGCCGCGGGCGGAGCCTACGCGACCCTGTACCAGGCGCAGTTCCAGGGGCCGGAGGAACGGGCGGCCTGAGGCGACCGCGGGCGCTCACGCCAGCCGGGGCATGTCCCGGCTGGCCACCACGTCGACCCCCGTGCCCAGCGCATCGGCCAGCACCACAGCCCCCAGCGCCACCGGCGCCGTGAGGGTCAGGGCGTGCAGGGCGCGGCACAGGGCCAGCACCTCGGCCTTGGGGACCGCCTCTCGCGTCCGCACCGGCAGGCGCGCCCACCGGCCCCCTTCGATCCGTACCGTGGTGGCCACCATGCGGCGCGGGTCGCTGTGCTCCTGGTGAGCGAACTCCAGACCGCGCTTGCAGGAGTTGCCGCGCACCTCCACCCCGCCCGTCGCGTCCTCCTCCACCTCGAGCCGGCACCCCAGCGGACATCCGATGCAGAGGTACTCGCTCCGATCGCCGCGCGCGCTCATGCCGTCCCCTCCTCGCGGGGCACCACGTCGACGCGCAGGGTGTCGCCGTGGAAGGCCTCCAGGAAACGCGGGCGCACCTTGAGCGTGACGGTCTCGCCCGGGACCACGTAGCGCAGCGGGCGTTCATAGACGTCGCCCAGCCGCAACGTGCAGGGCTTGAGCGAGCGGCTCACCCGCAGGTACACCACATGCTCGCGATCGGTGGTGATGGTGTGCGGCACGCACGAGTGCACGTTCTCGCCCGGGACCAGGCGCACGTTGTCGGAAGCCGCCGGCGTTCCCAGCGCGAAGGCCCCGGCGCTGCGGCCCGCCAGTAGCGACTCCTCGGTCACGTAGTCGACCAGATCGTGGATGTGCACCACGTTTCCGCACGCGAACACCCCGTCGCGCGAGGTCTCCATGCCGCTCGTCACCACCGGACCGGTCGTCACCGGGTCGAGGCGTAGCCGCAGGCGACGCGACAACTCGTTCTCAGGGATCAGCCCGATGGACAGCAGCAGCGTGTCGCACGGCACCTCCCAGCCGCGCTCCGGCAGCGGCCGGAAGGCCTCGTCGACGGGCGCCACGCTCACGCGCTCGACGCGCTCCCGGCCGTGGATGCGGGTGACGGTGGTGGACAGGTGGAGCGGGATGTCGAAGTCCTGCAGGCATTGCACCACGTTCCTTGACAGGCCGTTGACGTGCGGCAGGATCTCGAAGACCCCCAGCACCTCCGCCCCCTCGAGCACCAGCCGGCGCGCCATGATCAGGCCGATGTCACCCGAGCCCAGCACCACCACCCGACGGCCCGGCAGGTACCCCGCCTGGTTGACGAGCTTCTGGGCGAACCCGGCCGTCATCACGCCGGCAGGGCGCTGACCGGGGATGCGTACCGCGCCTCGGGTGCGCTCCCGCGCCCCCATGGCGAGCACCACGGCTCTCGCCGCGACCTCGCGGACACCGTGCTCGGGCGACATCAGCGCGGTGCGACGGTCGCTGTCGATGTCGAGCACGTAGGCGTCGGTGAGGACATCGACATCGTGTTCGACGACCTGCTCGAGGAAGCGCTGAGCGTACTCGGGGCCGCTGAGCTCCTCCTTGAAGTGGTGCAGACCGAAGCCGTTGTGGATGCACTGGTTGAGGATGCCGCCGGTCTCCGGCTCGCGGTCGACCATCAGCACGCGCTCCGCACCCGCCTCACGCGCCCCCAGCGCGGCGGCCATGCCCGCGGGACCGGCCCCTACCACCAGCACGTCGTAACTCGAGCGGAGCTGGAGCGGACGGGCGCTAACCATGGCCCACCTCGGGAGCCAAGCGCTCTTTGCGCTCGCATGCGATCCAGGACCCGTCTCCGCGCTTGGTGAGGGCGGGAACCGGCGTGCCGGTAGCCTCCGACAGCAGGGACAGACAGCGCCACGTGCAGAAGCCGCCCTGGCACCGGCCCATCCCCGCCCGGGTGCGGAACTTCAGGCCGTCGAGGGTGCGGGCGCCGCGCGCCACCGCCTCCAGGACCTCGCCCTCGGTGACGTTCTCGCAACGGCAGGCGATGCGGGCGTAGCGCGGGTCGCTCGCCGCCAGCTCCGCCAGCGCCTCGCGATCGAGCCCCGCGACCTGAATCGGAGGGTCCAGCGTGCCCACGAAGGCGTCGTCGGGCTCCAACACCAGCCCCTCGGCGGCCAGCAACTCCGCCACCTGCTCGGCGATGGCCGGGGCCGCCGTCAGGCCCGGAGATTGGATGCCGGCCACGTTCACGAAGCCGCGCGCGCGGGTCGGACCGATGAGGAAGTCCTCGTCGTCCAGTACGGCGCGCAAGCCGGCGAACTCCGCGATGCAGTCGCGCTCGCTGATGCCGGGGACCAGCCTGCGCGCGCCGGCGAACGCCTCCTCGGCGCCCTCGGCCGTGGTGGACAGGTCGTCCTTGGCCGCCATATGCGCGGTAGGCCCCACCATCAACGTGCCGTCGAAGGTGGGGATCACCAGGATCCCCTTCGAGTGCGGCGTCGGGCAGGGGAAGATGAGCCGGTTCACCATGCCGGCGAGCCGCTTGTCGAGCAGGTACTCCTCACCCTTGCGCGCCCGCACCGTGAAGGGCTCGACACCCGCCAGCTCCGCGACACGGTCGGCATGGAGGCCGGCGGCGTTGATCACGAAGCGGCTGCGCACGGTGCGTTCTGGGGTGAGGAGGTACCATCCGTCCGGATCCCGGTCGATGGCCTTCACCGACTCTCCGCACGCCAGCTCGACACCGTTTCGCACCGCGCTCTCAGCCAGCGCGAAGCACGCCTCGTAGGGATTGACGACGGCGGCGGTCGGGGCGTGCAACGCCTCCGTGATCTCATCGGAGAGGTTCGGCTCCTCGCGGCGCACGCGTTCGGCAGGCCACAGTTCGAGTCCGGGCACGCCTTTGCCACGTCCCTGCTCCTGCAACACGCGGAGGGTGCGACGGTCCTCCTCGTCGAACGCCACGGTGAGCTCGCCGATGCGGCGGAAGCCGAATCCCAGCGCCTCGGCCAGGGCCGGCCAGCGTTGGTTCCCCTCCCACTCCAACCGGCCCTTGAGCGTGGTCGACGCGCTGTGGTGCCCGGCGTGGATGATGCCGCTGTTGGCCTTGCTGGTGCCGAATCCGACCTCGGCAGCGCGCTCCAGCACGAGCACACGGAGGCGGTAGCGGCTGAGCTCGCGCGCGATGGCGCAACCTATGACGCCGCCTCCGATGATGGTCACGTCGACCGAGAGCATGGCGACCCTTCCGTTACGGACAGGGTTCGGGTGAACGCCAACGTCATCATGGCACGTGAACGTCCGGCCGTCAGGGACGGCCGTCCCCAGTTATCGCGATGCCGGCTCCGGCAGCGGAGCGAAGTCGGGCGCATTTCACGGCGGGCTCAGGCCGGACCGACTAACCTCGAACCGTAGTCGACGGGCACCGCCGCCGCGAACTCCTGCCGGCAGGGGAACACGGCGTCGGGTCAACCCTCCATCAGGACTTCAGGCCGAACGAACCCGCTCCCGTGAGGGCGGGTTCGGCCTGTTCTGCGGCTGCGATCGCTCCCCCGCACGCGGTTCCACCGCGGACAACGCCCCGGCCACGGCGCGCCCGACCCACTTGCGCGTACGCTGGATCCGTGGAGGTACGGTGATGACCCGCCAACGCCCGGCCACCCCGCGAACGCTCGCCATCGTTGCCGACAGCACCTGCGATCTCACGGCCGACGAGGCCAGCGACCTCGGTGTCGACATCATGCCGCTGCACGTGGAGTTCCGAGGTAAGACCTATCTCGACGGCGTCGACATCACGACCGCCGACATCCTGGCCGGGATCGCCGCCGGGGCCGACCTGCCCAGCACCAGCCAGGTCACGCCGGACGCCTTCCTGGGCGCCTTCCAGAGGGCGGCCGACGCGGGGGCGGAGCAGGTACTCTGCATCACCCTGAGCTCCGAGCTCTCCGGGACCTACGCGTCGGCCTGCCACGCGGTCGAAGGAGCGCCGCTCCCGGTCACCGTCTTCGACACCCGTGCAACAACCGCAGGCCATGGCGACGTGGTCCGCAAGGCCGCGGAGCTTCGCAACCAGGGGGCGGAGCTGGCCACCATCCTCACCAGGATCGAGCCGATCCGGGACACGCTCAAGCCCCTGTTCGCCGTCACCAACCTCGAACACCTTCGCCGCGGCGGCCGCATCGGCCGGGCCAGCGCCCTGCTGGGCAGCCTGCTGCGGATGACGCCGATCCTCACGCACGAAGGATCCGGCGCCGTGCCGGTGACGACCGTGCGCGGCACGGCCGCCGCCATCCGCGAGATCGTGCGACACGTCCGGGCCTTCGTGAGCGAGCACGCCGGAACCCTCACGTTGACCTTCATGCACGTTCAGAACGCGGCGAGCGCCGAGCGCCTGGCGCAGGCGCTGCGCGACAGCGGGCTGACGTTCGCCGGCGGGGCCATCCGCGCGATCGGTACGTCCGT
The DNA here is from genome assembly GCA_963815215.1 of uncultured Trueperaceae bacterium. GTDB lineage: Bacteria > Deinococcota > Deinococci > Deinococcales > Trueperaceae > JASBRS01. The sequence continues at coordinate 1,160,161 of CAWFFU010000003.1, forward strand.
CGCCACCCACGTGGGGCCGGGAACGTTCGGTGTCTACATGCACACCGAGCCCTGAAGGCGGAAGCTGCCCGCGGGCCCGCGTTGCGAGACGCCGCTCCGGGATTCCGGCGCGGCGGCCGACGAGGAGGAAGCATGAACATCAGCGACTTCGTCACGCTCGACCACGTTCGCGAAGCCTGCCACGATCTCGGGATCGGCGACTGGACCGAACGTGTCGACACACGCGTCGAGGCCGACGAGGCCGAGGCGATCCGCCAGGCGGTCGGCGCCGAAGCCCTGGAGGTCTCCCTCGAAGCCTTCCGACAGGGTCTCGAGGTCGAGCTGGAGCACGGCCTGCAGTTCCCCGACGCCAACGTCACCAACAACCACCCCATCCTCACCGGTCGGGTCGTGCTCGCCCACCTCAAGGAGATGCTCGACTACTACGCACGCCTCGAGGTCGCCGAGCTCGAGGGCGACCTGCTCAAGGCGTCGAGGGCGGGCGACGCCGCGCGGCTCGCACGGCTCTACCCGCGCTGGATCGAGGCCCGCGCGAAGCTCAGCGCCTCGGAGACCTCCGAGGCGTAGGGACCGTCGACAGGCAACGGCCCCACCGGCGCCAGCCTCTCACTCCCGGGTCGCCGCCCCCAGACCTCGTCCGCCGGCATGGCGCAAGGACTCAGGCTCGCTGCGCCTCCCGGTGGCGGTAGACCGGTGCGTCGCTCGGCGGGAGCGGCGTGTCTCCGCGGATCAGATCGGCCGCCTTCTCGGCGATCATCATCACCGGCGCGTAGATGTTGCCGTTGGTGATGATCGGCATGACGGAGGCGTCCACCACCCGCAGGCCCTCGAGGCCGTGGACCTTCATGGACGAGGGGTCCACGACCGCCATCGCGTCGGTCCCCATCCTGGCGGTGCTGCAGGGGTGCAGCGCCGTCTCCGCGTCGCGGGCGACCCACGCGAGGATCTCCTCGTCGGTCTCGACCGACGGTCCCGGCGATAGCTCGCCGCCGTTGTAAGGCTCGAACGCCGGCTGCGTGAGGATGTGGCGGGCCGTGCGCACCGCCTCCAGCCACTCGCGCCGATCGTTCGGCGTGGACAGGTAGTTGAAGCGCAGCGACGGCTTGACGCGCGGGTCGGTCGACACGATCTTCAGCTCGCCACGCACGTCGGAGAACATAGGGCCGACATGCACCTGGTAGCCGTGGCCGGACGCGGGCGAACTGCCGTCATAGCGGATGGCGAGCGGCAGGAAGTGGAACATCAGGTTGGGCCAGGCCACCTCGTCGTTCGAGCGCACGAAGCCGCCTCCCTCGAAGTGATTGCTGGCACCCGCACCACTCCGGAAGAACAGCCACTGGAACCCCACCCACGGCCGCCGCCACCACTTCAACCAGGGTGCGACCGAGACAGGCTGCTTGGAGGCGTACTGGATGTAGACCTCGAGATGGTCCTGCAGGTTCTGCCCCACGCCAGACAAGTCGGCCACCGGCGCGATCCCCAGAGAGCGCAGGTGCTCCGCCGGACCGACCCCGGAGAGCTGCAGCAACTGCGGCGTGTTGATGGACCCGCCGCTGAGGATCACCTCGCCCGCGTCGACGCGCCGGAGCTGACCGCCGTGCTCGTACTCAACGCCGGTGGCGCGCGCGCCGTCGAAGAGGACGCGGGTGACGAAGGCGCGGGTGCGAACGGTGAGGTTCGGCCGGCGGCGGACCGGGTCGAGGTACGCCTTCGAGGCCGACCAGCGCCTGCCGCGGTGGATGTTCCGGTCGAACGGCGCGAAGCCTTCCTGTCGGTAGCCGTTGACGTCGTCGGTGAGGGAGTACCCCGCTTGCCGCACGGCCTCGAAGAACGCGCCGAAGAGTGGATTGGTGGCCGGGCCCCGCTCGAGGATGAGCGGACCGTCCCCCCCACGCCAGGCATCGGCGCCCGCCAGGCAGGTCTCCATCCGCTTGAAGTACGGAAGGCAGTGAGCGTAGTCCCATGCTTCCATGCCCGGCGCCTGTGCCCAGCGGTCGTAGTCCATCGGGTTGCCGCGTTGGAAGATCATGCCGTTGATGCTCGAGGAGCCGCCGAGCACCTTGCCGCGCGCATGGTAGATCCGGCGCCCATCCATGTGGGGTTCCGGTTCGGTCTCGTAGCGCCAGTCGTAGCGCGGGTTCCCGATCGGGAACGGCAACGCCGCCGGCATGTGGATGAACACGTCCCAGGGCCAATCCGCACGCCCCGCCTCGAGGACCAGCACGCTCGCGGAAGCGTCCGTGCTCAAACGGTTCGCGATCGCCGAGCCGGCCGAGCCTCCACCCACGACCACCACGTCGTGTCGCTCGCTCTCCATGGCTCGCTCCTTCCCGCGGTGGTCCTGGTCGGAGCCGTCCCGACCGTGCCGCCGCGTGCCCACCCGGCTCGCCCGGACCCCATCGACCCCGCCGGACGGGGCCTGACCGACCCTGGACGCTACCGATGGTACCAGGCGTCCTCCCGGGCCCATCGTCCCGGCCGTGCCCCGCGTCGGCCGACGCATCGCAAGGAGGGCCCAACGGCGTCCCCCGCATTGACGAAGGGCCGGCCCAGGTTGTATGTTGTCAGACAACCGACGTCTGATAAGAGTAGGCCCGCCCTGCTCGCTACCTGGAGTCCCATGCTCGAGGTCATCCCCACATCGAGGCTGCACGGAGTCATCCAAGACCGGCTCCGACGGTTCATCCTCGACAGTCAGCTCCGGCCCGGTGACAAGCTCCCCACCGAGAAGGAGCTGTCTGGCCGGCTGGGAGCGAGCCGGAGCGCCGTCCGCGAGGCGCTGCGCTCGCTCGAGGCGCTGGGCATGATCGAGGTCAAGCACGGCAAGGGTCGCTTCCTGCGGGCGTTCGACGTGGCCTCCATCGCGAGCAACCTGGCCTACTCGTTGACCTTCGACGCGGCCAGCATCCGCGACCTGCTGGAGGTTCGGCGCACGCTCGAGACGTCCTTCATCGCTCAGGCCACGCGGAAGCTCGAGGCCTCACGCATCGATAGGCTCTACGCCATCGTGGAACAGATGGCCCTCAGCGCGGACGCCGGGCGAGCGTTCATCGAGGAAGACATGGCCTTCCACAAGGTCCTGTTCGGCGCCCTCCACAACGAGGTCCTGAAGAAGATCCTCGATGTGTTCTGGGGGCTCTTCCAGCACCTTCACGCTCGGAACGTGCTGCCCCCGGGCGAAGCCGCCGCCACGGTGGCGTACCACCGCCAGATCGTGGACGCCATGGCGGCGAAGGACGTGACGAGCGCGCGCGAAGCGCTCGACGAGCACTTCCGCGACGTGGAACGACGCCTCGAGTCCGCGATCGAGGCCACGGGTGAGGAGGTGTCCCTGCCTACCGAGTTCGTTTCCTGAGGATCCGGACCCACGCCCGTCGTGCGCCCGGAACAGACCCGTCGACCGGACAAGGAGACATCGTGACACCAGCATCACGCTTCAAACGCGTCGTTCTGATGACCCTCGGCGCCCTGCTACTGGGCACCGTACTGCCCATCTCACAGGCGTTCGCGCAAGGGAACAAGACGGTCGTCAACTACTGGCTGTGGCTGGACGACTCCACGGACCCGGTGTGGCCGGACCTCGTCAAGGAGTTCAACCAGACCCACCCCAACATCGAGGTGAAGTACCAGACCATCCCGCTGAGCCAGTACCACGACCGGCTCCTGACGGCGATCGGTTCCGGCAGCGCGCCCGACGCCGCACGCTTCAAGGACTGGTGGCTGGGCGAGTTCGTCTCCAACGACCTGTTGCAGCCGCTCACCTCCTACATCCAGCAGTGGCCGGGCTCCAGTGACGTCATCCAGAACCTGTGGTCGACCGGCAAGACCTCGGCGGACAGCCCTGTCTACATGCTGCCTGCCCAGTACATCACCTTCTACCTGTACTACCGGGCGGACCGCCTGAAGGCGGCCGGGCTCGAGCCTCCCAAGACCTTCGCCGAGTTCGTGCAGGAAGCCAAGACGCTCACCGATCCGGCGAAGAAGCAGTACGGCTTCGCCCTCCGCGGCGGTGCCGGCGGCCAGGACCAGTGGTACGCCTTCATGCTGGCCCTCGGGTGCCACCTCGTGGACGGCAGTGGCGCCGTGGTGGCCGACAGCCAGGCCTGCGTCGACGCCAACCAGAAGTACATCGACCTGTTCCGGGTCGACAAGGTCACGCCACCGACCGCCCCCTCGGACGGCTTCGCCCAGATCATCGGCGGCTTCGAGTCGGGCATCACGACCTTCGCCGCGCACCACGTCGGTAGCTCGAAATCCCTGACGGAGAAGCTCGGCAGCGACCTGGGCGTCACCAACGTCCCGCCGGCCGATCCCAACAAGCCGGCGACGATGATGGCGATGAGCGGGAACGTCGTGTTCGGGAGCTCCAAGGAGAAGCAGGCCGCCTTCACGTTCATCTCGTGGCTCGACACCCAGGGCCCGATGGACAAGATGAGCCGCTCGGCGAACGGGCAGCTCCCGGTCCTGACGTCCGTCGCCTCCGAGCCCTACTACCAGAACAACCCGTTCTTCAAGCTCTCGCTCGATCAGGCCAACTACGCGGTCGCCTGGCCGCCCCTCCCGGGCGTCGGGTACGTAGCGTCGCAGCTCTGGCAGGCGAGCATGCAGCAGGCCTTGCTCGGACAGATCACCAGCCAGCAGATGATGACGCAGATCGCCACCGCCCTGAAGCAGAAGTAGAGGTCGCTCCATGGTCCGCACCAGCGCACCACGCAACAGGTGGTTGAACCCGCGGCTCCGCCGACGCCTTGTCCCGGCACTGCTGCTGGCGCCGGCGGCACTGCTCCTGGTGTTCGTGATCGGCTACCCGCTGGTGCGGGCCATCCTCTTGACCTTCCAGAACTTCAACATGCTGCAGCCCTCCCGAACCACCTGGGTCGGGCTGCAGAACTTCGTCCAGGTCTTCCACAATCCGGTCTTCTGGATCGCCATGCGCAACACCCTGGTGTGGGTGGCGAGCGCGGTGTCGCTGCAGCTCGTCTTCGGCTTCATCGGGGCACTCCTGCTCAACCAGTCGTTCTTCGGCCGCGACGTCGTCAGGGGCGTGCTCCTCATCCCATGGGCGACCCCCAGCGTGCTGGTTGCGTTGATGTGGATGTGGATGCTCGACGGGAACTACGGCATCGTCAACGAGATCCTCGTGCGCGTCGGGATCCTGAAGACCTTCTTCCCCTTCCTTTCCTCGCCCCACACGGCGCTACCCACCCTCATCATGATCGACGTGTGGCAGGGGATCCCGTTCTTCGCAGTCATGCTCCTCGCCGCCCTGCAGGCCATCCCGTTGGAGCTCGAGCAGGCGGCGCGGGTCGACGGAGCCAACCCGGCGCAAGTGTTGTGGCACGTGAAGGTCCCCCTGCTCCTCCCGACCATCCTGATCACGACCATCCTGCGGCTCATCTGGACCGCCAACTACATGGACCTGATGTTCGTCATGACGAACGGCGGGCCGGGCTACGCCACCACCACCATGCCGTTCTTCGCCTATACGGAGGCCTACCGGCGCATCCACTTCAGTACCGGCGCCACCGCGGCGTTCGTCCAGGCGCTCCTGCTGGGCCTGGTCATCATCGTGTACATCCGTATCCTTCGCCGACAGCAGGTGGTGTGACATGACAGGCACCTCGCACCGATCGACCGGCCTCGGCCGGACCCGTCCCCGGCCGCGCTTCCGCTGGCGCTGGGGTCGAGCGGGTCTGGGCATCGCCATCCTCGGGTGGTTGACGTTCGCCCTCGGGCCCTACGTCTGGATGTTCCTGACATCGCTCAAGCCCAAGAGCGAGCTGTACACATCGCCCGTCCAGGTGCTGCCCCACTCCGTTACCTTCCTCGGCTACAAGCTGCTGGTCACCACGACGCCGTTCCTGCGCTACTTCCTGAACAGCGCCATCGTCTCGGCGGGCACCGTGGCGCTGGCCACGGTCGCGGCGGTGCTGGCGGCGTATGCGCTCTCACGCTTCCGGATCCCCGGGAAGACCTACATCCTGATCGGCCTGCTGGTCACGCAGCTCATCCCCTCGGTCCTGATGGTGATGCCACTCTTCCTCACGCTGAGGACGATCGGCCTGCTGAACACCTGGTGGGGCCTCATCCTCGTGGACACCGCCTTCGCCCTGCCGTTCACGACCTATCTTCTGACGGGCTTCATGGACGCCGTACCCAAAGAGCTCGACGAGGCCGCCATGATCGACGGCTGCAACGAGATCACGGCCTTCCGCTGGGTGCTGGCGCCGCTGCTGGTACCCGGTATCGCGGCGTCATCGACGTACGTGTTCATCTACTCCTGGAACGAGTTCATCTACGCCTTGACGTTCACCTCGACCACGGTGTCGCGCACGCTGCCCGTGGGCCTGCGAACGTTCATCGGCGAGTATCTGATCCGCTGGGACCTGCTGACCGCCGGCGGCGTCATCTCGGTGATCCCGACCATCCTGTTCTTCATGCTCGTGCAACGTAATCTCATCGCCGGCCTGACCGCCGGTGCCGTCAAAGGCTAGTCACCCATCCCTGGCAGCAATCCCGGAACCGAGGAGCTGGCACATGCAGACCGTCGCCGAACAACCCCACGACCTCGTCGCGCTGGAGGGCCTCGCCCGACAGATCCGGCGCGACAGCATCCGCATGATCGCCGGCACGGGCTCGGGCCATCCCGGCGGCGCGCTCGGTGCGGCCGAGCTGATCGCGGCGCTCTACGGCGCGGTCCTGCGGCACGACCCGCGGCGGCCCGACGACCCCGACCGGGACCGCTTCGTGCTGAGCAACGGACACATCTGCGCAGCGTTCTACTCGGCGCTGTGCCGTACCGGCTACCTGGAACCCGCTGAGCTCGCCACCTTCCGGAAGCTCGACAGCCGCCTGCAGGGGCATCCCGCCCGGGTGGATCTCCCGGACCTCGTCGAGACCTCCTCGGGCCCGCTGGGCCAGGGGCTGTCGGTGGCCAACGGCCTGGCGCTGGCGGCGCGTCTCGACGGCAGGGACTCCCGCGTGTACTGTCTCGTCGGCGACGGCGAACTCCAGGAGGGCCAGATCTGGGAGGCCCTGATGGCGGCCGCCCATCACCGGCTCGGCAACCTCACCCTGCTGATCAGCGACAACGGTCTGCAGATCGACGGCGAGGTGGAGCACGTCAAGCACATCTCACCGCTCCCCGACAAGCTCCGCGCCTTCGGCTGGCATGTCGACGAGATCGACGGGCACGACCTGCAGGCGATCCTCGAGGTCCTCGCGGGCGCGCCTCGCGCTGTGGCGGCCGACCGGCCGCACGCGGTCATCGCACGCACCGTCATGGGCAAGGGCGTGCCCTTCATGGAGAATCTCGCCAAGTGGCACGGAACCGTGCCGTCGCTCGACGAAGCCCGTCGGGCCCTGGAGGCCATCGGCCCGTCCGACGGCTACCTGGACTTCCCCCTTCAGGAGGTCGAGCTGTGAACCTCAACGACCCCATGCCCATCCGGGAGGCCTTCGGCAAGGCGCTCGTCGAGCTCGGCGCCACCGAGCCCGACCTCGTCGTGCTCACGGCCGATCTGGCCGAGGCGATCAAGGTGCACTGGTTCGCGGAGGCCTACCCCGAGCGCTTCTTCCAGATGGGCATCTCCGAGAGCGACATGATCGGCACCGCGGCGGGCCTGGCGCTCGCCGGGAAGATCCCGTTCGCGACGACCTTCGCCGTGTTCGCCACCTCGCTGGCGAACCAGGCGGTGCGGCTGTCCGTCGCCTACAACCGCACCAACGTCAAGATCGCCGCCAGCCACGGTGGGCTCCAGGTCGGCGAGGACGGGGCGACCCACCAGGCCATCGAGGACCTCGCGCTCATGCGCGTGCTCCCGGGCATGACCGTGATCGCGCCCTGCGACGCGCGCGAGGCCGTGAAGGCGACCGTGGCGGCCGCACGCCATGACGGCCCGGTATACCTGCGGCTGGGACGCATCCCCACCCCCATCGTCACCGCCGAGGACACCCCCTTCGAGATCGGCAAGGCCGTCACGCTCCGCGAGGGGGGCGACGTCGCACTCCTCAGCATCGGGACCATGATCGGTCCGGCGCTGGAAGCGGCCCAAACGCTCTCCTCGGCAGGCATCGAGGCCGCCGTCGTCAACGTCCACACGCTCAAACCGCTGGACGAACAGGCCGTGCTCGAGCACGCACGCGCCTGCGGAGCCCTGGTCACCATCGAGGAGCACACGATCCTCGGCGGCCTCGGCGGCGCGGTAGCCGAGACCCTGGCCGGAGCGAGGCCGACGCCGCTCGAGAGGGTCGGGATCCGCGACACGTTCGGCGAGTCCGGACCACCGGCGGCGCTGTTCGAGAAGTACGGACTCACCGCCAAGGACATCGTGGCGGCCGCGTTACGGGCCGTAGGGCGGAAACGGGACCTGGCGGTGAGCCTATGACGGGCGGCCCAGCCGGCCGACGGCCCTGGCATGTGCGCGAACCGCGCGAGGAGGGCCGCCGGACCTTGATCGAGCGTGGCGAGGGTGGCGCCCGCGAGCTGGAGCTCCAGCGCCTGCGGCTCGGCGAAGGGAAGCGCCAGGAGCTTCACTTCCCGGGATGCGAGGCTGTCGTGGTGCTGCTGGACGGCACGGTGGAGTTCGCCGCCGACAAGACCGTTCACGGCGCGAGCCGCTCCGACCCGTTCTCGGGTCCTGCCAGCGCTCTCTACCTGCCCCCCGATGCGACGGCGACGGTCCGAGCGATCTCGAACGATTGCGAGCTCCTGGCGGTCACCACACCGTGCCACACGCCGGGCTCGATCCGCTTCGTGGCCCCCGACGAGGTCGAAGTCGTGGACCGCGGCGTCGACGGCTACCGGCGCGAGGTCCACAACATCCTCGTCGACGACGACGTGGCACAGCGGCTGTTGGTCGGTGAGACTTTCAACCCGCCCGGGGGCTGGTCGAGCTTCCCTCCGCACAAGCACGACGGCGAGAACGGCGAGCCCTACCTCGAGGAGGTCTACTACTACCGGACCGATCCCCGGCGCGGCTTCGGCTTCCAGGGCCTGTACGCCAACGACGGCACGCTCGACGAGGCGACACGCGTGCTGGACGGGGACGCGGCCCTTCTTCAGCGCGGTTACCATCCCGTGGCCGCGGCCCCCGGCTACCGCCTGTACTACTTCTGGGCGCTCGCCGGAGAACAGCGCAAGCTGGTGGTGTTCGAGGACGAGGCGCACGCCTGGATCGGCCGCTAGGCGCTCCGACCGGCCCCCGACGGCGCCGATCCCGGCGCCTCGGGCCGCACGCACAACCGTTCAAGACAAGCAGGGCGCTCTCCGCCTAGGATCCCCCTCGATGCGCGTAGCCCTCGAGGGGGACGCCCGGGCTCCCGCCCGTATGCACGGCGGCCTCCCTCGGAGCGGAAGGTGAGGCCGTCATGCCCATCGGATTCATCGGTCTCGGCGTCATGGGGTTGCCCATGGCCCTGCGACTCGCTGGAGCAAACGTCGAGCTCGTCGTCTGGAACCGCTCGCCGGAGAGGTCCGAACGACTCCGCGCGGCCGGAGCAACGGTAGCGCCCAGCCCGGCCGGAGTCTTCGCGCGGGCGCGCACGGTGATCCTCATGCTGGCCGACGCAGACGCGACCGACGCCACCTTGGGCCGCGGCACCCCCGCGTTCGCCGCCAACGTGGCAGGACGAACGATCGTGCCCATGGGCACGACCACGCCCGGCTACTCGCACCGGCTCGAAGCCGACGTCCTCGCTGCCGGCGGTCGGTTCGTCGAAGCCCCGGTCTCCGGGTCGCGGGGACCCGCCGAGGATGGCACCCTGGTCGCGATGCTGGCCGGCGAGCCCGCCAGTATCGAGCGGGTCCGACCGCTCCTCGATCCGATGTGCCGGGACTCCGTCGTGTGCGGACCGGTCCCCACGGCGCTGCTCATGAAGCTATCTGTCAACGTCTTCCTGATCGGGATGGTCACGAGCCTGGCGGAGTCCGTGCACTTCGCCGAACGCCACGGGCTGGACTTGAGCCTGCTCCGGACCGTGATCGACGCCGGACCGATGGCGAGCGTCGTGTCACGGGCCAAGATGGCCAAGCTCGTCGAACGAGACTTCACTGTGCAGGCCGCGATCCCGGACGTGCTCAAGAACGCACGGCTCATCACCGACGAGGCGCGCGCGGCCTCCCTGGCCTCGCCCTTGCTGGACGTCTGCCACGCCCTGTATGCCGAGGCCCTGACGCTGGGCTTCGGCCGGTCCGACATGGCTGCCGTGCTCCACGCGATCGAGGGTCGTACCGACGCGTGATCCGCGTGATCCCATCGGCGTGATCCCATCTGCGTGATCCGATCCCGGCCGTGCTGACCCCACGGATCGACCGCTATCCCGGCGCGGAGCTCCCCGCGGCCCGCCCCCGCACCGCGGCGGCCCATGCCGCGGGCGTCAGACCGTAGGTCCGTTTGAACGACCGAGACATGTGGCTCTGGTCGGTGAACCCGGACTCCAGGGCCACGGCAGACAGCGGCATGCCCGCAAGCATCATGCGGCGCGCCCGGTCCAGTCGCCGCATCGTGCAGAAACGGCTCGGGCTGGTGCCGAAGGCCTGCCGGAACCGCCGCGCGAGCGTCCACCGGTCCAGACCCGAGATCCGCTCGAGCGCCTCGACCCGGTGCCGTACCGTCGGATCCTCAACGATGATCTCCCTCACGCGCAAGAGCTGGGCCCACGGCAGCGGAGACGGGCGGGGCGCCGACGCGCCGGCGTGCCGCTGCAACGAGGCGGCGACGGCCACCGCGACGTCCACGCGCTCGACCTCCCCGAGAGGCTCATCGATCCGCCGCAGGTATGCGCCCAGCGTCGGATCCATCTGCGCGCGCCCGATGACCGGATCGGCCACGAACGGGAGCGCCCGCCCCCCCAGCGCTTCCTGCACGAGTGCGGGGTCGATGTAGAGGATCGCATAAGCGAACCCGTCCTCCGTGCCGGCGCCACCGTCGTGCACCTCATCCGGGTGGAGGACATGTCCTTCCCCCGGCAGGCACACGCGCCGTCGACCGCGGTATCGGAACGTCTGCACACCCGCCAGCGTCACCCCGATGGCGTACGTGTCGTGCCGATGCGGCGCGTATGCCAGGCCCCGGAGGCGCACCGCGACACGCTCGACGCCCTCGGCTCCGGCACCGAGCTTCAGCCACAATCCGCTCGCTCCGCGTTCGCCGACAGGCTCGGACAGCCCGCGCAAAGGGGCGTCGGCATCCGTATCCAGGCTCACTCTCACCGCACTCAAGCTACACCAGGGCGGACCCCGGCGGGCCCGCCGGAAGGCCGCACCATGACGGGCGCTCGGCCGCTCGACACGGCCCGGCCACAGGGGAGGAACCACGCAGCCAACGGGACAATCGCACCTCTCGACCACGCGCGAAGCGGACCTACCCTGAGCCGACGGCTGCGAGGTCCCGTGCACATCCCTGACGGCTTCATCTCCCTTCCCACTTCGCTCGCTGCCGCCGCGGCGGCAGCGGCGGGCGTGGGCGTGGCCTTGCGACGGAGCGACGCCGCCCTGGAACGGAGGGCCGTCCCCCTCGCCGGGCTCCTCGCTGCGTTCATCTTCGCCGCCCAGATGCTCAACGTCCCCATCGCGGCCGGCACCAGCGGCCACCTCCTGGGCGCAGGCCTGGCGGCCGTCCTGCTGGGGCCGTGGCTCGCCACGGTCAGCTTGACGGCCGTCGTGCTCGTGCAGGCCTTGCTGTTCGCGGACGGCGGGATCGTGGCCCTCGGCCTCAACGTGCTCAACATGGCGGTGGTGGCGCCCTGGCTGGCCTGGGGCGCGTTCCGCCTCGCCCAGGCGACCCTGCCGCGCAACTCAGCGTCCGACGCGACCGCCACGTTCCTCGCGGGCGCGCTCGGAGTCGTGGGTGCGGCCGGCGCCTTCGGCCTCGAATACGCGCTGGGCGGCGTGGGTGGCGTCCCCGTGTTGCTGGTGGCAGGCACCATGCTCGGCGTCCACGCCGTCATCGGGGTGGGGGAGGGACTGATCACGGCCGCCGCGGTCGGCACGATCCGCTCGCTCCGTCCCGATCTCGTCGCGAGCGCCGGCCCCAGGTCCGCGCGTGCCGCGCACGGAGCGCGCCGCCGACGCCTGGCGGGCGCCGCCGCGGTCCTGGCCGCCCTGGCACTGGCCGCTGCCGCGGGCCCACTGGCTAGTACCTTGCCGGACGGCCTCGAGCACGTGGCGTCGACGCTCGGATTCGCGGGCCACGAGCGCCTCAGTCCGGTCGCCGCCGGACCGCTGGCGGGCTACTCCATGCCCGGCATGGCCGCCGCCGTGGCGGGAACGTCGCTGGCCGGGGTGTTGGGCGTGCTCGCCGTACTTGCCGTGACCGCGGCCGTGCGGGGCCTGCGGAGCCTCCACGCCCGCGGAACCGAGGAGCGCGACCCGACGTGAGGCCCGTTCGCGTGAGGCCCGTTCGCGTGAGGCCCCGTCGCGCAGCGCCCGAAGCGGGCCATGCCTCGGCCGCGACCCACACCGCGACCCAGACCGCGACCCAGGCCGCGACGATACCGGGAGCGGTCCCTCCGGGCTGGACCCGTCTCGCCCCGCAGGCCAAGCTCGCCTCCATGCTGGCGACGGCGGTCGCCGTGGTGGCCCTGCCGGTCACGGCCTACGCCGCCTTCGTGGCCATCGCGGCCGTCCTCGCGGGATTGCTCGTCTCAGCCCGTATCCGGCCGCGTTGGCTGCTCCGGCGCATCTGGATCGGTACCCCTGTCGCGCTCTACGCGCTCCTCCTGCCCTTCACGCACGCGCACCCCACCTCCACCCTGGTGGGCTTGCCGTGGTCGCCCGTCGGCGCCCAGGCGGGCGCCGCCCTGTTCATCAAGGCTGTCCTGTCGCTGCTGGCAGCGTCGCTGGTCGCTGCCACGACACCGAGCGCGGACCTGCTCGTAGGAGCGCAGCGCCTCGGTTTCCCGCCTCGGCTCATCGAGGTGGCCGGCTTCATGTTGCGTTATCTCGATCTCGTGACGGCCGACCTTCAGCGGACCCGCACGTCGATGGCGGCCCGCGGCTTCCGCGGCCGGGGCGCCGCAGCCGCCCGCCTGCTGGCTCCTCTTCTGGGACACCTCTTCGTGCGCACGTTCGAGCGAGGCGAGCGCGTCTACCAGGCGATGCACGCACGCGGATACGACGGCCGCGTGCCCGACCTGGGGCGTCGGTCCGTGAGCGTCGACGCGTGGTTGACGGCCGGTCTCGTCCCGGCGTTCGCGTGGGGGTGCTACGCGTGGGCGCACCTCGCCCGCTAGGCCCGCCGTGACCCGGGACCGTCGCCACGCCGCCGGTATCACCGCTGCGGGCGCCTCGCCCGCCGACCCCGGCGGCGAAACGGCGCCGACTCGCGAAGGCCGGGAGCTGCTCGCCGTCGACGACCTCTGGTACGACTATCCCGACGGCACGGCCGCCCTGAGCGGCGCCTCGCTCCGGCTCCGGAGCGACGAGCGGCTGGCGCTGCTCGGGCCGAACGGCTCCGGCAAGACCACGCTCGTGCTGCACTTGCTCGGCGTCCTTCGCGCCGCCAGCGGCAGCATCCGCGTCCTGGGAAGGCCGCTCGACTCCTCCGGCATCGACGCCGCGGGCGGCCGGCTAGGGGTCCTGTTCCAGGAGCCGCGCGACCAGCTCTTCATGGCGCGGGTGTGGGACGACGTGGCGTTCGGCCCCGCCAACCAGGGGCTGAGCGGCGACCCCCTCGACCGTCGTGTCGAGGAAGCGCTGTGCACCGTCGGCCTCGCGGGCGCCGGCGAACGCTCGCCGGCCCATCTGAGCGTCGGGGAGCAGCGCCGCGCCGCACTGGCAGCCGTGCTCGCCATGCGGCCCGAGGTCCTGGTGCTCGACGAGCCCACGGCGAACCTCGACCCTTCCGGACGCCGCGATCTGGCGCGCCTGCTCATCGACCTGCAGATCCCGCTGCTGTTGGTGACGCACGACCTGCCGTTCGCCCTCGAGCTGTGTCCGAACGCGCTCGTCATGGACGGCGGACACATCGTCGCCGGCGGCCCCACGGCGACACTCCTGGGCCAACGCGAGACCATGCGACGGCACCGTCTCGAGTTGCCCTACGGCTTCGACCCTGGGGCCGGTCGGGGGTAGCACGGGGACACGCTAGGCCGCGGGGCGCGGCCGAGGTCCGGAAGCCCCCACCAGCGGTCCCGCCCGAGCCGTCGCGTCAAGCGTTTGACGGTGCGCCGCGGCCGAGCGCTGCACGATGGTCATCGCTGACCCCCTCCCCCATCCTCATCGGCGGACCCAGCAGGAGGAGACCATGAGCGAACCCTACGACGTCATCGTGATCGGAGCCGGCCAGGGCGGTGGCCCACTCGCCGGCAAACTCGCCAAGGCCGGGCAGCGCGTCGCCCTCGTCGAGCGCCAGCACGCCGGCGGTACCTGCGTCAACGAGGGCTGCACCCCGACCAAGACCATGATCGCCAGCGCCCGCGTTGCCCACGTCGCACGCCGCGCCGCCGAATACGGCGTTCACACCGGCGACGGTGGCGTCACCATCGACCTGGAACGCGTGCGCCAACGCAAACGCGACATCGTCGAATCGTTCCGTGACGGCTCCGAGGCCAGCCTCCGGAAGATCGAGCCGCTCGACCTCCTCATGGGCACCGCCCGCTTCACCGCACCCCACGAGATCCACGTGGACCTCAACGACGGCGGGCACCGCGCCCTGACCGCCCCAACCATCGTCATCGACGTCGGCACGCGGCCGACCGTCCCACCCATCGACGGCCTCGACAGCGTCGACTTCCACACCAACGCCAGCATCATGGAGCTCGCCGAGGTCCCCGAGCATCTCATCATCATCGGAGGCGGCTACGTCGGCGTCGAGTTCGGCCAGATGTTCCGCCGCTTCGGGAGCCGCGTCACCCTCGTCGACCGCGGCCCTCAACTCCTCGCCCACGAGGACGCCGACGTCGCTGACGCCCTCACGGGCATCCTCCGCGACGAAGGCATCGATGTCTGGCTGAACGCCGAAACGCGGTCGGTGGGCACCGTCGACGGCGGACTGTACCTCACGGCCACCGTCGACGGTGAGCGCCGCAGCGTCCGCGGGAGCCATCTGCTCGTCGCCACCGGGCGCCGCCCGAACACCGACGGCCTTGGGATCGAGCACGCCGGCATCACGCCCACCGAGCACGGTCACATCCGCGTGGACGATCGCCTCCGCACCGGCGTCGAAGGCATCTATGCCCTCGGTGACGTCACCGGTGGACCCGCCTTCACCCACACCTCGTACGACGACTACCGCATCCTCGCCTCCGACCTCCTCGGCGACGGCGGGTACCGCGGCCGTAGCGAACGGCTGCTCGCCTACACCGTCTATAGCGACCCCCAGCTCGGGCGCGTCGGTCTCACCGAACGACAGGCGCGCGCCACCGGACGCGACGTGTGGGTAGCCACCCTCCCCATGAGCCACGTGGCCCGCGCCCTCGAGACCGACGAGACGCGCGGATTCATGAAGGCCATCGTCGACGCCGGCTCGGCCCGCATCCTCGGCGCGGCCGTCCTCGGATCGGAAGGCGGCGAGCTCGCGGCCGCCCTGCAGATCGCCATGCTCGGCGACCTTCCCTACACCGCGCTGCGGGATGCGCCCCTCGCCCACCCCACCTACGCCGAGTCCCTGAACAACCTCTTCGCCCGCGTCCCGTGAAGGGGGAAGCGCCACGATTGTGGCCCGAGGGAACCCGCACACCGCGTTCGTGGCTGGCGTCGGCAGGGCTGTCGATCGCCGTCGTAGCGGTGATGGTGGTCGCGAGCGTCTTCCTGAATCCGCTTCTAGGCCGCGTCGTCCACTGGCGCCGCATCGACATCGGTGCGCCCATCGCCACACTCGTCTTCGCACTGGCGTTCCGACGCCGCTGGCTCTGAGGGAACGCGGATGCGCTCGCCCCGTTCGGGAAGGTCGTCCATGAACAAGATCGCCGTCCTCATCCTCGCCGACACCGAGACCCACGGCGATCTCGGAAGGGCCGTCAACGCCCTGGAAGTCGCTAAGGAGTTCAAGGAAGCCGGGGACCAGGTCGCCATCGTCTTCGACGGGGCCGGCACCCGCTGGATCGCCGAGCTGTCGAATCCCGAGCACAAGCGGCACGCGCTCTTCGAATCGCTGCGAGATGTCATCCTCGGCGCCTGCGCCTTCTGCTCCGCCGCCTTCGGGGTGAAGGACGCCGTCGTCGCGGCGAACGTCAGCCTGTTGAGCGCGTTCGAGCAGCACCCCAGCATCCGCTCGCTCGTCAACGAGGGTTACCAGGTCATCACCTTCTGATCGCCTGGGCCGGTGGCAGGGCGCCACGAAGCTCCATGCCACAGCCCACGGAAGGAGCTGTCGAGTGCCGGATACCGCTGTCACCTTCGAGAACCGGCGGGGCGAGCGCCTGAGCGCCCGCCTCGCGCTGCCCGTCGATCGAGCGCCGGCAGCGTACGCGCTGTTCGCGCGCTGCTTCACCTGCTCAGCCGTCGGCCAGCGAGTCCGCCAGCGACGCCAGCGCGGCAGCGTGCACCCGGTAGGTCCCCCGGCTCCCCTCCACCAGGCCGCGCTCACGCAGCTCCCCCATGGCCATCGTCACGGACACCCGCGTCGCCGACACCATCGAGGCGATCTCCTCGTGCTTCAGGCTCGATGCCACCGTGACCCAGCCTTCGTCGTCCGCTTCGCCGAACCGCTCGGCCAGGCCCAGCAGCGCCTTCGCCACCCGCACCATCACCGGGTCGAAGCCGCTCGCGAGTTGCGCACGGCAATCGAACAGGTGCCCGGACAGGATCTCGCACACCCCCAGCACGAAGCCCGGCGCCTTCAACGACATCTGCAAGAACTGATCGCGGGAGATCGGACAGGTCACGACGTCCGTGAGCGCCACCGCCTCCGCGCGATACGCCGCTCCCTCCGCCACGAAGGCGTCGCCGATGAAGTCGTCGGGCCCGCACAGGGCCAGGATCCGCTCCTCCCCCTCCGGCGTCGCCACCGATACCTTCACGCGTCCCCTGGCGATCACGTGCATCTCGCTCGCCGGGTCCCCCGCCCGGAACACCGCGTCCCCCCGGCCGTACGGGCGCTCCGGACACACCCGCATGAACACGTCCATGTCCTGACGGGCGATGACTTCCGAGAACCGGGTATTGCGAACGACGAACGGACGATCACTCATGGTGGCCCGATCATAGCGTCCGGCACATCTCCCGGCCGGATTCCGGACGTACGCGACCTGCGGCGCCCCGGCCCGCGGCTACGCCTGTTCACGAGGAGCTCACGAGGAGCTGGGAGCGGCGGCCGACCGGACCCGCACCCCGTGCACGCGGTCAACTGCCGAACAGACGCGCTCGGCGGATGCGCCTACGATCAAAGCGAACCCGGAGGCGACATGGCATCGAGAGGCCTGCTATTCACGTTCCTGATCAGCGCCCTGGCGCTCGCGCCCATCGCCGCCGCCGGCACGCCCAGGAGCGGCACGCCCAGGAGTACCGTCGGCGAGAACGTTCCGGCGCCGCCGCTGCCCTTCCCCAGCCACAACGACCCCTCGCTGTGCGGCATCCCCCAACCGATGGGCAAGGGCGTCACAGGGGTGCTCGACGGGCGCTACCGCGGCGCGCTGGTCGAGCCGACCGTCTACCTCTACGACAGCCACCTGCGCAAGGCCGTCACCGGCGAGGCGCCGAGCGGAACGCCCGTCCGCGTGCTCTACTACCAGAGCAATCCCACGCTGGACTACTACATGGTTCGCGTGAAGACCTCGACTGGTAGCTTCGAAGGGTGGGTGCCCGCGCCGTTCCTGCGGGGCGTGACAACCCCCTGAGCAGGCTTCGGCGCTGCGCAGCGCGCTCGGGCCAGCAGCCCTCACACGTGGCGCCGCGAACGATCGAGGGCTCCGCCCCGGCGCCGCCGATCCGCTGTCGAGATCGGCGGCGCAACATCCCATGGCCGGCTCCCGCGGAGCCGAACCCGGGAGACGCTCAATCGTCGCCCGGCACGGGCAGCAGCGGCACCCCCAGACCCCGCGCACGGCGCACGCCCAGGAACAACACCGTCCCGAACAGGATATGCGCAAGGTACACCGTGACCGCGAACTTCGCGCCCAGCGCCGCCCCGAAGAACCCCGCCCCCAACGCCTTCGGCACCGGACTCATCAGGAACCCCGTGCCCACCAGCAGCGCGTACGGGAACGCCAGCCACGGCTGCCTCCGCCCGAACACCAGCATGTAGATCAGCACGAATGCCACGCCGTTGTACACGTGATCGGCCCACCCCAGCAGGTTCGACGCCAGGTCCGGGCCGACCATGATCCGGTTCGTCAACAACACCCCCATCAGCATCGGCATCGACCCCGGCATGGCGTGGAACGCCCGGAACCCTACGATGCGCACCAGCTCCAGGCCCGCCGTCGCCACGATCCCCACGCCGACACCCACCAGCAACGTGCGCCACAACCCGTTCCACTTCACCGCCGCCGCCACGACACCGATCACGAAGAGCACGCCGATGGCGGGGAGCGTCACCTCCACCGCCAGGCGCGAGAGCGAGGCGTACCCCGCCTCGCTCACCGCGAACAGCACCGCGCCCGACAACCCGGCCGCGACGACGGCCACGACCCTCACGGCACGCTCCACGACCAGGCTGCCCGACCGACGATGGGAAGACGTCAGAGTACGACCTGCACGGTCCATGGCCGTCCCTCCCTCGTCCCCGACCTCACTGCGTCGCCTGCGACAGGATCTTCGCGAACACCCCGTCCATCATCGCGCCCGCCTTCGCCAACTCCGGTGACACTCCCGCGAACAGTTCTGACGGCTTGAAGTACCCGATCTCCGTCTTGCCGGCCGCGTCCACCCAGACGTACATGCGCAGCGGGATCACGGCGCCCGCCGCGGCGTCCATCTCGAACAGCTTCTTGCCCGCGACGGGGTTGCCGATGAAGAACGACTCCGCCCCCTGCAGGTTCAGACCCGTCGTCGACAACGCACCCTTCTGGTTCAGATTGCCCAGCACCATCATCCCGTTCGACGCCACCGCCTTCTTCAAGCTCGACACGGTCGCATCGAACGACGCACGCGAGGACGCATGCAAGAACTCGGGACTCCCCTGCGCCGCCGCCGTCCCCAGGACCGCCATCACCACGAGAACCAGCGCCACACCACGAAGCGAACTCAACCATCCACGCATCGGACACTCCTTCGATCGATGAGATCGGCCGGGAAGCCCGGCCCGCCGGCGCCGTTGCACCGACCCGACCACCTTGAGGCATCCGTGCGAACCGTTCGGTCAAACGTTTGACGCGGGATCATGGGCGGATCGTCATCACGGTCTGATGCGGGGCAGGGGCTCTCGGGCAGACGCCGCTTCCGCGGTCGCCCGCCCGTTGAGGCTGCCGCGGGCTCAGGCTCCCGCGAGCGCCTCCTCGACCGCGGCCTCGGCATGGAGCGTGGTGGTATCGAACAGCGGCACGGTGCTGTCCTCGGCACCCACCAGCAGCATGATCTCGGTGCAGCCGAGGATGATCCCCTCCGCTCCGCGGTCGACCAGACGAGCGATCACTTCGCGGTAGGCCGCGCGGGAGACGGGCTCCACCCGCCCCTGCACGAGCTCGTCGTAGATGATGCGGTGGACCGTGGCTCGATCGTCGGCGTCGGGAACGAGCACCTCGAGGCCGAAGCGCGCCTCAAGCCTGCCGCGGTAGAAGGGCTGCTCCATGGTGAAGGCCGTGCCGAGCAAGCCCACGCGTCGGATGCCCGACGCCCGGATCCGCTCGCCCGTCGGATCGGCGATGTGGAGAAGGGGGACCTCGACGGCGGCTTCGATCTCCTCGGCCATCAGGTGCATGGTGTTGGTACAGATGACCAGCAGATCCGCTCCCGCCGCCTCGAGGCGGCGGGCGGCATCGACCATCAGGGCCGTCGCGTCGTCCCACCGACCTTCGTGCTGGAGGGTCTCGATCTCCGCGAAGTCGAACGACCACAGTAGACAGCGAGCGGACGCCGCTCGCCCCAACCGCTCCTGGACACGCTGGTTGACGATCCGGTAGTACTCCGCCGAGCTCTCCCAGCTCATCCCGCCGAGCATGCCGATGACCTTCTGCCGCATGGATCCTCCTCGATCGGCCGTGCCTCGTCGGGCGAGCCGACGACCCTTCCAGCATGCGACCGTCGGCGCCGCCGCGCAAGGCCGTGCCACGCCTCGGACCACGGCCGGCAGGGTGCTCGACGCCGGCTCTCGCTACGACCCCCGCCTGTTGGCGGCGTGCCAGGATCCGCCGCCGGCTTCATCGACCGTCGATATCGCCCCCCAGTTCACACATTGGACAGACCCTTGACAAACTCTCCGTATCTCTGTACACTCTATTCAAACCTTGGACGAAGTGTCCGAGGCGTTACCGTGAGGAGGAAACGCCATGCGTACTATCAAGATGATCTCGCTGGTGCTCGTGATCGTAGGCGCGCTCAACTGGATGCTCGTCGGGCTCTTCGGGTTCGACCTGGTCGCAACCCTGACAGGCGACTCGTTCGGCCAGACCAACGTCCTCTCGTCGATCGTCTACGTGCTCGTCGGGATCGCCGGCATCGTGCTCGTGCCGAACGTCTTCGGACGTGACCCGGCGCACGCCGCGGCGGCGCCGCGAGCCCGCTAGCCGACGCCACCGCGCCCGTTTGAGGGCGTCCCCCGACCGCTGCGCGCGGCCGGCCGAGACCATCGGCCGGCCGCGCGCTCCCTTACCGGCCCTCGCGCAACGCTGTGGGCGGGACGCGCGCCTAGCCGAGACGCTCGGCCAGGAACGCCTCCAGTTCGCGGTAGAAGTCCGCGACGGTCTCCGCGGTCGACCAGCCGTGGCCCTCGTCCTCGTAGACCGTGTAGCTGTGCTGGATGCCATGGCGTTCCAGCTCCCTCACCAGGGCATCGGCGTCGGTCCTGGCCACCACCGCGTCCTTGCCGCCCTGGAACAGGTGGAGCGGATCGCGGATGGCGGCGGCGAGCGTCACCGGGGAGCGCTGACGATAGGCGGGAAGGGCCTCCGGCAACGGGCCGACCAGCCCGTCCAGGTAGCGGCGCTCGAGCTTGTGGGTCCGACGGGCGAGCCCCAACAGGTCGGCGACCCCGAAGAGCGAGACCCCGGCGCCGAACCGGCCGGGCCGCGTCGCCAGGGCCATCAGCGTGGTGTATCCGCCGGCGCTTCCCCCCATGATCGCCACCGTCCGTTCGGCCGCGAGGCCTTCGCGCACCAGCCAATCGGCGGCAGCGCTGGCATCCTCGACGTCGGCGATGCCCCATTGGCCGTCGAGCGCTTCACGGTACAGCCGGCCGTAGCCGGTCGAGCCCCGATGGTTCAGCAGCAGCACCGAGTAGCCCCGCGTGGAGAGGAATTGCGCCTGCGCGTCGTACGCCAACCCACGCATGGACGTGGGACCGCCGTGGACGCTGATCACGGTCTTCGGCCGGGACGCCTCGCCGCCGACCGCGGGGTAGAGCACGCCGTAGAGCGCGCGCCCATCGTCGGTGGGGATGGTGACGTGGGCGGGTTCGGAGAGCGCTTCACGGTAGCGTTCCGCCGAAGCGTAGCGCAACACCCTCCACTCGGCTCCCTGCCAGGCCACCACGCGCGGCGCACGCACCGGGCTCTCGGCCACGGCCACCAGCCGCTCGGCGTCACCGGTGGGCTGGCGCAACCAGCGGTACCCCGCCAGCGGCAGCCGCTCACTCCGTCCGTCGGGCTCCACCCGCACGAGGGCCGCCTCGCCCTCGCGGACCACCTTCACGTAGAGCGCGCCGTCCGGGCCCAGGGTCATGGACCGCAGGCCCTGGGCGAACCCCGGCTCCATGACGGCCCCCCGCAGCAGCACCTCGCGCGCGCCGCTGCTCAGCTCGAGCCGCACCAGGCGGTCGGTCTCGCCCTCGTTGTCGACATAGAGGAGCGCACCGCCGTCGGGAGAGAACAGCGGCTGGTACACCCCGACGCCGGGCGTCCCGGCCACCTGCTCCACGGACGTCAGCCGTCCGTCGGCGTGGCGCCCGATCATCACGCGCGACGAGGTCCAGGCCATGGCGGGGAAGTCCCATTCCACCCACGCCAGCCGGTCACCGGAGGGCGACCACACGGGCTGCGCGTAGAAGTCGGCGCCCTGAGCCGCGATGGCCGGCCACGCGCGGCCCGACGCGTCGACGATGGCGAGCCGGTCCGTGTCGTCCTCGCGGTGGACGTAGGCGACCCAGCGACCGTCCGGCGAGATGGTGGGCGAGGCCACCTTGCCGAAGCTCGGGGTGAGGCGCTCGGCGGGTCCGGCGGCCAGCGGCTGACGCCAGAGCGCGTCGCCGCTGACGAACACGACCCACTCGGCGGAGACATCGAAGTCACCGCCGCCGTACCCCAGGCTCGAGCCCACGTCCATACCGACGGTGAGGTCCTGGGGCGTCCCACGCCAGCGCACCAGCACGCCGCGGCCGCCGCGCCGCTCGAGCCATACGACCTGGCCCGCCACAGCGCGCACGTCCCGTAGCTCGACCGCGTCGGTGAGGGCCTCGATGGGCAGCGGCGTCGACGTCGTCATGCGATCCTCGCTTCCGGGGCAGGCCCGCGTCGAGCGCGGCACACCCTGAGGAACGGTAGCCCCGGGCCCCCGAACCGTCAAGCGCTCGTCGTGGCCTGCGGGCGTTCCCGTGGAACGGGCGCCTCCTGGCGCCCCGTGGGATCCAGGCGGGTCACCCGGCGCAGGCGCTCGCGCACGCAGGTGACGGCACCGCGAGTGTGCCGTACCCTGAGGCTCGAGCAGCGGCCGGAGCCGTTCCCCGAGCGTCCGGAACCTGGACCCGGGCGGCGCCCCAGCCACGGGAGGAGCAGCATGGACGAAGTTCGATTGGGACGTTCCGGCCTGAAGGTCTCCAGGATCGTGCTGGGTTGCATGAGCTTCGGCAGGCCGGACGCGGGCGGCCACCCGTGGTCGGTCGACCTCGACGAGGCGCGGCCGCTCATCCGCAAGGCCTGGGAGGCAGGCATCACCACCTTCGACACCGCCAACGTCTACTCGCAAGGGACCAGCGAGGAGATCACCGGCAAGGTGCTCGGCGAGATCGCCCGCCGCGACGAGGTCGTCATCGCCACCAAGGTCCACGGCCGCATGGGGCCGGGACCCAAGGGCGGCGGGCTGTCGCGCGCGGCCATCTTCGCGCAGGTCGACGCCAGCCTGAAGCGGCTGGGAACCGACTATATCGACCTCTACCAGATCCACCGCTACGACCCCGAAACGCCCATCGAAGAGACGCTGCAGGCACTCGACGACCTCATCCGTTCGGGCCGGGTGCGCTACATCGGCGCCTCCTCGATGGACACCTGGAAGTTCGTCCAGGCGCAGTACCTCGCCGACCTGCACCGCTGGGCCCGCTTCACCTCGATGCAGGACCAGTACAGCCTGCTCATGCGCGAGGAGGAACGCGAGATGCTGCCCTTCTGCCATGACCAGGGGGTCGGGGTACTGCCGTGGAGCCCGCTGGCGCGCGGACGGCTCGCCCGCCCCTGGGCGACCACGACGACGCGCAGCGAACAGGACGCCTTCGGCCAACGCCTCTACCGCCAGGCAGAGAACGCCAGCCAAGCCATCGTGGACGCCGTCGGGCAAGTCGCCGAAGAACGAGACGTCACGAGGCCGCAGGTCGCGCTCGCCTGGCTACTCCACCAGCCCGCCATCACCGCACCCATCGTGGGCGTGACCCAGGCCTCCCACATCGACGACGCCGTGGCCGCGGTCGACCTCCGACTCAGCGACGAAGAGCGCCATCGGCTCGAAATGCCCTACGTTCCGCAACGGCCCGAGGGGTACTGAAGCGTCCGATCGAACCACGCCCACGCGTGGGTGGGCTCCTTTCACGCTCGGGCAGAGAGCGGGGGGTCATGACCCCAACTCACAACGTTCCCTCGCCCCTGTCGAACCTCGCTCGACGCTCGTACGCTGATGAGTGCGCCCCTTCACCAGGCCGCTCCTCCGCGGTCGCTACGTGCGGAGGCCGGCTGTGAGGAGAGGTACTCTGTCCGGCTTGTCGGGGCACCGGGTGTCGTTCCGCGCTGAAGCGCGAGCGAAGGAGAAGAACCATGCTGGTGTGGATCGCGGTCGTCTTGATCATCCTCTGGATTCTCGGGCTCGTTACGTCGACGACCCTAGGCGGCGTGATCTACGTCCTCCTGGTCGTTGCGGTAGCCCTTCTGCTGATACGTGTCTTCCGCGGTCGGCGCGCCTGATGGATCCGGCAGCCACGTCCATGTGCACGAGTGTCGCGGAGCGGCTGAGACCGCTGTACCGGGCGGTCCGGAACGCGAGGTTGGATCGCGAAGATGCGTTCTGGGTCGTGTACGACGAGGCGGTCGTCCAGGTCTCGAGAGCGCGGAACGACAGCGAGATCAACACGAAGTCGGTGGCCCGCGATGAACTGCAAGAGATCATGAATCTGGTCATGACCTAGGAACCGACCCGAGACGTGCGTCGCCCTGTCAGAGGTCGTGTCGACGAAGCGTCGCATCATGGTGGACATCGTGAGCGAAGCCAGGAATGTCCTGCTCATCGTGAACCCGGTGGCCGGAGGGGGCGGCCATGAGGCGTTGCGCCAGCTCGTCGGGGCGAGACTCGGGGGGACGGGCGCAAGCTACGAGGTGCGCGTGACCGGGAAGCGCGGGGACGCCTTCGCCTGGAGCCGCGACAGCGCGGCCGATCTGGTGATCGTAGGCGGTGGCGACGGGACCGTCATGGAGGCGATGAGTGGCCTGATCGCGAACGAGCGCACCATCCCGCTGGCCATCATCCCAGGGGGCACGGCCGATCTTCTGGCCCGAGCCTTCGGCATAAGCACCGATCCGGAGGAGGCCCTCGAGACGGCGATGACGGGTGTCGCGGTGACGCTGGATGTCGGATACCTGCCGACGCAGGATCGCTTCTTCGCGTTGGTGGCAGGAGCGGGTTGGGACGCACAACTCATCGCGGATACAACCCGAGCCCGCAAGGACTGGCTGGGACGGTTCGCGTACGTGGTGTCCGGCGTGAAGAACCTCTTCGCGCTGAAACGCTCACGGGTCGATCTCGAGGTCGACGGGGTGCGGCGATCGTTCAACGCGCACACGGTCATGATCTTCAATGTCGGTGCGTTTCCCGGCCTCGGTATCGACTTCGGGCGCGGCGTCAGCCCGCACGACGGCACGCTCGACCTGGCCGTCATGACTGCTACGAGCGCCTTCGGGCTGGCCCGATCGGCGTACCGAGTGCTCATCCGGCACGTCAGGAACGACCGAGGCATCACCACGTTCTCGGCATCGCGCATCCGCATCACCGCCACACCCCCGCTGGAGGTTCAGGTCGACGGCGAGCCGCTCGGTCGCACGCCACTCGATGCGGAGGTCAGACCGGGCGCCGCGACGATCATCGTGCCCATCGCCTACGCTGTAGCGAACGGCCTGGCGACAGCTGTCGAGACGCCCGATGCGCCGACCTGATCGCGGTCACGTGACCTCCATAGGCGCCGTCCAGCAACGCGCGTTCGCCAGCTACGTGGCAGCCACGTCCGGACGCTGCCTCGAACTCCTGTCTTCAGCGCTGAGGTCACGACCCCACCCCGGATCCCCACCACGCCTCTAGTCCGCCGAGCGACGCGAACCTAGGCTTGAGGGCGAGCACCCCGGTACTCACCACATCGAAACGTATGCCCTACCCGAGGGCGCTTGGCGGCAGCCGCCGATTTGCCATGCATCACACGCCGGCCAAGGACGGCGCGTTCCGGGAGCACCACCCGTGGGGGAGGCGAAGAGCATGCGGATCCCAGCGCACCGCGCACCGACGCCGCACCTCGCTGAAGCCGGAGAGCCGCCGACCGTCCGGCGCGGCCTCGCATCCGGCTCTACCGACCCGGCTCCCCATCATTGGGTCCTCCTCCGGCCGTCGATGGCGATCAAGCTCCACCTTGGGACCTGGTACCTCGACGAGGGCGAAGTGCTGGAAGGAACGCTGATCCGTCACCCCATCAACACCTCCCGGAAGATCATCATCCAAACCACTCGGGGCACCTTCAACGTCAACGAGGAGGACGTAGCCGAGGTCTCGAGCGTCGAATCCGCCTAGCGCAACACCGTTCGAAGCCTCTGCGCGTTAAGGAGAGAATCGACATGCTCGTCAGCATCGCTGCCATCCTGACCATCCTGTGGCTCCCGTGGCTCATCATCCCGACCGCCTTCCGGGGG
The DNA here is from genome assembly GCA_963815215.1 of uncultured Trueperaceae bacterium. GTDB lineage: Bacteria > Deinococcota > Deinococci > Deinococcales > Trueperaceae > JASBRS01. The sequence goes on from CAWFFU010000003.1 coordinate 1,186,342, forward strand.
TTCAACTACGCCTCCAGGGCATCGGAGCGCTCCTCCTGATCGTCCGCACCCTCCAGGGTCGGCACCTGTAGCCGCGCTGGAACGGCCCCATCCCCTGCGACCCCTAGCGGAGTCCCCCCACTCGGCTCGGGGTCGCCCCACGTCACGACCCGCCACCCGGCACCGCCCCCGAGTGCGGCGTAGAGTCGGGGATGAGCGATCGGCGACCCCGAGCCCAACGACGCGCCACACGTCAAGACCAACGCCTTGGAGCGAACCTCCGCGGGCACCTCACGAGGTCGGCATGCCTCATCGCCTGCGCCATGCTGACGACCTCGGCACTAGCCGCGGGGCAAGACTTCACCATCCACGTGTTGCACAACGCCCGGGTCGATCCCGCAGCCAGCGACCCAAACCGGGTCAGCTAAACGGGGATCGACCGAGCCGCGTCTCCTCGCGATGCCGTACTCGTTCTCCTTGGAGGGACCGCAAGCTCCCCTTCAGGCTACAAGCTCTTCGCCGAAGAGGCCCTGCGCCAGGGCTTCCACGTCATCGTGCTCGACTACCGCGACGCGACCTCGGTGGGCAGCCTGTGCCGTGACGACCTGGCCTGCTACGGTCACGTACGACAGGAGATGATCGAGGGCGTCGACACCTCCCCGTCGTCCAGGTCTACAAGGACGATGCCATCCTCGGCCGACTCGGTCACGCCCTGCAGTACCTGTCCACGGAACTCCCGGCGGAGGGCTGGAACGCCTACCTTCGCGCCGGCCGCATCGACTGGTCCCACGTGCTGATGGCGGGATTCTCCCAGGGCGCCGGTCACGCCCTCTGGATCGCGAAGCACTATCCGCTCAGAGGCGTCATCCTCTTCTCGGGCCCGGTCGACGGCAGGATCCACTCACCCTACCGAGCGGCACGATGGATCACCGCCGACGAACGATGGGCGACAGCCAAGAGCCGGATGAAGCTGGTCGTCAGCACCCAGGACGGCTACTACCCGGCGATCCGAGCGAATCTCATCGCGCTCGGCTTCGACCCATCCGCATCGGGTGTGAACGTCGATGACGGCCTGGTCACCTCCCGCGCGGGCGCCCTCTTCCTCACCCACGCGGCGAGCCCGCGGGCCCATGTCAGCGTGATCGAGGACGCCGCCACCCCCGGGGCGCCGAACGGAACCGCCAGGTATGCGCCCGTCTGGGACGCTCTCCTCACGGGGTATTGAGCGACTGGAGTCGCTCCCCCTTCGCGAGCACTCCTCCGTTCGAGGTCCAACCTCGAGACACCCCTCGCGAGACCCAACGACTTCCGAACAAGCGCCTGCCGCCCAAGCGGGACCGCGTCCTCCGAACGGGACCAACTCCGCCACGCGCCTCCGACCGACCCTCACCACGCAATGCGGGGGAGCCCGAAACGTCTCAGCCAGCCCTTCCTTCCGGCATCGTAGGCGGATACTGTCTGCCCCTCACGTGCTCCAGCGAGGCGGCCGCCCCGCCGCGTTCCACGGCGTAAGATCGCATGGCGGGAATTCTCCCCGCGATCCCATGGCTAGGCAGGTAGTGCAGTGTCAAGAGAAGTAGCGTCCGAGCGCCGGAGCTCCGCCATCGCATCGACTCCAGAGATCATCGAGGAGATCCGTCAGGGGCGGATCGTCATCGTGGTTGACGATGAGTCTCGGGAGAACGAGGGTGACTTCATCCTTGCCGCGCAGCACACCACGACCGAGAAGCTGGCGTTCATCATCCGGTATTCGGGCGGCATCGTCTGTCTTCCCATGAGCAACGCGAGAGCCGACCGACTCGACTTACCGCCGATGGTCGAGCACAACACCTCGAGCCGCGGTACGCCGTTCACGGTCTCGATCGAGGCCGCCGACCTCGAAAGCACCGGGATCTCGGCGAGTGATCGCGCCCACACCATTCGCAGGTCCGTCGAACGCGACGCCAACGGTGACACCATGGTTCGACCCGGACACGTGTTCCCCCTGCGGGCGCACGACGACGGCGTGCTCGGCCGCGACGGACATACTGAGGCCGCTGTCGACCTATGCAGGCTTGCAGGCCTCGAACCGGCCGCTGCGATCTCGGAAGTCATGCACGATGACGGAACGATGATGCGCCTGCCAGCGATCCTCGTGTTCGCTGAGCAACACGGCCTGAAGGTGGGCACGATCGAAGACCTCATCGCCTACCGTCAGCAGCGTGATCCGGTTCGTCACCCGAGATGATCCGATCGAACAGCTAACGACGGGCCGCCAACGTCGCCTACTCTCGCCGGCCTCCAGCCCGACGAACCCAAGAAGTGGGGGCCCGCGAAGGGCCCCCACACTCGATCCAGCGGGAAGAACCTCTACTTCATCCCGAACCCACCAGGCAGCACCTGATCGGCATTCTGCTGGGTGACGAGCACGCACTCGACCTGCTGCTTCTCGGGCTTGCCCGTGCTTCCGGTGTGGATGTACGTGTCGGCCTCTTCAACGGCCAACTGCGCCATCTTGGTCGCCTGCTGAAGCCCCGTGGCCTTGATGATGCCGCCGTCCGCGATCTGCTTCACGACGTCCGGGTTCCCGTCGATGCCCACGACCACGACATTGTTCATGTTCGCGTTCTTGAGCGCGGCGGCAGCCCCGAGAGCCATGGTGTCGTTACCCGAAACGACACCCACGATATCGGGGTGCGCCTGGATGATCGACTGCATGATGTCGTAGGCCTTGGTCTGATCCCAGTTGGCGGACTGCTGGGCCACCATCTTGAGGTCAGGGATCTGATCCAGGACGCTATGGAAGCCCTTGGAGCGCGTCTGGGCGTTGGTGTCGGTCGAGAGGCCAACCAGCTCAACGTAGTTGCCCTTGTAGTTGACGAGCTTGGCGAACTCGGTCCCGGCAGCCGTGGCGCACTGGTAGTTGTTCGACACGATCTGGGCCTGGGCGATCCCGTTGGCGTTGATCTCACGGTCGATGAGGAACACGGGGATCTTCGCTGCTTCCGCCTTCTTCACGGCGGCGATCGACGCATCGGCTCCCGCGTTGTCCATCACGATGGCCGCGGCCTTGCTCGAGATGGCCGTCTCGACTTCCTGGAGCTGGACGCTCGGGTCGTCGTTGTGCACCAGCGAGTTCGTCTGGTAGCCGAGTTCCTTGGCCTTGGCGACCGCGGCGTCGGCTTCTGCCTTGAAGAACTGGTTGCTGTGCGAGGGGGTGATCACGACGATGAGCTTGCTGGAGTTGTCCGCGTTGCCCTGCGCGAAGGCCTGGCCGGCGGCGAGGGCAAACAACCCGAACACCACGAGTGCGAAGAGTGCGATGCGGGACATGGGCTTGACTCGTTGATTCATACTCTTTCCTCCCTGGTCGCAAGCGACCAACAAGATGGGTTCTCCGTCATGCACGGGAACGCGCCACGAGATGCCTCCCTACCGATCACCCCCTCTCGGCCGCAGCGCGTTCGGCGCGCCGTTGGAGTTGATCGATGACGACCGCCAGGATGATGACGGCACCCGTGATCACGGTCTGCCAGAAATCGGAGACGCCCAACAGGACCATCCCGTTCCAGAGAACGCCGAGGACGAACGCCCCGATGATGGTGCCTCCAACGGTACCAACGCCTCCGAACAGAGACGTGCCTCCGAGCACGACCACAGCGATCGCTTCCAACTCATAGGAGGTGCCCGTGGCCGGATTCGAGGCAGCGAGCCTGGACGCGATGATGAGCCCGGCGAGGGCCGCGCAACCGCCGGCGATGGCGTAGGTGAGGATCTTGACACGGTCTACACGAACACCCGAGAGCTGCGCCGCAGGCTCGTTGCCACCCACGGCATACACCTGGCGACCGAAGACCGTACGCCCTGCGAGCAACGCCGCCAGGATCGCTACCAACACCATGATCCAGACCGACACCGGGAGCTCGAGGAACCGCGCCGTGCCGAGCGCCAGGAATCCCGTGTTGCCCAACGACGCGCGCCCCGTCAGGTCACCGTAGGTGGCGCCGTTCGAGATCAGCTCGGCCGCGCCCCGCGCCACATAGAGCATGCCGAGCGTCTGGATGAACGGCGTCACGCGTAGGCGCGTGATGAAGAACCCGTTGAGAACGCCAACGAGCGCTCCCACGAGCAGGGTGATCAGGCCGACGATCCACACGTTGAAGAACAACACAACGTGCAGACCTGGCACCAGCAACCCCTGCGAGATCAACGCACCGGCCAACATGGCCGCAAGACCGGTCACCGAGCCCACCGAGAGATCGATGCCGGCTGCGAGGATGACGAAGGTCTCACCAACGCCCATGATGGCGAACACGGCGACCTGCTCGGCCACGATGACCAGGTTCCTTGCGGTCAGGAAGCTCGGGGCCATGATCGAGAAGAGAATGACCAAGAGCACGAGTGCAACGTAGGCCCGAAGGCGCAGCAGCATCAGCCGTACGGACGGCCCCCTCTTGTCCCCTGTCGCGGAACCGGACGTCGAGAGCACGGTCTTCGCCATCACGCTACCTCCCGCTGCCCGGTTCGATGGACCTGTGAAGCTTGCACGAGTTTCTCCTCGGTCAACTCGGCTCGGGACAGATCGGCCGTGATCAGCCCCTGCGCAAACACCAGCACTCGATCGGCAGCTCCCATGATCTCCTTGAGTTCCGAGGACGCGAACAGGACGGCGTAACCGTCCCCAGCGAGCCTGTCCACGATCTCGAAGATCTCCCTCTTGGCCTTCACATCGATGCCACGCGTCGGCTCGTCGAGCAGCAGCACACGAGGAGCGGTGAGAAGGTTCTTCGCGAACACGACCTTCTGTTGGTTGCCGCCGCTCAACGCCGACACCAACGTCTCCGGACTCGGGACCTTGATCGACAGGTCCTGGATAGCTTTCCGGATGTCCCGGTGCATCACCGATCCTGCCAGCCAGCCAAGGCGTGCGTACCGGCTCAGGTTGGCGAGTACGATGTTGTCTCCGACGGAGCGAGACTGGACCAATCCTTGGAGCTGTCGATTCTCAGGGACGAGCGCAAGTCCAAGTGCGAGCCGGTGGCTGATCGTGTCGCGAGGCGACAGCATCTTGCCTGCGAGAGAGATCCGGCCACCGCTCGGCGCTCGCAAACCGACGAGCGTCTCGAACAGCTCCGTGCGCCCTGCGCCCATGAGGCCGTACAGGCCGATGACTTCGCCGGCACGTGCCCGCAGCGAAATGCCGTCCAACAGGTAGCCGCCGAAAGGACGCGGCACCGTCAGGTTCTCGACGACGAGCACATCGGACCCGGGAACGTGCGGACTCTTTGGGAACTCCTCGTCCACGAGCTGACCCACCATCCGCTCCACGATCCACGAGAGGCTTACGTCCCGATCGTCCTTGCGGGCGACCAACCGCCCATCGCGCAATACGGTGAAGGTGTCCCCGATCTCCAGCACCTCCTCGAGGCGGTGAGAGATGTACACGATCGAGACTCGTTGCCTCTTGAGTTCGTCCAGCACGCCGAAGAGCGTCTCCACCTCGGCCTCGCTGAGCGACGATGTCGGCTCGTCCAGAATCAGGACACGCACGTCCCGCGCAAGCACCTTCGCGATCTCCACGATCTGCTGCTTGCCGATGCTCAAGTCCTGGACGAGCGTATGGACATCGATGTCCTGATGGAGACGGGCCAGCGCCTCGCGTGCGACGCGAACCTGTTCGGCGAACCTCACGCCGCCGAGGTACGTGGCCAACTCGTGCCCCACGAAGATGTTCTCCGCCACGCTCAGATTGGGGAAGAGGTTCAGCTCCTGGTGGACGATGCCGATGCCGTTGGCCATGGCGTCCCGAGGGCCGTGCAGCGTCAGCGGCACACCGTTCAGCTCGAGATGTCCAGACGTAAGGGGCTCGATGCCGGCGAGGATCTTCATCAGTGTCGACTTGCCGGCTCCGTTCTCCCCGACCAGGACATTGACCTTCGCCTCGTGGACCTCGAAGTCCACGCCGTCCAACGCAACGGTGCCCGGAAAGACCTTGCGGATTCCGGTGGCCCGCATCACGGCGTTCGCTGGCTGCGGCGCACCGACGGCTGTCGGGTCGGCGGTCACGGCCTCACCCCTCGACCTTCAGGTGGACTGGCGTGATCGTGATGGAATCCAGGGACTGAAGTGCGAAGGCACCCCAGAACTCCACCTTCTTGCCCTCGAGGCTCGTCGGCGACGCGTCCTTGAACGCGACCGAGAGCGCCCTCTTGTTCAAGGCCTGCGACACGGTGGCGTACTGCACCTGATTGGTGAAGTCATTCAGAGAGATGAACGGCAGCGAGTCCCTGAGCGCGGTCCCGAGCACCAACGGCCCCACCGCGATCTCCACATCGGACGAGACTCCCGGGACGTCGAGCTTCAGCACGCCCACCGGCGTCGAGGTGTCCACGCCCTTGACGACGCCCACCACATGGACATCGAAGGCGTACGGAACCGACGTCCCAGCCGACACACCGTACTTGTTCGAGGCGGCAGTCTCGTCCTGCCTCAGCGCGGTCACCAGCTTGGGTAGATCCACCGCCTGCGAATCCACGGTCGGCACGACCTTGGAGCTCCAGATCGAGGCCACATAGTCGTCGGCATTGAAGTCGCTCAAGCTGAACTTCTGATTCGTAGCGGAGCTGTTCACCGCCTGCTTCTGCTCGTAGACGACCTTACCGGTCGCAGGATCGACCTTGCGCACCGACACGAGCTTGCACGACGTGAGCAGCGGAATCGCGAGCAGAAGGACGCCTAGGAACCGGCCGCCGCGGCGCCAGGTGAACGCGTACCTGTGGTCCCGCCCTACGTTCGACAAACCCATGTCAGCTCTCCGATCCCACGCGCGCAAGACCTTCGTCTTCCACGCTAGCGGCGCTCGAGCCCATGCCAGCCAGGGCGGCCGCCGTCACCGCGTCGGTGATCAAGACATTGACCCAGCGCCCTCGCACGGCGCCGGCTATCGCCTCGAGCTTCCTCGCTCCGCCCGCGATACCCACGGAGCGGCGAACTTCACGAAGTTGTTCGAGTTCCATGCTGATCACTCTGTCCTGCACGTCCGACGTCACCGGCACGCCTCCTGTGTCGAAGAAGCGCAGGCAGATGTCTCCGACGGCCCCCTTCTCCCGCAACTGGTCCAGTTCCCCGGCCGTGAAGACGTTGCCGCTGCTCGCCAGCAGCTTGGACGGCGTGATGGCTCCGATCCCGACTAGCGCAAGCGTGACCTCGGAGAACCTCCGGACCGCTTCGGCCACGTAGGGATCGGCCAGCAACACGTCTCTGGTCGCGCGAGACCCGACGATCCCGGGCGCGGGGAGCATCGTGACGTCTGCGTGGAGAGGCTCTGCGAGTTGCCGTGTCAACTGCGACGCATGCGTCTCACCGACCGGATTGCCTACTCCGCCGAGGATCTGGAGCACGCGACTGCCTGCCGGACGGCCGGCCGGGTGGAGCGCCCGCGTCATGGCGAGAAGGGTCTCGCTCCACGACGAGATGCCGATGACTTCGTTGCGATCGAGGGTGGACTCCACGTAGAACGCGGCAGCAGAACCGAGGTTCCGGAGCATCTCCCGTTCGCTGTGACCGGGATCCACCACGATGACCTCGTGCAACCCGTAGCGGTCGCGGACCGCATCCTCCAGGTCGGGAAAGGTCCCCGCGGGAGTCAACACGGTGATGCGCACGATGCCTTCGTCTTCCGCTCGGCGGAGCGCCCGCGACACCGATGCCTGCGACAGGCCGAGCCGTGCCGCGACCTCGGTCTGCTTGAGTCTGTGCTCGTAGTAGAGGCTCGCAACTCGCGCCCACAGACGAAGTTCTTCCGGTCGTGCCATGTCACGCCGCGGACTCGCGGCCCCTCCTCCCGTGATGGATCGCGGTCTCGACCCCGGCCCGCCAATGCTGCCGGGCGTCGCTCCTGCGTTGAGCGCTCCAGTGCGGCTCGAACTCGTCCATGGAGCTCGGAAGGGCGTGCAGCGCATCGATCGATGGCCACATGCCTACTTCCAGTCCCGCCAGAAAGGCCGCACCGAGAGCCGACAGGTGCTGGGAATTGTTCCGCACGACGGGAACACCCAGAACGTCGGCCTGGAACTGCATGAGCACGTCGGACCGGCTGGCGCCGCCATCGGTCAGGAGTCGAGTTCCACCTCCAGCCTCCGTGAATGCGTCGAAGACGTCGGCGATCTGGAACGCAACAGCCTCGAGCGCCGACCGGGCCAGATGTTCTCGACCCGTCCCCTGCGTGATACCGGCGAAGAGCCCGCGCGCCGAGCTGTCCCAATACGGGGCTCCCAGACCGTTGAACGCCGGAACGAAGACCACCTCTTCGCCGCGAAGCTCGCCCCCCGCCAACACCAGGAGGGCTTCCGCGTTCTCGACGCCCAGGAGCTTCACCATCCACTCGATGGCCGCGCCGCTCGACGTGATGTTGCCTTCGAGCGCGAAGGCGGACTCCGGGCGCGCCCACGCCACCGTCGTCGCCAGGGACCGCACTTCCTTCGGCGCACCGGATACGGCACCCATCAACGAGGAGCCCGTACCGTATGTCGCCTTCACGGCGCGCGGATCCGATGCCAGGTGACCGAACAACGCTGCGTGCGAATCGGCTACCACCGCGGCGATGGGCACGCCACCGGGCATGCCGACTCCCCCCACGGTCTCGCCGTAGACGCCGGAGGTCGACCGGACCTCGGGCAACGCTGCCCTCGGCACGCCGAACAGATCGAGAAGCTCGGAGTCCCATGCGCCTGACGCCAGATCGAACAGTTGCGTGCGAGATGCGTTGCCTGCATCCGTCGCAAACACCGACCCGCCCGACAGCTTCCACAAGAGCCAGGCATCGACGGTTCCCAGACACAGCTCGCCGGCACGTGCCCGCCGGAGTCCAGCGGGCACGTGCTCCAGGAGCCACGCCATCTTCGTGGCCGAGAACGTAGCGTCGATGGGTAGCCCTGTCTTGCGGCGAACGACCTCGGCGTCGGGCCCCGCCCGCAGCCGGTCGCACCGATCCGCCGTACGCCGGCATTGCCAACTGACCACCGGCCCGACCGGTCTTCCCGTCTTGCGCTCCCAGGCGACTACGGACTCTCGCTGGTTGGTGATGCCGATCGCCCGGATGTCCGGTTCACGCACCGTGGCCAACGTCTGCTCGACGGTCGAGCACACGCTGCGCCACAGCTCCTCGGCATCGTGCTCGACCCAGCCGGGTTGCGGGTAGCTCGAAGCCACACTCGCCGAGCTCACGCCCTGCAACTCCCCATCGACGCTCACCAACACCGCCTTCGTGTTGGTCGAGCCTTGATCGATGGCGAGCACATAGGGCTTGCTAGGCATGGGTCCGCGCCAACTCCTCCGCCTTGATGGCGATGTTCTCGGACGTCAACCCGAAGTGCTCGAACAGGAACTCTGGCTCCCCCGTCGGCGCAAACTCGCCAGGCACGCCGACCATCCGCATGGGGACCGGCGCCTCCTGCACGACGACCTCCGCAACGGCGCTGCCCAGGCCACCGAAGACCGTGTGCTCTTCGGCCGTGACGATGCCTCCGGTCTCCTTGGCGGCAGCCACGATCGCCTCACGATCGATGGGGCGGACGGTCGCCATGTTGAGCACGCGGGCCTCGATGCCACGGCCGGCAAGCCGGTCGGCCGCTTCGAGAGCCTTGTGCGCCATGACCCCATTGGCGATGAGGGTAACGTCAGTGCCATCTCGGAGCACGGCAGCCTTGCCGATCTCGAAGCGGTAACCCGGTCCGTGCACCTCAGGAACGCCCATCCGGCTGATCCGAAGGAAGATCGGGCCTTGGAACTCGGCCGCAGCCCTCACCGCCTGCCGTGTCTCCTCGGGATCCGCCGGAGCCACCACGACGAGGTTCGCGATGGCGCGCAGCCACGCGAAGTCTTCGATGGAGTGGTGCGTCGGCCCCAACGCACCGTAGGCCATACCGCTGCTCATACCCACCAGCTTCACGTTGGCGTTCGAGTAGGCGACGTCGGCCTTGATCTGTTCGAGGGCGCGGCCCGTGAGGAAACAGGACGCCGAGGACACGAAGGGGACCAAGCCGGCATTGGCGAGGCCCGCTCCCGTACCGACCAGCGTCTGCTCCGCGATGCCGACATTGAACATCCGGTCAGGGAAGGCGCTGCGGAACTCGCCAAGCTTGCTCGACCCGATGGAGTCGTTGGCCACCGCCACGATGTCCTCGCGTTCTTTCGCCAGGGCCTCGAGGCTCTCCGCGAAGGCCAGTCGGCAGTCATGCAACATGCGAATCCCGCCGTTCCGTCAATTCCTGGATGGCCCTCGCGAGCTCCTCATCGCTGGGAACTCGATGGTGCCAGCCGGCCTGATCCTCCATGAAGGACACGCCGCGACCCTTGTGCGTGTGCGCGATGATAGCGGTAGGCCTACCGGCCGTCACAGGCATCTCACCGAGTAAGGAGGCCAGGGCCTCGATGTCGTGTCCGTCGACCTCTCTTACGGTCCAGCCGAAGGCCGTGAACTTGTCGGCCAGGGGCTCCAAGCCCACGGTGTTGGCAACCGAATCCCCTTGCTGGAACCGGTTGCGGTCGACGATCAAGGTCAGGTTGTCGAGCCCATGGTGTGCTGCGTTCATCGCCGCTTCCCAGTTGCTCCCCTCCTGCAGTTCGCCGTCGCCGGTGAGGACGAACGTCCGCCAGTCCTTCTTGCGTAGTCTCGCGCCCAGGGCCATGCCCAACGCCACGGGCAACCCGTGCCCGAGCGGGCCTGTGTTCGTCTCGACGCCAGGCACCTTCTTGCGATCCGGATGTCCGTTCAGACGCGACAACGGCTGCATGTAGCTCGCGAGTTCGTCCGTGGGGAAGAAGCCCGCATGCGCGAGGGTCGTGTAGAGCGCACCCGAGCAGTGCCCCTTGCTCATGACGAAGCGGTCGCGATCAGGGTTGGTGGGATTCGCGGGATCGATATCCAAGACGCGGAAGTACAGCACCGTGAGGATGTCCATCGCCGACATGTCGCCTCCGGTGTGCCCCAGTCCGGCCCCGTGGATCATCTGGAGGTCGCGGATCCGGAGGTCGTAGGCCAACCTCCGCAATCCTTCCGTAGACAGCGTTCCCTGAACGTCCGTGACCCTGCTCATCGTCACTCCCCCAGGAGTGCGGACATGACGATCTCCTGGGCCTCCAGAGCGTCCTGCCGTTGCTGCGCGGCGCGGAGCGCATCGAGGTCCATCTTGTCGATCACCGCGTCCAACCGGCGCAGGGTTCGGATGCTCGATCGCGCCGCCCGCACCGGATCCTCCCGGAACGGGAACTGGTCGAGCAGGAGCACGTCGGTCCACCCGATGCGGCGGACCTCGATCAGGAACTCGATCGTCTCCAACAGATGCACCGAGCCCACGGCCAGGTCGTCGTCCCATTCCCTCCAGTTGTCGTTGAGCTCGATGCTGGTCAGGCGCGAGCGGCTGTGCACCAGGTTCAGGGCTGCCGCCGGGGCTTCCTTGGCGAAGAGCGAGTGCCCGAGGTCCATCACGATGCCGATGTTGTCGAGCCCTGTTGCCTCGATGGCCAGCAGCGTGGTCGCCGCGTTGCTCCAGAAGAGATGAGTCCGAGGCTCCTTGACCTTGTATTCGATCGCGAACTGGACGTCCGGCGCACTGCGGGCCACCTCGGCCACGCCGTTCACGGCCAGTCCCCAGAGGTCTGCGTAGTTCACCTGGAACGGGTAGTCGAAGCCATCCTGTCCAGGCCAGAACTTCACGTACTTGGCGCCGAGCTGCCGGGCGACCGGAATCGCGTCCTTGCTCAAGGCGATCGCCCGCTTGCGAACGTCCGGATCCGGGTGCGTGAACGATCCGCGCGTGAACGTTTGGTCGTAGATGATCGGCGTGATGGCGTGGGCCCGCAGCTTCGCACGCTCGAGCGCAGCCGCGACGTCGTCGGCCGACACCCCCTCGTCGAACGGGAAGTTGATGTCGAGTGCGTCGAGCTCGCCCACCTCACCGGCCCGTTCGATGGCCTCCAGCAAGCTCACCTGGGGACCGTAGGCGTTGGTGGCGTAGCGATCGATGAACTGCCCGAACATCCAGAGGCCAGCCCCGAAGCGCATCGCGGACCTCTTCGTGCCTTTTGCGGATTCAGCCATGACGACATCCCTTCAATCAGCCCAGGACAGCCTTCGCACGAAGGCGCCATGACGGCTCGAAGTGCTCCCAATCTCAATGGCAGAATATATATTCTGCCCCTATGCCTTTATTCCGCCGGAACAATAGCGCTGGTCCTGCCCCGTGTCAAGGGGCAGGACACAGCATGCGCGTGAACGCGAGCCGTCTCTTGAGTCAGGAATCGATCAGGCGACGGGCCCCAACCGCGGCGCCCGCTCTCCGCCACCGCCACGGTTGCGCCGCCGCGACCGCAATGGAATCAGTCAGGAACGTAGTTGAAGTCATCTGGATGGGGACCCGTGCGGCCGGGCTCGCCACGATCCAACCCGCTCAACGCGTCCATCGCTTCACCGTCGAGCTCGAAGTCGAAGAGCGCGAAATTCTCGCGCATCCGTGACGGCGTCACGGTCTTGGGAAACACCACGTCCCCGCGCTGGATGTGCCAACGGAGCACGACCTGCGCAGGCGTCCGACCGACCAGCTCAGCGATGCCACGAACCGTCGGATCTCCCAACACCTCCCCCTGCGCGATGGGCGACCAGGCTTCCGTCACGATGCCGTGCTCCCGCCCGTACGCCCTGACCTCATCGTTGACGAAGTACGGATGGACCTCGATCTGGTTCACCGACGGCACCGTGTCTGCCTCCAGAGCCAGCCGATCGAGATGCGCGACCTGGAAGTTCGACACACCGATGGACCGTGCGCGCCCATCGCGCTTGAACTCCTCCAGGGTGCGCCACGTGGAAACGAAGTCACCCTCATAGAGACCCGGAAGCGGCCAATGGATGAGGAAGAGGTCCACGTAGTCGAAGCCGAGGTCACTGAGCGTCTTCTCGAACGCGCGCCGAGCATCATCGGGACGATGGAACCCGTTGTTCAGCTTGGTCGTCACAAAGACGTCACCCCGCGACACATCGGAGGCGCGGATCGCTTCGCCGACCTCCCGCTCGTTCCCATACATCTCGGCGGTATCGAAATGACGGTAGCCAACCTCCAAGGCCCGCAACACAGCGCGGGTCGTCTCGGGAGCGGGGATCTGGAACACCCCGAGGCCCAGCTGTGGAATCGTGTAGCCGTCATTCAGTTCGATCGCTGGAATCATGTCACTCCCCCTTCTATCGCGCTCGCCGTACACTCCGTCCACCCAAGGCGGTCACTTCCGTGCTCGCGGTCACTCAGAGCACACTCGGAGCCAGGCTCACGTGCACCGACGAACCACCCTTCAGGAACATCGATCGGTCGGCGCCCAACCACTGCGAGCCTGTTCGTGGAGCTCCAAGCGCGAGCGGTACGTACGGCCGCAGAGTAACCTGTAGTCCCGTCTTGATTCGACCTGGCGTCCCTTGCACACTCATTGGCGTAAGTCGGCCTTCGACAGCAGACCCGCCCCGAGCAGGGCTGAACCGTACCGGGTTCGGTGGGGGCTACGTTCTCACGGGAACGGGCAACCAAGCCTGGGCACCGAACGACCAAGCCGCGCCAGAGCGCTGACCTCACCGCCGGCCATACAACGATTCACCTAGCCTCGACCATCCGCCAAAGGATCGGCGCTCTACCAGCGGTGGCGCGAGAAGGCTAGGCTTCAGGTTCTACACAAGGTTCGTGCAACAGCTCTTCCGCGTGCGCTGCCACCTGGCCCCTGGAGCGCGCACCGGGTCACGGCCGCCACCTATCGCTCGGCCGCGAGTTCGGCGGCGAGTTCGGCGTCGCTCGGGACGCTTCCGCGGGCGAGCGCCTCGACGAGCCGTCGACTCATGCGCTCGAGGCCGTCCCTCACCCACCGCCAGGCGTCGAGGTCCAGGCCGCTCGGATCGGGCACGCTCACGTGCCGACGCGTGGTGCGCGCCGGGTAGGCCGGGCATGCCTCGTTAGCGTCATCGCACACCGTGAGCACCACATCGAAGGCCCACGGAGTGGGGACCTCGAACAGCGTCTTGCTGGTATGGGCGCCGAGGTCGACACCGACCTCCGCCATCACGGTCACGGCGTCCTCCTTCACCCTGGTCTTCTCCGTGCCGGCCGACCACACCTCGAGCTCGAGCCCGGCCTCCCGGACGTGGTGGCGCAGCCACCCCTCCATCATCTGGCTGCGGGCGCTGTTGTGGGTGCAGAGCACCAGCAGGCGCCTCACTCGCCCTCCCGCCGGGGAGCCGCGGCCGACCCCCGCGAAGGCCGAACCGAGGCGCCGACCGGGACGTCCGTGGGTCCGAACCAGCGCCGACGAAGCGCCAGCGCTACGTTGACCAGCCCGATCATCACCGGCACCTCGACGAGCGGGCCGATGACGGCCGTGAACGCCACCGCCGAGCCGATGCCGAATACCGCGATCGCCACTGCGATCGCCAGCTCGAAGTTGTTGCTGGCGGCTGTGAACGCCAGCGTGGTGGTCACGGCGCCATCGGCGCCGAAACGCCGGCCCATCCAGAAGCTGACCAGGAACATGATGACGAAATACAGCACCAGCGGCAGGGCGATGCGCAGCACGTCCAGCGGGATGCTCAGGATGAGCCCGCCCTTGAGGCTGAACATCACGACGATGGTGAACAGCAGCGCGACCAGCGTGATGGGGCTGATCACGGGCAGGAAGCGCTCCTCGTACCAGGCGCGACCCTTCACGGGGATCAGCACCACGCGACTCAGCACGCCCAATGCGAACGGCACCCCCAGGTACAGCAGCACCGCGCGCGCCACCTCACCCATGGAGATCGCCACGACATGCCCCTGCAGCCCGAGCCAGGTCGGGAGAAGGGTCGCGAACAGGTATGCGTAGACGCCGTAGAACAGGACTTGAAAGAGGCTGTTGAGGGCCACCAGCCCGGCCGCATACTCCCGGTCACCGCTCGCCAGGTCGTTCCACACGATCACCATGGCGATGCACCGCGCCACCCCGATCAGGATCAACCCCACCATGTACTCGGGCCGGTCACGCAGGAACAGCAGCGCCAGGCCGAACATCAGCAGCGGCCCGATGACCCAGTTCTGCACCAGGGACAGTGCCAGCACCCGGACGTTCCCGAACGCCCTGGGGAGCCGCTCGTAGCGCACCTTCGCCAGCGGCGGATACATCATCAGAATCAGCCCGATGGCGATGGGCACGTTGGTGGCGCCGACCTGCACGCGCTTCAACAGGTCCTCCACGCCGGGCACCAACGCGCCCAGCCCGATGCCCGCGGCCATGGCCGCGAAGATCCAGACGGTGAGGAAGCGGTCCCGAGCTGAGAGCCCGCTGGCCACAGCGGTTGGCTGGTTCATCGGCCCGTGTCTCCTGGAGTCGGCGCGTGCCCGGCGCGCACGTCCGTGCTTACGGTGGCCGGCGATGTCGCCGTCACATGGATCAGCTCGCGGTCGCGGGCGAGCGCTCCCAACGCCCGCGGATGGGGAAGCTGCCGCCTCGCAACGAGCCGAGGACCGTGCTGTTCCGCTCGGCCAGGTCGATCAGGCGGGCGATCCGATCGTCGGATGCGGGGCTGTCGACACGGAGCACGTAGTCGACCCCGGTGATGCTCGGGGGGCGGTCCTGCCGGGTGGCGGTAAGGTCCACGGAGGCGGCGCGCACGTCGACCTTGCTGGCCTCCGAGACCATCCCGAGACCCGTGAGCAGGCAGGTGCCGACGGCCGTGAGCAGTGTCTCGACGGCGTTCGGCCCGGCATCCGCGTCGCCCCGGTGGGCGCCCGTGTCCAGCGTGAACTGCCGGATGGTGGCACGCGCGTGCCGGCCGTCGGGACTCCGCTCGACGTGGGCCCCGTAGCGCTGACCCTCGGTCGGCATGTCGCTCACGGCCTGACCAGGATGCCTTCGAGTTGCTGTGGGGAGGGGACGCGGCCGGCCAGGACGACCTTCTCGTCGATGACGAGGGCGGGTGTCGAGCTGACGCCGTAGGCGAGGATGTCGGCGTAGTCGGTGACCTTCTCGACGTCCGCCTGGATGCCTCTGGCCTCGAGGACGAGACGGACGTTGGCTTCGAGGCGCTTGCAATTGGGGCAACCGGATCCGAGGACTTTGATGGTCATGCTGTGAGCCTCCTGCTCGTAGGATGGGCGGCGGCACGCCGCGGAAGGTCAGAGTATGGCGTTGAAGAGGAAGCCGGTGGCGAGGATCCCCGTACCCACCACGGCCACGTAGACGGCGATGAGTCGCGGCTTGAGCACGCGCCGCAGGATGATCATCTCGGGAAGGGACAGCGCGACGACCGCCATCATGAACGCGAGGGTGGTGCCCATGGCGAGCCCCTTGGCGTGGAGCGCTTCGACCAGCGGCAGGATGCCGGCGGCGTTGGAGTACAGCGGGATGCCCAGCAGCACGGCCACGGGTACGGCGAGTGGCTGGCCGGGGCCGGCGTAGCGCAGGAAGAAGCTCTGCGGCACCCAGCCGTGGATGGCGGCGCCCAGGCCGATGCCGACCAGCAGGTAGGGCCAGATCTTGCCGAGGATGGTCCTCACCTCTTCGACGCCCATCTGCACGCGCTCTGGCCAGGTGAGCTGGCGGCTGGGGTCGAGGACCTGGCCTCCGAGGCGGGTCTCGAAGACGAACGGTTCGACCCACTTCTCCAAGCGGAGCCGACCCAGGATCATGCCGGCGACGATGGCCAGGATCAGGCCGCTGGCGAGGTAGAGCGCGGCGACGGTCCAGCCGAACATGCCGAAGAGCATGACGAGGGCGATCTCGTTCACCATGGGGCTGGCGATCAGGAAGGACAGGGTGACGCCGAGCGGAACGCCGGCGGCGACGAAGCCGATGAAGGCGGGTACGGCGCTGCACGAGCAGAAGGGCGTCACGACGCCGAGGCCGGCAGCCAGCGCGTTGCCGGCGCCCTCGCGCCGTCCGCCGAGCAGCGCGCGGGTGCGCTCGACGCTGAAGAAGCTGCGCAGCACGGTCACGAGGAAGATGATGCCCACCAGCAACAGCACGATCTTGACGCTGTCGAACAGGAAGAAATGCACGGCGTCGCCGAGGCGCGTGCCCGCCGGCAGGCCGAGGCCGCGGTAGACGAACCAGTCGAAGGCCGGTCCGTTGGCCGCGTAGAGCAACACCCACACCACGGCGGCCCCGGCCAGGGCAGCCGGGAGCGGCACGCCCCGACGCTGTGCCAGCCGCGCCCTCATCCTGCCACGCCCTCGTGGGCGCAGGCGTCCATGCAGGTCCCGAGGTCGAGCCCGAGCCGGGCCGGGTCGGGCGGAAGGGCCCCAGCCAAACGCCCGAGGGCCGCGGCGTTCAGGCTGTAGTCGATCCAGCGGCCGCGTCGTTCCCCCTCGATCAGGCCCGCCTCGCGCAGCACCTTGAGGTGGTGGGAGAGCAGGTTCGGCGCGATGTCGATGACCTCTTGGATCTCGCACACGCAGTGGGTTCCGTCGGTGAGGGTGGCGAGGATCCGCAAGCGGGTGGGGTCTCCGAGCGCCTTGAAGGCGCTCGCGAGGATTTCGGCGGTATCTCCGGGACCCGCTTCAACAAGAGTTGTTTCAACGGCTATTGATGCAACCATGTTTGTAGCGTACTGCCGAGACCGGCGGCCGTCAAGAGGCTCGCTCCGGGACGCGAACGAGCTCGACGCCTTCGTGCTGGAGCTAGCGCTCGAAGGCTGCGCCGCGTATGGCGGGGAGGTTCACGAACCGAAGCCGCGGCTGCGCCGGTCCGTTGGCGCCACCGGCGTCATGTGCCGGCAACCTCGAGCCGCTCCGTGCTTCGCTCGAGTTGCGGAAGGAACGCCTCGGCAGCCGAGCGACCGATCGCGATGAGCCGCTCGAGTTGGTCGAAGTCGAAGATGCCGATCTCGGGCGGAACGGGAACGACGAGGCGGATGTCGGCCTCGTCGAACTCCTCCGTCTGGAGTTGGTGGGCGGTGATCGCGTTGGTACGGAGCAGGAGCCCGAGGCCGGTCCGGGGCATGACCGGCGCCAGCGGCGATGTGACGCTGACGGCCATCACGACGTCCGCCCCGAGCGAGCGGGTGACGCGAACCGGCACGTTGCTGACGACGCCCCCATCGATGAGCCAACGGGATCCCCAGGGAACGGGCCTGAAGACGCCGGGCAAGGCGGCGCTGGCATGGAGGGCCCTGGCAAGGTTGCCCTCACGCAAAACCACGAGCTCGCCGGTCATCAGGTCGGCGGAAGTGGCCGCGAACGGCGTGGCGAGCTCCTCGATGGCGCGGTGCGCCGCGATGGCGTCGAGATGGCGCTCCAGGCGCGCGCCGGAATCCCGTCCCAGACCGAAGAGATCGTGCTCGAGGTAGCTTGCGGCCTCGACCAGGCCGGCGGCCCGCTGGCGGAACGAACCCGGCCGCCAGGGGTTGCCCGGAGCCTCCGAAAGGAGCTCGGCCAGGCGGGCGGGCGCATCCACGATTCCAGGGTCCGCCGCGTACAGACCCCCGACGATGGCGCCGATGGAGGCCCCTGCGATGACGTCGATGGCGACACCGGCTTCTTGGAGGACCTGGAGGACTCCCACGTGCGCGAGACCGCGCGCCCCACCACCACCCAGGGCGAGGCCCAGCCGATCCGACGGTCCGACGCTTCGCGTCTGGAAGCGTACCGGGGGCCGGAGGCCCCGATCGACGCCCTCCCCGAGTGCCAGCTCTGCGCTCATGACGGCACCACCTCTCTAGCGGTCCGGGTCCGGCAGGATCACGGTCCGGGTGATGGCCGTGATCAGCCCGTCCGCGTCGACGTCGGGCCCGAAGAGCGCTTCGAACAGGACTGTGTCGAGGAAGGTCCGGGCGACGGCCTGCGCGATCTCGGGCTCGATCCTCGGGTCCACGGCTTCGCTCAGCGCATGCCCGAGGTCGGCGAAAGCGCGCTCGCGCGTCTCGTTCCAGTGCGCCCGCACCTGCTCGCGCTGAAGGATCTCCCGCACCATGATGCGCAGCATCGGGGCCGAATGCCTCGCCATCGGGTAGATGCTGGTGCCCACCCGCCGCAGTAGCTCGTACGAGTCCGGCCGGGGATCGCTCGCGGCGATGTCGTCGATGGTCGCGCTCAACCGAGGAAACGCCGTGCGCTCATCGATGAGCGCCTCGAGCAGACCCTCCTTGGCGCCGAAGTAATGGAAGATCAGCCCGGTCGCCACGCCCGCGGAATGCGCGATCCTGGCGATCGGGGTGCCGTCGAATCCGCGTTCGGCGAACAGCTCCATCGCCGCATCCAGGATGGCGGCGCGCGTCTCCGCTCCGCCTCCGGCTTCCTTCGGCCTCCGACCGAGCGGGCGCTTCCCGGACGCCGGGGCCTTACGGCGCGTCGCTGCCTCCGCCTCTTCTCCGCCACGCTTCACCATCGCCCCGCCCCGTTCAGGACGGTGTGCCCGTCGCGAGAGCCATCGCCCGAGCACGGAGCGAATCGGCTGGGGGTGCGCTCCTTGGAGCGCACCCCCAGACCCACCTTCGCCCCTCGTTCCGCTTCCCACGCAACGCGGACGCCGACGCCCAACCGCCACGACGTCGCGAACACGATCATGCCGGCGCGGCGGTTCTCTTGGCGCCGCCGATGGCCGTCAGGGCCACGATCGCAGCAAGCGCAACGACCACACCGAGGATCCAGGCATTCCACGCCGCGGAGGCCACCCCCGCGAAACCGAGCAGCCACGGCGCGACGAACACCCACGCCGCCGAGATCACCAGCCACCACTGAGCGCCACGCGAACCGGGCACGGCCAGCGCCCACAACGCGAACGCCGTCACCGCCAACCCGAGGATCCAAGCGTTCCACGCGGCCGAAGAGCTGCCCGCGAAACCGATCAACCACGGCGACACGAACAGCCAGGCTCCCAGAATCAGGTTCGTCCAGTCTTGCCAGCGTGACCAAGCCTTCATTGCGTACCTCCTTCGGCCAGCTATCTAACTGACCGGTCAATTCATATTAGTCGTGGGCGGCCGTGCCGTCAAGCCCCCCCGGGGGATATATCCCGGCCGTCCAGCCAATCCAGAGAACGTCCCTGGACGCTCCGTCGAACTGGCCGTATCATCCTGATCGTTCGGGACCGGCCGATGCCGGGCCGTAGGCCGGCGGTTCCGATGGGGTTTGAGCCCCCTCCCCAGTTGCGCGGTCCGCTTGCGAGCCACGCACAGCCGCAAGCGGAGGCCACCGCATGCCACAGAGGAGGTAGCTTGACCGGGGTTGCCGTCCACGAGAAGGTCCGGGTGGTCCTGCGACTGTCGCGAGGCCAGGGTCGGGGCCTTCATAGGAGGGATACGTGGAGCGCAAAGGCGCCGAAGGCCGCCCGTACCGCGGGGTCTCCTGGCTGCGACCGGAGCCGTGGGCCCAAGCGGCTTGCGACCACGCCAAGGCTCGCAGGGCGGGGGCGCGACCGACACAACCGAGGTCCTACATCCAGGCCCCGGGCCCGCGCCGTTGCGAACCCATACCGTCCGTTCCACCCCCTTCACGAAGCTTCGAAGTGAGGTAGCCCATGTTGGTTCCCTGGACCGTTGTGCTCATCGCCGCCGTGGTCGTCGGCTTCGTCACCTCTGCCCTGCGCATCTGGATCGACCGAGTCTTCTTCGTCATCATTCTGCTCACACTGGGCCACCTGCCGATCAGGGAGGCTATCGCCTTGAACGTCCTGGTCTTGGTCCTCGCCTCGCTCTCCCACGGGCTCGTGCGCCGCGAAGGCTGGATCTGGGGGGAGTTCGGCCGCTTCCCGTCCTGGGAAGGCTGGGCGGCCGTCGTCGCGGGATTCGCGGGAGGAGTCCTGGGATGGGCATGGGGGCTTGGCCTCGCAGGCAAGGTCCTGCTCGGCGCGCTCGGCCTCTATGCCATTGCGATGGCGATCCGCCTCGTAGTGGTGAAGCCGGGAAAGGGCCGGTCAAGCGCCGTGCACCCAGGCTGGATCCTGCCGATAGCCCTCGGTGCCGGTGCCCTCACCGGGCTACTATCGGCGGGCGGCAAGCCGTTCGCGGTGCCGCTCTACAACCGAGCTCTCGGCCACCATTGGCCGGTCGCCTACGCCATCGCTACCTTCGGTACCATCGGTGCCGCCATCGGCGCAGGCTTGACCGAACTCGCGCTGAACGGTTACAGCGTTCCCGCAGTGGAGACCGCCCTCGCTGCCTGGGCGGGCATCTCACTGTTCGCGTGGCTCACCGATCTGATCTGGAGCCCCAAGCTGATGAAGGCCACCACGCTCGCCGTGGCGGTCGTGCTCCTTGTGGTCGGCATTCGATTCAGTCTGGCCGCCTTCTAGGGTGCGGGCGGACGCCGGCGTCTCCGTGCCGATCGCCAAGTGACCCGCGAAGGAGGTGGCAATCGCGCGCCGCCTCGAAGGTCGGGGCCGGCCGCGTCAGGACTCCACGAACGGATTACGCACCAGCACGCCTTCGATCTCCCGACCGTCGTTCAGGTCCTCCGTGAGCAGCTCGTGGCAACCGCCGCGTTTAGCGGCGATCGCTATGGCAGCGTCCCAGAGCGCCAGGGGGGTCCGGCGGGCGAGGTCGATGGCCTCTTCGACCAGGCTCGCGTCGACCGCAACAACGTCGACCGCGCGGGCCAGCTCGCGCACCATGGCGTGGGCCTCGTCCGCAGGCAGGGGCGGCCGCAGCTTCCGGGTCGCCGTCCAGTAGAACTCCTCGAGCACCTGGGCGCTCACGACCAGATGCCGTGCCTCGCTCGCGAGAATGGCCAGAGCCGCCGCCCGCTTGCGCGGGTCGAAGGCGTCCACAGCGTACACGAGGACGCTGGTGTCTAGGAACGAGGCCAACGAACGCGCCCCTCGTACAGCTCCTCGCGCGTCCAGTCACGACCGCCCCCCTCGGCGCCGGCAACGCTCGCGCGTGCGCGTTCGACGAAACGGCGGCGGGCCCCGCGCCGCTCCTCTTCAGAGGTGTAGCTTTCGAGGAACTCCCGCACGACCGCGTTCACCGTGGTGCCTCGCTCAAGCGCGCGGATGCGCGCCCGTCGCAACAAGTTCTCGTCGATGGAAAGCGTCACATTCGCCACGGGTTCAGTGTAGCACGGGACCCGTGGCCAGCCGACCGACCGGGACCGACACGGACGTAATCGCGGGCCCATGACGGCCACCATTCGTGACGCCGCCTGGATACCCGCTGCTCGCGATCTGACTCGAGGCAACGTCCGGGGACACCACCGGGCGGCCCGTTGACCATCTACCGAAGAATCATCGCTCTACCGGCGGTGGTGCCGAAGTCCTAGTTCTTACGTCTTATACGAGGTTTCTGTGACTATTCTTGCGCAGGTACCCTCTGTACGCCCACGACCACCGGATGAACCGTAACCGTTGCCGCGGCCTGATCACCGGAAGCCCGTCGAGGGTCGCGGCGCCATGCCATGCTGGCACATGCCACGATCCGAACACGCCGCGCCCTACGTCCTGCTCGAGCGGCTCCCGACCCCAGAGGAATACCGGCGCCTCTGTGAGGCGGTCGGTTGGGGCCCAGTCATGAACTTCGAGGCGGCACCGACCTCGCTCGAGCGCTCCTTGTACAGTGTGGTCGCGTTCCCAGCCAACAGGGCTGATACGAAGTCTCATCAAAGGGCCGAACCCTGCATGCAGCCTCGGAACCCTCAACGACCGCACGCCGAGCCAGGTCTCGGGCCCGCAACGCAACGTCCCAGCCACTGAGATCCCCACACCCTAGGTGGATCAACCTCAAGGGCCGTGTCACATCCGTATCCGCCGCCGAAAACGCATCGTTCTACCAGCGGTAGTGCCGCTTTGCTAATTCTTACGTTCTGGACGTGGGTTATGCGATGCTTCCTGCACGGCAACGCTTGATCCCCCAAGGGTTGCAGACGGCAATGCCATAACGTTCGACGTTATTAACGCGATGCGTTATCATCGGACGTGATCAAGGGCTCCCGGGACGGCAACACCCAGCAAGTCTTCGAGCGGCGTCCCATCCGGCGCTGGCCGCAAGATCTGCAACGTCGCGCCCTCCGGAAACTCCTCATCCTCGACGCCGCCGAAACGCTCGCCGACCTCCGCGTTCCGCCCGGCAACCGACTCGAGAAGCTCACCGGCGACAGGACCGGCGAACACGGCATCCGCATCAACGACCAGTGGCGTGTCTGCTTCCGGTGGAAGGGCGGCAACGCTCACGCCGTCGAGATCACCGACTACCACTAGGAGAAACCATGAGTTCCGACGCAAGAACGAACGCACCCATCCACCCCGGCGAGATCCTCCTTGAGGAGTTCCTCGAGCCGATGCACGTCACGCAATACCGCCTGGCCAAGGACATCTCCGTGCCACCCCGGCGCATCAACGAGATCGTCCACGGCAAGCGGGCCATCACGGCCGACACCGCCCTACGCCTAGCCCGCTACTTCGGCACCACCGAACGCTTCTGGCTCAACCTCCAGGCACGCTACGACCTCGAGATCGCCAAGGACCGGCTCGGAGACAGACTCGAGCGAGAGGTCACCATCGCAGCGCGCTGAAGAACCTTCAACTAAGCGCCCCTGCGGACCACAGGCCCCCGGCACCCTAGACCACCTGCCGAAGAATCATCGCCCTACCAGCGGTAGTGCCAATTGCCTAGTTTTTACGTGCAGCACAGCGTTATTGCGACCATTCTTTCGGCTTTGGCATCGAACCGTCAACTCCCAATGCAAACGCGCGAGCTCGCTCTTACGTGCGCCATCAACCGAACCACCACCCCACCGTCGCTCACGCAACGGCCGTTAACCCGTCGGCCGCCGAACGAATGTGTCGCGGGTCCGAACCTCCTTGGCGGCCGAACGTTAGACTCGCGCCCTGAGCAGTCGAACCTGAACGGTACCGCCTGAACGGCCCTATCCGAGCGGCTCTACCTGCAAGGTCCTACACGTCGTGATCGCAGCCGTCTCGGGCAGGTACCGATGGGCAGCCTCTGGGGAAACGTCACAGAACCCTAGCGAGCGAGTCGATATCGAGCGGATGGCGCCACCTTCCGGAGGCAATCGTGAACCACCGTCGTCCCCTCATCGCCGCAGCGCTCACCCTGACCCTCCTCATCGCAGGCTGCAGCCAACAACCCACCCCGATACCGACCATCGCGTCGTTCTCATCGGGCGCAACGAACCTCAACACAACCGGTGCCTCCGTGACGCTCACCTGGAACGGCAACGCCGTCACCGACTACAGCCTCACCGTGAGCCCAGCCACCGGCGTGAAGGTCAACGGCACCGCCTACACGGGCGCCGTCGACCTCAAGACGGCCACTACCGCAACCGTCACGCTGCCGAGCAACAGAACCAGTAGCACAAGCGCGGCCTACACCTTGACCCTGACGGCCACAGGCGGAACCGGCACCACCCCCACCACCCAGACCACGAGCGTCACGGTGGCCCCCGGCGTCGTGGTGTACTCCGGCAGCAATTACGGCTTCAGCACCCCTGTCGCGGCGGTGGCGGACGCCAACGGCAACATCTGGATCACCAATTATACGGGGACCACTGTGACGGAGCTCCCAGCGGGCAAGTACACCAACCCCATCCAGTACTACGGTTTCCACACACCCACCGGGGTAGCGGTGGACGCCAACGGCAACATCTGGATCACCAACCAAACCGGGGCCAGCGTGACGGAGCTCCCAGCAGGCAACTACCACAACGTCATCAACTACTCCGGCAGCGGTTACGGCTTCCAGAACCCCTATGGGGTGGCGGTGGACGCCAACGGCAACATCTGGATCACCAACAAGGGCGGGGCCAGCGTGACGGAGCTCCCAGCAGGCAACTACCACAACCCCCACGTCTACTCAGGCGGAGGATACAGCTTCAGCTTTCCCGAGGGGGTGGCGGCGGACGCCAACGGCAACATCTGGATCACCAACTTCAATGGGGGGAGCGTGACGGAACTTCCGGCAGGCAACTTCGCCAGCCCCCACGTCTACTCAGGCAGTAGCTACGGTTTCTACTACCCCTCCGCAGTGGCGGCGGACGCCAACGGCAACATCTGGATCACTGATTACGGCGTGGCCGGCACCAACTATGGCGGAACCACCGTTACGGAGCTCCCAGCAGGCAACTACACGAACCCCCACATCTATACCGGCTTCAGCTCCCCCACGGCGGTGACGGCAGACGCCAACGGCAACATCTGGATTGCCAACGGCGGAGCGCCCAGCGTGACGGAGCTCCCAGCAGGCAACCCCACCAACCCCACCGCCTACGCCGGCAGCACCTACGGCTTCAACGGAGCCTATGGGGTGACGGTGGACGCCAACGGCAACATCTGGATCACGGACAACGGCGGCGACAGCGTGACCGAGATCCGTTAACGGCCTAGCCAGCGACCGCCCCCCGCCCAAGTAGCCGGCGTGAGTTGACCCGTTTTGACGGACTGCACACCTGCGGCTAGTAGGCTGCGGGGGATGGAGTCTGTCATGGCTAGCAGATATTCGGAGGAGTTCAAGCGGGA
>CAWFFU010000004.1:0-211064 GCA_963815215.1 uncultured Trueperaceae bacterium
CCTTTAGTCAAACAGAAGGTTAAGTTACTAAGGGCACACGGTGGATGCCTTGGCAGCCGAACCGATGAAGGACGTGGCTACCTGCGATAAGCTTCGGGGAGCTGGAAGCAAGCGTTGATCCGGAGATTTCCGAATGGGGAAACCCAACGGGGCGAACCCCCGTTACCCGCGACTGAACACATAGGTCGTGTGGAGGGAACCCAGGGAACTGAAACATCTAAGTACCTGGAGGAAAATAAAGAAACCTCGATTCCCCTAGTAGCGGCGAGCGAAGAGGGAATAGCCTAAACCGCCTCCCACGGGAGGCGGGGTTGTAGGACCAGCATCATGGACTCGAGCGTCTAGCCGAACCGCACTGGAAAGGCGGGCCACAGAAGGTGAAAGCCCTGTAGGCGAAAGGCGCGGAAGCTTAGCTGGCACCTGAGTAGCGCGAGCCACGTGGAATCTCGCGTGAAGCTACGGGGACCACCCCGTAAGGCTAAATATTCCGGCTGACCGATAGTGAACCAGTACCGTGAGGGAAAGGTGAAAAGCACCCCGTGAGGGGAGTGAAATAGTACCTGAAACCGTGTGCTTACAAGCAGTCACAGCCCTATGCGGGCCCCTAGGGCCCGAACGGGTGGTGGCGTGCCTCTTGAAGCATGATCCTGCGACTTACTGGCAGTGCCGAGTTTAAGCCGATAGGCGGAGGCGTAGCGAAAGCGAGTCTGAACAGGGCGTTCAGGCGCTGTCAGTAGACCCGAAACCGGATGAGCTAGCCATGGCCAGGATGAAGCCTCCGTAACAGGAGGTGGAGGTCCGAACCCGTTGAGGTTTAAAACTCTTGGGATGAGCTGTGGTTAGGAGTGAAAAGCTAACCGAATCCGGAGATAGCTGGTTCTCCCCGAAATAGCTTTAGGGCTAGCCTCGGGGGTTTACCAGTGGCTGTAAAGCACTGATTGGGCTAGGGGGCTTACCAGCTTACCAAACCCTGTCAAACTCTGAAGGCTACTGGTCCATACCCCGGGAGTCAGTCTGCGTGAGCTAACTTTCGTAGACAAGAGGGAAACAACCCAGACCGTCAGTTAAGGTCCCCAAGTCATGGCTGAGTGGAGAAGGATGTGGAGACGCTAGGACAGCTAGGAGGTTGGCTTAGAAGCAGCCATTCCTTTAAAGAGTGCGTAATAGCTCACTAGTCGAGCGTCTCTGCGCCGAAGATGATCGGGGCTAAGCCATGCACCGAAACTACGGCAGTGCAGCCTATGGCTGTGCTGGGTAGGGGAGCGTTCCGTAGGCCGTTGAAGCGGTACCGCAAGGAGCCGTGGAGGTATCGGAAGTGCGAATGCAGGAATGAGTAACGATAAGAAGGGTGAGAATCCCTTCCGCCGAAAGCCCAAGGTTTCCTGAGCAAGGTTCGTCCCCTCAGGGTTAGGCGGGACCTAAGGCGAGGCCGAAAGGCGTAGTCGATGGACAGCAGGTCAATATTCCTGCCCTGCTTCCGTGGAGTGATGGGGTGACGCATTAGGATAGGCCAACCGGAGCCATGGCTGTGCCCGGCGGCCTGCGAAGCTGCGAGGGATAGGCAAATCCGCCCTCGAATACAGTGACGTTGGTCGGGAAGGCCCTACGGGGCTGATAACTGGTCGAATCCACGGTGCCAAGAAAAACCTCTAAACGTTGAAGCGGGAGCACCCGTACCAAAACCGACACAGGTGGGCGAGTGTAAGAGCACTAAGGCGCGCGAGAGAACTCTGGTTAAGGAACTCTGCAAAATAGCCCCGTAACTTCGGGAGAAGGGGTCCCGCGTGTAGGGTTGTCATTCGTGACTGCCCGAGGCGGGCGCAGTGAATTGGCTCTAGCGACTGTTTACCACAATCACAGCACTCTGCTAACCCTTGAAGGGGATGTATAGGGTGTGACACCTGCCCGGTGCTGGAAGGTTAAGGGGAGGCGTGCAAGCGCCGAACTGAAGCCCCAGTGAACGGCGGCCGTAACTATAACGGTCCTAAGGTAGCGAAATTCCTTGTCAGGTAAGTTCTGACCTGCACGAATGGTGTAACGACTGGAGCGCTGTCTCAACCAGAGACTCGGTGAAATTGAACTGGCCGTATAGATGCGGCCTACCCGCAGCAGGACGAAAAGACCCCGTGGAGCTTTACTACAGCTTGATGTTGACGTTTGGACTGGTCTGTGTAGGATAGGTGGGAGACTGTGAAGCCGGGCCGCTAGGCTCGGTGGAGTCAACGGTGAAATACCACCCTGATCGGTTCGAACGCCTAACCTGCGCCCGTTATCCGGGCGAGGGACAGCGTTAGGTGGGTAGTTTGACTGGGGCGGTCGCCTCCCAAAGTGTAACGGAGGCGCGCAAAGGTTCCCTCAGCACGGTCGGAAATCGTGCATAGAGCGCAAGGGTATATGGGAGCTTGACTGCGAGACATACACGTCGAGCAGGGACGAAAGTCGGCCCTAGTGAACCGGTGGTACCTCGTGGAAGGGCCATCGATCAACGGATAAAAGTTACCCCGGGGATAACAGGCTGATACCGCCCGAGAGTTCACATCGGCGGCGGTGTTTGGCACCTCGATGTCGGCTCGTCATATCCTGGGGCTGGAGAAGGTCCCAAGGGTCCGGCTGTTCGCCGGTTAAAATGGCACGCGAGCTGGGTTCAGAACGTCGTGAGACAGTTCGGTCTCTATCCGCTGTGGGCGTAGGAAAGTTGAGGAGAGCTGTTCCTAGTACGAGAGGACCGGAATGGACACACCTCTAGTGTCTTAGCTGTCGCACCCGCGGCACATGCTAAGTAGCTATGTGTGGAACGGATAAGCGCTGAAGGCATCTAAGCGCGAAGCCGACTCCAAGATGAGCTTTCCCATCCCCTTGTGGGAGTAAGACCCCCGGAAGACCACCGGGTTGATAGGCTGGGAGTGTAAGCACGGCAACGTGTTTAGCTGACCAGTACTAATCGGTCGAGGACTTAACCTTTTGCGGACTCATCCCGAGGAAGCAGACCTCGGCTCGTATGCGCTCCTGTTCCCTGTCACTATTTTTTCTCTTCGTGCTTGTAGCGGCGTGGACCCACCCGATCCCATTCCGAACTCGGAAGTTAAGCACGCCAGCGCCGATGATAGTTGGGGGGCAGCCCCCTGCGAAAGTAGGTCAGTGCGGGGAGATTATATTCTCGGGCAGAGGGTCTAAGGCTTCGGTCTTAGACCTCTTGCCGTGCGGGAGTAGCTCAGCTGGTAGAGCACTACCTTGCCAAGGTAGATGTCGCGGGTTCGAATCCCGTCTCCCGCTCCAAAAGCGATACCGTGCCAGACGGTAAGTGTGCGGCCCCCACCCGACGGTGGGGGCCGCTGCTTCGGGTAGGTGCCGCTGCCTGCCTCGCGGGCCTGCCCTCGATCCCGGTCCTAGGATGTGGCCGTCATCAGTGCGGCGTGGTCCAGTAGTTCACGACCTCGACCTTCTGGCCGTCGATCGGCTGCACGTAGGTGAACAGCCCGAAATCGTAGTAGTTGGTGTTGAAGTGCGCCGGGTCGATGCTGCCGACCGTCCCGGTGTAGGTCGTTGACGTTCCGCTCGTGACCGTGAGGCTGGCGGAGGCTCCGTACCCGACATCGAACCCGGCGACGAATCCCTCGCCGGTGGTCTCGAAGCTGTAGGTGTACTGCATGGCGAGGCTACCGGTCTGACTGATCTCGTTGTCCACGGCGATGCTGAGCTGCGTGCTGCCGGTGCCCTCGCCGACCGTCCTGGGCCCGTTGTCGATGCCGCCGTACTGGTTCAAGAGGCTCACCTCCTGGGCGGCGCTCGGGTAACTGGAGACGTCACCGATGGTGTGCTGGAAGACGGCCGAGTCGATCTTCAGGCCGTTGGGGGGGACCGACGCGTTGTAGAAGCCGCGTTCGGCGATCAGGGTGATGGGCGTGCGGGGCAGCGACACCACGACGAGTTTGCCGACGAGCGTTGGATCGGCGTCCGACACGATGGTGTAGGTGTACTGGTCGTAGGGGACGGTGGTGAAGATGACGCCGTCCTGCATGCTACCGGTGGCATAGGTGACGGTCTTGGTGACGTTGTAGGAGTTCGACGTCGTCATCGTCGCCGTGGCAGCGATCGCCTCCTTCTCGGTGGCGTTGAAGGTCCCGACGAACGGGATGGCGGCTTCCTCTTCGACTCCCACCGTCACCCCGGCCGTCACGCTGACGCTCACGCTGGAGCCGCCGCCCGAGCTGGTGCCCTGCCCGAAGGTCGTGACGCAGGCGCTCACGTTCTGGCCGATGTCCTTCCCGCATGGAGCGGCGGCCAGGGCCGCCAGGACGATGGGCTGCGTGAAGACCAGCTTGTAGCTGCCGTCGGAGTACTTCAGGACGGGTCCTCCGGGCTCGGTCTGCGTCGGCACGAGGATGGGTCGGACGTTCGCCTGATAGCTGTAGGAGTTGGTGGCGATGGAGGAGAGCTGGGCCCAGCCGTCGTCCCCGACGGCCGTGACCTGCGACTGCCCCCACACCTGCACCTCCGGGTGCCATTGCACGTCGACGAGCAGGTTCTGCCGGCCGTCGGCAGTGACGTCGCCGACGGCGACGTCGGCCTTGGTGGGACTCAGGGTGACGCCCGCGTCGCTGCTGGAGTTGGCGATGAAGCTGGAGTCGGGCAGCTTCATCGCGGCGCCGTGGCTGTCCAATCGAGGGCAGAGGCCGGTGGAGCAGGTTGGCGACGAAGGCGCGTAATCATAGAGGAACTGGTTGGCGGCGATCGTGTCGACGCCGTTCCCGGTGAGGTCGAGCGTCTTCACGAAGGTGAAGTACACCTTCCAGGGGTTGTAGGCGTAGTTGCCGCAGCCGCTGAACGCCGCCTGCGGTTCGTAGATCGAACCCAGGGTCGCGAAGCCGTGCTCGGCGTCGTCGAGGGCCGTGACGATCTGACCGTAGCCGCTGTTGCACTGATCGGTGAAGTTCGTCGGGCCGCCCATGACGACCTCGTTCACGCCGTCGCCGTCGATGTCGCCCAGGCTGACGTCGCCCGCAAGCGCCGCGTGCACGCCGCCGTCCGATCCCTGCACCGTGCCGCTCTTGAGCTCCGCGAAGCCGCTCGCGGCGTCGTCGAAGATGTGATAGCTGGCCGCGCCGCTGGGGCCGCTGGAAGCGAACTCGTCGACGACGACCGCCAGCTCGTCGGAGCGGTCGTAGTCGAGGTTGCCCGACGCGATCCGGAAGTACATCGCGGACCCGCTGATGGTGGGCGTGAAGGTCTTGGTGGCCGACGTATCGATCTGGTAGGTACCCGATGCCTTCTCGAGGAAGAGGAGCTCGCCATGGTCGGCATACGCCGTGGCGATCACGATGTCGGACGTGCCGTCCCCGTTGAAGTCACCGGTCGCTACCGACACGTCGGTGATGCCGGCGGCGTCGGCGAGCGAGGTGGTGGTGCTGGCGTAGCTCTCCTTGCTGTCCTGGATGACGTCGAGCTTCAGGACCGGGTCGCCGCCGGGGCTGACCGGAGGGACCACGTAGGCGGCAACGAGCTCCTGCAGACCGTCGCCGTCCAGGTCGCCGGTCGCCACCGAGCGCAGCGACTGCACGGTGGGATCGATGCCCGATGCGTTGCTCGGGGCCGCCCACGGGTAGGTGGAGGTGTCGAAGCTCTTCAATGCAGACGCCGTGCCGTAGTCGGGCGTGCTGCTCGTGACCGTGGCGCCGGTGATCTTCATGAGGTTGCTCGTCTGGGCGTTCGAGGGCAAGGCGGGTCCCACCACCAGGACCGCGTCGTTGGGGTTGGCGGCGCTCTGGTTCGAGAAGTCCGGCGGGTTGCCGTAGGCCGCACTCGTGCCGAGGGGCGCGAAGCCGCTGGGCAGGGCGCCGCCGGAAGGCGACGTTCGTTGCGTCGGCGTGGTGTCGACCCCCAGCTTATTGAGCGCCGTTGCGACGGGGTCCGTGCCCCCGCCCCCACCCGTTCCGCCGCCAGGCGAGGAGGACGAGCACCCGCTCAGAGCGGTGCAACCGGCGACGATCGACACGAACACAACACCACGAAGATGACGAAGAACGTCTGGCATGGCGTCCCCTCCTCCTGCGGCGCGATGCCCTCCGTTGCGGATGGGACCGGCGCGCGGGCGCCCTGAGTGAGTTGCGGTGCGGCCAACAGCCGGACGCAAGGGATGCGGCAGTGGCCTCCGTCGTCGCTTCAGGGCGGGAACGTCCCCGCAAGGTGCGCCGACGACCGCAAGGGCAACCCGAATCCGGGCCAAGCACACCCCACCCAGCCCGCCCCTGCTTTCTTTCTCATGACGTAATGTCCTTCGGAGTATAGGCCACCAGGCGTGCCAGGGCAATCGGAGCGCGTGCGCCTCGACTCCGGGGAGACCTTGGCTCCGGGTTCCGGATAGCGGGTTCGGCTACAGCGGGTTCGGCTACAGCGGGTTCAGTTGGGGTGCGGTGCGCTTACGGGACGGCGAGCAGCGTGACGAAGCGACGTCGGAATCACGCGCCTACGTTCGACGAGGTCACGATGGGCTTGGGCGGCGCCACAGAGCGCACCGCCAGCGAGCTACGGCTGCGCGACCAAGCGGTCGAAACATCGGGATCGGACGGAGCCTCCGCCAGGACCTGTCGGATGTGGTGTTCCATGCGATTGGCCGACGCGATCCCAGCTGTAGCGATCCTGGGCGAGCGCGCGGCCGTTCTCGCCGAGACGGCGACGGCGCTGTGGGTCCGAAAGCAGCTCGTCGAGGTGGGTCGCCAGGGTGTCGGCGTCGCCGGGGTGACGGGGGCGGATCCGGCGGAAGGCTTCCAGAAGGGTGGGGCCCCCCTTGCGCTCCCAGTCCAAGCCGACGAACAGGATGCGCTTGCCGTCGTGGCGCTCGCCCGACCTCGGGCGTAGCGCGACCTTCACGTTGCTCCCGGCATACACGCAGTGCACCCGCTCCGGCTCGAGGCCGTAGTGGGTGACGAGGGTCTGCAGCACGTTGTGGCTCCGCACGAACACACGCGAGGCGTTGTGGTAGATGGCCGCCTCGAGGGCCTGCCAACGGGGGGGATAGAGGCTTCGCTCCAGGCCTGATGTGTACTCCAGGTTGCTGCGGTTGGTGTGATCGGTATAGATGAGATGGGGAACGCCGGGCACGCTCGTGTCGAACAACGACTGCATCTGGAAGGAGAAGGCGTGTTCGCCGGGACGGATCCATTCGCGGGCCAGGCGCTTGATGCGGCCGTAGAGGTAGCGCGTACGAAGGAAGCTCTGACGCACCTTGCGTCTGCCCCTCAAGATGTCCCAGCCGTAGGCGCCCGGGGTCGCGCCGGCGTTGACGGCCAGGAGGTCCGGGCGAGAACGCACCAGCGTCGAGAGATCGAGCACGTCGACCTCGTACTCGGGGAAGCGTTGCTTGAGCTGCGCCAGCACGAACTCCGACGCCAGGGGGATGGTCCCCACCTTCAGGAAAGCGATACGCTTGGCCGTGCCGGCGGACGGCGCGCTCATCCTGTTGCGGCGACGCAACCGAGCCGGACGGCACGGTCCGGCTGTTGAGCGGGCAACCCGCTCATGGACGTCGGCGATCGATGTTCCATCGGGCTACTGCAGCCGACGATCGGGGCCCCTCGATGACGCTCCAGGAGCCGGGGAATCGCCCCGGTGGATCCCGCTGTGACGCGACGGCCGAACGGTCGTTCGGTAGCCGATGGCACGAGCGATACCGGGGCCCGCCGCGCGTCCCGCAGGGAGGCCCGGGGGCTCTGGCGTCGCGCGCCGTCAGGACGGAGCGTGTAACGGTTGCGGAACTTCCGGGAGGTCGTCCCGGAGCACGCTCATAGATAGTAGGATGTTTTCTACGGTGATCGACTTGCTTGGCCCCTCCGTGGGCAACCCGCCGCTTACCGAAGAGAACGCGGGTGACCGGGGAGAGGCCCGGCACCGAAGGAGGAACTGATGAGAAAGGCTACCGGCCTGGCATTCGTCGTTGCAGTGGTGTTGGCCTTCGGCGCGACCTTCGCGCTCGCTCAGGGCAGCAACAAGACCTCGACCAGTTCGAACTTGCTTGCCGGCGTCGTCACCGACACCGGCGGTATCGACGACCGGTCGTTCAACGCCTCGGCATGGCAGGGCCTCAAGGAAGCGGAAGCGGCCTACGGCATCAAGGCCCAGTACCTGTCATCGACGAACCAGAGCGACTACGCCCCCAACATCCAGGCCTTCATCCAGAAGAACGCCAACCTCATCGTTACGGTCGGCTTCCTCATGGGCGACGCGACCAAGGCCGCGGCTGCGGCCCACCCGGACCAGAAGTTCGCCATCGTGGACTACACCTACGATCCCGCGATCCCGAACGTTCTCGGTCTGATCTACAACACCAACCAGGCCGCCTTCCTCGGCGGCTACCTGGCCGCGGCGATGTCGAAGTCGGGCGCCGTGGGGACCTTCGGCGGCATGAAGATCCCGACCGTCACCATCTACATGGACGGCTTCACCGCCGGTGTCCGCTACTACGACCAGCAGAACGGCAAGTCCGTCAAGGTCCTCGGCTGGGATCCCGAGAAGGCCTCCGGCACCTTCACCAACGACTTCACCAACCAGGCGAAGGGCAAGACGGTGACCGAGGCCCTGATGAACCAGGGCGCCGACATCATCTTCCCGGTCGCAGGCTCGGTGGGCCTGGGCTCGGCCGCCGCCGTGCAACAGCACGACAGCGCCTCCCCGAACAGCCCGGTGTACATGGAGTGGGTCGACACCGACGGCTGCGTGTCCGCTCCCCAGTACTGCAGCCTCTTCCTGACCAGCGTCACCAAGGGGATCGCCAACTCGGTCAAGGCGGCCGTCGGTGAGGTCCTCGACGGCACCTTCAAGGGCGGCAACTACGTCGGCACGCTCGAGAACGGCGGCACCGGCCTCGCTCCCTTCCACGACTTCGAGAGCAAGATCCCCGACGCGGTGAAGTCGGAGCTGCAGACCATCAAGAAGGGCATCATCGACGGCTCGATCTCCGTCGATCCGAAGTCCTATCCCATTCCGTGACGACGGTCGTAGCCGCGCTTTCCGAACGCAATGCGCCTTGAGCTACGTGGCATAACCAAGCGGTTCGGTGACCTCGTCGCCAACGACCGCATCGACCTGACCGCCGAGGGGGGCGAAGTGCACGCCCTCCTCGGCGAGAACGGCGCCGGCAAGACGACGCTCATGAACGTTCTCGACGGTCTGTACCGGCCGGACGAGGGCACCATCCTCATCGATGGCCAGCCTGTCCGGTTCGGGGACCCCGGCGATGCCATCCGGGCGGGCATCGGCATGGTGCACCA
Organism: uncultured Trueperaceae bacterium; assembly: GCA_963815215.1. Taxonomy (GTDB): domain Bacteria; phylum Deinococcota; class Deinococci; order Deinococcales; family Trueperaceae; genus JASBRS01. The sequence goes on from CAWFFU010000004.1 coordinate 9,264, forward strand.
GAACTTCATGCTCATCCCGGTGTTCACGGTCGCCGAGAACGTCATGCTCGGTTTCGAGCGCACGCGCCGCGGCGGCTTCCTCGACCGGAAACGGGCCCGCTCGGAGATCCGGGAGCTGTCGGTGCGCTTCCGCTTGGAGGTCGATCCCGACGCGCTCGTCGGCGATCTCTCGGTCGGACAGCAGCAGCGCGTCGAGATCGTCAAGGCGTTGGCGCGCGAGGCGCAGGTGCTCATCCTCGACGAACCCACCGCGGTGCTCACGCCGCAGGAGATCGACGACCTGTTCCGGGTCGTTCGCTCCCTCCGTGAGTCGGGGAAGACGATCCTCTTCATCACCCACAAGCTCAAGGAGGTGCTGGCGGTGGCCGACCGGATCACCGTCATCCGTCTGGGGAAGGTGATCGGATCGACGCTCCCAAGCGAGACCGACGAGTCGCGGCTGGCCTCGATGATGGTCGGTCGCGGCGTCGAGCTGCAGGTGAGCAAGGAGCCGGCGAAGCCCGGAGAGCCGGTGCTCGAGGTGGAAGACCTTACGGCACTCGACGATGCGGGCCAGGTCGCCGTGGACGGGGTGTCCTTCCGGGTACGCGCCGGTGAGATCCTGTCGGTCGCCGGCGTGCAGGGCAACGGCCAGACCGAGCTCGCCGAGGCGCTCACGGGGTTGGCCACGGTGGTCGCCGGCACGGTCCGCATCGCTGGCAAGGACGTGACCGGGGCTTCTCCGAAGGATGTCCTCCGCTCGGGGGTGGGCCACGTGCCGGAGGACCGTCTGCGCGACGGCCTGGTGGGTAGCTTCTCTATTGCCGAGAATTTGATCCTGGACGTCTTCGATGAGGCGCCCTACTCGCACCGAGGTGCCCTCGACTGGGCCCGCATCCATTCCAGTGCCGAGGAGCGCTTGAAGGAGTTCGATATCCGAGCTAGCAGCATCCACACCGCCGCTGCGACGCTGTCCGGGGGCAACCAGCAGAAGGTCATCGTCGCCCGTGAGCTCTCGCGGGACATCCGTCTGATCATCGTGGCGCAGCCCACGCGCGGCCTCGACGTCGCCTCGATCGAGTACGTGCACCGTCGGCTGGTGGCGGCTCGGGACGCGGGCGCGGCCGTGCTGCTGATCTCCGCGGAGCTCGACGAGGCCATGCAGCTCGCCGACCGTATCGTGATCATGTACCGTGGGAAGCTCGTCGGGCCCTATGAGCAGTCGGACGTAACGAGGGACCAGGTCGGGTTGCTGATGGCGGGGGGCCGACCTGAGGAGATCATGGCCGGGGGCGCGCGATGAGCGACGATCCCGTTCGGCCCGGGGCCGATCCGCGCGCAGGGTCCTCCGTCCTCGCAGGGCTCGGCCGCTTCTTCCTGAGCGGCAACATGGTGATGGTCACCTTCCTCGCCTTCGTGAGCGCGCTCGTCATCGGGGCGATCATCATCATCCTGGCGAGCCCGGATGCCATGGCCGCCTGGGACCACGTCGGCCGGGCGCCGGGTGCGGCCTTCGCGCGGAGCTGGCACGCTATCGCCACCGCCTACTCGGCGCTCTTCATCGGCTCGATCGGGAGCCCGCGCGGCATCGTGCAGGCGATCGCGAGCGGAGACGGCCAGCAGATCTCGAGAGCCTTCTATCCGTTGTCGGAGACGCTGGTCTCGACGACCCCGCTGATGATGTCGGGTCTGGGCATCGCGCTCGCGTTCCGGGCCGGGCTGTTCGACATCGGCGGTCAGGGCCAGCTCATCCTCGGTGCGCTCGGGGCGACCCTGGCCGGTTTCCTCATGCCGGGTCTTCCCATCTACCTACACCTGCCTCTCGCCATCGTCGTGGGTGCGGCGTTCGGCGCGGTATGGGGCTTCATCCCCGGCCTCCTCAAGGCGCGCACGGGCGCGCACGAGGTCATCACCTCGATGATGCTCAACTACGTCGCGCTGAACCTCCTGACCTACCTGCTCACCACGGCGCTGTTCCAGAAGCCGCCGCGCTACCAGCCCGTGTCCAAGGCCGTTGCGGCCACGGCGCAGCTGCCCCACATCGCCGGGCCGTCGTTGCGCGTGAACCTCGGCATCGTGCTGGCGGTGATCAGCATGGTGGGGGTCGCGTGGCTCCTTCAGCGAAGCACGCTCGGCTTCAGGTTCCGGATGCTCGGGGCCAACCGCGACGCGGCGCGCGTCGCCGGCGTGAACATCAGCCGGCAGTACGTGCTCGCGATGACGCTGGCGGGAGCGATCGTGGGGCTCGCCGGCACCTTCATGGTGCTCGGCGTCGACCACCAGATCGCCTCGGGCTACGGAGGCACCATCGGCTTCGACGGCATCACGGTCGCGATCCTCGGTCAGGGCAATCCCTACGGCGTCGGGCTGTCGGCGCTGCTGTTCGGGGCCTTCGCGGCCGGCGGCCGGACGATGCAGCTCAACGCGAACATCCCGCTTCAGCTCGTGCAGGTGCTGCAGGCGGTGCTGGTTCTGTTCGTGGCGGCGCCCGGCGTCATCCGCACCATCTTCCGGATCCGCGTGCGCGGAGCCGGTAGGGTCTTCGGAGGCTGGTCCGGATGAGCGACTCCCCGTCCACCGTGCTCGAAGGCCGGGAGCTGCGCAAAGACCTGGCCGCCGTGCGTCGGCGGGGGCTGGCGATCGCTCTGTGGGTGCTCGCGGCGCTCGACCTGCTGGTGTTCGCGCGCACGGTCTCGCCCGGCTCGACGACGGTCTTCGAGTTCAACGCCCCGCCTGCCCTTCCGATGCCGGCCCTCCACCTCCCGGTGTTCGCCACGCTCCTCGTGCTCGGGATCGTCTGCGTCCTGCTGGGCGTGGTGCAGTACCTGTGGAAGGGGAATCGGCAGACGTACCTGCTCCTTGGCATCGGCCTGGCGCTGACGGGCGTCGCCTTCCTCGCCTGGGCGGGGAAGGGAGAGACGGTCGACATCGAGGGCCTGCTCATGACCTCGCTCATCGAGGCGGTGCCCCTCACCCTCGGAGCCCTCTCCGGGCTGCTGTGTGAGCGTTCGGGTGTCATCAACATCGCCATCGAGGGACAGTTCCTCATCGCCGCCTTCGTCGGGGCGGTGGTCGGGAGCGCCACCGGGAACCTGTGGCTCGGGCTGCTGTGCGGCGCGCTCTCCGGGGGGCTGGTGGGGCTGCTCCTTGCCGTCTTCACCATCACCTACCGGGCGGACCAGATCATCGTGGGCGTCGTCATCGATGCCTTCGCCCTGGGCCTGACGACGTTCTTCTTGTTGAGCCTGCTCGTGCCCAACCAGATGACGCTCAACAGCCCGGCGGTCTTCGGGCCGATCCCCATCCCGCTCCTCGACAGGATCCCGGTCGTCGGGCCGCTGCTGTTCAACCAGAACATCATGGTCTACCTCACCATCATCATCCTGGTGGTCGTGCAGGTCGCGCTCTTCCAGACACGTTGGGGCCTGAGGGTGCGTGCGGTCGGCGAGCATCCCCGGGCGGCCGAGACGGTGGGGATCAAGGTCCAGCGGGTACGTTACCGCAACGTCATCCTCGGCGGTATCGTCGCGGGTATCGGCGGCGCCTCCTTCACCATCGGATCCACAGGCCAGTTCGCCCACAACATGACCGCGGGCCTGGGCTACATCGCCCTCGCGGCGATGATCTTCGGGCGATGGCGCCCTCTCGGGGCTCTCGGGGCGGCCCTCCTCTTCGGCTTCTTCGACGCCCTGCAGTTCACCCTGTCGGCGCTGAACGCCCCGATCCCGTCGGATTTCCTCTCGATGTTCCCCTACCTGGCGACGATCATCGCGGTAGCAGGGCTGGTGGGCCGGGTCGTGCCCCCCGCAGCCGACGGACAGCCCTACGCGCGCGAGTGATGCGCACGTGGAGGGGATCGAAGCCGCTCCCGGCAGTCCGTCGGTCGATCGCATCCTGATAGGGCAGGTGCCGACCCCTGCGCAGCTGCGCGCCTTCGCCGAAGGCGCGCAGGCGGACGGTCGGCGGCTGGTGGTCGGCGCCCTGATCCACGACCCCGCGGGGCGTTTGTTCGTGCAGCAGCGCAGCCAGGACCGGGCGCTGTACCCCGGCTGCTGGGATGTGGTGGGGGGCCACGCCGAGGCCGGGGAGGGCGTCCTCGAGGCGCTGGCGCGCGAGGTGCTGGAGGAGACCGGCTGGCGCCTCGCGGTCGTGGGCGAGGTGGTCGAGATCCTCGACTGGCAGGCCGGCGCCGAGTCCAAGCGCGAGATCGACCTGCTGGTCGCGGTCGAGGGGGACCTGGACGCGCCCAGGCTGGAGCGCGGCAAGCACACCACGGCCCGCTGGCTGGCGCCCGACGAGCTGCCGCTGCTGCTGCAACGGCGCGACCCCGACGACGTCTTCATCCACGACATCGTGCGCCGCGCGTTCGTGCTGTTGGCGCAGCGCCCGGCTCCGTAGCCGCGTTGCGCAAGAGGGGGGACGCAGGCGGGGACGGGTCGGGTGAGACGGCATCGGGCGAGAGGGCATCGGGCGAGAGGGCATCGAGCGCGGGCAGGTCTAACCGTCCGTTAACGGGGGTTCGACATACTCCTCGCATGCCTGCCCACGAAGCAACTCTCCCACATCCGTGGAGCGCGCGGTGAGCGCGCGCGCGCAGGACACGGGGTCCCGCAGCCGCGCCGTCCTCCATCCCGGCGATCGAGCCGGCCTCCTTCTTCTGAGGCTGGGACTCGGTGGCGTGCTTGTCTGGTTCGGCGCGGCGGAGCTCCACGACCCCAGTTCCTGGGCGGTGTTCGTTCCCAAGCTGTTCGATCCCGTGCAGGCGCCGTTGATGTTCCTCCACGCCACGGCCTTGCTGGTGACCGGTGCGCTGCTGTTCGCCGGCATGTTCCACCGCCTGGCGGCCTGGCTCGGGGGGCTCATCCTGCTCGCTATCCTCGGCGCTCTGGCCATGACGGGCACCGTCGACAGCGTGTTCGTGCGCGACGTGGGCCTGGCCTGCGGCGCCTTCGCGCTGGCGCTCTCGCCTACCGCCGCGCAGCTCCCCGGCGTCGATCGCTGGCTGGCGCAGCGCCCGCAACGCGGGTACGTCGTGCCGGCGCTGTCCTACGCGGTCTTGCTCGCGGCCGTCGTGGGCGTCCTGGCGGCGACAGCGGCCCCGACCACGGGCTCCAGCACGGCCCTCAACAACCTCGGAGGTATGGGCGGCCTGTCGACGGTGGGCAGCGCGCCGTCCGGCGGCGCGTCGGGCCCCGCCACGTCCACCACCAGCACGTCCGCCGCCAGCACGTCCACCTCAAGCACGTCCACCTCAAGCACGTCCACCGCCTCCACCGGCCTCGGCTCGGTCGGCGCCCTGGCACCGACCTCGAACGGCCACTGACCGAACCCTGTCCGCGCCGCGCCGGCGCCCCAGGACCGCAGCGTGTCGCGAGCGCGCCACGCTGCGGCGGGGCCCCGAGCGCTCCGGAACCCCGATCCAAGGTCGGCCATTCACGCCGACAAGCATAGGAGACCCATCGTGAACGATCCCCAGTCCACCGCCTTCCGCCCGGCCGCCTCGGCCCGCCTCCGGCACGCCGTCGCTCCGCTCCTCGCGGCCGTTCTCATCGCCGGTGGGGTCGGTACCGCCGCCTTCGCGCAGGGCGGCACGAGCACCAACAACTCGACCTCGTCCACACAGTGCCGCCGCCTCCAGAACACGCAGTACTGGCCGGTCTCCAACCAGATCGCGCCGATGCCGAGCCCGGTGCCCAACAGGACCCAGGCGGCGCTGGACGGCTTCGTCGTCAACCCCCAGAAGAACGCCGACGGCACCATCACCATCGACATCGAGCGGCAGGGCCGGTCCGACAACGAGACCAACGAGAAGGCCGACCAGGATGACATCAAGGTCGATGTCGCCAAGGGTCAGAAGCTCTACTTCCTCGAAGGGGAGATGGGCGACGACGCCGTGGGCATCGACACCCACCTCAACGACGAGGCGGTGGTCCTCACCGACGCGAACGGCTGCATCCTGAAGTGAAGTCCTGACAGCGGCCCGGGTTCCCACGTCCCCGTCGTTCCCACGCCCCGAACGCGCTTCCGTGCGCGGTCGGGGCGTACGCGTGTGCGGGGGGAGGGGGCTGTGAGGCCGGCGCCGGCACCCGCGTGCGGGGCGATGCGCTATGACCCGGGCGGCACGAAGCGCCCCGGGTACAGCGCCCGGTACACCGCGATGTCCAGAAGCACGCTCTGCATGTACTCGCGCGTCTCCAGCGAGTCGATGGCGCGATAGAGGTCGTTCATGTTGCGCTTCACCTCGGGGCCGTCGAACAGACGGCCGATGTAACCCTGCCCACGGTTGTACGAGGCCACCGCCAGCGCCCGGTCGCCGTGGAACTGCCGCATCAGGAAGCCCAGGTAGTAGGTGCCGTAGCGGATGTTGGCGGGGGCGTCGAAAGGATCGGCCGCCGGCGTGTCCCCCTGGAGCTGGCCCAGCCAGTCCCAGGTGGGCGGCGTGACCTGCATCAGGCCCATGGCGTCGGAGCGCGACACCGCCACCGGGCTGAAGGCCGACTCCTTGCGCATGACAGCCCACACCAGCACCGGCGAGATGCCGGCCGCAGCGGCCTGTCGCTCCACGCTCGGGGCGTAGGCGGTGGGGTAGGCCAGGCGCCACACCTCGACCGAGCGGCTCCCCAGCGCGATGAGCTCGCGCGCGGCATAGACGCTCTGGCGGTACTCGTCGAGGCTCTGCAGCATCTGCGCGATCGACACGATCCGCGGCGCCTCGTCGAGGGAAGGCGGCGCGGAGGCGTCGGTGGTGGCGCCGAGGGCGCGAAGCTCGAAGAGCAGCTCGCCGACCGCCGCAGGGGTGTCGTGCACCCCGACCAGGGCCCGGGCGAGCTGCAGCGTGGTGGCGGCCGATCCCGTGGGCGACGTGCCGGCCGCTCCGGCGCTCGTGCCGACGGCTGCGCCGGGGGCGTCCCCGAGCAGCGGGCCGGTCGCCGTGGCGTCGGTTGGGCCGGCGCCCGTGGCGCGACCTCCGGCCGCCGGGCCGGCGTGCGGGTCGGTGATCACCGCCCCTGGGGTCGCCGGTGTGGGCACGTCGAGGTGGCGTCCCAGCTCGAGCGCGAAGAAGCTGGTGTCGGGCACCAGTGCGGCCGCTCTACGGGCGACGTCGGGCATCTTCAACCGCTCGGCCAGCACGTAGGCGCGGTAGGCGGCGTCGTCGGTGTAGGCGCTGCTGCCGCGCGCCAGCTGCAGGTAGATGGGGATGGCGTCGGCGTAGCGCTGCTTGCCCTCCAGCAAGGTGGTGGCGCGCCACAGGTCGTCGGCGCGGTGCGTGCTCTCCAGCAGCGCCACGGCGGCGTCGACGTCGCCGTGGCGGTTGGCGATGAGGGCCCGGCCGTACAGAGCGCTGGCGCCGGGCAGGGCGGCGAAGATGCGGCCGGCCTCGGCGTCCTGCCCGAGGTAGAACAGCGTCCAGGCCAGGCCACCGCGTGCCGTGGCGTCGCCCGGGGCCTGGGCCACCCAGCGTCGGTAGGCGGTCAGTGCCGCCGGGTAGTGATCGAGGCCGAGTTCAGCCTGCGCGCGGACGGGGGCATCCGGGAGGTCGCCCAGGGCGTCGAGCGTGTCCTGGTAGAGGCGGGCGTCGAGCAGGTCCTGCGCCAACGCGCGCCGGTCGCCCACCAGCCGGTACAGCCCCTCCAGCGCTCCCTTCAGGGGGAGCGCCTGGCGGTAGTAGGTCACGGCCGCGTCCACGGCGCCGGCCTGCTCGGCCGTGCGGCCCGCTTCCAGGTGGAGCGCCCGCGCCTCGTCGCGGGCCAGCGGGTCGTCGATGCGCAGGCGCAGGGCGCGCCGGTAGTAGGCGAGGCGGGTGGCGGCGTCGATGGTCTTCCAACGCGCCAGCTCGAGCGCCGCACGGTAGGCGAGGTACCCGTCGGAACCGGCCGCCAGGCGTTGCAGCGTGAGGGCGTCGCCGGAGCGGACCGCTTCCCGGAAGCTGCCGTAGGGCTGCAATGGCGCCACCGCATAAGGGTCGTAGACGGCGGCCAGACTGGCGTCGGCGACGCTGTGGCGGGGCACGGACACGGCCCCGAACAGCAGCCCGCAACCCACCACCAGCGATACGAGGAGCATCCGGCGACGGGACATGGCCCAGTCTACGGGGGGCAGGTGTGTGGTTCTGCGAGGTCGTTCCCACAGCCCGGGAATCCCCCATCTGGACACGGAATTGAGTGCCTTGCACTCATGGATTCTGCGGCCGAGGTGAGAAGTGTGTTACAGTGTCGGACGGTCAGCTTGATCCAAGCGCCCGTTCGCCTGCTCCCATTCAGGAGACAGACTCATTCCGTTCTACGTGCCCGTCACTCCGGAGGTACCTATATGAAACGACTGACCGTGTTCACGCTTCTCGCAGCTATGCTCGTCGGAGGCCTCGCCTTCGCCCAGCAGTACAAGAACGACGCCCCCATCCGCGTAGGCTCCAAGCAGTTCACCGAGCAGATCGTGCTCGGCAAGATCATCGTCGAAGCCCTGCGCGCCAACGGTTACCAGGTCACCGACCAGACCAATCTGGGCGGCACCGCGGTCGTGCGCAAGGCGCTGACCAACGGGGAGATCGACGTCTACCCCAACTACACGGGCACCGCGATCAGCAACTGGTACCGCGACACCAAGTGGGCGCAGGACTCGATCCCGGCCGGTGCGTCGGGTAACGCCTACCAGTCGTACTCCATCGTGAGCTCGCTCGACGCCGCCCTGAACGATCTGGTGTGGCTCGAGCCGGCCCCGGCCAACAACACCTACGCTCTTGCCGTGACCGCGGCGTTCGCCAAGGAGCACAACCTCGCCACCGTGGCCGACCTGGCCAAGTACATCAACGGCGGCGGCCAGGTGAAGCTCGCCACGGGTGACGAGTTCGCGCAGCGCCCCGACGGCGTCGCCTCCTTCGAGAAGACCTACGGCTTCAAGTTCAAGGAGAGCCAGATGCTCGTCATCGCCGGCGCCACGCCCGCGCAGACCGAGCAGGCGCTGAACAACGGCTCCAACGGCGTCAACATCGCCATGGCCTACGGCACCGACGGCGCCCTCAAGGCCTACAACTTCGTCGTCCTGAAGGACCCGGAAGGCGCGCAGCCGGTGTTCGCGCCCACCCCGGTGTTCCGCGGCGCGGTCATCCGCAAGTACCCGGAGATCGTCGGCATCCTCAACCCCATCTGGGCCAAGTTCACCACCGAGGAGCTCCAGAACCTCAACGCCAAGGTCGAGGTCGACGGTCAGAACCCCGATCAGGTCGCCAAGGACTTCCTCAAGCAGAACGGCTTCATCAAGTAGGGGGCCGAGCACATGGCGAGGGGCCGACCGGCCCCTCGCCGCTTTTCTATCTTGTGTTCATGCGAAACGCGCACAGACGCCCTGCCGCGCCCTCGACAGTGACGCCTCCTCGGACCGCGCGCAGCTCGCGGCCGTTGGCGGATCGGGCGGACGTCCCGGCGTAGCGGCGCTCCCGGAGGACGGGGGAGCCGCGCATCCTGGAGGTGAGCGCCATTCCGAATCGCATCGCCATGTTGGGCAGCGTCGTGGCAGGACTCGGCTTCTTCTTCCTGCCGGTCGTGTCGCTCAAACCCAACCGTCTCGCGGCTGGGGTGCCCTTCAACCTATTGCAGCTCCAAGGCGACTACCGCTACGTCCTGCTCTTCGCGCTGGCACTGCTGCCGTTCGTCGTCGCGTTCCGCAAGGACTTCGGGACGCGCGGCTGGCTGCTGGTGGGCCTGGGCAACTTGCTGCTCCTGCTCACGCTGCTGCTCCCCGCGATGGCGGGCGAGCACCTGCTGGCGAACGCCAAGCAGTTCCTCGGTGAGAACGCCTTCGTGCGAAACCCGCGCGTGCTGCCCACCGGCGGCCTCGCGCTGGGGCTGGCCGGCGGCTACATGACGCTCTTCGGGGGGCTGCACGACCTCGAGCGCTCGGGCGTGCAGCGTTGGATCCGTGGCCTCGCGGCGTGGGGCGGCGTGGTCCTCATCGGCATCCTGCTGGCGACCGGCACCTTCGATGTCTACTCGATCATGGTGGAGTTCCACACCAACGGTGCCCTGCTGCAGCAGAAGTTCGTCGAGCACCTGATGTTCGTCATGGTCTCGCTGGTGGTCGGCTTCGTGGTCGGCGTCGGCCTGGGCCTGTGGGCCTCGCGCGACGAGCGCGTCGCCAACGTCATCCTCTACGCCGTCGGCATCATCCAGACCATCCCCAGCCTGGCGCTCTTCGGCGTCCTACTGGTGCCGCTGGCCCGCCTGGGCGACGCCCGCTTCGTGCCGGTCGCCGTCTTCTTCGGGGTCTCGGTGCTGATTGCGATCGGCGTGGGCCTGGCGTACCGTTTCCTGGCCTCGCGCCTTCCCGGGCGTCTGCGAACGCTGATGCTGATCGTCACGGCGGTCGTCGCCGCGGTGCCGCTGGTGCTCTTCACCGGCGTCTTCGTGAGCTTCGTCTACCGGGGCGCGCGCATCGGCTTCGGTGGAGGTAGCTTCAACGGCATCGACGCCGGCATCGGGTGGTTCGTCGTCGCCGGGCTGGCGCTGTGGATGGCCCGTCGCTGGCTGTTCAAGCGCGAGGGCGCCTTCAACAAGGTGCTCCGCTACGGCTACCTGCTCTCGTACGTGGGAGCGGTGGTCACCTTCCTGATCATGATGGTGCGGGCGGCCGGCACCGACCAGTTCCTGGGCAGCGTTCCCAGCCTCGGTGCGCTGACGGTGCGCAACCTCGGGGTGTCGGGCATCGGGGTGGCGCCGGCCCTGGTGGCCCTGACGCTGTACTCGCTGCTGCCGCTGGTGCGCAACACCTACGCGGGCCTGGAGAACGTCGACAACGCCATCATCGACTCCGGCCGCGGCATGGGGATGACGCCGGCGCAGATCTTCTTCCAGATCGAGCTGCCACTGGCCTTCCCCGTGATCATGGCCGGCGTCCGCAACGCCGGCGTGGCCCTCGTCGGTATCGGCACCGTCGCCACCGTCATCGGCGCCGGCGGGCTCGGCGACTTCGTCATCCAGGGCATCGTCAACACCTCGATCGACCAGATCCTGCTGGGCGTCCTGCCCGCCATCGCGTTGGCGATGGTCCTCGACGCGCTGCTGCGTTTCGTCGAGGGGCTCCTCACCTCGCCAGGCATCCGCCATGTCCAGAACATCTAGGAGGAACCCGTGATCGAGTTCCAGAACGTCGTCAAGCAGTTCCCGGACGGCTTCCGGGCCGTGAACGGGCTGTCCCTCACCATCCATGATGGTGAGATCACCGTCCTGATCGGACCGTCCGGCTGCGGCAAGACCACGTCCATGCGCATGGTGAACCGGCTGCTGTCGATCACCGAGGGCAAGATCCTGGTGGAGGGCCGCGACAACCGCGACTTCCAGGTGGAGGAGCTGCGCCGCAAGATCGGCTACGCCATCCAGCAGATCGGCCTCTTCCCGCACATGACCGTGCTCGAGAACATCGCGGTGGTCCCGCGGCTGTTGAGCTGGGAGGAGGACCGCATCCGCAAGCGCTCGGACGAGCTCCTCGAGTTGGTCGGCCTCGACCCGGACGTCAATCGTGACAAGTACCCGCGCCAGCTCTCCGGTGGGCAGCAGCAGCGCGTGGGGGTGGCCCGGGCGCTCAGCGCCGACCCGCCCATCATGCTGATGGACGAGCCCTTCGGCGCTATCGACCCGATCACGCGCGAGGTGCTGCAAGACGAGTTCCTGGAGATCCAGAAGCGCATCAGCAAGACGATCATCTTCGTCACGCACGACATCGACGAAGCCATCAAGATGGGCGACCGCATCGCCATCCTGCGCGAGGGCTCGCTGGTGCAGTACGACACGCCCGACACCCTGCTGGCCAGGCCCAAGAACCGCTTCGTGCGCGACTTCGTCGGCGCCGACCGGCAGCTCAAGCGCCTCGGCCTGCTGCGGGTGCGCGAGCTCATGGTCAAGGACTCGCCGGTGGTCAACCTTCGCGCGAGCGCCGAGGACGCCAGGCGGGCCATCGAGAAAGCCGCCGCCAAGAGCGCCTTCGTGGTCGACGAGGACGGCGTTCTGCGCGGCTGGGTCGACCGCGAGGGCCTGCGCGAGAACCCCGATTCGCTGCTCGACGCCATGAACGAGGGCGAGTACCGCGAGATCGGCGTGCGTCAGAGCGCCACGGCGCGAGAGGCGCTGTCGGCCATGGTGGCCCGCGGTTTCCGCATCACTCCCGTCGTCGACGAGAAGGGCGTTCTGGTGGGCAACATCACGCTGCGCGCCCTACAAGAGCTGGCGGACCAGGGCTGGGTCGAAGGCGAGCAGGCATCGTGAGTGGGCTGCGCCGCTTCCTCACGCCGGCGGCGCTGGTCTGGCTGGGGTTCGCCGTGCTCCTGTTCGTCCTGCTGGCGGTGCGCGAACCCATCCACGACCCGCAGCTCCGAGCGGCGGGCGTCACGAACGCCACGATCGTGCCCGACCTGTGGCTGCCGGTATTCAAGGTCAACGGCAGTACTTTGCTCGACATCAAGGGAAGCGACGACCTGCGGGTGCTCACCTTCGGCATCCTTCCCGCCGTCGTCAGCGATAGCCCCAACCCGGCCGACACCGGCGACAAGGCCGGGGCTCCGGTGCGGGTCAGTCTGGGCTGGTTCGCGCTGTTCATGGTGCTGGTCGAGGGACTGCTCGGCATGCGCTATGCCCACAGGGACGAGAAGCTGGTGAGGCCCCTGGTCCGCGCCGCGGGGATCTTCCTCGTCATCTGGTCGTTCTACGGCCATGAGCCGTTCTGGGACTGGATGCTCCATGGCATCTTCCCGACCAGCCCCGACCTGCTGTACAACTCCAACACCGTGATCAGCATGGCCGGACAGCACCTCACGCTGGTGGTGGTCTCGTCGATCATCACCGTGGCGATCGGCCTGCTGCTGGGCATCATGGTCACGCGCGCGGAGTTCCGCGAGTTCCTGCCGCTGGTTTCCGACATCGTGAACTCCGGCCAGACCGTGCCCACCCTGGGCATCGTGGCCATCATGGCCCCCATCATCGGCTTCGGTTTCTGGCCGGCCATCGTGGCGCTCATCCTCTACGGCCTGCTGCCGGTGGTGCGCAACACCATCGTCGGCCTGGAGGGGATCGACCCCTCCATGATCGACGCGGCCAAGGGGATGGGCATGACGCCCAGCCAGATCCTGTGGAAGATCGAGGTCCCCAACGCCAGCCGCATCATCCTGGCCGGCGTGCGCACCAGCGTGGTCATCAACGTGGGCACCGCGGCGCTGGGCGCCTACGTAGGCTCGGGCGGCTTCGGCAACCCGATCGCGTCGGGGCTCAACCAGGCGATCCAGCCCTGGGTGCTGCTGGGGGCGCTGGGGGCGGCTCTGTTGGCCATCCTGCTCGACTACATCCTCGGCCGCGTGGAGTACGTGATGACGCCCAAGGGACTGATCATCGAGGGCTGAGGCGCTCCCAGCGGCGCCCGTGCGCCGGCACGCCCGCGTTCCGAAGGCGAGGGGGTGGACCGCCCCGTCGCCGGCGTGCCGACCGACCGCTGCCGGGCGCCATGCGTGGCGTGTTGCACGCGTTCCCGGCGCGGGATGCCGTACACTGACGGCGGCCGGCCGGGACCGGTACGCCGACGTGCACCCGAAGCGCACGTGGAGCCCGCCGAAGGGGTGACGGAACTCGAACGGCATGCACGCCGGGCGCGGGCTAGAATGGCTCGCACAGCCAGCGAATGCACCGGCCCGCCTCCCGCGTGGGGGTAGGCCCAATCTTCGACAGGCATCGGGCAACACGGAGGTTCACGGTGGCTAGAGTACGTGTCACACAGGAGGGGTACGAGCGCCTTCGGGCAACGCTCGAACAGGAGCGCGAGCGCCTGGACGAGGCGACGCGCATCCTCCGGGAGCTCACGGGCTCGTCGGACGACTACGACGACTCGGGGCTCGAGGAAGCCAAGCGCGAGAAGGGTCGCATCGAGGAGCGCGTCGACAACCTCGAGGACCAGCTCGATCGCGCCGAGATCATCGAGGCCCACAAGATGGACAGCGTCGAGCTGGGCGCGGTGGTGACCCTACAGGAGAGCGCCTCGAAGGAGGCCTTCGAGATCCAGGTGGTCTCGCCGGTCGAGGCCGGCGTGCTGGAGGGAGACATCCCCAAGGTCTCGGATGAGTCGCCGCTGGGCAAGGCGGTGCTGGGGCGCAAGCCGGGGGAGACGTTCAAGGTCACCATCAACAACAAGTCGACCAAGTACACGCTGATGTCGATCAGCTGATCGCATAACGGGCGGCGTCGGTATGGGCCTGCGCGATCCTGCGCCCAACGACGACCGGCGTGTCGATGCCGGCGAGCTGTACGCCTGGGTGCGGCGGACCCGCGAGGAGCTGTTCCGGTACGCGGCCGGCGTGCCCGCGGTCGCCCTGCGGAAGACGCACCCGGCCTTCCGGGACAGCATGCTGGGGCTGATGGCGCACGTCGCAGAATGCTACCTGCATTGGACGGGCGGCGTCGGGCTCGGCATGGAGGTCGTGGAGTTGAAGCGGCCCGTCACGGAGCTCGATGACGTGCGCGCTCTGTTCCGCCGCGTGGACGACGTGGTGGAGGAAGCTTTGACCGGGCCTGGCGGGCTGGAGAGGGTGGCGATGTGGCGCGACCGGCGCCTTTCGCTGCGTTACCTGCTGCTCCATCCCGTCACGCACGAGTTCCACCACAAGGGACAGGTGACCAGCCTCGGCCGCATCCTCGGTCACCCCGTGCCCGACGGCACGGACCTCGACCTGGTGTTGCCGGACTGAACGGCGTGCCGCGGGGGTCCGGCGCCGCGCTCCTCGGGGGACGGTCACCCCGTACAATCAGGGGTCATGTCGCAGAAGTCGCTCCAGGAGCAACGCCAGCAACGTCTCCGGAACTTGGAGAGCCTCGAAGAGCGGGGCTTCGAAGCGTACCCCTACCACTACCGTGCCAGCCACGCCGCCGCAGCGTTGCGCGCCGCGCACGAGGGCGCCGAGGCCGGCGCCTCCTTCCCCGACGAGGTCGTGACGCTGGCCGGGCGCGCCATGACGGTGCGCAACATGGGCAAGGTCGCCTTCGTGACGCTGCAGGATCCCAGTGGCACGCTGCAGGCCTACTTCCAGCGTGACGCGCTGGAGGCCTATAGCGCCGTCAAGAAGATCGATCTGGGCGACTGGCTCGAGGTGAGCGGCCCGCTGTTCGTGACCAAGACCGGCGAGCTGACGGTCGAGGTGCAGGCGTTCCGGCCGCTGGTCAAGAGCCTGCGCCCGTTGCCCGACAAGTACCACGGGCTCACCGACAAGGAGGCCCGCTACCGCCAGCGCTACCTCGACCTGATGGTGAACCCGGAGGTCAAGCGGGCGTTCGTGCTGCGCAGCAGGGCCATCGCTTACCTACGGCGCCACCTCGACGGCCTGGGCTTCCTGGAGGTCGAGACCCCGGTGCTGCAGGCGGTCCCCGGCGGCGCCGAGGCGCGTCCGTTCGTGACGCACCACAACGCGCTCGACTACGACTTCCACCTGCGCATCTCGCTGGAGCTCTACCTGAAGCGCTTGATCGTCGGCGGGTTCGATGCGGTCTACGAGATCGGGCGCAACTTCCGCAACGAGGGCATCAGCTTCAAGCACAACCCCGAGTACACGATGCTGGAGCTCTACTGGGCCGGCCGCGACTACCTCGACATCCTGGAGCTGGTGGAGACGATGTACGGCGGCCTGGTCGAGGAGCTGACCGGCGCGACGAAGCTGACCTACCAGGGCCGGACGCTCGACTTCACGCCGCCCTGGCCCCGCGTGGACTACACCGGGTCGTTGCGCGAGCGCGCCGGCCTCGACTTCGACCCCCTCGACGAGGGGCGTCTGCGCGCCTGGGTACGGGAGCGGCACGCGCCGGCCGCCGGCGAGCCGGCGCTCGCCGAGCAGCCCATCAATCACGTCTACGACAAGCTCTACGACATCTATGTGGAGCCGCATCTGATCGGTCCGGTGTTCGTGATGGACCACCCGGAGGCGATCAGCCCGCTCGCCAAGCGCCATCGGTCGCGTCCCGGGCTGGTCGAGCGCTTCGAGCCGGTGGCCGCCGGGATGGAGCTCGGCAACGCCTTCAGCGAGCTCAACGATCCCCTCGATCAGCGGCGCCGCTTCGAGCTTCAGCAGGCGCTGCGCGACTCCGGTGACGAGGAGGCCCAGATGCTCGACGAGGACTTCCTGACGGCGCTCGAGTACGGTATGCCGCCGACCGGCGGCCTGGGCCTGGGCATCGACCGGCTGGCCATGCTGCTCGCCGACACCCCCAGCATCCGCGACGTCATCCTGTTCCCACTGCTCCGGCCTGAGTAGCCCCGACGACCTCGGCCCGGGCGTCCGGGCGGGTGTCGGGGATCGTGTCGGTGGTCGCCTCAGGCCGCCGGTTCGGAGGGGCCCTCCGAAGAGGCTTCCAACTCCTGCTGTGCACGGCGCCACAGCACGGTGTAGAGCCGGTCGAGCAACGCCTTGCGGTCGTTCTCGGCGAGTTCGTCGTCGCGGCGGATCTCCACCATCAAGTCGCCGAGGTCGGGGATGGGCCAGGAGCCGACGCGCTCCAGCAGATACGCGAACTGCTCGAAGCTCGGCATGCCCGCCTCCCTCCCCGATCGCGGTCGCTCTACCGCCCCCGTTGCGCGCGTCCCGCTCCCGCTATGGGCTTGCCTGCTTCCGAGTGTAGGCGCGCGCCCGGCCCGCCTACAGGGCCATACGTCCTCTCCTGGACGTGACTCCTGGCGCCGGCGTCGGTGCCGGTGCGGGATGCGCACACGGCGGTCCCCGGCCGGCTTCGTACAATGGGCGGCATGCGAGAGGGCCCGATCGACGTACCGAACTGGGTTCAGGACGCCGTCTTCTACCAGATCTTCCCCGACAGGTTCGCCAGGAGCGAGCGGGTCGCCAAGCCGTCCGGGCTCGAGCCCTGGGCGGACCCCCCCACCGTCCACGGCTACAAGGGCGGCGACCTGCTGGGTGTCGTCGAGCACCTGGATCACCTCGAGGCGCTGGGCGTCACCGCCATCTACCTCAATCCGGTGTTCCAGTCGGCAACGAACCACCGCTACCACACGCACGACTACCACCGGATCGACCCCATGCTGGGTGGCGACTCTGCCCTGCGCGAGCTCCTCGACGCAGCGCACGCCCGCGGCATGCGCGTGGTGCTGGACGGAGTGTTCAACCACGCCTCGCGCGGCTTCCTTCAGTTCAGCGACATCCTCGAGAACGGCGAGCAGAGCCCCTATCTCGACTGGTTCCGGGTGCACCGTTTCCCGCTCAACGCCTACGGCGGCGGCGAGCCCAACTACGATGCCTGGTGGAAGCTGCCGGCTCTGCCCAAGCTCAACACCGCCACGCCGGCGGTACGGGAGTTCCTGTGGGGGGTGGGCGAGCGCTGGCTCGAGTTCGGCGCCGACGGCTGGCGTCTGGACGTGCCCAACGAGATCGACGACGATGCGTTCTGGCGCGAGTTCCGGCGGCGCTGCCGCGCGGTCGACCCGGAGTGCTACCTGGTGGCGGAGATCTGGGGTGACGCCGAGCGGTGGCTGGCCGGCGACCAGTTCGACGCGGTCATGAACTACCCGCTGACGCGCGCCATCTACGGCTTCGTAGGGCGGGCGTTCGCCGACAACGAGGTGGCGCGCAGCGGGCTGCGGCAACTGACGCGGCTCGATGCCGCGGCCTTCGCCACGGCCTTGGCGGAGGGGCTGGAACGCTATCCGCGCGCCATCGTCCACGCACAGTTGAACCTGCTCGACTCGCACGACACGCCCCGCGCCCTCACCATCCTGCGCGGGGACGGTGCCGCCCTGCGCCTGGCCTACCTGCTGTTGTTCACGCTGCCGGGTGCGCCCTGCATCTACTACGGCGACGAGCTGGGCCTCCAGGGCGGGCACGACCCCGCCAGCCGCAACACCGTGCCGTGGGCGAACGAGGGTGCCTGGGACCACGCCCTGTTCGGTTGGCTTCGCCGCCTGACGGCGCTGCGCCACCAGCAGGCGGCCTTGCGCCGCGGCGACACGGAGGTGCTGGCGGCCGAGGGCGAGGTGCTGGTGTTCGCCCGCCGGCTGGGTGACGAGCGTGTGGTGGTGGTGGTCAACGCCGGCGTCGAGGACGCACCGGTGCCGTCTGCGGTGGGGTTGGGAGGACGGTACCGCGATCTTCTGGAGGGCGCGGAGCTCGAACCGGGCGCGCCGGACGCCCGCGTGCCTGCGCGCTCGGGCTGGCTGTTGCGAGCCCTGGACGGCTGAGGGTCCTGGACGGCTGAGGCAAGCGTGCCCGGCTAGCCAGGTTGCGCCCGCGGCGTCACCGCGGCGCCGTCGGTCTCACCGGTACGGATGCGCACGACCCGGTCGACCGGGAGCACGAAGATCTTGCCGTCGCCGACATCGCCGGTGCGCGCGCCACGCAGGATGGCGTCGACGGCGGGCTCGACGAACGCTTCCGTGACGCCGATGTCGAGTCGGACCTTCTCCACCAGCTCCATCTTGACGCTCATGCCGCGGTAGGTCTGCACGGGCTCGCGCTCGCCGCCGTGGCCCCGCACCGGGGTGACCGTGATGCCGTAGATCGACGCCTCGAACAGAGCGGCCAGAACGTCGTTCAGGCGCTCCTTGCGGATCACGGCGCTGACCAGCTTCACGCTTCGCTCCCGGCGGGGCTGGTGATGCCGGGAGGGCGTGGCTCGAGCCGTGCCGCGGGCAAGAGCAGCGCACCTTCGCCGTCGGTGTAGGCCTCCTCGCCGTGCATGCCGACGTCGAGACCCTGCGCCTCGGTGTCGGCGTCGGCGCGGAGCGGCGTGAAGAGTCCCACCAGGCCGGCGACCGCCAGCGTCCCCACGGCGCTGAAGACCAGCGCGCAGGTCACGGCCAGCGCCTGGATGCCGAGCTGCGTCAACGAGCCGTCCACGGGAGCGCCCCACGCCCGGCTGGCGAACACGCCGGTGAGCAGCGCGCCGCTGATGCCGCCCACACCGTGTGCGGCGAACACGTCGAGGGCGTCGTCGAGCCGGCTGCGAGCGCGCCACAGCATGAGCAGGTAGCTGGGTAGCGCGGCCAGCGCGCCGATCGCCAGTGCGGCCGACGGTCCCACGAAGCCGGCGGCCGGGGTGATCGCCACCAGCCCGACCACCATGCCCGTGGCGATACCGACGGCGGTGACGCGACCGCCGCGCGCCATGTCGAGCAGCGCCCACACCACCAGGGTGGCCGCAGGCGCCAGCAGTGTGTTGACGAACGCCAGCACCGCGGTGGCGTTGGCGGCCTGCGCACTGCCGGCGTTGAAGCCGAACCAGCCGAACCAGAGCAGCCCGGCGCCGAGCAACGTGTAGGGGACCTGGTGGGGGAGCATCGCCTTGCGTCCGTAGTCGCGGCGCCGGCCCAGCAGCACCGCGAGCACCGCCGCGGCGACACCGGCGTTGATGTGCACCACGGTGCCTCCGGCGAAGTCGAGGGCTCCCAGCTGTTGCAGGAAGCCGCCGCCCCACACCCACTTCGCGAGCGGTGCGTACACGACGAGGCTCCACAGCGCGATCACCAGCATGTAGGCGCCGAAGCGCATGCGCTCGACCACCGCGCCCGAGATCAGCGCGGCGCTGATCATGGCGAAGGTGGCCTGGAAGGCGAAGCCCAGCAGGGCCGGCAGCCCGCTGCCGCCGGCGGTGCCGAGGCCGCGCAGGAAGGCGTGGGCGAATCCGCCGAGCCAGGCCGAGCCGGGCGCGAAGGCCAGCGAGTAGCCCACCGCGGCGAAGGTGAGCCCCACCACGCCGAGCGCGACGAAGCTCATCATCATGGTGTTGAGCACGTTCTTGCTGCGCACCAGGCCGCCGTAGAAGAACGCCAACCCCACCACCATCAGTAACACCAGGGCGGTCGATGCCATCATCCAGGCGAGGTCGCCGGCGGGCACCGCCGCCTGGGTGGCGGCCGCGAGGGCGGCGGCCGGAGGGTCGGCGGCGAGCGCGCCACCGGCCGACACCGCCAGCGCGCCCACGGCCACGTGCCTCGCTCCGCGCGCAACGGTACGCGCCACGCCGTGCGCCACGCCGTGCGCAACGGTGCGCGCCGCGCCGTGCTTCGCGCCATGCGTCACGCCGCGCCGCGACCGTGGCGGGGCCGAACGGGGGCGGATCGGTGGGCTGGGGCGGCGCATGCGGACCTCCGGGCGGCCGCGGATGCACCGCGGGCCGTGGGATGGTCGAGGCTAGCACGGTCGTGGCGGAGCGTCAAAGCAAGAGTGTCCGAATGACCAAGGGAGCGTGAACGTACGGCGGCGCGAGGGGGTCCTGCGGCGCGAGTGTCATGAAGAAAGGGACCGCCGAGCAATAGATCCATGAACAGCGCGCGCCGGGTCGTCCGGGCGCGCGCTGTTCATGTGAGGCCTTGGGGTCCGGCCCCCGCACGGGGTACCGGCGTCAGGCAGGGGCGGCCAGGGGAGGCCCGACGGGCGTCAAGGCCTCGCCGTCCTCCTCTCCCGTGCGGATGCGGACCACCCGTTCCAGCGGCTGGACGAAGATCTTGCCGTCCCCCACCTCTCCGGTGCGGGCGGAGCGCACGATGGCGTCGATGGTCGGCGACACGAATGCGTCCGAGACCGCGATGGTCAGCTGGACCTTCTCGTGGAACTCGACCAGGAAGGTGCTTCCGCGGTACTGCTCGTGGATGGCGGCCTGCCCCCCGTGGCCGCTCACCCGGTTCATGGTGATCCCCTGCACGCCTGCTTTGAAGAGGGCCTCCTTGACCATGTTGAGGCGGTCCGGCCGGACGAAAGCGGTGATCAGCTTCATGTGCACGCTCCTTCGAGGCCGCTAGGCCTCAGTCGCCTGCCCCGACGATCACGGGCTCGCGAAGTGCATCCGCGGGCACGTAGGCTTCGGCGCCGTGCTCGGCCACGTCGAGCCCACCGATCTCCTCGTGCGGGGCCACGCGGATCCCCATGGTGGCCTTGAGGAACATCCACAGCAGCGCCACCGAGCCGAACGCCAGGGCGCTGATGACGACGGTCCCGAGGATCTGGATGAGCAGGAAGTGCACCCCGCCGCCGGCGAAGAGGCCGTTGGCGCCGAGCGCCGGCAGGCCGAACAGGCCCAGGGAGATGGTGCCCCACATGCCGGCCACGCCGTGGACCGAAACGGCGCCGACGGGGTCGTCCACGCCCAGGGCATCGACGACCGGGATGGCCAGCACCACGATCACGCCGGCCGCCAGACCGATGACGATGGCCGCGGGGGGGCTGACGAAGGCGCAGGGCGCTGTGATGGCAACGAGCCCCGCGAGCAGGCCGTTCATGGTCATCGAGAAGTCAGGCTTGCCGAAGCGCATCCACGACACCATCATCGACGACACGCCGGCGGCGGCGGCGGCGATGTTGGTCGTCAGGAAGATGCGGGCGACCAGCCCGGGTTCGCCGACGATGCCCATGGTGGAGCCCGGATTGAAGCCGAACCAGCCGAGCCACAGGATGAACACGCCGAGCGCCACGAAAGTCATGTTGTGCCCCGGCATGGCGTTGACCTTGCCGTTGGTGTAGCGACCGATGCGCGGCCCCAGCACCGCGGCGGCACCGAGTGCGGCGAACCCGCCGACGGCGTGGACCACGGTCGAGCCGGCGAAATCGAGGAAGCCCAGCTGGGCGAGCCAGCCGCCGCCCCAGACCCAGTGGCCGAGGATGCTGTAGATGAAGGTGGTCATCACGACCGAGAAGACCAGGTAGGCCGGGAACTTCACCCGGCCCCCGATCGCCCCCGAAACGATGGTCGCAGCGGTGCCGGCGAACACGAGCTGGAAGAAGAACTTCGCGAAGAGCGGAACGCCGGTCCACGACAGCGATTCGAAGATGCCCTTGTAGGCGCTGCCGGTCAGCGGGCTGAGGTCGGGGCCGTTGAGGAACCAGCCGTGGAGGCCCAGCAGCCCGGTGCCGTTGCCGAACATGAAAGCGAAGCCGAAGGCCCAGAAAGCGATCGACGCCACCATGAAGTCCGAGGCGTTCTTCATCAGGATGTTGACGACGTTCTTGGCGCTCTGCAACCCGGCTTCGACCAGGGCGAAGCCCGCCTGCATGAAGAAGACGAGCGCACCGGTGATCAGGACCCAGAGGGTATCGACTGCCACGGTGACCTTGGACGTGGCGTCGGCGGACTGGGCTCCGGCGAGACCCGCGAGGACCACGGCGGCGACGACGGGGAGGGCCCGGCGGAGGGACGCGCGTTCGATGGACTTGGCAGCGGCCGGGTGGGCTGTCGGAGTACGGGGCTTCATCGTCACCTCCAGGGGTGGTGCGCTTCCGCGCAGGACGGGATCGGGTGTCATGCCGCGCCGTGGGTCGCGAGAGGCGGGCGTGGGATGCGATCGGGCGTCCTTCGCCGGGCGAGCGGCCCGGCTGTCCTCCTCCCGGCGCGCCCTCGTCGAGGGGGCCGGTCGGGCTTGGCCCAGCATAGGTGCGAAACTATACGCTGTCAAGCAAGAAGTTGCTTGATGTTAAGCAAGAGCGTGACAGTGTGCATGAATGAGCCACATGGAGAGTGCGATGGGTCCATATTATGTGCTCGATGTACGCAGTATGGGTTACAGCGTGTCAGCAAAGAACCGTCGCGCCCGGCTTGCCGAGCGCGACGGTTCGGCCGGGGCGCTGCAGGGAGCGCCACCGACCGCTGTAGCGCTGTCCGTGCCTGCCGCCGCCGGCAGGCACGGACAGCGCCGGCTACAGTTCCTGCAGCAGGATGCGGCTCTCGTCGCCGATGATGAGCCGGTGCGTGCTGGGACGGCCGTGGTGCCCCTCGACGCGCACGTCCTCGCCGATGAGGCTCCCCTGGATGCGGGGGCCGACCCCTGCGATGACCGAGCGCGCACCCACCACGGTGTACTCGATCTCGGCGTTGACGACCCGGACCCCGTCGCCGATGGAGGTGAAGGGTCCGAGGTAGGCGTTCTCCACGTGAGCGTCGCGCCCGATGATGGCGGGGCCGAAGATGGTCGTGTTGCGGACGACGGCCCCCTCCTCGATCAGCACCTCGCCTACCAGCGTTGCCCCCTCTGCCTCGCCCCACACCGCGCCCTTCAGGCGCATGAGCTCGAGCCGATTGGCGTCGAGGATGTCTTCGGGCTTGCCGGTGTCCTTCCACCAGCCCGTCACCTCGACCGGGACCACCTCGAAACCCGCGGTGATGAGCATCTGGATGGCGTCGGTGATCTGGTACTCGCCCTTGGCGCCGGGCTCGAGGTCGTCGATCATGGCGTGGATGGTCTTGTCGAACACGTAGACGCCGGCGACGGCCAGCGTACTAGGCGGGTCCTGCGGCTTCTCAACCAGCCGCGTGATGCGCGAGTTCTCGACCACTGCCACGCCGAGCGAGCGGGCGGCCTCGCTCGACACCGGCACCAGCGCGCAGACGGCGTTGGTGCCCTTCTCCGGGTCGAAGGAGCGCACGAAGCTGGTGATGCCGTGCTCGAACAGGTTGTCGGAGAGGTACATGACGAACGGATCGTCGGCGAGGAACGCGCGGGCGACCTTGACGGCATGGGCGAGGCCCTGCGGCGGGTTCTGAAGGATATAGCTGAAGCGTGCTCCCCGGTAACCCGAGAGCGTCTCCTTGATGCTGTCCACCGTCAGGTAGCTGACGACCACGCCGATGTCGGTCACGCCGGCTTCGACCAGGTTGTCGACCGCGTAGTGGATGAGCGGCTTGTTGGCCACGCTGATCGTCGGTTTGGGGCGGAGGCTGGTGATCGGCCGCAGGCGTGTTCCCAGGCCCGCGGCGAGGATGAGTCCCTTCATGCCGTTTCCTCTCTCATGACGATCGATGGTACCGCAGGCGCCCCCGAGGCGCGGCCCGGTCCGCGGCCGGGGTACCGGGAGTTGTCCTCTCGCGTGCGCCGCCGCCACCTCGTGCCCGCGACCCCGCCGCTAGCATGGGGGCGTGACCGCTCGCGTCGCCACGTCGCCTCCGGATACCGGCCGGGTCGTGCTGGGCCGCACCCTCCCCTCGCTCCTCGATGAGGCCGCGCTGCGACGCCCCAACGCCCATGCCCTGAACCAGCGCGTGGACGGCGGTTGGGAGTCCCTCTCCACCGAGGTCTTCCGACAGCGCGCCGACGCCCTGGCGCTCGGACTCCGTGCCCGGGGCCTGGAGCGGGGCGACCGCGTCGCCTTCTTCACGCACAGCGACGTCTCCTTCGTGGTCGGTGACATGGCCTGTCTGCTGGCGGGGCTGATCACCGTCCCGATCTACCTCACGCACGCCGAGGCCGCCATCCGCCACATCCTGCGCCAGTCCGGCGCGCGCGCTCTGCTGGTCTCGAGCCCCGAGCTGTTGGAGCGTCTCGGCGGCCTCCTGAGCGAGGCCGAGGCGCTGACGCTGGTCGCCCTGTGGGAGGGCGCGCCGCTCGCCGCCCCGGTCCGATCGGGGCCGGCCGAGCGTGCCGTCGTCACCAGCTACGCCGCCCTGGAGGAGGAGGGAGCGCGCGTGCTCGCCGCCGATCCCGCGGCCGGCGCGGCGCTTCGGGACGCCATCGGCGCCGAGGACGTGGCCACGCTGATCTACACCTCGGGCACCACGGGGCTTCCCAAGGGCGTCATGCTCACCCACCAGAACCTCTCGTCCAACGTCGTGGCCGCCTTCACCGGACTCCCCACGTACCATCCCGGCGAGGCGGAGGTGGTGCTGTCCTTCCTGCCGCTCACGCACATCTTCGCTCGCACGCTGCAGTACGGGGTGATGTGGTACGGCTCGAGCGTCTACTTCAGCGATCCGGCCCGTGTCGGCGAGGACCTCGTGGATGTCCGGCCCACCTTCTTCGCCTCCGTCCCGCGGGTGTTGGAGAAGGCCTACGAGCGCATCCAGGCAGCCGGCGCTGCGCTGAGTGGGTGGCGCGGCGGGTTGGCCGCGTGGGCCCTCGCGCGGGCGCGCGCGTTCGACGTCGAGCACCCGCCCCGCGGTGGAGCGGCACTGGCCCACGCGCTCGCCGAGCGCCTGGTCTACCGACGCTGGCGGGAGGCGCTGGGCGGGCGGTTGAGAACCGTGATCGTAGGTGGCGCGGCGCTTCGCGCCGAGCTCGCTGTCGTCTTCAAGGCCGCCGGGATCGACGTACTGCAGGGCTACGGGCTGACCGAGACCAGTCCTGTGATCGCCTTCAACCGGCCCGAGCACAACCGTCCGGGGACGGTGGGGGTAGCACTGGCGGGTACGGAGGTGGCCGTGTCCGGCGAGGGCGAGGTGTTGGCGCGCGGCCCGCACATCATGAAGGGCTATTACCTGCGTGACGACCTCACTGCCGAGGTGATCGACGCCGACGGCTGGTTCCACACCGGCGACCTGGGCGCGATCGAGGACGGCGGATATGTGCGCATCACCGGGAGGATCAAGCACCTGTTCAAGCTCTCGACCGGAAAGTACGTGATGCCGCGACCGATCGAGCAGCGGCTCGAGGCCAGCCCGCTCGTCGATACCGCCCTGGTCATCGGTGAGGGCGAGAAGTACTGCACCGCCCTGCTGTTCGTGGCGCGATCGGCGCTCGAGGAGGGACTCGCGCTCGAGGCGGGACTCGCGTTCGAGGAGGGGCGTCCGCTCGAGGCTGCGGCGCTCGCCCGGGCCGACGTGCAGGGCCGCTACCGCGACCTCGTCGCTGCCGCCAACCGCGACATGCCGCACTGGTCGACGGTCAAACGCTTCGCCCTGGTACCCGAAGAGCTGACGATGGAGAGCGGACACGTCACCCCCAAGCTGAGCATCCGGCGCGATACCGTCCTGCACGCCTATGCCGGCGTGGTCGACGCGCTGTACCGTGGCGGTCGGGCGCCGGCGGGAGTGGTAGTGGTGGAGGTCTGAGCCCGATCAGGCGCTGAGCCGGAGCGGGAGCGGGAGCGTGCCCGACGTCACCAGCTCGTCGGGCCGGGGCAACTGCAGCGCGTCCAGCGGCGCGGGCCGGGCGATGAGATAGCCCTGGGCTTGATCGCAGCCGATGCGGCGGATGCTGTCGAGCTGGCCGCACGTCTCCACGCCCTCGGCGACGACCGTCTTGCCCAGCGCGTGCCCCAGCGACACCACGGCGGCGACGACGTCGTAGGCGCCGTCGAGGGGGAGCGTGTCGAGGGCCTGGATGAAGACGCGGTCGAGCTTGAGGATGTCCGCCGGGATCTCGCGCAGGTAGGCCAGCGAGGAGTAGCCGACGCCGAAGTCGTCGATGGCGATGCGCACGCCCAGGGAGCGCAGGCGCGCGAGGTGCCCCAGGGCCGCGTCCCGGTGCCCGAGCAGCGCTTCCTCGGTGAGCTCGATCTCCAGAAGTTCAGGGGCGAGTCCCGCGCCGTGGAGCGCCGCCAGGACGTCCTCGGCGAATCCGGGTTGGGCCGCGTGGGAGGGCGAGATGTTGACGCTGACCCGGGGAGGCTCCCCGCTGCCGTCCGTCGCCGTCCAGGCCGCAGCGTCTCGACATGCCGACGCCAGCACCCAGCGGCCAAGGGTCCCCGTCAGCCCGAGCTCCTCGGCGAGCTCCACGATCGTGGTCGGCGGCACGGCGCCGAGGTCCTCGTGGCGCCAGCGCAGGAGTGCCTCGAGCGCTGCGGTGCGGCCGGTATCGAGGTCGACGATGGGCTGGTAGACCAGGGTGAACGCGTCGCCCTCGAGCGCGGCGCCCAGATCGCGGCGCAGGCGCATCCGCTGCGCTTCCTCGCGGCCGCCCTCGCCGAAGAAGCGCACGCCGTTCTTGCCCTGCCACTTGACGCGGTACATGGCGTTGTCGGCGCGACCGACGAGCTCCTCCACCGTTCGGCCGTCCCGCGGGAAGAAGCTGATGCCGATACTGGCGCGCATCCGGACCGACCCGGTCCCGACGGCGTGCGGCTCGTTCAGCGCGCCGAGCACGTGCTGCGCGACCGTCATGGCGTCCTCGGGGCTCTTGATCCCCTTCAGGACGGCGACGAACTCGTCGCCGCCGAGCCGGCCCACCAGGTCGCCGCCGCGGGTGTGCTCGGTCAGCCGCCGGGCCACGGACTTCAGGAGCTCGTCGCCGGCTTCGTGCCCGAGCGTGTCGTTGATGGCCTTGAAGCGGTCCAGGTCGACGAACATGACGCCGATGACGTCGGCGTCGGCGTCGGAGAGCTCGAGCAGCTCCGCGAGCTGCCGGCTGAGCGAGCTCCGGTTCAGGAGTCCCGTGAGGACGTCTCGATCCGCCTGCGCCTGGATGGTGGCGTTCTGATGCTCCAACCTGCGGCGCAGATCCCGCAGGTAGCCGATCAGCCCTCCCAGGCCGAGCGCGACCATGAGCGGGACCACGACGTTGCCGACGGTGGGCGCCATGGCCAGGAACTGCCAGTAGAGCAGCGTGTTGGCAGCCGTCGTCAGGATCGCCAGGACGACGCCGGCACGCGTGCCGCACAGCCAGGCCGAACCCATCACGATAGCGAAGCTCACGACCGCCACGGTGCTGCCGATGTGTTGGGTGAGGAACGGGAAGCCGACCACGTAGGCCGCCAAGGCCGCGGCGATGACGGCGTACTTGACCGTACGACCTGCGGTGGGCGAGAGGGCCGACGAGGGGGTCATGCGGTCACGCTAGCACCGGCCCTCTGACTGCACGATGATTAATCTCCGTTTCAGGTTCGTCTAGGGTGCGTCCTCGCCCCCGTCGAGGGTCAGCAGGACGCCGTACAGGTCCGGACGGCGGTCGCGGAAGAAGCCGAAGCCGGCCCGGAAGGCGCGCGCGGCGGCGAGGTCGAGGTCGGCGTAGAGGACGGTCTCCGAGTGCCGATCGGCCTCCGCCAGCAGCTCGCCGCGGTAGTCGCTGATGAAGGAGCTGCCGTAGAAGGTGGTCACGCCCTCGACGCCGACCCGATTGGCGGCGGCCAGGTAGGTGCCGTTGCACACGGCGTGGCCGATCATGGCGCGGCGCCACAGGGGCTGCGTGTCGAGCTCGCCGGCAGCCGGGGGCTCGCTGCCGATGGCGGTGGGGTAGAGCAGCAGGTCGGCGCCCTTGAGCGCCATGGCGCGCGCGGCCTCGGGGAACCACTGGTCCCAGCAGATGCCCGCGCCGATCGTCCCGTAGCGCGTGCGCCAGGCCTTGAAGCCGCTGTCGCCGGGATTGAAGTAGAACTTCTCCTGGTAACCGGGGCCGGCGGGGATGTGGCTCTTCCGGTACACGCCGAGCCGGCGTCCGTCTGCGTCGACCATCGCGAGACTGTTGAAGTACGCCTGCCCGGCGCGTTCGAAGAACGAGATCGGCAGCACCACACCCAGCTCGCGGGCGAGCGCGCCGAACCGCTCCAGGAACGGGTGGTCCTCGACCGGGTGGGCCAGCGCGAACAGCTCGTCGCGTTCCAGCTGTGGGAAGTAGAGGCTCTCGAACAGCTCCTGCAGCAGCACGATCTGGCCGCCGGCGGCGGCGGCCTCGCGCACCCGGTGCTCGGCCTCGTCCAGGTTCTCCTGGAGGCGGTCGGTGCAGCTCATCTGCACCACGGCCAGGCGCACGGTGGCGCTGCCGGTGTCGGCCGCGGGGTCGTGGGTCTCGGTCATGCCCGCCTCCGTTCGCGGAAGGTCGGTCGGTGGCCTCACCGCGGCACCGCCGACCCGACCGGTTGCTGTTGCGTCACGCAGTGGAAGGCGCCGCCACCGCTGATGAGGTGGGCGCCGGACAGCCCGGTCACCTCGCGCCCCGGGAACAGCGGACGGAGCGTCGCCAGCGCGCCCGCGTCGTTCTCGTCATCATAGAGGGGCACGGCGACGAAGCCGTTGCCGATGTAGAAGTTGGCGTAGCTGGGCGGCAGGCGCGTGCCGGAGAGCTCCATGCGCCGCCGCGGCAGCGGCAGCGGGACCACTCGATAGGGCGCGCCATCGGGGTCACGCAGCGCTCGGAGCGCCTCCAGGTTGTGGCGGGTGGGGCCGTGGTTGGGGTCGGAGGGGTCCGCCTCGTAGGCGCACACCAGGGTGCGGTCGTCGGTGAAGCGCACCAGTGTGTCGATGTGGCCGTCGGTGTGGTCGCCCTCCAGCGATCCCTGCAGCCACACGACGCGCTTCACGCCCAGGGTGTCGCGGAGCAGCTCCTCCAGGTCGTCCTCGGTGAGACCCGGATTGCGCTCGCGCGACAGCAGGCAGGAGCGCGTGGTGAGGCACAGGCCCTCGCCGTTCACCTCCAGGGAGCCACCCTCCATCACGACGGGGATCTCGAAGCGACGCATGCCCAGGTGCGCCGAGACCGCCTGCGGTGCGCGGTCGTCGTCGTCCCAGGGGGCGTACTTCCGACCCCAGGCGTTGAAGCGCCAGTCGGTGAGTGCCACCTGGCCGCGACCGTCGGTCACGAAGATCGGCCCGTTGTCGCGGAACCAGGCGTCGTTGAGCGGCAGGCGGTGGAAGGCGATGCGTTCGAGCGGGGCGCCCAACGCCTGCAGCCGGCGACGGGCGTCGGCCTCGGCCTCGTCGTCGCGGACGTTGACGACCACCGGCTCGTAGCGGGCGACCAGGGCGACCAGCCCCGCCACGTCATCACGAACCCCGTCGAGCTGGCCCTCCCAGAGGGCGTCGTCGAACGGCCAGCTGGTCCAGGTGGCGGCGTGCGGCGCCCATTCGGGCGGCAACGAGAATCCCAGATCGGCAGGGCTGCGCATGCTGACCGATGCTATCAGAGCCGGAGCGTCGTGCCGTCGGCGCGTCCGTCGGAAGGAGCGGCGCCGCGCGCGGTCGGTTCCCGGCGACCGCGCAGTCGTGTCGGTACGGCTTTCGAGCGCGCTCCGGACGTGCTAGAGTACGCGCGCTCGACGCTCGTTCGAGTGCCGGTCGGCGCGTTCCCGAGGGGTGCCGCCACGATCGGCACGGCGAGTCCGAGGGCGCGGCCGGACGGCGCTCGGCGCGGCGCCGTGCGCGTGCGCCGGGAGGGCCCGATTGAACCACCCCACCAAGCCCAGCGAGCCCATCTTCAAGGTCTCGGACGCCGTGGAGCTGTACGGAGTCCGTACCTGGTCGAACGGCTACTTCGACGTGTCCGGGCTGGGCGAGCTGACCGTTGCCGTCCGTGATTCCGGCTCGGTCTCGCTCAAGCGCATCATCGACGACCTGCGCGAGAACGGTCATGCGCTGCCGGTGATCCTGCGCTTCCCCGACGTGCTCGAGGATCGCATCGACCGGGTCAACGCCGCCTTCGCCGACGCCATCGCCGAGGCCGGGTACCAGGGTCGCTACCAGGGCGTGTTCCCGATCAAGGTGAACCAGCGCCGGGTGGTGGTGGAGACCGTCGCGACCTACGGGGAGAACTACCGTACCGGCCTGGAGGCCGGCAGCAAGGCGGAGCTGGCGCTGGCGCTGGCGCAAGAGGGGCACCCCGAGTCGCTGGTGTGCTGCAACGGCTTCAAGGACGACGACTTCATCCGGCTGGCCCTGTGGGGACGCAAGCTCGGGCGCAACGTGATCATCACGCTCGAGAAGTACTCGGAGCTCGAGCGTGTGTTGCGCATCAGTCGGGAGATGGGGGTGCGGCCCGCGCTGGGCGCGCGCTTCAAGCTCCACGCGCGCGGCAGCGGGCAGTGGGAGGCCTCCGGCGGCGACGACGCCAAGTTCGGGCTCACCGCGGCGGAGCTGCTCAACGTGGCGCGCCGGCTCGAGGAGGAGGACCTGAGCGACGCCTTGGAGTTGCTCCACTGCCACGTCGGCAGTCAGCTCACCGACATCCGGCGCATCCGGGTGGCGGTGCGGGAGGCGGCCCAGGCGTATGTCGAACTCGCCGAGATGGGGGTCGGCGTCCGCTACCTCGACGTGGGCGGTGGTCTTGCTGTCGACTACGACGGCAGCAAGACCACCTTCTACGTGTCGGCCAACTACGGCCTGCGCGAGTACGCCGACACCGTGGTGTACACGGTCATGGAGGCCTGCCAGGAGTGGGAGGTGCCGCAGCCGACCCTGGTGACGGAGTCGGGGCGCGCCCTCACGGCGCACCACGCGGTGCTGGTGCTGCCGGTGATCGACGCCATCGGGCCGACGCGCGACACCCTCGAGCTGCCGGAACTCGAGGGGGAGGTGCACTCGCTCGTGCGGGACATGCGCGACCTGCTCGACGGGATCACCATCAAGACCTACCGGGAGGTCTACAACGAGGCCGTCAGCAACAAGGACACCATGCACAGCCTGTTCGACCTCGGTTACCTGAGCCTGCTGGAGCGCGCCCACTTCGAACAGCTCTTCAACCGCATCATGGTGCGGGTGGCGAAGGTGGTGGAGAACCTCGAGTACATCCCCGACGAGTTCGAGGCGCTGCCGAGACACCTGGCGGACACGTACGTCGTCAACTTCAGCGTCTTCCAGAGCCTCCCCGACCACTGGGCGATCCACCAGCTGTTCCCGATCATGCCGCTGCACCGGCTCGACGAGCGCCCCACGCGCAACGCCACCTTGGTGGACATCAGCTGCGACTCCGACGGCAAGATCGACCGCTTCATCGACCTCCGCGATGTGAAGAGCACCCTGAGGGTCCACCAGCTCCGCCCGGGCGAGCCCTACTACCTGGGCGCCTTCCTCACCGGCGCCTACCAGGACGTGCTCGGGAACGCCCATAACCTGTTCGGGCGCGTCAACGAGGCCCACATCCGGCTCGACGGGGAGGGCTACCGGCTCGAGCGCTTCATCAACGGTCAGAAGGCGCGCCGCGTCATCGAGAACATGGGCTACGAGACCCCGCTCCTCCACGGCGCCCTGGCCCGACTCGCGAGCGAGGGGACGGCGGCGGGAAGGCTGAGCGAGGCCGAGCGCACCGAGTTGCTGGAGCTCTACGACGCGGAGCTGGTGGGCTACACCTACCTGGAGGCGATGTGAGCGTCGGCGGGCGGCGGCCCATCGCCGGCGCGGTGCTGTGGAACCCCGATGGGACCGTCCTGCTCCAGCATCGCGACGACGTGGCCGGAGTCAAGGACGCCGGCAAGTGGTCGCTCTTCGGCGGCGGTATCGAACCCGGCGAGGATCCCGAGACGGCCATGCTCAGGGAGCTCGACGAAGAGATCGGCTACCGCCCGGAGCGCTACCACCTCTTCCTGGTGCTGTACGCGCGCGACGCGGACTTCCACCTGTTCCTGGCCATGATCGAGGAGCCGATCGAGCGCTTGCGGCTCACCGAGGGACAGGGGTTCGCCTACCTGACGCCGGAGGCCGCGCTCGCCGACCTCGAACTCTCGGACACGGCGCGCGCAGCTCTGGGCGCGCTCCAGATCTATCGCGGGTTCCGGGCCGGGCAGGGGCTGCCGGGCCCGCTGTAGGACCCGGAACGGCCGACTTGGGGCCCGTTTCGGGCTGTTTCCGCCGTGAGGGAGGGCGCTGCGGCGCAAAGTCTTGACGAATAGCGAATACCGGGGTATGTTGACTTTATAGGCGCTCGCAGGGAGCGCTTCTTTTTTTGTCTCGAGGTTGCGACCCGCTCCGCGTTCCCTATGACCCGGCGGTGGTACGGCAACCCGATGGCCCGCAGGCCCACCCGCACGAGCAGAGGACCGCCCGCGCCACCGCCTGGTACGCGCCGCCTGGAATGCGCCGCCTGGTACGCGCCCCGGAAGGTGTGTGGGAGTCGCTTAGAACGCGATCGTGTCGCCGTCGGCGCCGAGCGTCGTGTCGGCGAAGTGGCGCCGCGCCTCGTCGAGGGTCGTTGTCGCGTCGCCACGGTTGGGCGCGATGTGGACGAGTCGCAGGTGGCGCACGCCCGCCCTGGCCGCCACGCTCGCCGCGTCTACGGCGCCGGTGTGGCCCGGTCCGCGCCCGGTGGCCTCATGCACCAGCACGTCGGCGCCGTGTGCCAGCCGCTCGATGGCCTCGCAGGGCTCGGTGTCGGCCGAGTACACCATCACGCCTCCGCCGTGCCGGTCGACGATGCGCAGGCCGGTGACGGGCACGGCGTGGCACCCCGGGGTGGCAGTGATCTCCCAGTCCTCGTTGCGCAGCACCATGGCGTCTTCGAGCAGCGCGACCTCGTGGTAGCGGATGTCGGGGTAGCCGGGCCAGTCGGAGGTATCGAAGGTGTCGTGGAGACGGCGCACCTGATCGATGGCGGGGGCGATACCGTAGACATCGAGCGGCCGCGAGCGGCCGGCGAGCCACAGCCGCTCCATCATGAGCGGGAAGCCCGACACGTGGTCGGCGTGCTCGTGCGTCACCACCAGGGCAGTCACCCGATCGAGGTCGAGGCCGTGCGCGAGGAGCCACCGCACGACGTCGCCGCCGCAGTCGATGACGACGGTGGACGCGGGCCCGCTCACGGCCAGCATGGTCGTGGTGCGAGCGGCGTCCGAGATCGCTGCCCCCGTGCCCAGGAGATGAAGCGTTGCCATCGTTCCTGCCTCCAGAGGAAGCGCCGATCCCCACCCCCCGACCGGCCCGGCGCACCGGGCGTGGCAGGACCGGAGCCCCGTCCTCGGCGCGTCGACGGCCATGATAGCCCTCGCTGATGGCGCCGGGCGCGCGCCTGCCACATCCACCGCGAGCGCGGCCGTGCCAGGTCCTTGGAGGGCGCGCCTGGGGCCCGCCTGGAACCCGCCTGGGCCCGCCGATACGCCCGATAACGCTCCGATAACGCTCCAATAACGGTCGCCTCGCTAGGCTCCGTTCGTCCTCGGACGAAAGGAGCGACCATGAAGATGAGGTTGGCGATTCTCTCCGCGCTCTCCGCGGTATTGCTCGTCGCGCTGAGCGCGTGCCAGACGGCGAGCCTGGGCGGTGGCGGCGGTGGTGGTGGCACGCCTCCCCCCGGGTCTGCCAGCTGCGCGGCGCCGGCGGCCCTTCCGACCACGATCTCCTCTCCCATGACGTTGACCGCGGGGTGCTACGAGCCGACCGGCAGCGTCTCGGTCGATGCGGCACTGACCATCGACGCCGGCGTCACCATCCTGATGCCGGCGGGCTCGTACTTCGACATCGGCTACCCCAGCACTCCGGGTACGTTGAACGCCCAGGGCACCGCCGCCAGCCCGATCGTGTTCGAAGGCAACGTCAACAACGCTCCGGCGGGGTACTGGGTCGGCATCGAGATCTACTCCAAGTCCTACACGAGCACGCCCAACGCCCTGAACGATGTGACCGTACGGGACGGTGGCAGCTACTCGCAGGACTCCGGCGATGTCAGCCTGTACGGCGGTAGCGCCACCATCACCAACAGCACCTTCCAGAACAGCAGCGCCTTCGGGATCTTCGCCGACGGCGCTTCGACGTTGCCCGGGTTCAGCGCCAACAAGATCAACGGCAACGCGCTGGGCGCGATGGAGATCCCGGCGCAGGATATGTCGGATCTTGACGTGGCCACCTCCTACCTCGGGAACACGAGGGACATCGTGGCCGTGAGCGGCATCGTGGATCACGGGGCGACCACGACGGTGCACTGGCCCGGCATCGACGTGCCGTTCTACGCCACGGACTCGATCTCGCTCAACAGCCCCGTGGTCGTCGACGCCGGCTTCGTCATGCAGGCGGACGCCGGGCAGGGGATCTACCTCGACGTCGGCTACACCGGCACGCCCGGGTCGTTGAACGCTCAGGGGACGGCCTCGAAGCCCGTGGTGTTCGAAGGCTCCAGCGGCTCGCCGGGCGACTGGGTCGGTATCGAGGTCTACACCAAGTCGACCACCGCCTCCCCGAACGTCTTGAACTACACCACCGTGGCGGACGGCGGCAGCTACTCGGTGGACTCCGGCAACGTCAGCCTGTACGGCGGGAGCGTCACCATCACCAACAGCACCTTCCAGCACAGCAGCGCTTTCGGGATCTCCGCCGACGGCGCTTCGACGTTGCCCGGGTTCAGCGCCAACACGATCAACGGCAACGCGCTGGGCGCGATGGAGATCCCGGCGCAGGACATGTCGGATCTGGACGTGGCCACCGCCTACAACGGCAACACCATCGACGTCGTCGACGTGGCCGGGACCGTGAATCACGGGTCGACCACGACGGTGCACTGGCCCGGCATCGACGTGCCGTTCCATGCCACGGACGCGATCTCGCTCGACAGCCCCGTGGTCGTGGACGCCGGCTTCGTCATGCAGATGGACGCAGGTACCTACGTCGACGTCGGCTACAACGGCACGGCGGGCAGGCTGAACGCCCAGGGCACGTCGACGGATCCCGTCGTGTTCCAAGGCTACGGAACCAGCCCCGGCCCCGGGTACTGGGACGCCATCAACTTCTACACGCCATCGACCGGCGCGACTCCGAACATGTTGAATCACACCTTCGTCATGGACGGCGGAAGCAGTACCGGCGACGTCGTCGTCATGAACTCGGCCGGCGCCACCGTGACCAACAGCCAGATCGGCGACAGCAGTAGTGCCGGCATCTGCGTCGATCCCAGCCGTCAGAGCTTCTCGCAGTCGGGGAACACCTTCGTCTCGCCCTACTCGGTCCAGGTCGACACGAGCGGGAGCTGCTGAACGGTACGAGGTGGGTGGGTGCCGCATGCGCTGCGGCACCCACCCCATGCGGGGCGCGAGATGCCGGGCCTCCGCGAGCGCGCGCGCCCGGCGGGCACCGACGCGTCTTCGTTCCCAACGTTCCGGGCCGCCCGCCGAGAGGAGGGCAGGACTTGTGGACAACACCATCCACCGCGCCTTCCTCCTGCGCATCTGGACGGAGCCGGAGCACAACGGCGAGACGCTGTTCCGCGCTGCCCTGGTCGACGTCGCTACCCGGGAGACCCGCTACTTCTCGGACGCCGTGGCGCTGGCCGATCACCTGCGGTCGCTAGGGGAGGCGCCGGAACAGGGCTGACGTCGAGCGCGTGCGGCCCGGCCGTCAGGGAGCCGAGCGCGTCCGCGCCCCGAAGCGGCGCAGGAAGAACTGCATCAGCGGGCCGATGCCCAAGGCGTAGAGCACGGTGCCGAGCCCCACCTGCCCGCCCATCAGCCAGCCGCTCGCGAGCACCAGCAGCTCGAGCCCGGTGCGGGTCATGCGCACGCTGGAGGAGAGCAGCCGGGCGAGCCCCAGCACCAGCCCGTCGCGCGGCCCCGCGCCGAGCCGGGCGGAGATGTACAGCCCGGTGCCCATCCCCTGCAACACCAGGCCGGCCAGGAACACGGCGCTCCCCAGCAGGTAACTCGGGGCGAGCTGTGCGAGAGGCAAGGACTGGAACAGGTCGACCCAGGGGCCGACCAGGACCATGTTGAGGGCGGTGCCGAGGCCCGGACGGGTGCCGGTGAGCAGCCAGCTCAGCGCCACCACCACCAGGCCCACGCCCTGGATCACGCGGCCGATGCTCAAGCCGGTGACGAAGCTCAGGCCCTGGTGGAAGACCGTCCACGGGCCCAGCCCGATGCCGGCGTCCAGCATCAGGGCGATCCCCAGCCCCACCAGCAGCAGGCCTGCGTTGAGCTGGAGCAGGCGTCGCCAGAAGTCCCAGCTGGTGAGGGCCTCGTGCGCGGCCGCGCGGGCGGCGCTGGAGGCGGCCCGGAAGCCACTGCCGGCCATGACCGCGACTCTACCGCGCCCGCCCGCAGCGCGCTGGAAGCGAGCGTCCCGGTCGCTGGCAGGTCGCTGGCAGGTCGCGGGCCGGTCACGGGCCGGTCGCGGCACGGTGGCTACGTACCGTCGCTCGGTGCCGGAGGCCGATTCGGCTCATGGGCTGATTCGGCTCAGGGGCCGACCGCCGTCAGCGCGTGCTCACCCACACCGACTTCACCTCGGTGTACAGCTCGATCGCCTCCTCGCCCATCTCCCGTCCGAACCCCGACTCCTTGATGCCGCCGAAGGGCGAGGCGGCGTCGAAGACGTTGTAGGTGTTGATCCACAGCGTGCCGGTGCGCACCTCGGCCGCCACCCGGTGGGCGCGCGCCAGGTCGCGCGTGAAGATGCCGCCCGCCAGCCCGTAGCGCGAGTCGTTGGCGAGGTCGATGGCCTCCTCCTCGGTGTCGAAGGGGATGATGACGCCGACCGGCCCGAAGATCTCCTCCTGCACGATGGCCTGCCGAGTGTTCTCGGTAACGAACAGGGTGGGCTCGAGGAAGAAGCCGGGGTGGTGGGGCGCTCCGCCGGCGACCAGCGTGCTGCCGGCGGCTTCGCCCTGCCCGATGTAGCCGAGCACACGGGTGCGCTGCTCCTCGCTGATGAGCGGCCCCATGGTGGTGGCCTCATCGAGCCCAGGCCCCAGGCGAGCCGCGCGCGCTTGCGCGGCCAGCTTCTCCACCACCGTGTCGAACACGCCGCGCTGTATGAGCATGCGGCTACCGGCGGTGCAGAGCTGCCCCTGGTTGTAGAAGATGCCCAGACCCAGGCCGAACAGCGCGGTCTTCAGGTCGGCGTCGTCGAACACGATGTTGGCCGACTTGCCGCCGAGCTCCAGGGACACGCGCGCCAGGCGGGTGGCGGCCTCGGCCATGATCTGCTTGCCCACGGCCGTGGAGCCGGTGAAGCTGATCTTGTCCACGTCCGGGTGCGCGACGAGCGCCTCGCCGGTGCGGCCGTCGCCTGTGACGACGTTGACAACGCCCTTGGGGAAGCCGATCTCGTCGAGGATCTCGGCGAAGCGCAGTGCCGTCAACGGTGTCTGCTCGGCGGGTTTGAGCACCACCGTGCAGCCGGCGGCGAGGGCCGGCGCGAGCTTCCAGGAGGCGATGAGCAGGGGGAAGTTCCAGGGCACGATGGCGGCGACCACGCCCACCGGATCGCGAAGGGTGTAGTTGAGCACGCGGCGTGCC
Organism: uncultured Trueperaceae bacterium; assembly: GCA_963815215.1. Classification (GTDB taxonomy): domain Bacteria; phylum Deinococcota; class Deinococci; order Deinococcales; family Trueperaceae; genus JASBRS01. The sequence continues at coordinate 46,822 of CAWFFU010000004.1, forward strand.
GACACCGGCACGGTGCGGCCGCCGATGGTGGGCGCCAGCCCGCCGAAATAGCGGAAGTGGTTGGCCGCCAGCGGGATGTCGCCGCGGCGCGACTCCTTCAGCGGCTTGCCGTTGTCGAGCGTCTCGATCTCGGCCAGCTCGTCGGCGTGCTCCTCGATGGCGTCGGCGATGCGGGTCAGCCAGCGGGAACGTTCCAGCGGCGCGAGCCGGCGCCAGGCGTCGAAGGCTCCGCGGGCCGCCCGCACGGCGGCATCGACCTCGGCGTGGCCCGAGAAGGGCACGCTGGCCAGCAAGGCGCCGTTGGCGGGATCGACGGTGGGGAACGTCTCGTTGGCGTCAACGAAGGCGCCGCCGATGTAGAGCAGCTTGTCCCGTTGCAGGAAGGCTTCGGTGGTAGGGAGCATCGTCACCTCGTACTCTCTGGGTTCCGCCGCGCGCGGCGTGTGCCCCGGCGGCTCACGGGACGGGATCGGGCGGCGCGTCGAGCGCCTCGGCGAGCGTCTCGGCGAGCAACTCGAGCATGGGCGTGGGGTCACGCAGGTCGGGCGCCACGCGGTCGGCGCCGGCGTCGGCGAGCGCTTCGGTGCTCCAGCGGCCGGTCGCGACGCCCAACACCCGCACGCCGTGGGCCCGGCCCGCCGCGACGTCGCGCGGTGTGTCCCCGACCAGCAGCAGCCGCAACGCGCCGCCTCCGGCGCGCTCCCGGAAACGCTCACGGGCCAGCACTACCAGGTCGGCACGCTCGGGAGCCTCGTCGCCACACGCGCGCACCGCGAACGGATCGGGCTCGCCGGGGCGCACCAGGCCGGTGGCCTCCAGCTTGAGGGCGGCGACCTCACGGTAGTTGCCCGTCAGCACCCCCAGCGCCACGTCGTCGCGGCCGCCGAGTCGCTCGAGCAGCCTCCGTGCGCCGGGGAGCGCCCGCAGGCTGTGCACCTCGCGGCGCATGGCGGCGAGGTAGCGCAGGTGGAACTCCGCGGCGCGGTCCCGCAGGTCGAGGTGGGGCTGGCGGTCCGCCAGCTCGGCGAAGATGGCGGGGTCCAGTTTGCCGGACGGGTCGAGGCCGTCGACCGAGAAGGCGTTGCCGTAGAGGCTCGTGCCGGCGGACTCCAGGGCACGACGCCCGGCCCCGCCGGCGGTCACCAGCGTGCCGTCGATGTCGAACAGCACCAGTACGGTCGTGGCGGTGCCCACCCGCGATCAGCGCCCCGGCCGCCGCGGCTCGCGCTCGTCCGGGAAGGCCCGCCCGTCCGCCAGGGCTGCCTGCCAGCGTTCGCGCAGACCGTCGAAGCTGCGCTCCAACGTCGCGCGCGACAACACCACCTGGGTGGTCGAGCCCTCGCCGACGGTGTCGCCGAGCTCGTTGACCGCGCGTACCTCGGCGTGGACGCGGTTCCCTTCCCGGTGCGTGAAGCGCGCCGAGAGGCGCACCTTCATGCCGGGGAGCGCCGGCGCCAGGTGGCGGAGGCTCACCTCGTGACCGATGCCCTCCTCGCCCGCCTCCAGGAAGGGGAGGAGGATCATGCGGCTCACCAGCTCGGCGTGTTTCGTCAGCCAGTAGGTGGCGTAGACGGGGTGGAGCCGGCCGAGGCGCGGATCGTCCTGCTCGAAGTCGACGGTCATGGCTTCGGTCACGGTGATCTCGAAGGTGGACCGGTAGTCGTCTGGGATGGGTCTCATCGTGTCACGGGCTCCGCTCGTCGACGACCTGGAGGCGGCAGCCGACCCGGAGCGAACGCCGGGCGTCGCCGCGCCCCATCGCCGCCCGGCGCCGGCGCCACCGCGCGGGCCGGGGCGGCGGGCCGCCCCCCGCCCCGGGCGCCGGATCGCGTTGGTAGCGCGTCGCTCACGGGTGCCTCCACGGGAATGCGAATGGACGTTCGGGCACACTATAGCCCAGCTCCGTCCGCGTGCGTCTCTGGCGCGCGGCGCCGGCCGCTGGGGCGTGTGCCTCCCGACACTTGACCCCCCGCAGGGCGCTGCCTACACTCGGGAAACATGCGACCTGCATCGTCCCGGCTCGCCCGTTCCGGATGCTCGTCTGTGGGTGAGGAGAGGACGCCATGATCGACCCCCGAGAGTTCCGACGCACGTTGGGCCGTTTCGCCACCGGCATCACGGTGGTCAGCATGCGCTCAGGCGGGCGAACGTATGGGATCACCGTGAACGCCTTCATGTCGGTATCGCTGACGCCACCCTTGATCGCCGTGTGCATCGACAAGCAGGCGCGAGCCCACGCCACCCTCGAGGCGAGCGAACGCTTCGGGGTCAGCATCCTGCGCGCGGAGCAGGAGGGGCTGTCGGACCACTTCGCGGGCCGTCCCGGCCCCGCCGTGGCCGATCCGTTCGAGCAGCTCGACGGCTTCCCGGTCGTGCGCAACGCGCTCGGGCAGCTGGTGTGCCGTACCCACGATATCGCCGACGCGGGCGACCACAGTTTCTTCCTGGGCGAGGTCGAGGCGCTGAAGGCGTCCTCGGGACGCCCGCTGCTGTACTTCGAGAGCCACTACGCGCGCATGAACGACATGGAGCTGAGCGAGTAGCGTAGGCGTCGCGTCCGCCGCGCGGCGGACGTTACGGAGAACGCCTGGCGCGGGGCCGTAGACTGGGGTCGAGCCCCTCGTGGCCGGGGCGACGCCGCGGCCACGGTACGGGCGACCTTGGGAGGTGCCGTGGTCCAAGCCTCGGCGCCGCGTCGGCGCGCTCGTCGGCGACGGTGGTTCTGGATATCGATCGCCCTGCTGGCGCTGGCGGCGGTGGCTGCGTTGGTGCTGGTGCGTCCCGGTGGTCCGACGCCGCAGCGGGTGTACCTGGAGGACGTCAAGCGCGAGGCGTTCTTGCGCGAGGTCAGCGGCACGGGTGTGATCGACCCGGCGCGGAGCAGGGTGCTGGTGTTCCCGGGCAGCGGCACCGTCGCCGCAGTGATGGTGGTCGAAGGTCAGCGGGTGGAAGCCGGCACCGCGCTGGCGCGCCTCGACACGCGCGCGCTCGAGCGGGACCTCGCCAGCAGCCGGGCCAACCTCGCTTCGGCCCGCGCGGACCTGGAGCGCGTCCGGGCGCAGCAGACCATCGATCGACTAGATGCCCAGGCGGCCGTGACGGTCGCCGAGAATCAGCTGGCCACGACGCGCCAGACGCTGGTCGACGCGCGCACCCGGCTCGCCTCCAGCGAGCGGTTGTTCGCGGCGGGCGGGGCCTCGCTGACCGAGCGCGACGGCGCGCGCAGCGCGCTCGATCAGGCCGTGCGGCAGGAGAACCAGGCAGCCCAGGCGCTCGAGACCGCGCAGGTCCGGCTGAAGGGATACGACGCGCTGGCGCAGGCGCAGCGCACGAGTGGCGAGGCCACCGTCCAGCGCCTCGAGACCGCCCTCGCCAACGGCGAGCAGCAGCTCGCCGATGCCACCCTGCGGGCGCCCTTCGCGGGAGTGGTGTCCTCGCTGCCCTTCAAAGTGGGCGACCCCGTCGGCGTCGCCGCGCAGCAGGGCATCTCGCTCGTCGATGACAGCAGCGTCACCGTGCTCGCCGACTTCGATGAGAACCGGGCGGTCGACCTGGCGGTGGGCCAATCGGTCACCGTCACCCCGGACGCAGCGCCCGACCTCGAGCTGCCGGCCGTCGTCACGCGGGTCGATCCGGTGGCGGCGCGCGGCGGCGCCGGCGCGCAACTGCGTGCCGAGATCGCGTTCGCGCCCGCTGAGGGAGCGCCGATCCCGCGCGCGGCAGTGCGCCCCGGCTACACCGTGACCGCGCGCGTGGTGGTCCACCGCATCCCCGAGGCGCTGGTGATCCCGCTCGAAGCCATCGACAGCGCGGACGGCGCCAGCTTCGTGTTCCGGGTCCGCGCCACCGGCGAGCAGCGGGGGCAGACGCGCGGCGTGGCGCAGCGCGTGCCGGTCGAGGTGCTGGATCGCAACGCCACGCTGGCGGCGGTGTCCTCCGACGCGCTGAGCGCCGGCGACCGCGTCGCGGCCACCAACATCGACAAGCTCGCCGACGGCGACCCGGTCAGCTTCGAGGCCGGGGGGGCGGGGGATGACGCAGCCTCTCGCCGGCGCCCCCGCCCAGGCGCGCGGGCCGGTCATCGAGGCGCGGGACTTGCACAAGGTCTACACCATGGATGGCGGACTCGAGGTCCGCGCGCTGCGCGGTCTCGACCTGGCGGTCGAGCGGGGCGAGTTCATCGCCATCATGGGCCCTTCGGGCAGCGGCAAGTCGACGCTGCTGCAGATCCTGGGCTGCCTCGACGCGCCCACCTCCGGCAGCTACAGACTGGCGGGCGTGGAGGTGGCGCGCATGAGTGAGGACGAGCTGGCGGCGGTCCGCAACCGCCGCATCGGATTCATCTTCCAGGCGTTCAACCTGCTGCCGCGGGCGACGGCGCTGCGCAACGTGGCGTTGCCGTTGATGTACCGGGGCGTGCGGCCCCACGAGCGCATCGAGCGCGCTGCGGCGGCGTTGGAGCGCATCGGCCTCGGCGACCGGCTCGAACATCGCTCCAACGAGCTCTCCGGAGGACAGCGCCAGCGCGTGGCCATCGCCCGGGCGCTGGTCACCGAGCCCGACATCCTGCTGGCCGACGAACCTACCGGCAACCTCGACAGCCGCACCGGCGAGGAGATCCTGGCGCTGTTCGACGCCATCCACGGTGAGGGGCGCACCGTGCTCATGGTCACCCACGAGGCCGAAGTGGCGCAGCACACCGAGCGGATCGTCCATATCCGCGACGGGGTGGTCGAGTCCAACGAGCGTGTGGCGCCGCGGGCGGTGCCCTCCGACCCGGCCGCGGCGAGCTAGGGGGCGGCGATGCTGTTCGAGAACGTGCGCTCGGCTCTGGAGGCGCTGGCGGGCAACCGGCTGCGCTCGGTGTTGACGTTGATGGGCGTGATGATCGGCGTCTTCGCGGTGACGACCACCATCAGCCTGGGGGCCATCGCCACGGCGGGCATCACCTCGCAGCTCCAGGACTTCGGCAACCAGGCGTTGTTCATCACCCCCAACGAGGACAACCCCCGCTCGACGCGGTTCACCGACGCCGACATCGACGCCCTGGCCCGGTTACCCGTGAGCATCCTGCGGCAGCGCACCATCCGAGGGCTGGCGCGGGCCGGCTCGGAGGAGGCGCAGCTCACCGTCAACGGCGTGACCGCCAACGCGCCCGAGGTCGACCGCACCATCAAGGTGGCCCGCGGCCGGTACTTCAGCGAGGAGGAGGACCGCCGAGCGGCGCCGGTCATGGTGCTGTCGGCCGATGCCAGGGAATCGCTCTTCCCCGACGACCCCAATCCGGTCGGCCAGCAGGTCTCGGTAACGGTGGGCTCGTCGCGCAGCTTCTACACCGTGATCGGTGTCAAGGAGCCGCTCACCGGTGCCTTCACCTTCGCGTCCAGCATCGCCGTTGACGTGCCGCTGCAGACGCTCTACCTCAACCACCCGTCGTTGGCGCGCGGGGAGTACCCGTTCCTGCCGGTGACGGTCGGCCTGGACCGGAACATCGGCGACATCGAGGCCCAGGTCGACGCCATCCTCACCCGCCGGCGCGGGGCCGACACCTTCAAGATCCAGACCATCCAGGGCGCCTTGACCCTGTTCGACACCATCACCACCATCCTTCAAGCCGTGCTGGGCGGCATCGGCGCGATCAGCCTGCTGGTGGGCGGCATCGGCATCCTCAACATCATGCTGGTGTCGGTCACCGAGCGCACCCGCGAGATCGGGTTGCGCAAGGCGCTGGGCGCGAAGAAGGGCGTCATCTTGCAGCAGTTCATGATCGAGGCGGTGGTGTTGACGCTGGTGGGCGGCCTGGTGGGGCTGGGGGCCGCCATCGGCGTTCTGTACCTGGCCGTGGCGCTCGTCCCCTTCCTCGACAAGGTGGTGCTGTCGCCGTTCACCGTGCTGCTGGGGCTGTTCGTGAGTGTGGCGACCGGCGTGGTGTTCGGGGTGTGGCCGGCCAGTCGCGCCGCCAACCTCAGCCCGATCGAGGCGTTGCGCTACGAGTAGCGGCGGAGCAACGTCGGGTAGGGCGTGCGATGTCCGCTACAGGCTTCGCAGCGTCTCGAGGTCGCGCTGGTGGCCCAGCTCGTCGTCGCCCAGCGGGGTCTCCAGGATCATCGGCACGGTGGCCAGGCGCGGGTCGCTCACGATGCGGGCGAAGAAGTCGCGGCCGATCTCGCCCTCGAGGATGGAGGCGTGTCGATCCTTGTGGCTGCCCAGCGGGTTCTTGGCGTCGTTCAGGTGCACCGCCATCAGGCGCGGCAGGCCCACCGCGGCGTCGAACGCGGACCAGGTGGCCTCGTAACCGGCCTCGTCTCGGAGGTCGTAACCGGCCACGAAGGCATGGCACGAGTCGAAGCACACGCCCAGGCGTTCGGGATCGTCGACGCGCGCCAGGATGGCCCCCAGCTCCTGGAAGTCCCTGCCCAGCGTGCTTCCCTGGCCGGCTGTGTTCTCCAGCAGCACGCGCGCCTGCAGCTCCGGCCGCAGGCTGGAGACCTGATCCAGCGCCTGCGCCACGCGGTCGAGGCCCGGCTCCACGCCTTCGCGCATGTGCGCCCCGGGGTGCAGCACCACCCCCGGCACGCCCAGGCGGTCGCAGCGCTCGAGCTCGTCGATGAGCGCCGCCACTGACTTCTCCCGCGCCGCCGGGTCGGGGCTCGCCAGGTTGATCAGGTAGCTGGCGTGGGCGACCACCGGCCAGCCGGACGCCGCGTGCTGCTCCCGGAACGACGCCACTTCGTCGTCGGCGAGCGGTCGCCCGCTCCAGCGACTGGCGTTCTTCACGAAGATCTGCAGGGCCTCGCAGCCGATGTCGCGCCCCCGCGCGAAGGCCTTGTGCGTTCCCCCGGCGACCGACACGTGTGCTCCCAGACGGGTCATGGGCGGCAGTCTACCGCGCGCGCCGGACCTGCCGGGGCATCGGGTAACGGGGGCCGTGCCGGCCCAGACCGGTGGTAGACTCGCTGCCGTGATCCGCGCACAACGAGCTCAACCCGCCCCCGACGAGCTGGCCGCGTTCCTGGACGAGTACCTCCGCAGGGGCGACTGCCTGGTCCAGGTGGTGAGCGAGTGCGAGGTCCTCTACAGCGGCCGGGCGGCGAGCGTGGCGGAGGCCGGTGACTACCTGGTCATCGTCAAGCAGGACGGGAGCGTGCAGGTCCACGGACACCGGAGCGTCAAGCCCGTGAACTGGCAGCCGCACACCGACGAACTCTTCGTCGGCGTCGAGGACGGGGTGGCGGTGATGCGGGCCGAGCGCTTCAACCCCGAGGAGATGGTGCGCGTGGCCTTCCTGGCTCCCGCCATGGCGCAGGCGTTCGAGCTGCGGGAGTCGGGCGGCTTCGCGCTGATGGGCAGCGAGGCCGAGATGCAGCAGGCGCTGGCCCGCCACCCCGAGCTCATCGAGCCGGGCCTGGAGGTGCTCCACCGCGAGCTCCCCACCGACGTCGGCGGGATCGACCTGTTCGCGCGCGACACCGACGGCGCGCTGGTGGTCGTGGAGCTCAAGCGCTCCAAGGCGAACCAGGAGGCGGTGCACCAGCTCGGCCGCTACGTCGAGAGCGTGCGACGGCTCGGTTCGGAGCGGGTGCGCGGTATCCTGGCGGCGCCCGCCGTGACCGCGCCCGCGCTCAACCAGCTCGGCACCCTCGGTCTGGAGTTCCGGGAAGTCTCCGCGCTGCCGCTGGACGACGCCGTAGACGACCAGCCTTCACTGTTCGCGCCGGCCTAGCGATGTGCGCGGTGCGGTGGCGACGGCGGTCGGGGACCCGGTAGACTTTCCATATGAAAGGGTCGCCTAGATGAGTAGGGCGCCCGAGTCGGCCGACTACATCGACCTGGCTAGGGCGGTGTTGCGCCTTTCGCGTCATCTCTACCGCACCTTCGACGAGGTGTTGGGCCCGACCTTCGGGCTCGCTACCAAGGACTACCTGGTGCTGCGCGTCGTCCTCGGCGGCGAGGTGTACCCGGGGGGCGTGGCCGCTTTCCTGAACATGCCTCCGGCGAGTGTCAGCCGTGTCCTGGAGCGCCTGGAGGCCAGGGGTTATCTTGAGCGCTCGGTGGACGCGGTGGATCACCGCCGCTTCCTCCTCGCCGTCACTCCCGAGGGGACGAAGGCGGCGGACGCCATCCGAGACGTCATCAGCACGACGCTCGGCGACACCTACGCCCACGTGCCCGCGGACGCCCTGCGCGCCGCGGTCGATCACCTGGCCACTCTCAACGAGGTCATCGAGCGGCGTTCCTAGGCTCGCTCGGCCGGCCTCAACAGCGGACGCGCGGCCGGGGGCAGCCCCGGCACACGGTGGCGGTGTGGCGCCGCCCCGGAGGAGAACCCCTTGGAGACCGAACCGACGCAGCAGGAGCGTCCCGTGCGCGCGCGCAGCGAGACGCAGGCGAGCAACCGCATCACCGGCCGCAAGCGTTGGTGGGCGTTGGGGGCCGTACTGCTCACCATGTTCTTCTCGTCGCTCGACCAGACCGTGGTGTCCACCGCGATCCCGACCATCGTCAGCGAGCTGCACGGCTTCAACATCTACGCCTGGCTGGTCACCGCCTACATGATGGCGTCGGCGGTGACGGTGCCGCTCTACGGCAAGCTCTCGGACATGTACGGGCGCAAGCCGTTCTTCATCTTCGGCCTGACCGTGTTCGCCGTCGGCTCGATCCTCTCCGGGCAAGCGCAGACCATGCTCGAGCTCATCCTCTTCCGCGGTGTGCAGGGGATCGGCGCGGGCGCCATGCTCACCATGCCGCGTGCCACCATCGGCGACATCTTCAACCCGCGCGAGCGCGGCCAGTGGATGGGCGTCATCGGCGCCGTATTCGGGCTGGCCAGCATCATCGGTCCCACCCTGGGCGGCTGGATCACCGACACCATCGGCTGGCGCTGGATCTTCTACATCAACCTGCCGGTGGCGGCGCTCGCCATCATCGGCGTGCTGTTCGCCCTGCCGAGCGTGCGTGTCGACGCTCGGGTCCAGCTCGACTGGCGCGGCAGCCTGCTCCTGGTGGTGGGACTGATCCCCATCCTGCTCGGCTTCACCTGGGCGGGGGGTCGCCTGGCCTGGACGAGCCCCGAGTTGATCCTGCTGTTCGCGCTGGGGGCGGTCTTCCTGGTGCTCTTCGCGGTGAACGAGGGGCGGGCGAAGGACCCCATCCTGGAGCCCGCGCTGTTCCGCAGCGGGATCTTCAACACCACTCTGCTCATCGCGCTGTTCATGACCATGGCCATGTTCAGCGCCCTCATCTTCCTGCCGCTGTTCGTGCAGGGCGCGCTGGAGTACTCAGCGGCCAGCTCCGGCTACATCCTCACGCCGATGATGCTCAGCCTGGTCGTCGCCTCCATGGTCGGCGGGCAGATCGTTACCCGCACCGGGCGCTACAGAGTGCTGGCGTTGACGGGCGCCGGGTTGTTGGTGGCCGGTCTGTTCCTGTTCACGCAGATGAGCCTCACCACCACCTGGGTGGGCGTGGTGCGCAACATGATCGTGTTCGGCCTGGGGCTGGGAACGCTCCTGCCGCTGCTCAACACGGTGGTGCTCAACGTCTTCCCCTACCGCGTGATGGGGGCGGTGAGCGCCACCCAGCAGTTCGTGCGCTCGCTCGCCGGCGTCATCGCCGCGCCCATCCTCGGCACCGTGCTGGCCCGCTCGGTGGATGCCCGCCTTGCCCAGGACATGCCCAGTGGGGTCAAGCAGGCGATGGCGGCGGCGGGCGCGCAGTCGGGCAGCCTCGACCCTCAGCAGCTCCTCTCGGCGCAGGCGCAGCAGGCTATCCGTTCGCGCTTCGATCCCGGTCCGGCGGGCGACAAGCTCTACCGGCAGTTCATCGACGCGGTGCACGGCGCGCTCGCCAGCGGGACCCGGGAGCTCTTCACGATCGCGCTGGTGTTCGGGGTGCTGGCGCTGGTGGCCACGTTGTTCCTGGCCGAGGTGCGCTTGAAGCGCGACGAGTTCTTCGACGAGCCCGCGGCGGCATCGGACGGTCCGGCCTGACGACGGCTGCGCTATCCTTCGGCTATGGAGGACCCGGCTTCCGCGAACGGCATCGAGGTCCGCGAGGTCACGCTCCCCGGCGTCGGCAAGAAGTACGTCATGAGCCTTCGCGCGGGCGGCAACCTGGCGGTGGTTCTACGGCCCGACGGCGAACGGCAGCTCCATCACTTCCTGGAGCACGCCGACCGTCCCCGTGACGTGGTCCGGGTGGACGCCGAGGAGGCGCAGCAGCTCGCCAACCTGCTGGGGCGGCCGGTGGTCCAGGCGTCCAGCGTCGAGGACCTCGAACTGGTCCTCGGAGCCCTGGAGATCGACTGGGTCCCGCTCGGCCCGGCCTCGCCGCTGGCGGGCCGGGCGCTGGGCGCCTCGCACATGCGCCAACGCACGGGAGCGAGCGTCATCGCCATCCTGCGCGAGGGGCGCGCCCTCGCCAACCCCGACGTCGACACGATGTTCGAACCCGGTGACACCCTCCTCCTCATCGGATCCCCCGCCCAGACAGACGCCGCGCGCGCCCTGATCGCCGGCTGACGCGCCGGTCCCGGAGCCCATGACGTGACGCCGCTGCTCGAGCTCGGCCTGATCGCTCTCGGGCTCTACCTCACAGGCGAACTCAGCCGCCGCGTAGGGGTGTCGGCCGTGGTGGGCTACATCCTTCTGGGCATCCTGCTCGGACCGCACGGGGTCCTGCCGGTGTACCGCCTCGGGCCCACCACCGAGCTGCTGGGCGAACTGGGCTTGCTGCTGCTGCTGTTCTACCTGGGGCTCGAGTTCTCTCTCGGTCGGCTGCTCGAGGGGAGCGGTCCGACGCTGGTCGCGGGCGCCGTCGACCTGGTGAACTTCGGCGTCGGGGTGGGCGTGGCCCTGGCGCTCGGGTACGGGTGGCTGGCCGGCCTGTTCCTGGGGGGCGTGGTGTACGTCTCCAGCTCCGGTGTGATCGCCCGGCTGCTGTCGGACAGTGACCTGCTGGCCTACCCCGAGGCCGAGCGCACGTTGGGGGTGCTGGTGTTCGAGGACCTGGCGATGGTGGTGGTGCTGGTGGGTCTCGGGCTCCTCACCGCCGGCGGCGGCGGCAGGTCGTTCGTCGGCGCCGTGCTGTTCCTTGCCCTGTACGGCCTGGCGGCGCGCTACGGCAAGCGGCTGCTGGCGCGCCTGCTGGATCTCGAGGGGGAGGCCCTGTCCCTGCTCGCCCTGGCGCTGCTGACACTGGTATCGGCAGGCGCCATCGCGCTCGGATTCCCGGCCGCGGTGGCGGCGTTCCTGCTGGGCATGGCCGTGGCCGAGTCGGGGCATCGGCCGCGGGTCGAGACCGCCCTCCGGTCCTGGTACGACGTGGCGGCGGCCAGCTTCTTCCTGGTGGTGGGGCTGCACGTCGAGCGGGCGACCGTCCTGCGGGAGGCGCCGCTGGCGCTGCTGCTGGTGGCCGTCACGGTGGTGGCCGGTCTGGTGACCGGCTTCCTGGGCGGGCGCGCGAGCGGGCTCAGCCGGCGCGCCGCGGTCGGGCACGGCCTGATGCTGCTGCCGCGCGGCGAGTTCTCGCTGGTGATCGCCAGCCTCGCCGCCGATGCCGGCGCCCTGCCGGAGGGCACGCGCCAGGCGCTCCTGGGGGCGACGTCGCTGTACGTGGTGGTGATGGTGGTGGTCGGGAGCGTCGTCTTCGCCCGCTTCGATGCCGTGAACGATCTCCTCAGTCGCCCACTGATGCGGGAAGCCGAGCGCGAATCGTTGGAGGCGATCGACTCGTTCCCCCTGGAGTGACGGCGAAGGTCGTGTCGCTGGCGGGCCCTCAGGAAGCCCGGAGGTACTGCGGGGGGAACAGCGGGCGCGCGTCGAGGTCCAGGGCGCGCGCGGCGTGCTGGGGCCAGGACGGATCGCGGAGCAGGGCGCGGCCCAGTAGCACCAGATCGGCTTCGCCCCGCTCTACGATGGCCTGCGCCTGCTCGGGGCGGGTGATGAGGCCTACAGCGCCGGAGGCGATGCCGGCCTCGGCGCGCACCCGGCGGGCGAACGGCACCTGGTAGTTCGGCGCAACCGGCACCTCCACCCCCGGCACGGCGCCGCCGCCGGAGCAGTCCACGAGATCGACACCCAGCTCGCCCAGGATCCGCGCCAGGCGGACCGTGTCGTCCCCGGTCCAGCCGCCGCCCATCCAGTCCGTGGACGACAGCCGCACGAACAACGCGCGGTCCTCGGGCCACACGCGCCTCACGGCAGAGGTCACCTCGCGGAGCAGTCGAGTCCGCCCCTCGAAGTCACCGCCGTAGCCGTCGTCGCGGGTGTTCACCAGCGGGCTGAGGAAGCTGTGCAGCAGGTAGCCGTGCGCACCGTGGATCTCGACGACGTCGAAGCCCGCATCGAGGGCGCGGCCGGCCGCAGCCTCGAAGGCGGCCACGATGCCGGGCAGGTCGCCGGGCCCGAGAGGCTCGGGCACGGGGTAGTCCGGCGCGAACGGCTCCGCGGTGGGTCCGACCGCCGTCCAGCCTCCCGCGGCCTCCGGGACCGCGCCACGGTGCTCGGCCCAGGGGTGCCAGGTGCTCGCCTTGCGTCCGGCGTGGGCGAGCTGGACGCCGATGCCGGAGCCGGCTTCGTGAACGAAGCGCGTGATGCGCCTCAAGGCGTCGACGTGCTCGTCGCGCCACAGGCCCAGGTCGCGCGGGGAGATGCGTCCGCGCGCTTCGACGGCGGTGGCTTCCGTGAGCACCAGGCCGGCGCCACCCACGGCGCGGGCGCCCAGGTGCACCAGGTGCCAGTCGGAGGCGAAGCCGTCCTCGGAGCTGTACTGGCACATGGGGGAGACGGCGATGCGGTTGCGCAGCTGGAGCCCACGCAGAACGAGAGGGTCGAAGAGGCCGGCCATGCCGCCAGTATGACCCGCTCTTTCAGCTCGCCGCGTTGCTCCGGGCGCCCGCCGCCAGCTCTTCGACGAGGCCGGGGTCGGCGGCGAGCACCCGCATGAGGGCGCTCACCAGGCGGGGGGCGAACCAGCCCCCGGACTGCCGTTGCATCTCCGCCACCGCTTTCTCCAGCGGCCAGGCGTGCTTGTAGGGGCGTTCGCTGACCAGCGTGTCGAAGACGTCGGCCACGGCGACGATCTGTCCGGCGAGCGGGATGGCGTCGCCGGTGAGGGCGCGCGGGTAGCCGCTGCCGTCCCAGTGCTCGTGATGGGTCAGCGCGATCAGCTCGGCCATCTTGATGAGTTTCGAGCGGCCGCGCGCCAGAAGGCGTGCGCCGACGTCCACGTGCTGCTGCATGGCGGCGCGCTCCTCCTCGGTGAGACTGCCGGGCTTGAGCAGGATGTTGTCGGGGACCCCGATCTTACCGACGTCGTGGAGTGGGGCGGCGCGCTCGATGAGATCGGCGGTGTCGCCGTCGAGGCGCAGCTCGCGCGCCAGCATGCCCGACAGACGGCCCACCCGCTGGGTGTGGTGGCCGGTGGTCGCGTCCCGGTACTCGGCGGCCTGCGCCAGGCGCTCCAGCACGTCCATGCGGGCGGCCTCCAGCTCGATGGTGCGCTCCAGCACCTTCTGCTCGAGCCGCCCCGCGTGGTCGCGCAGCTGGAGGTGCAGCTGGCGCGTCCTCAGCAGGTTGCCGACGCGTAGCTCGATCTGGCTGGAACGGAACGGCTTGGTGATGAAGTCGTTGGCGCCGCGTGACAGCGCCTCCTCCTCGGCTGCCTGGGAGAGGTCCGCGGTGAGCATCAGGATGGGCAGGAAGCTGCCGGGTGCGAGCCGTGCGCCGAGGGCGTCGATCACCTCGAGGCCGTTCATGCGCGGCATGTGGAGATCGGTGCACACCAGGTCGGGCGCGAGGGCGTCGAACAGCTCGACGGCCTCCTCGGGGTCGTCGGTGGCCGTCACGTGCTCGTAGCCGGCCCGGCGCAGGATCCGCTCCAGCAGCGCAAGGTTCGCGCGCTCGTCGTCCACGATGAGCAGCTTCGCGTCGTTCAGTCGGGCCAGCACGGACCGGTCATCCTCCGGGGCGAAGCGCGGACGCGCTCCTGCCCGGCAAGGATAGCCAGCAGCGCGGCCGCGAGCGGTGGGGGTCTTCACACCGTTCGGGACGGCTGCCGGGGGGTGGGCGGAACGGATAAAGCTTCTCACGACGCCGTCCCCGTCGGCGCTGCTAGACTTAGGCGGCATGCCGATGTTTCGCAAGGACCCGTTCGGCCGCGCCTGGGTGCTCATCTCCCCGGAGCGGGGGCTGGTGGCGTCGGACTTCGGCAGCGTGCTGCCGCTGCCGTTGCGCTCGCCGCTGTCGCCAGGGAACGAGCGCCAGACGGGCCCCGAGATCGCCGCCATCCGGCCGAGCAGCACCGCGCCCGACAGCCCCGAGTGGCGCATGCGGGTCATCGAGCACCCCTCGGCACTGGTGGAGCCGCGGCCCTTCCGCGAGGAGGGGGACGCGCTGTTCCGGCAGGCCGCCTCGAGCGGCTACCAGGAGGTCATCGTCGAGCACCCGGACGCCCGCATGACGCTCGACGGCATGCCGCGCTCCCACCTGGTCGACGTACTCCGCCTGTACCGCGAGCGCCTGGCGTTGCTCGCGGCCAAGCCGGGCATCCGGCACGTGCAGATCACCCGCAACGTCGGCCGCGCCGCCGGCGCCCTGTTCGAGCATCCGCACGCCCAGGTCCTGGCCGTACCGGTCGACAGTCGCTGGGTCGAGGAAGAGGTGGAAGCGGCCCGCAGCCACGCGCGCGAGCACGGTAGCTGCCTGTTCTGCGACGTGATCGAACGCGAGCTGGCGGTGCGCGAGCGGGTCATCACCCACAATGAGGCGTTCGTGGCCATCGCGCCGTTCGCGGCGAAGACCCCGTTCGAGACCTGGATCCTGCCGCGCGATCACGACAGCGCCTTCACCGGGGTCGCCTCCAACACTTTGCCGCTGCTGGCCGAGCTGTTGCAGACGGTGGTGCGGGCCCTCAACGACGCCCTCGACCACCCGCCGTACAATCTCCTGGTGCACACCCTCCCCGTCGCCGGCGACCGCACCTTCCATTGGCACATCGAGGTGCTCCCGCGGCTCACCCAGCAAGCGGGGTTCGACTGGGGCAGCGGCTTCTACGTCAATCCGACGCCGCCGGAGGACGCCGCCCGCTTCCTGCGCGAGGCGCTCGCCCTGCAGGAGGTACAGGAGTGAGCACAGTGCCCAGACGGCTGGCCGACGCCGCGCCCGAGCCGACCGTCCGCTCCCGGCCGCGGCACGCCGCCGCGGCGCGCGGCGCCCACCGCGTGATCATGGTCCTGGCGCTGGTGGGCAGTCTTCACGCGCTGTTCGTGCTGGGCGTGGAGAGCTGGCGGTTCGTGGTCGAGCGCCGGGCGGTGGCCCAGCTGCAGACCCAGGTGACCGAGCTGCAGTGGCAGGCCAACGGGCTCCAGCAGGTGATCGACCATGCCGGCGACAGCCGCTACCGCGAGGACCTGGCCCGGCGACAGGGGTACATGTACCCCAACGAGCAGCGGGCGGTGACGCAGCAGCTCGCAGCGCCGGCCGCAGGCAGCGCCGGTGCCGGCGGCGTCCCCTGAGCGAAGGCGGCCCAGCGCAGGCGCTCGAGCCGGGGCGCCGCAGGGCGCGGCCGCCGCGGGGCACGGTATCCTGGGCCCATCTCAGAGGGCGGAGGCTGATTCCGTGTCCGACGATACCTTGGCTTGGATGAACGAGCTCACGGCCGAGATGGAGGAGCGGCGCAAGCGGGTCGAGACCGGAGGCGGCGAGGCGCGCGTTCGCAAGCAGCACGAAGCCGGCAAGCTCACCGCGCGTGAGCGGATCGACGCGCTCCTCGACGAGGGGAGCTTCGTCGAGCTCGGCGTCTTCGTGAAGCACCGCGGCGGCGAGCTGATGGACGGTGTCGAGGCGCCGGGCGAGGGCGTGGTCACCGGTTACGGCACCGTCGCGGGTCGCACGGTGTTCGTGTTCAGCCAGGACTTCACCGTGCTGGGCGGCAGCCTGGGGAAGATGCACGGCGCCAAGATCGCCACCGTGATGGACCTGGCGGTGAAGACGGGCGCACCCATCATCGGGCTCAACGACTCGGCCGGCGCGCGTATCCACGAGGGCGTCGACTCGCTCTCCGGCTACGGCGAGGTCTTCTACCGCAACGCGATCTACTCCGGGGTGGTGCCACAGCTCTCCGCCATCCTCGGTCCGTGCGCCGGTGGCGCGGTGTACAGCCCTGCCCTCACCGACTTCGTGCTGATGGCCAAGGGCAGCTCCTACATGTTCATCACCGGCCCCGAAGTGATCAAGCAGGTCACCAAGGAGGACGTGAGCTTCGAGGACCTGGGCGGCGCCGACGTGCACAACCGCACCTCGGGGGTGGCGCACCTGGAGGCGGAGGACGACGCGGCGGTATTGCACAAGGTGCGTGAGCTGCTGGGGTACCTGCCGCAGTCGGCCAAGGACCGGCCCCCGCGCCGGTCCACCCGCGACCCCGAGGAGCGCGAGACGCCCGAGCTGCTCTCGATCGTGCACCCGGACCAGCGCCGCCCTTATCCCATGATCGACGTCGTGCACGCACTGGTCGACGACCAGCGGTTCCTCGAGATCCAGCCCGACTTCGCCCGCAACATCCTGGTGGGCTTCGCCCACCTGGGCGGACAATCGGTCGGGATCGTGGCCAACAACCCGCGGCACCTGGCCGGCACGCTCACCATCGATGCCAGCGACAAGGCGGCGCGCTTCATCCGTACCTGCGACGCCTTCAACGTTCCCCTGGTCACCCTGGTCGACGTCACCGGCTTCCTACCCGGCGTGGCGCAGGAGCACGCCGGTATCATCCGGCACGGCGCCAAGATGCTCTACGCCTACGCCGAGGCCACCGTCCCCAAGATCACGCTGATCGTGCGCAAGAGCTACGGGGGCGCGTACCTGGCGATGAACTCGCGGGACATGGGCTCGGACGTGGTGCTGGCCTGGCCCACCTCGGCCGTGGCGGTGATGGGCGCGGAGGGGGCCGCCAGCATCATCTACCGGCGTGAGATCCAGGGTGCGAGCGATCCCCAGGGACTGCGCAGCCAGCGCATCGAAGAGTACCGACGCCGCTTCGACAACCCCTACGTGGCGGCGGGCTTCGGCTACATCGACGACGTCATCGACCCCAAGGACACGCGCCGCCACCTCATCCGGCACCTGCGCATGTTGGAGTCCAAGGAGCAGGCGCTGCCGTTCAAGAAGCACGGGAACATGCCGCTGTGACCCTGCGATAGGCGGCCGTCAGCCGTCGCTGAGCTCCTCCAGGACGACCCGCCGCGCTTCCCGTCGTGAGCGCTCGGCCGCGAACGCCATGACATGGCTCTCGATGGAGGCCGCCAGATCGCTCGGAACCTCGCCGGCCGGCCGGCCCGCTCTCCGTTGCTCCAGCCGTTGCAGGAAGTCCACGACGAGGGCGTCGTCCCCGCCGGCGTGGCGCGCGCCGGCGCCGCCGACGGTGATGCGCTCGCTCCGGTCGTGGGCGAAGTCGTGCAGCTCGAGCCAGCCCTGGTCGAGGTCGCCTCGGATCTCCCCGTGCGTGCCCATGACGTGGATGTGCCGCGTGATGTCGGCGCTGAAGGCCTGGACGGTGAGGGACACCGCGACCCCGTTGGCGAACGCGAGCTGCACGAGCTGGTGGTCCGCAACGTCGTTGTCGCAATGGTAGACGCAGCGGCCGTAAGGCCCGCTGCGTAGCGCCTCGACCAGGTCGGCCTCGTCGCCCTGGGGCGCCACCACGCTGTTGGGCCATTCGCGGGAGCCGGCGAAGCGCTCGAGGTAGATGCGGATCGCCGAGTACGGGCAGCTGCGCTCGACGGCGCAGCCGTCCATGCAGCGGTCGCTGGACCCGGCGGGAGCGTTCTCTGCGCGGAAGTGGGCCAGGTCGCCGATCGACGTCAGCGCCTCACAGCGCTCGTCCACCAGCCACCGCAGGATGTCGAGGTCGTGGCACGCCTTGGCGAGAAGCATCGGGCTGCTGTCGGCTTCGCGGCGCCAGTTGCCCCGGACGTAGCTGTGGGCGAAGTGGTAGTAGCCGATGTTCTCGGTGTGCTGGATGGCCACGGTGCGGCCGATCCGGCCCCGGCTCAGCAGCTCCTTGAGGGTCCGGAAGAACGGTGTGTAGCGCAGCACGTGCGCGACCGTGACCGTGCCGGCGCCGGGGCGGGCGGCGGCGTTCTGGATGGCGCGAACGCCCGCGAGATCGGGGGCGATGGGCTTCTCCAGCAGGACGTGCAGGCCTCGCTCGAGCGCCCTCACCGTTGGGGTGACGTGGGCGCGATCGGGCGTGGCCACGATCACCGCGTCGAGGGTGTCGACCTCGCGAAGCAGCGTCTCGGCGTCGCGGAACAGCGCGTCGGGCCCGACCCCGAGGCGCGCACCCACCTCGGACAGGCGAGCCTCCCGGGGGTCGGCGATGGCGGCGATGTGCGCTCCCGTCCCCCGTCGTGCGATGAGTTCACCGTAGACGTCGGCGCCGCGGTTGCCGGCGCCCAGGATGGCGATCTTCAGGGGTGAGTCGGAGGGGGTGGGCATGGGCTCTCCTGGCTGGTAGACGGGCGATCAGCCCTTCAGGGCGCCCGCGGTGATGCCGCGGACGAACACGCCCTGGACGGAGCTGAACAGCAGGGCGACGGGAACGGTGGCGAGGATCCCCCCCGCCATAAGCAAGTTCCAGTAGACGATATTCTGGCCCACGAAGCGCGACATCGCGAGCGGGATGGGGTAGAGCTGGTCGTTGTTCAGGAACACGAGCGGGAAGATGAGGGCGTTCCAGGCGAAGATGAAGGTGTAGATGCCGGCCATGGCGATCCCCGGCGCCGCCAGCGGCAGCACCACGTGTCGCAGGCTGCTGAGCCGCGAGCAACCGTCGATCATGGCCGCCTCCTCGAGGTCGGGAGGGATGCTCTCGAGGTAGCCGTGCAGGAGCCACAGCGCGATGGGGATGGCGAGCGCGCTCTCCGCCAGGATGACGGCGAGGTAGGTGTTGAGCAAGTGGTAGCCCCGCATCATCTGGTACAGCGACACGATCATGACGACGGGCGAGAACATCTGCGTGGCGAGCGCGGTGAACAGGAGCGCCTGCCTGCCGCGGAAGCGGAACCGGGAGAGGCCGTAGGCCGCCAGGAAGCCCAGGACGATGGCGATGCCCGATGTGGCCACGGCGATGATGGCGCTGTTCAGGTAGGCCCGTCCGAACTGGTAGCCCCCGGTCAGGACCTCGACGTAGTTGTGGAACGACCAATGTTGCGGCCACCAGCTCGGCGGCCAGCTGAAGAGGTCGTTGAACGACGTGACCGAGGTCTTCAGCATGACGTAGACCGGGAACAGCATCACGACCAACAGCACGATCAGAGCCAGGTGCTTGCCCAGAAGTGCGAGGCGGGCGGTGCGCACGCGGGTCACGCTCCCCTCTGGAGGAGGCGCCAGTACCCGAAGGACAGCACCGTCAGCAGCGCGAAGACGAAGGTCGCGAGGGCCGCGGCCTGGCCGAAATCGAACGAACCGAAGGCGGTCGTGAAGGTGCGCACCACCAGGGTGGTGGTGGCCCCTGCGGGGCCACCGCGTGTGAGGGGCCAGATCACCTGGAAGGAATTGAAGGTCCACACGCTGGAGAGCAGCGTCGCCACCAGCAGGATGGGGCGGATCATCGGTAGCGTGATGTGCCTGAACACCTGGTGGGCTGCCGCGCCGTCGATGTGGGCGGCCTCGTAGACCTCGTTGGGGACGGACTGCAGCCCCGCCATCAGGACCATCGCCATGAACGGGATGCCCACCCACATGTCCACCACTGCGGTGGCCACGAAGGCGGTGCCCTGCTGGCCGAGCCAGGAGATCGGTTCACCGATCACACCGAGCGCCGACAGCAGGCCGTTGAGCTGTCCGAACTGACCGTCGAGGACCCAGCGCCAGGCGATCGCTGCGATCACGACCGGCGTCACCCACGGCACCATCAGCAGGGTCAGGTAGATGCGCCGCCCGCGGAAGGGATGTTGCAGGAGCATGGCGGCGGCGAATCCGATGAGCGTCTTGCCGCTGACGGACAGGAGCGTCCACAGCGCCGTGATGCGCAGTGACCTGAGCACGTCGGTGTTGCTCAGGAGGGCAGCGTAGTTGCCGAGCCCGATGAAGGTGCGTCCGAGATCGGGTCGGATGAGGATGTCGCGATAGAGCGACTCGACCATGACCTTGACGATCGGGTAGGCGAGGAACAGGGCGAGGAATAGAAGCGTGGGGATGAGATAGGGCAGGGGCGAGGCGTCCGGGCTCAGCGTTCGCCTCAGCAGCGAGGCTACGGGTGAGCTGCGCGCGCGGGGGCGGTCGTGACGGGATCTCGGCGTGGACATGAGGGGGGGAAGGGGCAGCCTTCAAGGCCGCCCCTTCCTCGGGACCCTACTGGCCCGACGCCGCCGCCGGCTCGAGCTTCTTGTCCTGGATGGCCTTGGTGGCGGCCTGGAGCGCCTGCTCCGGCGTCTGCTTGCCGAGCAGGACGTTCTGGATCATGTCGCTGATGATGGTCTGGAACGGTTCCCAGGCCAGCGGCTGGGGTTGCGGGAAGCCCTGGGAGATCATCTCCAGGAAGGGCTTCCAGAACGCGCCCTGGAAGGCCGCGTTGGACTGTTCGCCCTGGACCATGGGGACGAGCCCGCCGTTCAGGTCGAAGGTGGTGTGGGCCTCGAGCGACGTCCAGTAGTCGACGAACGCGTAGGCCTCCTTGGGGTGCGGCGTGTTCTTGGCGATGACGATCGAGTCGCCCACCTGGATGCCCCCACAGCGGACGTCGCACGGCAGGGTCGCGGTCGCGTACGGGGCGCTGGGGTTGTTCGGATCGAGCCCCATGATGCCCTTGCCCCACGGTCCGGTGATCATCATGGCGATCTTGCCCTGCTTGAAGAGTACCGGGAGCTGCTCGCGGTTGTACTCCACCGGGTTCGGCGCCACGTGATCGGTCTTGTACAGGTCGGTGTAGAACGTCAAGGCCTTGACGCCGGCGGGCGTATCGAGGCTGACGTTGCCCTGGTCGTCGAACACCGAGCCGCCGGCCTGGTACAGGAAGTTGAAGAACTGGCTGGTGGTGGACACGTGGGCGGCGCCGGAGATGCCGATGCCGTACATCCCGGGGTGCTCCTGGGTGATCTTCTTGGCGTCGGCGAGCAGCTCATCCCAGGTCTTCGGAGGCTGCGGGATCAGGTCGGTCCGGTAGAACAGCGCCTTGGTCGAGAACGCGACCGGGAGCCCCATCAGCTTGCCCTTGAATTCGTTGCCCTTCAGCACGCCGGAGGGGAACGACGCGCGCTTGGCCTGGTCGACGTAGCTGTCGAGCGGCAGCAGGCCGCCGAGCTGCGAGAACGGGGCGATCCAGCGACCGCCGATGTAGATGACGTCGGGTGCGTTGCCCGCCAGGAGATCGGTGGCGATCTTCTGGTACGCGGAGTCCCAGCCGACGCTCTGGAACACGACCTTGATGTCGGGGTGGGTCTGCTCGAAGCCTGCGACGAGCGTCTTGACGGTCTGTTGGGCCTGGGGCTGGTCGCCGCCCGGGTAGAGCACGTGGATGGTGACCTGCTGCGCGCTGGCGAGGGTCAGGAATGCGGCCAGCGCGATCATCAGGACAAGGGTGAAGGGTCTAAGGCTTCGGGAAGAGATTCGCGTCATCGTTACCTCCAGGTATGGGAACGGGGTTTGACGGGCTCAGGACGTTCGGTCGACCTCCCACCTCCTCTGTTCGAAGTACGCCTGCGTAGCGAGGCTGGCGGCTCCTCGAGCCCACATGTCGCGGCTCTCGCGCTGGACCACCAGTTCGGGCAGCCTCGGGAGGCTGGGGAAGACGTGACGTTCCAGGCTGTCCGCGATCGCGGCCCGCAAGGGCTCTCCGATGGCGACGCCCGAGCCCGTCAGGATGAGGATCTCGGGGTTGATGAGGTTCACCAGGTGGGAGAGCGCCAGGCCGATGGCGTCGCCGATGTCGGCGAGGAGGCCGACGGCCCGGGGGTCCCCTTCGTCGGCCAGCAGCCCCAGATCGTCGAGGCGCTTCACGTGCAAGCCCGCCTCGGTGGCCCGGGCCAGCGTGGCCGGAACGGAGGCCACCGCTTCCAGGCACCCATGCTTCCCGCACGCACAGAGAGGGCCGTCCTCGCGAACCGTGCAGTGGCCCACCTCGCCGGCGACGCCGAAGCGTCCGCGATAGAGCCGGCCGCCGACCACCAGGCCGGCGCCGATGCCCTTGCCGAAGCTCACCACCGCGAAGTCCTCGAGGCCGCGCGCCCTCCCGAACATCTGCTCGCCGATCGCGAGGGTGTTGGCGTCGTTCTCCACGGCGACGGGCAGACCCAGTGCCTGCTCGAGCATGGGCCCGATCGGGACGTCGGCCCAGTCGAGCACCACCGAACGGATGCAGCAGCCGCTCTCGTTGTCGACCAGCCCCGAGAGGCCGAGGCCCACACCCGCGATCGAGCGTTCCGGTACCTTCGCCGCCTCGGCGAGCTCGCTCAGCAGCCCGCCGGTCGAGGCCACTACGCGCTCGGGCTGGCGTGTCGACAGTCGGCGCGTACGTCGTGCCAGTACGCGTCCGTCGAGATCGGTGAGCACGGCGCTGAGCTCGCCGTCGTCGAGCTTGGCGCCGGCGATGGCCGCGAGGCCCGGCTCGAGCCGCAGCAGGATCGGCGGCCGCCCCAGGCGGTCGGTCTTGCCGGCGCTGGGGCTGGCCTGCTCGACCACGATGCCGACGTCGACGAGATGCTTGGTGAGCATGGTCACGGCCGACGGGCTCAAGCCGGTGCGACGCGCGATCGCGGACCGGTTGATCGGTCCCTGTTCACGGATGACGCGGATCACCGCGGCGGCGCTGTCTTCGTTCCGGTCCATTTATTTCTTTCACAGAATTAAATTTGTCAATGATTCTAGGGCATCGCGCCGCAGAACGCAAGCCCCACCGGCGGGGCGTCGCCGGACGCCCGGCCACAGGCGGCGTGCCGGGTGTCGACGGTCGCGCACGCCGCAGCGCTGTGCGTCCCATGGCACGGGGTCCGGCCGCGCGGTGCGATAGGGTCCATGGGACCGGCTCAGCAGGGTCGTGACTGCCCGCGCCTGCGGCGGGACGCCGCCGGGCGCGACCGGTCCGCCCCGAGGGAGGGACCTCCATGAACGCTTCCATCACGTCGCTCGCCGCCGTCGCCGCTCGCTTGGGCGTCGATCTGGTCGCCGCCGTCGTCATCCTGATCGTCGGATGGATCCTGGCCGGCTGGGCCGGCGCGGTCGTCCGCCGGGCCGCTTCGGGCAGCGGCAGGCTGGACGGCACCGTCGCCACCGTGCTCGGCAGGGTGGCGCGCTGGACCGTCCTGGCCTTCACCGTGATCGCGGTGCTGGGCCGCTTCGGGGTGCAGACCACCAGCCTGGTCGCCCTGCTCGGGGCCGCCGGACTAGCCATCGGCCTGGCGTTGCAGGGGGCCCTCTCCAACATCGCGGCGGGCGTCCTGTTGCTGGCGCTCAAGCCCTTCCGGGTCGGGGACGCGGTCGACATCTCCGGGACGGCGGGCGTCGTCGACGACATGGGTCTGTTCGTCACGCGTCTCACCAGCTTCGACGGCGTGCCCCTGTTCGTCCCCAACAGCAACGTGTGGGGCAAGCAGGTCAGCAATTACTCGCAGGCGGGCCGGCGCCGCAACGATCTCGTCGTGGGCATCGGCTACGGCGATGATGTGGCCCGGGCCATGGCCGTCCTGCAGGAACTCGTTGCCGACGAGCCGCGCGCGCTCCAGGACCCGGCGCCGCTGGTCGCCGTCGAGTCGCTCGGGGAGAGCTCGGTCAACCTGCTGCTGCGGTACTGGACGGCCGCCGGCGATCTGTTCGCCACCAGGTTCGACCTGACGCGGGCCGTGAAGGAACGCTTCGACGCCGAGGGCATCTCGATCCCTTACCCGCAGCGCGACCTCCACGTGGTGGAGGGGGGCGTCGCGCTGGCCCCCGGCGCCTAGGCAGGTTCAGGTGGGGACACCGCCCGGTCGCCGCAGCGTCGGAAGGTAGACCAGCAGCGCGGCGGTGCAGAGCGTTGCGGTGAGCGCGAGAGCGGCGGCATAGGCCCCGGCCGAGGTACTGCCTCCGGCGGGGGCGAGCGCGTTCACCACGTTGCCGATGCCCCACTGCAGGACGAAGCCGCCCAGGAACATGAAGAGGTTGATGGCGGTCACCGCCCTGCCGGTGAGCCTGGCCGGGAACAGCACGTTCGCCTGAGCGTAGAGCAGCAGCGCGAACGACCCGCTGCCCGCCAGAAGGAACAGCAGTGCGCCCAGCGCCGCGGGCGCCGCCACTGTGCCCGCGATCAGGGCGAGCGCGGCCTGCACCAGCACCATCAGTAGCGTTGCGGCCGCCACGACCCGGGCCGGCCCGAAGCGCTGAGCCAGCCAGCCCGAGACGAAGAACCCGAGCACCAGGCCGATCCCGAGCCAGAGCAGCACGTTGCCCGCCACCGCGGCGCTCAAGCCGGCGGCCTCGGTCAGGTACGGGCCCGCCCACAGGCTCTGGTAGGCGAAGGTCGTGCCCATCACGGCGAAGCCCAGGAACGCCAGCCGCCAGAACGCCGCACTCCCGAAGATGTCGCCGAAGCCGCCCGGGGACGCCTGCGGGTGAGGATCCGTCGGCGGTGTGCGGACGACGGAAGCGATGGCGACGGCGCTGAGCAGCAGCACCACGGCCCCGCCGGCGAAGACGGCGCGCCAGCCCACGGCGCGGTTCAGCAGCGCCAGCGGCGCGGTCGCCACCAGCGCGCCCGACGAGCCGGTGGCCGTGAGCATGCCCGCGACCGCGGCGAACCTGCGAGGCGGATGGATCTGCGAGAGCGCTTTGAGGCCGCCCATCAGGATGCCGGCCGTGCCGAGGCCGAGCAGCGCCCGGCCCACGCCCAGCCAGGCCACGTTCGGCGCCGCGGCGAACACCAGCGCGCCCACCACACCGACCAGCATCAGGACGCTGGTGGTGATCCGTGCGCCGTAGCGGTCGAGGGCGCTGCCGAAGGGGAGTTGGGCGAGGGCGAAGAAGCCGAAGAACAGACTGCTCATGAGGCCGAGCTGCGCCGGCGAGAGACCCATGCTCGCGGTCAGGTCGTCGGCGATGACGGCGTTGGCCGACCGGAAGAAGTAGGACAGGAAGTGGGCGGCCGCGAATACGGCGAAGACGAGCCAGGCACGGGCCACGGTGCCGGCGAGCATACCAGGGCGCCCCGAGGGGGGCGTCAGCCGATCTCGCGCATGTCCTCGAGAACCTGCCAGCCCACGCCCTCGGGCGTGCCCTCGAGCCGCTGCTGCAGGGTCTCCGCCACCCACGGCACCAGGCCCGAGACGTCCTCCTCGTCGTCGCCTCGGAAGGTCAGCACGGTGAGCTGGTAGAACTGCTGCGTCGCGCTCAGCGTGCCGTCGTCGAAGAAGCTGAAGGGTGCGGCCGGGATGGGGTCGAGCAGGACATGCACGTCCCGGCCGAGCGTGGACGGCAGGTAGGTGGCGAAGTCCACCTCGAGCTCGCGAGGGTGCCACACGTAGCCCTGCAGCAGGCGTACCCCCTGTCGCTCGTCCTGGGGCTCCGTGCTCACGCGAAGTCGGGCGGGAGGGGGAGGTCGGGCAGCGCCCGTCTCCAACGCCCCGCGAAGCCGGCGAGGTCGTCGACGAGCAGGCCGGTGAAGCCCAGCTCCCGGCAAGCGGCGATGTTGCGCGCGTTGTCGTCGATGAACACGGTCTCTTCGGCGGAGTGGCCGAGGGCCTCACTGAGGGCCTCGAAGGCCGCGCGGTGTGGCTTGCGGACACCGATCTCGTTGGAGAACACCCAGCGCTCGACGCGCTGCATGCGGGGGTCGTCGCGGACCACGTCGCACAACTCCGGAACGTTGTTGGACAGCACCCCGACGGTGTACGTCGGCGGCAGCGAGGCGAGCAGCGTCAGCATCGGTGCGCGCCAGCGAACGGCCCCCAGGAACGTGCGCCGGAAGGTGGCCTCGTCGGTATGGAGCCCGGTGGCCGCCGCCAGGCGGCGCTGGAACTCGGGCAGGTCGAACGCGCCGTCCTCGAACGGCCCCATCGTCGCCAGGTAGGGTTCCTCCAGGCGCGACTGTGCAACGCCGTGGAGCGACGCCAGCGCGCTCACGGCGCTGCTGTCGAAGGTGCCCTCGGTGAAGACGCCGCCCCAGTCGAAGGCGATGGCGCGGATCACGAGCGCACGCCCGACCATGGCGCCGCCGCGGCGGCGCTGCTCAGCTCGCGGTGCACCAGCGCCACGCCCTCCGGCACCAGCACGATCGCGGTGAAGGCGACGAAGACGGCCAGGCCGACCAGCGTCGCGCGGTGGAAGAACACCGAGTAGACGTCCTCGCTGCGGCGCACGCGGCGGTACAGCAGGCCCGCCAGCAGCAGTTGCGTGACGACGAGTACGGCCAGGGCCGCAAGGGTGCCTAGCGTCCCGAGCCACGGCAGCGGGTACTCGACCAGCGCGGACACGAGATAGGTGACGATCAGCAGGCCGGCGGCGGTGGCCGCGAGCGCTGCGGTGGGGGGGCGGGGGATGGCGTCTGCCATAGTGCCTTCATCGAGGCCCGACGCGCCGCGGGAGGCCGTTCGTGCTGCCTGCTCCCGGCGGGGCCGTGGTGTGCCGTGCGGCGCGGGCGGCCCGCGCCCTGAGGGGGCGACCGCTGCACACGCCGCACGCATGATACAGGGGAGCCGACGGCTCGTGGGCTCGGCGACGGACGCTCGCGTCACGGCCCGGGGTCACGATTCCGGGGTCACGATTCCGGGGTCGCGGTTCCAGGGCGCCGGCGGCGCTAGCCGTCGCGGTAGGCCGCGGCCTCGGCGAGCTGCGCCTCCCCCACCCCCCGCTCGCCGGCGAGGTCGGCCACCGTGCGCGCCACCCGCAGCACTCGCTCGTAGCCTCGTCCCGTGAGCCGGAGCCGGCCGATCAGCTCGTGCGCGAGGCGGTGTGCGCCGCTCGTCAGCGCCGCCGACCGACGCAGCTCGGCGCCCGCCAGGGCGGCGTTGAGCGCGCCCTGGCGCTCGAACATGCGCCGCCGGGCCGCGAGCACGCGGCGGGCGACGGCCGCCGAGGCCTCGCCCGGGGCCCGGGCCAGCACTTCGCCCGGCGTGAGCCGGGGCAGCCGCACGCGCAGGTCGAAGCGGTCCAGCAGTGGCCCCGAGACGCGCCGTTGGTAGCGCTGGCGCTCGCCGGGAGGGCACACGCAGGGCTCCAGCGGATCGCCGTCGTAGCCGCAGGCGCACGGGTTGCGGGCCGCCACCAGCAGGAAGCGGGCGGGGAAGGTGACGCTGCCTCCGACCCGCGAGATTGTGACACGGCCCTCCTCGAGCGGTTGCCGCAGGGCTTCGAGGGTGCGGCGGCCGAACTCGGGCAGCTCGTCCATGAACAGCACGCCGCGGTGGGCGAGGCTGGCCTCGCCGGGGCGCGGCGGCGAACCGCCGCCGACCACGCCGCCCTGCGAGCTGCTGTGGTGCGGGCTGCGCAGGGGAGGGTGCCGGACCAGCCCGTGCCCGGCCAACAGGCCCGCCGTGGAGTGGATGCGCGTCACCTCGATCGCCTCGTCCTCCGTGAGCGGAGGCAGGAGGCCGGCGAGGCGGCGGGCCAGCATGGTCTTGCCCGCGCCCGGTGGCCCGGTGAGGAGGAGGTTGTGGGCGCCGGCCGCAGCGATCTCCAGGGCGCGACGTCCGCCGGCTTGCCCGCGCACGTCGACCAGATCGGGGACGGAGGGGGCGGGCGCGGGCGGGCCTGGGGTGCATGGCACCAGCACCAGGCGGCCGCGGAGGTGGTCGGCGGCCTCGGCCAGGGTGCGCGGAGCCAGCACCCTCAGCCCCTTCACGGCCGCCACCTCGGGCGCGTTCAGGGGTGGGGCCAGTACCGTGCGATGCCCCCGCTCCGCGGCCAGCAGGCCGATGTTGATGGCCCCGCGCACGGGTCGCAGGGTGCCGTCGAGCGCCAGCTCGCCGAAGGCCAGCGTGCCCTCCAGGGCGCGGGCAGGCAGCCGGCGTTCGGCGGCGAGCAGGGCCAGCGCGATCGGCAGGTCGAAGGCAGGCCCCTCTTTGCGGATGTCGGCGGGCGCCAGGTTCACCGTGATACGGCTGGGTGACATGGCGGCGCCCAGGTGCTTGAGCGCGGCGCGCACGCGTTCGCGCGACTCCTGCACGGCCGCGCCCGGCAGCCCCACTACCGTGAACGAAGGCAGGCCGCCGCTCACGAACACCTCGACCCGCACCTCCAGTGCGTCGACGCCGACGACGGTGGCGGACAGGGTGTGGGCGAGCATCGGGGTCAGGCTAGCGCAGCGTCCCGGCGGCGTCGGGCACGCACGCGGCGCGGGCCGGGGGGCTCTCGGCAGGTGCCGCGCGGCCGCTCCACACGCGTCGGTGCACGTCGGCGGGCGTGGCGGCGTGAGCGCGGTCGCACGGCGGCGCCGGGAACCTTGCTAGACTCACGCGGTCGACACCACGCCGACGATTCACGTTCACCCCAACGAGGAGGCCGTCCCGTATGAGAACCTTCCGTACCGTCATCATCGTGGGAGCACTCGCACTGCTCGTGAGCGCCTGCAGCGCGCTCATCCCCGACCAGACGATGAACAACCCGCTCGGTCTGGACAACACCACGCTCGCCCTGAACAGCGTGAGCACCGCTGCGCTCAACCAGCAGGCCGCGACGTCGACGACCTTCTCGGGGAGCACCAGCACGACCTTCCCGAACCAGGATCTGAGCAGCAAGCCGAGCTGGGCCAATCCCAACGGCTTCACGTCCGACATCTCCGCGCTCGGCGTGACGATCAAGCCCGGTGACGCCACCACGCTCCCGCAGACCCTCCACGTCACCCGGGTGACGTTGGCACTCAACGTCGCGGACGGCTCGGGCACGCCGTCGTTCACGTGGAACTACGATTCGGGCGCGCTCTCGCAGATCCTGGTGCTGACACGGAGCAGCTGCAGCACGACGATGGCCGATGGCTGCACCTACACCGTCCAGGCCGGGTCGGACCTGAACGGCGCGTTCGTGCCGGTGAGCTTCACGGCGAGCCAGGTGAGCACCATGATGACCATCATCGGCGGCGGCACCAGCCCCAACGACGTGACCGCCGATGCCAGCGTCACGGTGGACCAGGGGTTGACGGGGGTCGGCGAGATGGACATCACCCTCGGCAATGCCACGGGAACGCTGAAGTTCTAGGGCTCGAAGTTCTGAGCGTCGACAGCCGCGCCCGCTAGCAAGCGGGCGCGGCGGCGGGCCCACGCACGCCCTTGCGGCTGCGTGGGCCCGCCGCCGTTGGGACGAGGGCGCGCGGCCGGGACTCGAGCGCGACCGGCTCGAGCCCGGCGTCAGTGCGGCGTCCGTGCGGCGTCAGTCCGGCTCGCTCCGCGCGATCATCCCGAATGTGCCAGGCCCGACGTGGCTGGTGAGCACCGCGCCGATCCGGTAGAAGCCGCTGAAGCGCACCTCCACGCCCTTCTGCTCGACCGCGGCGCGCAGGCGCTCGACGGCCGACCGGTCCTCCACGTGGATGTAGTCGATGGTGAGCGTCTCGCCGGGACGCGCGGCCGCGAAGGCGGCCAGCCGGTCGACCATCTCCTGAACCGCCTTCTTCATGCCCCGCGCCCGCGTCATCGGCTCGAGGAGTCCGTCCGCCAGCGTGAGGATGGGCTTGATGTTGAGCAGGCTGCCCACCAGGGCACTGGCTCGGCCGATCCGCCCGCCCTTCTGGAGGTAGTCGAAGGAGGCAACGGTGAACGCGATGAAGGTGTTGTCGCGCATGCCGGTCAGGCCGGCCTCGATCTCCTCGAAGGAGGCGCCGCGGTCGCGCAGGCGCGCCGCCGTCCGCACCATGGCGCCGTGGCCCAGGCTGGCCGAGCGACTGTCGAACACGACCACGCGGGCGCTCACCGCATCGCTCGCGGCGACCGCCGACTGGTAGGTGCCCGACAGCTCCGCGCTCAGGGTGACGACGAGGATGGTGTCCGCCCCCATCTCCACGGCTTCGCGGTAGGCGGACGCGAAATCCTCGGGGTTCGGCTGGCTGGTGGTGGGTAGGTCCGCGCCCTCGGCGACGCCGCGGATGATCGCGGCCGGCTCGATGTCGAGCCAGTCACGGAAGGTGTCGCCCTTGAAGGTCACGTACAGCGGCACCCGCAGGATCCCGAGTTGTTCCAGCTCGTCGACGTGCAGATCGGTGGTCGAGTCGGTCACGATGGCCAGGTTCATACTGCTCCCTCGTCGGACCGTCCATCCCCCGGCCGGTCACGGTGCGCGTGTCGGACGTGACCGCAGTCTACCGCTCCGGTGGCGCAGCGGCGCGGGCGGGCGGCGGCCCGCGCCGCGCAGTGAGGACGCGTTCAGGGGGTGGGGGGCGCGGCCAGCGCCCCCTGGGCGATGAGATGCTCGGCGATCTGTACGGCGTTGAGAGCTGCACCCTTGCGGATCTGGTCGCCTGCCACGAACAGCGCCACCGCCCCGTCCAGGCTGGCGTCGGCGCGGATGCGGCCTACCAGGACCTCGTCCCCGCCCGAGGCGTCGAGGGGCATGGGGAAGGTGTTGCGGACGCGGTCGTCGACCACCCGGACGCCGGGGGCCGCGGCCAGCGTCTCGCGGGCCTCGTCGGCCGACACCGGCCGCCGGAACTCGGCGTGGATGGCCTCGCTGTGGGCCCGGAAGACCGGCACCCGCACGCACGTCGCGCTCAGGCGCAGTGCCGGCTCGGCGAGGATCTTGCGCGCCTCCAGCAGCAGTTTGCGCTCCTCGACGTTATAGCCGTCCTCGCCCACGTCGCTGTCGTGGCTGAAGAGATTGAAGGCGATCCGGTGCTGGAACTTCGACGGCCTCGGCTCGCCGCCGGCGAGCGCCGCCCGCGTCTGCTCGCGCAGCTCCTCGATGCCGGCGGCCCCGGCGCCGGAGACGGCCTGGTAGGTGGCGACGGTGGCCCTCACCAGGCCGAAGGCCCGGTGCAGGGGCGCCAGCGCCATCAGCGCGATGATGGTCGAGCAGTTGGGGTTGGCGATGATGCCCCGATGGCTCAGCGCCGCCTCGCCGTTGGCCTCCGGGACCACCAATGGGACGCGCTCGTCCATGCGCCAGGCGCTGGTGTTGTCGATGACGACGGCGCCGTGCTCGGCCCAGCGCCAGGCGTGCTGCTTGGAGACCTGCCCGCCAGCCGACGAGAAGACGACGTCGGCATCGAGGTCGCCGCCTTCGGGGAGCGGCAGTACCGGCAGCGCCTCGCCGCGGAACGGCAGCGTCCGACCCGCCGACCGGGGGGAGGCGTAGAGCGCGAGCGACGTCAAGGGGAAGCGCCGCTCGTCGAGGATCCCAAGGAACTCGGTCCCGACGGCGCCAGTGGCGCCCACGATCGCTACCCGCATGCTTCCTCCTCGACCCGGCGGCGGTGCCGACGGACGCGCGCCCTGTCGGGGCTCCAGGTGCAGGAGTGTAGCATGCGTCGCGCCGCGCTCCTGCGGCCCCCACGGCTCCGCACGGTTCCGCATGGGCCCCAGGCCGTAGCATGGGGATCATGACGCCCACACCGTGCGCGCCCGTTCGAGGGGGGAAGGTGGATTGGCAGGCGCTCGAGAGCTGCATCCCGCTCGACGAGCTGCCTTCGTTCCACCGTGCCTTCCTGCAGAGGCTCGAGCCCGGCGAGGACTGGCAGAACGCCTTCCTCCGCCGTGTTCAGGGCAAGGTGCAGGCGTCGCTCAAGCGGCTCCTGCGCGAAGGCGCGGCAGGCTACGAGGACGGGCGCTACTGGCTCGATGCCGGCCTGGTCCCTCCACCGTACCGGGGCTACCTGATGGAGGAGTGACGGTGGAGAAGCGCCTCCGCCGTTTCGTCGTCAAGGTCGGCACCAGCTCCATCACCGATCGGAGCGGCCGCATCGCGCCGCCGTTGATGTGGGCCATCGCGCGCGGCGCCACCGTGCTCGCCGACGAGCACGGTGCGCACTTCGTGCTGGTCTCCTCGGGTGCGGGCGCGGCGGGCCGGGAGGGGCTGGGCCTGGAGCTGCCGTTGACGCTCCCCGACAAACAGGCGGCGGCCGCGGTAGGGCAGACGCTGCTGATGCTCGACTGGTCGCGCGCGCTGGCGCCCCGGCCGGTGGCCCAACTCTTGCTGTCGGCCGGCGACGTGCAGGACCGCGAGCGGTACGTCAACGCCAAGCACGCTCTGGAAGCGTCGCTGCGGCTCGGCGCCGTGCCGGTGGTGAACGAGAACGACAGCGTCGCCACCAGCGAGTTGAAGCTGGGCGACAACGACACCCTGTCGGCCTGGGTGTCGTACCTGGTCGACGCCGACGCGCTGATCATCCTCACGGACGTGGACGGCCTGCACGACGCGGATCCGCGTCGACACCCGGACGCGCGCCGCATCGATGTCGTGCGCGACGTGTCGGAGGTCGAAGCGTTGGCAGGCCGCAGTGGCGACCCGCGCGGGACCGGCGGCATGGCCACCAAACTGCGGGCGGCGCGCATCGCCACCGAGGCCGGCATCGAGACGTTGGTCATCGGCGGCGGGGGCGCCGGGCTCGAGGCGTTGGCCCGCGGCTCGGTGCGCGGCACGCGCTTCCTGGCGCGGGCGCGCACCCCGGCCCGCAAGGCCTGGATCGCGCAGCAGCCGAGGCGCGGTGCGGTCGAGGTCGACGTCGGCGCCGCCGCGGCTCTGCGACGCGGGCGCAGCCTGCTCCCGCGGGGCGTGCTGGCGGTTCGGGGCAGCTTCGGCTTCGGCGAGGCCGTGTCGGTGGAGCACCGAGGCGAGGTGCTGGGGGTGGGGCTCAGCAACTTCGCCAGCGACGCGCTGACGCGCATCTGCGGGCGTCACACCTCCGAGATCGCCGACATCCTGGGCGCCAAGGATTTCGACGAGGTGGTCCACCGCGACAATCTGGCGCTGGCCGACGGCGCGACCGGCCCCTGAACGGCTCCGGTGGTAGCATGGCGGCGACATGCGCGGCCGCAAGCAACTCGCCTTCGTCTCCGCCGGCCTCACGCTGGCGTGGGGCTTGCTCGGCCTGCTGAACCCCCTGCTGGTGATCCGGATCGTGGGCCTGGACGTGGTCGATCCGCGCGGCCTCAGCGAAGCGCGGGCGCTGTTCGGCGCGCTCTTCGTGGTCATGGGGGCGGTCATGCTGTGGGCGGCGTCGGTGCGCTCGGCGCCCCCCGTCTACCTGCGGCTTCCGGGTCTGTTGATCACCGCCGAGGCCGTGGGCCGGTTCGCCAGCATGGTCATCGACGGCGTGCTCTCGCCGCTGAACTTCGTGTTCCTGGTCGTCGAGCTGCTCATCGGCGTGCTCGCGCTGGTGGCCAGTTTCCCCGGCGAGGACGGCCGCGGCGCGCGCGCCGCGGCGGGGCCGGAACCGGACGCGGATCGGCCGGACCCCCTGCGCGCCTATCGCGGCTGAGCCGCCGCCTTCGAGGAAGCCTGCGCCATGACCGGAGCCCCACCCGACGGAACCCGTTTCGTGCCCCCCGCCCTGGCGGCGGCGCGCGCGCGCACGCTGGAGCGCCTCCACGATCTCTACCTCCGCTGGGGGTACCGGCTCGTGGAGGTGCCTTCGCTGGAGCACTACGATCCGGCGCATCCACGGGCCGAGCAGTCGTTCAAGCTCTCGGATCGGGACAGCGGCGTGCTCGCCCTGCGCTCGGACTTCACGCCCGCGCTGGCCCAGCTGGTCCGGTCCACCTTCCCCGGCGCGGCGGCGGGGGAGGGGCGGGCGCTCCGGTTGCGCTACAGCGGCACCGTGTGGCAGGCCATCCACCCCGAGCTGGCACGGACCCGCGAGTTCACCCAGGTCGGTATCGAGCTGGTGGGGGTGAGCCACGCCCGGGCCGACGCCGAGCTCATCCACCTGGCGCGCGAGTCGGTGCGCACGGTGGGGCTGGCGCCCCGCGTCGAGATCGGCAACCCAGGGTTCGTGCGGGCGTTGTTCGACCTCGCAGCGGTGCCCGAGTGGCGGCGGGAGTTGCTCGCCGACGCCATCGATCGCAAGGATCGCAGCGACATCCGGACGCTGCTCTCGGAGCTGGCGCTCGACGGACGGGCGGCCGCAGCGCTGCTGGAGGTGCCCGACCTGTACGGCGGCAACGGTGTCCTGGACGAGGCGCGACGGCTGGCTCCGTGGCCCGAGGCGCGGGCCGAGATCGACCGCCTGGAGGGCGTGGTGGAGCAGTTCGAGGACGACAGCGAGCTGCTGCTCGACCTCGGCATGGCGCGCCGCCTTGCCTACTACACCGGGGTGACCTTCCGCGCCTACACCTTCGACTTCGGCCAGCCCCTGCTGGGCGGGGGGCGCTACGACGGTGCTCTGCTGCCGCACGCCGCCGGCTTCTCCATCGGCCTGGAACGCCTCCTGAGCGCCCTGCCCGGTCCCGAGTCGGAGACCCGTCCTCGGGTGCTGGCTACCGACGACGCGGCGGCCCGGCGGCTGCGCGCTGCCGGCGTAGTGGTGGTGCGGGCGTCGGGAGGCGATCGCGCCGAGGCCTCGGCGGAGGCGCAGGCCCTGGGCGTACCCTTCGTGCTGCACGACGGCGCCGTGGAGGCCGTGGCCGGCGGCGGCGACGCCGAGCTGCGCGAGCTCCGGCTCGTGCTGGACGCCCCGGGCGGGGAGGTGGACGGTGACTGAGGTGCCCACCCTGACCCTGGCGCTGCCCAAGGGGCGCGTGATGCAGGAGGCGTTGAGCGTGCTGCGGGGCGCCGGGTTGCGGCTCGAGCTCCCGCCCGACGAGCGCGCGTTGCGGTTCGACGCCGGCGATGCGGAGCTCATCGTGATGCGCAACGCCGACGTCCCCACCTACGTCGATCTGGGCGTGGCGGACGCCGGCGTGGTCGGGAAGGACGTCCTGGCCGAGGCCGGGAGCACGCTCTACGAGCCGGTGGACCTGCGCTTCGCAGGCTGCCGCCTATCGCTCATCCGGCCGCGCGGTGCGACGGGCGCGGTGGGCCGGGTGGCCAGCAAGTACCCGCGGTTGACGGCTGAGTACCTGCGTCGGATGGGGAGCTCGGCGGAGGTGGTGCGCCTCGCGGGCAACGTCGAGCTGGCCTGCCTATCGGGGCTCGCCGACGCCGTCGTCGACGTGGTGCAGACGGGCGCCACGCTGCACGCCAACGACCTGGAGGAGGTCGATGTCATCCTCCACTCGAGCGCCCGCTTCGTGGTGAACCGGGCGGCGCTGAAGCTCAAGGCGGAGCGGCTGCGCCCGCTGATCGCCGCGCTACGCGATGTGAGCGGGGCCTGACCAGGGTCCGAGCGGGACCCGGGCGCGCCCGGATCGGCGCTAGAACCAGCCGCGGCGCCGGAAGATCAGCAGCATCCCGATGGCGATGGTGATCATCAGCCCCCACAGGGCCGGGTAGGCCCAGGGCCACGCCAGCTCCGGCATGTGGTGGAAGTTCATGCCGTAGACGCCGACCAGGAAGCTGAGCGGTATGAAGATGGTGGCGATGATGGTCAGCACCTTCATGACGTCGTTCATGCGGTAACTGAGCGCCGACAGGTACATGTCGTGCAGGTTGGTGAGCATGTCGCGCAGGCTCTCGACCGTGTCGATGACCTGGATGGCGTGGTCGTGCGCGTCGCGCAGGTAGGTGATGGCGGTAGGCGACATGAGGTCGCCCTCCTCGCGCTCCAGGCCGGCGATCACCTCGCGCAAGGGCCACACCGCCTTGCGCACCACCAGCGTCTCGCGTTTTAGGTGGTTGACGCGCTGGAGCACCTCGGTGTCGGGGTTCTCCAGGATCCTGGCCTCGAGATCCTCGATGGCGTCGCCGTAGTCCTCGACCACCGTGAAGTAGCGGTCGATCACGATGTCGATGAGGGCATAGGCGAGGTAATCCGCGCCCAGCTTGCGGAGCCGACCCTTGGCCTGCCTGAGGCGCTCGCGCAGGGGCTCGAACACGTCGCCCGGGTGTTCCTGGAAGGTCACCACCACGCCGTCGAGAAGGATCAGGCTGAGCTGCTCGTTCTCCAGCGCGGGCCCGCCGTCCTCGCCCTCGGAGGAGCCGTAGGCGAGCATGCGAAGGGCGATGTAGAGGTAGCGCTCGTAGTCCTCGATCTTGGGGCGCTGACCGAGGCTGACGATGTCCTCCATGGTGAGCGGGTGCAGCTCGAGGGCTGCCCCGACGTGCTCGATGATCTCGGTGCGGTGCACGCCGTTGACGTTGAGCCAGCGAATGCCCTTGGCCTCGCCCACGCGGCGCAGCGCCTCCTCGAGGGGCAGGTCGCGTCGCTCCTCGTAGCCCTCCACGTCGTAGCTGATGAGGTCGACGGTGACCGGTGCGTCGCGCGCCGGACCGGTGTAGATGACGCTCCCGGGCGAACTGCCCACCGGGCCGGCGGACGACGCCAGGGGCGTCCGCCGGCGCCGGCCGCCCCGCGGGGCCGTCACGATCGGCGCGGCGAGGGCCCCGGCGACCGCCGGGACGCGCGCCGCGCCGGACCCTGTGGCATGGAGGCTGCGCTCATGGCTCCTCCAGCTTACTCGCCGGGTGCGCCGCGGACGCCTGCGAGTCGTCGTCGTCCGGTTATGGGGCCTCTATCCTGCAACCGTATTCACAGAGCGGCGCCGCGATCGGGGCACTTGCGGGCCGTTCCGAGGCCGGGTTATGGTCGCGTCACCCCCAGATGGAGGTGCATGTTCATGCGGAAGCGCTCGTCAATTGCCTTCGTGGCCATCGTGTTCGCCCTGCTCGCCGGGGCGGCGTTGGCTCAATCGACGTTCCGGATCGCCATCGGGGTCGACCCCGATTCCCTCGACCCGGCGCAGGGCACGACCACCACCGTGGACAACGTGCTCGACTACATGGTGCAGCCCCTCGTCACCATCGACTCTACGGGCAAGCTCGTGCCCGACCTGGCCACGAGCTGGAGCACCTCGGCCGACGGCAAGACGTTGACGTTCGTGCTGCGACAGGGCGTGACCTTCCAGGACGGAACGCCGTTCGACGCGAGCGCCGTGAAGTGGAACCTGGAGCGCCTGCTCGATCCCAAGGTGCGGGTCCCGCGTCGCGGCCAGCTCACGGTGATCGACTCGGTCGACGTGGTGGACGCCCACACCGTTCGCCTCAACCTCAAGGAGCCGTCGCCCGCGCTGGTGGGCGCACTGTCACAGACCACGGTGGGCATGCTGTCACCTGCTTCGGTCGACAAGGACGGCAATAGCTACCAGAACATCGTGCATCCGGTGGGCACCGGCGCCTACACCTACACCTCGCGGCAGAAGGGCAGCAACGTCGTCGTCACGCGCTATGCCGGCTACTGGGGTGAGAAGCCCTACTACGACAAGGTGGTGTTCCAGGTGGTGCCCGAGGCCACCACCCGCGAGAGCCTGTTGCTCGCCGGCCAGGTGGACCTGATCATCCTGCCGCCCACTTCGGATCTCCCCGCGCTCCAGCACAACTCCCGCGTGAAGGTGCTGTTCGGGCCCAGCGACCGCACCGTCTTCATCGCCATCAACACCAGCAAGAAGGTGTTGGACAACAAGCTGGTGCGCGAGGCGCTCAACTACGCGGTCGACAAGCAGGCCATCATCAAGGGCGTGCTGTTCGGCGCCGCCGAGCCGATGGACGCCCCCATGGCGCCCAGCCTCTTCGGCTACAAGAAGATCGGCGCCTACCCCTACGACCCTGAGAAGGCCAAGCAACTGCTCAAGCAGGCGGGCGTCGATCCCTCGCAGATCACGCTCCACATGATCTCGCCCACGGGCCGCTACGTTCAGGACTTCCCTGCCGCCCAGGCCATCGCCAACTACATCCGCGACATCGGCTTCAAGGTCGACGTGCGCACCATGGACTGGCCCACCTACGTCGGCACCATCACCAAGCCCAAGGCCGAGAACACCACCGAGCTCCACCTGCTGGGCTGGGCGCCCTCCTTCATGGACGCCTCGCAGCAGATGCAGCAGTTCGACTGCACCCAGAGCCCGCCCAACGGCCTGGCGACCTCGTTCTACTGCAACCAGGACGTCCAGAAGCTGCTGAACCAGGCGAGTAGCGAGATCGACGTGCAGAAGCGGGACCAGCTCTACCAGCAGGCCTCCCAGATCATCTGGGACGACGCGCCCTGGATCTTCCTGTGGGTGCAGAGCTTCCCGATGGCCTACCAGGCCAACCTGACCGGCATCGCGGGCCTGCCCAACGAGAAGTTCTACGCGCTCTACGCGCACCCTGCGAACTAGGGGAGGAGCCTTGGGCATAGCGGTCCTGCGGCCTTCATGAGCGGTTCTCTCGGCTACTTGCTGCAGCGTCTCATCGGAGTGATGGTCACGATCCTGTTCGTGGCCATCACCATCTTCCTGATGGTGCGCATCCTCCCGGGTGACCCGGCCCGTGTCATCGCGGGGGTGCTGGCGAGCGACCAGGACGTCGCGCGTATCCGCACCCAGCTCGGTCTCGACCAGCCTCTGTGGACGCAGGCCGGCATCTTCCTGAACGATCTCGCCCACGGCAACCTCGGCGTCAGCGCCCGCACCTCGGACCCCGTCACCCAGGAGATCCTGGCGCGCCTTCCCTACACGGCCTTGCTGGCGGTGGTGAGCCTGGCGGTCGCGGTGGCGGTGGGTCTGCCGCTCGGAGCCCTGGCCGCGGCCCGCGCCGGCAGCCTCGCCGACCTGGCGGTGTCGGCGCTGGTGCTGTTCGGCATCAGCATGCCGGTGTACTGGCTGGGCCTGATGCTCATCATCCTGTTCTCGATCCAACTCCGGTGGCTGCCGGCCGCTGGTGCTTCGGGCCCTCTCTCGATCATCCTGCCGGCGTTCACCCTGGCCGCCTTCTCGGTGGCGTTCATCGCGCGCATCACGCGCTCGAGCATGCTCGAGGTACTCCGTCAGGACTACATTCGCACCGCGCATGCCAAGGGGACGCACGCGCGCAGCGTGCTGTGGCGCCACGCCCTGCGCAACGCCCTGCCGCCGATCGTGACCATCATCGGGCTGCAGTTCGGGGAGCTGCTCGGGGGCGCCATCCTCACCGAGACCGTGTTCGGGTGGCCGGGGATGGGACGGCTGCTGGTCGACTCCATCTTCGCCCGCGACTACCCCATGGTGCAGGGGCTCGTCATCGTCTTCGCTCTGATGTTCGCGCTGGTCAACCTGGCGGTCGACCTGCTATACGAGCGCATCGACCCGCGGGTGCGCTATGGCTAGCCCGGTTCAGGCCTCGCGCTCCGACGACCTGCTGCGACGCGTCTTCGGCGGGGAGACGCTCAAGCGCTTGCGCAGGAACCCGTCGGCCGTCGCCGGCTTCGTCATCCTGCTGGTGCTCGTGCTGGCGGCGATCTTCGCGCCGTTGCTGACGCCCTACGATCCCGCCCGGCAGTCCCTCGCGGACGTGCTGCAGCACCCGTCCCGAACGCACCTGCTGGGCACCGACCAACTCGGCCGCGACCTGCTGGCGCGCATCCTCTACGGCGGCCGGTTGACGCTCTTCATCGGCGCCTTCGCTGTGGCGGTGGGC
This sequence comes from uncultured Trueperaceae bacterium, assembly GCA_963815215.1. Taxonomy (GTDB): domain Bacteria; phylum Deinococcota; class Deinococci; order Deinococcales; family Trueperaceae; genus JASBRS01. Next base: position 86,232 of record CAWFFU010000004.1, read on the forward strand.
ATCGTGGTGGGGGTGCCGCTCGGCGTCGTCTCCGGCTTCTACCGGGGCGCCACCGACATGATCATCCAGCGCGTGATGGACTTGATGCTGGCGTTCACCAGCTTCTTGCTCGCGCTCACGCTGGTGTCGCTGCTCGGGGTGGGCCTCACCAACGTCATCGTGGCGGTCGGCATCAGCACCATCCCGCGCTTCGCGAGACTGGTGAGGAGCTCGGTGCTGACCATCCGCGAGATCAGCTACGTCGAGGCCAGCCGCGCCCTGGGCGCGGCCGACCAGCGGGTGTTGTGGCGGCACGTGCTCCCCAACGCCGTGGCGCCCGTCATCGTGCAGGCCACGCTGTCGATGGGGGGGACCATCCTGACGGCCGCCGGCCTGGGCTTCCTGGGTCTGGGCGTGCAGCCTCCCACCCCGGAGTGGGGCGCCATGCTCGGGCAGGGACGCAACTACATCTTCTCCAATCCCTCGGTGAGCACCTTCCCGGGGATCGCCATCTTCCTGGCCGTGATGGGCTTCAACCTGCTCGGCGACGGTTTGCGCGACGCGCTCGACCCCCAGCTCCGCGGCTCCCGCTGAGCCCCCTGCCCCCGAAAGGATCCCCATGCCCGACTCCCATGCCGTCGTCTTCCATGGCACGTTCATCGACCCGCTCGAGGCCGCCGCTCGCGAGGGCTGGTTGCACGTTACCGATGGCCGCATCGTCACCCTCGAGGACCGCGCGCCGGCCGCGGGCGCCGAGGTGGTGGAGCTCGACGGCTGGGTGGTTCCCGGCCTCGTCGACGCCCACATCCACCTGAGCCTCGACGGCGGAACGGACCCCAGCGCACGGCTCCAGGCCGAGCGCACGACGGATACCGTGGTCCGGGCGCTGGATCACCTGCGGGCGCACCTCCGCGCCGGCATCACCACCGTGCGCGACCTCGGCGGCCCCGGCACGCTCGCCATCGACCTCGCGCGGGCCGTCGAGGACGGCCGTATCGAGGGGCCGACGGTGGTGGCGTGCGGACGCAACATCACCATGACGGGCGGCCACGCCCACGCCTTCGGCATCGAAGCCGACGGTCCCGACGCGGTCCGCCGGGCGGCGCGCGGTCAGCTCCAGGCCGGCGCCCGGGTGCTCAAGTTCATGGCCACCGGAGGCGTGCTCACGCCCGGCGTGACGGCGGGCGCCGAGGCGCTCACCGAGGCGGAGCTGCGCGCCGGGATCGAGGAGGCGCACAAGGCGGGCAAGCGCACCGCCACCCACGCGCAGGGGCTGGCGGGGATCAAGAACGCGCTGCGCGCCGGCATCGACACCCTCGAGCACGGCGCCTTCGACGCCTGGGACGAGGAGGCGCTCGGCATCATGACGTCGGGACCGCGCCCGGTGTGGCTGGTGCCGACGCTGGCCGCGCCCGACGGCATCCTGGCGGGAGAGGGCAGGGTACCGGCCTGGGCCGTCGCCAAGACCCGGCCCATCGCCGAGCGTCACCGTGCCAACGCGCTCGAGGCCTACCGCGCCGGCGTTCGCATCGCCGCGGGCACCGACGCAGGCACCCCCCTCAACCCGCACGGCAACCTCCCGCGCGAGCTCGAGCTGCTCGCCGACATCGGTCTGCCGCCGGCCGCCGTGCTGCAGGCGGCGACCAGCCAGGCCGCCGCCGCGCTCGACCTGGCCGGCGAGGTCGGCACCCTGCAGGCGGGCGCGCGCGCCGACCTGGTGGTGCTGGGCGCCGATCCGTTGCGCGACCCGAAGGCCTACCGGGCGGTCCGTGATGTCTTCAAGGGAGGGCGGCGGCCGGCGTTCGGTTAGCCTGGGCCCACGGATGCGCCGCTTCACGGAAGCCGGCGCGTTTCCCTGGAGGACGCCATGCAGGACGCGCAGACGAACCCGTACTACCCCGTCGAGCCCTGGGCGGTTCGCGAGACCGCCTTCGACCCGGCCGGCTGCGCGCGCAGCGAGTCGATCTTCGCGCTGGGCAACGGCTACCTCGGGTTCCGCGGAGTCTTCGAGGAGGGGCTCGACCCCGCCGCGGGCAATTCGGTCCGCGGGACCTACCTCAACGGCTTCCACGAGTCGGGGCCGATCCACTACCCCGAGGACGCCTACGGTCTGGCCCGCAAGCGCCAGACGTTGCTCAACGTCACGGACGCGCTCGGCATCGAGCTGCGCGTCGACGGCGAGCGCTTCTCCATGACCGACGGTCGGCTGGAAGGGTTCGAGCGCGTGCTGGACTTCCGGCGCGGCGTGCTGGAGCGTTCGCTCACCTGGGTCTCGCCCCGCGGGCAGCGCGTGTCGCTGCACATCGAGAGGCTGGTGTCGCTGACGCGCCGGCCCGTCGCCGCCGTGCGCTACCGGGTGGTGCCGCTCGACGGGGAGCTCGAGCTCGAGCTGCGCTCCGGCGTCGACGGCCGGGTCGAGAACGCCGTGGACGAGAGCGATCACCGCGTCGGTGGCGTCGCCGGCCGGGTCCTGGTCAGCGTCGGCTCCGAGCTCGAGGACGAGCTGCTCGCCCTGCGACAGCGCGCGCCGGGGAGCGGCATGGAGCTCGGCTGCGCGGCCGCCCACCGGGTGACCGGCGGACGCGCCCTGGAGCGCCGGGCGCTCCAGGAGGACCATCGCCTGGCGCTGACCTACCGCGTCCGAGCCGGCCGGGGCGAGGCCGTCACGCTGGAGAAGACCCTCGCCTACGTCGACAGCCGTGAGGTCGAGCCGGATGCGCTGCTCGAACGCTGCGCCGCCGCGGCCGAGCAGGGGCGAGAGGTCGGCTTCGAGGCGCTCGAAGCGGAGCAGCGCGCGGAGCTGGCCTCGTTCTGGACCGGCGCGGACGTCGAGGTGGAGGGGGACGATGCGCTCCAGCAGAGCCTGCGCTTCGGGGCGCTGCAGCTGCTGCAGGGCACCGGCCGGGACGGCCGCAGCTCGGTCGCGGCCAAGGGGCTGACGGGCCCCGGCTACGAGGGGCACCTCTTCTGGGACGCCGAGGTGTACGTCCTGCCCTTCTTCCTCCACACCCGGCCCGCGGTGGCGCGCTCCATGCTGGAGCACCGCATCCGCGGCCTGGACGCCGCCCGCGCCCGTGCCCGCGAGCTCTCGCACGCCGGCGCCCTCTACCCCTGGCGCACCATCGACGGCGACGAGGCCTCGGCCTACTTCCCGGCCGGCACCGCCCAGATCCACATCGACGCGGACATCGCCTACGCGCTGGAGCGCTACCTCGAGGCCACCGACGACGTCGACCTGCTGTGGCAGGGGGGCGCGGCGATGCTGTTCGAGACCGCCCGCTTCTGGTTGTCGCGGGGGACCTTCGTGGCGCGCCGCGGCGGGCGCTTCTGCCTCCACACGGTGACGGGCCCCGACGAGTACACCGCGCTGGTGGACAACAACCTCTACACCAACGTGATGGCGCAGGGGCACCTGCGCTTCGCGGTGCGGGTCGCCGAGCGGCTCGAGCGCGAGGCGCCGTCGCGCTTCGCCGAGCTCGCCCGCGGCCTCGCGCTGGACGCGGCCGAGATCGAGCGCTGGGGCCGGGCCGCGGAGCGCATGGAGCTTCCCTATGACCGCGACCTCGGGGTGCACCCTCAGGACGACGGCTTCCTCGAGCGCGAGCCGTGGGACCCGGCGACCATCCCCGCGCAGAAGCGGCCGCTGTTGCTGCACTACCACCCGCTCGACATCTACCGGCGCCAGGTGCTGAAGCAGGCCGACGTGGTGCTGGCCCTCTTCCTGCACGAGGAGCGCTTCGACCGGGCCGCGGCGCGCCGCGACTTCGCGTACTACGAGCCGCTCACCACCCACGACTCGTCGCTGTCGCCGTGCGTGCACGGCATCATGGCGGCCCGGCTGGGCCAGGTCGACAAGGCCTACGCCTACTTCGGGCGGACCGCCCGCATGGACCTCGACGACCTCAACGGCAACGTCAAGGACGGCGTGCACACCGCAGCCATGGGCGGGACCTGGCTGGCGGTGGTGGCGGGCTTCGCGGGGATGCGGGTGCGCGAGGGGGGGCTCGTCTTCGAGCCGCGGCTCCCCGACGCCTGGCAGGGGCTGCGCTTCCGTGTGAGCTTCCGCGGCGCGACGCTCGAGGTCACGGTGCGCCGCGAGCGCACGCACTATCACCTCGTCGAGGGCGGACCGCTGCGCGTGACGCACAGGTCCGACGTGCTGGAGCTCGGCCCGGGGGGGCAGGCGGCGCGCTCCAACGCCGCCCAGCTCAGGGCGGTGCTGTTGGATCTGGACGGCGTCATCACCGACACCGCCGAGTACCACTACCGCGCCTGGCAGAAGCTGGCCGACGGACTCGGCATCCCCTTCGACCGCGAGGCCAACGAGGCGCTCCGAGGCGTGGGGCGCATGGAATCGCTGGAGCGGATCCTCGAGCGCGGTGATCGGCCCGTCGACGATGACGAGAAGGCGCGGCTGGCCGACGACAAGAACCGCCACTATCGGGAGCTCATCGCAGGGATCTCACCGTACGACCTGCTTCCCGGCATCGCCTCCCTGCTGCGCGAGTTGCGGGGCGCCGGGCTCAAGCTGGCGGTGGCGTCGGCCAGCCGCAACGCGCCGGCGGTGATCGCCGGCCTCGGCATCGAGGACCTCTTCGACGTGGTGGTCGACGCGGGCCTGGTGGTGCGCGGCAAGCCCGATCCGGAGGTGTTCCAGCGGGCGGCCGAAGCGCTCGGCGTGGCGGACGAGGACTGCCTGGGCATCGAGGACGCCGAGGCGGGCGTGGCCGCGCTCCGTGCCGCCGGCATGGCGACGGTGGGCGTGGGCGACGCCGCTCGGCTGTCCGCGGCGCACCGGGTGGTGCCCGCCACCGCCGCGCTCGACCTGGCGCTGCTGCGCGAGGCGTTCGCGGACGCGCAGGGCCATGGCGGCGAGCCCGGCTAGCGCGGCCCGGGCACGTGGACGGGACGCCCGGAGCTAGCATGGTGGGGTGAGCGCCGACGCCGACCTCCCCGTGGATGCCTTCCTGGTGTCGCAGCAGGCGGGAGCCACCACCCTCAGCCGGAACCGGCGGGAGGTCGTGACCTTCGACCTGGAGGGACGGCCGCAGAGTTGGATGAGCGAGGGCCGCACCTACAAGCGTTCGCTGGCGTCGGAGGTGTTCGGCCGCCGCACCGTCGACGGCGTTCGGCGACGCTGGCGCGTCGATACCGCCTCGGCCGCCGACCACTTCAGGCTCGCCGCCGAGGTCGCGGCGGCGGCGAGCGCGGGCCTGGCCGCGGGTACGTTGCGACGTGCGGACCGGGGGCGGCTCCGCCCCCTCGAGGAGGACGCGGCGCGCACGCTCTCCACACGGCTGGAACGGATCCTCGACTGGACACCCGAGCGCCTTCAGGACGAGCGTTCGCGCTTCCTGGCCGCCTACCGGCCCGTCAGCATCTTGCCGCCCGACCAGTACGGCTCGGTGGTGGTGCAGGCGACCTACGGTTGCTCGTGGAACCGCTGCACCTTCTGCACCTTCTACCAGGACCGCCCCTTCGAGGTCCGCGAGCCGGACGCCTTCGCCGAGCACGTCGAGTTGGTGCGCGGCCTGCTCGGCCGCGCGGTCGATGCCCGGCACGGCGTCTTCTTCGGTGACGGCAACGCCCTGGTGCTGGCCAACCGGCGCCTGGAGCCACTGCTGCGGATCGTGCGGTCCGTCTTCCCCGGCCGGCCGGTGAGCAGCTTCGTCGACGTCTTCGGCGGCGAGCGCAAGCCCGCCGGCGCCTGGCGGGAGCTCGCCGCGCAGGGCCTGTCCCGCGTGGCGGTCGGCCTGGAGACCGGCTCCGACGCGCTGCTGCGCTACCTCAACAAGCCGGGTGGCGCCGACGAGGCGGCCGCCTTCATCGCCACCCTCAAGCAGGCGGGACTGGCGGTCTCGGTCATCGTCATGGTCGGCGCCGGCGGGGCGCGTTTCGCCGAGGCGCACGAACGCGACACCGAGGCGCTGCTCGCGCGTCTGCCGCTCGGCGCCGGCGATCACGTCTACCTGTCGCCGTTCGTGGTGCAACCGGGGTCGGCGTACGCGATGCGTTCCGAGGCGGACGGGCTGCGGCCGCTGTCGGCCGGCGAGCGCTCGGGGCAGTACGGGCGCCTGCGCGCCGCGGCGCGCCGCTCCCTGCCGGAGGCCCGCGTGGCGCTGTACTCCATCGACGAGTTCGTGTACTGACCGGCGCCCGGGGTAGGGTCCCCGGCGCCGGGCGCGGGCATCGCAGGGCCGGGGCTCCTCGCGTACACTGGCGCATGGACTGGATCGACACCGCGCGGGCAGCGCTCGCCGAGGCGCAGCTCGACGCCTGGCTGCTCTACGACTTCCGAGGTATCAACCCCATCGCCCACGCGCGCATCGCGCCGCTGCTGGACGGCGGCGTCGGCTCGAGGCGGGTGTTCCTGCTGGTGCCGGTCGAGGGCGAGCCGGTGCTGCTGGTGCACGCTATCGAGCGCGGCTCGATCCCGCCGCTGCCGTTCGAGGTGCGCGCCTACTCCAGCCGCGACAGCCTGGAGCGCTCGCTGCGCGAGCTGCTGGCGGGCCGGCCGCGGGTGGCGATGGAGTACTCCCCCCACGGCGACAACCCGTACGTCGGGACGGTCGACGCTGGCACGGTGGAGATGGTGCGCGCGCTGGGCGTGGAGGTGCGCTCCTCGGGCGAGGTGGCGCAGGCGCTGGAGGTGTGGACGCCCCGCCAGGTCGATGCTCATCTGGAGGCGGCCGAGGTGGTCCTGGAGGCCAAGGATCGCGCCTTCGGGTTCCTGGGCGAGCGCCTGGCGCTCGGCGCCGAGGTGCACGAGACGGAGGTGCAACGGGTCATCGTCGATTTCTTCGGCGCGCACGGCCTGGTGTTCGATCATCCCCCCAACGTGAGCTTCGGAGCGCACGCCGGCGACCCGCACTACGTGCCGCGGGCCGGCCAGGACGCGGTGGTGCGCCCCGGCGACGTGGTGCTGATCGACCTGTGGGGCAAGCTCGACCGGGACGACGCACCCTACGCCGACGTCACCTGGATGGGCGTGTGCGGCGAGCCGAGCGCGGAGCTCAGTGAGGCGTTCGCCGCCGTGATCGAGGCCCGCGACGCCGCCGTCCGCGCCATCGCCGAGGCCTACGCCGCCGGGCGCCCGCCCGAGGGACGCGCCATCGATCGGGTGGTGCGCGACCTGCTGGCGGCGCGCGGCTACGGCGACGACGTCTTCATGCACCGCACCGGGCACAGCCTGGGCACGCGGCACACCCACGGCGATGCGGCGCACCTCGACGACTTCGAGACGCGTGAGCGCCGGCGCCTCATCCCCGGGCTGGGCATCACCATCGAGCCGGGCGTGTACTTCCCGCACTTCGGCGTGCGCAGCGAGATCGACGTGCTGCTCGAGAGCGACGGTCCGCGGGCCACCACCGACCTGCAGGGCGAGTTGGAGCGGTTGCCGGCGCCGCCGAGCTGAAGACCGGCCGAAGGGAGCCAGCATGGGACGGGTCATCCACTTCGAGATCCCGGCGCAGGACATGGAGCGCGCGGGACGCTTCTACCGCGAGGCGCTCGGCTGGACGGTCACGGGCTGGGACGGTCCGGTCGAGTATCTGCTGGTGGGCACCGGCAGCGGGGAGACGCCGGGCATCGACGGCGGCATCCTTCGCGCCGGCGAGCTGATCCACGGCGTCGTCAACACCGCCTCGGTCGACGACCTGGAGGCGGCGCTGGCGCGCGTGACGGCCGCCGGCGGGACGGTGGAGCGCGGGCGCCAGCCGGTTCCCGGGGTCGGCTACATGGCGTACTGTCGGGACACCGAGGGCAACCTGTTCGGCCTGATGCAGGAGGACCCCGCGGCGGGCTGAGCGCGGCGCAGGCGCTCGAGGGCGGGTGTCGCCGTGGGCGCCCGGTGCGTTCGGGTCCGGGACGCCGAGTGCCGGCGGCGCGCGGCGGGGGTAGAGTGGGGCAATGTTTGTACCGAGTCCAAGAACCGTGGCGGTGGTGGACGGCAGCCGCATCCCCTTCCTTCGGTCCGGCGGTGGCTACGCCCACCTGATCGCCTACGATCTGGCGCGCATGGCGATCGCCGGCATGATGGCCCGCGCCGGGCTCGACGGCGCCGCACTCGACGCCGTCATCCTCGGGTCGGTGGTGCAGAACGCGGCCACCAGCAACGTGGCGCGCGACGCGGCGCTGGCCGCCGGGGTGAGCGATCGCACGCCCGCCCACACCGTCACGGTGGCCTGCATCTCCGCCAATCGCGCCATCGCCGACGCCGGCACGCTGATCGCGACGGGCCAGGCCGATGCCGTTCTCGCCGGCGGTGTCGAGATGCTGGGCGACGTTCCCATCGGCTTCAGCCGCGAGGTGCGCCGGCGCTTCTTCGAGACGCGCAAGTACCGCAGCGCGCTCGACTGGCGGCGCTTCTTCGCCGGCCTCCGTCTCTCCGAGCTCGTGCCCCGGCCCCCCGCCATCGCGGAGTACAGCACGGGGGAGACCATGGGACGGAGCGCAGATCGGCTGGCCGCCGCCTTCGGCGTCTCCCGCGAGGATCAGGACGCCTATGCCCTGCGCTCCCACCAGGGCGCGGCGCGCGCCCGGAGCGAGGGTTGGCTGGGCGAGGAGATCACGCCGGTGACGGCGCCGCCACGCTTCGACGCGCTGGAGCACGACGACGGGATCCGTGAGGACACCTCCGCCGAGCGGCTGGCGGCGCTGAAGCCTGCCTTCGTGAAGCCGTTCGGCACGGTCACGGCGGGCAACAGCAGCCCGCTGACCGACGGTGCGGCGGTCACGCTGCTGATGAGCGAGGAGCGCGCTCGGGCCGAGGGGCGCCCGGTGCGCGCCCGCGTGCGCGACTTCACGTTCGTGGCGCAGGACCCCGGCGACGAGCTGCTGCTGGGTCCCGCCTACGCCGTGCCCCGCCTGCTGGAGCGCAACGGCCTGAGCTGGGCCGATGTGGACGTCGTCGAGATCCACGAGGCCTTCGCGGGACAGGTGCTGGCGGTGCTCGCGGCACTGGAGTCCGACACCTTCGCGCGCGAGCGGCTGGGGCGCGCCACGCGGGTGGCCAGCGTCGACATGGAGCGCGTCAATCCCTGGGGCGGCTCGGTATCGCTGGGCCACCCCTTCGGCGCCACCGGCGCGCGGCTGGTCAACACGGCCGTGCACCGGCTCGAGCGCGAGAACGGAAGGCTGGCCCTGGTGACCGCCTGCGCCGCCGGCGGCCAGGGGCACGCCATGCTGCTCGAGCGGGGCGAAGCATGAGAGACTTCGGGCATCCGGAGGCGAGAGCGTGAGCCGCGTCGAGCTGGAGCGCCGCGGCGACCTGGGGATCGTGTGGCTGGACCCCGAGGGGGCCTCGCTCAACACTCTGAGCACCGCGCTGTTGCAGCGCTTCGGCGAAGTGATCGACGAGATCGAGCGTGACGATGGCGTGCGGGCGGCGGTGATCGCCAGCCGCGCGCCGCGCTCCTTCCTGGCCGGCGCGGACATCCGGGAGTTCCTGCGCTTCACCGGACCCGACGAGGTGCGCGCCGTCATCGGCGAGGGCCACGCCCTGCTGGCGCGGCTCGAGACCGCCCGCACCCCGGTGGTCGCCGCCGTGCACGGCGCCTGCATGGGAGGCGGGCTGGAGCTGGCGCTGGCGTGCCGCGGCATCGTCGCCAGCGACCATCCCGACACGCGTTTCGCGCTGCCAGAGGTGCGCCTGGGGCTTCTGCCCGGCCTGGGCGGCACGCAGCGGCTGCCGCGCCGCGTCGGGCTGCCCGACGCGCTCGACATGGCGCTGACCGGCCGCAGCGTCTACGCCCGACGCGCGCGCCGCATGGGCCTGGTGGACGCCGCCGTGCCGCGCGAAGCGCTGCTGGACGCCGCCCTGCGGGCGGCAGCCGGCCTGGCCGCGGGAAGGTGGAGGCGCCCGCCGGTGCGCCGCCGGCCGGCGCAGCGGCTGCAGCAGACGGCGCTGGCGCGCCCACTGGTATGGCGCAGCGCCGAGCGCAGCGTGGCGCGGGCGTCCGGCGGCCACTACCCGGCGCCGGCGCGGATCCTGCGAGCGGTGCGCGACGGGGTCGAGCACGGCGCCGCGGCGGGGTTCGAGGCCGAGGCCAGCGCCTTCGCCGAGTTGCTGTTCACCCCTGAGGCGCGCGCCCTCATCCACCTGTTCTTCGCGCAGTCCGCCGCCCGCAAGAACCCTTTCCGGGAGCTGGCGGAGCCGAGGCCGGTGGAGCGCATGGCGGTGATCGGGGCGGGCCTGATGGGCTCGGGTATCGCGCAGGTGAGCGCGGAGCGGGGCCTGCGCGTGCTCCTCAAGGACCGCGAGCTGGCGCTGGCCGCCAGAGGCAAGGGCATGGTCTACCGGGGTCTTTCGCGGCGCGTGGGCAAGGGGGTCACGCCGTTCGAGCGCGACCGCGCGGTGGAGCGGGTGACGCTCGTCGACGATGACGCCTCGCTGGCCGGCGTCCAGCTCACCGTCGAGGCGGTGTTGGAGGATGTCGAGCTCAAGCGCGAGGTGCTGCGAGCGGTGGAGGCCGCCACCGTCTCGGACCCCGCCGCGCCCCCCGTCTACGCCAGCAACACCTCGGCCATCCCCATCGCGCACCTGGCGCAGGCGGCGACGTACCCGGAGGCCGTCGTGGGGATGCACTACTTCTCGCCGGTGCCGCGCATGCCGCTGCTGGAGGTGGTCGTCACCGACGTCACCGCCGACTGGGCGACGGCGACAGCGGTGCAGGTCGGGCTCGACCAGGGCAAGACCGTCATCACCGTTTCCGACGGCCCGGGCTTCTACACCACGCGGGTGCTCTCGCGCTACATGGCCGAGGCCCTGGCCTGCCTGCGGGAAGGCGCCGACGTGACGCTGATCGACGAGGCCATGCGCCGCTACGGCTTCCCCATGGGTCCGTTCGAGCTGCTCGACGAGCTCGGCATCGACGTGGGGGCCAAGATCCAAGAGGTGCTGCAAGACGCCTTCGCCGGGCGCGGCGTGCCCCAGGACGACACGCTGCGGCGCCTCGTCGCCGCCGGGTTCAAGGGGCGCAAGGGGGGCAAGGGCTTCTACCGCCGCAAGGGCCGCGGACGCGCGCACGAGGTCGACCGCGGCGTGTACGCGGCGGCGGGTCTCGGCGCGCGGCGCTCCCTGCCCGAGGCCGAGGTGCGGGAGCGGCTGTCGCTGGCGATGCTGGACGAGGCGGTGCGCTGCCTCGACGAGGGCGTGCTGCGCTCGCCGGTCGACGGCGACGTGGGCGCCGTCTTCGGCTTCGCCTACCCTCCGTTCCTGGGCGGCCCCTTCTTCGAGGCCGACCGTGTGGGCGCGGCGGCGCTGGTGGAGCGCCTGCACGCGCTCGCGAGCCGCTACGGCGAGCGCTTCGAGCCCGCCGCCGGGCTGGTGCGCCGCGCCCTCAGCGGCGAGCGGTTCCACGCCGCGGGGTCCGGAGGCGATCGGGCGCCGGCCCCGCCCTGAGTCGCGGGGAGGGGGTCGCCGCGGGGGGCGGCGACGTCCTCACCCCTTCACGGCCAGCAACTCGCGGACCTCGGCGTCGGAGGTCTGCGGGAAGTCGCGGTACCAGCGGCCCACGGCCAGGAAGTCGTGGGGCGTGCCGAGGCACACCACCTCATCGGCCTCGCGGCGCAGCGCATCCGCCGCATCCGGGGCGGCGACCGGCGTGGCTACCACCAGGCGGGCAGGGGAGCGCCCGGGCGTAGCGCCGCGTAGCGCCGCCACCGCCGAACGCATGGTGGCGCCGGTCGCGATGCCGTCGTCGACAAGCACCACGATCTTGGCACCGACGTCCGGTGCGGGGCGGTCGCCCCGGAACGCCCGCTCGCGGCGAGCGAGCTCGGCGGCCTCGGCGCGCGCGACCCGCTCGATGGTCGCCTCGCCCAAGCCCAGGTCGCGCACGATCGAGTCGTTGAGCACGCGGAACCCCCCACTGGCGACGGCGCCCAGCGCCAGCTCCTCGTGGCCGGGCACGCCGAGCTTGCGGACCACCAGCACGTCGAGCGGCGCGTGCAGCGCGCGCGCGACTTCCGCCGCCACCGGCACGCCGCCCCGCGGCAACCCCAGGACGATCACGTCTTGACGGTCCGCATAGGCCCTGAGGCGCCGGGCGAGCTCGCGGCCGGCTTCGCGGCGGTCCTCGAACGGCATCATGAGTCAACCCCCGTCCGGAGTGCGACGTTCAAGGGCGGGTCTCGTGCCGCTCACCCCACGCGAGGCCCGGCCCGGTGACACAGATGTCTCCTCTGGCCCCAGTGAAGCACAGCCGAGCCCGGCGCGGGTCCCTAGAAGTCCGACAGCGAGGTGGGGCTCAGTCCGCCAGGTGGCCCAGCTTCGCGATCTTGGTGTTGAGGTAGCGCTCGTTGTACGGATTGTGGCCCGCGTGGAGCGGCACGCGCTCCACGATCTCCATGCCGTAGCCCTCCAGCGCGGCCACCTTGCGCGGGTTGTTGGTCAGCAGGCGGATCTTCCGGACCCCCAGATCGGCGAGGATCTGTGCGCCGATGCCGTAGTCGCGCAGGTCGGGCGCGAAGCCGAGCTGCTCGTTGGCCTCGACCGTGTCCGCCCCTTCGTCCTGCAGGCGGTAGGCGCGGATCTTGTTGAGCAGGCCGATGCCGCGCCCCTCCTGACGGAGGTAGACCAGCACCCCCCGGCCCGCGTCCGCGATCGCCTTGAGCGCGGCATCGCGCTGCGACCCGCAGTCGCAGCGCAGGCTGTGCAGGGCGTCGCCGGTCAGGCACTCGGAGTGCATGCGCACCAACACCGGATCCCCGCTCGACACGTCGCCGAGCACCATGGCGACGTGCTCGTTGTCGTTGAGCTCGTCGCGGTAGCCGACCACCGTGAACTCCGCCCAGGGCGTGGGGAGGCGGGCGCTGTCGACCCGTCGCACGAACACCCCCTTGCGCAAGCGGTAGGCGATGAGGTCGGCGATGGAGCCGACCTTCAGGCCGTGATCGGCGGCGAAGGCGCCGATGGCGGGCAAGCGCATCATCGAGCCGTCGTCGTGCATCAGCTCCGACAGGGCCGCCGCCGGCTTCATCCCGGCCAGCGCGCACAGGTCGACGGCGGCCTCGGTGTGGCCGGCACGCCGCAGCACGCCGCCCTGGCGGGCCCGCAGCGGGAACACGTGGCCGGGGCGCGCGAGATCGGCGGCGCTGACGCCGTCGCGGATCGCCGCCTGGATGGTGGTGGCGCGGTCCTTGGCGCTGATGCCGGTGGTGACGCCCTCCCTGGCCTCGATGGTGACCGTGAAGGCGGTGCTCCGGCGCGCCGTGTTGTGGGCCACCATCGGCGGCAGGTCGAGCCGGTCGGCCTGCTGGTCGGTCAGCGCCAGGCACACCACGCCGCCGGTGTAGCGGATGACGAAGGCGAGGTTCTCGGTGGTGACCCGCTCGGCCGCGATGATGAGGTCACCCTCGTTCTCGCGGTTCTCGTCGTCGACGAGGATGACCGGGCGACCCGCGCGGAGCTCCTCGACGAGCTCCTCCACGGGCGCCAGCTCGGTGCGGGGTGTCGCGTCGTCCATGTCAGCCCTCCCCGCCGGCGGCGACCGCGACCGAGGCCCGCCCGGTCGCGCCCGCACCGTCCTTGTGCGTGTCGCCATCGCCCGCGGCAGGATCATCGACGGCGCCGTCGTCGTCGAAGGCCAGCAGGCGTTCGACGTGGCGCGCCAGCACGTCGGCCTCCAGGTTGACCAGGCTGCCCGGCTCGAGCTCGCCCAGCGTGGTCACCTCCAGCGTGTGCGGGATCAGCCACAGCGTGAACTCGTTCGCCGCCAGCGCCCCGTCGCTGCCCGCAGGCCCGCCCACATCGACGACCGTCAGGCTCACCCCGTCCACCGTGACGGAGCCCTTGGGGATGAGGTAGCGCGCCAATCGCTCCGGCGCGCGCACGCTCAGCACGAACGCGCCCGGCTCGCTGCGTTTGGTCAGCACCTCGCCGGCGCCTTCGACGTGCCCGCTCACCACGTGCCCGCCGAAACGCCCGTCGGACCTCAGCGCCCGTTCCAGGTTGACGCGGCTGCCCGGCGTCCAGCGGGGCGCCGTCCTGGCAACGCTCTCCTTGGAGAGCTCCACCTCGAAAGCCCCGTTCCCGACGCTGATCGCGGTGAGGCAGCAACCGGAGACCGCGACCGAGTCGCCGATGCCAAGGTCCTCCAGGACCCGGTCCGCTTCGATGCCGACGCGCACGTCGCCGCCGTCGTCGACGGCGGTGCGCACCACGCCTACTTCTTCGATGATGCCCGTGAACATCTCAGGCCTCCTTCGTTCCATCGGGGTCGACCGCCGCGGGCTGCGGGTAACGCACCCGGCCGGTCACCAGCAGGTCGTCGTCGAGCGTCTCGGTCACAACATCGGACAGCGTCAGGGCGTCCTCCATGCGGGCGACGCCGATGCCGCCGAGGGGGCTGGCGCCCGCTCCGCCGAGCAGTTTGGGACCGACGAACCAGGCCACGCGGTCGACCGCCTGCGCTTCGAAGAACGCCCAGGCCAGGGTGCCGCCCCCTTCCAGCAGCAAGCTGGTCACGCCGCGCTCGAGCAGCGCCGGCAGGGCGGCGCGCACGTCGGTGCGCCCCTGCGTCTCGTCGGTCGTGATGATGTCGGCGCCCCGTTCGCGCAGCGCCGCCAGGCGCTCCGGTGACGCCTTGCGGGTGACGAACAGCAGGACCCGGGCCGGCACGCCGCGGTCGTCCGGCTCGAAGAGCCGGGCCGTCACCGGTGTGCGCGCCACCGAATCGAACACCACCTTGACCGGGGTGCGCCCCCCCTCGATGCGGCTGGTGAGCAGCGGATCGTCGAGCAGCACGGTGTTGATGCCGACCGCCACGGCGTCGAGCTCGTCGCGCCAGCGCTGCACGCGTTCGCGCGAGGCCTCGCCCGTGATCCAGCGCGAGCGGCCGGTGCGCGTAGCGATCTTGCCGTCGAGCGTCATGGCTGTCTTGTAGAGCACGAAGGGTCGGCGCTCGAGCTGGGCGATGCGGAACACCTCGTTCTGAGCCTCGGCCCGCTCCCGGCCGAGCCCTACCTCGACCTCCACCCCGGCCTCGCGCAGCCGTCGCACGCCGGCCCCGTCGGTGACAGGGTTGGGATCGAGTGCCGCGACCACCACGCGGCGCACGCCGGCGGCGATCAGTGCCTCGCTGCACGGCGGGGTGCGACCGCTGTGGTCGCAGGGCTCGAGGGTGACGTAGGCCGTCGCCCCTCGGGCGCGCTCGCCCGCCGCCCGCAGCGCCTCCGCCTCGGCGTGGGGTTCGCCCGCGCGGCGGTGCCAGCCTTCGCCCACGACGGTGCCGCCGTTCACCAGCACGCAGCCCACCATGGGGTTGGGCGACACGCGCCCGCGCCCGTGCTCGGCCAGCGCCAGCGCGCGCTCCATGTGGAGCGCGTCGGCGGCCGGCGGGGAGCCTTCCCGCGTCGGTGCATGGTCGTTCTCGCGTTCAGCCATTCGAACCCGCGCCCGGCGATCGCCGCGGCGCAGCACACCTCCTTCTCTCATCCGGACTGTCACCGTCGGTACCGGAATCGCACCGGTTCGGGCCCGCCACTCGGCGAAGGCTTCGCGGACTCGGACGCGCGCAGTCGGGCTGCGCACCGTCCTCACCGCCGGTCGGGAATTTCACCCTGCCCTGAAGGATGTCGAGTTGTGGAGGCCGTCATCGGCCTCGCACCCATTGTAGGCGAGGCGCGCGCGCCGGGTGTAGTCGGAACGTCCCGTCCGAGCCGCCGATCGCTCCGGTCGTGGGCGCGGAGACGGCTCCGCGCCGTCGGCACCGGCCGCTGCCGACGGCGGCGCGCACGCCGCCGGGAGGCTTGGTAGCATCGCCCCACGATGACCCACCCCGATGCTCCGGCTCCCTCCGATGGCGCGGCCTTCGAGGCGCGCCTGACCACCTACGCCGACCTGCTCGTGAAGGTAGGCGTGAACCTGCAACCCGGTCAGGGCCTGCTGGTGCGGGCCCAGACCGAGGCCGCCCCGCTGGTGCGCAAGGTCGTCGAGACGGCCTACCGGTTGGGCTCGCCGCTCGTCGACGTGTCCTGGTCCGACGACGAGGTGACGCGCGCGCGCTTCCTGCACGCTCCCGCCGACAGCTTCGAGCGCGTGCCGACGTGGCGCGCCGACGGCCACCTGGCGATGGCGCAGCAGGGTTTCGCCTCCCTGGCCATCCTCAGCGACGACCCCGACCTGCTGGCCGGCACCGAGCCGGAGCGCTGGGCCACCTACGCCCGCGCCTGGCAGCGCGCCAACCGCGCCTACCAGCAGATCGCGATGAGCGACGGCATCGCCTGGAGTGTGGCCGGCAACGGCGGGCTGGCCTGGGCGCGCAAGGTGTTCCCCGGCGTCGAGGACGGCCAGGCCGTCGCCAGCCTGTGGGATGCGATCTTCGCCGCCAGCCGGGTGACCGCGTCGGACCCGGTGGCGGCGTGGGAGCAGCACAACGCCCGCATCAAGGGCTGGGGGGCGCGGCTGAACGCCCGCCGCTACGCGGCGGTGCGCTTCCGCGGCCCCGGCACCGATCTGCGCGTCGGCCTCGCCGACGGCCACAGTTGGGAGGGCGGGAGCGCCGCGACCCCCGACGGCACGCGCTTCATGCCCAACATGCCCACCGAAGAGATCTTCACCGCGCCCCACCGCGAGCGCGTCGACGGCGTCGTCAAGGCCAGTATGCCGCTGGCCAACGGCGGCTCGGTCATCGACGACTTCACGCTGCGCTTCGAGAACGGCGCGGTGGTTCAGGCGCGCGCCGGCACCGGGCAGGCCGCGCTGGACCGCATCCTCGACACCGACGAGGGTGCCCGGCGGCTGGGTGAGGTCGCGCTGGTGCCGGCCTCCAGCCCCATCGCCCGCACCGGGGTGCTGTTCTTCGAGACCCTGTTCGACGAGAACGCCGCCAGCCACATCGCGCTGGGCCGCGCCTACCCGACCACGGTGGAGGGCGGCGCCGCCATGCGCGAGGAGGACGCCCGCGCGGCCGGCCTCAACGACTCGCTCGCCCACGTCGACTTCATGATCGGCTCGGCCGCGATGGACGTCGACGGCGAGACCGCGGACGGGCGGCTCGAGCCCGTGATGCGCTCGGGAGAGTGGGTGGACGGATAGGCGCCGTCCCCGACTCCGACCCGGCGCAGGCCGCGGCGCCCGGCGGCGACGCGGCGCGCCGCGTGCTGCGAGAGCGCTTCGGTTTCGACGCCTTCCGCGGTGCCCAGGAAGCGATCATCGGGCACGTGCTGGAGGGCGGCGACGCCCTGGTGCTGATGCCCACCGGCGGCGGCAAGTCGCTGTGCTACCAGATCCCCGCCATGCTGCGGCCCGGGGTCGGCGTGGTGGTGTCGCCGCTGATCGCGCTCATGCACGACCAGGTCGGCGCGCTCCGGCAGGCGGGGGTGCGCGCCGCCGCACTGAACTCCAGCCTCGCGGCCGGTGAGGCTGCGGCGGTCGAGCGCGATCTCGTCGAGGGGCGCCTCGACCTCGTCTACGTGGCGCCCGAGCGCCTGCTCACCGAGCGCTTCCTGGGGCTGATGGAGCGCAGCCGGGTGGCGCTCTTCGCCATCGACGAGGCCCACTGCGTGTCGCAGTGGGGGCACGACTTCCGCCCCGAGTACATCGGGCTGGGCATGCTCGCCGAACGCTACCCCGAGGTGCCGCGCATCGCCCTCACCGCCACCGCCGACGATGTCACGCGGCGCGAGATCCTCGACAAGCTCCACCTCGGCCGGGCGCGACGTTTCGTCTCCAGCTTCGACCGTCCCAACATCCGCTACGCCGTCGTCGACAAGGAGAACGCGCGCCAGCAGTTCCTCGACTTCTACCGCCAGGGCCACGAGGGCGACGCCGGCATCGTGTACTGCCTGTCGCGCAAGAGCGTCGACGGCACCGCCGCCTGGCTGGCCAAGCGCGGGATCGATGCGGTGCCCTACCACGCCGGCCTCGATGCCGACACCCGCCGCGCCAACCAGGAGCGGTTCCTGCGTGAGGACGGGGTGGTGGTCGTCGCCACCATCGCCTTCGGCATGGGTATCGACAAGCCCGACGTGCGCTTCGTCGCCCACCTCGATGCCCCCAAGAGCCTCGAGGGCTACTACCAGGAGACCGGACGCGCCGGCCGCGACGGGCTGCCCGCCGACGCCTTCATGACGTACGGGCTGGGCGACGTCGTCCTGCTGCGCCGGATGCTCGCCGGCTCGGTGGGCGACGAGGCCTTCAAGCGCATCGAAGGTCAGCGGCTCGACGCCCTGCTGGGTTATTGCGAGACCGCGCGTTGCCGGCGTCAGGTGCTGCTGGCGGCGTTCGGCGAGGAGCGGGACGAGCCCTGCGGCAACTGTGACACCTGCCTCACGCCGCCTGCCACCTTCGACGGCACCGTGGTCGCGCAGAAGGCGCTGTCGGCGGTGGCGCGTACCGGCCAGCGTTTCGGCGCCGGCCACCTGGTGGATGTGCTGCTGGGGAAGGCCACGCCGCGGGTGCAGCGACTCGGGCACGACCGCCTGCCCACCTTCGGGGTGGGAGGCGATCTCGACGAGCGCCAGTGGCGCGCCGTGCTGCGTCAGTTGGTGGCGGCCGGCGCTCTCGGAACCGATGCCGAAGGGCACGGCTCGCTCAAGCTGACGCCCCGCAGCGCCAAGCTGCTGAAGGGCGAGGAACCGTTGACGCTGCGTCGCAGCCAGGCGGCGAGCGCCGGCCGGTCGCGCGGCCGCTCCCGCGGGCCGTCGCGCGTCGGCGCGGAGCTCTCCGGCACGGAGCTGGAGCTGTTCGAGGCCCTGCGCGCGCTGCGCAAGAAGCTGGCCGACGACCAGGGCGTGCCGCCCTACGTGATCTTCCACGACGCCACGCTGCGGCTGATGGCGGAGACGAAGCCCCGTTCGCGGGCGGCGCTGGCCGGCCTCTCCGGCGTCGGAGCGACCAAGCTGCAGCGCTACGGCGCGGCCTTCCTGGACGTCGTGCGGGAGGCCATCGGAGACGGAGCCGGCGACGCGCACGGCACAGGGGCAAGCGCAGCGGCAGGCGGTGGCACGGCGAACGGTGCGGCGGGGGGTGGAGCGGGCATCACAGCGGGCATCACAGCGGACGGTGGGGTGCCGCCGCTGTTCGAGGCCGACTTCGGGGATCCGGACGCGCCTACGGAGGCGCCTCAGGTGGCGCCGTTCGCCGCCGCCGCACCGGAGCTCGATGACGACCTCGACACCGTCGAGCGCACGCGCGAGCTGCTGCTGCAGGGGTACGCGCCGGAAGCGGCCGCGTCGATGCGCAACCTCAAGCTGCGCACGGTCGAAGGCCACCTGGCCGAGCTGGTGCGGCGCGGCGACCTCACCGTGGAGGAGGCGACCGGGCTCTCGCGCGAGCAGATCGAGGAGGTGGAGCGCGCCTACCAGGCGTTGCCGGACGACGCCCGCTCCCGGCTCAAACCGTTGTTCGAGGCGCTCGGCGCGCGCTACCCCTACGCCCAGCTGAAGTGCGTGCTGGCGGCGATCGGGTGAGGCCCGGCGTCGCTCAGCGCACCTCGCTGCCGTCGGGGAGGTCCGCCTCGAGCGTGGCCACGCTCAGGTTGCCCCCCTCGTCCTCGGCGGCCAGGATCATCCCCTCGGAGCGCACGCCGCGCAGCGTCACTGGCTTCAGGTTCGCCACCAGGATGAGCTTCTTGCCCACCAGGTCCTCGGGCGCGTAGTGCTCCCGGATGCCCGACACCACGGTGCGGGTCTCGGGACCCATGCGGACGCTGAGCACCAGCAGCTTGTCGGCGTTGGGGTGAGGCTCGGCCTTCTCGACGGTGACGACGCGTAGCTCGACCTGAGAGAAGTCGTGGATGGAGATCTCCGCCTTGTGCTCGAGCGGTTCGACCTCGGGCTCGGCCATGGCCTTCTCGAGGGCCTCCAGGTCGATGCGCGGGAACAGCGGCTCGCCGGGCGCGGTGTGGGTGCCGGCCGGCACCAGGCCCCACTGCGCAGCGCTGTCGAGATCGAAGGGCGCGCGCTTGATGCCGAGCTGCTTGCGCAGCTCGCGGGCCTTGCCTGGGATCACCGGCTCGAGCAGGATGCTGGCGCAGCACAGCGCCTCCACGCAGGTGTTGAGCACGGTATCGAGGCGGGCACTCTGGCCGGGATCCTTGGCGAGCTCCCAGGGAGCGGTCTCGCTGATGTACTTGTTGGCCTTGCGCACCGCTTCCATCACCGTCTCCAGGGCGCGGTCGAACTGGAGGTCGTCGAAGCGCCGGCTCACCTGTTCCGGCAGCGCGGTGAAGCTGGCCTTCAGCTCCTCGTCGATGGGGCTTAGCTCGCCCGCGGCCGGGACCACCCCGTCGCGGTAGCGCGCCAGCATGCCGAGGGTGCGGTTGAGCAGGTTGCCGAGGTCGTTGGCCAGGTCGGCGTTGATGCGCTCGGCGATGCCGGTCTCGCTGAAGCTGGCGTCGAGGCCGAAGTTCATGTCGCGCATCAGGAAGTAGCGGAAGGCGTCGTTGCCGTACTTGCGCTGCAGGTCGAGCGGCCGGATGACGTTCCCCAGCGACTTGCTCATCTTGCGCTCGTTGACGAGCCAGTAGCCGTGCACGTTCAGGTGGTGGTACAGCGGGATGCCGGCGGCCTTGAGCATGATCGGCCAGAACAGACCGTGGGGCTTGACGATGTCCTTGGCGATGAAGTGCTCCACGTGGGGCCAGTAGCGCGCCTCCAAACCCTTGGAGGCGAGCGCCGAGTAATAGTTGATGAGGGCGTCGAACCACACGTAGGTGACGTGCTCCTCGTCCCACGGCAGCGGGATGCCCCAGGGCACGCGCTTGCGCGGCCTGCTGATGGAGAGGTCCCCGATGGGCTCGCGCAGCATGGCGAGCACCTCGTTGCGGTAGCGCTCGGGGCGGATCAGCTCGGGGTTCTCCTCCAGCGTCTCGCGCAGCCACGGCCGGTACTTCTCCATGCGGAAGAAGTAGTTCGCCTCGGTGCGGTACTCGGGCGGCTCGTCGGAGTCGGGGCACTTGCCGTCGACGATCTCCTTCTCGGTCACGAAACGCTCGGCGCCCACGCAGTAGAGGCCGGAGTACTCGCCGTAGAAGATGTCGCCACTGTCGTAGACGCGCTGCAAGACCTCGCGCACCACCTTCTGGTGGCGCTCCTCGGTGGTCCGGATGAACTCGTCGTACTGGATGCCGAGCCGGTCCCAGGTGGCCCGGAACTGCGCTGCCACGTCGTCGACGTACTGCTGCGGCGTCTTGCCCGCCTTGTCCGCGGCCTTGGCGACCTTCTCGCCGTGCTCGTCGGTGCCGGTCAGGAAGAAGGTGTCGTCGCCGCGCAGCCGGTGGAAGCGGGTGACGACATCGACCAGCGTGGTCGTGTAGGCGTGGCCGATGTGGGGCGCGGCGTTGACGTAGAAGATCGGCGTGGTGGCGTAGAAGGTGCCGCGCCGGCGCTCCTCCTGGGTGTCGCCGTACCGGTCGGGTCGCGTGTCCACTGGGGTCTCGGCTGTGTCCATGTCGTCCTCCGAGGTTCGGCCGGGAAGGGCCCACGAGCCAAGAAAGAAGGGCGCCGTCCAGACGGCGCCCACGACCCTACCGAGCGTGCCCGCTCAGTCGGATCCAGGGCGGCATCCCGTCATTCGCCGGTTCATGGCACCGAGTCTAGCAGACGGCGAGCACGGTGCGCTGTCGGATCCGACGGCGGGCGGCGGCCGCTCCGTCGGGCCGGCTCGCGGACGGCGACGGGCCCGGGACCTCGCCCTCCCGGCCCATCGCCGTCGTCGTGCGCCCCGTGCGCCCCGTGCGCGCCCGCGGCACACGGTGGCACAATGTAGGCATGGCCGACAGCCGGGCCGGAGCCGCCTCCGCCGTCACCGATTTCCGACGGGCGCGGCGTCGCGCCGACGTGCAGGCGGTGCTGTCGCTGTTCTCCGGGCAGACCCACGAGCTGCTGCCCTACGACGAGGTGCGCCGGCGCCTGCACGCCGTCGAGAGCGCTGCGAGGCACCTCGAGGACGTGCCGCTCGACGCCATCGTCGGCAGCGTCGACCGCTACCAGGACTTCAGCCGCGGCTTCCTGCCGCGCATCGACAGCGACCGCGACCGCTGGGTCGGGGTCAAGCTCGCCATGACCGGCATGGCGGGCGTACCGCCCATCGAGGTGTACCGGCTGGGCGACGCCTACTTCGTCAAGGACGGCAACCACCGGGTGTCGGTGGCGCGCCAGCTGGGAGCCCCCACCATCCAGGCGGTGGTGACGCCGGTCCTCGCGCGCGTGCCGCTGTCGCCCGATGACGACCCCGAGGACCTGATCATCAAGAGCGAGTACGCCTCCTTCCTGGAGGAGACCCGTCTCGACGAGTTGCGCCCCGACGCCGACCTGACGGTCACCGCTCCGGGCCAGTACCAGGCGCTGGCCGAGCACATCCGGGTGCACCGCTACTTCATGGGGATCGACCTCGATCGCCCGGTCACCTTCGAGGAGGCGGTGGTCCACTGGTACGACGCGGTCTACCTGCCGGTGGTGGACGCGATCGGCGTGCACGGGCTGCTCGAGGGGTACGAAGGGCGCACCGAGACCGACCTGTACCTGTTCCTCGCCGAGCACCGCGCGCGGCTCGAGCAGGCCTTCGGCTGGCGGTTGCCCTCCTCGGCCGTGGCCGCCGGGCTCGCCCCGAGCCGTCGCGCGCGGCCCGACGAGCACGTCGACGAGCTGCTCGAGGCGTCGCGCGTGGCACCGGACCAGCGTCGCAAGGCGGTGCGCCTGGTCCGCGAGGTGCTGGTGCTGCTGGGCGGGCGGCCGCTCGACGCTCACGCGCTGCGCGCCGCCCTCGCGGTGGCCGCGTTCGAGGGTTCCGCGCTGTACGCCCTGCGCCTGGGCGCGGCCGGCATCACCCCGGAGCTGCTGGAGGCCGAACGGGGACGTTTCGAGGCGGCCTGTGAGGCGGCCGGTGTGGAGGGTCAGTTCGCGGCAACGGACCGCGACGCCGTGCCCGAGGTGCGCGAGCGCGCCGCCTACCTCGATCTGGTGGTGGGCGCGCTGGTCGACGAGGAGAACGGGGAGCGGCAGCTCGTCCCCGAGCTGCGCGGACTGTTGCGGCGCTGCCCCCGGCCGCTGCTGGTGGTGCAGCGCCCCCCCGCGGGGCTCGGGCGGCCGTTGCTCGCCTACGACGGAGGCATCAAGGCCGACGAGGCGCTCTTCGCGCTCGCCTACTCGGCCGTCAAGCGCGATCTGCGGCCGGTGGTGCTGACCGTGGGCGACACCGGTCGCGGCGGCGGCCCGCTCCAGCGCGCACGCGCCTACCTGGAGCGCTTCGACGTGGAGGCCACCTACGTGTCGGGCAGCGGCCCGGTGGGAGCGGCCATCCGCGAGGCGGTGCGGGATCACGGTTGCGATGCCGTGTTCATGGGCAGCTACACCTTCAACCGTTGGCTCGAGGACGTGGTGGGCGGCATCCTGGAGCAGGTCCTGCTCGAGTGCGACGTGCCCACGCTGGTGACCTGAAGGCGTTCCGGAGGCGCGCTCAGCGCCCTGGCGGCCGGCCCTGGTAAGCTGGGGCGCTATGGCCAAGACGCAGGCCCTCACGCCCCAGTCGGAAGACTTCAGTGCCTGGTACAACGACATCGTGTACCGGGCCGATCTCGTCGATCAGAGCCCCGTACGCGGAACCTTCGTGATCCGACCCTACGGGTACGCCCTGTGGGAGCACGTCCAGCACGACCTGGACGCCATGTTCAAGGCGTCGGGGCACGAGAATCTGTACTTCCCGCTGCTCATCCCGGTGAGCTTCTTCGAGCGCGAAGCGCAGCACGTCGAGGGCTTCTCGCCGGAGCTGGCCGTGGTGACGCATGCCGGCGGCAAGGAGCTCGAGGAGCCGCTGGCGATCCGCCCCACCTCCGAGACGATCATCGGCGAGCTGTACAGCAAGTGGGTGCAGTCCTACCGGGACCTGCCGCTGCTGTACAACCAGTGGTGCAACGTCGTGCGCTGGGAGATGCGCACCCGTCCCTTCCTGCGCACCTCGGAGTTCCTGTGGCAGGAGGGGCACACGGCGCACGCCACGGCCGAGGAGGCCCTCGAGGAGACGCGCCGGATGCTCGACATCTACGCCAGCTTCGCCGAGGACTTCGGGGCGGTGCCGGTGGTGCGCGGCGAGAAGACCGAGGGGGAGCGCTTCGCGGGGGCGAGGATGACGCTCACCATCGAGGCCATGATGCGCGACATGCGCGCCCTGCAGACCGGCACCAGCCACTACATGGGCGAGAACTTCGCGCGCGCCTTCGACATCAGCTTCAACGACGTGAACAACGAGCAGGCCTACGCCCACACCACTTCGTGGGGCTTCAGCACGCGCTTCATCGGGGCGCTCATCATGACGCACGGCGACGATCGCGGGCTCATCCTGCCGCCCCGGCTGGCGCCGCACCAGGTCGTGATCGTGCCCATCTTCCGCGCCAACGACCCGGACGCGCGCGAGCTGGTGATGGCCGAGGTGCGCCACCTCGCCGATGCGCTGCGTGCGCTCAACGTGCGCGTCAAGCTCGACGACCGCGAGGGGCTCAGCCCGGGCCGGAAGTTCAACGAGTGGGAGCAGAAGGGGGTTCCGCTTCGTATCGAGCTGGGCCCGCGTGACGTGGGGCAGGGCACCGCCATCCTGGCCGACCGGCTGTCAGGGGAGAAGCGGACGGTCCGGCTCGAGGCGCTGCCGGACACCGTGGCCGAGGAGCTGCCGAGGTTCCAGGCCGCCCTGTACGAGCGGGCGCGCGCGTTCCGCGAGGAGCACACCTTCGAGGCGCACAGCTACGACGAGCTCAAGGAGATGGTCGAGCACGGTTTCGTCTACGCCACGCATTGCGGCGATCCCGAGAGCGAGCGGATCATCCAGGAGGAGACCAAGGCCACGGTGCGCTGCATCCCGGTGGAGGGGCCCAGCGCCGAGGGGACGACCTGCGTTCACACCGGACGCGAGAGCGGTTACGCCCGCAAGGTCATCTTCGCCCGCGCCTATTAGCGGTATCCGCGCGGCGGGTGCCGGACCTGCACACGCCTTCGGGCCATCGGCCCCGTACAATGGTCCCATGATCATGACTCCCGACGAGCGCGTCCTCGAGGCTCGTGCCGCGGTGTTGCGCGTTGCCGTCCCGGCCGGTGTCCGGGTGAGTTTCGGAGACGGGCGCCGGCGCAGCGATCTGACGCTGGCGCTGCTTCGTGGCGAGCGGCTGTCGGTGTTGACGTTGGCACCGCGCCTGCTCGAGCAGGTCCCCGCCGACATCGAGATCGTCCGGAGCGCGCACGTCGGCCAGAGTTACGAGCTGATGATGGCGCTGACCGAGAGGCTCGAGCAGCAGCCGTTGCGCTCGCCCGAGCGGCGGGCCAAGCTGCGTCAGCTCGCCGAGGAGCCGGTGCCCGACGACGAGACGGCCACCCTCCTCGAAGCCGGCGATCCGGCCTGAGCGGCGGCCGGTCCCGACCCCCCGGTCCAGCCGAATGTCCGTCGTGAACGCGTGCCGGCGTCCCGGGGCGCGAGCGCCCGGCGCGTACGCATACCCTATTGCATAAGCCGTAACCTCGTGCTAGAATCTTTCGCCGGGGACGAAGGTCCCCTAGCGGCGGCCCACAAGGGCCCCAG
This sequence comes from uncultured Trueperaceae bacterium, assembly GCA_963815215.1. Taxonomy (GTDB): domain Bacteria; phylum Deinococcota; class Deinococci; order Deinococcales; family Trueperaceae; genus JASBRS01. Next base: position 111,718 of record CAWFFU010000004.1, read on the forward strand.
CCCACGACAGCAAGGAGGTGAGGTCGATGATCGAGATCATGGTTGTGCACGCTTCGGAGTCCGTCCGTTGCGCCGTCGGCCTGCGCCCCTTCGCCGACGTCGCCCAGACGGGCGCCGGAGCGGCCGGCTGGGGCGCCGGTGCACGCCGCTCGCTCGAGGAGGGTCCTCCCCAGGACCGCGGGTCTGCCTAGCAGACCTCGACCCGACACCCGTTGTCGGCCCTCGGCGAGCTCTTCGCCGAGGTTCTTTTTTGCCCCCCACCCGTATCCCGGGATCCGACCTAGGAGGTCCACATGAACACCTACATGCTCGTACAGTTCACCCGCGCCCGTGCCGGCCAGCTCCGGCGCGAGCCCAACGCCGAGCGCCTGCGCCGCGCCGGCTATGCCGACGGTGAGCGCGTGCCCCGCATCGCGCGCCACTGGGCCAACCGCTAGAGCGCCGCACCGTTTTGCGCGCGCGGCGCCGAAGCGGAGGCCGGCAACGGACGCCCTGAGGAGGGCAGCATGAACGGATGGTTGTATGGCGCCACCGTCGCCGCACGCGACCGGATGAACGACTACCGACGCCAGGCTGAGGATGCCCGGGCGCTACGCCTGGCCCGCGAGCGCGGAGGCATCGCCGACCGCGGGTGGGTCCTGGCCCGACGCCGGGCCGCGAGCGCCCTGCACGGCCTCGCCGACGTCGTGGCTCCGCGGACGACCCACGGTTCCGACGCGCTGCATCGCAGCCGGGAGGCCGGAGGACGGCCGATCGCCTGAGGCAGGGCCTCGTCGTCCCGGTCCGGCCGGGAGTGACGGGGCACGAACGGCGACGTGAGCGGGCCCGCAGCCTTTCGAGGCTGCGGGCCCGCTCACGGGGAGGGAGGGAGTCGGGGGGTCTCAGCCGCGGTCGTTCATCAGCCGCCCCAACCAGAACGAACGCGTCGGGAAGGCGGCGAAGGGGTTGTCGATGCGAACGGGCTCGCCGTGGAAACGGCGCAGCATGGCTTCCACCTGCGCCAGCTCCAGCTCGGCCGATGGCGCCGGCGCAGGAGCGCGTCCCGCGATCCGGCCCGTGACGCGTCGCGGGTACGAGCGTTCGGGAGCGCGTTCGCTCACGGGCAGCGGCATCCCGGCCAGCGTGCGAAGAACGGAGGGAAGCGACCTCATGAGCGCAGGGTAGAGCGCGACTCCTTTCGGTTCTCTTACCCGGGCCGGGAGAGCGGCCGCACCGCGTCGCGATCCGTGCCGATGGAGTCGGGGACGCGCCGCCGGTCACGACAGCGCCAGCAGGGCGACGCCCACGACCATCCCGAGCGCCCCTGCCAGGCGCCTCGATCCCTGCCCTTCGGCCAGCAGCCTCGTTCCCATCAGGGTCCCGACCAGGATGCTGATCTCGCGCGCCGGCGCCACCAGGCTGATAGGCGTGAAGGTCATGGCGGTGAGGACCAGGATGTAGGCCAGTGGGCTCAACACGGCGATGCCCCAGGCCGCCCCGCGGCTGTCACGCCAGGCCCGCGCCACCGCAGCACGCCCGCGCCACGCCAACGGGGCCAGCAGCAGCGCGCGCCCGGCCTCCGAGAGGTAGCTGTACAGAAGCGGTGACGCCCCCAGATGAGCCACCGCATACCCGTCCCAGACGGTATACCCACCGATGAACACGCCCGTCGTGAGGCCGTAGAACAGCGCCGGACGACCGGCTCCGCCGCGCGCGCCACCCCCCGTGAGCACGAACACGCTCAGCACCACCAGGGCCCCGCCGGCGAGCCCCAACGGACCGGGCCGCTCGCCCAGCACGGTGATCGCCAGCAGCGCCGCCAGCGCCGGCCCGCTGCCGCGCGCCAGCGGATACACCAGCGACAGGTCGCCCACCCGGTAGCCGCGTTGCAGGGTCACGAAGTAGGCGACGTGGATGAGGCTGCTCACCGCAGCGAAGCCCACCACGACGGGGCGCAGCGTCGGGTGCGCCAGCACCGCGTAGACCGCGACCGCCGGCGCGTAGGCCACCAGGGTGAGGGTGGCGAAGAGCCAGACGAACTCCACGCCCCCCTGCGCGCGCTTGGCCAGCAGGTTCCAGCTCGCGTGGAGCAGCGCGGCGGCGAGGACGAGGGCCAGGGCGAGGAGCGTCACGCGCCGTCGCCGCGGCCGGGGGCCTAGGCTTCCTCCTCCAAGCTGCGTGCCAGGTACGCCTCCAGGTCGGCGTGCTCCGCGCGCAGCACGGTCTCGACCCAGGCGTCGCGCTCGAAGGCCAGCAGCCGCAGGTCCCAGACGTCGGCGGAGAGCTCGGAGCCGGACACCGGCTCGAGCAGGAAGCTCCCGCTCGACGGCCGCATGTAGGTCTGCGACCGCAGCTCCGTCTCGTAGGCCCAGTGGGCGACGGTGACGAAGTCGTAGCTCGAGCCCTGGTGCACGGCGATGAAGCCCACCCCGTAGCGGTCGGGGGTGCTCGCCGGTTGCGGCAGCGATGCCAGCGCGGTGTCGCGTGCGGCCTGCAGCAGCGCGTCGAGGGGCTCCTTGCTGTGGTGAAGGATGTTGTAGACCTTCAGCCGCCACCCCTTCGCCTGCTCGAGCCCGACGAAGCGGATGCGGCGGGGACGGTAGGGAACCTCCATGCCGCCATCTTACGGGGTCCGCCGCCTCCGTCGACTGGCATACTACGGGGCATGGCCAGCATCGTCGCACTCTACGCGGGTCGGATCGAGACCCGGCAACTGGCGGGCCGTGAGGCTGCCACCGCGATCGGCAAGACGCCCGCGCACGGGCCTGTGCGGCTGGGCACGCTGGGGCTGGAGGGCGACCAGCAGGCGGACACCAAGAACCACGGCGGTCCCGACCGGGCCGTGTGCGTCTACGCCGACGAGCGCTACCCGTACTGGGAGGAGCGTCTGGGGCGGCCGCTGCGGACCCCGGCGTTCGGGGAGAACGCGCGCGTGACAGGGCGCCTCGAGGAGGACGTGGTGCTGGGTGAGGTGTGGCGGGTGGGGGGCGTCCGGCTGCAGGTCACCGAGCCGCGCGTGCCGTGCTGGACGCCGGCCGCCCTCAACGGCGAGCTGCAGCTCACGGCGTGGATGTCCCAGACGGGTTACACCGGCTACCTGCTGCGAGTGCTGCAGGAGGGCGCGCTCGAGCCCGGCGCCGAGATCGAGGTGGTCGATCGTCCCCCGCAGCCGCTCTCGGTGATGGAGCTCAACCGGCTGTACTTCCGCGATCGCGACGACGTCGAGGGCCTGCGGCGGGCCCTGGCCTGCGACGGGCTGCTGCCCGACTGGCGTGGGCTGCTCGAGGAGCAGCTCGACCGCGCCGGCGGCTGAGCGCCGGCACGCCGCACCGGCACGCCGCAGCGTCGACGGCAACGGCGTCCAACGGCAGCTCCCGTTCACGAGAACGCCCCGCAGGGCGGGCCTGCGGGGCGCGGAACGCGAACGAAGCTCAGTCGACGTAGGTCAGCCAGGAGTCGAAGACATCGAGGCGGCCGTGGACCACGTCGAGGTAGGTCTTGCGCATGGTGAGCGCGTACTCCCCGGCCACGCCGTCGCCGATGGGGCGGCGATCGATCGAGGCCACCGGTGTCACCTCGGCCGCCGTACCCACCATGAACACCTCGTCGGCGGTGTAGAGCTCGTCGCGCGTCGCCATGGTGCTCTGCACCTCGGTGCCCATCCACTCGGCGATCCGGATCACGGTGTCGCGGGTGATGCCGCGCAGGTTGACGGAGTGCGCGATGGGGTAGAGGACGCCGTCCCGGACCATGAAGAGGTTCTCGCCCGAGCCCTCGGCCACGAACCCTTGCTTGTCGAGCAGCAGCGCTTCGTCGTAACCGTTGGCCCTCGCCTCCTGATTGGCCAGCACCGAGTTCACGTAGTTGCCGCCGGCCTTCGCCTTGGTCGGCAGGATGTCGCCCGAGCTGCGGCGCCACGAGCTCGTCATCAGCGCCACGCCCTTCTGCACGCCCTCGTCGCCCAGGTAGGTACCCCAGGGCATGGTCGCCACCATGAAGTGCACGCGGTTGCGGCCCGGGTTCACGCCCAGCGACTCGGAGCCGTACCAGAACAGCGGGCGGATGTAGCACGACGTGCGCTTGTTGGCGCGGATCGTCTCCAGGATGGCGTGGTCGATCTCATCGGCGGTGACCGGCGAACGCATGCCGAGGATCTTGGCGGAGTCGAGCATGCGCCTGGTGTGCTCCGGCAGGCGGAAGACCGCGGCGCCGCGCTCGGTCTCGTAGGCGCGGATCCCCTCGAACACACTGGTGCCGTAGTGCAGCGCGTGGGTGAGGACCGATACCGTGGCCTCTTCGGGCGCGACGAGCTTGCCTTCGAACCAGATCTGGCCGGAGTCCACGGCCGAGGTACTGGTGGGTGCGGGTTTGGATGGGACCGCCATGCGAACCTCCTGGGATGCTCCGTTCATCATACGGCCCGGCGCCGAACCAGCCTCCGACGCCGAGCGACAACAGGACGCGTGTCGAGCCTGTTCTGAACGGAGCTCGACGCGCCGGCAGGCGAGGGCCGGGCGCGGGTACACTACCGACATGGACATCCTGGTGACCGGCGGTGCCGGCTACATCGGCAGCATCACCACCGAGCGGCTGCTGGAGCGCGGCCATCGTGTGGTCGTCCTCGACAACCTGTCGACCGGCCATCGGGACGCCGTCCCGGACGGGGCGGCCTTCGTGGAGGCGGACGTCGCGGACCCGGACCGGGTCGGCGCCGCGATCCGGGAACACGGCGTCGAGGCCGCGCTGCACTTCGCCGCGGTATCGCTGGTCGGGGAGTCGATGGAGCGGCCGCTGGCGTATTTCCGCAACAACACCGCCGGCAGCCTGGCGCTCGTCGAGACCCTGCTGGCGCACGATGTGCGTCGCTTCGTGCTGTCGTCGACCGCGGCGCTGTTCGGCACGCCCGAGGCCGTGCCCATCCCGGAGGACGCTCCGGTGCGGCCGGAGAGCGTCTACGGCGAGTCGAAGGCCCTCGTCGAGCGCATGCTGCACTGGCTGCAGCGCACCGCCGGCCTGGGGTACACCGCGCTGCGGTACTTCAACGCCGCCGGCGCCAGCGACCGGCTGGGGGAGGACCACCGGCCGGAGTCGCACCTGATCCCGCTGGTGCTGCAGGTGGCGGCCGGGCGGCGCGAGCACATCGCGGTGTTCGGCGACGACTACCCCACGCCGGACGGAACCGCGGTGCGCGACTACGTCCACGTGCTGGATCTGGCCGAGGCCCACGTGCTGGCCGTGGAGGCGCTGGCGCCGGGCGAGGCGCACGCCTACAACCTCGGCAACGGGCAGGGCTTCTCCGTGCGCGAGGTCATCGAGGCTTGCCGGAGCGTCACCGGCCAGCCCATCGGCGAACGGCTCGCTCCGCGGCGTGCCGGCGATCCGCCGGTGCTGGTGGCCGATTCCCGGCGCATCCGCGACGAGCTAGGCTGGCGGCCGGCGCACGCGCGGCTGGAGGCGATGGTGGCGTCGGCGTGGTCATGGGCACAGGCGCACCCGCACGGCTACGCTGCCTGAAGGAATGCACAAGGCCCGGGTGCCGGTTCTCATCGGTCCGTGTGTTATGACTGTGCGGTCACGGCAGAGCCCGCCGTTAGCGCCCAGGACGTAACTCGCTCCGGCGCGCGCGGGCCAGGGAAGGCGGGTGTCCGCTCGCGAGGCGCCATGCTAAGCTGTGCTGATTTGGAGAATGCCATGAGACGACTCGTGTTCTCGCTCGTGCTGGTGCTGGCGTCGGCGGCGTTCGCCCAACAGAGTGCCGAACTGAGCGGCATCGTGAAGAGCGAACAGACGCTTCCAGATGGAACGCGCGTTGCCATCCACGTGGTCGACAACAACAACGTGTGGGGTCTCGAGGTCGCCAGCGTGGCGCCCGTCGGCGGGACCTTCAAGCTCACCGCGAAGCCCATCCCCCAGGACCAGCTGCGGCCCTTCCGCAGCGGCGCGGTCCTGCTGCCAGGCCTCCAGAACGAGTACACCGTCAAGCCGGCGGATGCCGGCAGCGGCGAGGTCAACTTCGCGGTCGGGCGCATCAACATGTACGTCGACAAGAATGGCAACGGCGTGTTCGATCGCGTCACCGATCCGTGGTTCATCGGAGTGCCCAGCCTGGAGAAGCCGGTCGGCTTCTTCAGCTTGATCTACGTCGATCGCGCCGCCGTGCTGACCGGCGGCGGCACCACCCTCGACCTCCAGAAGGGCTGGAACGTCTTCACCGTGCGCTTCCCCGGCGACAAGCCGGTGTACGCGGTGCAGCCGAGCGTCACCGACATCGCCCTGGACGTGTTCCTGCCCTGAGGCCCGGCGCGCCGGTACAGCGGCACGAGTCCGTGCTCGCCGACAGTCGCGTTGGCGCCCGCCCTGCTAGGCTTGGGCCATGAGCGTCTTCGAGGGGACCTTCCAGGCTTCCGGCCTGCGCTTCGGCATCGTCGCCAGCCGTTTCAACGATCTCGTCACCCGCAGGTTGCTGGAGGGCGCCCGCGACGGGTTGAGGCGTCACGGCGTCGACGATGCCTCCGTCGACGTGGCGTGGGTGCCCGGCGCCGCCGAGATCCCCCTGGCCGCCAAGCGCATGGCCGAGACCGGTCGCTACGCGGCGGTGCTCACGGTGGGGGCCGTGATCCGGGGCGCCACCAGTCACTACGACGTGGTCTGTTCCATGGTGGCCGGCGGCGTGTCGCGCGCTGCGCTCGATTCGGGCGTGCCGGTCGTCTTCGGCGTGCTCACCACCGACACGCTGGAGCAGGCGTTGGAGCGCTCCGGGAGCAAGGCCGGCAACAAGGGGTTCGAGGCCGCCATGGCCGCCCTCGAGATGGCCACCCTGCTCGGCACGCTGGATCAGGGGTAGCGACGCGCCGGCTAGTGGACAGCGGCGCGAGGGGAGGCTGAGCATGGGACGGTTCGGTCTGGCACAAGTGGCGGTCCTCCTGGCGTACCTCGGCACCGTGGCCGTGAACGCGCTGGCGATCCTCCTGCCGATCGGTGGGAGGACCACGCAGGAGGTCTCCGCGCTATACCCGGCGTTGTTCGTGCCCGCGGGGTACGTGTTCTCGATCTGGAGCGTGATCTACCTCGGTCTGGCGGTGTATGCCGTGGCGCAGGCGGTGCCGCCGCTGCTGCGCGACGAGCGGGTGCGCTCGGTGGCCTGGTGGTTCGTGCTGTCCGGCGTGCTGAACAGCGTGTGGCTGGTGCTGTGGCAGACGCTCCGCATCTACTGGACGGTACCGGTCATGCTGGCGCTGCTGCTCACGCTCATCGTCATCTACCGCGGTCTGCGCGTCGGACGCGGCGCCGGGCGGGCCGAGACCTGGATGGTCCGCCTGCCCTTCAGCATCTATCTGGGATGGATCAGCGTCGCCACCATCGCCAACGTGAGTGACGCCCTGCTCCATGCGCAGTGGGGTGGCTGGGGGATCTCCGACGTGGCCTGGGCCGTGATCATGCTGGCGGTCGCCGCCCTGCTCGGCACCGTGATGCTGCTCCGTGAGCGCGACGTTGCCTACGCCCTGGTGCTGGTCTGGGCGTTCGTGGGGATCGCGGTGGCGCAGCGCCCCGAACCCGTGGTCGCCGGCGCGGCGCTGGCGGCGGCGGCGCTGGTGGCGCTGGCGACGCTGGCCTTCGGAGGGCGGCGGCGCTCCGGCGGGCGTTCGTCTTCGCGCCGCGCCGCCTGAGGGCGGGCGTTCCCGCAGGTCCGGACGGGCGGGCGGCGGTATACTCGGGGCGAGGTGAGCGAAGAGCCGAAGCACACCTACACCGCGCTGGAGATCGTGCAGGAGTTCTTCCCTGCGACTCCGGCGCGGTTGGTCCCGCGTGACCATGCCTACCGGCTCGAGCGCGACGGGAGCGGCGACCTGAGGGTGATGGACGCCGCCGGCACGGTCCGACTGCGGATGACGCCGGTGGAACGCGCCGGCAGGGAGTCGGTCCAGGTGTTCTGCGACCTCTGCCACACCAGCTCGCCGCGTGAACACCTGCACCTGATGCGGTCCGAGGTGCCCGAATCGGCCGGGCGGCGCTTCCGCTACCTGATGGCCTGTCGCGACACCGACGCCTGTGATGCGCGCCGGTTCGACGACCGCAGCGTCGAGGTCCTGCTCCGCAAGCCCTAGCCGGCCGGCTGCGGCCGCCCCGGTCCCGACAACGGCCCGCTCTCCGCTCGTGCCGCCAGCCTCACAGCGTTCGCTGCAGCGCCTTCGTGCGCTCGGGGAAGCGCTGAGCCAGCCGCGCCTTGTGTGCGTTCTCCCGTGCGATCCAGAGCGCGTCCGGGTCGCCGCTGGCGATCAGCTCATCCAGCAGCGCGAAGCCGGAATCCGGCCGGGCGACCGTCACCACGCTCAAGGAGTATCCCAGGGCCTGTCGCAGCGTGCGTACCGCGCTCGAGCTGCGCTCGGTCGACGCCAGCAGGCGCGCCAGGACGTCGCGGTGCAGGCCCACGGCTGCGTCGGCGAGTTCGGGCACGGCCAGCACCGAGGGCTCGGCCAGCGCAGCCACCACCCCGCGGAGCTCCAGCGGCCGCCCCTCCCGCACCCAGGCTCGCAGCTCCGTCAGGGTCGGCTCGCGACGCGCCAGCAGCAGGCGCTGCAGCGCCATGGCCGCGGCCTCGCGCAGGCGCCAGCGAGGATCGCCCGCCGCGTTGCGCGCGATGGCGAGCGCGGACGCCGTCCGCTCGCCGACGACGCACGCCACCGCCGCGGCGCCCAGCGTGCCGCAGAAGGCCACGAACTCGCCGGGGTCGCCGGTCGGGGCGCGCTGCGCCGACAGGCCGGCCAGAGCGTTGCACAGGTCCCACCAGGGCGCCGGTTCCTGTGCCGCTCGCTCTGCCACCTCCTCGCCGAAGAGGGCGGCCAGGGCCAGGTTGCTGCGGGGGCCCGGCAGTTGGCTGTACTCCAGCAGCACGCTCCGCACCGGCGCGTCCGCCAGGGACACGCGATAGTGGTCCAGGGCGGCGTGGAGCGCCGCCGTCTCCGGCCGAGGCCTCGTAGGCATGCCTCAGTGTGGCGCTCGGCGGGCCCGCGGGGGCGCACGCAGATCACCTCGCGCGGCGGTGCCATGAGCTGCCCCCGCGGCGCCGTCGCCACGCCGTGGCAGCGGTGCCGCGATCGCGGCGTTCCCCGACGCAGGGCAGGGAGCGGGCGAGGGAACTAAGCTGGGCCCAGGCCCGTCGCTCCCACCTGCGGCGCGCCGGTGCGACGCCACACAACGGTGGGGGAGGGACGGTGCGTCCGATGTCGGAGCAGCCGCCACGGCAGGGAACGCGCCTGGGGCGCGAACGCCTTCTCGAGCACTGGCAGGACGAGGGAGACTCGGCTTTCCTCTACGACGGCCTCGCCCGGCGCATGAAGGACGGCGAGGCGCGCACGACGTTGCTGCGTCTGGCGCAGGACGAACGAGCGCACCAGCAGGTGTTCGCCTCGCTGCTGGGACAGGCCCCGCGCTTCGCACCCTCGGCGCGCACGCGCATGCTGCTGGCCGGCTCCCGGCTGCTGGGGCCGAGGCTGGTCCTGGCGCTGGCCACGAGTGAGGAAGGGAACGAGGTCGCGCGCTTCCTCCAGGAGGCCCGGGACGGCGTCGATGAGCCGTGGGTGAAGCGGCTGGCGCGCGAATCGGCGCACCACGCCAGTGTGCTCGGCCGGCTCAGCGGCACCTCCGGCGATCCGTGGCATCACATCGACTCCGGCGGTCGCCTGCGGAATCTCGTCTATGGCTTCAACGACGGCCTCACGGCCAACTTCGGCCTCATCGCCGGCATGCTGGGTGCCGCCATCCACCGCGACGTGGTGTTGCTGAGCGGTTTCTCCGGCTTGCTGGCGTCCTCGTTGTCGATGGCGGCCAGTGGCTACCTGGCCTCACAGAGCCAGCGCGAGGTCGATGCCAACGAGATCAACACCCAGCGCGCCGAGTTGATGTTGTTCCCCCAGCGCGAGGAGGACTACCTCGCCGGCCTGTACGAGGAGAAGGGGCTCACCGGGGACGAGGCCCGCAGCGCGGCGCGCCGGGTGATGGCCGACCCCGACGTGGCGCTGCGCGAGCTGGCGCGGGAGAAACTCAAGATCAGCGAGGAGAGCGATCCACCGCTGGTGGAGGGGGCGACGACCGGGCTGGCGACGGTGTTCGGCGCGTTGGTCCCGATCGTGCCGTTCTTCTTCGGGGGTGGTGCCGTGGCCGCCTGGAGCGCCTTCGCCCTCGCCATGGCGATGCACTTCGTGGTCGGCGCGGCGCGCAGCGTGTTCACCGGCCGGCCCTGGCTGCGCAGCGGCTTCGACATGTTCGTGGTCGGCCTCGGCGTGGCCGCCTTCGGCTATCTGCTGGGCTTCGTTCTCACGGGCGTGTTCCCGACCGGTTGACGGCCGCGGCCGGCGGCGACTGCTAGGGTGGAAGGTGCGATGCGAGTCCCTCTGCCGAACCACGCCGATCCGGAGCCTCGGTCCTGATGGGCCGCTTCCGGGCATCGTCGCTGGGAGCGGGTGCCGTCATCCTGGCGCTGCTGCTGCTGATCCTGCACCGCTTCGGCACGTTCCTGCTGTTCCTGGTGATCGGAGTCGGGCTGCTGTGGTACGGCCGCATCCAGCGCGACGCGCAGGAGAGCGCGGCCCGGAGAGGTGGGGACGAGGGCGCCGAGTCGGGGAGCGCGCCGTCGGGGAGCGCGCCGTCCGAGAGCGTGCCGTCCGAGAGCGACGACGCCTCGGGACCGGAACGCCGCCACGACAGCGGGGGCTGAGGTCGCCGCGCCGCGCCGCCTGCGCTCGCTGAGGCAGGCCGTAAGAAGACCGTTAGTCCCCCGCTGCTAGGCTGCCGGCATGAAGGAAGGGTCTCGCACCATGAAGCGTTGCTCGGACACCGAGCTCGAGGCGATGGTGACGCGTTATGAGCGCGCGCTGTTCGCCGGGACCTCCAGCCACCGCGACGTGGTCAAGCTGATCGCGGCGGAGCGGGAGATCCTGCGACGCGAGGCGAAACGGGTCAAGCACACGGTGCACGAGGAGCGTCGTGCGCGCACGGTGTCGAGCGGCGAGGGATGGCTGTCGGTCACGCCAGAGGCGAACGCCAAGCATCGAGCGCCGAACTGAGCGGGCGGGCGTAGGGGCTCCGGTCGGTCGATCGGGCTCAGCGCTGCGCCGCGCCGCTCCCGGCTGCCTCGTTCACCAGGGTCATCCCCGCGAGAACGGGATCGTGGTCCGACGCCCGGTACGGCGCCGGGTCCGGCGGCACGGTCGGGCGAGCAGTCGCGAAGGCGCCGACGAGTGGCGACTCGTCGGCATCGATGTGCCAGATGGTCGTCCCAGCGAGTTGCGGGGCCAGCGAGGGGGTCGCCAGCAGGTAGTCGAGCGTCCCAGAGCGTCCGGCGTAGACGTAGCTGTAGCGCTCCGCGGCGGGCAGGACGTGCGCCGCGTCGACGAGACCGGCGGCTGCCAACAAGCGCAGTGGCGGCTCGGCGGCGTAGCTGTTGAGATCACCGGCCACCAGCACGTCGGGGTCACCGGCGACCCGCTGGAGGCGGGTGACGAAATCGAGCACCGCCTGCGCCTGGGCGCTGCGCCGCAGGTTCCAGCAACCGAACCCGCGGTCCACGTCGCCGGCGGCGGGACAGCCGCTCTTGGCCTTGAAGTGCAGTGCCACCAGCGTGAACACGCCGCCCTCCCGGTCGCGGAACGTCGCCGCCACGGGCGGGCGCTCGAACACGGGGCGCGGGTCGCTGGCGGACGACAGCAGCTCGAGCGCCGCCGGACGGTAGAGCAGCGCCTGCTTGATGCGGTCGCCGCCCACGCCCGCAGGCGGGTCGGGCACGGCGGCGTACACGGGACCGCCGAGCCGGGCGTTGAGCGCCGTCACGAGCGCGGCCTCGCTGCGCATGCCGTCGTTCTCGACCTCCTGCAGCGCGATGGCGTCGGCGTCCAGGGCGACCAGGGCGGAGACGAGCTTGGCGCGTTGCAGCGCGCGCTGAGCGGCGCTGCGCGCCCCGCGGTCAGCGAGCGTGGTGAAGAGGTTGTGGACGTTGAAGGTGGCGACCCGCAGCGCGCCCCCGACGGTCGTCGGGACCGGCGGCCGGGGGTTGGCGGCGATGAGCTCGGGGGCGACGACGGGCTCGAGCCGGTAGCGCGCCGGCCCTACCCCCATCACCACCGCCGTGACGTCGCGCAGCTCGTCGCCCACGCGCGGCGGCCGTCCGTCCCGATAGCGGTAGGGGAGCGGCCGCGGGTTCTGTCGGCGGCTGCCGTCGTCGAGAACGACGCTGCGGAGTCCCGAGGCGTCGGCGGTGGCCGTGGGCGTTCCCGGCGCGGGCGTTCCCTGTGGGGTCGCGAAGAGCCGGGCATCGGCCAGCTCCAGCTCGCCGTAGCGCGCCAGGGCCTCGACACCGGTGACGACGAGCGGCCCCGGCAGCCGCACCAGCATGCCCTCGAGCGCCTCCCAGTCGGCCGCGCCCGAGACCGGCAGGCGCACCACGCGGGGCTGCGGGAGCTTCGCCCGGCCACAGCGCTGGAGTAGCGTGAGCGAGCCGAGCGTCGTCATGCCGTACGCCTCGCTCACGGTGCCGACGGCCCGCACCTCGTCGCCGGGGCGCGGCGTGGCTTGCCCGCCGGCGGTCCTGACGAAGATCCCGTCCGAGGTGGCGGGGTCGCCGTCGCCCCGGGCATCCTGCAGGAAGAAGCCGGACAGGCCATCGGCGCCGGGGAAGGCGGCCGTCACCACGCCGCGTAAAGCGACGGTCCGGCGCTTCATGGGGGAGGACGGCCCGTCGCCCTGGACGGCGGCGATGGTGGTTCCGGCCGCGTCCGCGGGACAGGCGGCCGCGTAGCCGGGGGCGGCGGCGCTGAGCACGGCCAGCGCCGCCAGCGGCGCCAGCGCGGGGAGCGCCGACGGGAGCGATGGACCTCGCATGGCGTAGTGTACCGGCCGCCAGAGCGCCGACCGGGACCCCGGCGCCGGACCCCGGCGCCGGACCCCAGCGGCCGTCGCCTGCGGGCCGCTGTAGTCTGGGGCATGCCGATCCGCGACGACTTCATCCTGCGGATGCTCGACCAGGTGGCGGAGGCGATCGCCCGCGTGCTGACCGGCCGCGGTCCGGCCGCGCTGACGCTCGCCGAGCAGGAACTCGCCAGTGCCTACCTGGAGCTGACCGGCTCCAGCCGTTCGCTGGTGGCTAGCCTCTCCTCGGAGCAGTTGCTGGCGATCCTGGGCGCGCCCACGCGCTTCCATCGCGAGCGCGGCTACGTGTTGGCACGGTTGCTGGAGGCCGATGCCGCGCTCCTCGAGCGGAGCGGCGCTCAGGGCGGGACGGCCGCGCCCGATACGGACGTGAAGGATGGGGCCGCGCCCGACCTGGCCGCGCCAGACCTGGCCGCGCCCGACGGGGGCGTGGCCGACGGGGGCGTGGCCGACGGGGGCGTGGCCGATGCGGCCGCGGCACGACGCGGCGGTGGCGCGGCTCAAGGCGCTCGACCTCTACCTGGAGGCCTCCAAGGCCGGGCTGGACGAGGAGGATCTGGAGGAGCGCCTCGCCAGGCTCCTGGGCGCGCTGGCCGACCTGCAGATCCCCGCGGACAGTCACTGGCGGGTGTTCGAGCACGCCGCCGCGGAGGGCCACTACGCGGCGGCGGAAGACCTGCTCTTCGAGGGGCTCGAGCGCTTCGGGGCCGGTCGCGACGTCGCCGAGCGCGGCCGTACCTTCTACCGCACGCTCGAGGCCCTGCCGGACGCCGATCTGGCGGCCGGAGCGCTGCCGCGCTCGGAAGTGGGCGAGGGCAGGGCGGCGTTCGAGGGCGAACTGGGACGGGCACCCCAGCCGGGTGCGGAGTGAGCGCCGCGGTGCTGGGTCGCTGGGCCTCGAAACGCGCGCGGGCGATGCCCGCCAGCGTCTTCGCCACCATGGATGCCGCCAAGGCCGCCGCCCGCGGTGAGGGCGTCGACGTCATCGATCTGTCGATCGGCTCCTCCGACCTTCCGCCGCCGCCCGGGGCCGTCGACGAGTTGCGGCGGACGGCCGACGACCCGGCCGGCTACGGCTACTGCCTGCAGGCCTGCACGCGCCCGCTGCGGGAGGCGGTGGTGCGCTGGCACGCGCGCCGCTACCCGGGGGCGCCCGCCCTCGACCCCGACGCCAACGTTCTACCCCTGATCGGGTCGCAGGAGGGGCTCGCCCATCTGCTGCTGGCGGTCACCGATCCCGGAGACGTCGTCCTGATGCCCGAACCGGCGTACCCTTCGTACTTCGGAGCGGCGGCGCTGGCGGGCGTGCGCCGGGTGGTGTTGCCGCTGCTCGAGGCGAACGGGTTCCTGCCGGATCTCGCGGCCGTACCCGAGGAGGCGGCCGCCCGCGCCCGGGCGATGGTGCTCAACTATCCCAACAACCCCACCGCCGGAGTAGCGGACGACGCCTTCTTCGACAGCGCCCTGCGCTTCGCTGCGGATCGTGGGATGCTCCTGGTGCACGACTTCCCCTACGTCGACACGGTGTTCGGGGACTACCAGGCGCCGTCGCTGCTGGCCCGCCCGGGCGGCCTGGAGACGGGCATCGAGCTCTACTCCTGCTCCAAGAGCTTCCATCTGGCCGGGCTCCGGATGGGCTGGGCAGTGGGGAACGAGGAGGCGATCGCCGCCCTGGCTCGGGTCAAGGGCGCCGTCGACTTCAACCAGTACCTGGGCGCCCAGCGGGCGGCGATCGCCTCCCTGGAGCAGCCGCACGAGCGCCTGCGCGCCGACGCCGAACGGTTCCGGGAGCGTCGCGATGCGCTGGTCGAGGCGCTCAACGACAGCGGCTGGGCGACGCCCTCGCCGCAAGCCAGCATGTACGTCTGGACCCGGCTGCCTGCCGGCCGCAGCGACTCCTTCGCCTTCTGCCTGGAGCTGGTGAGCAACGCGGGCGTGGCGCTGGCGCCGGGACGCGCCTTCGGGGAGGGCGGCGAGGGCTACGTGCGCTTCGCCCTGGTGCAGGAGCCGGAGCGGCTGCGCGAGGCCGTCGAGCGGATCCGGCGTTCGCTGGACTGAGCGGCGCTCAGGCGCGGTTACGGTCGTCGACCGCGGGCTCGGCGGGTTCCGGCCCGCCTTCGGGTGCAACGTCGGTCTCGACGTCGGTCTCGACGTAGGCTGACGAGCCGACGTCCGGAGCGGGCGCACGGCGTTGTCGGACCTCCCACAGGCCCTGGAGGTTGATGCCGAAGTGCGCCACCATGGCGGGCAGCAGGCTGCCGCTGACCTGCGTGAGCGCGCCGAACGCGAGGCCGGCGAGGGCCGCGAACGCCGGATAGGCCCAGCCGCGGCGCGGCACCGGGTGGAACAGCCCGAACAGCAGCGCCTGCGCGACCAGCCCCACCAGCGGCAGCAGGGCCCCCCGGAAGAAGACCTCCTCCGCGCTCGCGGTGACGGCGGCGAGCAGCAACGCCGTGCCGGGCGGCAACTCGACCGAACGGAGCGCGTTCTCGAGTAGCTGGCTGGCGTAGCGGAACGACGGCACGGTCCGTTCCAGCAGCCAGGCCGCGCCCAGCAGCAATGCGCCGGTCAGCACGCCGGCGACGAGCTGTCCGCCGAGAGCGAGGTGGGGCTGGTAGGGGAAGGGGCGCAGCAGCAGCCACACGCCGCCGAGGACGCCGAGCGCCAGGCTGGGCACGAAGAGCAGGGCGCGGCGCACGGGGCCAGTCTACGACCGCCAGCCCTGCGCCTCGGCGTAGCCGCGCAGCAGCGCCCGGGCGTCCTCGGGGGTGGTGATGTCGCCGACCGCTTCGGCCTCGCGCAGGAGCTCGAGGGCCTCGCCCACCCGGGGGCCGGCCGGGATCGAGAGCAACTGCATCACCGCCTCGCCGTCGAGCAGCGGGGGTGTGGGCGTAGGCTCGTCCAGGATGGCGAGCACCTGCGCCAGCGCCAGCCGGTAGGCGTTCCGCCCGGCTTCGCTGGCGAGGGGGCCGCGGGCGGCCTCGCGATCGGCGATCATCAGCTTCAACAGGTCCGGCAGGAGCGCGCCGCGACGGTGGACGAAGCGTCTCGCCTCGCGCTCGCCGCGGGGCAGCGGAAGCATGTGGTAGCGCACCAGCGCCCCGACCCGATCGGCGCGTGCGCGCGGTTGACGCAGTCGCGTGAGCGCCGACTGCGCCAGTCGCTGGCCCAGCCGGGCATGGCCGTAGAAGTGGGTGCGCCCGTCCTCGCCCGGACCCCGGGTGGCGGGCTTGCCGATGTCGTGTAAGAGCGTGGCCCAGCGCAGGGCGGCGTCCGCTTCGGGGAAGCCCTGGACCAGCTGGTTCAGCGCCTCCAGCGAGTGGCGCAGGACATCGAGATGGTGGAAGCCTCCCTGCTCGACGCCGCGGCAGGCGGCGAGCTCGGGGAGCGTGGTGTCGAGGAGGCCGAGCTCGTCGGCCAGCGCAACGCCGTGGCCGGCGGAGGGATCGAGGAGCACGAGGTCGAACTCGTCCCGGATGCGCTCCCATGCCGGCGGAGCGTCCTCGCCCTCGGCCTGCCGGCGGGCCAGGCGGCGCACGGCGTCGCGGGTGGCGGCGTCGAACGTCAGGCCCAGGGTGGCGGCGAGGCGCACGCCGCGCAGCGGACGCAGCGGGTCGTCGGCCAGGGAGGTCTCCGAGGTCATGCGCAGGCGCCGCGCCCGCAGGTCGCTCACGCCGCCGAGCGGATCGTGGAGGCGGCCGTCGAGTCCGGCGGCCATGGCGTTGACGGTGAAATCGCGGCGGCGCAGGTCGTCCTCGAGGGTCCCCGTCAGCGGCGCGTAGTCGCAGGTGAGCGCGTCCGCCGCCACCCGCCAGTGGCCGCGCTGCGGGTCCAGGGCGAAGGCGCTGGCGTTCTTCCCGGCGGCCGCCAGGGCGTCCGCGGCGCGGTGCGCCTCGGCCTCCGGGCGCTCCACCAGCCAATCGACATCGTGAGGCTCGCGGCCTTCCAGGGCGTCGCGCACGGCGCCGCCCACCAGGTAGCCGCTGCCGGGCAGCGGCGTAGACTGGGGCATGGCGATGCGCTCCGGTGACGACGAGCGACGCAGCCAGCGCATGGCTCCAATTACAGCACGAGCGTCCCGGGATCGCCGGTGAGCCTTCGCGTCGGCGTCACCGGCAACATCGGCTCCGGCAAGTCGAGCGTGGCCCGGCTACTGCAACAGCGGGGAGCGGCGCTCATCGATGCCGATGCGCTGGCGCGCGAGGCCACGGAGGACGCCGCCGTGCTCGCTGCCATCGTCCGCGACCTCGGCCCCGAGCTGGTGCGGGACGGTCGCCTGGACCGCGCCGCCACCGCACGGCGGGTGTTCGACGATCCGGTCGCGCGCGGTCGTTTGAACGCCATCGTCCACCCCTGGGTGCGACGCGCGTCGGCCCGCCGCGCCGCGGCGCTGGAGGCCGCCGACCCTGCACCACCGATGATCGTGTTCGACATCCCGCTTCTCTACGAGAACGGGCTGGAGCGCGGCATGGACGTCGTGGTGGTGGTGAACGCGCCACTCGAGCCGCGGCTGGCACGGGTGCGTGACCGCAGCGGTCTCGACGCCGCGGAGGTCCGTGCCCGAGACGGCGCTCAGATGCCGCTCCCGGACAAGATGGCGCGCGCCGACTTCGTGGTGGACAACAGTGGCTCGCCGGAGGCGCTGCACGACCGGGTCGACTCGCTGTGGCGCACGCTGCTCGAGCGTTCGGCGCAGCAGACCTGATCCGTCCGGGCCGGGGCGCGGCCGCGTCGGCCATGGTCCGCTACGACGGCTGCCGCTCCCAAGCGAGCGGGCGGCCGCCCCTTTCTCATGTCGGGGCGGCCGCCCGTTACCTTCGGATCAACGGCGCAGCGTTCGGGGCGCTCGCCGGAGCGCCCGGGCGCCTACCAGCTCACCTGCGTCAGGCCGCGGCTGGTGACGGTGCCGCCCGAGGTCTGCTGGTAGCTGTAGCTACCACCGAGGTGGGCGGCGACGAAGTCGAGGAACTTCTGGAGGGCGTCGGTGGCGACCTTCACCTTGGCGATGTCGAGGTTCTGCGATCCGCTCATGCCTGCGAAGGTCTGCACGCCCGTGACCAGCGAGGCGCTGGAGTTCTGCATGGTGGCCTTGGCGTCGGTCACCGAGAAGCTGTGGGCTCCCGCGGGCACCTTGGCGCGCATGCCGGCGAGGGTGGCAGGCATGGAGCCGCCGCTCTGCGCCGCCTGCAGTACGTCATCCAACGCTTTGGCGCTGGTGCCGATGAAGGCGTGGCCCTTCGCCACGGCGTAGGACAGCTTCACGGTCGGGGCCAGCGTCATGGTGGTCACCGTCACGCCGCCCGCCTGATGCGTGTCGGTCGAGGGCGCGGCGGCTTTGCCGGAGGTGTTGCTGAGGCCGGCGGCCTGCGTGCCGAGCTTGGTGAACAGGTCGCTCAAGCCCTTGGCCGCCGCCGCGTCGTCCTTGCTCTTCAACACGAACACGGTGGAGCCGAGCACGTCGCTGCTGGGCATTCCCGCTTGTAGCGGTGCCGGCGAGGGGGTCGAGACGATGGCCACGTTGCCGGCCGACCAGTCGAAGAGGTCGGCCTTGAGGTCGACGCCGACCATGGCCTGGACGAACTGGTTCAGATCGGTCACGCCGAGTTGCGGGACGCTGGCGACGAGGCCGCCGAGGAAATCCCACCATGCGCCCAGGTCGACGGCGCTGCTGTTGACGCTCAGCGCGTCGGACGGGGTGAAGCCCAGAGGGTCGGTCGAGGCCGGTGTGGACGACGACAGCAGGGCGTACAGGGCCGGGTCCTTGTCGGACGGGCCCAGCTTGCGGATGCTGTGCGTCTCGGTGCCGCCGGCCGTGAAGACGGTGACCCCACCGCTGGTGCCGAGGGTCGTCAGGGCGTTGGCGAGGCGTTGGGCCAACGCGTCCATGCCCTGCGCGTTGAGCAACGGCTGCGCCAGCGAGGCGACCGGGGCGAGGTCGGTGTAGGTCACGATGTTACCGTTCCCGACGGCGCCGAGCGTGGCCTTGTAGCCCGCGCTGTCGGTGAAGGAGGGCTCGCTGGCCCCTTGCTGCCGGCGGAGCACGCCGCGCACCGCGTCGGGGTTGTTCGACACGGTGACGAGTGCGCCGTCCTGCGCGTAGGCGAACTGCGTGGTGTTGCCGTTGCCGTTGCCGTTGTCGACGGTGGCGACGTAGAAGGCGACCTTGCCTTCGGTGAGCTTCTGCACCTCGGGTTTGGCGGCCTCCTTGGCGAGCATGGCGGAGAACGCCTTCTGCGCCTTGGCATCGACGTTGGCAACGAAGATCACGGCCGGGATCGGGTTGCCCTGGCGCAGGGCGACCGCCAGGTACGCCTCGTTGCCCAGGATGTCGAGCGCGCCGAGCCCCTTCAACTCCGCCGGCAGCTGACCGACGTCGGGCAGCTTGGCGGACTTCTGAGCCTGCTTCTCGGTCGATGCGAAGGCGTCCTGGAAGGCCTTCGCAACGCCCAGCCGCTCGAACTCGTCGATGAACGGCTGGATCTTGGCCTGCTGGCCACTGAGTCCCTGGACCCCGATGGCGGCGACCGTGTCGGCCGGCAGCAGGGAACGCAGCGACTGGGCCAACGCGCCCGAGAAGGCTGCGAGGACCAGGGCGACGAAGACGGTGGTGACGAATCCGGTGGTGAGGCGCTTCATGAGACCTCCGCTGGGGTGTCGACGTGACCTCGGCGACATGACCATGGCGCCGTGCGTCACGGCGCGTTCCCAACTACTATACGGGCCGCCGCGGAGCAGACCGGGGGCGTGTGTCGCATCGCACGTCCCCTTCGATGCCCGGGGCGGTCGTACGCCAGGGGAGCGCGCCAGACGCGCTCCCCTGGCCGTGGTCGTCAGGCCCGGCGGGCCCGGCTCAGGCTCTCGCGGGCGGCCTCGACGACGTGCTCCGGGGTGAAGCCGTACTCCTTCATCAAGCGGCCACCCGGCGCTGACTGCCCGAAGCGGTCGATGCCCAGGATGACGCCGGCGTCGCCCGCGTAGCGTTCCCAGCCGAGCGAGGCGCCGGCCTCCACGGTGACGCGCGCACGCACCGAGCGCGGCATCACCGACTCGCGGTAGTCGGCGTCCTGGGCCTCGAACCACTCCCAGCTCGGGAGGCTGATGACGCGGGCGCGAACGCCCTGTTGTGCCAGCACGGTCTGCGCTTCGAGGCACAGGGACACCTCGGAGCCGGTGGCGATGAGGAGCGCGTCGGGCGTGCCGTCGCCGTCCTCGCGCGAGAGCACGTACCCGCCTCTGGCCACGCTGCCGTCGGGCACGTCGAGCGCGGGCACGTTCTGGCGGGTGAAGGCGAAGGCCACGGGGCCGGTGGGGTGCCGCATCGCCGCCGCCCAGGCCTGCGCCGTCTCGTTGGGATCGGCCGGGCGGACCAGCGTGAGGTTGGGGATCGCGCGCAACGCCATGAGCTGGGCGATCGGCTGGTGGGTGGGGCCGTCGCCTCCGAGCGCGATGCTGTCGTGCGTGAACACGTAGAGCACGCGCTGTCCCATCAGTGCCGACAGCCTCAGAGCGGGGCGCAGGTAGTCGGAGAAGATCAGGAAGGTGGCCACGAACGGGCGCACCCCGCCGTGCAGGGCGAGCCCGTTGCCGATGGCGGCCATGGCGTGCTCGCGGATGCCGAAGTGGATGATGCGGCCGCCCATCGCGCGCGGCGCGATGGCGGCGGCGCCTTCGATGTCGGTGTAGTTGGAGCCGGCAAGATCGGCCGAGCCGCCGATCAGCTCGGGGACGCGCGGCGCCAGGCCGTTGATCGCCTTCTGCGAGGCCTTGCGGGTCGCCAGCTGCGTGCCCGGCTCGAAGGTCGGCAGGTCGGCGTCGAAGCCCTCCGGAAGGTCACCGGACAGGGTCCGCTCGAGTTCGGCGGCGAGGTCGGGGTGCGCCGCGCGGTAGCGCTCCATGAGCGCCTCCCACGCCTGCTCGGCGCGCTGCCCCTCCTCCCGGGCGGACCGGTAGTGCTCCGCGACGTCATCGGGAACGGTGAACGGAGCCCAGTCGATGGCGAGGTTGCGCTTGGCGGCCTCCGCTTCCTCGTCGCCCAGGACGGAGCCGTGCACGGCCGAGGTGCCCTGCTTGTGGGGAGCGCCGAAGCCGATGACGCTGCGCACGGCGATGAAGCTCGGGCGCAGCGCCTCGCGCCGGGCCTCGGCCACAGCGGCCTGCAAGGCTGCGACGTCGTTGGCATCGTCGACCGACTGCACGTGCCAGCCGTAGGCGCGGTAGCGCTCCTGGACGTCCTCGGTGAAGGTGATGTCGGTCGAGCCGTCGATGGAGATGCCGTTGTCGTCGTACAGCACGATCAGCTTGCCGAGCCCGAGGTGGCCGGCGAAGGACGACGCCTCCCCGGAGACGCCCTCCATGAGATCACCGTCGGAAGCGATCACGTAGGTGTGGTGGTCGATGACCTCGAAGCCGGGCCGGTTGAAGCGAGCGGCCAGGTGGGCCTCCGCAAGCGCCATGCCGACCGCGGTGCTGATGCCCTGCCCGAGCGGTCCGGTGGTCGTCTCGACGCCGGGGGTGTGGCCGTACTCCGGGTGTCCGGGCGTCTTGCTCCCCCATTGACGGTAGCGTTCGAGCTCGGCCATCGGCAGGTCGTAACCCGTCAGGTGCAGCAGGCTGTACTGGAGCATGGAGCCGTGACCCGCCGACTGCACGTAGCGGTCGCGGTCGGGCCAGGAGGGGTTGCTCGGGTTGTGCTTCATCACGTGGCGGTACAGCACGTAGCCGACCGGGGCCATGCCCATCGGCATGCCCGGGTGGCCGTCGCCCGCCGCCTGGGTGGCGTCGATGACGAGCGCTCGGATGGCGTTGATCGCACGCTGCTGGAGCGTGTCGCTGCTGTCCTTGGTGGTGACGTCGGTCATGCTGCCTCCTCGTCGGGACGCGGGGCCAGACCGCTCCCGACCGACCCACCATAGCAGCGGCGGTCCGGGACGCAGGTCACGTCGTCCACGCGTTCCTGAGCGGTGGCGTGGTTCTCAGGCCGTGCCTTCCGCGGCGTCCCCCTTGCGCTCGCGTCGCCGCAGGATGTCCTGGCGGACGCGCTCGCCGGTCTCCCAGTGACGCTTCTCCAGCGCGGTCTCCACCCGGAGCTGTGGCACGGGGGTGGGCCGGCCGTCCTCGCCGATGGCCACGAAGTTGAGGTGGCCGATGGTACACAGCCGGCGCTCGCCGGTGATGGGGTTCTCACCGTGCACCTCGCTGCGCACGATCATGCTGGTCCTCCCCGTCCAGGCGACGCGGCTCTTGAGCTCGACGATCTCGCCGACATAGATGGGGTTGCGGAAGTCGACCGGCTCGGTCGAAGCCGTCACCGATGCCTGACGGCAGAAACGCACGCAGGCGACGCTGGCGTTGATGTCCATCCACTGCAGCACCACTCCGCCGAAGAGGGTACCGAGCGGGTTGACCTGGTTCGGGAACACCGTGTCGACGGTGACCACCCAGTCGGACACACG
The DNA here is from genome assembly GCA_963815215.1 of uncultured Trueperaceae bacterium. Taxonomy (GTDB): domain Bacteria; phylum Deinococcota; class Deinococci; order Deinococcales; family Trueperaceae; genus JASBRS01. Next base: position 134,070 of record CAWFFU010000004.1, read on the forward strand.
GATCTCGCTGGGATCGATGGGCACGGTTTCAGTATAGGGGGGCCAGTATAGGGGGGCCAGTACAGGGGGCCAGTACAGAGGCGCGCGCCCCCGGCGTTCGCGTTGGCCCCTTGTATACTCGGCGGCGACGCGGGAGCACCACCCCCGCGGCTCGTGGAGGTCGAACCATGGCAAGCCGAGCGCTCTCGACGACGCTCATCGAACGGATCCTTCCCGACCGGCGAGACCGCAGCGCCTTGCGGGCTGCGCTCCAGGTCGTGGTCGGCGTGGCCTTCCTGGCCGCGTTGGCGCAGGTGCGGCTCCAGCTCGGGCCGGTGCCCTTCACCGGCCAGACGCTCGGCGTGCTGCTCCTGGGCACCGCTTACGGCCTCGGCCTCGGCACGCTCACTACTGCGGCCTACGTGGCGCTGGGCGCGCTCGGCCTGCCGCTTTTCACCGGCTGGCAGGGGGGCCTCGCCCACCTGATGGGACCGACCGGCGGCTACCTGATCGGCTTCGTGCTGGCGTCGGCGCTGCTGGGCGGGCTGGCCCGACGCGGTTGGGATCGCAGCTACGGGCGTACGGTCGCGGCCATGCTGCTGGCCGAGCTCGCTATCTACCTGCCGGGGCTGCTGTGGTTGCACGGCGTGCTGGGCGGGAGCTGGGCGCAGACGCTGGCGTTGGGACTGGTGCCGTTCCTGATCGGGGACGCGATCAAGATGCTGCTGGCCGTCGGCCTGCTGCCGAGCGCCTGGCGGGCGCTGGGCGAGCGCTGAGCGGGCGCTGAGCGGGGGGATGGCGAAGCGCGACGCAGACCCCGATTCCGGGGCGCAGGCCGACGCGGGTGCCTCGACCGATGCGGTCGACGAGGTGGCTGTGGCGCGAACGCAGCAGCGCGCGCGAACGCGCTTCGCGGCGTCGGCACAGGCGTACGTGACGAGCGTCTCGCACGCCAGGGGGGACGAGCTGCCGCGTCTGGTGGAGGCGGCTCGCTCGCGCCTGGGTGACCTTGCGGGGCGCCGCGCGCTCGACGTCGCCACCGGCGGCGGGCACACGGCACGAACCCTGGCGGTGGCCGGCGCGCATGTCACCGTCTCCGACCTGACGCCCGAGATGCTGGCCGCAGCCGAGGCGCACCTGCGCGAGGCCGTGCCGGCCGCGGCGTTGACGTTCGTGGTGGCCGCAGCCGAAGCGCTGCCGTTCGACGACGGTGCGTTCGAGGTCGTGAGCTGCCGCATCGCGGCGCACCACTTCGGCGACCCGCGTGCCTTCCTGGCCGAGGCGCGGCGCGTGCTGGCGCCGGGCGGGGTGCTCCTGCTGGTGGACAACGTGGCGCCGGAGAACCCGCGGCTGGGCGAGGCGATGAACGAGGTCGAGCGCCTGCGCGACCCGAGCCACGTCGAGGCCTACCGGGTGTCCACCTGGACGGGTTGGCTGGGGGAGGCGGGGTTGGAGCCGTACCTGCTCGAGCGCTTCTGGCGCGTCAAGCCGCTGGCCTCGTGGCTGCGGCGGGCCGACACCTCACCGGAGAGCGAGACGGCGCTGCGGGCGTTGCTCGAGGGTGCCGACGAGGCGGTGCGGCGCTACCTGATCGCGCCGGACGCCGGGGCGGGCAGGGCGTCCGAGCCCGAGCTCCGGCACGAGGTCATGCTGCTGGCCGCGTCCGCGGGACCGGCCTGAGCCGACGTCGCCGCGACGGCGCGCTGTGTCCGGGCGTACCGAACGACGGAAACGCGCCCCCCAGCCTGAGCCGGGGAGCGCGCCGGTAACCCGCCAGAATCTCGAGGGAACCCTGAGGTTCCTTCTGAACTCAAGAAGGCGGTCCTGAGTTACCCTCGACGGGTACCTCCACTGGTCTCTTTACTCGTATGTATTAGGACCACCTCCTTTCCGTGGTGCGTCCAATATACTCCTGGCTCGAAGCAATTTAAAGCGGTGTTGCTGCAATTTAACGTGGTGTTGGGAGCAATTAGACAGGGATCTAGAGATTAGGGGTGCTCGGGTTCTGGACTTCCCAGACGCTGAGGGTCGTGCGTTCGCCCTGGTTGTGGTTGCTGGATGTCGCTTCAGGTCCAAGGAGGTCAGGTTCGAGTCCTGCGCGTCCCACTTCAGCTTGGCGGAGCATCCTTGAGGGCACGGTCTAGGACTTGCGCATTGCGCGTCGAGCGCGACATGACGTCTTCGGATCGCTCGACAGGGCGCGGGTGACTGCGTCCTTCATTAGGTCTAGAACTCGCTCGTGAACCGTCCTGAGTTCTGTGGACGCCTTCATGTTTCGCAAGCTGCCCAAGCACGTCCAACCGAGATCCGGGCCGTACCGTCGGGTGCGGCCCCCTTGGTTGCCGGAGTGGTGTGCCGGAGGTGGGTCCTAGGGATCGAGTCTGCCCCGCGCGGGGCGATCGGGGAGCGTCACTGGTAGTACGTGATGGTTCGGGTCGTGACGGAGCCGTAGTCGCTGCTGAGCTCGTGATGGACCGGGTCCTGCAGTTGGCACGTGCGGGTCTGCCAGTTGCCGTACGTGTCGCGATCGCCGTAGGTGCAGCGTTGGGTGGGGGTGCCGTTGCTGTCGAACTGCGTGCTGCGAAGCGGCTGGTAGACGTTGTAGCTGAAGGTCGTCCGTTGGCCCAAGGTAGCGCTTCCCGGAAGGTAGCTACGGGTGGAGGTCTCGCGTCCGTCGCGATCGTAGTGGGTAACCGAGCTCAGGATGCCATCGCGGAGAGTGGTCACGGACTCGGGGGTGCCGCCCGGGTAGTAGGCGTGCAGCTCGACGATGTGGGAGGTGCCGTAGTAGGCGGGATGGGCTTCGCCGGGCACGGGCCAGTTGCCGTTGGCGGGCTGAAGGTAGTCCATGCGGAGCAGAAGCGGCGGGTGGCCCGGGCGGTCGTGGCTGTAGGCGAAGGTCTGGGTCCGTTCGCCGTCCCTGCCCGGGTAGGTGACGTGACGCTGGGTGAGCAGGCCATGGTCATCGTAGGTGAGGGTGGCGATCGCGCGAGGTCGCGACGGCTGGCGGTGCGGATCGTACCAGCCTGGAAAGCGTTCGACGCGTAGCGGTTTGCCCTCGTCGTCGAGGGTCGTGATGTCGTAGTACGAGGGTGGGCTGCCGCCGGCGTTGTCGAACTCGAGCAGCCGGTGGTGGGCGTCGAGCTTCTTGATGGTGACGCCGGTCTCGTAGGACGCCAGGCGGTGCGTGTAACCGAGGTAGATCCCATGGTCGTAGTGGTAGGTGTATGCCACGACTTCGTTGCCGTCGCGGTCGCGGTACGTGACCTGCGTGAGCCGACCTCCTGCATCGAAGTGGAGGGTGAAGAGCTGGACGTGGCGGCTGGAGTCCATCCCCTGGGTAGTCAGCGTCTTGACGGGGCCTAGGAGGGCGACGTCGGTGGTGGTGAGGGCAGAACGTTGGTCGAAGGCCAGCGCGCCCTGCCAGGCCAGCGGATCCGTGATCCCGTGCTGCGCCGCCGCATAGGCGAGCACCAGCGCGCCAGCGAAGGGAAGGAGACGGAACATGGACATGATGGCCTTTCGGTGGGTGGCGCCCCGGCAGGAGCGCCACCCACATGCGGTGACGAAGTGGGCTCCGCTACTGACAGACTAGACCGATGGTGTTGAAGGTGATCGTCTCGGCCGCCTGAGGGTCTGAGTTGCTTGTCGCCAGGACGGTAGTCGTGGCATGGGTCTGGGTCTCGCCGCTGTTGTAGCAGGGTAGTGTCGGTGCCGTGAAGTGCACGATGTCCACGGTTGGCGCCGACCAAGCGGTTCCGTTGGGTATGTGTTCGCGCGTCGATGAAAGCGCGCCTTGCCCGGAGGTCACTTCAAGGGTGGCTCCTTGCCCGCTGAAGTCGTTGCTGGTGATGCTGATGTCCTTTGTCTGCCCCGGGCCGACAGAGTAAGAGTACTCCAGGTTCCCCACGCTGCAGCCTCCGGCATCGCCCTCGCACGCCAACAAGGTCAAGGTGTTCAGGTGGCTGTCGATGTCGTACGTGACGTCGGGTTGAGCGATGCTGTGGACGCGCAGGGTGAAAGGGGCGCCGTCCGCGTAGCCCGCCGTGGGCGCAGTGTAGTAGGTTGCTGGCTCGCCGCCTGGCCCCTGCCCGATGCTGATGGTTCCGGGTCCTGTGGCGATCGCCCACCCCACGCTTTCATCGAGGGTCGAGTCGTACACGTTGGTCACGCGCCCATCGAGCAGCAGCGTCTGGCCCGGATTCACAACAGATGCGGACCCCGACACCGGTTGTCCGTCCACGTAGGTTGTGGCGTTTCCACTGACCTCCAATTGGTAGCAGAGCACGGTGATGGGCACGGGCCCGAGCGGGCTGTCCGGATCATCACTCGTGATCGTCACCGTCCCACTCGTGTCCCAATCCACCGCGCTTGGACAGGTACCCGCCAGGGGAATCTCGGTACCTCGGCCTGGGTCTACGGCTCCGGACGTCGGGGCGTTCGTGCTGAGCCCTACGGCGCCTCCGTTGACGGACACCTCGTAGTGCAGCGTCGCGTCGCCGTTGTTCTCGAGCCCGAGCATGGTGCTGAAGGGCCGTCCCATGTTGCTGACGGCATTGCGTTGGTAGTAGATGGCTGCATGCGGACCACAGTGCACGCCGAAGTAGGACGGCGGAAGGTCCGGAATCCCCATCGGGAAGATGGGCACATCATTGCACGGCGGCGGCGTGTGCACGTCGGGCCGCAGAATGTCGATGGTCACCGCCGCTGCTCCATCTGGGTTGTCCGCCGCTGAGCTGCCGTCCTCGATGCTGCCACCGGAATCGAGCCAGTACGCATCACCGGGATACAGCTTGGGGCAGAGCACTTGGAAGGCGTACGACAGGCTGTCGGTGCGAGGATCATCGAAGATGTTGATCGGGGTTGCGGAGCCCTGGTTCGCGCCGGCCTTCAGGTTGTTGATGAGAGAGTAGGGGAGCTTGGTGCCGACAGTGGGGTCGGTATCGTTCTTGCCGAGATTGAACTGAACGGACAGAACGTTGTCGCTCGAGTTCTGCGCGAAGCCGACCACGTGCCCGCTGCCATCAACACCGCCAAGAGAGATGCTAGACCGGTAGAGTTGGGGGTCCGGCGTGTAGTTCGGGTCGGCCGCGGCGTGGCTGCCGTCGGTGATGGCGGTGGCGAAGCCGATCACGTGGGGTGCGGGGGTGTCGCTGAGAGCGAGGACGATGGCGTCGCTGCCTTCCAGGATCCGTAGGTGGGTCTCGGGTGTGGGTGGGTTGGGCCAACCCTCGAAGAATCCCTGGAGCTGGTCCGGTCGGATGTGAGCGGCGGAGTGACGGTAGGTGACCATGGTGGCTCCTCTCGTTCGGTTCGGCCATAATGCCGCATGATCGAGGACCGATGGGGGGATCAGGATGGGGTTCAGCTTCACTACGTCATCCAGCGGGGGGCCGCGGACCGGGTGCCTCTCGTGTACGTGCCGGGCAGCCTTGGAAGGGCGGAGGAGTTCCGGGCGGAGATGGGGCGTCTGGCTCCGCGCGCCACGCTCGCAGTGGACAAGCGGGGTGTGTTCGAGGGGGAAGATGCTCCGCAGCGCGGGTACGCGTTCGAGGATCGGGTCGCCGATCTCGAGGCCGTCCTTGCCGGCGCGGGCCTGGGCCCGGCATGCCTGATGGCGTTCTCGTTGGGGGTTCCGGTCGCCATCAGGTTTGCCGTGCGTCATCCGGATGAGGTGCGTGGATTGATCCTGCTGGACTACCCCGCTCGCTACCAGGCTAGAGACGATGCCTGGCTCGAGCGGGCGCTGCCGTTCGCCCGCGAGCGGGGGATCCCGGAGCGGGTGGTCCGCGCCATCTATCGCGAGTCCGCGCCAGTTGAGTTGTGGAGTGAGTTAGGAACCTTGAGCTGTCCCGTGCTGTTGGTGGTGGGCGGCAAGAGCCGGAGCGTGTCGGGCGCGGACCTCGAGCGCTACCGGGACGCGCTCCCGGACCTCCGGGTCGAGGTCTTCGAGGACGCCGGCCACGAGGTGTTCCGGCCGGACTACGAGCGCTTCATGCGGCTGGTCGAGGGGTTCCTTGCGGAGCTGGACGCGCTCTGAGGGGCAGCCCGGCTTCACGGTCACGGCCGCCCGATCTCCTATGCTGGCTTGACCATGGCTGATGGAGGTCGCGAGGACTGGGGCTTGCCCGACTATTGGCTTCCCCGACCCGGGACAAACGGCGCGGGTAAGCTGCGGGTCGCGCTTCGTAACGTCTTGGACGCGTACGTCCTGAACGGGACGGGTGGCTGGGTCCCGACACCGCTGCCGCGCCCTGCCTGGGTCTTCCTGACGTGGCTGGGTGAGGAGATGGGCCTGATGCTCCATGGGAGCGGTCATCCGGCGATCGAGTCGTTCACTCCCAGGGCGCCGAACGACAGGTCCCCGGATGCGTTCAGCAAGCAGCGTGCCGTCTTCGCGACCACCGACGGCATCTTCGCGATCTTCTACGCCATCCTCGACCGGAGGACGAAAGGGTTCAGCTTCCTCGACGCCGCCCTGCAGTTCGCGGACGCCAACGGCGGCTGGTCGCCGACGCACTACTACTTCTCCGTCTCGCAAGACGCTCCGCCAGCTCCCTGGCGGCCCGGCGCCGTGTACATCCTTCCGGCGGAGGGCTTCCGGCAGCAGCCGGCCTACCGCGTCGGCGACCGCATGGTGCTCGACCCGCACTTCGCGCGCCAGGCGCCAGTGCGTCCCCTTGCGAAGCTGCGTGTGGAGCCCACGGACTTCCCGTTCCTCGGCCGCGTCGCGCGGCATGATCGCGAGCTCGTCGACGCAAGGTCCGTCGAAGAGCCGGTGGCCTTCCCCTGGCGTGAGCCCTGATGACGATGGCTCCAGCGCGCGACAGCGCTGCGCGGATGGTGGCCGAAGCCTTGCCTACCACTGCTCCGAACTGTCGTGTCTACCTGATTGGCCGGCGTACACGGTGGGCACCAGGGCGACGATGATCTTGGACGACGTCAACCGCGTTGCCGACGATCCTGACGGGGCGTTGATGAAGGCAGCCGGCGCCCTCTGAGTCGGACCATGCAGCGCCGGGTTGCGGAGGCGCGGCCAGCGCTCATGACAACGAAGCGGGCCGGCCCTCGTGGCCGGCCCGCTAGCGCGGGTGTGCGCGAAACTCAGGGTCTGTATACGAGGTAGCGGTAGTTGTTCTCGTCGGCGACGATCAACGCCTGGTCGGTGAGCAGGAACCCTGCCGGGTTGTCGAGCGTGCGCGCGGTCGGCGTGCCGGACGTGCCCGTCTGGGCGTCATCGTCGGAGGTGACGTGCGTGAAGTCGCTCTGCCCAAGGACGTGCACGGCACTGGCGCCGTTCGTCGTGGGGATGCCGTCGAAGATCAGGACGCGGTTGTTGTTCGCATCGGCGACGAAGAGCTGGTTCCCGTTGCTCGCGAGGAAGTATGGACCGTCCAACCCGGCTGCGCCGGCGGCGGCAATGTTCCCGGTCATGGTCGACTGACCGACGACCACGTCGGCGGGCTGGAGGTCGCTGGTGGGGAAGGTGTTCCAGATGAGGACGCGGTTGCTGTTCCTGTCGACCACGATGAGGCGGGTGCCGTCCGACCAGACGTCGCTCGGGTAGTCCAGCGTCGCGGCAGTGACGGTGGGGCTGTCGGCTCCGACGCCGGCGTTCTTGTAGCAGCTGGTGAGGCTGCTCTGACCGAGCACGAGGTCGGCTGCGGCGCCGTTGCTAGTGGGGATGCTGTTGTAGATCAGTACCCGGTTGTTGTGGCTATCGGCGACGATGAGCTTGCCGTCCACGGTGAAGATGCTCTCGGGCTCATCGAGCCCCGTGGCGGTGCACGCAGTGCTGCTACTGCCGAAGCCGGGCTGCCCGACCACCAGATCGGCGGGAACCTGTGTGCTGGTCGGGATCGTGTTCCAGATGAGCACACGACTGTTGCTGTATCCGTCCACGAGAAGTTTGCCGCCCGCGCTCACCACGGTTTGCGCCCCGGCCATGCCATCGGCGGTGGAGCTGGTGGCGGACGAGGTCATGTCGGGCTGGCCGAGCACGAAGTCGGCGCTGGCGCCGTTGCTGGTCGGGATGCCGCTCGAGAAGCCGAGCACCCGGTCGAAGCCGTAGTCAGGGAGGTACAGCACGCCGTTGACGAGTGCCGGGTTGCCGTAGGGGTGCCCTACCGACGTCGCGGTCGCCGAGGGGAGCTGGGCGTTGGTGGACATGTCGGGTTGTCCGATGACCACCGAGGCGTTCTGGAAGTCGGTGAAGGCGAGGAAGGGGTAGACCAGGGTGAGGGTGCTGGTCGAGGTGCCTGCGCTCGAGGTGGCGGTGACGACGATGCTGTTGCTGCCGTCGGCCAGCGTGAGCGGCGCGCTGAAGCTACTGCTGGTGTGGGTCGTGCCGCTGACGGCGGTGCCGTTGAGCTTCACGCTCACGGCCGTGGCGGGTCCGCCGCTGAGGGTGCCGGCCAGCGTCAGGCTGCGGCTCCCCACGACGCGTTGACCGTCGGTGTTAGACGTCACGCTGATGGACACTTTGCTCGATGTCGAGCAGCCGGCAAGGACGAGGGCAAGAGCGAGCAGAGAAGCATAGGCGAGTAGCTTCGGTCGCATCATGTTTTGCCTCCAGAGCGATTGTAGTCGGCATGCCAGCCTCCTCAGGGACGCGGCTCACAAGACCGAGGAGCACTCGCTTTCGACGTGCTTGAGTCCGTAGATCTTCCCTCTGAATTCGCGATCGAGCAAGGTCGCGGCCCGGGCCGTTCGCGGTCCGTTCGCCTCCGGGGGTCGCGGGCCGTAGGTCTTCCGGGTGGGCTTGCGCCAGCGAAGCCGTCACCGCGTAGGGTCGCGCCTCGAGGCGAGAACCTCGGCGCCCGCAGCGGGCTCAGTAGAGCAGCGCCAGCGCCGAAGGATCCTCCACCAGCTCCAGCAGCCGGTCGGCCCACGCCGCCGCCGCGCCGAGCTCGACGCGGGAGCGGTCGAACGCCAGGCGCAGGGTCAGCGCGGTACGGACCGCTGGAGCCCCGTCGACGGCGAGGACGCGTTCGGCCAGCCTGCCGGCGACCAGGCTCACGACGCCTTCGTGCGGCGCGCTCTCGCCGGACAGCTCGGTGCGAGCGCGGGTGAGGTCGAGCAGCGAGAGTGCGGGAACGGAATCCGTCTCCGCCGACCCGGCATCCCGCGCGGCAGCAGCCTCCCGCGCACTCACGACGGCGTTCAGGCCGACCGAGCCGGCGTCTTCGAGGCGCGCGTCGCTCAGGGAGCCGTCGGCCACGCGGCGGTATCGCAGGCCGTGCGGCGTACCCGCGTGGGTTTCGACCAGAGGGTTGCGCGCCCACACGGCGGCCAGGAACCGTGCCAGCAGGTCGCCGACGTCGACCCCTGCGGTGTCGCCCGCCCCGCCTGTCGGCGTCCGGCGTCGCGCCCAGGCCACCACGGCCAGGAGCGGCGCGGCGTCGACCTCCCGGACGAACTCCGTCCAGCTCCCTGGCGCGAAGGGAGCGCCGAGGTAGGTCGGGGAGGGACGGGGAGCCCGCTCCGCCGCCCGCAGCACGTCCGCGGCGAGCACGGCACCCTCCGGCCCGCTCCCCTCGAGCACGGCCACATCCAGTCCGCGCTCCGACGCCAGCCGACGCGCCTTCGGGGACGCCGGGGTGAGGCGGTACGGACCTGGGCGGTCGCTGGCGGCAGGGAGAGCGGTTCGTGGCGCGGCGGCCATCGATGGGCTGCCGGTGGTGGGCGCGCCCGTGGTGGTGGGCGCGCCCGTTCCGGGCTGCACGGGGCCGTTGGCCCCCGGTCGCGGGGTCCCGGCCGGTGCCCGCTCGGGCGTGGCAGTGTCCGGCTTCGGGGGGCGCCCGGAGGTATCCGCAGCTTCCCCTGCTGCGAGGATCACGGCGATGACGCTCCCCACCTTCACCTCGTCGCCGGCTGTGGCCGTGACGCGGGCGAGGGTGCCGGAGGCGGGCGCGTCGAGCTCCATGGTGGCCTTGTCGGTCTCGACCTCCATGATGGGCTCGCCCTGCTCGACCTGCTCCCCCTCCTGCTTGAGCCAGGAGAGGAGCACGGCGGTGTCCTGGTTCATCCCCAGGACCGGCATGATGACGTCCTTGGCCACGGCTCTCCTTCGTCGCTCGCGCGCAGGCTAGTGCTTGCCGTCCGGACCGACCGCGCCCGTGTCGGCGGCGGCCGGCGCGCCCGGCACGCCGGGCTTGCCGTCGGGGAAGATGCGGCCGTTGTTGTAGTTCGACTCGGTCTCGCGCACGCCGGGGAGATCGCCGAGCGCGGTGTAGTACTTGGGCCCGGCGACCATCAGCTCTTCGGCGGGGAATCGGCTGATGACCTCGCAGCCGTCCTTGGTCACCACCAGCTCTTCCTCGATGCGGGCGGCCGACCAGCCGTCGCTGGCGGGCCAGAAGGTCTCGAGCGCGAACACCATGCCCTCTTCGATGACCTCGGGGTGGTCGAGGCTGAACAGCCGGCTGAAGATGGGCTTCTCCCAGATGTTGAGGCCGAGCCCGTGGCCGTACTGCAGGGCGAAGGCGAGCTCCTCGTTGGGGAAGCCGAACTCCTGGGCCTTGGGCCAGATCGACACCACTTCGGCGGTGGTGACGCCGGGCTTGATGAGGCTGATGGCGTGGTCGAGCAGGTCGCGGCACTTGGCGTAGGCGTCGACCTGGGCCTGGCTGGCGCTGCCGACGGCGAAGGTGCGGTAGTAGCAGGTGCGGTAGCCCATGTAGCTGTGCAGGATGTCGAAGTAGGCGGGGTCGCCGGGACGCAGCATGCGGTCGGACGCGACGTGGGGGTGGGGGTTGCAGCGTTCGCCGCTGATGGCGTTGACGCCCTCGACCATCTCGCTGCCGTGGCGGTAGAGGAAGTCGCTCACCAGGCCCGACCAGATCGTTCTCGCGCACGCCAGGGCGGAGCTTCTCGTAGAGCTGGTCGTAGGCGGCGTCGACCATGGAGGAGGCGTGGGTGAGCAGCATGATCTCGTCGACCGTCTTGATCTTGCGGGCCTCGAGCATGAGCTGCTGGCCGTCGATGACGGTGATGCCCGCCTTCTGCAGCGCGAACAGCACCGGCGGCTCGACGATGTCGATGGCGACCGGGTCGCCGGCCAGGCCGCGCTGGTCGAGCTCGTCCTTGATCCAGCGCGCCACTTGCTCGGCGCGGCCCATCTCGGGGCTGATGGTGCCGCGCAGCATCGACACGCCGGGTCGCGAGCGCTTCTCGCCGTCGAGCCAGGGGGCGTAGAGCTGGTGGTGCTTGGCCGCCGAGCCGAAGTCCCACAGGATGGGCTCGTCGTTCTGCGGCAGCAGGGTGAAGCGCGCCACCTTGTCCTGCGCCCAGGTACCGATGTGGGTGGCCGTGATGTAGCGGACGTTGTTCATGTCGAAGCACAGCAGGGCTCCGGCCTCGGACTCCGCCAGCACCTTCTTGATGCGTGCCAGTCGCTCGTTGCGGAGGCGCTCGAAGTTGACGCGCTCCTCCCAGTCGACCGCCATGACGCCGTGGGTATGAATGGCCATCAGGATTCCGCCTCCCTGGTACGGGGTGGGGTGCGCTTCCGCGTCAGGCGGGAGGGCACATCTCGCGCGCGAGCGCGGTCAGTTGCTTGGGCGTGGGGACGGTGACGTCCTCGAGGACGGGGGAGAAGGGCACGGGGACGTCCATCGCGCCCATCCTCCGCACCGGCGCGTCGAGGTGATAGAAGGCGCCGTCGGCGATGACCGCCGCCAGCTCGGCGCTGGCGCCGTAGCTCTGGTGGCCTTCGTCCACCACCACCACCCGGCCGGTCTTCCTGGCCGACGCGATGAGGGTGTCGGCGTCGAGTGGCGCGAGCGAGCGCGGGTCGACCACCTCGGCGGAGATGCCGTGGGCCTCGAGCTGCTCGGCCGCCTGCAGCGCCACCAGGACCATGCTGCTGGTGGCGACGAAGGTGATGTCGGTGCCGGCACGCTTGACCTCGGCCTGGCCCAGCGGGATGATCAGCTCGCCCTCGGGCACCGGCCCCTTGTCCTGGAAGCTGAGCTTGTCCTCGACGATCACGACCGGGTTGTCGTCGCGGATGGCCGCCTTCATCAGGCCCTTGGCGTCCCGCGGCGTGGCGGGCAGCGCCACCTTCAGCCCCGGGATGTGGCTCACCCAGGCGTGGAGACTCTGGCTGTGCTGGGCGGCGCTCCTGCGGGTGGCGCCGAGGGTGGTGCGGAGCACCATCGGCACCTTGAGCTTGCCGCCGGACATGTAGTGCGTCTTGGCGGCCTGGTTGACGAGCTGGTCCATCACCAACGTCAGGAAGTCGCCGAACATGAGGTCGACCACCGGACGCATGCCGGTCATGGCGGCGCCGACCGCCACGCCGGTGAAGCCGGCTTCGCTGATGGGCGTGTCGCGCACCCGTTCGGGGCCGAACTCCTCGACCAGGCCGGAGAGTACCTTGAACGGGGTGCCGGCCTCGGCGACGTCCTCGCCCAGGATGAACACGCGCGGGTCGCGGCGCATCTCCTCGGCGAGCGCCTCGTTGACGGCCTGGGAGAAGGTGATGGTGCGGGCCGGACCCTCCTTGGAGAGCGTGCGGCTAGGCGTAGACATGCAGCGTGACCTCGCTCTCGTCGGGGTAGGGCGCTTCGAGCCCGAAGGCCACGGCCGCCTCGGCTTCGGCCCGGACCTCGGCCTCGACGGCCTCGAGCTCGGCGGCGGTGACGATGCCCCGCTCCGTCAACCAGGCGGCATACAGGGTGAGGGGGTCGCGCTCGCTCCTCCAGTGCGACTCCTCGTCCTTGGAGCGGTAGTAGTCGCGCTGGATGTCGCCGACGTGGTGCCCGTAGTAGCGGTAGGTGTGGGCCAGCAGGAACGAGGGCCCGTCGCCCCGACGCGCCCGGGCCACCAACTCGCCGGCCACCGCGCTGACGGCGGTCACGTCCTGCCCGTCGACCTCCGCGGTGTGGATGCCGAAGGCGCGAGGGCGGTCGAGGATGGCGCCGGCGGTGGTCTCCTCGAAGTGGGTGTACTCGTTGTAGAGGTTGTTCTCACACACGTAGAGCACGGGGAGCTTCCAGAGCTGCGCCATGTTCATGACCTCGTACAGCAGCCCCTGCCCGAGCGCGCCTTCGCCGAAGAAGCACACGGCCACGCGGTCCGTGCCCTGCATCCTGGCCGACAGCGCCGCGCCGGTGGCGATCCCGGCGCTGCCGCCGACGATGGCGTTGGCTCCGAGGTTGCCGTTCTCCTGGTCCGCGATATGCATGCTTCCGCCCTTGCCGCGGTTGTAGCCGGACGCCTTGCCCAGCAGTTCGGCGAACATCAGGTCGACCCGCGCGCCCTTGGCGATGCAGTGACCGTGCCCCCGGTGGGTGCTGGTGATGTAGTCCTCACGGGTGAGAGCGTCGCACACGCCGACCGCGACGGCCTCCTCCCCTGCGTACATGTGGGTGAGGCCGGGCATCTTGGCGCTCAGGTAGAGGTCGTTGGCGTGCTCCTCGAACACCCGGATGCGCATCATCTGCCGGTAGCTGTAGAGGTGCCGCGGTGGGTCGGAGTCGGCGGACACGCCGGCCCCCGGCGCCTTGCGGCCCGCCCTTTCATTGGAGGACGTGCTTGCTGTGGGTCGACCCTTCACGCGGTGCTCCTTCCCCATGGAGCGGGAGCCGGCCGGGGCCGCGGATGGCGGCTCAGGCGGCGTCACCGTCCGGCTTGTCGTCGTGGTCGCTGGTCTCGGGACCGGTCGTCTTGAGGGCCTGCCGGCTGTCCTCGCGCACCTGTGCGAGGTGGGCCAGCATCGCTGTCCGGGCGGCGTCCGCGTCCCCCGCCTCGATGGCGGCGAGGATGACGCGATGGTGGCGCTGGCCGCGCGTCGGGCCGCCGCTCACCTGGAAGATGTGCCCCCTGAGTTCCTGCAACAGATCCACGACCGAGTCGAGCAGGCGGGGGACGAAGTGGTTCTGGGTGGCGACGGCGAGGGCGACGTGGAAGCGGTTGTCGGCCTCGATGAAGGTCTTGGCGTCGTCCAGTGCGAGGTCCATGGCGTGGACGGCGGCCCGCAGGCTCTCGAGATCGGCGTCGCTGCGCCGCAGGGCGGCGCGGGCGGCGATCTCGGGCTCCAGCAGCTCCCGAACCTCGACCATGCCGCCGATACGCTCCTCGGAGGCGAACCCCATCATCAGGCGCAACGACTGCGTGAAGGCCTTGGCGGTGCCGTCGACGACGAACGTGCCTTGGCCGCGGCGCACCTCGACCAGGCCGTTCTGGATGAGCGTCTTCATGGCCTCGCGGATGACGGTCCGGCTGACGCCGTAGCGTTCCCCGAGGCTGCGCTCGTTGGGCAGCTGGTCCCCGCTCGTGAGCTCGCCCGAGAGGATCTGATGGCGGATCCTCTCCACGACCTGCTCGTAGAGCTTGCGGTGTTGAAGCACATCCGTCATAGTGCAAACCCATGCATCAGATGAAATCTCTTGCAGGAGGTATGGTGGTAATACCTCTGTTGGGATGGAGCGAACCTAGCATGTGCCAAGGCGCCCTGTCAAGGAAACGAGGGGGTGCGAGGGGTTTGACACGCCCATCTCGGTGTGCTAACGTTGGGCGCGTCCACAACTTGATTATGTAGGCTTTGCGATTCCTTGCGAGCCGGCGCGTCCAGCCCTGTCCGGGGCGGAGATCCGGCCCAACCAGAAGGGTGGTCCAGGCGCCCGAAGTGATCGTTTCCGTTCGGTGGTATGACCACCACACCACTAATAGTTATCGAGCGTGCGTTGCCGAGTCCGGGGCGGTCGGAGCCGCAGCCTGCGGGGCATCGCAGGCGTCCGAGCGCGCCGGCGACACCGTCGCGGACAGCGTGGAGGAGAACGTGACATGGCGAGACTAGGATTCGTTGGCCTCGGGGTGATGGGCGGCCGCGTGGCCAAGCGGTTGATGGATGCGGGCCACACGGTCACCGGCTACAACCGCACGCGCGCCAAGGCGCGCTGGCTGGAGGATGCCGGCATGGCCTGGGGCGCCACCCCGCGGGCGGTCGCCGAGGCCTCCGACATCGTGTTCACGATGGTGACCAACACGACCGCCCTGGAGGCCGTGACACAGGGCGAGGACGGCGTCCTGGCCGGACTCGTCGAGGGCAAGATCTACATCGACATGAGCACGGTCAGCCCGGCCTACAGCCGGGATCTAGCCGCCAGCGTCAAGCTGCGCGGCGCGACCATGCTCGATGCGCCGGTGTCGGGCAGCGTGGAGACCCTCGAGCAGGGCAAGCTCACCTTCATGGTGGGCGGCGAGCGCAGCGACTTCGAGAAGGTCGAGCCCATCTTGCTGAACGTGGGGCCGAAGGCTACGCACGTCGGTGCCAACGGGCTGGCGGTGACCATGAAGATCGCCACCAACCTGAGCCTGGCCGTGCAGATGCTGGCCTTCAGCGAAGGGCTGCTGCTGGCCGAGCGCAGCGGGATCGCCCGGGAGACGGCGACGGAGGTGTTGCTGAACAGCGTCATCGCCTCCCCGATGGTCAAGTACCGTGGCCCCTTCGTGCTGGCGATGCCGGACGAGGCCTGGTTCGACGTGAACATGATGCAGAAGGACATGAACCTGGCCCTCGAGCTGGGTCAGGAGGTCAACGTCATGTTGCCCACCACGGCCGCGACCAACGAGATGTTGACCGCCGCCCGCGGGCTGGGGCTGGACAAGCAGGACTTCGCCGTCGTGTTCGAAGTGCTCTCGCGTCTCTCCGGGGGGAGCTGAGCTCGTGGCAGCGGAGCGACTGCGTAGCGATTCGGGCGAGCGCCGCACATCCGCCTCCGGCGGGCAGCCCCGGCTGGGCGAGTTCGGGTGCTACGTGGCCGGGCAGTGGGTCCGCACGGGTGATCGGCTGGAGGTCCTGAGCCCCTTCGACGGCAGCCTGGTGGCGGTCGTACATCGTGCCGGCCCGGAGCAGATCGAGGCGGCCATCGCGCAGGCCACGGCGGCGTTCCAGGCCACCCGCCACATGCCGGTGTGGAAGCGGTCGGAGGCGCTGGAGGCCATCAGCGCCGGCATCCGCGAGCGCCGCGAGGACCTCGCCCAGACCATCGCGCTGGAGGCCGGCAAGCCGGTCTCGGCGGCGCGCGGCGAGGTCGACCGCGCGGCCTTCACCTTCAAGGTGGCGGCCGAGGAGGCCAAGCGCATCTACGGCGAGATCGTTCCTCTCGACTGGATCCCCGGCCTGGAGGGGCGCGAGGCGCAGGTCCGTCACGTCCCGCTGGGACCGGTGGCGGGCATCAGCCCCTTCAACTACCCACTGAACCTGGTCGCCCACAAGGTCGCGCCGGCGTTGGCCGCCGGCGACGCCATCGTGCTGCGCCCTGCCAGCCAGACGCCCTTGAGCGCGTTGAAGCTGGCCGCCATCGTGCAGGAGTCCGGCTTCCCGGAGGGCGCCTTCAGCGTGGTCCCCAGCCGCACGGCCGACGCCGCGCCGCTCGTCGAGGACGAGCGCATCCGTTTGCTGACCTTCACCGGCAGCCCGGCGGTCGGCTGGTCGCTCAAGGGACGGGCCGGCCGCAAGCGCGTCACGCTGGAGCTCGGCGGCAACGCCGGGGTCATCGTCCACAAGGACGCCGACCTGGCATTCGCGGCCGAGCGCGTGATCTGGGGCGGCTTCCAGTACTCGGGCCAGTCGTGCGTATCGGTGCAGCGCGTCTACGTGCACGAGGACGTCTACGACGCCTTCCGCGAGGCGTTGGTGCCACAGGTCGAGGCGCTGAGGGTGGGTGATCCACTCGACGACGCCACCGACGTGGGTCCGGTCATCGATGCCGATGCCGCCGAGCGGATCGAGGCGTGGGTGGCCGAGGCCATCGAAGGCGGAGCGCGCCTGCTCGCCGGCGGCACCCGACGGGGCAACCTGTGGCCGCCCACGCTGCTCGAGGCCATCACGCCCTCGATGAAGGTGTGCAACCAGGAGGTCTTCGCGCCCATGATCGGGCTGTACCGCTACGCCGACGTGCTCGAGGCGATCGACGCCGTCGACGCCAGCGACTTCGGCCTGCAGGCGGGCCTGTTCACCAACGACACGCGCGTCATCCGCGAGGCCTTCGACCGCATCGAGGTCGGAGGGCTCAACATCAACGACGTCTCCACCTTCCGTGTCGATCACATGCCGTACGGCGGCGTGAAGCAGTCGGGCGCGGGACGCGAGGGGCTGCGTTACGCCATCCAGGAGATGAGCGAGATGAAGCTGCTGACGCTCAACCCCCGGTAACCGGGGTCGAGCCGTTCATGCCACGCCGCATCCCCGGAGGGAGGTGACCGCGACCACCTGAGCGAACCGTACGCCGAGGGGCACGGATGGATCGAGACAGCCGAGGATCCGACCGGAAGACGCAGGACCTGGAGGTAGTGAGATGTTCAAGAGACTTGCACTCGTGATCGCGGCGAGCGTGTTCGCCGTGACCGGGCTCGCCATGGCGCAGGGTCCCATCAAGATCGGGATCTCGCTCCCCCTGACGGGCATGTTCTCGCAGCCGGGCGGAGCTGCGCAGAAGGGCTACAAGGTCTGGCAGAAGATCATCAACGACAACGGCGGGCTGCTGGGACGCCAGGTGGACCTCGTCATCAAGGACGACGCCAGCGACCAGAACAGCATCGTGTCGGACTACAACCGACTGATCACGCAGGACAAGGTCGACCTCGTGCTCGGCACCTTCTCGTCGCTTCTCAACCTGCCGGCCTCGGCGGTCGCCGAGAAGTACCACATGGTGTACGTCGAGCCCGCCGGTGGCGCGCCCAAGATGTTCGAGCGCGGCTTCCAGTACCTGTTCTTCGCGCAGCAGGCGACGGCTACGCATCAGGGCGACCAGTTCGTGAAGTGGGTGCTCTCGCTGCCGGCCGATCAGCGACCGAAGACGGCCGCCTACCCCACCCAGGACGACCCCTTCACCAAGCCGGTCATCGAGGGGATCCGCGCGCAGCTCGAGGCGGCCGGGATCAAGACCGTCTACCAGACGACCTACCCGCCCGACACCTCGAACTTCGACACCATCGCCAGCGCCATCAAGAACAGCGGCGCGGACCTGGTCGCCGAGGGTGCGGTCTTCCAGGACGGCGTCAGCATCATCCGCTCGTTCCAGAAGCTGGGCTACAGCCCCAAGGTGCTGTTCGAGACGTCGGCGCCCTCCGAGAGCGAGCAGTTCGCCAGCGGCATCGGTGCGGCCAACACCGAGGGCATCTTCTACGCGGTGAGCTGGCACCAGGATCTCACGACGCCGATGAACAAGCAGTTCGTCGACACCTACCAGCAGATGTACGGGGCGGACCAGATCCCTGCCGAGGACGCCGCCGACGCGTTCGCTTCGGCGCAGGTGCTGCAGACGGCGGTCACCGCGGTCGGCTCCCTCGACCAGACCAAGATCAAGGACTACCTGCACGCCAACACCGTCCCGACCATCCTCGGACCGCTGTCCTGGGACAAGACGGGCGCTCCGCAGTCCAACTTCCTGCTCGCCCAGTGGCAGAAGGGCAAGGCGGAGATCGTGCTGCCGCGCGACGTCGCGACGTCGCCGACGATCACCTTCCCGAAGCCTGGGTGGAAGTAGGCCTCTCGCATATGCGCGGAAGGGGCCCCCGCAGGGGGGCCCCGCTCCGCCTCAGGACCCCGCCGGCGGGGCGCGTCCTGGTGGACGTCCCCAGCGCCGGCGCACGAGGAGTTCCATGACGCTGTTGGTCCAGACGATCTTCCTGGGGTTGCTCATCGGGGGGGTCTACGCCCTGTTCGCGTCCGGTCTCACGCTGGTCTTCGGGGTCATGGGGATCGTCAACGTGGCGCACCCCGCGTTCCTGGTGCTGGCCGGCCTCTTCACCTACGAGCTGTGGTCCCGTCTGGGGGTGGACCCGCTCCTCCTCACGCTGGTCACCACGCCGGTGATGTTCGCGCTCGGATGGCTGGTCTACAAGGGACTCATCGCGCGGGTGCGTTCGGGACCGGTCTCGATGTCGGTCGTGCTGACCTTCGGCCTCGCCATCGCGCTCGAAGGCGCCATGGGGATGACCTGGAAGAACGTCTTCCGTTCGGTCACGCCCCCCTATTTCAACCAATCGTTCCACCTCGGGGCACTGGTGTTTCCCAAGGCCCAGGTCTTCGGTTGCATCGCCGCCGTGGTGGTCCTGCTGCTGCTCTATCTGCTGCTCACCAAGACCTGGATCGGGCGCGCCATCCGCGGCGCGTCGGAGAACCCCGAGGGGGCGCACCTCGTCGGCATCGACATCGGTGCGGTGGCGGCGCTGACGTTCGCCATCGGCGCCGCCACCGCCGGCGTGGGCGGATCGGTCATGTCGATCCTCTACCCGATCTTCCCGGCCTCCCAGTACGTATGGATCTCCCGCACCCTCGGCATCATCGTGCTGGGCGGCATGGGGAGCCTGCCCGGGGCCGTGTTGGGGGCGCTGATCCTGGGCGCCGCCGAGACCCTGACCGCCACCTACATCTCCACGCAGTGGGCGGTGGTGGTCTTCTACCTCGTCATCCTGGTGGTGCTCATGGTGCGCCCGGAGGGCCTGATGGGCGCCCGCGTGCGGAAGGACGTGGTGGCGTGACCGCGAACCCCCGAGCCGCCGCGCCGCGCCGGTCGTTCCTCACCTGGCGCAACGTGGCGCTCGCGCTCGCCGGGGCGGCGCTGGTCGCCTTCCCGCTGGTCCGGCCCGGTGACCAGTACTACCAGACCGTCCTCATCCTGATCTTCGTGCTCGGGGTGATGGCGACCGGTTGGAACGTGATCGCCGGCTTCACCGGCTACATCTCGCTGGGCCAGAGCGCCTTCCTGGGGCTGGGCGCGTATACCGTCGGTCTGCTCACGCGGGTCGTGCACGTCTCGCCTTTCGTGCTGGCGCCGCTGGGCGGCATCGTGGCGGCGGTGGTGGCGGCGCTGCTGGGCTCCACCATCATGCGTACCCGCGAGCACGCCTACGTGATCATCACCATCGCCTTCCTGTTCCTGATGCAGGCCATCGGTCTGAACGCGCCCGGTCTCACCGGCGGTTCGGACGGCATCACGCTCCCGCTCCCTTCATGGGGTCTCGGCATCGGCAACATGCCGTTCTATTACGCGCTGTTCGGGCTCATGCTGTTGTCGGTCCTGATGACGTGGTGGATCCGCCGGACCAAGTTCGGGATGGGCCTGATCGCCATCCGCGAGGACGAGGACAAGGCGGCCGCCATCGGCGTGCGGACCAGCGTCTACAAGATCCTCGCCACCGTTGCCAGCGGCGTGCTCATCGGCGTGGCCGGCGGGGTGTACGCGTACTTCCTGACGTTCATCGACCCGCGCGGCATGTTCGCCATCCTGGTGAGCGTCCAGATCGTGCTGGCGACGTTGTTGGGCGGCCTCGGAACGATCTGGGGTCCCGTGCTCGGCGCCTTCCTGGTCGTGCCCATGAACGAGGTGACCAACAACGTCATGGCGGCACAGGGCGTGCACCTGTTCGTGTTCGGCCTGGTACTGATGGCGGTGGTGATGTTCCTGCCGCGCGGGCTCATCCCGACCCTCCGTGGCTGGGTCGAGAGCCGACGCAAGTCCACTGTCGCCTTCGAACGGCGGCAGAGCGTGCCGAGCGTGCTCGAGCTCAGCACGCCGCCGATGGCGGTGGGGCGGGACCGCGGGTCGCCGCGGGCAGCCGGTGAAGGTCCGCCGCTGTTGCAGGTCGACGGGCTGGTGAAGCGCTTCGGCGGCATCACCGCTGTCGACGGGTGCTCGTTCAAGGTGGCAGACGGCAGCCTTACCGGCCTCATCGGCCCCAACGGCTCGGGCAAGACCACGGTGTTCAATCTCGTCAGCGGGATGATGCGTGCCAACGAGGGCGTCATCCGGCTCGCCGGCGAACGCATCGACGCGCTGCAACCCTGGGACCGGGCGTACCGCGGGCTGGGGCGCACCTTCCAGAGCACCCGGCTGTTCCCCAAGCTGACCGTGATGGAGAACGTGGTGGCGCCCCTCAAGCGCTTCGACTGGTCGCTGCTCCCGGCCGACGCCGTGAGCGGGCGCGAGGCCAAGCGGGGGCTCGAGCTCCTCGACTTCGTGGGGCTGGCCGACTTCGGGCAGCAGCCGGCGTGGCAGCTCTCCTTCGGGCAGAAGAAGCTGGTCGAGCTGGCGCAACTCCTCATGCTCGAGCCCCGCCTGATCCTGCTCGACGAGCCGGCCGGCGGCATCAACCCCGGCCTGATCGAGCGCATCTCGGACACCATCCGCGCCCTCAACAAGCAGGGCCTCACCTTCGTGATCGTGGAGCACAACATGCCGATGGTCCTCGACCTGTGCGATTCGATGCTGGTGATGGCGCGCGGCAGCGTGATCGCCGAGGGCAGTCCCGACGAGATCCAGAGCAACCCGGTGGTGCTCGACGCCTACCTGGGCGAGGACTGGAACCGCGAGGCCGAGCTCGAGGAGGCGAGGGCCTGATGGCGGCCGTCCTCGAGTTGGCGGGCGTGGTGTCGGGCTACCACGGAGCTCGCGTCCTGCAGGGCGTCGACCTGGCGCTCGAGTCCGGCGCCATCACCTGCGTGGTGGGGCCGAACGGCGCAGGCAAGTCGACGCTGCTCAAGACGATCAGCGGCGTGTGCCGGGCACTCGAGGGGACCGTCCTGCTGAACGGCTCGGACATGCTCTCGACGCTGTCGCCCAGCCAGATCCTGGCGCTCGGCGTGGTCCAGGTGCCGCAGCAGAACGCCCTGTTCCCCAGCCTCACCGTCAAGGACAACGTGCTGATGGGCGCCTACATCCTGCGGGGCAAGCCGGGGCTGGTACGCAAGCGTTACCGCGAGGTCGAGGAGCTCATCCCGCTGGTGCACGACCGCGCCTCGGACAAGGCGGGCAACCTGTCGGGCGGGCAGCGGCGTGCCGTCGAGTTCGCGCGCAGTCTCATGCTCGACCCCAGCCTGGTGCTGCTCGACGAGCCCTCGCTGGGCCTCGACCGCAAGAGCCTCAAGCAGGTGTGGGACCTCATCGCCGGCATGCGCGACCGCGGCCGCACCATCCTGCTGGTGGAGCAGAACGTCCGGCTGGGCCTGGGCTCGGCCGACTACGGGGTGGTGTTGGAGGGCGGCCGCGTGCGCCTCAACGGCCCCGCGCGGGAGGTCCTCGAGCATCCCGAGATCGCCGACCTCTACCTCGGCGGCACCGTCCGAGATGCCTGAACGCCGGCCGCGCCACGCCGGTCGGCGTCGCCTCCCGCGGCGCCCGGCCGCCTGGGGGCGGAGGCCGCTCGCCGGGAGGCGGCAACGGTGACCGGTGTGCTGTGGGCGGCCCTCGCGGGCGTGGCCTACGGGGTGTTCCAGGCGGTGAATCGTGGCACGCTCGTCGACATGGGCGTGCTGGAGTCGACGTTCATCCAGCTGCTGGTCAGCTCGCTACTGCTCGTACCCCTGGTGCTGGGACTGCGCGGCGTGGCGCTGGCGCAGATCCCGGGCGCCGCCGTGCTGTACTTCGGCCTGGCCGGGATCGTCCACTTCCTGGGCGGCTGGACGCTGCTCAACCACAGCCAGAAGCTGCTCGGTGCGGCCCGTACCAGCCCGCTGCTGGCGTCGGTGCCGCTGTTCGGCACGGCCCTGGCGCTCGTCGTCCTGCGCGAAGTGCCGAGCCTCGCCGCCATGGCGGGCATGACGACCATCGTCGTGGGCGTCTACGTGGTGCAGCTCGACCGGGCGCGTCGCCAGGCGCGCGCGGCGGCGGCCGGCGGGCCGGCGGCCGGCGGCGGCTGGAAACGGGCGCTGGCGTCGTCGCGCTTCGGGCTGGGAGCGGCGCTGTGCTGGTCGATCAGCCCGCTGTTCATCCGGCGCGGGCTGGACGCCATGGACGCGCCCATGGTGGGGGTCACGCTCGGGTTGGTCGCTGCCACGCTGGCCTATGGGGGGATCCTCGCCGTTCGCCGCCGCGCCCCGTGGCGCGGCGTGCCGGCTCGCGCCATGAGCTGGAAGATCGTAGCCGGCGTGCTGGTGGGGTTCGCGACCTGGACCCGCTGGTACGCCTTGTCGCTCAACCCCGTGACGGTGGTGCTCAGCCTCGGGCTGCTCTCCGTGCCCACCGTTATCGCTCTGGCCCCGCTGTTGGCGGGCCGCCACCTGGAGCAGGTGAGCCGCGCCGTGGTGCTGGGCTCGGCGCTGGTCGTGGTGGGTGCGCTGGTGCTGGTCGCGCCCGGTGTGAGGAGTTCGATGTGAACGTAGACGTCCATTGCCATGCCATCGTCCCGGAGATGTTGCGAGGGGCGGCTGGTGACGAGCCCTGGCGACCGTCGGTCACATGGGAGGACGGCGCCCAGGTGGTGGCCTACCGCGGTAAGCGCATCCGCTCCGCAGTGCGCGAGTTCGTGCGGGTCGACCGCATGCTGGAGGAGGCGGCGGAGGAGGGCGTCGACCACGTGGTGCTCTCACCGTGGGTCAACTTGCTCCCCTTGGGCCTCGCGGTCGACGAGGCGCTGGAGGTGTGCGGTCTGCAGAACGAAGCGCTGTCCAGCGCGGCCCGCGCCCATCCGGGCCGGGTGAGCGGGCTCGGCGCCGTGCCGATGCAGGATCCGGAACGTGCCGCCGAGGAGCTGGAGCGCGTCATGGCGCTTCCCGGCATGCTGGGTGTGGAGACCAGCGCCAGCGTGCAGGGCGCCTACCTCGGCGACGATCGCTTCCTCCCCTTCTGGGAGGCCGCCGAGCGCCTCGGTGCGCTGGTGTTCGTCCACCCGACCACCAAGGGTTTCGGGCTGCCGGTGTTCGAGGACTACTACATGTGGAACACGGTCGCCAACCCCATGGAGACCGCGGTCACGGCCGCGCACATGGTGATGGCCGGAGTGATGGAGCGCCATCCGGAGCTGCGGGTGCTGCTCGCGCACGGCGGCGGTGCGCTCCTGGCTCTGCGCGGCCGGCTGCGCCACGCCGCGTCCTTCCAGCCGCAGGCACGATCGCGGTTGCAGGGCGCCTTCGACGATTCGCTGCGACGCTTCTACTACGACACCGTCACCTTCGACGGCGACCTGCTCCGTTCGCTCGTCGACTACGTCGGACACGAGCGCGTGCTGCTCGGGACCGACCGGCCCTTCGACATGGGGACCACCCGCTCGGTTCAGGAGGTGCGCGCGCTGCAGCTCCCCGAGGCGCAGGAGCAGGCCCTGCTGGGGAGCAACGCCGAGCGGCTGTTCGGGTTGTCCGCCTCCGTGCGGGCGGCGGGCTGATGATGGGCCTCGATCGCTCCTGGGAACGCACGGTGCCGGCATGAGCGAGGCCTTCGACGTCGTCGTCGCCGGGGCCGGACACAACAGTCTGGTCACCGCCGCCTACCTCAGCAAGGCGGGCTTTCGCTGCCTGGTGCTGGAGTCCCGCGACGAGGTGGGGGGCGACACCAACACCGAGGCGCTCACCCTGCCCGGCTTCCGCCACGACGCCTGCTCGACGGCGCATACGTTGCTGCAGAGCAGCCCGCTGCTGCAGGGTGACGAGCTGGGCCTCGAGCGCTACGGGCTCAGCTACCTCCACCCCGACCCGGTGGTGCACGTCCCCTTCCCGGACGGCACCTCGATCACGCAGTGGCGCGACCCGGAACGCACGGCCGCGGAGCTGGCGCGTTTCTCCGAGCGCGACGCGGCCGCCTATCTGCGGGCGCTGGCCGAGTACGAGGAGGTGGCCCCGGTGTTCGGAAGCCACCGCTACACCCCCATCGGCTGGGGGCCGACGCTGGCCGAGCGGCTGGCCGAGCACCCGCACGGCAACCGCTGGCTGCGCCGCCAGGCCATGAGCGCGCACGAGATCATCGAGGACACCTACGAGAGCGAGCCGGTGCGGGCGTTCATGCTGTGGATGGCGTTCATGACGATGCAGCCGCCCGAGCGCCCGGGCACCGGGCGGCTGGCGTACTCGCTGGTGTACGGCCGTCAGAAGCACAGCTGGACGTTGCCCAGGGGCGGGTCCGGCTCGCTGCCGGCCGCGCTGGCGCGGCTGATCGAAGAGCGGGGCGGGGTCATCCTCACCGGCCGCCGCGTACACCGGCTGGTGCTCGAGCACGGGCGTTGCGTCGGCGTGGTCACCGAGGACGGGGAGGAGCACCGCGCGACGAAGGCCGTGCTCTCGACCGTCCACATCAAGCACCTCATCGACATGGCCCCGGCCGAGGCCTGGGGCGAGGACTTCCTCTACGGGGTGCGCACCTGGAAGGCGGGGGTGTCGATGTTCGTCACCCACTACGCCACCAGCGAGCCGCCGAAGTTCGCGGTGGAGGGCGGCACCCTGACGGCGTCGGCCAGCGGTACGCCGGGCTCGGTGGCGCGCATGCTGCGCGTCGCGCCCGAGTTCAGCCGCGGCACCGTGGCCGCCGACGACCCGGTGCTGCTGGTGCTGTGCCAGACGGTGGCCGACCCCTCGCGCGCGCCGGAGGGCAGGCACACCCTGAAGGTGGTGGGCTTCCAGCCCTACGAGTTGCCGGAGGGGCCGGAGCGCTGGGACGCGCTCGAGCAGGAGGTGTCGGAGGCCAACCTGGCGCAGCTCCGGCGCTACGCTCCCAATCTCACGGAGGACACCATCCTGGCGCGCGTGATCGAGAGCCCGTTGGGGCTCGAGCGCTTCAACGAACACAACTGGCACGGCTCCTGCCACGGCGGCGACGCCTCGCCGGCGCAGTCCGGCGCGCTGCGCCCGGCGCCCGGCTGGGCGGGCCACCGCACCCCGATCGAGGGGCTCTACCAGACCGGCGCCACCACCCATCCCGGGGGGTCGGTGTCCGCCGGGCCGGGCCGCAACGCGGCCATGGTCATGCTCCGGGATCTCGGAACCAGCCTCGAGGAGGTCGTTCAGCGTGCCTGACAAGAAGATCGAGTCCGCCATCGCCAACTGGGCCCCGCGCTTCACTTCGCAGGGCGTCGACTACAACGACTTCGTGCGCGTCACCGCGGGTCTGGAGCGCTGGGAGGAGTGGCTCGACGCCTGGTGCGCCAACGGCGACGTCCACGCCGAGCTCGCCGGCCAGGCCGAGGAGCGGGGGCGCGCGCTGTCGGCCGGTGAGGCGTGGGTGCGGGCCGCGCTCAGCTACCACTTCGCCAAGTTCGTGTGGCGGGTCGACCTGGCGAAGTACCGTGCCGCGGCCGACCGCGCGGTGAACGCGCTGCGGCAGGCCCACCGCTTGCTCGACCCCAGTGCCGAACGCCTCGAGGTGCCCTTCGAGGGCGGCCTGATGGTCGGCAACCTGCGGCGCCCGGCCGGGAGCGTCCGGCCGCCGCTGGTGCTGCTCCTGCCCGGCCTCGACTCCACCAAGGAGGAGTTCTTCCACTGGGAGAACGTCTTCCTGGCACGGGGCATGGCGACGCTCTCGCTGGACGGGCCCGGCCAGGGCGAGACCGGCTACCACACCGTCATCCATCCGAACTACGAGGTCGGACCGGCGGCCATGCTCGACCACCTCGCCGAGCGCAGCGACCTCGACCTGGAGCGCGTGGGCGTGGTGGGGGTGTCGCTGGGGGGCTACTACGCGCCGCGCACCGCCGCCTTCGTGCCGCGCATCAAGGCGGTGTGCTCCATCGGCGGGCCGTACGACTTCGGCGAGTTCTTCGCCGAGCGTCCCGCCATCTCGCGCGAGACTTTCCTGCATCACTCCGGCACCGACAGCCTGGAGGCGGCCCAGGCGGTCGCCAGCCGCCTCAGCCTCGAGGGGGTGGCGGAAGCGGTGCACCAGCCGTTCCTGGTGATCTTCGGCAAGCTCGACCGGTTGGTGCCGTACCAGCAAGCCGAGCGGGTGGCGGCCGAGGCCCCGAACGCCGAGTTGGTCATGTACCCCGACGGCAACCACGTCTGCAACAACCTGCCCTACAAGTACCGCCCCCTGGCCGGCGACTGGATGGCGGAGCGGCTGCGTGGTTGACCGCTTCACCCCCGGCGAGATGGCGCGGCGCTGGAGCCTCGCGCGTGGCCTCATGGACGAACACGAGCTGGACGCCCTGCTCCTGTTCGGGAACTCGGGGGTGAACCGCCACAACGAGGCCAACGTCTTCTGGCTCTCCAACCACCTCGACCTGCACCACTGCTACCTGCTCGCGCCGCGCGACGAGGGCCTGCCGGCCGCGCTCTACACCGGGCTCACCAACCACGTTCCCAACGCCCGCCAGGTCAGCGACGTGCCGGAGATCGCCTGGGGCGGCTATGACCCGGCGGCCACGGTGGCCGCCCGGCTGCGCGAGCAGGGCCTGGGGAGGGCGCGCCTCGGGCTGGTCGGCGTCAACGCCACCTTCGCCATGGGTATGCCCTACGCGCACCGGCGGACGCTGCTGGAGGCGTTGCCCGACCTCGTCCTGGTCGACGTCACGCGCGAGTTCGCGGGTCTGCGGTCGGTGAAGTCGGACGAGGAGATCACCTGGCTGCGCAAGGCGGCGGGCTTCACCGATCGCACCATCCGGGCCCTGCAGGCCGAAGTCCGGCCCGGCATGCCGGAGTACGCCCTGCTCGACATCATCGAGCACGCCTACCGGGCCGACGGGGGCCAGCCCCACATCGCGTTCCTGCGCTCCATGCCGATGGACGCCCCCAACGGCTGCCTGCCGGCGCAGAATCCCTCGGACCGGCGCATCGAGCAGGGGGACGTCATCATCACCGAGATCAGCGCCTCCTGGTGGGGCTACTCCGGCCAGATCCACCGGCCGGTGTTCGTAGGAGCCGAGCCCACCCCTGCCTGGCAACGCATGTTCGACACCGCCCGGGAGGCCTACCGGCGCATGGCCGAGGCGATCCGTCCGGGCGCCAGCGAGGGGGACGCCATCCGCGCCGCATCGGTCATCGGCGAGCGCGGCTACGCCATCTACGACGACCTCATCCACGGCTACGGGGTCGACATCCACCCGCCGCTCGTCGACCGCTCCTGCTGCCGCTACTGGCCCTGGGACGACGCCCGTCCCGCGCCTGCCGGGCGGCGCTTCGAGGCGGGCATGGCCATCGTGATCCAGCCCAACCCCATCACCCCCGACGAACGCATGGGGCTGCAGCTCGGAGCGCTCACCGTCGTCACCGACGCGGGCGCCGAGTCGCTGCACGAGGTGCCGCTCGAGCCGGTGGTGACGACGGCATGAGCGCCGCCGCGCCCCCCGAAGCGCCGGCGCGCGGCGACGCGGGTGGCCCCCTGGGCGTCGGCCTGATCGGGGTGGGGCGCTGGGGCATGCGCCTCGGCGCTGCGCTGCGCCGCGCCGACGGCGTGACGCTGGTGAGCTGCTACGCGCGCACTCCCGAGGCGCGTCGGGAGGCCGCGCGGACCCTGGAGTGCGCGGCCGCACCCACCCTGGAGGCGCTGCTCGACGACCGCACGGTCGAGGCAGTGGTGGTGGCGACGCCCAACGCCAGCCACGAGGCGCTGGCGCTGGCAGCCGCCGAGCGCGGCCTGCACGTGTTCGTCGAGAAGCCGATCGCCCCTGACGAGGCGGCGGCCCGGCGGATGGCGGCGGCCTGTGCCCGCGCGGGCGTGACGCTGCAGGTCGGGCACGCCTTCCGGCGGCTGGGCGCGTCGCGTGCGGCCCATCGGCTGGTGCGCTCGGGGGCGCTCGGTACGGTGGTGCTGGCCGAGGCAAACTTCTCGTTGCCGGGGGCGTTCGCGCCGGGCAACTGGCGCTCGAGCCGGGCGACCTTGCCGGGCGGGCCGATGACGCAGCTCGGCGTCCACCACGCCGACACGCTGCAGGCGTGGCTGGGGCCTGCGGTGCGCGTGCAGGGCTCGTTGGGACACGTCGCTGCGGACGCCGACATCGACGACGTGGCCGTTGCGGTGCTCGAGCACGCCTCCGGTGCACGTTCGGTGGTGGCGTGCAGCTACGTCTCGCCCAAGACCTACCGCATCCGCCTCTACGGTACGCGCGCCAACCTCGAGTTGCGCACCGCCATGGCGCTGTGGCCGGAGGCCGAGCGCATGGATGCGGGCACCACCCTGACGTTGGAGGAGGGCGGCGCGTGCCGGCGCGTGCCGTTCGAGGTGCGCGACATGCTGGCCGACGAGTTGGAGGCGTTCGGGCGCTGCGCCCGGTCTGGGGAGGCGCCCGAGACGGGAGCGGAGGAGGGCATCGCGGCGTTGCGCGTCATCCTCGGCGTGCTGTCGGCGCCGCGCGGGGTGGCGCCCGCGGAGGCCGGAGGGGTCGTGCGGTGAGCTGCGGGTCGGGCGGGACCGCGGCGCGCGCGGGGCGCGACCGCAAGATTCGAAGGCGCGTGCGCGGCACGGGCCGGAAGGAGTGAGACCGTGGAGAAGCAACGTATCAGCTACGTCGACCCCAAGACGCTGGAGGATCCGAAGATGCTCGAGGAGCTCCAGCGTTGCGCCCGCGAGGGCACACCCCGGCCGGAGAGCTCGGCGGTGCGCGCGCACGTGCCGGCCGTGTTCTGGTCGTTCGCGAACGGCTGGCGCGACGTCTTCAAGCACGGCGTGTGCGACCACGCCATCAAGGAGCTGTGCCGCGTGTACGTGTCGCGCTCGGTGAAGTGTGAGTACTGCGGCAACCAGCGCTCCATGACGGCGGCCCGGGACGGCCTCCAGGAGGAGGACTACCGCGCCCTGATGGAGTTCGAGAGCTCCGAGCGCTACGACGACCGCCAGAAGGCCGCGCTGTCGCTGGCTCAGGCGATGGCCTGGCACTCCGACCTGAGCGACGACGACTGGGCACGCCTGCACCGGCACTTCAGCGAGCCGGAGCTGGTCGAGCTCGGCTACTTCATCGGCCTCACGCTCGGTCAGCAGAGCTTCCTGAGGTTGCTGAACATCGGGCATCACGAGGTGCTGGACCTCGGTGACGCCTCGCTGGCCCCGGGCTTCGAGACCAGGGATGCGATGGACCGGACGCGTGCGTCGGAGGACTACTGGGCGCGCAAGTAGGGCGTCGACGCCGGCCGCAAGGGGTCGCTGCCCGTCAGTCGTCCTGCGAGAAGTCCATCTGGATGGCCTTCACCCGGCTGAAGCTTCGCATCGCTTCGAGGAAGTCCTTCTTGCGCCCGACGCCGCTGCGCTTGTAGCCGCCGAAGGGCAGGCCCAACTCGCCGGTGTTGACACGGTTGACCGACACGACGCCCGCCTCGATGCGCGTCGCCATGCGGTGGGCCACGCCCAGGTCGCGGGTCCATACGCCGCTGGTGAGTCCGTAGTCGACGGCGTTGGCGATGGCCACTGCTTCGTCCTCGTCTTCGAAGGGCAGGATGCCGGCCACCGGCCCGAACACCTCGGTGGTCATGATCTCGGCATCGGGCGCGGCCTCGGTGACGATCGTCGGCGGCACCCAGAAGCCGCCCTCCAGGCGAGCGTCCGAGGGCACGTCGGCGCGGGCGGGGATGCAGGCTCCGGCGGCGACGGCGCGGTCCAGGGCGCCCTGCACCTTCTCCTGCTGGCGCTTGCTCACCATCGGGCCCACGATGGAGCGCTCGTCGAACCCGTCGCCGACGCTCAGGCCGGCGACCGCCGAGGTGAAGCGCTCCATGAAGGTGGTGTAGATGGACTCGTGCACCAGCACCCGTTCGCTGCCCGAGCACGCCTGGCCGCTGTTGAAGAAGGCGCTGCGCACCATGCCCTGCACCGCTCGGCCGAGGTCGGCGTCGGGGAAGATGATGGACGCGTTCTTGCCGCCCAGCTCCATCATGGTGGGCAGGATGCGGGTGGCGGCCGCGGCGAGGATCTTCTCGCCGGTGAGGTCCGAGCCCGTGAAGGCGATGAAGTCGATGCCTCGGTGCGCCACCAGCTGCACCCCGGTATCGACGCCGCCGGTCACGACGTTGAGCACGCCTGGCGGCAGCACGTCGGCGGCCAGCTCGGCGATGCGCAGCGACGACAGCGGCGTCTCGGGCGCGGGCTTGAGCACCACGGTGTTGCCGGTGGCGAGCGCCAGCGCCGCGAAGTCCGCGGTGTGCATCGGAGGCCAGTTCCAGGGGATGATGACGGCCACCACTCCGTAGGGCTCGTAGACGATCTTGCGCATCTCGCTCAGGCCGTCGTAGACGCTCTGGCCGTAGAACTTGTCGGCTGCGCCGGCGTAGAAGCGGAAGGTGCGCGCGGCGTTGGTGACGTCGCGCGCCGACTGGGCGCGCGGCTTGCCGTTCTCCCAGGTCTCGAGGTCGACGAGCTCGTCGTGGTGTTCGTGGATGCGGCGGGCGATCTCGAACAGCATCGCGCCGCGCTTCTCGGGACTCACCCAACGCCAGCCGCGGTAGGCCTGCCGGGCCGAGACGACCGCCCGGTCGACGTCGGCCTCGCTGGCCGCCGGCGCCTCGCCGAGCACCTGCCCGGTGGCGGGGTTGATGACCTCCAGCGCTGTCGCGCCGCCGCCGTCGACGAACTCCCCGCCGATGAGCATCTTCCAGCTTGCGTGGTCCTTGTAGGGGTGGTAGGCCATCCGCTGTCTCCTTCGCCGGGGGCCGTCCCCGGCGGGCCGCCACACGACCTCGGGCGCCTGCGGCCTACGCCGCGCGCCCAGGATCGCTGGAGTGTCCGCCAGAGTGCAAGCGCATACACAGGATGTAAGGTCTTGCAGGACGTATGGTGGTCATACCTCTCAGGCTCGTCGTGAACGTAGCATGTTCCTCGCGTCCCTGTCAAGGAACGCGGCGCCGGATCGGGGTTTGACAGCCCCGCGCCGTTGTGCTAGTTTGAGCGGCGTCCACAACTTGCTTATGGTACCCTCACCGCTACGCTCGAGCGGCCCGGGCACCGCTTCACTTGGCGAAGCTGTCCACGGTCCAAGGAGCCGCTCGCATGCGACGTCGTTCATCGAACTTCCGGTGGTATGACCACCACACCACGAATACTTATCGAACTTCCTGTCGATTCCTGGAACGGCGGCGCACCGTCGCGCGTACGTGCGGCCCGATCCTGCGCTCCCGTCCCCTGTCGGCCGCCTCGCGGCCCTCGTCCGGTGTGTTCTCACTGGAGGTGTTCGTTCACGGCATGGCGGTCGCCCACGTTCCGGCGGCGCGGTCCTCCATGCGTAGCGGGGAGGTGAGCGGGTCCATCTGACAGGGCGCGCCGAGCGTACGTGGGGTCCGCCCGACGTGCCGCCCAGAACACCTTAGGCATCACCTGCTTGCCCTTGGAGGCAGACATGTACAAGAGGATCACGGCGCTCGTCGCCGCGGCCGCGCTGCTGGCAGTGCTCGGCTTCGCAGCGGCGCAGGGCCCCATCAAGATCGGTATCTCGCTCTCGCTCTCTGGCGACTTCTCGGCCGACGGCCAGGGCTTCCAGAACGGCTATCAGCTATGGGCGGACCACGTCAACGCGACCGGCGGGCTTCTCGGGCGGCAGGTGCAGCTCGACATCGTCAACGACAACTCGAGCCCCGACCAGGTCCAGACCAACTACCAGAAGCTCATCACGGTGGACAAGGTGCCGTTGATCCTGGGGCCGTTCTCGACGCTGCTCACCAAGCCCGCTTCGGTGGTGGCGAACCGCTACGGCTACGCCATGGTGGAGGGCGCGGGCGGCGCGCCGTCGGTCTTCAACCGCGGGCTGAACAACGTCTTCGACGTGGCGCTCCCGGTCATCAACGACCTCGACAGCTTCACCCAGTACATCCTCTCGCTGCCGGCTTCACAGCGGCCCAAGACGGTGGCCTACGCGACCAATGACGATCCCTTCACGCAGCCGCAGGTCGAGCGTTCGCGCAAGTTGTTCGAGGCCGCCGGCCTGAAGACGGTGTCGTTCCAGACCTATCCGTCGGAGACGACCGACTTCAACCCCATCGCCGACAAGATCATCCAGTCGAAGGCCGATCTGGTCGTGGCGGGCACCTTCATGCCCGACATCGTGGCCTTCGTGCAACGCTTCCGGCAGCAGCACTACAACCCCCAGGGTCTGGTCGCCACGGCCGGGCCCGACCTCGGCTCGCAGTTCATCCAGGCCGTCGGCGGAGCGCAGAACGCCGAGGGCATCCTGGTGCCGAACACCTGGTACCCGGGCGCCGACAATGCGGGCAACGCCGACTTCGTCAAGGCCTACATCGCCAAGTACGGCGGCAAGGCCGCCGACATCAACGGTGATGCGGCCGAGGGCTACGCCGCGGGCCAGGTCCTGCAGGCCGCCGTCGAGAAGGTGGGCAGCCTCGACAACGCCAAGATCATCGCCGAGCTCCACTCCGGCGACACCTTCAAGAGCATCCTCGGCGATGTGACCTTCAACGGCGTGGGCGAGAACACCGCGGCCAAGGCGTACCTGTTCCAGTGGCAGAAGGGCCAGTACCTGCCCGTCTACCCGGACAGCGCAGCGGTGGCTCCGTTCGAGTTCCCCAAGCCGGCCTGGAAGTGAAGTGAGGAACTCCGGGTTCTGGAGGGACGGCGCGCGAGCGCCGTCCCTCCCTCACCATCGCGGCGCCCGTCGGCCAGGGCGGGCGCGCGAGCGACGCGCCGTCACCGACTGCGGACGCGAGCCATGCGCATAGTCGTCGACGCCATCATCACGGGCGTGCTCTCCGGCGGGATCTACGTTCTCATGGCGCTCGGGCTGACGCTGATCTTCGGTGTGATGGACATCATCAACGTGGGTCAGGGAGCGCTCGTGATCCTGGGTGCCTACCTCAGCTACGTCCTGCAGCAGTACCTCCACATCGACCTGTTCCTCGGGCTGCTCATCACCATGCCCGTGATGTTCGGGCTCGGGGTGGCGCTGGAGGCGGCCTTCGTGCGCCCCATCCGCTGGGAACGCACCACCCTGTCCATCCTCGTCACCTTCGCTATCGCGCTGCTCATCCAGGGGGCGTTGTCGCTCGTATTCTCGACCAACCTGGTGCAGATGCACGCCTGGTACGTCGATCACTCGGTGAAGATCGGCAGCTTCTACCTGGCGTGGGTCTATATCTTCGACTTCCTGCTGAGCGTGGTGCTGGTGACCGGGCTCTACCTGCTCCTCAACCGCACCAAGTTCGGTGCGAGCCTGCGCGCCTCGATGCAGAACCGCACGGCCGCGCAGCTCATCGGCATCGACGTCGAGCGGGTCTCGGCGATCACCTTCGGTATCGGGGTGGCGTTGGCGGCGGCCGGGGGCATGGCCTACGGCGCGACCTCGGCGTTCAACCCCAACAGCCAGTACGACCTGATCTCGCGCCTGCTGGCGATCATCATCCTGGGAGGCATGGGCAGCCTGCGCGGCGCCGTCATCGCAGGCCTCGGGATGCTCGTCGTCGAGGACGTCACCTCGGTGGTGTGGTCGCCGGTGTGGGCCAGCACGGTGTTCTACATGGCCCTGGTGCTGGTGCTGGTGGTCCGGCCGCAGGGCCTGTTCGGACGCCTCGCAGGAAGGCAGCAATGAAGACCCTGCGCCCCGTCCTCCTGCTCGTCCTGCTGGCTCTGGCGGTCGTGTTCCCGCTGCTGTTCCCCAACCCCGCGGTCGACACGGTGGCGGTCCTCACCGTCCTCTTCGCGACCGCGGTCACCGCCTGGAACGCCTTCTCGGGCTACAGCGGTTACATCTCCATCGGCCACGCGGCGTTCTTCGGCATCGGTTCCTACGCCGTCGCCATCTTGTGCCAGGACTGGCACGTCCCCGGCGGATACCTGCCCTTCCTGCTGCTGCCGGTCGCCGGGCTCATCGCCGTGGTGTTCGCCGTCCCGATGGGCTGGGTGGCGCTCAGGACGCGCAAGCACACCTTCGTCATCCTGACCATCGCGATGTTCTTCATCATGCAGCTCATGGCGTTCAACCTCCGCGGCCTCACCAACGGCTCGCGGGGCATGAGCCTGCCCATCCCCACCCACTGGAGCGGCGCCTTCTACGACCTGCCCTTCTACTACGTGGGGCTGGCCCTGCTGCTGCTGGCGCTGGCGGTCTCGTGGTGGATCCGCAACTCCAAGTACGGCCTGGGTCTGCTGGCGATCCGCGACGACGAGGATCGCGCCCGCGGCCTCGGCGTGCGTACGGGAGCGTTCAAGCTCACCGCCTTCGTGATCGCCGCCTTCTTCTTCGGGATGGTCGGCGGCCTGCACGCCTACTTCGTGGAGTCGATCTTCCCGGCTTTCGCGTTCGACCCGCTGATCGACCTGATGGTCGCCCTGATGGCGTTCCTGGGCGGACTCGGCACGCTGGCGGGGCCGGTCCTGGGGGCCGTGATCCTGGAGCCGGCCCAACAGTACTTCACCATCTGGTTCAGCCGGCCCGGCTACTACCTGATGATCTACGGGGCGCTGTTCCTGGTCATCATCCTGCTCCTGCCCCAGGGCATCATCCCTGCCCTGCGCGCCCGCTTCACGCGCTCCGAGGCGCTGGCGGGACCGGTACGGCACACTGAGGGCGGCGACGGCCTGTCGGGAGCGGCCGTGGCCGCCGAGGGTGAGCCGGAACGAGGGGGTGGAGCATGAGCCTGCTCGCGGCAACGGCGGTGTCGAAGGCGTTCGGAGGCGTGCAAGCGCTCGACAACTGCTCGATCACGGTCGAGAAGGGGAGCCTCACCGGGCTCATCGGCCCCAACGGCTCGGGCAAGACCACGTTGTTCAACGTCATGACCGGCTACGAGACGGTGGACGCCGGCGAGGTCGCCTTCGCCGGCAAGCCCATCACCAATGCCACTCCCGACCGGGTGTTCCAGCTCGGCGTCGGCCGCACCTTCCAGCTCACCCGCATCTTCCCGCGCCTGACGGTGCTGGAGAACATGCACGTGGCGGCGCAGCGGCAGGGGTGGCGGGCGTTGTTCGGGCGCTGGAGCTCGTCGGGGGAGCACCAGAGGGCCTTGGAGCTGCTCGATTTCGTGGGCCTCACCCGCCTCAAGGACGTGCCCGCGCGCAACCTCTCCTACGGCCAGAAGAAGCTGCTGGAGTTCGCCTACGTGCTGGTGGCCGAGCCCGAGGTGATCCTGCTCGACGAGCCCGCCGGCGGCGTCAACCCGACGATGATCCGCTACCTTACCGAGCGGATCCGCGAGCTCAACGAGCGCGGGGTGACCTTCCTGATGGTGGAGCACAACATGGAGTTCGTGATGGGGCTATGCGACCGCGTCGTCGTCATGAACCACGGCGAGACGATCGCCGACGGCGACCC
This sequence comes from uncultured Trueperaceae bacterium, assembly GCA_963815215.1. Taxonomy (GTDB): domain Bacteria; phylum Deinococcota; class Deinococci; order Deinococcales; family Trueperaceae; genus JASBRS01. The sequence goes on from CAWFFU010000004.1 coordinate 169,941, forward strand.
TGAGACCGTCCGCAACGATCAACAGGTCCTCGAAGCCTACCTGGGGGCATGAGCATGCTTCTCGAGTTGCGCAAGGTGACGGCCGGCTACGACGGCAGCGACGTGCTCAAGTCCCTCGACCTCACGGTGGAGGAGGGTTCGGTCACCTGCATCGTCGGGCCCAACGGCGCCGGCAAGTCGACGGTGCTCAAGGTGGTGAGTGGCCTGCTCAAGCCGCGGCGCGGCGAGATCGTCTTCAAGGGGCGCGGCGTCACCGGCCTCAACCCCCGCGGGGCGCTGGCGCTCGGCATCGTCCAGGTGCCGCAGAACCACAGCCTGTTCCCCGACATGACGGTGCGGGAGAACGTGCGCCTGGGTGGCTTCACCATCGCCGACACGGCCCTGGTCGACGAACGCATGCGTGAGGTCGAGGCCATGTTCCCGATCGTGAAGGCGCGCGCCGGAGAGAAGGCGGGCAACCTCTCGGGCGGTCAGCAAAGGCTGGTGGAGTTCGCCCGCTCGCTGATGCTCGATCCCGAGATGATCCTGCTCGACGAGCCCTCGATGGGCCTCGACCCGAAGACCTCGAAGGCCGTGTTCGAGACCGTCGCCCGCATGCACCAGGGGGGCCGCACCATCCTCCTGGTCGAGCAGAACGTTCGGGCCGGCCTCGCCATCGCCACCCACGGCATCGTGCTGGAGAGCGGGCAGGTGCGTCTCGAAGGCTCGCACGACGAGGTCCTCGGCAACCCACAGATCGGCAGGCTCTACCTCGGCACCGCCCTCGCCGACGCCTGAGGCCTCGCGTCGCGACGCGACGCGAGGTGTACCGTCCCCGACGCCGCCCGGCGAGCACGCAACGCCGGGCGATTAGACTGGGACGCAGGCGTCACCCACTGGAGGGACACCTTCCCAGGCCGGTCGCTGGAGGGAGCCACGTGCTGAGTACCCCGGAGAAACTCGTCTTCCTCGTCCTGACGCTGGTGTCGCTGTACTTCGCCGGTGTGGGCTTCGCGCGCGTGGTCCGCGTCGTGCTGCGCGGGCGCGAAGGCTCCTACCCGCGGCTCGATCACCTCCCCGTCCGGCTGGGCGCGGGCATCGCGAGGGTGCTGTCGCAGCGCACGGTGTTCCGGGCGCGGCCGTGGGTGAGCCTGTTCCACAGCTTCATCTTCTACGGTTTCATGCTCTACCTGTTCGTCAACCTGATCGACCTGCTCAACGGCTATCTGCCGCACGCCTGGACCGAGGGCATCCGGCTGGGCCTCGTGGGCGACCTCTACCGGCTGCTGGCCGACGTGCTCACGGTCCTGATCCTGGTGGGCATGGTCTATATGCTGGTGCGGCGCTTCTGGGCGCGGGACCCGCGCCTGGAGATGGGCCAGCCGACGCTGCTGCACGACAAGGTCAGGCTCGGCGGCATCCAGCGCGACAGCCTCATCGTGGGCGTGTTCATCCTGCTGCATGTGGGCTTCCGCCTCTTCGGGGAGAGCTTCCTGCTCGCTTCCGAAGGGCACCCTGACGCCTATCAGCCGGTCGCGAGCGCGGTGGCGTCGCTGGTGGGCTTCGGGCCCGGCCGCATCTGGGGCTGGCACGTCGGCTGGTGGGCGGCGCTCGGCATGATCCTGGCGTTCCTGCCGTACTTCCCTCGTTCCAAGCACCTGCACCTCATCGCCGCACCGTTCAACTTCGCCTTCGAGCGGCGCCATGAGAACGGCGGCCGCGTGTCGAGCGGTGCGCTCGACCCCATCGATTTCGAGGACGAGTCGCTGGAGCAGTTCGGCGCCGCCAGCCTCGAGCACCTGCGCTTCCCTCAGCTCCTCGACCCCTACGCCTGCATCCAGTGCAACCGCTGCGCCGACGTGTGCCCGGCCAACCAGACCGGCAAGGCGCTCAGCCCGGCCGCGCTGGAGATCAACAAGCGCTACGAGCTCAACCTGGTGGGCGAGGCGTTCGCGCGGGGTGAGGCCAGCCCGCGCCCGCTGATCGAGTTCGCCATCGCCCCAGAGGCGCTGTGGGCCTGCACCACCTGCGGCGCGTGCATGGAGGTGTGCCCGGTCGGGTGCGAGCAGATGATCGACATCGTCGACATCCGGCGCGACCAGGTGCTCATGCAGGGCGAGTTCCCCTCGGAGCTGCAGACGGCCTTCCGCGGCATGGAGCGCACCGGCAACCCCTGGGGCCTCGGCCAGGACAAGCGCATGGACTGGGCCGAGGGACTCGACGTCCCCACCGTCGAGCAGAAGCCCGATTTCGAGGTGCTGTTCTGGGTCGGCTGCGCCGGCTCCTACGACCCCGCGGCGCAGAAGACCACCCGCGCCATGGTGCGCATCCTCGAGCAAGCGGGCGTGAACTACGCCGTTCTGGGCAAGGGCGAGAAGTGCACCGGCGATCCCGCCCGGCGCGCCGGCAACGAGTACCTGTACTATCAGCTCGCTACCGAGAACGTGGCGGTGCTCAACGACACGCTGGCCTCGGAGGCGCTCGACGGTGACAGCGCCAAGCTGGTGCTCACCACCTGCCCCCACTGCTTCAACGCCCTGTTCAACGACTACCCGCAGCTCGGCGGCGAGTACCAGGTGGTGCACCACACCCAGCTCATCGAGCGCCTCATGGCTGAAGGGCGCATCCCAGCGGTGGGGCTCGACGCCAGCATCACCTACCACGACCCCTGCTACCTGGGGCGCCACAACAGCGTCTACGACGCGCCACGTAACGTCTTGACGGCGGGCGGCGGCGAGCTGCGTGAGATGGAGAAGAACCGTAACGACGCGCTGTGCTGCGGGGCCGGCGGCGCCCAGTTCTGGAAGGAAGAGGAAGAGGGGCGCATGCGCGTGTCCGAGCTGCGCTTCAGCCAGGCGAAGGCGACCGGCGCCGAGATCGTGGCGGCAGCGTGCCCCTTCTGCAAGGTGATGCTCTCCAGCAGCGAGGGCGCGCAGGGGGAGGGCGCTCCCGAGGTCCTCGACGTGGCGCAGCTGGTGGCGGCGCAGCTCGACGCCATCCAGGCGCGGGTCTCCGGAGGGAGCGAGGCCGCCGGCGATTGAGCCGGACGCCGCCGACCCGGGGGCCGCTGGCCGCCGGGTCGAGTGGCATTGTCGGCAGGCCGCCCCCGCACGCGGAACGTATCCTGAGCGCGGCGGCGACCGCGAGGCGATGGTGATGGGGGGACGGCCAGCGGCTGCCCGAGCTCTCGAGGAGGCCGTGCCCCCGTGTGCGCCGAACCGGTGAACCAGGCGGACGTGTTGAGCGTCGACGTCCTGTTCCGACACCACCCCCAACCGATGTGGCTGGTGGACGTGCCGAGCCTGCGGCTCGTCGACGTCAATGTGGCGGCCCTGGAGCGCTACCGTCTGGAACGCGCGGCGTTCCTGGCGCGGTCGTTGCCCGAGATGTGGGTGGCCGGCCCGCCGCGACTCACCGCCGCCACCGCCGACCCCCACGTGCTCGCCGCTGCCGTGAGCGGACCGGCCCTTCACCGGCGGGGCGACGGGTCGGTGCTCTCGGTGCGGGTCGAGGCGCGGCCGCTGGAGAGTGGCTCCGGCAAGCGGTTGCTGGTCATGGCGCAGGAGGAGCCGGGCGCGCTCGTCGCCGGGGACGGCGGCGACGAGCTGGCGGGCGCCCTGCTGGAGCTCGGCTCCGACGCGGTGCTGCTGCTCGACGCCGAGCAGCGCATCACCGACTTCAACCCGCGCGCGCGGGTGCTGCTGGGCGCGGGCGCGGCGCACCTCGAGGGGCTCGCCATCACCCGGCTGCTGCCGCCCGGCGACGCCCTGACGCCCGCCCTGCTGGCGGGGGCTGCCGCCGGGGACCCGCTTCGCGCCGAGGTGGAGCTGCAACGGCTCGACGGCGGCCGGGTGCCCGCCGAGCTGGTGCTCAAGGCGCTGCCGGACGGTCGGGCGCTGGTGTTGCTGAGCGACGTGACCCTCAAGCGCACGGCGGAGCGCACGCTGGCGCGCAGCGAGCGCCGCTTCCGGGCGCTCATCCAGAACAGCAACGACATCATCGTGCTGCTCGATGCCGACGCGCAGCCCCTGTACCTGTCGCCATCGGCTGCGCGCCTGGGCTTCGACCCGGCGTCGGGGAGGGACTTCGATCTGCGCGCGGGGGTGCATCCGCGCGATCGGCGCGCCACCGACGAGGCGCTGGCTCGACTGGTGCGGGAGGGGGGCGTGCAGTCCGCCACCTTCCGCCTGCTCACCACGCGGGGGTGGCGCTGGCTGGAGTCGGTGGGCACCAATCGGCTCGACGACCCCGATGTCGAGGGGCTGGTGTTGAACGTGCGCGACGTGACCGAGCGCGTCGAGGCCGAGACCCGGTTGCGCGAGAGCGAGGCCTACTACCGGGCGCTGTTCGACAAGAGCATGGAGGGGGTCGTGCTGATCGAGTCCGACCGGCGCTTGCGCATGGCGAGCGGCGCGGCCCTGCGGCTGCTCGGCTACGAGCCCGAGGAGGTCGTCGGCAAGGACCGAATCGACCTCGTTCACGAGGACGATCGCGATGCGTTCCTCGACGCCCTCGATCTGGTGGAGGCGAAGGCAGGCGCCAGCGAGTCGGTGCGCTTCAGGCTGCGTGACGCCGGCGGAGCCTGGCGCTGGCTCGAGGGGGTCGTCACCAACCTGGAGCGCGATGCCGACGTTGGCGCCATCGTGTTGAACTTCCGCGAGATCACGGATCGGGTGCGGGCGATGGAGAAGATCTCCGATCTCAACACCGAGCTACGGCGCCGGCTCGCCCATCTACAGTCGCTGCGGCGCATCGACATGGCGATCACCAACAGCGTCGACGTGCGACTGGTGCTCGACATCTTCATGGATCAGCTGCTGAACGATCTTGGGGTCGACGCGGTGGCCGTGCTGCTGTTCGACGGCTCCGCCGGCGAGCTGAGCCCGTTCATGGCCCGCGGTTTCGAGGGCGAGCTCGACGCCGAGTTCCGCACGCGCCTGGGCGAGGGGCCGGCGGGGCACGCTGCGCTGGAACAGCGTACCGTCTACCTGCCGGACATGGCCGCGAGCGAGGAGGCGGCCGGTGCGGCGGTGGCGTCGTCGCTGCAGGCGGGCTTCACCAGCTACCTGGCGGTACCGATGCTGGCCAAGGGGCAGCTGCAGGGGGTCATCGAGCTCTACGCCCGCCAACGGCTCGAGCCGGGCGACGAGTGGCTGGAGTTCCTCGAGACGTACGCCGACCAGGGCGCCATCGCCATCGAGAACTCGCAGCTCCTGCGCTCGCTGGAGCGCAGCAACGTCGAGCTGCAGCGCGCCTACGACCGCACCATCGAAGGCTGGGCCTTCGCGCTGGACCTCAAGGACGAGGAGACGGCGGGGCACAGCAAGCGGGTGACCGACATGGCGGTGCGGCTGGCGAGGAGCCTGGGGATGGGGCAGGCGGAGCTGGTGCACCTGCAGCGCGGCGCGCTGCTGCACGACATCGGCAAGATGGGCATCCCGGACCACATCCTGCTCAAGGGCGAGGAGCTCACCGACGAAGAGTACGATCTCATGAAGCGCCACACCATCTACGCCTACGAGCTGCTCTCGCCCATCGACTTCCTGCGGCCGGCGCTCGACGTCCCGTACTGCCACCACGAGCGCTGGGACGGCGGCGGCTACCCGCGCGGCCTGGCCGGCGACGACATCCCCCTCGCCGCCCGCATCTTCGCGGTCGTCGACGTGTTCGACGCCCTCACCAGCGACCGCCCCTACCGCCCGGCCTGGCCGCGCGAGCGGGCGCTCGCCTACATCCGCGCCGAGTCCGGCCGGCACTTCGACCCCGCCGTGGTGACGGCGTTCTTCGAGGTCGTCGGGGAGGACTGAGCGGCGTTCGCATCTGCGGAGTTGGCTTATGCTGGCCCGCATGATGCGGATGACGCGGGTGACGCGCAGCCTGCTGTGGGCGCTGGTGCTGGTGGCGGCGGGGGTCGTGGCGTACGGACTCGGGATCTGCTGTTGCACCCGTCGCCGCCGCTGGCGGGACAGCCGCTCGAGGACAATCCGCCCGACGTCGCCGGCGTCCATCTCGTCGACGGTGCGGGCGAGCCGGTATCGCTGGCGGACGTTCCGGGGAAAGGTGCTGCTCGTGTACTTCGGCTATACCCGCTGCGCCGACACCTGCCCGCTCACCATGCAGGAGCTTGCCAAGGCCTACCACGACGCCGGCGCGCCAGGCGATGTGCAGGTGGCGATGATCACCGTCGACCCGGGCCACGACACGCCCGCCGTGCTCGATCCCTGGGTCAAGCAGTTCGACCCGAGCTTCATCGGGCTCACCGGCTCCGCCGGTCAGATCGCCGCTGCCGCCAAGGCGTTCATGATCGGCTACAGCACCGGCGGCGAGCCGAGCGACCACACGGCCGTCGTCGAGGTCGTCGGGCGCGACTCGCACATCCTCTACATCTACGGTCAGGGAGAGATCGTCAAGCTCGGCGACGACCTGCCGCGGCTGCTGGCAGCGCGAGCAGGCTGAACCCACGACCGCGCGCTCGCCTTCGCAGCGTGCGGGCCGGCTGCGATGCGCCTCTAGGTCAGGTCAAGTCAGATCAGGTCAGGGAGATGCGCTGCGCGTACTCGATCAGCGGCTCGCGCCGGAACCGGTAGGTCCCGCGCGTGCCCTCGAGCAGGCCGAGCTGGCGCAACTCGCCGAGCGTCGCCGTGGTCGTCTCGCGGGCGGCGCCGATCATGGCGGCGAGGTTCTCGTGTGTCAGGGGCAGAGTGATGCGCACCATGCCGCCTTCGGAGATCTGGCCGAAGCGCTCGCCGAGGCGCAGCAGGGTGCGTGCCAGGCGCGCGGCGACGGGCAACTCGCCGTCCTCAAGGGCGTCGGTCATGCGGGTGAGCTGGTCGCCGGCGGCCCGGAACAGGGCCGGCTCGAAGGCGGACGCTTCCTGGCGCGGCACGACCGTCACCACCACGCTGGCGCTGAGCGCCTCGGCGCTCTCGCGCAGGGCGGACTGGCCGGGCGCCAGGGCGCCGATCAGATCGCCCGGGCCGGCCACGCCGACGATGCGCTCCTTGCCCGAGGGGACGTCGATGGCGAGCTTCACCAGACCGTTCACCAGGCGGTAGACCGTGTCGGCACGGTCGCCGGCACGGTACAGCGGCTCTCCCTTCCCCAACTCGCGGTGGGGATAGCCGTCCAGGCCGCGCGGTGGCGGCGGGGGGCTCTGCCAACCCGCGTAGAGAGCGGCATCGAAGCTCGGCGTCACGCCCGCATTCTAGCCGCCCCTACGCGAAAGCTCTGTTCGATGCTTGGCACGTGCCGGGCTCGCCCGCGCTCGGGATCAGTCGGTCCGGGCCTCCATCCGGTAGACGACCGCGCCGTCGATGACCGTCAGGGTCGGCCAGCCCCGCAGACGCTCGTCCGCCCAGGGGCTGAACCTGGCCTTGCTCCGGAAGCGTCGCGGGTCCACCGCGCGTTCGGTCTCGAGATCGAGCAGCACCAGGTCGGCAGGCGCCCCCACCTCGAGGCGCGGCCGGGGCCAGCCCATGACGTCGGCCGGGCCGTCCTGGAGCAGGCGCAACAGGTCCGCGAGCTCGAGCTCGCCGGCGCGGACCAACCGGGTGTAGAGCAGCGGGAAGGCCACTTCGATGTTGGGCAGGCCGAAGGGCGCGCTCATGAGGTCGCGCTCCTTCTCGGCGCGGGTGTGCGGCGCGTGGTCGGTGCCGATGCTGTCGACCACGCCGCGCCGCAGCGCCTCGCGCAGGTAGGCCACGTCGGCCTCGGCGCGCAGCGGCGGCGCCACCTTGAACAGCGGATCGAAGCCGCGCAGGGAGGCATCGGTGAGAGTCAGGTGGTGCGGGGTCACCTCGCAGGTGACCGGCGCTCCCAGCGCCTTGAAGTGCTCGATCACCTGCATGGAGCGCTCGCAGGTCACGTGGGCGATGTGCACGCGCGCGCCGGTGAGGCGGGCCACCTCGCAGTCGCGGAACACCATGATCGCCTCGGCGGCGTCGGGGTTGCCGGGGAGTCCGAGCTCCTGGCTCACCGCGCCTTCGTGCATCACGCCGTCGCCGCGCAGGCTGGGGTCCTCCGAGTGCGTCTGGATGACCAGGCCGAGCTCGGCGGCGTACTCGCAGGCGCTGCGCATCAGGCGGCTGTTGGTCACCGGGATGCCGTCGTCGGTGATCATCACCGCGCCCGCGGCCTGGAGCGCCGCGAAGTCGGTGAGCGTCTCGCCGCGCAGGCCGTGGCTGAGCGCGGCCCCCGGCCGCAGCCGCGCGCCGGAGAGCCCGGCCGCCTTGCCGACCAGCTCCGCCACGAGCCCCGGCTCGTCGACGGTGGGCGTGGTGTTCGCCATGCTCACCACCGTGCCGAAGCCGCCGGCCGCGGCGGCCGCGAGGCCGCTCGCCAGGTCCTCCTTGACCTCCTGCCCGGGCTCGCGCAGGTGGGCGTGGAGGTCGAGGAAGGCGGGGGTGAGGAGCGCCCCGCCGGCGTCGACGACCGTCGCCGCACCGGCGCCCGCGCCTTCGCCCATCGCCTGGATCACGCCGCCCTCGAGCAGCACGTCGCCGACGCCGTGGTCGCCGGCGCCGTCGACGAGGCGGGCGCCGACGATGGCCAAGCGCTTCGCGCTCGCCGTTCGCATCGTGGGCCCGCTCATCGCTTACCCACCAGGAGCGTGTACAGCACGGCCATGCGGATCGGCACGCCGCTCGCGACCTGGGCCTCGATCACGCTTCGCGGGCCGTCGGCGACCTCGCTGGCGATCTCGACGTCACGGTTGATCGGCCCCGGGTGCATGACCAGGGCGCCGTCCTGCGCCGTGCGCAAGACGGCCTCGGTGAGCTGGTAGCGGGCTACGTACTCCGCCAGCGACGGTAGCAGACCGGAGTCCATGCGCTCGCGCTGCAGGCGCAGCGCCATGACGGCGTGGGCGCCTTCCACGGCCTCGGCCAGGCGGTAGCTGTGGCGCACGCCGGGCGCCATCTCGGGGGGCAGCAGCGGGGCGGGACCGCACAGCACCACCTCGCCGCCGAGCTTGCGCCACAGCTCCACGTTCGAGCGCGCAACGCGCGAGTGCAGCACGTCACCGACGATGGCCAGCCGCTTGCCCGCGAAGCCGTCGAAGCCCGGGAAGCGCGTCCGGAAGGTGTAGGCGTCGAGCAGTGCCTGGGTGGGGTGGGCGCGGCGGCCGTCGCCGGCGTTGACGATGGAGGCGTCGGTCCACTTCGCGAGCTGGTGGGGGACGCCGGCCGCCGGGTGGCGGACGACGTAGAGGTCGGCCTGCATCTGGTCGATGGTGCGCAGCGTGTCCTTGAGGCTCTCGCCCTTGGAGAGGCTCGAGCCTCCGGCGGCGAAGCTGATGACGTCGGCGCTCTGCGCCCGCGCGGCGCGCTCGAAGCTCAGCCGGGTGCGGGTGCTGTCCTCGAAGAACAGCGTCCCCACCGTGAACCCCTGCAGCGCCGGCACCTTCTTGATGGTGCGCGTCAGTACCTGCGCCATGACGTCCGCGGTGTCGAACAGCGCCCCGACCTCGTCCACGGACCAGTCGGCGAAGTCCAGTAGGTTGCGCTTGCGCACGCTGGTCTTGTCGGGAAGGTCGATCTGGACCGTTGCCATCACACCTCCAGCTCGTGCAGCTCGACCGCGTCGTCGCCGTCGACCGTGGCGATCTTGACCTTCACGACTTCGTGCTGGCTGGTAGGTACGTTCTTGCCGACGTAGTCGGCGCGGATCGGCAGCTCGCGGTGCCCGCGATCGACCAGCACGGCGTACTGGATCACCGCGGGCCGCCCCATGTCGATGAGGGCGTCGAGAGCGGCGCGCGCCGTGCGTCCCGTGAACAGGACGTCGTCGCACAGCACGATCCGCTTGCCGTGTACGTCGAAGGGGACCTCGGTCTTCTTGACCACCGGCTGCAACGCGATCTCGGTGAGGTCGTCACGATAGAGCGTGATGTCGAGCTTGCCGACCTCCGGGCTGATCCCCTCGAACGAAGCGATCAACCCCGCGAGGCGTTCGGCGATCGGCACGCCGCGCGTGTGGATACCGACCAGCGCGAGATTCTCGGCGCCCTTGTTGCGCTCGACGATCTCGTGTGCGATGCGGCGGAGCGCGCGACCGACCTCCTCGTCGTTCATGAGCTGGGCTTTCAGTTTCACCACGCTGCGATCCTTCCCCGCCGGGGCGAGCTGGCGATGCTCGGGCGTTCGGCGCCCGGGGGCGGAGCGCCGGCCGGGCAAGAAACAACGCCACCGCGCGAGGCGGTGGCGTGGAGGGCTGAGATTCGGTGAGTTCGTGCGTCCATGGTGGGCTCCTTCCCGGCCTCACGGGGCCGGCTTAAAGGCTCGTCCGATTGTAGCTCCGGGACGGAGCGGACTCAAGCCGGTGCGCGGCGCTCATGGACCCGGCGCCGGGTTCAGACTCGCTTCAGGCGGACTTCAGCCGTTGCCGGGATACTGAACCGGGAGGCGCTGCCTGAAGCGCACGGCCACGGTCGTGCATCGGGTTCGGGGCGTGTTCCAGGACTAGCCTCAGGGCGTCTGCGGGTTACACAATGGGGCAGTCTCCAGAGGAGGACGGAAGGACGCGATGAACATCCTGACCCGTTGGACGGTCGCCCTTGCCGCGGCCCTGCTCGTCGCCCACGCGGCGGCGCTGCAGCCGGTCGATGGTACCGAGGTGGTCGTCACCGACGGTGGGGGTCACCAGTTCGTCGGCTACGGGGTGGTGAAGAACGGCTTCCTGATGCTCCGCATGGGGAACGCGACGGACAGCTTCGTGATGGTGCTGGTCGCCCCGGACGGCTCGGTCCAGAGTTACGACGGCGTGCGCGGCGCCGGCGGGGCCCTACTGGTCGACCTCGCCGACGGGACCCGCGAGAGCCTGAAGGCGTTGCTCGGCATCCACAATGTCGGGCTGACGGTGGTCCACCAGAGCGGGGGTTCGCCGCGGGCCGGGGCTCCGGGCAGCGGGTCCGGGGGGAGCACAGTCAGTAGCGGGAGCGACGCGAGCTCCGGCAGCGATTCCAGCTCCTCCGGCGACGTCAACGTCTCGGTGGGCGACGGGAGCTCGGGCGATACCAACGTCTCCGTCGACACGGGTGACGCCCCCTCCAACGACGGCACCGATGGCCCCTGAGGTGCCGGCGGGCGCGTCCCGCGCACGGATCCTCGTCGTCGAGGACGATTCCGCGCTAGCGAACCTGGTCGCTGGACAGCTCGGTCACGCGGGGTACCGCGCCGAGGCGGTCGGTCTCGGCCGCGAGGCCCTGGTGCGCGCGCAGAGCGACGCCTTCGATCTGGTCGTGCTCGATCTGAACCTTCCGGATATCGACGGCATCGAGGTGGCCGAGAGGATGCGGGAGGCCGGCGATACGGCCATCCTGATGCTCACGGCCCGGGCCGACGTCGACAGCCGGGTCGAAGGGCTCTATGCCGGCGCGAGCGACTACCTCGCCAAGCCCTTCAGCGTGCAGGAGCTGCTGGCCCGCGTCCACGTGCGGCTGCGCGAACGGCAGGCCACCGGCGTCCTCCGTCACGACGATCTCGAGCTCGACCCCGACGCCCTCAGTTGCCGCTGCGGCGACCACAAGGTGGTGCTGCCGGAGCGGGAGTTCGAGTTGCTGAGGCTGCTCGTCCGCCACCGCGGCCGGCTCTTCTCCCGCGAGGACATCGAGCGATCCCTGTACGGCGTCGACGTGCCGGAGTCCAACACCGTCGAGGTGTTCGTGTACAACCTGCGGCGCAAGCTCGGTACGCTCGGCCACAAGGAGATCATCCGCACGGTGCGCAACCGCGGCTACATGGTGCTATAGCCGGAGCCAAGGTTGCCGGAGTGGGGGCCAAGTTCACGGCGTCCCGCGCGAACGTTCGCGCGGGACGCCGTGAACTTGTCGGGGCGGTCCGTTGGGAGCTAGTTCTTGCCCCAGTCGGCGTAGACGAAGGTCCACACCGGGTCGATGGTGAAGTTCGTGATCGATGGGTTCGCCCACTTGTACTCGACGGGGAAGTACAGCGGCACCCAGGGGTAGTCCGCCAGGATCAGCTTCTGCGCCTGCTGGTACATCGGCATGGCCTGGGCGACCGGCAGACCCTGCGCGTCGTTCATGAGCTTGTCGACGGCGGGGTTCTGGTACTCCGAGAGGTTGAACGAGCCCTGCTTCACGTTGGCGGAGTTGAACAGCACGTCCAGGAAGTCGGACGGGTCGGGGTAGTCCTGGTACCAACCGCTGAACCCGATGGCCGCCTTCTTGAGGGTGGTGATGGTGTTGATGTACTCCGCGTGCGGCAGCGCCTTGATGTTGAGGGTGATGCCGGCCTCGGCCATCTGCTGCTGCAGGGCCTGGGCGATCTGCGGTCCGGGCGGGTTCGACAGCGTGATGAAGTCCGCCTGGATGCCGTCCGGATGGCCCGCCTGGCTCAGCAGCTGCTTGGCCTTCTGCGGATCGTAGGTGGTCCCCTCCACCGAGCTGTCGTAGCCGGGCATGGCCGGTGGCAGGATCTGCTGTGCGACCTGGCCGCGGCCGTTCATGAGCTGGACGATCCGCTTCTTGTCCACGGCGTAGTTGACCGCTTCGCGCACCAGCTTGTTGTCGAAAGGCGCCACCTGCGTGTTCATGAACACGTAGTTGATGCCGACCTGGGTGAAGTGGTGGAGATCGGCCTTGTACTTGGGATTGTTGGCGACGGACAGGAACTGGGCCGACGGGATGTCGTCGCCGATGACGTCGATCTCACCGCGCTGCGCGCGCAGGAGCGCGACCTGCGGATCGAGGTTGAAGGTGAAGTCGATCTGGTCGACCTTGGCCGCCGTCGCGGGATCGAAGTAGGCGGGGTTCTTCACCAGCACCATGCTCTGGCCGGGGACCCACGACTTGAGCAGGAACTGCGCGCTGCCGACGACGTGGTGGGCATAGTCGCGCCCCCACTTCTCCACCGCCTTCTGCGGCTCGGCCGACGAGAAGGGGGTCGCCAGGATGTTCATGAAGGTGCGATCGGGTTTCACGAGCGTGAACGAGATGGTCAGGGGGTCGGGCGTCTTGATGCCGGCCACGTGATCCGTCTTCCCGTCGATGTAGTCCTTGGCGCCCACCAGGTTGCCGTACCAGCCTCCCATGCCCCCCTGAGGCGATTGGGTCTTCGGGTCCAGGATGCGTTCGATGGCGTAGCGGAACGCCCCGGAGTCCACGGCCTCGCCGTCGGAGAAGGTGATGCCCGGGTGGATGTGGAAGGTGTAGGTCTTGAGGTCCTGGCTGACCTGCGGCATCGACGTCGCCGCCCAGGGAACGAGGGTGGTGCCGTTCTGGTAGCTCAGCAAGGTGATGAACAGGGCGTGCTCGACGGGCCAGTTCTCGATGTCGTAGCCGATGGCGGGGTCGAGCGTGGCCATGTCCTCGGTGTAGGACACGTGGACGACCGACTGCGCCTGGGCGGCCAGGAACGCGGTCAGGCCGATGGCGGCCAGGATCGTGGACAACGCTTTCGCGGAACGGCGCAAGACTCTTCCTCCTCGAGGGCTCGGCGGGGCGTGCCCGAGATGGGAACGGCCCCTGTGGCGTGACGCTCCGTTGCGGGGGCGCAACGTCGTACTGGCGTGACGGCCGAAGGCTCGGCTCGCCCGCTTGCGCTCACTCACCTCCCCTCGTGAACGAGATGCGGGGGTCGACGAAGCTGTAGAGGATGTCGACGAAGCTGTTCGCGACCACGATGACGGCCGCCGTGAACAGCACCGTCCCCATGATCATCGGGATATCTACGTTGAGGATCGCCTGCCAGGCCAGCGTTCCGATGCCCGGCCAGCCGAACACTTGCTCGATGATGAGGACGCCCCCCATGAACACCCCGAGATCGAGCCCCGCCATCGTGATGATGGGCCGGAGCGCGTTCCTGAAGGCATGCTTGTAGATCACGACCGCCTTGCGCAGGCCCTTGGCGTGCGCCGTGCGCACGTAGTCTTCGGACAGCACCTCCAGCATCGAGGCGCGGCTCATCCGTGTGTAGAACGCCGAGCCCGTGACGCCCAGGGTGAGGGCGGGAAGGACCAGGGCGCTCACGCCTCCGGCGGCGCCTCCCAGCGGGAAGATCGGCACCACGTAGGCGAACACGTAGAGCAGGATGATGCCGAGCCAGAACGGGGGCACGGCCAGGGCGAGCAACACGAACACCATGGATCCGCCGTCGATGCTCGAGCCCCGGTACACGGCGGCGGCCACGCCCAGGGTGACGCCGATGATCAGCTCCACGAACAACCCTGCCAGCGCCAGCTCCGCCGTGTAGGGGAAGCGCCTGAGGATGGTCGGGAGCACCTTCTGCGAGGTCTTGTACGAGCGCCCGAAATCGCCGTGCAGGGCTCGGCTCAGGTAGCGCCCGTACTGGACGTAGACCGGCTGGTCGAGCCCCAGTTCGTGGGCGATGCTGTCCACGACCGACGCCGGCGCGTTCGGACCCGCGATCATGCGGGCGGGGTTGGCGGGCATCAGGACGCCGATCGTGAAGGTGATCATGGAGGCTGCGAGGAGCACGACGGCGCTCCAGAGCAGGCGCCGGGCAAGGTACTCCAGCACGGTCAGCGCCCTCCCGTGTTCTTCGGATCGAGAGCATCGCGCAGCCCGTCGCCGACGAGGTTGAAGCCGAGCACGGAGATCCCGAGGAAGATGCCCGGGAACACCACGAGCCACGGCATCACGGTCAGGTACTGTGCGCCCTCGGCGATCATGTTGCCCCAGTCCGGGGTGGGTGGCTGCACGCCGATGCCCAGATAGGAGAGCGCCGCTGCGAACAGGACGGTCGTGGAGAAGTTGAGCGTGCCGTAGACGAGTGCCTGTCCAAGGATCTGGGGCAGCACGTGGCGCCGGACGATGCGCCCGCTCGGTGCTCCCAGGGCGCGGGCCGCCTCGATGTACTCCCGGTGCTTGACCGAGAGGACCTCGGCGCGGACGATGCGGGCGAGGTAGAACCACGACGAGAAGCCGATGACGACCACCACGACGGTGACGCCGGGCCTGAGGACGACGGCGAGGAAACCGGCAAGGAGCAGGACCGGGAAGCTGATGAGGATGTCGGTGATGCGCATCAGAATGGTGTCGATGACGCCGCCGGCGTAGCCCGCGACGGTCCCGAAGACGAGCGCGATGACCAGCGAGATGAGGTTCGCGGTGATCGCGACGAACATCGAGGTGCGCGTGCCGAACAGGATGCGGCTGTACAGATCCCTGCCGAGGTTGTCCGTGCCGAACCAGAACGACGGGCTCGGGGGTAGCGGTCCACCCATCGCGGAGAGCCCGTCGGAGAACTGCGTGTTGGGGTTGTGCGTGGCGAGGACGGGGGCCAGCAGGGCCACCAGCACGATGAGCAGGCTCAAGGCCAGGCCAGTCGTTCCCAATCGGTTCCGCCGGAAGCGACGCAATGCGGCTTGGCTGGGCGTGTCGATCTGGACGGCACCCGCCATGGGCTGCTGTTCCACCGAAGGCACGATGCCCGCGATGATATGCCATCGACGCTCACCGGGTGACGTGTGTCGGAGTGCGGAGCGCATCCGGCATGCCCGGAGCCGCACCCGGTAGCGGGTCGGCGCCGATTTCGGGAACGGGTGGGGAGCCACGCGCCGCGTTGCGGCCCGAGCTCAGGGTGAGGACCGGCGCCCGGCAAGCGTGCGGTAGAGCCGTTCTCCCCCGAACGCCAGGAGCGCCAGGGCGGCGACCAGCCAGAGCTGCGCGGGGTGAGCGCTCGCCACCTGCACCAGCAGCGTGAGCAGCGCAGCGGCGGAGGCGGCGGCGGCCAGCCACGCGAGGCTCGGTCGCGCGCCGGTCCGGCCGGCGAGGCGCGCGCCGGCGACGTTGACGAAGGTGAAGATCAGCAGGAAGCCTGCGCTGCCGACGGCCGCGATGCTGGTGAGCGGCACGACGTTCGCCAGGACCAGGGTGGCGCCGCCGGTGATGAGCAGCCCTTCGATCGGTCGGTTCCACACCTTGCGTTCGAGCGCCGCCGGCAGCTCGCCGGAACGGGCGATCACGAAGCTGACGCGCGCCGCGCCGTAGAGCGAGGCGTTGATGGCCGAGGCGGTCGAGAGCATCGCCGCGATCGCGATGAGGGCGAAGCCCGCCGTGCCCAGCGAGGGCTTCGCGGCCACCGCCAGCGCGTAGTCGCGGGCGTGGATCAGCGTGGCCTGCGGCACCGCGCCGACCGCCACCAGCGCTACCGCCACGTAGAGCGCCACCACGAAGCCGACGGCCAGGTGGTAGGCGCGAGGCAGCGTCGCTCGCGGGTCGCGAACGTCCTCGGCGGAGTTCGCGATCAGCTCGAAACCCTCGTAGGCCAGGAAGATGAGCATGCCGCCGGCCGCCAGCGCGAGCGGGGAGGCCCAGGTGGCCGGCGCCAGCCGGCTGCCTTGGATGGCGAACGCGCCTGCGCCGACGAACAGCAGCAGGATGGCGACCTTCAGACCCACGATGACGGTCTCGGCCCGCCCCACCACGTCGGCGCCCAGCACGTTGAGCGCCGTGATCAGCACCAGCACAGCGCTGATCAGTAGGTGGCGAACGACGTCGTGGGCCGGCCCGGGGACGAAGCTCGCACCGTAGCTGCCGAAGGCCTGGGCGTACAGGGCCAGCATCACCAGGTAGCTCAGCCAAAGCAGGACGTTGAGCCCGCCGCTGAGCATGCCCGTGCCGAACGCCTGGTTGAGGAAGGTGACGGTGCCGCCGCGAGTGGGGAAGGCCAGGGTCAGGTGCACGTAACTGTTCGCGGTCAACAGCGCCACCAGCCCGGCCAGCAGGAAGGCCAGCGGCGCGCCGCCGCCCGCCAGCTCGACCGCGAGCCCGAGCACCGCGAAGATGCCGCCGCCCACCATGCCGCCGACGCCGATGGCGACCGCCCCCCACAACCCGATGGTGCCTCGTCCCACGCCGATGCGCTCCCGTCCGATCGGTTTCCCGCCCAGCGTACCGCCGCGCGCGCGGGCGCAGCGCGACTCACACCTCGATACCTCCCGGGGGTATAAGATACGGGACATGGCGAAGCACCCGATCAAGCTGACCGATACCTCGTTCAAGCGCGCGACCAAGTCCGGGGTCGCCCTGGTCGACTTCTGGGCGCCCTGGTGCGGGCCCTGCCGCATGGTGGGTCCGATCGTGGAGGAGATCGCCGGCG
Organism: uncultured Trueperaceae bacterium; assembly: GCA_963815215.1. Taxonomy (GTDB): domain Bacteria; phylum Deinococcota; class Deinococci; order Deinococcales; family Trueperaceae; genus JASBRS01. The sequence continues at coordinate 186,998 of CAWFFU010000004.1, forward strand.
AGCTCGGCGACAAGGTCCTGGTCGGCAAGTTGAACGTCGACGAGAACCCCAAGACCGCCATGCAGTTCCGCGTCCAGAGCATCCCGACCGTGCTGGTCCTCAAGGACGGCGAGCTGCAGCAGGCCATCGTGGGCGCGCGCCGCAAGGGGGACTACCTCGGGGCGCTTCAGAAGCAGCTGGCCTGAGCAGCTGGCCTGAGCCTCCGGCGCTCCCCGCGTGCTCACCTCAAGGCCTCCAGGGGCCGAAGCCGTCAGGCCCGAAGCGTCCCGGCATGGTGCTTCGCGTCATCGATACCCCAGCTCGCCCCAGCCCGGATCGCGTTGCCGTCACCCTGCTCGGGTCGGCTCGCTCGGGTCGCTCCGGTCAGGCCGCCCCCGGTCAGGCCGGCCCGCTCTCGGCGATGCGGCCCGTCGTCGCCAGGCGCGGGCTCAGCAGATGGTCGAGGCAGGCGTCGTAGGTCACACCCTGGCGGAAGTCGGCCGCCAGATCCTCGACGCTGACGTCGGCCAGCACCTCCAGCATGCGGTCGCGGACGCGTTCCCAGACCGTGCCACGCGCGTGGCAGCGGGACTCCTCGGGGCAGGCGGCGCGCCAGTTCAGGCTGACACAGGCCAGCGGCGCCACCGGTCCGTCGACGGCCCGGAGGACGTCACGCAGGCTGATCTCGAGGGCCGGGCGCGCCAGTGCGTAGCCGCCGCCGACGCCTTTCTTGGACGTGACCAGGCCGCGGCTGTTGAGCACCGCCAGCACTCTCAGTAGGTAGGGGCGCGCCACGCCGGTGGCGGTGCTGATGCCCCCGCTGGAGACCCAGCGGCCGCGCGGTTGGGTTCCCAGGAACCCCAGCGCCTGGAAGGCGTAGATGTCGGTGGCGGAGAGGCGCATGGGCTCCCCCGAGTCTAGCAGCGCTCGCGGGGGCCGCGTCTCCAGGACGACGGCGCGAACGGCCACGGTCCGGGCAATATGGAGCCACCCAGAACGGTGCCGGAGCGCCGGCACCGGGGGCGCGAACGTTCGCGTGGCGCGCTCAGGTCCGAGCGCGCCCGAGCGAGCGCGCATCCTACAGGCGTGGAGGAGGTCGAGATGAGCGAGTATGCGCATCCCGAGGTATTGGTGAGCACTGCGTGGGTCGAACAGCACGTCGCGGACGAAGGGATCCGCGTGCTGGAGGTCGACGAGGACGTGCTGCTATACGAGCAGGGTCACGTTCAGGGAGCCACCAAGCTCGACTGGCACACCGAGTTGCAGCGACCGGACGTGCGCGACTTCGTCGATGCAGCAGGGTTCGCCGAGTTGATGGAAGCCAAGGGCGTGAGCAGCGACACCACGGTCGTGCTCTACGGCGACAAGTCGAACTGGTGGGCGGCGTACGCGTTCTGGTTCCTGAAGTACAACGGTCACGCGGACGTGAGGCTCATGGACGGCGGACGCAAGAAGTGGACGAGCGAGGGCCGCGCCCTGAGCGCGGAGGTGGCCGATTCGAAGCGTGGGAGGTACCACGTTCCCTACCGCGATGCGTCCATCCGGGCCTTCGCCACCGATGTCCTGCGGCAGATCATCGCCGTCAAGGACGGTAGCGGGGCTCTGGTCGACGTCCGTAGCCCGCAGGAATACACCGGCGAGAAGCTCCACATGCCCGAGTACCCGCAGGAGGGCGCGCTGCGGGGCGGGCACGTGCCGGGCGCGCAGAGCATCCCTTGGGCGGAGGCCGTCGATGAGGACGGCACTTTCAAGGACGCCGAGGCGCTGCGCGAGCTCTACGGCTCGCACGGCGTGACGCCCGACAAGGACGTGGTGGCCTACTGCCGCATCGCGGAACGGAGCAGCCACACCTGGTTCGTTCTGAAGTACCTGCTGGGGTATCCCAACGTCCGCAACTACGACGGCTCCTGGACCGAGTGGGGCAACATGGTCGGGGTGCCGATCCACCAGGGCGAGGCGGCGTAGTTCGATCGGGTCCGACGTTCCGACTTGTCCCTTGACGCCCCTTCCGGCAGCTTCATAGGCTCGCGGGGAAGCTTCTCTCAGCGCGGCGCCAGTGTGACCGCTGCCCGAAGCGGCGGTGATCACCCGGTGGACGCTCGCCACCGGCACGGCGCCCGCGCATCTTAGGAGGTTGGGTGTGAGACGTAGAGTCGTAGCGTTCCTGGCGATCGCTGCCCTGGTGTTGGCTACCGTGGGCGTGGCGAGCGCGCAGCAATTCGACTGGAAGCAGTTCTCCGGAACGAAGATCCGCTTCCTGATGAACCAGCATCCGTTCACGACCTTCATCCAGCCGCTGCTACCGGAGTTCGAACAGCAGACGGGTATCCAGGTCACCTTCGAGACCTTCCCCGAGGACCAGTTCCGTCAGCGCCGCCTGCTCGAGGCGAGCAGCGGGGCGGACACGCTCGACGGCTACATGATCATGCCCGGTCAGGTGGGCGCTCAGTACCTCGAGGCCGGCTGGGTGCGCAACGTCGACGACTTCCTGGCCGATCCCACCATGACCGACCCCGGCATCGACCTGAACGATTTCTTCGGCGGGGCGCTGAACACGTTCAAGAACAACGGCAAGGTGTTCGGCCTGCCGCTGCAGAACGAGACCAGTCTTCTGTTCTACCGCAAGGATCTGTTCCAGCAGGCCGGCATCCAACGGCCTCCTCAGGACATGGCGGAGCTGCTGGCCGATGCGGCGCTGCTGAAGCAAGGTCGGGTGGCGGGTTTCGCGATGCGCGGCAAGTCCGCCAGCGCGACCTCGCAGATCGTGAACTTCCTGATGTCCTTCGGGGGCGATTGGCTGAACGCCGACGGGACGTCGGCACTCAACAGTTACCAGAGCAAGCAGGCGCTGGCGTTCTATGCCGACCTGCTGCGCAACTACGGCCCTCCGGGCGAGTCGAACATGTCGTGGCCGGAGGTGACCAGCCTCTACGCGCAGGGCCAGGCGGCCATGATCTTCGATGCCAACGTGTTCCGCTCGATCATGGAGGACCCCAAGCAGGCCACCGATGTAGTGCGCAACAACACCGGCTACGCGCCGCTCCCCGCGGGCCCGGCCGGCCTGCACCCGGTGGTGCTGGTGTGGGGTCTCAGCGTCAACCACGCCTCCAAGCACGCGGGCGCGGCCTGGTACTTCATCCAGTGGGCGCTCTCCAAGACAAACCAGGAGAAGGCCATCCTGGCCGGCGTTCCGGCAGCGCGTACCTCGGCCTGGCAGAACGAGGAGTTCATGAAGACGGCTCCGGCGGACTGGATCGACGCATCGCAGAAGAGCTTCGCGGTCGGCAATCCGAACTGGAACCCGCCGGTGAAGCCAGTGCCAGAAGTGCGCGATGCGTACGGTCAGGCGATCGTGGCGGCGCTCGAGGGCAAGCCTGTAGGCCCCGCTCTGGATCAGGCGGCGAAGTCGATCGACCAGATCCTGGCGAACCAGTAGCGTAGCGTTCGCGCAGACCCATGCTGCACGATCCTCGAGGGGATGAGGCGGTATGGGTCCGCGCGAGCCGCGTGCGCCAGCGAGGGACCTGCCCATGACCGAACGCGCAGCTCGATTCTTCGATCGCAACGCGCAGTGGCTCTTCCCGCTGCCAGCGGTGATCGCGATCGTGATCCTCTTCGTCGGTCCGGTGCTCGCGAACGCATACATCTCCGTTCACGACTGGTACATCGGCGCCACCCCCAAGTACATCGGTTTGGGGAATTTCGTCCGTGCTCTGAACGACCATCGATTCTGGGGCGGCCTGAAGAACACGTTCTATTTCACGTTGGTGGCGGTTCCTGTGGAGCTGGTCCTGGGCCTGGGCATCGCCGTGCTCTTCAACCGCGACTTCCGCGGCAAGGGCCTGGTGCGCACGATCATCCTGCTCCCCATGGTCGCGACGCCGGTCGCCATCGCGCTCATCTGGGCGCTGATGTTCAACCCCAGCCTGGGCGTCATGAACTACTTCCTCGAGAGCCTGGGCCTGCCGCGCTCGCTATGGGTCGCCAGCGCGCAACTCGCCATCCCCTCGCTCACGCTCGTCGACATCTGGGAGTGGACGCCGATGGTGGCGCTGATCCTGTTGGCGGCGCTGCAAGGCGTGCCCACCGAGCTCTATGAGGCCGCCATCATCGACGGCGCCGGGCCGGTGCAGGCCTTCCGATTCATCACGTTGCCCTCGATCCGCTCCGCGGCGGTCATCGCGCTCATCCTGCGCAGCATCGACGCGCTGAAGACGTTCGACATCATCTACGTCATCACCCAGGGAGGGCCGGGGATCGCCTCGGAGACGCTCAACGTATTCGCCTTCAAGACCGGCTTCGAGTTCTTCCGGGCCGGATACGCCGCGTCGCTGCTGATCTTCCTGCTGGTGGCGGTGCTCGGCGTCTCGGTGCTGCTCAACATGACGCGTCGGAGCCCGGCATGAGCGCCCTGAGCCAGGGCGGCCCCCGGCGCGCGCAGGCCACGCCGGCCGGTGACCGGCGCAGGCGCCGCCTGCGCCAGGCGCTCATCTACCTGCTGATGGCCGTGGTGATCGTCATCCTGCTGTTCCCGTTCTACTGGATGATCCTCACCAGCCTGCGCAACCAGGTCGACAACACCAGCCCGGTACCGGTGTGGTTCTTCAAGCCGACGCTGGACAACTACCTCAACGTCATCCGCCAGAACAACTTCCTGGCCTACACCTGGCACTCCCTGGTGATCGCCACGCTGGCGACCAGCGTGGGCCTGGTCCTCGGGCTGCCGGCGGCCTACTCGATCGCCCGCTACAAGCAGAACGGCCTCGCCTTCGCCATCCTGATGGCTCGGCTGACCCCCTACATCACCTACCTGGTGCCCTGGTACATGGCCTTCCGTGCCCTGCACCTGATCGACACCTACGTCGCCCTGACGGCGACGCACCTGATCGTGGGGATGCCGTTGATCATCTGGATCATGATCTCGTTCTTCGAAGAGGTGCCGCGAGATCTGGAGGAGGCGGCGTACGTCGACGGAGCCAGCCGCTTCGGGACGTTCACGCGCATCGTGCTGCCGCTCTCGACTCCCGGCATCGTGGCGGCGAGCATCCTATCGTTCATCTTCAGCTGGAACCAGTTCTTGTTCAGCCTGGTGCTGTCCGGGCCCAACACCAAACCGGTGCCGGTGGCGGTGTTCAACTTCATCAGCTACGGTCAGATCAACTTCGGCGGGCTGGGCGCCGCCGCGGTGCTGATCACCCTGCCGGTGCTGATCTTGACGTTGGCTATCCAGCGCTACATCGTGTCGGGGCTCACGATGGGAGCCGTCAAGGGCTGACGCCCGCGGCGCCGGGCTTCAGGAGCACCTTGGCGCCCCGTTTCGAACGCACCACGGCGAGCGCCTCGTCCCAGGCGCCGAGGTCGAAGCGGTGGGTGATCAGACGCTCGGCGTCGATGGCGCCGTCGGCCAGCAGGCGGAGCGCCCGCGGCCATGCGGTGGGCACCGAGGCGTTGGTGCCGGTCACGGTCAGTTCCTTGTAGCAGACCACGTCCTGATCGAGGGCGATGGGGTGGCCGTAGAGCCCCATCTGGGCGAAGCGTCCGCCCCGGGCGACCACCTGCAGGAGCGTGGCGGCTGCTGGCTCGGCGCCGGAGCACTCGATCACTACGTCGGCGCCGTCGGCCTGCAGGGCGTCGTTCACCGCCAGCGGTACGCTGCTCTCTTGCTCGACGTCGATCGTAGCAGCGGCCCCCAGCTCGCGCGCCAGCGCGAGACGGTCGCGGTCGGCGCCGGTGCCGAGCATGACCGCCCGGGCACCGCTGGCGACGGCCAGCTGCAGGGCGAGCAGGCCGATCGGGCCCGGCCCGGTGATGGCAACGCGGTCACCGGCCCGGACCCCCGCGGTATCGGTGACGCCGTGCACGGTGCAGGCCAGCGGTTCGGTGAGGGCGGCGTGGTCGAGCGGGAGGGTATCGGGCACGCGGTGCAGGTTGATCGCCGGCACGAGGAGGTAAGGGGCGAAGGCGCCGTTCTCCTTGGATCCGATGGAGCGGCGCGCGCTGCACAGATTGGGACGCCCGCGCCGGCAATGGGTGCAGCGGCCGCACGTGGAGAAGTAGGTCTCCGAGGTAACGCGGTCACCGACACGCCAGTTCGAGACGCCGGCCCCCACCTGCGCGACGGTCCCGGCGAGCTCGTGCCCCATCGTCACCGGTGGCTCCGTGGCGAACTCGTCGTCGACGATGTGGAGATCGGTGCCGCAGATGCCGGCGGCGGCCACCTCGATGACGACCTGGCCCGGTCCGGCCGACGGCTCGTCCACATCGACGACCGCGACGTGCCCGACTCCGCGGGCGAGTTTGCGAACGGCGATCATGCTGGCGTCCTCTCCGGCCCTGGCGGCCGCTCCGGGCCGTGGTGCAACGTCCTCATGGTAGGGCGAGTGGCAGCTCTTCGAACGAAGACTCCGCCCAGCGAAGCGACGTCAGGGCGTGGCCGACAGGGCATCGAAGTGCTTCTGCTGCTCCGGTGTCCACCACGTGCGAATGAGCGCCAGCACGTCGCGCACGTCCTGCCGGGTCCAGGAGTTGCCGACGCCCGGCATGGTGCCCTTGCCGCCCTTGATGATGAACTGAAGGTCGATGGCGTTCGTCTGCCAGGCGGTGCCCTGCGCGTCCAGGGGCGGGATGCCCAGTCCGGGCATGGCTGCACCCGAGCCGTAGGGCCCGTGACAGGCCACGCAATCGGCGTTGTAGAGGGTGGTGGCGCGCTGGAAGTCCGGGGACGGTTCGTCCTGCGCGACGACCGGTGCCGCCTCACCGGGAGTGCCGGCAGGAGTTGTGGCGGTCGCGGAACGCGCGGCCCAGGCGAACGTTCCGATGAGCGCGAGCAGCGCGGCGAGCGCAAGGAGGCCGGGCCGGCGTCCCGACGATCCGAGGCGGAGGCGGCCGTGCTCGATAGGTCTCGTGCGGGGTTCGGTGTGCGCCATCGTGGTCGACTCCAGGAACTGCCGGCGGGGACGTGTCTCGTCTCCGGTCTGGCCGCAGCATCGCGCGTGCCGTCGGTCGCTCGCCAGGGTCGGATGCCCCATCCGGGCGGGGCCCGCCACACGCGCGCGTGGCCCGCCACACGCGCGCGTGGCCTGTCGGCGCGGGGGCGCGGTAGGCTGGGCGGGTACGCTCCCGACGCGAGCGGAGGTCGCTATGACGCAGATGACACGGCTATGGCAGGCCCCGGAGGTCCTCGACTCCGTGGCCGGGCGCCGGCCGGCCACCTGGAGCCGCGCGTTCTGAAGGCGACCGGGTAAGGTTCGGTGCTGCGCTTCCGCCTCAGTCTGCTGCTGGCCTCTGCGCTGCTGCTGGCGCTGCTGGCCTTCGCGGGCCTCGCCGGCGCCGTGTTCGGCCAGATCCAGGATCGCGAGCTCGGTCAACTCTTGCAGCGTGAGCTGAGCCGCGTTCAGAGCCTGCTGAGCCAGGCGGCGGTGGGCGAGCAGTTCCTGGACACGCCGGGTCAATCCATGACCTTGCAGTTCGTCACCCGCTCCGGCACAGTGGCCATCCCCAGTGGCCATCCCGAGGCCTTGCCGTTGGAACCGATGCCCACCACCGTGAAGCTCGGGAACCGCACGCTCATGGTGGCGTCGGCGCCCTGGCGGCTCGCCGGCGGCACGACTCTAGGCACCGTGCGACTGGGCATGGACATCACCGATGCGCTGGCCGCGCGGCGCACGCTGCGCGTCAGCCTGGTGACCTCGGGCGCGCTCATCGCCGCCGCTGCCATGCTGGCGGGGTTGCTGATCCTGGGCCGCACCTTGCGGCCGCTGCGCCAGCTCGCCGTGCAGGCGGACCAGCTCGACCCGCGCGATCCGCACCTGACGGCGGTGACCGATCGCGACGACGAGGTCGGACGCGTGTACGGCGCGTTGCAGCGCGCGCTGGAAGCGATCCGCGAGCGCCAGCAGGCGGAGCGCGACGCCCTGGCCGAGGTCGCGCATGAGCTGGCGGCGCCACTGTCGGTGGTGGCGGGTCAGCTCGATGCGCTCTCCGCGCAGGATTCCGATCCGCACGTGCTGGCCGCCCGGGACGCCGCACGCGAGCTGCTCTACACCTCGCAGGACCTGTTGACGTTGGCGCGCGGCGAGCTCGAGCGCCCCGTCGAGCTGGAGGCGGTCCCCCTCGCCGAGCTGGCGCGGCGCGTGGCCTACGAGTACCCGGGCGTGGTCGTGGTGGACGAGGGCGACACGCGCGTGCTGGCCAGTCCGCAGCGGTTGGCGCAGGTGGTCCGGAACCTGGTCCGCAATGCCCTGCAGGCCGCCAGCGGCCCGGCGGCCGTGGGCGTGCGGGTGACGGGTGAGGGTGACGAGGTCCGGCTGGACGTGCAGGACGACGGGCCGGGCCTGGCCGAGGAGGCGCAGCGCCGCGTGTTCGAGCGGTACTACACCCGGCGTCGCGCCGCAGGCGGCAGCGGCATCGGCCTCACGGTGGTCCGCACCATCATCGAGGCGCACGGCGGTAGCGTCGCCGTGCGCTCGGCACCCGGGCAGGGCACGACGTTCACCGTGCTGCTGCCGAGCCTGGAAGCCGAGATCGCTGAGACCTGAGGGCGATTCCGTGGCCGTATCTGCGGGCCGCATCTGCGGGCCGTATCTACGGGCAGCGCCCGCGCCCGGGCGGGGGCCTCGCCTGCGACCGTGCGAGCGGCGCCGCTCGGGATATCCTTGGCGCCATGCCCGTCCTGCTCCTTGCCATCGAACCCGAACGACTCCCTGAAGGCGTGGAGGCGCGAGTGCAGGCCGACGCGCCCGAGTACGAGGTGCTCGTCACCCGCGACCGCGACGAGGTGCTCCGCCGCGTCGGCGAGATCGAGATCATCATGGGCTTCCCGCCGCGCGACCTGCTCGCCGGGATGCCCAGGCTGGCATGGTTCCAGCAGTGGGCGGCGGGCGCGGACTGGCTGCGCGAGCATCCGGAGCTGGCCGACGCAGACTTCACACTCACCAGCGCGGTAGGGATCCACGCGGTGCAGATCGGCGAGCACGTCTTCGCCGGCCTGCTGGCGCTGGCGCGGGAGTTGCCTGCAGCCGTGCTGGCGCAGCGTGAGCGGCGCTGGCACGGGTTCAACGATGTCGAACCCTTCGAGTTGTTCGACAAGAACCTGCTGGTCGTGGGCGTGGGCGCCATCGGCGGGCGTGTGGCGGAGCTCGGGAGGGCGTTCGGCATGCGCGTCACCGGTGTGCGGCGTCATCCCGAGCGGGCAACGGCAGGCGTCGAGCGCATGGTGGGCCCCGCCGAGCTCGATGCCGAGCTCGCTGAGGCCGATGCCGTGGTGCTCACCGTGCCGCTCACCGACGAGACGCAGGATCTGCTGGACGCCGAGCGGATCGGGCGCATGAAGCGCGGCGCCGTGCTGGTCAACATCGGGCGCGGCGGCACCGTGGACGAGACCGCTCTGGCCGGGGCCCTGACCGAGGGTCATCTGCGGGGCGCTGTCCTGGACGTGTTCGAGACCGAGCCGCTGCCCGCCGGCTCGCCGCTGTGGGGCGCGCCCAATCTGCTCGTCACGGCGCACTACGCCGGCGCGACGCCGCGCTACGGCGAACGCGCCATGGCGCTGGCGCTGGACAACCTGGCGCGCTACCGCGCCGGGGAGCCCCTCAGGAACGTGGTGGACAAGAGGCTGGGGTACTGACCCCGAGCCGGCCGGTTGTCGCGTGGTCGAGGCCGCCGCGTCGGGCGCCCGAGGCGCCACGTGGTAGCATCGAGGCATAGCGGGAGCGCCGTCCCTGACGCCATTTGTTGGTAATGAGCGCGGGCGGTCGGCGCCCCGGAGGGAGGCATTCCATGGCCGAAGTCAAGGCCCCCGGTCAACAGCAGAAGGTGGCGGTCGGCAACCTGATCGACGGTCGTTCGGTGGACAGCGAGCGCACCTTCGAGTCGCGCAACTCGAGCGAGCTGGCCGACATCGTCGGCGTGTTCCCCGAGGCGACCAAGGAACAGGTGCGCGCCGCCTGCCAGGCCGCGGGCAGGGCGTTCAAGACCTGGTCGAAGACGCCGGCGCCCATCCGCGGCGAGCTCATCGGTTCGATCGGGGCGGCGCTGGAGCGCGAGAAGGAGGCGCTCAGTCGCCTGGTCACGCGCGAGATGGGCAAGACCCTGAAGGAGGCGCGTGGCAGCGTGCAGGAAGCCATCGACACCTGCCACTTCTTCCAGTCCGAGGGGCGTCGCCTGTACGGCCAGACGGTGCCCTCGGAGATGCCCAACAAGGAACTGATGACCTACCGGCGTCCGCTGGGTGTGGTGGCGATGGTGACCGCGGGCAACTTCCCGATCGCGGTGCCGAGCTGGAAGATCATCCCCGCCCTGCTCACCGGCAACACCATCGTGTGGAAGCCGAGCGAGGACGCACCGGCGGTCGCGTACGCCTTCGCGAGGCTCATCGAGGAGGCCGGCGTGCCCGCCGGGGTGCTCAACGTCGTGTTCGGGCACGGCAGGGACGCGGCCGGGGAGTACCTCGTCGAGATGATGGACGAGGGGCTGGTCGACAAGTTCGCGTTCACGGGCAGCACCGCGGTGGGCCGGCACATCGGCGAGGTGGCGGGCCGCAACCTCATCCATCCGACGCTGGAGCTCGGCGGCAAGAACCCGCTCGTCATCATGCGCGATGCGGACCTCGACAACGCCGTGGAGGGCGCGATCTTCTCGGCCTTCGGGACCGGCGGCCAGCGCTGCACCTCGGCGGGCAACATCATCGTGGACGCGCCCATCTACGATGCCTTCAAGGAGCGTTTCCTGGAGCGCGTGAAGGCGTTGCGGATCGGTGACCCCAACAAGCACCCCGAGGTGCTCTACGGCCCGTTCATCAACGAGCGCTTCTTCGAGCGCTGGGAGGAGCACTACCTGTGGGGGCGCGAGGACGGCGCCACGCTGCTGCACGGTGCCGGGAGGATCACGGCCGAGAGCCTTCCGGACGGCTTCGTGGGCGACCCGGCTGCCGCCATCTACGGCTGGCCGACCGTGTGGGAGGATGTGCGACCCGGCATGCGGCAGTTCCAGGAGGAGATCTTCGGCCCCACCATCAACCTGGTGAAGGTGGACGGCATCGAGGAGGCGCTGCGCACGGCCAATGCCGTCGATTACGGCCTGTCGAGCGCCATCTACACCAACGGCCGCGACTGGGCGTACGCCTTCAAGGACGGCATCGAGGCCGGCATGACGTCGATCAACAACACCACCGTGGGCGCCGAGGCGCACATGCCGTTCGGCGGCGTGAAGGGCTCCGGCAACGGGAGCCGTGAGTCGGGGATCTGGGTGCTCGACTTCTACACCCGCTGGCATGCGGTCAACGACGACATCTCGGGACGCCTGCAACTCGCTCAGATGGAGACGGCGTACGTCGAGCCGAAGGCGGCGGTGGCGGTGGACGCGACTGTTCTGAGCCGTCGCGTGGGATCGCGAGGAGCGGTCGGATCGGTGGGTCCCGGGGCGCTGGGGGGTGTTCCGGGACCCCTCGTGTGATGTGAACGCCCTTAGCCGTTGGGCGCATCCCGTTAGGCCCCTTCGAAGGGGCCTCGAAGGCTGTCCCTGACCCATATCCGTGGATGGGCGGGTCCGCCGCGCGCTCGGCACCTGCCAAGGCTCGAACCCGCAAGGAGCTGCCACCGAGAGTCCCCCGGCAGCCGCCCAGGACCTCTTGGCGGATTGCCCCGGCGGCGGCGATCCTCGGCTCGTGCCGCTAGGCAGGAGCGCGCGGATCGCGTGCCTGACGCGGAGAACTAGGTGCTCATGCCATTAGCCGGATTCCGAAGGGGCGTCGTTTCGCCCGAGGGGTTGCGGAAACCCCCCGCTCATGGCGGAGCCCAATGGTGTCGAGGTCTCGTGAGGGCGAGCGCGCCATGCCGATCGTCACGGGCCCCGATCGCGTCAACCTGCGGCCGGGGGCTCCCAGCTCACGCCCGGGAAGCGACCGAAGTCATTGTCGAACGTCACCACGGTGGCGCCGTGCTCGATCGCGAGCGCGGCGAGGTGGGCGTCGTTGACGAGGTTACCGCCTACGCTGCCTCCGACGCCGGTGGCGGCGAGCATCCGGCCTAGCAGTTCGGCGTGCTGCGAGGTGGGCGCGCCCTGTACCACGTTCGGCTGGTGTGTCCAGGCCGACACAACGCGGGTCGCCTGCTCCGCCGTGAGTGGACGCGGGTAGATCCCCGGATGGGTGCTGATCCGGAGGAAGGCGAGCAGGCAGAGCCACGGGAGGATCACCGTCTCCGCGCCAGACAGGGCCGCGTCCAGCCAGCGCCTGGCCTGCTGCGTGGTGTGGGGCCGAGGTGTCGACGGCGTAGAGCAGGACGTTGGCGTCGACCAGCTTCACTTGCCCAGGCTGCGCTTGCGGAGCAGCTCCTCGTCCTCGAGGCGTCCCGCCAGCTCCAGGGCCCGGTCGAGCGGGCGTCGTGCGCCGCCCATGTCGAAGGTCGGCGTGTGGAAGGGCTCGGCTGCGCTGCCGGGCGTCAGGCCGGCGCGCAGGGCCGTGTTGACGGCCTCCTTGAACGACAGCCCGCGCTCTCGCATCAGCTTGCGGACCATGGCATCGACGTCGGGGTCGAGCGTGATGGTCGTCCTCATGGGCGCATCATAGCATCACGGCCATTGATGTCTTGATGCTTCACGCCGAGGACGACACGGCGCGCGCCCATCCCGGCGCGTCGCTCAGCCGTCGATCAGCTCCGCCAGGCGTTCGTCCTGCAGCAGCGTCTTGATGTCCTGGACGCGGTCCTTACGCACCAGCAGCACGGTGTTTCCGCGTTTCACCACCACCAGGTCCTCGACGCCCAGGGTGACGACCACGTCGTCGGGATCCTCGGTGTAGATGATGTTGCCGGAGGTGTCCATGCCCACGTGGCGGCCGACGACCGTGTTGGTGCCGGAGGCTTCCACGCCCTCCTCGTCGGTGTGCTGGCGGAGCAGACGCTCGAGCGCCACCCAGTCGCCGATGTCGTCCCATGCGAAGTCGCCGGGCACGACGTAGGCGCGGTCGGTCCGCTCCATCACCGCGAAGTCGATGGAGATCTTGGTGAGCGTAGGGAACACCCGACCGATCTCGCCCTCGTTGAAGGCGCGGCGCAGCGGCTGCATGAGCTCGGGCGCGTGTTGGTCGAGCTCTTCGAGGATGGCTCCGGTCGACCACACGAAGATGCCGGCGTTCCAGAGGTAATCCCCCGAGCCCACATAGGCCTCGGCGGTGCGCAGGTTCGGCTTCTCCACGAAGCGCTTCACCTGGAAGCCGCCGTCGGTGGCGTCGCCCTTCTCGATGTAGCCGTAGCCGGTCGCCGGCCGGCTGGGGCGGATGCCGATGGTGACCAGCCCGTCCTGCTCCTCGGCGAGGTCGATCGCGCCCCTGAGGGTCGCCTCGAACGCCCCGTTATCGCCGATCTCGTGGTCCGACGAGAACAGCCCCATGACCACGTCGCCGTAGCGAGCGTGCACGGTGAGAGCCGCCAGTGCAACGGCCGGCGCCGAGTCGCGCCCCTCCGGTTCGATGAGCAGGTTGACGGTAGGGACCTCGGGGAGCTGCTCGCGCACCAGGTTCACGTAGCGGCGGCCGGTCGCGACCAGCACGTGGTCGGGATCGCCGGCGAGCGTCAGGACCCGGTCGTAGGTGGCCTGGATGAGGGTGCGGCCGGCGTGGCTCAGGTCGAGGAACTGCTTCGGGCGCTCCGGCGTGGAGAGCGGCCAGAAGCGCTGTCCCTTGCCTCCGGCCATGATGACGGCGACGAACGGTTTCAAGCGTGCCCCCTCTACCGACGGTTCGCGCGCCGTACCGGAGTGCGCGGCGCGCGGGATCGCAGCATGCGTAGTGAGGCCAGTCTACCGCTGCGCGCGGTCTAGCGACCGAAGCGCCGCTCGCGCGCCTGGAAGCTCCGCACGGCGCGCAGGAAATCGAGCCGGCGGAACTCCGGCCAGAAGGCGTCGCAGAAGTAGAACTCGCTGTAGGCGCTCTGCCACAACAGGAACCCCGACAGGCGCACCTCGCCCGAGGTGCGGATGACGAAGTCGGGATCGGGGGAGCCGGCTGTGTAGAGATGCCGGCCGATCGCCTCGGCGCTGAGCTGGTGGGCCGCCTCGGCCAGGTCCTCGCCGGCGGCCGCCTTCTCCTCGAGCAGGTTGCGCACCGCTGACACGATCTCCTCGCGCCCGCCGTAGCCGAGGGCGACATTCACCTGCATGCCGTCGTAACCTGCCGTCGCCTCTTCCATGCTGCGCAGGGCGTCCTTCGCCTCTATGGGGAAGTCCTCGATATCGCCGATGATGCGCACGCGCACGCGGTTGGCGTGGATACGCTCGTCGGTCAGGAGGTCCTTGGCCTGCTGTCCGAACAGGCGATGGAGGTGCGCCACTTCGTCCGGCCCACGACCGCGGTTCTCGGTGCTGAAGCCCCACAGCGTGACGTGGCGGATGCCCAGGTCGAGGCACCAGTCCAGCACCTCGTGCGCCTTGCTCGCGCCGAAGTCGTGCCCGGCCTCGAGATCCAGGCCGATGGCCCGAGCGAAACGTCGGTTGCCGTCCATGATGATGCCGATGTGGCGGGGAAGGTGGCGCGACCCCTTCACGACACGCAGCAGCCGTCGCTCGTAGAGCCAGTACAGCGGCCGCGTCACGGCGCCCACGAGGCCGAGTGCGCGGCGCTGACGCGAGCGCGGGGCTGCAGGGGCGTGCGTGCTCACGCCGGTAGTGTACTCCGGCGGGAGACACGATCCGGGTCAGGGGTCGCACGGCGTCACCTGGCGCCGCGGTCGCCCACGGGCTTCCGGCGCCCCGGCGTGCGTGGCGTGAGCCGCGTCAGTATGCGCCGTCGCGCTTGAGCACCGCCGACACCGTCTTGATGAGCACCACGATATCGAGCCACACCGACCAGTTGCGCACGTAGAAGCCGTCGAGCTCGACGCGCTGATCGTAGTCGGTGTCGGACCTTCCGGAGATCTGCCAGTAGCCCGTCATGCCCGGGCGCACCATGGTGTAGAGATCGAATGCGTCGCGGTACTTGGGGACCTCGGCGTCTACGATGGGGCGCGGCCCGACCAGGCTCATCTCACCCTTGAGCACGTTCCAGAGCTGCGGGAGCTCGTCCAGGCTGTAGCGCCGGAGGGTGCGCCCCACGCGCGTCACGCGCGGGTCGTTCTTGAGCTTGTGGGTCGCCTCCCACTCGGCGCGGAGCTCGGGGTTGTCCTCGAGATGATGTTCGAGCGCCTCCTGCGCGTCGCTGACCATGGTGCGGAACTTCCAGACCCGGATCTTGCGGCCGTTGCGGCCGATGCGGGTGTGGCCGAAGAAGACCGGACCCCGGGAGTCCAGGGCGACCGCCGCGGCCAGGCCCAGCAGGATCGGGCTGATGAGGAGGCCGCCGAGAACGGTGGCCGTGATGTCGATCCCGCGTTTGACGAAGCGGTTGACGGGCGACGCGAGCTCGTTGCGGACCTCGAGGGCGAGGAGGTTGTCGAGCGAGCCGGCGCGGACACCGAGGACCGGGAGGCCGGGGAGGTCGGGGACGTACTGCACCAGGGTGAAGGCGTCCTCGGCGGGGTCGAGCTTCGGCAAGTGGAGAGGGGCGCTGTTGGGGTCCATCGCCACGATGGCGTGGTGGATGCCCTCGCGGCGGGCGAAGGCGTTGGCGGCGGAGATGGGGCCGAGGTAGGGGACTCTATTTCGCACGTCTGGTGGCGTAGCATCAGCTGGGCGCTCGAGCTCCGAACATCGCGGCCGGGTGGAGCCCGTCCAGGGAACGGTCGAGCAGCGTCTGGGCGATGTTGCTACCCACAGTTCCGGTCCCGAGGATCGCGACGGGGCGGCCCCAGATGCCGAGCGCCCGCAGTACACGCTTGGCGGTGCCACGCCCGATGGGAAGCATGAAGAGCGTCAAGAACGCCATGACCAGCACGGTGGCAGGCGCAACGCCGAGCTCGGTTCGGAAGAGGACACTCCCTGTCAGGAAGACGATGCCGGCGTAGGCAGCACTCCACACCTGGCGCTTCAGTTCGTCGGGTTCGGTCAGTCCGTAGCCGGGGTAGAGACCTTCTCTCCACGCCATGGCAGGCCACAGCAAGAGCGCGTAGCGCGACAGGCCCAGGAGGTGGTGAGGGGCCTGCTCTGGGTCGATGCCCAACAGAGGAAGGATTCGGGTTGCTGCGATGAAGGCGAACCACGCGAGGCCCAGATCGAGAGATGCCAGCAGGAGACGGACCACGAATTGCTTCGACACCGAGTCCGCCGCTGTCGTCGTGCCGGACCGAGTGCCTGCACGCCATCCTGCGACAGCTGCGAGCGGATAGATGACGCCACCGAAGAAGAGCGTGTAGTCGAATACATTCGCCAGGAGCACGGCGCCTAGGACCACCAGGAACCCCAGGTCCCGCCGTCGCATCGCGGACATGGACAGCCCGGTCAATAGCAGCATGAGGCCGAAGAGACCCAAGACCCCACGTTCGAAGAGGATCTCGAGGTAGAGGTTGTGTGCGTGGGCAGGGACCTCGGACTGCGATGCAGTTACGCTCGATTCGGTGCGTTCGTAGTAGGAAGGAAACGCTCCGACGCCCCGGCCGAGCCACGGCCTGCTCAGGAATCCCTTCCAGGCTGCACGCCACATGCTGAGCCTACCGGTGGCGAAGGGGAGACCGCGCGTGGCGTCGCCCGGTGTGTAGCTCGTCAGTGGTCCGCGTTCGACCTGGAATCCGGCGAAGGCTGTGGTGGCGCCGGCGATCTCGCGGCCGTCGGGTGCCAACCCCACGTACCAATCTACGCGCGGACTGGTGCCCTCGTACTTGAAGGTCGCGTAGATCCGCTGCCAGGCGCCGTTCCTAGCGGCAACACCATAGTCCTCGATGACGCCCGATCCCTGGAGGGACGCTCGGACCTGGCCATCGATCAGCTCGGCGGTCAGGGCGAAGGTGCCGTTGCCCTCCGTTTGCCCCCAACCCTGGATGCCGGGTCGCTGAGCGCCGCGCTCAAGTACCCAGGCGCTGGCCGTATACGTCTGCATGCGTTGCAGTGGGACGACCTGCTGCAACCGGAGCCAACTTGCGCTGCCTTCCTTGGTGATCGTGTACACGGTCCGCGCTCGACCACCGAGGCGGGCCGTGGCCGTCTCGATCTTGACGTCGCGTGCGATCCACCAATCGCCCTTCGCGATCTCGGATCCGCGGATCAGATTCGTGGGTCCGGCGGCAGGCGTCGCGGCCACCAGGAAGCCGATGTTGCCGAGGCCGATCGCCTGCCCGAAGACGATCAGGAACAGCACCGATCCACTCAAGACAGCCAGCGTGAGGCCCTGCGCGAGTTTGCGGGTCACCACGGCACGGAGTGCCAGGTAGGCCAGGACGAGGAGCAGACCGAACGCCGCTTCACGGCTCCCAGCGGCGAGGATTCCCAGGGCAGTCACTGCGAGCGTGCTCGCGCGCATCCAACCCTGGCGCGTTAGCACGGCTATGAGGCTCCCAACGACGAGCAACATGTGGGCGAACAGCGCGGGGTTGCTTCCCCACACCAGGGCTTCCGTGACGGTCGGGTAGGCGAGATTGAGGCTCACGTGACCAAGCCCGAGGGCGACGAGGAGGACGAAGCCGACGAAGAGCCCGCGGAGTACGTGGGCACGGGGAAGGTGGGCGAGGTTGGACTGGTGCAGCTCCCCGAAGGCCCGATAGATGGCCCAAGGCCCGATGACCTGCAGGAGCCCGAATACGGCGCCCGAGGCACCGGAAGTGGCTGCGATCGACACGGCGGATGCCAAGGCCGCTGCGAACCACGGTAGGTCGCTGACTCTTGGGCGCATCCTCGTCGTCAGAACGAAGAGCAGGCCGATGAAGGGGCCGAACGATGGCAAGAAGCTGACGCCGAAGCCGAGAAGGAACCACGAAGCCTACGAATAGTCCTTGCAGGATACGGTCCCTGGGAAGCCGCTCGATAAACGGAGCATGCAACTCCGCGAAAGCGCGGTACATGGCCCACGGCCCGAGCACCTGGAGAAGACCGAAGAGCGCGCCCCCGACACCGCCATGGACGCCAACCGATATGGCGGACAACAGGGCTGCGGCGAACCAGGGCAGATCGGAGCGCTTCAGGCGAAGCCTGACGGTGAGGACGAACAGGAACGCCGCGAACGGCCCGTAGGAAGGCAACAGGCTGGCGCCGACCCCGAGCAGGAAGGCGATCCCTGAGTTCGCGCGTGACGGCGTCACACCGATCAGTATGACGCAGGACGCCGGCGTGCGTGCGTGCGATTCCTGGTTTCCACGCCTCCAACGAGACTCACGACCCAGCGCGGTCCGAAGTATGGGCCGATGACCGGGACGTCACTATCCCCTTCAGAACGCCGAGAGCCAGCCTACGCAGGCACCCTGCCGGCCCCGCCGCGGGCGTCTCCCCGGTCCGGGTCAGGGAACACGTTGATGGCAAGGATCATCGGGAACAGGACCCCAGAGTAGAACAGTGTGAAATCGAACAGGTTCAACGCGAGGACCGCCAGGACCGGAATCAATGCCGGCCAGCGGCCACGAGTCCACGCTTGGATGAGGAATGCCAGGGTGAGCCATAGGATCGACAAGAGTCCTGCCACACCGTAGGCCGAGGCGTACTGCAGCCATAGATTGTGGGCGTGGTGGATCACTTCGACAGCGCTGGGATGTCGACTTCCAGTATTGGCTGAAGTCCATTTGCGTTGCAGAGAGCCCTGTCCAGGGGTGTTCCTGCCAGGCCTGGAACGCAGCCTTCCAGATTTCGGTACGCGGGGTCTCCTGCCCCACGTTGACGGGGGCGAGCCGGTCGAGGGGAGAGTGGGGGACGAAACTCGAGACGACCACGAGCATCACGACGACGGTGAGCACCCCCAACACCAGCAGGCTTGCGAAGCGGCGGAGCCGCGGTCGGGTCAACACGAGGGCGCTTAGGGCCAGGATTGCGACGACAAGGGCGCTCCGTCCGCCGGCGAACCAGAGGTCTCCCATCCCGACGGCGACCGCAAGCCAACTCCACAGCGGGGTTGACGTGAAGCCGACCGCGAGGAGCGTCGAAGCCACGAGACTGTGAGCGAGGAGGTTGGGCTGGCCAGTCCACGCGCTCTGACGTCGGAGGCGCATGACGGGGCGGCCGGCCCCTGCGTTGGTGCTTAGTCGCGTTCGACGAAGGCGGATGTCGGCACCGTCGGGAACACTGACCATCACTGTCAGGACGTCGTTCGGCGCTTCGGCACGGATCGGCGAGGAGACCGCGAAGGTGTGCCAGGCACCGTCAGGAACGAAGCCGAAGGTGCGTCCCCCCGGCCCTTGGGACGGGCCAAGAAGAGTGAGGCCGATAGCGGCGGGGAGCAAGGGCTGGATGCGCACCCAACCCGCGTCTCCCTTGCGCCACAGGCTCACGTCCCGTACGTCGATAGTATGGCCATTGAAGTTGTTCACGACTACGTGGATCGTTCTGCCGGGCGCAGTGCGAGGAGCGCTCCATTGGAAGTCGACCTTCGTCCAGGTAGCGTTCACCGGGACGGACTTGCAGTGACTGGCGCCACCGGGAACCCAGACCTGGATCCAGAACCCCCGGCACGCGGCGACGGGCACCTCCGTGGCGGATCGAAGCCAACCGACCACCCTGAACGTCGACCCTGCAACAGGTTGTCCCGTGTCCGCGCGGCGTTCGGCATAGGGGTCACCGCCCGCCGGGAACATGAGGCGGTCAAACGGTCCGAGTCGTCCGTTTATGCGTGTCGACTGGACGCCGTCGTGAAGGTTCCAGCCGCCGGCAACCGCGCCTTGTGCCAACCGGGCATCGAGAGAAACGTTGACGGTTGTGGCTCCCGAAGGCACATGCCACGCCCGGTCTCGCACGCCGGAGACAAGCTGCGATCCTTGTGTCAAGGACGTCAGGGCTTGCGCCACCATGTCGTCGGTCGCCCAGGTATTCCATAGACGCGGACTCGACAACTGGGCGAACAACATGCCTGGAAGAGGATCCCGAGGCCGATCGTCATGGCCCTACCGATGACCCTCGCCCGACCCGAGAGCAGCCAGCCGGCGGCGATTCCGAGAGCGGCCTGGAGCGAGGTCGTCGCCAGCAGTCGCGGTTCCCGGATCACGATCGCCAGGGTCGCGATGGGGGCCCAGTAGCCGATCCAGACGAGGATGAAGGGCGCAAGGCGTTGGTGCCGTCCCGAGAAGAGGGTGTGGAGCGCCAGGATGCCCGCGCCGACCCCGGGCGCCAGCGGCAGGAGCCCCCTCCATGGCCTGGAACCACCCGCACTGGGATGGACTCGAGCGTGGTTTCGGTTTCACGGGCGGGCGTGTCGAAGCGCGGAATTCACCACCGAGCTGAAGTTCTTGCGGAATGCCTCCGGCGAGAACCGCATGGTGGCGGCTCGCATCCCTTCCCGATCGAATCGATCCTCATGGGTCTCCAGCGTACGTATCGCTGCTGCCACGGCGTCCGGAGTCTGTTGATGGAAGAAGGTCCCACTCGGCGCGGGAGTGTCGAGATCCCTTACCGTCTCCAAGCTCCCACCGCGCGCAAGGGCCACGACGGGCGTCCCGCAGGCTTGGGCTTCCACCGACGTGATTCCGAAGTCCTCTTCGGCGGCGATAAGGCACCGTGCGCTCATCATGTGCTCCCGCACGACCGCGAAGGGCTGACGGCCCAGGAGCGTCACGTTCGGCCCCGCCAAGGCCCTCACCCTCTGCTGCTCAGGGCCGTCGCCGATGATGACGAGGCGGCGGTCCGGGAGCAACTCGAACGCCTCGGCGAGGAGAGCGACCCGCTTGTAGGGGACCAGTCTAGATACAACGAGGTACAATGCGGGATCGCGGTCCGTTCCGAGGTCGAACGCCGTGACGTCTACAGGCGGGTGCACCACGTCGGAGGCTCTGCCATAGACCTTCCGGATACGACGGCCGATGAACGCGGAGTTGGCCACGAACCTGTCCACACCGGTGGCGGTACGCGCATCCCAGATCCGCAGGTAGTGCAGCATGGCTCGAGCCGCCACACTCCGAAGCCCCCGCGTCATCCCGGCCTCCTGCAGGTATCGGTGCTGGAGATCCCACGCATAGCGCATCGGCGAATGGACGTAGGAAACGTGAACCTGGTCGGGACCGGTGATCACCCCCTTGGCCACCGCGTGCGAACTCGAGAGCACGAGATCGTATGCGGACAGATCCAGTTGCTCGATCGCCACCGGCATGAGCGGGAGATAGCTCCTGAAGCGCTTCCGCGCGAACGGCAGGTTCTGCACGAAGGTGGTCTTGGCGGATCGACCTCCGAGCCGTGGCCGGTCGGCCGATCGAGGAAGTCGACGACCGAGAATAGGTCCGCCTGGGGGAAGGTCTTCAGGATCTCCTCCACCACGCGCTCGGACCCCGCGAAGGTGTCGAGCCACTCGTGGACGAGCGCCACCCGCATGCCGTCGAATTCGGTCATGACGCGGCCGCCACGACCTGCTCGTAGAGGGCTGCGTACTCGGCGACCACGCGGTCGCGGGTGAACGTCGATGCAACCCGTATCCTCGCGCGGTCCGTCAATGCCTTGCGGAGAGCCAGATCCTCCGTGACCTCTCGGATGGCTCTCGCGTACGACTCTGCGGATCGATCGGCGACCAAGCGTCCCGTGACGCCGTCCTCGATGATCTCGGGGATGCCACTGACGGCTGCGGCCACCACCGGGATTCCCATCTGCATGGCTTCGACGGGTGCGATCGGAAGTCCCTCCCATCTGGACGGCAACAGGAACACGCTCGCCTGCGTCATCCGGGCAAGCGCCTCGTCCCTGGGCAGTGAACCGTGGACGGTAACAGCCTCGGTCAATCCACCCTGCGCGATGGAGGCCCGCACAACGCTCTCGAGGTCGCCTCCTCCGATGAGGTCGAAGGTATATCCCTCAGGTGCGAGGATGCGCGCGATCTCGATGATGAGAAGTGGGTCTTTCTGTACGTCAACCGCCCGAGGAAGGCAACGCGCTTGCTAATCGGCTCTGTGGCTGGCGGAATGTCGGCCACGTCGATACCGTTATAGATGACGCGTCGCGTCCGTCCGCGAGGTACGAGCTTCCATCGAGTGGCGATGTCGCTGTCGTAGTGGCATACGTGTACGGTGGCTGTGGTCCGTTGGCTTGACAGACGTTCCGCAGTGGCTGCCAACCATCGCAAGACGACCGGCTTGCGCAGAAAGTGGTAGCCGCGGATGGTGTACACCGAGGGCGTGTGGAGTCCGACGGAAGCGAGGGCGAAGTGGAACCCCGCGCGGGCTCCGTGCACGTGCACGAGATCGGGTTTCGCGGCGCCCACGATGCTCCTGAGGCTGAAGGCTGGGCGCGGGCTCAATCTGGACCCGAAGAACTCCAACTCGTGAACAGCCACTCCGATTTCGCGGCCCTTCTGTGCCGCATAGGAGTCCGCATCGGTAGCGAGGTGCAAGTCGTGGTCGTATCCGGCGGAGCGGAGATCCTCGAGCAGTGCCAGGACGTTCGTTGTTCCCCCTCCAGGGCTACCGTCGGCAACAACGTGGAGTACCCTCATGAGAACGGCTCCGATGGCGCCTTCGGATTCACTTCGTGCCTCCCGGTTCGACGAGAGGCTTGGCG
Organism: uncultured Trueperaceae bacterium; assembly: GCA_963815215.1. Classification (GTDB taxonomy): domain Bacteria; phylum Deinococcota; class Deinococci; order Deinococcales; family Trueperaceae; genus JASBRS01. Next base: position 209,510 of record CAWFFU010000004.1, read on the forward strand.
TCTCGTGCATTCAGAGTGGCCCCGGTTAGGGCGAGGAGTGCAGGCATGGTGCCCCAGAAGGTCATGATGTCGAGCGTGAGTGCCATTGTGATCTGGGCCAACCACACAACTGTGAGCGTCCATGCGAACGCAGATCCCAACTTCGCCTTCCGATGAAGTTGCGCAACCACCAGGAGCAGGAAGGCGCACAGCGCCGAGAAGCCGGCCAGTCCGGTCTCCACGAGAGCCCCAAGATAATCGTTGTCGGGAGGAACCTTTCCTTCACTACTCAGGGCCTTGTAGCCGATTCCAGTCACTGGATTCTCGAGCAGGAGCGGTGTGTACGTCGCCCAGTTCGCAAGCCTCCCCGACGAGATTCGGTTCGCCGACGTAGGGGCGACGAGGGCACCGATCGTACCGTGCACCATCCTCTGGTACAGGAAGGCACCAACGCGCGCGATGCGTTGGGGGAAGAGTCCGACGGCAAGGCTCGTAGCGACCAGGGTAAGAACGAGAACGCCTGTCACGACACTGCGGTTCATGGCGCGAACGAACCTCGGTGGGGTGATGATGAGCTGGGTGATTGCAGCCACTATCAGGCCCACCAATGCCGTTCGGGAGAGGGATCCGTAGAGGGCAAGAACTCCGATTGACGCCATAGCCGCGGCATACACGATGAGCCTGATTCTTGGGCGCCCGAGGACTAGGGGTAGAACGAGGAACCCCAGGGCAAGCCAGGTGGATGTCAAGTGCCCGTACGCGCTGCTGTCTCCGAACACGCCGCCGGCACGGAACAGTACATGACCGGTGGGGTACCGGTATACCTTCTGGCTTCCCAATGGGATCTGGAGTAGGAACAGTACGATCCCGGCTACAACGGAGGCACCCATTCCCATCAGCGCCCACCTGAACAGCCTTCTCAGGACGTCGTGCGGGGGCCTGATCGTGGCAGCGAGGAAGAATGGCGCGATGATCTCGAGGAAGCGCACCGCCCTTAGGAACGAACTGGCCTGGGCTCCGGACGGCTCGATCCAGAAGCACGAGACGATGATCACGGCCGCATAGAAACTGAGGGCAAGGTGAGCAGGAGACAGGTTGACGCGACCGTTCAGGACGATGAGCGCCACCGTGAGCGGGGTCAGGAGATCGAGCGGTCCGATCGGGACGCCGCCGATGTGAACGGGAGGCAGCAGGGGCACGGCCAGGCAATACAGGCCAAGAACCGCCAGTGTCGTAGGCACGCGGCCAATCCTCCAGCCGGTGAGGGTGGGAGTCCCCCGTGCCAGCGAGCGTCTCACGTGTGACTCGCCTCGGTCACGTCGCTGCGCCGTCGGCGTGTCGTTCCCGAGCCGAAGTCTCCGCGCTCACCGTTGGCGATGGCTCTGCGGAGGATCCAAAGACGATGGAGCCGGCCCGTCGCTAACCCGATCGTGGCTAGCATCGCCAGGAAGACCCAGCGATTGATCAGGTACGTTGTGCGTCGTCGCAGCCAGAATTGCTTCGAGAAGTACACGTGGTTCCGCACGCTTGAGGCGATGCGATCGTCGGAGCCTGCAAGGATCAGTCTGAAGGGCAG
>CAWFFU010000005.1:0-9530 GCA_963815215.1 uncultured Trueperaceae bacterium
GGGCCGTCCCGTGCACCCGCCAACGCCCTCTCATGAGCACCGGGACTATGGTGGACGCATGTCCGAGAACGGCACCGCGAACGACCCCGAGAACGGTCCTGCGAACGTCCGCCGCAACGCCGACTCGATCGAGCCCTCGTTGTTCGTCATCTTCGGCGCCACCGGCGACCTGGCCGGCCGCAAGCTCATCCCTGCGCTCTACAACGTGGTGCGCCGCGGCCGCCTCGACGGCTTCCACGTGCTGGGGGCGGCGCTCGACGAGCTCGACGACACCACCTTCCGCCAGCACGTCTTCGAGCGCCTCGACGAGCGCGACCTCGACTCGCAGAAACTCAAGAAGTGGTGCAACGAGCGGCTGCACTACCAGACCATGCCCGACAGCTCGCCGGAGTCCTTCTCCAGGCTCGGCAAGCGCATCGAGGGGCTGGAGAAGGAGCTCGACCTTCCCGGCAACCGCGCGTTCTACCTGGCGCTCCCACCCGGCGCCGTCCCCGACGTCATCGCCGGGCTGGGCGAGCAGGGTCTCAACGAGGCGCCGGGCTTCGCGCGCATCGTCATCGAGAAGCCCTTCGGCACCGACCTGGAGAGCGCCCGCGCCCTCAACGCCCGCGTGCACCAGCACTTCAGCGAAGAGCAGGTCTACCGCATCGACCACTACCTCGGCAAGGACACGGTGCAGAACCTGCTGGCCTTCCGCTTCGCCAACCCCATCTTCGAGCACGTCTGGAACCGCGACCGGGTCGAGCGCGTGGAGATCACCGTGGCGGAGACGCTGGGCGTGGAGCACCGCGCCGCCTACTACGACCGCGCCGGCGCGCTGCGCGACATGGTGCAGAACCACATGACGCAGGTGCTGTGCTTCGCCGCCATGGAGGCACCGGCCGCCTTCGACGCCGACAGCATCCGCCACGAGAAGGTGAAGGTGCTGCGCTCCATGCAGCCGCACGGCGTGGTGAACGCGGTGTTCGGCCAGTACGACAGCGGCGACATCGACGGCGGCGGCGTGCGCGGCTACCTGGAGGAGGACGGCGTCCCCTCGGACTCCAAGACGCCCACCTTCGTCGCCCTCGAGCTGGGCGTCGCCAACTGGCGCTGGCAGGGAGTCCCCTTCGTGCTGCGCACCGGCAAACGCCTACCCAAGAAGGTGACCGAGGTGGCGGTGGTGTTCCGCAGCCCCCCCACCGAGTTCTTCCACCCCCTGCACGGCGACGGCGACCCACACGGCGACGTACTGCGCATCACCGTGCAGCCGCACGAGGGCTTCCACCTCTCCTTCGACGTCAAGGAGCCGGGCCCCAGCTTCGAGCTCACCAAGCAGTCGCTGGAGTTCCGCTACGCCGACGCCTTCGAGCCGCTGCCCGAGGCCTACGAGACGCTGCTCGTCGACGTGGTGCAGGGCGACCAGACGCTCTTCGTGCGCGCCGACGAGGTGGAGGCGTCCTGGGCGCTGTACACGCCGCTGCTGCAGGACCCTCCCGAGGTCCACCCCTACCCCGCCGGAACCTGGGGGCCCAAGGAGGCGGGGAAGGTGCTGGACGAGGATCTCTGGCACGCGGGGCGCGGCTGAGCGGCGGGGGCGAGACAGGGAACGAGACATCGGGAGACATCGGTCCCTGTGCGCCGCGGCCCGCAGGGACTATGCTTGAGGATCGGATGAGCGACGGGGTCGGATCGGGGTTCCGGCGTCGGTCGTTGGTTCCGTCGGAGATGGAGGGCGATCCTGGGGACTCGAGCCACGAGTCTCGCGAGAGGCGCCCGGAGGTGGGGGGACCCGGAGCGGCGCTACCGCACATGGCTGACGATGGTGATCGTGGTCATGATGGCGGGAAGTGCCGGTGTGGGTACGTACTTGGTGCTGAACCACACCCGCACCATCATCCTCGAGAGCTCCCTAGACAGCGCCCAGGCGGTCTTGGTCACGCATCTCGCCGTCGCCGCCGATGGTGCGCTGGTGGGGCCGCCGCTCGACCACGCGGGGGCTTGGCACGCGTTGATCGAAGGCGTCGGTGGGAGCTCCGGCACGATCGATGTCCTGGTGCTCGACGCCGACGGCGTGGTGCGCCGATCGCTGTCCAGCCCGTTGGGCATCGCTCCGCTGCCGGAGGCCGCCTGGCATCGGGTGGAGGCGGGCCGGCCCTATCGCCGCCTGCATGTGGGCGCCGCCGGACCGGTCTTGGACGTGGTGGTGCCGGTGACGTTCGGGGAGGGGCCGACAGGCGCGGGGCGCGGCGCTGTCGAGATCGTGCAGGACGGCCGGCGTGTGGCCGCTGACCTGCGGAGCATCACCCTCCAGAACGGGGCGGCCGGGGTGGTGACGTGGTTGATGCTGAGCATCCTGATGTACTTCGTCGGCAGAATGCTGACGGCGCGCTCGTTCCGCGACCGCCTGACCGGCCTGCACAACCTGCAGTACTTCGAGGTCTCGACGGTCGGCGAGCTGGCGCGGCTGGCGCGCCACGGCCGCAGCGCGGCCGTGCTGAACGTCGACGTGCGGCGCCTGCGCCACGTCAACGATGCGCTGGGGCACCGCGCCGGCGACACGATCCTGCGGCTGGCGGCGGCGGCGCTCAAGAGCGAGGTCCGCCCCGGCGATTACCTGTCACGCGTGGGCAGCCAGTTCCTGGTCCTGCTCGACGAGGTCGACAAGGGCGGCGCGGAGGCGTTCGCGCGGCGCATCGCGGTGGTGCTGAGGCGCACCGTGCAGATCAGCGGCAACCCACTGCGACTCAGCGCCGCGATCGGCATCGCACTGTTCCCGGACCACGGCACCACCCTCGACGAGCTGCTGGCGAACGCCGACAGCGCCCTGAGCGAGTCGAAGAGCGGTGGCCATCCCTTCTATACCTTCCGGGCCGGCCTCCCTCGCAGCACCGCCGAGTCGCTGGCGCTCGAGAGCGATCTCGCCGCCGCGCTGGTCGCGGACGAGCTGCTGCTGTTCGGGCAGCCCATCGTCGACCTGGCGAGCGGGCGGGTCGCCGGCATGGAGGCGCTGGCGCGCTGGCAACACCCCGACCGCGGCCTGCTCGCGCCTGCCGCGTTCATCCCGCAGGCCGAGGAGTCGGGGTTGATCCGCGAAGTGGACCGCTGGGCGCTCGACGCCGCCGCCGCCGCCGTGGCCGCCTGGGGACGGAACGGCTTCGAGGGCTTCGTCAGCGTCAATCTATCGGGGCAATCCCTCGCCGACGACGGCCTCCCCGCGGCGGCGGGCCGCGCGCTGGCGCGGCACGGCGCCAGCGCCGGATCGATCATGCTGGAGGTCACCGAGACCGCCGCCATCCGCGATCTGGAGGGCTCGCGGGACGTCCTCGGCGCCCTCAAGGCGCTGGGCTTCCGCCTCGCGCTCGACGACTTCGGCAAGGGCTACTCCTCGCTCGGCTACCTGCGGAAGCTGCCCGTCGACCTCATCAAGATCGATCGCCAGTTCACCGAGAACGTGGTGCACCAGACCGCCGACCAGCACCTGATCCGCGCACTGGTGACGTACGCCCGCGGCCTGCGGCTGGGCGTGGTGGCCGAGGGGATCGAGACCGCCGAGCAGCACGCCTGGCTCGAGCGCGCCGGCATCCGCTGGGGCCAGGGCTACCTGTACGGTGTACCGGCGCCCCTGACCGAGCCTCCCACGGCACTGCGGGTGCCCGCGAACGGCCCCTCCGGGAGCGGGGCCTCGGGGAGCGGGGCCTCCGGGAGCAGCGCCTCGGGAAGCAGCGCCTCCGGGAGCGGTTTCGGCGCCAAGGGAAACTGAGCGCGCGCCCGGCGACGACCTTCCAGGACTAAGAGAGGCGAAAGCCACACCCTGTCACTGTGGGGCGTAGCAGGGGATCGTGTCGACCCCCGGCGCGGGCGCCGCAAACCGCTGCGGACCTCCCGCGAACGCCTCTCTCCCGGCGGCTAGGATCATGGCCAACGTCCACACACCCATCTGGATCCGCTCGCTCGGAAGGCTGAGGGCCAGCCTGGTCGCCGACCTGTTCGCCGGCCTGCGCAGCCTCATCCAGCGCCCCAGCGGCAGCCACACCTCCATCATGGAGGTGGTGGCCGACGTGCAGGGCGTCGAGCGCTTCCGGTGGATCCTGCGCAACATGCTGTGGTTCGGGGTGGCCCTGCACCTGCTGTTCATGGCCTTGTTCTTCGGGCTGCAGGTGTGGAGCCTGGGCGTGCTGAACGTCGCCAGCGTGTTGAGCTATCTGCTGGCCGCACGGTTGCTGCAGCGCGGCCAGGTCGACGCGCCCTTCGCCATCGGCGGCACCGAGGTCGCGGCGCACGCCGCCATCGTCACGCTGCTGCTGGGCATCCGCCCCGGCTTCTTCATCTTCCTCCCGCTGGTGACCGTCCTCACCTTCCTCAACCCCAAGGCGAGCCTGCGCACCAAGATCCTGTGGAGCGCCACACAGGCGCTGCTGCTCATGGTGGTGGTCGCGGTCGCGGAGACGAACGCGCCGGTGCTGGTGCTCGCGCCCGAAGTGCAGCGCCTGCTGATGATCGTCAACGCCGCACTGTTCGTGGGCGGGCTGTCGTTCCTGACGCACGTGGTGAGCGAAGCCGCGCGCAGCGCCGAGGGCGACCTGCGGCGCGCGCTGGCGCGCGAAGACGAGCTCGCGCGCACCGACGCCCTCACCGGGCTGCTCAACCGCCGCGCCATGAGCGAGCTGCTCGAGGTCGAGGCCGCGCGGGTCGAGCGCAACGGCCGCTCCTTCGCCGTGCTGGTGGCCGATCTCGACGACTTCAAGGGCGTCAACGACGCTTACGGTCACCCCGTCGGCGACCATGCCCTGCGCTGCGTCGCCGCGCGCCTGCTCGGCGCGGTACGGGCGCAGGACCAGGTGGCGCGCTGGGGCGGCGAGGAGTTCCTGCTGCTGCTGCCCGAGACCGACTCGGAGACCGCACTGCGGGTGGCCGAACGGCTTCGCTCCGCCGTCTCCGAACCTCCGCTGCAACTCGACGACCACGAGTACCGCGCTACCGCCACCTTCGGCCTGGACGTCTACCGCCGCGGCGCCACCGTCCACGAGGTCGTGCGCCAGGCCGACCGCGCCCTATACGCGGGCAAGCGGCTGGGCAAGGACCGGGTGGTGCGGGGGTTGGCGGCGTAGGGGGGAAGCGTAAGGCAAGCCTGGCTTTCGGGGTCACCGCGAGCGGGAGGAGGTAGGGGGGTTCTCTGGCACCGTCGTCCGGAGGTAAAGACTGGCTTTACCTCTATCGAAGTACGTCAGAGACGGCTCTCGTGCCGTACGGGGAAGGCCGAGGCCGAAGGCGCCGACGCCCGCAGCGGGCGACCGCACGGGCCGACCGGCGGCGAACGTTCAACCAGCCTTTACCTTCGAAAGAGGGGTTCGGACACACCCCCCCGCCCTACCGCGGCGGCGGCCCCAGCGTCTTCCGGAACGCCCGCGCGCTCGCCGGGCACGCGCCGCGCAGCTCCGCGGACGCCGCGAGCTCCGCGGGGAGAGCGCCGCGGTCGACCTCCTCGAATCCCCAGTGCTGGAGCAGCTCGGGGATGGTCGTGGTCAGGCCGTAGGCGACGTTCGCGCCGGCCCGCGCAGTCTCGCGCAGGGCGTGACGCAGCAGCGCCTCGCCGTAGCCGCGGCCGCGCAGGGCCGGCCGCACGGCGAGGGAGCGGAGCAAGGCGTGCTCGCCGTAGCCCTCGAAACCGACGACCGCATCGATCGCTCCGGGCGCACCGTCCAGTACGAACAACCGCGTCACGTCCGCCGCCAGCCCGATCTCTGGCAGCCCCTCGCCGCCGAGCAGCGCAGCCACGGCCGGCAGGTCGCCGGCGTCCGCCGGGCGCAGCGCCGGCCTGCGGGCGCGGACCGAGGCGCTGTAGGTCTCGCCCGTCGCCACGCCCTCGGGCGGCGCGTCGACGGCGATGTCGGCGAACCCGGCCGCGCGCAGCAGCTCCCGGTAGCGCTCCGGCGTCTCGGCGCCGTCGATACAGGCGCACCAGCCCTCCTCGCTGGCAGCGGTCAGGCGCGGCCCGTTGCGAAGCACGTCGCTGATCGCCAGGCGTCCGCCCGGACGCAGCACCCGGAACGCCTCGCCGAAGACCGCCGCCTTGTCCTGCGACAGGTTCACCACGCAGTTGGAGAGCACCACGTCGATCGAGGCGTCCTCGACCGGAAGCGCCTCGATGAAGCCTTCGCGGAAGGCGACGGTACCGAGCCCCAGCTTCGCCGCGCCGTCGCGGGCGCGCGCCAGCATGGCGGGCGTCATGTCCACGCCGAGCACGCGGCCCGTGGGCCCGACGGCCCTCGCGGCGCGGAACGCGTCGAGGCCGGCGCCGCTCCCCAGATCCAGCACGCTCTCGCCGGCGTCGAGCTCGGCGAAGACGGTCGGTTGACCGCAGCCGAAGCTGGGCGTGGCGGCGAGCGCGTCGTCGCCCACGTCGGCCGCGGCCGGACTCGCGCCGTCGCCGCAGCACCCGCCCGCCTCCAGGCGCGCGGTGTAGTACGAGCGCACGCTCTCCCGGATCTCGGCGGTTCCCTCAGGCGCGGCCGGCGCCGCGCTCACGCTCGGGCCGACACCCTGGCCCGGCGCGCAACAGCCGGGGCCCGCCGCGGGCTCAGCGGCGCTCATGCGCCCGCCGTGCAGCAGGTGGCGCCGACCATCGCCGGGACGGACCCGCAGACCGGACCCGCCGTGGCGCCCCCGACGGACGCGCGGCGCGCCCTCCGGCCCGACGCCGCCTCCGTGCGGCGCTCCCGCAACGCGCGTCGCACGGCGGCGCGCGCCTCGCCCTCGCGGCGCAGCGCGTCCAGATGCTGATGGAGCAGGTGGCTCAGGTACACGTCGTTCATGATGCTCTCCCTCTTCGCAGGCGGCCGACGTCAGGCCGGAACCGGGGGCGCGAGCCGCAGCCGGTCCAGCTCGTCGGCCAGCCGGCCGATGGCCTCGGAATCGAGCTCGTAGTACACCCAGCGGCCGCGCTTCTCGGCACGCACCAGTCCCGCCGACACCAGCACCTTCATATGGTGGCTCACGGTCGGTTGCGAGAGCCCGAGCACACCCTCCATGTCACAGCCGCAGACGCCGTCGCTGCGGCTGCAGCAGTCGGCCTGCGGGGCGCGGAGGAACTCGACGATGGCCAGGCGCGTGGGATCGGCCAGGGCCTTGAGGCGGTCGGCAAGAGCCTGCATGGATCGATAGTAGTCGATGTATCGACGCCTGTCAATCTATCTGAGGACGATCCAGGACCCACCCCCGGCTCGAGCCGTCAAACCACCCTTGACGTTCGGAAGAGGGGGTCCGGAACACCCCTCTGGTACTCTCCGGCCGCCGGATGGCACCCGCCGGACCACGGCTGCCGACCCGCAGCCCCCTACCGCCTCCCGGCCCGCCCGGGGCCCGCCCGCCAGCCTTCCGGCCGGACGGCCGCCGACCGCACCGCCTGCGGCGCCCCCCGGTAGGCGCGCCGCACCTCCGGCACGAACGCCAGCAGCACGACCACCAGACCGAGGCCGGCGATGAACGCCTGCAAGAGGTTGGTGGCGCCGAGCATCAGCACCTGCACGGCGATCCACACCATCATCGCCAGGCCCGCGCCGACCGCGACGCTCCAGGCCCAGTGCCGACCGGTGGCGCGCTCGAGCCAGGCCATCGCCCGCCATTCCGGCCGCCACCACAGCAGCAACACCGCCACCAGCGGGTACACACCCAGCACCAGGGTGAGCAGCAGGCCGGGCACCAGGAAGCTGTCGAAGGGCGTGCCCGCCAGCACCGACGTCGACAGCCCCAACGGCGCGCCGAACGGGTCCATCAGCATCGGGACGCCGCCGAAGAGTGCCGCGCTCGCTTCCAACACCAGCACCAGGCTGAGCACGAAGAGGCTGACAGGACGAAGGCGCCTACGTTCCACTTGCATCAGGACCTCCCCTGGTGTCGACCGCCCACGCGATCGCACCCGCACGGCCCATGTCCGGACCGCGGCGCCGCCCGCTCCCCCGGCGTTCACCAGGTCAACGTCGCGACGGTCCCACGTCGTGCCTCGCCTCGATTCTAGAGCCTCGTGGGGAGTCAGGTGTCCCTTGGCAGGCGACCTCGGACGGGTATACGCTGGAGGCCCGTTCCTGTCGAAGGGTCGCGTTCACGACACACGGAGCCTGCACGATCTCTTGGGGGGGTGGCGAGCATGACTCGCACGACGCACTATGGGGCACCGGCGATCTTCGGGCCGGGGTCCGTTCGTTCTCTGCACCATGGACGGGCCTCCGTCAACGCACGCCCCTAGCTCGATGGACCGTGCGACCGATACCCTGCTCGGAGAGCTCTTCGAGCGGCTTCCCGACGGCTGCTTCTTCGTCCTCCTCGACGCCCCGGCCACGCATCCGCCCGACTCCGAGGCGCTGGTCGATCACGTCCTGACGTCGGCCCGGCTGGTGCGCGCCAACGAGGCGCTGGAGCGGCAGCACGGCGTGGCGAGGGCCCGGCTGCTCGGCCGCAGCGCCGCCGAGCTCCCCGGCTTCGCCGGCGCCGAGGGCCGCGCGCAGCTCCGCGCCCTGCTCGCTCAGGGCAGCGTCCATCTGGTGCGGCCGGTCCGCGCGCTCGACGGCCGGGAGCTGACCATCGACGGCCGCTACCACACCCTCCGAGACGAAGACGGGCGCGTTCTCGGCTTCCTGGGGGTGCAGCGCGACATCACCCACCTGCAGCGGCTGCAGGACGAGCTGGAGTCCAGGGCCTCCACCGACCCGCTGACCGGCGCGGGCAACCGCCGGCTGCTCGAGGAGCGCTTCGCCGCCTACACCACCGCCGGCGGCGCGCACCGCATCACCCTGCTCTACATCGACCTCAACGGCTTCAAGCGCGTCAACGACCGCTCCGGCCACGGCGCGGGCGACCACGCCCTGGAGCGCTACGCCGATCACCTTCGCACCGTGCTGCGCGCCGGCGACACACTGGTGCGCATCGGCGGCGACGAGTTCGTCGTCCTCGCCCCACACGCCAACCCCGGGGACGAGCGCGCGCTGCTCGAGCGCGTGGCGGCGCCCGCCGTGATCGATCTTCTGGAGGGTGACTCGGTCCGGCTGTCGTGGAGCGTGGGCGTGGGGAACTCCCCGGCGACTGGACGGAGCTGCCCGAGCTGCTCGAATTGCTGAGGGGCGGATGTACCTCGCCAAGGGGAGGGGGCCGGACGCGGCCGGGAACGGCGGCCGACCGTCGATGCTGGTCGAGGCTGTTGGCGGACCCCTGTCCGGCCGCGACAGGCGCATACTGAGGTCGCGGAAGCCGTCCAGGAGGAAAGAGATCCGAGCGCCGCAGCCGGAGATGGCGGAGGTTCACGAGAAACGCCGCGCGGACGCTCCCGGGGCGTACGGCCCGGAGCGAATCCCGACCCCTCCCCTTGGATTTGAAATCGGAAGATTCCGAGTTAATATCCTGCCACGGCCTCATCCGCCCAACGCCTGCTGGAGGAGATGCACGCCGAGCGCGCCGCGCTCCGGATCTACATCGTCCTCACGGCGCTGACGGCCGCCGGCCTGCTGGCCGGCGTCATCGCGGCCTTCGTCCACGACACGGACGCCGCTGGCGTACGG
>CAWFFU010000006.1:0-16775 GCA_963815215.1 uncultured Trueperaceae bacterium
TTCGAGCGCAGCACCAGCACGGTCACCACTACGCCCGCAAGCAGCGGAAGGCCCACCAGCCACAGCAGCCAGCGCACCACCGAGCGCGGTCCCCCGGTCGCCGGCGGGAAGGTGAAGTCGAGCGTGCCGTTGGGCTGCGCGCCGCCCACCTGCAGCGTCACCGTGGCGCTGATGTCCTCGTTCGGGTAGGTCCGGTCGCGCACCGTGAGATCGTAGCGGCCGGCGGGCGGGGCGGTGAGCTGCGCCCGGTAGGTCCCGTAGGGCTCCGGGTACTCCCGGAAAGCGAGCTCCGTCGGCGTCGCGTCCGGGCGGTCCGCCGGCGTCAGCGAGCCGACCAGCTTGGCGCCTTCGACCGGAGACTTGGACAGCGTCGCCAGGTCGACCGTGACGACCAGCGGCGCGCCGGGGCCCGGCGGGTCGGGGTTCGCGGTGACCGCTCCCAGCACCAGCATGCCGTGGCCGGCGGCCGACGCGGCCGTCAGCAGCAGCGCCAGGGCCAGCAAGGTCGAGGCGAGACGGCGGCCGGCCGGCCGGCGTCGGTCGCGGTGGGGGGAACGGGGGGGAGAGGTCACGTTGCGCTCCGAGCGGGGCGCGGGCCCCGGGTGGCGTGACGATACCGCGTGACGCGCCGTCGTGACCCGCCCGGGGATGCGGTCGTCGTCCGGCGACTCGGGCGCCCCACCGGGGTAGGGTTCGACGACGCGATGGAGGGTGCTATCCTCCCGCTGATGGCGTTCGGTAGAGGCCCCTTGCAGGCGGCCGGCGGACGCGACGGTGGCCCCATGGTCGACCAGCCGCGCGGCTTCGATCTGCTCCGCCTGCCCGGGGTGCGCCGGGTGCTGCGCTGGCGCTACGCCCGCTTCGCCTTCCAACTCCCCCTGCTGCTGCTGGCCGCGGTGGTGATCGTCGACGGCTTCACCGGTTCGCCGATGGCGCCCCGGAACGCCGCCACGACCGGCGTGTGGATCCACTACCGGGGCCTGGTGGTGCTGGCGCTGGCGCTGTTCGGCAACGCCTTCTGCGCCGCCTGCCCGCTGATGCTGACGCGCGGCGCCACCCGCCGGCTCGAGCGCTGGCTGCCGCGCAAGCTGCCGTGGCCGCGTGTGCTGAACAACAAGCTGCTGGTGCTGGCGCTGACGCTGGCCCTGCTGTGGAGCTACGAGGTGTTCGGGCTCTGGTCCAGCCCCCTGCTGACGGCGTGGCTGGCCGTCGGCTACTTCCTGGGCGCGTTGGCGGTCGACACGCTCTTCCCGGCCGGCACCTTCTGCCGCTACGTGTGCCCCCTGGGGAACTTCAACTTCGTGCTCTCGAGCGTGTCTCCCACGCAGATCGCCGCGGTCGACCCGGACGTCTGCCGCGGCTGCCACGACAAGCCCTGCCTGTACGGCCGGCCGGCCGCAGGCCGGCCGCTGCCCGCGCGCCCGGCGCTAGCCGTCGGGGGCGTCCCCTTCCCCGGTTGCGAGTCGAGCCTGATGGTGCCGACCGTCACCTCCAACATGGACTGCACCTACTGCTTCAACTGCGTGCGCGCCTGCCCCTACGACAACGTGGCGTTGCGGCTGCGCGAGCCCGGGCGCGAGCTGGTCAAGGACCCGTGGGGGACGCGCGGCGGGGTCACGGTGCTGCTGTTCGGGGTGCTCCTCGCCGTGTGGGGGGTGATGAACGCACTGGCCATGATCGGCCCCTTCCAGACGCTGGCGGACGCCGCCGGGTCGGTCCTCGGCACGCACCGCCGCTGGGTGCTGATCCTCGTGCTGTACCTCGTCGCCAGCGTCGTCGGGGTGGCACTGACCGGCGCCTTCGCGCTGCTCGCCGACCTGGCGGGGGGCGCGCCCCCGCGCCCCTGGCGCGCGTTCCGGCGTTGGGGCTACGTGGCGGTGGCGCTCGGCTTCGGGTTCTGGACCGCCCACTACCTGTTCCACTTCCTCACCGGCGGCGCCGGCGCGGTGCCGGTGGCCGAGCACTTCCTGGACCGCTTCGGGGCCGGGCCGGCGCCGAACTGGGGGCTCGATCGGCTGGTGCCGATGCCCTGGCTGTTCCCCATCCAGGCCGTCGTGACCGCCCTCTACGCCGTCCTCGCCATGGTGACGGCGCTCCGCATCGGCCTGCGCGACTTCGGTCGGCGCGGGGTGGTGGCGATGTGGCCGATGGTGCTGTTCGCGCTGCTGTTCGCCGCCGTGCAGGTCCTGGTGCTTTCGCAACCCATGCAGATGCGCGGCACCATGATGATGGGCCCCGGCGGCTGAGCGCGTGGGCGGCGCGCGGCGCGGTCCCGCCGAGGCGTCGCGTGAGGCGGGCGACCAACGCCGCCCTTCCGGCCCGTAACAATGGGCGCTGAACCACCGAAGCCGCCGTGGCGCGGGCGCGAGCCCGGTGCCCCGAGCGGACCCACCCAGCTCCAGGATCGGGAGGATCACGCATGCCCACACGTCGAGCCAGCGCCCGTTGGGAAGGCACGCTACAGCAAGGGAACGGCACCATGAAGTTGCAGAGTGGCGCCTTCGAGGGCCGCTACAGCTTCTCCTCGCGGTTCGAGGAGGGCACCGGCAGCAACCCGGAGGAGCTCATCGCCGCAGCGCACGCCGGCTGCTTCAGCATGGCGCTGTCGGGCGGGCTGGGGCGCGCCGGCTTCACGCCCGAGTACGTCTCCACCCAGGCGGCCGTGAGCGTCGAGAAGATGGAAGCGGGCTTCAGGATCACCAAGAGTCACCTGACGTGCGAGGCGAAGGTCCCCGGCATGAGCAGGGAGGCGTTCCTCGAGGCGGCGCAGGCGGCCAAGGCGGGTTGTCCGGTGTCGGCCGCGCTGGCCAGTGTCGAGATCACGCTCGACGCCAAGCTCGTCGAGTAGCCGGGGTCGGGGGCGCGCCCGCGCGGGCGCGCCCCCGAACGGAAGGGTGGGTGCCGTGGACGACGCGTTGAACCTGCGGCGTGTCGCCGCCTCGCTGAGCGAGCTGTGGTCGCCGCGGGTGGTGGCCGAGCTCGACGACTCGTTCGTCAAGGTCGCGAAGCTCGAGGGCTCGCTCGCCTGGCACAGCCATGCCGACGAGGACGAGCTCTTCTTCGTGCTCGAAGGCGCCCTGCGCATCGAGATGGAGGACGGGGCGGTGGAGCTGGGCGAGGGCGACGTCTTCGTGGTGCCCAGGGGCGTGCGGCACAACCCGGTGGCCGAGCGCACCTGCCTGGTGATGCTCGTCGAGCGCAGCTCGACGCTCCACACCGGCGACGTCATCACCGACAAGACCCGTTCGATCGAGGAGCAGAAGCGGCCGCTGTGAAGGTGCGAGGCTAGCGGCGCGCCTCCCAGTCGCGGCGCGCCGAGGCGTAGAGCGCCGCCGCCGGGCCCAGCCCCAGCAGGGTGGCGAGCAGCGCCAGGGCCACGGCCATGAACACCGGGGCGAAGCCGAACGCGCCGATGAGCAGCCCGCCCAGCAGCGGGAACAGCAGGCGCGGAGCCGTCAACGTGGCGACGAGCCCGCTGTAGGTGGGCCTCACGGCGTCGGGAGCGATGTCGACCAGCACGTTGTTGAACGACAGGTTGCGGCTGTTGACCGCCGCGCCCACCAGGAGGAACACCAGCGCGTACTGTCCCGGCGCCCAGCGCGCCAGCGCCAGCGCGACCAGCGGTAGCACGAACCCCAGCGCCAGGCACGCGCGCAGCACCGACGGGCTGCCGGTGCGATCGGCCAGCCAGGCCCAGGCGACGTTCGAGACCGCGCCGCCCACCACCTGCAGGATGATGAAGGTGCCCACCGCCTCGGGCCCGACGTGCAGGCGCGTCTGCGCCAGCGTGACGTAGAACGGCAGCAGCAAGAGGTGGAGGCCTGCCAGGTTCTCCACCACCACCAGGCTGCGCAGCGCCCGGTCCTCGCGCCACAACCGCCGCAGGTCGGAAAGGTAGGCGCTCAGAGGCGGGCGCGAGCGCGCCTCACCCGGGGGCTCGCGCAGGCCCAAGAAGCCGAGCCCGGCGACCGCTAGGGCGACGCCCGCCCCGACGAACAGCACGGCGTAGTTGTGCGGGAAGCTCAACGACGGGCGGGTCAGGATGTCGCGAGCCAGGAAGCCCGCGCCCAGCGCCGCCAGGCCGCCCAGGAACTGCCGGGCGGCGTAGAAGCGTCCGCGGATGCCGGCCCGCACGGTCTTGCCCACCACGTCCACGAATGCGACGCCGCCCAGGCTGCCGCCCACCGCGAACGCCACCAGCAAGACGAACAGGGTGACCAGCAGCAGCTGATGGGCGCGGCCCGCCCACAGCAGCGTGAGGCCGCCCAGCACCAGCCACGCCAGGGCGCGGCTGTACACGGCGACCAGCAGGAACCCCTTCTTGCGCGCCACCGCTTCGACCCAGCGCGAGAACAGCAGTTGCGGTACCACTTCGCCCGCCAGCAGCAGGCTGGTCATCAACCCGACCAGCACCGGCGAGTCCGACAACAGCGCCACGTAGGCGGGCAGCGCCGTGGAGGGCTCGGCCAGGGCCGTGCCGACGGCGAAGAACACGCCGTGCCACACGAGTGCGCCGAAGTTCCAGCGCTCGGCGCCGCGACGCTGGGTCAATGGGCGGCCCCGGGCTCGTGCTCGAGCTGGTCGACGAGCGACCCGACATGGGCGACCGCCCGCGAGAGCGTGCCGGGGTCCGCCATGTCGATGCCGGCGTCGGCGAACAGCTCGAGCGGGCCGCGGGAGCCGCCCGCCTTCAGGAACGCGAGCCAGCGTTCCACGGCGGGCTCACCCTCCTCCCGCACGCACTGGGCCATGGCGACCGCCGCGGACAGGCCCGCCGAGTAGGTGTACGGGTACATCCCCATGTAGTAGTGAGCCTCGTGCATCCAGATGGTGCGATCCTCGTCGACCAGCTCGACGGCGTCGCCCCAGAAGGCCTCCAGGATGGCGATCTGCTCCTGGTCGAGCAGATCGGCGGTGACGGCCTCGCCACGCTCGGCCAGGGCGTAGATGCGGCGTTGGAGCTGCGCCTTCTGCAGGTGCACCACGAAGTTGCGGTAGAACGTCGCCATGAGCGCCTTGACGACGCGCCGCCGGTAGGCCGGGTCGTCCGAGGCGTCCATCAGACGGTCGGCCAGCAGCAGCTCGTTGAAGGTCGATGGCGCCTCGATGGCGTACAGGCTCGGCCGGCTACGGGCCAGCGGGTTGTTCTGCATGGCGAGCTGGCCCTGGATGGCGTGGCCGAGCTCGTGCGCGAGGATGAAGGCGCCGCGCAGGCCGCCGGTCCAGCTCGCGAAGACGTAGGGGTGGACGCCGTAGACGGACGAGCAGAAGGCGCCCCCGCGGCGGCCGGCGTTGTCGGCGCGGTCCACCCAGCGCTCCGCGAAAGCGCGCTCGACGATCCCCTGGTAGGCGCTCCCCATCCGCGCGGTGGAGGCGACGATGGCGTCGCGTGCGCCCTCGAAGGTCAGCTCGCCGCCGGCGCCGGGCCAATCGGCGTCGAGGTCCGCGACGCGCACCCGCTCCACGCCCAGAACGCGTTGCTGGACGCGTGCGTAGCGGCGCATGTGGGGGGCGAGCTCGCGCGAGAAGGTGTCGACGATGGCCTCGAAGGCCGGCCGGGTGACCTCCTGGCCGTGCAGGTCCATGTCGATGGCCGACGGGAAGCCCCGTACCTGGGCCTCGACGACGCCGTTGCGGACGAACGTGGCCAGGGTCGTCGCCAGCGTGTGGCGGTAAGGGGTGAAGCCCCGAGCGATGCTGCGGTAGGCCTCGCGGCGCAGGCGCGCATCGGGCGACGGCGAGAAGGTGAACATCTGCCGGCCCATCGACACGGCGTGACTCCGGCCGTGCGTGTCCGTGGCCGGCTCGAAGCGGACGTCGGCGCCGGTGGCGCGCTGGTAGAGCGCGAACGGTGCGTCGAACGCCTCGCCGAACGACGCCAGCACCGTCTCGGTCTCGGGAGCGAGGCGGTACGGTTTGTCGCGCAGGATTCCGTCCAGGAAGCGCGTGAAGGGAACGAGCCCGGGCTCGGAGCGGAGCCAGGACGCCAGCGTGCCGTCGTCGATCGCCAGGATCTCGTCGCTCAGGAAGGTGCGCTCGCGCTCCACCTCGCTCGCGAGTTGCCGGACGCGCGAGCCGTCGGCCTGGCACTCGGCGTCGCCCTGATCGACCGACAGGCGCAGCACGGCGTAGGCGACCACCCGGCGCAGCCGGATCTGCAGTTGCTGGTCCGCCTCGAGCGCCGCCTGCAGCACCTCGGGGCCGGCAGCGACGCGCCCGCGGAACCCGCTCAGGGTCGGCAGGTCGGAGCGCACGGACTGGGAGGCATGGTGCCACGCGTCCCGGTCGGCGAAGAGATCGGTCAGGTCCCAGGTCTCGTCGAGAGGGACGTCGCTGCGTGGCGGCTGATCGCTCATGGCCCAGCCTACCGCGGGGGAGCGGCCGCCCGCAGGCCGCTCCCCCGCGCTCGGGCTACAGGCTCGAGCGCTGGGGTCGGGCGGGTCAGCGCCGGACCGTGAGGCTGCCGTTCACCGTCTCGACGGCGAGGGTGGCATGTCCGCTGCCGGAGGCGCTGGCCCGGAAGCTGCGGGTATCCGGATAGGAGAGGTCGTAGCCGTCCAGCGAGACGCTGATGCCGCCGTGCGTGAGGTGCCCGTCGACGACGAGGGCGGCGGTGGTGGTCAGGCCGGTGACGGCCACCGAGCCGTTGACGGTCTGCGCCCGGCTGTCGCTCCCCGACGGCAGGTCGATGTCGCTCAGCTCGACGCTGCCGTTGGTGGTGCGGGCACGGACTTCGGCCCTGGCGCCCTGCACGCTGATGCGGCCGTTGGTGGTGCTCAACGTCAACGGCGCGGCGCCGGTGCCGTCGGTGGTCACGGTGCCGTTGGTGGTCGCGGCGTCGATGCGCGCCATGGCGCCCGACACCGCGAGGTTGCCGTTGGTGGTGTGGAGCTTCACGGCCACCGGTCCCGGCAGCCGCACGTCGAAGCTGACCTGGCAGTTGAGGCACAGGAACGAGCGGTTGCGTCCCTCGAGCCTCAGGGTGTCACCGTCGACCGTCACCCGGTAGTCGACGAGGCCGCGATGATCGACGGTCACGCCCGTGGCCGCCGGGTCGATGGTGACGGTGATGTTGCCGTTGACGGTGCCGGCATCGACGGTGCGGACGCCGCTCAGATCGAGGTCGCGCCGGTCGGTGGCGGCGAAGGCGGTGGCGAGTAGGAGCGCGGCAAGGAGCGCGAGAATGGCTCGAGCCAGGGCGCCTCGGTCGAAGGGGGTCGATCGGGTCCGGTACATGTGTGACGCCTCCCATGCCGACGGTAGCCCCGCGACCGCCCGATCGCCTCTGCCGAAAGTGGGAGGCGCGGCGCCCTGCCGGTGCGGCCGTATGATCGGCCCGTGCCCGAACACGAGGACCCGCCCATGCACGTGCTGGAGAACGAACGCTACTGGGACGGCATGGCCGACGGCTGGGTCGCGTCGGGCGAGCGGCGCTGGGAGCTGGCGGAGCCGATCTGGGGCAACTGGGGCGTAGCGGAGGCGGAGCTCGGCCTGTTGCCCGCCGACATGACGGGGTCGCGCGCCGTGGAGCTCGGCTGCGGCACCGGCTACGTGTCGGCCTGGATGGCCCGCCGCGGCGCGGAGGTGACCGGCATCGACGCTTCGGAGCGGCAGCTCGCCACGGCTCGGCGCCTGGCGGAGCGTCACGGCGTGCCGCTGACCCTCATGCACGGTGACGCCGAGGCCACGCCGTTCGAGGATGCTGCCTTCGACTTCGCGATCAGCGAGTACGGCGCCGCGACCTGGTGCGACCCCTACCGCTGGATCCCGGAGGCGCACCGCCTGCTGCGCCCCGGCGGACGCCTGGTGTTCCTCGGCATGCATCCGCTCGCCCTGCTGTGCGCCCCGGCGGACGGCTCTGCACCGCTGGCGACGTCACTCGAGCGCCCCTACTTCGGGCTGCACCGGCTCGACTGGACGGGCGTCGAACAGGACCCCGGCGGCATCGAGTTCAACCTGCCGATCGCCGCCTGGTTCGCGCTGTTCCGCCGCGTCGGCTTCGCCGTCGAGGACTTCCGCGAGCCGCAACCGGCTGAGGGGGCCGACGCGGTGTCGCCGCACGCGGGTCTCGCCTGGGCCCGGGCCTGGCCCGCCGAGCAGGTGTGGAAGCTCCGCAAGCCGGGGTAGCGCCGCGCTCAGGGCAGGACGTTGCCGGCCGCGCGGTAGATGGCGTACCACTCCTCGCGCGTGATGCGGACGTCGGCGGCCCGCATGCAGTCCCGCATGCGCTCGACCTTGGTGGTGCCGATGACGGGCTGCATGCGCGCCGGGTGGCGCAGCAGCCAGGCGATGGCGAGCGTGGTCGTGCTGACGCCGTAGCGCGCGGCCACCTCCTCGAGCACGCGGTCGAGCTCCGGGAAGCGCTCGTCGCCGAGGAACACGCCCTCGAAGAAGCCGTATTGGAAGGGCGACCACGGCTGGATGGTGATGTCGTGCAGGCGGCAGTAGTCGAGCACGTAGCCGTCGCGGTCGACGGCCCCCTCGCCGAGCATGTTGACGTTGAAGCCGCTGGTGATCATGCCGGCGTTGGCGATGCTGAGCTGGAGCTGGTTGGCCACCAGGGGCTGCCGGACGTGCTTGCGCAGCAGCTCGATCTGCCGGGGGTGCTGGTTGCTCACGCCGAAGTGGCGGACCTTGCCCTCGCGCTCGAGCCGGTCGAAGGCCTCCGCCACCTCCTCGGGCTCCATCAGGGTGTCGGGCCGGTGCAGCAGCAGCACGTCGAGGTAGTCGGTGCGCAGGCGCTTCAGGATGCCGTCGACCGAGGCCAGGATGTGCTCCTTGGAGAAGTCGAACATGCCCTCGCGGATGCCGCACTTGCTCTGCAACAGGATCTGCTCGCGGACGCGCGCGTTCATGCCGACAGCCTCGGCGAAGCGCTCCTCGCTGGCGCCGCCGCCGTAGATGTCGGCGTGATCGAAGAAGTTCGCGCCCTCCTCGAGCGCCGCGTGGACGAAGCGTTCGGCGTCGCGCCCGTCGAGGCCGTGCAGGCGCATGCACCCCACGGCGACGACCGGCACCTCCAGGTCACTGGTCCCGAGTCTCATGGTTCGCACGTCAGGAACCTCCTTCGCGCTACCCACCCTACGCCGGGCGCCGGGCCGTCGGGCGACGCGCGCGGCCGGGGGAGGTGCGGAGCGCCCGGGGCGGCCGCGGTCACCAGGCGCGGTTTCTAATGTTGCGGGTCTACCCTTGGCGGAGAGACCCGCGGCCCCGGGGCTCTCGGGGGGCGGGCCTTCCGCTGCAGCGGGTCGCCGGCCGCGAAGGCCCGGCAGGAGGGGAGTCGAGATGTTGGTCGTGACGACGGAGAACATCCAGGGCTACCAGATCGAGCGTGTCGTCGGGCAGGTCTTCGGCGTGGTGGTGCGCAGCCGGGGCCTGGGCGGGAACATCACGGCGGCGCTCCGCAGCCTGGGCGGCGGCGAGATCAAGGAGTACACCGAGATGCTCGAGGACGCGCGCAAGTCCGCCATCGACCGGCTGGTCCAGAACGCGCACGCCATGGGCGCCAACGCCGTGGTGATGATGCGCTTCGATTCGAGCGAGGTGGGACAGACGATGTCCGAGGTGGTCGCCTACGGGACCGGCGTGATCGCGCACGAGGTCTAGTCGGTGTTGACGCTCGTCGTGGTGGAGGTCGTGGTGGGCCTCGTGCTGGTCGTGGGTTCGCTGTGGGTCACGAGGCGGAGCCGCAGGCTGCGAGCGAAGCCGGGCGCCACCGGGTCCCTGGAAGGTTTCGTCGAGACCGACGAGGTCTTCATCGATCCCACCACCGGAGCGCGGCAACGAGTGTGGTTCGATCCGCGGACGGGCGAGCGCCGCTACGTGACGCTCGAGGCGGAGGGGCCGCCCCGCTGAGGACTGCGCTCACGACGCATCGAAGGAAGCCCTGAGCGTGGGCGCTCGGTCCGTGCGGCCGCCTCCGGGGCGGTACCTTCAGGGGATCGGCCTTCGCTAGCGCCTCGCGAGGAACGCCAGCACGCGCCGCGTCAGCAGGGCGGCGGCCTCCGCGTCGTACGACGGCAGGGAGCTGTCGGCGAAGGTGTGCCGGTCGCCGGGGTAGAGGAACAACTCCGCTTCGTCGGCCTCCTCGACCAGCGCCCGGGCGTTCTCGAGGTCGCCCTCGCCGACGAAGATCGGGTCGGCGTCCATGCCGTGCACCTGCACCGGCACCCCCTCCGGCCAGGACGGCCCGAACTCGGATACCGGCACGCACGAGTAGCACAGCAGCGCCCCGCGCGCACCGGCGCGCGTCTGGGCGAGCTTCTGGGCGGGGAGAACGCCCAGCGAGAAGCCGGCGTAGACCAGCGCCTCGGGCAGGCCCTCCACCGCCCGCTCCCCACGCGCGATCACCTCGTAGAAGCCGAGCTCCCGGACGAAGCCCATGCCCGCTTCCAGGCTGTCGAAGGTGCGGCCGCCGAACAGGTCAGGGGTGTGCACGACGTGCCCGGCGTGGCGCAGCGCGTCGGCGAAGGCGACGACGCCGGGGGTGAGTCCCTGCGCGTGGTGGAACAGCACGACCTCGGCCATATCGATACCCCTTCATGCGGCGGATGCGATCGCTCGAGCCGGGACCCTGCGGCGGTGCGTCAGTCTATGCCGTTCGGCGCAGGGCGGACATCGGCGGGCGCCCGCCGGACGGGGAGACGATCGCGGGCCGACCCCGGAGCGCGTGCTAGGCTCGGCCGCACCAGCGGCGTCCGGCGCGGGCGCCTCGAGGAGGCGACCGATGCCCAGCGACGCGACGGAGTCCTCGTCCCGGGCCCCTGAGATCATCCGCTACACGGCGTTCAGCTCCGAGCCGACGGGGGGCAACCCCGCGGGCATCGTCCTCGATGCCGGCGGCCTGGGCGAGGCCGCCATGCTCGCCGCGGCGCGGCGCGTAGGCTACTCGGAGACGGCCTTCCTGACGCCCGAGCCGGCGGAGCCGGGGACCTACCGCGTGCGCTACTTCAGCCCGGAGGCGGAGGTTCCCTTCTGCGGCCACGCCACGGTAGCGGCGGCGGTGGCGCTGGCGACGCGCGACGGCGCCGGTCGCGTCCTGTTCCGGACGCGCTCCGGACCGGTGGCCGTGCGCACCGGCCCCGCCGCGGCGGGCCTGTTCGAGGCGTCCCTGACGAGCGTGCCGCCGAGCGTCGAGGGCGTGACCGCGGATGACCTCGCGGAGGCGCTGGAGGCGCTCGGGTACCTGGAGGGTGACCTCGACCCCGCGCTGGCGCCCCGCATCGCCTCCGCCGGCGCACGCCACCTGATCCTCGGCGTCGCTTCCAGGGGCCGCCTGGCCGCCCTCGACTACGCCTTCGAGCGCCTGAAGGCTTTCATGCTGGTGCGCGAGCTCACCACCGTGGCGCTGGTGTTCCGCGAGCGCGCCGACCTGTTCCACGCCCGCAACCCGTTCCCGGTCGGCGGCGTCTACGAGGATCCGGCGACCGGCGCCGCCGCCGCGGCCCTGGGCGCCTACCTGCGGGAGCTCCGCCTGGTCGACGCTCCGACCCGGGTCACGGTCCTGCAGGGAGCGGACATGGGGCGTCCGGGCCGGATCGTCGTCGACATCCCGGCCGGCAGCGGACCCATCACGGTGACCGGCGTGGCGGTCCCGATCGAGGATGGCTCCTGATCGGGACCGCCACGCCGGCGGTTCTGCATGGACCTGCGGCTAGGGCCTAGGGGACGAACTTCGCCAGGAAGGCGTCACCTTTGCCGGCATTGGCGCCGTTGAGGCCGCCGTACGTGTAGCCGGCGACGAGCGCGTTGCCGTTGCCGTCCACCGTCACGCCCTTGCCGCCGTCATCGCTGCTCGTTCCGAACTGTGACACCCAGACGCGCTTGCCGGCCGGATCGATCTCGCTGACGAAAGCGTCCATGCCGCCCGCGTTGGCGCCGCTCAGGTTCCCGACGGCGTAGCCGGTGACGAAGCTGTTCCCGGCGGCGTCGACGGCCACGGCGTTGGCCTCCTCGTCCTTGGCCGTGCCGAACTGCGTCAGCCAGGTCTGCGCGCCGCTGCTGTCGTACTTGGCCAGGAACACGTCGAAGGCGCCGGCGTTGCCGGTGCCGCCGAGGTCGCCCGACGTCCCTCCGGTGACGAGCGCGTTGCCGCTGGCATCGACCGCGAGCCCCATGGCGTCGTCGTCGCCGCTGCTCCCGAACTGGCGCGCCCAGAGCACGTTGCCGCTGCTGTCGTACTTGACCAGGTAGGCGTCGTCGCCGCCCGCGTTGGCGCTTCCCGCCAGGACCCCGGTGGTGTAGCCCGTGGCGTAGATGTTGCCGCTGGCATCGACCGCCACGGCCGTGCCGTCGTCCTGGGCGGGGGTGCCGAACTGCCTCACCCACACCTGGTTGCCGTTGCTGTCGTACTTCGCGAGGAAGGCGTCGTCCATGCCCGAAGCGATCTCGCCCGGCAGGGTTCCGGTGGTGTAGCCGGTGACGTAGCTGTTCCCGGACCCGTCGACCGCCACGGCGGAGCCGATGTCGTCGGCGCTGCCGCCGAACTGCTTCAGCCACACCTGGTTGCCGTTGCTGTCGTACTTGGCGAGGAAGGCGTCGGCGCCGCCGGCGCTGGTCTGGCCGGGCAGGGTGCCGTTCGTGTCGCCGGTGATGTAGCTGTTGCCGGAAGCGTCGACCGCGATGCCGTTGGCGACGTCCCCGGCGCTGCTGCCGAACTGCTTCAGCCACACCTGGTTGCCGCTGCCGTCGTACTTGGCGAGGATGGCGTCGTTGCCGCCGGCGCTGGTCTGGCCGGTCAGCGTGCCGGCGGTGTAGCCCGCGACGTAGCTGTTGCCACTGGCATCGGAGCCGATTCCGAAGCCGATGTCGAACTGGGTCGAGCCGAACTGGGCCACCCAGGTCGCCTGCTTGGTGGTCGACGAGGTCGGGGCGGTAGCGCTTCCACAGGCCGCCAGAGCGACGACGAGCACCAGCGTGAGCGGGGACAGCAGGACGAGACGACGCAGCATGAAGACTCTCCTCGAACGGTTGTGAGGGGGGACGTTCCGTGGACGGCGGACGGGCGAGCCTAACATCGGCGCCGGCGCGCGGGCGTCATATCAGCTGCGGACGCGGAGGGCGCCATGCCGTTCGCCTGCGCCGTTCGCCCGCGCTGCCCGCCCGTATCATGAGTCCGTGAGCGCTGACCCCGACAGCACCGAGCGCCAGAGGACGCCGGCCAAGGACGCGGCCGCCGCGCCGCCGACGGAAGCGGGGGCCCGGCAGGCGCGCCTGCTGGCGGGGGCCCGGCAGGCGCGCCTGCTGGCGAGCTGGGACGCCAACGCCGAGGCGTGGGCCGACGCCGTACGGCAGGGGAGGATCGCCAGCCGCACGAGAGCCACCAACGCCGCGGTGCTGGAGGCGGCGCAACGACTGCGGCCGCGACGCGCGCTGGACGTGGGGTGTGGCGAGGGGTGGCTGGCGCACGCGCTGGAGCACGGTGGCGTGCGCGTCACAGGATTCGACGCCAGCGCGGCGCTGGTGAGGGCGGCGAAGGCCGGCCCCGGAACCTTCGTGCGGCTCGACTATGACGCACTCGAGCGCGACCCGGACGTCCTGCCCGGCCCGTTCGACGTGGCGGTCTGCAACTTCTCGCTGCTGAGCGACCCGATCGACGGGCTGCTGCGCGCGCTGGCCGCGCGCCTCGGGCCGGGCGGCCGCCTGGTGGTGCAGACCGTTCACCCGCTGGCGCTCGGCGCCGAGCGCTACGTCGACGCCTGGCGCGAGGAGACCTTCGACGCCTTCGGCGGGGCGTTCCCCGCTGCGATGCCGTGGTACGCACGGACGCTGGCGTCCTGGTGGCGCGCGCTGGACGACGCCGGCCTCGTGCTCGAGCGCCTCGAGGAGCCGCGCATGGAGGGCGTCGCGTGGCCCGTGGCGCTGCTGCTCACGGCCGTTCCAGGGGGCGTGAGCCGGGGGTGACGGGGGACTGAGGGTCGGGGACCGCACGCGGCGACGCCCGCGCGCGGCCCATCCGGATTCCGGCCCTGGCGCAGCGCCTTCCGGCCCGATATGGTGGATCCAACACGGGATCGAGACCGACCGCCTGCCGCGATCGCGCCACGGCGGATCCTTGCCGACGCTGCTGAGGCGACAGCGTGGGCGAGTTTCGCCACGCCCAGTCGCCGCGACGGATCGAGGTCGTACGAACGATGAGCTCCCGACTCGCCCGCACTCTCGGCCATGACTTCCTGGGGCGCTCCCCACTGTGGTACAAGCGCACGCTCCTTGCCTTCCTCCTCGTCAACCCGCTGATCTTCCTGCTGGGCGGCGACCGCGGCGGCTTCGTGGCCGGCTGGGCGCTTGTCGCGGAGTTCATCTTCACGCTCGTCATGGCGCTGCGGTGCTACCCGCTCCAGGCCGGCGGGCTCCTCGCTCTCGAAGCGGTGGCGATCGGGATGACGAGCGCCGAGGCCGTCTATCGGGAGATCGTCGCCGATCTTCCGGTCCTCCTGCTGTTGATCTTCATGGTGGCCGGCATCTACTTCCTTCGCGACGTGCTGCTCTATGTGTTCACCAAGCTGTTGGTCGGCGTGCGCTCCAAGGTGTTGCTGTCCCTCGGGTTCGCGTTCGCCGCCGCCTCCCTGTCGGCGTTCCTCGATGCGTTGACGGTGACGGCCGTGATCATCTCGGTGGCGATCGCGTTCTACGGCGTCTACCACAAGGTGGCCTCGGGCAAGGGCTTCGACGATGAGCACGACCACCACGACGACACGCTCGTCCATGAGTTCCGACACGGTGACCTGGGGCGCTTCCGCGCGTTCCTGCGCAGCCTGATGATGCACGCAGCGGTCGGCACGGCGCTGGGCGGGGTGACGACGCTGGTAGGCGAACCGCAGAACCTTCTGATCGCGAACGTGGCCGGGTGGAACTTCGGGGAGTTCTTCACGCGGCTGGCGCCCATCTCGATGCCCGTGCTGGCGGTAGGCCTGCTCACCTGCGTGCTGCTCGAGCGGCTGAAGTGGTTCGGCTACGGGGAGGAGCTGCCGGCGTCGGTCCGCGAGATCATGGAGGCCTTCGAGCTGCGCGAGGTGACGCGCCGTGACGCCTCGGGCACGCTGCGGATCATCGTGCAGGGGCTGGTGGCGGTGTTCCTGATCGTCGCGTTGGCGTTCCACGTCGCCGAAGTGGGTCTGATCGGGCTGGCAGTGATCATCCTCGCCACGGCCTTCAACGGCGTCACCGACGAGGGCCGCCTCGGTCACGCCTTCCACGAGGCGTTGCCATTCACGGCGCTGCTGGTCGTGTTCTTCGCGGTGGTGGCCGTGATCCAGGAGCAGCACCTGTTCCAGCCGCTGCTCGACACCGTGATGGCCATGAGCGGCCGCGCCCAGATCGGGGCCATGTTCGCGCTCAGCGGCGTGCTCTCGGCGATCAGCGACAACGTCTTCGTGGCCACGGTCTACGTGACGGGCGTCAAATCCGCGCTCGACGGGGGACTCATCTCGACAGGGCAGTTCAACAACCTGGCGGTCGCGATCAACACGGCCACGAACATCCCGAGCGTCGCCACCCCCAACGGTCAGGTCGCCTTCCTGTTCCTGCTGACCTCGGGCCTGGCGCCGCTGATCCGGCTGGGCTACGGGCGCATGGTGTGGATGGCGCTGCCGTACACGGTGGTGTTGACCGTCACTGCGCTGGCCGCGACGCTGCTGGCGGTCTAGCGACGATCCGCGTCAGGCTAGCTGGGGCCAGCTGGGGCCGCGGCCTCGATGCTCACCTTGGCATCGTCGTGAGGTTCGCTCACGACGCAGTTCCTGCCCGAGCGCTTGCCGGCGTAGAGCGCCTCGTCGGCGGCCCGAACGACGGCTGCCGCACTGCGGGACGGAGCGCTGGCGGCAACGCCGAAGGTGCCGGTGACGCCGATCCAGTTCCCGGTCGCGCAGTCGATGTGACACTCGCGGACCGCTTCCAGCATCTTGAGAGCGGCGTAGTGCGCTCCGGCCCGCGTGCTGTTGGGGAACAGGACCAGGAACTCCTCGCCACCCCAGCGGCTGACGTGGTCGGTGTCGCGCACGGCTCCTTCGAGCACGCCGGCTACGGCTTCCAGGACGGCGTCGCCGCAGGCGTGCCCGTAGGAATCGTTGATACGCTTGAAGCGGTCGAGGTCGACCATGACGACGGCGTAGCGCTCGCCGAGGTGTTGCATGCGAACCTGCGCTGCCTGCAGCAGGGTCTCGATGGCGCGCCGGTTGAACAGGCCGGTGAGGGGGTCACGGTTGGAGAGCTCCTCCAGGGTGAAGGTAGCGCGGCGCAGGCCGGCCTCGGCGTCGCCGGTGGCCCTGCCCACGATGACGGCCAGAACCGCCATGGTGGCGGCGAAGCTGACGGCGTTGAACACGCCGAGCACGTCCACGCCGGGCGCCACCGGCGCGGCCAGGGTGCCGGTGAGGTAGGCGTGGAGGGCCAGCAGGCCGTAGGCGCCGACGGTCGACGTGCACGCCACGGCCTTGGTTCGCCGTGACCAGCTGGGGTGGAGCACGAACAGCATCGGCAGGACGAGCAGGTAGTAGTGGAAGCCGCTCGTCCAGCCCAGGAGCAGGGTGGCGGTGACGAACAACAGGACGAGGTTCGTCACGGCCAGGAGGAACGCCCCGCGCTCGTGGCCGTTCCGGAGCAATGCCCACACGGTCCCGTGCAGCGCCATGCTGCCGAAGTTGACCCACACCATCACCGTCAGGCCCAGCCCGATGAAGAGGGCGGCCAGTGCGAGGTGGATCGGGAGTGCGGCCCGCTGCATGCGCGTGAAGATCCAACGGAACCGTTCGTCGGCCAGTCGCGCCGAACCTTCGGGG
>CAWFFU010000007.1:0-30799 GCA_963815215.1 uncultured Trueperaceae bacterium
GCCCCGACACGCTGAGGTTCGACCCCGTGAGTGTCGACCCCGTGCGTGTCGACCCCGTGCGTGTAAACCCCCGCACGCGCGGGCCGCGGGGATGCCCGGGCGGAAGGACAGCAGTCCCTTGTGGTAGGCCCGGTCCGCCCCCAATCCTGAGGCGAGGGCCCCGGTCGCGTGACCGGTGGCTTGTCGTCTCGATCCTCGCCGGGCTGTCGATGCCGAGCGGACTCGAAGCGGAGCCGGTTCCGGCCCTCCCCGCGCGCGGAATGCCCGGCCGGGCCGATGGTTACCAAGGGGAGCGGGGTGTGGCACGTGAAGGTCGACGCGTTCAAGATCAGGGAGATCGCCCGCAAGCTCGGCGTGTCCGAGCGCACCGTCGAGGAGTACCTGCTGGATCGCCTGACGATGCAGGCGGACGAGGATGTCCCCGGTGGGACCTTCCCGCCGGAAGCGGGCCGACCCGGCGTGGTCGATCGCTTCGGCCGGCCGGTCGAGGAGGACGCCGGAGACTAGCGCCGGGCCGAACGCCGCCCAGCAGCGCGCACTCCGCCGCCGCACCCGCTCGGGCGCGGCGGCGTTCGTTCGCTCGGGGTCGCTCATGGCCGGCTCCGGCCGCCGGAGCCGGCGGTCCTGGGGTCATGGCCGGCGCCCGGCGGCCCCTGCTACACTCGCCTGACCTTCCCCGGAGGAGATCGCCCCTGTGACGGCTCTGAGCGCACCCAAGGCGCAGGCAGCGAAGGCCGCCCGGTGGCGCGAGATCCCGCGCTTCCTGGCGGGCGGGGCGCGCCTGGCCGTGCCGATCGCGGTCCTGGCGGCCGCGGTGGTGATGGTGCTGGCGCTCCGGCAACCGCCGGGCTACCTGGCCTCGGTGTCGCTGCTGGCGACCCAGCGCGACGCCGCCCAGGCGCAGCTCGGCTTCCCGCAGCCGCGGCCCGTCGACGGCAACGCCTACCGCGCGGCCGTAGCCCGGGGGCCGGTCGCCGGGGAGGCGCTCACCGCTGTGCTGGGGCGGCCGCCCACCGACCGCGAGCTACGGCGCTTCCGCGCCGGCACGCGCGTCCGCGTGCGGCCGACGACCACGTCCAGCGTGATCCGCATCGAGCATGTCGCGTTCGACGCCGGCGTCGCCTCGCAGGCCGCGCTGGCGCTGGCCGACGCCCTCACGCGCTGGGAAGGCGCCCGCTCCGCCACCGGCCTGAGGCAGGGCGTGGTCGCCCTCAGGGCCGACCTGGCGAGCATCGACACCGCGCTACAGCAGGCTTCCGACGGCTCCGGCGGGACCGCCGGGACCGCCGAGGCGGAGCGCTCGCAGCTGCTGGCGCTCCGCGACCGGCGGGCGCGCGAGCTCGATGTCGCGTCGGCGCGCAGCGCCGCCTACGCCGGCGTGGGGCTGGTCTCGACCTTCGCGCCGGGGGAGGTGGAGGTCCGCCCCGTCGCCCGCTGGATCGTCGCCAAGGGCCTGCTGGCCGCGCTCGTGGCGCTCGCGACCGTGTACGGCGCGCTCTACCTGCGCGCCTGGCTCGGCCCGCACGCACGCGGGCCGGCCGCGCTGGCGGCGCTGGCGGGGCTGAGCGTCGTGGCCGAGCTGCCTCCGCTCGGCCTCGGGACCGTCGCCGCCGGCCGCGACGCCATCGAGGCGTTGCGCATCTCCGTGCTGCGCGCCGCGGCGGGGCAGGCCTCGTTCGTCGTCGGCATCACCTCCCCGAAGGGGGCGGCGGCCAAGCAGGGCGTCTCGGTGGCGTTGGCCGCGAGCCTCGTGCGTGCCGGGCGGCGCACGCTGCTGGTCGACGCCGACCTGCGCAACCCCACCATCGCGCGTCGCCTCGGCGTGACGGCGGGCTCGGCGGCGCCCTTCGAGTGGCACTTGCGCAACCCGCGCCTCGACGTCACGCCCGGCATGGTGGCGCTCGACGAGGCCCGCACCTGCGACTTCGTGCCCGGTCTCGACCCGGTCTCGGACCCGCAGGGGCTGCTCGAGCGCAACCTGGAGGTCCGGCTGGCGGCCTGGCGGCAACGCTACGACGTCGTCATCCTCGACGGCCCGCCGGTGCTGCCCTACGGGGACATGCTGACGATCGCGCCGCAGTGCGACGCCGTGGCGCTGTGCGCCGACCCCGCCGCGTCGACCCGCGAGGACCTCGTCGAGGCCGGCGAGCTGCTGCGCCGCGCCTCCACCGAGATGCACGGGCTGGTCGTGACCAACGTCGCGGGAGCGTAGACCGCCGGTCCGCGTGTCGCCGGTCCGCGTGTCGCCGGACCACGGGGCGGCGGACCGAGGCCGGCGCCCGCCGCCGTAGGGCGCCGACACAGCGGGCCGGTAAGGCCCTTGCTACACTTGCGCGATCGACCAAGGAGGGCCGCGCATGAGCGCCTCGACGACGCCACAGGAGAAGCGAACGGCCCCGACCACGGGGAAGGACAGCGTGCTGTCGATCCTCCGTCGTGGGGGCGTCCTCGCCGTGACCCTGGCCGTGGTGTTCGCCGGCGCCGCGTTCCTGCTGGTGAGGAGCCGGCCGCCCGCGTTCACCGCCTCGGTGGCGTTGCTGGCCTCGCAGGCGGGGCCGTCGGCCGGGAACCTCGACATCATCACGCCCTCGCGGGTCGATCCCAGCGTCTACGAGACCGCGCTCGCCGACGGCGGCGTGGCGCGCGCCGCGCTGAACGGGCTGCTGGGGCACCCGCCAACGCAGCGCGAGGTCGACCGCTTCCTGCGCACCGTCAAGGTCCGGATCCAGAAGAACGACGCTTCCAGCGTCATCCTGCTCGCGGCCACCGAGCGCAGCGCCGCCTTCGCCGCCGCCGCCGTCAACGCGCTGGCGGACGGTCTGGCCGCCTGGGACCGGGACCGCGCCCGCCAGAGCGTGGCCCGCAGCATCGCCGCGCTCGAGAGCTCGATCGCCGACATCGACGCCCAGCTCGCCGGCACGGCGGGAGGCCCGGCGCTCACGGCCGGCCAGCGCCAGACGCTCGGGGAGCTCCGCGGGCAGCGCGCCCGGCAGCTCGCCGCCGCCAGGACGGCCAACGAGTCGGCCATCGTGGTGGGGCTGCTCGATCCGCTCGCCGTGGCCGCCCCACCGGACCGGCCCGACGGCTCCAAGTGGCCCTTCTTCACCCTGGTCGCTGCCCTGTTCGGCCTCCTACTCGGCTACGGCGCCACCTTCGTGGGGTGGATGCTCGACCCCCGCATCCGCGGCCGCGATGACCTCGTCGCGCTGGCGGGGCGCCCGGTGCTGGCCGAGTTGCCGGTCGGATCGAAGGCCGGGGCCCAGCAGGTGAGCGAGGCAGCGAACTTCATGCGATCGGCGGCCCTGCTGGCGATGAACTCGCCGCAGCAGTTCGCCATCGCTATCACCAGCGCTACCGACAGCCGCGAGAAGGAGGGCGTGGCCGTCAATCTCGCCGAGAGCACCGCCCGCTCGGGCTACCGCACCCTGCTCGTCGACGCGGACCTGCGCAAGCCCAGCGTGACCTACGGGCTCGACCTGTCGGAGGTCGAGGCGCCGCCGCTCGAGGTCTACCTCGAGAACACCGCGGTCGCCTACGAGCCGGTCCGCATCCCCATCGGGCGCAAGCGCGCGTACGATTTCGTGCCGAGCTTCACCTCCGCGCTCTACCCCGTCGAGCTCCTCAACCGCGGTTTCGGTACGCTCCTCGCCGCCTGGCGTGAGAGCTACGACGTGGTCATCGTGGACTGCCCGCCGGTGCTCCCCTTCGCCGACACCCTGTCCATCGCTCCGCTGTGCGACGGACTGATGCTGTGCGCCAGGCAGGGCGAGACCCACCGGCGCGACGTCGCCGAGTGCCTGGAGCGGCTCGACCAGCTCGACCTGACGCTCGTCGGCTCGGTGCTCACCACCGGCCGCTCTCCACGGAAGCGCCGCGGCGCCGCCGCGGAGAGCGCGAGCGCCGGCACCGCCGACACGCATGGGCTCGACCCCTACGAGACCCTCGGCCACAAGCCCGGCCGGAAGCCGGACCAGAATCCCGGCATGACCAACGTGACCGTCCGGCAACGCAAGGCGGGCCGGTGAGGCGCGCGCAGGCCGGTACTGAAGGGACAGGAGAGCGATGACACGCGGGACCACCGACAGATGCGCACGATCGCAGCACGCCGACACCCCTCGCCGCCGGAGTGAACGCGCATGAGCGACGCCAGCGCCTTCCGGACGCGCACGGAGTTCCTGCCCTTCTCCCGCCCGTCGATCGGCGAGGAGGAGATCGCGGAGGTCGTCGACACCCTGCGCTCGCAGTGGATCACCACCGGACCCAAGACGAAGGCCTTCGAGGCGCAGTTCGGGGCCTACGTCGGCGCTCCCGGCGGCACCAGCCTGATGCTCAACTCCTGTACCTCCGGGCTCCACCTGGCGCTCGCCGCCCACGGCATCGGGCCCGGCGACGAGGTCATCGTGCCCACTTTGACCTTCGCGGCGACGGCCAACGTGGTGGTGCACCTCGGCGCCCGCCCGGTGCTGGTCGACGTCCTGCCCGACACGCTGTGCATCGATCCTGCGGCGGTGGAGCGGGCGATCACCCCGGCCACCCGGGCCGTCGTTCCGGTGCACTACGGCGGGCACCCCGCCGACCTCGACGCCATCGACGCGCTCGCCGCGCGCCACGGCCTGAAGGTGGTCGAGGACGCGGCGCACTCCGCGCCCAGCCAGTACCGGGGCACCATGATCGGTGCCCGCGAGACGCTGGCGGCGTTCAGTTTCTACGCCACCAAGAACCTGACCACGGCCGAGGGCGGCGCCCTCACCGGCTCGGTCGAGGTGCTGGAGCGGGCGCGGCAGCTGTCGCTGCACGGCATGTCGAAGGACGCCTGGAAGCGCTTCGACCGCGGCGGCTCGTGGGAGTACGACGTCGCCGTGCCCGGCTACAAGTTCAACATGACCGACATCCAGGCGTCGCTCGGCATGCACCAGCTCGACAAGCTCGAAGGCTTCCACGCCCGCCGGCGCGAGCTGGCGCAGCGTTACACCGAGGCGTTCGCCCGGCACCCCGAGCTGATCCCGCCGGTCGAACGTGACGACGTCGTGAGCAGCTGGCACCTGTACGTGCTGCGCTTCCGGACCGAGCGCCTCACCATCGACCGCAACGCCGTCATCGAGGAGCTCACGGCGCGCAACATCGGCACCAGCGTCCACTACCGGCCGGTGCACATGATGTCGTACTACGCCGAGCGCTTCCGCTACAGCCCCGACGACTTCCCGGTGGCGCTGGGCGCCTTCGAGCGCATGGTGTCGCTGCCGCTCGATCCGCGCCTGAGCGACGCCGACGCGGACGACGTCATCCACGCCGTGCTCGATATCGTCGAGGCCTTCCGGAAGTAGCCGTGGCCAAGCGCACGTTCGACCTGCTGGCGGCGGGGGTCGGCCTGCTGCTGCTGTCGCCGCTGTTCGTCGTCGTCGCGCTCGCCATCAAGCTCGACTCGCAGGGGCCGGTCTTCTTCCGGCAGGCGCGGGTGGGGCGCGGCGGCCGGACCTTCCGGATCGTCAAGTTCCGGACGATGCGGGAGCGTGCCGAGGAGGCCGGCGGCCAACTCACGGTGGCCGGCGACCCGCGCGTCACCCGGGTCGGGGCGCTGCTGCGCAAGAGCAAGGTCGACGAGCTGCCCCAGCTCTTCAACGTGGTGGTGGGGGACATGTCGCTGGTGGGGCCGCGCCCGGAGGTGCCGCGCTACGTGGCGCACTACGATGCGCGGCAGCGTCGCGTGCTCGACGTAAGGCCCGGCATCACCGACCCGGCGTCCATCGCCTACCGCGACGAGAACGACCTCCTCGACGCCGCCACGGACCCGGAGGCCGTGTACCTCGATGAGATCATGCCGGCCAAGTTGGAGATGAACCTCGCCTACCTGCAGCGTCGCAGCCTGGCCGGCGACATCGCCATCATCTTCCGTACCTTCGGGCGCATCCTGCGGCGCGGCGACTAGCCGCCGGCCGGCGCCTGCGCCGCTGCTCCGCCGCGCCCCTCGAGGGCGCGCGCGTACAGCCGGTCGTGCAGCTCCAGCAGGTGACCGAGCTCGAACGCGTCCATCTTCGCCCGCGCCCGGACGCCCATCGCCTGCGCCGCCGCGGGGTCGTCGGCGAGGCGCCGGATGCCCGAGGCCAGAGCGTCGACGTCCCCCGGCTCGCACAGCACGCCGGTGCTGTCGTCGATCAGCTCGCTCACGCCGCGGATCCGGTAGGCGACGGTGGGGCGCTCGAGGCAGGACGCCTCCATGATGCAGCGCGGCAGGCCCTCCAGCTTCGAGGGCAGGATGAGCGCGAACGACGCCCGCAGCAGGGTGCCGATGTCGTTGCGGAAGCCGAGGAAGCGCACCTGTTCGCTGACGCCGAGCCGTTCGGCCTCCGCGCGGGTGGCGTCCATCGTCGAGCCGTCGCCGGCGCACGCCAGCACCAGGCGCGCGTCGCCCGCGCGCGCCAGCGCCGCCACCGCGTCCAGGTGGCCCTTGCGCGGGAGGAACTCGGCCACCATGGTCAGCAGCCGCCGGTCCTCGGCCAGCCCCAGCTCGCGGCGCACCGCGGCCACAGCGTCGGACGTCACCCGGGCGGGATCGTAGCGCGACATGTCGACGCCGATGCCGGGCATGTAGACGACCCGGTCGTCGCGCATCGGGAAGCGCCTCGCGGCCTCCAGGTCCTCCTGGTTGATGACCACCAGATAGTCGGTCCAGCGGCTGGCGAGCGCCTCGACCGTGCCGTACAGGAGGTTGTCGCGCAGCGGGGCGCCCCGGTAGAAGTGGAAGCCGTGGGCGGTGTAGACCACCGTCACCCCGAGGCGCCGCCGCACCCCGCGCAGCGCCAGGCGCGTCACGAACGCCGCCACGGGGTCGTGCGTGTGCACGATGTCGTAGCCGTGCTCGGCGACCAGCCGCCGGAGCACGCGCGGCGCCGTCGTCAGGTTGACCGGATCGGCCGGCCGGCGCGTCCAAGGGACGTGATAGACGTGATCGAACGCCTCGGCGCAGACCTCGCACTCGGGCCCGCCGTAGCAGGCGGCGTCCACCCGCCAGCCGCGGGCCCGGTAGTGCTCGGCGTAGGGCAGCAGGAAGGCCTTCAGCGTGCTCGGCACGCCGGTGGTGACGAGCATGCGCGGGGCGCCTCCGGCGCGCCCCTGGGGAGCGGCGGACGGGCTCACGGCGTTGCCTCCGTTCGCGGGCGGCGCGCGCGGCGCGTGCCCAGCAGCTCGAGGTAGAGCGCCTCCCAGCGCTCGACGATCCGGTCGATGTCGAAGCTCTCGCGTACCCGGCGCCGGCCGGCGCCGCTCCACGCCGCCAGCTCCGCGGCCGGCATCGCCATGACCTGTCGCATGGCCGTGGCGAGGGCGTCGGGGTCGCGCGGCGGCACCAGCAGGCCGTTGACCCCCGGCTCCACCACCTCACGGTTGCCGCCGACCTCGGTGGCCGCCACCGGCAGACCCGACGCCGCCGCCTCCAGCAGCACCATCGGCAGCCCCTCCCAGGCCGAGGACATCAGGTAGCCGTCGGCCGCCCGCAGCAGGTCGGGCACGTCCCGCCGCACACCTAGGAAGCGCAGTCGCTCGGCCGGCAGATCCAGCGCCGACGCCTGCGCCTCCAGCGCCTCCCGCTCCGGGCCGTCGCCGGCCACCAGCACGGCGAAGGGCCGTTCGGCGTCGCGCGCGTTCGCGACCGCGCGCAGCATCGTCGGGTAGTCCTTCTGGACGTCCAGGCGCCCGACCGCCAGCCACACGAAGGCGTCGCCGACGCCGAGCTCCCGGCGCGCCCGCGCGCGCGCGGCGTCGTCCGGGCCGAAGGTGCTCAGGTCCAGGCCGTTGGGCAGGTAGCGGATCTTGCGTTCGGGGGCGGCGCCCACGTGCACGTAGCGCGCCACGCAGGCACGGCAGACGTTCGTGGTGAGGGTGCACAGCGGGTCGGTGAGGCGGTAGGCGATCTCGCGCCAGCGCGCGCCCTCGGTGAGGTTGTGCGCGGTCGACACCTCGACCGGGACGGGGGCCAGCAGCCGCGCCAGCCGCGCCAGCAGGTTGGCGTGGACCATGTGACTGTGCACTACGTCGGGTCGCCAGCGCCGGACGACGCCCGCCAGCCGCGCCAGCGCGCGCGGGTCGGGCACGCCCCTGCGCACCCCCAGGTCGCTCACAGGCACGCCCAGCGCCTCCAGCTCCGGCACGTAGTTCTCGGGGGTGAGCATGCTCACCACGGCCACGGCGTGGCCATGGGCGCGCAGGCCGCGCGCCAGCAGGAACACCTGCCGCTCGGCGCCGCCGCCCATGAGGGAGGTGCTCACCAGCAGCACCCGCAGCGGCGCGGGGGCGGGCGGCGGGACCGCGGCGCGGCCGCCGGCGGGGTCGTTCGCGCCACCGTTCACGCCGTCCCTCGCGAGATCGCTCGCGGGATCGGTCATGGCGCCACCCCCAGCACCTCGAGGTAGCGCCGGGCCACGGCCGCCTGGTCGTAGCGCCGGTACCACTCGGGAGGCGGCTCGCGCCGCGGCGCGGCCAGCGCCGCCACGATGGCGTCGGCCATGGCCGCGTCGTCGCCGACGGCCACCAGCGCGCCCAGCCGGCCGCCGTCGAGGATCTCGTCCGGTCCGCTGGGGCAATCGGTCGCCACCACCGGCGTCCCCAGCGACAGCGCCTGGATGAGCACGTTGGGTAGCCCTTCGAAGGCCGACGACAGCACGAAGGCGCCGGCACGCGCCATGTAGGGGAAGGGGTTCGTCACGAAGCCGGGCAGTTGCGCCTCCTCGGACACCCCCAGCTCCCGCGCCAGGGCCTCGAGCCGGCCGCGCTCGTCGCCCTCGCCG
Organism: uncultured Trueperaceae bacterium; assembly: GCA_963815215.1. Lineage (GTDB taxonomy): Bacteria > Deinococcota > Deinococci > Deinococcales > Trueperaceae > JASBRS01. Next base: position 8,781 of record CAWFFU010000007.1, read on the forward strand.
AGGATGACCAGGCGGCAGTCGGTCCGCCGGCGGGCGCGCGCGAACGCCCGCAGCAGGGTGTCGAAGCGCTTCTGGGGGGCCAGCCGGCCCGTGCCCACCACGACCGGCGGCTGGCCGGCAGCGAACCAGGGGTGGTCGAGCGGCTCCTCGGCGCCGCGCCGGACGCGCGCGGTCAGCACCGGGTTGTGGATGACGTGGACGCGCTCGGGGGGCACGCCCAGCGCCCCGGTGAGATCGCGCGAGACCCCGGTCGACACGGCGACCAGTGCGTCGGCGCCGGGGTAGGCCCAGCGCATGGCGCGGAACAGGATGCGGTCCGCCGCCGAGCCGCCGCGCAGCTCCCGGGAGGCGGTGTTGGCCTCGCGCACCACCACCCGCACGCCGGGCGCCAGCCGCCGCACCACCAGCGCCAGCACGTTGGCGTGCTCGAGCGTGCTGAGCAGCGACCGCGGGCGTACGCGCCGCAGGTAGGCGGCCAGCGGCAGCAGGCTGGTGGCCACCCGCGAGCGCCTGAGGTCGACGACCCGCACCCCTTCCGGGACCTCGCCGAGGTAGGCGCCGCGCCGGCTGGCCAGCACCAGATCGACGACGCGGCCGTCGTCCACGAAGGCGGACGCCAGGTCGAGCATCACCCGTTCGGCGCCGCCGCCGTCGAGGGTCGGCAGGAACAGCGCGACGTCGACACGGCGCGCGCCCGCAGCGGGCGCGCGGGCCGTCGCTGCGGCCGTCACCACGCCCCCGGCAGAAGGTCCAGGTGCGCGTCCCAGAAGGCCTTGACGGCGCTCGCCATGCCGAACTCCGCGCGCGCGCGCTGCTGCAGCGCGCCCCCCATGGCGGCCCGCGCGTCCGCTCCCAGCGCCGTCATGCGCGCCAGCGCGGCGCCCAGCGCGCGGGCGTCGCCCGGCTCGACCAGCAGGCCGTGCTCGCCCAGCAGGAAGGGGACATCGGACACCCGCGTGGCCACCGCCGGCCGTCCCATCGCCATCGCCTCCAGGATGACGTTGGGAAGCCCCTCGGTGTTCGAGGTGAGCACCAGGAAGTCGATACCGGCTAGGAACTCCGGGGTGTCGCCGACCACGCCCAGCAGCCGGCAGCGCTCGCGCAGCCAGGGGTCGGCCTCGATGCGGCGCTCGAGCTCGGGCCGGAGCTCGCCGTCGCCGGCCATGACCACGTAGTCGGGCCGCTCGTCCGCCGGGACGGCCAGCAGCCCGTCGAGCAGCAGCTGCGGCCGTTTGACGGCGCGGAACATTCCCAGGAAGCCCGCCACCACCGCGTCGTCGGGGATCGACCAGGCGCGGCGCAGGGAGCGGACGCGCCCGGGGTCGAAGCGGCCGGGGTCGAAGCGCTCGAGGTCGACGCCGTTGCGGACCACCCGGATCTTGCGCGCCGGCACGCCCTGCCGTTCCAGCCGGGCGGCGATGGCCGTGGCGTTGGGCAGGAAGCGGTCGGTCATCAGGTTCACCAGCGGCGTCATGGCGCGCTGCACGGGCGTGAGGTAGGGATCGAGCGACAGGTCCGAGTGCATCACCCTGGGGACCCCGGCGAGTCGCGCGGCGAAGCGGCCCCAGGTGCCCGTCGAGCCCGACAGGAAGGTGTGCACCAGCGCCGGCCGGAGTCGCCGGAAGGTGCGCACGAGCGCCGTCAGGAAGCTGAAGAACCCGGTCTGGGAGCGGTCGACGACGGTGACAGGGACGCCCAGCGCCGCCAGGCGCGCCTCGATGAGCGGGCTGCGCATCGACGTCACCACCAGCAGGTCGAGCCGCACCCGGCGCAGCGCCGACGGGTCGGCCTCCAGGATCGACGTGAGCTGCGCCTCGGCGCCGCCCATGACGAGGGAGCCCAGCACCAGCACCACCCCGGGCGCCGGCGCCGTGCCGGCCGCTGTGTCGGTTGCTGGGCCGGTCGCTGGGTCGGTCATCCGGTCGCCTCCGCGGGCCGGGCGGGCGGGGACGCCCGCTCGACTACGTACCCGGAAGCGATGACGAAGCCCAGCGCGGTCCAGTACATGAAGCCGTCGGGCGCGTTCACCGTGAGGTCGGCCGCCAGCAGGAAGGTGGTCAGCGCGACCATCACGTAGCCGTCGGGACCGCGGATGCGCAGCGCTCGCCACAGCAGCAGCAGGTGCATGAGCACGAACGCGCCCAGACCCACCAGCCCGAACTCGTAGAGCATCTCCAGGTAGGCGTTGTGGGTGGACGTGAGGACCACGAAGTTGCTGCGCACCAGGGGACGGCTGCTGTCGAAGCCGTGGCCGAGCAGGACCTCGACCGGGGAGCCCTTGGTGGCGGCGCTCAGCGTCACCTCCCAGATCGGCACGCGGCTCCCTGCCGACGCCACGCGGTCGCTGTGGAAGCGCGTGAAGAGCTCCTGCCCGCCCGGCAGCAGGAAGCCGGCGGACGCCACCGTGAGGAGCGCCACCAGGAACAGCGCCTTGCGCCGGTCGTCGCGCGCTGCGCGCAGCGTCAGCGCCAGCATCGCGATGCTCAGCGAGATGGCCATGCCGCGCGAGGCCAGCAGCAACATGGCGTAGAGCATGGCGCCGAACAGCAGCAGCACGCCCGTGAAGCGCACGGCGCTGCCGCGGCGCGCGATCCAGTGCATCAGGTAGGCGCCGGCGGTGACGGCTCCCAGCCCGATGAAGAAGGCGACGGCGTTCTGGTCGAGATGGATGTCGGCCCGGTACCCGAAGCCGCCGCGGGCCGCGCTGGCGATGATCCAGCCCGACACCAGCAGGGACGCCACGCCCGCCAGCGCCGCCACCAGCCTCAGGCCCGTCTTCGAGACGAACTGCAGCGGGACGAGGGCGCCGAAGGCGTAGGCCAGCAGCCGCTTGAGCACCTGGAAGTCGACGGTGCCGGTGAAGCCGAGCAGCGACACCAGCACCACCAGCATCAGCACCAGGTAGGACCACACCACCGCGGGCGCCGTCTGCACGCCGTGCCGCACCGTCCGGACCAGGACGGTCAGGAAGAACACGGCGTAGAAGGGGTAGAACAGGCCGTCGATCTGGGCGCCGGCGAACGCCGAGTAGTAGGCGCCGAACGCGACCCAGAAGAGCCCCACCGCGATGGCGGAGCGGGCGGGCGCGCGCACGAACGCGTAGGCGGCGGCCAGTGCGCCGGCTCCGGCGAACAGCAGCGGTACCGGGGTCAGCGCGGCCGCGCCGAGCAGCACGCCCGCCACCAGCCCCAGTCCCCAGCGGCGCGCGGTGGTGCGGCCGTCGTTCTCGCGGATCGAGCTCACCACGATGTCACCACGGCGTCACCACGGCGTCACCACGGCGTCACCGCGCGTCCCGGTACAGGCGGTGGTAGGCGGCCCGCATCATCGGCGCCGGAGCCAGCAGCAGCGCCGCCACCTTGAGCGCGCGGGTGGAGCGGTGCGCGCCGTAGGCCTCGAGCACCGAGCGCCAGGCGACGCCGCGCGCGCCTCCCAGCGCCGCCCACTTGGCCCGCTCCAGCACCAGGTAGGCGTAGAAGTCGGGGCACACCGCCCGCATGTCGGCGCCCACGCGATCGAGCAGGGTGCCGTAGCCCCACATCTTGCGCAGGGCGCCGGCGGCGGTGAAGGCGGGGCGGTTGACCCGGTCGGTCCCCGACCGGTCGTAGATCCGGACCACGCGGTCGACGAGCAGCGCCGGTGCGCGCCGCATCATCGGCCACCACACCATCGCCTCGTTCCCGCCGGCGCGCTCCTCGAAGCGCAGGCCGCTCAGCCGGTCGCGGCGTACGAGCTGCCAGAACTCCCCGCGGAAGCGGCCGCACAGGGCGTCCTCGTAGGTGACGACCCCCGAGCGCAGCGTCGCGAAGCCGGTGGGCTCGCCGCTCTGCGCGTCGGCGCACCATCCGAAGACCTGCGACACGGGCTGCTCGCTGGCCTCGGCGGCGTCCACCAGCGCGCGCACGGCGCCGGGCTGGAGCGTGTCATCGCTGTCCAGGATGCCGAAATAGCGGCAGCTCTCGGGCAGGGCCTCGAGGCCGGTGTTCTTGGCGGCCATCACGCCGCCGTTGCGCTCGCGCACCAGGATCGTGACCCTGGGGTCGTCCCGGTAACGGTCCAACACGGCTGTGGTGGCGTCGGTGGAGCCGTCGTCCACCACCACGAGGCGGAGGTCGGCATAGTCCTGCGCCAGGGCGCTGTCGATGGCGGCGCCGAGCGTCGGCGCGCGGTTGAAGGTGGGCACGATGATGACGACGCTCGGTGCCCCGACCACGGGCGCCGGCTTCGCGGAGTGGGGGCGGGTGGTGGCATCCATCGCAGGCAGAACGTCGTCCCCTCGCGCGCAGGCGCTCATGTCGCTACGCCCGGGCTGGTCCCATCATGGTCGATGCGGACCAGCGCAACAAGGGCGCCGGTCGCATACACCACGACGAACGCCGCCGCGCCGACGATCTCGAAGCGGGAGAGCGCCAGGGAGGCGCCCCAGGCGGCGCCGGCCAGCCCGGCTGCCAGCAGCAGGGGCCGCGCCGCGATGCGCACCAGCGAGCGGTCGCGCACCACGTAGTACACGGCGGTGTTGAACGACTGGTTCACGAGCGTGGCCACGGCGGCGCCCTGCATGCCGTAGGGCGGGATCAGCACGAAGTTGAGGCCTACGTTGATGGCGGCGCCCACCAGGGTGATGGCGGAGAGCCGGCCGAAGGTCTTGTTGAGCTCGAACTGGCGGTTGACGTACGAGCCGAAGCCGCCGATCCACATGGAGGCCGCGATGATGGGGACCACGACCGCGGCCTGCTGGTACTCGGGCCCGGCGATCCAGCGCACCAGCAGGCGGCCGTACACGATCAGGAACAGCGCCGGACCGACCGTGATCCAGATGTACATGCGCTGCGCCTGGCCGATGGCGGCACGGGCGGCCTCCGGCCCGCCGTCGCGCCAGGCGTTGAGGATGTTGGGCCAGGCCACCATGAACACGGCCTGCACCAGGCTGCCCAGCAGGCGCTCGCCGACGGCGTAGCCGACGCTGTAGATGCCGACGGTGGCGGCGCCGTTGTAGAAGGCCAGCACCAGCCGGTCGGCGAGCCGCTCGAGCCAGCCCGACACCGAGAACGGCAGCGACGTCGGCCCCGAGCGCAGCAGCTCCCGCGTGCCGCGCGCGTCGAACCAGCGCCGGCCGAGCAGGTCCCGCCACAGCGCCGGGACGGCGTAGCCCGTGCCGATCAGGAACGCCAGACCGTTGCCTATGAACAGCAGCTCGGCGCTGGCGAAACCCAGCAGCAGGCCGGCGGTCGTCGCGCCGAAGCGGATCAGCCCCGAGCCGATCTCGGCCACCGCGAACGGTGCCGCGCGCTGCTCGGCGCGCAGCAGCGTGACCGTGTAGGCGTACTGGTTGCCGACGAGCTGGGCCGCGCCGGCCCACAGCATGACGCCGAGCGGCGCGATCTCGACCGACACGAGCCGAAGCCCCAGGATCGCCACCCCGTAGGTGACGGTGAACATCAGCCCCTGGAGGGTCGAGGTCCCCACGAAGAAGCCGCGGGTCGTCTCGCGCTGGCGCGCGTCGACGTAGAGCCGCAATCCGACGTTCCGGATCCAGGCCGCGGACCCGATGGAGACGAGGCTGGACGTCACCAGCGCCAGCGAGTACTGGCCGTACGCCGCCGGCGTGAGGTAGCGCGTGACCAGCGGTAGCAGGAAGAACGCGACACCCTGGCCGAGCGCCACGGTGAGGAAGTACAGGAAGCTCTGTCGGACGTTGGCGTTCATGCGGGAGAGCGGATTGCGCATCCGGCGTCACCATACCCTCCGCCGAACGCGGCCCCGACGGAGACTGTCACGGCCCCAAAGGCGAGCGCGGCGGGAGCCATCAGGCTCCCGCCGCGCGCCGAGTCCGCGGACCGGGCCTAGTGGTTCTTGACGTCCTGCATGGACAGGCCGTCGAACTGCGAGGCGATGGTGCTCCCGAGCTCGAGGGCTCCCAGGTCGGGCGCCGAACCGCTGTACGGCAGCCCGATATCGGTGCCGGCATCGATCGCCGGGCTGCCGGAGTTGAGCGCCATGAAGCTGGCGTTGGTGGGGTCGGTACTGGCGAAGGAGGGGTTGCTGATGCCGAGCTGCCACGAGTTGTGGCTGGTCGTGTTGCCGGTGCCGTAGGTGCTCCACGGCCCGTTGCTGTTGTCGTAGGCGAGGTTGTTGACCGCCGTGCCGTCCTGCAGCACGAAGCCGATGCCGTGGTTGGCGTAGGCCGTGTCGTTCTGGAAGGTCACACCCGGGCTGCTGTTGTAGTCGAAGCCGCTGGCCTTGTTGCCGAAGGAGATCGTGTCCCGGACGATGGTGTGGCCCGTGACGTTGTTGCCGCCGGCCTTGATGCCGTTGCCGTCACCACCCTGGAAGCCGTTGTGGTAGCTGATGCAGCGACTGACCAGGCTGTGCGTCGTCATCCACACGTCGACCCCGTCGTCGGAGTTGTCGAAGGTGACGCAGTCCTCGAGGCGATTGCTGTCGCCCGAGTGGACGCTGATGCCGTCGGCGTTGCCTCCGTTGGGCGCGTCGTAGTTGTTGTAGGCGATGAAGTGCGTGAACAGGTTGTTGTTACCGTTGATGACCATGATCCCGCTCAGGTAGTTGTCGTGCGTCGCGATGTTGGAGATCACGTTGTTGCTGGAGTTGTAGAGCAGCACGCCCTCGCCGGGCGAGTTGCGGATCACGAAGTTGCGGAAGACGTTGTACTGCACGCCTTCGAGGCGAACGCGCTGGAGCGAGCTGAGGCCCGTGCCGTCGAGGGTGGCGCACTCACCGGGGTAGGACTCGTAGACGATCGGCGACGACGCCGTGCCCGAGGTATCGAAGGCCACGTTGGAGGAGTACACGCCGCCGCGCACCCACACCACGTCGCCGGGGCCCGCGATGTTGGCCGCGGCCTGTAGCGTGCGCAAGGGGTGGGAGACATCCCGGCCGCTGTTGGAGTCGGAGCCGGTGGTGGAGACGTAGAGGGTCGGTTGGTAGGCCGGAGAGAGCGGAGCGCTGGGGCACACCCACTGGGCCGTTGCCGTAGGGGTAGGCGTCGGGGTCGGGGTCGGGGTCGGGGTCGTCATCTTCACGTCGGACAGATGCGCCTGAGTCACGGTGCCGGCCACGTGGCTGGTCACGGCGATGCCGACGTCGTCGGGCCCGGTGTACGGCAGCGTCACCGAGTCCGCTTCGGTCCAGGACGTGCCGTTGGTGCTGTAGTAACCGGTGACGGTGTTGTTGTGCCGCACGAGCCGGATCCACGCGGGCACGCCGACGTTGTTGATCACGTGGGCTTGCGCAGCGCCACCGGTGGAATCACGCCAGATGAACTCCACGGCGCCGGCCGGGGTGACGTCCACCATGGCGTGGATCGCGTCGGGCTGGAGCGAGTCGCGGACCATCAGGCCGGCCTTGGCCCAGGTGTGGGAGTCCTGGAGGGAATCCACGCGGGCCTGCAACTCGAGGTCGTTGCTGTTCTGGACGTACTCGAAGTGGAAGCTGTCGGACGTCCCGTAGATGTCCGCGCCGGAGCCGTCGACCAGGATGCTCTCGGCACCGTTCTTGACGCCCAGCACCGTCATGCTGCCCTTGGCCCCGACCGCGCCGATATCGGCGTTCCGCCAGGAGATCGTCTGTTGGGTCGTTCCGGGTCCGGGGACTCCGCTGTTGGTTACGTTCGAGCACGAGGCAAGGACCAGGATGATGCCAAGCAATAGCGCCACAAGCCCGATTCTAGCGTTCACACGACTCATTTCATTCCTCCCGATCGACTCCGAGCGTTCCGGTCCGCGTGGACACAGGGTCCGCGCGACGCGATACTCGATGCCGATGTACACTCGTCACAGCCAGAACGGTGCGGAAGTGACACGCTCGCAGCATGGGGTAGTGTGCGCTCATCGGATTTGGACATGCGTCTCTCCCTATCCCGAGTGAGCGCCGACATGCTGTTCGCCGTCCCGAACGGGACTGGGCTTACGAGCCCGTGGGCACCCTCGCGTACAACAACCGCGTACAACAACGAGGCCGTCGGGGAAGACGTGATTCGGGAAGGAACGGCACCTTGGCGTAGTGAATGGTGTCTGTCGATGGCTGGCATCTTCACCTGCGCCCTCATCGGTAGAGCGGCCACTTGGGGCCGTCTCGAGAAGGACCATAATCGGGCTCGGTGTGAAGTGCATTAGCGGATATCACTTGTGCCTTCAGGGGGACGCTTGTCCCTGGCCGCGACGGCCGGACCGTGCCTTACGGGGCGCGCTCCGGCCGCTCGCGTCGGTGCCGCGAATCCGGCGGCCGGGGCGCACCCCGACGCGGCGGCCCGCCGGCCGCGGCGGCGCGCCGTCCGCGGGTCGGGTGCGTCCTGGAGGGCCCCAACACATTAGCGTTCGATGAAGACACGGCGGGATCGGCGGCCGGCCCCGTCGCGCTCGCGCGCGGACCCCGGAAGCCGGGGCCGCCCACGGCAACGGGCCGCACCCGAAGGTGCGGCCCGTTGCCGTGGTGCGCTCGCGATGAGCGGGTCAGCTCAGCGCTGAGGCTGGGTCTTCATGCCCGGGATCATCTCCATCGCCGGATGCGTGCCGTAGAGCGATACGGTAGCCGGCGCCGCGCAGGTGTCGTTCGTATCGATATCCGGGTTCCCGCTGGTGGCGGTGTTGGTGCCGAAGGTGACGGTGGCGTCGGTCGTGAGGTTGGTCGGAACGGTGCAGTAGTAGTGCTCGATCGCGCCGCCCCAGTCCGCGCTGTTGCCGTCGAAGTTCACGTTCGACAGGGTGGCCGTGCCGTTCGTGGCCAGGGCGAAGCCGCCGCCCAGGTCGCTCACGGTGTTGCCGGTGATGTCGGCGCCCGTGAACGAGAAGTCGCCGGCGTTATACGCCCCACCGCCGTAGGCGAAGGCCGAGAGCGTGTGGCTATAGGTGCTGTAGTCGGCGGTGTTGTTGCTGATGGGGCTGGCGGTCATCGTCATGGTGCCGCTGGCGTTGTAGATGCCCCCGCCCGAGTACTTCGCCACGTTGCTGTCGAAGGAGGTGTTGTTGACGGTGACGGTGCCGCCGTTGTTGTAGAGGCCGGCGCCGTAGCCGCCGTCGGACGGCGTCGTGGTGTACGTAGGGTCACTGCGGATGTCGAAGACGGTGCCCATCTCGCTGTCGAGCGTGATGGCCTGGTTGGCGTCGATATGACTGTTGGTGAGCGTCAGGGCGGCGCCGGCGCCGTTGAAGATGCCGCCGCCGAGCTCCCACGCGCGGTTACCGGTGACGGTGGAGTTGGACACCGTGAGGGTGCCGTCGTTGAAGATGCCGGCGCCGTTGTAGATGAAGGTGCCGCCTTGGATCGTCAGGTGGTCGAGCTGCGCCGTGACGCCGGGAGCGACGAGGATCATCCGGGACTCCCAGGTGAAGGCGTCGGCGGCCGGCGTGCCGGAGGGCGCGGGCGAGACGCCGGTGAGCGTGACGCCGGCGGTCGGCCCGCTCACGGTCACGTCGTCGCGGATGACCAGGTGCGAGTCGGGGCCGCCGGGGGGGTTATAGATGTCGACGCCCGAGATGTTGATGGAGGTGATGTCGGACGCGAAGCCGATGATGCTGCCGGAGGCGGCGTTGGCGATCTCGTAGCGCAGCGTGCCGGGGACGGGCGTCTCGGGTGTGAAGCCCTGCAGCATGTAGGGATCGTAGTCGGCGCTCGACGTGACCACGTTGGTGAGTGCGACGCTGGCGTGCGCCGTGCCGCCGGCGCCGTTCGCCACCACGCGGATGGTCTGCCGGGTGCTGGCGGGGATGTCGATGGTGGCCGTGGTGCCGGTGACGCCCGACTCGATGAGCTGCTGGTCGGTGCTGTCGGTGTTGAGGACGGCGTAGATGTCGAAGGTGGTGGCGTTGGTGGCCGACCAGCTCAGGTCGACCGTGCTGCCCATGCCGATGGGCGCCTGGAGGTTGGTGATGGTCGGCGCCGGCACCACCGTCACGTCGGCGGTGTCGGTGACGCTACCCTGGCTGTTCGTGGCCGTCAGCGTGTAGGTGACGGTCCCGGTCTGGGTGGGGGTCACGTCGACGGTGCCGGTGGGGGTCTGGGCGATGGTGATGGCGTTGGTGCCGTCGCTCAGGCTCAGGCTGGCGGCGCCGCTGACGTCCCAGCTCAGCGTGGTGGTGCCGCCCGCACCGATGCTGGTCGGGCTCGCCGTGAAGCTGTTGATGGTCGGCGCTCCGGCCGGCACCACCGTGACCGTGATGGTCGCGGACTTGGTCTTGTCGACGGTGCTGGTGGCCGTGATCTTGGCCGTGCCGGTCTTGGTGCTGGACGCCGTGACCGTGCCGTCGCTGGCGACGGTGGCGACGGCGGTGGTGTCGCTCTTCCAGGTCACGGTCTTGGCGGCGCCGCCGAGCACCGTGACGGTGGCGGTCAGCTTCTTGGTGGTTCCCACGTTCATGGAAACGTTGCCGCCCACGATCGCCACCTTCACGACCGAAGGCGTGACCGTCGTGGCGCAACCGGCGAACAGCACGACCAGGGCGACGATTGCCGCGAGGGTCGTGGACAGAGACAGCAGATGGTTCCTCTTCGGCATGATACCCACCATTCCTCCACATCACATGGAACGTGTCGCAACCACAGTGCGGACGCCTAAAAGCGTACTGAGCACCCGCCGTCCGCTGCGCTCATCCGTCACAGCACCAGACGGTACCGTATCGAACGCTCCGAGGCGCCGCCGGCGGACCGCACAGCGCCGGCGACCGACGTGGCCTAGACTTGCACTGCGGGCCCCTTCGGCGGGGCCGTGAACGCCTCGGCCGACGTCATCGAGGGTGCCGACGCCCGGCGCCCGATCTGCAACCCCCGAGGGAGGACCGACCCCACCCCATGTGCGGCATCGCTGGCATCCATGTTCCTACCGACCGCGCGCCTTCGCGCGACGTCCTGCTGGCGATGGCCGGCGAGCTGGCCCACCGCGGTCCGGACGGCGTCGGCCTGTATCTCGACGGCCGCTTGGGCATGGTCAACACGCGCCTGTCCATCATCGACCTGGCCGGCGGCGACCAGCCGCTCTCCAACGAGGACGGCCGCCTGTGGGTCATGCAGAACGGCGAGATCTACAACTACCCCGAGCTCACCGAGGAGCTCCGCGCCCTGGGCCACACCTTCGCCACCCGTTCCGACACCGAGGTCATCGTCCACGCCTACGAGCAGTGGGGTGAGGGCTGCCTCGAGCGGCTGAACGGTGAGTTCGCCTTCGCCATCTGGGACCGGGCGGCCCGCGAGCTGTTCCTGGCGCGCGACCGGTTCGGCATCCGCCCCCTGTTCCTGGCCGAGTTCGGCGGCGAGATGGCGTTCGCCTCGGAGGCCAAGGCGTTGCTGCGGCACCCGCGCGCGGAGCGTCGCATCGACCCGTTCGCGGTGCTGGAGACCTTCACCCTGTGGGCGCCGCAGCCCGACCGCAGCGCCTTCCCCGGCATCCGCGAGCTGGCGCCTGGGCACTTCGTCCGGGTGTCCGACGCCGGCGCGGCGCCGCAACAGCGCTGGTGGGACCTGCGCTTCGGTCCCCGCGAGGGCGAACGCAGCGAGCGCCCCGAGGCCCTGGCCGAGGAGCTGGCCGGGCTGCTCGACGACGCCACCCGCATCCGGCTGCGCGCGGACGTGCCGGTGGGGGTGTACCTGAGCGGCGGTCTGGACTCCTCGGCCACGGCGGCGCTGGCGCGGCGTCACACATCGCGCGAGCTGCACGCCTTCGGCATCGGCTTCGAGGACGAGCGTTTCGACGAGAGCCGCTACCAGGACGACATGGCGGAGGCGCTGGGGGTCTCCCTCAAGCGCATCACGGTGTCGGGGCGCGACGTGGCGGACGCCTTCCCCGAGGTGGTCCGCATGGCCGAGAAGCCGATGCTGCGCACGGCGCCGGGGCCGCTGCTGCGGCTGTCGCGCTCGGTGCGCGAGGCCGGCCTCAAGGTGGTGCTGACCGGCGAGGGCGCCGACGAGGTCTTCGGCGGCTACAACATCTTCCGCGAGGCGATGGTGCGCCGCTTCTGGGCCCGCCGGCCCGAGTCCCGCCTGCGACCGGCGCTCCTCGGGCGCCTCTACCCCTACCTGGCGCGCGACCTCCGACGCGGCGGCGGCTTCCTGGCGGAGTTCTTCCGCGACGGTCTGGAGGATGTCGACGACCCGCTCTACAGCCACCGCCCCCGCTTCAAGACCACCGCCCGCAACCAGCGCTTCCTGAGCCCCGAAGTGCGGGCCTCGGCCGAGGCCGTGGGACAGCCGGAGGACCGCCTCCTCGCCCGCCTGCCGGCGGCGTTCGCCGCCATGGGCCCGCTGGGGCAGGCGCAGTACCTGGAGATCGCCACCTTCCTCGAGGGTTACCTGCTCCACTCCCAGGGCGACCGCATGCTGATGGCCAACTCGGTCGAGGGCCGTTTCCCGTTCCTCGACGTGCACGTCGCGGAGTTCGCCGCGCGGCTGCCCGAGCGCCTACGGCTGCGCGACCTGCAGGAGAAGTACCTGCTGCGCAAGGCGGTGGCGCCGCTGCTGCCCGAAGCGGTGTGGAAGCGTCCCAAGCGGCCCTACCGCGCCCCCATCCTGCGCGCCTTCTTCGGGCCGCAGGCGCCACCCTACGTCCTGGAGCTGCTGGCGCCAGAGCGCATCGATGCCGACGGCCTGTTCGTGGGCCGGGCCGTGGAGCGGCTGACCGCGAAGTGCGAGCGCTACCTCGATACCGGCCTGAGCGAGAGCGACGAGATGGGCCTGGTGGGCGTGCTCTCGACCCAGCTGCTGGTGGACCAGCTGGTACGGTCCCCGCGCCTGGCGCCCCCCGCGGTGCCCACCCGGGTGGTCGTCGGGGCGACGGTGGAGCGGGGCGGCTCCGCCGCGCCGCCCCGAAGGAAGGACTGACGCCATGAAGCCCGTCCTGAAACCGAGATACGAACGCCTGCTCCACGACAGCCTGGCGCGGAGCGCCGCCGAGGTGCCCGACAAGGAAGCGGTGGTCACGGCCGACGAGCGCATCAGCTACCGCGAGCTCGACGAGCGCTCGCGGGCGCTGGCGCACGGGCTGCGCGAGCGCGGCGTGAGGCGCGGCGACCGGGTGGCCGTCTACCTCGAGAACAGCGCCACCGTGGTGGTCGGCGTGTACGCCGCGCTGCGGGCCGGCGCCGCCTTCATGGTCGTCAACCCGCAGACCAAGGCCGACAAGCTGCGCTACATCCTGAGTGACAGCGGCGCGGTCGCCCTGCTGACCGACGGTCGCCTGGCCCGCACGGTGGCGGAGGTGGTGGACGAGCTGCCGTCGCTCCACACCGTTGTGCTGCGGGGCCGCGCGACCGTGGAGGTGCCTCGCGCCGTCGACCTCGACGCGCTGACGGCGGCGGCGCCGGACGACGCCGCCGACCCGGGCACCATCCCCCTCGACCTGGCGGCGCTCGTCTACACCTCGGGCAGCACCGGCAACCCCAAGGGGGTGATGCTGTCGCACCAGAACATGGTGTTCGCGCAGCAGAGCCTGTGCGACTACCTGCGCCTCGGCCGCGACGACCGCATCCTCGACGTGGTGCCGCTCGCCTTCGACTACGGGCTGTACCAGGCGCTGATGAGCGTCCACCTGGGCGCCACGCTGGTGCTCGAGCCCTCCTTCGCCTTCCCCAACCAGGTGGTGCAGCGCGTCAACGAGGAGGCGGTCACGGTGCTCCCCGGCGTGCCCACGGTGTTCGCCACCCTGGTGTCGATGCATCGACACCAGCGCCTGTCGATGCCGACGGTGCGGCGCATCACCAACACGGCCGCGCACCTGCCCGACGACCACGTGCCGATGCTGCTGGAGATGTGTCCCGACGCCCTGGTCTACAAGATGTACGGGCTGACGGAGTGCAAGCGCGTGTGCTACCTGGAGCCCGAGCTGGCGCTGGTCAAGCCCCTGAGCGTCGGCAAGGCCATCCCGGGCACCGAGACGTCCGTCCTCGACGATCGCGGGCGTCCCGTGGCGCCCGGCGAGATCGGCGTTCTCCACGTGCGCGGCCCGCATGTGATGATGGGGTACTGGAACCTCCCCGATGCGACCGCGCACATGCTGAAGCCGGGGCCCTATCCCGGCGAGCGCATGCTCTGCACGCACGACTACTTCAAGACCGACGAGGACGGCTTCCTGTACTTCGTGGGTCGCAGCGACGACGTGATCAAGAGCCGGGGCGAGAAGGTGAGCCCGGTGGAGGTCGAGAACGCCCTGAGCGGGATCCCGGGCGTACGCGAGGCTGCCGTGGTGGGCGTGCCCGACGAGCTGATGGGGCAGGCGGTCCGCGCCTTCGTGGTGCTGGAGGAGGGCGCCGAGCTGGACGAGAGGGCGTTCCGCCGTCACTGTCTGGCGAGGCTGGAGAGCTTTATGGTGCCGAGAGACGTCGTGTTCGTGGCCGATCTTCCCAAGACGGCCTCCGGCAAGGTCCGCAAACGGGATCTCGTCGAAGGGGTCTAGGGAAGGCCGTCGGGGGGCGTCACGCGACACGGAGACTTGAATCCGAGCAGGAATGAAAGAGGGCGCGCAAGCATGTCCGAGACCGAGCGAGACGTACGACAGTTCGTGGCCGACAACTTCATCCTCGACCGGGGAGCGGACGACCTCCCCGGGGACGAGTCGCTGACCCAGAGCGGCGTGCTCGACTCGATGGGCGTGCTCGAGCTGATCCTGTTCATCGAGGAGCGCTTCGGCGTCAAGGTCCCCGATGAAGACACCCTGCCCGCCAACCTCGATACCGTCGACAACATCGTCCGCTACGTGCAGGGGAGGCTCACGGGAGTGTCGGCGGCCGATGCCTGAAGCTCCGCCCCTGTCCGCCGACGCGCTGCGCCTCCCCGACCCGGAAGGCGCCGTCGAGACGATCGTGGAGGGCGTGCGCCGCGAGGTGCGCGGGTTCCGGCGCAAGGGAGCGGTGGTGGGGCTCTCCGGCGGGATCGACAGCACCGTGGTGGCCACGCTCGCCGCCCGCGCGTTCGGCCCGGAGAACGTGCTCGGCGTGCTCATGCCCGAGGCCGATTCGGCGCCGGACACGCTGTCGCTCAGCCGCCTGGCCGCCGAGAGCGCGGGCATCGAGACCGTGCTGGAGGACATCACGCCGCTGCTCGAGGCCTCGGGCTGCTACCGACGTCGTGACGAGGCGATCGCCCGCGTGCTCCCGGAGTACGACGCCAGCTGGAAGGCGAAGCTGGTGCTGCCGAGCGTGGTCGACACCGATCGCTACCGCATCTTCTCGGTGGTCGCCGAAGCGCCGGACGGCCGGCAACGCAGCGCCCGGCTGCCGCCGGCGGAGTACCTCCAGGTGGTGGCCGCCACCAACTTCAAGCAGCGCTGCCGCAAGATGATGGAGTACTACCACGCCGACAGGCTCAACTACGCGGTGATGGGGACGCCCAACCGGCTCGAGTACGACCAGGGGTTCTTCGTCAAGAACGGCGACGGTTCGGCCGACGTCAAGCCCATCGCCCACCTGTACAAGACGCAGGTCTACCAGCTCGCCGCCACCCTCGGCGTGCCCGAGGAGATCCGCTCCAGGCCCCCGACGACCGACACCTTCTCGATGCCGCAGAGCCAGGAGGAGTTCTACTTCTCGCTCCCCTACGACAAGATGGACCTCTGCCTGTATGCGGTCAACCAGGGGCTCGGGCCCGAGGACGTGGCCGGGGCGGTGGGGCTGAGCGCCGATCAGGTGCAGCGCGTGTTCCAGGACATCGCCGGCAAGCGGCGCATGAGCCGCTACCTCCACGCCTCGCCGCGACTGCTGGGTCCGGTCGAGGGCGTCCGACCGTGAGCGGCGCCACGCCCGCGAACGCCACGCCCGCGAACGCCGCGACCGGCCTCGAAGCCGTACGGATCCGTCCGTTCGAGCCCTCCGACGCGCGCAGCGTGGCCTCGCTGTGGCAGTACTGGTTCCGGGACAAGACGCGCGAGCCGGCCCCGGGTCTCACCGAGCTGGTGACGCGCATCTACCACGACAACCCGAACCACGACCCGGAGGTGCCTTCGCTGGTGGCGGAGGGCGAGGGTGGGCGCATGCTCGGCTTCCTGGGCGTGACGGTGACGCCCGTCAGCCTCGACGGCGCGCCCGCGACGCTCGCCTGCGTGTTCCCCTCGGTGGTCGACCCCGACGCCCCCACCACCCTGGCGAGCCTGCTGTTGCGCAAATCCCTGGCGGGCCCCCAGGCCTTCACCTTCAGCGATGGCGGGAACGTCAAGTTCGAGCGCATCTGGGAGCTGCTGGGGGGGAGGATCGCCCAGCTGCAGTCGTTGCGCTGGGTGAAGGTGCTCCGGCCGTTCGAGCTGGGCATCGACATGCTGGCGGAGCGCCGGCGCGGCGTGACGGCGTGGCGTTCGGCCGCGCCGCTGGCGCGCGGCGCTGACCTGGTGGCGCGCCGCGTCGCGCCCGGGAGGCTGGGCGCCCGGCGTTCGACGTTGCGGGCCGAGCCGCTCACCCCCGACACGCTGATCGAGGCCAACGCCGCCCTGAACGCCCGCATGCGGATGCGGCCGGAGTACCAGGCCGGCTACGTGCGCTGGCTGCTCGACGAGATGGCGCGCAACGACGAGCAGGGACGCTTCACGGCCACGCTGGTGCGCGACGCGCGCGGCGGCGTGGCCGGCTGGTACGCCTACTATCTGCGGCCGGGCGGGGTCAGCCGGGTGTTCGCGCTGGAGGCGCACGAGCGCCGGCTCGACGAGGTGATCGACCACCTGTTCGGCGAGGCCGACGCCGGCGGAGCCGGCGGGCTCATCGGGCGGCTCGGCCCGCGGCTGCGCCGGCCCATGGCGGCCCGCGGCTGCCTGGTGCACGGGGGCGGCTCGTTGCAGATGGTGCACTCGCGTGACGCGGGTCTGGTGGACGACGCCCTGCTCGGGCGCCTGGCGTTCAGCCGGCTCGACGGCGAGAGCTGGTACTGGTGGCGCCTCATCGCCCGCCAGCTCCCCTGACGCGGCCGTCGGGTGGCGGTCCGAACCTCAGTTGTCACGGCGCTGTAAGAGTGGACTTGCAAGAATGCAGGTAGTTGAACGGACCGGAGTCCCTTGCGCTGCGAACTGCGTTGTGTATAGGGCACCCGGCGTCCAACTCGACCAGGCGGTGGGGGCGTCATTCGTTGCTGCGGAACCGGGAGTTCTCCATGTTTGCCATGGCCGTCATCTATTCCATCGTTATCCGAGGCCACGATCGTCTTGTGGAGGGCGTTGAAGCATGCTAGGAGCCGCTGCCGCTCGTGAGGTGCGCCGTTGGATCGGGCGTCTGCCCGCAACCCGACTCGGCCAGGTCGTCAAGGTATCGCTCGATATCGGAGTCATCGTGGCGGCACCCGCCCTCGCGATCCTTCTCAGGCTCGATGCGACGCCCTCGGCCACCGTCTGGTTGACGGTCGCCTGGGCCACCGTGCTCATGGTGCCCATCAAGCTGCTCACCTACGCCATCGTGCAGCCGTACGCCCAGTCGTGGCGCGCGGTGACCTTCCGTGATTACGGCAACCTGGCCTCGATGGCGGCGGCGTATGCCGTGCCGGCCACCATCGGCATGCTCTTCCTGGGGCCGGTGCTGGGTGTTCCGCGTACGATGCCGCTCCTCGACGCGCTGCTGACCGTGTCGGCCATGGCCGGGATGCGGGCCTGGGCGCGCTTCGAACACGAGCGTCGGGGCCGGATGTCGGTCGAGCCGGGCAACCGGTCGCGCGTGCTGGTGGTGGGGGCCGGCGAGGCCGGGGCGCTGGTGGCGCGGGAGCTGCTGCGTCACCCGGAGACCGGCATGGAACCGGTGGGCTTCATCGACGACGACGCGGCGAAGCTCGGCATGCGCGTGGCCAGCGTGCCCGTACTCGGGACGCTGATCGACGTGCGCCGGGTGATCCGCGAGCGGAAGATCAACGAGGTGCTCATCGCCATCCCGTCCGAGGGCGGGCGCACCGCGCGGCGCGTCATCGACCTGATCGAGGACGCCGCCCCCGGCCTGAAGTACAAGATCATCCCCGCCATGCACGAGGTGCTCTCGGGCAAGGTCGACGTGCGGCGCATCCGTAACGTCGACGTCGGCGACCTGCTCGGGCGGGCGCCGGTACGGCTCGACACCGAGGCCATCCTCGGCTACCTGAAGGGCAAGCGCGTCATGATCACCGGCGCGGGAGGGTCGATCGGCTCCGAACTGGTACGCCAGATCTGCGCGTTCATGCCGGCCGAGCTCATCCTGTTCGGGCACGGCGAGAACAGCATCTATGCCCTCGAGCGCGAGCTCGATCGCAACTGGCCCGACATCCGCTATCGCGGCGTCATCGGGGCGATCCAGAACGGCGACCGGCTGGACTACGTGTTCTCCACCTACAAGCCGGACGTGGTCTTCCACGCCGCGGCCCACAAGCACGTCCCGCTCATGGAGCAGAACCCCGAGGAAGCGATCTTCAACAACGTCATCGGCAGCCGCAACCTCATCTCGATGGCGCTGAAGTACGGCGTGTCGCACTTCGTCAACATCTCCACCGACAAGGCCGTCAACCCTTCGTCGGTGATGGGCGCATCGAAGCGCATGGTGGAGTACCTGGTGCAGGACGCGGCCCAGCGCGCGGCGCCCGATCAGGTGTTCGTGTCGGTGCGCTTCGGCAACGTGCTGGGCAGCCGCGGATCGGTCATCCCCATCTTCACCAGCCAGATCGCGGCGGGCGGTCCCGTGACCGTGACCCACCCCGACATGGTGCGCTACTTCATGACCATCCCCGAGGCCACGCAGCTCGTGCTGCAGGCGTCCGGGCGCGGGCAAAACGGCCACATCTACATCCTCGACATGGGCGAGCCCGTGCGCATCGTCGATCTGGCGCGCGACCTGATCCGCCTCAGCGGCTTCGAGCCGGGCCTGGACATCGACATCGAGTACACCGGCATGCGTCCGGGCGAGAAGCTGAGCGAGATGCTCATGACCGACAAGGAACGGACCGCCGGCACGTCGCATGAGAAGATCTTCGTGGCGAACGTGGAGCCGGCGCCGCACGAGCAGCTGATGGCGATCGTCGGCGAGCTGCAGCGCGAGGCCAAGGTCTCCGACCACGCGGCGATCCGCGAGACCCTCCAGCACTTCCTCGAGGGGTGCCGGCTGACGCCGACCGACGACGCGGTGTCGCGGGACGCGCTGTCGCCGGACGCGGTGTCGCGGGACGCGGTGTCGCCGGACGCGGTGTCGCCGGACGCCGAGCCGAAACGGTTCATCGGTCGTTCGCGAGAGGCGACGCAGGCGCAAGTCGAGACGGGCGTCTGAGCCGTTCCGTCGGGCCCGAGGCCCTCATGTCATGGACACAAGCCCCGCCGTCGTTCGCGACGGCGGGGCTGTTTGGTGCGGCGGGCGGTGCGGTGGCGTTGTCGCGGTGCTACGCCGCTGCGACCTGGTCTGCGCCCGACGCTGTGTCGGGAGCTGCGTCCGTCGCCGCGGGCGGGGATAGGTCGAGGAGGGTGAGCTCCGCCGGGCACGCCACCCGCAGCGGCAACAGGGTCACCCCGAGCCCGCGCGTGACGTAGCCGCGGGCCGGCGCCTCCACCCAGCCGTGGGCGAAGCGGCGGCCGTAGTACGAGGACGTGACGATCGGGCCGATGCCGGGGATGCACACCTGGCCGCCGTGCGTGTGCCCGGACAGGGTGAGGCCGACGTCGATCGGCACCGTCGGGAGTACGTCGGGATTGTGCGACAGCAGGACGGTGGCGACCCCCGGCGGTCTGTCTGCCAGGGCGGCCTCGAGGTCGGGTCGGCCGGTCCGGAAGTCGTCGATGCCCGTCAGGAAGAGGTCGTCGCGCACGCGCACGCCGCGGTTCACCAGCACCTCGACGCCGGCGCCGAGGAGCAGCGTCGCGAACCGCCCCAGGTCGCTGACGCGGCGGTGGTCGTGGTTGCCCCAGACCGCGTAGGCGCCGAGCGGCGCCTCCAGCCTGCCGAGCTCGCCCAGCAGGGCGGGGGTGCCGCGACCCACGTCCTCATCGACGAGGTCGCCGTCCAGCACGATCAGATCGGGCTGCTCACGGGCGACGGCATCTACCCACGCCGCCACCGATCCCGCACGGATGAAGGGCCCGTAGTGGAGGTCGGCCATGAGCGCCACGCGCAGCGGCCGGCGCAACCCCTTCAGGGTCGCGGCGTAGCGGGTCACGTCGAAACGGTAGGCCGCACCCACCGAGGCGCCTGCGGCCACCGCTCCCAACGCGCCCAGGATCCAGAGCAGCGCTCCCCTACGCGTGACCGTCGCCCTCTCGAGGCGGCTTCCGCTCACGGCCTGGCCACCACCCCCGGAGGGGTCGCCGTTCGATCAACGGCGCTGGCCGACACGTGTACGCTTGGGCTTCTCGGCCTGGGCCCGGGCCTGGGTGCGGTAGGGGTCCGTCGTCTGGCTGTCGAGGCCGATCCGATCGTACGGGGTCCGCGCGCCCCCGACGGCCCGCCGTCTAGGCACGCCCGTGAACACCGATCCGAGCAGCTGACCGTGGTTCCCGCCGAGCATGGTGACCGCCGTCGCCAGTTGTTCGCGGGTGGTCTGGTGCTCGTTGACGCACAGCACCAGGCCCGTGCACTGCGGGGCGATGGCGACCGTGTCGGCGAACGGCAGCACGGGAGGCGCGTCGACCACCACCACGTCGTAGCTCGACCGCCACGCCTCGAGCCAGGCGGCGAAGGCGCCGCTGAGCAGCTCGGCCGGATAGGTGGCGGGGGCGAAGCTGGGGATGAAATCGAAGCTGCGCTTGCCGCCGATGTCGATGGTGGCCGGGGGCAGGGAGCGCCCCGGGTTCTCGAGGTGCAGCTCGAGCGAGGGGCTCGCCTTCTCGTCGATCTCCAGGGCACGCGTGGCGCCGGGTCCGCGCAGATCCGCATCGACGAACAGGGTGGCGTAGCCCGTACGCGCGAAGCTCTCGGCCAGGCTGAGGGCCACCCCCTCCTTCTCGGCCGGCGTGTGCGGGCTGGTCACGGCCACCACCAGTGGGAGCTCGCGGCCGGCCACGGAGAACACGTTCGTCCGCAGGAAGTTGGCGGCCTCCCTGGACAGGCGACGGTCACGGCGGCGCGGGCGCGGGAACTCGGCGAGCAGCGGCCCGCCCCCGAGCCCGATCAGGTCGCCGCGCCCGCGTACGCGGCGGTCCAGCGTCCAGCGCAGGAACAGCAGCAGGTAGGCGCCGAACAGGCCCGTTACCGCGGCGACGAACGTCTTCAGCACGACCCGCGGCCCGACTGAGAGCTGGGGGGTCGTGGCCATGGCCAGCGGTTCGAGCAGGCCGACGAACACGGCCGAGTCGGCGCTGGAGCGGGCCGTCTGCAGCTCTTTGGTGCGCTGCTGAAGCAGTGCGCCCAGCGAAGCCCGCGTGTTGGCCGTGGTGTTGGGGTCCTGGAGCTGCCGGTTGAGGTCACCGATCGACTGCTGGATGGCGGCGATGGCGCGCTCGAGGTTGCCTCGCGCCCGGTTCCGGTCCCAGCTCACCACCGCCAGCGCCAGCGCATTCGCGGCGTTGGCGGCGAAGGCGGGGTCGCTCGCCTCGATCTGGATGTTGACGATGCTGGACAGGACCTTCTTGTCCACGATCACGGTCATGTGTCGCTTGAAGGCGCGCACCCGCGACGGGCTCGGCGTCTTCCCCTCGAGCTCGGTGAGGGTCTGCGCTACCACCGGGCCGTCCTGAAGCACCGACTGGTAGACTCCCGGGTCCACCGGCGGCGGCGCAACGACGGAGTCGCCAGCGTAGGTGGTGCCCGGCTGGGACGCCAGCAGCGAGGCGGTCGCCCGGTAGATGGGGCTCTGCCGCCGCGTCAACAGGAACGCCGTGGCGCCGGCGAGCAGGGCGATCACCAGCGCGAACGCAGCACCCCGCCACACGAACCGCATGAACTCCTGAAAGTCCATCGCCTTGGCCGTGGTGCGGTCGGAGGGTTGGGTCATCGGCGCTCGTCCTCGAGTCGCATCGGGAAAGTGTAACAGCCCCCCGATCGGGGGTCGGTGACGGAGCCCCGTCTAGGGGCGGCCCGCGGGCCGGGGCTCGAGCATGGCGGCCAGGCCGTCCTTCAGCGGCGTGGAGGGGGCGCTCAGCCCGCGCGCCTCGCACAGGCGGCGTAGCC
>CAWFFU010000008.1:0-288357 GCA_963815215.1 uncultured Trueperaceae bacterium
AGGAAGCGCAGACCGAGCTGCGACAGCAGGCGGGCCGCCAGTTCGACCCGGACCTCATCGCCATCTTTCTGGAGCAGGTGCTCGACTAGCACGCCCCCCAACGAGCTACGCGACCCGCCACGGCAAGACCCCGCCCTCGTGATGCGTCGGGCCGGGATGCACCGGAAGTCCGGCATCCAGATCTTCGGGATGCACGTGCACGATGTGCACGCGTCCCTCGGTGTGGGTCTCGGTGAGCACCACGGCGTAGCGCGGAGACGGTGGGTCCATGTGCCCCTGGGGGTCGAGGTCGATCGCCGCGCGGGCCTCCGTCTGCCAACCCGTCTCCAGGTCCGGCGCGTCTTCGACGGTGGTGACGAGCAGTTGCTGCGCCGCGCGTTCCAGCGGCGCCCCGCGCTCGGGGTGTGGCATGACCAACCGCCCACCGCGGCCGGGCAGACCGGCGTACAGGCCGAGCATGGACGCCTCCACACCTTCGGCCAGTACGTTGCCGGCACCGGCGATCAACAGCAGAACGATGGCGACGACAAGCTCGACGATCTTGCTGGCAGATAGTCGTTGACGCATGCGGCCTCCTCAGGCTTCCGAGCGGAGCGCACGCCGCCCGGAAAGGATGTGCCGATCACGCTAGGCAACGCCGCCATGAGAACCCCTGGAGGAGCCTGAACGCCGCGTATCACCGCCCACTCACGACGTCACACATGCGCACGGGAGCGGCAATCAGTGGCTCACGACCCTCCCATGCGAACCCTTCATGGAACCATCGGCGCGCACGATGCCCCAGACCGAAAATCGCGCTGCCGCTCCACTCCGGAGGCGAACACGTCGATGGCACCCTCTAGAAGCTGCTTCTTCCACGCTCGGATCTGATTGACGTGCACGCCGTACTGCCGGCTCAGCTCGGCGACGGTGCGCTCCTCCTTCGCTGCTTCCAGAGCGACCTTGGCCTTGAACTGCGGAGAGTGATTCCGACGCTGCTTCTTCACGTTGCTCCCCATCCCGGAAGACTACCGCTTCCGACCTAAGCCGGCTGTCCGGAATCCGGGGTCCACTTGTCTCTCACGAGACCAACCAGACCGAAGGCTGGGCGCCAGACCGCCGGGTCGCGCTGAAGGGCCGACCCAACCGCCAGCAATCACGTAAGGCGCCAGACCTTGACCACCTACCGAAGAACCGTCGCCCTACCAGCGGTAGTGCCAGTTGCCTAGTTTTTCTGTCCTACACGCGGATTCAGCGACTATCCTTCCGCCGTTGCGCTCTCGTCGTCAAGGCAGCATCTTGTCGTCACCGCCCACGGATCGTTACACGCTGACCCCGAGAACACCGGCGAGCGAGCGCACAAGGCGCGCCCGGGCTTCGGCACTGAGCTCGTCGAGATTCTGTCGGCGCCAACGCACCGCGGGCAGGTCTGGCGCGACATCGATCGCCAGAAGATCCCACTCGGGCTCACCGAGCTCGAACGACACCAGGAACTCGCGGTGCTCTTCCGGCATCTTCCCCACCACCTCGCCAATGAGCGCCTCACGTGCATCGAGCAACGAGTCCAGCGTGACCGGGGCCGCCGTCATCCCCAGGAACCCCTGCTCGAAGATATCTGCGATGTCCTTCCTCTGCGGGGCGAGGACTTCGACCATGGGACGGTTGTGGCTGATCAGGTAGACCACGAACGCTTGCCGTAACCGCATGTCAACACCCTCGTGCGCCAAGAGGTCCCGTACGTCGAAGAGATCGCGCGGATGCTGACGGTCCAAGGCCGCTACGATCTTCCCCGCATACAAGTCCTCGAACGACGCCACACGCATCTCTCCGAACCCGAACGCCTCCTCGACCACGGCCGTCACCGAGCGCACCTCCGGATCGAAGACGCAGCCCCTCGACACGGGCGTCACCTCGATCTTCACCTGAGCGTCTGCTTGCCTCACAACCAGCTTGGTGATCGCCCCTTCACGGGTGGCAGAAGCCTGGACTCGCGTCCCGGCGAGGCCACGCAAGATCCGTTCGCGCACACGCACGAGGGCACCCTCGATACCGGCCAGAGATACCTCCCGCGATTCCACCGGCAGATACGTGAGGTCGATGTCGACCGACAGCCGTGGCATGT
This sequence comes from uncultured Trueperaceae bacterium, assembly GCA_963815215.1. Taxonomy (GTDB): domain Bacteria; phylum Deinococcota; class Deinococci; order Deinococcales; family Trueperaceae; genus JASBRS01. Next base: position 2,102 of record CAWFFU010000008.1, read on the forward strand.
CACGGACGAACAGATTGATGGCCGTGCCACCCTTCATGGCAAAGCAGTCCTCCGCCGCTAGCGCCGGCAGCGTGCGGATCAGCAGCCGGACCTGGCGCCTGAAGCGCTCCGTGAAGGGCATCAGGGTTCCTGGCCTAGCTCGGTCGGAACGGTGATCTGGTATTTCGGGTCCAGACGACCGTTGGTCGCCAGAACACGCTTACCGCTGCCGAGGTCGACCGAGGACTTGTCGAGCCCCTTCAACCACGCATGCTTGTGCCGGTCCGCGAAGAAGAAGAACAAGCGCTTCGCCTTCACACGCTCGCAGCGCTCCAGCAAACGTTGCATGCGCCTTGGACTCAAGTCCGAGAGGCCTTCCATCACCACATCGACATGGTCAAAGGTCTCCCCCTTCGGCAACGCGTCCATCAGCTCGAGGACAGCTCGTTCGGGAGACGAGAGGACAAGCGGCCACTCCCACTGTCCCCAGGCAACGGCACGGAGGCCTGCATGCTGCAGACCTGCATCCTCCCCCGCCGGCCCCACACGGTCACCCAATGTCGGAAGCCTCAGGCGCTCCAGGTCGGCCCCGAACAGTGGCCTGCTGTTGTGGTAGCGGAAGTCCACCCCCAGGTCCAGTCTCGACAACCACGAAGGCGGACGAGCAAGACCGTAGAGGTGCACGGTAGATACCGACCGCGAAACGAAGTGGCCGTAGCCCTGGAACTCGAGAGACGTGCGTCCACCGACGAAAAGGCGCTTGCGCAACAACGCCTGCAGCGAGATGACAACCTGTTCCCACGAGAGCTCACCCCGTGGCCGCATGTAGACCGCGCGGGCGGGCCGCTTCAACCAGCCCCCCTTCAGGTACTGCGTGCGCAGCGCCGTCGAGTACCCATGCTCCGTCAGCCACGACGCATCGACAACCAGGCCCTCAGGCAAATCCCGTTCGAGACGGTTTAACTTACCGCCTCTTTGCGCAGTCATGCTTTGCATTGTAGCAAACTCTCAAACCGGCTTGAGTTTGACACTCACCACATTTGCTAAGCCATGCTTTGCTAACCAAGCCATCTCCGAACCAAGCCGGGGCTTCCCTACGGATTCTAGGCGAGGCGATCCGCGACGGGCACCGCCCATGCCAGATGACCACCTGCAGAAGAATCATCGCCCTACCAGCGGTAGTGCCGATGGGCTAGTTTTTACGTCCCGCACGGCGTTCCTGCGAACATTCCTTCGCCATCGGCATAGGGCCGTCAATCCCCAGGGCAAACGCGCACTGGCTTCCGGAAACAGGCTACCGAACTCTCCAGCACCGCCGCATCAACACCGCCACCCTCACCGCCGATCATCTCTAGACTCGCGAACGGCCCTCGGCCCAAAAGACCGTCCTGCGGTAGCCCACCCGCGCATATCAGACGGACACGCGTCAATAGAACCGACCAGCACGTCACCACGAACACCCTGATCATGAAGCGCTGCGACCCACCGGAGGTCACAGCCCTTCGACGCCCCCGACACGTACGGTACTGTTCCGCCCGCTCGCTTCCTTGCTCGAGCGTTCCGTCCGCGCCCGTCATTTGACGGCGTTCCTCCGTCACAGCAAGCCCTGACGGAGCGCCTTGACCGCGGCCTGCGTACGGTCGGACGCAGCGAGCTTCTCCAAGATGTCCTGCACGTGCTTCTTCACCGTTCCCACACTGACGTCCAACCTCTCGGCGATGTCCTTGTTGCTCAGGCCGTCGGCGACGGCGCGCAGCACCTCGAGCTCGCGCTGCGTCAGCGGCACGCTGCTCTCGCTCGGCTGCGCCATGCGGCTCAACACCACCTCCGCCACCTCCGGATCGAGATACGTAGCCCCCATCGCGGCGGCGCGGATCCCCAGCAGTAGCGACGCCGGATCCGACGCCTTCAGGCAGAACGCGTCGGCCCCCGACGCCATCGCCGCCAGCACCTCGTCGCTCGATGGCGCTCGCCTTTGCGCTCCGCGGGCATGCGCAGTTCTTCGCCATCGTGGGCTTTGTCAGCCTGCCGCTCCTCTTCGCCAGCAACGCCCTCGCACCTCTCGACGCCATGCCCGGCTGGCTCCAGCTCATCGCCCAAGCCAACCCCATGACTTACACCATCACCGCTAGTCGCAGCCTCATCCTCGACGGACTGCAACCCAGTCTGCTCTTGACGACTCTCGCGGTGATCGCTGCATTTGATGCCCTGGCGGTGGCAGCGTGCCTCTGGGCGTTGCGGCGAACGACCGCCTGAGCGGAGGTGAGCGCACGCGCCGGCGGGGACGTGCCCCCGCAACGCAGCCAAAGCCGCCCTGCCGCCCTTGATTCAGGTGGACCCCTGAGGATCAAGAGCCCGACTCCTTTGACCCGGAGGCGACGTCCAGGGACACGGGTACATTCGGGCGAACGCAAGCATTCCCGTCAGGAGCATCAGCTTCTCGATCACAGAGCCACACCTGAGGGGCGACGCCCACTAGGAGCGCTCGACCACAACATGCCCAGCCAGACCCGGGCCAAGGACCCCGAAGCCCAAAGCGCCAACATCTCCGCCGCCTGGCTGAACCGACCCCCGAAGTCTCGCCAGTCCCAGGTGGTCTCATCGTCCGCGCCCGCCGGTTGTACGCCTTGCGTCAGGCTGGGCATGCGGCGCTCGGCCTTCGAGGCCGCTACGGTGCCTGCCGGCACCCCGGGGAGTCCGGGAATTCCTTATCCCGCGAGGCCTCGACCTTCACGCCGCGCGCTAGCAGCTCCTCCACGGCTGGCCATCCCATGCCGGGTAGGGCGCCGAGACAGTTCCGTTCCAGATTGATCTCGTACCCGCTCGTGAACGCCGGGTTGTCCGCCAACGGCGTCACATCCGCGATGAAGTTCCCGCTCAAGTTGAGCACCTTCGGTGGCTGCGCCCAGGACCGGAACACGCTCACATCCGCGATTCGGTTCCCGCTCAGGTTGAGCACCCTTGGCGGCTGCGCCCAGTCCCGAAACGCACCCAGATCCTGGATGCTCGCCAGGCTAAGCCACAGGGAATCGAGCCCCAGGAGGCGTGTGAACGGCTCCAGGTTGCGGTACTGCAGCACGCCAGACCCGTACTCGCGTAGCCCCGTCAACCCCTCGAGCGGGGTGGCGTCCACCAACGTCGGATACAGCTCGTCGACATAGAGGAACTGCAGTTCCTTGAGATTGGAGAGCGGCGTGAGGTCGGTGATCTTGCCGCCCGTGAAGATCCACAGGTAGCGGAGCTTGGTGAGCTTCGCGAGCGGCGTGAGGTCGGAGAAGTCGTGATACGGGGTAGTGTTGCGGGGTGTGGGATAGGTGGAGAACTTCAGCCAGGTGAGGTTGGCGGCGTACTGCAGCCCCTCCAGCGAGCCCACGGTGTGGGGAGGGGATTGCAGCTCGAGGTGTGTCAGGCGCAGCATGTCCTCGCACGACAAGGTTGTCACCTCGCCATGGTCCATGGGTAGGCGTAGCGTGTCTTCGATGCCGTGCCGCAGGCCCGCATCGGGGATGGTGACATGCTCGCCTGGCTTGCAGGGTGGAGCGCCCTGGGCGAGTGCGGGCAACGCCAGCGCCAGCACCATGACCGCGACCACCGCCAGCGCGGGAACGCGTCTCTTAGGGCCTCGCCTAGCCCCAGCCCCCATGAATGAACGGGAATGCATGTCAGGTCCCCCATCCGTTGGCCGCTCCGAGTCCACGATACGCCTCGGTCCGGGCTGAACCGCCCCGGCTTTCCCGGAGAGTCGATTCCTTGAGAGGATGGCTTCATGGGTTTCCAGGGCAGGTATCCGGCGGAGGTCAGGGAGCGGGCCGTGCGACTGGTGTTCGAGCAGCAGGGAGGCTACGACTCGCAATGGGAGGCGATCGTGAGCGTGGCCGAGAAGATCGGGTGCAGCTCGGACACGTTGCGGAAGTGGGTGCGGGCCGCTGAGCGTCAGCACGACCCTCAGGCGCAGGCTGTCGACGCTGAGCGCTCGCGCGTCAAGGCGTTGGAGCGGGAGAAGCGGGAGCTTCGGCAGGCGAACGAGATCTTACGGAAGGCGGCGGCGTTTTTCGCCCAGGCGGAGCTCGACCGCCAACCGAAGTGATGGTCGCGTTCATCGACGATCACAGGAGCGCATTCGGGGTCGAGTCGATCTGCCAGCAACTGCCTATCGCCCCGAGCACCTACTACGAGCGCAAGGCCAGGGAACGCGACCCGGAAAGGCTGCCGGAGCGCCACCGGCCGGGACGCGCGCCTGCGTGAGGACGTCAGACGCGCGTTTCAGGCGAGCCGGGATCGTTACGGCGCGCGCAAGGTGTGGCGGCAGCTCCAGCGCGACGGCCTCGAGGTGGCGCGCTGCACGGTGGAGCGCCTCATGCGCCTGGAGGGCCTGCAGGGCGTGAGCCGCGGCGGGGTCAAGCGCACCACCGTTCCCGATCGGGAGGCTCAGGTGCCGGCGGACCTGGTGAACCGCGCCTTCCGAGCCAGCCGACCGAACCAGCTCTGGGTCACGGACCTGGAGCGCCATGAGGCGCTGCAAGACCGTGCGGTGATGAGAGGGCACCGCCGTCAGTTCGTCGCAGCGGACTGAGTGAAGCTGGAGGCAGCCTGGCCGGTTGGGATGGACCGGTTGGGTGGAAGCAGCCTCGACAACGACGGGACGTCCTGGTACTGCGAGACGGGGCGGGCCCGGCAAGCGAGATGGGAAGGTGTACGTGAGGAACCAGCGTCTGGAAGCCTCTGAATACGACCCACCAGCTCTAACCTGGCGGATTTGGGCTGGGTTGCGGCGCGCACCCACACTGTGGGGAACTCCTTGGCCGGTTCATGTCGCTGGCGGGGAGGCCGCTCGGAAGCACTGCGGCGTACGAACGGCGATGCTGCGGGGGCATAGCTGGGCACCTAACCCGTCGAACGGTTTTGTGGTGAACATGGGAACCATCCCGGTAGTCCCTCATTCGCGAGGGGAGGTCCATCGCCGACCGGCGCTACCGGAATGGGGCGGAGGACCCGTAGTAGTCGGGGGCCGGGAAAGCCGGCCACATGGCGAAGGGGTCCAGCAATCTCGTGGCGACAATGCAAACCGAGGAGGTCGCTGGTGAATACCGGCGCGTCGTGGCCGAGCCTCTCCGAGGCGGAGGCGCGAGTACTTGGACTGCAGACGAAGCTGCACCGTTGGGCGACCGTGGAATCTGGTCGCTCGTTCGATGACTTGTTCAACCTCGTGTGTGACCCTGCTTTTCTGCGCGTGGCGTGGGAGCGGGTCAGGGGCAACAAGGGAGCACGCACGGCAGGAGTGGACGGGCAAACCGCTCGCTCCATTGACGATGTTGGGGCGTTCCTGAACGGGTTGCGAGATGATCTCAAGGCCCGCAGGTTCGCTCCCGCCCGAGTGCGGGAGCGGATGATTCCCAAGCGAGACGGTAGGATGCGCCGTCTGGGAATCCCTACCGTAGCCGACCGGGTGGTGCAGGCTTCTTTGAAGCTGGTGCTCGAACCAGTCTTCGAGGCGGACTTCAAGCCGTGCAGTTACGGTTTCCGCCCGAAGCGCCGCGCTCAGGACGCCATCGCCGAGATTCACTTCTTCGCCTCCCGCCGTTACGAGTGGGTGCTGGAAGGGGACATCGAGGCGTGCTTCGACCAGATCGACCACACCGCCCTCATGGGTAGGGTGCGAGATCGGGTCGGGGACAAGCGCGTGCTGAGCCTGGTGAAGGCGTTCCTGCGCGCCGGAATCCTCAGCGAGGACGGCGTCAATAGGGACACGATTACCGGCACGCCCCAGGGCGGCATCCTCTCACCGCTGCTGGCCAATATCGCCCTGAACGTGCTCGATGAGCACTTCACCGTGAAGTGGGAAGCCAGCGGCCCGCTCGATGAGGTGAAGAAGTTGTAATGCCAGACGATCACGATAGATGCTCCAAAGGGGCCCTCTAGGGGGGTTTGCGAGCAGTGTGTGTCGCGACCACAGCAATCGCCCAACGCGCACAGACAAGAAGTACACAGAGATGTACACAACTTGCACGCGAAATCAGCTCGCGCCACCAACCCGAACCGGAACGTCATGCGGGATCGCTCATCATCTTCCACCGGGCTGCAATGGGGCCCAAGCGGAAGGCTGTTAAAACGCCCGAAATTTCGACCCCGCGATGTTAAAATCCGCGGGGTCCAAACTCGGCCAGAAACGACATCTAGGACAGGGCACACCCTGATCTACCGGACGGGGAGAACACGTCCGCTACCAGCGGTAGTGCCGGATGTGCTCCCCGCGCTCTGCGATCTGGCTCATGGCCTCGATGCCGACCTCGATGTGCCGGTCGGTGAACTCGCGGAACACCGCCCGAGCGGAGTCGCGGGTCTTGATGCCGCCGCGCTTCATCGGCAGGTCGGACACCAGTAGCAGCGCCCCTATTGGGACCTTGCTGGCGAAGCCCACGGAGAACAGCGTTGCCGTCTCCATGTCGATGGCCAGTGCTCTCTCGTCGTAGAGCTGCTGCTTGAAGCGCTCGTCGAACTCCCAGAAGCGGTAGTCGGTGCTGTGCACCACGCCGGTGCGGTAGTCCAGCCCGCGTTCGACGATGATCTGCGAGATGAACTTCTGCACCTTGAACGTCGGCAGGGCGGGCACCTGCGACGGCATGAGGTGGCGCGACGCACCTTCGTCGCGGATGGCTGCGGTGGGCAGGATGAAGTCGCCGACCTCGAGCGAGCGGTGCAACCCTCCTGCCATCCCCAGGAACAGCGTGGCCTTGGGCTCGGCCGTCGCCAGCACCTCGATGATGAGCGCGGCCACCGGCGAGCCTACCGAGAAGTTGACCAGCGACACGCCCTTGCGGGGGCTGTGCTTGACCGTCATGGCCGAGCCGCGAGTGGTCTCGGCGTCGTCGCACAGCACCGAGAAGCGCTCCATGTAGTACTCGAAGTTGGTGAGCAGGATCTGCTTCTGGAACTGCTCCGGCGCCGTCCCGGTGTAGCGCTCGAGCACCTCGCGACCGATGCGCCACTTCTCCGGGTTGTTGTAGATCAGGTTGGGATTGGCGGTGCGCGGCGAGGCGTCCTCATCCAGGGTCTCCCCTGCCGGGCGCGCGACCGTCATGTCGTCAGGCTGCTCCATAGGTCATGCTAGCGGTTGCGTTCGGTCAGGGCGTCAGGAAGGTCACCAGCGCCGCGTCCAGGCCTTCCGGAGCCGACGGCCCCCCGGTCGGAGCCTTGAGTCCGTCGGCCAGCGCCCGGGCCTCGTCGAGGTAGCGCGCGAAGTCCTCACTCGGCGCCGCCCTCGATCGCGCGATCGGTCGCCAGCTCGCGCTGTCGAAGCCGCACTCCGGCTCGGTGTCGGCCTCGTGCGTCCACGCTCCGGTGCTCCAGTCGAATCGGTAGAGCGGGACGAAGCGCCCGCCGTACTCGGCCACGAACGCCAGCGCGTCGAGAAGGAACGCGAAGGTCGTGTCGTCGATGGCGTAGTGGAAGCTGATGCGGCTCCAGCCCGGCCGCACCGCCTCGAAACCCGCTTCGATGGCGTCGTGGTAGGCGCGCGAGCGTTCGGCGTCGATGCCCAGCAGATCGTGGCCGTAGGGTCCGGCGCAGGAGCAGCCGGCCCGTCCCTGGATCCCGAAGAGGTCGTTGAGCAGGCGCGTCACGAAGCGCGGGTGGAGGATCCACGGGCCGCTGCGCACTTCGAACGACACCACCGCCAGCCTCGGGGCGTCGAGGTTGCCGAGCAGATGCACGTTGGGATGGTCCCGGAAGCGCTCGATCGCCGCGGCGATGAGCTGGCGTTCACGCTTCTCGATGCGCTTCACGCCGACGCGCTGCTTGACCTCGAAAGCCAGGGCCGCCCGCAGCTTCTGCAGGATGGCGGGCGTGCCCGCGTCCTCGCGGGCCTCGATGTCGTTGAGGAACCAGTGGCCCTGCGGGCTGACGTAGCTGACCGTGCCGCCGCCGGCGGTCGTCGGCACCGGCTGGTCGTAGAGCATCTGGTCGAACAGCAGCACGCCCGGCGAGCCCGGGCCCCCCAGGAACTTGTGCGGGCTGAGGAACAGGGCGTCGATGCCATCAAGCTCACCCGGGCGCACGTCGATGTCGACGTAGGGCGCGCTGGCGGCGTAGTCGAAGAAGGCGGCGGCCCCGTGCTCGTGCAACAGCGTCGCCACCGCCCGCACGTCGGTGATGATGCCGGTGACGTTGCTGGCCGCGGAGAACGATCCGATCTTGGGACGGCCGTCGAATCTCGGGTCGTCGAGACCGCGCTTCAGCGCGCCCAGATCGATGCCGCCACGCTCGTCCAGGGGGATGGCGACGACCTCGGCCAGCGACTCGCGCCACGACAGCTCGTTGGAGTGATGCTCATACGGACCCACGAACACCACCGGCCGCTCCTCGGGCTCGAGCGCCGCCAGCACGCGTTCGCGCAGATTCGACGGCACCGCCAGCCCCAGGATCTCCTGCATGCGCTTGACCGCGCCGGTGGTACCGCTGCCGGCGAACACCAGGCGGTAGCGCTCGTCGGCGCCGAGTTGTCGCTTGATGTAGGCGCTCGCCTCGTGCACCAGGTGGGTGGTGTACGCTCCGGTGGCGCTGTCCTCGGTATGGGTGTTGGCGTAGAGAGGCAGCACGCTGGCGCGCAGCCGCTCCTCCACCGACGCCAGTGGGCGACCCGAAGCGATGTGGTCGGCGTAGGTGATCCGCCGCTCGCCGAAGGGCGTGCGCACGCACGCGTCGGCCCCTAGGATGTCGCCACGAAGTTCGCTCAAGACCGAACGCGACACGGTCGGTGCCTCCTTCCGTCCAGTCGGCGCCGCGAGCGCGGCCCGAGCCGGTGCAACCCCGGCACCCGTCCGCGCGCCACGGTGCGCATCGCGGCGCTGCTCACGCCGCGGCCGTGGAGGTGAGGTACGGGTCCAGTCGCTGCCGCAGAGGCCCTTTCGGCAGCGCACCCACCACCTGGTCCACGAGCGCGCCGTCCTTGAACAGCAGCAGCGTGGGGATGCTCTGCACACGGTAGCGGCCCGCCGTAACGGGGTTCTCGTCCACGTTGAGCTTGACGACCTTGAGTCGCCCCGCCAGCTCGCGCGACAGCTCTTCGAGCACCGGCGCCACCATCCTGCAGGGCCCGCACCAGGGCGCCCACATATCGACCAGCACCGTCACCGGAGCCTGGATCTCGTGCTCGAAGGTGTCGTCGGCGCCGGTGACCAGCCACGGCAACGACGCTCCGCAGCGCCCGCACGACGGCAGCGTGCCCGCCGGTGGCGTCTTCAATCGGTTCTTCGCCCCGCACGCGGGGCATGCGACGATGGCGTCGTTCATGCCCTCAGTCTAGTGGGCGCGGGCGGTCCTTCGGGCGGAGTACCTGCGATCGGCGTCTAGGTCCGGAAGTCCGGCGCCGGACCGACCCCTCGCCGTGCCGTCCGCGACGTGCAAGGCTGGGCACGTCATGATCAACCCTCCGTCCGTCCATCGCCGGGGCGCCCGCTGATGGCGCGCCCACCACTGAAGATCTCGGTCGATCTGCTCCCCCGCACCGACCTCGCTCCCGATGAGTTGGCCGGCGACGTGGCCGTCGTCGTCGACGTGCTGCGCATGACGACCACCGCCACCGTGCTGGCCGAGCTGGGGCTGGCGAGCCTCGAGGTCATCGCCGACGTGGAGCGGGCGCGCGACCGCGCCCGCTCCACCGGGGCGCTGCTGCTCGGCGAGCGTAACGCGCGTCCTCTGCCCGGCTTCGACGGCGGGAACTCCCCGCTCGAGTTCACGGGCGTCGCGGTGCTCGGGCGCAACGCGGTGCTCTGCACCACCAACGGCTCCACCGCGGTGGCAGCGTGCGCCGGCGCCTCCCACGTGCTCCTGGGGAGCCTGCGCAACGCCGGCGCCGTGGCCGCGCGGGCGCTGGAGCTGGCGCAAGGGAGCGTCCGGATCGTCTGTGCCGGCACGGCCGGAGCCGTCTCGCTGGACGATGTGGTGGCTGCCGGGCACATCGTGGCCGCCCTGGTCGAGCGCGCACCCGACGGCGACCTCAGCGACACGGCGCTGCTCGCCCGCGCGACCGCCGGCAGCGACGACGCCGCCGTGCTGTTGGCCGCTTCCGGCCACGGCCGCACGCTGACGCGCGCCGGCTTCGCCGGCGACCTCGCCGAGGCGGCGCGCATCGACGTCAGCGATCGTGTGCCGGAGCGCGTCGCGGGCTCCGCCGATCGCTTCGAAGTGCGCCCCGCGGGCGCGGCCGTAGAGTAGGTCGACCGCGCCGGGCACGGCCCGGCGCCGAAGGGGGCTGACGTGTACGGACACGAGGAGGTCTCGCGCTGGCCGCGGCGCGCCATGGTGGCCGCGCACGCGCTGATCACCCTCCTGGCGGGCTGGTTCCTGGTGGGCTCCGGTACCCCGGCGCTCGGCCGCCTGCTGGGCGTCGCCTGGGTCCCCGGCGACCCGGGCCGGCGCGCGCTGCTGCTCGCGTTCGCCGTCGTGCTGTTCCTGCGCATGAGCGGCACCGCCCTCGTCCTGCTGCGGCGCCGCTTCCGCTGGAACGAGATGGGCGCGGTCGTCGGCGGGGTTGCGCTGTATCAGCTCGGCTTCGCGCTGCTCGGCGTCGGGTCCCGCCAGCCGCTGAGCGCCTGGGACGCCGTCGCCGCCCTGCTCTTCCTCGGCGGCGGAGCCCTGAACACGCTCTCGGAGTGGGCACGGTTGCGCTTCAAGGCCCGCCCGGAGAATCGCGGCAGACTCTACACCCACGGCCCGTTCGCGCTGGTGCGCCACCCCAACTACCTGGGCGACTGCCTGTGGGGCGTCGGCTGGGCGCTGGCCACGCGCTCACCCTGGTCGATCCTCATCGTCGCCGTCGAGATCGCCGGCTTCGTGTTCGTCAACATCCCGCAGCTCTCGGCCTACCTCGAGCAACGCTACGGAGACGCCTACCGCGACTGGGCGGCGAAGACGGCCCGGTTGGTGCCGTGGCTGTACTGAGCCGCCGCGCTCGCACGACGTGCGCCAACCCCATGTGCGCTCACACCACCAGCGCCCCGTGCGCCGGCTCGAGCGTCGCGCTGAAGTGCCGCAGCACCGCCGGCGCCTGCGCCAGCCGTACCCCACGGATGCGGTCCTTGCGCTCGTTGACGTAGGCCAGCACCTCGATCAGATAGTCGACGTGGCTCTGGGTGTAGGTGCGCCGTGGGAACGCCAGCCGCACCAGCTCCATCGGTGCGGGCTTCTCGCTGCCGTCGGGCTGGCGGCCGAACATCACCGAGCCGATCTCGACCGAGCGCACGCCGCCCTCCAGGTAGAGCACCAGCGACAGCGCCCAGGCCGGGAACTCGCTCTGCGGCACGTGCGGCAGCATGGCGCGGGCGTCGATGTAGATGGCGTGCCCGCCCGGCGGCTGCACGATCGGCACCCCCATGGCCGTCAGCCTCTCGCCCAGGTACGCGATGCTGCGCAGCCGGTAGCGCAGGTAGGGCTCCTGCAGCGCCTCGTGGAAGCCGATCGCCAGCGCCTCCAGGTCGTAGCCGGCGAGGCCGCCGTAGGTCGGGAAGCCCTCGCTGAGGATGAGCAGGTTGCGCGCGGACTCGGCCAGGGTGTCGTCGTTCAGGGCCAGGAAGCCGCCGATGTTGGCCATGCCGTCCTTCTTGGCGCTCATGGTGGCGCCGTCGGCATGGCTGAACATCTCCTGCGCGATCGCCAGGGGCGTCTTGTCCTGGTAGCCCTCCTCGCGCAGCTTGATGAAGTACGCGTTCTCCGCGAAGCGGCAGCAGTCGAGGAACAGCGGCACGCCGTGCTCGTGGCAGACGCGGCTGGCCTCGCGCAGGTTGGCCATGCTCACCGGCTGGCCGCCGCCCGAGTTGTTGGTGACCGTCACCATCACCAGCGGCACCTTCCCGGGGTTGTCGGCCAGCACCTGCTGTAGTCGTTCGGTGTCGAGATTGCCCTTGAAGGGGTGCAGGTTCTCGGGCTCGAGCCCCTCCGGGATGGGCAGGTCGAGCGCGGTGGCGCCGGCGTTCTCCACGTTGGCGCGGGTGGTGTCGAAGTGGGTGTTGTTCGGCACGATATCGCCCGGTTTCAGCGCGACGCCGGCAAGGATGCGCTCGGCCGCACGCCCCTGGTGGGTCGGCAGGATGTGGGCGAAGCCGGTGATCTCCCGCACCGCCGCCTCGAAGCGGTAGAACGAGCGCCCGCCGGCGTAGCTCTCGTCGCCGCGCATCATGCCCGCCCACTGCTCGCTCGACATGGCGCCGGTGCCGGAGTCGGTGAGCAGGTCGATGAGGACGTCGTCGGCGCGGAGCTTGAAGAGGTTGTAACCGGCGGCCGCCAAGGCCGTCTCACGCTCGTCGCGCGTGGTGAAGCGGATGGGCTCGACCGCCTTGATACGGAAGGGCTCGATGATGGTGGTGAAGTGCGGGTCGCGTGTGGGCATGCCGCCTCCTGTGTCGACGAGTGTACCGCGGGGTACGGGGCGGCGCGGACGTGGTACATGGGGGCATGAGCACCCGTCCGCCCCCCGCGTCCGTCCGCCCGGCCACGCCGGCCGACGCGTCCGAGCTGGCCGCGCTGTTGCGGGCGCTCGACACCTTCCCGCGGCTGGCACGCGAGCCCGGGCCGGCCACGCGCGAGCGCGTCGCCCGCCACCTGAGCGCCTGCCTGCAGGACGACAGCCACAGCCTGTACGTGGCGCCGGCGGGGAACGCGCGCCTGCTCGGCTACGTCGCCGTCCACTGGCTGCCGTACCTGTTCCTGGCGGGACCGGAAGGGTTCGTGTCGGAGCTGTTCGTACGCTCCGAGGCGCGCGGCCGGCGCCTCGGCAGCGCCCTGCTCGGCGTCGTCGAGGACGAGGCGCGCTCGCGCGGCTGCGCGCGCCTGCAGCTCGTCAACTTCCGCGACCGCGAGTCCTATCGCCGCGGCTTCTACGCCAAGGCGGGCTGGGAGGAGCGGCCCGACGGCGCCAGCTTCGTGAAGGCCATCGCGTGAGCGGCGTGGGTCCCGCCGCGCGCACGAGCCCACGACCCGGCTCCGACAGCGGCTGGGACACCGTCCGGTCGGCCGCGCCCCGTGTGCAAGACTACGGTCGAGTGTAGGGAGGCTCCTCGTGCGCACAGTGAAGGTCGCCATCCTCGGTGCGGGCACCGCCGGTCTCACCGCCCTCGGGGTGGTCCGCAAGCACACCGACGACTTCGTCATCGTCAACCACGGGCCCTACGGGACCACCTGCGCCCGCGTCGGCTGCATGCCCTCGAAGGCGCTCATCCAGATCGCCAACGACTTCCATCGCCGCCGCACGTTCGGCGCCGTCGGCATCCGCGGGGGCGACGACCTCAGCCTCGACGTGTCCGCCGCGCTGGCGTGGGTCCGCGACTACCGCGACGCACGGGTCGGCCCCAATCTCAAGCCGACCGAACGCGTCGGCGATCGCAACGTCCCGGGACGGGCTAGCTTCCTGGCGCCCGACGAGCTGCAGGTCGTGCGGGCCGACGGCGCCGTGGAGCGCATCCGGGCCGAGGCGGTGGTCGTAGCGACGGGGTCGACACCGGTCGTGCCGGAGCCGTGGCGCGGCTTCGGCGAGCGCATCCTCACCACCGACAGCCTCTTCGAGCAACGCGAGCTGCCGCGCCGGCTGGCGGTCGCGGGGCTGGGCGCGATCGGCCTGGAGCTCGGCCAGGCGCTGGCGCGCCTGGGTCTCGATGTCACCGGCTTCGAGCTGCGCGACACCGTCGCCGGCCTCACCGATCCCGAGCTACAGGCCGCGGCCGTGCAGCACTTCGCCTCCGAGTTCGCCGTGCATCTCGGGCAGCCGGTGGAGATCGAGGCCGCCGGTGACGCGCTGCGCGTCACCGGCGGCGACCGCGAGGCCACGGTCGACGCCGTCCTCGCCGCACTCGGGCGCGCTCCCAACGTGGCCGGCCTAGGGCTCGAGCAGCTCGGCCTGGAGCTCGACCGACACGGCCTGCCCCCCTTCGACCCGCACACCATGCAGGTCGCCGACCTACCGATCTACATCGCCGGCGACGTCGACGCCGATCGCGTCGTCATGCACGAGGCCTCGGACGAGGGCTTCATCGCGGCCTGGAACGCCCTGCACGGGCCGACCCGGTTCCGGCGCAGGACACCGCTGGCGATCGCCTTCACCGATCCGGAGATCGCCATGGTCGGCCTGCCGTACACTTCCCTCCCCGAGGGAACGGTGAGCGCGTCCCACGACTTCTCCCGACAGAGCCGGGCCATCGCCATGCGCAACGCCGCGGGCATGCTGAAGGTGTACGCCGCGCCGGACAGCGGGCGCCTGCTGGGCGCCGAGCTGATGACGCCCCACGGCGAGCATCTCGCCCACCTGCTGGCCCTAGCCATCGAGCGTGAGCTGTCCGTCGCTGAAGTCCTGATGATGCCGGTCTACCACCCGGTGCTGGAGGAGGGCCTGCGCTCGGCGCTGCGGAGCCTGGCCCGGAAGGCCTACGGCGAGGCGCCCCTCGAGTTCCGCCAACTGGACGGCGACGCGGACTGACGACCACGCGAACTGAAGGCTCAGTCGCCGGGCCGGCCCAACCCGTGGCGACCCTAGCCCAGGAACGCTGCGATGCGCCTCAGCGCCTCACGAACGTTGTCGAGGCTGGTGGCGTAGCTGAAGCGCACGTGACCCGGCGCCAGGAAGTCGGTCCCCGGCACGGTGGCAACCCGCGCCTCCTCCAGCAACCTGAGCGCAGCCTTGCCCTCGTCGGCGTCGATGGGCGTGAGGTCGGCCATGGCATAGAAGGCGCCCTGCGGCTTGGGCGTGGCCAGCCCCAGTCGGTTGAGGCCCTCGACCAGCACATCGCGCCGCTCGCGGTAGGCCGCACGTGTCATCTCCTGGAAGGCGCGCGTCTTCTCCACCTCGTTGAGCGCGGCGGTGGCGGCGTACTGCGCCAACGCGTTGGCGCCGCTGGTGACCTGGCTCTGCAGGCGGTTCATGGCCTTGACGAGCTCGCGGGGCCCCGCACCGAAACCGATACGCCAGCCCGTGAGGGCGTAGCCCTTGCTGGCGCCGTGGATCACCAGCGTCCGCTCCGGCGCGAAGCGTCCCGCCGGCGTGAAGGCCCCGTCGTAGATGATGTGCTCGTAGAGCTCGTCGCTGAACACCCACAGATCGTGCTCGGCGGCCAGCTCGACGATGTCACGCACGAGCTGGCTGGGGTACACAGCGCCGGTGGGGTTCGACGGCGAGTTGATCAGCAACACCTTGGTGCGCTCGGTGATGGCCTCGGCGATGGCGTCCAGCGACGGCAGGAAGCCGTCCTCGGGGCGGGTGGGTACCGGCACCGGGACTCCGCCGGCCAGGGTGATCTGCGGCGGGTAGCTCACCCAGGTGGGCGCCATCAGGACGACCTCGTCGCCGGGTTCGAGCACCGCCTGGAAGGCGTTGTACAGCACCTGCTTACCGCCCGTGGAGACGATGATCTGGTCGGGTTCGAACGCCAGTCCGTTCTCCCGCGAGAACTTCTCGCGAACCGCCTGCCGCAGCTCCAGCGTGCCCTCGGACGGCGTGTACTTGGTCAGGCCCAGCCGGATGGCCTCCCGCGCCGCCTCCATGACGTGCTCGGGCGGCTGGAAGTCGGGCTCGCCGGCGGTCATCGCGATGACGTCGATGCCCTGCCGGCGCAGGTCCGCCGCCCGCGTGTTGAAGGCGATGGTCGAGGACGCCTTGAGCTGCCTGATCCGCTGTGAGAGTCCGGGCATGTCTTACCTCGCTCGGCGCCACCTGACCCGGCAGCGGTCGGGCGCCCCTGCCCGCTGCCCTTCCGCGAGCCCGTTCAGGGCAGCAGCTCGCTCCGCTCGAAGAAGATGCCGATCTCGCGCTCCGCCGTCGCGGGCGCGTCGGAACCATGTACCACGTTCTCGTCGATGACGAGCGCGTAGTCGCCGCGGAGGGTACCCGGCGCGGCGTCCTTGGGGTTGGTGGCGCCCATCATCTTGCGCCACTCCAGGATGGCGTTCTCCCCTTCGATCACCATGGCCACCACCGGGCCGCCGGTGATGAACGACACCAGTCCCTCGTAGAAGGGCTTGCCCGCGTGCTCACCGTAGTGACGCTCGGCCAGCTCGCGGGAGATGTGCAGCAGCTTCATGCCGACGATGCGGAAACCCCTCGTCTCGAGGCGCTTCACGACGTCGCCGACCAGCCCACGGCGGACGCCGTCGGGCTTGACCATCGCAAAGGTACGTTCGATCGACATGACGGCGTAATCCTATCACGGCCCCTGCAGCGCGCGCCGCGCAGTCGATCTCGACTACGGCGCCAGGATGCTGCCGAGCTGCGCCAGGTGGTTGAGATCGTGGCCCGCCAGGAAGCGCACCATCACGTCGACGCTCTCGAAGCCGCGCTCGGGATGGTAGCCCTCGGCGAGCCAGTCGTCCAGCGTGAGCGTCGACAGCAGCGACAGGTTCCAGGCCCGCAGGCCGCGGAAGGCCTCCACTGCCAGAGCCGGGTCCAGCCGAGCATAGCGCTGCGCCCACAGGTCCTGGTCGAACGCCTGCAGCTCCACCCCGGGCTCGGCCAGCGTCTGGCGGAGGCGGAAACCCACCCCCAGTTCGACGTCGGCCAGATGAGCGTAGAGATGACGGGCGTCCCACTTGCCGGGGCCGTAGCTGCTCTCGAGGTCGCCCGGCGCCATCGCCTCCAGTAGCGCAGCCAGGCGCTCCGGGGTGAGCTGCAGCACCTCGATGGGATCGTGCTCACCGAGCGTGTCGAGGATCCGTTGCTGGTAGACGTTCATGCCGCCCACTCTAGCGTCCCGCGACAGGGCTCAGGCTGCGTCGACGGGAGCGTCGGTGAAGAGCTCGCCGCGTTCGAAGATCACCAGGAAGGCGTCGACCACGCGCGGGTCGAACTGCTTGCCGTTCTGATCGCGGATCTCCTCCACCGCCTTATCGAGGGGAACCGCCTTGCGGTGGATGCGGTCGTGGGTGAGCGCATCGAAGGTGTCGGCCACCGCCAGCAGGCGGGACTCGACGGGGATCGCTTCGCCGGCCAGGCCCTGGGGATAGCCGGTGCCGTCCCAGCGCTCGTGGTGGGTCAGCGCGATGGTCTCGGCGAGCTTCATCAGCGGCGAACGGCCCCCCGAGAGCAGCTCGGCGCCGGCCCGCGCATGGCCCTTCACGACCTCGTACTCCGCCGGGGTGAGGCGCCCCGGCTTCAGCAGGATGCCGTCGGGGATGGCGATCTTGCCGACGTCGTGGAGCCGCGCGGCGCGCAACACCAGGTCGATGCGATCGGCGTCGAGCCCCAGCTCCTGGGCCAACAGCGCGCTGGTGCGGGCCACCCGCCAGGTGTGCTCGCCGGTGTCGTCGTCGCGGTACTCGGCGGCCTTGGCCAGCCGGATGAGCATCTCCACGTGGGCGTTCTCGAGCTCCCGTGTGCGCTGGCGCACCATCGCCTCGAGGCGCTCGTTGTTGTGCTGGAGTTGCTGATGGAAGTAGCGGGCCTCCAGCAGGTTGCGGATGCGCAGCCGTACCTCGACCGGGTTGATGGGCTTCACCAGGAAGTCCTTGGCGCCACTGGAGAGCGCCGTCTCCTTGAGCTCCGGGCGTTCGTCGCCGGTGAGCATCAGGATCGGGAAGTAGTCGGGCAGGTAGGGTCGGAGATCCTCGATGACCTCCAGGCCGTCCTTGCCCGGCATGTGGTGATCGAGCACCAGCAGATCCGGGCTCTCGTCCAGGAAACGTTCGAGCGCCTTGCGGGGATCGTCCAGGGTGGACACGTGGGTGTACCCGGCACGTTGGAGGATCCCCTTGAGGATCACCAGGATGGTCTCTTCGTCGTCGACCAGTAGGATCTTCAGGCTCGTCAGGTCCACGCTGGGGGCATCATAGGCCGCGAGGGACCGGCGCGCCATCGGGTTTTTCCCATCGCTCGGGTCGGTTCGCAGGTCCATCGTCACGCCTTCCGCTGAGCAAGCGCGCGGCGCCCAGGGCTGAGGGTCGGTGGCAGCACTCGCACGACCCACCCTAGCGGAGGGAGGCTGACGGCCCTCTTACGCGGCCCCGGCCCCCGGGCCGCTGCGGTCGCCGCCCACCCAGCACAACGGCGCCGCGCCGCCCCGAAGGGCCGGCGCGGCGCCGACAACCGATGCGGGAGCGGGTCCTACATGTGCGCCAGCAGATGCTGACCCGTGCCGAGCAGGCCGTACCACCAGCCGGGGAACAGCCCGAACAGCACCGTGCCGACCGCGGCGATCCCGATGGCGAAGGCGGCCGCCGAGCTGCGGAAGCCGGCCAGCTCGTACTCGGGCTCGCGGAAGTACATGTAGGTGATGACGCGGAAGTAGTACACGAGCGCCACCACGCTGGTGAGGATGCCGATGACGGCGAGGGCCACGTAGCCCGCCGAGATCGCGGCCTGGAACACCAGGATCTTCCCGGCGAAGCCCGCCAGCGGCGGGATGCCGCCGAGGCTCAACATGAACAGCGTCATGGCGAATGCCAGGGCCGGTCGGCGCTTGCCGAGGCCCGCGAACCGCTCGAGATCGTCCCCGCGATCGTTGGCGTCGCTGACCTGCATGAGCACCGCGAACGCGCCGACGTTCATCAACGTGTAGGCGGCCAGGTACCAGGCGACCGCCCGCACGCCCTCAGGACCGGCCAACACCGCCAGCCCGAGGTAACCGGCGTGCGCCACGGCCGAGTAGGCCAGCATGCGCTTGACGCCGGTCTGCAGCAGGGCCGCCAGGTTGCCGATCACCAACGTCAGGCCGACCAGCACCGCCAACGTGGTGAGGAGCCAGGGCTCCATGCTGGGGTAGATGGTGGCGGCGATGCGGATCAGCGCAGCGAAGGCCGCGGTCTTGACGACCACGCTCATGAAGGTGGTCACGGAGGTCGGCGCACCGGTGTAGACGTCGGGCGCCCACTGGTGGAACGGCGCGATGGCGGCCTTGAAGCCGAGCCCCGCCAGCACCAGCGCGCCGCCGAGCGTTGCCAATAGCGGCGCCGCGAAACCCGTCGAGCTCAGCGCCGCCACGATATCGGCGTAGACGAAGCTGCCGGTAGCGCCGTAGGTGAGCGCCGCGCCGTAGATCAAGATCGCCGAGCCGAAGGCGCCGAGCAGGAAGTACTTCATGCCGGCTTCCTCGGACTGCCGCGCGCCCTGCCGCCAGGCCGACAGCACGTACACCGGCAGCGACATGATCTCCAGGCCCAGCAGCAAGGTGATGAGGTCGCCGGCGCCCGCCATGATCATGGCGCCGGTGGCGGAGAACAGGATGAGCGGGTAGTACTCGGGCTGCTCGAGGTCGCTGCGCTTCAGGTAGTCGTAGCTGACCAGCACCGCCAGCAGCGTGCCGAGCAGGATGACGAAGTTGAGCGCCAGGCCCGGGGTATCGGCCAGGAAGCGCAGCCCGAAGCTCGAGCCGGCGCCGCTGGTGGCGTGCATCACCCACAGGTTGGCGTTGAACGCGCCGGCGACCACAGCACCGGCCATGGCGAGCCAGGCACTCGACCGGCTGTCACGCTGGAACAGCGCGAAGAGGGTGGTGATGGCCGCGGTGATGAGTAGCGTCAGCTCCGGGGCGAAGTTCGCCCAGTGGATGTCGATGGCAGGTGGGAAGCTCACCGGCTACCTCCAAGCGCGTCGGCGAGCGCGCCCGGCCCGATCTGGACCGCCGCCGCGACCGGCGGAGGCGCCGGTGCCTCCGCCGTCGCCGTCGGCGCGGCGATCAGCTTCGACTGCTCCTGGATGCGCTGCAGCTGCGGCGCGGGCGACAGCCCGAGCCATAGGATGCCGGCGATCAGGGGGATGAGGGCGAAGGTCTCCAGCGCACCGATCTCGCGGGTGGGCTCGCGCTCCTCACCCTGGTACAGACGCTGGAAGAGGTTCACCCCGTACACGCCGGCAGCGATGACCGACAGCGTGGCGAGGGCGGCGAGCCAGGGATGTTGCTGGTAGGTCCCCAACAGGCTGAGGAACTCGCCCGGGAAGTTGGCGAGGCCGGGAACGCCGATGGCCGTGAAGAGCACGAACAGGCTGAGGGCCGACAGCGCCGGGGCGCTCTTCGCCAACCCGCCGAACTTGTCCAGATCGAAGCTGTGGCGACGCTCGTAGAGCATGCCGGAGATCAGGAACAGCCCGCCGGTCGACAGCATCTGGGCGGCCAGCAGGAAGATGGCGCCGTTGAGGCCCGCCACGTGCAAGCCGAAGATGCCGACCCCGACGATGCCCATGTGCGACAGCGAAGCGTAGGCAAGCAGTCGCTTGAAGTCGGTCTGGGCGGTGGCGGCGAGGGCGCCGTAGAGCGCCGTCACCACCGCCAGCGCCAGCAGCACCGGACCGACCCGCTCGACGCCGATCGGCAGCAGCGGCATGGCCCAGGCGAAGAACCCGAAGGCACCCACCTTGTACAGCGTGCCGGCGACGTCGGCCGCGCCGGAAGGGTGGTTCTGCTCGTTGAAATCGATCAGCCACGAGTGCAGTGGCCACATCGGCAGCTTCACCGCCATCCCGATGGCGAGGCCCACGAACAGCCACACCTGGGTGGCGCCGGCCAGGTGCGGCGTGGCCGCCATCAGGTCAGCGAAGCGGTAGCTCGCCGCGCCGGACAGCGGCTTGATCGCCAGGATGCTGATGAGCATCAGGAAGCTGCCGCCGATGGCGTAGACCAGGTACTTCAGCACGGCCGCTCGGCGCTTGTCGCGCCCGAACATGCCGAGCAGCAGCAGGCTGGGGATGAGCGTGACCTCCCACGCCACGTAGAACAGGATCAGGTCGCCGGCCAGGAAGACGCCGGCGAGACCCGCCTGCATCACCAGCAGCAGCGCCACGAAGACGCCCGGGGCGCGCTCGACGCGGCGCGCGGCGACCAGCACCGTGGGAATCATGGTGAGGGCCGCTACCAGAGTGAGCACCACCCCGGCGCCGCCGGGTTGCAGCGTGAAGGTCGCGCCGAAGCCGGGGATCCAGGGGACGCTGACGCCGGAGCTACCGGGCAGGAACAGCGCCAGCGCGAACGTCGCCAGCGTGCTGACGAGACCGAAGAGCACCGCCAGGGAGCGGCGCGTGCCGGTCAGGCCGGTCACCACCGCGAACGCCAGCGGGATCAGGATGACGAAGAGGGCGATCACTTCAGCACCCCCGTCAGCGCGGCCACGACCACCAGAGTCACCACGCCGAGGAACATGGCGAAGGCGTAGGCACGGGTGAAGCCGCTCTGCAGGGCGGTGGCGAGCCGTCCGAGCAGCCCCACCGCGGCACCGGTGCCGGTGAGCCCGCGATCGACCACCTCACGGTCCAGCGTCGCGATGCCGCCGGCGACGCCTTCGCCGGAGGCCACGAAGAGGATGCGGTAGAGCGCGTCGAAGCCCAGCGCGCCGCGCGATGCGCCGGCCAGGTTGGAATCCTTCATGGAGGCCACCGGAGCGCCCTTGCGCAGGTGGTAGACCCACCAGCCGACGCCCAGGCCGAGCGCCACCATCAGGATCGACAGGCCGACGAGCAGCCAATCGGTGCTGACGGATACGTTGTTGAAGTCGACCTTGGCGGTGGCGGGCTCGAGCCAGCGCTGGATGAGGTTCGGGAAGGCGAACTCGGGCAGCCCCAGGTAACCGACGACGATGCTTCCCACGGCCAGGATGCCGAGCGGCCAGGTCATCACCGGCGGCGACTCGTGGACGTGCTCGGCGGCATGCTTGTCCACGCGCGAAGCACCGGCGAAGATGCCGTAGTACCAGCGGAACATGTAGGCCGCCGTCATGGCGGCCGTGATCAGCAGCAGGATGTAGACGACGTCGCCGCCGTTGCCCGCCAGCAGGCCGCTGGTGAGCGTGCCGGAGAGGATGGCGTCCTTACTGAAGAAGCCCGCCAGGAACGGCACGCCGGAGATGGCCAGGGTGCCGATGAGGGCGGTCACGCCGGTGATCTTCATCTTCCGCCCCAGGCCGCCCATCTTGCGGATGTCCTGCTCGCCGTTCATGGCGTGGATGACGCTGCCGGCGGTGAGGAACAGCAGCGCCTTGAAGAAGGCGTGCGTGAGCACGTGGAAGATGCCGACCCAATAGGCTCCCGCCCCGACCGCCGCGATCATGTAGCCGACCTGCGAGATGGTCGAGTAGGCCAGGATCTTCTTGATGTCGGTCTGCGCGAACGCCGCGAAGGCGGCGACGAAAGCGGTGAGCGCGCCGACCCAGGCGACGGTACTGGCCGCGGCGGGCGCCATGGCGTAGACCGCTCCGATACGGGCGATCAGATAGACGCCGGCGGTGACCATGGTGGCCGCGTGGATCAGTGCCGAGACCGGCGTAGGGCCGGCCATGGCGTCGGGAAGCCACACCTGCAGCGGCAGCTGGGCGGACTTCCCGGCCGCGCCGAGCAGGTAGAGCAACCCGATCAGGGTCAGCGTGGCCGAGCCGTAGAGCATGGCAGGCGCCGCGGCATTGACTGCGCCGATGTTCAGCGTCCCGAAGACCTTGAAGGTCAGGAACATCGCGAGCAGAAAGCCGACGTCACCGACACGGTTGACGATGAACGCCTTGCGCCCGGCGTCGGGGTTGGCGCGATCGCGGTACCAGAAGCCGATGAGCAGGTAGGAGCACACGCCCACCCCTTCCCAGCCGATGAACATCAGCGGGAACGAGTCGGCCATGACCAGCACCAGCATGGCGGCGACGAACAGGTTGAGCTCGGCGAAGTAGCGACTGTTGCCGTCATCGCCGTGCATGTAGCCGATGGAGTAGATGTGGATGAGCAGCCCCACGCCGGTGATGATGAGCATCATCGTGACGCTGAGGCGATCGATCATGAAGCCGGCATCGAGGTGCAGCGTGCCTGCCGTGAGGTAGCGCCACAGCGTGACCTGCACGCCGTGCTCGCTGCCCTGCAGCCCGATGAAAGCCAGCACCGCCAGCACGAAACCACCGGCCACCGCCAGGCTGGCGATGATGCCGGGAACCGGCTCCTTGAGCGAGCGGCCGAAGAAGGCGTTGATCAGCGAGCCCACCAGGGCGAGCAGCGGCGCCAGGGCGGCCCACTGGACGACGTCGTTCATAGCCTCACCTCGGACAGCTCGTCGACGTCCGTGCTCATCCGGTTGCGGAAGATCGTCACCAGGATCCCCAGGCCGACCGCCACCTCGGCGGCGGCGATAGCGAGGATGATGAACACCGCCGCCTGGCCGGAGAGCGCGGGCTCGACGCCGCTAGCACTCCACTGTCGCGCGAACGCGACGATCGCGAGGTTGGCGGCGTTGAGCATCAGCTCCACGGACAGGAACACCATGATGGCACTCCGCCGCGTCAGCACGCCGACCGAGCCGATGGTCATCAGCAGCGCGCTGACGGCGATGTAGTAGGGGGTCGGGACCATCACGCACCCCTCCCTCGTGCGGACTCAGCCATGGCTCAGCTCCCGCTCCGGCGCCGCCTCGCCGCGCGGCTCCGCCGGCGCCGCGGGGTTGCCGCGTTGCGCCAGGCTGACCGCGCCGACGATGCCCGTGAGCAGCAGCACGCCGACGAGCTGGAAGGCGAGCACGTAGTGGCTGAACAGCAACGTGCCGACCTGCTCGGCCGAGCCGCCCTGCAGCGCGGCCACCTGGTCGGCGGCCGGCAGCGGGCGGCGATCGATGAAGGCGGTGATGGCGATGCCCGCCGCCACCACCAGCGCACCGGCGTACGCCGCCGGTCGCATCCAGCGCAGGTGGGGCGTCGGCTCCTGTCCCTGCACGTTGAGAAGCATGATCACGAACAGGAACAGCACCATGATGGCGCCGGCGTAGACGATGACCTGGATGGCAGCCAGGAAGTGGGCCTGCAGGGTCACGTAGGTGACGGCCAGGGCAAGCAGCGTCGCCACCAGCGAGAGCGCGGCATGCACCGGCTGCCGGAAGGTGACCACGCCGACGCCGCCGAGCAGCATCACCAGGGCCAGGATGACGAAGCCGATCATGTTCGGGGACTCCCCTGTCGGAAGGTCGCCATCTCAGTAGTCCACGCCTTCCAGCTCCACCCGTGGGCCGGCCTCGAACCCGAGACGGACCTCCTTGCCCTGCTTCTCCGCCTCGCGGCGCTGCCACTTGCCGCCTTTGGTGCCGGCCAGCATGTCCTGCTTGCCGTAGACGAAGTCCTGGTAGCGGTAGTCGGCGAGCTCGAACTCGTGGCCCAGCACCACCGCGCCGGTGGGACAGGCCTCTTCGCAGAAACCGCAGAAGATACAGCGCAGCATGTTGATCTCGTAGATCTTCGCGTAGCGCTCGCCGGCGGAGGTGGGGTCGTTGGGGTCGTTCTCGGCGGCCTCGACGTAGATGGCATAGGCGGGACAGGCGGCGGCGCAGAGGCTACAGCCGATGCACTTCTCCAAGCCGGTGTCGGGATGCCGCAGCAGATGGTGGCGGCCCCGGAAGCGCGGCTGTACGTGCGCGCGCTGCTCCGGGTACCGGACCGTCACGGGGCGCTTGAACAGATGCCCGAGCGTGACGCCCATCCCCTTGGCCATGTCCAGAACACTCATTTAGGACGCACCTCCCATGGTGCCGGGGTCTTCATGCCCGTTCCCGGGCGCGTGGTCGTGCGCGTGGGAACGCACTTGCGTCTCGTCACAGCACAAAGGCGATCACCGCCCCCGTCAGCAATGCACCGAAGAGCCCGATCTCGAACAGGTACAGCCAGCCGAAGCGCATCAGTTGGTCGTAGCGCAGGCGCATGAAGGTGGCCTTGAGCCAGATGAACAGGAAGATGAAGAGCGCCATCTTCACGACCAGCCACACGATGGGCCAGCTGGCCATGCCCGGGATGATGGCATTGAAGAAGCCGGGCGCACGCCAGCCACCCAGGAAGAGCGTGCTGATGAAGGCGGCCGAGGTGAACATGTTGACGTACTCGGCCATCTGGTAGAGCGCCCACTTGATCGAGGTGTACTCGGTCTGGTAGCCCGCCACCAGTTCCTGCTCGGCCTCGGGCAGGTCGAAGGGCACGCGGTTGATCTCGGCCGTGCCGGCGATCAGGAAAGCGACGAAGGCGATGATCAGGCCCGGCCACAACCACGGGCTGATCGACCACACGTTGAGCTGCACCAGCTTCTGAAGGTTGAGCGTGCCGCCGATCATGATGACCGAGAGCACCGCCAGGCCCATGCCCAACTCGTAGCTGATGATCTGCGCGCTGGAGCGAAGGCTGCCCAGCAGCGAGTACTTGCTGTTGGACGCCCACCCGCCGAGGAAGATGCCGTAGACGCCTACGCTGGTCATGGCCAGGACGTAGAGCACCCCGATGTCGAGGTTCATGACCCAGGGGTTGGCGCCGAACAGGCTCTTGGCGGGCCCGGCCGGGATGGCGCCGAAGGCGACCAGCGCGAAGGTGATGCTGATGGCCGGCGCCAGCACGTAGACGACCTTGTCGGCGGCCGACACGATGATGTCTTCCTTGAAGATCGCCTTGATGGCGTCGGCGATGGGCTGCAGCAGCCCGAACGGACCGACCCGGTTGGGGCCGATGCGATGCTGGAAGGCGCCCAGCAGGCGCCGCTCGATCAGCGTCATGTAAGCGAAGCCGCCCAGCAGCACCAGGACCAGGACGAAGGCCTTGACGAGGGTCACCCAGAGGGGGTCGCTCATCCGGCCACCTCCAGCTCGCGTTCGTCACGCACCAGCGTGCTCAGGTCGGCGCTGGCCAGCCCGATCGGCTGCTCCGGCAGCGTCGGCAGCAGCATCAGCCCGGGCGGCACCGTGTCGTCGACGCGCACCGTGGCTCGCCGCAGCACGCCGCCGACCCGCAGCCGGACCGCGTCGCCGTCGGCAACCTTGTTCAGCGCGGCGTCCCCGGGACCCATGCGGAGGTGCGGGCCGCCGCTGAGGGCGTTCAGATGGGGGTTGCGGTGCAGGTACTCGATGCGCAGCATGCTCGGGGTGACGAGCACGTTGCCCTCCACCGCCTCGCTGCTGCGGATGGTCACCTTGGCCGTCGCCCGCCCCTTGGGCCGGAACAGCTGCCCCGTGGGTCCGAGCTCGGCGGGATCGATCTCGAAGCGCTTGCGGAGCACCCGGCGCGCACTGCGGACGCTGCGGCCCTCGAGCCGCTGCCCGAGCGCCTCGCCCAGTGCGCCGACCAGGCCGACGAAGTCCTCGCTCTCGCCGCCTTCGATCGACGCGGCGTGCACGCCCAGGAAGCGACCCTCGAGGTTGACGGTGGTGCCGTCCTTCTCGAAGACGCTCTTGGCGGGCAGCACCACGTCGGCGAGCTGAGCCGTCTCGGTGAGGAAGAGGTCGTGGACGACCAGGAAGTCCTTCTGTTCGAGCTGCGCTCGGACGTCCGGGTCCTGTGCCGGATCGAGGTTCGAGAGGATCAACGCACGTGCGCCCTCGAGCATGTCGGGGTACGCGTAGCGTGCGTGACTGGGACCGACGCCCGCGAGCTCGAGCCCGTAGCTGTTGGCCATCGGACCGAGGATCATGACCTTGGCTCCGACCGCCTTGGCGAAACCGGCCGCGGCCGCGGCGGCCTCACGGCTGGCCAGTACGAAGCCGCCGTAGACCAGCACGGCGTTATCGGCCGCCCGCAGGCGCTGTACCAGTGCCGCGGCGTCTTCCACGCTCATGCTCAGGCCGGCACGCTGCGCTTCGTCGAGGCGCAGCCCGCCCTCGGCGTCGTCGGCCTCCGCCACGGCCTGCAGCGCCCGGAACAGGGCGCTCTCGCCGCCGGCAGGGTATTGGATGGCACGTCCGGCGTGCTTCATCAGGTCGACGCGGTAGGGCGCCGCGACGGTGAGCTTCTCGCGCCGCAGGACGGGGTGCTCCTTGAGTCGCAGGTCGGCGATGGGCACGCCGTGCTGCATCATCTCAGGCGGAGTCACGCCCTTGAGCGCATCCTTGATGCGCAGGTCCGCGATGGGGACCTCCTCGGTCACATCGCCGACCACCAGGATGGCGTCCGCGGTGGCAAGGTCGGTCAGGGTGGCGGGGCTCTGCTGCGGGATGACCGACGCCGCGGGGCGCGGAGCATGATCGAGCTGCCCGGTGCCGAGAGCTTCGGCGAGGGCCCTGGCCGCGATCCCCTCTTCCAGCGTGGCGTCGGCGCGCAGCGCGATGCCGATGTCCTTGCCGCTCAGGCCGGAGAGCCGGTCGCGGATGAAGGCGGCCGCTTCCTCCCAGGTGACCGGCGCCAACGCGCCGTCACGCCGGATCAGGGGCGAGCGCACACGGTCCTCGGCGTTGACGTACTCGTGGCCGAAGCGGGTGCCGTCGTCGATCCAGGTCTTGTTGACGTCGGGGTGGAGCGCGGCCTTGATGCGCTCGATCCGACCGGTGCGGCCGTCGACCATGATGGCGCTGCCCGACGCGTCGTCCATGCCGGTGGAACGGGTGTGCTGGTACTCCCAGTTGCGGCCGCGGAAGCGGCTCGTGGAGTCGAGCAGCGCACCGACCGGGCAGATATCGGTGATGTTGCCGGTGAAGTTGCTGGGCAGCCCGTCGTCGAGCGTGCCGATGTAGGTATGCCCGCCGCGCTCGATGAAGTCGAGCACCGAGTCGCCGGGGACCTCTTCGAAGTAGCGCACGCAGCGCTTGCAGTGGATGCAGCGCTCGCGGTCCAGCGTGATCAATTCGGACAGCGGATGGTGCTTCTCCTGGTGGCGCTTGTCGAAGTCGAAGCGGCTCAGGCCGGTGCCGTACTCGTAGGCGCGGTCCTGCAACTCACAGGCGCCGCCCTTGTCACACACCGGGCAGTCGAGCGGGTGGTTGATGAGGGTGAACTCCACCATCCCGCCCTGGATGTTCTTGACTTCCTCGGAGAGGGTGTCGACGACCATCCCCTCCATGACCTGCGTGGTGCAGGTGGCCATCATGTTGGGGAAGAAGAAGATCTTGGGCGCGCCGGACGCCTCGTCGAGGATCCAGTTGCCCTCGCGATCCTTGCGCGGCGCGCCGACACGGGCCAGGCACATGCGGCAGGCCCCGATGGGCGACATGTACTCCTGGCTGCAGAAGTAGGGCACGTCGTAGCCCGCGGCGAAGATGGCATCGATGACGCTGGTCCCTTGCGGGAAGTCCATCGATACGTCGTTGATGGTTACCTTCATGCTTCCCACCAGTCGTTCTTGGTGTACATGGGCCTGCCGTTGTCGACGATGAACTCGTACTCGTCCCGGAACCATTTGAAGCTCGCCTGGACCGGCATGGCGCAGGCGTCGGCCAGCGGGCAGAACGCGGTGCCGCGGCTGTTGCGCACCATCTCCTCCATCAGGTCGAGGTCCTCACGCGTGCCGAGGCCCGCCAGCAGCTTCTGGTACATCTTCGGAAGCCAGGTGGCGATGCCCTCCCGGCACGGCGTGCACTTGCCGCACGACTCGTGCGCGTAGAAGCGCACCACGTTGTACATGGCGTCGACGATGTCCTTCTCTTTGGGGATGACGATGACCCCGCCGGTGCCGAGCATGGAGCCGGCCTTGGCGAGCGAACCGTAATCCATGGCCATGTCCAGGTATTCGTCGGTCCAGGGCAGGGGCGGCGTGGAGGAGCCGCCCGGGAAGAAGCCCTTCGCTTCGCCACCCTTGGGGCCTCCCGCCAGGTCGTAGATGAGCTCGCGGAAGCTGGCCCCCATCGGCAGCTCGTATACGCCGGGGCGCTCCACCGGGCCGCTGATCTGGTAGAGCTTGGTGCCCTTGCTGTCCTCGGTCCCCATCGACGAGAACCAGTGCGCGCCGCGCGTGATGATGTGCACCACGCTGGTCATGGTGGTCACGTTGTTGATGGTCGTGGGCAACCCGTAAACGCCCGCCTGCGCCGGGAAGGGGGGCTTGAGTCGCGGATTGCCGCGCAGCCCCTCCAACGAATTCATCAGCGCCGTTTCCTCACCGCAGATGTAGGCGCCGGCGCCGCGGTGGACCGTGATGTCGACCTCGACGTCGGTGCCGAGCACGTTCTTGCCGAGGATGCCGGCCTCCCGCGCCTCGCGGACGGCGCCGACCAGGCGCTCATAGCCCTTCACGTACTCGCCGCGGATGTAGATCATCGCCTTGGTCGCCTGGATGGCGTAGCAGCCGATGATCATGCCCTCGATGAGCTGATGCGGGTCGTCCTCCATGATGTAGCGGTCCTTGAACGAGCCCGGCTCCGACTCGTCGGCGTTGACCACCAGCAGGCGCTGGCGGCCGTCGACCGGGGGCATGAACGACCACTTCACACCTGTCGGGAAGCCTGCACCGCCGCGGCCGCGCAGCTTCGAGGCCTTGACCTCGTCGATGACTTCGCTCGGCGACATCTGTGTGAGCGCCTTGGTGGCGGCCTCGTAGCCTCCGTGCGAGCGGTAGTAGTCGAGCTTCCAGGCTCCATCCACGCCCACGTGGCGGTACATGACCACCTCGTAGCGGGGATCGCGCCGGCTGGTGATGGGGCGCGCGGACTCCGGGGCGTCGGCGACGTCGCTCATCAGCCCTCCCCCTCTCCCGTGAGCGCGCGGCCGGTGGCCGCGCTCATGAGGAAGTCGGCCTTCTCGGCGCCCTCGTTGTCGCCGCCGCGCGCGCGCCAGGCTTCGGGCATGTCGCCCTGCTTCAGCGCGTCGATGAGCTGGTCGCAACGCGTGCGGCTGACGCGCTCGTAGTAGACGTCGTTGACCTGCAGCACCGGGCCGGTGCCGCAGGAACCGAGGCACTCGACCTTCTGGATGCTGAAGCGGCCCTCGGCGTCGGTCTCGCCGTTGACGATGCCGAGCTTCTCGACCAGGTAGTCGTAGAGCTGGTCGCTGCCGGCGAGCGAGCAGGAGAGCGTGGAGCAGACCTGCAGGTGGTACTTGCCCACCGGCTCGCCGTGGTACTCGGAGTAGAAGCTCATCACGCCCTTGACTTCGGTGGGGTGCATCCCCAGGATCTCGGCGATCTCGGCGATGCGCGCCTCGCTGACGTAACGTTCGGCGTTCTGGACTTCCCACAGCAAAGGCATCACGGCGCTACGCTTGCCGTACTCGGGGTAGCGCCCCAGGATCTCGTCGAGCACCTCTTGCTTGTCGGCGAAGTAGGCGGGGATGGTGTCGAGCTCAACCATGTTCGTTCCTCACGGCGCCACCGGCGTCCAGCCACGGCGCGACGGGCCGCGCCGTCGTCACCCGCCTCATTTGTCCACGTCTCCCAGGACCGGGTCGAGGCTGGCGATGTTCATGACCATGTCGGCGAACAGGCCACCTACACAGGCCGGTTCCAGCGACTGCAGGTTGATCAGGCTCGGCACCCGGATCTTGACGCGGTAGGGCATCGAGCCGCCGTCGCTGATGATGTAGTAGCCGAGCTCGCCGCGGGCGCTCTCGGTGGCCACGTAGACCTCGCCGCGCGGCGGGTGGAAGCCCTCGGTGACCAGTTTGAAGTGGAAGATCACGGCCTCCATCGAGTTCTCGAGCTCGCTCCGGGGAGGCATGCTGATGCGGCGGTCGGGGTCCTTGATCGGTCCCGGCTCCGCGCGGTCGAGCGCCTGACGGACGATCTTCAGGCTCTCGCGCATCTCGTCGATGCGGATCCGTAAGCGGCTCAAGAGGTCCCCCTCGGAGTAGGTGGGGACGTTGAACTCGTAGTCCTCGTAGCCGCTGTAAGGGACGGTCTTGCGCAGGTCGATAGGCACGCCGCTGGCACGCAGGCTGGGCCCGGTGAGGCCGTGCTCGAGCGCGGTCTCGCGCGTCAGGATGCCGACGCCCCTGGTGCGTTGGAGGAAGATGTCGTTCTTCGCGAACAGCCGTTCGTACTGCTCGATCATCTTCGGGAAGCTGTCCAGGAAGGCGCGCGCGGCCGGCACGAACTCATCGGGAACGTCGCGGTAGAGCCCGCCGACCCGGAAGTAGCCGTAGTTCATGCGCACACCGCAGACCATCTCGAACAGGTCGAGGATCTGCTCGCGCTCACGCATGGTGTAGAAGAACGGCGTCAGGGCGCCCATGTCGAGCAGCCCGGTGCCGACGAAGAGCAGGTGGCTGGCGATGCGGTTGAGCTCCACCAGCGCCACCCGGAGCCGCTGGGCGCGCTCGGGCACGTTGGCATCGAGCAACTTCTCCACCGACAGCACGTACGCGAGGTCATGGGTGAAGCCCGTGACGTAGTCCATGCGGTTGGTGTAGGTGACGCCCTGCTGGTAAGTGCGGTTCTCCATCGTCTTCTCGAAGCCGGTATGGAGGTAACCGATCTGCGGCTTGAGGGCGACGATCTGCTCGCCGTCGAGGTCCACTACCAGCCGCAGCACGCCGTGCGTGCTGGGGTGCTGCGGGCCGACGTTGATCCGCATGTACTTGGTCTCGAACTCGCCGTGCCGCTCCTCGCGCATGACGGCGGCGGCGTGGCCGAGGTCCTTGCCGCTCACGGCTTGCCACTCTCCTTACCGTGCATTCCCGCGCCCTGGCCGTACTCCTGCTCGCTGGTGGTGCCCTTGCGGGCGCCGCCCTTCCACTGCGTCAGGCCGGCGTCGGCGCCGATCAGACCGGCTCGGAACGCCGCGGGGTCGAGGAAGCGCCCCTCGTTGAACAGGGTGGGCGTCTCGCCCAGCGGGAAGTCCTTGCGGTGAGGGTGGCCTTCGAAGTCCTCGGGGAGCAGAAGGCGACGCAGGTCGGGGTGACCCTCGAAGACCACGCCGAACATGTCGTAGACTTCGCGCTCCATGAACATGGCGGCCTTGAACAGGTGGGTCACGGTCGGCATGCTCTCGCCGTCGTCGATGTCGACGCGCAAGAACACGCGCTCGGTACCTTCGAGATTGCGCAGGTTGTACGCCACCGTGAACCGTTTGCCCTGGTGGCCGGGGTAGGTGAGGTAGTCGATGCCGAAGACATCGGCGATCAGGGGGAAGCCGCCGTTCTTGGCGTGCTCCACCGCCTCGACGATCGACGCTTTCGGCAGCGTGATGCTCACCATGCCCTTGTCCTCACGGAGCACCGCGCCAAGGGGCTCGAGCTTCGCCACCAGCGCCTGGGTGGCCGGACCCGTCACCGGCTCGCTCACCGCGACCACCCCTCTACCATCGGCAGCTCCTCGCCGTGTTCGTCGAAGGCCTCGCCCCGCACCTTCTTCTGGAGCTGCTGCACCGCGAAGATCAGCGCCTCAGGGCGCGGCGGGCACCCGGGCACGAAGATGTCGACCGGTACCACCGAGTCGACGTTCTGAACGATGGCGTAGTTGTTGAACATGCCGCCCGAGGAGGCGCACGCCCCCATCGAGATCACCCACTTGGGATCGGGCATCTGCTCGTACACGCGCCGCATGATCGGCGCCATCTTCTTCGACAAGCGGCCGGCTACGATCATCACGTCGGCCTGACGCGGGCTGGCCCGGAAGACCTCCGACCCGAAGCGGGCCATGTCGTTGCGGGAGTTGGTCGACTGCATCATCTCGATGGCGCAGCACGCCAGCCCGAAGGTAGCGGGCCACAGGCTGTTGCTGCGACCCCACGCCACCAGCTTCTCGAGCGACGAGAAGAGGATGCCCTCGTTCTCGAGCTCCTGGATGTCCTTCTCGAACAAGTCTCTAAGGCCCATGCTCACTTCCAGGACAGGACACCCTTGCGGAGGATGTAGAGGTATCCGACCGCCAGGATGATCACGAACAAGATGGCCTGCACGTATAAGAACGCGGGAGCCTCCCGGAACTTGACCGCCAGTGGGTAGAAGAAGGCAGTCTCCAGGTCGAAGATGATGAAGAGCATGGCGACCATGTAGAAGTGCACCGGGAAGCGCTCACGCGCGCTGCCCGATGCCGGCACGCCGGACTCGTAGGCGGCGAGCTTGGTCGCCGTCCCCTTCTTGGGGCCGAGCAACGCACTCGCACCGATCGCGGCGACGGCGATGAAGCCGGCCGCGATGAACATCATGAGAACGTCTAGGTACAAGGTTCTCCTTCACTCCCTTCAACGATCAGGAAAGACCCTCTCCGACGTGCGGAACCGGGCTTCCATGTGCCCAGTTTCACAACCTTTCAACGTCGGCAAGTCTACCAAAGGACGGAAGCCCCCAACAAGGGAAGTCCGGCCGACCACGCGCCCCCGTGGGAGGGGGGTCGGCGGGCGCGACGGCGCGCCCGATCGAGGGCGGTATCTCCTCACGCCCCCCATTGTGCTCCTTTGCCGCACGCCATCTGCAACTCAAACCACGGCATCCGCCTTCGGTGCGTCGGCTTCGCGCGACCGGCGTGCGGGGCGACCCCCTTGCCCTGGGGAGGTACTCGGGACGGTCACCTGCGGATCCCCGGGCAGCGCTTCGCTATCGGTACCGAACGACCCCGGTCGACGTCTCCGGACGGGTGCGGAGCGCCCGCCCCGGGCCGGTTCAGCCGAGGCCCACGAAGCCCCTTGGGAACGCCAACTTTCGCGTTCCGGCGGGCCTTGACATCCCCTGGGGGCGTCCATATACTACTGAGGCTGTTGGGTCGTTAGCTCAGTTGGTAGAGCAGCTGACTTTTAATCAGCGGGTCATAGGTTCGAGTCCTATACGACCCACCACAGATTGGTCTGGCCCCTTCGACTAGCGGTTTAGGTCACCACCCTTTCAAGGTGGCGGCACGGGTTCGAATCCCGTAGGGGTCACCAGAAACGGAGGCGCGATGAGCGCCTCCTTTCTACATTCTGGGGCAGCGGGTCCGTCGCCATCCCACCGGCGATCGCGCGGGGCCACTGCACAGGGGGCCGAATCGACCGCGCAGCTACGCGTCGTCTCGCTCGTCGTGGGGCACCGGCCCACGACGGTACTCCAGCACGTACGCCGGCACCGCGGCCCCGTCGGGTACCAGGGCATCGGGCTCAGGATCGCCGGCCTCCAGACGCAGCGGGAGAACGCCCGCCCAGACGCCACTGCGAACGTCACGCCGGTCGTCCCCGGGCGGCCCCGAGCGGACCTTCGCCGTGGCACGATCGAGCGATAGCGCAAGCACCGTCGTTGCGTCCAGCTCGCGCGCGTCGGGAGGCCGCACGTCGGCCCAGCGCCCCGGCGTCACGTGCTCGGTGAACGCCTCGAGCGCATGCAGCTTCTCTTCGGCGTCGTCGACGCGCCGGGCCGTGCCGAACACGACCACGGATCGGTAGTTCGCCGAGTGGTGGAACGCCGACCGCGCCAGGACCAGACCGTCGAGCAGCGTCACCGTCAGGCACAGCTCGCCGCCGTCGGCGAGCGCGCCCAGCATGCGGCTGGCCGGCGAACCATGGATGTAGAGGCGGTCGCCGTCGCGCGCATATAGGGTCGGGATCACGACGGGCCGCCCATCGTAGGTGAACCCGACGTGGCCCACCAGCCCCTCATCGAGGATGGCGTCGATGGACGAGCGATCGTAGATCCCGCGCTCGGGATGGCGCTGCACCCGCTCCTGGGTGACCCTGGTCTCGTTGGGCATGCACCACCATACAGAGTCCGTGGCCGGCCCCAGGGCCGGCTTCGCGGACCCGCCGGCGTCGAGCCCCGGGCTCGGGGGCGCCGGAAGGCGGCGACCGGGTCCCGGAGCGTAAGGCTTCCGTCAGCCGCGCCCGCGTACCGTGCTTGCGATATGAGCAACGCGATCCCCGTCACCATCGGCATGAAGCTGACGAACGCGTTGGGGGATGTGGAGGACCTGGCCACCGCCAAGGGCCTCTTGCAGGTGTTCGCGATAGAACTCTTCTCGCTCCGGAAGACCGTCGAGGAAGCCACCGAACACGGCGACCCGGCGATGGCCGACAAGGCCCTGCGGGACGCGAGCGTCCTCTGGGGACTGCTGCGCGGCACGCCGGGGCGCTACCCAGGGGTGGGCATGCCGGCCTGACAACGGCGCCGCACGCTCACCCGCCCCCGGTCGCGCGGGTCGTCGCCGTGTCGGCCGTCGACGACGGGCCCGTCGAGAATCGATTAGCGTGTAGGAGACACACGCCGTACGGCGCAGCGGTCGCCGGCCGCTGGACAGCCGCTGCGGCGCAACGCGTACGGAGGAGGGACCATGTCCAGACTGGCCATCGCGCTCGCGGCCGCGCTCATGGGGAGCGGCGCCGTCGGAGCCCAGGACGCGCTGCGCTTCCAGACGTCGCTGGGCGAGCTCGTCATCACTCCGCTCGGGCACGGCTCGCTCCGACTGGACGTAGCCGGCACAGTCATCCACGTCGATCCCTATGGGCAGGTCGCCGACTACGCCTCGCAGCCCAAGGCCGACTGGATCTGGATCACCCACGATCATGCCGACCACTACGACGAGGCGGCGATCGCCGCGGTGCGCAAGCCGGACACGCGATTCCTGCTCGACCCGGCCAGCGCCGGACGGCTGGGCGAGGAGGCGACCGTGCTTCGCAACGGGGACACCACCGAGATCGGTGCCATCACGGTGAGGGCGGTGCCCGCCTACAACATCCGCCAGAAGCGCACCAACGGCGAGCCCTATCACCCCAAGGGCGCCGGCAACGGCTACCTGGCCCGGTTCGGCGATTTCGTGGTGCACGTCGGCGCCGATACCGAGTGCGTGCCGGAGATGCACGAACTCGGGCCGGTCGACGTCTCCTTCCTGCCCATCAACCTGCCTTACACCATGACGCCGCAGGACGCCGCCGAGTGCTTCCGCATCATCCACCCCAAGGTGGCCGTTCCCTACCATCAGGGGGATTACGACCCGCAGATCGTGGCCGACGCGCTGCGCGGCACCGATATCGACGTGCGGGTGCTGCCGCTCCATTGACCGAGGAGGGGCCCGCGGGCAACACCGCTCACGCCCCGGGATCGACGTCCGAGCTCGAGCCGGCCACCCGCCGCTGGGTGCTGGCGGCGGCGACGCTGGGCTCGGGCATGGTCTTCCTCGACAACTCGACCGTCAACGTGGCGCTCCCTGCTCTGCAGCGCTCGCTGGGTGCGTCGGTCGTCGACGTGCAATGGGTCATCAACTCCTACACGCTGTTCCTCGCCTCGCTGCTGCTCATCGGCGGCGCCCTCGGCGACCTGCTGGGCCGACGCAGGGTGTTCGCGGTCGGAGTCGCCGTGTTCACGCTCGCGTCGATCGCCTGCGGCTTCGCCGTCAACGCCGAGATGCTCATCGTCAGTCGCGCCGCGCAAGGGGTAGGCGGCGCTCTGCTCACGCCGGGCAGCCTGGCCCTCATCAACGGCGCCTACCCGCGCGATCAGCGCGGCCCGGCGATCGGGCTGTGGTCGGGCTTCTCCGCCGTCGCCTCGGCCGCCGGCCCGGTGCTGGGCGGTTACCTCATCGATACGGTGTCGTGGCGCGGGGTGTTCTTCCTCAACGCGCCACTGGCCCTGGCGGTGCTGGCCGTGGCATGGTGGCGCATCCCGGCCACCCCAGGCGAGGCGGGGCCGCGGCGGCTCGACGTGGCGGGCGCCCTCGCCGCGATGCTCGGCCTCGGCGGTGTGGTGTACGCGCTGATCGAGTCCTCCAATCGCAGCTTCGCGGCGCCGTCGGTGCTGGCGGCGCTCTTCGGCGGGCTAGCTGTGCTGGGGCTGTTCCTGGTGCGGGAGCGGCGCGCGCGGCGCCCCATGGTGCCGCTAGAACTGTTCCGGTCGCGTGCTTTCGCCGGCGCGAACGTGCTCACGCTCTTCCTCTACGCGGCGCTGTCCGGCCTGCTGTTCTTCCTGCCGATGAACCTGATCGAGGTGCAGGGCTACTCCGCCACGGCCGCCGGTGCGTCGCTGCTCCCCTTCGTGCTGTCGATGTTCCTGCTTTCGCGCTGGTCGGGAGGTCTGGTGGCGAGGGTGGGGGCGCGCCTACCGCTGGTAGCGGGTCCGCTGGTGGTGGCCGTCAGTTTCCTGCTCTATGCCCGTACGGGCGCGACCGGCTCCTATTGGAGCGCGGTCTTCCCCGCCGTGCTGACACAGGGCCTGGGCATGGCGCTGTGCGTGGCGCCGCTCACCACCACCGTGATGGCCTCGGTCAGCGACGCTCGCTCCGCCACCGCTTCGGGCATCAACAACGCGGTGTCGCGGGTGGCGGGCCTGCTGGCGATCGGCGCGTTCGGCGCGCTCATGGTCGGACTGTTCAGCGCGCGCCTGGAGACCCGGCTGCCGGTGCTCGACCTGCCCCCCGCGGTGGTGCGCGCGGTGCGCGCCCGCCACACCGACCTGGCCGCCCTCACCCTGCCGGAGGCCCTGACCTCGCAGCAAGCGCAGCGGCTGCGCACAGCGGTTGACGACGCCTTCGTGTACGGCTTCCGGATCGTGATGCTGGCCTTCGCGGGGCTGGCCGTAGCAGCCTCAGGCGTCGCGTACGGCACGCTCCGCGAGGACGGCCCCGGAGGCTAGCCGGCGCCACCGATCACCTCTCCGATCAACTCCGCCTCGCGGGCGATGCGCGAAAGCGTACCGCCGGCCGTAACGACGAAGCCGCAGAAGTGGAGCCCCGGCGCTTCCGGCAAGGCGAGCGGAAGGCGCTCGTCCAGATCGCCGAAGCCCTCGAGCAGGTCCGGGTAGCCGACCCGGTACCCGGTCGCCAGAACCACCACGTCGACAGGCAGCTCCACGCCGTCCACGAAGACCGCCCGCTCACCGTCGAAGCGCTTCAGGGCGGGGCGCACCGCGATCCGGCCGGCGCGTATGTGCCCGACGGTGCCGGCATCGATCAGCGGGATGCGCGCGCGTTCGCGCACCTGGCGGGTGGGGCTGAACGGGGCGAACTGCAGCCCGTAGCGCGTCATGTCGCCGTAACGCAGGCGCCGGACCGTCCGCCCGATGACGTCGGCGAGGGGCGCGGGCAGCCGCTCGAGGCGCGTCGCCACTTCCTCGACGGGGCATCCCAGCATGCGTCGGGGCACCACGTTCACGGGGCTGCGCACCGATAGCGCCACGCGAACGCCGTGCTCGACGAGATCGACCGCGATCTCGCCACCGGAATTGCCGAAGCCGACCACGAGCGCACGCCGCTCGTGGAAGGGTGCGCCGTTGCGGTACTCGGAGCTGTGCAGGACGGTCCCCGGGAAACGCTCGAGCCCCGGCCACGTGGGCCGGTAGGGACGCTCGTTGAGCCCCGTGGCGATCACCAGGTGCTCTCCGAGGATCGTGCCGCGATCGGTCTCCACATGCCAGGCGCCGTCCTCGCGCCAGGCGCGCTGTGCGGGCTCGCCCCACCGCGGCCGGAGGTCGAACGCCGCGGCGTAGTCCTCGAGGTAAGCGACCACTTCGTCGCGGGAGGGGTAGTCGGGCGCTTCGTCGGGCCAGGGCCGGCCGGGCAACCTGGAGTTGCGCTTGTGGGTGTGGAGGTGCAGGCGGTCGTAGTGCCGTCGCCACGACGCTGCCGGGCGCGAGTCGCGCTCGAGTAGCTCGAAGGCCACGCCGCGGGCACGCAGGCACGCGGCGACCGCCAGCCCCGCCGGTCCCGCGCCCACGATTACGGCTCCGTAGCGGTCCCCTCGTCGTTCCATGACCGTGCTCCTCAGGTGTTGTTGGGGGCATTCTAGGGCATGCGCCGGCGGGCCGCTCCTCCCCATCGCAGGCATGCGATCCTCGGTGCCGCGGTCCTCGGCGCCGCGCCCCTCGCCCGTGGCATAATGCCCACGGTCGGGCGGCTAGCGTCCGGGCTCCTTCGGGCGATTAGCTCAGCGGAAGAGCGGCCGCCTTACAAGCGGTAGGTCGGCGGTTCGAACCCGTCATCGCCCACCACACACCTGGGACCGCGCCAACCCCCGGCGACGACCCATGATCCCCGTGCTCGGAAACGGCGCCGAGTCGTGATGGTGAGTCGTTTGCGTAGCGCGCGCTCCGCCTGTGCGGGTGGCGGAGCGCACTTCCAGCTAGAAGGCCCCGCTCTCTAGAAGACCCCGCTCTCTATGCGGAGCGAGATCAGGTAGGTGGCGCCGTTCGACAACGCCGTGATGCTGCTCGCACGCCCCGTCGCGAGGCCCACGAGCTGGTCGAGCGAGAACGCCGTGCTCACGTGCAGGGCGGCCACCGTGGCGTACCCGCTCTGGCCCGTTGCGAAGTCCCAGGCGCTGTTCCAGCCCGACGTGGAAGTGAGGTCGGGGAAGCTGTAGGTGGTCGCGCCGGATCCGAGCCAGGCGGGCGTCACCATGACGACCCAGGTGGGGCTGGTCAGTGCGTTCGGGCTGAAATCCCCGTACAGCGCACCCACGCCGCCGCCGCCGAGGAAGGGCACCGATCCCCAGGAGGCCGTGGCCGTACCGCTCGAGACACTGAACGCTGCGCTCGAGTCGAGCGCGGCAGGAAGCTGGAGGCTCCCGCTCGCAGGCGACTGCGAGGTCAAGCCCACCTCCTGTCTGAGGGTGACGTTCCC
The DNA here is from genome assembly GCA_963815215.1 of uncultured Trueperaceae bacterium. Taxonomy (GTDB): domain Bacteria; phylum Deinococcota; class Deinococci; order Deinococcales; family Trueperaceae; genus JASBRS01. Next base: position 41,184 of record CAWFFU010000008.1, read on the forward strand.
GCTGGATACGGCCGCTCCGCCGTCGAGATAGTACAGATCGCCGGACTCGGCCAGCGCGGCCGGAAGCTGGGGAAACGACAGGCTCGCGGCACTGGAGTCGTAGGCCAGCAAGACGTAGCCCGACCCGTCAGGCACGAGCGCGGCGGCGGCGCTCGGAGATTCCCCGACCGGCACGCCCGCGACGCTGAACGCGGTCATGCTGAATGGCTGGCCTGTCGTCAGGTCGATGTCGTGCGTGCCATTGCCTACGATCGATAGGCCCCGCTGCACGACCATGGTGTCGGGCGCCGAGCTGGACGTGAGCCCGTAGGCGACGAGCGTCTGAACGCCGCCGTTCACCTGCGGGTACGAGTAGCTCGGGCTGGCGGAGGTGACCGTGGAGAAGGAGTTGCCGATCGACACGAAGGCCGATCCACTGGCGGGTACGCCGGTCACGTTACCAGTGACGCTGTACGTCGACGTTGCCTGATCGAAGAGGCACGAGGCGACGACCGTGGTGGCGTCGCCTGTGGTCTCCTGCGTGACGCCGACCAGCGCCTGCCCGGAGCTCAGTGCGCACTCCCATGCCACTCCGTAGCGACCGTCCGCGTCGTTCACGACGAAACTCGAACCGGTCACCGCCGTCCAGGGGCCACTGCCGTCCTGCACGGCGAGCCACGGAACGGAACCCACCTTCGTGACGGTCACGGTCGTTCCCGAGGTACCTCCGCCCGAAGGTCCCGCACTGCACCCTGCCAGCAAAGCGATCCCGGCGACTCCTGAAAGCCATCCGATCCAACGTTGGCGTCCCATGGCCAACCCCTTTCCGTGCCCCGGCTCGAGGCAGATGTCCGCAGCCGTGGTTCGACCCGTCACCCGCGGCGACGCCACGGCGCGAGGCGCCTCGTCGCACGGTCGACGTCGAACCACCGTCGAGCATCCCTCGCCGCCGTCTAGCGAGCGTCTAGCCGGCCCCTCGGGAGGCTCAACCCCCGGGGGACAGCGCGTCACGCAGCGCATCACCCAGCAAGTTCACGCTGAGGATGGTCAGCAGCAGGGCGACCCCGGGGAGGGTCGGGATCCACCACGCCACAGCGATGAAGACCTGTCCCTCGCTGAGGATGCCGCCCCAGCTCGGGGTCGGCGGCTGGATCCCCAGCCCCAGGAAGGACAACCCGGCCTCGGCGAGGATGAGCGTGCCGAGCTGAAGGGTGCCGTCGACCAGCAGCAGGGGTGCCACGTTGGGTAGTACGTGGCGCAGCAGTACGCGACGGGTGGACGCTCCCAGGGAGACCGCCGCCTGCACGTAGTCCTCCTCGCGCAGCTCGAGCACGCGCCCTCGGACGAGCTTGGCGAAGCTGACCCATCCCGTCAGCCCCAGCGTGAGGATCAACACCGGTAGGCTCGGGCCCACCGCAGCCACGATGGCGATCGCGAGCAGCACGAACGGCAGCGCCATCAGCGTCTCCGTGATACCGGTGATCACGGAATCGACGACACCCCCGAAGTATCCGGCCAGCAGCCCGAAGGCCACGCCGATGACCAGGGCGATGACGAGCGACGCCAGCCCGATGGTCAAGGATACGCGGGCGCCCATGAGCAGGCGACTGAGGAGGTCGCGACCCAGCTGGTCGGTACCGAGCAGATGGACGACCCCGCTGGGGCTCCGGAAGCCGGGCGGCTTCAGGGTCGCGAACAGGTCCTGCTTGGTGGGCCCGATGGGGTCGAATGGGGCGTAGATCGCCGCCGCCGCGACCAGGATCAGCACGAGGACCGACGCCAACACCCGGGGCCGCCGGAGCGCCCGCCATAAGCGGCGCCGGAGCGACCCGCTCAACGGATTCGCACCCTCGGGTTGAGCAAGGTGTAGGACACGTCGACCAGCGTGTTGGCCAGGATGAGCAGGATCGCCACTACGAACACACCCGCCTCCACGACGGGGTAGTCGCGGGCGTACACCGCCTGCACCAACAGCCGGCCCAGGCCCGGCCAAGCGAACACCGTCTCGGTGATGACCGAGCCACCGAGAACGAACCGGAGCTGGAGTCCGATGACCGTGACGATCGGGATCGCCGCGTTGCGCAAGGCGTGCCGCCAGACCACGAGCCGCTGTGCGACCCCCTTGGCGCGCGCGCTGCGCACGTAGGCCTTGCCGAGCACCTCGAGCACGCTCGTGCGTGTGACCCGCACGATGCCGCCGAGGAGGAAGAGCGCCAGCGTCAACGACGGCAGCACGTAGTGTTGCCAGCCGCCGATCCCGGCCGCAGGCAGCCACCGCAAGCGCACGGCGAAGAGCAGGATCCCCATGATGGCAAGCCAGAACACCGGGGTCGACTGGCCGGTCACGGCGATGGCCGTGACCAGCGAATCCCACACGCTGTCGCGCCGGGTGGCCGCGGTCACGCCGAGGGGAAGCCCGATCAGGACCGCCAGCGCCACCGCCAGTCCCGCCAGCGCCAGGGTGGCCGGAAGTCTCTCCAGCACCAGGCTGAGCGCGGGCTGACCGAGCTGGATCGAGGTCCCGAAGTCGAAGCGGGCCACAGATCCCAGGAACCGTACGTACCTCACGGGCAGCGGCGCGTCCAGCCCCATGGCGTGGCGGTACGCGATGACCTCGCTCTGCGGGGCATCCGGGGGGAGGAGGAGCCGGATCGGATCGCCCGACAGATTGATCAATACGAACACCAGGAGCGTCAGGCCGAGAAGCGTGACGAAGCTGAGAACGAGGCGGCGTCCGAGGTAGGTCAACATCGAAGGGTCCGGGCCGTCCGGCGGAAGACGGGAGGCGGTAGTCAGTATAAGGTTACAGGTACGCGGGGTAAGATCCCGACGGGCCCGAGTCGCCCGCGCTTCTGGAGGGAACCCATGACCAGCCTGTTTCGACGCCTTGCCCTGCTGGCCGCCATCGTCGTCGGCGGCTTCGCCCTCGCCCAACAACCCGTGGTGGTGATGCAGAGCGCCGACGCCAAGACGCTCGATCCCACCATGAATCGTGAGACGTCGACGTTCAACGTGCTCCTCAACATCTTCGACGGGCTACTGTTCAAGAACCCCGACGGCACCTACGCTCCCGGACTGGCCACGTCCTGGAAGGCGTTGACCCCGACCACCTGGCGGTTAGAGCTGCGCCACGGTGTCACCTTCCAGAACGGCGAGCCGTTCGACGCCAACGCGGTGAAGTTCACCATCGACCGCATCCTTGACCCCAACGTCAAGTCACCGATCGCTCGCGGCTTCAGCTTCATCGCGTCGGTCGACGTGGTCGATCCTTATACCGTCGTGATCCACACCAAGACGCCGCAGCCCCTGGCCGAAGAGTACTTCGCCGAGCTCCTGATCGTGCCGCCGACGTACTTCCAGAAGGTCGGTGCTCAAGCCTTCGCCACGGCCCCGATCGGGACGGGACCCTACGAACTGGTGAGCTGGAAACGCGACGACGCTCTGACGCTGAAGGCCAATCCCACCTACTGGCGCGGCCCGGCCGCCATCAAGAACGTCGTGTTCAAGCCGGTGCCGGAAGCTCTGACGCGCTTCTCGAGCCTGTCGGCCGGCCAGGCCGACCTCGTCACCCAGGTCCCGCCCAGTCTCGTGTCGAGCATCCGCTCCGCACCCGGCGTGCACCTCGAGACGGTCGACGGCGCGCGTGTGATCTACATCGGAATCAACGAGACCAAGGGCAACCCGGCGCTCAAGGACGCGCGGGTGCGCCGCGCGCTGAACCTTGCCGTGAACCGCAAGGGGATCGTCGAGGGCATCTTCGGGGGCCTGGCCACACCGACCACGGCGATGCTGACGTCGATCGACTTCGGGTACAACCCCGACCTGAAGCCCTACCCCTATGACCCTGCCAGAGCCAAGCAGCTGCTGGCGGACGCGGGCTACGCTACCGGGCTGAAGCTGACGCTGGGCACCCCCAACGGACGCTACGTCAACGACGTCCAGGTCGCTCAGGCCGTGGCCTCCCAGCTCGAGGCCGTCGGCATCACCGTGGACCTCCAGGTGCGCGAGTACGGCGCCTACGTGGGCGCCCTGTTCAGCGGCAAGGCGCCCGACCTCTACCTGATCGGCTGGGGCAACGCGCCCTTCGACGCCGACTACATCTACTACAACGTGCTCCGCAGCAAGCAGTTGCTCTCCTACTTCAGCGATCCGGTCCTGGACGCAAGCCTCGACACGGCCCACGACACCGTGGATCGGGCGGTCCGCAAGGCGGCCTACCTGAAGGCCACCCAGCGCATCTACGACCAGGCCCCCGTGATCGACCTCTACAAGCAGCAGGACGCGTATGGCGTCAGCGATCGTTTGCAGTGGAAGGCCCGCGCCGACGAGTTCATCTGGATGTACAGCGCGTCGCTGAAGCCGTGACGTCGCACGCCGCGAGCGGGGGGTGGGCGCCGGCCCGCCCCCCGACCCTCACCCTCCCCGGAGGTGGCGCGTGAGGTCGATGCCCGAAGACCTACAGGGCTTCGCACGTGAGACCCTTGCCCGCCTGGTGGCCATCCCCTCCATCGCCGCCCAGGGCAAGGGCATCCGGGAGGCCGCCGAGCTCGTCCGCGAGCTGCTGGACGAGCAAGGGTTCGCGACGGAGCTGCACCCCACCGAGGGCTCGCCGGTGGTGTTCGGGCAGCGCGCCGCCGCTGCCGGCCCGACCGTGCTGTTCTACAACCACTACGATGTCCAGCCGCCCGAACCGCTGGACGCGTGGGACAGCGACCCGTTCGTCCTGAGCGAACGCGACGGCGCGCTGTACGGCCGCGGCGCCGCCGACGACAAGGGCGAGCTGGTGTCGCGGTTGTGCGCGCTGCGGTGGTTCGAGCTCGAGCACGGCGACCTTCCGTTCACAGCGAAGTTCGTGGTCGAGGGCGAGGAGGAGATCGGCTCGTTGCACCTGGCGGACTACGTCGAGCGCGAGCGGAGCCGGTTGAGCGCCGACGGCTGCGTGTGGGAGTTCGGCGGCGTCGATGCAGACGAACGACCCTCCACGTACCTGGGCCTGAAGGGGATCCTCACGCTGGAGCTAACGGTCCGCACGGCCGATCGCGACCTCCACTCGAGCTTCGGGGCGGTCGTCGAGAACGCCGCACAGCGGATCACAGCGGCCCTCGCCAGCCTCTTCGATGCCAACGGACGCGTGGCCGTGGACGGCTTCTACGACGCCGTCGTCGATCCCGGCGACGAGCTGCGGGGCCTCGTCGACCGGCTTCCCGACGAGGAGGCGCGGCTGGGAGCGCTGTTCGGTATCGAGCGCTTCGCGGGCGGCGTGACCGGCACGGACTTCCGCCGGCAGCTCTACCTCGCGCCGGCGCTCAACATCAACGGTGTCCACAGCGGTTACGGCGGCGCCGGCGCCAAGACGATCGTGCCATGCGAGGCCGTGGCGAAGCTCGACGCGCGTCTGGTACCCGACCAGGACCCGCTCGAGGTGCTCCGCCAGATCGAGCGTCACCTCGCCGCGCGCGGCTTCGCAGATGTCGAGGTCCGGGTGCTGGAGCACCTCGAGCGACCGGCGCGCGGGGTCCGTGACCATCCCTTCGTCGATGCCGCTGTGCAGGCGCTGCGCGAGGTGTATGGCCGGGAGCCGGCGGTACAACCGAACACCCCGAGCTCCGGCCCCATGCACCCCTTCATCGAGCACCTCGGCATCCCGGTCGTCGGGATGGGATGCGGCTACCCCGGTAGCCGCATCCACGCGCCGAACGAACACCTGCGCTGGGTCGACTTCCAGCGCGGCACCGAGGCGACCTTGCGGATGCTCGAGCTCTTCGTGCTGGGCCGCTGACCACGCACGGAAGCCGTCGACTCTCCCATCATGGGCCCTGCGTAGCACCCCCCGGCACAAGACCCTCGGTGACGAGGACCAGCACTCGGCTCTCGGGGCCGAGCTCGAGCTCGGCGGCCTTCGCGCGGTCGGCGAGCGCCGCCACGGCACCGGCCAGGCCCGCCGTTCCCGAGGGCGTGCTGCGCGGTCCGCCCATCTCGGCGAGCAAGCGGGGCGCCGCCAGCAGCGCTTCCTCACCGACGCTCAGTGCACCTACGCGGTGGCCGAGGAGGATCTCCAGCGCTGCGGCGCCGGCCCGGCCGCAGGCCAGCATCTCCGCCACGGTCACCAGGTCGCCGGGGAGCTGCACGGGCCGTCCGGCCTCGAGTGCGGCACCGACGCAACGCGCCGCGTCAGGTTCGACCACGACGATCGCGGCAGGCGGCGCCAGCCACGGTCCGAGCTCCGTGACCATGGCAGCGGCCAGCCCCCCGACGCCCGCCTGAACGAACAGATGGGTGGGCCTGCGGTGGCCCGAGGCGTCGCTCTGGCGCCGGATCTCGGCCGCCATCACCGCGTAGCCCGCGATCACGTCACGGACCACGGGATCGGCCGGGTCGTCGCTGGTGTCGGCGACCAGGATGCCGTCCCCGCGCTGTGCCGCGTCGGCCGCGGCGGCAACCGCGTCGTCGTAGGTCCCCGTTACCCGGACGATCTCGGCCCCCAGCGCGGCGATGCGCGTCGCGCGGTCCGCCGGCACGCCGTCGTGGAGGAAGACACGCGCGTTCGTGCCCGCCTGCCTTGCGGCCGCGGCGACGGCCAGGCCGTGGTTGCCGTCGCTGGCGCAGATCAGCACAGGCAGACCGGAACGAGGGCGCGCCACGATCGCGTCGACCTCCTCGCCCACCGCGCGGGCCAGGGCGCGCAAGCCGGCGTAGGTGCCGCCGAGCGACTTGAAGCTGCCGAGCATCCGGCGCCCCTCGTCCTTGGCCAGCACCTGCGCGACACCGAGTGCTGCCGCCAGCCGCGGCAGGTCGTGCAGCGGGGTCGGCACACGGTCCGGACCGTCGACGCCGCCGATTCGCACGCCGCCGTTTCCCACGCCGTCATTCCCCACGCCGTCATTCCCCACGCCGTTCTTCCCCACGCCGTCGTTCGCCACGCCGGCCTTCCGCGCCCCGCTCAGATGCCGAGCACGTCGCCGACCGTCCGGACCGGCATCCCGATGGCATGGATGTGGTCGACGATGGCGCGGAAGTCGCTCACCGAGTAGTCGGTTGCCGCCGTGTCGCTCGGCACCACGTGGTGGAACGTCAGGATGCACCACTGCTTGCCGGCCCTGGCGCGGTCGATGCGGGCGATGAGGTCGCCGGGGGGGCGGGCGTCGATCATGCTCCACGCCCGCAGCTTGAGCGGGTTCGGGGGCGTGACGACCTCGGTGCTGGACTGGATGATGGTGCGGGCGGCGCGCCAGTAGCGGCGCACCGTCTGCAGCACGGAATCGTCGTAGGCGCCTCCCGGGTAGGCGCAGTGGTTGACGCCGCGGAAGCCCTCACTGCGCAGCCACCGTTGCAGCTGCTCGATGTCCTCCGTCAGGGCCTCGGGGCTGACCCCGGTCCAGCGCGCGTTGTGCACGGCCAGGCGGTCGCTGTGGCCTGCCACCTCCCAGCCCGAGAAGTCCTCCAGCCTGTGCAGCTGCTCGAGCGTGAACCTCCGCGGGCTGCCGATGAGGTCACGGATCACGTAGGCGGTCGCCGGGTAGCCGTAGGCATCGAGGATCGGTCGTGCGTGGTCGTACGGGTCGCTCCAGCCGTCGTCGAACGACAGGCTGACGACCCCGTGAGGCCAGGCGTCGGGCTCCGCGTAGGAGGCCACGCCGTTGATGTGAAGGGTGGTGTCGCCCCCCTTGGGAGCGTCGACACGGATGCGCAGGGCCTCGATGGCGTTGCGCCGGGGGGAGCCCACGGCGGTGGCGTCGCCGAAGCCCAGGTCCATCACCACCCAGCCCTCGCCCGCCTTCAGGTACTGACCCGCGGGCGACGCACTCGTCTCGATCGGCCACTTGAGATAGTCGGTGAAACCGGCGTCGCCGGCGTAGAGCGTGATGTCCCCGAGCCCGCTGAGATCACCCTCGACACGGAGCCACAGCCGCACGATCCGCGCGCTGAGATCGAGCTTCAGACCGGTGCGTTCGATCCAGGCCGGGAGCCCCCCGCTCGGCTGCGTGAACCATGCGCTCTGCGAACCGAGCACGTAGTCGGAGGCGTCGTCGAGGTTGCTCTCCGAGGCGTTCGTCACGGTCCAGCCGTGACCGCGCTGGAAGCGCGTGACCACCTCGAGATCGTGCGCGCGGGGCGCGTGCGGAACGCTGGAGGTGCGTTCCGTGACGCTGGCGAACTGCCGCATCACTCGCTCCAGGTCTGCACGACCGCGCTGGCGCCGTTGGCGATGACGCTCAGGCTGTCGACGTCGTAGCGCTCGGCGAAGCCCGCGCCGATGAGCTCGCCGGTCGTCGCGGTGGCGTCGGAGCCGTCGGTCCGGACGCGGACCTGGCCCCGTTCGACCTGGAGCCAGATCCCCGCCCTGGAAGGTGCACGCTGGATCGTCTTCGGCGCCCGTGGCTCGAGCGCGTGCTGAGCGTAGCCCGCCGCCGCGCCGCGGCCGGCGAGCCGAACGTTGCCGGGATCGTCCGGGCTGAACGCGGGCATGGGCCGTCCGTCCGGCCCGTACAGCACCACCGGCTGATGCCCGCCGTCCCCGGCCGGCGTTCCACCGGCGGAACCCACCGCCGCTCCCGCTGCCTGGGCGGTCCCCGCTCCGAGCACCGCACCCAGCACACCGACGCCGAGCGCCTTCACCAGCTTGCGTCGGCCCGCTCCCCAATCGCTGTCATCCATGCGGGCCATCCTAGCGTGCCGTCGCCGCGCCGCCCCGTACTTCCCACGTCCGGCTCCGCCGCCGCCGAGCGGCGTCGCTCGGGAGTGCGGCGCTCAGCCGGCAGTCACCGCCTCGATCGCCGTCAGGAACGCCTCGACGCCCACCTCGAGCGCGCCTTCGTTGATGGCGAAGCGCGGGTGATGGTGCGGGTAGGCGACCTCGACGTCATCGGGCTTGGCGCCCACGAAGAAGAAGGTGCCCGGCTTGGCCGCCAGGTAGGCCGAGAAGTCCTCACCGCCCATGATGCGGGGCGGCGTGAACACGCGTTCGGCCCCGAACGCTCCCTCGAAGGCACCACGCAGCGTCTCGGTAACCGCCGGGTCGTTGACCAGGGCGCGATAACCCTTCTGGTACGCGAAGGTGTAGTCGGCGCCGTGCGCCTCGGTGAGGCCCTTGACAACGCGCTCCATCAATGCGGGCATGCGCTCGCGCAGCTCGGCGTCGAAGCTGCGCACCGTGCCTCCGAGCTCGGCGCGCTCGGGGATGACGTTGTCGGCGCTTCCGGCGTGGAAGCGGGTCACCGACACGACCAGCGGCTCGATGGGGTCGACGACGCGCGACACCAGGTGCTGAAGGTTGCTCACGATCTGCGCCCCGATAGCGACCGGGTCGACGGCGGTGTCGGGCATGGCTGCGTGCCCACCCCGACCGATGACCGTGATGTCGAACGTGTCGGGCGCTGCCATGCCGGGCCCCGACCGGAGCAGCAACGCGCCGCTCTGGAATGGCGCCATCAGGTGCAGCCCCAGCACCGTGTCCACATCGTCGATCACGCCCTCGTCGACGAGCTGCTGCGCGCCGCCCGGGAACAGCTCCTCGGCATGCTGGAACAGGAAGCGCAGCTCGCCCGCGACCTGTTCGCGGCGCCGGCTGAGGATGCGCGCGACCCCGAGCAGGATGGCGGTGTGACCGTCGTGCCCGCAGGCATGCATCACGCCGGGACGCTGTGAGGCGAAGGGAACCCCGCTCGCCTCCTCGATCGGGAGCGCGTCCATGTCCGCGCGCACCGCCACGCGCGGCCCAGGACGGCCGCCGCGCAACGTCGCGACCACGCTGGTGGGCGTGGGACGCGAGATCTCGAAGCCGCCGAAACCTGCGAGCGTGCGTTCCACGAAGTCCGCGGTCTCGTGCTCCTGGAACGAGAGCTCGGGGTGGCTGTGCAAGTGACGGCGCCACGCCACCACCTCGCCGGCGACCTCCGCGGCGAGGGCGTGCCAGTCGGTGGCTGCGTCGAGAGCGGGTTTCGTCATGACGTCCTCCAGAGGGATCGGGCGGCCACAGCGATCGCTGCCCGCCCAGAGCTTGGACCAAGCTACCACCCGGCCGCAAGCGCAGCGCCCGCCCCTCGCTCCGCCACACGTTCCTCCGCCGGCCCCCGCGCTACAGGCAGCGCACCATGCCGCCGTCGACCAGGATCGAGCTTCCGGTCATGTACGACGCCGCGTCGCTGACCAGGAACGCGGCCACCCGGCCGAACTCGGCGGTGTCGCCGAGTCGGCCCAGCGGGATGGCGGCCACCGACGCCGCCCGCACCGCCTCCAGCGACATCCCCTCACGCCGAGCGCGAGCCTCGTCGAGCTGCACGATGCGCGGCGTGAGCACCCGCCCGGGCGACAGCGTGTTCACGCGGATGCCGTCGGCAGCGAGCTCGATCGACAGGGTCTTCACGAGCGCCTGAACCGCCGGGCGCAGCACGTTGCTGAGCGTCAGGTTGGCGATCGGCGCCTTCACGGATGAGCTTGCCAGCGCCAACACCGCCCCGCCCTGTGAACGCTTGAGATGCGGCAGCGCCGCGCGCACGCTGCGCACCACGCTCATCAGCGTGAGATCCACGGCAGCGGCCCACGACGCATCGTCCAACGTCTCGAAGGTGCCGGGAGGCGGCCCACCGGCGTTGGTCACCAGGATGTCCAACCCGCCCAGCGCGCTCCCCGCCTCCCCGACCACCCGCTCGACCTGAGCGCCGTCGCTGACGTCCGCCTGCAGGCCCAGCACGGTGGCGCCGGTCGCGTCGGCGACCTCTCGCGCGATCTCCTCGGCGCGCGCGGCGTCGCGGCCGCACAGGGCCACCTTCGCGCCCTCGGCGGCGAGTACCCGCGCCGTCCCCAGCCCGAGCCCCGAGGTCCCTGCCAGCACCAGCGCCTTGCGTCCATGCAATCCCAGATCCATGTCGTGCCTCCGTCTCGTGTGCGTTGCGTCTCGTGTGCGTTGCGTCTCGGTCGGTCGTGCTACAGCTCGGCGTCGAGCCGTTCGAGGGCGTCGAGCAGGACCGCTGCACCGGCGGCGACGTCGCCGGCGGCGGCCTGTTCGTCGGGATGGTGGCTCAGGCCGTCGACACAGGGGATGAAGATCATCCCTACCGGGCACACCTGCGCCACTTGCATGGCGTCGTGCCCCGCGCCGCTCGACAGCCGCCGGTGGCCGAGCCCGCGAGCGTCGCAGGCGGCCTCCAGTGCCGCCACCAGGCGGGAGTCGCTGCGTACGGCGGGTGCCGCGTCGACGACGGCGGCCTCGAGCTCGAGCCCCAACGCCTCGGCGCGTTCCCGGGCACGGCGGCGCGTTTCGTCGAGGAAGCCCGCCACCTCGGTCTCGTCGAGCGAGCGCGCCTCCAGCACCAGTCTGACCTCACCGGGGACGACGTTCGCTCCGTTCGGGAACACCTCCAGCCGACCGACGGTCGCGACCAGCCCGCTCGCCGCCCCCGTCGCCCGCGCGCGTTCCCACACGTCTTGCACCAACGCCGCGGCGCCGACCAGCGCATCGCGCCGCAGCGCCATCGGGGTGGTGCCGGCGTGGCCCGCCTTGCCCCGCAACGTAACGTCCATCCGCTGGATCGCCACGATCCCCTCCACCACGCCGATCGGAAGACCCTCGCGCTCCAGCACGGGTCCCTGTTCGATGTGCAACTCCAGGAAGGCCGCCAGCCGCCCGGCGTCGGGCAGCGGCGCGTCCAGCGCCGCCGGGTCGCCGCCCATGCGGGCCAGCGCCGCCGCCAGCGACTCGCCGTCCGGCCCGACGCCGGCGAGCAGGGCCGGCGTCAGGGTGCCGGCCAACGCACCGCTGCCGACGCAGGCGGCGCCGTAGTCGCTGGGCTCCTCGGAGAGGAAGTCGTACACGAACAGCGGATGCTCGAGTTCGACCCCGCTCTCGTGCAGCACTTGTGCCGCCTCCAGCGCCGCCACCACGCCGGCGACGCCGTCGAAGCGGCCGCCGCCGACCACCGTGTCGATGTGCGAGCCAGCCGCCAGGGCGCGGGCGCCCGACCGGCGCCCCGCCCGCCGGCCCACCAGGTTGCCTCCGGCGTCCAGCGCAGGCTCGAGCCCGGCGCTTCGGAACTCTTCGGCGAGCCACGCCCGGGCCTGCCGGTAGAGGTCGGTGAAGGCGCGGCGAGTGTAGGGCCGCTCGGCTTCCGTGAACGTTGCCAACCGGTCGATGCGGCGCCGGATGCGGGCCTCGTCGACCACCGGACGAGCGCTCACGCCGGCTCGTGCGCGCCGGGTTCGAGCCGTAGTCCGACGCGCGTGACGATGCTCTCGAGCTCGTCGCGGCTGACGTCGTCCAGCGCCATGCCGGGCGGGCGGATGAACTCCGAGGTGAACACCCCGCGCCTGCGGTAGATGTGCTTGCGGAACGCCAGCCCGATCTTGGGCTGGAACTCGTAGCGGATGAGCGGCATGTAGTGATCGAAGGTGCGGGCCGCGCCCGGCACGTCCCCAGCACGGAACTGCCGGTAGATCCTCACCAGCACCTCGGGGAACGCGAAGCCGGTCATGATGCCCACCGCGCCGCGCTGCAACTCCTCCAGGAAGTACTCGCCGCCGAGCCCGCCGAACACCCCGATGCGCCCCTCGGTCAGCTCCCGGATGCGGCTCAGCTTGGTCAGCACCGGCGGGTCCTCCAGCTTGATGTACGGCGCGAACCCGTCGTTCGCCAGGCGCGCCACCAGCTCCGGTGACAGGCTGATGCCGAACGACGCCGGGTAGTCGTGCAAGATGACCGGCACCTCGATCGCTTGCGCGACGGCGCGGTAGTGCTGGTACAGCGCGGCGTCGGATTGCGGCGCGATGGGCGCCACGAACACCGCGCTGGCGCCCAGCTCCTGCGCGGCGCGCGCCTGCTCCACCGCGCCCGCCGTGCCCAGCGCGCGCACCCCCACCCACACCGGGATCTTGCCCGCGGCGCGCGCCACCACCGTCTGGACGACGGTGCGGCGCTCGGCTTCCGCCAGCTTGTGCGCCTCACCCAGGAACCCCAGGATCGCCACGCCGTCCACCCCGGCCTCGAGCTGGAAGTCGATGAGCCGCTCCAGGCTCGCCACATCCAGCGCACCGCCATCCGTGAACGGCGTCGGCAAGATCGGATTCACACCATGCAGGTCCATCGTCGCCTCCTTGGCGGTGGGGCCACAGTCGTGCCACAGCTGCGCAGCGGTGCCGCCGCTGGGCCGTCGCGCTGCGATCGCAGCGCGACCGAAGCGCAGCGGCAACGCTCGGGCGGTCCCGGGAGCCGCTCGAACCAGCGGCTCCCACAGGATGAACCACGCGCGCGGCCGCCGCAGCGCCGCGCGGGAGTTGTACCGTGCCGGACCGAGCGTCACCCGACAGCGGCCGCCGCCGGCCTAGGCCCCACGCTCAGGTCACGGACGAGCGGGCGTCGTCGTAGGCATGGTGGCGGCCCTCCTCGACGATCCCCACCAACCGGTCGACGGAGTCCCAGACGTCGACGAACCGGGTATACAGCGGCGCCAGGCCGAAGCGGATGGTGTCGGGCTCACGGAAATCGGGCACCACGTCGGCATCGATGAGGGCGCGGTTGATGCGGTAGCCGTCGGGGTGGCGCAGGCTCACGTGCGAGCCGCGCCGCGCCGGATCGCGCGGTGTTCCCAGCGTGAACCCCAGCGGCACCAGGCGAGTATCGACCAGCTCCACCAGGAGGCGGGTCAGCGCCTCGGACTTGGCGCGTACGGCGCCCACCCCGGCCTGCTCCAGCGGCTCCAGACCGGACTCGATCGCCAGCAGCGACAGCACCGGCGGCGTTCCGACCAGGAAGCGGTCGATGCCGTCGGCGGGCTCGTACGCGAGATCGAACCCGAACGGCGTCTTGCGCCCGAACCAACCCTCGACCGGCGAGCGCAGCCGCTCCTGGAGTCCCCGACCGACGTAGAGGAAGGCGGGAGCTCCCGGTCCGCCGTTGAGGTACTTGTAGGTGCACCCCACCGCCAGCTCGACGCCCCAGGCGTCGAGCTCGATGGGCACCACGCCCGCCGAGTGGCTGAGGTCCCACAGCGTCCATGCGCCGACCGCGCGCGCCCGCGCCACCACGGCCTCGACATCGTGCAGATAGCCGCTCTTGAAGGCGACGTGCGACAGCACCACCAGAGCCGTGCCCTCGTCGATAGCGGCCGTCAACGCCTCCAGATCCGGCTCCACGCCGTCGGCGCCGGCCGGCACGACCTCGAGGGCGGCCCCGTGGTGCGCGCCGCGCACCACGCTCTGCAGGGTGTAGAGGTCCGACGGGAAGTTCATCGCGTCCGACACCAGCTTGGGGCGCTGCGGCCGGGCGCCCAACGCGGCACCCGCCAGCTTGAAGAGGTTGACCGTGGTGCTGTCGCTCACCACCACCTGGCCGGCGGCGGCGCCGATCAGCGGAGCCAGGCGCTCCCCGATGCGGCGGGGCGCCTCGATCCAGCCGCGCCCCCAGCTCTCGACGAGATGGCGGCCCCAGTCCTGCTCCACCGCCGCCGCCAGGCGCTCCCGGGTGCGCCGGGGGAGGCGGCCCAGGGAGTTGCCGTCGAGGTAGATCCGCGGCGCGTCGTCGATCACGAACGCCTGACGGTAGGACGCGAGGGGGTCCTCGCGGTCGAGCTGCTCGGCGCGGCCCCGCGGTGGAGGTTCGCCTACAGGGGCCTCGGCGTGTCGTGGATCGGCGTCCATGCCCGCCATCGTACGTGCGCCCGAGGCCCGCCGGCCCGAGACCACACGTCCGCCCGCGCAAGCCGTGCATCCCACCTGCACATCTCGCCAACATGGCGGCCTTAGCATCGGGGTGGAAGTCGCCCACTTCGGGCCGGTGCCGATCATGACCAAGACGGTCCTCATCGTCGACGACAAGCTGAGCCTCACGCGACTGCTCCAGGAGTACCTGGGCAAGCAGGGTTACCGTACGGTCGTCGCAGACAACGGCCGCAACGCTCTGTTCACGGCACGCCACGCCAAACCCGATCTCATCCTCCTGGACGTGATGATGCCGGAGATGGACGGGCTCGAGTTCATCCGCACCTACCGCCGCGAGTCCGACACCCCGATCATCCTCCTCACGGCGCGGGTCGAAGAGGCCGACAAGGTGGCCGGGCTGGAGCTCGGCGCCGACGACTACGTCACCAAGCCGTTCGGCATGGCCGAGCTCAACGCCCGCGTGCGCGCCGTGTTGCGGCGCTACGAGCAGCGGGAACGGACCGAGGAGCGCCTTCTGGTCGGCGCGGTCGAGCTCGACCGCGTCCGGCACACGGTTCGCGTGGACGGGAACTCGGTCGACCTGACCCCCTCGGAGTTCGACCTGCTCGCCACCATGATGGCGGCGCCGGGCAGGGTCTTCAGCCGCACCGACCTGATCGAGCACCTGCCCGGCGAGAGCCCGGAGCGGGTGGAGCGCACCATCGACGCCCACGTCCGCAACCTGCGTAAGAAGCTGGAGCGCGACCCCCGGAAGCCGCGCTACGTGGAGACCGTCTTCGGCGTCGGCTACCGTTTCAGGCCCGAGGCCTAGAGCGTGCGGTCGATCCGCACCAAGCTGACGCTCATCATCATCGCCACCAGCGTGCTGGCGGTGGCGTTGGTGGGCGTCAGCGCGCGCTGGATCACCCACACCCAGTTCAACAACTTCCGTCTGGAGCAGACGCGCAGCGCCTTCATCGACGCCGCGACCGCTTACTACCAGGACCACGGCAACTGGGTGGGCGCCGAGACGGCCCTGCAGCGCGAGGTCGACCGCATCCTAGGAGTGCCCGGCGGCGACCGCTCGCGCCCCGACGCAGCACCGAAGGACGCGGCGCCCGCCGGGTCGACCTCGACCGGGAGCCCCGCCGCCCCGGCAGCTCCGCCGGCTCGGCCGGGCACCCCGAGCGGCGCCGACTCTGAAGGCCTGCGGCCGTTGACGCCGGCCAACGGCGCGGCCGGATTTGGGCCCGCCGATGGCGCCATTGAGAGATTCGAACGCCACAACCCCTTCGCCCTGGCCAACCCGAAAGGAGTGGTCGTCATCGGCAGCCTGCGCTGGCACCTGGGCGCGACCCTTCCCGGCCGCGTGCTCCTCCGCGGCACGCCGGTGATGCTCGACGGGCAACGGATCGGTACGGTGACCTACAGCGCACCGCCTGAGCTGCGCACGTTGGAGCGCATCTACCTGCGTCGTACCGGTCAGGCGATCTTCTACGCCGCCATCGCCGCGGCGGCGCTGGCCCTGCTGATCGGCGTGCTCGCCACCCGGCTGCTGACGCGCCCGATCCGCGACCTCACCAGCGCCATCGGCAAGATGCGCGGCGGCGCGCTGGAGCAGTCGGTGCCGATCCGCTCGCAGGACGAGTTCGGCGAGATGGCGCAGGCCTTCAACGACATGAGCGCCGACGTGGCGCGCGGTCAGCGCCTGCGCGAACAGATGACGGCGGACATCGCGCACGACCTGCGGACGCCGCTATCGGTGCTGACGGGCTACCTGGAAGGCATCCGCGAGGGTGTCCTCGACGCCACCCCCGCCACCATCGACACCATGTACGCCGAGGCAGTGCAGCTCCAGCACCTGGTCGAGGACCTGCGCACGTTGTCGATGGCGGACGCCGGGCGGCTGCGGTTGCAGTGCGAGACGATGGGCGCCGCCGAGCTGCTGCAGGGGACTCGTCAGGCGTTCCTGCCGCTGGCCGAGCAAGCGGGCGTCGCCCTCGAGATCGAGCTCGGCGACCCCCCTCCGGACCTGGATGTCGATCCCAGCCGCATGCGGCAGGTCCTTGCCAATCTGGTCAGCAACGCCCTGCAGCACACCTCCACCGGCGGTCACGTGAAGCTGAGCGCGCACCGGCAGGGCGGCCACGCCGTCCTGAGCGTGGCGGACGACGGCGCCGGTATCCCCGCCGATGCCTTGCCCCACATCTTCGAGCGCTTCTACCGGGTGGACGCCTCGCGCTCCGAGGGCGGCTCGGGCTCCGGCCTAGGACTGCCCATCGCGCGCTCGCTGGTGGAGGCGCACGGAGGCACCATCACCGCCGAGAGCGAGGCGGGCCGCGGCAGCACCATCACCGTGCGGCTGCCCGTCACCCCCTCCACGCCACCGTCGACCGCGCCCTTCTAGGCTCCCCCTTGGCAGGCGCGCCGCGAGCGGCCCGGCCACGGCGCCGTCGCTCAGCGGATGACGCGGCGCTGCATGCGCCACACCGCGAACACGCCCAGGGCCGTGCCCACCACCAACAGGTAGCCGACGTCGTACCCGAGCCCCTGCCAGTGGCCGTTGATGATGCCGCGCAGCAGCCGCACCGCCCGGTACAGCGGCGTCGCCTGAGCCACCCACACCAGCGAGGCGGGGAAGCGCTCCTGCACCGGGAAGAAGATCCCGGAGAACAGGAACGACGGCGTGATGAACAGCGTGAAGAAGTAGGAGAACACGTCGATGATGTGGATGACCGAGGTGAAGGCCAGGCCGATGGCGCTGAAGCAGTAACCGACCAGCGCGATGGCGGGCACGGCCAGCAGCAGCCGCCAGGTCAGCGGCGTGTCGAAGAACAGGGTGATCAACAGGAAGATGCCGCCGTAGATGACGGATCGGGTGACCGCCCACCACCACTCCCCTACCGCCACGTCCTCCATGTTGACGCGGGTGGTCACCATGGCGTCGTAGAGCTTGCCGAAGTGCAACTTGACGAACACGTTGTAGGTGGTCTCGAAGGCGGCGCCGTTCATGGCCGAAGCCGCCACCAGCCCGGGAGCGATGTAGCTCAGGTAGTCCTGGCCGAACTGCCCGCCGCTGCTGACGTAGTAGCCCAGGCCGACGCCGAGGCCGAGCAGGTAGAACAGCGGCTCGAAGAAGTTCGGCAGCAACCCGTAGTACCAGCGGTCGCGGTACACCCACAGGTTGCGCTGCCACACCCGGCCCGCGCTCCTGAGATCGATCACTCGGCTTCGTCCCATGCCCTCACTCCCTGAGCGCCCGTCCGGTGAGCTTGAGGAAGACGTCCTCCAGGTTGGCCGGCCGCACGAAGGCGCGCTCGAGCCGCCACCCCTGCCCGCGAAGGCTCGCCAACGCCGCGTCGGCGTCGTCGACGAAGACGCTCACCCGGTCGCCGCTACGTACCGCGTCGAGCCCCAGTTTGCCGGCGGCGTCCTCGAGCCGGTGTCCCTCCCCGGCCTCGGCGCGCGCCTCGATGACCAGCGGCGGCAGGTGGTCGCGGATCAACGCCTGCGGGGCGCCCGAGGCGATGATGCTGCCGTGATCCATGATCACCAGCCGGTCACACAGCCGCTCGGCCTCATCCATGTAGTGGGTGCTCATCATGAGCGTCTTGCCCTGCGTGCGTAGCTCCTCGAGCTTGTTCCATAGGTTGAGGCGCACCTGCGGGTCGAGACCGGTGGTGGGCTCGTCGAGCACCACGATCTCCGGGTCGTTCATCAGCCCGCGCGCCAGCGTCAAGCGCCGCTTCATGCCCCCCGACAGCTCGTCGACCATGACGTTGCGCTTCTCGACCAGGTCGGCGAAGACGAGCAGCTCTTCGGCACGCTGCCGGGCGCGGGCGCCGGCGATGCCGTTGAACCGCGCGTAGATCAACAGGTTGTCCATCACACGGAGCTCGGTGTCGAGGTTGTCCATCTGCGGCACCACGCCGAGACGCTGCTTGATGGCGCGGGCGCGCTCGCCCGCCGGCATGCCCAGCACCCGCAACGTGCCCGACGTGCTGGGTGTGACCTGATAGATCATCCGCATCAGCGTGGACTTGCCGGCGCCGTTGGGCCCGAGCATGCCGAAGAACTCGCCGCGGCGGACCTCGAAGCTCACGCCCTCAACGGCATGTACGTCTCCGTATCGTTTGACCAGCGAGGCGACCTCGACGACGGCTTCGGTTGACGACATGCTCCTCCACGGGCGGTTGCGAGCGGTCCGCGCCATTCTAACGAGGTGGCGCCGCCGGCCGGCGCGGAACGGCTACCTTACCAGCGCGGTCGGGGTCCGTGCGGTGGCTGCGCTTGACAGCCCACCGACCCTCCCCCATGCTTGAAGTCCCTCGACACGCCGGAAACGCTTGCCTCGACGACCTGGGTCCCGGACCTCGTGCATCTCAGGAAGGGGAGGGTGACGCAGCTGCGGCTCCGCATCGAACTTCTCGGACATGTCCGCATCCTGGACGGCGGCACGCCCGTGGCGGCGCTCGCGTCGGCACGTCGCTGCAGCCTGCTGGCCTACCTGATTCTGCACCGCCACGTGGCCGTGCGACGCGAACGTCTGGCCTCCCTGTTCTGGCCTGACTCGGAGGAAGGGCAGGCGCGCACCAACCTGCGGCGCGAACTCCACCACCTCCGCGCCGACCTGCCATGCGCCGACGAAGTGTTGCGGGTCGATGCCGACACGCTGCAATGGGTGTCCGGGGACACGGTGGAGGTCGATGTCGAGGCGCTCGAGACAGCCCTGGAGGCCGCCGCCGCCGCACGCAGCGGCGGCGACCCGCGCGCAGAGAGTGGCGCCCTCGAGAGGGCGGCCGTCCTCTACCGCGGCGACCTGCTGCCCGCCAGCTACGACGACTGGTTGGAAGGCGAACGGCAACGCCTTCGTTGCGCCGTCCTGGCCGGTCTCGAGCGACTGGTGGGGCTGGCCGAGTCATCGGGCGACACGGCGGCGGCGCTGGCGCATGCCGAGCGCTTGCTGGGCATCGATCCCGCCGCCGAGTCCGCCTACCGCGCCCTGATGCGCTTGCACCAGCGCGACGGCAACCGCGCCGCCGCCATCCACGCCTTCCACCGCTGCGCCGGCGCCCTGCAGCGCGAGCTCGAGGTGACACCGAGCGATGCGACCCGCGCCGCCTACGAGGCACTGCTCGCTACCGAAGGCGGAACCGACCGCCGTGCGCCGCGCGAGGCGCGCGACGGCGCGCCTCTGGTCGGCCGCGATCGGGCGCTCGCCACGCTGGCGGAGGCCTGGGTCGACGCGCGCGCAGGCGCTTCTGGGGTGGTGGTGGTCTACGGCGAGGCGGGCATCGGCAAGACGCGCCTGGTTGAGGAGTTCGTGCGCCACAGCCATCCGCAGCAGGCGACCGTCGCCCGCAGCCGCGCCTACGCCGCCGAGGGCACCGTCAGCTACGGGCTCGCCGTGGACTGGCTTCGCACCCCCGCCGTCAGCGAGCGGGTGCGCGAGCTGCCCGCACCATGGCGCGCCGAGATCGCCCGCCTGGCCCCGGAGCTCGACCCGGAGGGGGCGCAGGAGCCCGACGCTCCCGACACCGTGCCCGCATCCTGGCAACGACGACGCCTGCTGGAGGCGATCGCCCGCGCGCTGCTGGCCGCGCCGGGCCCCCGGTTGCTGATCGCCGACGATCTGCAGTGGGCGGATGCCGACTCCCTGGACGTGCTCCGTCTGCTGACGCGCCTCGATGGCACGGCCCAGCTGCTCATCCTGGCCACGGCCCGCAGCGAGGAGTTGCCCGGTCGGCCGGCGCTGGAGCGCCTGCTACTGGAGTGGCGGGCGAGCGGCCGCCTGCGTGAC
The DNA here is from genome assembly GCA_963815215.1 of uncultured Trueperaceae bacterium. GTDB lineage: Bacteria > Deinococcota > Deinococci > Deinococcales > Trueperaceae > JASBRS01. Next base: position 61,591 of record CAWFFU010000008.1, read on the forward strand.
GTGGAGCTGGGACGCCTCAGCCCGTCCGAGACCGAACGGCTGGCCCGAGACGTCGCCGGCGGACGGCTGTCGGCCGCTGACCTGGCCCGGATCGTGCGCGTCAGCGAGGGCGTGCCCTTGTTCGTGGTCGAGGCGTTGCTCGCCGGGGACGGCGACGCGGACGCACTCCCGCCCGGGGAGGCCACCGACACCCTCACCGCACTTCCTCCCCGCGTGCGCGCCGTCCTCAGCGCGCGCCTGCAGCAGCTCTCCCCGGCGGCAGCTTCGCTCGCTGAGCTGGCAGCCACCATCGGCCGCGCCTTCCGTTTCGAGGTGCTGCGCCAGGCGTCCGATCGGACCGAGGAGGAACTGGTCCGGGCGCTGGACGAGCTGTGGCGCCGCCGCATCGTGCGCGAGCAGGCGGCCGGTGCCTACGACTTCAGTCACGACGCTCTGCGCGACGCCGCCCGTCAGGGTGCCGACCCGGCCCGCCGGCGGCTGCTCCACCGGCGCGTGGCACGCGCCCTCGAGCACCTTCAAGCCGAGGGGGCGGGTCCCATGAGCGGCCGGCTGGCCCACCATTTCGAGCAGGGGGGCGAGCCGGGGCGCGCCGTCCATGCCTACCGGCAGGCGGCCCGTGAGGCGGGGGCGGTGTACGCTCACGGCGAGGCGGTGCGCCTTCTCGACCACGCGTTGGAGCTGGTGGCTGCGTTCCCGCCGTCCGAGGAGCGCGACCGGCGCGAGCTCGAGCTCCACCTGGCGAAGAGCATCCCCATCCGCTCACTGGGCGGCTACACCGCGCCGACCCTAGACCATGCCATGCGCCGCGCGCGTGAGCTAAGCGAGCGTCTCGGCGACCTGGGTGGGCTCAACCAGGCTCTGCGCAACCAGCAGAACACCCGCTTCGTGAGCGGCCGGCTGGCCGAGGCACTGGAGCTGTCCGAGCGCCTGCAGGCGCTGGCCCGCGACGTGCCCGACAGGCAGGCGGAGGGCGACCACGCCATGGCGGGCTCGCTGTTGACGGCGGGCGACGTGGAGGGCGCCCTGCGGCACTTCGAACGCGCCGAGCAGGGTTACGATCCCGCCACCGGCCGCCAGCAGCTCTCGGTGTTCGGAGCCGACCTGGGGGTGTTCACCGCCGGCTGGCGCGCGCATGCACTGTGGCTGGCGGGCTTCACCCCGGCCGCACTGGCCGCGTCCGAGCGCGGCGTGGCGCACGCCGACGAGCTCGGCCACGCCTATAGCCAGGCGCTCGCGCACGCCTACGGGGCTGCGCTCGACCACATGCGCCGCGACCGACGCGGCTGCCTGGCCCACGCCCGCACCACGGTCGAGATCTGCGAGACCTGCGGCTTCGCCTACTACGTGCACTGGGGGCGGCTGCTGGCCGCCTGGGCCGACGCTTCCCTCGCGCCGGGCGAGCGCGTGACGATCATCGAGGGAGCCATCGCGGGGCTCGAGCAGGAGGGAGCGGCAGTGCGACGTCCCTTCTACCTCACCGTGCTGGCGCAGGCGCTGTCCCGCGCCGGCGACTGCGAGCGCGCCCGTGAGGCACTGGCCGAGGCCGAGCGGCGGGCCGACGCCACCGACGAGAGCTGGTGGGCGGCCGAGATCGCCCGGCTGCAGTCGCGGCTGGCGCCTACCGAAGCCGCGCGCGACGCGTGCCTGCACACCGCTCTGGTGCGCGCCGAGCGCATGAGCGCCTGGCCGCTGGCGGCCCGAAGCGCATTGACGTGGGCGCAAGACCTGCGCGGGCGGGGGCAGACGGTCGACGCGGCACGCGTGCTCGAGCGGGTGCTCGAGCGTGCCCCGGCGCACGCCGCCGGCCGCGACCTGGCGCGCGCGGCGCGGTTCCTGCACCACCTGCGGGCCCGAGAGCGAACGCCGCGAACGGTGCGCGAACGCTCCGCCTCCTACCCTTCAGAAGACCCAGAAGGCAAGGAGGACGGATGACCATGCAGCAGCGTTCACCCGAAACGCAGGCCGGTGCCACCCCGGCCGCGCCACCCCTTCCGAGCGCGTTCGTGGAGGCACTCCGCGGCGCGGTACGCGGTGCCGTGCTGGCCCCCAGCGACGATGGTTACGAGGAGGCTCGGCAGGTCTACAACGCCATGATCCAGCGCCGTCCCGGCGTCATCGTGCGCGTCGCGGACACCGCGGACGTGATCACCTGCGTCAACACCGCGCGCGATGGCAAGGTCCCGCTTGCCGTCCGCGGTGGCGGCCACAACGCCGCCGGCCTAGGCGTCGCCGACGGCGCACTGGTGGTCGACCTGTCGCACCTGCACGGCATCCGCGTGGATCCCGAAGCCGGCACCGTGCGGGTGGAAGGCGGCTGCGTCTGGGGCGACGTCGACCACGCCACCCACCCCTTCGGGCTCGCGGTGCCTTGCGGCTTCATCGCCAGCACGGGGGTCGGCGGCCTCACCCTGGGCGGCGGCAGCGGCTACCTCACGCGCTCCGCCGGCCTCACCATCGACAACCTTCTCAGCGCCGATGTGGTCCTCGCCGACGGACGCCTCGTCACCGCGAGCGCCGACGACCATCCCGACCTGTTCTGGGCCCTCAAGGGCGGAGGCGGCAACTTCGGCATCGTCACCAGCTTCCTGTTCCGCGCGCACCCCGTCAAGAACGTCATCGGCGGACCCACCATGTGGGCCGTGGACAAGGCGGAGGACGCGCTCCGCGGGTTCCAGGATCTCATCGAAACCGCGCCGGAGGAGCTGGGCGGCTTCTTCGCTTTCACCACCGTCCCGCCCGTGCCCCCCTTCCCCGCGGAGCTCCACGGCCGCACCGTCGCCGCCGTCGTGTGGTGCTACAACGGCACCCAGGAAGGCTTCGACGACCTCGTCGGACCCTTCGTGGAAGAGGTGGAGCCACTGCTGCACGGCCCCCACGAGCTCCCCTTCCCCGCCCTTCAATCCTTCTTCGACCCGCTCTACCCTGCCGGCCTGCAGTGGTACTGGCGCGCCGACTTCCTGCCGGCGCTCTCGGACGAAGCGATCGCCGAGCACGCCCGCTTAGGCGGCACCCTTCCCACCCCGCAGTCCACCATGCACCTGTACCCCTTGAACGGCGCAGCGGCACGGGTGAGCGCCGACGCAACCGCCTACCGCCACCGCGACGCGCTGTGGTCGCAGGTCATCGTCGGCGTCGACCCAGACCCCGGAATGGCCGGCGCGCTGCGCGACTGGGCGGTCGGCTACTACGATGCCCTGCACCCGTACTCCACCGGCGCGGCCTACGTGAACTTCATGATGGATGAAGGCCACGACCGCATCCAGGCCAGCTACGGCGTGAACTACGAGCGCCTGACCAGGGTCAAGCGCCGCTACGACCCGGACAACCTGTTCCAGGTGAACCAGAACATCCCGCCAGCCGCGTGAGTCGCGGGCACCGTAGGGCCGGCGGCAGCGACGCCCCCGCCCGTCCGGACCACGGAAAGGGGCCCGCCGAGCGTCGGCGGGCCCCTCCTACGCCCGGAGGCAGGGGCGTCACGAACTACGTCAGGCGAGCTGACGTCAGGAGAACTCGTGCCCGAGGTTCTGCATCACCGCGAGCGCGAAGGCCATCACCCGGCGCGTGTCCGGGTCGTTGGCGGAGCGCAGGGCTCCGAAGATGCCGCCGACCGGCGGTACCTTCACGTCGGGGTACTGCGCCTGTCCGGCCTTGAGGGCGCGGGCGGCGCGCTGCAGCGCATCCAGCACGAAGGGATCGAGGATGAGTTCGCCGAGGATACCGACCTTGCCCACCAGCCCGGCGACCATCTCGTCGGTCATGCCGGCCTGGACCAGGTTGAGCGCACCCGTGAGGCCGCGCAGCCCTTCCAGCGTGTTGGGGTCGGTGACCTGCCTGAGCGTGGCCAGCACCTCGGGGCTCTTGATCCGCTCGAGCAGCTCGAGCACGCCGGGATCCAGGATGACCTCGGCCAGGGTGGCGATCTTCGACACCAGACCCTTGAGCATGTCGTCGGTCATGCCCGACAGCATCAGGGAGAGGGGGCCGCTGAGCTCGCCGATGGGGCCGGCCTCGAACGCGTCGAGGCGCCGCTCGATCCCCTCCATCTTGCCGAGGATCAGGTCGAGCTTCTGCGACAGGTCGGCATCGGTGGGAAGGGTGCTTTCGTTCGCCATGGTCGCCTCCTCTACAGAGCGCCCTTGGCGGTGAGCCAGTAGGCGTTGTTGTAGGCGAGCTTGGCCCAGTGGATCATCTTGGTCGGGGGCTGCACCACGGGAGGCCGGACGTAGTTGAACTCGATGAAGGTCGCGCTGTCCAGGCCCGCCTCGATGAAGCAGATGGTCTTGCCGTCGTAGCGGGCGACGGGTCCCGAGCCGTGTACGCGGGCCGCGACATTCTTGGCCAGCGTGGCGGACTGGTAGTGGGCCACCGAGCCGGCCTTCGAGACCGGCAGGCCGGTAGTGTCGCCCAGCGCCCAGATCCCCTCCTGGCCCTTGACGGCGAGGGTGTCGCGGTCGGTAGGCACCCAACCCGCCTCCGTCAGCCCGGATTCCTCCAGGAACGCGGCGCTGCGGTGCTCGGGGATGGCGATGAGGATGTCGAACGGCAGCTCGGTGCCCTCCATGCTCTGCAGCACCTTGGCCTCGGGATCGACCGACTCGGCGTTGAAGAACGTCTCGATCTGCACGTTGCGCTTCTGAAGCTCGGGCGTCGCCCACTCGGCCAGCGAGGCGATGGAGTGGGTGCGGTTGATCGGGTAGGTGTAGGCCAGCTCGACCTTGTCGCGCCGTCCACGGCGCTCGAGCCACTGGTCGAGCATGAAGGTGACCTCCAGCGGGGCGACCGGGCACATGTGCGGGATACCGATCACCGACACCACGATGCGGCCCTGCTCGAGCGCCTCGAGCTTGTCGTGCAGGCGTTGTGCGCCCGCCTGGTCGTAGAACCAGTCGCCGGCCTCGGCAAGGCCCGGCGTGGAGCCCGGGTCGAGCCGCGTTCCCGTGGCGATGACGAGCTGATCGAAGGGGTGACTACCGCCGCCTTCGACCATCACCTGGCGCTGCGCGGTGTCGACCTTGGTGACGCGCTTGATCACGACATCGACGTACGGGCTGACGAGCCCGCGGACCGGCCGCCGGATGTGCTCCGGGGACTCCAGCCCGAAGGCTATGTAGAGGAAGCCGGGCTTGTAGACCTGGTCCGGTTGGTCGGTGATGAGCTCGATCTGGACTTCGCCGCTGCGGAGCTCGTCTCCGAGTTGCTCGGCGAGGTGGTTCGCCGTGATGGTGCCGCCGGGCCCCCCTCCGATGATGACGATCCGATGCATGGTTGCCTCTCGGGATCGTCCCGGATCGGGGCGCCGGTTGCGGCGACCGGGTCCGGGACGATCAGGCGCTAATGCAGCGCTACTTGGTCTTGCGAACGACGAAGCGGTGGTACTCGCCGTGGTCTTCGTTGGACAGCAGTTCGTAGCCGATCTTCTCGACCCACTCCGGGATGTCCTTGTTGGAGCCGGGGTCGGAAGACAGCACCGCGACGGACTCGCCGACGGTGGATGCCTTGATGCCGCGGATAAGCTCCATCAGCGGGCCGGGGCAAGCGCTTCCGCGCGCGTCGATCTCCTGCTTGACGTTGGTGTCAGCCATGGTTGGATCTCCTTCCTCGTGGTCGAACCCGTGGGCTCAGAAGACCAGGACCTCGGCATCGTCACACATGGAGATGAATCCGGCGACACCCTTCTCGCCGTCGACGATGTCCTCCAGGTCCTCCATCTTCATTCCGAACATGTCCTGCGTCATGCTGCAGGAGTAGACCTTGATGTCGCCGATCTCCTTGGCGGTCTTCAGGGTCTGCATCCAGGGGTTGATGCCCATGCTCTGCATACGCTCCTGCATCATGGCTCCGAACTCCTGGTACTCGGCCGGCAACTTCTGCTGCGAGGGATCCTGCCAAGCACCCTTCTTGAACGCCATCAGGCCCCAGAAGGTCACGAACAGGGTGACCTCCTTACCCATGGCGACGGCGCCGGACACGATCGTGGACATGGCCAGAAGCTTGTCGACCGTGCCGCTCATGACGATGATGTTGAGCTTGTCCTTCATGGTTCCTCGCCTCCACCCGCCCCCGTCGCTGTCATCGGCAGGCGGGACGTTTCCTTCGCGCCTGACAATATCCCTAGGGGGTTTGTGAACCAATGGACAAATGCCCTGACGGTAGTCAGGGCCCGTTCACCAGCTCGCCATCGCGTACACTCGACGGCATGATTCCCGTGTTCGACGGCCACAACGACACGCTGTTGATGCATCTCGAGCGTCCCGACCGCGACTTCTTCGAACGGCACGACGACGGCCACATCGACGAGCCACGCGCCAGGGAGGGCGGCTTCGCAGGGGGCTTCTTCGCCATGTTCCCGCCGACCCTACCCGGCAGCGAGCCCTTCATGAACCGCCGCGAGACCGACAGCGGCGGCTTCGTCACGCCGCCTGCGCCGCCCGTGGACGAGCTCCACGCCGTGCACTCCGAGAACCGCATGCTGAGCATCCTCTACCGGCTGGCCGCGACCGGCCGGGTACGCCTGGTGACCACGGCGGACGAGCTGCAGCGCAGTATCGACGAGGGCGTGCTGGCCGCCATCGCGCACTTCGAAGGCGCCGAGGCCATCGACAGCGAGCTGGCCGCGCTCGACGTCTACTACCGCGCCGGCCTGCGCTCGTTGGGGATCGTCTGGAGCCGCGCCAACGCCTTCGGACACGGCGTGCCCTTCAGCTTCCCCAGCAGCCCCGACACGGGGCCCGGCCTCACCGCGCTGGGACGCCGGCTGGTCACGCGCTGCAACGAGCTCGGCATCATGATCGACCTGTCGCACATCACCGAGCGCGGCTTCTGGGACGTCGCCGAGCTCAGCCGGGCGCCCCTGGTGGCGACGCACTCCAACGCCCACGCCGTGTGCCCGAGTCCCCGCAACCTCACCGACGAGCAACTCGAGGCGGTACGCGCCTCGGACGGCATGGTCGGGCTCAACTTCGCGGTCGGGTTCCTCGACCCCTCGGGCGGTCACGACACCGACACCAGCCTCGACGTGATGGTGCGGCATATCGACCATCTGGTGGACAAGCTCGGCATCACGCGTGTGGGGCTCGGCTCCGACTTCGACGGCGCCCGCATCCCCGCCGCCATCGGTGATGTGGCGGGCGTCCAACGCCTGCTCGAAGCGCTCTCGGAGCACGGCTACGACGAGGACGCCCTGCTCAAGATCGCCCACCAGAACTGGGTCCGTGTGCTACGTAGCAGCTGGAAGGCCTGACGCAGCCACCGTGACAACGACGGCGTGATGCGGAAGGCATGACGGGGGCGACATGACCCTGGGAGCCGCCCGGGCGTTGGCGACGGCGCTGATGGAACGGCACGGGCTGGAGGGCTGGAGCTTCACCTTCGACCGGGCGCGCAAGCGGCTCGGTTCGTGCCGGCCTTCGTCGCGGCGCATCACCCTGTCGGCGGCCTTGACCCGCCTCAACGACGAGGCCGTGGTGCGCGACACGATCCTCCATGAGATCGCTCACGCACTGACGCCCGGCGACGGCCACGGTGCGCGCTGGCGCGCCGCCTGCCGGCGGCTCGGCGCCAGGCCCGAGCGGCTGGTGCCGGCGAGCGACGTCGTGCTGCCGGAGGCGCCCCACGCCCTGGTCTGCGATCACTGCGGCAGCCGCTACCCGCGCTTCCGCCGCTCCCGGCTGCGCTACGCCTGCGGCCGCTGCCGGGCGGAGGCCGGCATCGAGGTTCCGTTGCGCTGGGTGAGCGGCCGCAGCTCCGAACGGAGCTAGCCGAGCTTCACGGTCGACAGCGTGGCGAGGCGCGCCGGAACCTCGTCCGCCGGCATGGGCGCGGCCAGGTAGAAGCCCTGCACGGCATCGCACCCCACCCGCTCGAGGGCCCGGAGCTGCTCCGGCGTCTCCACCCCTTCGGCGACGACGCTGGCGCCCAGGCTGCGCCCCAGCGACACCACCGCGGCCAGGATGCCCTCGTCGGCGGCCGACGCCGCCGTACCCAGCCGACGGACGAAGCTGCGGTCGAGCTTGATGGCGTCGAACGGCAGGTCCCGTAGATAGGCCAGCGAGGCATAGCCGGTACCGAAGTCGTCGAGCGTCACACGCGCGCCCAACGCACGCAACTCTTCGAGCACCTCGGCGCCGCGGCGCGCGTCGAGCATGGCGGCGGTCTCGGTGATCTCGAACTCGACGCGTTGGGGCGGCACTCCGCACGAGCGGAGCACGTCGCGGATCCCGTCCACCAGCGCGGTGGAGCGGAGCTGCACGGGCGACAGGTTGACCGCCACCCGCTCCACGTCGAGCCCCTGGTCGATCCAGCTGCGGAGCTGCCCGCAGGCCTGCCGCAACACCTGCAGACCCAACTCACGGATCATGCCGGTCTCCTCGGCCAACGGGATGAAGGCGTCCGGCAACAGCAGCCCCCGCACCGGATGGCGCCAGCGCACCAGCGCCTCCACCCCGACCGCGCGGCCCGTGGTGAGCCCCACCATCGGCTGGTAGTAGAGCACCAGCTGGTCCGTGCCCAGCGCCGCGCGCAGCTCGCCCTCCAGCGCGAAGCGTTCGCGAGCGAGCACGTCCATCGCCGGCGTGAAGTAGGCGAAGGCGGCGCCGCCACGGGTGCGGGCGCGCGCCAGCGCCAGCGAGGCCTTCTTGAGCAGGTCGGCGGGGTGCTCGGCGTGGTCGGGGAACACGGCGATGCCCAGACGGGGACGCAGCGACGTCGCCCGCCCCGCCACTTCGACCGGCTCCTCCAGCGCGCCCAGCATGCCCGCCGCGACCTCGACCGCGTCGACCGCCTGCGACAACGGGCCGGTCACTACCGCGAACTCATCGCGCGTCAGGCGGGCCACCGCACCCGCATCGCCCAGCGCCACGCTCACGCGCCGGGCGGCGAGGCGCAGCAGCTCGTCGCCGGCCTCGGCCCCGAGGCTGTCCTTGAGGAGCTGGTACCCCTGCAGATCGAGCACCAGCACCGCCGAGCGGCGGCCGTCGGCGCGTCGCTCGGCCAACGTGGCGACCAGCCGGTCCTCGAAGCCGACACGGTTGAGCAGGTCGGTGAGCGCGTCGTGGCTGCCGAGGTACTCGAGCTGGGCGGTCATCGCACGCCGCTCGGTGATGTCCTCGGCCACCTTCAGGTACTGGCGCACGCGGCCGCTCTCGTCGGTGACGGCCGTGATCTGAGCCCGCTCCCAGCTGCGGCCGCCCCCCTTGGTGAGGTTCACCAGCTCACCCCGCCACACGCCGTCCCGCCGAACGGCCTCGGCGATGTCGCCGAGCCGGGGGTTGTCGGCGCCGGGCGCGGAGAGGTCCGCCACCGTGCGGCCCACCGCCTCCTCCTTGGAGAAGCCCGTGACCTCGCTGAAGCGGCGGTTGGCGTAGCGGATGCGGCCTTCGGCATCGGTCAGCAGGACGCTGCTCGAACCCTGCTCGACCGCCTGTCGAAGCTCGCGTAGCTCGTCGACCTGGAGCTTCTCCTGCGTCACGTCCCGAACCTGGACCTTGAGGAACGTCTCGCCGCCGATATCGAGGCGCAGCAGGTGCACCTCGCAGGTGAACGGCGTTCCGTCGGGCCGCACGTGGACCCACCCGAAATGCTGCTCCTCGCCCGCCATGGCCGCGCCCATGCGGGCCTCGGCAGCGGCGCGCGACTCCTGCCCATCCGGCTGGTAGGGGGGTGACAGCTCGTGGGGTTGGCGCCCCAGGAAGCGTTCGCGCGGCAGGCCGAACACCGCGGCGGTACGGCTGTTGCACTCCACGAAACGGCCCTTCTGGATCAGGCCGATGGCGTCGTAGGCGTTCTCGAACAGGACCCGGAACTTCTCTTCGGCACGGAGCAGGCTGGAGAAGGCGCCACGGTCGCCGCTCACGTCGGCCACCAGCACCAGCCTCGCCGGCGCGCCGCGGTAACGCAGCGCGAACACGCTCACCACCGCGTCGAACACGGTGCCGTCCTTACGCCGGTGGCGGAAGGTATCCGCCAGCACGTAGGGAGGCTCGCGGCCGGCGCGGGCGGTGAGCATGCGCTCGACCTCCTCGGCCGGACGGATGTCGAGCAGGGTCAACGAGGTGAACTCGTCTTCAGGGTAGCCGTAGTGGGTCACAGCCGCCGCGTTGACGGCAAGGACCCGGAGGGTATCCGGCTCGTAGACGATCATCGGTTGTGGGTGCGAGCGGAAGAACGCGGTGGCGCCGCTGCCCTTCTCAGCTCCTGCCCAATCGACCATGCCACGCCGCCTCGCTCGCGCCTTCGCGTCTCGACACCGCATCGGCTCCCCCGGACCACGGCGATCCTTGCGCGCAGCTTTTCCGGGCGATTCTATCCGACAGGATGGGCGCGGCCCTGGGCGGCGCTCACGCCCTGCGGAGCGTCTCGGGAACCCGGTAGGCGAAGACCCAGGCAGCACCCAGCCCCACGACGGCCACGGCCACCGCCGCCAGCCCCAGGTCCAGCACTTCCGCCACCACGCCCACCAGCAGCGGGCCCCCACTCGCGCCCGCGTCCCCCACCAGGTTCCACACGCCGAGGAACTCGCCCAGTGCCTCACGGGGTGCCAGGTCGGCGCCCAGCGTCATCATGGTGCCGGCGCTCAGCCCGTTGCCGAGCCCGAGCGCGACGGCCACCACCAGCAGTCCCACGAAGCCGTGGGTGAGCGGTACCAGCGCCAGCCCCACGGCCTGCGCCAGGAAGCTGGGCACGATGGCGAACTTCCGTCCCCAGCGGTCCATCAGCCACCCTGCCGGGTAGAACAACGACAGGTCGGCGAAGGCCGATGCGGAGAGGATGATCCCGACGGTCCCGACGTCGAGGCCGAGAACCTGGCTGGCGTACAGCGGCAGCAACACCTTGCGCCCGGCCCGCAGCATCTGGGCCATCAACTGCGCCAGCCCAGCGGTCGACAGCACGCCGGCGAACTGCCGCACGGCGGCGAAGCCGGACGCCGCCGCCTTCCGCGGCTGTGGCGGGCTGGATGGCACGAAGCGCAACACCCCCAGCAGCGCCACCAACGCCACCGCGCCGTAGAGCACGAACGGCGCGCGCAGTCCGAACGCCGCCGCGACCAGTCCGCCGATCGCGGGACCCAGGAAGGCCCCGGCACGGCTGACCCCACCGAAGGTGGAGATCGCCCGCCCGCGCTTGCCGTTGTGGGTCGCCTCGGTGAGGAAGGCGTGGCGCGAGAGGTTGAACAGCGCCAGCCCGAAGCCCGATGTCAAGCGCAGCGCGATGACCGGCAACACGCCGTGGCTGGGCACCAGCAGCAGCACCGACGCGCCGACCAGGGCCAACCCGCCCGCCATGACGACCTTCCCGCTGAAGCGCCTCAGGAGCGCGCCTGCGGGCACGTCGGCGATGAGCGTCCCGATGGCCTCGGCGCCCAGCACCAACCCCACCACGCTCAGCGACGCATGCAGGCTGCTGGCGAACAGCGGCAACGTCGGAACGAGCATGCCGTTGCAGAACGACAACAGCAACGCTGGGAGGTAGACGGCGGTGATCACGGCGATCCTGGAGCGTGGTGGCGGCCGGACCCGCGGCGGGCCGGCGGCGCGACGCCGGAGGCGAGTCTACCTCCGGGGACCGCGTGCGACCTGGGGCGCGAGCGCTCGCACGAGGACACGCCAGGCGCCGACGCCAAAATGATGGGCGCCGCCCCGTCGGCGGCGCCCAACCCCGGAGAGGAGTCCTTCAGAAGCCTTCAGGCCCGCAACGGCCCGTCGGCACCCGCAGGCAACTGGAGCACGACGCGCCGGTCCTCGACACGGCGCGAGTGGCCGGCCCAGCTCACCACGTCGTTGAACGACAGCAGCAGCATGGTGACGAGCGCGGTCTGCATCCACGCGTCCTCGCTGTCTCGAACCCGAAGGCGCAGGGAAGCGGCCGCCGCGTCGTACTGCACTTCGCAGCGTGCCGCCTGCAGGCGGCGCACGAGTTGGCGCAGGCGCTGGGCCGAGCCTTCCTCGTGGATCGCAGCCTGATATTCGTAGAGCATCCGGGACCTCCGAGACCGATCACAACGCGAGTCGACGACCGTCCGACGCATGGCTGGCTTGCGCACAGCGTAGGTTCGTGGCCTCGGCACGAGCCAGGGCCAATTGTCCTCCAGCGGTCGGGCGCGTTCCTCAGGCGGCCTTCGTCCCGGACGGCACGGTTGTCGTCGTGGGCCGAGACCCGTGCAGCCGGAGCGCGCGCTCGTAGAACCCCACCAGGACGCGTGTGCTGCCCTCCCACGACCACAGCAGGCTGTCGCGCCGGCCGCGCTCGGCGATGCGGCGACGGCGGTCGGGATCGTCGATCAGCTCCCGCAGCGCCCGCGCCAACGCAGCACCCTCACCCGGCTCGACCAGGACACCGTTATCGCCGTCGCGAACGATGTGCGGGATGCCGCCGGCGCGGGCGGCGACCACGCACACGCCGGCCGCCATGGCCTCGATCGCAGCGAAGCCGAGCGTCTCCGAGTCCGACGGGAAGGCGAACAGGTCCCCGCTCGCGTAGGCGGCCGACAGCTCATCGCCTTCCAGGAAGCCGGTGAACACCGTGTCGGTGCCGGTCAGCTCGCGCCGCAGCCAGTCCAGCGCAGGTCCCTCCCCCACCACCGCGAAGCGCACCCCGGCCAAGCGCCTCACCGCGTCGGCCAGCACATCGACGCGCTTCTCGAACGACACCCGGCCGGCGTACACGACCAGCGGCCGCTCCGGCTCGCCGCCGCTGAGGCGCGCCCGCATGGCATCCGTTGCCTTGCCCGGGTCGAAGCGCCGGCTGTCGACCGCCTTGGGCCACAGCCGCACCCGCCGGATGTGCAGGCCGCGCGCCAGCTCGACCATCTGCGGGCTGGTGCACAGGGTCACGTCGGCAAGGTTGTGCACCTCGCGGTCGACGATTTCGAGCGGGCGTTCCAACCACCCCAGGCCCAACCGCCGCACCACCTTGGGATCGGTGTGGAAGCTGGCGACCAGCGGCAGCCGCCGGCGGCGCGCCCACAGCGCACCCCAGCTCCCGAACACCACCGGGTTGACGACGTGCACCACGTCCGGGTCGAAGGCGGCGGCGGCGGCCGCCAACCGCGTCGACGGGAGTGCAACCCTCAGTTCGGGGTACCACGGGAAGGGCAGTCCGGGCGCCGCCACCACCGCGTAGCGGCCGTAGCGCTCCGGAGCCGCGGGCGGCGCCAGGACCAGCACCTCGTGGCCCAGCTCCTGGAGGGCGTCCAGGGTGTGGACGAGGCGCGTCACGACGCCGTCGACCTTGGGGAGGAACGTCTCGGTGATGATCGCGATGCGCACGGCTCGATCCCAGCTCTGTCCAGGGATTCTAACGTAGCCGGGGCGCGCGCTCGCCTACCGTCACGCCTTGCCTCCGCCCGCCGAGCACACGGGACCCGGCGCTCGGCGCATCGGGTCCCGCAGTCCGGCCGGCGGCCGCGGCGGAGGGAGCTCGGCGCGCGCTCCCTCTCGCCTGGCCACTCAGTTGTAGGCGCTCATCAGCTCGTCGAGCTGCTCCCTCGTCGGCCGCAGCAGATCGTCGCCGAGCGAGGAGAGGGCGCGGCCGTTGAGGCCGCTCACTTCGGCGAGCGATGGCCGGCTCTGGTCGTAGTAGATCAGGCCGGTGATGAACTCGTGGCTGTCCTCGGCCTTCTGCAGGCGCTGCATGGCCGCTCCCTTATCGGTGGGATCGTAGTTGGCCTCGAGGTTGTGGAGCTTGATCTTCGAGCCGTCGTGGAGCTGCACCGTGGTGGTCTCACCGGGCTCCTGCGCGTCGATGATGATCTCCTCGTCCGCGGGGAAGAAGCCGATGTCCTGCAGGGCATGCTCGTGCTCGCGGCCGTAGCTGTAGCTCTTGGGCGACTCGTCCTCGTTGTTGAACGCGACACAAGGGCTGATGATGTCGAGCACGGCCGTGCCGCGATGGCTGAGGGCGGCCTTGAGCAACTCGCGCACCTGTTTGGCGTCGCCGGCGAAGCTGCGCGCCACGAAGCCCGCGCCCGCCACCAGCGCCTCCATGCAGAGGTCGATGGCCGGGAAGTCGTTGTGGCCCGCGTACTTGAGGTCCTGCCCGTAGTCGGCGGTGGCTGAGAACTGCCCCTTGGTGAGGCCGTACACACCGTTGTTCTCGACGACGTAGACCATCCGCACGTTGCGCCGCACCAGATGCTTGAACTGTCCCATGCCGATGCTACCGGTGTCACCGTCACCACTGATGCCCAGGCCGCGCAGGGTGTGGTTGGCCGTGAGCGCGCCGGTCGCCAGTGAGGGCATCCGACCGTGCAGCCCGTTGAAGCCGTGCGACTGACCCAGGAAGTAGGTGGGGGACTTGCTCGAGCAGCCGATACCCGACAGCTTGATGATCTCGTGCGGCTTCAGGTTGAGCTCGTACGCCACCTGGATGACCTGGTTGGCGATCGAGTTGTGGCCGCAGCCCTTGCACAACGTCGAGGCCTGGCCGGCGTAGTCCGCCTTCGACATGCCCAGCAGGTTGACCTTCATGGTGCGTTCCATGACCTCAGTCCCGTCCTTCCGCCAGGGTCGCGAGGATCTTCTCGCGCACCCACGCCGCCGTCCAGGGCATACCGTCCAGGAAGGCGACCGACTCGAGCCTCGTGGCGCAGTTGTGACACTCGGCCTTCAGGATCTCGAAGAGCTGCCCGTCGCGGTTCATCTCCATGACCACGACCCGGTCGTGGGCCTGGATGAACGCGCGCACCTCGTCGCCGATCGGCAGGGCCTTGAGGCGCAAGAAATCGGTGGGGATGTCCTCGGCGGCGAGCTGATCGCGCGCCTCTTCGATGGCGTAGCGGGTCGTTCCGAACGCCAGGATCCCGAGCTTCGCGCCCGCCATCTCATCGAGCACCGGCTTGGGGACCAGTGCGCGGGCGGTGTCGAACTTCCGGACCAGCCGGTCCATGTTCTCGGTCCAATCCTCCGGCCGCTCGCTGTACAGCGCGGCGTCGTTGTGACCAGTGCCGCGCGCGAAGTAGGCCGACATGGCGTTGGTGTTGCCAGGAAGCGTACGGAAGGGGATGCCGTCGCCGTCGATGTCACGGTAACGGGCGAAGCCGCGCTCCTCGACCTCTTCGGCGCTGAGCACCTTGCCGCGCCGGATCGGGGTGTCCGGGTACGCGAACGGCTCGCCCATCCAGTTGTTCATGCCCAGATCGAGGTCGGACAGCACGAAGACCGGCGTCTGCAGGGTGTCGGCCAGGTCGTGGGCCTTGTACCCCAGCTCGAACGCCTCCTCGATGCTGGACGGAAGCAGCACCGGGTGCCGGGTGTCGCCGTGACCGAGGTGGTAGGCGAAGCCCAGATCGCCCTGGCTGGTACGGGTCGGCAGGCCGGTGCTGGGGCCGACGCGCTGGACGTCCCAGATGACCCCCGGGACCTCGGCGAAGTAGCCCAGGCCGATGTACTCGGCCATCAGGGAGATGCCGGGCCCCGAGGTCGCCGTCACGGCGCGCGCTCCGGCCCAGCCCGCACCGATCACCATGCCGATGGCGGCGAGCTCGTCCTCGGCCTGCACCACCGCGAAGGTGGGGGAGCCGTCGGGCGCCATGCGCAACTTCGCGGCGTGCTCCCGGAACGAGTCGATGAAGCTGGTGGACGGGGTGATGGGGTACCAGGCGGCCACACTGGCGCCGCCGAACAGCGATCCGATCGCCCCCGCCTCGTTGCCGTTCATCAGGATGAGGCCCTCGGTGGCGTCCATCGGCTCGACCCGGAAGGGGTCCTTCTTGATCAGATTGGCCTCGGCCCACTGGTAGCTGTCGCGGACGACGGCCATGTTGCTGTCGATCAGCTTCTGGCGGCGCCAGAAGTGGAACTCCAGCGCCTCCTCGACCGTCTCCAGCGAGACGCCGAGCAGCCAGGCCGCCACCCCGACGTAGGTCATGTTGGCAACGTAATCGCGCAGCTTGCCCTTGAGCGGGTTGCCCTTGAGCAGCTCCTTGACCGGCACGCCGTAGTACACGAGATCCTGGCGACCGGTGTCGGCGTTCAGATCGTCGTTGAAGATACAGACGCCGCCGGCAGGCAGGTTGGCCACGTCCTTGGCCACGGTAGCGGCGTTGAAGGCCACCAGGATCTCGGCCGGCCGACGGGCGATGTAGCCCTTGTGGCTGACGCGGATGTTGTACCAGGTCGGGAGACCTTGGATGTTGGACGGGAAGATGTTCTTGCCGTGAACCGGGATACCCATCTTGAAGAAGCTGCGTAGCAACGTCAGATTGGCGGTCTGGCTGCCGGTTCCGTTCGCGGTGGCGACCGCGATCGAGAAGTCGTTGACGACCGCCTCGACGGCCTGGTCGGGCGCGGGTCTGGTTATCGGTTCAGTGACACCCATGGTCTACCAACTCCTACGTCCGACCCCAGCCAACCCGCGGCTCGCTCGCGAGCCTGGACCGACCGGGGCCTAAACGGTGGTTCCACCACTTCATACTATTCCTGGCGCGACGTCGCGCCTGCCGTCGTACCTTCACGTTGACACAGCCTCTTCCGTGGAGCGGTTGGGAGTTGTGCGGCTGCCTCCGCGAGCACGATAGCGCCCACCCCGTGGGGTGGGCGTGGGACATCTGTCACGTTGGGACACGAGCCCCTGGTCGCGGGCGTCGTGGCGGGCGTCGTAGCGGGCGTCGCGGCGGGCGTCGCGGCGGGCGTCGCGGCGGGACGCCGTCACGGCGGCCCCATGGGGCGAGCGCTCAGGCCTCCAGCGCGGCGTCCTCCCCCGCGTCGCCGGAGCCGACCTCCTCGACGTCGTAGGCGGAGGCGTGGTGCACCTGCTTGCCGAGCTGGAGCTCGGCCATGACGCGTTCTCGGATCTCCCCGAGGACGTCCGGGTTCTGGCTCAGGAACTCAACCGTCTTCTCCTTGCCCTGCCCCAACCGCGTCTCCCCGAACGAGTACCACGACCCCGACTTCTGCACCACCTCCACATCACTCGCCACATTCACCAGATCCCCCACCCGATCGATCCCCCGACCGAACATGATCTCCACCTCCGCCTCCCGAAAAGGCGGCGCCACCTTGTTCTTCGTCACCTTCACCCGCACGCGGTTCCCCACCTTCTCCGCGCCCACCTTCACATCCCCCTTACGCCGCACCTCCATACGCACACTCGCATAGAACTTCAACGCCCGCCCCCCCGGCGTCACCTCCGGATTGCCGTACAACACCCCGATCTTCTCCCGCACCTGATTGATGAAAATCGCCGTCGACCGACTCTTCGACAACACCGCCGTCAACTTCCGCAACGCCTGACTCATCAACCGCGCCTGCAACCCCACATGCGCGTCCCCCATCTCACCCTCGAGCTCCGCGCGCGGCGTCAACGCCGCCACACTATCGATCACCACCACATCCACCGCGCCCGACCGCACCAACAACTCCACGATCTCCAACGCCTGCTCCCCCGAATCCGGCTGGCTCACCAACAACTGCTCGATATCCACCCCCAACGCCCGCGCATACGACGGATCCAACGCATGCTCCGCATCCACGAACGCCGCCACACCCCCCGCCGCCTGCGCCTCCGCCACCACATGCAACGCCAACGTCGTCTTCCCCCCAGCCTCAGGCCCATACACCTCCACCACCCGACCCCGAGGCACACCCCCCACCCCCAACGCCAGATCCACCGACAACGACCCCGTCGAAATCACACCCGCCCCCAACAACCGAACCTGCTCCTCCCCCAAACGCATCACCGCGCCCTTACCAAACTGACGCTCGATCTGCGAGATAGCAGTATCCAGGGCCTTCCTACGCTGCTCGTCCATGGTGATGCTCCCTCCGTGCCGGCGACTCGTGCCGCCGACTCGTGCCGCCGACTCGTGCCGGCGACTCGTGCCGCCGGACCCGTGCCGCCGCGCGTCGTCGGCGCGCGGGCGCAGCGGCTACGGCGGCGCCCGTCCGCGGAATACCTTAAATACTAAGGGTTCGGAAGGGGTGTTGGCAAGGGGCGAGCGCCCAGAGGCCCTCGGCACAGCCCCGTCGATCCGGCTAGGCCGCCAGCACCTGCCGCACCGCCTCGAGCACACGGCGCGCGTCGGGACGGTAGTGATGCTCGATGGCGCCGAACGGCGGGTAGGGAGCGTCCCAGCCCGCGACCCGCAGCACCGGCGCCTGCAACGACCAGATGGCGTCCTCGGCGATGCGCGCGGCGACCTCGGCGCCGAACCCTCCGATCTTGCGGGCCTCGTAGACCACCACCGCGCGGCCGGTCTTCTCGACCGACGCGAGCACGGTGTCGGCGTCGAACGGCGCGAGCGTCTCCAGGTCGATCACTTCGAGCTCCACGCCTTCGCGCGCAGCCACCTCGGCGGCCTTGAGGCACACCTCGACCATGCCGCCGTAGGCGATGAGGGTCACGGCGTTCCCCGGCCGCACGATGCGCGCCTTGCCGAGCTCGATCCGGTAGTGTCCCGCGGGCACCTCCGCCTTGACCGACCGGTAGAGCTTGATGGCCTCCAGGAAGAACACGGGGTCGGGGTCCTCGATGGCGGCGAGCAGCAGACCCTTGGCCCGCTCCGGGCTCGAAGGGATGACCACCTTCACCCCCGGCACGTGCGCCAGGACCGCCTCCGGGGAGTCGGCGTGCTGCTCGGGCGTGTGCACGCCGCCACCGTAAGGGGCCCGGATCACCATCGGCACCGTGAAGCGGCTGCGCGTCCGGTGCCGGTAGCGACCGAGGTGGGAGAGGATGTGGTCGAGCGCCGGATACAGGAAGCCGGCGAACTGGATCTCGGCCACCGGCCGCATCCCCGCCAACGCCAGGCCGATCCCGTAGCCGACGATACCGGCCTCGGACAGCGGGGTGTCGAACACCCGCCGTTCACCGTAGGCGTCCCGAAGCCCGTCGCTCACGCGGAACACGCCACCCATGCCCACGTCCTCGCCGAACAGCAGCACCTGCGGGTCGCGCTCGAGCGCCACGTCGAGCGCGTCGTGGATCGCCTGCACCATGGTCATGCTGCGCACCCCGGCGCCCGCCGTTCCCTCGGCCGCCTCAACCATGACGCAGCACCTCCCAGGCGACGCGCGCATCGGGCGTCATGCTCTCGAACACCTCTTCCACCAGCTCCTGCGGCTCGGGCTCCGGGGCCTCGTCTGCCTCCCGGACGGCCGTCCGCCACTCCTCGTTCAGCTCTTCCGCCATGGCCCGCTCGCGCTCATCGTCCCACGCCTCCATCGCGGTCAACGCCGTGCGCAGCCGCGCGACCGGGTCGCGGGCCTCCCAGGCGGCGGTGCTCTCGGCGCTGCGGTAGCGCTTGGGGTCGTCGCTGGAGGTGTGCGGGCCCATGCGGTAGGTCACAGCTTCGATGAGGGTCGGCCCCTCGCCGTCGCGGGCGCGCTGAACCGCCTCACGCGCGGCGTGCCACACCGCGGTCACATCGTTGCCGTCGACCACCACCCCGGGGATGCCGTACCCGGCCGCACGATCGGCGATGCGCGGGTTGCGCATCTGCTTGGCGGTGGGCACGCTGATCGCCCAGCCGTTGTTCTCCACCAGCAGCACCAGCGGGGCCGAGAACACGGCGGCGAAGTTCAGGGCCTCGTGGAAGTCGCCCTCGCTGGTGCCACCGTCACCGATGGTCGTGAGCGCCACCCAATCCGCGTCCTGGTACCGCCCCGCCGACGCCACCCCTACGGCATGCAGGAGCTGCGTGGCGATGGGGATGTAGAACGGCAGGATGCGCAGGTCGTCCGGGTAGCGCCAGCCGGCCGGCGTAGCGCGCCAGTAGAGGATGGCCTGGCTCATGGGCAACCCATGGGTCAGGGCCGCGCCGGTGTCCCGGTAGCTCGGCACCAGCCAGTCGTCGGCCGCTAGCGCCAGTGCCGCCCCGACCTGGGCGGCCTCCTGGCCGCGGTAGGGAGGGTAGACGCCGAGTCGGCCCTGGCGTTGCAGGGTCATGGCCCGCTCGTCGAAGACGCGGGCCCGGACCATGGCGCGGTAGCCGCGAACCAGCTCGTCCACCGAGAACGGGAGCCGGTCGGCTCTGCCGCCGTCTTCCGCGATGAAGCGCAACGGTTCCATAGTCATCTCCTGGTGCCGCCGTGGGGAGCCGGTCCTCCACAGGGATTGGGTCTCGCCGGTAGGCTAACCCACGAGCGCCAAGCGCTCCGCTATCGGGCGCTCAGGCCGGTCAGGCGCGTCGTTCGCCATTGCGCCGCTTGTCGAACGAACGCTCGTTCGCCTATACTCCGTGGGTGACCCGACGGCAGGAGATCCTGCAGACCGCCGGCGACCTCTTCCAGCGCAACGGCTATCACGCCACCAGTATGCGCGAGATCGCCCGGAACGTGCAGCTCCAGGGCAGCAGCCTCTACGCCCACATCCAGTCCAAGGAGGAGCTGCTCCGGAACATCGTCAACGAGGCCGCCGAGACCTTCCTGGCCGCGGCGCGCCAGGTGGACGGGTCGCTCCCGCCGCCCGAGCGCCTGCGCGGACTGGTGCGCGCCCATCTGGGTGTCATCCGCGACCAGCTTCCGCACGCCACCGTGTTCTTCCACGAGTGGGCGCACCTTCCCCCCGACCTGCAGCGGGAGCTGATCGAGCGTCGCGACGCCTACCAGGCGATCTTCCGCGACACCGTGGAGGACGGCGCGCGCGACGGCAGCTTCGTGGTCGAGGACGCACCGCTGGCGACCCTGTTCGTGCTGTCGTCGTTGAACTGGACCTACCAGTGGCTCGACCCGGCCGGCCGGCTGTCGCTCGACGCCCTTGCCGAGCGCTACGCGTCCCTGCTGCTGGGCGCGCTCGGCGCCGCTCCGGAGGACGGACGGGGACGGCCGTGAGCCGACGGGCTCCCGCCCCCGACGATGGACAGCGACTCGAGGCGTTCGAGGCCCGGATCGCGCGCGGCGAGAAGATCGAGCCGGGCGACTGGATGCCGGAGGCCTACCGTCGACAGCTCGTGAGGATGATCAGCCAGCACGCCCACAGTGAGGTGGTCGGCATGCTCCCCGAGGGCTTCTGGATCACGCGGGCCCCCAGCCTGCGGCGCAAGCTCATCCTCATCGCCAAGGTGCAGGACGAGGCCGGCCACGGCCAGTACCTCTACCACGCCGCCGAGACCCTGGGCGCTTCCCGCGACGAGCTTCTCGACGCCCTGCTGGCGGGTCGCGCGAAGTACTCCAGTGTCTTCAACTACCCCACCCTGAGCTGGGCCGACGTCGGAATGATCGGGTGGCTGGTGGACGGCGCGGCCATCCGCAACCAGCTCATGCTGGCACAGTGCTCCTACGGCCCGTACTCGCGCGCGATGGTGCGCATCTGCGCCGAGGAGACGTTCCATCACAAGCAGGGCAAGGAGATGGTGCTGACCTACGCTCGGGGCAGCGCCCGGCAGCGGGCCATGACGCAGGGCGCGCTGGACCGTTGGTGGTGGCCGTCGCTGATGATGCTGGGCCCGCACGACGGCGACTCACCGAACACGCCCCAGCTCGCCCGTTGGGGGATCAAGACGAAGACCAACGACCAGGTACGGCAGGAGTTCATCGACGAGCACGCTCCCGAGCTGATGGAAGCGGGCCTCGCCCTCCCCGACCCGGAGCTGGCGTTCGATGCGTCGAGCGGTCACTGGCTACACGGCCCCATCGACTGGGACGAGTTCTGGAGCGTCGTGAAGGGGCACGGGCCGCTCAACGCCGAGCGCCTCGCCGCACGCCGCAAGGCCCACGAGGACGGCGCCTGGGTGCGCGAGGCGATGGCCGCCCACAGCGCCCGCACGCAGGGGGCCGCCTGATGGCCGGCCGCGCCCCCCGCGACGGCCAGGGCCCGCGCTGGGAGGTCTTCAAGCAGGACGCCCCCGACAGGCCCCACCAGGCCGTCGGCTCGGTGCACGCCGCCGACCCCGAGCACGCGCTGCTGATGGCCCGCAGCGTCCACGCCCGCCGCCCCTCCGCCGTCAGCCTGTGGGTGGCGCCGGCCGACGCCGTCTTCGCCGTGACCGCGGAGGAGCTACACGCCGCCGCACCCTGGCCGGTCGAGGAGGGCGGCTCTAGCCGCCGCTTCCTGGTGTTCCGCAAGACGAGCCACCGCCGCGCCATGACCTTCGTCGATCACGTCGGTGCGGTGGATGCGCCGGGTCCGCGCGCGGCCGTCGCGGCCGCGAAGCGTACTTTCCCCGAACCACCGGCCCTGACCTGGTGGGTGGTGCCGGCCGACGACGTGGTCGCCAGCCCCGAGAACGAAGCGGACGCCTGGTTCGACCCCGCCCGCGACAAGACCTACAAGCTGCAATCGGCCTACGGGCTGCTGGCGCCCGGCAAGCACACGCGCGCGGGGGGCGGCTCGTGAGCGGCCCCCACGACCTCGATCCGGCCTTGCGCGGGGCGCTGATCGCGCGCCTGACGGCCATGGCCGACGACGAGTTGATCCTCGGGCACCGCGATTCGGAGTGGACCGGCCACGCGCCACTGTTGGAGGAGGACATCGCGCTGGCGAACATCGCGCAGGACGAGATCGGACATGCGTTGCTGTGGTTGGAGGTGCGGACCGGCCTCGACGGCAGCGACCCCGACGAGCTGGCCTTCTTCCGCGAGGCGGGTGACTATCGCAACGTCCGCATGGTCGAGTTGCCCAGGGGCGACTGGGCCTTCACGATGCTGCGCCAGTTCCTGTTCGACGCCTTCGAGACGGAGCTGCTCGGGCGCCTGGCGCGCTCGAGCTACGCTCCCCTGGCCGAGGCCGCCGCCAAGGCCGCCAAGGAGGAGATCTTCCACCTGCGCCACAGCGGCCTGTGGCTGGAACGGTTGGCGCACGGCACCGAGGAGTCGCGCCGCCGGCTGGAGGCCGCCCTGGAGCGGCTCTGGCCCTATCTGCCGCAGCTCTGGCAAGCACAGGCGGGCGACGCCGCGCTGGCGGAGGCGGGCGTCGTCCCCGATCCGACCGAGCTCGAGAAGGCGGCCCGCGGGCGCGTCCTGGCCGCGCTGACGCGCGTGGGGGTGGAGTGGCCAGCCGAGGACGCTCCGAACCCGGGCGGCCGGGAGCGCCACGGCGAGGCGCTGGTCGCGCTGCTGATCGACATGCAGTCCGTCGCCCGCGCGGACCCGGGCGTCGACGCCTGGTAGCGGCGTCGCCGACATCCGACCTCGGCCAGCACCGGCACCGTAGAGGAGGAACCGGCATGGACCCGGCCCCCAAGCCCGTCGGCACGAGCGCGTCCCCGACCCCCGAGGCGGTGTGGGCCGCCTTGCAGGACGTGAAGGACCCCGAGATCCCGGTGGTGTCGGTGGTCGAGCTCGGCATGGTGCGCGCCGTGGAGGTGACGGGCACGCACGTGCGGGTCGACATCACCCCGACCTTCGCGGGTTGCCCCGCCTTCCATGCCATCCGCGAGGCCGTGAGCGACCGCAT
The DNA here is from genome assembly GCA_963815215.1 of uncultured Trueperaceae bacterium. GTDB lineage: Bacteria > Deinococcota > Deinococci > Deinococcales > Trueperaceae > JASBRS01. Next base: position 84,916 of record CAWFFU010000008.1, read on the forward strand.
CCGGACGCTCGGCGCCGGCGAAGTCGAGGTGCGGCGGCGGCTCGCGCCGGCCTGGAGCTCGGACGACATGAGCGACGCCGCGCGCATCAAGCTGCACGCCTTCGGCATCGCTCCCCCACGCGCTCACGGCGGCCTCGTTGTGCCTGAGCTCGAGGCGCCGGTCGCATGCCCGCGCTGCAGCAGCTTCGATACCGATCTGCGGGGCGCCTTCGGCAGTGCGTTGTGCCGGGAGATCTACACCTGCCGCTCCTGCCAGGAGACCTTCGAGCGCTTCAAGCCGCTGTGACGCCCGGTCACAGCCCCTCTCACAGCCGCTCTCACCGCAGCAACGCCACGATGACCAATGCGAAGCCGCCGGAGCTCACCGCTGCCAGACGCATGGCGGCGCGGTAGTTGGCGGCGACCTGCGCCTCGTCGAAACGCGCGGCCCACGCGAGCATCCAGCCTCCGACGGCCACGAAGAACAGCGCCACCGCCGCCACCCAGCCCGGCGCCGCCCGCTGCCACAGCTCTACCAGCATCACGCCGCCGCCGGCGGCGAGCGCTGCCACCGCCAGGCGCAGCGCACGCCGGGGACCGAGCAGCACCGGCAGTGTGCGGTCGCCGCGGCGGCGGTCTTCCAGCGTCTGGTAGCTCTGCGTGACCACGTACAGGCCGGTCACGACCAGCGCCGTGCTGAGCATACCGATGGCGCCGGTCGCGGACGCCAGCCCCAGAGCCGGCGCCACCGCCAGCCATCCCAGCGCGAAGCCCAGGGCCCCCTGGCCCAGCGCGATGGCCGCCAGGGCACCTACGGGGTTCGCCTTCAGGCGCACCCACGGGTGCGAGTAGGCGGCGAACACCAGGAACAGCAGCAACCACGCCACCGTGAAGCCGCGCCCTACCAGCAGCGCCAGCGGCAGGCCGAGCGCCTGCACGGCCAGCGAGAACGGCAGCAGCCCGGGGCTCACCCCGGGCGGCTCCAGCATGCCCCCCACCGGTCCCTCGTCACGGTCGTAGTAGGAGTTGAAGGCGGTGGTGCCGCCGTAGAGGAAGAGGTGGACGGAGAGGTACCCGAGCCACACGCCTCCGTCCAGCAGGCGGCCCCCGCCCAGCAGGACGCCCCACAGGTAGATGGGGCTCAAGAGAACGTTGAAGTGGAGCCGGAGATGGCGAACGAACGGGTGCGACCACGGCGCGCTCACACGGCGGACTCCGATGGCGGACCGGCATCGAGACCGGCATCGAGACCGGCATCGGCGCTCGAGACCCCGCATCGTGAAGCGCCGCGCGAAGACCCCCGCCAGGGGGGTGCGGAGCCCCGTCCACACCGCGGCCGCTCGCAGGCTCGGCGCCGGCGACGCCCGGCCGACCCGCAGGTTGAACGCCGCCCGGTGCGCGGCCGTCCGTGCCGCCGGCAATCGCGCCGCCTCGTAGCCGGCCAGCGCCCGCTGCAGCCCCTCGACCGGTAGCTGGGTCAGGTCCTGGCCGGCGCGGGCGGCCAGCACGCGGGCGGCCAGCACACCGGCGTCGAGCCAACCGAGGTTCATCCCCTGACCCCCGAACGGCGGGAGCACGTGCGCAGCGTCCCCCGCCAACGCCACCCGGCCGGCCACCAGGCGGCGCATCAGCAACGTGCGCACCCCGAAGGCGCTCACCATGCTGCAGCGGTGCGCGTCCAGGCGTTCCCCCACCCGCTCCAGCACCCGGTCGGCCAGCCAGCTCGCGGCGCGCCGATCCGTCGCGGCACGGGGTTCCGGGGCGTCGCCGGGTTCCGGGGCGGGCCTGCCGTCGGATGAGACCGCCACCACCCAGCGCCGCAGACCGTCCGGCAGGGGGAACGACTCCACCACCCCACCGGCGGTGAGGTAGATGGCAGCGTCAGGCCCCAGCCGCGTTTCGTCCGGGAAGTCGCCCATCATGAAGCGATCGGGGTAGCGGCGCTCCTCGAAGGGAAGCTCGAGCCAGCCGCGAACGGCACTGTCGTGCCCGTCGCAACCGACCACCAGGGCGGCCTCTAGGCCACCGCCGTCGGCGAACTGCAGGCGCACGCTCGCCTCGGCACGCTCCAGCGCCACCACCTCCACCCCCCGACACAGCTCCACGCTCGGATGGGAGGCCAGGCGTCTCTCCAGCAGGCGCTCGCTCTCGGCCTGGGGCAGGGTCAGCACGAAGCGGTAGGGAGGTGGGCAGCTCCGGAACGACAGCGTGCCCAGGCGGGTGCGGCCGGCGTAGGCATGCCCCCGCTCGACGCACACGCCGCGCGTCACGAACGACTCGGCCAGGCCCAGGCGAGCGGCGATCTCCAGGGCCGGGGGGTGCACCCCGATCGAGCGCGAGTGGGTGGACCGTTGCCGTCGGCGCTCGAGCACCGCCACCCGCACGCCCTGGTCGGCCAGCAGGCAGCCGAGCAGCAGCCCGACCGGGCCGCCACCGACCACGGCGACCTCGACGCGACTCACCCCCGCGCCTCCGCCTCGCGCCGCTCGAACGCCAGCAGCGCACGGAACGGCGGCATGCGCTGCACCCGCCAGCCCTCGGGCGCCAGGGCGCGCAGCTCGTCAGGCCGGTAGGCACGGCGGATCGAGCGCAGACCGTCGGGCACGATGAACGATCCGCGGAACAACGGCCGCAGCGGCGCGAACGCCAGCAGCGCCAGCGCGTTGCGCCGCAGGTCGTTGTGGAGCGCCGCGACACGGGCCAGGCTCGCCGTGGCAGCGAGGAAGGCGGGCACCTCCGCCTCGCTGAGGTGGTGCAGCACGTGGTTGGAGATCACGAAGTCGTAGCGCTCCCCGTCGGCGAGAAGGTCTTCCACGGCGGCCTGGCGGTAGCACACCTGCGGGTTCGACCCGTGCGCCCGGGCGAACGCCAACGCGCGGGCGTCGGGGTCGACGGCGGTGATCGCCAGCGGGACTCCCGCCGCCGCCGACCACGTCGCGAGGTTGCGCGCGACGTCGCCGCCGCCGCAACCGACGTCGAGCAACGTCGCGCCGGGCCGCGCGCGGGGCTCGAGCCAGCGCTCGAACACGCCGCGCCAGCCCGCCAGCCAGCGGTTGACCACGGCGAACTGGGCGTAGGTGGCGCTCAACCGCTCGCCGTCACAGCCCGGATCGTCCATGGCCTCGCGCAGGTCCGTGGCGCGGCGCCGGAGCAACAGGCTCATGCCGCGCTCAACACCCCCGCGTCGACCGTCAGCCCGGGGCCGAACGCCATGGCAACGACCGGCTCGCCAGGCTCGAGCCCGTCCTCCAGGATCCTCTGCAGCACGAACAGCACGGTCGCGCTCGACATGTTGCCGTAACGCGCCAGCACCGCACGCGAGGCTTCCAGCGCCGCCGGGGGCAGTGCCAGGCCGCTCTCGACGCGGTCGAGGATGGCGCGTCCGCCCGGGTGCACCGCCCAGCGTCGTACGTCCTCTCGGCGCGTGCCGGCTGCCCGAAGAAGTGGCTCCACGGCCTCCTGCGCACGCGCCCCCACGATCCTGGGCACGTAGCTGGAGAGCACCATCTCGAAGCCGGTGTCGCCGATGGTCCAGGCCATCGCGTCGGCGCCTTCCGGCGCGACACCCGAGGAGAAGTGGTCCAGGCGCAGGCCCCCCGCCTCCGGCCGCCGCGCGCTCACCACCGTGGCGGCGCCACCGTCGGCGAACACCGAGCCCGCCACGAGCGCGTCGAGCTCGCAGCTCGGCTGCAGGTGGAGCGAGCACAGCTCCACCGCCGCCACCAGCACCACCGCGTCGGGGTCGGCGCGGCAGAAGGCCTCGGCCATGCGCAGCGCCGGGAAGGCGGCGTAGCAGCCCATGAAGCCCAGGTGGTAGCGCTCCGTGGAGGGCGCCAGCCCCAGCTCGCGCACCACGGCGAGGTCCGGGCCCGGCGCCACGAACCCTGTGCAGGACACGGTGATGACGTGGGTGACATCCGCGGCGTCGAACCCGTCGGCGCGCTCGAGGGCGCGGCGCGCGACCCGCGGGAAGAGCGCCATCGCTTCGCGTGCGTACACGGCGTTGCGCTCGGCCGTGCCCGGGCTCCGGAACGCGCCGCTGGCGGCGTCGCGGTAGAAGCCGCGCGCGCCGTCCGGCGCGAAATCGCCCACCACGCTGTGGCGGGTGTCGATGCCGGAGTGCTGGTAGATGCGGTGGAGCAAGTGGTCGGTGCGGCGATCGCCGCCCACCCACGCCTTCATCACGTCGCGCGCGACGGTCTGGTCGTAGGCCGTCTCGGGCACGGCCGATGCAACACCGTGCAGGTATGCGGACATGGGTCATTATGCAGGCCGTCGCGTCGGGCGACGGTAGGCCGGCACCCAGGCCCGCGGGCGGCGCGCTTTCAGACCTTTCATGTGCGCCCTGACAAGATGGCTGCATGGTCCAGCCGATCCTCCCCCCACACGCAACCCGCCGGCGGGCCGTCCTGCTGCTGGCCGCTGCCATGCTGGCGCTGGCGACGGCCGGCGCCGCCCTGGCACAGGACGCCGGCTCCGCCTCCACCCCGTTCGTCGACAAGCAGGGGCTCGATCTGGCGGAGAAACGTGTCATCAACGTCTACAACCGGGTCGCGCCGTCGGTGGTCAACATCACCACCCAGGTGCTCCAGCCCAGCTTCTTCTACGGCTCGGTCCCCGCGCAGGGCGCCGGCTCCGGCTTCGTCATCGATACCGACGGCCACATCCTGACCAACTACCACGTCATCGAGAACGCACAACGCATCGACGTCGCCTTCGGCAACGGCACCACGCTGAAGGCGACGCTGGTCGGCAGCGACGCCCGCAACGACATGGCGGTGCTCAAGGTCGACGCCCCCAAGAGTCTGCTCAAGCCCGTCACCTTCGGTGACTCCGAGCACCTGCAGGTGGGGCAGCGCGCTATCGCCATCGGCAACCCGTTCGGCGAGTTCGGCCGCACCCTGACCACCGGCGTGGTCAGCGCCCTGAACCGCTCCATCCAGGGCCCCTCCGGCCTCCCCATCACCGGCATCATCCAGACCGACGCCGCCATCAACAAGGGCAACTCGGGCGGACCGCTGCTCGACAGCGCTGGACGCGTGATCGGCATCACCAGCGCCATCTTCAGCCCGTCGGGGACCAACGCCGGGGTGGGCTTCGCGTTGCCGATCGCCACGGTCAAGCGGGTGCTGCCGTCGCTGCTGAAGAGCGGCTCCTACCCCCACCCCTACCTGGGCGTGAAGTACGCCCACACCCTGACGCCGGCGCTGTCTCGTGCGCTGGGGTTGAAGAGCGACCACGGCCTGTTGCTGGTGCAACTCGTCTCCGGCAGCCCGCTCGATCGGGCCGGCCTGCAGGGCGCACAGCAACAGCAGGTGGTGGGCAACCGCTTGTTCTACGTCGGCGGCGATGTGCTGCTGGCGGTCGACAGCCACACGGTCCGGAATCTGGGCGACCTCAAGGCTTACCTCGAGAACCACTATCGCGTGGGCGACAAGGTGAGCGTGACCTACTCACGCGCGGGCCAGCAGAAGCAGGTGACGCTCACGCTGGCGCGCGAGCCGCAGTAGCGGCAGGCGCCCGCCGCAACGGTGCGGGGCGCTGCCTGCGCCCCGCACCTCACGACGCCATGGCGTCGGCGTCAAGCTAGAAGGGGTAGCCGTCCGCCGCCAGCACCGCCTGGGCCGCGTCGCGTCGCAGCGCGATGAGGTCGACGCCGTGGTCAGCCAGGTAGTTGGCTGCGCTGCCCTGCGCCTGCGCCCCTCCCGGGATGCGCCGCAACGCCTCGGCGGCGAGCGGACGCGCGCGATCGACGGCGGCCAAGGCGTAGAGCCTCGCAAGCAACGCGGCGCGCTCGCCGGCCTCGCCGCCGAGTAGACGTTCGGCGCGCAGCAGCGCCGAGTCGGCCAGGTAGACCAGACCCACCATGTCCGCGGCGTGGCCCATCAGCTCCTGCTCGTGCTCGAGCTTCTGGGCGTAGGCCATCGCGCCCATGCCGGCCACCAGCAGGGTGGCGCGTTTGAGGTTCTCGACCGCCACCACTGCGTCGGCCAGCGCCTCCGGCGCGTCGACCTCCGCCACGGGCTCACCTTGCAGCGCGGCCTGCGCCGGTCCCAGCAGGTCGACCGCGCCGCGCATGGCGCGCTTGAGGAGCTGCTCGACGGTCAGCAAGCGGTTGATCTCATTGGTGCCCTCGAAGATGCGGTTGATGCGGCTGTTGCGGTACGCGAGCTCGACCGGGTAGTCGGCCGAGAAGCCGTAGCCGCCGTACACCTGTAGTGTTTCGTCCACCACCATGTCGAGGATCTCGCTACCGAACACCTTGATGAACGAGTACTCGACCACGTACTCGTTGAGCGCCCGTGACTGCTCGGGGCCTTCGGGAACGCCATCGAGCACCGTGTCCATATCCCCGGCGAGGCGGTAGACGGCGCTCTCGAGCGCGAACGCTTCGGCCGCCATCCGCCCGAGCTTGTCCTGGATGAGCCCGAAGCTGGCGATCGGCACGCCGAACTGGTGGCGCTCCTGGGCGTATCCGCTGGCGAGCCCGATGAGCTGCTTGACGCCGCCCACCGCACCCACCGCGAGCTTGTAGCGGCCGATGTTGAGGGTGCCCAGCGCGATGTGCGCGCCCTTGCCGACCTCGCCGAGGAGGTTCTCCACGGGCACGCGCACGTTCTCGAGGATCACCTGGCGCGTCGAGGACCCCTTGATCCCCATCTTCTTCTCTTCGGCCCCGAAACTGAGGCCCGGCGACGCGCGCTCGACCAGGAAGGCGCTGAACTTGTCGCCGTCGATCTGCGCGAAGACCGTGAAGAGGTCGGCGAAGCCGGCGTTGGAGATCCACATCTTGGTGCCGTTCAGGACGTAGGCGTCGCCATCGAGCACCGCACGCGTGCGGGCGGCCAGCGAGTCGGAGCCGCTGCCCGGCTCCGTGAGGCAGTACGCGGCGATCCACTCGCCGCTGGCCAGCTTGGGCAGGTAGCGCCGCTTCTGCTCGTCGGTACCGAAGTAGACCAGCGGCAGCGTGCCGATGCCGCTGTGGGCGTTGAAGGTGACGTTGAACGAGCCCGAGCGCGCCAGCGCCTCGGTCACGACCGCCGACGCCGCCTTGCTGGCGCCCAGGCCGCCGTACGCCTCGGGGATCTCCACGGCCAGCAGGCCCTGCTCCCCGGCCCGGCTCATCGCCTTGCGACTGAGCTCGTAGGAGAGGTGCTCGAGCTCGTCGAAGACGGGGTCGATCTCCCGCTCCACGAAGGTTCGGGCCGTGGCGCGCATGAGCTTGAGTTCGTCGTCGAGCGCCTCGGGGATGAGGACGTTCTCGGCGGGCGTGCGTTCGATCAGGAAAGCGGAGCCGGTGGCGGCGCGAACTCGTTCGTCGGACACGGACATGCGGGGCCTCCTCACGGACCCGATCGAGGGCCCGGGCGGCGCTGGAGCGCGCGAACGCGTCCCCGGCGGCATCGATGTCCGGAGTATAGCCATCCCCTTGTACTCGGTACAAGTTGGTGACGGCGTCGCGGTACAAGGCGCCCAGGTACACGCCACCGGGCGCGTTCCTGTCTCTAGAACAGGGCCTCGACCACGCCTCCGTCCACTACCAGCGTCTGCCCCGTCATGTAGCCCGCCTGTTGCGAAGCCAGGTACGTCACCGCCGCCGCGATCTCGGCAGGCTCCGCCAGGCGCCTGGCCGGGATGCGGTCCACCAGCGCCTGCTTGGCCTGCTCGTTCTCGAACAGGTCGTCGAGGCGGGCCGTAGCGGTGTAGCCGGGCGCGACGTTGTTGACCGTGACGCCGTCCGCGGCGATCTCCTCCGAGAGCGTCTTGGCGAAGGCGGTCACCCCGGAGCGCAGCGCATTGGACAGCGCGAGCGTCAAGAGGGGCTGCTTGACCACGAAGGACGTGATGTTCACGATCCTGCCCCAGCGCTGGCGCCGCATGGCCGGCAACACCTCGCGCACCAGGCGCACCGACGACATCAAGGTGAGCTCGACGGCGCGAGCCCAGGCCTCCTCGTCGAGCGCGGTTGGCATCCCCGCGGGTGGGCCACCGGCATTGGCGACCAGCACCAGCGGATCCCCGACCAGGCGCCGGGTCTCCGCGACGATCCACTCGACCTCCGACAGACGGCTTACGTCTCCCGGCACCGCCACGGCCTCGCCCCCGGCCTGCTGGATGCGGTCCACGGCAAGGTCCAAGGCCGCACCGTCCCGCGCCACCAGGACCACTGTGGCGCCCTCGCCCGCCAACGCTTCGGCCACGGCGAGGCCGATCCCTTTCGACGCTCCCGTCACCAACGCGATCTTGCCCTTCAGTCCGAAATCCATGCGGCATTGTAAGCGCCCGCCGGAGGCGCCGAAGGGGAACCCACGCACGTGTCAGCGAAACCGCAGCGGCAACCCCTCGAGACCGGCCAACCGCGCGACGCCGGATCCGTGCATCGCGACGCGCAGCTCGAACACCAGGCGCCTCAAGACGGCCTCCACCGCCTCCGGCGATTCGGTCGCCGGCGCGAGCAGCGGACGCGCGACCGCCGCCACGCGGGCGCCGAGCGCCAGCGCCTTGGCGATGTCGACGCCGCTCCGGACGCCGCCCGAAGCGATGAGCGGCATACCGGGCACCGCCTCGCGCACCTCTTCCAGGGCGTCCACAGTGGGGATCCCCCACTCCGCCAGGTCCGGGTGGCGCACCTCGCCGTAGCGCGCCAGGTCCTCGACCTTGGCCCAGGAGGTCCCGCCTGCGCCGGCCACGTCGAGCGCCGCGAAGCCGACGTCGCGAACGGCGTCCGCCACGGCGCCAGACAGCCCGTGGCCGACCTCCTTGAGCAACACCGGGCGACCCACCTCCGGCACCACCTCCGCGAGCCGTGCGACGAGATCCCGGAAGTCCGCGTCGCCACCGGCCTGCAGCGCTTCCTGCAGGGGGTTTGCGTGCAGCGCCAGGGCGTCGGCGCCGACCAGGTCGACCGCCTCGCGGAGCTCCTCGGCGCCATACCCGCGACCGAGCTGCGCCACCCCGAGGTTGCCGATCAGCAGGATGTCGGGGGCGTAGCGGCGCACCTGGAACCCCGGGCGCGCCGATGGGTCCTCCAGCATGACGCGCTGCGAGCCGAGCATCAGGCCGAGGCCCAGCCGCTGCGCGGCCGTCGCAAGGTTGCGGTTGATGAGGCTGGAGAGCGCGGCCCCGCCGGTCATCGCCCCGATCAGGAGCGGCGCGGACAGCTCGCGGCCGAGGAAGGTCGTACGGGTGTCGATCGCCTCCAGGTGCGTCTCCGGCAGCGCACGGTAAGGCAGGTCGTAGCGTTCGAATCCTGTGGTCCGGGTCGCGTATTCGACCTCCCGCTCCAGGCAGACCTCGATGTGCTTGAGCTTGCGGCGGGCCAGGTCGGACACGGCGCGCCCATTGTACGGCGGCGGAGGTCGCACGGTGGCGGCGGCGTGCCCCGGAGCCCGGCACCGACGCACTCGGACGAGCGCAAGAGCAACGCTCGCAGCGGGTACAGCCATCGAGCGGGTATAGTCCGGCAATGCGCTCCGTCCGGAATACTGCCCTGGCGCTGTTGGGGCCCGCACTGCTGTCCCTCGCGGGCTGCGGGCTCTTCCAGACGTCGAATCAGCTCTCAGTCTCGCCCTCCAGCGTGACCCTCGACAGCTCCACGTCCCAGGCCGTCGTCACGCTCAGCAACACCAGCAACGCCTCGACCTCCTGGACCGCCACGTCGTCGGACACTCACGCGTCCGTGAGCCCGGCCCAGGGCACGCTCGCGGCCGGGAGCAGCACCTCAATAACGGTCTCGGTCGATAGCAACGGGCTCAGCCAGGGCCAGACGATCACGCCGACGGTCACCTTCGATTCCGGCGTCGGCACGGCCACCCTCGACGTGAGCTTCACCATGACAGCCGGCAGCCTGGTCCAGTGCGGGACAGATCCCGTCGACGCTGTCGCTGGGGTCGATCGCAGGCAGCGCGACGGCGACCTGACGCCGCGCCCGATAGCGCACCCCACGGCGATCGCGCCCGACGGCCGGAGCTACGTCCCCGGCGAGGTGCTGGTGAGCTACAACGCGGCGGCCGCGCCCCAGAGCGCGGGCGGCGCGGCCGCCACGCTGCGGCAGCTCTCGGCCGACGTGCGCTCGAGCTACGGGCTCCAGCTGGTGCGGGCGGGCGCGCCGGGCGCGCCCGATCTGGTGCGGGCGAGCGACGCGGTGGCGGCGCTGGCTCGCCTGCGCGCCGACCCGCGCGTGAGCGCGGCGCAGCTCAACTACTACCTGAAGCCGATGGCGTTCACGCCCAACGACACCTACTACGGCCAGCAGTGGAACCTGCAGGAGTTCGGCCTGGAGCAGGCCTGGAGCACCGAGACCGGCGCCAGCCACCGGACCGTCCTCGCGGTGATCGACACCGGCGTGCAGATGAACCACCCCGACCTGCAGGCCAAGATCGTCGGCGGCTGCGACTTCTACTCCGGCGACAACGACCCCACACCCGGCCCCGGCATCGACCACGGCACGCACGTGGCCGGCATCGCCGCCGCCATCGGCAACAACAACCTGGGCGTGGCGGGCGTCGCCTTCGGTCCGCAGGTCATGATCGAGCCCATCAAGGTCTTCGACGATGCCGGCGGCGGCGCCACCACCAGCATCCTGATCGACGCCATCCGTTGGGCCGCCGGCCTGGCGGTGAGCGGCACCGCCACCAACCCCAACCCCGCCGACGTCATCAACATGAGCATCGGCGTCGACGGCGACCAGCCGCTGATCGACCAGGCCGCCACCGCCGCCTTCAACGCGGGTTCGCTGCTGGTGGCGTCGTCGGGCAACTACGGAACCGGCGCGCCGTTCCCCACCAACCCCGGCGTGCTGAGCCCCGCCAACGCGCCAGCCGTCATCGCCGTCGGCTCGGTCGACAGCGACCACCACATCTCCGGCTTCTCGGCCTACAGCACCGGCGCCGGTTACGCCACGGGCGTCGAGGTGATGGCGCCGGGCGGCTTCGAGGTGTCGAGCAGCTACCCCGGCAACGCCTGCCTCTACCACTACTACACCACCACGTCATCGGACTACGGCGTCCTCAGCACCTACACCGGCAGCAACTACGGTTGCGATGTCGGCACCTCGATGGCGTCACCGTTCGTCGCCGGCGTGGCGGCGCTGCTCAAGAGCCACACGCCGAGCCTGACGCCCACGCAGCTGCGTCAGACGCTCGACAACACGGCGCTGTTCGAAGGGGGCATGACGACCGACGAGTACGGCCACGGCATCGTCTGCGCCGACCTGGCGCTGGACCCGCTCAGCGTCACCCAGTGCGGGCAGTAGCCTGGTGACCGAGGACGGGCGCAGGTAGGACTCAGTTCTTCGCGCCCCACAGGGTGCTGACTCCACCCTTCTCCACCAGGCCCGCGATGTCGCCCCCCGGCATGGGCGGAGCGAAGAAGAAGCCCTGCGCCCGGTGGCAACCGAGCGCCAGCAGCCGATCGAACTGGGCACGGGTCTCGACACCCTCGGCCACGATCACCAGGTCGAGGTGACGGGCCAGTCCCAGGATCGCCTCCATCATGGCGAGGCCGAAGCGCGGCACCTCCTCGGCGGAACCCAGGTCCTGCACCACTTCGCGGGCGATCTTCACGGCGTCGACCGGTAGGTCGCGCAGGTAGGCGAGCGAGGAGAAGCCCCGGCCGAAGTCGTCGATGGCGATGCCGACCCCCAGACCGCGCAGACCGCGCAGGGTGCCCTGCACGTCCTCGACCGGGCCGCGCACGATGCTCTCGCCCAGGTCGAGCTCGAGCGCATCGGCCGGCAGGCCGGACTGCTGCAGCGCCTTCACCACCGAGCCGAAGAAGGACGGCTGGGCGAGCTGCAACGCGGAGACGTTCACGCTGACGCGCAGGCCCGGCGCCGTCGTGCGCCAGCTCCCGAGCTGACGACAACCCTCTTCCAGGGCCCAGCCGCCGAGCGCGACGATCGCGCCGCTCTCCTCGGCCAGCGGGAGGAACTCCTTCGGTGACACCATCCCGTAGCGTGGGTGATTCCAGCGCAGCAGCGCCTCGAGTTGTCGCAAGCTGCCGTCGCGCATGTCGAAGACCGGCTGGAAGGCCAGCGAGATCTGCCCCGCGCGCAACGCGCCTCGCAGGTCGCGCTCGAGCTCGCCCCTTCGCTCCATGCTGGCGTCGATCTCGGGGGTGTAGTACTTCAGGCCGTTCTTGCCCGAGCGCTTGACGCGATACATGGCGCTGTCGGCGTGGCGCAGGAGGGTGCGGGCATCGTTACCGTCCTCGGGGAGGAAGGCCACCCCGATGCTCACCGTCAGGCCGAGTTGCGAGCCGTTGAAGCTGAACGAGCTCGACAGCGCCGCGAAGATGCGATTGGCGATCTCGACCGCCTCGGAACGGTGACCCAGGCCGCATGCGACCACCACGAACTCGTCGCCCGACATGCGGGCCACCAGATCGCCCTCGCGTATGGCGCTCAGGAGCCGTTCCGCCACCAGCTTCAAGAGCGCGTCGCCGGCCTCGTGCCCCAGGGTGTCGTTGATCACCTTGAAGCCGTCCAGGTCGAGGAACAGCACAGCCGCGCGGGCCTCATCGGCGGAATCGATCAGGGCTTCCAGGTCGGTCTCGAGCGCGCGACGGTTGGGCAGTCCCGTCAGCAGGTCCTGACGGGCGAAGCGTTCGGCGAGCTGTCGCTCTGTGCTGGCCCTGGCATAGGCCTCCTTGAGACCGATCAGCGCGAAGGTCAACGCCAGCTGCACGCTGTTGGCCAGGTTCATCTCGGTCAGGGCGTAGACCATCCCCCAGTGCGCGCCGCGAAGTGCGGGGTTGAGCCCGTACACCGCCGACATGACGAACACGGCCCCAGTGAACAGCGTCGCCAGGATGCGGCCGCCGCGACCGTCCGGAAGCAGGAAGGACAAGAGGTACACCGCCGGGATCCAGAAGAAGCTCTCGGTCAACTCCCATCGCGGATCGAGGCCGGCGGGTAGCGCGAACAGCAGCAGCGCGAGCTTGGCGACGAAGAACGCGCCCGTGCCTGCCACAGCGGTCGTCACCGCCCACCGCAGCGTCGCCGGCCAGAACAGCACCAGCAGCTCCAGCACCGCCATGCCCGCCGCCATGACGGGATAGCTCACCGTATCGAAGGCAGTCGGCTGCCCTCCCGGACCTTCGAAGAGCATGCCCAGGACCAGCGCCAGTATCCCGAACGGCATGACCACCAGGAAGACGCGTCGCCATAGCACGAGGAACGCCTCGACCGTGGACCCCGGGCCGACGGCCCCGACACCCCCGCCCCTGCCCAGCAGCAGGTGCGCCATCGGTAGGTTGCCGGACTCGTTCATGCAACGAAGGTACGAGAACGGCACTAACTCAAGACTTACTCCTCAGTCACGAGGTTCTTACGCGTTCCCCCAGCTGTCCGGCGGGCGCCGCCCCACCGCCGTTCAGTGCAGCGCACCGGCGCTGGTGACGACGGCCATGACCAGCGCCAACCCCATCAACGCCACGCCGAGCGCGCCCGCCGCGCGCCCGATGCGACGGTCGGCCGGCAGCCCCTGCCGGATGAAGCCCCACAGCAGCCCGCCAACCACCCCGCCGGCATGGCCCCACAACGATACGTTGGGAACGGCCACCGAGAACAACGCGATCAGCACCATCCACTGCACCAGTCCGCGCAGCAGCATTCGGTCGCTCGGCAGTGGCGAGCGCAGCACGTCCGCCAGCAGCGCGCCGGCGATGCCAAGGATGCCCCCCGACGCGCCCACCAGCACCAGCGCTTGGTGCGCCTGGGCGAGGCTCGTGAGGTAGGCCCCGGTGGCCGTACCCATCACGAAGGCGGCCAGAAGATTGCCCCAACCGCGTCGGGCCTCGTAGATGCGCCCCAGATCGACCAGCACCCACACGTTGAAGCCGATGTGCACCAGGTTCGCGTGGAGGAAGGCGTAGGTGAGCAGCCGCCACCAGGCATGCTCGCCGGGCACGCCCGGGATGTTGAGCAGGAACGCGGCGGTGAAGGAGCTGAGGTGAAGGGTCTGACCACCGACCCGGACGGCGCCGATCAGCCGGTCGACCAGGTTCTCGGCGGCGTACGCCAGCACCAGCGCCCCCGCCAGCGACAGGGTCGCGACCGGCACGCCCGAGCGCCGGGTCAGCGGCGGCGGATCGCTGCCCAGAGCGCGTAGCTTCTCGGCGTAACGCTCGGTCAGTCCCTGCGGCGCCGCCTCATAGGCGTGCGTGTACAGGGTCACGGCCACGTCACGCTGGTGGCTTCGCTCCGCGGCGCGGCCCAGGATGGCGTAGAGCGTCGAGGGATGAACGCCGACGAGTGGCTGTTGCAGGTCCTCCCGCACCTTCTCGAAGGCGCCGTCCTCGGCGTCGCAGCGGGCCTCGCTGACCACCAGGCTGCGGAAGCCGATGGGACCGCGCGGTCCCGACTCCCAACGGCGGCGCATCTGCCCGACCTCGCTTCGCGCTTGCCCGACGTGGCCGAGCGCCAGCAATGCCTGGATGCGGGCGGACGTCGCCAGGAAGGCGTTGTCGCCCTCTCGAGGCAGCGCCTCGAGACGCAGGATGGCATCCCAGTCCTCTTGGAGCACGTACGCCTGGAGCAGCAACAGGCTGTCGTGGGTCGGCGCCAGCCGCAGCGCGGCGTCGGCGTCACCCCGTTGCAGGGCCGCCTGCGCCAGCAAACGCCGCACGGCGCCCCGGCCCTCGGTGGTCCAGTACAGCGCATCCACGATGACGCCCGCGGCGCGGTAGCGGCGATTGCGCGCCAGCGCCACCAGCAGCAACGGTCCGAAAACGTACACCGGCCCGACCACCAGCGCGATGTCACGCAACAGCGTGGACACGTTCAGGTGGGTGAAGCCCGCCGCCGCCACCATGCCCGCGAGCGCCGTAGCGATCAGCGTCTTGGCCGGGAACTCGCTCCACAGGGGCGCCAACCGCGCCGCCCAGCGAACGGCGTAGACCCCGGCGATGGCGACTAGCAGCAGGAAGAGGGTGCTCTCGGTCACGTCGCCTACCCTACCCCGGCGGCCGCGGTTCGCCGGCCTTACGAAGAGGTTCTTGGGAACCGTCCGCGCCTCCCGGGGGACGGTAGAATCGGAGACGTCATCCGCAGCGGCACGTCCACGCCGCTCCGCTGCGTCCCCCACGACGAAGCCGCGCCAGGCGCGCGCCCCTTCGGAGGCAAGCCTTGCTGGACCTCGCGCTCTCGGCCGTATTCATGGTGATCGGGTACCTGCTCGGTACGATCCCCACGGGCTACCTGGTGGCCAAGGCGCGGGGTGTGGACATCCAGTCCTCCGGCTCGGGCAACATCGGCGCGACCAACGTGATGCGCACTCTCGGCGTACTCCCGGGCATCGTCGTGGTGCTCGTCGATCCCCTCAAGGGGGCGGCCGCCGTGCTGCTCCCCACACTGCTCGGTGCCAGCAACTGGGCCATCGCGCTGACGGCACTGGCAACCGTTCTGGGGAACAACTTCAACATCATGCTGCGCCTACGTGGCGGCAAGGGCATCGCCACCACCGTGGGCGTATTCTTCGTCATCAACCCGCTGGTGTCCGCGCTGTGCGTGCTGCTCGGGGTCTTCACCATCCTGTTGAGCCGCTACGTCTCGCTCGGTTCGATGGTCGCCCTCTTCGCCGCCCCGTTGATGCTCATCGCCAGCCTGTCCTACCCCATGCCCGACCTCTACCTTGCGTTCGCCCTCGCCGCGCTGGCCATCGTGCGCCATCGAGACAATATCCGCCGTTTGATCGCCGGCACCGAGCGCCGCCTCGGCGAGCGCGCGCACGTGAAGCCGAAAGAGTGAGCGCGCTCGACCTGCTGGTCATCGGCCCTCACCCGGACGACGCCGAGCTGGGCCTGGGCGGGACCCTCGCCCGCGCCTCCGACCTCGGGTTTCGAACGGGCGTGCTCGACCTGTCACGCGGCGAGGCCGCCACCAAGGGAACACCGGAGGACCGGGCATCCGAGGCGGACGCTGCCGCGCGCGTGCTGGGGCTGTCGGTCCGGCGCAATCTGGGCTGGCCGGACTCCCGGCTGCGCGACGACGAGGAGCGGAGGTTGCATCTGGCGCGCGAGTTGCGCGAGCTCCGGCCACGGGTCGTCATGGCTCCGCACGCCAACGACCGCCACCCCGACCACGTGGCCGCTGCGGCCATCGTGCCGGCCGCGGTGCATCTGGCGGGCCTGCGCAGCAGTCCGCTCCCAGGGGAGCCCTGGAAACCTCAGCGCCTGCTCTCCTACATGGGGAACGGCCCCTTCGAAGCCACACTCGTCGTCGATACCAGTGACTACATCGACATCTGGGAGGAAGCGGTCCGCTGCTACCGCAGCCAGTTCACCGGTGACGCGGCCTCGGAGACGGTGACACCCGACATCTTCCGCACGCGTCGGGGGCGTGCCGCCTACTGGGGAACGTTCATCGGAGCGCGTTTCGGCGAGCCGCTGTGGACGCCGAGCCCCGTGGCCTACTGGCCGTTCTGAGGCGCCGGGGCGGCCGACCGGCGCTACACGGCCCGCCGCTTCAGCCGCGCACCGCCGCGGCGTGTCGTGCAGCGCGCTGCTTGACCGCGTTCACCAGCACGATGCCGACGATGGCCACGGCGCCGCCGGCGATCGTCAGCGGACTGGGGACCTCGCGCAGCACCAGCCAGGAGAAGAACAGCGCCGATACCGGCACCAGGTAGAGATAGGTGGTCACGACGGTGACGGGTGCTCGCGAGAGGCCGATGGCGAACAGCGAGTAGGCCAGCGCCGACGGGAAGATACCGATGTAGGCGACGGCGGCGAGCGACGCAGGACCTGCCGACGCAACGTCGCCGAAGAAGCCCGGCAGGAACAGAAGCATCGGTGCGGTGCCCGCCCAGGTCGCGAAGGCGGTGACCTCGACCGCCCGGTAGCGCACGAACATACGGCGCTGCGCGATCGCGAAGAACGAGGTCGACACCGCCGAGAGCAGCACGAACAGGGCGTACGGGTTGAAGGTGAGCGCGCCTCCGGCGCCGAGGGAGATGAGGGCCACGCCGGTCAGCGCCAGCAGCGAGCCGAACCACGCCCCCGGCGGCATCCGCTCGCTCAGGAACAGGTGGGCCAGCACCGCCGTGATCGCCGGCGCGGTCGCGATGATGAGGCTGCTCGCGCCGGCCGGAACGCGCACCTCGCCGATCACCAGAGCGGTCTGATAGATGGTGAAGCCGAGCAGGCCCAGCAGCAAGAAAGCAGGCAGGTCGCGCCGGTCCGGGAAGCGCCGCAACCGTCGCAGCCACAGCACCGGCACGAAGCACGCCGACGCCACCAGGTGGCGAGCCAGCGTCAGGTGGAACGGGTTGAGCCCGTCCAACCCCACCTTGATCATCGGGAAGGCCGACCCCCACAGGGAAACCAACACCAGCATGGCGACCACGACCGCGGGCGTCATGGCGCGTACTGTATCAAGCGAAACGGGGTTGCGGCACCTTCAGGCGGGGAGAACCACCGGCCGGCCGCAGGCACAGAGCTCGTCCTCGCGGACCATGCGTGCCTGCCCTTCGCGGTACCACAGAGTGTCGCAGTCCGGGCAGCGGATCTCCTCGCCCGTGAGCGAGCGGATGACCTCTGGCTCGATCCAGCGCCGCTCGCCGCACCAGTGGCACACTGCCTCCGCGCCGCCGTCCTCACGGATCATGGCCTCGCGCTCGGCGGGCGTGAAGTAGGCCAGCGCATCGAGCGCCTTGGCATCGCTGCAACGGCAGGCGAAGGCGAGCGGGAACGGCGGATCGGTGAACAGCTCGAACCCCATCTGCCAGCACAGCTCTTCGTCCAACAGCTGTCGCAACGGCGCCCTCGCCATGCCGCCCGTCAGCGTGCCGAACGCCTTGACGTTGGCCTCCAGCAGGTCTAGCGCTGCGTCCTCCACGCCTGGCAGGGCCTGTAGCAGTACGCCGCCGGCGTGCTCGACCGCTCCATCGGCGTCGAACGACACCCCCAGCAACACGGCCGACGCGATCTGCTCGGAGACGGCCAGGAAGGTTGCGATGTCCTCGGCCACCTCCCCGCTGGCCAGCTCCAGGTTGCTGGCGTACGGGTCGCCGTAGGGAGCGTGGGAGCGGATCACCTCGATGTCGCCCTCGGCACCGACGGCGCCGCCCACGTCGAGCTTGCCGTCGGGGCGCGGCGGCAGCTCGACCGACGGGTCGTGCACGTAGCCGCGCACGGTGCCGTCGAGGCCGGCGTCGGCGATGACGCCGCCGAGGGGCCCGTTGCCCCGCAGACGCAGGGTGACGCGGTCCTGCGGGTTCTTCAGCAACACGTGGGCCAGCAGCAGTGCTCCGCTCAGCGTTCGGCCCAGCGCTGCGCCGGCGGTCTGGGTGGCGCCGTGCCGCTCGATCGCTTCACGAACCAGGTCGGTGGTGTCCGCGGCCACGACGCGGATACCGCCGTTCGCCGCCATGCCTCGAAGCAGGAATGCCATGATCGTCCTCTCGCGCCGCCGGCTTCCGGCAGCGCGCCCACGAGTATACGAGCGCGGGCCGCGCGCCCACGTCGGCCGTGGGGCACCCGGCGCCGTGGCTCGGGAGGGTCGCTCAGCCGGCCAGCGAGCGCTCGAAGCGTTCGCGGAGCTTGCGGTGCGCCGGCGCCGGCACCAGCTTGGAGACGTCTGCACCGTAGCGCGCGATCTCCTTGACCCGCGTGCTCGACACGTACGACCAGCGCGTCGCCGTCATGATGAAGGTGGTCTCCAGGTTGGGGTTGAGCTGCCGGTTCAGGTGCGCCATCTGCAACTCCACCTCGAAGTCCGAGATGGCGCGCAGCCCCTTGACGATGACGGTCGCGTCAACGTGCTTCATGTAATCGGCGAGCAGACCGCCGAAGGAGTCGACCTCGACGCCACGGAGGCTCTTGACGACGTCGCGCACGATCGCCACGCGTTCGTCCAGGTCGAACAGGTACGGGTCCTTCAGCGGATTGTGCAACACCGCCACGGTGAGCCTGTCGTAGATCCGGCTGGCCCGCCGGATGATGTCGAGGTGGCCGTTGTGGAGCGGGTCGAAACTCCCCGGGTAGACGGCATGGATCATGATGGGGCCAGTCTACTCGCTCCCCTGCAGCGCATCGCGTTGTCGGGGAGCCTCTTCCAACAGCCGCCGCACGATCTCGCGCGGTGTCGTGAGCCCGGCCATGACCGCCTCGACCGCTTCGTCCTCGCGCGCTCCCAGCGCGCGCCGGAGCTGCTCGCCGATGATCGCCAGGATCTCGAAGCGCACCCGCCGCCGCCGTAGCTCCTCGAGCCGCCCGGTGTCGGCGAGGTGGGCCCGATGGGCCTCCACCTGATCGAGCACCTCCGCGGCGCCCTCGCCACGGGAGGCGATCACTTCCAGCACCGGCGGTATCCAGCTCCCCTCCGGGAAGGGGCCGAGCTGCAGCGCGCCGCGGATCTCTCGCTTGAGCCGGTCCCCTCCGGGCAGGTCGAACTTGTTGACACAGAAGATGTCGGCGATCTCCATGATGCCGGCCTTGAACGTCTGCACCGCGTCCCCGGCGTTCGGCGTCAGCACCAGCACGGTGGTGTCGGCCACCCCCACGATGTCGACCTCGGACTGGCCCACGCCCACCGTCTCGACCAGCAGGGTGTCGTAGTCGGCGGCGTCGAGAACGGCCAGCACCTGCAGCGTGGCGGCGGCCAGACCCCCGAGGTGCCCGCGCGTGGCCATGGATCGGATGAAGACGTCGGGGTCGTCGTGCCACCGGGTCATGCGGATTCGGTCGCCGAGGATGGCGCCCCCGCTGAAGGGGCTGGTGGGGTCGACGGCCACCACCCCCACGCGGGCGCCGCGCCCGCGGGCGACCTCGATCAGCCGATCGGTGAGGGTGCTCTTGCCGCTTCCGGGCGCGCCGGTGATGCCGAGGATGCGGGCTCGGCCGGTGCTCGGCCGCACGTCCCGGAGCAGTTCCTCGCCCCGCTCACTGCCCGACTCCACCAGGCTGATGGCGCGGGCGAGCGCCCGCTCGTCGCGGCCGCGCAGGCGTTCGATGAGGGCGTCCACGCGTCGAGCCTACCGCAGCCCGCGCGCCGCCCGCCCGTGTCGCGGCGCGTCGCAACTCGCGTGGCGCGGGACGTAGAGCCTCGCGAGCGGCAGCCGTTCCTGGCATGATCGGGATGGGGCCTCAGGGTGCGCGGCCCGCAGCGTCGAGGTTCCGGCGCCGCGCGCCGGCCGATGCGGATCGACGCCGGCCGCGGCCCGAGCGAAGGAGTCGGCATGAGCGAACGGACCGTGACGCTGGGCATCGACGTCGGTACGAGTGGCATCAAGGCCGTCGCGGTCGACGACCGAGGTGAGTTGCGCCTCGAGGTCGATCGCGGTTATCCGCTGCTCACCCCCCGGCCGGGTTGGACCGAGCAGCGGCCCCAGGACTGGTGGGCGGCCGCCTGCGGCGCGCTGACGGAGCTCGTCTCGCGCCTCGACGGCGCCGAGGTGACGGCCGTCGGGTTGAGCGGGCAGATGCACGGCATGGTGCCTCTGGACGGCGCGGGTGAGGTCATCCGGCCCGCCATCTTGTGGAACGACCAGCGCACCGGCGACGCCGTGGCCGAGATCGAACGGACCGTCGACCGCGACACCCTCATCCGCCGCGGCGGGAACCCCGCCATCACCGGCTTCCAGCTCGCCAAGGTGGTGTGGCTGCGCCAGGCCGAGCCCGAGGCTTTCGCGCGGTTGCGCACGGTGCTGTTCCCCAAGGACTACCTCGGCCTGCGCCTGACGGGCCGCGCGGTAGCGGAGCCCAGCGACGCCTCCGGCTCCAACGCCTTCGACCTCGCCCGCGGCGTCTGGGACGAGGTTGTGCTGGACGCGCTCGCCATCGACCCCGGGCTCTATCCAGAGGTGGTCGCTTCGGACGCCGTCGTTGGGCCTCTCACGGCCGAGGCCGCCTCGCAGACGGGCCTCCCGGCAGGCGTGCCGGTGATCGCCGGCGCCGGCGACAACGCCGCCGCGGCCACCGGCTTGGGCCTCTCCAGCGCCGACCCGGAGCTCGGCAGCGTGTCGCTGGGCACCTCCGGCGTGCTCTTCGCGCCGCTGGCCGAGCCCACCCCCGACCCGCACGGGCGCGTGCACCTGTTCGCGCACGCCGACGGCGGCTACTACCTGCTCGGGGTCACGTTGGCCGCGGCCGGCTCGCTGCAGTGGCTGCGCGACACCCTCTTCCCGGAGCTGACCTTCGATGACCTGTCGGAGCTGGCCGCCACCAGTCCGGCAGGGGCGAACGGGGCGACGTTCCAGCCCTACCTCGCGGGCGAGCGCACCCCCTACATGGACCCGAACCTGCGGGGCGCCTGGCGCGGCCTGACGTTGGCGACCGGACGGGCCGAGCTGGTGCGGGCCGTGCTCGAGGGGGTGACGTTCAGTCAGCGCGACTCGCTGGAGGTGATGCGCCCGCTGGCCGGGCTCCGGCGCGTGCTTGCGACCGGTGGCGGGAGCCGCTCGCCGTTCTGGCTGCAGCTCCTGGCGGACGCGCTCGAGCTGCCGCTGAGCCAGCTCGCCGGCGCGCCCGGCGCCGCCTACGGAGCGGCCCTGCTGGCGCACAGAGGTTCCGGGCGCGAGGTCGCGCCCCGACTGCGGACGACGGCTTCGTTCGAGCCCACGCCGAACGCGGGGCTGCGCGCAGCTTATGAACGCTACCGGGCGTGGTCGCCCGGGCCGCTCGCCGACGACTGAGGGGGCGCCGGCGCGAAATCGCGGGCGAGCGCCAGCACGACGCTCTCCAGCGCCCACTCCGGGTCCCCGCCGCTCTTGGCACGGCGGTCGGCGTCGAGCAGCAGATGGAGCGTCCGGCGGAGGCTCGCCTCGTTGAAGTGTCCGGCGATGGCGAGCGCACGCCGCGCCGCGGTGGGGTGGGCGCCGAGCGCCGCGGCCGCGCGACCGACGTCGAGCTTCGGCTCGGCGGCACGCAGCGCCACTGCCTTGGCGACCAGCCCGAACTGCCAGGTCAGCGCCCCGAACACCCGCTGGGGCGCCTCGCCGTGCTCGAGCACGGCCCGCGCCACTGATAGGGCGCCGGCGGCGTCGCCGGCCACCATTCGCTCGATCAGGTCGAAGGCGTTGCGCGCCGCCGGCCGGTTGGCCAGCGCCCGGACCCGCTCGGCGTCGATCTCCTCGTCGAGCACCGCCAGCTTGACGATCTCAGAGGCGATGGCGGCGGGGTCCTCGCCGAACAGGTCGGCGAGCGTCTGGGGCACGTCTCTCTGGAAGCGCACACCGGCGGCCTTCAGCTCGGACGCCACCCAACCCGGCAGCCGCTCGTAGCGCGGCGTCGGCCGGTGGTCCAGCGCGCCGAGCGCGCGGTAGCGCTTGTGCCGGGCGGCGGTGGCGCTGCTGTCGAGCACCACCACCAAGGCTGCGTCGTCAAGCTGCTCCAGCGCGGCGATGGCCTGGTTGCGCGGCTGCACGCCCGCCTGCCCGCTGAAGGCCTCGTCGAAATCGAGGAACAGCGCCACCTGCCCGAACAGGCCGCCCTGGGAGGCGGCGCGCGCCACCTCAGCGGGCTCCAGCCCTTCCCCGAAGACGACGATGTCGCTCCCGGCCACGCCACGCTCGGCGAGCGCCTGCCTCGCGGCACGGCGTGCCAGGAAGGGATCTCCGCTGAAGGACAGGATCACGTCGGGGGCGTTCAGGCCCGGCTGGGAACCAGGCTCAGCGCGTCACGCATGGCGCTGGCGCTCTCGAAGCGGTCGCCCGGGTCACGGCTGAGTCCCTGCATCACGATGTCCCGGAGCCCGCCCGCGCTGCCGGGAAGGGCATCGAGCGGCACCCGGTCGTCGCCGGCCAAGAAGCGCAGCACCTGCCGGCCGTAGGGGGGCGCGCCGCTGAGCATGTGGTACAGCACGGCGGCCGTGGCGTACAGGTCGGAGCGTGGATCGGTCCGAACGCCCTTGAATTGCTCCGGCGCCATGTAGTTGGGCGTCCCCAGTGCCATGTGCTGGCCGGTGATGGCGGTGAGCGCCAGGTCCTTGGCGAAGCCGAAGTCGGTCAGCATCGCCCGCTCCCCCTTGATGAGGATGTTGCCGGGCTTCACGTCCAGATGGATGATGCCCTCGCCGTGGGCGTAGCTGAGCGCGTCGAGCACGTCCCGCGCGATCTTGAGGCTGCGCCGGAGCGGCAACGGACCGCGCTCCAGCGCCTCGGCCAGGCTCACGCCGGGACAGTAGGCATAGACCAGCGCCCCGTCCTCGGCACCGAGGAGGGGCACGATGTTGTCGTGCTGGAGCTTGGCGATCACCTCGGCTTCACGTCGCAGGCGCTCCCCGAGCACCGGGTGGCTGCCCTGCAGACGCTTCACGACCACCAGCCGGTCGCGCCAGCGAGCGAGCTCGACCTTGATCGGGCCCTGCTCGGCCAGCACGCGAACAGTCGTGAGCATTGTGAACAATCTATCACACGCCCCGACCCGCGTCCTGGACTGCGCCTCTGCCCGCCTCATGGCGGCCCCCCTTCCTACACGAAGACGCCCGACCGTCGCCGAACGGAGATGGTCCACCGAGTCCTTTGCTTCTAAAGGTATCAGAAGCGACCCCGCCGTGCGTGACGACCATCACCGTTCCGCCCCCTCCTGGACGGTACCACTGATCTCCAGGGGACCGCCTGCGGCCAACGGCAGCCGCAGCGCGCCACGCCGCAAGGTGGTGAGCACCTGCACGCCATGGCGTGCCAGCCGCTCCAACACGCCGGCATCGGGATGTCCGTAGCCGTTCTCGCCCACGGATACGACGGCCGCCCGTGGCCGGGCGGCCCGCAGCAGCGCTTCGGAAGTGCTGAAACGCGAGCCGTGGTGGGCCACCTTGACGACCGGCACGTGCGGCACCGCCAGCATCCGCTCCACCGAGGCCGGGGCGTCGCCGAGCATCAGCAGCTGCGGCGCGCCGCGGTAGCGGAGCAGCAAGGCCACCGAGTTCTCGTTGGTGGTGGGCAGTGGAAGCGCACCAGGGTGCAGCACGTCGATCTCGACCGCTCCTCGGCCGCGCCCGAGCCGCCACCGCTCCGCGCGCACCGCCCGATGCACCGGGATCCCGCGCGACCGCGCGATGGCCCGCAGCCGACCGTCGATGGCAGCGTCGGGCCACGGCGGCCCCATCACCAGCGTGCCGACGGGGAGCGCCTCGAGCACGGTCGCGAGACCCTCGACGTGATCGAGATCAGGGTGGGTGGCCACCACCACGTCGAGCGCACGCACGCCCAGGGCACGCAACGCCGGCAGCACCACGTCCGCGCCGATGTCGCGGTCCGAGAAGGGCGTGCCGCCGCCGTCGACCAGCACCTCGATGCGGCCGGGCAGGCGCAGAAGGGTGGCGTCGCCCTGTCCCACGTCGAGGAACACCACCTCGGGAGCCGGGTGGGCCGGCGGCACGGCCGCGCTCACCGTGCCCGCGCACAGGGCCACCAGCAGCGCGCGCCAGGGCCGCAGGCGACCGTGCAGGGCCAGCGCCAGACCGGCCAGGGCCACCGCGTAACAGCCGTGCCCGAGCGTCTCGACCTCGCCCCAGGGCAGGTGCGGCAGGCGGGCGCCGAGCGCGGCGACGGCCAGCAGCAGCGACGCGAGCGGGCCCACCAGGTGGTTGACGAGGCCTGCGGCGGCCGGCGCCGCCACCCCCACCACGGCCGCCAGGAAGCCCAGCGGCACCAGCACGCCCGCCAACGGAACCGCTACGAGGTTGACCAGCGGCGACGCCAGCGGCACCCGACCGAAACTCCCGGCCACCAGCGAGAGGCTGGGGAGTTGCGCCGCCACGCTCGCCAGCAACGCCGGTAGCAACCAGCGCCGCAGCCGCGACCCGCCCCAGGGCCGACGCGCCCCCCGCGCCGCCGCCAGGCGGGCGAGCGGTGGCACGAACAGCAACATGCCGATCACCGCGAGGTAGGAGAGCTGGAACGAGGCATCGGCGAGCTGGGCGGGCGCCAGCAACAGCGACACGCTTGCGGCCAGCGCCAACGACGGCCAGGCCTGGATACGCCCGTGCCCCGTCGCCAGCCCTGCCAGCCCGGCCAGCACCATGAGGGCCGCGCGCACGACGCTGGGCGTAGGGCCGACCAGTGCCACGTACGCTACGGTGGCGACGGCCAGCAACGGGTAGCGCCGACGGCCGAGACCGGAGAGCGCGCGGCCGAGCGCCGCCATCAACACCCCGACATGCAGACCCGACAACGCCAGCACGTGCGCCAGCCCGGCGGCGGCGAAGCGGTCGCGCAGGTCGCCCAGATCGTCGCGCACGCCCAGTGTCATGGCCTCCATCAGGGCCGCCTGGCGGGGCGCGAGGCCGCGTGTGGCCCCGCGCCGGAAGCGGGCCAGCAGCGGGGTGACGGGTTCGGCGCCGACGACCTGGCGTACCAGCAGCTGACCCTCGATACCGCGCCGCGCCAGGTAGCCGCGGTAGTCGAAGCCGCCGGGGTTGCGCCGCACGGGCGCGCGCACCACCCGGCCGCGCACCGTCACCCGTCCGGCAGGCACCAGGCCGGCCGGGGCCAGAGCCAGCCGCAGACCGCGCGGAGAAGCGAGCCGCAACACCTTCCCGTCGCTGCGCCCGCGGTAGACCGCCTCGCCCCCCAGCAGCGGCGCCACCCGGTCCGGCCGGGCCTGCCAGGCCCACGAGCGCGCGCCACCGGCCACCAACCCGACGGCGACCAGCAGCCACCAACCGCGTGAGCGACCGGCGCCCGTGGGCGCCAGGGCGAGGGCGAGGGTGGCAGCTCCGAGGGCGAGCGCGAGCAGCGGCGTCACCCCCGCCAGCGCAACCCCCGCCGTGATGCCGCCGGCCAGCGGCAGCGCCCACGGTACGAAGCGCGACTCGCCCGCTACGCCTGCCGCGCCCGTCACAGCCTCAGCCGCGGACGGAGCGCCGCCAACGTCTTCGGGCCGATGCCGGGAACGCGCAGCAGGTCGTCCACGGTAGCGAACGGCCTGGCCGCCACGATGCGTCGTGCCAGCGTCGGGCCGATGCCGGGCAGGCGGACGAGCGTCGCGGCGTCGGCCTCATTGAGGCGCACCCGCGGGTCGCCGTTCCCGGCAACGGCGCGCGGCACTTGCACCACCTCACCGTCGGTCAGGGGAGCGGCCAGCGCGACCAGCTCGCGCGCGGCGCCGGGCAACGGACCGCCGGCGGCACCGACCAGGTCGGCCACACGCGCGCCCCACGGCAACCGGTAGACGCCGGGGTGGGCCACGGCTCCCTCGATGGAGGCGGAGATCTCGGACCGCTCGACGCGCAGCGGCACAGGCCGCTCCACGAGCCGCGGGAGCAGCGTGAGCGCGGCCAGCGCTGCGCAGGCAACCAGCAGCGCCGCAGTCAGTGCGTTCTCGCCGAGGCGCATGCCCCAAACTAGAGCCACCGCGCCCGCCCCGCGCGGCCGATGCCGGCGCCTGCCGGGCGCCGCTCGGCACGCGAAGGGCCGGAGCGCATCCACGCTCCGGCCCAGCGGCCGCCGCCTCCCTGGCGGCGACGGATCAACGCAGGCTCAGTCGGCCGCTGCGAACTTCTCCGCGACCTTGTCCCAGTTCACGACGTTCCAGAAGGCCTCGATGTAGGCCGGCCGGCGGTTCTGGTAGTTGAGGTAGTAGGCATGCTCCCACACGTCCAGACCCAGGATGGGGGTATGGCCGTTCATCAACGGCGAGTCCTGGTTCGCCGTGGAGTAGACCTGCAGCCTGCCGAAGGCGTCCACCACCAGCCACGCCCAGCCCGACCCGAAGCGGCTGGCCGCGGCGCCCGCGAACGCCTGCTTGAAGGCATCGAAGCCGCCGAAGGTCTGGTTGATGGCCGTGGCCAGGTCGCCGCCGGGCTGGCCGCCGCCCTGAGGCCCCATGATCTGCCAGAACAGTGAGTGGTTGGCGAAACCGCCGCCGTTGTTGCGCACGGCGGTCTGGATGTCGGCAGGTACGCTGTCGAGGTTGCCGAGCAGGTCCTCGACGCTCTTGTCGCCGAGCTCTGGGTGCTTCTCGAGCGCCCCGTTCAGGTTGTTGGTGTAGCCGGCATGGTGCTTGTCGTGGTGGATCTCCATCGTCCGCGCGTCGATGTGCGGCTCGAGGGCATCCTTCGCGTACGGTAGATCGGGCAGCTTGAAGGCCATGCTTCTCCTCTCGTGCGTGCGTGGGAAAATCAGGGCGAACCGGATGAACCTCCGGATTGGGACGAGTCTAGCAAGGTGTGTGTCAGACCACGTTTTCCGGGCCAACATTGGGGCTGTCGCGCCTCACCCGCCGCCCCGTGCCTCGGCTGCGGCCTGGCGGTAGGCGTCCTCGTCGGCGGCGGAGAAACACACCATCAGCACCCGCTCGGGGAGCGCATGCGCGGATAGGAAGTCGCGCACCGCGGCGAGCGCCACCGGCGCGGCGCGCTCGACGGGGTAGCCGTAGGCCCCGGTGCTGATCGACGGGAACGCTACCGACCGGAGCCCCGCTTCCTCGGCGATCTCGAGCGAGCGCCGGTAGCAACTCGCCAGCTTCTCCGCCTCACCCGATCCACCGCCGTCCCAGACCGGACCCACAGCGTGGATGACGTGAGCGGCGGGCAGCAGGTACCCACCCGTCAGCCTGGCGTCGCCGGTGGCGCAGCCGCCCAGGGTGCGGCACTCCGCGAGCAGCGCCGGACCCGCCGCGCGGTGGATAGCGCCGTCCACGCCCCCTCCGCCCAACAGGCTGCCGTTCGCCGCATTGACGATGGCGTCGACCGGAAGACGTGTGATGTCGTCTCGCACGATCTCGATGCGGTCCATGGCGATCTCCTTCGACCGAGCCCAACTCGCCGCCCCACGTCGCGCTCAGGCCGTGAGGCGCACAACGACGCGGCCGACGACGGCGCCGACCAGGATGTCCTCGATGGCGGCCTCGAGCCCGTCGAGATCCACCTCGGTGACCAGCCCCGGCACGTCGGCCAACCCCTCGACCCGCCACGGTCCGGCCAAGTGCCGCCACATCGCCTGCCGCCGTTCCATGGGGTAGTGCTGCGAGTCGATGCCGAGCAGTGCGACGCCGCGCAGGATGAACGGGAACACGCTGATGTTGAGGTCGGCCCCGCCCACCATGCCGCAGGCCGCAACGGCACCCCCCACCTCGGTGCGCTTCAGCAATCCCGCCAGCGTGTCGCCCCCGACCGTGTCGATCCCGCCACCGTAGAGGCCCTTCAGCATCGGCCGGGCGGTCGGGGTGGCGAGCGCATCGCGCTCCAGCACCTCCTCGGCACCGAGCTGCGCCAACAGCGGATAGGCGCGCTGGGTGCCGCTGCTGGCGACCACCCGGAAACCCGCCTTCGCCAGCAGCGCCACCGCCAGCGTCCCAACGCCGCCGGAAGCGCCGGTCACCACGTAGGGTCCACGCTCCGGCGAGGCACCGAGGTGCTGGAGCAACTCGAGCCCGATGCCAGCCGTGAGTCCGGCGGTCCCAAGCACCATGGCGTCGCGCTCGTCGAGTCCGTCGGGCAGCGGGACCAGCCATTCGCCGGGCACTCGGATCAGCTCGCTGAAGCCGCCCGCCGTGTCCATCCCTAGGTCGAAGCCGGTGCACAGCACCCGGTCGCCGGGCGCGAAGCGGGGATCGCGCGAGGCCAGCACGGTCCCCGCTGCGTCGATGCCGGGCGTGTGCGGGTAGTTGCGCGTCACGCCGCGATTGCCGCTGGCCGACAGCGCGTCCTTGTAGTTGAGCGAGGAGTACGCCACCCGCACGGTGACTGCGTGATCGGGCAGGGTGTCGGTGGCGAGCTGCGCGACCGAGCGGTGGGCCCGTTCACCGTCCAGCTCGACGCGCAGCGCGCGGAAGGTGGCGGGCACGTCGATGGAGGCCATGGATCCATGCTACCGCGCGTCGGCGCAGCCCCGGCAAGCGCCGGGGTCACGCCAGAACGACCGCTTCTCACGCGACCTCCTGTAGACTGCGGACCATGAACCCGAGAAGGCTAACGCTCGTGACCGTCATCGTCGCGATCGTGGTGCTGGCGGCGGTTGTGGTCGTGCCGCGCCTCACCTCGAGCAGAACCCAGCCGACCGCTTCGAGCTCGAGCAGCTCGAGCGCCACCCTCACGTACGATGGACAGCCCGCCATCGGCAACGCCAACGCCCCGGTGAAGATCGCGCTGTTCGAGGACTTCCTGTGCCCGCACTGCGCCGAGTTCAGCGATCAGGTGTGGCCGCAGATCAAGCGCGCGTACATCGATACCGGCAAGGCCAGGGCGGTGTACTTCTACTTCCCCGTCATCGACCAGGTGCAATCGCGGGTCATCGGCGGGCTCGGGCAGTGCGTCTACCTGCAGAGCAACGACGCCTTCTGGCAGCTCGAGCAGATCCTGATGCGCACGCAGCAGCAGCTCATGAACACGCCCCGGGCGATCGACATCGCCACCCAGTACGCTCCCGGACTGAACCGACAGCAACTCCAGACGTGCGTCGACAACGGCACCGGAGCGAAGGTGGTCGACAAGGACAACGCACTGGGACGGTCGCTGGGCGTCCAGGGGACGCCGACCGTGTTCGTCAACGGCAAGATGGTCACGAACGCCAGCTGGGACTCCGTGAAGAAGGCCATCGACGACGCTCTGGCTTCATCGTCCGGCGGCTGATGAATCGGAACACCAACCTCTACCTCGCCTGGCTGGTGGCGCTCGCCGCCACCCTGGGGAGCCTGTACTTCTCCGAGGTGCGCCACTTCGTGCCCTGCACGCTGTGCTGGTACCAGCGCATCTTGATGTACCCGCTGGCGATCGTGCTCGGCATCGCCAGCTACCGGCAGGACGGGGCCGTGCGCGGCTACGTGCTGCCACTGTCGGTGCTCGGCATGGGATTCGCCACCTACCACGTGCTCGAGCAGAACATCCCCGGCTTCGGCTCGCCGGCGCTGTGTCGCGCCGGCATCCCCTGCAGCCTCCACTACATCCACTGGCTCGGCTTCATCACCATCCCTGTGCTGTCGCTGACGGCATTCACGTTGATCACCGTGCTGCTGTCCACGATGCGCGGGCGTCGGGCGTGAGCAACTACCGCCGCGCTCTGGCGTTCCACCTGCGCATCGGCGACCGGCCACCACCGGCGCCGACCACGCCCGATGCCGCCACCCTGGCGCTGCGGCTCCGCCTGCTGCGCGAGGAGGCGCAAGAAGCGCAGGAGGCGCTGACGGCGCTGGCGGACGCGCCCCGGCCGGTCGCCGACGAAGCGCCGGCCGGCCCCGGCCGGCGCGCCGCCGCCGAGGCGGCCGCGGCCCACGAGCTGGCCGACCTGCTGTACGTCGTCTACGGCACCTTCGTGGCGTTGGGCGTCGATGCGGACGAGGTCTTCGCGGAGATCCACGAGGCCAACCTGCGCAAGGCCGGGGCGCCGCGCAGGCCGGACGGTAAGCAGCTCAGGCCCGACGGCTGGCGGCCTGCAGACGTGAGCGCCGTGCTGGAGCGCCAGCGCGCGGGCGCCCCCCAGGGGCGCATCATCGACGAGCTCGAGGGGGCGCGCGCCGGCGGCTGAGGCGTCCTGCCGCGGCTCAGGTCTCCGCCACCACTTCGACGCCCGCCCCCACCGGCGGCGGCGGCGTGAAGCGCTGCTCGAAGCGCCGCCGGAACTCCCGCCACGCGTCCTCGCCGTGCGGGCGCCCCTGCTCTTCGCACCACATCAGGAACGGGACCAGGTAGGAGCGAGCGTTGCGCAGCTCCTCCAGGAAGATGTGGGCGCTCAGTCCGCCACCGTCCAGATAGCCGCTCTCGGAGAACGCGCGCAAGGCCGCGTCCCGGTCGTACGGGACACGCCTGAACTGCATCTCCCAGGCGCCGCCCTCGAGGGTCAACAGCAGGTACTGGGCGCGCGGGTCGCCGTTGAACGGCGAGCCGACCGCGCCGGTGTTGAGCACCAGGTAGTGGCCCCAGCGCCGCAGCAGCGGGCGATGGGTGTGGGAGCCAACCAGCACGTCTGCCGGGTGCATCTGCGTGATCTCGGAGATCGCCTCGTCGGTGAGGAACTTGCCGTAGCCCTCGCGGTAGTGCCGGGGGCTGCCGTGTGCGATCAGCAGGCTTGGCGCCCCCGCCACGGAGACGCGCAGCGTCATCGGCAGACGTCGGATCGTCTCGATGAGCCCCGCCGCCCGGAGCCGGCCGGCGGCCCATCCCGCGCTCGCCCAGAAGGGGTCGTCGAACCACTCGCCGGGCAGGCTCGGGTCGTGGTCGACCCACATGCGCATCAGGTCGTCGTGGTTGCCGAGCGTGCCGTTCGCCTCGCGCTCACCCAGCAGCCGCATCGCCTCCACGTTGCCGGGGCCGCGGTTGACGACGTCGCCGTTGACCACCAGACGATCCGCCCCCAGCCGATCGATGTCCTCCAGAACGGCCTCCAGCGCCGGAACGTTGGCGTGGATGTCGGCGATGACGGCCACCCTCACGGTTCACCACTCTAGCAGGCGCCTCATGACGCCGGAGGCTCCGCCCCCGGGGTCCGAAAAGCCACGGACGGCCGCCGTCGGTCGGCTTACAATGGGCCCCCTGCCGTGGATGCCGTCGCCCTCCTCATCGCCACTCAACCCGACCGATCGACGACGCTGACACAGGCGCTGTCGCGCGCAGGGTGGCAGGTCGTCGCGGCAACGGAGCCTCAGGACGCGCTCGGGCGCCTGCGAGGCGGCGGGCTCTCGGCGGTGTTCTGCGACGACTACCTGCGCGGCGCCAGTCCGGGCGGGTTCCTGGCCTGGTGCCGGCGCGCCGCTCCGGGCCTGCCGTTCTACCAGTTCGCGAGCGACCCGAACGCTACGCGCAGGGCGTTCTACGCCCCCGACGCGGTGCTCCCCTTCCCACCCGAAGCGGGCAAGCTGCCGCGCCCACAACTCGGCGGCCCGGCCTCCGAAGCCGCGGAGGGAACCGGCGTGCCGCTGCAGGGTGATCTCGCGCTGCTGCCGCTGGGCGGACTGCTCGACATGATGGCCGTGGCGGGCCAGAGCGCCGTGATCCGGGTGTCGGGGGAGGTCGAGGGCGAGCTGGTGATGGACCACGGCGTGCTGCAGCACGCGGTCGCCGGCGAAGGCGTGCTGGGAGTGCGGGCGGTCGCGGATCTCATCGCGTTGCGGGCGGGCTCGTTCCGCGTCGACGCCTACGCCCCGCCCCGGCGCCGCACGCTCAGCCTCCCGACCGCCACCGCGCTCACCGAGGCCGCCAAACTCGCCGACGAGCTGGCGCGCGACCGGGCGCTGGTGGAGCGGGCGCGCCGGGCCCTGCCCGGCGCCCGCGCAGTGGCGGCCGGCTACCCGCTCTCACCGACTTCCATCGTCGGCGACGGCGACGTGCGCGCGACCTTCGACCGGGCGGCGCGGCTGCTGGAGGTGAACCGGACCGAGATCGGACGCTTCACCCACCTGTGCCTAGAGAACGACGAAGGCGCCATCGCGCTGGTGGTCTACGGGCAGGGCCGCTTGCTGACGGCGACGGGCCCGCGCGGCACCAGTGTGAAGTTGCTGACGGCTCTGGCGGCCGCGCTCCGGACGAACACCTCCGGCTGAGGCCGGCTCAGCCCAGAGCCTCCTCGGCCGCCGCCCGCATGACCTCGACGGGCGCGGCCCGACCGAACCAGCGCTCGAAGGCCAGCGCGCCCTGATGGACCAGCATCGGCAGTCCGTTCTGGGTCGCCAGGCCGGCGGCCCGCGCCCGCGCCAGCAGCAGGGTCTCCCGCGGCCGGTACACGAGGTCGACGACCGCGCCCTGGGCCGGCAGCACGCTCTCGGCGAGCGGCGACGAACCCTCGGCGGCGCCCTCCATGCCGGCGGCGGTCGCCTGGATCAGCAGGTGCGCCGAGCGCACCGCCCCCTCCACGGCGCCCTCGCCGATCACCGCCAGCGCGCCATGGCCGGCGAGATCGGCCGCCAGCCGCTCGGCGCGCAGGCGCGTCCGGTTGTGGACCGTCACCCGGGCGCCGGCCTGCAGGAGCGCCAGCGTCACCGCTCGGGCCGCGCCACCCGCGCCGAGGACTACCGCCTCCTGGCCCCCCGGCGCCACTCCCAGCTCGGCCAGCGCCCGCAGGAAGCCTTCGCCGTCGGTGTTGTCGCCCACCAGCCCGCGCGACGTCGGCACGATGGTGTTGACCGCGCCGACCGCCCGAGCGGCGTCGGTGAGCCCGTCGAGCCAGCGCATCACCGTGCGTTTGTGCGGGATCGTCACGTTGGCGCCGGCCACGTCGTCGCCCCGCAGGCCCTCCACCGCCGCGGCCAGCGCGTGTGGCGGCACGTCCGACGCCCGGTAGCGGGCATCGATGCCGCACGCGCGCAGCGCGGCATTGTGCATCGCCGGGCTGAGCGAGTGCCCGGCAGGATGGGCGAGCAACAGCACGCGGAGCGTCATCGGTGGGGCGCCGACTTCAGGCGGTCGCGACCGGACGCACCTGTCGAAGCAGGACCTCCAGGGCGCGGTCGACGTCCTCGTCGGTCACCTGGTGATGCGTCGCCAGCCGCACGCGACCCGGCGCGACGGCGTTGAACCGCACGCCCTGCGCCGCGCAGCGCTCTGCGAAGGCCGGCGCGTCGGCGACGGCGAGGTAGACCATGTTGGTCTGCACCGTCTCCAGGTCGATCTCCACGCCGGGCAGCTCGGCCAGCCCTTCGGCGAGGCGACGGGCCCGGGCGTGGTCCTCGCGCAACCGCTGTGGCATGGTCTCCAGGGCGTAGAGGCCGGCCGCCGCCAACACGCCGGCCTGGCGCATGCCTCCGCCCAGCATCTTGCGGTAGCGGTGGGCGCGATCGATGAACGCGCGGCTCCCCAGCAACACACTGCCCACCGGGGCGCCCAGGCCCTTGCTGAGGCAGATCGATACCGAGTCGAACCCGGCGCACACCTGGTCGATCTCCACCTCGAGCGCGGCCGCCGCGTTGAAGGCGCGCGCGCCGTCCAGATGCACCGGTAGGCCCTCGTCGTGGGCGAGCTTGGTGATGGCCCGGCTGACCTCGAGCGGCACCACCGTGCCGCCGGCGCCGTTGTGGGTGTTCTCGATCGAGATCAGGCCGGTCGGGGCCTGGTGCGGACTGTGGTGGATGGCCGCGCGCACGTCCTCGACACCAGGAACACCGTGTGGAGCCGGCACCAGCCGGGGGACCAGTCCGCCCACCACCGCCAACGACGCCAGCTCGTAGTCGTAGATGTGCGCTCCCTCGGGAGCGATCACCTCCACGCCTCGCTGGGTGTGGGTGGCCAGCGCCACCTGGTTGCTCATGGTGCCGCTGGGCATGAAGAGCCCCGCCTCGAACCCGGCGCGCTCGGCCAGGCTGCTCTGGAGACGGTTGACGGTGGGGTCCTCGCCGTAGACGTCGTCGCCCACCTCGGCCTCCGCCATGGCCTTGCGCATGGCGGGCGTGGGCTTAGTGACGGTATCGCTTCGAAGGTCGATGGCGCGCATGGCGGCATTGTATCCCCGCACCCACCGCACGCCGCCTGCCGGAGAGACCCCGTTCAGCCGGCCTCGAACGCCGCGGAATAGCTGCACAGCGTCGGCAGGTCGACGTTCCCGCCGCAGATCACGAGCACCAGGCGGGCGTCGTCGGCGATGCGGCCCTCGCGGCGCAGGCGGCGCGCCGCCGCGACCGTGCAGCCGGCCGCCAGCTCCGCCGTGACCTTGGCGCGCTCCAGCAGCCAGCGCGCGCCGTGGTACGCCTCGGCATCCGCGACCACCACGACGTCCTGCGCACGCCTCCGGACCACCTCCAGGGCGAGATCGCAGGTGGTGGGCGCGCCGAGCGTGCGCGCCAACGAGGTCGGCTCCATGCTGACCGGCCGCCCCGCCGCCAGGGAACGCGTCATCACGTCCGCTCCCTCGGTCTCCACGCCCCACAGCCGGATCGCGGGCAACCGCTCCGCGAGGGCGGTGGCCACGCCGCCGAAGAGCCCTCCGCCGCCGATGCTGACGATCGCGTCGGTGGCGTCCGGGAGGTCCTCCGCGATCTCGAGCCCCAGCGTGCCGTTCCCGGCCATCATCGCTTCGGGCGCGAAGGGGTGGAGCAGCACCCAGCCGTCCTCCCGGTAGCGCCCGCTGCGCTGGAACGCGGCCGGGATGCCGGGCGTCAGCTCGACCTCGGCGCCGTAGCCGCGGGTCGCCTCGACGTAGTTCGACGGCGTGGTCTCGGGCATCAACACCCGACAGCGCACGCCCAGCTCACGCGCGGCGAAGGCCGCACCCTGCGCGAAGTTCCCGCCGCTGACGGCGACCACGCCGCGCTCACGGGCCTGCGGCAGGACCTCCAGCAGCTGGGCGAAGGCCCCGCGCGGCTTGAACGAGCCCGTCTTCTGGAACAGCTCGAGCTTGAGCCACGCCTCACACCCCAGCTCGCGGCTCAGGCTGGCGCTGTGCTCGATCGGCGTGCGACGCACGTAGGGCGCGATCCGTTCACGGGCGGCCTCGATACTCGTGAGATCCAGCATGCTAGGCTCCTCCGAGTCCCCGCTCCACTTCGGCGCCGTCAACCGCTCACGGCCTCGCCGTGACCCGTCCCCAGCGCATCGGCCAGCCACCCCTCGAAGGACGCGAGACCGCGCCGGTACATCGCCGTGCGGCGCTCCTTCTTGCCCTGCCCTTTGCGCTTGGGTAGGGCCGGCACCAGGCCCCAGTTGGCGTTCATCGGCTGGAAGCCGTCGGGGTTGGCGCCCGCCAGGAAGCGCACCAGGCCGCCCAGCATGCTGTCCTCGGGCGGCAGCACGCTCTCCAGTCCGAGCGCCCTGCGGGCGGCGTTGGTACCTGCCAGCCAGCCCGTCGCCGAGGACTCGAGGTAGCCCTCGGTGCCCGCCAGCACGCCGGCCGTGAACCACTGAGGGTGCTCGCGGAAGCTCAGGCTCGGCTCCAGCAGGCGCGGAGCGTTGAGGTAGGTGTTGCGGTGCATGACGCCGTAGCGCACGATGTCGGCCTGCTCGAGCCCGGGGATGGCGCGCACCACCTCCTTCTGGTCGCCCCACGCGAGGCCCGTCTGGAATCCCACCAGCGACCACATCTGGCCGCGGGCGTCCTCCTGCCGCATCTGCGCCACCGCGAAGTAACGGTCGCCGGTCTCCGGGTGCTCCAGCCCGACCGGCTTCAGGGGGCCGAAGCGCGGGGTGTCGTAGCCGCGCCGCGCCAGCTCCTCGATCGGCATGCAGCCCTCGAAGAACTCGAGCTTCTCCCAGTCGTGCCCAACGTGCTTGCGCGCCGCCGTGAGGAGCTCATAGAAGGCGTCGTAGCGCTCCTTGCTGAACGGCAGGTTCAGGTAGTCCGCCGCCTGGTCGTAGCGGCCCTTGCGGAAGGCGATGTTCATGTCGACACTGTCGACGTCGATGACCGGCGCCGCCGCGTCGTAGAAGCCCAGGAAGTCGGTGCCCAGGCGCTCCTTCAGCGCCGCGGCCAGCGCGTCGCTGGTGAGCGGGCCGGTCGCCAGCACCACGATCCCCTCGGGCAGCGACGCCAGCTCGCCGGTGTGCACCGTGATCAACGGGTGCGCGCGCACCGCCTCGGTGACGGCCCGGCTGAAGGCCTCGCGGTCGACGGCCAGGGCGCCACCAGCCGGCACCCGGCAGGCGTGTGCCGTGGTCAGCACCACCCCGCCGGCAGCCCGCATCTCGGCCTGCAGCAGCCCCTTGGCGTTGCTCTCCCCCTCGCCGCCGAAGCTGTTGGAGCACACCAGCTCGGCGAAGTCCCCGGTGTGGTGGGCGGGCGTCATGGCGACGGGGCGCATCTCGTGCAGGTGCACGCGCACGCCCAGGCGCGCGGCGGCGAGCGCCGCGTCGCTGCCGGCCATGCCGGCTCCGACGACGGTGATGGAGGGCCGTGACTCGCTCATCCGGTGAGTGTAGCAGCGCCCCCGTCGTGCGCCGGTCCGCCCCGACGCACGCGAACCACCCCGCTCTGCAGGGTGGTCCGTGGGTGGCTCTCAGGCGCTCAGGGGGGGACGCCAGGCCGAGTTCGCGATTCGGCTCACCTACAAGGTACGCCCCCATCAGGAGAGGGCGATGACTGGGAGGTGAAAAGGCTGAGCGAGCCGAAGGCGTCTCGCGGGACGTTGCACCGTCGCGTACGGGGCGCATCCGGGGCGCATCCGGACCGACTAGACTGGGCCTCGACGGGAGGCGCCATGCAATCCACCCCTTCGGCCGGATCGATCCAGGAGGCCATCCCCAACAATCACTGCTGGGGTTGCGGCACGTTGAACCCGGAAGGCCTGCACATCCACAGCCACTTCGAGGGCGACACGTCGGTGTGCGTGCACCTGCCGGACGCCGCCTTCATGGCCGGCCCGACGCACGTGCTCAACGGCGGCATCCTCGCCACGCTGGTCGACTGCCACTGCGTCTGCACCGCCATCGCCGACGCCTACCAGAGCGAGGGGCGTGCCGTGGGCGAGCCGCCCGAGATCTGGTACGCCACGGCCAACCTGTCGCTGGACTACCGGCGCCCCACGCCGCTGGAGGGTCCCGTCACGCTGCGCGCGCAGATCGTCGAGCGCTCTCCGCGCAAGCGGGTCCTGCGCTGTCGCGTGGACGCGCGGGGCGAGCTCACCGTGGAGGCGACGGTGGTGGCGGTGCGGGTGCCGCCCGAGTGGCGCGAGGCCCACGGGCACGCCGGTGGCCGCGTGTGAACGGTGCCATGGGGCGCCGCGGGCGCGCGCTCGCCGTGCTGGCGCTGGCGCTCGCGGCCGCCGCCATGCCGGCCCGGACCGCGACCGCCCAGAGCGCCGCCGTGGGACAGAGCCCCACGGCCTGGAGCGCTCTCTACCGCGGCACGGCAGGACCCGCCCCGGCGGTGCTCGAGCTGACGCTGCGGGGCCCGCAAGCGAGCGGCCGGCTGCTGCTCGACGGCCACAGCGTCACCCTCGAGGGTCACGGTGCCATCGACGCCTCCGGCGCCGTGACCCTCACGCTGGAGGGCCCCGACGGCGCGGTTCGCGGCGCGCTACGCGGGAGCCGTTCGTCGGCCCCCAACGACGACGGCCGCAGCTTCCGCGGACGCCTCACCCTCGCCGGCGCCAGCGAGCCCGTCACCCTGCAACGCGTAGCACAGTTCGTGGACCTCGACGTGCGCGAAGGCCCGATCCACGTCAGTTTGCGCTACCCCAGCTTCGCCGGCGGCCCGCTGGCGGCGCTCAACCCCGCCATCGAGCCGGCGGCGCGCGCGGGGCTGATCGCATTCATCGACCAGGGCCGGAGCGCGCAGGCGGCCGGCGAGCTGTTCCACGGCTGGGAGCGCATCACCACCACCCGGATCGAGGGGCTGGCCGGACCCTTCGTGAGCCTGCGCACGCAGAGCTACGTCTACAGCGGCGGAGCTCACGGCAACACCAGCTACGCCACCCACACCTGGCGCCTGGGCGGACCGGCCCCGCGCGAGCTGCGGCTGTCCGACCTGTTCCGGCCGAACGCGGCGTATCTGCCGCGGCTCGTCCCGTTGGTGCTGGCCGACCTCGAGGCGCAGCACGCGACCTGGGTCGTCGACGGGCAGATCTCCACCCTCGGCGAGGCGGACCTGGCGCTGTTCTCGCTCACCCCGGCCGGGTTGGCGTTCACCTTCCCTCCCTACGCCATGGGGCCGTACGTCGAGGGCACCTTCACGGTGGTCGTGCCCTACCGGAAGCTGCTCGACCTGGCGCTTCCCGGCGGCGCCATCGACGCCTTCAACGGCGCGACGCCCTGATCCCAGGGCCGCCGCGGGTAGGGCGCAGTGGTCCGCCGTCGCTTGCCAGGGAGCGCCCGTCGAAGTAGCCTGAAGGGCGTGCCGGACGCCCTCTCGGCGCCCGGCCGGGCGCCGAGAGGGCGTCGCAACGACCCTGCAACGACCCTGCAACGACCCCGGGAGGCCACATGCCGAACGAGACCATCGCCTTCAAGACGGAGATCACCCAGCTCCTGGACATCCTGGTCCACTCGCTCTACACCGAGCGCGAGATCTTCCTTCGCGAGCTTCTGTCCAACGCCTCCGACGCGCTCCACCGCTTCAAGCTGGAGAGCCTCGGCCAGGGCGAGGTCGCCGACCCGGCGCTGGAGCCGGGCATCTGGATCGAGCCCGACGCCGACGCCGGCACGCTGACGGTACGCGACAGCGGCCGGGGCATGAGCCGCGACGAGCTGGTGCAGAACCTCGGTACCATCGCCCACAGCGGAGCCCGCCGTTTCGCCGAAGCCATGAAGGAGCTCAACCAGGGCGACAGCGCCTCCGCCCGCGACCTGATCGGCCGCTTCGGCGTCGGCTTCTACAGCGTCTTCATGGTCGCCGACGAGGTGGAGGTCCGGTCGCGCGGCCTGGCGCCGCAGGAGGAGCCCGCTCGTTGGCTCTCGCGCGGCGACGGCAGCTTCGAAGTGGGGGCGGCTGAGGACTGCGAGCGCGGCACCGAGGTGCGGCTGCACCTCAAGGAGGACGCCCGCGAGTTCCTGGAGCCGCAGCGTCTGCGTCACATCGTGCGTACGCACTCCAACTACGTGCCCTTCCCCATCTACCTGCGCGAGGACGGGGCCTGGACCCAGGTCAACGACCGCACGGCGTTGTGGCGCGAGCGCCCCGGCAGCGTCAGCGACGAACAGCACCGCAGCTTCCTGGGGCAGCTCCGCTTCGGAGCCGAGGCGCCGCTGCTCACCGTCCACCTGCAGGCCGACGTTCCGCTGCAGTTCTACGCGCTGTTGTACGTGCCCGAGCACCGCGACCCGATGGCGCTGCGCGACCCCGACGGCGACGGACTGCGGCTCTACGCCCGCAAGGTGTTGATCGAGGAGCACAACCGGTCGCTGCTGCCGCGCTGGCTCCGCTTCATGGTGGGCGTGGTGGACGCCGAGGACCTGCCGCTCAACGTCTCACGCGAGACGGTGCAGGCGACGCCGGCGCTGAGTCGGATCCGGACCGTGCTCGGCAAGCGCGTGGTGGGCGAGATCGCGCGCCTCGCCGAGGAGGACGCCGAGCGCTTCGAGCGCTTCCTGCACGAGTACGGACCGTTCCTCAAGGAGGCCGTCGCCACCGACCCCGGGCGCGACGAGCGCATCCCCGACCTGTTGCGTTTCACCACCACACGCGGCCAGGCGGTCTCGCTGAAGGACTACGTCGAGCGGATGAAGGACAGCCAGAACGAGATCTACTACGTGCAGGCCGACGACGTCGGGTCCGCGCTGGCGAGCCCCCATCTGGAGCCTTTCGAACGCCGTGATCTCGAGGTGCTGGTGCTGGAGGGGCCGCTCGACGCGTTCCTGCCGATGGGGCTGCCCATGTACCACGACCACGCGCTGCGCGACGTCGGCGATGCGGACCTGGAGCTGCCCGACGTTCCCGAGCGGGATGGAGCCGAACGCCCTGCCGGCGACGGGGCTGCCGAGCTCGACGACGCACTCTTCGATCGCCTGCTGGAGCGCTTCCGGCGCTCGCTCGGTGAGCGTGTCGCGGAGGTGCGCGAGAGCCGCTTGTTGGAGCGCGGTCCGGCCCGGCTGGTGGCGCCGGCGGGCGCGCCGGCCGGGATGGAGCGGCTTCGGCGCCTCACGGAGGAGGGCTACCAGGCCGCTCCGAGGGTACTCGAGCTCAACCGCCGCAGCGAGCTGCTCCGGCACCTCGGCGAGCGGCTGCGGGCCGATCCGGACGACGCGTTGCTCGACGAGCTCATCGTTCAGCTCTTCGAGACCCAGCTCCTGCTGGAAGGCCTGCACCCGAACCCAGCGGCCATGGCGGCCCGCATCGAGCGGCTGCTCACCGCGGCCAGCCGGGCGCCGGC
Organism: uncultured Trueperaceae bacterium; assembly: GCA_963815215.1. Taxonomy (GTDB): domain Bacteria; phylum Deinococcota; class Deinococci; order Deinococcales; family Trueperaceae; genus JASBRS01. The sequence continues at coordinate 125,497 of CAWFFU010000008.1, forward strand.
GCCGAACGACTCAGAGTAGGCTGCGGCGCCGCGGACGGAAGCGCTGCAGCAGCGCCAGGACGAGGGCGAGCAGGATCAGCGCGCCGCCGAAACCGAGCACGATCAGATGGTCGCGCAGCGGGATCGCCCACACGTCGGCGGGCAGCGAGGTGGCCAGGTAGCGCGCGCCTGCCGCCAGGCCGCCGAGCGCCCCGAACTGCGCCAGTGACGCCTGCGGCGACGCGGTCGCCGCGTGCAGCGAGGCCAGGCGCTGGAACACGTAGCTGCCGCCCGCGGCGCCCATCGCGATCGCGATGCCGGCGTACGCCAGCCGTTGCAGCCCCGCCGAGGTGGCGAGCAGGATGATGAAGAACAGCAGCGATAGGACACCTGCCGACCACGTCCAGGTCAGGTAGCGGCGGTTGGCCGCCGCCGAGAAGGCGTTCAACGCCGGCGCCACGCGTTCCACCTTGGTCTTCTGATCGCCGCGCGTCATCAGCGCCACGATGGCCGATGCGCCTTGCTCGTAGCTGCGCTTGGCCAACGCGTCCAGCACGGCCGAATCGGCCTGCTCACGGGTGAGGCCCGCGAGCTCCGAAGCGGGTAGCAGGCCGGCCAGGCTCTCGCTCTTCTGCTGGTCACCCTGGACGGCCGCCTTGGCTTCGGCCAGGCGCGACGCGATGGCGTCCTGGTGGCCACGGAAGAGCGTGGCGTAGAAGCTGTGGAGGCTGGCGGGCACCGAGCCCTGCAACGCCTCGTCGTAGCGTGCGCGTAGGTTGGAGTTGACCACCTTCTGTTGCGTCGGCGCCGTGCCGTCGGCGAGGACCGAGTCGGCCAGCTTGGAGACCACCATCTCGCCGATCTGACGGTTGTTCATGGTGCGGAGCTGCGCTGGCTGGGCGTAGACGAACACGCCGACGATGGGCTGGACCGGCTGACCGGGGTGGTCGAGCGCCTGCTTGGGCCAGTCGGCAAGGCGCGAGCCGTCCTCGAGACCCGACGGCAGCATCTGGGCCCCCAGACCCGCCCGCACCAGCTCGGGCACGGTTCCCTGCAGCGCCTGCTGGAGTTGAGCCCGGATGCCCGCGTCGGTCACCAGCTTGAGCGCTGCCGGGCCGCCGCCGCGGAGGGTCTCGTCGGTCAGTACGCCGGCGATCCGGTTGATGGCCTGGTCCACCGTGAAGGAGGGCACCTCGGTCGGATCGGCGTAGACCTCCACGCCGGGCAGGAGCGTGAGCTTCTGGCCCGGCTGGTAGGCCGCGCCGGTCCGGACCGCCAGTCCGGCGTTGCCCGATCCCTCGGGCAGCAGGGTGAGCGCGAGCATCTCGTGCAGCAGTGGCAGCGCACGCGAGCGCACCGACAACTCGGCCAGGCTGAACGCCAGCGTGCCGACCGCCAGACCGAGCATCAGCAAGATGGCGCTCAGCCACTTGACGTCACGATGCCAGGCGGGGCTCCGTTCGGTTCGTAGCATCGACTCCTCATCCTCGGGGTGGCCACGGGCGGCACCCCTGGCCCGCGAGCGGGCGATGGCCCAGCTTACCGTGTCGGCCCCCGACCCCGTCAGCCCGGCGGCCGACAACCGCCGGAGCGACGCGTATCCTGGAGCCATGTCCGACGTCGATCCCAAGGCCGTCACCATCGTCCCGCTGCTCGGCCCGCTCCACCTACGGCTCCCGCAGTACAACGCCGTCAGCGTGCTGCGCTCAGTCGAGGCGTTCGAACCGACGATGCTCGCGCTCGCGCCGCTGGCGCCGGGCGAGTTGGCCGAGCCCGGCTGGCAGGACTGCCTGGAGTTGCCGTTGCCACATACTGTGGTGCCGTGGGCGCGGCGCAGCGGGACGCGGTTGGTCGAGGTCGGCAGCCGCACCGACGACGAGGGCGCCGAAGGCGACTTCCGCCGCTACCTGCAGTCGTTCGAGGGCGGTCGAGCCCTGCTGGCCTCGGTGGACGCCGAGGAGCGCCCCATCCGCGAGCTACTGGATCGCCCGCTGACGCTCGACAGCGTGCTCGACGAGCTGCTCCCCGCCGTCGAGCACTTCCAGAAGCGGCGGCGTGAGGCCTTCGGCGAGGGCCCCGGCACCGGCTGGCAGGAGCAGCGCGCCCGCGCCGCGGCCGCTGCGGTGCTGGCCTTGGAGGGCGAGCGTATCGCCGTGCTGGCCGGCGTCGACGACGTCCCTTCGTTGTCGGCCGAGCTCGCCGGGCGGGTCACGCTGCGGCGCCCGCCCGCGCCGGCGGTCGACGACGCGGTCCGGCGCCGCAGCCTGCTCGACTACGCCATGCGCGGTGAAGCGCCCGACCCCGGCGCCCTGCTGGGTCAGCTCCAGGAGATCGACGAGCCGGAGGCGCGCTACCTCGAAGCCAACCTGTTGCTACAGGTCGGCGAGGCCCAGGAGGCGCTGGAGGTGCTCGAGAACGCCAGCACGATGGACTTCGTGGAACCGTACTACCTGCCGGGTTTCCTCCTCTCCCGTCTCGGTCAGCTCTACGACCTGGTCGGGCGGCGCGATGCCGCCCTGCGCGCCTACCGCGGCGTGCGGGCGCTCGGGTACGCCCCCGGCGAGGCGCTGGCGGCCGCCGAGGCCGGGCTCCAGCGGCCCTTCGCCCTGAGCGAGCCGGACCCGGTCTCCGCCGAGCGCTGATCCGCCACCCGCGGCCGCTTCCGGCCCTCGGCCCTGTCGAGTACAATCGTTGCGTCCCACTCGTGGTCGTAGGCGGCAACCGGGCGGCGGGGAACGACGGTGAGGGGGGCCTCGTGCCCGGGCCCGGCACGGGGAGTTAGGGGCCGAGGGTGAAGCTTCGCACCGTGGTCGTGGCTGCATCGGTCGCCATCCTGATCGTGGCGGCCGCGCTCTCGTACACCGCCTCGCTGCTGGCGCTGCCGGCCGCGGCGCTGGTGCTGACGCTCACGATCGCCACCAGCGGCGCCCGCTCGCTGGGCTGGCGCCTGGCCATGCTGGGCAGCGCGTTGTGGACGGTCGAGGAGGTCATCTGGGCGTACGTGCGGCTGAGCGGCGGCCCCGAGCACATCCTGCTCACCGACCTGGCCTCCTACAGCGGCGCGGCCCTGTGGGTGGCGGCACTCATCGTCATGAGCGGGCGGCATCGACCGACGTTGCTGTCGCTGCCGTTCCTGCCCGCCCTCGGCCTGCTGGTGTGGATCGACACGCGCGACTTGCCGGTGACCCTGACCCTGCAGTTCCCGGTGGTCGACGTGCTGCTGGTCCTGGCCACCCTGCCGGCGCTGGAATCGGCGCTGCGCGGGCGGGCGTCCGAGGGGCGCCTGCTGTGGACGTTCGGCTTCTTCGTGCGGGCCCTCACGGCGGGCACCATGAGCTGGCTGTTCACGGTGCCCGGGCTCACGCACGGCTTCTTCGTGCTGTGGCTGCTCCCCTACGCGTTCGTGGCCATCGGCGTGGCCATGGAGCTCGCCGACGAGGAGTCCGGCATGTGGGCGGCCGCCATCACCATCCTGGGCCTCGAGGCGGTGTCGGGCACCATGCTGATGCTGCTGTTCCGCGGAGGCATCATCGGCCGGCCCGCCGCCGTGGCCATCGTGCTGCTCCTGGCCTACGTGCAGTTCGTGGGCATCATGCTGGTGCTGCTCTCCGACCGTCAGCGACGGATCCGTGCCGAGCTGGAGCTGAAGGCCTGGGGGGAGATCATCGACCGCGTGGTGACGGTCGAGCCCGGCGAACTCGGTACGCTCGGCACGCTGCATGCCCTGCTGGAGGCGCTGACCGTTCGCCTGCCAGGCGTCCGCGGCGTGGAGGTGAACGCCGAGGGGCGCGTCCACGCCGGCTACCCGCACGGCTATGCCTTCCCGCTGGTGAGCAGCGGGACCGAGATCGGCCGGCTCTACTTCGACCGGCAACCGCGCGCCACGGCCGTCCTCGACGCCGTGGCCCCGTTCCTGGCCGGACGGATCCAGCAGGCGCTCGACCAGGCGGCCTGGCGCACGCGCGCCATCACCGACCCGCTCACCGGCCTGCTCAACCGTCGCGGCTTCGAGCTCCGGGCCGCCGACGTGGTCCGGCGGTCCCGAGAGCGAGCCAAGCCACTGTGCGTGGCGATGCTCGACCTCGATCACTTCAAGCGCGTCAACGACTACTACGACCACGCCGCCGGGGATCGCGCGCTGCGCGAGGTCGCGTCGATCCTCGGCCGCCACCTGCGCGAGGACGACGTGGCCGCTCGCTGGGGCGGCGAGGAGTTCCTCATCCTGCTCTACGACGCCGACCGCGACACCGCCGTCGAGGTGGTGCGGCGCATCCGGTCCGAGCTGCGCGCCAGGCCGCTGAGGCCGATCGCGTGGCCGCTGACATTGTCGGTCGGGATCGCCGGGGGCAGGGCACTGTCCGGCGCGGAGGCCCTCGAAGATTGGGTACGGCAGGCCGATCGCGCGCTGATCCGGGCCAAGGAGCTCGGCCGCGACCGCATCGAGGCGTCCGCCTGAGGGCCTGCACACCTTCGCCATCGCGCGCCGCACCGCGGCCGGGCGCTATGATGAGCCACCGATGCGCGAGCTGCTCTATAACGCCGCCAAGCACTTCAAACGCGGTCGTGCCCTGGCCGAGCGCGGCGACGTGCGGGGCGCGATGCTCGCGTACCGTGATGCCCTGCGCGACCTGCACGCGGTGCGCCCCCAGCGCATGCGCGACGTGTTGCTGGCACAGGTGTACCTGTCGCGCTACCAGATCGGCCGCAACGTCGACGCCGAGGCCGCCGAGAGCGACCTGCGTATGGGATACAGCTACGCCCGGACCACGCACGAGCCCACGGTCCGGCAACTCGCCGAGGAGCTGTGGCAGGACCGCCTGGGCGTCCTTCCCGATGCCGCCTCGGCCCCCGCCTAGCCGCGCCCGACCGCAAGCACCGCCGGGGGCGACACCCGGTCCGGACGGGTAGCATGGGCCGCATGACCGCCCGCTCCCTGCTCCAACTCGCCAACGCCGAGCGCGCCGCCTACCTGGCCACGCTCGAAGGCCTCGTCACGCTGGAGTCCCCTACCCGCGACAAGCTCCTGGCCGACCGGCTCGCCGACCACCTGGAGGCGCTGCTCGATCACGACGGCTGGACGGTGGAACGCCTGCCGCGCGAAGAGGTCGGCGACGTCATCGTGGCGCGCCTGGCGGCGGACGCCGGCCCTGCCACCCTGCTGCTGTGCCACTACGACACGGTGTGGCCCGCCGGCACGCTCGCGGACATGCCCTTCCGACTGGAGGGGGAGCAGGTGTACGGCCCCGGCGCCCTCGACATGAAGGCGGGCATCACCACCGCCATCCACGCCCGCCGCCTGCTCCGTGAGGCCGGCGCCGGATTGCGCGGGCCGGTCACGCTGCTCGTGACCTCCGACGAGGAGACGGGCAGCCACCACTCGCGCGCGCTGATCGAGCGCCTGGCCGACGAGCACCAGCGGGTGCTGGTGCTCGAGCCGGGGCGCGACGACGGCGCCCTGAAGATCGGGCGCAAGGGCGTGGGCCAGCTCCACCTCCACCTCACCGGCCGCAGCGCCCACGCCGGCAACAATCCCGAGGACGGCGCCAGCGCGCTGCGGGAGCTGGCGCACCTGTTGCTCTACGTCGAGGACCAGGGCGACAGCGAGGCCGGCACCACCGTCAACGTCACCGTGGCCCGGGGCGGGACCACCGGCAACGTGATCGCCGAAGAGGCCGAGGCCGAGGTCGACCTGCGGGTGCTCGAGGCATCGGAGGCCGAGCGCGTGCAGCGCGCGCTCGCCACCTTCGAGCCGCGCGACGCCCGCGTCGCCGTTCGGATCACGGGCGGCCTCAACCGCCCGCCGCTGGAACGCACCGACGTCAACGCGGCGCTCTGGAGCGAGGCGCGCGAACTCGGCGTCGAACTCGGCCTGCAGCTCGAGGGCGCCGTGGTCGGGGGCGGGTCGGACGGCTCGTTCACGTCCGCCCGCGGCGTCGCGACGCTCGACGGGCTCGGTTCCGTGGGCGCCGGCCCGCACGCTCGACACGAGCACATCCGCGTGCCCGCCACGCTCGAGCGCCTGGCCTTGCTGGCGGCGCTGCTCGCCGACGGCGGCTCATCGGCCTCGAAGGACGCGGTGCTAGGCTGAGCCGCATGCTGGCCGTGCTCGTCGCCGCTGCGTCCGGCGCACTGTTGAGCCAGGCGTTGCCGCCGACCGGCGTGTGGCCCCTGTTCCTGGCGCTGGTGCCGCTGTTCGTGCTGGTCGCCGAGGCACCGACGGCGCGGCGCGCGTTCTGGCTGGGCGCGTCGTTCGCGCTCCCCTTCTTCGCCATCTACATCCTGTGGCTGCCCCGTAGCTTCTCGCAGCCGACCATGCTCGGGTCCTTCTTCTGGGGCGTGTTCCCGCTGCTGCTGGCCGCGCTCTGCCTCATCTGGGGCGCGGTGACGTTCCTGGCGCGCCTCCTCGGAGGCCGGGGCGCAGGCACCTTGTGGCTGCTGCCGGGCTTCTGGGTGCTCACCGAGTGGCTCCGCACCCAGGGGTATCTGGGGTTCCCGTGGGGCACGCTGGGCTACCTGTGGCTGGGGTCTCCGGCGGCTCAGGTCGCCAGCACCGTGGGCGTGTACGGCCTGAGCCTGTTGGCCACCGCCGCCGCGGCGCTGGTGGCGGCGCCCTTCGTGAGGCCGATGTGGGCGCCGGCACGGCGGGGACCGACCGGCGGCGCACGCTGGTTGGCGCCGGTGCTGGCCGCGGCGCTGGTGGGAGCCGCCATGCTGTGGGGCGCGGCCGACCTACGGCAGCCGCTGCCCCGGCCCGACCGCACCGCCGTGCTGGTGCAGGGCAACGTCGACCCCTTCGGTCGCGCCATCAGCCCGGCCGGCGACCTCGGCGTGCACACCGGCCTGACGATGCGGGCCGTCGCGACGCTGGGCCATCCGCCGACCTTCGTCGTGTGGCCGGAGGGCGCGGTGCTCGGCTACTCGGTCGAGGGCGCCGCCGGCGAGCCCACGCGCTCGGCGATCCAGGCGAGCGCACCGGGCAGCACCTTCATCGTCGGCGGGCGGGCGTACGACGCGGGGAGGGACTACAACAGCGCCTACAGCCTGGCGGGCGGCGCCGTGGTCGACCGCTACGACAAGGCCTACCTGGTTCCCTTCGGCGAGCGCTGGCCCTTGTTGGAGACGGCGAAGCCGCTGTACCGGGCGATCTTCGGCCTGCTCCACCTGCCGATGCTGATCAACACCGCGGCCGGCCCCGGACCCATCCCCTTGCGCACGCCCCACGGACCGATCGCGGCCTACATCTGCTACGAGTCGGTGTTCCCACAGGTGCAGCGGGTCATGGTGCGCGAGGGGGCGCGGGTGCTGGTCAACATCACCAACGACGCCTGGTTCTCGAAGGGCAACGGCGCCGAGCAGCACTTCATGATGGGCAACCTGCGCGCCATCGCGACGGGGCGCTACCTGCTGCGGGCGGGCAACGACGGCATCACCGCCGTGGTCGACCCGCACGGCCGCGTGCTGCAGCGGCTCCCGCGCCACGTGGCGGCCGCCCTGACGGCACGCTTCGCGTTCCGCGACACGCTCACGCCGTTCGTGCGCTTCGGCCGCTGGTATATCCCTGCCCTGGCCGCGCTCACCGCCCTGACGGTGCTGTCGGTGTTGGCCCGCCGGCGCGGCTGATCGAGCTGCAGCGGGACAACCACCCTTCGACGGGCGCGGTCCCCGTGCTCTATCGTGCGAAGGTATGAACGTCGTCATCGTGGGCGGTGGGGAGATCGGCGCGCTGATCGCTGAATCGCTGCATCGCACCCACAACGTGACCGTCATGGACATGGAGAGCGAGCGGGAAGCGGCGTTCGAGAGCATGGACGTGCAGTTCGTGCGTGGCAACGGCGCCGACCCCAGCGACCTTCGCGTGGCCGGCGCGGACCACGCCGACGCCTTCATCGCCTGCACCACCAACGACGACGTGAACGTCCTGGCCTGCCTGGCCGCCAAGGGGTTGGCGGACGTGGAGACGATGGCCTTCGTGACCCGCCAGCGTTACGTCGACGCCTTCGCCGCGGCCGGCGCCTTCGAGACCATCGGGCTGGCGATCGACCGGGTGCTGTGGCCGCAGCGCACCCTGGCGCATCAGATCGCCGACATCGTGAGGGTGCCGCGCGCGCTGGCCACGGCCGGCTTCGCGGGCGGGCGCCTCACCATGCTGGAGTACCGGCTCGAGCCGCACGATCCCTTCCTCGACCGCCCCCTGGGCGAGGCCGAACTCCCCGCCGGCGTGCTCGTCGCCGGAGCGATCCGGGCCGACACCTTCACCATCCCCTCCGGGACCACCATCCTGTTGGCCGGCGACAAGGTCGTGTTCATGGGCAGGGCCGACCACATGCGCGCCCTCGAGCGCCGCTTCGCGCCGCGCCGGCGCTCGCACAACGTGGCGGTGGTGGGTGGGGGCAACGTCGGCTTCATGGTGGCCGAGCAGCTCGCCGGCGACCGCGCCAACATCACCATCATCGAGCAGAACGAAGCGCGCTGCGAGAAGCTGGCGCAGTGGCTGCCGCACGCATTGGTGCTCAAGGGCGACGGCACCGACCTGGAGCTGCTACAACAGGAGCGCATCGAAGACGCCGACGTGATGGTCGCGGTGACCGACGACGACGGCAAGAACCTGCTGGTGTCGCTGTTGAGCAAGCAGCTCGGCATCCCCAAGGTCATCACCCGCGTCGGGCGCAGTCGAAACCGGCGTCTGTTCGAGCGCGTCGGCATCGACGCCCCCCTCACCCCGCGCGCCGCCGCCGTCCAGGAGGTGCTGAACTGGCTCCACGTCGATGAGGTCGACCACCTGGCCTCCATCGAGGACCGCGCCGAGGTGATGGAGTTGAGCTACCCGGCGGGATGTCGGGAGGGCAAGGTCCGCGATATCGGAGCCCCGCGCGACAGCCTGATCGGCGCCATCCAGCGCGATAAGACGGTATTCGTGCCGCACGGGGACACCATCGTGCGTCCGGGCGATCACCTCTTCATCGTCACCACACCGGACAACACCGGGGCCGTGGAGCGCTGGCTCGAGGCGCGCCGCGCCGCGCCGGACTGAGCGCGTGCGCGGCCGATTCGCTCCCTACGTCATCGGAACGGGCCTGCTGGCACTGTCCGGCGTGATGCTGCTGTTCACCTTCTACGCGGCCATCGCGCGCGAACCCATGACGGGGTTCCTGCTCAGCGGTGCGCTGGGCGCCCTGTTGGGCTCCGTGCTACGGATGCTGGGATCGTCCAACGCCGAGCCCACCCGGCGCGAAGCCCTCATCGCCGTATTGGTGTCCTGGCTCGCCGTGCCGGCGGTCGGTGCCGTCCCCTACGCCGTGACCGGGGGGTTCGGCCCGGTGAACGCCTTCTTCGAGTCGATGAGCGGCTTCACCACCACCGGCGCTACCGTGCTCACCGACTTCGCCGCCTTCCCCTCGAGCCTCTTCCTGTGGCGAGCGCTGTCGCAGTGGGTGGGCGGCATCGGTATCCTGGTCATCTTCATCGCCGTGTTCCCGCAACTCGCGATCGCCGGCCGCCAGCTCTTCTTCGCCGAAGCGCCGGGACCGACCGAGGAGCGTCTCACCCCGCGCCTGCGCCACACCGCAACGGCGGTGGTCACCATCTATACCGGCCTGACGGTGCTGTGCGCCGCCGCCTACGCCATCGCCGGCATGCCGGTGTTCGATGCCGTGGCGCACGCCTTCACCACCCTGGCGGCGGGCGGCTTCAGCCCCAACGCACAGAGCTTCCAGGGCTACGCCAACCCCGCGGTCGACTGGGTGGCGACGGTGTTCATGCTCTTCGCCGGGTCCAACTTCGCGCTGTTGTACCGAGGCGTGGCGGGGCGGCCGCGTGAGATCCTGCGCGATCCCGAATTCCGCGCCTACGTGAGCATCGCGGTGCTCGCCTCGCTGGCGCTCACCGTCCTGCTGCTGGGCGTGTATGGCGTGGGCGACGCCTTCAGGCACGGCTTCTTCCAGGTCTTCAGCATCATGACGACGACGGGCTATGCGTCGGCCGACTTCGCCCAGTGGCCGCAACGCGCGCAGGCCGTGCTGGTTGTGGTCATGTTCATCGGCGGCAGCGCCGGCTCGGCCGGCGGCGGCATCAAGGTGGTGCGCTGGCTGATCATCGCCCGCAACACCGCACGCGAGGTGCGCCGGGCGCTGCATCCGCGCGCGGTGCTGCCGGTGCGGCTCGGGAGCCGCGTGGTGCCCGAGGACGTGCTCCGCTCGGTGGCCGCCTTCATCACCCTGTACGTCGGTCTGTTCGCGACCAGCACCGTCATCCTGGTCATGCTGGGGGCGGACTTCGTCACGGCATTCACGGCCTCGATCGCCTGCCTGGGCAACATCGGGCCGGGTCTGGCGCGCGTCGGCCCGATGGTCGACTTCGGCCACCTGCACGTGGCCAGCCGCCTGCTGCTCACCTTCGACATGTACGCCGGCCGACTCGAGGTGGTCACCGTCTTCGTGCTGTTCACCCGTGGCTGGTGGCGCCTGCCGCGGAGGCGGCCGCACGCCCGTCCGTAGCGGCGCCGGCCCGTGCCCACGCACGGTCCTCGCGCCTCCTCACCGACGCAGGCGCCTCGATTGAAGACCCGTCGGTGTCGGGGTATGCTCGGCCTCGACTGTCGACGATCCGTCCGTCGCCCCGTCCGCACGGACGCGCCAAGGAGGAAGCATGTCCGAGCGCATCGAGTCGGTGCTGCAGGAATCGCGCCGTTTCTCCCCACCCGAAGGCTTCCGCAGCAAGGCCAGGCTGTCCAGCCTGGAAGCCTATGAGCGGCTCTACCGACAGTCGCTCGACGACCCGGACGCCTTCTGGGGAGACGTGGCCGCCGAGTTGCACTGGTTCAAGCGCTGGGACCGTGTACAGGAGTGGGACGAGCCGCACGTCCGGTGGTTCGCGGGCGGCCAGACCAACCTCGCCTACAACTGCCTCGACCTGCAGGTCGAACGCGGCCGCGGCAACAAGGTGGCCCTCCACTGGGAGGGCGAGCCGGGCGACCGGCGCACTCTCACCTACCAGGAGCTGCTGCACGAGGTCCGGCGCTTCGCCAACGTGCTCAAGAGCCACGGCGTGGCCAAGGGCGACCGGGTCGCGATCTACCTCCCGATGATCCCGGAAGCCGTCGTCGCGATGCTGGCCTGCGCCCGCATCGGTGCGCCCCACTCGGTCGTGTTCGGCGGCTTCAGCGCCCAGGCGCTGGCCGACCGCATCAACGACGCGCAGGCCAAGCTCGTCGTCACCGCCGACGGCGGCTACCGGCGCGGCAACGTGCTGCCGCTCAAGCCCGCCGTGGACGAGGCGCTGCGGAGCTGCTCGTCGGTGACCTCCGTGGTGACCGTGAAGCGCACGGGGAACGACGTCGACATGGAGCCGGGCCGGGACGTCTGGTACCACGACGCCATGCGCCGCGCCGACGACGCCTGCCCTGCCGAGCCGTTGGACGCCGAGCACCCGCTCTACATCCTCTACACCTCCGGCTCGACCGGCAAGCCCAAGGGCGTGCTCCACACCACCGGCGGCTACCAGACCTATACCTACCTGACCACCAAGACGGTCTTCGACCTGCAGGACAACGACGTCTACTGGTGCAGCGCCGACGTGGGCTGGGTCACCGGCCACAGCTACATCGTCTACGGGCCGATGAGCAACGGGGCGACGCAGGTGATGTACGAGGGTGCGCCCACGCACCCCGGTCCCGACCGCTTCTGGGACCTCATCGAGCGCTACGGGGTGACGATCTTCTACACCGCTCCCACCGCTATCCGCGCCTTCATGAAGCTGGGCGAGGAGCATCCGGGTCGCCACGACCTCACCAGCCTGCGGTTGCTCGGCACGGTGGGCGAGCCCATCAACCCCGAGGCCTGGATGTGGTACCGGCGCGTCATCGGCGGTGACCGCTGCCCGGTGGTGGACACCTGGTGGCAGACGGAGACGGGCGGCATCATGATCAGCACCCTGCCGGGCGTTCACGACGCCAAGCCGGGCTCGGCCGGGGTCCCGATGTTCGGGGTGGAGCCGGCGGTGGTGGATGTCGACGGCAACGAGGTGCCGCCGGGCGAGGGTGGCTACCTGGTGATACGTCGCCCCTGGCCGTCGATGCTGCGCACCGTGTACGGCGACGACGACCGCTACCGGAACCAGTACTGGAACGAGATCCCACACGCCTACTTCGCCGGCGACGGCGCGCGCCGCGACGAGGACGGCTACTTCTGGATCATGGGGCGCGTCGATGACGTGGTGAACGTCTCCGGCCACCGGCTCGGCACCATGGAGGTGGAGTCGGCGCTGGTGTCGCACCCGGCGGTGGCCGAGGCCGCCGTGGTGGGTCGTCCCGACGAGGTGAAGGGGCAAGCCATCGTGGCCTTCGTCACGCTGGAGGCGGGCACCACCGCCAGCGCCGAGCTGAGCGAGGAGCTGCGCCGGCACGTGACCCGCGAGATCGGCGCCATCGCCCGCCCCGACGAGCTGCGCTTCGCCGATGCGTTGCCCAAGACGCGCTCCGGCAAGATCATGCGCCGCCTGCTGCGCAACGTGGCCTCCGGGCAGGAGCTAGCGGGCGACGTGTCGACGTTAGAGGACCGCAGCGTCATCGAGAAGCTGACCGGCGGCGAAGCGGGCTGAGGCCGGGTCGACCGTGCGCGGTCGGGCCGAGCTCAATCGTCTGCCCGACCGGACCCGGCGTCTCCTCGCCCCGCGTCGAGGCCGCCAGGCGAGGAGACGCTCCGTGCGCTCGCCAGTGGGTGGCCCGACGGCACCGGGCGCCGCCGAGGCCGCAGCTCGCTGAGGAACATCGCGGCCACCACCAGGGCGCCGCCGATCCAACCGACCAGGCCCAGCCGCTCGCCCAGCAGGAAGAACGCGAAGATCGAGGCGACCACCGGCTCGAGCACGAAGATGAGCGCCGCCACCTGCGCGGGCACCACGCGTTGAGCGTACGTCTGCACCACCGCCACCAAAGCGGTCGCCACCGCCGCCAGGTAGAGGATCGCCAGGTAGGTGGTCAGCGGCACGTGCCGCAACTCCCCCACCTGCGGCAGCGCCCACAGCCATGCCAGCACCGCCATGGGCACGTGCTGCAGCGCGGCGAGCGAAGTGGCCGAAGCCTTCCCGGCGACCTCCCCCAGGTAGACGATGAACAGGGCGTAGGCGAGCGCCGTGGCGAGCACCCACAGGTCGCCGCCGTTGATGGACTTCGTACCGCCGTGCAGGGTCATCATCCCGAGGCCGACGAGCGCTACCAGCGCCGCCAGGTAGGCGCGTCCGGCCACGCGGCGCCGCAGCCACAGCGCCGCGACCAGCGGCGTGAGGATGACGCTCAGACCGGTGATGAAGGCCGCCCTGGAGGCCGTGGTGAGGGACAGTCCCATGGTCTGGGTGGCGAAGCCGATGAACGCCAGTACCCCCAACACCAGAGCCGGCTTCACGGCGCGTCGATCGAAGCGGGCCCAGCTCAGCAGCAGCCCTGCAAGCGTGAAGCGCACGGCCAGCAGCAGCGGCACCGGGATGGTGCGGAGCGCCTCCTTGATGACCACGAAGGTGGTGCCCCAGATCAGCGTGATGCCCACCAGGGCGGCGGCTCCGACGGCGGGCGGCATGGCCGCCATTCTCGCACGGCACGACGCCGCGTGCGCGCCGCACGCGCCGGCATACAATGGCCGGATGGACGGAATGCGCATCGGTTACGGCGAGGACGCTCACGCCCTGGCACCGGGTCGCTCCCTCGTCATCGGCGCGGTGAAGATCGACGGTAGCCCCGTCGGAACGGTGGCGCACAGTGACGGCGACGTGTTGCTCCACGCGCTCTCGGACGCCCTGCTGGCCGCCTACGCCATGGGCGACATCGGACAGTACTTCCCGCCGTCCAACCCCAACTACCGCGGCCTCGACAGCCGCGTGATCCTCCAGACCGTGCTGCAACGCCTTTCCGATCAGGTGGGCCGCTACCGCATCGTCAATCTGTCGGCGGTGGTGGTGCTCGACCAACCGCGGCTGGGCCCGACCCGGCGCGACATCCAGCGCCAGCTCGCCGGCGAGCTGGGGATCGATGCATCGCGCGTCGGCGTGACCTTCAAGACCAGCGAAGGGATGGCGCCCGACTTCATCCAGGCGCGCGCCACGGTGCTGCTCGAGACCGAGTAGGCGAGCGCCACCCCACGACCCCGGTCAGGCCTCCTGCACGCAGACCAGCACGCGGCCGTCCTGCACCTCCACCTCGTAGAGGCGGATCTTCTTCACGGCAGGCAGCGTCGGCGCGCCGCTGCGCAGGTCGAAGGTCGCGCCGTGGTGGGCGCACTTGATCTTGCCCTCGAGCAACTCGCCGTCGGAGAGCGGGAAGCGCGCGTGCGTGCAGCGGTCGGGAAGGGCGAAGAACTCGTCCCCCTGACGGATCAACACGATGTCGCGACCCTCGACCGCCAGCGCCGTGACGCCGTCCTCGGGATAGTCGGCGACCGAGCCAACGTCGGTCCGCGTCAAGGTGCTCACAGCTTCTCTTTGACGCCGGGAACGCCGAGCTTGGCCTGCACCACGCGCTCGACGTACTGCGCCACCTTGGGCAGCGTCACGCGGCTCGTCACCTCGTACAGGAAGCCCGTCACGAGCACGTGCTCGGCCACCTCGGGTGAGAGCCCCCGGCTCATCAGGTAGAAGCGCTGGTCCTCGGGCACCGGGCCGGTGGTCGAGCCGTGCGAGCAGCGCACGTCGTTGGCGCCGATCTCGAGCTGGGGGATGCTGACCGCCTCGGACTCGGCGTCGAGCAGCAAGTTGCGGTTGGTCTGGTAGGCATCGGTCTTCTGGGCGCCGGGATCGACCACGATGATGCCGGAGTAGACGGACGAGCTGGCGTCGCGTGCCGCGCCCTTGAACAGCAGGTCGGAATGGGCGTGGTCGGCGGCGTGATGCTGCAAGGTGTACTGGTTGAAGTGCTGTCCCTTGTCGGCGAAGTACAGCCCCAGCATCTCGCTCTCGGCGCCCGGGCCGTCGAGCCGGCACTCCACCTCGGCCCGCGCGGCATCGGCCCCCAGGCTCACCGTCAGCGACTCGAGCCGGGCATCACGCCCGACGTGCGCGCGCAGCTTGTTGATGTGCGCGACGTTGCGGCTCCAGTTCTGCAGGCTCACGTAGCGCAGCTTGGCGCCGTCCTTGAGCACGATCTCGGTGGCGGCGTCATAGAACAGGCGCTCGTCGAACGGGTCGGAGGTGAACTCGTCGAGGTAGGTGAGCTTGGCGTTGGGTTCGACCACCACCAGGGTGCGCCCGAGCCCCACGCCGCCGCGGTCGGCGCTGGTGAAGGCTCCCAGTGGCAGCGCCACCTCGACGTCCCTGGGCACGTACACGAAGGTCCCGTTCTCCCACAACGCCGCGTTGAGGGCGGCGTACTTGCTCTGGGTGGCGTTGACGACCTTGTAGAGGTGCTCGCGCACCAACGCTTCATGGTCGCGCAGGGCACTGCGCAGGTCGGTGAAGACGACGCCCTGCTCATGAATCGCGGCCTCACGGTGGACGACCTGGTTTCCCTTGTGCACCAGCACGCCCTCGGCGTCCGAGTCGGTGATGCGCATGCGGATGCGTTCCGAGACGGAGGTGTCGGCCGGCTGCCGCACCCGCTCGAGCCCGTCGAGCGCGAAGCGGCGCAGTTCGGTGTAGCGCCAGCGCTCGTCGCGTGAGGTCGGGAAGGGCTGTGCCTGGTAGCTGCGCATCGCGGCGCGGCGCTCCTCGGCCAGCCACGCCGGCTCCTGGTAGCGCTCGACGATCTGCTCGACCGCCTCGGGGGACAGCGCGGGATTCTCTGCCAGTGTTGCCATGTCTCGAGGCCAGCAGCCTTCACGGCGCGGCCCACGCGTAGTGCGTGGGCCGCGCCCGTCGGCGGCTGCTCAGCCGACGCTCCCTTCCATCTCCAGCTCGATGAGGCGGTTGAGCTCGACCGCGTACTCCAGCGGGAGCTCCTTCGCCACGGGGTCCAGGAAGCCGCGCACGATGAGGGACATAGCCTCGTCCTCGGCCAGGCCGCGCGACATCAGATAGAAGATCTGCTCGTCGTCGAGCTTGCTGACCGTGGCCTCGTGGCCGACGTGGGCGGTCTTCTCGTTGATCTCGATGTAGGGGTAGGTGTCGGTCTTGGCGCTGTCGTCGAGCAACAGCGCGTCGCACTCCACGTTGGAGCGCGCACCCACAGCGCCCTCGTGGATCTGCACCAGGCCGCGGTAGCTGCTGCGTCCCGTGCCCTTCGAGATCGACTTGCTCACCACGCTGCTGGTCGTATGCGGCGCGGCATGGATCATCTTCGAGCCAGCGTCCTGGTGCTGGCCGTCGCCGGCGAAGGCGATGGAGAGCACCTCGCCGTGCGCATGCTCGCCCACCAGGTAGCAGCTGGGGTACTTCATGGTGACCTTCGAGCCGAGGTTGCCGTCGAGCCAGCCCATCGATGCGCCGGCATGCACCAGCGCGCGCTGCGTCACCAGGTTGTAGACGTTGTGCGACCAGTTCTGGATGGTCGAGTAGCGGACCTGGCTGTTGTCCTGAGCGATGATCTCGATCACGCCGGAGTGGAAGGCGTCGGTGGTGTAGGCGGGCGCCGTGCAGCCCTCGATGTAGTGGAACTTCGAGCCGGGCGCGCCGATGATCAGGGTGCGCTCGAACTGGCCGATGCTCTGCGCGTTCAGCAGGAAGTACGCCTGCAGCGGCACCCCGACCTCGACGCCTTCGGGCACGTACACGAAGGAGCCGCCCGACCACACCGCACTGTTGACCGCGGCGTAGTAGTTGTCCTCGGGGGGCACGACGGTGGAGAAGTACTCCTTGAAGACCTCCGGGTGCTCCTTGAGACCGGTGTCGGTGTCGAGGAAGATGACGCCCTTCTTCTCCCACTCCTCCTTCAGCTTGTGGTAGACCATCTCCGACTCGTACTGGGCACCGACGCCGGCCAGCACGCGCTGTTCCGCTTCGGGCACGCCCAGGCGCCGGTAGGTCTCGCGCACCTCCTCCGGGATCTCGTCCCAGGAATCGACGGTGCCCTGACGCTCGTTCGGGCGGATGTAGAAGTAGATGTTCTCGAACCTCAGGCCGCTGAGGTCGGGACCCCACTTGGGCGGCCCCTTCTTCTCGGCGATCTCCAGCGCCCTCAAGCGGAACTGGAGCATCCACTCCGGCTCCTGCTTGAAGTAGCTGATCTTCTCGACCACGCGTCGATCGAGACCCTTCTCGGACCGGTAGAAGTATGTCTCCGGCAGCCGGAAGTCGTACTGCTTGGTGTGCTCCATGCCCTGGAGTTTGTCGGCATCGGGATTGGCGTTCGTCACATCCGTCATGCGTCCCTCCACTCTCGACCAGAGGCGTCCATGTGGGCCCGGCGGCTCATGCACCGACCTGGTCGCGGACCCAGTCGTACCCCTTGCTGTCGAGCTCCATGGCGAGCTCCTTGGGGCCCTCGGTGACAACGCGCCCGTCGACCATGACGTGGACGCGATCCGGGACGATGTAGTTCAGCAGTCGCTGGTAGTGCGTGATCATCAGGCAGCCGAAGTCGGGGCCGCGGGCGGCGTTGACCCCTTGCGACACGACCTTGAGGGCGTCGATGTCGAGCCCGGAGTCGGTCTCGTCCAGGATCGCGTACTTGGGCTCGAGCACCAGCAGCTGGAGGATCTCGCTGCGCTTCTTCTCGCCGCCCGAGAACCCCTCGTGCAGGTTGCGTTCGAGGATCGACTCGTCCCAGTCGAGCGCTTCGACCGCCTTCTGGAGCTTCTGGTAGAACTCCATCACGCCGATCTCCTCGCCCTCGGGCCGGCGCGCGTTGAGCGCCAGGCGCAGGAAGTTCGCGATCGACACGCCCGGCACCTCGACCGGATACTGGAAGGCGAGGTAGAGGCCGGCCCGCGCCCGTTCATCGGGCTCCAAGCCGAGCACGTTCTGGCCCTCGAGCAGGATCGAGCCCTCGGTCACCTCGTAGCTCGGGTCGCCCGCGATGATCTTGGCGAGCGTCGACTTGCCGGACCCGTTGGGGCCCATCAGGGCGTGCACCTCGCCACGGGGCACCGTCAGGTCGACGCCCCGTAGGATCGTTTCACCGCCGCGGATGCGGGCGTGCAGGTTGCGGATGTCCAGGGTCGTGTCGGTCATGCATACACCTCGTGAGGTCCGTGGATCGGTCGGGAGGGTCCTCGCCCTATCTAGGACTCGTTCCGAGTTTTAGTATAGCGGCGCTCCCGGCGAATGTCGAGTAACGCGCTCAAGATTGAGCGTACCCTCTCGAGCGCGCCCCGAGCGTAGGCCGGATCGCTGCTACGGTACCTCGAACGGATGCCTCAGTCGCGACGTCGGAGCAACCAGCCCAGCAACCCGCCGCGCTCCTCTCCGTTGCCCTCGTCGGAAGCCTCGGATTCGGTCCCTGCGGCCTTGGGGAGTCGGCTCGAGCGACCGGTGCGGGGCGCCTCCTTGGGCTTCTCCACCACCTCCGTGACCGCCTCCGGCCGCCCGGTGGCCACCCGGAACGCGTTGGCGAACTCGGCGACCGTCGCGAAGCGCTTCTCGGCGTCCCGCGAGATCGCCTTGGTGACCACGCGCACCAACGTCCGCGGAAGGTCGGGGCGTAACACCGCCAGATCCCGCGGGATGCCCGACAGGTGGGCGAGCATCAGGCTGTCGTAGGTGTCGCCCACGAAGGGCCGCTCGCCCGCCAGTACCTCGTAGGCCAGCACGCCAAGGCTGTAGATGTCGCCACGCACTGTCGCCTGCTTGCCCTCGAACACCTCGGGCGCCATGTAGAACGCCGTGCCGACGCGATCCTTGGAGTCCTCGGCCTGGAAGATCCCGGTGCCGTAGTCGCCCAGCTTGGCCACGCCACCTTCGGTGAGGAAGACGTTGGCGGGCTTGACGTCGCGATGCAGCACGCTCCGCTGGTGAGTGTGCGCCAGCCCTGCCGCCACGCCCTCCACCAGTTCGTAGGCCTGCCCCAACGCCAGCCGCCCCTTCTCCAGCAACAACTGGTCGAGCGTGCCGCCGGCGCACAGCTCCAGCGCCAGGAAGGCGCGCTTGCCCGTGGGGAAGCCATCGAAGGCGGCGACGATGTTGGGGTGCGACAGCTTGACGGTGATCTGCACCTCGTTCTCGAACATGCGGCGCAGCACCGGACGCTCGTGCAGCTCATCGCGCGGGAGTTTGAGCGCGACACGACCGAACTCGCTGTGCTCGGCCAGGTAGACGTGCGACGTCTGGCCCGAACCCAGCTTCTGCACGATCTGGTAGCCCCCCGGTACGAAGGCGGGCTGGTCGTTCCCGGCGCTCATCCCGTCCCCTTCGGCGGTCGCTCCCATGGGCCGCGCCTAGCTGCGGCACCCGGCCGACTGCGCCACGATGCCTTCACTCTACCCGGCTGCGAGCGACGCGGAAGCGAACCATACCGCACGCTCCATCCCCGGCGTGCCGAGCCGCCGGCGGCGCAGCGTCAGAGCTCGAAGTCGTCCCCCGGCTCGAGCGCCAGGCAGCGCGCGTCCGTCTCGCTCTCCACCTTCGCCTTGAACGCCTGAGCGTCCTGACGGATGGGGTCGAAGGTATTGTAGTGGATGGGGACGACGACCTTCGGAGCGAGCAGCTTCACGGCCTCCAGCGCGTCGTCCGGGCCCATGGTGAAGAAGTCGCCGATGGGCACCATCGCCAGGTCCAGCCCCTTGCGACCGATCAAGCGCATGTCGCTGAACAGCGCCGTGTCCCCGGCATGGTACACGCGCTTGCCCCCCATCTCCAGGATGATGCCGGTCGGCATGCCGCCGTAGGTCCCGTCCGGGAACGAGCTGGAGTGCCAGGCGGGGGTGAACTGGACCCGCCCGAACGGGAACGCGAAGCCGCCCCCGATGTTCATGCCGTGCCCCTTCATGCCCCGCTCGGACACGTAGTTGGCGATCTCCACGGCGGCGACGACGGTAGCGCCGGCGCGCCCGGCGATACTCGGGGTGTCCCCGTAGTGGTCTCCGTGCGCGTGGCTGAGCAGGATGTGGCTGGGCGCGACCTCGCTCGCCTCGACGGAGGTGGCGGGGTTGTGGGTCATGAATGGGTCGATCACGACCTCATGCCCTTCTGCCGTGATCTGGAAGCCGGAGTGGCCGAGGAACCGGAGCTTCATGCATACCTCCCGATCGGATCGGCGAACCGCGTGACGCCTCCGATATCCGTCGGCGCCGCGTATCCGCACGTGCTTGCCCGAGTACCGGAATCGAGAATAGCAGCCGGCGGAGGAACGGCGGGGCTCATGGGGAACGCCCGAGGCCGGCGGCCGGGAGGCGGCGCGCAGCGTCCGGCAGGCGGGCGGCGTCCGGCAGGCGGGCGGCGGCGCGACCGCGGGCGCCCCTATACTGGACGGGCCCCGGACCGTGACGCGGAACCGGTCCGCCGCGGCGCAGCGAGCGGCTGCCGGCGCCGCAGGAAGGATCTCGACGAGCGCCATCCTCACCACCAAGCTGCGGCCGCCTCCGCCACGTGCCGATCGCGCGCCGCGGCCGCGCCTTCTCGCCCGGCTCGACGAGGCCGCGGCAGGTCGTCTGACGCTGGTGTCGGCGCCTGCCGGGTACGGCAAGACCACCGCCCTGGCGAGCTGGGCGGGCGGCACCCCCCATCCCGTAGCCTGGCTCTCGCTCGACGAGGCCGACAACGCGCCGCAACGCTTCCTGCGTCATCTGGTGGCTGCCCTGCAACGGCGCGACGAGACCTTGCGCGAGCTAGGGGATTTCGTCGGCGAGGATCTCGAGGCGGCCCTCATCACGGTCGTCAACGACGTCGCCGAGAACCTCGAGCCACTGGTCCTGGTCCTCGACGACTACCACGTCGTGCACGCCGAGCGCGTGCACGAGCTGGTGCGCTTCCTGCTCGACCATGGGCCCGAGCCGCTGCGGCTGATGATCGCGACGCGGGCCGACCCACCCCTGCCGCTGGCTCGCCTGCGGGTGGCGCACGCCCTGAGCGAGGTGCGCGCCGACGAGCTGCGCTTCACGGTCGAGGAGGCCGGCTCGATGCTCGGCGCTCTGGGGTTGGACCTCGCCCCCGCCGACGTGGACGAGCTCACCTGGCGCAGCGAGGGCTGGCCCGCCGGCCTCCACCTGGCAGCTCTGTCGTTGCGCGGCCAGAGCGACCCGCACGCCTTCATCGGCTTCTTCACCGGCACCGACCGCTTCGTGCTGGAGTACCTCACCGAGGAGGTGCTCACCCGGCAACCGCCCGAAGTGCAGGACTTCCTGCTGCTCACCTCGATCCTCGACGAGCTCGACGCCGAGCTGGCGAGCGCGGTGACCGGCACGTCCGACGCCCAGGCGATGCTGGACCACATCGAACGGCACAACCTGTTCCTGGTGCCGATCGACGCTCAGCGCCGACGCTTCCGCTACCACGCCTTCTTCCAGGACCTGTTGCTGCACCGGCTGCGCTCGGCACGGCCTGACCTGCCCGCGGAGCTCCACCGCCGGGCCGCCGGAGCGCTGGAGGCCCGCGGCGACCTCGAGGACGCCCTCCTCCACGCCGTTCAGGGGGGCGGCGAGGCGGAGGTGATCCGGTTGCTCGAACGGCATCCCGACGGTGCGCGGCTCCGGCAGGCACTGGCCGACGCAAGAGCCGGGGGAAGCACCGGGGGAAGCGCCCGCGACTCCCTCCGGGACGGCGCCACCGCCGGCGCCCCTGTGGACCGCGCGGCAGGCGCGCGTAACGCCCTACGCCAGGCCCTGGACGCCATCGCCAGCGACGACGACCTCGAGGAGCGTGAGGCAGGGGAACGCGATGCTGCGAAGGGCGAGGACTCAGAGACCCCGGGCGCGGACCGTGAGGCCACGCAGGGTGACGGCGGCCGCGCGCCGTTGGAGCCCGAGCCGCTCTCGGACCGCGAGCGCGAGGTGCTCCGTCTCATCACAGCGGGGTTCGCGAACAAGCAGATCGCCCGCCGCCTCGACGTCTCGCTCAACACCGTCAAGACGCACGTCCGCAATATCTACGCCAAGCTCGGCGTGAGTTCGCGCACGCAGGCCGCCGCCCGCGCGCGCGAGCTGGGTGGGGGCTGAGCGCGGCCGGCGGCCCGGTGCCGGCTCACCCCTCGAGGCCGACCGCCTCACCCATTCGGGTGATGTCGACTCACCCCCGCCGGCCCTACCCTTGGGTGTCGAACGCGGCGCGCCCGCCGCGTGCAACCCGAGGAGGAAGGACCATGAGCGACCACGAGGACCGTCGCGAGAACGCCGCCGACGGCAAGCAGCAGACCCACCGAGGTGACAGCTTCACCGAGGAGTTCAAGGTCAGCGGCGAGGCCGTCCTCTCCAAGATCAAGGAACTGGTGCGTGAGGGGAACGTCCGCCGCATCATCATCAAGAACGACGAGGGCAACACCCTCATCGAGATCCCCCTCACCATCGGCGTCATCGGCACGGTGCTGCTGCCCGTGTGGGCAGCGATCGGAGCCATCGCCGCGCTGGCCGCGAACCTCACCATCGCCGTCGAGCGGCGCGGCTCGGGCGAGCAGCACCCCGATCACGATCCTCCCGCGCCGGCGGCGAGCTCCGAAGGCTCCGGCACCCCTCAGCTTCCGCGCTGACCCCGGCCTGCCAACCCATCCCTGGAGGGACGAGCATGAACGACCACGAACGTAACGACGAGAACCGCAAGGACGCCTGGGACCGTCTGGGCGAGACACTCGAGATGATCTGGCGCGCGTTGGGCCGCCTGATCGCGGAGGGCAACCGCAGGCAGCTCGCGCTGCGCGACCGCAAGGGAGAGGTGATGGTGCGGCTCCCCCTCACCGTTGCCGCCCTCATCGCGCTGTTCCTGCTGTGGACGCTGTGGCCGGTCCTGCTGGTGCTGGCGATCGTACTGTTCGCCATGCGCGGCAGCCTGGCGATCCTGCGTAGGGAGGCGCCCGGGGGCTGAACGGCGGGCGAAGCCGCCGGCCCGAGATCAGCTCCTTTCGAACGCCGCCTGGGCGGCGGGGACGCTCCGCAGCGATCCTCCGCCGCCCACGATCTTGACGCCCGGAGCCGGGCGGCTCCGGAGGCGTCCGGACGCCTCCGGCATTCCCCGCCACCGTGCCGAGCTGCGGGGGTCTGGTAAACTGTTTCGTTCGACCCGCGTCGTCGCGACCGGCGTCGCGCCCGTCGTCGCGACCGGCGGCGCCCCGTTCCGCCGAAGGATCCCGCGCGGCAGGATCGCCGCCCCGCCGCCAGGCGGGCGGTCCCAGCAGGAGGCACCTTGCAGGACATCGTTATCCGCGGCGCCCGTGAGCACAACCTCAAGGGCATCGACCTGGAGCTTCCCCGCAATGCCTTCATCGTCTTCACGGGAGTCTCGGGTTCCGGTAAGTCCACGCTCGCCTTCGACACCATCTACGCCGAAGGCCAGCGCCGTTACGTCGAGAGCCTGTCCGCCTACGCGCGGCAGTTCCTCGGCATCATGGACAAGCCCGACGTCGACGCCATCGAGGGGCTCTCGCCGGCGATCAGCATCGACCAGAAGACGACCAGCCACAACCCACGTTCCACCGTTGGCACGGTCACCGAGATCCACGACTACCTGCGCCTGCTGTTCGCGCGCGCCGGCGTGCCGCACTGCCCTGAGTGCGGGCGGCGCATCGAACGGCAGTCGGCGAGCGAGATCGTCGACCGCATGCTCGAGCGCTACCCCGGGGCCCGCGCCATGCTGCTCGCACCGCTCGTGCGCGGCCGTAAGGGCGAGTACCGGAAGCTCTTCCAGGACCTCAAGAAGGAGGGCTTCGCGCGGGTGCGCCTCGACGGCGAGGTGCAGACCCTCGACCAGGCCATCGATGCCAACCTCGAGCGCTACGAGAAGCACGACATCGACATCGTCATCGACCGCGTGAAGCTCAGCGAGGAGGACCGCACGCGCATCGCGGAGTCCACCGAGCTGGCGCTGGCGCGCGGCGAGGGCCTGATGCGCGTGTTCCTGCCCGACGACGACGTCGACGAGCTGCTCAGCGAGAAGTTCGCCTGTCCGGAGCACGGCACCTTCCTGGAGGAGCTCGAGCCGCGCACCTTCAGCTTCAACTCCCCTTACGGCGCCTGCCCCCATTGCTCGGGACTCGGCTACTTGCAGCAGTTCGACCCCAAGCTGATCGTGCCCGACGAGACGCTCTCCATCGCGCGGGGCGCCATCCAGCCTTGGAGCGGCGCCCGCTCGGACGGCTCCAAGGTCTTCTACTGGGACCGGCTGCGCGCGCTCGCCGAGGCCTACCAGTTCGACCTGCAGACCCCGTGGCAGGACCTGTCCGAGGAAGTCCGCCGCCTGGTGCTGCGCGGTACACCGGAGCCTATCGAGGTCGTCTACACGCGTGGCGGCCGCGAGACGATGCGCTTCAAGGCCGACTTCGAGGGCGTCATCCCCAACCTCGACCGGCGCCTGAAGGAGGCCACCAGCGAGTACGCCCGCGAGCGGCTCGAGGAGTACATGTCGCTGGTGCCGTGCTCCGAGTGCGGCGGCAGCCGCTACAAGAGGGAAGTCCTCGCCGTCACCGTCGCCGACCGCAACATCGCCGACGTGTCGGGGATGACCGTGCTCGACGCGCGTGCCTTCTTCTCCGAGGTCGACCTGCCGGGGCAGGCGGGCAAGGTGTCGCGCCCCATCCTGCGCGAGGTCAACTCCCGACTGGGCTTCCTGGAGGACGTCGGTCTCGACTACCTGAGTCTGGACCGCACCGCCAACACGCTATCGGGCGGCGAGGCGCAACGCATCCGCCTGGCCACCCAGGTTGGGAGCGGGCTGACCGGCGTGCTCTACGTGCTCGACGAGCCCTCCATCGGTCTCCACCCGCGCGACAACGCGCGGCTGTTACGCACCCTGATGAGCCTGCGCGACCTCGGCAACACCCTGATCGTGGTGGAGCACGATGAGGAGACGATGCGCTCGGCCGACTACATCGTCGACCTGGGCCCCGGGGCGGGCGTGCACGGCGGCGAGGTGGTGGCGGCCGGCACCCCCGCCGAGCTGGAACAGGATCGGGGCTCGCTCACCGCCGCCTACCTGCGCGGCGAGCGCAAGATCGAGGTGCCCGGCAAGCGGCGCGAGGGCAACGGCAAGAAGCTGACGGTCGTCGGGGCACGCGAGCACAACCTGCGCGACATCGACGTGGCGATCCCGCTGGGCACGCTCACCTGCATCACCGGAGCCTCCGGCTCGGGCAAGTCGACGCTGGTGCACAGCATCCTGCACGCCTCGCTGGCCAAGCAGCTGTACCGGGCCAAGGCCCAGCCCGGCGCGCACGCGCGCATCAACGGGACCGAGCACATCGACAAGGTCATCGAGATCGATCAGAGTCCGATCGGACGCACCCCGCGCTCAAACCCCGCTACCTACACGGGGATCTTCACCGACATCCGCGACCTGTTCGCGCGCGCCCCGGAGGCTCGCAAGCGCGGCTACAAGCCGGGCCGCTTCTCCTTCAACGTCAAGGGGGGACGCTGCGAGGCCTGTAAGGGCGACGGCACCGTCAAGGTGGAGATGTACTTCCTGCCCGACATCTACGTCCCGTGCGAGGTGTGCAAGGGCCATCGCTACAACCGCGAGACGCTGGAAGTGAAGATCCGCGGCAAGTCGATCTCCGACGTGCTGGAGATGACGGTGGAGGAGGGGCTCGATTTCTTCGAGAACATCCCCAACGTGGCGCGCAAGCTTCAGCTCATGAAGGACGTGGGCCTGGGCTACATCAAGGTCGGCCAGCCCTCCCCCACCCTGTCGGGCGGCGAAGCGCAGCGCGTCAAGCTCGCCTCGGAGCTCGGCAAGCGCTCCACCGGCAAGACCCTCTACATCCTCGACGAGCCCACCACCGGCCTCCACTTCGACGACGTGCGCAAGCTGCTGGACGTGCTGCACCGGCTGGTGGACAACGGCAACACGCTGGTGGTGATCGAGCACAACATCGACGTCATCAAGACCGCCGACTGGATCGTCGATCTCGGGCCGGATGGCGGCGCACGCGGCGGCGCCATCGTGGCGGAGGGCACACCCGAGGGCGTCGCCAGCCAGGAGGTCTCCAGCACCGGCAGCTTCCTGCGGCGTGTGCCGGAGATCAGCGCACGCCTGCGCGAGGTCGCCGACGTTGCCTGAAGCGCAGGCCCTGCCCGTGTTTGACGCTCTCATGGCCGCGACCGGTATCCTACGGCGTGGCGAGGACCCCATGAGCACGGAGCCTTCCCGATGATCCGCACCGCCCCCGCGCCCCGCAGGATGATCGTCGGGGTGTTCCTGTTCCTGGCGGCGGTGGTGAGCGCGGTGGCGCCCATGCCGGTGCTGTTCCGGTCGTTGGGTGTGCTGCTGTTCGCATACCTGGCGTTCGCCGAGGCGGGCATGCCGGCCGCCTACCTGACGGCCCTTCTCGCGCCGCTCGGTGGGCTGGTCAGCGGCGACCCGGCGTGGCTGACCATGCTCCCTATCGTGCTGAGCACCAACTTGCTGGCGATGCTGGCGCTCGAGTGGTCGTGGCCCTACGTGGCGATCGTGCTCTCCCCGCTACTGGAGGTCGTCCCCATGATCTTCGTGGCGGCGGCGTCCAAGAAGGCGCTGTTCCTGGTGACGCTGCCGTGGGCGGGCGAGGAGCGCACCTGGATCGTGCTCCACGGCCTGGTGGCCTTCGCAGGCGTGCTGGTCGCGATCTACGTCCACCGCAGACGATCCCGGACGAACTGAGCGCCGCCCCATGCGCGAGGTCTTGCGGCACCCTCTCCTGTTCGGCCGCCGCCTGGTCCGCCGCTTCCAGGACGTCCGGCTTCAGATGCTCGCCGCGGCGCTGGCATACTACGCCACCTTCTCGCTCGGTCCGCTGCTGCTGCTGCTCGCGGGCTGGCTGGGGGTGTTGCTTCGCACCAACCCCGAACTCGCCGCCCAGTACCGCCGGGCGCTCGACGATCTGCTGAGCCAGGCCCTGCCCCTGCAACAGAACACCGCGGGTCTGGTATCGCACAGCTTCGACGCGGTCCTGCAGGAGCTGAACCAAGGGGCGCTGCTGCGCACCGCGTTGTCGTTCCTGGTGCTGGTATGGGCGAGCGGCAACTTCTTCACCTCGCTGCAACAGGCGCTCGAGGTCGTCTTCGACGTCCCACGCGTTCGCGGCTTCTGGCGCAAGCGCTTCGTCGCGGTCGTGCTGGTGCTGAGCGTCGCGCTGGTGATCGCGTTCGAGGTGGTGGGGGGCGTCTTGATCTCCGGCCTGAACGAGCTCTCGCGCGCCCTTTCGGGGTGGCTCGCGGGATTCAACGTCCACGTTCCGGGGCTGCCACTCGGCACCCGGTCCGGCTTCGCCGTGGGGACGGTCCGCATCCTGGTGGCGGTGGTGGCGTTCACGCTGACGTTCCGCTACCTCCCGCGCGAGAAGAGCTCCTGGCTCGGCGCCCTGCTCGGCGCGCTGGTGAGCGCCTTCGGCGTGGTGCTGGTGCGCCAGGCCCTGCTGCTCACCTTCAACGCCGAACGCTTCAACCTCGTCTACGGCTTCATCACCAGCCTGGTGGCGCTCCTACTGTGGCTGTACCTGGCGCTGATGCTGTTCCTGGTCGGCGCCCTGGTCGCCGCCGAGCTCAGCGCCTGGAGCCGAGCCGGCGGTCGGCCGACCGATCTCAGCGAGAAGCCGGGATGAGCCGCCCCGGTCGCTCGCCCGGCGGCGCAACCCCTACAATCGGAGGGTGATACGGCTTCTCGATCGCCTCGTGCGCGGCAAGTGGTTCTACGTGCTGGCCGTCGTGTCGTTCCGGGCGTTCACCCGCCTCGCATACGGTCTGCGGGTGGAGGACGCCCATAAGGTGCCCCGCGACGGGCGCGGGCTGGTGGTGGCCTGCAACCACCTCAGCGCCTGGGACCCGCCCGTGGTGGGGGTCTCGGTACCACGGGAGATCCACTTCATGGCGAAGAAGGAACTCTTCGAGAGCGCCGGCGGCGCCCTGCTCATGCACGGTCTGCGCGCGTTCCCAGTCGACCGGGCCGCCAACGACATCGGCGCCATCAAGGCTGCGCTGCGGCAGCTCCGCGGCGGCATGGCGATCGGCATCTTCGCCCAGGGCACCCGCAACCGCGGCGACAAGGAGGCTCTCGACGGGGCGGCCTACCTGGCGCAGCGAGCCGGGGTTCCGCTCCAGCCGGCCGCGGTGTGGCGGGAGGGTCGTGCCTTCCACGTGCGCTTCGGCGACCCCATCGAGTCGGTAGGCGGCAAGCGCGAGGCCACACGCCAGTTGACCCGCGAGCTGATGCATCGCCTGGACGCCATGTTGCCGTCCAGCACGCCACTCTTGCAGGACGAGGCGGGCGAGGACGAGGCGCGCGAGACGGTCTCTCCATAGACGCGTCCCCAGCGGCGCTGGCGCGTGAAGAATCCGATAAACGCCGTGACAGACTTGCTCTTCTGGCACCGGTCTGCTACAGTGCACGCAAGTTCAAGGATTCGAGGAGGAGGAGTCGAATGGCCAAGGCTAAGACCGTGTCCAAGGCGGACCTCGTCGATATGGTGGCCGACGAGACCGGAATGAAGAAGAAGGAAGTCAAGGAAGTCATGGACACCATGCTGGGCAAGATCAGCACGCACCTGGACAACAACTACAAGGTGCAGCTGACGGGATTCGGCACCTTCGAGGTCCGTCGCCGTAAGGCGCGCACCGGCGTCAAGCCCGGGACGACCGAGAAGATCAAGATCCCGGCGAGCAAGTACCCCGCCTTCAAGCCCGGCAAGAGCCTCAAGGAGCGCGTGCGCCAGTAGGCTCTCCTCGTTCACGCGAATGTCAGTACGAGAAGGGGCGGCCCCGGGGCCGCCCCTTCTCCGTCCCGGCGCGTGGTGCCGTTCGCGGACGTTCCAGCGCCGATCCCGGGCGCGGCTCAGGCACGCCGTTGCCACAGGTCGCTCGCCAGCCAGGCCAACGCACCGAGCGCCAGCGCACCCTCGACCAGGCCGACCGGCACCGCGGCGCGACCGAGTGCATGGAACACCATCGAGAGGGCGCCGGTGGCCAGCACCAGCACCACGAAACCGTTGCGGGCGGCCCGATCGGCGATCTCGCGGCCCCGCTCGTCCCGTCGCAGGACCGAGCCATCGGCGGTGGTGAGGTAGCGGCCGCCACGGCGCGCCACCACCAGGACGACGAAGCTCAGACCCCCGAATACGCCGGCGAGGTACCAGGAGCCACCCACGAGTCCCGCCAGCACGGCCATCACGGAGGCAACGACCAGACGGGTCGCGACGTACCTGAAAGACATGCTCATGGTGCTTCCCCTTCCGGGCGGTCGAGCCAGAACAGACGCTCGACCGCGATCGACAGTTCCGTAGCCAGGAGGAGTGCCAACGCCACCGAGGGTACGTACCCCCCGCGCTCGATGGCGATGACGGTCTGCCGGGTGACACCGACCCGCTCCGCCAGCTCGGCCTGGGTGAGCTCGGCCGCCCTGCGTCGCTCGCGCAGGCGGTTGTGTAGCCTGCCTTCGCGAGACGCTCGATCGGGCTGCGCAGGGGCGGATCGACGTGCGCTCCTCATGTCAAAGGAACTTTACATCCACGCCCTCCAGATGTCAAGGGGCTTTTACATCCAGCGCCGACGCGGCCGAGCGCGGGGCGCGTGCGTCGCTCAGAGGCGCTCCGAAGGTAGGAACGCGGGTATAGCATGGGCGCGTGGGTCTCCTGGACATGGTCGGCCCGGTCATGGTGGGGCCGTCGAGCTCGCACACCGCCGGCGCTTGCCGGCTGGCGTTGCTGGCGCGGCACACCTTGCTCGCACCGCCGACGCAGGCCCGTGTCACGCTGCACGGCTCGTTCGCCAAGACGGCGCACGGCCACGGCACCGACGTGGCTTTGACGGCCGGGCTGCTGGGCTACTTCCCGGACGATGCACGTATCCCCTCTGCGTTCGAGCACGCACGTGCGGCCGGGCTCGAGCTCGACTTCGACACCGCCGACCTCGGCGACGTCCACCCCAATTCCGTCCGCCTGGAGCTCACCAACGACGACGAAGCCATCGAGGTGACCGGCTCGAGCCTGGGCGGCGGGCTGATCCGCGTGTTCAGCGTGCGCGAGTTCGAGGTCGGCGTCACCGGCGCCTACCACACGCTGCTGGCGCTGCACGACGACAAGCCGGGGATCATCGCGCGCGTGGCTCGGGTCATCGCCGACGATGAAGCCAACGTTGCGACGCTCCACTCGGCGCGCCGCAAGCGCGGCGGCCTGGCGATGATGTCCATCGAGGTCGACCGACGTCTGGCCCAATACGCGCTGGACTATCTCACACGCGTGCCCTACATCCACTGGCTGCGAATGCTGCCCGAGGTGATGAGCGGCGGAGACGCCGAGGCCGCCGCCGGGGCCGGCGTGGAGGCATCGTGACGCTCGCCGAGCTGGCCGCCGCCCCCGGCCGCGCCTCGGAGCTGGCGCTCGCCGACGAGGTCGGCACCGACCAGACCGAACGCCAGCGCGTGCTGGCGGGGATGCGCGCGCGCATCCGGGCGATGCGTGACGCGATCGAACGCGGCCTCGCCTCCGCCGAGCCGAGCCGCACCGGCATGGTGGGTTGGAACGCGAAGGGGCTGTGGGACGCCGACGACGTCCTCCGGGCTCCCCTGCTCAAGCGCGTCCAGGCCTACGCCATGGCCGTCAACGAGGAGAACGCCCGCATGGGGCGGATCGTGGCGGCCCCCACCGCCGGCAGCGCGGGTACCGTGCCCGGCGCCCTGCTGGGTGTCGCCGACCACCTGGGTCTCGACGACGACGCGCTGGTCCTGCCGCTGGTGCTCGCGGCGGCCATCGGCGACGCCATCCAGGCCAAGATGTTCATCGCCGGCTCGACCGGCGGCTGTCAGGCCGAGATCGGCTCGTCCGCCGCCATGGCGGCGGCCGCCGTCACCGAGCTGCTGGGAGGCGACGCGCACGCCAGCGTGCATGCGGCCGCCATGGCCCTCATGAACACCATCGGCCTGGTGTGCGATCCGGTGGGCGGCTACGTCGAGGTGCCCTGCGTGTCGCGCAACGCCTTCTACAGCGTGCATGCCGTCAGCTCCGCCCAGCTCGCGCTGGCGGGCCTGACCTCGGTCATCCCGCCGGACGAGGTGGTGCAGGCGATGGCCTCGGTCGGCCGGATGCTGCCTCCGGAGCTGCGCGAGACCGGCGAGGGCGGCATCGCCGACACCGAGACCGGCCGCCGCATCGCGCTCAAGCTGGCCCGCTGAGACGCCGTTCGGCGCTCCGTGGGGCGCGCGGCCGTGTCGGCCGCAGCACCGGGACGACGTTTCGGGTCGCGTAGCGTCGCTTGACGGGGGGCACGCAGCGCCCCCCGAACGTCCCCGTTCGCACGCGCCTCGTGAGGAGGTGGACGCCAGCATGAACCGTCCACGCGTGATCATCGTCGGTGCAGGCTTCGCGGGCTTGAACGCCGCGAAGGAGCTGAAGCACGCCCCTGTCGACGTACTCATCATCGACCAGCACAACTACCACACCTTCCAGCCGCTGCTCTACCAGGTGGCAACCGCCGGCCTCGACGTCAGCGACGTGGCCCACCAGGTGCGCGACATCTTCCGGCGCCAGGAGAACCTGCGCTTCCGCCAGGGCACCGTCTCCGGCGTCGACTGGGACGCGCGCGAGCTCGAGCTCGCCGACGGCGCCCGGCTGGCGTTCGACTCGCTGATCCTCGCCGCCGGCGCGATCTACGACGACTTCGGCGTTCCCGGCGTGAAGCGCTACGGCTACATGATCAAGAGCGTCTCGGAGGCCAACACCTTGCGCAGCCACATCCTGCGCCGCTTCGAGCGCGCCAGCGCCGACCCGGCGGTGGTCGACGAGGGAGCGTTGACCTTCGTGCTGGTCGGTGCCGGGCCGACCGGCGTGGAGATGGCGGGAGCGCTGGTGGAGCTCTTCGAGCGGGTGGTGCCGCTCGACTTCCCGGAGCTCGACGCCTCCAAGGCGCGCGTCATCATGCTCGAGATGACCGACAGGGTGCTCCCGCCGTTCGACCCGCGCTCGCGGCGCTACGCCGAGCGAGTGCTCAGGCGCCGCGGCGTGGACGTGCGCCTGGGCGCCAAGGTGTCGGAGGTCCGCGAGACCGAGGTGGTGCTCGACTCCGGCGAGACCATCCCGACCCACACGCTCATCTGGGCCGCCGGCGTGCGCGGCCACCCGTTGGCCGAGGCGCTGGGGCTCGAGCTCGGCAAGGGCTATCGCGTCCCCGCCCGGGGCGACCTCAGCCTCCCCGACCATCCCGACGTGTTCGCCGTCGGCGACCTCTCAGGCGCAGTCGACGAGGAGGGCAACCCCTACCCGCAAGTGGCGCAGGTGGCCATCCAGCAGGGGCGCCATGCCGCCCGCATGGTGCGGCGCTCGCTCGAGGACGAGCCGCGCCAGCGCTTCCACTACGCCGATCGCGGAATGATGGCGATCGTGGGCCGCAACGCCGGCGTCGCCGAGCTCTCGCGCCGCTTCGGCGGTCTCAAGCTGCGCGGCTTCGTGGGGTGGCTGGGCTGGCTGTTCCTCCACCTTCTCTACCTGCCGGGCTTCAAGAACCGCGTCAGCACGCTGGTGAACTGGATCTACAACTACCTGACCTACGAGCGCCACGCCCGCCTGATCCTGGAGTCGGCCCCGTCGCCGGCCGAGGTGGCCGACCGCGAGGGCGCGCTGGCCACGCAGGAGGAGGCCCTGGGCGCGCCGCCGGCGAACCGCAAGAGCGCTCCGGCTCCCCGGCGGGCCGCGCCGGGTCCCGACACCGGCGACGTCGAAGACGGCGAGCGGGAACCCGCGAAGGCCTGAAGGTGGACGGCTCCAGGTGCTGCGGGAGCCGCAGGCGCCGCTGGTAGGATGACGCCATGCCCAGCCCGGATCCCCGTACCCCGTTCCTGCACTCGGCCATCCGCGCCGCCCGCGACGCCGCGCGGATCCAACTCGCCCACCTCGGCAGCGATCTCGAGATCGATACCAAGTCGAGCGACGTCGACATCGTCACGCAGGTCGACCGCTTGTGCGAGGCACGCATCCGCGAGGTCCTGCTCAGCGACTACCCTGATCACAGCGTGCTCGGCGAGGAGACAGGCGCGGCGCGGGGCCGCGCCGAAGGCGTCCGCTACCGTTGGATCGTCGATCCGCTCGACGGCACGGTCAACTACGCCCACGGCTTCCCGTTCTTCTGCGTCTCGATCGCCCTGGAGATCGACGGGCGGGTCGAGGTGGGGGTGGTGCTCGACGGCTGGGGGGACGAGCTGTTCACCGCCGTGGCGGGCGAAGGCGCCTCCCTCAATGGCAGCCCTATGCACGTGAGCACCGAGACCACTCCCAAGCGCGCGCTCCTGGGCACCGGCTTCGCCTACGTCGACGACACCATCCACCGGAACCTGGAGGTGTTCGCGCGGATGCTGCCGCAGGTCCAGTCGATCCGCCGGCCGGGCGCCGCCGCTCTCGACCTGTGCTCGGTGGCCGCCGGGCGGCTGGACGGCTTCTGGGAGATCGGCCTGAATCCCTGGGACGTCGCGGCCGGCAACCTCATCGTGCAGGAGGCGGGAGGCACCGTCACCGCCGCCGACGGGAGCCCCTACCGGCTCGGCGAGCCCACCTTGGTGGCGAGCAACGGGCACCTTCACGGCAAGCTGCTCTCCATGCTGGATCTCGGCTCGCCCGTGGCGGGGTGACGGCCGCCGGCACGGCGCCCTCCGCGGACCGGCGCGAGGCCCTGAGCACGCTGTTCGAGCGCGCCGCCGGGCGCCGCGGCCGCGTGCGGCTGGTCTACGGCAGCGTTCCCTATGTGGTGGAGGTGCTGGCCTTCGACGGTCAGCTGATCACCGGTGCCGACCCGCAGCGCGGCGCGCTCCGCTTCCGGCTCGCTCGCGTCAGCGAAGCGACCGAACTGCCGACCAGCGATCCCCTGTTCTAGCGCACACGCCGTCCGCTACGCCTGGCCGCGCGCGTCCTCGAAGAGCTCCGTGCTCACGTAACGGGCGGCCGTGTCGGCGGCGAGAGTGAGCACCACTTTCCCCGGCCCCAGCTCGCGCGCCACCTGCAGCGCAGCGGTGACGGCCGCTCCCGAGGACATGCCCACGAACACGCCCTCCTCGCGCGCCAGCCTGCGCGCCAGCGGGAAGGCGTCCTCCTCGTAGATCATCTTGCACTCGTCGAGCAGCGCCAGGTCCAGGTTCTTGGGCAAGAATCCAGGCCCCATCCCCTGGAACTTGTGCTGACCACGTTCGAAGCCGTTGATGACGGCGCTCCGGGCCGGTTCGACGCCCACCAGCCTCAGGCTCGGCTTCTGCTCCTTGAAGTAGCGGCCGATGCCGGAGATCGACCCACCGGTGCCGCTGCCCCACACGAAGGCGTCGATACGCCCCTGCATCTGGCGCCACAGTTCGGGCCCCGTCACCCGGTAGTGCACGCGCGGGTTGGCGGGGTTCTCGAACTGGTTGGGCATGTACGCGCCCGTCTCCTCCACGATCGCCTTCGCGCGCGGGATGGCCCCCTGCATGCGCAGCTCGCCCGGCGTGAACTCGAGCTCGGCGCCGTAGGCGCGCAGCGTCTTGACCCGTTCCTGGCTCATGTTGTCGGGGAGCACGATGATGCACCGATACCCGCGCACCGCTGCGAGGAAGGCCAGCCCGATACCGGTGTTCCCGCTGGTGGGCTCCACGATGCGCTGCCCCGAGCCCGGCGTCAACAGACCGCGTTCCTCGGCGTCCTCGATCAGGCCCAGTGCGGTACGGTCCTTGATGCTGCCGGCGGGGTTGGCGCCCTCCAGCTTGAGCCACACCTCGGCCATGTCCGGCTCGACCACGCTCTGCAGCTTGATCACCGGCGTGTTGCCGATGAGCGCGTCCATCCGCCGGGGTTCGGGCATGTCGGGGTTCTGAGGGCGCGGGGTCATGCACGAGTCTACGTGCACCGGGCGGGAGCCGATGTTGCGGCTTCTGCTATCGTGAAGACGTGAACGAGGCCGCCCTGGTGCGCTACTTCCGTGAGCTCCGGCGTGCGGTCGCGCGGGGCAACCGCGGCCTCGAGGCGCAGCCCTACCGTCACGGCACCTTCCTGGTCGACGCCTGTGCGGGAGACGTCGAGTTGACCGTCAGCGACGTCACCGAGGAGGACGCGGTGCTGATCGCCGCTGAACTCGGCGAACTCGGCGTGCGCGCCGTGGTCCGCGGCAGCCGGCTCTGCCCCCATTGTGGTGCGCGCGTGCCCGAGCAGGCTTCGTGCATCCGCTGCCGACGCCCGCTGGACACGGCGGCCTGACGGGCCGCGGTGTCCCGGGGAGTCAGGCGGCCGCCCGCACCCCGTCCAGCGATCGCCGCTCCGCCTCCGTCAACCCCACCAGCTTCTCGCTCAGGGCCCACAACCGCTCCGTGGTCGCCGGATCGCGCGCCGGCGTACGGAGCCGCAGCGGCTTGAGGTCGGCGTAGTACGCGCCCGAGACGTCGGCGACTTCCGGCGAGAGCGCCAGGTAGAGGCCCGTCTCCGCGCCCTTCACGGGGGTGCGCGCGAACAGGCGAGCGGCCAGGCCCAGCAACCTGTTCATGAGCGTGGTGCCGCTACCGAAGCCGGAGTCGACGAAGCCCGGGTGGAAGGCGTTGGCCGTCACGGAGGTGGCCTGGAGTCGCCGAGCCAGCGCGGTGGTGAACGCCACGTTGGCGAGCTTCGACTGACCGTAGGCAGCCCAGCCACTGTAGCCGCGCTCCAGCATGGGGTCGTCCAGACGGAGGCGAGCGGCCCGCGACGCCTCCGACGCGGTGCCCACCACCCGCGCCGCGTCAGCGTGCAGCAGGGGCTCGGCCAGCAGGTGCGTCAGCAGGAAGGGTGCCAGGTGGTTGAGTGCGAAGGTCGCCTCGTAGCCCTCGGCCGTGGTTTGCCGGCGCGTGAAGTAGGCGCCGGCGTTGTTGAGTAGAAGGTCGATCCGGTCGGTGCGCTCCCGCACCCGGCCGGCCACATCGCGCACCTCGGCCATCGAGGACAGGTCGGCGGGCAGGAAGTCGATGGCGGTGTTGCCGGTGGCGGCACGCAGGTCCTCCACGACCCGCTCGCCGGCTCCCCCCGCGCGCGAGATCGTCAACACGCTCGCGCCCTGCTCGGCCAGCCCGCGCGCCAGTTCCCGGCCGATGCCCGAGCTGGCGCCGGTCACCACCGCAACCTTCCCTGACAGATTGGTCTCCATGCCCCATGCTAGAGGCGACATCCGTTCCGTTCGGTAAGGCAGGCCGCCAACGGATGGCCGCGGCCCCCGCTCAAGCGAGCAGCCGGGCGAGTCCCACCACGATCTGATAGGCCGCGAACCCCGCCAGCGCCACCACGGAGGCTGCCAACAACGTGCGCCGCAGGCGCGCGCCCGCATGCGCAGCGGACCCGAACACCACGATCAGCGCACCGGTCGCCGCCACCATGACCCCATAGAAGGCGACCATGAACCCCAGCGCGTGCGGCGGCGCCGCCCGCCACGCTGCGATGACGATGGGCGCGCCGACGAGTCCCCAGAACAGCCACGGATTGGGATTGAGCAGGTTGGTGAGCGCGCCCTTCAGGACACCGCCGTAGCCCGCTCCGTCCGCCGTCGGCCCGGCGGCCAGAGCCCGCAGCGCGCCGTAGGCGAGGTAGGCGACGAACACGCCTCCGGCGACGCGCATCCCCTCCACTAGCACCACCGGGAAGCGGCTCACCACCATGAACACCAGGACCAGGACAGGGCCGTCGGACAGCAGCGGCGCCAGCGCCACCGGAAGCGTTCGGCGCCAGCCGTGCCGGGCCGACTCCGACAGCAGGTACGCCTGGAACGGGCCGGGCAGCACCGCAGCCGAGAGCCCGAGCACCGCCCCCTGCAACAGGAGCTCGGTCAACCGGCAGCGCCGGCCGGACCCAGCTCCGCGCGACGCACCGTCAGCCGCTCGATCAGGTCGCGCTTGAGCGTCACGCCCAGCCCGGGGCCGGTCGGCAGCGTCTGTACGCCGTGCTCGGCCTCCAGCAGCGGGTCGACGATGTCCTCGTCCCAGTAGCGGCTGGCGCTCGAGGTATCGCCGGGCAAGGTGAAGGCCTCGTGCGTGGTCAGGTGCAGATTGTGGGCGCGGCCGATGCCGAGCTCGAGCATGCCGCCGCACCACACCGGCGCGCCGAACGCCAGCGCCACGTCGCTCACGCGGCGGGCTCCGAGGTGCCCGCGAACGCGCCCGAGCTTGACGTTGATGACCCGCCCGGCGTCCGCCTCGAGAGCCTTGCGGGCATCCTGCGGCGAGTGCACCGACTCATCCAGGCACAGCGGCGTGGCGAGCATCGCCTGGAGCTTGGCGTGATCCACCAGGTCGTCGTGCGCCAGTGGCTGCTCGATGTAGTCGAGGCCGAGCTCGTCGAGCTGGTAGAACACGCGTGCATCGGTCAAACGATAGGCGCTGTTGGCATCGACGCTGAGCGGCATGCCCGGCAGCGCCTCGCGCACGGCGCGCAGCGGCTCCACGTCCCACCCCGGCTTGATCTTGAACTTCAGCCGCTTGTAGCCCGCCGCGGCGTGGCGCTCGGCCTGCTCCACCGTGGCCGCGACGCTGCCCTGGATCCCGATCGACGCCCCCACTTCGATGGGTCGCTCGATGCCGCCCAGGAGCGTCCACAGGGGTACGGCCGCGGCCTTCGCCTGGAGGTCCCAGAAGGCCGTCTCGAGGGTGGCCACCGCCATGTTGTGCCCGCGGATGCCGTCGAGCTCCGCCAGCAACTCGGCGGGCGTAGCGAAGGAGCGCCCCACGATCCGAGGCAGGATGTAGTGCTCGAGAGCCGTCCAGGCCGTGTCCGCGGTCTCATAGCTGTAACCGGGAACGTTGCCGGCGGTGACCTCTCCGTACCCCTCCAACCCGTCGGCGTGCGCGATGAGGATGATCTTGCGCAAATCCTGCTCGACACCGAAACTCGTCTCGAAGCGGAACTTGAGCCGTACGGAAAGCTCGCGGAGTTCGACCCGCTCGATCTTCATGCTGGCCTCCAGGCTGCCCAATATACCGTTGCCGAAGCGCTCGACGGCCGCGCGCCGACGATCCGGCGGGCGAATTCCCGGCGGGCACCGCACGCGCGTGAACCGTCCGCGCGTGAACGGGCCGCCACCCGAACGAAGCCGCGACCCCGCGTCGTGGCACCAGGACACGTCGGAGCGTCAGGACACGTGGGGGAATCAGAACTCGGGAACTCAGAACTCGTCGGGGAACTCCAACCGGGGGCGCCGCTCCCCGTCCTCCCCCGACGGCGTTCCCTCAGCGCTTCGGCTCTCGTTCCCCGTCGCCTTTCCGGACCCAGCATCCGGCCGCGGGGCATCACGTCCACCCGGGCCCGGCATCGGCGGCTCGGCACGCCCCCCGGCCGATCGGGATGGTTCGGAGCGTTCGCGTTCGGACCGATCGCGTTCCGACCGCTCACGTTCGGCACGCTCACGCTGGGCACGCTCACTTTGGGCGCGCTCACGTTCGGCCAGCCGGCGCTCTACCTCACGACGCTCGCCCTCCATGCGCTCGCGCTCCGCCCGCTCCGCCTCACGACGCTCGATCTCACGGCGTTCGATCTCACGGCGTTCCACCTCAACCTGCTCCGCCTCAACCTGCTCTGCCTCAACCTGCTCTGTCTTGACCCGCTCCGCCTCACGGCGGGCGCGCTCGCGCTCGGCTTCCCGGCGCTCGGCTTCCCGGCGTTCGGCGTCCCTACGCTCGGCGTCCCTACGCTCGGCTTCCCGGCGCTGGCTCTCCCAACGCGGGGCATCCCGTCGCATCGACGCACGCTCCGAAGCGTGGTCCGGCGCGTGCTCCGGCGCGTGCTCCGGCGCACGCTGCTCCCGGGCGACCGGTTCGCCCGAAGGCCGACCGACCCTACCTTGACCGACCCTACCTTGACCGCTCCTACCCTGACCGCTCCTACCCTGACCGCTCCCATCCTGATCACCCTGGACCCGGATCACCCTGGACCCGGCGCCCGATGCGCGGTTCCTCATCGTCCTCGGCCGCTCCCGACGGGACCTCGCGCCAGGCGTCGGACCAGGTTTCGGGGCGGCTGCCGCCGGCCGGAACGTCCGGGCGGACAGCATCGGGACGGACATCATCGGAACGGGCAGCATCCGGGCGCCCCTCTGCGGCGCGCGGGCGTCGCGGGGGCCAGATGGCCGCTGCGTTGGGTGGGGTGTACGAAGGGGTGTACGGAGCGACGTCCGCGTCCGGTGGAGCCTCCGGCCGGGCGGGCGGCGCCGCTCCGGAAGCGCCCCCGGAGCGAGGACCGCGTGGAAGGTCGACCGCGTCGTCCGGCTCGGTCCCGCGAACGGTATCGGAGGGGCTGCCGATCGGGAGCGAGCGAGGACGCGCGGACTCCGGTCGCGGCTCGAAGCGGACTTCGCTCTCCGGCCCGGACTCCCGGAGGCGGGGCCCGAAGCCACGGCCGTCGGCCACTTGGCGTCGGCTCGCCGCGCCGCGCGCCTGAGGCCGCCGCTCCACCTCACGGCGGCGCAGGCCGCGCTCGGCCAGGCCCCGCGCCGGCTCCACCTTCTGGTCGAGCGGGAGCACGCGGAACCGCGCGTTCCAGGGTTCCCACAGCAACCTCGCGCGCACCCGGAACGTCTTGGGCCGCATGTCGGGAACGTAGACGAACAGCTCCAGCGTGCCCTCGTCCCCTCCGGCCTCGCGCAGCTCGGCGGTTACCTCCACCGCACCGTGCGGCGGCAAGACCGCCGGCACATCGGCCGTGGTGGGGGCCGAGGAGCCGTTGGTTCGCACCGCCAGCTCCAACAGCTGCACCGGGACCGCGCTGAGGTTGCTCACGGTCATCGACAGCACGAAGGCCACGTCGTCGGGGGCGTGCAGCGACGACGATACCGAGGCGGCGGCGCCCCTGACGCGGAGCTCCCCGTGCGAGATCAACAGCTCTGGACGCCGCGCCGTGGCGGAACGGCGCGGACGGAGGATCCAGGTGAGCAGCATCACCAGCACCAGCGCCGCCAGCACCCACGTGAACGGGACCCAGGTGGAGGGATCCGGCGACAGGGTCGACCACCAGTGTCGCAGCAGCTCCGCCGTCGACTGGACCTGGCTCGCCATCATGGTGAACAAGCGTCTCATGCGACCGGCCTATCCCGGTCCCCTGTGGGGGACCGCCGCATCCAGCTTAGCGGTTCCCGACCCCCCGTCGCGTGCCCTGCCTAGGGTTCGAACACCGACCAGCCCAGGTCGGAGGCGGTGCGCCGCAGCACGCGATCGGGGTAGACGGCGACCGGCCGGTCGCTCAACAGCAGCATCGGAACGTCGTCGCCGGAGTCGCCGTAGGCAGCGTAGAGCCGCTCGCTCCCCAACGCCTCGTGGAGCCGTCGCGCCTTGGCGTCGCCGACGTTCAGCGCACCGTCCAACCCACCGGACAGCCGATCGTCGCGAAGGGCGACGGGACTGCCGATCGCGAGCGGAGCGGGCGAACTGGGATCGTGGTGGAGACGTCGCGCGAAGGCCTCCACCACCGGCTGGAAGGCACCCGATGCCAGCACCAGTCGCTCGCCGGCAGCCTGGTGCACGCGCAGCGCAGCCACCACCTCGGGCCGCCGGAGCGGCCACAGCACGTTCTCGACCACCCAGGACGCGGCCTCCGCGAAGGCATCGGCCCGGTCGCCGGCGAAGAGGTCCAGGAGGGAGAGCATCCAGCGCTCGCGGACCGGCTCGATCGGGACGAGCCCGCTGCGCGCCAGGAGCGCCGACGGCAGGTTGCGCGCGAAGGTGCGCCGGTAGGGCCTAGCGCGACCGTGCGCCACCAGGTACGCGCCCAGCGCGCGCCAGGTCTGCCCGGTGGTCAGCGTGCCCTCGAGGTCGGATGCGACCGCCACGTGGTCCGTTATACCCCGTGACCGGCGCGCCTCCACGGCCCACCCCGGCTACAGTGATGGCGTGGACGTTCGTATGACCGAGGACGGAAGCCGCACCCTGCTGTCGGCACGCTACCGCGAGACCTACCACTCGCAGCACGGCGCGGCCACGGAGTCCCGACACGTCTTCCTGGAGGGGAGCGGCGTTGCCCGGCGCCTGGCCCAGGGGTGGCCTACCACGGTGCTCGAGGTCGGTTTCGGGGCCGGCCTCAACACCCTGCTCACGTTGGCCGAGGCCGAGCGTTGGGGCACGCCGCTGCGCATCGTCACGCTGGAGAGCGATCTGCTCCCGGTCGCAGTGTTGCGCGAGCTCGACTACCGCAGCCTGTTGCCCCGACCCGAACTCGGCGATCAGCTGCTCGATTGGCTGGCGAGCCTGCGGAGCGGCGCATGGGCCCACGCAACGATGCTTGCCGGCAGCCGGCTGGAGCTGCTCCTGGTCGATGCGCGGCACGCCGCCTTGCCGGTTTCCGCCCACGCCGTCTACCACGACGCCTTCAGCCCCGACGTCAACCCCGAGCTGTGGGAGAGCCCGTTCCTGGGTCGTTTGTTCGGAACGCTCGCCCCCGGGGGCAGCCTGGTGAGCTACACCGTGAAGGGCGTCGTCCGTCGGCGGCTCGCGGCGCTGGGCTTCGAGGTCTCCAAAGCTCCAGGCCCGCCCGGCGGCAAGCGCGAGATGCTCGTCGCACGACGACCGGCGGAGCCGTGAGCGGAGCTCCGATCGCCGTGGTGGGGGCGGGCGTCGCCGGCCTCTCGCTGAGCTACGCGCTCCTGAGGCGCGGACTCGAGGTGGCCGTGTTCGAGCGGGGCCACGTCGGCGCCCAGGGGGCCTCCTCCGGACCGGCCGCCCTGCTCAACCCTTACCGGGGACACAGCGCCCGCGCCCATGAGGACGATCTCGCCGGCCTGGCCGCCTTCTGGCGCATGGCCGAGGCGTTGCGCTCGCGTGGCCTCGACCCCGGCGCCACGCGCTGCGGGGTGCTGCGACTCGCGCCGAGCGAGCGCCGTGCTCGCGCCTGGCGGAAGCGGGAGGGGGTCCGCTGGCTCGAGCCGTACGAGGTCCCTCCCCCCTATCACGCCCCCTTCGGCGCGTTGCTGGCCGAGGACGGCGGCTGGCTCCGGCCGCGCGTCCTGCTCGCCGGCCTGCACGCCGCGACGCTGGCGCTGGGCGGCGAGGTCCGTGAGGGGGTGCGGGTGCTGCGGCTCGAACCGGCCGCCGCCGAGGTCCGGCTGGTGACCAGCGCGGGCGCCTTCACGGCGTCGCGGGTGGTGCTGTGCGTGGGCGCGGACGCGGCGCCCGAGCTGCCGCTCCCGCCGCTGAGCTCGGTAGCCGGCGAAGTGGTCGAGGTGGCGACCGGCGGCCTGCCGGTGCCGCCGCGACTGCCGCTGGGCGGCTCGGTGTACGCCGCCTTCGACGGTGATCGCGGTTACGTCGGGGGCGGCCACCGCGATCCCGAGTCGCCCGACCCGGAGGGGCCCCGGCGCCTGCTCCGTCAACTCGACCGGTCGCTGCCCGGCATCGGCGGCAGCACCGGGTTGACCCTCTGGAGCGGCGTGCGGGCCCGCGGCGACACGCTCAGGCCGATGGTGGTCGAGCGCGCACCGCGCGTCACCTTCTTCGGCGCGCTGGGCGGACGGGGCTTCCTGGTCTCGGCTCGCCTCGCCGAGACGCTGGCCGAGACGCTGAGCGAGCGGCTAGCGCGCGACGGCTAGGCCGGCACTTCGCTCTGAACGCCGTAGAGCTCGTCGGCCAGATGGTAGAGCATCGCCTTGGTGAAGACGCGCTTGCCCTCCGCCAGGTTCTCGCCGTCCGAGGCCAGCGTCAACTTGCGATAGGTGTGGGACTCGAAGGGGTGCAGCA
This sequence comes from uncultured Trueperaceae bacterium, assembly GCA_963815215.1. Lineage (GTDB taxonomy): Bacteria > Deinococcota > Deinococci > Deinococcales > Trueperaceae > JASBRS01. The sequence continues at coordinate 168,112 of CAWFFU010000008.1, forward strand.
CGACCTCCTTGAACACCGCCTTGCGCTGGCTGGCGTTCACCAGCAACACAGGGCTGCCCCCCTCGTCCGACAGGCTCGCAGACATCACCGTGGTGGGGAGATCGAAGGGACGCTCCATACGGTAGATGTAGTCGGTGAAGTCGGCTTCCTTCTCGAAGCGAGCGCCCGAGCGCTCGGCGGCGTAGTCCCGCATCCACTGCAGCAGGCTGGCCCACGCCTGGTAGAACCCGCGGTCCTTCTCGTTCATGCCACCAGTCTACGGCAACGGGCGGCCGACACGCGCGTGGCCGAGCGGACGCGCTACAGCCCGAAGCGCTGCTCGAGCAGGGTGCCGAGCTCGCCCGGCTCGCGGGCGCTCGGCACGCCCAGTCGCGCACCGTCGTCGACAGGGCCCATCAGCACCGCCTGCATGCCGTAGGCCAGCGCCCCTTCGATATCGGCGACGGAGTCGCCGATCATGACGGTCTCGCTCGGCAACGCCTCGAGCCCGGTGCACGCCAGCGAGAAGATGCGCGCGCCGGGCTTGCGCGTCCCGACGTCGGGATCGCCCGACACCAGCACGCTGCGGAAGTACGCCCCGAAGCCCAGTGCCGCGAGCGCGGCGCGCTGCATGTCGACCGGGCCGTTGCTGACCAGCGCCATGGGCACGCCGCGGCGCTGCAGCCGCTCCAGCAGCTCGGCGGCACCGGGCACAGCACGGACGTCCTCGGCGTAGGCGCGTAGCGCCGTGCGCGTCATCTCCGTGAGGTCGCCTGGCGGGCGCTGCTCGAGCCGGGCGAGCGCCCTGCGCAGCGCGCGCTCCAGCGTGAGCGGACCGTCCCGGGATAGCTCCTCTCGAACCACCTCCGCGAAGCGGCTCAGATCGCAGCCGTCGAGCAGGAGCTCGTGGAACAACAGCGCCAGGTAGGAGCGGAAGTTCCCGGCGTAGGCCGCCAGGGTGCCGTCGAGGTCGAAGCAGAGCGCCCGGATCACGGCACCAGCCTACCCGCCCACCCGGCTGCCGGCGGGCGACGGAGGCCGCGGTAAGATGACCCGTTGTGCCGGAACACGAACTGCTCCAATCCCTAAACGACGAACAACGCGCCGCCGTACGCCACTTCCAGGGACCCGCGTTGGTCCTGGCGGGAGCCGGCTCGGGCAAGACCCGCACGGTCGTGCATCGCATCGCCTACCTCATGGCCGAGCACGGCGTCTATCCGCAGCAGATCCTGGCTGTGACCTTCACCAACAAGGCGGCCGGTGAGCTCAAGGAACGGGTGGCGACGCTCATCGGCGAGCCCGCCCGCGACTTGTGGGTCGCCACCTTCCACGCCGCCTGCCTACGGGTGCTGCGCAGCTACGGCGAACGCATCGGGCTGAATCCCGGCTTCGCCATCTACGACGACGCCGACCAACTCGACCTCCTCAAGGAGCTGTTGCAGCAGGTGCAGGGCCTCAAGGACGCCAATCCCCGTGCCCTGCGCGGCATCATCGACCGCGCCAAGTCGCACCTGTGGTCCCCCGGCCAGCTCGCGACCGAAGGGGAGCAGGCGTTCGGCCGTATCGCTGCCGGCGTGCCGCTGGAGCACGTGGTGGAAGTGTACGAGCGCTACCAGTCCCGGCTCGAGCGCGCCAACGCCGTCGATTTCAACGACATCCTGGGGCGCACCGTGGAGCTGTTCGAGGCCCACCCCGATGTGCTCGAGCGAGTCCAGCAGCGGGCCGTGTTCGTCCACGTCGACGAGTACCAGGACACCAACCAGGCTCAGTACCGGCTCACCCACCTGCTCGCCGACACCTACCGCAACCTGATGGTGGTCGGTGATCCCGACCAGAGCATCTACGCCTTCCGGGGTGCCGACGTGCGCAACATCCTCGAGTTCCAGCGCGACTACGAGGACGCCGCCGTGTACCGCCTCGAGCTCAACTACCGATCGGTGGGGAGCGTGCTGGAGGTCGCCAACGCCGTCATCTTGCACAACCAGGGCCGGCTGGAGAAGAACCTCAAGCCGGTCAAGGGAGCCGGCGCCAAGGTGCGCCTGTACCGCGCGGCCGACCACCGGGCCGAGGCGGATTTCGTCGCGCGGACCGTCGAGCGGCTGACCGCGGACCGCAACCTGCGGCTGCAGGACACCGCCATCCTGTACCGGACCAACGCCCAGTCGCGCGTTCTGGAGGAGGCCCTGAGGCGTTCCGGCCTGCCCGCCCGCATCGTGGGGGGCGTCGGCTTCTACGAACGCCGCGAGGTGAAGGACGTGCTCAGTTACGCGCGCGCGGCGCTCAACCCATCCGACGACGTCTCCTGGCGCCGCATCCTGAACCGGCCCAAGCGAGGCGTCGGCAAGACCTCCGAGGACAAGCTGGTGGCCTGGGCCGCCCGCCGGCAACAGCCCTTCTGCGAGGCGTTGAAGCACGTCGACGACGTCCTTAACGGCACGCCGGCGGTCAAGCGGGTGCAGGAGTTCCTGGAGCTCATGAACGATCTGGCGCGCGAGGCCGAAGAGCTGCCGGCCGCCAACTTCCTCAAGGCGGTGATGGACCAATCCGGCACCATGCGCGCGCTGAAGGAGGAGGGCAGCTACGAGGCCCAGGGGCGACTCGAGAACCTCGAGGAGCTGCTCAACGCCGTCGCCGAGTGGCAGGAGGAGTCCGGCGGCTCCATCGCCGAGTTCCTCGACGAGGCCTCGCTCATGAGCAGTGTCGACGACCGTGCCGTGGAGGCGGTCAACGGTGAGGTGGACGACGACGCCGTGACCCTGATGACGCTGCACAACGCCAAGGGGCTGGAGTTCCCCGTGGTGTTCCTGGTGGGCATGGAGGAGAACCTCATCCCGCACCGCAGCTCGACGGGCAGCCTGCAGGAGATCGAGGAGGAGCGGCGCCTGCTCTACGTCGGCATCACCCGCGCCCAGGAGGAGCTCACGCTGGTCCACTGCGAGGCGCGCATGACCTTCGGCCGGACCGAGATCGCGCGTCCCAGTCGCTTCCTGGAGGACATCCCAGCCTCCATGCTGCAGGAGATCGACATCTTCGGCCAGGAGCTGGGCGACCCCAGCCACCTGGCCAAGAGCCTGCGGCAGCGCTGGCAGCCGCCCACCGCGCCGCCGTCCGGAAGCGCCGGCGCCCCCGGCGCGCCCGGCCTCAGTTACCGCGGCGGCGAGAAGGTGCGCCACCCCAAGTTCGGGCTCGGCACCGTGGTCGGCGTCAGCGGCGAGGGCGCGCGCGCCGAGGTGACGGTGGTCTTCGACGTCGCCGGCGCCAAGCGCCTGCTGGTGAAGTTCGCCAACCTCAGCGCGGTCTGATCGCGGCCGCCCCGCACGCCTGCGATGCCGTTCCCGAGGAGCCTTCATCGCTGACCGGAAGCGCCACCGGCGGTGGTATAGTTCCCCAAGTCCGCGCGGAGACGCAACGGTGCCCCGTTCGGCGCCGGCCGAGGAGGAGCAGCTACTGTGAACGCAAGAGCCATCGTCGTGACGTCCGGCAAGGGCGGCGTCGGCAAGACGACCACCACTGCCAACGTTGGCGCGGCGCTCGCGCGCCAGGGCGAGAAGGTCTGCGTCATCGACACCGATGTGGGCCTGCGCAACCTCGACGTGGTGATGGGGCTCGAGGGCCGCGTGGTGTTCGACCTGATCGACGTGTTCGAGGGGCGCTGCCGGCTCCGCCAGGCACTGGTGCGCGACAAGCGTGTCGACACCCTCCACCTCCTGCCCGCATCGCAGACGAGCGACAAGAGCGCGCTCTCGGAGTCGCGCATGCGGGAGACGGTCCGCCTCCTCACCGAGGAGGAGGGCTTCGACCGGGTCATCATCGACAGCCCGGCCGGCATCGAGTCCGGCTTCCAGACCGCCGCCAGCGCCGCCGACGGCGCTCTGGTGGTCGTCAACCCGGAGGTGTCGAGCGTGCGCGACGCCGACCGCATCATCGGGCTGCTCGAGGCGCGCGAGATCACCGACGTGCGGCTGGTGGTGAACCGGCTGCGTCCGGAGATGGTCAAGCGCGGTGACATGCTCGAGGTCGACGACGTGCTCGAGATCCTCGGCGTCAAGCTGATCGGCATCGTGCCCGAGGACGAGCGCATCCTGGTCTCCACCAATGTCGGAAGCCCGGCTGCCCTGGACGAGACGAGTCGGAACGGCGCCGGAGGAGCCTTCCGCGACATCGCCAAGCGCATCCGGGGCGAGGACGTTCCATACGCCCAGCTACAGGCCCAGGGGGGCCTCTTCACGGGGCTCCGGCGGTTGTTTGGAGGCGGCTGATGTTCGGGCTCTTCGGACGCAAGCGCAGCAAGGACCATGTCAAGGAACGCCTCAAGCTGGTGCTCTCCTATGATCGGGCCAAGCTCTCTCCGGGGCGCATGGAGCAACTCAAGCAGGAGCTGATGGGGGTCATCACCAAGTACTTCCCGGCCGCCGAGTCGGACTACGACGTGAAGCTGGAGCAGCACGGCGACCGCATGGTGTTCGTCGCCAACCTGCCACTGTCGCAGGCCGACGCCTAGCGCCAGCCGGGGCGCTCAGCGCGCAGCCCGGCTCGTCAGTGCGTAGCGCACCCCCGTCGTGACCAGCAGCACCGCGAACACCCACCGCAGCGTGTCGTTGGGCAACGCCAGCGCCATCCGGCCCCCCAGGTAGGCGCCTCCCGCCACGCCCAGCGCCAGCGCCGGCGCCACGCGCACGTCCACGTGCCCGTGCCGCAGGTGTTGAAGGCTCCCCGCCAGCGCCGCCGGCACCATCACCGCCAGGCTGGTGCCTTGCGCCAGATGCTGGCCGAACCCGAACAGCAACACCAGGAGCGGCACCATCACCGCGCCGCCGCCCACCCCCAGCAGGCCCGACACCGCCCCTGCCAGGAGACCCGTCCCGAGCCCCAACGGCAGCGCCCAGCCCGCAACCAGGGTGTGCGCCGGCACCAGCGCGTCGAAGGGAAGGCTGAGGCCGGTGACGATCACGAGCACCCCGAACACGCGTCGCAACGCACGCGCGGGCACGCGCGGGCTGAGACCGGCCGCCAGCGACGATCCGACCACCGAGGCGAGGGCAAGCCCGAGCGCCAAGCGCAGCGCTACCGCACCGCCGAGCGCGTATGGGATCACGCCCACCGATCCGGTGAGCACCACCGCCACCAGACTGGTGCCGTGGGCCCGGTGCTGCGACAGCCCCAGCCAGGCCCCGAGCAGCGGCACCATCACCACCCCTCCGCCGAGCCCGCCAACGCCCCCGAAGACCCCGGCAGCCACGCCGATCAGCAGACCCCGCCACGCCATGCGGGCCATGGTACAGCAGGACCGCGTGGTATCGTCGTGAACGTAACCATGCCCTCGCGTACGATCCTTCTGGTAGATGCCGATCCCCTGCAGCGTCAGCTCGTCGACATGTTGCTGGCGGAGGACGCCCCGACGGTGGTGAATGCCGGCACCGGGCGCGAGGCGCTCGAGTTCCTGAAGGAGCACACCCCCCACCTGGTGATCCTGGCGTTCGAGCTGCCCGACATCGGCGGAGACGTCGTGTGTGGCAAGATCAAGAGTGTCAGCCGGCTGGCGCGCGTGCCGACGATCCTCACCATCGAGCCGCCGGGGCGCACCGGCATCCCCCACGACGTGCGCGACCGGGCCCGCGCGGTCGGTGCCGACCTGCTGCTGCAGAAGCCGCTTGGCGACAAGAACCTGCGCGACCGGGTCCGTCAACTGCTGGCACGGTGGGACGCCGCCGGCACGGGCGTCGGCCGTTCCACCAAGAACACCATCGTCATCGAGGAGGCGCTCGACGCCCTGGGCACGCCGGGCGACGACGCCGCGATGCCGGCCTCGGATCCCGTCACGGACGCGGTCTACCGCGAGAACGAGGAGCTGCGGCAGGAGCTGGCCTCGCTCAAGCGCCGTCTGGCGCGGCTCGAGGCTGGCCTGGGGGGGCACGACGACGCCGGCGAAGCGGAACAGACCATCGTGACCGGCTCCGAGCCGTCGGCGCCTGCGGAGCCCGCTCCCGTGGAGCCCTCCCCGGCCGATCCCTCCGACGAAGCGCCGGCCGGTCGCGCCGGCGACGAACCGGAGGATTCCACAGAGGCCCTGGAGCATCGCGTGCGCGAGCTCGAGCGCCGCAACAAGGCGCTACTGGCTGCGTTGGAAGAGGCGGAGGGCCGGAACGACGATCAGCCGCGCGGGCCCTTCAAGCGCCGCCGGCCCTGAGCGCGGTCGTACCCGAGCGCGGTCGGCCCCCGCTGCGTAGCGTCGGCGCCGACCGCAGGCGACCCTAAGGTCGCGCGGGCTTGGCGGTCTCCTCGGCGTCGGGCAGATGCGTGAGCGCCCAACCTCGGATCGACTCGATGACGCCCTCGAGCGCCAGGCCGGCGTCCGTGAGATCATAGCTGCAGCGCGGTGGGGTGACCGAGTGAACGCTCTTGACGACCAGTCCCAGCGTCTCCAACCGGCACAGACGCTGCGTCAACGTGGTGGGGTTGCAGCCACCCACCTCACGACCGAGTTCGTTGAAGCCCTTGGGACCCCCGAGCAGCGAGTGCACGATGTGCAACACCCACTTCTCCTGCAAGATGTCGATCGCTTCGCCCGCCGGGCAGCTCCGAACATCGTGAGGGTCGTGACAGCGCTCGTTCATGGCTACGTTCGAATCTAGCACGTCCTCCCCGGCGCCCGACCCTGCCAGCCGACATGCGTCGGAGACGGCAAGAACCCCGTGGCACCGGGGGACGTCCCTCCCTCTCGGGACCGCTGGGCCGATGCTACACTAGCCTCATCAGGCGACCTCGCGACCTCAGGCGAAGGGCCCGAAGGGAGCACCATGAACATCTACAAACTCATCGGTCGCAATATCGACATCAGCGACGCCATGCGCCAGTACGCCGAGGACAAGCTGCAGAAGCTGGACCGCTTCTCGGATCAGATCGTGGACGCCCGCGTGGTGATGTCTTACGACACCAAGGGGACCGGCGCCAGCGGGGCGAACCCGGCCAAGGTCGAGGTGCAGGTCAACCTCGCCAACGGCATCGTGCGCGCCGAGGAGCGGGGTCAGGACACCTACGCCGCCATCGATCTGGTCGTCGACAAGCTCGAACGCCAGCTCAAGAAGTACAAGGGCCGCTTCATCGCCAAGCGTAGCGAGGAGAAGCCACAGCCCGAGCCTCCCGAGCCGGTCGAGACCGAGCCCGCGATCGTGCGCGTGAAGCGCCATGTGCTCAGACCGATGGCACCGGAGGACGCCGCTGTACAGATGGAAGCGTTGGGCCACACCTTCTTCATGTTCCACAACGCCGACACCAACGAGATCAACGTCATCTACCTGCGGAGCGACGGCAACTACGGCTTGATCGAACCGGCCCACTAGGCGGGGCCGGAGCCTTCCCGGAAGGGACGCTCAGCGGTTGAGCACGGTGCCGCTGGGGACCGCGTAGAGAGCGCGGAGGGTAGCTACGTCGCGTTGCGAGATGCTGCCCGAGGGCGTCGCGGACAACGCGTCGCCGGCGTACGGGCTTCTACCGATCATGCCGACTGCCTGACCGAACGCCAGAAGCGCATAGCGGTAGATCTCGGACGGCTCGAAGCGCGGGTCGAGTAGGACCTCGGTTGCGTGGAAGCGGTACTGATTCTGAGCGTCGACGGTGAATGCGTAGCGGTAGCTCGCCACCTTGTCCACGAGCGGCTTCCAGGTGACCGTGATGGCATCGGGCGTGTCCTGTCCCACCACCACGAAGCTCAGGATGTCGGGCGCCGCCTGTTGCCACGCCTTGACGGCGCGGATGACGGCGTCGCGCATCGCTTGGGCATTGCCGCCTGGCGCCGGTGGCACGTACACCGTGATGGGCATGTCCTGGGACAGGTAGTGCAACAATCTCGCCGCGCCACCGGTGCTCGCGGGGTTCGAAGCGATATCCGAGAGATAGGTCCGAGGGCTCTCCTGGGCCGAAGCCGCAGACAGCACCAGAACCGCGAACAGCAGGGCGAGGACTCGCCGCATGTCGTCACCTCCTCCGCGGCACGCCGGTGTGCCGCGGGAACGCGTCTATCGCAAGCACTCCGAAGGCGGACCCTTCGACGCGCGCTCACCATGCTACAGCGGACGCGCCGGCTCGCGGAAGCGCGACGTCGGTCGTGGCCTCGGCCCCTTCGACCAGGAAGCGCTAGCCGATGAGCCGCCACGCCGGAACCCACCATAGGAGAAAGCGGGCGGTCGCGGCGAACCGCGACAACACGAGCCAGCGGAGCGAGAACGGCGCGACGAAGGCCGTCACCTGCATCCACCTGCACCGCGGAGCGTCCTAGCCGCGGCTCCGCCTAGCCTCGGCGACTTCGACCGTCTGTCGCAGCTTGACGACCCTCCCGGCCTCCACCACACCCCGGACCATGCTGCCGTTGTAGATCACGGTCCCCCGACCCACCACCGACCCCGGGGCCAGTACCGCGTTGCAGCCGATGAACACGCCATCGCCGATAGCGGCTCCGAACTTGCGAACCCCGATGCCGACGCCGGCGACCTTGACCTCGCCGCCCCCCGCCTTGAAGTTCGCCAGCTTCACGCCTGCCCCCAGGTTCACGTCGTGACCCACGACGCTGTCTCCGACGTAGTTGAAGTGGGGAGCTCGGGCGCCGCCGAGCATCACGGAACGCTTCACTTCGGAGGCGTGCATGACGTGGACGTCCGGACCCAGGACCGCTGGGCCGCGCACATGGGCCGCGTGCCCGATCTGAGCGCCGGGCGCAAGGTAGACGGGACCCTGGAGGTAGGCGTAGGGCCCGATGCTGGCGCCTTCACCGAGGTACAGCGGCCCCTCGACGATGGCGGTCGGGTGCACGCTTCCCAGCAGCGCGGTCGGCATGCCGACCGCGAAGGCGTCGAGCCCCTCGAGGACCTGCCATGGCGCGTCCACCTCGAACAGGGAGCGGAAGGCCTCCGGAACGCGCGCGAGATCGAACAACTCGGCCGTCGTTGGCATGCTCCAGTGTAGCCCCCGGCCCCGCAGCCGCCGACGCGATAGAATCGGCGCGGCCGTGCTGCATCTGATCTACAACCCCGTCGCCGGCCGCGGCCGCGCGGCCGCGGCGCTGCTCCAGACGCGCGCGTTCCTCGACGCCCGCTCGGTAGCCCACCGGACACTGACCACGGAAGCGCCGGGACACGCCTCCCAGCTCGCGCTCGGCACCCCCGAAGACGCGACGGTGGTGGCGGTCGGCGGTGACGGCACCGCCCACGAGGTCGCCAAGGCGTGCATCGCTAGCGGCCGCACGTTGGGTGTCCTACCGGTCGGCTCCGGCGACGACTTCGCCTTCGCCCTGGGGATGCGGCGCGGCGACCTGGCAGGCGCCCTGGAACGGCTGGTGGCGGGCGAGGCGCGCTTCGTCGATACCGGTCGGGTGAACGGCGAACCCTTCGTCAACGCCGCCGGCGTGGGCTTCGATGCCGACGTGGCCACACGGGTCGCGGCCGCACCGCGCCGCCTCCGGGGGCTGGCGACCTATCTGTGGGCCGTGATGACCGCCCTGGGAGCCTTGGATGCGGCAGCGGTGGAGGTGCGGGTCGACGGTGTACAGGTCTACGCCGGCCGTTCGCTGCTCGTATCCACCCAGCTCGGTCCGCGCACCGGTGGGAGCTTCCTGTTCGCTCCCAACGCCTCGCTCAGCGACGGCTTGTTCGAGGTAGTGGTGGCCGGCGGCCTGGGTCGCCTCGGCACCCTGAGGCTCCTGCCGCGCGTCATGCGGGGCGCCCATCTCGGCCACCCGGCGGTCCACCTGTTCCGCGGCCGGAGCGTCGAGCTGCATTGGGAGCGCGCTCAGCCCGGTCACGTGGAAGGCGAACCGCTCGCGGCGGGACGGACGTTCCGGCTCGACCTCGTGCCGGCCTCGCTGCGCGTCCTGGCCTGACTCGACGGCGGGCCGCGCGCCTGCCGCGCCACGGCGGAGTTCCTCCCCTACCGCTTCCCTGACAACGAGAACGGGGCCCCGCTTTCGCGGGGCCCCGTGGTCGGCGTATCTACGCCACTTGCCCTACAACCGTGATCAGAAGTTGACGGTGTAGGTGATCTTGAAGGCCTGGGCCGACGAATCGACCGGCGTGCTGGCGGTGTTGTGGTTCTGGTACGCACCGTACGAGAACTCGAGGTCGTAGTAGTTCCAGATGACCTCGTAACCGCTCGTGTTCTGCTCGCTGTTGGTGGCGCCGTTGTACACGTCACCGTTGCTGATGTTCGAGGCGCTGTTCGCGCACGTCGAGGTGTTGCCAGCAGAGTCGTAGCACGTCGTGCCGTTGACGGCCGTCGCGGTCTCGATGTTCTGACCGCTCCAGGAGCCGTACTTGCCCGTCAGCGTGCTGTGGTCGAACAGGAACTGGTTCAGGACCAGCCCGACGCTCCACTGCAGCTCGTTGGCGTTCCAACCACCCTGCGAGGTGTGGTCGGTCGTACGGTAGTTGACGGCGCCCATCAGGCTCGGCTTGAGCGGCACGGCCAACGGCGTGGTGCTGAGTCCCGCACCAGCCTGGATGGTCGTGGTGCCATCGTTATTGGTCGTGTAGTTCGACCCGTAGCTGATGCTCTCGTACTCCGCGTACGGCGTCAGCGTGACGATGGAGACGTTGAGGGTGTAGTCGCCCTTGACGTCGATGGTGGTGATGCCGTACTCGGGGCCGGTCTGCTTGTAAGTGGCCTCGAGGTTGAGACCCTTGATCAGCGCGTTGTCGGCCGAACCGTCGTGCTTCAGCGTGACGCCGAAGCCGGAGTCGTAGTTGTTGTTCAGCGAAACGTCACCCATGGCCGGCAGCAGCGCCGCGCCGTTGGCCTGGTAGTTGTCCGCCAGGTCGCCAACGCCGGTGCCATCGATGGTCACGGAGTGGAAGAAGCCGCTCAGGCTGAAGCCGGCGAACAGCTTGGCCGTCACGTCGGCGCCGTAGGCCTGGACGCTGTGGGTCGGGGCAGTCGTGACGTTGAAGTCATAGCTGTCGTAGTAACCCGACACGTCGAGGATGAACAGACCGAGCGAAGCGTTGACGCCGTAGCCGGTCTGGCCGACGGGGTTGCCTTCGCCGTCGGTCAGCAAGAACGGGTAGTTCCCGTCGTTGTTGTTGTTCGGCGCCATGTTGAACCCGTTGACTTCCCAGTTCTGCGGGATGTCGCGGTAGTTCACGTCGAGGCTGTTGAGGATCGGGATGTTCTTGCCGTCGACGTTGAGCTTGGCGTAGAGCAGCGTGTTGTTGACGTCGTTAGCCGGCGTCACCTGGTCGGTCTTGCTGCCCTGGGCCCACTCGAAGCCGAGGTTGAACATGCTGACGCTGGCGTTGGCGTCGACGCCGTACACCGTGTCCGTGATGTTGTTGGCGTTGACGTTGTTCTTGTCGTTGGCGTTGACAGCGGTCTGGGCGAAGCTGCCGCCGACCGTGATGCCCTTGAAGGGGTTCAGGGTCAGGTGCGCGCCGCGCAGGTAGGTGCTGTTCGTCGTACCGGTGTTGCCCACGCTGACAGCGTCAGGCGCGGTGTACGCCACGGTCAGGCCCGGGTTGATGAACTTCAGGAAGTCGGGCGAGGTGAGCGTGGCCACGAAGCCGGGCTCGTCCGTCGACACGATGTAATCCGTGAAGGTCGTCGTCACGTTGGTGCCGAAGGAGAACGTCAGCGGGGAAGCCCCGATGCCGTTGAACGTGGTCGTGAAGTCGTCCACGTGGATCACGTAGCCCTCGGTCGCGCTGCCGTCACCCGTGTACGGCGTGCTGCCGTCCGTGTTCGTGATGGCCAGGCCACCGGTCTTGAGCAGGCTCAGCTTCAGGACTGCGTCGAAGCTGTTGAGCGCGTTCGGGCTGCCCGTACCGTTGAGCGAGGTGCCGAGGCTGATGTTCAGGTCGAGGGTCGCCGAGACGTCGCCGGCCTGGGCCGTGATGTCCTGGCGGTCCTGCGCTACCTCGCCGACGTCGGTCTGGTAGCCGCTGTCACCCGAGCTGTCGTCCGTGAGCTCGGCTGCACCGGAGCTGAAGATCGACGCCCCCATGCTGCGCGTCTGGCCGAGGCCGTAGGCGCGGTCGACGTCGAACGGATGACCCAGCGTGCGGCCGACGAAGTACTTGAGCTCGATCGAGCCGGAGATGCCGAGCGGGTTGCTCTCGAGGGCGGTGACGCGCTTCTGCAGACTGGCGATGTCCTTGGTCTGCTGCTGGTCACTGCTTTCGAGGGCGGAGACACGGTCGCGGAGCGCGACCTGGTCCCGGCGCAGCAGGATGACGAACTCGCGGATGTTCGCGATGTCGCTCGAGTTGCGCTGGATGTCGCCCTGGACGCCAGACAGGTCCACCTGGGGAGCGGCCGGAGCGGCCGCCTGCGGCTGCGGCAGGTTGTTCACCTTGTCGCTGAGCATCTGGATGACCTTGTTGGCGGCCGCGATGTCGGATGCGTTCTGCTGCGCCTGCGACATGGCCTGTGCGGCCAGGTCGTGGGCGTCGTTGGCGCGCTTGGCCGCGGCGTCAGCCTGGGCCTGCGCGGTGTCGATGGCAACGCGCTGCGAAGCGATCTGATTCTGCAGGTCGCGAAGGACCGCAGGATCGGTACCGCTGGGCAGGTTGTTGAGCTTCTGCTCGACGGCGTCGAGGCGAGAAGCGTTGGAGGCGATCGACGACTTGTTCGCCGTCGCGTCGTCGGAGAGGCTGGCGATCGCGCTCTCGGCCGACGACAGACGGACCCCCTGCGAGGCCACATCCGAAGCGAGGCCCTGCACGGCGTTACGCAGCGATTCGATGTCGGACTTCGTCATGGCCAGCGAGCTGTTGACGTTCTGGTTGACAACGTCGAGCAGTCGGCTGATCACGAGCGCAGCCTGGTAACGCGTGAAGGCTTCGTTGCCGCGGAAGGTGCCGTCGGGGAAGCCGATGACGATGCCTAGGTTGGCGATGCGGGAAACGGCGTCGGCAGCCCAGTGGTTCGCCGGGATGTCCGGGAACGACGTGTTCTGCGCAAGAGCGCCGCTCACCAGCGTCGCCGCCAGGAGCGTGAGTACGAGTCTTTTCATGCTTGGGTACCCCTTGAACTCTGAGAGTCGAATCTTCGTTCACGACGGCTCTCGAGACCTTTCAAACAGGGATGCGGGAGTGTCCTTGTTTCCTCGCCGCTCCTGCCTGGGCGGTGCTCGGTCTGCCGTCGAGACTCGTCTGACACCGGGACCGGTTCAAGGTAGTGCACCTCCTTCCGGCTGCGGCCCCAGGCCACGGACAAATCCGGCTTAGTATCCCACAAGGATGAGGGGGTGTCAAGCCGAATGAAGCTATTATGAGAGCAAGAATCTGCGTTCCGTATCGCAGAAATCGACTTTGTGAAGTGGAGCACTCATGCTCACCTCATGAGAGAGAGCGAGTTGCGTCCGGGACGGCGCCCTCGAAGATGAGGAAGTCGAGAGGGTAGGATGCCGGACATGGCGCGTATCTTCGTTCCGGAAGCCGAAACCCTGCTGGACAAGGCGTTCCCCGTCCTCGACCATGGCTTCGTGCGGCTCGTCGACTACCTCGGTGGCGACGCGCGCATCGTCCAGGCTGCCCGGGTGTCCTACGGCGAGGGCACCAAGACGGTCCGCGAGGACCGCGCGCTGATCGACTACCTGCTTCGCAACCGCCACACCAGCCCCTTCGAGCAGGTGATCCTGACCTTCCACGTCAAGATGCCGATCTTCGTCGCGCGCCAGTGGATCCGCCACCGCACCGCCAGGCTCAACGAGATCAGCGGGCGCTACTCCGTGATGCGCGACGAGTTCTACGTTCCACGGCCGGACGAGGTCCGCTTCCAGAGCCGCGACAACCGCCAGGGAGGCAGCGAGGACGAGGTCCCCGGCGAGCTGCGCGAGCGCGTGATCGACGCCCTCCGCCGCGATCAGTCCGCTACCTACGGACGCTACGAGGACCTGCTGGAGGACGGCATCGCGCGCGAACTGGCGCGCATCAACCTGCCACTGAGCCTGTACACCGAGATGTACTGGCAGATCGACCTCAACAACCTCTTCCACTTCCTGCGGCTGCGCATGGACTGGCATGCCCAGTACGAGATCCGCGCCTACGGCGACGCCATGGCCACCATGGTGCGCGCCGTCGCCCCCCTGGCCTACGAAGCCTTCGAGGAGCACGTCCTCGGCGCCCACACCTTCTCCGCCGGCGAGCTGCGGGTCCTGCGCCGGGCGATCGACCGGGACGCGCTGGCAACCGCGTTGGAAGCCAGCGACCTGCGCAAGACGCGGCGCCGCGAGCTCCTCGACAAGCTGACGACGCCGAATCCGAGCGAGGCGTCCGCAGTGGCGCCCGATTCGCGCCCCGTCATGACGCCAGACGTGACGCCCGATACGGCACCCGACCCCTCCGACGCCTGATCCGGCCGAGCCGTGCGCTTCCGCCTGATCGCCGTCGGCCGCCTCAAGCGCGGCTTCTACCAGACCGGCTGCCAGCACTACCAGGACCGGCTGCGGCCGCTCAGCCGTATCGAGATCGTCGAGCTCAAGGAGGGCCGGGGCGCCGACCCGGCCGCCATCCGCAACGCCGACAGCGGTGCACTGCTGGCGGCCGCGCAAGGACGTTCCGTCGCCGTCGACGAGCGTGGCCGCGTCCTCGACACACGCGCCCTGGCCGCGCACCTCGACGCCCTCGAGGTGCGCGGCATCAGCCAGCTCAGCCTGCTGGTCGGTGGCGCAGAGGGGCATGCGCCGTGGCTCCGCGAGCGCACGGACGAAGCCTGGAGCCTCTCACCGCTGACCCTCCCGCACGAGTTGGCGCGCCTGGTGTTGCTGGAACAGCTCTACCGCGTCGAGACCCTGCGCGCCGGCCACCCCTACCACCGGGGTTGACGCCGGGCTTCGGCGCGGCGCGTCGGGCTCAGGCCTCGGGCCGCGGCGCGCCCTCGGCCTGCGCGCCGTCAGCGGCGCCGACGGTCCCCTCCACCATCGCGAAGAGGGTGAACAGGTCGCTGGCCAGCGCCTCGAGCGCTTCGAACGGGGCCGCCTCGGCGCCCTCGCACAGCGCCAGCATGTGCCTGCTGCCGACCACCAGCACGGGGCTCACGCCCCGCCCCGCCAGCATGCGCTGCATCGTCCGTTGGACCGGCTTGCTGAGCCAGGCCCGGGCGGCTCGCTCGTCCCGCGCGAAGACGCTGACCTCGCCGTCGAAGTCGGGCACTTCGGGGAGCGCCAGCCGCCGACTCCCGGTGCGGCCCGCCTCGATCGATTCGAGAACCGGGTTGCGGCGCGCCTGCGCCCGCAGTGGGGCGGCGGCCAGCGGCGCCTGCGCGCGCAGCAGCACGCCGCTGGCGAGCGTCGTCACGGTGCCGGTCGGGCCGGTGCGCGCGCGCTCCTGGTCGAACAGGAAGAGCGTTGGCTGTCCCGGGCGGCGCAGCCCGTACAGCGGCGACAGGGCACTGTCGCCGAGGTCGAGCCACTCCCGAAGACGCGCCTCCTGCCGCTCGGCATCCGTCAGCTCGAGCCGCCGTGCGAAGTCACGCCAATGGTCGCGCCGCGAAGGGCTCCGTCGGCGGGCGCGGAAGAGCATGGCGCCATTCAACCACAGCCCCACGTGCGGGCGTCTCCCGGTGAGGCCGGAGCCTCAGATGTTGAAGCCGAACATGCGCATCTGCTTCTTGCCGTCATCGGTCATCTTCTGCGGCGACCAGGGCGGCGACCACACGAAATCGACCGAGACCCGGCTCACGCCGTCGACCTTCATGACGGCGAGCTCGGCATCGGACTGGATGAGATCCTGCACCGGGCACCCCATGCTCGTCAGGGTCATGTCGATGTCGACGTGCCCCTCGTCGTCCACGTCGAGCTTATAGACCAGACCCAGGTCCACCACGTTCACGGGGATCTCCGGGTCGCGCACGACCTTCAGCGCTTCGAGGATCTCCTCCTTCAACCGCTCCTTGTCGATGCCGCTCATGAACCACAAACTAGCAGACGTCGACGGCAGAGCGCGTAGCGCTCACGCCTCCTCGTCCTCCGAGCCCGCGGGCCGGACCAGGCGCGCCAGCGCGTCCTCCGACTGGGCCACGTCGGCTGCCAGCTCATCGCGCACCCGCACGACCCGCTCGTGGAGGGCGTCGATCCGCTCCTTGCCGCGCGTCTCCATGGCTGTCATGCCGTCCTGAACGCCGGCCTCGAGCGCCTGGAGACGTTCGACCAGGTGGCTCTCCAGGGCCGTCGACGCGGCGCCGATACTGGCGTCCATCCCTTCCTTCAGGGCGTTCACCTGCGTCTTCACGTCCGCGAGTGCGGCATCGAACCGCCCCTCCAGCCGACCCGCGGCCTCGAGTTCGCGCGCCTCCAGCTTGGACCGCACCGCGCGGAGCTGCCGGTCCAACTGCGTCACCTGCCGCAACTGCGCCGCGCGATCCAGCAGGGCGGCCAGGAAGAACAGCACGGCCAGAGCCACGATCGTCAATAACAGCACCAGCGCGAGCGGTCCCTGCGGCGTCGCCACCAGCAGGGAGATGGGCACGGGCCGGGTCAGGGCGTCCCAGTTGAGCGCCGCCACCAGCGCCGCCAGCACCACGACGGCGGTCAGGAGGATGCCTCTGAATCGCATCGTGGTTCGACTCTACCAGGTCCGGTGCCACGCCTCGCACTCGGCTGGCACGGCACGCACACCGCGTCGGACGGCCCCGGCCCACGGCCGCCGCCTCACCATTCCGCGAACCGGTCGCGGTGCACCACCAGCGCCAGGCCCAGCGCCAGTAGCGTCGAGATGAGGCTGGTTCCGCCGTAGGACACCAGGGGCAGGGTGATGCCCGTGACCGGCGCGAGGCCCAGGGTGACGCCGACATTCACCAGCACCTGGAAGCTGATGAGCACCATCACCCCCATGATCACCAGTTTGTCGCGGTCCTTGGGGCAGTCGTTGGCCATCGCCACGAGCCGCCAGAAGAGCACGCCGTACAAGAGCAACAGCGTCACCGACGCCACGAACCCACCTTCTTCGGCGAGCACCGGGAAGATGAAGTCGGTCTGGCGGAAGGGGATGAAGCCGAGCTGCGATTGCGTCCCCTGCTTGTAGCCCTTGCCGAACAGTCCGCCCGACCCCACCGCGATGGTGGACTGGATGACCTGGTAGCCGCTCCCCTGCGGGTCGGCCGAAGGGTTCAGGAACGACACCAGCCGGGCCCTCTGGTACGCGCCGAGGTGCGGCAGCACCACGGTGGGGACCGCCACCCCGATGAGCACCACGGCCACCGCCAGGTGCCGCCACGGGATGCCGCGCACCAGCATCATGCCGGCGCCGATGGCGGCGATCACCAGGGCCGTGCCGAGGTCGGGCTCGACCACCACCAGCGCCAGTGGCGGCAGCAGCAGCAGGATGGGCCGGGCGTAACTCAGAGGCCCTCGCAGCGGCCGCTCGTGCATCACCGCGGCCAACGCCAGGATCAGCGTGAGCTTGGCGAACTCCGAGGGCTGGAAGCCGGGCAACGGCCCGAGGTAGAGCCACGACTTGGCGCCGTTGACGGTCGTGCCGATAGCCGACACCGCTACCAGCAGCACCAGGCTGAGCAGGTAGAGGTAGGGCATCAAGCCGGAGACCCGTCGCCAGCCCAGCCACAGCAGGCCTCCGGCCATGGCCAGGCCCACGACCAGGAACACCCCCTGGCGCAGCAGCTCGTGCGGAGGCGCGGCACTGCTCAACGTAGCCAGGCCTGCCGCCAGGAGCAGGACCACCACCGCGGGCAGACTGAGGTCGACGCGTGCCAACGCCTTCCCTCCCCTTCCTCGGCGAGAGCTTTCTCTCTCGCGCTCCACAGCGTACCAACCCGGCCTCCGCCAGCGCAGGGTAATGGCGTCACGGTCGCCCCGCGGAGAGCACCCTCGGGGAGGTCCGCGTCCACCCGCCCCCCACCGAGGCGCGGACGCCGGGAGGGAGCGCGCTGCGCCGACGTCGGGCGCGCGACCTCCCACCCCCGCCGGCGGCCGCATCCTACGGCTGGATGAGGTGGCGATCCCCCGATGCCCTGTCCGCGTGTCGACGCCGGATAGCGGGGGCGGCGCGGCGCGGGCTGGAGCGCAGATCACGTGCTGCCCGAAGGCGTGCGCTGGGGCGTGCGCTGGGCCGTGCGCTACTGGCGGTCGCCGTGACGGCCGGCACCGCGCTCGCGGCCCCCTCCGACGCCGCCGGGCAACGCGCGAAGCTGCCACCCGCTCCCGCTCGCTCCGGCGCGCCCCCGGCCCGGCTCCTCGACACCACCGCCATCACCTTCGAAGCGAGTGATCCGCTCGGCGGCTTCACCGGCCACGCTCCCGTGGCCGGCGCGACGCTGCAGGTCGACCCGGCGCGTCCCTCCACGGCGCGCGGGTCGCTCACGGTCCGGGCCGGCAGCATCACCACGGGCAACGTGTTGCGGGACCGCAACGCCGAGCGCGGCGTCTTCGAGGCCGACCGCTACCCGGTCGTCCGCTACGCCGTCACCGATGTCCAGGCCCACCCGGCCGACCTACCCGACGGCGGGACCAGCCGTGTGGTCGTGACCGGGGAGCTCACGATGCACGGAGCCACCCGCGAGGTCGTCGCGACGGGAACGGTGGCACGCCGCGGAGACCGACTCGAGGCGCACCTCCACCTCGACGTCCGGCTGACCGACTTCGGTATGGACCGGCCCCGCTTCCTCTTCATCCAGGTCGACGATCTGGTGAGGGTCACCGTCGACCTGGCGTTGCGCTCGGCGGTGACGCCCTGACGCTCTCACGCCGAGGTCGGGTTCAGCGTCCTCGGTCGAAAGGACGCCGCAGGAATCCGGGGACGGGGGGCCGGCGGAAGGCGGGCAAGCCGCTCCATAGCAGCCACTCCGCCGCCAGCGCGAACAACGCCAGCGCCAGCAGCATCCATGCCAGCGAGCTAACGGGAGCCTCGCCCAGCAGCGGCCGCGGGCCGCGGCGCGCCGTCGTCGATCCGGCAGCTGGGGGACCGGGGAGACGCGACTCGGCGTCGCTGTCGAGGCTGGCCACCACCACGCCGCCGCCCGGCTCTTGGTAGATACCGGGCCGCAGGGCGTACGAGACGGCCGCGCCGTCCAGGGTGGTGCCCGGCGGCAGTGCCGCGCCAAGCCCCACGCTGGCGTCGCCCCGCACGAGTCGTACGTAGTTGGCGACCAGCGCCGGGAACGCAGAACGCAACACCAGATCGCTCTGCGTCGGGTTGAAGGCGGCCTGCAGCACCTGGACGCCGTCGCGATCGCGGTACCTCAGGACCGGCTCCAGCTCTCCCGTGCTCGCCAGCGTCTGCCAGCCTTCGCCACTCGGCCACGCCGCGCGCTGGGGCCCGAGTCCCACCACCACATCCTGCAGGTCCACGAAGCGCATCAGCTCGGAGCCCCGATCGAACTCACTCACCACCCGGTAGTCCGGCTTCGACGCGGCCGGGGCGAAGAGCAGGTAATTGCCCGGTTGCAGACCGGCTGCATCGGCGCGCGTGAGCACGTGTAGGTCGGCGGGGACCTGCGCGGCACCGGCGCTCACCCGCACGCTCACGCCGGGCACCGCCGCCAGCGCCTTGATGACCGCCTCGTTGGCGTCCTGCACCACCGCGTTCACCTGGCGCGCGCCGGCGAAGGCCACGTCGTCGAGGGTGAGCGCGTCGCCCGCCGCGGAACCGGCCTCCACCCCCGCGGGCGGCGCGATGGCGGCCCGGTAGACGCCCTGGACGTCGGCGAGCGGGAAGGTGATGCTGCCCGTACCCCCGGCCGGAACCAGCACCGGGCCGCTGGCTACGGCGGCGCCGTCGCGGCTGAGCGACAGCTGGACCTGCACCGGGCGCGGACTGTTCGACACGACCCCCACATAGGCCTGTTGGATGCCCAGATCGAAGGCGCTGATCCCCACGTTCACGCCGTCGCCGGCGACGTTGTGGTACGCGACCGAGGCGCCGCCTACCGCCGGCTGGTCGGTGAGCAACTCGATCTGGGCGCCCGGCTCGATCGCCTCGGCGAGGGCGACCGCCCGCTCCAGGTCGGCGCTTCGGTCGCCCACCTGGAGCTGCTGCAAGGCGCGCCGGACGGCCCCACGGTCGCCGGTCAACGGTTGCACGACACGGGCGTCCACGCCGGCGCGGACGATCGCCACGCGCCCCGCGCCCGCCAGCAGGCGCTCGGCCTGCGCCCTGGCCTTGTCGATGCGCACACCGTCGCTGTCGCGTGCTGCCATGCTGGCCGAGGCGTCGAGCACGAGGATGCGGTCGGGAGCCACGCCGCCGGCGATCTGGGGGCGCGCCAGCGCCAGGGCGGCGAGCGCCACGAACAGCAGCTGCGCCAGCAGCAACCAGGTCGGGGAGATCCGCTTGCGCCGCTCCGCTACCTGGCGCGCACGTTGCCACAGGAACATGGCCGACACCTGGCGGCGGCGTCGTCGGGCGCGCACGAAGTGGAGCAGCACGACCAGCGGCAACGCCAGCAGCGCCCACAGGAACTGGGGGGCGGCGAAGCTCAACGCCACCACCCTCCCCGTGCGGTGCCCGCTACCAGCTCAACCGCGCGAGCGCTGTCCATGTCCGACCAGTGTAGCGTCCGGCAGGGCCGCACACGACGGCGCAGACCGACGCACGCGGGGCCGGTGGGCGACTTCGGTAGCGGAGCGACGCGACCGCCGCGGATCGTGGGGCAGCATGGGGACGGGTCGGCGGCCATGCCCGAGTCCACCGGGAGACCGCCGGCGCCCGCGAGGTTGCGGCGAAGGGAGCAGCATGGGAGACACGGTCATGCAGGAGAGCGTCATCCGCGAGCAGCTCGAGGCCCTGGTGCGCGGGGAGGGCGCGCACGTGAGCGTCGACAGCGCACTGGAGGGTCTCCCCGAAGCGTTGCGCGGCCGGGTGCCCGCCGGCCTGCCCCACAGCGCCTGGCAGCTCCTGGAGCACATGCGCATCGCCCAGGAGGACCTTCTGCAGTACGCGCTCGACCCCGACTGGACATCGCCGACCTGGCCCGAAGGCTACTGGCCGCGCGACCCGGAGCCGGCGTCGAACGGGGCCTGGGAGCAGAGCGTGAGCGCCCTCCGGAGCGACCGCGAACTGGCGCTTACGCTGGTGCGCGAGGCCGGACGGGACCTGACCGCTCCCCTGGCGCACACGCCGGGGCACACGCTGCTCCGCCAGCTCATGCTGCTGGCCGACCACAACGCCTACCACGGCGCCCAGCTCGTGGACGTCCGGCGTGCGCTCGGGGCGTGGCCGCCCGCCTGACCCGAACTGCCAGATCCGTTCAGCCGGATCCGTTCCGCCGGAACCAACCCGCCGGATCAGACCTGGAAGACCCCCAGCCGCAGCGGCGGCGGCTCGCTGTCCAGGGCGCACGCCTCCAGCGCCCGGATGAGCCGGTCGCGGAGCTCGAGTGGCGTCACGACCTCGTCGACCCACAGCCGGGAGGCCCCGTAGCGGATGTCGAGGGCGTGCTCGTAGCCTGCGCGCACACGCTCGTAGAGCTCGGCCAGGGTGTCCTCGTCCGCGCCGGCGCCCGAGCGCGCGAGTTGCGCCGCCTGGATGTCCAGGATGGTCTTCGCCGCCTGCTGGCCGCCCATGACGGCGTAGCGGGCGCTCGGTAGCGCGAACAGGAAGCGCGGTGCGTAGGCCTTGCCGCTCATGGCGTAGTGACCGGCGCCGTAGGAGCCCCCGAGGATGACGCTGAGACGCGGCACGACGCTGTTGCTCACCGCGTTGACCAGCTTGGCTCCGCGCCGGATGATGCCGTCCTGCTCGCTGTCGACGCCCACCATGAAACCGTTGACGTCGTGCACGAAGAGGATGGGGACACCCGCCTGGTTGCAGTTGAGCACGAAGCGCGCCGCCTTGTCGGCGGCCTCGGCGTAGATGACCCCGCCCACCTCGAGGCGGCCGCGGTTCTTCACCACTCGCTTCTGGTTCGCCACGATCCCGACCGGGAAGCCGCCCAGACGTGCGGTGCCGCACACCAGGGTGCGGCCGTAGCCTGCCTTGTACTCGTCGAACTCGGAGCCGTCGACGAGACGGGCGAGGATCTCGCGGGCCTCGTAGGGCTGGCTGCCGCCGTCGACCGGCAGCAGGCCCTCCAGGTCCTCGGCCTTCTCGACCGGATCGACGCTCCCTCTGCGGTCGCGCGCCCAGGCGGCCTCCGGGCGCGGCGCGTAACCGGCGGCGAGGCGCCGCAGACGCTCCAGGGCGTGCGCGTCGTCGGGTTCCAGGTAGTCCACCGTGCCCGACACCTCGGCGTGCATCACCGCGCCGCCCAGATCCTCGCTCGACACCGTCTGGCCGATGGCCGCCTTCACCAGCGCGGGCCCTGCCAGGTACAACCCGGAGCCCTCGGTCATGACCAGCGTGTCGCACATGACCGGCAGATAGGCGCCGCCCGCCACGCAGTTGCCCATGATCGCCGCCATCTGCGGGATCCCCAGGGCGCTCATGCGCGCGTTGAGGTAGAAGACCCGCCCGAAGTCGTCCTGGTCGGGGAAGATCTCGTCCTGCATGGGAAGGTAGACCCCGGCGGAGTCCACCAGATAGACGGTCGGGAGATGGTTCTCGAGCGCGATCGTCTGCGCCCGTATCACCTTCTTGGCGGTGATCGGGAAGAATGCGCCGGCCTTCACGGTAGCGTCGTTGGCGATGACCATCCAGGGGCGTCCGCCGATGCGGCCGATGCCGGTCACTACGCCTCCGGCCGGAGCGCCGCCCTCGTCCGTGTACATCTCCCAGCCCGCGAAGCTCATGAGCTCGTCGAACGGCGTTCCCCCGTCGAGCAGCTTCGTCACACGCTCGCGCGCGGTCAGGCGGCCCTTGTCGTGCTGGCGCTTGCGCGCCTTCCTCCCACCGCCCTCGGCGACCGTTGCGCGCTGCTCGAGCAACGTCGTGTTCGCCTCCCGCCAGTCCTTGCGGTTGGTCCGGTAGGGGGCCCTACGCCGCTCCTCCAGCGTCACCTTCGTGGCGATGCGGTGGGCCGAGCGCCGAACGGGCACGCTAGCGGGCGTGGGTCGCCAGGACCACCAGCAGGCCGCCGCCCGCGTTCTCCAGGTGGTGGCGAGTTCCAGCGGGCACACTGACGAGCTTGCCGGTGCCGACCCGGTCGCTGCCACCGTCGCGACGCAGGAGCACCTCACCCTCCAGGACCTGGTAGAGGCAGTTGGTGCCGAAGCTGTGGTCCTCGTCGCGCTGGCCGGCTTCGAAGCAATGCAGCTTCACGCTGAGGTCTCCTTCGGCTACCAGCTCCCGACTCTGGACGGTTTCGAGCGAGAAGCTGCGGGCTTCGGCGATGCTCACGATGTTCACGGTGCTAGACCTCCCTTGGGTCCCTGCGCCCGGCCCGCGCCCCCTGCGGTGCCGGAGTTGCGCCCTGATCGACGACCATTGTGCGATTTGTGGATAACCGATGCAATCTGTGGATAACTCGGGTCCCTTGACAAAGCCCTGACCTATGGGGTAGGTGCGTCGGCCGCGCACACGAGCGAGGAAACGACGTCCTGGACGAGTCTTCAAGCATCCTAGAAGGCGCCATCGCGGTCTGCGACGCACTCCCGGCACTTCTCCACATGCCTGTGGAGAACTCCGGCCGCCTGTGGAAAAGGCATGCCGTCACGCTTCCCGCACGGCTCGAACGAAGGCCTGGACGCGCTCGGCATCCTTGATGCCGGGCTCCGACTCGACGCCCGAAGCCACATCGACGGCGTACGGTCGCAGCGCCCGGACCCCGGCAGCCACCGTCATCGGGTCGAGGCCGCCGGCGAGCACCAGCCGAGGATGGCTCCGCCAGGCTTCCGCATCGGACCATGCGAACGGCCGTCCCGAACCCGGCGTGGGCGCGTCGAGCAGGAAGGCGTCGGCCGGGTAGGCGTCCATCGAAGCCGGCGTGAGGCCGGGCTCGAACGGCATCGCCCGGACGACCATCACCTCACCCCGCAACGCCGCGGCGTAGGCGGCAGACTCGTTGCCGTGGAGCTGCACCGCCCCCAACTTGAGCCGCTTCACGGCCGCGCGCACCTCGTCCAACGGAGCGTCCACGAACACCCCGACGCGCGTGACGAAGGGGCCGAGATGGGCCACGATGCCGGCCGCGGCCCTGAGATCGACCCGACGCCTGGAGCGCTCGGCGAAGATCATCCCGATGGCGTCGGCGCCCGCCCGCTCCGCCACCAGCGCGTCCTCAGCCCGCGTGATGCCGCAGATCTTGACACGCACGCGCCCGTCCATGGCTCCATTATGGCCGGGCCCGACCATCACGCCTGCTCGTATCCGGCGACCACCTCGATGCTCACCCCGAGCGACGAGGCCATCAGGTCGGATCGAGCGGCGGCCTCCCGCACCTCGATCTCAGCGTCGCCGTCGGCGAACGCCTCGATCTGCAGGTAGCCGTCGCCGAGGTGGCACCGCACATCGCGCACGCGCTGGGCCTTGCTGCGCTCCAGGTACTCCGCCAGGCGCAGCATGCCGGCCAGCCGAGCGAGCACGCCCAGATCACCGTCCTCCAGCACCGCGCCGTAACCCTGATCGCCCGGGGAGCCGCGGCGGTGGTAGCGCACCAGCAGAGCGACCAGCACCTGCTCGCGGTGGCTGTAGCCCGGCATGGCGCGGCCCATCACCAAGTACATACCGTGCTTGTGGTGCGCGTAGTAGTCGACGGCCATACCGATGTCGTGCACCAACGCGGCAGCCGCGAGCAGCGACCGCTCCCATGCACCCATGGCGTGCACGGACGCCAGCTGATCGAACAGCTGCAACGCCAGGTGGCGCACGTGCAGATTGTGCGGAGAGTTGTCGTAGTACTCCCGCATCAGGTTGAGGGCGCTGAACTCCCGCACGTCGGGCGAGAGGTGATCGCCGTCCGGGAAGAGGAAGGGGTAGAACAGCCCCTCGCGCAACCCCTGCCCGCTGATGAGGACCTCATCGGCCTCCAGCGCGGCCAGCGTCTCGGCGATGACCACGCCGCCGGCTACGATGATGTCGGCCCGGTCACGGTTGAGGCCCTTGACGTCGCGACGCCGCTGCAGCGGCCGCTGCGCCAGGTCCTCCACGGCCTCCTCGAGCGCTTCGCGCCGCAGACGGTACCCGTGCAGCAGGTCGGGCCGGTAGCCCGTGCGCGCCTGCACGACGTTGGCGAGGTTGCGAAGCGTTCCGCCCATGCCCACCACCGGCAGGCCCAGAGGCAACTCGGCGATCCGCGGCGCCAGCAGCGCACGCGCGTGCTGGCGCAACGCCTTGAGCTCACGACTCCTGGGGGGATCGCTGCTGAGGAAGGCCTCGGTGGTGCGCACCGCTCCCAGCGGCAGGGAGCCTCCCTGCTCGAAGTGGCGCTCGCGCAGGCGACTGAGCTGCATGCTCCCGCCCCCGAGATCGAACACGACCGCCTCCCGGACGTCGAGGCTATTGGCGACCGCGAGGGCACCGTAGGCCGCCTCCTGCTCCCCGGTGAGGACCTCGATGTCGACCCCGGCACGCTGCCGCGCCGCCTCCACGAACGCCTCACCGTTGACCGCCGCGCGCACCGCACTGGTGGCGCTCGCCCGCAGGTCGTCGATGCCGACCGCATCGCAGTAGCTGCGGAAGGTCCGGAGCGCCTGCAGTCCGCGTTCGAAGGGCTCGGCCCGAAGGATGCGGGAGGTGCCCATACCCTCGGAGAGGCGCACCACCTCCCTCAGCTCGTCCAGCAGCTGGAAGCGGTAGCCGGGTCGGTACAGCATCACCACCAGGCGGGCGGTGTTGCTGCCGAGGTCGATGATGCCGACGCTACGCACGAGGGCAGTATGGCACGCTGTGGGAGCCGCCTCCGGCGTCCCCGCGCCTCATCCGATCACGTCGCGGAGGTGTTCGAGTCGGGCATCGCGCTCGTCCCCGAGCACCACAACGGCATCGAAGCGGACGGCGGCGTCCGGGTCGCCCAGGCGCAGCGCCAGGTAGTGGCGCGCCGTGCGCTGCCAGCGCGCGAGCTTGCGCCGGTCGAGGGTCTCGGCGGGGTGCCCGAAGCGCGCGTCGCGGCGCTGACGGACCTCGACGAACACCACCGTGCCGCCGTCCCGGGCGATCACGTCGATCTCCCCTCCCCGAACGGCGTAGTTGGTCTCCAGCACGACCCAGCCCAGAGCCTCGAGATGACGTCGGGCGAGGCCCTCCGCCCAATGCCGCCGAGAGGCGTCCATCGGCGTCACGGGCAAGCTCAGGCGGGGGTGACCTGCACCCGCCGCGCGTCGGCCCAGAGTCCCTCGATGTCGTAGAAGGAACGCGCTTCGGGGCTCATGATATGGGCGACGATGCCGCCGAAGTCGAGCAGGACCCAGCGTTCGCTGGGTCCCTCCACGCCGCGCGGGGGGAAGCCATGCTGCTTGAGGCGCTCACGTACGGCGTCCTCCAACGCACGGAGTTGCAGGTGCGACTCCCCGGTGGCGACGATGAAGTAGTCGAGTGTGGCCGAGACCTCGGCGAGGTCCAGCACCACGATGTTCTTGGCACGTCTGTCGTCGAGCGCATCGACGATGAGCTGTACCTCCTGCGGTACCGCGGGGCCCTGTTGCAACGTCCCTCCCTCGACGGCGCGCCCGGTCACCGGGCGCTCGCCGTCCGTGTCACGTCGACGCCCGTCGGCACCATGCTCGTGGCGTCGCTGCCGAGTACCAGCTCCAGATCCACGGTACGGCCTCGATAGGCGTCGAGATGGTCCACCTGCTGCTTGCTGGCGTGCAGCAGCGAAGCGTAATACTCGGCGTCCTTCCAGCCGGGCAACGTCGCCAGCAGCCGGCTCGGCGTCGGGTCGATGGTGCCCTCTTCGCGTACCAGGATATCCTTCGCAGGCACCCCCATCGCCTCCAGCTGCTTCTGGAACCAGCTGCCGAGTTCGGGTGTGCCGCTGCGGTTGGTGATCAGCAGCGTCGCGTTCGGCACCTGGCTGAACGCGCGCGGCGTGCCGCCGAAGGTGTTGGCCAGGAAGTGGTTGACGTCCTGCGGGTCGACCTTGAGCACGGTGCCCACGCCTGCGACCTGGATCTCGTCGGTAGGCAGGGTCGCGGTGTCCTTGAGCTGCAGGCTGCCCACGCGCGACGCGAGCTGCCGCGCCAGCGCAGGACTTGCGTTGGTCTGCACGTCCTGGAAGAAGGTGTCGACCAGGCCCGGCACCTTGGTGACCGCCCCCACGTTCAGCTCCTTCACCTTCGCCATCAGGGCGTAGGCCAGACGCTTGACGTTGTCCAGACGGTCGATGTCGCCACGCAAGGTGTGACGGTAGCGCACGAAGTCGGCCGCCTGCTGACCATCGATGTGCTGTGGGCCGGCGGCGAAGTGGATGTGCAGGTTGCCGACGTTGTCGTCGTAGTTCATGGCGTAGGGCACGTTGATGTTCACCCCGCCCAGGGCATCGACCAGGTGCTTGAAGATGTCGAGCTTGATGATGGCGTAGTAATCCACCGGCACCCCGAGGATCGCCGACACCCGGCGCCGCAACGCGTCGGGCCCATCGCGGGCGAACACGCCGTTGATGCGGTAGCCGGCATCGGCCAGCCAGATGTCGCGCGGTAGCGCGATCATGGTGATGGCGTCGCCGGTGATGTCGACGTAGAGGATCGTGTCGGTGTTGATGCCGGCGGTGTTACGTGTGCCCTTGTAGTTCCACCCCACGATGGCGCCGCCCTTGCCGTAGATGGGGTCGGCCTCCGCCTTGGAATAGAAGATGTCGCGACCGGCGACCACGAAGCTGACGTGGAAGGTGTTGCCCTTGATCCCCAGGAGCTGGCGCTGCTCGCGGCTCAAGGGCGAACGATGTACGTCGCGAGTGAGCCAGTAGCCCGCCAGCCCCGCCAGAGCGAGGAGCACGCCGGCCAGCGTGAGGATGCGCGCGTTACGGACGGTGAGCAATCTGCTCATACACCCTCAGGGTGGCGGGGTGGACGGTCTTCCCCTGGGAACGGAGGTAGCGCACCTTCGACTCCACGGCGCGCCGGTAGGCCGCGCCGAGATCGTTCAGTGCCAGCGCCCGGATGTCGTCGTTGACGCCGCGGCCCGGCTCGCATACGTCGGCGATGTAGACCGCGATGCCCACACGGTTGTCCGGAGCCACTCCGAAGACGTGGCCCTCGACCGCATCCAGCACGTCCCGCTGGCGCACGCCCCAGCGCTCGGCGATGACGCGCGCGGCGCGTCCGTGTACCGACAGGGGGTGCCGTTCCTCGGTGACGTCCTGCGGGGGTGCCAGCTCGAACAACTCCCCGGCCGAAAGGTCCCGGGCGACGTCGTGCAGAACGGCCGCGAGACAGACCGCATCGGTCTCGACAGGCGTGAAGCGGTTGGCCTTGGCGATCGCTTCGGCCAGCCCCGCCACACGTCGGATGTGCTGGAAGCGCTCCGCGGTCACCATCTCCTTCACCCGAGCGCAGTACGCATCGAGGCCGGGACGGCTGCAGAGGTCGGTTTCGGGCAGCTGATTGGGGTCGGCCATCGTTCCTCGGTTCGTCGCCGGGACGGCCGTGGGCACGCGAGCGCACCCGGCTCCCCCGACCGCCGCGTGGCGGCACCGACCATTCAACCACATCGAGGTGAGAGCGTCCGGTCGGCCGGCCGACCGGACCGCCGGGGCCCGGGCACGCACGTGACGGCCGCCCGTCACGCGTCTGCGTCGGGCATGCCCTCCTCGCGCGTGCCCTCCTCGCGCTCCTCGGAGAAGTACTCGAACACGGCGGCGCCGATGCGGACATCGTCGCCGTCCCGGGCGCCCGACCGCTTCAGCAGGCGATCGATGCCGTAGGTCCGGAAGAAGCGCTGCAGGTAGCTCACCGCCTCGGCGTTGCCGGCATCGAAGCGGTCGACGAGCGCCTCGATCTCGCTGCCGCGAACCACCCAGCCCTCGCCGCTGGCGTCGCGCACGACCTCCAACGGCCGCACCACCACGCGCCTCTCCGGGGCCTCGCGACCCACCGGTTCCGGGCGCTCGGGAAGGATCGCGAAGAGCGCCTCGACGAGGTCGGGTAGACCCTCGCCCTCGAGCGCCGAAGCGCTCACCACCGGCAACCCGGCCGCGGTCAAGATGCGCTCCGCCTCGCTCACCTCCTCAGGCGACGCCAGATCGATCTTGTTGACGACCAGCAGCGCCGGTCGCTCCAGGAGCCCGGGGTCGAAGCTCTGCAGCTCGCGCCGCAGCGCCGCCAGTGTGGGCTCGGGGTCGGCCGCGATGTCGAGCACGAACACGAGCAACCGGGTGCGCGAGATGTGACGCAGGAAGTCCAGCCCCAGCCCGCGTCCGAGGTGGGCGTCCTCGATGATGCCGGGGATATCGGCGATGGTGAAGCGCTCCATGTCCCGCTCGACCACACCGAGGTTGGGGCTCAACGTGGTGAAGGGGTACTCGGCGATGACCGGCCTGGCGTTCGACAGGGCGGCCAACAGGCTGGACTTGCCGGCGTTGGGGTAGCCCACCAGCCCGACGTCAGCGATGGTCATGAGCTCCAGGCGCAGTCGCCGCCGCTCGCCCTGGGTGCCGTACTCGGCGAAGCGCGGCGCCTGGCGCTGGGACCCGGCGAACGAAGCGTTGCCGCGGCCTCCGTCGCCACCCTGCGCCACTCGGACCGTCTGACCGACGGTCAGGAGATCGGCGACCAGCTCACCGCTGTCGAGGTCGATCGCGGTGGTGCCGACCGGGACGTCGAGCACCAGATCCTGGCCACCGGAGCCCGAGCGATTGCGGCCCTCGCCCTGCTGACCTGTTCCCGCCCGGTAACGTTGACGTGGCACCAGGCGGTCGAGCGAACCTACGTCATCGACCGCCCGAAGGAAGACGCTCCCGCCGGCGCCGCCGTGGCCGCCGTCTGGACCCCCCTTGGGGATGTACTTGAGGCGCAGGAAGGAGAGGCCGCCGTCGCCGCCCTTGCCGCCCTCCACCGTGATGTCGAGAACGTCCCGAAAGGGCATCGCTCACTCCCGTAGGCCCCTGAAAGGTGGGCGCGGCCATGCTGGCCGCGCCCACGCACCATTCGTGCTTGTACCGCCGGACCGACGGGGTCGTTCAGTCCGCCGGGATCGCCTCGTCCGAGCCGGCCTCGGCACCAACCGGGTCCGTCTCGATGCGGATGAAGCGCCCCTTGTGTCCCTTGTCGGCGAAGCGCACCACGCCGTCCTTGAGCGCGAAGAGGGTCCAGTCGGTACCGACGCCCACGTTCATCCCGGGCTTGAACTTGGCGCCGCGCTGACGCACCAGGATGTTCCCGGCGCTGACGACCTGTCCGTCGAAGCGCTTGACGCCGAGCCGCTTCGACTGGCTGTCGCGACCGTTCTTGGAGCTGCCTACGCCTTTCTTGTGAGCCATCTCGCTCTACTCCTTCGGTGTGCTCAGCCCTGGATCTTGGTGACCCGGACGTCGGTGTACGGCTGGCGGTGGCCGCGATGGCGGCGGTAGTTGTTCTTGGCCTTGAACTTGTAGATGTCGATCTTGGGGCCGCGCCCGTGGCCGATCACCTCGGCCTGGACCTTGGCGCCGTCGACGGTGGGCGTGCCGACCTTGACCTCGTCGCCACCGAGCAGGAGCACCGGAAGCTCCACCATCTCGCCGGCCTCGGCGGCCAGCTTCTCGACGCGTACCACATCACCTTCCGCGACGCGGTACTGCTTGCCGCCCGTTCTCACGATTGCGAACATCGTCAACCTCCCGCGGCCCGCACCCTCGACGGGTCGGCCGCCTCACCTGCCACCGGTGCGCCTTCCACCAGCATGCACCGGAGCCGCCCCTCGGGGACCGCCCGGCGCCGATCAGCGCTCGATTCAGCGGCGGCGACCCACGAAGGGCGCCCGCCACCAGAACCGTCATTATAGGCGAGCGCCTCGGTGCACGCAAGCACCGGCGCAGCGGGGCTACAATCACCCTGCCATGCGCGAGCCCGCCCAAGCCACGACGTCACGCACCCGCGTCTCGGAGCTCGAGGTCGAGCGTTACCTGGCCGAGCACATCCCACTGGCCCGGGCGCTCGGGGCCACGGTGGACCGCTACGACGCCCGCGAGCTGCGCCTTCGGGCGCCACTACATCCCAACCTCAACCACCGGCACACCGCCTTCGGCGGCAGCCTCTCGGCTCTGGCCATCCTGGCCGGCTGGGCCCGCGTGACCTTCGACCTTCGCGCCGACGGGGTGAGCGCCCACGTGGTCGTGCAACGCTCCAGCGTCGACTTCGACACGCCCGTGGAGAGCGACTTCGAGGTGCGCATCGAGGCGAGCGACGAGACTTCCTGGGCCGTCTTCCGGCGCACGCTGGCGAGACGGCGGAAAGCACGCATCACCGTGCTGGGTGCGCTCTTCGCGGCCGGGGAGCCGGTGGCGCGCTTCGAGGCCCGCTACGTGGCGCTCTCCGCCGAGCCCGACGCCTCCTCCCGGCCGCGCTCGAACAGGTAGAACGCTGCCGGCACCACGAAGAACGTGAGCAGCGCCGAGACCAGGATGCCGCCGAGCATCACCAGCGCGATGCCGTGGTTGAACTCCGACCCCGCGCCCCTGCCCAGCAGCAACGGGAAGCTGATGACCAGGACCGTTAGCGTGGTCATCACGATGGGCCGGAAGCGGAGCCTTGCGGACTCGACCATCGCCTGTTTGAAGGGCATCTTGCCGATGCGCTCGACCACGAACTCCAGATAGAGGATGGCGTTCTTGGCCGACAGTCCGATCAGCAGCAGCATCCCCATGAGGCTGAAGATGTCGAGCGACTGACCCTGCACCACCAGGAACCACACCGCCCCGGCCACCGCCAGCGGCACCGGCAGCAGCAGGTAGATGGGGTAGCGGAAGGAGTTGAACTGCGCCCCCATCACCAGGTAGGCCAGCAGCAGCGCCAGTGCGAACACCTGCGGCCCCAGCGTGCCGAGCTGCCGGGACAGCGCCGCACGACCGAACCGGTCGCCCGTCCCCAGGGTGACGTGGCTGTCGAGCACGCCTGCCTGCGTGAGCTGCTCGGTGATCTGACGCTGGAACTCGATGGGGCTGGGAGCGCCGGCGCTCGGCGTGATCGAGAAGCTCGCACTGTACAGACGGTTGCTGCGACTGATGCTGATGGGCGCCTGCTTCTCGATGATGGCGCCGAGCTGGCTGACCCGCAGGTTGGTCCGCAGCGAGGGCGAGTAGATCGGCAGCGACAGCAGCGACTGCGCGTCGTGGAGGTAGCTGGGATCGAGCTGGACCACGATGCTGTCGCTCTCGCCGCCGCTCTGTACGCTGCCTGCGTTGGACCCGCCGGTGTAGGTGCGCAGCAGTTGCGCGACGCTGCTGGCGGTGATGCCGGTGCCGGCGAGCAGGTTGGGGTTGGGCACGAACACCGACTCGGGCGAGGCCTGCTGGTTGCCGACATCCACGCTCAACACGTCCGGGTCCCCGGACAGCACGCTCGAGACCCGTTGCAGCCGCTGGTTGAGGAGCGCGTAGTCGGTGGACAGCAGGTCGAACGACACCCCCGAGCCCTGCCCTCGGAAGCCGCCGCCGGTGCGCACGAACAACCGCGCCCCGGGAATGGCGCTGGCCGCGCTCTGCAGCGCTCCCTGGTACTCGGCGCCGAGCGCATAGATGCTGGGCCGCTGCGTGACGGGCACGAGCTGGGCCTGCACGTTGACATCGTTGCTGCTCACACTCGTCTGGACCGTGCGCACCGCCTTCTGGGTCAGCAGGTAGCGTTCCACGTTACCGGCCACCTGATTGGCCGCCGCCAGCGTCGTCCCTGAAGGCAGGCGGGCACCGATCTGCATGAGGCCGGAGTCGGTCTGGGGCACGAAGTCGAGCGACACCCTGGGGCCCACCACGAACACCGTGAGCGCCAGGAAAGCGCCCGCCCCCAGCAGGACCCAGACGCTGAAGGGAAGCATGCGGGAGAGCAGCGCGGCGTACGCGTCGCGCGTCCGCCGCAGCCCGGCCTCGGTCCAGCCGTGCAGCGTCGTGGTGAGCGCTTCCAGCACCGTGAAGACGATCCGGACCAGGTAGGCGAGGACCATGAGGGTCGGCGGGTAGAGGATCAGCGCGAGCAGCGCCAGGGGAGTGACCCAGTGCCACAGGGCGTAGCCGGCCGCGGCGGCCCCGAGCAGCCCGAACGATCGCCGCCAGGAGCGCCACCCCCAGCGAACGGCGTCACCGACCGCGAACAGGCTGCGGCCCGCGTCGCGCCAGCCTCGCGCCGGCGCGTCGCCGATGTAGGCCATGCGGACGGTCAGGAACAGCAGCGCCTCGAGCCACGACAGGAACACTGCGGCCGCCAGCCCCAGCCCGAACTGCCGCAGGTAGGCGCCCGCGAAGCCGCCCATGAAGCTCACCGGGATGAGGACCGCCAGGATCGACAGCGACGCCGCGGTGACGGCGCCGAACACCTCGCTGGCGCCTCGCAGCACGGCGGTGCGCCGGTCCATGCCCATCGCCCGGTAGCGCTCGACGTTCTCGGCGACGACGATGGAGTCGTCGACGACGATGCCGATCGCCACGATGAGCGCGAGCAACGACACCTCGTTGAAGGTGAAGCCGAGCAACCCGTAGAGCACCGGCGCGGCCGAGAGCGCGATGGGGATGGCCAGGATCACGGTGAACGCGGTGTTGAGGCGCCCCAGGAAGAGCAGCACGATGATCGCCACCACGATGGCGGTGATCCAGAGCTCGTGGAAGGTGGAGTGCACCGACGCCACGATGGGGCCGGTGGTGTCGTTGCTGACGGTGATGGTGTAGCCGGTGGGCAGCACCGTGCGCTTCAGGTAGGCGCGCACCCCGTTGGCCACGGCCACCGCGTTGCTGCCCGACGCCTGCTGAACGGACAGGAGCACCGCGGGCTTGCCGTTGACGCGCGTGTAGGTGCTGGCGATGGAGGCCTGCTGCACCCGGCCCAGATCCTGCACACGGACGTTGCGGCTGTTGTCGACCACCATGGTGGCGATGTCCTGCACGCCGCTGGGCTGGGTATTGGTGGAGAAGGTCAGGACGTCGTTGTTCCGCGTGATCGAGCCGATCGGCTGGTTGACGATCGACGAGCCGATGGCCTGGCTCACCTGCTGCGGCGTGAGGTCGTAGTAGTTCAGCTTGGCGGGGTCGAGCAGCACCTGGTAGCGCCGGCTCGAGCCGCCCGAGACGTTGACGTTGGCGACGCCTGGAACGAGTTGCATGGCCGGCACCAGGATGTTGTTGGCATAGGCATAGACGTCGTCCATGTTGGCGCCGTTGCCCTGGAGGCCGAGCTCCAGGATGGGCTGCGCGTTGGGGTCGAAGGTCCGCACGATCGGCGAGTTGGCGTCGGAGGGAAGGCCGCGCAGCGCAGCGACCTGAGCGGCGACGGCATTGGCGATCGCGGCCTGGTTGGTGTCGGTGCCGAACTGCAGGATCACGCGGCTCGAGCCGGTACCGCTGTTCGAGCTGATGCTGGTGATGCCTCCCACCGTCGACACGGCGGACTCCACCACCTGCGTGACCTGCTGATCGACCACCGCGGGCGAGGCGCCGGGGTAACTGGTGGCCACCATCACCACCGGGATGTTGGTAGAGGGGAGCAGGTCCACGCCCAGGCGGCTGGTCTCGATCAGCCCGAAGACCACCACGCCGACGAAGATGCCGATCGCCAGCACGTAGCGGGCGACCGATAGCCCCACCAGCGGGTTGACCCGGGTGGCGACGACCGCGTTCGCCTCTTCGGGTGCGTCCGAAGGACCTGGAGAGCCTTCCCGCTCGTCCGGGCCCATCACTGCCCTCCGCCGCCCGACGGGGTGCTGCCGCCGGCAGGCACGCTACGCCGGGACGAGGGCGCCACGCTGGGCCCGGCCCCGTTCGCACCGGCCCGGCTCGCACCGGCCGCGTTCGCACCGGCCCCGTTCGGTGCGGTGCCCGTCGGGGACGTGCCCGCAGGGGACGTACCGGCGGCGGACGCTCCCGCACGAGAGGCGCCCGTAGCGCCGCCCACGCGCGGGTTGCGGCCGCTCGCCGCGCTCTGTCCCGTGGCCGGGCCACCGCCAGCCGGCACGCGGCCGGTCGGAACGCCACCACCCGGCGCGCTACCGCCCGATGCCCCCCCGCCGGCAGCGCTGACGCTGGAGCCGTCGAGCAGGCCCGGCGGCGGCTGATCGATGACCGTTGCACCCGATGGGACCCCGCTCACGGCCGCCTGGTTCCCGGCTTGCGCCAGGATGGTCAGGTTGGTCTGCACCGCCTTGCCTCCCTGGATCAAGAACACGAAGGTATGGGTGCCATCGTTCTGGACGGCGCTGATCGGCACGATCGTGGCCGTTGCCAGGGTGACCCGGTAAGGAACCGTGCCCACCACGCCGACGGCGGGCGGGTCGGCGGCGGCGCCCTTCGCGGCACCGGAGGAGGAACCCGCAGCGCCGCCGCCAGGCCCGTCGAAGCGGGCGGTCACGGTGACACCCTGGTTGACAGGGATGCCCGGTCGCTGGATGACGGTGACCGGGTATTGCGCGACGCCGGTGTCGAACGACAGACGCGTGCCGGCCGGGAAAGCGGTCGCGTCGGAGGGCGGCACCGACATCTGCACCTGCCGATCGACGCTGACCACCGTCGCCACTGCCGTCGACGGCCCCACGTACTCGCCGGGCGCGACGTTGAAGGCCGCGACCTGGCCCGCGAAGGGGGCCCGGATGGTGGCATCGGCGAGGTTCATCTCCGCCTGCTTGACGCCGTTCTGCGCCTGCGACACGGCCAGCCGCAGCTGTTGGAGGCTGCCCGTCTGGGCACGTTGGTTCTGCGACAGGTTGTTCTCGGCCGAGGTCACGTTCGCCCGGGCCTGGTCGAGCTGGCTCTTGGCGCTGTCCACGCTCGCCTTGGAAGTGCCGCCGAGTGCGTAGACCTTCTGGGCCGAGGCGTAGCCCGACTCGGCGGCCGACAACGCCGACTTGGCAGCCTGCAATTGATGATCGAGCTGGGCGGCCGCCTGCTCGGTGTTCGTCTGCTGCGTGCTCAGGTTGATCTCAGCCGTGCTGAGCGACGTCTTGGCGTTGGCGAGGGAGAGCTGCAGGGTGTCGGTGGCGAGCTGCACGATCGGCTGCTCGGCTTGGACGTCGTCGCCGGCAGCCACCAGCAGGGACTTCACGGTGCCCCCGGTCTGCGCCGCCACGTTGCTCTGCGTCACCGAGGTCACCACAGCGGTGGCGGTGCGTTCGGCCACCAGCGGTGCGGACTTGACCTCTACGGCCTGCACCGCGATGGTGGCGCCGGTGCCGCCGCCGCCCGGGAAGCCGCCGCGCGCGGGCGCACCTGCACCGCCCCGCGCGAACCCGGGGGCGCCTCCGCGCGCGGCTCCGGCGGGAGCGCCGCCGCCCGTCCCGGCGGGAGCGCCCACCCCGCCGCGAAGCGCGTAGCCGCCGATGCCGGCGGCCACCACCACCACGATCACGAAGACCCAACCGCGGGCCTTCACGAGGAACCCCCGGCCCCCGACGCGGCGGGGGCCACCAGACCGGTCAGGTCCTGACCGGCGGAGACGGAGAGCGTCACGAGCGCGTTGCGGTAGCCGTCGACGGCCTGCAGGAGGCTGAACTGCGACGAAGCGACGGCCACCTCATCGGACTGCACCTGGAGGGCGGACACGGTACCCGCCTGCAGTGCCGCCTGGTCCTGTTGCAGCACCGACTGGGCGTTGCCGAGGTTCTGCTGCGCGATAGCGATGCGAGCGTAGGCGTCATGGGCGGCCTGATAGGCGTTCGCGAGGCTGGTGGTGGCGTTCTGCCGGGCGGTGTCGAGGCTGCGCCGGGCGTTGTCGAGCGCCGTCTTCGCCGTCTGGTAGGTCATCCGGGGGGTGTAGTCGTTGTCGTAGAGCTTGGTCTGCAGCGTGTACAGCTCGACCGCCTGCTGCGCTTGCGCGACCGACGCCAGGCGTCCCAGCAGCCCCTGTTCGAGGTCGGCGAGCTTCGCGCTCACCTGCGGCAGGTCGGGTGGAGCGGCCGCCGTCACCGACCCCAGGTCGGTCACGCCCAGTAGCGTTGCGAGCTGCGAGCCCGCCACGGGCACCTTGGCCTGGGCATTGGCGAGGGTCTGTTGCGCGCTCTGCAGCACCGTCCGCGCCTTGGATACATCGAGCGACGTGGCGTTGCCGTCGCCGAACTTCGCCTGCGCCACCTGCAGGTCACGATCCGCGAGATCCCGTTGGGCCTGCGCCAGGGCCACGTTCTGCTGCGCCTCGTAGAGCGACTGGTAGGCGTTGACAACGCTCTGCAGCACCTGGAGGCGCGTCGACTCGAGCGCGATCCGACTCTGGGCGGCGGCCTGCTGCGCCTGCGTCTTCTGCAACACCAACGCAGACGGGTCCGCCTGCACGGCCTCGAGCTGCAGCTCCGCGTTGGCCAGATTGGTCTGGGCGTTCGCCAGCGCGGTGCCCTGGCCGTACGCGCGGGCCAGCGCCTGGGGCAGGTCGATCGTCGCAGCCGGCGTCGCCGTAGGCGACTGCGGCTCGACGGCGTTCTGCTGCGCCGACGCCACACCGACGATCAGGGCGACGAGGATGGCCGTGCGGATTCTCATGGGACGCCTCCGGGGGTTGCAGTGAGCTCTCCCAGCGCGTTGCGCAGTTGGAGCAGAGCCAGGTAGAGCGCGTTCTGATCGGACTCGACGGTCCGTTGGGCCCGGGCGTACGCGACCTTCGCGTCGCCGACGTCCAGGGTGACGGCCAGGCCGGCGGCGAGCCGCGCCTGCGCCGTTTCGAGAGCCTGGCGGGCGGCGGCCAGCGAGGCCGTGTCCGCGGCCAGCGACGCTTGAGCCGCCTGCCAGGACGCATAACGCTGGCGTATATCGAGCGCGGCGGCCCGTTCGGTGGCCGACAGCGCCGCCTGGGCGCTGGCCACAGCGGTGCGCGCGGAGCGCACGGCCGCATCTGACGACGGGGCGTCCAGCGGGATGCTGAGCGAGGCGCCGATGCTCAACTGGGTCGAGACGCTGCCGCTCGCACCCGGCGTAACGGGATAGGACGCGTTGCCGCTCACGACGCCCTTCTGGAAGTCGAGGGCGACGTTCACGCCGAGACCTGCCTGCGCGCCGCTGGTGTCGCTGCTCGACAGCCCCACGGCGAGGCTGGCGCCGGGGATCCAGCGTTGCGCCGCGACAGCCGACAGCGACGCCTGGGCCTGCCGCACCTTGAGCTCCGCCACGCGCACATCGGTGCGCTTGGGCATGCCTGCTCCCACGAGCGAGTCGAGGGAACCGGCGGGCGCCGCTGGCTGCGGGGGAGCCGTCGTCAGGGGAGCTTCGCTGGCGGGAACGCCGAGGGTATCGAAGAGGGTCCGTCGATCGAGGTCCACGGCGCTCGCAGCCTGGGTCAGCGTTGCCTGGGCGCCGGCGACGGCCGCCCGCGCCTGAGCCAGGCCCTGGTCGCTCAGTTGCCCCTGGGCTTGCTGTGCCGTGGCCGCGGCGAGCCTGGCTTGCGCCTGGTCGGCCGCGGCCTGCGCCACGTCGCGCGCGCCCGCCGCCTGACGGGCGGCGAAGTATTGCTGCTCCACGGTGAGTCGCAGCCCCGCGCGCGCGGCGTCGCGCCCGAGCGTGGCCACGGCCAGCGCCGTTTCGGCGTTGGCGATCGCAGCGTCCACGGGCGCCCACGGCAGCACCGTCGCGGAGGCCGACACCGAGACCTTGGCCGCCACTGAGTTCCGGCCGCCGCTGCCCGCCAGCGTGTCGGTGCGGTCGTAGCTGCCCCCCGCAGACACCTGCAGCCCAGCGTTGGCGCGGGCGGCGGCCAGTGCGTCCGCAGCGCTCTGGACGTCGAGGTCCGCCTTCTGCCAGGCAGGGGCTCCGGAGAGCGCCGCCAGGGCGTCGGCCAGCGTGAAGCCGGATGCCTGCGTGGGGGACGGAGCAGGTGCCTGCGCAGCTGCCTGCGCGCGCGCCTGCGGAACCACCAGGAAAGGTGGCAGGACGAGCGCCAGGGCGAAGACCGCCCCCAGCCCTCGCATGCGGTTGGAACTCATGCCGTCAAGCCTCCGTCACAGGCGTGCAGGAATCGCGCGTACGATGTGCACTTCATGTGCAGACGCAGGGATACCCTAGCAGGTCGCCGCGCCGCGGCGGCCGGGAAGTGCATCCGGGGCTACAGCGCGCGGACCGGGCCGGGCTGCTAGAATCGATAGTTGGCTATGTTGAACTTTTCAGAGTCCTCAACTGTTGTCGCGGTTCGCGCGGGCTGCGCCCGCGGACCCGACCCCGTGCCCGCCTCACCGTGGCCGTGAGCGGCCCCCGCCCCGACACGCGCGCCGGGCTGCTGACCGAGCTGCACGAGATCACCTTCCGGATGATGCGGGCGCAGCGCCAGGTCGCCGAGCGGGCCTTCTCACCGCTCGGCCTGCGGCCGGTGCAGGCCTTCGCGCTCGCGATGCTGGGACAGGAGGCCAGCTACCCGAAGGAGCTGGCCCATCTGCTCGACGCTCCGCCCTCGGTGATCTCGGTGCTGCTGTCGGACCTGGAGGATCGCGATCTGGTGAGCCGCACGGTCGACCCGGCCGATCGGCGCCGCGTACGGCTCGAGCTCACGCCCGCGGGGCGTCTCGCACTGGAGGCCATCCACCACGCCTGGTTCGACGCCAACGCCCACCGCCTCGCCCGTCTCGGCACGGCCGACCTGGAAACGCTGGTGCGGATCCAGAAGGCCCTGCTGGAGGACTGACGCCATGAAACGTGCCCTACTGCTCACGCTGCTCCTGCTGGCGCCGGCCGCCGCGGCCCAACAGGGCCAGGACGCGCCCACCCTCGCGTCCTTCCTCGCCCCCATCGTCAACCAACCGTCGCTGCGTGCTGTCGGCGAGCAGGTCGCGTCCGCGCAGGCCCAGCTCCGGGCGGCGTACGACCCAGTCTCGCTGCAGGCGTCCGGGGGCTACAGCGCCTTCAACACCACCTCGACCGACATCAACCCCGCGCAACCGGGCGTCCAGAACCTGCCGGCCAGCGGCGGTCAGATCTCGGCCGCGGTCACCGTGCGCCCCTGGCTCTTCGGCGACACAGCCGACCAGGCCGACAAGAGCCGGCTCCAGCTCGCGCAGGCCCAGCTCGACTACCGCGACGCCCTCACCGGCCTCCAGATCCAGGCGGTCCAGGCGGCCTACGGCGTGCAGCTCGCCCGGGAGTCGCTGTCCTCGGCCCAGGAGGGCGAGAAGGTCGCCCGGGCGGCACTCGACGCCACCGGCTTGCGCAACACCAAGGGGGCGGCCAGCGACCGCGACCTGCGCAGCGCACAGACCGGCCTGCAACAGGCCCAACAGTACGTGGCCAATGCCGAAGGTGGCCTGGCGCTGGCGCAGACCACCCTTGAGAGCCTGGTCGGCCCCACCGCCGCCCCGGACGTGGCGACCCTGACTCTCAAGGTCCCGGACGGTACCGCCCTGTCGGTCCAGAAGGCACGCTTGAGCGCCGAGTTGGCCGCGGTCTCGGTGCGCAATGCCACACGCTCCGTCTACCCGGTGGTGCAGGCCGGTTACACCTGGAACGTCGACAGCAAGGACAGCCTCGGGGTGTCGATCGAGTCGCGCACGCTCCAACCGAAGGTCAGCTACGACTTCCAGAGCCCCGGCACCAGCTTCCCGCAGGACCAGATCAACGGCAACTTCCAGATCGGCGTGTCGCTGACGTTCTCCCCCGGTGTCATCGACGGGCTGCAGGCCACCCACGCGCAGCTCAGGGCGGCCCAGGACGGCGTCGACGCGGCGGTGCGCAGCGCCGCGGTGCAGAAGGCCTCGATCGACAACGACCTCGCCCAGGCCAAGCGCGCCCTGAGTCTGGCGCAACGCCAGGTCGACGACGCGCGCACCACCTTGCACGAGGACCAGACCCGCCAGAAGCTCGGGCTGGCCACCCCCCTAGCCACCCAGCAGGCGGCGCTCGATCTGACGCAACGCCAGCTCGATCTTCAGCAGGCCCGCCAGGACGTCCTCGCCAAGACCCTGGCGTACTACCGCTTCTACGCCCACCCTCTGGTGAGCCAGACCGTGTCGGAGGTCCAGCCGTGAAACGTCCCATCCTCGCCCTCGTCGGCATGCTGCCGCTGCTGTTCCCGGCGGCCCACGCGTTCGGATTCCAGGACGCCCTGCAGGCCGCGCAGACGCGGCCCGACGCCGTGACCAAGCGGCTCGAGCTGCTCAACGACAGCAACGAGCTGGTCCGCGTGCAGGGCGATCCCCTCGCCCTCAAGATGGACGTGGTCAAGGCCCAGCAAGCGGTCGCGCTCGATCGCGCCCAGCTCGAGAAGGCCTACGACGACGCGCTGGTGACGATCGCCAAGGCCTACACGGGCGTCCTCGAGGCGCGCGAGCAGGCGGCTCTGGCCGACAAGGGAGTGACCGTCGCCCAGGCATCGCTCGACATCGCCAAGATCCGGCTCTCCAACGGCAGCGGCACCGACCTCGACGTTCAGGACGCCCAGGTTTCCCTCGACAACGCCACCAAGAACGCGCAGACCGCGCACAAGAGCCTGGCGATCGCCGAAGCGAACCTCGAGGGGCTGGTCGGGCAGACCCTCGACCCTGGCGCCCTCGAGCCGATCCCCGATGCCTTCCTGGTGGCCGTTCCGTCTACCGACGCCGCCACCCTGGCGCTGCCGCGCACACCTCAGCTGCTGCAGTCACAGCAGGGCCTGGTGCTGGCCGGGCTCGGCGTCCAGATGCTCGACCCGAGCTACGCCTCGGCCTCGCAGATCGAGTCCGCCAAGACGCAGCTCCAGACCACCGAGAAGCTCGTCGCAGAGGCCCGGCGCGGCCTCCAGATCCAGGCCAGGAACCTGGTGGTCCTGGCCCAGAGCGCGGCGGAGTCCTTCCGCATCGAGAAGGACAACCTGAACAACGCCGACCAGCGGCTCGGGTTCGCCTCCGACCGGCTGAACGCAGGCCTGATCCCCAAGATCCAGTACCAGAAGGCGGAGCTCGATCAGCTCCAGGCCAAGCTCGCGGCGCTGCAGGCGCGCGACGGCTACGTGGTCGCGCTGCTCCAGCTCCAGGCCGGCACTCAGGTCCAACTGCAGGGACCGAGCGTCTACGACTTCGCGGCCACCGTTGGCCCGCTTCCCGGCGATGCTGGCGCCGCACCCGGCACGGCCGGGGGCGGCACGACATCCGGTGGGAGCGCGGGCAACGGTGGCGGCAATGGCCAGTAGGGCGGCCCGTCGCTCCCTCACTCCCCTGCTGCTGGCGCTGATGCTGATCCCGTTGGCGGCATGCGGCGGCCGCAACGCGAGCAAATCGAGCGCCGCCTCGACCGCCGCCCCCACCGCCGCGCAGACGGCGAGCGGACCGGGGGCCGGCAGTGACGTGCGCAAGGTGCGCGTCTTCCAGCCCCGCCAGGGCGCGCTCACGGCGCAACGCAGCGCCTCGGTGACCATCGATCCGTCGCGCTCGTCGATGGTCGCGGCAGGCACGTCCGGGCAAGTGGCCGCGGTGCTCCACCGCGAAGGCGCCACCGTGAAGGCCGGCGAGACCGTTGTGCAACTCGACACCACCTCGCTGAAGCTCCAGGTCCAGAACGCCAGGACCGCCTTGGAGAGCGCCAACGTCAACCTCAGCAGGGCCGAGCAATCGGCCAAGGACGGCCTGGCACAGGCCCAAGCCGCGCTCGAGGCAGCCCAGCAGAACCTGGCGCTGGCGCAGAAGCAGGTCGATGACGGGCACAACCTATTCGCCGCCGGCGGCATATCGGCGACCGACCTGCAGAGCCTGCAGGCACAGCTCGCACAGGCCCGCTCCGGCTACCAGCAGGCCAGCGACGCTGTCAACAAGGCCGGGCGCGCCGAGACCGAGGACCTGCAGCTGCAGCGTCTGCAGGTGCAACAAGCTCAGACCCAGCTCGACCAAGCGCGTCACACCCTCGACGAGGCCAGCATCACGGCGCCG
The DNA here is from genome assembly GCA_963815215.1 of uncultured Trueperaceae bacterium. Taxonomy (GTDB): domain Bacteria; phylum Deinococcota; class Deinococci; order Deinococcales; family Trueperaceae; genus JASBRS01. The sequence continues at coordinate 210,813 of CAWFFU010000008.1, forward strand.
TTCGACGGGCAGATCGCGGACATGCGCGTCGCCGAAGGGGAGTTCGTGGGCACCGGCAGCGCTGTCTTCCGACTCGTCTCCACCACGACCCAGCTCGCACGATTCAACGTTCCGCCGCAGGACGCCCAGCAGCTCTCCGACAAGGGCCTGGTCTACGTGAGCTACGGCGGCCTAGACTACGCCGCCAAGATCATCCGCAGCACCACCGTGACGGGATCGTCGCGGCAGGTGGAGCTGACCGCCAGCGTCTACGCCTCCAAGCACCCCATGCCGACCGGCGCGACCGGTCAGGTCAACTACCAGGTGACGCTGGCGTCCGGGCTATTGCTCCCGTCCGACGCGCTCAAGACCGACAGCGGTGAGAGCACGGTGCTGCTGGTCAAGGACGGCGTCGCGACGCAGACGAAGGTGCAGCTCCTGGCCGAGGTCGGGGGCACCGCCGCGATCCAGGGCCTAACGGCCGGCGCTCAGGTCGTCTACCCGGTCCCCAGTGACCTGCTGGCGGGCTCCAAGGTCCAGGTCGTGGGGGGCGCCACCTCGCCATGAGACGCCTGGTCCAGTTCTTCGTCAACAACTACGTCCTGACCATCAGCGTCTTCGGGGCCCTGGTGCTGTTCGGCGCGGTGAGCACCCTGAGCCGCGGCATCGAGCTGTTCCCACCCATCACCGTGCCGGTCATCGCCGTCACCACTAGCTACAGCGGGGCGGGACCCGAGGAGGTGTCGCGCCAGGTGGCGCAGCCCGAGGAGGGCGCCCTCACCACGCTCCCCGGCATCAGCTCCGTGAGCTCGGTCAGCTACGAGGGCTACGCCATCGTCATCGCCCAGTTCAACGCCAACGCCGACATCAACCAGGCCGCCATCGACGTGAGCCAACGTATCTCCCAGATCGGCAACCAGCTCCCCAACGGCGCCGGCAACCCGACGGTCCAGAAGTTCAACCCCAACGACCAGCCGATCCTCAGCGTGGCGGTCTCAGCGCCCGGTCAGGATCTGATGGCCGTGCAGAACTACGCCGAGAACACGCTGCAGCCCGCCATCGAGAGGGTCAACGGGGTGGCGGACGTCACCGTGGTGGGGCCGGCCAAGGAGCAGGTGCAGGTCCTGCTCGACCCCAACGCGCTGGCCAACTTCGGCCTGACCCCCCAGCAGGTGGCGAGCGCCATCCAGGCGTCGGCACTCGACGTACCGGCCGGCAGCCTGGATTTCGCCAACAGCCGCGTTCTGCTCACGGCGCGCGCCACTCCGACCGATCTCGCTCAGGTGGCGTCGATCCCGGTCGATCCCTCGCGCGGCCTCACCGTCTCCGATGTCGCCACGGTGCGCGACACCACCGCCAGGCCCACCTCCTACGCGCGCCTGAATGGCGAGCCGGTGGTACTGCTTCAGGTGCGCAAGCTGTCCGACAGCAACGCCGTGGCGACCGCCAACGACCTGCGTGCCGCACTGAAGAAGCTCGACATGCCTGCCGGCTACAGCACGCAGATCGTGGGTGACACCACGACCTACGTTGCGTCCAGCGTCTACGACACCCTGCAGGAGATGTTGATCGCAGCCCTCGCCGTCTCCCTGGTCGTGCTGATGTTCGTCGGCCGGCTCGGCTCGGTGTTCGCGGTGGTGCTCGCGATCCCGGTGGCGCTGTCCGGCGCGCTGGTGATGTTCTGGCTGTTCAACTACAGCTTCAACATCATCACGCTCCTCGCCCTCACCGTCGCCATCGGCCTGGTGGTGGACGACGCCATCGTGGTCGCCGAGAACATCGACCGCTACCGGGAGATGGGATACGCACGCCACGAGGCGGTGCTCAAGGGCGCAAGCGAGGTCTCAACGGCGGTCCTTGCGGCGACCATGTCGCTGCTTGCGGTGTTCCTGCCGATCTCGTTCCTGCCCGGCATCATCGGCCAGTTCTTCGCCCAGTTCGGCATCACCCTGGCAGCCACCGTGGCCTTCAGCTACTTGGAGGCGATGTTCTTCCTGACGGTCCGCCTGGCGCTGTCGCCAGATCCTTTCCCGCCGTCGTGGCGCGAGTTCCCGACGACGCTGCGGGGGACCTCCAGCGATCTGCGTTGGGGCCTGCACTTCTACCGCAGCGTCTGGTTCTGGCTCATCGCCCTGGTCGCGGGCGCCGGCCTCGTGCGGGGCCTGGGCGTGCGCTACCTGGCGCTGCTGGTGCTGCTGCCGGTGCTGCTGGTGCTGCTCCGCATGCTCCTACGCGTCGTGCTCGCGGTGCTCGGGGCGCTCTCGCTCAACCTGTTCCAGGTGGGCGACTTCCTGGTCACGCGAACCCGCGACGCCTACGTGGCGGCGCTCTCGCGCCTGCTCCCACGATCCTGGACGGTTCTCCTCACGGCCGGGCTGCTGTTCGCCAGCCTGTTCTGGGTGTTCCCGCGCATCGGCTTCAACTTCCAGCCGCCGTCGGACACCGGCCAGCTCGTCGTCGACGCCCGCCTACCGGTGGGGACCAGCCTGGCACGCACCAACGAGGTGGCCACACAGATCGAGGCCAACCTGCTGGCCGACCCTATCGTGACGACCGTGCAGACGACGGTCGGCTCCGGCACCCAGGTCGGCGGGGCGCTGCCCGAGGACGCCAGCCTGACCGTTCAACTCGTCGACAAGAGCCAGCGCCACCGCACCACCACCGAGCTGGCGGTAGCCGTCCAGGACCGCTTGCGCACGATGTTCGCCGCCCACCCGGAGATCCGCATCAACGTCGGCAGCTCCGACCCCAGCAACGCCCCCACCAACGCCGGCTACGACCTGACGCTGGCGTCGACCAACCTGGACGCGCTGCGCCAACACGCCAACCAGGCGGTGGTCGTGCTCCAGGGCGACTCGCAACTCCGCAACGTTCGCTCCGACGTGTCCTCCAGCTCCACCGAGCGCGTCTTCGTGGCGGACGCCGCGCAACTGGCAGGCACCGGCCTGACCCGCGCGCAGGTCTTCCAGGCCCTGCGGACCTACAACGTCGGCACCCGGGCCGCCACCATGCGCAAGGCCGGCGTGGAGATCCCCATCCAGGTGATGGCCGCTCCCCGCGACCTCGTGAACGAGCAGACCATCCTAAGCCTGCCGCTGTACGCACCCGGCCTGCAGACCACCGTCACGCTGGGCGACCTCGGTCACTTCGAGACCCGCCTCGCCCCCGCGGTGATCCGGCGCACCAACCAGTCGTACAGCGCCGACGTGACGGCCGACCTGGCGCCGGGCGTGACCCAGTCCGAGGCGAAGAAGGAGGCGCACCAGCGGCTGGTGGCGGCCGGCGTCCTCGACGCCCAGGTGGTGCAGACCACCAGCGGCAACCTCAACCTGCTGGGCGACCTGCTCAAATACGGACCGATCGCCTTCGCACTGGCCCTGCTGCTGAACTACCTCGCGATCGGCAGTCAGTTCAACTCCTTCAAGTACCCGCTCTACCTGTTGCTGACGGTCCCGCTGGCGCTGGTCGGCGCGATCTGGCTGTTCTACATCACCGGCAACTCGCTCGACGTCATCAGCATCCTGGGGGTGGTGATGCTGGTGGGCCTTGTCACCAAGAACGCCATCCTGTTGCTGGACGTCACGATGCGACGGGTCACCGAAGGGAGCGACCTCTTCACCGCTCTGGTGGAGGCCGGGCGCGTGCGCTTCCGGCCCATCGTGATGACCACCCTCACCGTCGTGGTCATCAGCATCCCGCTCATGGTCGGCGCCTCGCAGGGAGCGGAGTTCCGCTTCCCGCTGGGTCTGGTCATCGTGGGGGGCGTGCTCAGCTCGGCGCTTCTGACGTTCTTCGTGGTGCCTGCAGCCTTCTACCAGTTCGAGCGCAAGCGCTACGAGCGGCTGGGAGCGGCGGCCGTCCCTCGTGGCGGCGCGGCCCCGGACGCCTCACCCAGCGACAGCGGCGTGAGCGGCCCGGTGGAGGGTGGGCACGAGCGCTCCCCCCGGAGCGGTGGACCCGGCCCCTCGCAACGACGTCCGAGCGGCGCGAGCCCGAACACCGGTAGCCCGAACACCGGTAGCCCGAACACCGGTAGCCTGAACACCGCCACCGAACGTGGCCGCGCACGCACCGAGCCCGGGCACCCCGACGAGGCGACCGGGGGCCGCTAGATGCCAGAGCCTAGGATGGGACCACCATGACCGCCAGCACCCCGAACACCACCATCGCCCTGCTCACGGACTTCGGGCTGCGCGATACCTACGTGGCCATGCTGAAGGCCGTGATCCAGGGCATCGCCCCCGATGCAGCCGTCATCGACCTCACCCACCAGGTGGCGGCGCACGACGTGCGCGAAGGCGCGTTCGACCTGTTCGTCTCGCACGCCTTCTTCCCAGCCGGTACGGTGTTCTGCTGCGTGGTCGACCCGGGCGTCGGCTCGAGCCGGCGCGCAGTGGCGCTGCGTCTGCGACGCGGTAACGGCCACCCCTACCGGTTCGTCGGGCCCGACAACGGCCTGTTCACGGCCGTGCTCGAGGGCGCCACGGTGGAAGCGGCCGCCAGCCTCGACGACCCCGCCTACCAGCTCGCGGCCGTGAGCAGCACCTTCCACGGCCGCGACGTCTTCGCCCCCGCCGCCGCCCATCTGGCACGCGGCGTGGGCACCGAGGCGCTCGGCGCGGCGGTCGACCCGGACTCGCTGGTCCGGCTGCCGTGGGACCAACCCAGGCGGACCGATGACGGCTGGGAGGCCGACCTCATCCACAAGGACCCCTTCGGCAACCTGATCAGCAACCTGCCTAGCGAGGCGCTGCAACCCGATCTCTCGCGCTGGCGCGTGTTCCTGGACAGCTTCGAGATCGGCCCCATCCGACGCGCCTTCTCCGACGTGCCGGCGGGCCGCCCGCTCGCGTTCGTCGGCAGCAGCGGCCTGCTCGAGATCGCGGTGCGCGACGGCCGGGCCGCCGACGTGCTCAGCGTGAACAAGGGGAGCGTGGTGAGGGTGCGGCCCGCCACCTGAACGCCGCCCGGCGCACGCCTCAGGCCACCGTCACCTCGTCGGACAGGTAGACGTCCTGGATGAGGTGGAGCAGCGCCACGCCCTCCTCGAAGGGGCGCTGGAAGGCCTTACGCCCGCTGATCAGGCCGCTGCCGCCACCGCGCTTGTTCACGACCGCGGTCGTGACGGCCTCGGCGAAGTCGTTCGCGCCCGAGGCGCCTCCGGAGTTGATGAGCCCCACGCGGCCCATGTAGCCATTCGCGACCTGCCAGCGGACCCATTCGATGGGGTGATCGGGCACCAGGTCGCCGTACATGCGCGGGTCGCTGCGACCGAAGCCGATGGCCGTGAAGCCGCCGTTGACGGTCGGGAGCTTCTGTTTGACGATGTCGGCCTGGATGGTCACGCCGAGGTGGTTGGCCTGGGCGGTGAGGTCGGCGGCGGTGTGGTAGTCGGTGCCGTCCTTCTTGAAGCCCTCGTTGCGCGTGTAGCACCACAGGATGGTGGCCATGCCGAGCTCGTGCGCGTGCGCGAAGGCCTCGGCGATCTCGATGAGCTGCCGGTCGGACTCGTCGCTGCCGAAGTAGATGGTGGCGCCGACCGCCACGGCCCCCATGTTCCAGGCCTCCTCGACGGTCCCGAAGAGGATCTGGTCGTAGGTCTGCGGGTAGGTCATGAGCTCGTTGTGATTGAGCTTCACGATGAAGGGGATGCGGTGCGCGTAGCGCCGAGCTACCGCGCCCAGCACGCCGAAGGTCGAAGCGACGGCGTTGCAGCCACCTTGGATCGCCAGCTCCACGATCATGCGGGGGTCGAAGTAATCGGGGTTGGGCGCGAAGGAGGCCCCGGCGGTGTGCTCGATGCCCTGATCCACCGGCAGGATCGAGAGGTACCCGGTGCCTCCCAGTCGACCGTGGCCGTAGAGCTGCTGCAGGCTGCGCAGCGTCTGCGGGTTGCGATCGGTGTCGAGGAATGCACGCTCGATGAAGTCCGGCCCCGGCAACGTGAGCCGCTCCTTGGCGATCCCCGTGGCGCGGTAGTTGAGCAGCGCTTCGGCCTTGTCACCGAGGTGTTGTTGGAACGTCTGGGCCATGCCCGGCTCCTTTCTCGAGGGCTCGCGTCGCACGCATGGCGCCCGCCTCGCCCCTCCAGGGTACGTGACGAGTGTGCCTGCCACCGTTGGCCCGCCTTCCGGGCGGGCCGGCACACGCGCAGGTCCCGAGGCCGCAGCCCCCAAACGAACCACCCGGCGGTCGCAAGAAACCTCATCGACCGCCGGGGCTCGTAAGAGAGTTCGTAGGTGCCATCTCAGGCATGCATCTACGATCCCTCCTATGGGGAGCACATCATAGGGATCGGCACGCCTCATGGGAAGGGACAGATGTCCCGTCAGGGAGCGGGCTCCTTGGCTCGCGAGGTCGTCGGCCGCCGGCCCGCGACGCTCACCGAACGGCCCGGTCGCGAGTGCCCGGACAGAATGGAGCATGTCAGCTCCTACCGCCACCCTCCTCCCCCTGTACGGCCTCACCACCCGCCTCGCGCTCGCCGTCGGGGTGCTCGCCATCTTCGTGGTCGTCAACCTGATCCTGCAGGCGATACTGGCCCGGGCGCTGCGCAGTCGATCGGTCCACGCAGGCCTGCGGGTGCTGGTCCGCCAGGGCCTGCGGGTGGTGCTGTGGCTGGCAGGCCTGGCCTCCGCCCTGGGCACCCTGGGGGTGAACATCTCGGCGCTGATCGCGGGCCTCGGCCTCGGCGGCTTCGCCCTGGGCTTCGCGCTGCGCGACATCCTCGCCAACCTCGTCGCCGGCGTGCTCATCCTGGTGTACCGGCCGTTCACGGTGGGCGAGACCATCACCGTGGCCGGCCAGAGCGGTACGGTCGCTGCCATCGATCTGCGCTACACGGAGCTGACCAACGAAGACAAGCGTGTCCTGGTCCCCAACCAGACCATCTTCACCAGCGCGGTCGTGGTGACCCCGCCGGTACCTCCGACGGCGGCTCCGACGGCAGCCACGGACGCGGCTCCGACCTGAAGGCTCGTCGCGTTCGGCGCCCGGCGGCGCGCCCTGGCAGCGCCGTGCGCTAGCATGACCGCACCCAGCAGGAGATCGGGGTAGTACGGCCGGCGCGCTTGCCGGTCGCGGGAGGGGGAGCACGGTGGAGACGACCTGGGGAACCTTTCTGTGGGCCGCCGGCGGCGGGCTGGCGGCGGAGGCACTGCGCTGGTGGCGCCTGATCCGCGGCCAGCAGCAGGGAACGACGCTCAACCTGCCGGTCTACGCCCGCAGCCCGCTCTACTGGGGGCTCACGGGGGTCATCGTGCTGGCGGGCGGCATGCTGGCGGTGGCGTACGTGGTCTCGGGACAGCGCCTGGGTCCGATCCTGGCGGTCAACGTCGGGGCCAGCGCACCACTCATCATCCAGGGGCTCGCCGCCAGCGCTCCCGATGCGCCGGCGCGACCGGTCGCGCCGGCGGGCGACCGTCGGGACGGCCCGGAAGGCGCCCCTCGGGACCGCGCGCCGTCGATCGGGAACTTCCTGCGGGCACGGTGAGATCGGCGGCCCCGCCGCTGTACGGGTTCAGCCGACGCCGCCGTCGAGCCAACCTCGGAGCATGCGCCACAGCCGGGCGAGCGCCTGCCGGTCGAGGTCGGCCAGGCCGTTCGCCACGACATCGAGCAGGTCGAGGTTGCCGCCCACGCGCCCCGCGAAGGGACTGCCGCCCACGCCTCCGAGCGTTGCATCCAGCGCATCCGCTCCCGCGTCCAGCGCCGCCCTCGCGTTGTCGATGCCGCGACCCGAATCGTGCAGGTGAACTCTCAGGAACGCGTCGGGCCATGCCTGTCGCGCGCGCCGCACCAGGTCGCGAACGTCGTCGGTACGGGCGCCGCCGGTGGTGTCCGCGAGCCCGATGTCCCGTACGCCCATGCGGTAGAAGCGGTCCCCCCACTCGAGAGCCCGTTCCGGCGGCACCTGGCCCTCGTAATTGCAGTGCCACACATTGGCGAGCCCGATGCCCACGTGCACGCCGTCGTCCGGGGCCCGACGCAGGAGCTCCAGGTACTCGGCAAGCGTCTGTTCGCGGGTGCGGCCGCTGTTCTTGACGTGATACGTGGCTGAGAGAGCCAGGACCAGCTCCACACGGCCGACCCCGGCTTCGACCGCGCGCTCGTACCCCTTGAGGTTGGCGACCAGCGCATCGCGGGTGCCGGCACGCTCGGCCAGGCCGGCCCACAGCGACGCGGCGTCGGCGAGCTGGGGCACGCGCTTGGGCGACACGAACGAGGTGACCTGCAGCGCCGTCACGCCGGCCGCCAAGAGGGCATCGTAGAGAGCCACCTTACGGTCCGTCGGAAGCGTCACGGTTTGCCCCTGCAGGCCGTCACGGAGGGTCACATCGCGGATCAGCACGATCCCCTCCCGAGCTCCACCACGTGCCGCTCGGCCAGCGCGGCGATCTCGCCGGCCGGCAACCCGAGCGCGTCCCGAAGGACCTCCTCGGTATGGGCGCCGAGAGACGGTCCGGCCCACCGCACGCGGCCCGGCGTGTCCGTGAGACGCGGCACCACCCCCTGCATCAGCAACGTCCCGACCTCGCTCTCGACCTCGATCACCGTGCCCCGCTCACGGAAGTGGGGCTCCTCGGCAACGTCGCGGGCGGTGTTGACCGGACCCGCGGGAACGCCGGCGACCTCCAGCGCGGCGAGGACGTCGGCCAGCGGCAGCTCTCGCGTCCAGGCGGCGATCCGGTCGTCGAGCTCCCGCTGATGCCGCCCGCGCCCCTCGTGCCCCGCCAGCCGCGGCTCCAGCGCCAGCTCGGGCGTACCCATCGCGGCGCACAAGCGCTCGAACGGACCGTCTGCGTTCGCACCGATGACCACCCAGTGTTGGTCCCGCGTCGGGTAGATGTTCGACGGAGCGACGCCAGGAAGAGTGTTGCCGGACCGCTGGCGAACGGCGCCCGACGCGCTGAACTCCGGCACGACGCTCTCGAGCGCAGCCACGACGGCGTCCGTCAGCCCGGTGTCGACGACCTGACCGCGCCCGCTGATCTCGCGCTGGCGCAACGCCGCCAGGACCCCGAAGGCGGTGTAGAGGCCCGCGAGCGTGTCGCCGATGGCCAACCCCACTCTGACCGGCGGGCGGTCCTCGTCGCCGGTCAGGTAGCGCAGGCCGCCCATCGCCTCCGCCACGCCGCCGAAGCCGGCGCGGTGCCGGTACGGTCCCGTCTGACCGAAACCCGAGATCCGAGCGACGACCAAGCGGGGGTTCTCCGCCAGCAACGACTCCGGATCGAGGTCCAGCCGCTCCAGCGTTCCGGGCCGGAAGTTCTCCACCAACACGTCACAGCTCAGGGCCAGGCGCCGGACCAGAGCCCGCCCTTCCTCTTGCTTGAGGTCCACCACCACGCTCTTCTTGTTGCGACCGATGACGGGCCACCATACCGGCGGCCCGTCGTTCACGTTGACCCCCCAGCGCCGCATGGCATCGCCGCTCCCCGGGCGCTCGACTTTGATGACTTCGGCTCCATGGTCGCCGAGCACCTGGCCGCAATACGGCCCTGCGATGAACTGGCCCAGCTCGAGCACCCGCACACCGTCCAAGGCCGTCATACCAGCGGCTCCCCGACCATCGCGCGGATGCCGCTCTGGCGCCCCAGACTCTCCACCAGATTCCGGCAGGTGCGCTCGAGATGCGCCCGCATGGTCCCGGCGGCCTCGTCGCCACGCCCTTCGCGAACCAGTTGCACGATCTGGCGGTGCTCGTCGTCGGCCAGTCTCACGGTGCGCGGAGACCCCAGCTCCAAATAGCGCGCGCGCGTGATCCGCGGGAAGAGCGCACCCAGGGCTTCGACGACGAAGCGATTCCCACCGGCTCGCGCGAGCCCCAGGTGCAGTCTCGCCGTCGCGGCGAGCCTGCCCTCCGGCTCCCGCTCCGCAGCGAGCTCGATCAGTGCCGCCTCGACCTCGACCAGGGCGCCCTCCGAGGCCGACGCCGCGGCCCAACGTACGGCCGCGGTCTCGAGCACGCTCCTGTAGGCGAACAGCTCCTGCAACTCGCCCACGTCGACAGGGGCGACCCCGTACCCCCGACCGTCGCGCCGCACCAACCCTTCCCCGGCGAGTTGCGCGAGCGCCTGTCGGATTGGACTGCGCGACACGGCAAGGAGTCGCTCCAGACGCCGTTCCGGCAGGCGCTCGCCGGGCCGCAAGGCGAACGACAGGATCAAGCGGCGGAGCTCGGCCGTCGCCCGCTCCGCGAGATGAAGTCCTGAGCCGGCGGCCGCGACGTCGGCGCCGGCCGGCACAGGTGACCCCGGAGCTCCGTCGAGGGGGAGCTCCGGGGCGCGTGAGCGGGTTCCGTGATCGTCCATGCCGGAGTCTATCACGATGGTATACCAGTACGGTATCCCACTTTCAATGGGCGCTCCGGCGTCACCCGCGGAGGGTGCCGGTCCCGGCACCGTGGCAACGGGTCCCCGCACCGAAGTCCGGTGCGGGGACCCAACGGACCTGTCGGACGCGTCCTTCGCGGCCGGGATCCGGGCGACGCTACTTCATGTAGGGCTCGAGATCCTTGGCGCTGATCGCCATGAGGACCTTGGCGTTCCCCTGCGGGTCCACCTTCACGGCCTCGAACCCGGCCGTCACGTTGCCGTAGGCGTTGAAGTCGACCGGGCCGCTGGCCCCCTCGTAGTTGATGTCCTTGCCCGCCTTGACCAGCGCCGAACACTCGGCGAAGCTGGTGCAGACCGTTCCGGGAGCGCCCGCCACGTCGTGCATGGCCTGGAACACGCTCTTGCCGGACGTTGCGCCTGCCTTCTCCCAAGCCAGCGCCATCACGTTCATGGCGTCGTAGCCGTAGTTCGCCAACTCGACCGGCTTGCCCCCGAACTTCTTCTGGTAGGCATTGTCGAACGTCGTGGCCCCACTGCCGCCCGTCGAGCTACCCTCGACCGACACGATCATGGAGTCCGCCGTCTGCGCACCTACCGCCTTGATGAAGTCGGCCGACGCCGTCACGTCCGTCCCGACATACGGGACCGACGCACCCTCGAGCTGGGAGACCTCCTTGAAATAGGTGCCGCCGGTGCCGGGATCGAGCTGGAAGAAGACCACGTCGGGGTGCGCGGCGTAGATCTTGAGGATCTCGCTGCGATAGGAGCTCTGGTTGGGCGAGATCCCGACGTCGGCCACGATCGTGCCGCCCGCCTTCTTGAACGTATCGACCACCGGCGCCTTGAGCGTCTGCGCCGAAGCGTTGGTACCGAAGACCACGGCCGCCTTGGTGTAGCCCTTGCTCTTGGCGTAGTACGCCATGGCGACTCCCATGAGCGAATCGGACGGCGTCGTACGGAACAGGTTGGGAAGCGCGTTGTTGTCGATGGCCGTCGTTCCACCCACCATGATGTCGACGATGTTCAGGTTCTTGATGAAGGGCAACGCCGCCTGCAGCGTCACCGAGGAGGGCCCGACGATGCCGTTCACGCCGTTGACGTTCACGACCTTCTGCAACGCCGGCACGGCGTCGATGGCGTCACCGGTGGTGTCCCCGGTGGAGACCTCGATCGTCTTGCCCATGACGCCGCCTGCCTGATTGATGAGGTCGCTGGCGAGCTGAACGCCCTTCAGGGTGTCCGGGCCGATGAACGACTCGAAACCGCTGAACGGACCCACCACAGCAACCTTGAGGCTGCCTTGCGCCAAGGCGGCAGAGCTCAGGGCCGCCGCTACAACGAGGACCAACAGCGTTACGGAACGGATGTGCTTCATGAAGTCCCTCTCCGACCGTCCCTCAGGGACGGTCCCCCACGCGTGTCGCTTGCTTTCGGCTTCGGCCATGTCAGTCGCTCCCCTTTCCTTCACGGGGCGGCCCGGCTCTATCCTGGGTCCGGCGGCCCGGTGAATGTGAGGCTTTGCGGACGGCCTGGACCATCCGGTCCTTTGCCGCCATGACGTGCCCCTCGGCCAGGCGCCGAGCGAGCAGGGGATCGCGGTCGTTCAGGGCGCCGAGGATGATGCGGTGACCCTTCAACGGGTCCGGCGTGAGCCGATCCGCTCCGGCCACCGCGCCACCGGCGCTCTCGATGTAGTCCCACACGTTGGCCAACATGGTGATCAGCATCCGGTTGCGGGACGCATCGTAGATCCGTTGATGGAACTCACGCGTGGTCTGCTGGAGTCCGGCCAGGTTCTCGCGGCCCAGGTAGTACTCCATCAGATCGGCCACCTCGTTGAGCTCCTGGAGCTCCTCGTCGGTCATGTTGATGGCCGCCAGCTCCGTGGCCAGACCCTCCAGGGCCCGGCGGATCAGGTAGACCTCCTCGAGTTCCTCGACCTCGAACCCGACGACGGTGATCTGACGTCGCTGGGTCGTCACGAGACCCTCGGTCTCCAACATGTGGATGGCCTGCCGGATCGGCGTTCGACTGACGCCGATGGCGGCGGCAAGCTGGTTCTCGCTCAGCTTCTGGTCCGGCCGAAGATGACCACGGAGGATCGTCTCACGCAGCGTTCGGAAGGCCAGTTCCCCCAGGGACGCGCTGGGATCCTCGCGCTGGTGCGCCGAGAACATCGCCGCCAACGCGGCGTCGAGGTCCATTACTTCCCTAGGTACAGGCTGCCGACCTCGGGGTTGTCGAGCAACGCACGACCCGTGTCCTGGAAGCGGTTCTGACCGCTCGCCAGAACGTAGCCCCAGTCCGAGAGCTGCAGGGCGGCGGCGGCGTTCTGCTCGACCAGGAGCACGGCTACCCCGGCGTCGCGCAAGGTCCGGACGTGCTGAAGCGCGGACGACGCGAACTTCGGCGACAGGCCCGCCGTCGGCTCGTCCATCATGACGAGCTTGGGACTGAGCATCAGTGCCAACCCCAGCGCCAGCATGTGCTGCTGGCCCCCGGAGAGCTTGCCTGCGGGTTTGCTCCTTGCGGTCGCCAGGTCGGGGAACATGGTATAGACGCGATCGCGACGTTCGCGCTGACTCCCCTTGAGCGTGAAGGCCCCGATCTCCAGGTTCTCCTCCACCGTCAGGCTGGGGAAGGTGTTCTCGACCTGGGGCACGTAGCACAGGCCCAAGCGCACGATCTGGTCCGGAGCCCAGCCGGTGATGTCCTCGCCCTCGAAGACGACGGAGCCCTGAGACGGCCGCAGGAGACCGAAGACGGTCTTCATCAGCGTCGATTTCCCCGCGCCGTTGGGCCCGATGATGCTCACCACCTGGCCCGCGTCGACGGAGATGGCGACATCGGTGAGGATCGTCGTGTCCCCGTAGCCGGCCGTCAGGGCGGAGACATCCAAGAGGGCCATTCACACCACCGTCCCAAGGTAGGCATCGACGACGTCAGCGTTCTCACGGATCGATCGCATGCTTCCCTCCGCCAGAACGCTCCCTTCGGCCATCACGATCACGCGCTCGCACAGGCGCTCGACCATGTTCAGGTTGTGCTCGATGATCAGCAGGGTGATGCCGCGGGCCCGCATCGTCTCGATGTACTCCGCGATGTTCCGTGCTGTGGTCGGGTTCACGCCGGCCAGCGGCTCATCGAGAATGAGCAACTCCGGCTCGGTCATGAGCGAGCGCGCGAGCTCGAGCAGGCGCTTCTGTCCCCCGCTCAGATTGGCGGCGTACTCGTTGGCGAGGCGCGTGAGCTGGAAGAGCTCCAGCAGCTCGAAGGCCTTGCGGACACCTTCCTTCTCGGCCGAGCGAATACGCGCCATCTCGAACACGGTCTGAACGATGCCTTCGAACGGCTGAAGCTGCGCGGCGATCAGCATGTTCTCCATCACCGTCAGGGCCCTCAGCTCACGGGAGATCTGGAAGGTGCGGGTCAACCCGCGCCGGGCCACCTTCCACATCGGCATGTTGTGGATCGGCCGGTCCTTGAAGACGATGCTGCCCTTGTCGATCGGCATCCTGCCGCTGATGAGATTGACGGTGGTGGTCTTGCCGGCGCCGTTGGGCCCGATCAGCCCGACACTCGTCTGCGGGTCGACCGTGAAGCTGCAGCCGTTGACCGCCTGGTTCCCGCCGAAGCGCTTGTGAACCGACCGTAGCTCAAGCATGAGGAGGCTCCTCGCCGTCGGGCGCGGCCGCACGTCCGGTCCGCAACCGGCGGTCGCGCTTGGTCGCCCGCTGGAAGCGGTCCGGCCGCTCCGGGATGATCCCTTGCGGCCGGAACTTCAGGGTCAGGATCAGGAGCAGGCCGATGATGATGTAGCGGAATGCCTCGATGAGTTGAGGGTTGGACGGGATGCTCGGCAGGAAGCGGGTCCCTTCGGTGAACACCACGGGCACCAGGATCGCCCCGAGGATGGCACCCCAGTTGTTGCCACTGCCGCCGATCAGGAGTGCGGCCCAGACGAAGAAGGTCTCGCCGATGAGGAAGGCGCTGGGGTTGAAGGCCCCCACGTAGGCGGCGAGCAGGGCTCCGCCGATGGCGGACAGGATCCCGCCCGTCACGAACGCGCGCAGCTTCAAGGAGGCGGTGTTGCGCCCGAAGCTCTCCACCACGAGCTCATCTTCCCTAACGCCCCTCAAGATGCGGCCGAAGGGGGCTCGCAGCGTCACCTGGGCGAACCACACCACCAGTGCCAACATGACCAGGCTCAGGGCGAGGAAGAAGAAGTTGTAGTCGTTGAACGACAGCTTCAGCATGCCGTTGAGGGGTTGGGGGATCCCCGAGATTCCGTCCCAACCGTTGACGAGCCAGGTCTCGTTCCCCGCGATCAACCACAGGATCTGGCTGAACGCGATCGTGGTGATCGCCAGGTAATCGCTCCTCAGGCGCCGCAAGGCGATGGCGCCAAGAGCCCAGGCGGCGAGGCCGCCCATCAGCGCCGCCGCCAGCAGACCCACCACGAACGGGGCATGGATGCCCAGGATGTAGCTCTGCCCCGCCCCGGGGATGGGCTTCCCGAGCGTGACCAGACCGTAGCTGTAGGCGCCGATGGCGACGAAGGCATAGACGCCGAAGTTGAGGATCCCGGCGAAGCCCCACTGGATGTTGAGCCCGAGCGTGATGATGCTGTAGATGCAGGCGAAGATCGCCAGAACGGTGACGTAATAGCCGAGGGCGGCCATCAGCCGCGTCCCCGCGAAGCGAAGATGCCCTGCGGCCTCACCAGCAGTACGCCGATGAGCACCGCGAAGGCGATCGCGTCCTTGTAGGCGGAATCCATGTACGACGCGGCAACCGACGTGATGACACCGATGATCAGTGCCCCGAGCATGGCGCCGTACGGCTTGCCGATGCCGCCGACGATGACGGCCGCGAAGATGACCAACAGGAAGCCGAATCCGGTGAACGGCGTGAAGCTGGCCGTATTGATGGCGAGCACCACCCCGGCCAACCCTGCCATGGCCGTGCTGATGAACCAGGTCCAGTCGGTGAGCCAGGTGGTGTTGATCCCGACGATCCGGGCCAGCGTGCGCCGGTCGGACATGGCCCGCATCGCCTTGCCCAGTCGGGTATAGCGCAGAAGGACGTGAATCACGATCATCGCTGCGACGGCCAGGCCCAGGATGATGAGCTGTCGAGGCGTGAAGATGAACGGGCCGAGGTGCATGGGCTGGCTGGCGCCCAGCGCGAACTTCTGGAACTGCGACCCCCACAGCGCGAGCAGCGCGCTCTGGATCACGAGTGAGACGCCGATGGTGGCGATCAGCAGGATGATGGGGTTCGACCCTCTGCGCGTGAACGACTCGAGCACCAACCGGTTGACGAGGACGCCCGCCAGGCCGGTGCAGCCGACGACCAGCGGCAGCGCCTCGTATACGTTGAGGTGCAGGACCGAGCCGAAGAGCAGGGTCAGGTACATCCCCAGGGTCATGAAGTCCCCGTAGGCGAAGTTCACGAAGTTGGTCACGCCGAACTGCAACGAAAGCCCGACGCCCGCGATCGCGATGACCGATGCCGTGATGAGCCCGAATCCGATGGAAAGCAACAGGATGCTCACGGCCGGACCTCCACGCCGGCACCGTGTGGTCCGCCCCCACCCCAAGTGACGGCTGTGGGGAGCCCGGGGGCGGTCTTGCCACCGGGACGCACGGACGGCGAAGCCCTCTTCTGCAGGTGCCGTGGAACGGTTCCGGACAGGCTGCGCATCGATCACCCCTTACAGCGACGACGTGACACGAGAGACCCGTGACCCGTCAGGGCGGGCCCACAATGGCGTGCGCGGGAGCGCACGAAACGACGAGGCGTGTCTCCTGGTATACGCGACATACATGTATACAAAGTGAGAAGATGGAGGCCTCCATCTCATCTGAGCGCCCCATGCAGCACGGATCCCGGCGGGACCGCGCAGCCGCCGGGATCCGTACCGAGGCGATAACCGCCGTCGGTCACACGCCTATGGCTCGGCCTCCACCCTCGTGAGGCGCGCAGGTTCGGCGGGCATGCGTCCCCGGCCGGCGCCCACCCGCTCCTCGGCGTCACCGTCCTCCCCGCGATCGAGCGACGCCTCGTCGCTCTCGAAGAACTCGTCCTGCTTCAGGTCGATCTCCGGCAGCAGGAAGGTTGCCAAGAACGCCAGGATCGCCACCACCAGCCCGACGGTGAAGATCTCGCCCATGCCGTGGTTGAGGCCCACCCGGACGGCATGCACGAACTGGTCGTAGAACGCCTGGCCCTGGGACCCGAAGCGGGCGAAGTTGGCTCGGATCGCCTCCTGGGCCTGCGCCGTGATGAGCCCCTGCGGGTTGTCCAGGGCGGCCTGTTGCTGAGGCGGCAGGGCGCTCAGCATGGTCCGGAGCGGGCCGGGCAGGGCCTGGTGGAAGCTGCCGGAGAAGCCGCGGGCCAGCAAGGTGCCCAGGATGGGCGCGATGATGACGCCGCCGAGCGATCGCACGAACTGCTGGGTGGCGTTGACCACACCCATGATCTTGTAGGGGAAGGCGTTCTGCACCGCCACGTTCAACAACGGAAGGAGCGTACCGATGCCGATGCCCATGACGATCATGTTGCGGACCACGGTGGGCCAGGTGGTGTTCACGCCCATGAGGTTGAACAGCACCATGCCACCGACCATGAACAGCGCACCCACCACCGCCAGCAGCTTGTAGCGGCCGGTGCGGGTCATGAGCCAGCCGGAACCCACGCTGCCGACGATGAAGCTCAGCATCATGGGGGTGAGCACCTCGCCGGAGCTCTGCGCCGACAGGCCCAGGACCCCCTGGACGTACAGCGGCAGGAACATCAACGTGCCGAACATACCCATGGTCACCAGCAGGGCGATGACGACGGTGGTCGTGAAGATGGGCTTGGCGAAGAGCTGCGGATCGAGCACCGGTTCTGGCGCGCGGCGCTCGTTCCACACGAACAGCCCCAGGAAGACGGCGGCGACGGCGAACATGCCGAGGATGAGCGGGCTTCCCCAGGCGTACTGGCCGCCGGCCCAGGTCAGCGCCAGCAGCAGCGGAACCAGTCCCAGAGCCATCAGGACGCTGCCCTGCCAGTCCAGCTTCACGCGGTGGTCGACACGCACCCGAGGCAGGGTGGCCAGCACGGCAACGAGCGCCACCGCCGCCACCGGCAAGTTGACGTAGAACACCCAGCGCCAGCCCATGTGGTCGGTGATCCAGCCGCCGATGGTGGGGCCGATGATGCTGGCGACGCCGAACGTCGCCGCGATCACGCCCATCCAGCGGCCGCGCTCGCGCGGGTTGAAGATGTCGCCGATGGTGGCGCGCGGCATGCTCATCAACGCGCCGGCGCCGATGCCCTGGATGCCCCGGGCCAGGATCAGCTCGAGCATGGTGTGCGCCTGGCCGCTCACCGCCGAGCCCGCCATGAACACCACCAGGCCGAAGATGTAGAACGGCTTGCGACCGTAGATGTCGGAGAGCTTGCCGTAGATCGGCACCGTGATGGCGGAGGCCATCATGTAGGCGGTGAAGACCCAGGCGTAGATGCTCAAGCCCTTGAGGTCGCCGACGATGACCGGGAGCGCCGTCGACACCACGGTCTGGTCGAGCGAGGCGAAGAACATCGACAGCAGGACCGCGCCGAGCGCCCACCAACGGGCGTTGCCGGTGATGCGGTTGGTGTCCTGCTGGGCACGGGGGGCCGCCTTCCGCCTCATGCCGGGCCCCCACTCGGCTCGGTCGGCCGGTGCGCCTCCACGGTCTCCGAGAGCGCCTCCATGTCGTCGGCGATGCGCGCGAACGTCCCGTGGGGCACGCCGTGCAACGCACGCTCGAGGGCCTCGCCCAGCACCGCCCAGCCTGCAGCGGCGGCTTCGGCGCCCGCCTCGGTCACCACCACCACGACACGGCGCCGGTCGACGGTGTCGGGTCGGCGTTCGACGTAGCCGAGCTCGCTCAGGCGGTCCAGCGTACGCGTGACCAGCGGCGCGGCGGTACCGGTGCGATCGACCAGTTCGTGGGGATGCGTCGAGCCCCCCTCGAAGGCGTGCAGCATCACCAACTCCTTGGACGTGAGCCCGCAAGCCTGCTCCACCGGTTCCGCAGCGATCCCGTTGAGTGCGCGCCCGAATCGTCGGGCCGCTCGGGCCATCCGGAACATGTCATCCATCAAGACAGTCGTTTTCACGCAGAACAATATACGCGGTAATAGTTACTCTGTCAATTATTCTCCAACGAACGACCCCCGCAGACCCGAGTCGATGATGGATCCCGGTCCCGGCCACTCCCGGGGCCGGCGGCTTCACGATCGTCAGCTGGCCGAGCCCGATGCCCTGCCCGATCGGCGCGAACGAGTCCTTGTGACCCGCGCCGTCCATCACCGTGAGCGTCCAGTCGCAGGTTCCGTCGGCGGCGTCCGCGGGGAGCTTCCCGCCGGTCACGGCGTCGAACACGTACGCCCGCCACACCACGGTCTCGCCGGGCTGGGACACGGTGTTCACCACGCGAACCGCTACCTGGGCGACGGGAGTCGGAACGGTGAGCGGATCAGGGTTTTTCACGCCGCATTCAACCGTTTCATGTGGCGAGCGACGAGTATGCGCATCGGCCCCCGGACGGGGCCGGAAAGAGGTCGGCATGCGCATGCGCACGATGGTCCTGACCGGTTTCATCCTCCTCCTGGGGAGCGCGACGTTCGCCGAGACAACGCCGGCGACCGCCGTGAGCCGGGAGTTCCCGCGGGTCCTGGCGACGCTGAACCTGCAACCCGGGCAATCCGCTACCGTCACCGTGCCCGACGCCTACTTCAAGGGAGCCGCAGCCGGAGAGATGACGATCTACATCCCCGCCAACGTTTTCAAGGATCCCGTCCGCTTCCAGGTGTTGACGTCGTCGAACGGCCGCTGGGACGGCATGGTGCCGATGGGCCAGAAGGTGGTCGCCAACTTCGCCTACTTGGTCGTCGACACCAGGACCGGCAAGCCCCTGGAGGCGTTCCGGAATCCCGTGCAGTACACCGTGTCCGACGGGATGATCGACGCCAAGAGCGTGTACTGGGCCGTCAAGCCCGGCGACACCCCTAAGTTCGTCGACGCCAACGCCCACAGCACGATC
Source organism: uncultured Trueperaceae bacterium (assembly GCA_963815215.1). Lineage (GTDB taxonomy): Bacteria > Deinococcota > Deinococci > Deinococcales > Trueperaceae > JASBRS01. The sequence continues at coordinate 230,209 of CAWFFU010000008.1, forward strand.
CACGGCACCGTGCTGTCGCATCCCACGCCGACCGCCGCCGTGGGATGGATCATCACCACGCCTAAGAGCGACCTGGCGAGCACGATGAAGAGCGGGGCCTCGAACAGCGGCTCGGGCTCGAGCGGCAACGGCATGTAACCTCGCCCCCACCCGTACGAACCGCACGTGACCCCCGCGCTTCCAGGAGCCTTGCATCGGCCCTGGCGCAGGGGTCACGCCTCGTTCGGAACCGCCGGGCGCCGAGGCCGCGCCTCAGCCCTCGCGGTAGAAACGACTGTTGCGGTAGTACGCGTCGAACAGCAGCTTGGCGAAACCCATCAGCGGAACGGCCAGCAGCGCCCCCAGCACGCCGGCGAAGTGCAGCCCGAGCAGCAGCGCGATGACGACGGTGGTGGGGTGGAGGCGCACCGTACGCCCCAGCACCAGCGGCTCCAACACATGACCCTCGAGCTGATTGGCAACGGTATAGACGATCAGCACCCCGATCACCGTCCACCACCCTAACGGCGCCGCCAGCAACAGCGCCGGCGTGATGGCGATGATCGGCCCGAGGTAGGGCACGAGGTCGAACAGACCGCCCAGGAAACCCAGCGACAGCGCCAGCGGCACGCCCAGGAGAGCAAGTCCCACGCCCGTGACCGCACCGACGATGCCGGCGACGATGAGCTGACCGCGGAAGTAGCCGCCCACTGCGTGCTCGAACTTGTCGATCACGTCGGCAACGGTGTCCTGGTAGGGCTCGGGGGCCGCAAGCCGGAAGCTGCGGGTCACGCGCTGGAAGTCCGCCAGCAGGTAGGCGGTCAGCGCGAGCAGCCCGAGGAGCCGCACGACGTCCCCGACGAGCAGCCGCAGCGTATGGAAGAGCCCGCCCCCCGTGACGTAGGTGGCGAACTGGTCCAGGAAGTGGCTGGCCCACTGACGGACCTGGGCATGGGCCGAGCCGTAGGCGTTGCTCAGGGCGAGCTTCACGGACTGCGGCAGGGGAGCGTCCTGGATGAGTCCCGGAACGTGCTGCGTGACGGTGGTGGCCTGTTGGATCAGGGCGGGGAGCTGGTCCGGCAGCCGGGAGAGCTGCTCGAACAGGTCGAAGAACAGCAGCGCGAACAGGGCGAGCACCGCAAGAACGGCGAGCACCGACACGACCAGACCGACCCAGCGCACGTGGAAGCGGCGACGGCTCCAACGCACCAGCGGGTGGAGCAGGTAGGCCAGCACGAAAGCGGTCACCACGATGAACCACACGCCGCGGGTGACCGCCACGAACCAGACCACGGCGGCGAGTAGCGCCAGCGCAACGAGGACCCGCGCCAGCGGCTGACGCCACAGGCTCGTTATGGCGTCGCGCACGCTCTCGCCCCCTTCCGTCGGGTTCTGCCCCGGCACGTCCGGGACGCTCACGGGCAATCTACCGCGAGACGAAGGCCGTTCAGGACACGCCCCCGACGTGCGGAGCGCCCGGGCGGCGTGCGGGAGCCCCGTCCACAAGGGCTTGGAGTCGTGTGTACCGCCATGGTACACTTCCCTCGTGTGGCGGCGGCACACCGCGTCGTCACGCCCCCCGCCAGCACGACGTCGATCACGCGGCCGACCCGGACCGGGGCCGGCGCGCGTCCAGGCTCCGGGCAGGTCGCCCTGAGCCGCGAAGGTCGGCCGCCGGCCGGAGATGATTCCATGACCAGATCCCCGATCCAGGAGCAGCACGACCAGGAACCACACGAGCACGAGCCCCTCGACCACGACACCGTCCGTGACCACGGCCGGGAGGAGGGCCAGGCGAGCGCTCGAGTGCGGCAGCGGAGGACCGTGGACGACGGCAATGACCTACAGCGCTACCTTAGCGAGATCGGACGGGTCCCCCTGCTCGGTCGCGACGAAGAGGTGGCCCTGGCGCGTCGCGTCGACAGCGGCAAGGACGCCGAAGCCCACCTCGCGTCCGAAGGCGATGCGCTCGACGCCCGCGAGCGGCGGCGCCTGACCCGCCAGGTGGAGGACGCCGAGCGGGCGCGCGAGAACCTCATCGAGGCCAACCTGCGGCTCGTGGTCTCGGTGGCCAAGCGCTACCGCACACGTGGCCTGCCCATGCTGGACCTCATCCAGGAAGGCAACGCCGGGCTGATGCACGCCGTGGAGAAGTACGACGTCAGCACCGGCTATAAGTTCTCGACCTACGCCGTGTGGTGGATCCGCCAGGCGGTGGTGCGGGCGCTGGCCAACGGCTCGCGCACCATCCGCCTGCCGGTGCACTTCCAGGAGACGCTCCATCGGCTGCGCTCCAGCGCCGACCAGCTCGAGCAGGAACTCGGGCGCCCACCCAGCCGCGAGGAGATCGCTGGCGTGATGGGCGAAGGTTGGACGGTGGAGCGCGTCGACCACACCCTGCGTCAGGCGCGCGACACCCTCTCCCTCGAACGACCCATCGGCGAAGAGCAGGACACCACCCTCGGCGAGATGTTGCCCGACGCCGACGCCGATGCTCCCGTCGAGCTGGCCAGCGAGACCGCCCTGTCCGACCAGCTCAGCCGCCTGCTGGGACGCCTCACCGAGCGTGAAGCGGACGTCCTGCGGTTGCGCTTCGGCCTGGTGGACGGCGAACAGCACACACTCGAGGCCATCGGCCGCCAGTACGGCATCACCCGCGAGGCGGTGCGCCAGGCCGAAGCCCGCGCACTACGCAAGCTGCAGTACCTGGCACGCCGCGATCTCTCGCTGCGCGATTTCCTCGATTGATCCGCCGCATGGCCCGCGCCGTCAGGTGCTGGGGCCGGCTGCTCGACAACCCCGCAGCGTCCTTCCCTGACGCTGTTCTCGACTCGCCTCGGCGATGGGCTCGCACACCCGTCCGGCGGCCGCGAGGGAGCCGTTGGCCTCTTGCGCTCGACCCCTTCAGCCCCTATACTCGACCTCCGACGTCGACTCTTGCGCTGCCCTTTCGTAACCAGGCCAGCCGTATCTCACCGCACGGGTGAATGTCCCGACGAACCCCCTGAGCAGATCCTGAGCGGAACCCCACAGGAGTTTGACGATGGTTCGCGAGAGCACGCGCGTCTTCGCGCCGATCGCCGGTAGTCGCGGCGTCCGGCCCGTAACTCCCATCTCCCCCAATCGCTGGAAGGGCGAGTCCGACTGCATCGTCGGGCCGTTCTCGAGCCGCACCCTGGCCTTCGGGTTCGCCAACGTGACGACCGATTTCGGTCAGTATGGCGGCGTCCGTTTCCACGTCTTCGCCAAGCGCGACTCCTGGTACATCGAGGTCCAAGTTCAGCACTGAGCGCCGAGCTTCGCAGCGCCGGTCGCAGGTGCGATGGGAAGACGTGCGCCGTGGGCGCAGGCCCGGCACCGCTGACGCCGCACAGACGGGGATCCTGTCGCGGGAGCACGTCACGACGCGAGCCCTGACGCCGCGCCTCCGATGGCGTCACCGAAGGCCTCGGCAGCGACCACCCGCGCCAGCTCCGGACGTGGCGTCAGCGCGCTCAAGAACGCCTCGTCGGCGCGATCCGTACCGACCGCGATCACCCGGATCCCGGCCGCACGCACGGCTGCTGCGGCGTCCAGCGCGGCCTCGCGGCTGTCGGGCATACCGTCGGTGATCAGCAGGACGACGCGGCGGCCGCTGCGCAGTCGCAACCGGCCCGCCGCCAGCCGCAGCGCGAGGGCCATCGCGGTACCCCCGTTCGGCATCAGCCGGCTGATGCTCTGCTGGAAGCGGTACGGGTCTCGCGTGGCACCGGTGAGCACCCTTGCCTTCGAACCGAAACCGATGACGCCGACCGCGTAGTTCCGGCGCCAGGCCTCGTAGAAGAAGCGGATCGAGCCCTTCAGGAGCTGTTGCATCTTGCCGGGGTCGGCCATGCTGGCCGACAGGTCGAGGCACAGGTAGACGGTGCCGGTCAGGCGCGCCCGTCGGCCGACCAGCGCATCGACCGCCCGCCGCGCCGGCGACGCCTGCGCGCCGCCGCCCTCGGGACGCCCGGCCCGGAGCCTGGCCAGGCGCCCGGCCCGCCTCGATCGATCGTCCGCCATGGCCCACTCTAGCGCCGCCCGGCACGCCCTCGGGCGCGGGCGTATGCTCTTGTGTGATGATCCTCGACACCCCTACCGGACGCCTGCACGGCACCCTGGAGCTGCCCGGTGGGACGGGGCCCTTCCCGGTCGCGCTCATCATCGCGGGCTCCGGTCCCACCGACCGGGACGGCAACACCGCCCTCCTCCCAGGTCGCAACGACGCCTTGAAGCTCGTGGCCGAGGCGCTGGCCGGAGCCGGCGTGGCGTCCCTGCGCTACGACAAGCGCGGCATCGGCGAGAGCCGCGACGCCGGCCTCGACGAGGCCGCTGGGACCTTCGACCTGATGGTGGAAGACGCCGTACGCTGGTTGCGCCAGCTCGACGACGACGCGCGGTTCGCGCAGACCCTGGTCGTCGGCCACAGCGAGGGATCGCTGGTCGGGATGCTCGCTTCGGGCAGGGCCGGAGTCTCCGCCTTCGTGTCGCTGGAGGGTGCGGGGCGCCCGGCGCCCGAGGTGCTGCGCTCGCAGCTCCGGGCTCAACTCCCGGCCGAGCTGATGGATGAGGTCGACGCCGTGGTGCGCGAGTTGGAGGCCGGGCGAACGGTGGAGACGCTGCCACCCGGCATCGCAGCCGTGCCCCAGATCGGGCAGGCGCTGTTCCGGCAGAGCGTGCAGCCCTACCTGGTGAGCTGGTTCCGGCACGACCCGGCGCGCGACCTGGCAGCGCTCGACATCCCGACCCTGGTGGTGCAGGGCACGACCGATCTGCAGGTACCGGTGGAGGACGGCGAGCGCCTGGCCGCGGCGGGGAAACGCACCACGCTGGCACGCATCGAAGGGATGAACCACGTGCTCAAGGTCGCACCCGCCGAGCGGGAAGCCAACCTGGCGGCCTACTCCGATCCGGCGTTGCCGTTGGCGCCGGGGCTGGTGGAGGCGCTGCGCAGCTTCCTGAAGGCGGCGGGCCTCACTGCCTGAACTCGCCCGGAGCGCAGAGCGCCTTCAGGCGTCGTCGTCGCGATCTCCGCGACGCACGAACAGCATCAGGCCCAGAAAGATCAGCAGCAACGGGCCCATGACATTCCAGGACAACCCGAACAGGAACACGGCGGACACCAGCAGCAGAACCACGCCGGGGATGACCTGGCGCGACACCTCGCGGTCCACGCTGCCGCTCGCCTGATAGGCCTGGTAGGCGCGGTAGAGGAACGCCGCGGCAGGGATCAGGAGGAAGGCGACCCACCAGTTCTGGAACGCCACGCCGAAGCTGTCGCGTAGCAACAAGAGGCCACCGACCACGACCAGCAGCAGACCCAGGGCATAGCGGTCGCGAGGCTTGCGGTTCGCGCGGCGTTCGCGACGACCGGACCGGTCCGACGACGATTCGGAGGAAGGGTTGACTTTCACGGCGGCCTCGACCCGGGCGGGCCGGACGTGCGCCCGCCTCACGCAGACTCTACAGCCACGCTGGCCAGCTCAGCCGCGCAGATGCACCAGCCACCCGATGAGCGACGAACCCGACACCAGTTGGACGCCCGTCACGGTGAGCAGCACGTAGATCGCGAGCGTGAAGCCGCGCTCCTGGACGGTGCGGTTGAGCCACACGCCGAGCGCCGCGCCGGCGAACGCCAGCGGCAACAACAGCACGGCGACCAGCAGGTTGTCGACGCTCAGCAACCCGAGCCAGGCGTAGGGAACCAGCTTCACGACGTTGACGATGAAGAAGAACCACGCAGCGGTGCCCACGAACAGATCGCGTCGCAACCCGCGCGGCAGCAGGTAGACCGCCACAGGCGGCCCGCCGACATGCGCCAACGTCGACGTGAACCCCGCCAGGCCCCCCAGCACGCCGCCCCAGAGCCGGGACGGCGGCCGCCCCTGCAGGGCTCGCAGCACGCGCACCCGCACCACCTGCCAGGCCACGAAGGCCAGCGCCAGCACTCCGATGCCCACCTCCAACGCGCGCCCGTGCGGGGCCAGCAGATCGAAGGTGAGCGCACCCAGGACGATCCCCACCAGCGCGCTCGGCAACAGCAGCTTCAGGTCCCCGAGGCTGGCGCTGCGGCGGTAGTGCCAGACCGCGAAGACGTCCGCACCGATGAGCACCGGGAGCAGCAGCGCGGCCGCTTGCGGCACGGGCAGCGTCAGGGCCACCAAGGGGGTGGCGATGACGCCCGAGCCGGCTCCGAAGCCCGCCTTGGCGACGCCGACCAGCAGGGCCGCCGCCGCTGCTGCCGCCAGCGCTTCGGGCGGCAGGCCGAGCATCACGCCCGCCGCCGACGCACGTGCCTGTCCGGCGCGAACGACTCAGGCGACACGGGACAGGAACGTCGGGCGCCGGCGCGCCTGCGTCGCGCGTTCGAAGGCGTGCGCGAATCCGATGAGGCGGCCCTCGGCGTAAGCGCCGGCGAAGAAGGAGAGCCCGACAGGGAGCCCGTGCACGTGACCGGCGGGGACCGTCACGTGCGGGTAGCCCGCCATCGCCGCAGGCGTGGCGCAGCCGCCGAGCCGCTTGTCGCCGTCGATGGGATCGATGGCCCATGCCGGCACCATGGTAGGCGCCACCAGGGCGTCCAGCCGGTGCTCGGTGAGGGCGCGGTCGATGCCCTCGTCACGCGCCAGGCGGTGGCAGGTCTCGCGCACCTCGCGGTAGCGCGCTTCGTTGACGACACCGTCGGTGAGCGCCCGCTCGAGCAGCTGCTGCCCGAAGTAGGGCAGCACGGAATCGGCATGCAGCCGGTTGAAGGCCACCACCTCCTCCAGACTCCGGACCTTCGCGCGCGGGTGGTCGGCCAGGTAGGCGTCCACGCCGGCCTTGATCTCGATCAGCATCAGCTCGAGCTCGGGCGCCTCGTTCATGCGCTCGCGGCCCAGCTCGACCGGGTCGATGATCTCGGCGCCCAGCGCGCGCAAGGCGCCGAGCGCCGCCTCCACGACGGCGTCGGCGCCCTCGTGCCGGCCGAAGCAGTCGCGCGCCACGCCCAGACGGGCCCCCTCGAGCGCGCGGGCATCGAGGAACTGCAGGTAGTCCAGTGTCGGCGCCTGCGCTGTGGCCTCATCGCGCGGGTCGGGACCGGCGAGGACCGTGAGCAGGGCGGCGGCGTCGGCGACACTACGTGCCATTGGTCCGGCCGTGTCCTGCGAGGTGGCGACCGGGATGATGCCGGCACGGCTCACCAGCCCGACGGTGGGCTTGATGCCGACCACGCCGTTGGCCGAGGAGGGGCTCACGATGGAGCCGTCGGTCTCGGTGCCGATGGCGCCGGCGCACAGGCCGGCTGCGACCGCCACCCCCGAGCCGGAGCTCGAGCCACTCGGCGTGCGATCGAGCGAATAGGGGTTGCGTGTCTGCCCGCCACGGCTGCTCCAGCCGCTGCACCCGCGCGTCGAGCGGAAGTAGGCCCACTCGCTCAAGTTCGTCTTGCCCAGCAACACGGCGCCGGCGGCGCGCAGGCGCTCGACCACGCCGGCATCGCGCGGCGCGACGTTACCCGCCAGCGCCAGCGAGCCGGCCGTGGTCTGCATGCGGTCGCCGGTGTCGATGTTGTCCTTGACCATCACAGGGATGCCGTGCAGCGGCCCGCGCGGCCCGCGCTCGCGGCGTTCGCTGTCGAGCTCGGCGGCCGCCAGCAGGGCGTCCGGGTTGATCTCGATGACGGCGTTCAACGTCGGCCCGCCGGCGTCGATCGCAGCGATGCGCTCCAGGTACCCGCGTGTGATCTCCAACGCGGTGGTCTCCCCCGAGGTCATGGCGGCCTGCAGCTCCGCGATCCCCATCTCGTGACCGTTCATGGTCGTCTCCTCCGCCTCGGCGCCCCCACCGCGATGCCGTCGGCATCCGTTCAGTGTATGCAAGCGTACCCCGGCGCCCGGCTCCGAAGCGGCCTGCGCGCCGAGCGTTTCCGGCGAGAGTGCGCAGCGGGCGCCGCGGTGAGCGATACTGGATGCGTGACCCCCGACGCCGACGTCATCGTGGTCGGAGCAGGACTGGCCGGCCTCGTCGCCACCGCCGAGGCGGCCGACGCCGGCCTGCGCGTGACGTTGCTCGACCAGGAGTCGCGGGCCAACCTGGGCGGACAGGCCTTCTGGTCGTTCGGCGGTCTGTTCCTGGTGGACACGCCGGAGCAGCGCCGGCTCGGCATCCGCGACAACCACGAGCTCGCCTGGCGCGACTGGCTCGCCACGGCCGCCTTCGATCGCGAGGACGACCGCTGGCCCCGGCGGTGGGCCGAGGCGTACGTCGCCTTCGCGGCCGGAGAGAAGCGCGCCTGGCTGCGCGAGCACGGCCTACGTTTCTTCCCCGTCGTGGGCTGGGCCGAGCGCGGCGTGGGGCACGCCCAGGGCGCGGGCAACACCGTCCCCCGCTTCCACATCGCGTGGGGCACCGGTCCCGCCATCGTCGAGGCGTTCGCGCGCCGAGTGCGCGAGCACGAGCGCGCCGGGCGCGTCCGGCTACGATTCCGCCACCGAGTTCGCGAGCTCGTCGTCGAGGGCGGCGCCGTGACCGGCGTGGCCGGCGAGGCGCTCGCCGACGACCCGTCCGAACGCGGCCGGCCGACCTCGCGGGAGCCGGTCGGCACCTTCAGGCTCGGAGCGCCGGCGGTCGTGGTGGCCTCGGGCGGCATCGGTGGCGACCACGAGCGGGTGCGCCGCAGCTGGCCGGGCGACCGCCTCGGGCCGCCGCCCGACGCCATGCTCACGGGCGTGCCCGCCCACGTGGACGGGCAGCTGCAAGCGGCGAGCGCCGCGGCAGGCGGGCGGCTGATCCACACCGATCGCATGTGGCACTACACCGAAGGCGTGCGGAACTTCGCGCCGATCTGGCCGGGCCACGGCATCCGCATCCTGCCGGGCCCGAGCAGTCTGTGGCTCGATCCCGACGGCCGCCGTCTGCCTCCCCCGTTCCTGCCGGGCTTCACGACCCTCGACACGCTGGGACACATCGGACGCGGCCGCTTCCCGCACACCTGGTTCGTGCTGGACCGTCGCGTCCTGCGACGGGAGTTCGCGCTCTCGGGCAGTGAGCAGAACCCCGACCTCACCGGCAAGAGCCTCGCCGGCGTGGTGCGCGGCAGGCTCGCGGGCCTGCAGCCGCCGCTGCGGGCGTTCCTGGAGCGCGGCGAGGACTTCCTCACGGACGCCACCCTGGAGGGCCTGGTGCGGAAGATGAACGCGCTCATCGGTGACGAGCGCCTCGATCCGGCCCTGGTGGCCGACGCGGTGGCCGCCCGCGACGAGCAGGTGGTGAGCGGCTTCGGCAAGGACTTCCAGGCGATGGCCATCCGCAACGCCAGGCGGTCGCTAGGCGACCGTCTGGTACGCGTGGCGCGCCCGCACCGCCTGCTGGATCCGGCGGCCGGGCCGCTGGTGGCGGTGAGGCTGCGGGTGCTCACGCGCAAGACGCTGGGTGGGCTCGAGACCGACCTGCAGGGACGCGTGCTGACAGAAGACGGCCAGCCGCTGCCGGGCCTGTACGCGGCCGGCGAGGTGGCCGGCTTCGGGGGCGGCGGCATGCACGGCTACCGCTCGCTGGAGGGGACCTTCCTCGGCGGCTGCCTGTTCAGTGGCCGCACGGTGGGGCGCGCCCTGGGGAACGCCGGCTGAAGGCGCAGCGAGCTCCCGCGCCCACCATCTGCGCGTCCCGCCGTGCCTAGCTGCTTCGCGCGAGCAGGTGGCGCAGGTCGCGGGCGATGTGATGGGGGTGGCTCGCCAGGTCGTCGCCGCCATAGATGAGCGTCAAGCGCCGCTGTGGGTCCAGCACGTAGACCGATGCCGTGTGGCGCATGAAGTAGGCGTCCGGGCCGGTCTGATCGGTCTTCTGGTAGCTCACGAAGTACTGCTTCGCCACGGCCGCGATGGCGTCGGGCGTGCCGGTCAGGCCGTGGAACGTCGGCGAGAAGGCGTGCGCGTAGGTCGCCATCACCTGAGGCGTGTCGCGCTCCGGATCCACCGAGATCATGGCCACCGCCACCCGCTCCCGGTCCGCCGCCGGCAAGGAGGCGGTGATCGTCGCGAGCTGCATCATCTCGGTCGGGCACACGTCGGGACAGTGGGTGTAGCCGAAGAACAGCACCACCACCTTGCCGTCCCAGTCCGACAGGTGAACGGGCCCGGACGCGCTCAGGAGCGTGAAGTCCGTGGCCACCGTGGGGTTGGAGAGCGGCTCGCTGAGGTAGCTGTAGGGAGCCGGGCGCAGCACGTTCCACAGCACGAGGGCGGCGACCACCAGCAGGAACGCTCCGGCCAGGAGCCATAGCGGCCGGGCCAGCGCCAGCGTAGGTGGCCGGCTCGGCGGCGCGCTCGGCGGCCGTTGCGGCGGCGTCGCCCCGCCCGACGCTCCACCGGGATCATCGCGACCGGCCATGATCCCCCTCCATCCTCCTCACTTGCGCACGACCGGCACGTTCACCGTGAGCGGCGGTGCGCCCTCGAAGCGGAGCGTGAGCTCGGCCGCGGTTCCTTCGATCAGCGGGCTCTTCAACCCCATCACCATCAGGTGGTCACCGCCGGGCTCCAGCCTGAGCCGACCGTGCGCCGGCACGATCAGCGCCTCCACGGGCACCATCGACACGACCGGGCCCGACGGTGACCCCGTGTCCTCCTTGCGCGTCGTCATCGGCATGCACGTCGCGGCCACGGCCGTCGTGCCGCCCACCAGACGCACGTCCTCGTTCGTGGCGTTCACGAGCACGCCGTACAGCGCTGTGTTGGGCACCGGTGCCGGGATCCAGCGCAACCACGCGTCCTGCAGCTCCAACGCAGGCGGCGCTGCCAGCGTCGCCGACAGGGCCATCAGAGCCCACAACCAAGCCAGGCCGCGTGCTGCCACGGCCCTCAACGGATGTCTCATCGCCGCAGTCTACCGCCCGCCTGGCAGAGTGGCCCACCTCATGCGCGCCCGCCGGCCAGCGCCGTAGCATCGCACCATGCGCCGAGCCCGCGCGCTCCTGAGGCGTCCCGTGCTGTCGAATACGCTCCTGGTGGGCGCGCTCCTGGTGGGCGCGCTCCTGCTGCTGACGGGTTGCGGCGCGGTCGTGGCGCCGGCCGAGTCTGCTACGTTGCTGAGCCTGGTCAACCAAGCGCGCGGGACCCCGCGCTCGTGCGGCACCACGCCGTACGCGGCAGCCCCGGCGCTCTCCCTCGACGCACGCCTGACGCGGGCTGCGCAGCTCCACAGCCAGGACATGCAGCACAGCGGGAGCATGAGCCACACCGGCTCGGACGGCAGCACGGTGGGCGAACGCGCCGCCGCCCAGGGGTACGTCTGGACGCGCATCGGTGAGGACATCGCGTGGGGGTTCTCCACGCCGGAGTCGGTGATCCAGGCATGGCTCGCCAGCCCGGGCCACTGCGCCAACATCATGGACCCGAAGTTCCGGGATCTCGGTACCGGAGCCGCCGGAACGTACTGGACGCTCGATTTCGGGACGCCGCGTTGAGGCCCCAAGGACACGCTAGGACCGCTGAGCGCGCAGAACGCCTCCCGTCCTCGTAGCATGCGTCATGAACGCCTCCCCCTCTTCGCCCACGGCGCTCTGCCCCGTATGCGGGCGCACCCTTCCCTCGAGCGAGCTCGTTCCCGCCGCCCTGATTCGCGGCGGCGTGCGCGAGGCGATCGTTCGCGACCATCCTAGTTGGACGGGTGACGACGTGATCTGTCGCGATGACCTCGATCACTACCGGGCCGAGTACGTCCGAACCGTGCTGGAGGCCGACCGCGGCGACCTCGACCGTCTCGAGCGTCAGGTCGTCGAGGCGTTCCGCGACCAGGACCTGCTGAGCGAGAACATCAACGAGACGTTCGACCAGGAGCGAGGGGGAGGGCAACGACTGGCCGACGGCATCGCGACCTTCGGCGGCTCGTGGTCCTTCATCCTGGGCTTCCTGGTCGTCCTGGCGCTGTGGGTGGCGGTCAACGCCAGCCAGCTCCTACGCCACCCCTTCGATCCCTACCCGTTCATCCTCCTGAACCTTGTGCTGTCCTGTCTCGCCGCCATCCAGGCCCCAGTCATCCTGATGAGCCAGAACCGGCAGGAGGCCAAGGACCGGATGCGCGCCGAGTACGACTTCCGCACCAACCTGAAAGCGGAGCTGGAAGTGCGGCTGCTGCACGAGAAGCTCGACCACCTGCTACAGCACGCCTGGCAACGGCTGCTCGAGATCCAGCAGCTCCAGCTCGACCAGATCGCGGAGCTCAATCGGCGACCGGACCCGCCGGCGTCCGGGGCGGCCTGAACGCACCGGTAGGCGGCGCCATGAGGCGTCACGAAGATGGTCCGCAGGTTGGTCGATCAGGAGGTCCACATGGCACGCCCCACCCCCGACTTCAGGCCACGGCTTCCGTCGAGGACGGCAACCCCTCGGAGGTTGGCGCGACCGGCGAAGCAACCGCACACACACCTCCTGCGGCTGCGGTAGCGTGGCGTCACGGCGTCATGGGCACGGGCGCGCGCCGCGCCCACACGCACGAGCAGCCGGAGGATCGCGATGGCGTCAGACCCTGAGAGTCGTACAACGGGAGGGCCGGAGAGCGCCCGTTCTCCGGGCCCCGGGAACGGGAGAGCCACGATCGCGAGCAGCGGGGCGGTGGACACCGGCCCGGTGAAGGAAACCCCCGAGTTCACCACCACAGCGGCCGGCCGCACCGGTTCCGTGCTCCGCGCGACCCGGCGCAAGGTGATCACCCTCGCCCGCCAGGAGGGCGTCAACGTCATCCTGCTCACGGCCGGCGCGCTGCTGTACGCCGCCGCCTTCGACCTCTTCCTGGTCCCCAGCAACGTGGCGCCCGGCGGGCTGGGTGGGCTGACGCTCGTCATCACCCACTACCTGCCGTGGCCGAACGGCGTCGTGCTGTTCGTGCTGAATATCCCCCTGCTGCTGATCGGGGCGTGGCAACTGGGCGGCCCGCCCTTCCTGGCGCGTACGCTCTACGTCGTCACCGCCGTCTTCATCGGCATCGACGCCTTGGCGCCCTACCTGCCGCGCGAGGGCGCGAGCCACGACCCCCTGCTCAATGCGCTCTACGGCGGGGCGGTCACCGGCATCGCCGGCGGGCTGGTCATCCGGGCGCGCGGCAACATCGGCGGCACCGGCATCCTCAGCCGCGTGCTACAGCGCCGCAGCGGCATCCCGATGGGTCAGGTCTACATGATGACCGACGGCATCATCGTGGTCCTCATGGGCGCGGTGTTCGGCTGGGACCGCGCGCTGTACTCGCTCGTCGCGCTTTTCGTCAACGGCCTGGCCACCGACTACGCGACCGAGGGCCCGTCCATCGTCCGGACCGTGTTCATCGTGACCGACCGGCCCGAGGAAGTCGCGGCAGCGCTGCAGATGCGCATGCACACCGGCGTCACGGCCTGGCGCGCCGAGGGCATGTACAGCCGCGGCGAACGCACCGTGCTCTTCTGCACCATCAACCGCACCGAGGTGCGCGAGCTGACGGGCATCGTGCGGGAGACCGACCACGAAGGCTTCCTGGTGGTCGGGCAGGGCCACCGCGCGCGCGGTGGCACCATCGGCAAGAGCGACAGCCCGGGCTAGCGTCAGGGGTCAGTTGGAGCGTCGCGAGATGAGCGCGTAGAAGGCGACCGTCAGGATCAGCACCACGATCAGGAGCCCGAACGACGCCGCCGAGGCCTCGTTGATGTTGAGTCCCAGGAAGGCCTTGCGATAGACGAAGTAGCTCAGCACGTCCGTCGCGATCCCCGGCCCCCCCTTGGTCAGCACGTAGAACAGGTCGTAGGCCCGGAACTCGTTGATCAACTGGATGATCACGGCGACGGCAGCCACGGGCCGGATCAACGGGAGCGTCAGATAGAGGAAGCGCTGCGGGGCCGACGCGCCGTCGATCGCCGCCGCCTCGTAGGGCTCGGTGGGCAGAGCCGACAACCCGGCGGTGAGGATCAGAACGACGAACGATACCTGCTGCCAGATATCGACCAGCACGACACTCCAGAACGCGAGCGTGGTGGACCCGAGCCAGTCGGGTTGGGGGAGGCCCAGCGTCCCCAGCACGTGGTTGACGATCCCCAGATTGGGCTGCAGCAGCATGTGCCAGATCAACGCCACGCTCACCGGAGACATCGCCATCGGGATCGTCAGGATCGCGTAGTAGACGCCCTTCATCCGCAGGTCCTGGTTGAGCAGCAGGGCGATCCCCATCCCCAGGGCGATCTCCCCAGTGACGGTGACGAAGGAGTAGCCCACGGTCAACCACAGGGAGTGCCAGAAGTAGGGATCGTGGACGCTCTCCTTGATGTTCGCCAGGCCGGTGAACGGGAGCAGATCGGTGTGCAGGAAGGTGTAGCTGGAGAAGGCCAGCACGATCGCCAGCACCAGGGGCACGGCCACGACCAGTAGGAGCAGGCCGAGACCGGGAGCCGCGAAACCCCAGCCCTCGAGCCGAACCCTCGCGCTCAGGCGCCTGGTGCGTGCGCTCGCTGTTGTCGTGCGCTGGACCATCTCACGTCCGTTCGGTGTGCGCGCCGCGCTCCGGGGAACGGCTCGTGCCGTTCCCCGGAGCATGCGGAGCTTGCGCCAAGACGAGCTACTGCTTCTTGGCCTTGGTCAGGAGCTGCTGGAGACCGTCGGACGCAGCCTTCAGGGCGTCGGCGGGCTTCGCCTGGTTGGCGGCTGCGAGCGAGAGCTGGCGGCCGAGAACATCCTCGTACTGAGCCGAGTAGGTGAAGACCGGGAAGGCTTCGCCGCTCTGGACGACGGCTTCGGCCTGCTTGTAGTAGGGGTACTTGGCCAGGACGGACGGATCCTCGAAGACGTCGCTGCGCACCGGCGCGTGGCCCTGAAGGGCGCGCTCGACGGCCACCTTCTTCGACTGGACCCAGCTGATGAACTTCCAGGCCGCGTCCTTGAGCTGCGGGCTCTCGTTGTGCGGGATGGCCCAACCCCAGCCGCCGCTCTCGCCGTGCCCACCGGGCATGACGCCAAGCGCCACCTTGCCGGCCACATTGGGGCAGGAGGAGGCATCATCGAGCTGCGGGAGCATCCACCAGTACGTCACCATGCTCCAGGCCTTGCCCTGGCACATGAGCTGGAAGGTGTCGTCGAGGGTCGCCGACAGGGCACCCTTCTGGGAAGCGTTCTGGATGTTGTCGACGTAGAGGTTGAGGGCGTTGAGCGCCGCCGGCGAGTCGAGGGTCACGTTGCCGTTGGCGTCCAGGTAGTGGCCGCCGGCGGCGAACAGGTAGTTCGAGAACTCCATGCTGTTGGGATCGCCGCGCTGGCCCTGCATGGCCGCCCCGGCGACGCCGGCGTGGGCGTTCATGAACTTGCTGACCTGCACGTAGTCCTCGAGCGTCGTTGGGAGCTCGAGCTTGCGGTTGTACTGGGCCTGATAGGCGCTCTGGAGCGCGGGATCCGCGAGCAGGTCCTTGCGGTAGATGATGCCCATCGAGTAGTTGTACATGGGGATCATGTAGAGCTTCTTGTCGAAGTTCCCGACCAGATCCAGCATCGACGGGATGAAGGGCTTGAGGTCGAAGCTCGTCTTGTCGACGTAGGGCTGGAGTGGCTCCAGCCAACCGGCCGCGGGGAACTCGCCGGCCCACAGGAAGTCGACTTCGAGGACGTTGTAGTAGCTCGAGGACGCCACGAGCTGCGTCAAGAGCTTGTCGTGCATCTCCGAGTACACCAGCTTCTGGATGTCGACCTTGATCCCCGTCTGCTGCTCGAACTCCGGCAACAGGTTCTCGATGATGTGCGTTTCCGGCACGTCCTCCATGAGGATGTGCAGCGTGGCGCCTTGCGCGCTGGCGTTCGAGACCACGAACATCATGGCGAACGCGACGGCGACAACGGTCGCCAACCAGGCTCTCCCCTTCTTCTGCATGTCCGTCTCCTTGTCGATACGTCGTCGGGTACGTGGGTTGATGCGTGCGCCGGACTTCACGATCGTGCTGTCTGACACCTCCCTACTTGACCGCGCCGAAGGTCAGGCCGCGGACGAGATAGCGTTGGATGAACCGAGACGCCACCACCAGCGGCAGGATGCCGAGGATGACTCCGGCAGAGATCTCGGCGATGAGGACACCGTTCTGCGATTGCAGCCCCGCCAGCGTCACGGGGATCGTGGCCGTCGAGGGGCCGCTCAGGATGAGCGCGAACAGGAACTCGTTCCAGGCCAGGATGAAGCCGAGAACGGCGGCCGCAGCGATGCCCGGGGCGGCGACGGGCACGACGATCCTCCAGAATGCGCTCCAGCGTGTGGCGCCGTCGACCATGGCCGCCCACTCCAGCTCCACCGGCACGCCCTCGAAGAACCCCATCAGGATCCACGTCATGAACGGGAAGTTCAGCCCGACATACGCCAGGCCGATGCCGACGATGGAGTTGGTCAGGCCGATCGCCCGGAAGATGGTGAAGATCGGTAGCACCAGTGCCACCGGCGGCAGCATCTGGGTCGCCAGCACCATGAAGCGCGCGGCCTGTCCTCCGGTCCGGAACCGCGCGAAGGCATAGCCCGTCATGGCGGCGATGGGTACGCCGAACGCCGTAGAGCCGCCGGCAGCCAGGAAGCTGTTCAGGTAGGTGCGCCCGAAGTCGTGGTACTCGAACAGGCGAAGGTAGTTGCCGAAGGTGAGGGCCGGGAAGAGGGCAGCGCTGTAGGCACGCGCCTCCGGCACCAGGCTCGTTCGGAGCACCCACAGCAGAGGCAGCAGGATGTACAGCGAGAACAACGCCAGGGCGAGGTGGGCGAAGATCTTGCCCCACCGGATGGTCCGGCGCGGTGTCACCGATCGCTGTGCCTGCACGGTTCCTGCCTCCTCGCCGAAGCCGGCGTCGTCAATCGCCTTCCGGTCGCGATCAGAAGATGAACGCTCCGCCGTTGACCTCGACCGATTCGCCGGTCAGGAAATCGGCGTCGGCCCCGGCGAGGAACGACACCACGGCAGCCACGTCGTCGGGCTCCTCCAGGCGGCCGAGGGGCGTCTGCCCGACGTAGTCGGCGACCACCTCGTCCGGCGTCATGCCCCTCAAGGAGGCCTCCCAGCCGACCTCACGCTCCTGCATCGAGGTGCGCACGAAGCCCGGGTTAACGGCGTTGACCGTCACGCCGAGTGGCGCCAACTCCTTCGCTGCAGCGTGGACGAGGCCGGTCACGGCGAACTTGGACGCCGAGTAGTGCGCCAGGAAGGGCGCGCCCTGGCGGGCCGCCATGGAGGCCGTCGCAACGATCTTGCCGCGGTGGCGCTCCCCCGCCAGTCGCTCCTGGCGGACCATCCGTCTCCCCACGCACTGCATGGTCAGGAAGGCGCCCTTCGCGTTCACGGCGAAGTTGCGGTCCCAGTCCTCGTCGGTCAGCTCGAGGAAGGCACGCATCGACGACACCCCGGCGTTGGCCGACAGGACGTCGATGCGCCCGTCCTCGCGGTAGGCCGCATCGACGGCAGCCTCGACGCTCGACCGGTCGGTCACGTCGCAGCGCAGCGCTCGGATGCGCGCCCCCTCCCCGATCTCATCGGCCACGGCGCGCGCCCGTTCGTCGTCTAGATCGGCGATCCACACCTTGAATCCGTCGGCGTGCAACCTGCGGACGATCGATCTCCCGATGCCCGACCCGCCGCCGGTCACGAACGCGGTCTTCATGTCATGCACGAGCAGCCTCCAAGAGTTCCGGATAGAAGCTTCGAAGTCGCTGATAGAGCTCCCGGTAGACGGCGTACAGCTCTCGGTAACGGCGCGAAGCCGGGCCGTCGGGCGCCGTTGTCCCCTCTTCGCGCACGAAGCCCGGGACGTCCTCCCACGCCCAACTGCCCGCGGACACCCCCGCCAGCAGCGCGACGCCGAGCGCGCTCCCACTCTCGCCGCCGCGCAGGTGGATCACGTCACGATCGAGCACGGCCGCCAGGATCGACCGCCATACCTCGCTTCGGGCGCCGCCGTCCATCATGGTGACGCGGCCGATGGAGTAACCGGCTTGCTCGAGAACGTCGACGTGGTGGCGGAATGCGAACGCCACGCCCTCGAGGACGGCGCGATGCACGTGCGCCGGGCCGTGGGAGAGCGTGAGTCCGACGATCGTGCCCCGCGCCAGCGGATCGTGGATGGGCGTCTTCTCCCCCAGGAAGTAGGGGAGCAACAGCAGGCCGTCCGCACCGGGCTCCAGCTCCCCCGCCATCAGGTCCAGCTCGCGGAAACTACGCTCGGGCGCGAAACGACTCTGGAACCACTTGACCAGAGATCCCGAGGACGCCATGCAACCGTTCACGACGAACCGCCCGGGCACGTCGTGGTAGTCGATGAAGAGCTCGCGAACGGGCTCGAACGTGTCGGTCGCGTACAGGAAGTCCCCGGCGCCACCGAACTTCATCACGACGTCGCCGGGATGCTGGAGCCCCGCGGCGAACGCCGCCGCGATATGGTCGGCGCTTCCCGCGATCAGTGGCGTGCCCGTCGCCAGCCCCGTCGCCTCGCTCGCCGATGCTCCGACGGCGCCCACGATGTCGTGCGGTCGCCTCACGTCGCGTAACTGCTGCGCGGAGGCGCCGGCAGCGTCCAGGATCTCCTCGAGCCAGCTGCCACCGGCGACGTCCCACAGGCCGGACTCGATCGCCCAGTTGGACTCCGTGTACGGTTCCGCTCCCAGGCGCTCGGTGATGTACTCGTACGACCCGGTGACGCGCCGGACCTTCGACCACGTCTCGGGCTCGTGCCGCCTGAGCCACAGGAGCTTCGGCGCGACGAGCTGCTGGTTCCAGGTGGCTCCCGTGCGAGCGAACAGCGCGTCCTCGTCGAAGCGCTCGGCGAACCACCGCACTTCGTCGTGCGCGCGGGCATCGTTCTGCTGGATCGACGGTCGCACGGGCCGGTCACGCTCATCGAGGCCGATGACCGCCGGCACCATGCCGGAGACCCCCACGGCGCGGACCGCCGACGCCTCCCTACCGTCGAGGAGCGACCGGAGCACGGCGACCGCGCCGGCCCACCAGTCCTCCGGGTCCTCCTCGGCCCACGTCGGATGCGGGTTGCTGAGGTCGTGACCGTGCTCCGTCACGGCCAGCACGCGGGCGTCGTCGTCGAGCAGGATGCCCTTGACGGCGGTCGTCCCTACGTCGACGCCCACGATCACGGTCAGGTCCCCCGGACGCCGCGGACGATGTCCATGAAACGGGCGGCCCGCTCCGGGTCGACCGGATTCCAGGTGTCGCCGTCGACCTTCAGGGAGGTCCCCACCACGCAACCGTCGGCGAGCTCAAGGATCTGCGCCACGTTGTCATGGCGCACGCCGGTGTTCGCCAGGACGGGCACCTCCCCGAGCTGCTGCTTGGCGCTGCCGATGTGCTCGAGGGGGGCCGCCTGCCCGGTCATCGGACCGGAGACCAGGATGGCGTCCGCGAGACTCGAGAACACCGCGCTCCTGGCACGCTCCGCGACGCTCCGGTGGTCCAGCGGGGAGGCGAACTCCGCGGTGACGTTGAAGAGCAGGAAGAGGTCGTCACGCGCCACCTGGCGGCGATAGCGGAGGGCGGCGCCGGCGTTGCCCTGCCACAGCCCCATGTCCGAACCGTAGACGCCGGTGAAGATCTCGCGCGCGAAGACCGCGCCGGTGGCGGCCGCCAGGCCGATCGTGCTCATCGGATCCCACAGGACGTCCACCCCGAAGGGGACAGCGATGTCCTCGTGCAGGCGCCCGATCACGTAGGCCATGCCCGCGGTCGAGGCGGCGTCCACCTCCAGCTGGTACGGCCGATCGTTCTCGTTTCCGAACATCACCGCGTCCACACCGGCTTGCTGCAGCGCGAGCAGATCGGCCCGCGCCGCGCGCACGATGCCCTCCATCCCCTGGGAGGCGTCGTAGCCCGGCGTTCCGGGCAGCGCGCCGATGTGCACCATCGCGATGATGGGCTTGATCACTCCGAAGAGGCGCTCGAGCCCGCCGGGGCGCGCTGCGTCGGAACGTTGACTCGTTTCGGGCTGGGTCATTCGGGCCTCCAAGAACGGCATCTATACGAACTCGATCCGCAGCGAATCGTCGTCGAGGTCGCCGACCGACTCCCGGGACGCTTCGTCGGTGACGAGCATCGAGATCTCTTCGAGACGGCACACGCGGGCGAACGAGCGCCGGGCGAACTTACTGCTGTCGGCCAGAAGCACGGTGGTCCTCGCCGCGGCCAGCGCCAGGCGCTTCACCTCGGCCTCCTCTACGGTGCTGTTGGAGATCCCGACACGGTCGATGGCGTCGGCTCCCATGAAGAACAGGTCGACGGAGAGCGAGCGGAGCGTCTGCTCGGCCCAGGGACCGACCAGGCTGAACAGGCCGTTGCGGACGCGTCCGCCCGGTGTCCAGACCTCGGCACCCTCCTCCGCAGCCAGGGCGGACGCCGAGGGCAAATCGAGGGCGATCGCGGTGATGGGCCGGCCCGCCAGGCGTCTCGCCAGCTCGAGCACCGTCGTCCCCGAGTCGAGAACGATCGTCGCACCGTCTGGCACGAGCCCCGCGGCGTACTGCGCGATGCGCGCCTTCTCCGCTTGCATGCGCTGGGTCTTCTCAGCGTAGGGGGCCTCCTTGGCCGTTCCGCCGTGCAGGATCACGGCGCCACCGTGCGTTCGGTCGACAGCCCCGCGTGCGGCGAGCTCCTCGAGGTCGCGACGGACCGTGGCCGCCGAGACGCCGAGCTCGTCGGCGAGCTCGTGCGTTCGGGCTCCGCCACGCTTGTTGAGAAGCTGCACGATGCGCTCGAGCCTCTCCGGCCGCAGTTCCATCGCCACCCCGTTCCTCAGCGTCGTATGGGAGTGATTATGGACGTAGTTGCGTGTTTTTGTCAATACATGCTCATTTATGCGCACTTGTGACGGGCAGGCATGCCCTACACCCGTCCGCCGCGTGTGCCGGCTTCGACGGGGCGCATCCCCCAGGACCGCCGCGTCACCGCGCACCGCGTATCATCAGAGCGTGAGCGACCCGTCCGAGCTGCTCGAACGCAACCGCGCCTGGGCCGGAAGCATGGCGCGCCAGGACGCCGGCTACTTCCCACGGCTCGCCGCCCAGCAAGAGCCCCGTTACCTGTGGATCGGCTGCGCCGACTCGCGCGTGCCGGCGAACGTCATCGCCGGCCTCGACCCCGGCGAGGTGTTCGTCCACCGCAACATCGCCAACGTCTTCTCCCACACCGACCTCAACGCCCTCACGGTGCTGGAATACGCGGTGTCGGTGCTGAAGGTGGAGCACGTCATCGTGTGCGGTCACTACGGCTGTGGCGGCGTGAATGCCGCCCTCGACCAGCAGCGGCACGGCCTCATCGACAATTGGCTGCGCCTCATCAAGGACGTCGCGGCCAAGCACGAGCACGTGCTCGCGGCGGCGCCCGACGCCGCCGCCCGGGCCGAGCGGCTGGCCGAGCTCAACGCCATCGAGCAGACCCGCAACGTCTGCACCACCAGCATCGTCCAGGACGCTTGGGCGCGCGGACAGGAGCTTACCGTCCGCGCCTGGATCTACGGCCTCAGCGACGGCCTGCTGCGCGACCTGGGGTTCGTGGTGTGCAGCCCCGACGAGGTCGATGCTGCACACCGGCTGTCGGTCTGAACCACGAGGTCACACGCGGGTCCCGCACGGCGCGCGACACGAGCGCGGCGCCCATCGCACGGACCGCTTCCGTACGGCGTTCGACGTCAGGCGCCGCCCGCCCCCCGTTCGCGCGCCAGCAGATCGCGGATCTCGGTCAGCAGCCGCTCCTCCGCGGGCGGAGGCGGCGGCACGACAGGCTCGGACGGCTCCGTGCGATTCTCGCCGCGACGCTTCATGGCGTTGAACGAGCGGATGACCATGAACAGGACGAAGGCGATGATCAGGAAGTTGATGACGGTGTTCAGGAAGGCCCCGTACTGGATGACGGGAGCGCCGGCGGCCACCGCATCCTTGACCGAGGCATAGGCCCCGGCACCCTTCAGGATGATGCCCAGGTTGCTGAAGTCGACCCCGCCGAGGACCAGGCCGATGACCGGCATGATCACCTGATTGACGAGGGATGTGGTGATGGCTCCGAACGCAGCACCGATGATGACGGCGACCGCCAGGTCCAGCACGTTGCCACGGCTGATGAACTCCCGGAACTCCTTGAGCACGACGACCTCCATGGTCCTGTGGACCGTCAACCTCCCGTCCACTTTAAACGAGCGCCACGCAACGAACGACCACGCGCACGGCCCGGTGGCCCGGCCCGGCGTCGCAACGCAGTCGCCGTCTGCCGCGGCGACCCCGAGGCGGACCGACGGGTCGTTCCGTCAACGGATCCGACCGAGATGGTGGCGCACCCCGCTTGTTGGTTCCAGGTGGAACCGGTAGCATCGACCGTGGGGTCCCTGGACCCCGCAGAAGGCACCCGAGGAGCGCACCCCGATCGAGAACAACGACGAGCCGCCCCAGATGTCCGCTGGCCCCGCTGCGCCGCCCCACGCTGAACCGCCGCCGGGCGCGCAGCCAACGGGCAAGTGGGTCACACTGGCCATCGTGGGTATCGGTGTCTTCATGGCCACGCTCGACGCCTCCATCGTCAACATCAGCTTGCCTGCCATCGCGCACCGTTTCGGGGTGTCTCTCAACGGCGTTATCGAGTGGGTGGTCATCGCCTACCTGCTCGCCGTCGCCACCTTGCTCCTGACGACGGGGCGCCTGGCCGACATGATCGGGCACAAGCCGATCTGGGTGGCGGGCCTGGCGACCTTCACCGTCGGCTCCGCCCTGTGCGGCGCCGCGCCGTCCCTGGAAGCGCTGGTGGGCTTCCGGGCCTTCCAGGGTGTGGGTGGCGCTTTCCTGATGGCGATCAGCCCCGCCATGCTGACGGTTGCCTTCCCACCCCAGGAGCGCGGCCGCGCATTGGGGTTGAATGCCGTGATCGTGGCCCTGGGCGTAAGCACCGGACCGACGCTGGGGGGCTTGCTGACCCATGCCTTCACCTGGCGCGCCATCTTCTACGTCAACGTGCCGATCGGCCTCATCGGGATCGTGGCCACCATGAGGCTTCTTCGCCGCCGCACGCCTCCGGGTCGCGGGCGGTTCGACCCGGCCGGCGCCGCTCTGCTGGCGCTCGGGCTCGGCGGGATCACGGTCGGGCTGTCGTTCGGAGAGGCCTGGGGATGGGGCTCGCCGGCGCTGCTGACGACGCTGGCGACCGGCCTCACGGCCATGATCGCGCTCGTCTACGCGGAGCGCCGACTGACCGACCCCATCCTCGACCTGGCCCTGCTCCGCAACCGCCTGTTCGCCGCGGCCAACGTCAGCCTGGTGCTGAGCTTCCTGGCGTTGTTCACGGTGAGCTTCCTGCTGCCCTTCTACCTGGAGGAGCTCCGCAACTTCACGACGCTTAAGGCGGGCCTGCTGCTCACCCCGCTTCCCCTCACCATCGCCTGCATCGCGCCCTTCAGTGGCTCGCTCGCCGACCGTATCGGCACGCGTTGGCTGGCGTCGGTGGGCCTCGCCATCGCCTGCGCCGGACTCCTCCTGATCGCTACGCTCACGGCCACGACGCCGCTGTGGCGCGTCATCGCGACGCTGGTCCTGACCGGTATCGGTCAGGGTCTGTTCCAATCGCCCAACAACAGCGCGCTGATGGGTGCTGCACCGCGCCACCGCCAGGGTGTCGCAGCCGGCATGCTGGCCACCGGCCGAGTGGTGGGCCAGAGCGTCAGCGTGGCGCTCGCCGGTGCGATCTTCATCGCATTGGGTGGCGCCGCCGCCGGCGCACAGCTCCAGGCGTTGGCGACCGCGCACCCGGGTGACGGCGGTGCCGGCGTCGCCGCACTGCAGCAGAGCTTCTCCGTGGCGTTCCACGCCGCCTTCCTGGCGAGTGCCGCCATCGCCGCCGTCGGCGTGTTCACCTCCCTGGTCCGCGGTCCCGAGACGGTCGTCGGGCGGCACGAGCGCGCCTGATGGACACGAGCACCAGCGCGCCCCCATTCACGCCCCGAGGGTGGCGCCGCCTCGACCCCGTGGCGCGTGGCCTGATGTCCGCACGCTTCCTGCGGAGCATGGCGCAAGGGGCCCTGGTGGTCGACTTCGTTCTCTACCTCAAGGCGCTGGGCTGGAGCGCCGCGGCCATCGGCCTCCTGCTCGGCGCGACCGGCGTGGTGGGCGCGGCCCTGCTCCTCGCCGCCGGCATCCTGAGCGACCGATTCGGCCGTAGACCGTTCCTGATGGGATACCAGCTCGCCTCCGCCCTCGGCGCGCTGGCGGTCGTGCTGTCGCCGCACTCCTGGGTGCTGGTGCTGACCGCGGTGCTTCTGGGGTACGGCCGCGGCGCCAACGGGGCGGCCGGCCCGTTCGCGCCCGTCGAGCAGGCGTGGCTGGCAGCGAGCGTGTCCCCTGCAGCGCGCAGCCAGACGTTCAGCCTCAACGCGGCGCTGGGGTTCCTGGGCATGGGACTGGGCACGCTCATCGGTTCGGCCGTGCCGCTGTTCGAGCGCTACCTGGACGGCCCGGCCGCCTACGAGCCGCTGTTCGTGCTCAATCTGGTGGTCGCCCTGGTGACGACCTGGATGATCGCCCGCTTGCGCGAGCCGGCGCGGCGCGAGGCGCACTCGGCCGACGACGCGTCCGCCCGGGCCGCGGAGCCCGCGCAGCCCGCGCAGGTGCCCGGCGAGGGCGCCCAGGCGAAGACAGCAGCACGCGACGGTCGCGGCACGGCGCACCCGGCCAGCGTGACACGCCGCGAGAACGTGGCGCTCGCGTTGTTGACCATGGTGAACTCCGTCAACGCCATCGGCATCGGTCTGATCGGCCCACTGCTGCCCTATTGGTTCGCGGTGCGCTTCGGGGTGGGGCCGGAGGCCATCGGCTCGGTCTATGCGCTCACGTTCCTATTGACCGCCGTGTCGGCGTTGGTGAGCGGCGAGATGGGCGCACGAGTGGGCGTGGTGCGCTCCATCGTCGGGCCCCGGACGGTCGGCGTGCTCCTCCTCGTGGCCATGCCCCTCATGCCCTCGTACGGCTGGGCGGCCGGGATCTACGCCGTCCGCTCCATCCTCAATCGCGGCACCGCCGGCAACCGCCAGGCGTTCAGCATGGCGCTGGTGCGGGACGCGCGTCGGGGCCTGGCAGGCAGCCTCAACGCCCTGTCGTTCCGCCTGCCCTCGGCGGTCGGCGCGGCCGTGGCCGGCTGGCTGATCGGGCTGGGGTTCCTCGACCTGCCGTTCTTCATCGCCTCCGGCTTCCAGTTCGCCTACGTGGCCCTGTTCGGCACGGTCTTGAGGCGCTACGAGGACGGCACGTAGCGCACGCGGCGCGACGATGAGCTGAGCGTGGTGCCTCGATCGTTCGGGATCGCGGCCCTTCGCGCGCCGGCCGACCCGCCGCTCGGTCGCCGGTTCGCCAACTACCCTCCGAAACCCGCGCCCGTTCCGTTATGCTCGACGCTCAGGCGCGGGGAGCCGGAAAGGGACCGCACGGAGGCCGCGGAGGGGACCGGGTCGCCGATCGAAAGAGATGGTACTGGCCGAAGTTCTGCGAGAGCTGCGACTCGGAGGCATCGACGTCCTGAGCGGGGACGCCTCCCAGATGGAGCTGGCGCGCGTCCGCGAGTACGGTCCCGCGGCGCGAGCGTCCGAGGGAACGCTCTACCTGGTCGCCGGGGACGGCCTCCCCGAGCACGCCCTGGAACTCGCCCGGCGCGAACGCCACGCCGGGTTCGTGCTGTCCGCCGCCACCGCCGCGAGCCTGGAGACGGGTCTGCTCGCCGGCTTCAAGGCTACGGTGATCGCGCTCCCCGGCGGGATCCCGCTCGACCTGGGTGCCCGCATCCAGCACCTGATCGACCTCGGTGCGAGCTCGCTACTGGGCGGCGACACCATCGCCAGAGCCCGCCAGGACCTGGTCGAGGACCTTGTGATCGGGAGGTTCCGCGACCCTGCCGCCCTGGGACGCCGCGCCCGCAGCCTGGGGATCGACCTCGACGGCGTCACCACCGTGCTGCTCGTCGGCTTCGACGACTTCGAGCGCTTCTACGTCCAGAACGAGCAGCAGGGTGAGCTCTACTTCCAGCGCCTCAAGGGACGTATCCTTCAGATCACCAGGCAGGGCGTCGCCGTGGACGATCCCGCTGCGGTCGTCACGCCCCACGCCGAGGGCTCGTTGATTCTGGGGCGCGGCCCGTTGGAGGAGACGGGCCGCAGACTCGCGGCCACCCTGCGCAAGGATTTGCGTTTCGTACCCGTCGCCGTGGCGGCGGGCCTGCCCAAGGACGATCTGTCCGGACTCACCTACTCCTACCGGGAGGCTCGGATGGCACTTGGGCTGCGCAAGCGTCTGCGACTGCGCGACCGCTTCGTGGCGTTCCGGGACGTGACCGGATCGGCGCTGCTCCAACAGATCGCGCAGACCCCGGAGCTCGCGTCGCTGCTGACGGACGAGCTGCGCCCCCTGCAGGAAGCCGAGTACAGCCGCCGGCCGGTGCTCGTCGAGACCATCGCCGCGTACTTCGACAGCGGCGGATCGCTCAAGCGGGCCGCGGCCACCCTGGGAATCCACCCCAAGACGCTCCGCTACCGGCTCGATCGCGCCGAGGACATCCTGGGGCCGGGCTCACTGGAAGGCGACAAGCGCCTGCTCTACCACCTGGCGGCGCGCTACATCCTCTGGGTCACCGACTGACCGAGACCGTCCCACACCCGCTCGGGCGATGACTCCCGCGCGCCGGCCGGCGCCGGCGCCGGCCCTCGCATGGTCCGCCACCGACAACCGCGTACTCCGCCGGGGAGTACGCGCCTGAACCCACGGGCGCCTACCCTGGCTGAACACCTGGGCCCCAGGCCAACGGCGAGGAGTGTGACCGTGTGATCCGAATCGGTATCGATGTGGGTGGGACCAACACCGACGCGGTCGTGATGAGCGACCGGAACGTCCTCCACTCCGTGAAGACGGCGACCACCGAAGACGTGATGAGCGGCGTCGTGACCGCGCTCCGCGAGGTCCTCGATCGGAGCTCCGTAGCGACCGACGACGTCGACGTGGTGATGATCGGCACGACGCACTTCACCAACGCCGTCGTGCAGCGCCGGGACCTCGCCCCCACCGCCGCGGTGCGGCTGGGGCTGCCGGCGACCGCCAGCCTCGTTCCGATGGTCGACTGGCCGGCCGACCTGCGCCAGACCATCGGCAACCACGTCTTCCTTGCGCACGGCGGTCACGAGTTCGACGGCCGCACGATCTCGGAGATCGACGAGGACGAGCTGCGGCGCATCGCCGACACCATCGCCGGGCACGGCATCCGCTCCGTCGCCGTGTCGTCCGTGTTCAGCCCGGTCAACACCGAGATGGAACACCGCGCCCGCGACATCCTGCGCGAGGTGCTGCCCGACGCGCACTTCACGCTCTCCAGCCAGATCGGCCGCATCGGGCTGCTGGAGCGCGAGAACGCCGCCATCATGAACGCCTGCCTGCGTGACCTCAGCGCCAAGACGGTGACGGCGTTCCGCAACGCCCTGCGCGGAGCCGGGCTCGACGCGCCGTTCTTCCTCACGCAGAACGACGGGACCCTGATGAGCGCGGAGACCGCCGAGGAGTTCCCGGTGCTCACCTTCGCCAGCGGGCCCACCAACTCCATGCGCGGTGCGGCCTTCCTGTCTGGCATCAAGGACGCCATCGTCATCGACGTGGGCGGCACGACGACCGACATCGGCGCGCTGGTGAGCGGCTTCCCGCGCGAGGCCAGTGTGGCCGTCGAGGTCGGCGGCGTGCGAACCAACTTCCGGATGCCCGACGTGTTCTCCATCGGCCTCGGCGGCGGCTCGCTGGTGCGGTCCGACCCCGTGAGCGTGGGGCCGCGTAGCGTCGGCTACCGCCTCACGCACGATGCGCGGGTCTTCGGTGGCGACGTGCTGACGGCCACGGACATCGCGGTGGCCGCCGGGCGGGCCGACATCGGCGACGCCGACCGGGTCGCGTCGGTCGACACCCAGCTCGTCGAAGACGCCCTGGAGGTCATGCGCGACATGGTGGAGCGCGCTGTGGAACGGATGCGGCTGACGCCGGAACCGGTGCCCGTGATCGTCGTCGGCGGGGGCAGCATCCTCGTTCCCGACCGTGTGGGCGACCTGAAGGTCCTCCGGCCCGAACACTACCCCGTGGCCAACGCCGTGGGCGCGGCGATCGCCCAGATCAGCGGCGAGGTCGACCGGGTGTTCTCCCTCGCGGAGATGCCACGCGACGAGGCCGTCGCCAGGGCCAAGGCGGAGGCCATCGAACGGGCGGTCCAGGCCGGAGCCGATCAGGACTCCACCCAGGTGGTCGACGTCGAGGACGTCCCGCTGGCCTACCTGCCGGGCAACGCCACGCGCATCCGCGTCAAGGCTGTTGGGGACCTGAGTGTCGGCTGAGGCCGTGGACAGAACGGCAGCCCGCCGCCTCGACGAGCGTGACATCGACGCGATCGCCGTCGGCGCCGCCATCCTCGGTACGGGCGGAGGCGGCAACCCCTACATCGGCAGCCTGCGCGCCAAGGAACAGCTGCGCGCGGGGCGGACCATCGAGGTGGTGGGCCTCGACGCCCTCGCCCCCGACGCGATGGTCGTCAGCGTCGGCGGGATCGGCGCGCCCGTGGTGGGCATCGAGAAGATCGAGAAGGGCGACGAGTGCCTGCTGGCGCTGCGCGCCCTGGAGGCGTACGTCGGTCGCCCGGCGGACGCCACGGTGGCGGCCGAGATCGGCGGGTCCAACAGCATCGAGCCGATGATCACCGCAGCCCAGGCGGGCATCCCGGTCGTCGATGCCGATGGCATGGGTCGCGCCTTCCCCGAGGTACAGATGAGCACCTACTTCATCTACGGCCACGCCCCCGCACCGGCAGCGCTGGCCGACGAGAAGGGGAACCGGGTTCTATACACCCGCATCCAGGACATGTACTGGCTGGAGCGCCTGGCGCGCGCCGCCACGGTCGACATGGGGGCGGCCGCCGGCTTCGCCATCGCACCGATGAGCGGCGATTTCCTCAAGCGCTACGCCGTGCCGCGCACCCTCACGCAGTGTCTCGAGCTCGGCCACACCGTCGCCGGGGCCCGCCGCGAGCGCCGCGACGTGGTCGAGGCGGTGCGCACCTCGCAGGGGGGCGTCCGCCTGTTCGACGGCAAGATCGCCGACGTCCGTCGCGAGCTCAAGGGCGGCTTCGCTGTGGGCCGCGTTCGCCTGGACGGCGTCGACGGCTACCGTGGCGAACGGGCCGAGATCGACATCCAGAACGAGAACCTGGTGTTCCGCCGCGAGGGCGTGGTCGAGGCCAGCGTTCCCGACCTCATCATTGTGCTCGACGCCGACACCGGGCACTCGATCACGACCGAGGTGCTCCGGTTCGGCCTGCGCGTGTCGGTCCTCGCCCTCCCCTGCCATCGGCTGCTTCGGACGCCCGAGGCGCTCGAGATCATCGGACCCGCCGCGTTCGGCTACCCGGACGTGCCCTACCGACCCCTCGCCGCAGAAGGGAGCAACGATGCGACTGTTTCAGGCTGAGGACCTGCAGGACGTGGCGATGGGCGCCGCCGTCCTCGGCACCGGCGGCGGGGGCGATCCCTACATCGGCAAGCTCATGGCCATGCAGGCCATCCGGGCCCATGGCCCGGTCAGGGTGATCGACGTAGAAGAGCTGGACGACGACGCCCTGATCGCACCCGCAGCGATGATGGGCGCGCCCACCGTCATGGTGGAGAAGCTGCCCAACGGCTCCGAGATCGTCACCGCCTTCCGCAGCCTGGAGGAGTACCTGGGCCGCCCGATCAGCGCGGTGCTGTGCGGCGAGGCCGGGGGCTTGAACTCGACCATTCCCTTCATCGTGGCCGCCGAGATGGGGCTACCCCTGGTCGACGGGGACGGTATGGGGCGGGCCTTCCCGGAGCTTCAGATGGTCACCTTCACGCTGCACGGCGTGAAGGCCACGCCGATGGTGATGGCCGACGACAAGGGCAACTCGCTCGTGCTCCACACCGTCGACAACCGCTGGACGGAGCGCCTCGCCCGCAGCGCCACCATCGAGATGGGGGGCTCCTCGCTCATCGCCTTCTACGCCATGGACGGGCGCGCCGCCAAGCGCGCGGTCGTTCGCGGGACGGTGACGCTCGCCGCGGACATCGGTCGGGCGATCCGCGAGGCGCGGGCCGCCAAGCACAGTCCCATCGAAGCGGTGCAGGCACGCGTTGGCGCGCACCGTCTGTTCAGCGCCAAGATCATGGACGTCGACCGCCGCACGGTCGGCGGGTTCGCTCGTGGCGAAGCGCGCCTGGAAGGCGTCGACGCCGACGCCGGACGGAGCTTCAGCATCCACTTCCAGAACGAGTTCCTGGTGGCCATGGAAGGTGACGACGTGATGGTGTCGACACCCGACCTCATCACCCTGCTCGACGCCGACACCGGCGAGGCCATCACCACCGAGTCCCTGAGGTTCGGTTTCCGCGTCGTCGCGCTCGGCATCCCCAGCGACCCCCAATGGCGCACCGAAGCGGGGCTCGCCCTGGTCGGTCCGCGCTACTTCGGTTACGACATCGACTACCGGCCGGTCGAGGACCGCGCCGACACTTGAACGGAATCGGAAGGGAGAGCCGTATGAAGAGAGTTCTCGTTGCGTTCCTGGCCCTCGGGGTAGTGGGCATGGCGGCGACGGCGATGGCCGCCACCACCGTCACGCTCAACGTGGTGCAGATCTTCGGCACCATCGATCCAGCCAAGATCACCGACTACACCGGCTACATGGCGGCCGTGAACCTGTACGACGGTCTCGTCACCGTCGACAAGAACGGCGCTATCCAGCCCCTGCTGGCGAGTAGCTGGGAGGCGTCCAGCGACGCCACCACCTACACCTTCCACCTCAAGCCCAACGCCACCTTCCACGACGGCACACCGGTCACGGCGAGCGACGTCGTGTACTCGGTGAAGCGCCTGCTGGCGATCGACCAGGGCCCGTCCTACCTGTTCAAGGGCGTACTCGGTCCCGACAGCGTGACGGCGCCCGACCCGCACACCGTGGTCTTCCACCTGCAGAAGGTGTTCTCGCCCTTCCTGGCAACCGTTCCGCTGATCTTCGTGGTCGATAGCAAGGTCGTCCAGGCCAACGTGAAGAACAACGACTGGGGCCAGGCGTACGTGGCCGATCACGACGTTGGGTCGGGACCGTACATGCTCCAGAGCTGGACGCGCGGCAGCCAGATGCAGCTCAAGCGCTTCGACAACTACGTGCTGGGCTGGGGTAAGGGTCCCATCGACAACCTGCGTTTCGTGGTGACGAACGACGAGGCAACCGTGCGCTCCCTGGCAGCCAGCGGCGAGCTCACCATGACCAGCGAGTTCCAGGCCAACGAGACCTACGCCGCCCTCGCCAAGATGGACCGCTTCCGCGTCGTTTCACAGCCGACCGGCACCGCGTTCTACCTCAAGCTGAACACCCAGGTCGCGCCCACCAACGACGTTCACGTCCGCCGTGCGATCGCCTGCGCCACGGACTACGGCACCATCCTGAAGTCGATCTACCCGGGCGACCCTCTGGCGGGCCCCTTGCCGGCGGTCTTCAAGAGTGATTACCTGGACACCCTCAAGAACCCGACCTTCGATATGACCTGCGCCAAGGACGAGCTCGCGAAGAGCGCGTATGCCGGCAAGAGCGCCATCCCGCTGACGTTCTCCTACGTCGCAGGGACGAGCTTCGAGGAGGAGATCGGGCTGCTCATGAAGTCGAACCTCGAGAAGGTCGGCTTCAAGGTCACGCTCGATCCGGAGCCGTGGAACCGCATCACGGAGATCGCCTCCAAGGCCAGCACCACACCCAACGTCACCGAGGTCTTCTTCGGCGCCACTTACGCCTCGCCGGACTCGATGTTCTTCACCCAGTACGACAGCAAGGCGGCGGGAACCTGGTCCTCGATGGAGTGGCTCAACAACCCCGGGGTGGACAAGATGATCGCTGACGCCCGCGCCACTACCGACCCCGCGAAGCAGGCGGCCATCTACAAGCAGCTCCAGCAGACCATCGTCGATCTCCAACCCGACGTGTTCCTGCTCGTCCAGAACGTGCGACACGCCATGGACAAGTGCCTGACGGGCTACAACTACGTCCCGGTGCAGAGTTTCGACTACAACTTCCACAACTACAGCTGGACCTGCTCCGGCAACTGAGCCCCGCGTCGGGGGAGGACGGCAACGCGCCGCCCTCCCCCGCGCCCATGTCACGGGGGGAAGGCTTCCTTGGAGTACTTCTTCTTCATCATCAGGCGTCTGCTGTGGTCACTGCTGGTGCTGGTGGGATTGTCGATCGTGATCTTCCTGATCGCCCGGGTCGTTCCAGGCGACCCGGCCAGGATCGCGCTCGGACCGCTCGCTACGGCCGAACAGGTCACCAACCTGCGCCACAAGATGGGGCTCGACCGGCCGCTCTACGTGCAGTACGGCCGCTACGTGTCCGGTCTGGTGCGCGGCGACTTCGGCCAGTCGCTGCTGACCCAGCGTAGCGTCGCGAGCGACCTGCGCTCGGCCTTCCCGGCCACGCTCGAGCTCGTCCTGGTGACCATCCTGATCGCCATGGCGCTCGGCATCCCGACCGGGGTGCTGGCCGCCCGATTCAAGGACTCCTGGGTCGACAATGTCAGTCGGATCGTCTCGCTGTTCGGCGTGGTCACGCCGAGCTTCTTCATCGCGCTGCTGCTGCAACTCCTGGTAGGCTATTTTCTCCATTTCCTGCCCGTGAACGGGCGCCTCAGCCCGAGCTCCACGTTCACGCCGGACATCACCGGCCTGGTGCTCATCGATGCCCTGCTGCGCGGCCAACCCGCGGTCTGGCTCGACGGCCTGCGGCACCTTATCCTGCCGGCCGTGAGCCTCGCGGCCGCCAGTCTGGGCCAGATCGCCCGTATCACGCGCTCCTCGATGATCGACGTCAGCCGCAAGGACTACGTCGAGGCCGCCCGCGCCTTCGGCATCCCCGATTTCGTCACGACCTTCAAGTACATGCTCAAGCCCTCGTTCATCCCGACATTGACCATCCTGGGCCTGGAGTTCGCGTCGCTGCTCGGCAACGCGTTCCTGGTGGAGATGGTCTTCGGATGGCCCGGCATGGCTGCCTATGGCGTGCGCGCCATCCTGCACAAGGACTTCAACGCCATCATGGGCGTGGTGATGGTCACCGGAGCCTTCTTCGTGCTCGTCAACCTGCTCATCGACGTGCTGTTGGGGACGTTCGATCCGCGGATCCGCATCCGGGGAGCGCGCTCGTGAAGGGGACACCGTCATGAGCGACGTGCCCGCCGCGGCGTTCGAGACGGGTGTCGAGGAATCGGCCCGCCGACGCGCATGGCGCCGCGGGTGGTACCGCTTCCGGCGCAACCCCGCCGCGGTCGCGGGCCTGGCGATGGTGCTGCTGGTCGTCGTGGCGGCGCTGGGCGCGCCGTTACTGGCGCCTTCGCCCGAGAGCGCAGGCAACCTGGTGAACTTCGCCGAGCGCCACCAGCCGCCGTCGCTGCACCACCTGTTCGGAACGGACAACGTGGGTCGGGACGTGTTCTCGCGCGTGCTGTTCGGTTACCGCGTGTCGTTGCTGCTGGTCGTGTTCGTGCTGGGCCTGTCGGTGCCCTTCGGCGTGTTCCTGGGGCTGCTGGCCGGTTACTACGGCGGCTGGGTGGAGACGGTGATCATGCGGGTCACGGACGTCTTCCTGGCCATCCCAGCGCTGGTCATGGCGCTGGCGATCACCGCCGCGCTGACGCCGAGCCTGCTGAACGGCATGATCGCCATCAGCCTGCTGTGGTGGAACTGGCACACCCGCCTCATCTACACCACCGTGAGCTCGCTCCGCAACGAGGAGTACGTCGAGGCGGCCAAGTTGGCGGGCGCCAGCGACGCGCACATCCTGTTCCGCGAGATCCTCCCCAACTGCGTCTCCGTGATCTCCGTCAAGGTCACGCTCGACGCCGGCTTCGTCATCCTCATCGGCGCGGGCCTGAGCTTCCTCGGCCTCGGGGCCCAACCGCCCACCCCCGACCTGGGCACGATGGTAGCGGCAGGCGCGAACTACCTGCCCGAAGACTGGTGGGAATCGGTCATGCCGGGGCTTGGGATCCTGTTCGCCATCCTCGGCTTCAACCTGCTCGGTGACGGTCTGCGGGACCTGCTCGACGTGGAGGTGTCATGACGAGCCCGTCCGGTCGGCCGGCGCAGGCGCGGCCCGGACCGATCCTCGACGTCGAGGACCTGCGGGTGGAGTTCTCCACCTTCGACGGCGTCGCCAACGTCCTCAACGGGGTGTCGCTCGAGGTGCACAAGGGCCAGCGGGTGGGTCTGGTCGGCGAGTCCGGCTGCGGCAAGAGCGTCACCATGCGCGCCATCATGGGGATCCTCGCCACCCCACCCGCCCGCGTGCGCGGCCACATGACGTTCGAGGGTCGCGATCTGTTGACGCTGCCGCGCGCGCAGCGTCAGGCGCTCAAGGGCAGCGCCATGTCGATGGTCTTCCAGGACCCGATGACCTCGCTCAACCCCGTGTTCCGCATCGGCGAGCAGCTCACCGACATCGTGCGCTGGGCGGATCGGCGGCACCGACTGCGCCGCTCAGCCCGGGAACGGCGTGCCCGGATCCTGGAGGTACTGACCCAGGTGCGTCTGCCCGATCCTGAACGCATCCTCGACACCTATCCTGTGCAGCTCTCCGGCGGGATGCGCCAGCGGGTGCTCATCGCCATGGCGCTGCTGAACCGCCCGCGCTTCCTCATCGCCGACGAGCCCGGCACCGCCCTCGACGTCACCACCCAGGATGAGATCCTCCGACTCCTCAGCGAGCTGGTGCGTGAGGAACGGCTGGCGTTGCTCATGATCACCCATAACCTCGGCGTAGTGCGGGAGATGACCGATTACGTCTACGTGATGTACGCCGGCAATGTGGTCGAGGAGGGCACTACGGCCGAGATCTTCGCGGCGCCCGCCCATCCCTACACCAAGGCCCTGTTCGCCTGCGTGCCGAAGCTCTCGGGTGGCCGGGCCTACGAAGGGATCGACGGCACGCTGCCCGACTACACCCGGCCCCCCGACGGATGCCGCTTCCATCCGCGCTGCCCGCACGCCGGCGAGCGCTGCCGCAACCAGCCACCGCTGCTGGCACTGAGTGAAACCCATCGCAGCGCGTGCTGGCTGCTCGACCCGGACGGCGTACAGGGATGAGCGGGTCCCAGCCGATCCTGGCGGTCGACGATCTACGCAAGCTCTTCCCCGTGCGGCGCGGCCTGTTCCAGCGCGTGGTCAACCATGTGCGCGCCGTCGACCACGTCAGCTTCGAGGTGCAGCCGGGCGAGATCTTCGGGCTCGCCGGCGAGTCGGGCTCGGGGAAGTCCACCCTGGCGCGCATCATCGTGGGCCTCGACGGGGCGACCTCGGGCACCATCCGATTCCAGGGCGAGGACGTCGCCACGCTGCGCAGACAGCGCAGCTTCCGGCGCCGCGTCCAGATGGTCTTCCAGAATCCCGGCTCGTCGCTCAACCCGCGCCGCTCCATCGAGCAGAGCCTGTTCGTCCCCATGCGCTTCCAGGGCGTGGAGCCGAGCCGCTGGGAGGCCAGGGCCGGCGAGCTGCTGGAGATGGTGGAGCTGCCCGCGTCGTTCCGCTCGAAGTACCCGTTCGAGCTTTCGGGCGGGCAGAAGCAGCGGGTCGCCATCGCGCGCGCCCTGGCGGTGGAGCCCGAGCTGCTGGTGCTGGACGAACCGACCTCGGCGCTCGACGTCTCGGTGCAGGCCAAGATCATCGAGCTGCTCGTTCGGATCCGCAACGAGCTGGGTCTGTCCTACCTGTTCATCTCGCACGACCTCAGCCTCATGCGCAACTTCACCAGCAGGATCGCGGTCATGTATCTTGGCAGGCTGTGCGAGGTGGGTTTCACGGACGAGGTGTTCATGCGGCCGAAGCACCCCTACACCCAGGGTCTCATCTCGTCGGTGCCCGTGGTCTCCGACGAAGAAGCGGCCTTGAAGCCGGTCGTGGAACGGATCCGCGGCGAGATCCCGAGCCCAACCAACGTGCCGACCGGCTGCAGCTTCCACACCCGTTGCCCGCAGTGTTTCGACCCGTGCACGCGCGACGACCCCGCCTTCCGCCCGGTCGGGTTCGAGCATGCCGCGCGTTGCCACCTCTACCCCGCCGACGACACCGAGCCCGCTTGACGAGGGCCCCGGCGTTTCTCCCCACCCGGAGGCGGCGCGCCGCCTCCGCAGGAGATACCGAGCGCGCCCGCACCGAACCTTGACGCAGCCCCCTGCCACCTCCATACTTGACGGACCCGAACCACCGCTTCGTTCACGCGCGCCACGACCTCCCTGCACCCCCTCGCGCGCCCGACTGCTAGGGAGGTTCCCGTGACGGACTCACAGCGTTCGCCTTTCGTCGTCGCCGCCGTTCAGGCCGCACCCCACTTCCTGGACAAGCAGGCCACCTTGGAGAAGGCCTGCGACCTCATCCACGAGGCGGGCGAGCACGGCGCACGGCTGGCCGTCTTCCCGGAAGGCTTCATCCCGACCTATCCGGTGTGGGCCTGGTTCATCCCGCCCCACGCCAGCGGCGAGCTACGGCCGCTCTATGCCGAACTGCTCGACAACGCCATCGACGTGCCCGGACCCGAGACCGAGATCCTCGGAAGGGCGGCGCGCGCCGCCGGCGTTCACGTGGTCATCGGCGTCAACGAGATCAACCGCGAGGCGAGCGGTACCAGCCTGTTCAACACGGTGGTGGTGATCGACGCCACCGGCCGCCTGCGCTCCGGTCACCGCAAGCTCGTTCCCACGGTTGCGGAACGGCTGGTGCATGCCAGCGGCGACGGCAGCACGCTGGATGTCGTCGATCTGGGCGAGGCGCGGGTCGCGAGCCTCATCTGCTGGGAGAACTACATGCCGTTGGCTCGCTACGCGCTCTACGCCTGGGGCGCCGAGATCCTGGCCATGCCCACATGGGATCGCGGCGAGCCCTGGCTGAGCACCCTGCGCCATATCGCCAAGGAGGGGCGCGTGGTCGTCATCAGCGCTTGCAGTCCATTCCGGCGAGACCTCATCCCCGACCGCTACAGCTTCAAGGAGCGCTACCTGCCGGACGCGACCTGGCTCAATCCCGGCGATAGCGCCATCGTCGATCCTGACGGCAAGATGCTGGCGGGACCGCTCCACGAGGAGGAGGGCATCCTCTACGCCGAGGTCGACCCCGCGGCGTGGCGCGGGGCGCGCTACCAGCTCGACGTGGCAGGGCACTACGGACGGCCCGACATCTTCGACTTGCGTATCGACCGCACCTCCCGATCCCCTGCGCGGATCGGCGCCGGCCCGCCCAGCCCCGGCACGCCATCGGTCGGTCCGCTCGGGGACCGCCTCAGGGACCGTGCCGGGCGGGCCCAGGACCATCTCACCGAGGGCCCGACCGGACCGGACCGCAGCGGCTCACCGGACGACGAGACCACGTAGAACGGCTGACGAGCGAACAGACCCCGACCGGGCATCGGCCCACGACCAGGCCCGCGACGAAGCCCACGTAGACGGGCCCGAGCCTAGCGGGCGGCGTCCGACGACGCCTCGAGGCGCGCGATCTCCTCGGCGGACAGCGCCACCGCCAGGGCCGCCGCGGCTTCGGCAGCGTGCGTAGGCTTGCTGGCGCCCGGGATGGCCACGACGGTGTCGCCGCGGGCCCGCACCAGCCAGCCGAGGGCGATCTGCGCGGGCGTGGCGCCGTGCGCCGCGGCGATGGACTCCAGTGCCTCGACGACCGGCCGACTCCTGTCCAGGCGGCGCCTGAGCACCCTGCGCCGGCCGACCGGCGTGGCCTCCAGCAGGCCGGGATCGCGGTGGAACTTGCCCGTCAACAGGCCGGAATCGAGCGGCGAGTAGGCGATGATGGTCACGCCCAGCTCCTCGGCGGCGTCGAGCACGCCGTTCCGCTCGATCTCGCGGTGCAACAGGCTGTAGTGCACCTGGTTCGACGCCAGCGGCAGGCCGCGCCGCGCCAGGGCGGCATGGGCGCGACGCATCCTTCGCTCGTCGAAGTTGCTCACGCCGACCGCACGGATCTCGCCGGCATCGACGAGGTCCGCCATGGCGTCCATCTCCGCCTCCGGCGAAGAGAACGACCAGGGCTGGTGCACCTGGTAGAGGTCGATCCCGTACGGCGCCAGCGCGGTCCTGCGGCGAGAGATGGTGCGGCGCAGGTTCGCTGCGGTGCGCAG
Source organism: uncultured Trueperaceae bacterium (assembly GCA_963815215.1). GTDB lineage: Bacteria > Deinococcota > Deinococci > Deinococcales > Trueperaceae > JASBRS01. The sequence goes on from CAWFFU010000008.1 coordinate 268,379, forward strand.
CAACGGCAACCACTTGGTCGCCACGCCCACGCTTCCGGTCTCGACCCCGAGCGCCTGAAGAGCCGCGGCCAGCCCCCGCTCGGAGCGGCCGCCGCCGTACATCTCCGCGGTATCGAACCAATCGATACCACCGTCGAGGGCCGCCCGCACGATATCCGTCATCGCCGGCTGATCGATGGACGGGAACATGAAGCGGAACACCCCGGCGCCCCCGGCGAACTGCATGATGCCGAGACCGATCGGGGTGATCCGGATGTCGGTACGTCCCAGCTTCCTTCGAGGCTGCACCCTGCCCCCTTCCATGACGACGCGCGGCCTCCGGCCGATGCGCCCGCCTGCCCCCACCGTACCTCTCGCGGCGCACGAGCGCGAAGAGCGCCCACCCCGACTGAACGGCGGGCGCACCGTTCCGAAGCCATGGGTCCCCGGTGAGGCGAGACCGTCGGGTAGGCCGGTTGGAGCGACGCGGCTCATGCCGTCGATACGGCGAGCACCATCCAGGCCGCCTGCAGATCGAGCAGGCCATGCACCACCATCAAGTAGGGCAGTAAGCGCGGCCTGATGTGCAACGCCACGGCGAGCAGGAAGGCGAAGGGCATGAACATCAGGAGGCGCCACAGGATGAAGGCGCCGTCGAAACGGAGCGGCAACCCGACATGCTGTGCCCCGAGGAAGAAGGCGGCCACCACGACGGCGAGCGTGGGACGGCCCCAGCGCACGGCCAGGCGCGGCATGGCGTAGCCGAAGTAGGTGGGGAGCTCCGCCATCGCCACCGTGATCGGGAACGCCACGAGGCTCGCCAGCGCCGCCCATCGGGGGAGCGCCGCGAAGAACAGAGCGGCCGGCGCCTGCGGGTCCCCGAAGAGCCACTGAGCCAGTCCCAAGTTCGGCAGCAGCACCAGCGGCGCGCTCACGACGAGCAGGCCGAGCACGACGAGCACGTCGGCGCGGGCGGTCGTGCGCTCGAAGTGCCAGAAATCCCGATAGCGCCGTCCCTCACGGTGCAATAGCGAACGCAGAAGCGCGATGCATAGCACGTTGGTGAGGGTGGCCGTCACGGGCCACCAGGCGGCCGACGCCGACCAGGCAGCCGCCGATCCCGTCCATGCGTACACGCCTGCTATGGCCGCCTGGAAGGTGACGAAGCCCGCGAGGCGGACCAACACCATCGAGACCGCTGCAGTCGTGGAGAACGGCACGCCGTATCCAACCGGCACACGTGCGCCCGAAACGTTCACGATGCACCCCTCCCAGCGAAGTATACGCAGCCTCGTGCTGGTGGGGTCATCCCGACCGAGGCACGGATCCACCCAGCGGATGCGAGCGGCGGCCCCCGACGGACGACGGGGCACGCGGCGCCGTAGTGGCCGCCGGCCGGTCACGGGCCCCTCCTGCACGCTGGGATCCCTCACACGTTCGAGGTGTGTGCCGGGGACCAGGGCAGTACCATGGGAGAACGACGGACGTCGACGGTGTTCCCCCTTCCCCTCCGGAGCCTTGATGGGAGGTGGCGGCGCAACCGCCAGGCCCTGCTGGGTGAACGAAGCTCGAGGAGACGACACTCATGCCTACGGCACCGATCCACGGAACCACCCTCTTCTACACCGTCGTCGGGGAAGGCCTCCCCTGCCTGGTCATGCACGGTGGACTGGGGCTCGACCATCACTACCTGACGCCGGGACTCGACCCGCTCGGGGACACGCTACAACTCATCTACTACGACCACCGGGGCAACGGTTCCTCGGGCCGGCCGGCCCGCGGGACGCTCACCCACGCTCAGCTCGCCGACGATGCGGCCGCCCTCGCGACGCACCTCGGCCACCAACGGGTGGCGGTGCTGGGGTTCTCCTATGGCGGCTTCCTGGCGCTCGAGTTCGCGTTGCGCCACCCCGACCGCCTGAGCCACCTGCTGCTGATGGGGACAGCGCCGGCCTTCGGCTACCACGACGAGATCATGGCGAACGCCCGGCGTATGGGCGCCACCGCCGCACAGCTCCGTGCGCTGGAAGGCGACGGCGAGGCGACCAGCGACGAGGCCTTCGGGGAACACATCGAGTTGCTGTGGCCGCTGTACTTCCACGACTACCGACCCACCTACGCCGCGCTCCTCGACGATGTCATCTACTCCGTGCAGGGGCAACCGCCGGCCGCCGAGAGCGCCGCCTACGACGTGCGCCCCCGCCTGGGCGAGATCGCCGCGCCGACGCTGATCCTGGCCGGGCGCGACGACTTCGTGTGCCCGCCGTCGCAGGCCCGGATCCTGGCCGACGGCATCCCCGGCGCGGAGCTGCACATGTTCGAGCACAGCGGGCACATGCCCTACGTGGAGGAACCGGAAGCGACGTTCGACGCCATCCGCCAGTGGCTGGCGCGACCGCGCTGAGCCGTTCTGGCGGCGTCGCTCAGCGGTGGAAGGCGCGCGCGAAGCGCTGCTGCTTGAGGTACACGAAGCGAGGGGCGAGCGGCGGCAGGTTGGCTGCGTCGCTGAACCGGGTGTCGAAGCTCCAATCGCGCTGCGGCGCCGTGTAGACCGAACCCCCGTAGTGCCAGGGTCCGTCGGCGTGACGCGCGTTCCCGAGGCTCACGAATGAGCCCCTGTACGTCATCTTCGTGCCGGTCCAGTTCTCATGGAACCGCGGGTAGTTCTCGAGCCCGCCGCTGTACGTGCCTCCCTGCCCGGACACGCCTTCCACGCCGCCGGTGCTGTCCGTCCCGGACAGGAAGGCGGCATTGACCTCGGTGGGGCTGGCCGACCGTGACGACAGTCCCAGCGTCGACCTGACGTCCCAGCCGCTGGTGTTCCAGCGATTCGACAGTACGTCGATGGTGTCGGAGAGGAACGATGCCGGGCGCCAGGCGCCACTGGCGTCCTTGTTGTAGTCCCCCTGGACGTAGGCCGCCTGGTCGGTCACCACCGTCAGGCCCTTGATCTGCGGCGCGCCCGCAACGGTGCTGGCGAGCGTGGCGCCGTCCCGCACCCGCACGCCGTAGCCACTGCCGGCCTGGCCGGAGGCGGGACCGGCGACCGTGAAGTACAGGACCAGGCCCCCGAGCGACGTGCCGTTGATGTCCGTCTTGCCGCTGGCGCTGTCCCCGAACAGCGTGGGATGGTTGTGCAGGCAATCCAGCAGGGCGCCCATGTCGACCTCGAGCAGGGTCATGGTCTTCTGCTCGCGGTTGTCGTAGAAGCTGTTCGACCAGTCGACGGCGGTGCCGGCCGGCGAGCTGCTGTTCTGTGTGTACGCCAGGTTGGAGGTGTTACGCGCCGGGCAGGTGTCCAGCACGTTGGTGAGGGCGGTGTTCACCCCTCCACCGGTGCGGTTGGGGACGATGATGCCGGTGGGGTTGCCGCTGCTATCGACCTGCAGCTCGACCACCAGATCGGCGTTCTGCCAGTAGCTGTTGCCGGGGTCCAGCTGGTCCGGCGACGGCACCGTGAGGGTGTCGAGACCGGTCTGGACGTGGCCGTTGTACTGCGCCAGGGTAGTGGCCGTCACCGGTCCGAGGGTGCCGCAGTACAGCTCCGGGTAGCTCCCGGTGCCGTCGTTGATCGTCACGGTGCCGTTGCAGGCGGTGCTGTCCTTGCGGCGCCGGTAGAGATCGCCGCCGGTGCCGCCGTCACGCATGGAGACCGTCACATCGCCGTCGATCCGCAAGCTGGGGTCGCTGTTGAGATAGAGGTCGCCGTTCACGTGCACCGGCCCGTTCAGCGTCATCGGCGCTCCCGGAAGGATCTCGAGATCCTTGTTGTAGAAGGCCGTGAACTGGAACAGCGGGACCAGCCGGCTCTTGAACACCAGCTTCACGATGGCCTCCGGGCGCGTGCCGCCCGCCGGGATGGCCTCCGAGAACACCGTGTAGGTGTACTCCAGCGCGTTGAGCCCGGCGTACTGCTCGTTCGGAGGGATGGTGAGCGAGGAGCCACCGGCACCGTTGGCCGGATCCTCGACGACGTAGGTGCGCACGGTGCGCCCGGACACGGTGTAGTCCGTGCAGGCGAAGTCGCCGCTGCCGAGGTTGCTGCCGGTGCACGGGGCGGTGGCACTGGGGCTGGTTCCCGCCGGGCGGTTGTAGTCCTGGAAGATCTGCCGCACCTGCTCACCGCGGAGGTTCAGGCCGGCCTCGGCGGCGTAGAAGCCGGTGGTGCTGTCGGCATTGGCCTGGCTGGTGGTCATCTCGATCCGGGTGGTGAAGAAGTACGCCGCCACCAGCAAGCCGAGCACCACCACCATGGACAGCACGGTGACGAGAACGAATCCTTGGCGGGCTCGGTAGCTGCGCACGATCTGCCTCCTACTGCGAGAGCACGTTCCGCGGGAAGAACTGGGCGCTGAGCTGGCGGTCGACGCTCTTCCGACCCTGCGTCGCGGTGCCGTCCAGGGTCACCTCGATGTACTTGAGCGACGCGAAGGTGTCGCCCGCCTGGGGGAAGTCCGTCCGGATGCTGGGGCCGTCGAGACCGGCCCGCACCTGGAAGTCGGTGACATCGGGGATGAGCTTCTGCGAGGCCGCCGTGTCACCGTTCAGCACGAACTCCAGATAGCCGTTCACCATCTGGTAGCGGCGCTCCTGCAGAAGGTACACCTGTGGCCTGTCGGCGGCGGCGTAGTTCCCCGCCCACGTGCCTGAGGCGCGGTGGATGTGGAAGTCCGAGCTGCTCTCCGCGTCGTAGGTGAAGAACTCGCTGGCCTTGGTGATCGGGTCGACGATGAACGCCGGCACCGTGCCGTTGTTGGCCAGCCGGTAGGCGCGCCAGGCCCCGAGGTTGTCCGGCCAGTTGGGGTCCTTGGTGGAGGCGTCGACGGTGCAGTTCGGGTTCCCGGAGTTGTTGTCGGTAAGCGCGACGAAGACCGAGTCCGCGCTGCCCACCGCGATGTCCTTGCACACGGGCAGGACCACGTCCAGCATGTTGCGGCGGAGGACCAGCACGGTCCCGCCCTGGACCTCCACCGGCGGCAGGTAGGCGTCGGACTGGGCCGTCAGGCGCTCACCCGAGATCTGCACGTCGTCACCGATGATGCTGAGCCCGGTACGCAAGTTCTGGTTGAGCGAGGTGCGGGCCTGGTCCATGTTCATCACGCGGCGGTTGGCGAACGTCACCGCGATGGCCGCGGCCAACACCAGGATGGCGACGGTGAGCGCCACCAGCAGCTCCACCAGGGACAGGCCGGCCGGGTTCATGCCGGCCGCGGCCCGGCGGGGCCGTGGCGGGTCAGTTGAAGGCCGCATTGAGCCTCGTGTACACGGTCTGGACATCGTAGTAGACCTTCCCCTGGTAGCGGACCACCGCTTCGACGTGGCGCGTGTCACTGCTGCAATACGGCAGCGAGGCCGTGCAGTACAGGACCGTCACCTCGTAGGTCCGGTCGCCTCCGCTGGCGGTCAGCACCGTCCCACTGGCGCCCCAGGAGGCGATGGGCGTCTGACGGAGGTTGTCGAGGACGCTCTCGGCCGCGGCCACCGCCCCGCCCCGGACGTCACTCTGGTTGTTCACCCGGAGGTAGCTCAGGAAGGCGGGGACGATGCCTGCCAGCACGACCGCCAGGATGGCCACTCCGAGGAGCGCTTCGATCAATGTGAAACCTCGCGCGCGGCTGCGTCGTGTCATCGGTGCACCTCCACCGCGCCGCCCACGAACACCTCGACCGAGGCGGTCGCACCCTTGGCGTCGGTCAGGGTGACGGTCGGATTGGAACTGGCGAGGCCGCGAGCGTCGAAACACACGATCACGCCGTTGGTGGCGGGAGCCGTCAGCTGCACCCCGTTGTCCAGGGTAGCGTCGAGTCTGGCATCATGGGTCCAACCGGTGCTGTCGCTGCAGGACACGGCGTACTCGGCGCGCAGCCCGGTGGCGCTGGCCCGCGAGACCCGATAGGCGGAAGTCGTGCTCATGGCCTTGGCGCGGAGTTGCTTGAAGGTTCCCTCGACCGAGGAGGCCGCGGCGCCCAGGGGATCGCCCAGTCCCCTCAGGCTCACCGCTCCGACCGCAAGGACGATGCCGACCACGGCCACGACGAGGATGATCTCGAGCAGCGTTAACGCTTGCGAACCGCGCACCGCACGACCTCCCTTCCGGAATCTCGATCGGTGAACAGCGCCGAGCTCTCACAGGTCCACGTATCCAATTTCGATTGTGCACCTTTTCAAGTACCGGAGGAACCCCCGAACGGGGGAGTACGCCACCCGCCGCCGCACCGGACGTCTCCCGATGTGCGAGTTCTTCGGACAACGACGCCCTCGGGGAACGTACGTTCGACCAGGTAGCGTGGCATGCTCTCTCCTTCCGCGCCGGTGTCGTGGGTCGACGTCGGCGGCCTCGCGACGGCGCGGAGGAACGCCGTCTTGCCGACCCCGGCCTCCCCGCCCACCAGGACGGTCGCACCGCCACGCCCCGCGGCCTAGCCTCCGGCCAGGCGCCGCCGGTTGCGCAGCACGTAGCCGACGATCGCCAGGTGGAGGGCGAGCGCGACGCCGAGCCCGAGCAGGTGGTAGGGCACCCCGGCACGCCCGGTAGCGGTGACCAGCCAGGCGCCGAGCCCGCCCAGGGGAAGGAACAGCACGATGGCCGTCACCAGACCGGGGTTGTAGCGGCGCGTGACCAACGCCGGCGCGAGATGGACCAGTGCGTTCACCAGCACGGCGTAGATGCCGATGAGGCCGAAGCCGATGCCCACGGTGGCCGCCAGCCAGATCGACACCGTGTTCAGGAGCCACACCCCAGCCATGTTGATGACGAACACCGCACGCGACGGGAGGACGTCCCGGTCGCGGCCGATCGCATGGTTGACATAGCGACGGAAACGGTCGTCGTCGTGCTCCTCGTACTGGTGGAGCATGTAGATGGGGAGCTGCAGCACCACGAAGACGAACGCGGTCGACAGGCCCGCGGTGAAGACGGGGAGCAAGAGCAACAGCAGGAACCCGGCCAGGACGCCTCCGTAGACCCAGCCGTGCGTCAGTCTCTCGAAGGCGTTCAGCGCGGGTGCAGGCGTAGGTCGGTCCATACGGCGGATTCTAGCCCTTCACGGCGATGCGCCCGGGCCGGCCACACCCTCACGCCTGTCGACCCAGCCTCACCATCACCTCGAGGCAGCGCTCCACATCCGCGTCGGTCGTGGCCCACGAGGAGACCGAGATGCGCATGGCGGTGCGCCCCTGCCACTGGGTGACGCCGCACCAGCAGGTGCCGTCCTCCTGCAACGCCCGGATGACCGCGCGGGTGCGCTCGGGCGCGCCGAAGGAGACGAGCACCTGATTGAGGACCACCTCGTTGAGGACCTCGAAGCCGGCCCCCTCGAGACCTTCGGCGAAACGCCGGGCGTGCCGGCACCCGCGCTCGACCATCGCGCGCAGGCCCGACCGGCCCAGGCGCTTGAGCGCCGCCCACACCTCCACGCCGCGGGCGCGGCGCGACAGCTCGGGCGTGAAGTCCGACGGGTCGCGCGCGCCGGCCTCCGGCAAGTAGGCGGCCGTGACCGCCATCGCCGCCTGCAGCGCCGCGGGATCCCGCACCAGCGCGATGCCGGAGTCGTAGGGCACGTTCAGCCACTTGTGGAAGTCGGTCGCCCAGGAGTCGGCGTGCTCGAGCCCGGACGCGAGCCCCCGCAACGCCGGGCTGACGCGCGCCCACAGCCCGAAGGCGCCGTCCACGTGCACCCAGGCGCCGGCCTCGTGGGCGCGTGGGATGATCTCGTCGAAGGGGTCGAAGGCGCCGGTGTTGAGGTTGCCGGCCTGCAGGATGACGATGGCCGGGCCCTCGAGGTCGGGGAGCCGGTCGGCGCGGAACCGCCCCTGCTCGTCCGCCTCCACCACCTCCACGCGGTCCTTGCCCAAGCCCAGCAACCCGAGCGACTTGCGCACGGTGGGGTGCATCTCGCCGCCCACTACCACCCGGATCGGCGGCGCGCCGAAGAGGCCGTCGGCCTCGACGTCCCAGCCGGCACGCTCGAGCACCGCGTGGCGCGCGGCCGCCAGCGCCGTGGCGTTGGCGACGGTGGCACCGGTCACGAAGCCGGCGCCGGTGCCGGGGGGCAGCGCGAAGAGCTCGCGCAGCCAGTCCAGCGCCACCGCCTCGAGCGTGGCGGTGCCCGGCGCGACGTGGTGGTAGCAGCTGTTCTGGTCCCACGCCGTCGCCAGCGTGTTCGCCGCCAGCGTCACCGGAAGAGCGCCGCCGATCACGAAGCCGAAGAAGCGACGACCGGCGACGCCGAGCGTCGCCGGGGACCCCACCTCGTCGAGCAGCGCGAGCACCTCGGCGGGGTCGGTGCTCTGCTCGCCCAGGGGCTCGTGCAGGCGCTCGACGCCGGCCACGGCCGCCGCGGACGGCTGGACGCCGCGCGCGTCCAGAGCGTCGAGGTAGCCCGCCGCGCGCGTCGCTGCGTCGTGCAAGAGCGCCGCCATCGCGGCGGCGTCGAGATCTTCGGCCTGCACGTCCGGCGCGGACGGCGGCCGGCCGGTGTCGACCGGCCGGGATCCGTTCTCTGGATCTTCCATGTTCGCTCCTCTTCCTCGGCGCGGACGCGCGCCGACACGAAGCGGACGCCGCTGGAGCGGCGGCCGCAGGAACGCGGGGCGGCGGGGTCGTGGCCACGCGGTCGGTCGGCAACGCGGATCATCGGCAACAGGGTTGGGAGCGACGGGGCGGGAACAACGGGGTCGGGAGCGCCCGCCCGTTCAGGCCAGGTACGCCTCGCGAAGCGGAGAGAAGATCTCGATGACCTCGCTGTCCTCCAGCGCCTCCACGGCGTGCTCGACGCCGCCCGGGACGCACCAGCTGTCGCCCGGTCCGACGACGGACGTCTCTCCGGCGATGGTGAAACGCCCCTTCCCACGGACCACGAAGCCCGTCTGCTCGTGCGGATGGCTGTGGGCAGGCAGCCGGCTCCCCGCCGCCAGCTTGAACCTGAGCATCATGGTCTTCTCGCCCTGAACGAGGTTCTTCATCACGATGCCTTCGGCAGCCTGACGATACCCGTCTTCGCTATGGATGCTGACCATGGACGAGCATAGACGAATTCGAGCGCTCGTTCGCCGCTCCTTCAAACCGGGCCCGGCGCGGTAGCAGCGCGCCTGGCCCGGCCCAGCGGAGACCTACTTGGCTTCGATCAAGCGGATGGTGGTGCGGTCGCCCTTGTCCCCGTACTGGCTGGAACACGGGAACGGCAGATCCTCCGCCAGCGCCATCTCGATCGGCGCGCTGCCGTCGTCCATCTCGAGCCGCAGCACCACGCACGTGTGGCCGGCGATCGTCTCGCTCTTGTCCATGTAGATGCTGCCCATGCCGGCCACCCGCACCGGCTCGCTGCGCACGTGGATGTCCTCCTTGCCGAGCAGCATCGGCAGCATCATGAAGGCCGGACCGTAGAACACCATCATCGGCCCGAGGGCCAGGGCGCCCACCATCGGGCCGCCCAGGGCGGCGGTGGCAAGGTCGTCGTGGGAGACCCCGGTCTGCGTCACTTTCGTGGTGGTGGCGGTGTCGTAGCTGTCGCCCTTCTGGGTGATGTCGACGGTGATGGTGGCCGATTGCGGGCCGTCACCGCTGTCGACCGTCATCTCCCAGGTGTAGCTGTGGTTGCCGGTGGGGAAGGCGTCCGGACTCCACTGGAACGCCAGGGCGGATCCGGTGGCGAGAAGCGCCACCGCGCTCAGGATGCGGATGGTTCGGCGCATACGCATGCCCCTCCTCAAGGACGCATCCAGCCTAGCGCGCCCAGCGGAAGCGAGCGCGGCGGGCCGCACAGTCGCGACCCGAGCGACCGAGCCGTTCATCTTCTTCCGCGGTCGTTGACAACTATGCGGTGGCGTACTATCATCCAAACCAATATCACTATGTGATACGCCCGGGGGCGATCGGGAGCGGTAGCGGGTGACAGACCAGTACGTGATCAACTCGGCCTACCGGACGCTGCAGGTGTTGCTGGCGTTCGCCGCTCCGCCGCATCGCTACAACCTGCCGGAGCTGATGGCCTCCATGGACGTCGAGAAGGGACAGCTCTACCGTTCCCTGAAGACGCTGGAGAAGGCCGGCTTCGTGCGTGTCGACGGCGATAGCCGCTTCGCGTTGACGCCCGTGGTCAACGTGCTGAGCGCCGCCTTCGCCGGCAGCCGGCACGCCTCGCTGGTGGAGATCGCCGGTCCCTTCCTCGACGAGCTGGCCCGAGAGACCGGAGAGTCGGTCAACCTCTTCGTGCTGGCCGCCGACCGCGCCGTGTGCGTGGACAGCCGCGAGAGCCGGCAGCTGGTCCGGCTGACCTCGCCGCTGGGCATCTCCGCGCCGCTCCACGCCGGCGCCGTTCCCAAGGCGATGCTCGCGCACCTGCCCACCTCGATGTGGGACCGGGTGCTGGCCCAACTCGACGACCTCCCCCGCTACACCGACGCCACCGAGCTCGACCCGGAGCGACTCCGCGCCGAGCTCGCGACCATCCGCCAACGTGGCTACTCCGTCAGCGACGAGGATTACGACGCCTCGGCGCGCGGCGTGGGTGCCGCCATCTTGGACGCTTCCTCCCAGGTGGTGGGAGGCGTCAGCGTCGGCGGGCCGTCGTTCCGGGTGGACGACGCGACCCTCGACCGATTCGGAGCGCTCATCACACGGGTGGCTCGAGCGATGTCGAAGACGCTCGGCTACGCGAGTTGAGACGAGGAGGAGTAGTCCATGCCTAGGAAGACCGGCCCCCGCTTCACGACCCGCCTTCTGGCCCTGCTGGCCGCCGTCGCGATCCTCACGATCGCCACGGCCCAGACGCCGAACTACGACCCCAACGGCAGCCTGACGTTCGTGACCAACGCCGATCCCACGCTCAACCCGTGGACGCCCGGCGCCGTCATCGAGTCGAATCTGGTCAACACCATCCTGTTCGACCAGCTCACGCGCTACTCGACCAAGGATCTGACGCCCTCCCCCGACCTGGCGACGAGTTGGGAAGCCGCGCCGGACGCCCTGTCCTGGACCTTCCACCTGCGCCAGGGCGTGAAGTGGTCGGACGGGAAGCCCTTCGGTGCGGCCGACGTGGCGTTCACCTTCAACAAGGTGATCCTGAACAAGGCGCTCGGCGCCAACAACTCCAGCGTCTTCTCGCCCGTCGATCACGTCGAGGTCGTCGACCCGAACACCGTGCGCTTCGTGCTCAAGAGCCCGTTCTCGTCGCTGCCGTACTACCTGGCGTACTTCGCGGGCATGCTGCCGGCGCACGTGCTCGAGAGCGCCCCCAACCCGCTGCAGGTCGCCAGCTTCAACAAGTCCAACCCGGTGGTGACGGGCCCGTTCAAGGTCGCCGAGTTCGTGCCGGGGTCCTACGTGCGGCTCGAGCCCAACCCCGACTACTGGGGCCCGGCGCCGAAGGTCAAGACCATCGTCTTCAAGGTAGTGGCGGACCCCAACACGCAGCTCGCGCAGCTCCTGGCCGGTGACGTCGACATGGTGACGGTCACCAACCCGACGCTGCTCGCCGGCGTCGAGCGCAACCCCAACCTCGAGGTCCTGCGCCAGAGCCAGAACATCTGGTACTGGGTGGCGCTCAACCAGAACGACCCGCGCTTGACCGACGTGCGCGTGCGGCAGGCGCTGCTCACCGCCATCGACCGCCAGGCGATCATCGACTCCGTGCTGAAGGGCTACGGCACCGTCGCCACCGGCCCCATCGCGCCGCTCCAGAAGGCCTTCTACGACGGCAGCGTGCCCTCCTACCCCTACGACCCCGCGCGCGCCAAGCAGCTCATGGCCGACGCCGGCTGGACGCCGGGCCCCGACGGCATCCTGCAGAAGGACGGCAAGAAGCTCACCATCACCGTCCCCACCGGGCAGTTCGGCTACCTCGTCAACGCCACCCTGCTGGTCCAGCAGTACTGGAAGGCGATCGGCGTCGACGTCAAGCTCAACGTCATGGAGTGGAACGCCTACATCCAGGACGTGGTGGTGAAGCGCAACTACCAGGCCACGCTGGCATGGTGGAGCACCCCGCCCACCCCCGACATCACCCCCTACTTCAGCACCGCCGCGGCCGAGAAGGGGAACAACATCCCCAACTACAAGAACGCCGAGCTCGACGCCCTGATGGCCAAGGCGCGCGCGGCCACCAACGTCGACGACGAGGTGACGGTCGTCAAGGCCATCGAGGCGAACGTGGCCCAGAACCTCCCCTACCTGTTCCTCTGGTACCCCGACATCATCACCGTGCTGAACAAGAAGGTGGGCGGCATGGCGACGATCAACACGCCGACCGCCTTCCAGTACTCCGCCGACTGGTACGTCAAGCGCTAGAGAGGATCTAGAAGGTGACCGCGTACATCATCCGTCGACTCATGCAGGGCGTCGTGGTCCTGTTCCTGATCTCCGCGGTCACCTTCTTCCTGATCAACCTCGCCCCCGGCGGGCCCTCCTCGGCGGTGAGCTTCCAGAGCACCGCCTCGGAGCGCGAGGCCGTGCTCAAGCAGTACGGCCTCGACAAGCCCGTCATGGTCCGCTACGTCGACTGGCTGAGCCAGGCCGTGCGCGGCAACCTCGGCACCTCGCTCAACCAGGGCCTGCCGGTGGCGCGGCTGCTGGCCCAGCGGGCGGGCGCCACGCTCGAGCTGGGGCTCTCCGCGCTGTTCCTGGCGACCCTCGGCGGCGTGTTGCTGGGCATCGTGGCGGCCGGCTTCCGGAACCGCTGGCCCGACCACGTCGTCAGTGCGCTGTCCGCCCTGGGCATGGCCATCCCCGGCTTCTGGCTCGGCATCGTGGTGATCATCGTGTTCGCGGTGCATCTCGGCTGGCTCCCGACGTCGGGCGTGTTCTCGGTGGGCAAGCAGTTCTCGCTGGCCGACCGGCTGCGCCACCTGGCGCTCCCCGCCGGCGTGCTGGCCTTCACCTTGATGCCCAACATCGTGCGGGTGACGCGCTCCGCGCTCTTGGAGGTGACCCACTCCGACTACGTGCGCACCGCCCACGCCAAGGGACTGCTGCCGCGCGTGGTGCTGCTCAAGCACACCTTCAAGAACGCTCTGGTGCCGGTGCTGGCCATCCTCGGCCTGGTGACCACGGTGCTGTTCTCGGGCTCCGTGGTGATCGAGAGCGTGTTCGGTTGGGCCGGCCTGGGACGCCTGGCGATCGAGGCCGCCAACGGCCGCGACTACCCGGTCATCCTGGGCGTGACGCTGCTCGCCGGGGCCTTCGTGGTCATGGTCAACCTGCTGGTCGACCTGCTCTACGCCGCGGTCGATCCGAGGATCCGCCATGGCTGACGTGCTGGCCGCTCCCCGGCCGCGCCGCTCCCGGCTGTTCCGGCGCGTCGCGCGCCACCCGATCGGCGTCGTCGCCGCCGCCGTGATCGTCGTGCTGCTGCTGATGGTCAGCCTGGGCCCGGCGCTCTACGGGCAGTCGCCCGAGACCGCCAACCCGGCTGCCAGCCTGGCCTCACCCGGGGCCCAGCACTGGCTCGGCACCGACGAGCTCGGCCGCGACGTGTTCGCGCGCATCCTCGCCGGCGGCCGCGTGTCGCTCGCGGTGGGCCTGCTCTCGATGCTGGTGGGACTCACCCTCGGGACCCTGGTCGGCGGCCTGGGCGGCTACTTCGGCGGCCGCACCGAGATGCTGCTGATGCGGATGGTGGACGTCTTCATGGCCATCCCCGCCTTCTTCCTGATCCTGGTCATCATCACCGCTTTCGGCAACCACCCGGCCACCGTCATCGTGACCGTGGGGCTCGGCTTCTGGGCCCAGATGGCCCGCGTGGTGCACGCGGAGTTCAGCAAGTACCGCAACGCCGAGTTCGTCGAGGCGACCCACGCCCTGGGAGCGTCGCACCCGCGCACCATGACGCTCCACATCCTGCCGCAGGTGGTGCCGCAGGCGATCGTGCTGGCAACGCTGGGGGTGGGCTGGTCGATCCTCAGCGAAGCGGCCCTGAGTTATCTGGGGCTCGGCATCCAACCGCCCCTGGCCTCCTGGGGAAGCATGCTGCAGAACGCGCAGGCCTACCTGTGGGCCAAGCCCATGCTGGCCATCTACCCGGGTCTGTTCATCGCCCTCACCGTGCTCGCCTTCAACACCCTCGGGAACGCGCTGCGCGACATCCTCGATCCGCGCGACGTGTGACCCGTCCCCGCCGCCCGAAGTCCGCTGCGGCGCCCAGAACCCAAGGAGATCCCATGCCCAAGAAGCGCTACGACGGCTACCGCTCGTACCAGTACCTGGAAGCCGGCAAGGACTACAAGGCCTTCCGCCTGGCACCCGAGGTCGACCGCGTGTCCAGTACCCCGGTGGCGGTGAGCCAGGACGAGGAGGCGAGGGTGGAGCGCCTGTTCGAGCGCCACCCGATGGTGTCGCTGCACGACCACTGCTTCGTCGCCCCCGCCGACCTCGGCGAGTTCATGGAGTTCCGCCGCTGGGGCCGCGACTTCACCGGCTTCGAGGGCCTCAGCGTCTCCGGCCTCGACGCCGTGTTCGATAACCTGATGGACGGCACCGCGATGATCACCTCGCGCGGCGGCTGGAAGTGGGACGACGTCGTCTACGACATCGGCATGCGGCTTTCCGACATCGCCCACCAGGACTTCGTGACCATCGCTACGCGCACCGAGCACATCCGCCAGGCCAAGGCCAACGGCCAGGTCGCCATGGTGCTGTCGCTCGAGGGCGCCGCCATGATCGAGAACGAGCTCGACCGGCTCGACATCCTCTACGGCTTCGGCGTGCGCGCCGTGGGCATCGCCTACAGCGAGGGCAACGCCCTGGGGGCGGGCCTCAAGGAGCCGGGCGACGGCGGCCTGACGATGTTCGGCCGGCAGGCGGTGGAGCGCATGAACAAGCTCGGCATCGCCATCGACGTCTCCCACTCCGGCGACCGGACCGCGATGGACACCATCGAGGCCAGCAGCAAGCCGATCTTCATCACCCACGCCGGCGCCCGCAGCCTGTGGGACTCGCGCCGCCTGAAGCCGGACGAGGTCATCCGAGCCTGCGCCGCCAAGGGTGGCGTCATCGGCATCGAGGCCGCGCCGCACACCACCATCACCCGCAACCAGCCCCGCCATACCATCGAGTCGTTCATGGAGCACTTCGAGTACTGCGTCGACCTGGTCGGCATCGACCACGTGGCGTTCGGCCCCGATGTGCTCTTCGGCGACCACGTGGGCCTGCATAAGGCGCTCTCCGCCGCGCTCTCCATCGGAGCGGCCCACGGCAAGGCCGAACACCCGAAGGTCGATTGGGTCGACGGGCTGGAGAGCCCCGCCGAGGCGTTCCGCAACATCGTGCGCTGGCTGGTGAAGCATGGCTACTCGGACGAGGCCATCGCCAAGGTCGTTGGCGGTAACGTGCTGCGCGTGCTCGACGAGGTGTGGGTCTGATGCCGCGCATCACCGTCAACGGCGTCGAGCTCGCCTACGACGACAGCGGCGGCGACAAGACGGCGCTGGTGGCGCTGCACGGTGGGCCCGGCATGGGCAACCGCGCCGGCAACTGGCACGCCTTCGCCCCGTTCCGGGAGCGCTTCCGGGTGGTCGCCTACGACCATCGCGGCTGCGGAGCCTCGGACGACGCGCCCCCCTATAGCCACGACCAGTTCTGCGACGACCTCGAGCAGCTCCGCCAGGCGCTAGGGCTGGGCAAGATGGTGCTGGCCGGCGGCTCCTACGGCGGCATGCTGGCGCTGGAGTACGCCCTGCGCCATCAGGAGAACCTGCATGCGCTGGTGCTGCGCGACACCGTCGCCAACAACCGCTTCCACGACGTGGCCAAGCAGCGCGCCATGGCCAGCGACTTCCCCATGGACGAGGTGGCGCTCGACCGGCTGTTCGCGGGCCGGACTACCAGTGACGACGACTTCCGCGCCCTCATCCGCATGATCATGCCGCTGTACACCGTGGAGCACGATCCCGAGCGCGAGGCTCGGGCGGTGGACGCGATGCAGTTGCACTACCAGACCCACAACTGGGCGTTCGGCCGCAACCAGGCCGGCTACGACGTCACCGAGCGGCTGCCCGAGATCACCGTGCCCACGCTGATCACGGCCGGCCGCCACGACTGGGTGACCCCGCTCGAGGCCAACGAGGAGGTCGCCGCGGGCATCCCGGACGCCGAGCTGGTGGTGTTCGAGCACAGCGGCCACTCGCCGCAGGAGGAGGAGCGCGAACGCTGGCTCGAGGTGGTCGGCGCCTTCCTTGAGCGGGTCGTACCCTCGTGAGCGAGGCGCCTCCGCCGATCGACGCGGCGGAACGTGCCGAGCGCGCCCGTCGCGCCTTCGACGAGCTCCCGGCCGACGTCAGCGCGCTGGTGCTGTTCGACGACCAGTACCTCCAGTACTTCGCGGACTTCGTGTTCCACCCCACCGAGCGCCCCATGGCGCTGGTGATCAGCCCGGAGGGGGAGCGAACGCTGTTCGTGCCCGAGCTCGAGCGTGAGCACGCCGCCGAGGTCGCCGACGTGGAAGGCGTCGAAGCCTACCCCGAGTACCCCGGCGAGGTGCACCCGATGGTGCGGCTCGCGGAGCTGCTGCGCGAGCGCGGGCTCGGCTCCGGCACGCTCGGCGTGGACTACGACGGCTACCCGCCGGTGATGGGCTACGCCCCGCGGCCGCTCAGCGACCACTTCGAGGTGCGCGCCGTGTCCCCCACCCTCGACGCGCAGATGGCGCACAAGAGCCCTGCCGAGATCGCGTTGATCCGGGAGAGCGCCCGCTGGGGCGGGCGTGCCCACCGTTTGTTGCAGACCTACACCGAAGTCGGCCTGCGCGAGGGCGAGGTGTCGCGCCGCGCCACCGCCGAGGCCAGCGCCGAGATGGCGGCCGTGCTCGGCAGCGCCTACCGGCCCCGCAATCGCTGGATCCAGGGCGCGGTGGCGCTCTACCGCGGCCAGATCGGGCCCAACAGCGCGCTGCCGCATGCCGTCACCCTCAACGCCGCCTTCTCCCGCGGCGACACGCTCGTCACCGGCGCCTCGGCCGACGTCTGGGGCTACATCAGCGAGCTCGAGCGCACCATGGTGCTGGGCGAGCCAAGCCCCCAGCAACGCCATTTCTTCGGGCACATGCTGGCGCTACAGGACCTCGCCTTCGACGCCATCCGCCCCGGCCGCCCCGCGGCTCACGTCGATCGGGCGCTCAACGCCTACCTCGAGCAGCACGACCTCCAGCCCTACCGGCGCCACCACGTCGGGCACTCGCTGGGGCAGCGCATCCACGAGAGCCCCTTCCTCGACGTCGGCGACGCCACCGTCCTAGCTCCCGGCATGGTCCTGAGCGTCGAGCCCGGACTGTACGTTCGCGGGCTGGGCGGCTTCCGGCACTCCGACACGGTGCTGGTGACCGAGGACGGCGTCGAGCTGCTCACGGATTACCCGCGGGAGCTGGAGCGCTTGACGCTGGCAACGTGAAGGGCGCGGCGACCACGGATGTGGCGCGCCGCGCCCAGCGGAGCTCTGGCGGAAGTTCGGAAGTGTCTAGCGGCTCGCCATCAGGGTGGCGCCGGCCGTCGCAGCGGCGTAGAGCTCGTCGGCCGTGACAGTGAGCGGATCGATGAGGCTGGCGTAGGCGGTCAGGTAGGGAAGCGCTCCGAGATCGGGCGCCGCGCCGGCGTAAGGGAGACCCACGTCGGTGCCTGCGGCGATGGCAGGACTGCCGGATCGCAAGCTCAGGAACGACGCCTGGCCCGGATCGGTGCTGTTGAAGTTAGGGTTGGTGATCCCGAGATCCCAGCTGTTGCTGGCTGAATCGGAACCCCACATACCGGCCTCGCCGTCGTAAGCGATGTTGTTACGCAGCACGGTGGTAGCGCCACCGATGAAGGCGTAGCCGTCGTTGCCGAACGCGGTGTTGTTGTAGAAGTGCACGTCCCCGCCGCTGTTCTCATCGAAACCGGCGCCCCGGTTGTTGAAGGAGATGGAGTTGCGCACCATGGTGTGCACCAGCTCGCTATTGCCGCCGGCCTTGATGCCGTTGCCGTTACCGTACGCGCCACGGCCGTTGTCGTGGCTGATGACGTGATCGACGAGGGAGTTGGTCGAGCGCCAGGTGTCGATGCCGTCGTCGGAGTTGTTGAACACGATCGTGGCGTAGATCACGTTGCGGTCGCCCGAGGAGAGGCTGATGCCGTCGGCATCGTCACCGATCTTGCCTGAGGGATTGTAGCGGTCGTAGTTGTCGAAGCTGACGATGTACTCGTAGCGGTTGCGGTTGCTGGCGAAGTTGGTGATGCCGCTGTAGTGGTTACCGTGGATCCACAGGTTGCTGAAGACGTTGTCGCTCGAGCCGTTGACGTAGATGCCTTCCCGAGGGCTCGACCGCACCTCGAAGTTGGAGAACACGTTCCACGATGCGTTGGAGACCCAGATCCGGTCGGAGTCCACTGCCGGCGTCCGGTTCGAGCCGTCGAACACGGCCCACTCACCCGGGTACGACGTCCACACGATGGGATCGGCCTGCGTACCCGAACGGTTGAACCCGACCTGCACCGGATACACGCCGGAGCGCAAGTACACCACATCGCCCGGACGCACTACATCGGCCGCATGCTGCACCGTACGGAACGCCGTGCTCTCCGTGCGACCATCGTTACTGTCGGAACCCGCAGGATCCACGAACATCGTCGCAGCCGGGATCGACCGGAAGCCGTCCGTTGGCGCCGGAGTCGGATCCGGGGTCGGTGCCGGAGTCGGCGCCGGAGTCGGGTCCGGAGTCGGGTCCGGAGAAGGATCGGGCGAAGGCGTCGGGTCCGGGACCGGAACCGGCGAGGGGTCGGTCGCCGAGCCGTTGCTCACTGTGAAACGACTCGTGACGATCGGCGCCGTGCCGCGATTCACGGTAGTCACGGCGGTCAACGTATGCGCTCCGTTGGACAGCTGCACGGTATCGAGCGTCATCGCGTACGGAGAGGCGTCTGCCACGTGCGCAGCTGCCTTCCCACGCGCGACATCGTCGAGATAGAAGGCCACGGACTGGATCCGCGGGTTGTTCCGCACGGACACCGTCACGGTGCCGGAGAGGGTCGCCCCTTCCAGCTCCTTGGCGTCGATGGTGGTCGCCTGCGACACCACCATCAGGTGAAGGGACTCCGCCGACAACGCGTCCGGCACCGTCCCGCAGGACGCCATCAGTACCGTCACGAGCAAGCCGGCCGCCCAAAGCCACGCTCGCCGTGCTCGAATTGACGTCAGAAGGATTGAGAGGTGTGACCGTCGATTGGTGTTCGCAAGCATCCGAACCATCTCCCATGGTCGGAATGCAACCTGGTACTACCCCGGTCGGTTGCATCACTGGCTCCCCGCGTCCCTTGATGCCCAGGTCGGGAACAGCGGATCATCGCCTCCGGGACCCCAAAATGGGGGCCGTTGGTTTTCCTTGGGAGCTTGCACCGGCACGTCGGCAATGCGACGAGACCAAGCAATTCAAAACCCTCGACCGGTTGCGCAACTGGCTCGGCTCGTTCCAAGCGCCCAAGGATTACAGAACGAGCGTCAACGCCTTCGAGAGTATTCACGCGCCAACAGGGGACGCGCTAGTTCCAAGGTTAGCACCGATGCGCCCCTGCAGAGAACGAACGGCCACACCCGGGCGAAACCAGCGAAAGACCCTCCACGACAGGCCCCCCTGCCACACCGAGCGAGAACGGCACCGATCCCGGCACGGGACATTCCGCCCTAGACAAGGGGACCGCACAGTTCGGGCGTCCTCCTCACCGGCAGCGTTGCTCAGCGCTCCAACTCCACGCTGATGATGTGGATCTCGCCGTCCCCGACGTTCTCCGAGACGTGCGCCGCCAACGAGCTGGCCCCCCGCTAGTGCCGACCGCCACCGCGGGCGGGCGAAGAGGATCGAGGCGCGCACCTCCTCCCAGGTTGAATCGTGGCGGGGCCGGCCTACGCCTTCGACACCAACCCGAACGAGATCGCTCCGCAAGACCTGTCGTTCGCGATCCGGGCGGCGCCCAGCGAAGCTCCGCAGCCGAGCTGCCCGCCGGGGGCGCAGACCACCTCACGCAGGCCTACCGGTCGACCAGCA
>CAWFFU010000009.1:0-154018 GCA_963815215.1 uncultured Trueperaceae bacterium
CCGGGCAGCCGCGCCTGCCCCACGGCCGGATACTTCCTGGTCGCCCTCGCGCGCAGACGGTAGAGTGCGGGTATGAAGTCGGGAGCGGAGATGGGGGGCGGGGGCCCTTACACCGACCGGGAACCGGACGCCCCGGCTGTTGGGCGGGACGCCCCCGCCGTCGTCCGCGTCAAGCGGAACTTCTACCTGTTCCTGTTGCCGCTGCTGGCGGCCGTGGTGCTGGTCACCGGGATCCTCGGCGCGCCCGGCTCCTTCGATCAGATCGTCCTGCCCGCCGTCAGCGCCGTGATGCTGCTGATGCTGCTGCCGGTGTACGGTCGCTGGCTCCCTCCGCGCTACATCGAGAGGGCGGTCTTCGGTCTCTTCGCGTTGCTGTACCTGAGCAAGCTGGCGATCAGCCTCTCCGAGGCCGAGAACCTCTACCAGATCTTCGTGTGGACGCCGCTGCTCTATGTGCTGGCGTTCCTGATGTTCGATCCAGGACCCGGACTCATCGCCTCTGTCATCGTGCTGGCCGTCTCGTCCGGTGTGGCGGTGACCGGCGCGCTGCTGACGGCGATCCCGGCCCGCAGTCTGTTCGAGTACTACCTCGCGAACGGACTGCTCGTCTCCATGGTCTACGGGCTCTCGCGCCTGAGGCGCGACGTCGCTTCGCTACAGACCCAGCTCGTGGGCATGCGGCAGCTCGCCCACGAGGACGTCCTTACCGGGTTGCCCAACCGCCGTGCGCTGGAGGCGATCCTCGACAGGGCCATCGCGCTGGCGGAGCGCCGGACCCAGGACGTGGGCGTCCTCCTGTTCGACCTCGATGACTTCAAGCGCGTCAACGACGAGCACGGCCACGATGCCGGCGACCAGGTGCTGCGCGGCGTAGCGCTTCGTGGCGAGAGCGTGCTGCGGCGCCCTGATGTCTTCGGCCGCTGGGGCGGGGAGGAGTTCCTGGTGATCACCCCCGGGATCGACCTGCCCGGCGCCATGCGCGTGGGCGAGCGCCTTCGCGAGGCCCTCGCCTCCCACCCCTTCGGGGATACCGGGACGGTGACGGCGAGCTTCGGCGTGACGACCTACCACCCCGGCGACACCACCGAGACGCTCCTGAAGCGCGTCGACGACGCGCTCTACCTGGCCAAGCAGAGCGGCAAGGATCGGGTCGACGCCCTGGCGCGCGAGATGGTGGAGCACGTCGTCCTGCCGGCCCTCGCCCGACCCTTCCCGCCGGTCGAGCGCGACACCGAAGCGCTGCAGCGCAACACGCTGGCGTGGTTGAAGGCCTTCGAGGTGGCGCCGCCCGAGACGCTCTACCGCTGGGTGGCCGCGGTCCAGCCCGGCTGGCTGGCCGGCCACATGCACCACACCGATGACGCCGGCGCTCTTCAGATCGTGTCGGACTGGACCTTCTGGATGTTCCTGCACGACGACCACTGCGACACCAGCGCCGCCGGGCGCCACCCCCGCTACCTGATCGACCTGCACCAACGCCTGCTCGGCGTGCTCGCCGGCGACGACCCACAGCCGCGCGACGGCGCACTGGCGGCGTTGCTGGCCGACCTGCGCACGCGCCTGGAGGCGGCCGCCGGCGCGGACGCCGTCCGGCACTTCGCCGACGCCACCGATCGCTACTTCGCTGCAACCCGCTGGGAGGCCGCCAACCGTGCCAACGGCACCCCGCCCGACCTGGAGACGTACCAGCGCATGCGCCTGCTGACCAGCGGCCTGCAGGTGCACACCGTCCTGCTGCAAGCGCTGGAAGGCGTACCGACGTCCACCCACCCGCTGGCGAAGGCGCTCTATGCGTCGGCGGACCTCGCCGTGTGCTGGGCGAACGATATCTACTCGCTCAACAAGGAGGTCCAGGAGGCGGACATGCACAACCTGGTGATGGCCCTGCAATCGACCCACCACATGGGCCTCGACGCCGCGTTGGGGCGGGCCGCACGCATGCACGACGAGCAGGTCGCCGATTATCAGCGCTTGCGCTCGTCGGTCGACGCCCAGGACGGATCGGAGCGCACGCAGCTGCTGACGATCGCACGGGCGCTGGAGGCGCGCATGGGGGCCAACGTGGCCTGGTCCGAGCGCTGCAGCCGGTACCGCGCCGCGGTGACGGTGCGGGTGTCCGCCGATACGTCCACAGACCCGTCAACAGACGCATCCACAGACGCATCCAAAGACGCATCCAAAGACGCATCCGCCGACCCCAAGGCCGCCGCATCAGCCACCGAGAGCGGCGCCTGAGCCCGCCTGCCGCCTCTGGATCCGGAAGACCGCACGCGGGCCGCCGAGTCGCACCGCCGAATCGCACCGCCAGACCGCACCGCCAGACCCGGCTCACGGAACCCAGTCACGGAACCCAGCTCACAAGTGAGGGGGGCGCCCATCGGGCGCCCCCCTCACGCTCCCGCCTCCGGCGGGGAGCCGTCGTGTCGGCGGCGTACGCTAGTTCGTCACCTTGAACGCGTAGCGGAAGTGGAACTTGTGGGGGTGATCCTGCCAGGTGAGGACGGCCTGCCGGTACAGGAAGGGCTGCTCGTCGACCGCGCTGTAGTCCTTGTTGCGGTAGAACGACGGGTACAGGTCGATGTAGTGCCAGCCCGGCGCCCAGCTCGCGGTGACGGGGACGACCACGTCGCCGTTGGTGCTGAAGCCGCAGCCGTACCCCAGGTAGACGTTGTCGATCACGACGGCGAAGATGTTGGTGGTCTGGGTCCAGCCCAGGCCCTTGACATGGATGGTGATCTTGGTCCCGACCGGTCCTTCGGTCGGCTGAAGCGGCAGCCCCACGACGCCGATGTCGAAGTGGGTGCTGGCGACCACCTTGTCGCCGACCATGGCCTGGAGCCGGTGCTCGCCGCCGAGGGCGTCGGGGTACTGGAACGGGAGGTCGAAGGCCCCGCTGGCGTCCGTCTTCACCGTCTTCACGGGCACGGTAGCCGCCGAGTAGGCCGACTCCGTCACGCGCGAGCCGCTCATGGTGGAGAAGGCGAGCGCCACGTCGCTGTTGGCGGGCAGGCCGCGTCCGTGGATCTGGGCGTCCGTGTAGACCCCCGCGGCCTTGGGATCGACCCAGAGCTTCGGCCCACTGCCGCTGGGCTCGGAGCCGGCGATCGGCGCCTGGCTCTGCTGCTCGATGGGCTTGGGCATCAGCGCCGGGCCGTCGGTCACCGTGAACATGAACTGCGGCTCGGGCAGGTAGCCGTAGGGCGAGGAGCCCAGAGCCAGGTAGGGCGCGTCGAAGGGCGCATCGCGAAGCTCGACGAGATGCTTGCCCACCCGTCCCGTCGCCGGGATCACGAAGTTGGCGGTGCCGTGCGTCTCGACGGCGGTGACGAAGCCGGTGATGGCGTTGTCGTAGGTGAGGGCGTACCACGAGATGTTGTTGATGGCGTCGACGCCGGTGATGCCCACGTGGATGTCGGTGCCCACGGGGCCGCTCTGCGGCGACATGGTGGCGTGCATCTCCACGTAGTAACCGGCCTTGTTGACGTTGTCGCCGTTCTCCTGGACGTAGATGTCATGGTTTCCGCCGAAGCCCTCGGGAACCGTGAAGGCGGCCGAGAACGCGCCGTCGGAGCCGACCGTGACCGTGGCGAGCGGAACGCTCCGCTGGTCGAAGGTGCGTCCCAGGAAGTTGCCGGTGTAGTCGCCGTTCTTCATCTCCAGCTTCCACTGGCCGTCGAAGGCGGCCCACACGACGCTGAGGCTGGCGCCCGGCTCGAAGCCCGAGCCACTCAGCGTCGCCTGCGATCCGACGATGCCCTTGGCGGGGGTCACCTGGATCTCGCCCTTGATCCCGTTGGGGAAGGTGGCCTGACTGGTGGCCGCGTTGCCCTGCGCCGAGGCGCCGGCGAACAGCATGCCTGCGGCCAGGAACAGCACCGTCCATACGGCGCGGGCGCCCAGGCGCGGTTCATGGATTCTCGTGTTCACGGTTTCCATCTCCATCTCGTAGATCGTGTCCCTCATATTCGTACATCCTCATCCAGATTTAGAGCATAGGACGGGCGCCCTCGCTGCCGCTCGTTGAGCAACATGCCTTGATTCGCGGTAGGGGGCGCCCGGGAGTTACGTGCCTCGGCTCAGCGGAGGGCTATCCGAGCATCCAGTACCACCAGCGGTGCTTCTCGTAGCGCCGCAGCAGGGAGTCGACCCCCCAGATGTGGCCCGCGCCCATCGACGCCAGCGCGAAGAACGCGAAGATGGCGATGATCTGGACGTCGAACCAGCCGCTGGTCGGCGGCAGGCAGGCGGTGTAGAAGCTGAGCATGATCAGCGTGCCGGCCAGTGCCGCGAGGCGAGTGAGGAAGCCGCTGACCATGGCGAGGCCGATGGCCCCCGTGCCCAGGATCAGCAGCCAGAGGACGAGCTGATTTCCCCACAACGCCGTGTAGACCTGCCCGATGGGGCCCTGGACGACCCCGGGCAGCAGGGCGCTGGCGCCGGTCCAACCGTCCCAGCCCCCGCGGAAGAGCTTGTACGCCACCTGCAACATGCTCAGGCCAAGCGCCATGCGCAGCGCGAAGAGGGCGAACTCGCCGATCGAGAGCTTGGCGCTCTGGCCGAGCTGCTCCTCGGGCCGGTCGAAGCGGGAGCCGCTCCGGTCGTGAGCGGCCCGCTCCTCGGCAGCGAGGCCGGACATCCGTTGACGATCCGGAGCGGCCATCTCGTTACCTCTTCTCGACCGTGATCAGGGTCGGGTAGCCTTCGGCGGTGGGGTAGTCCTGGTTCATGGGCGTCCAGGTCACCGTGTTGCCGGAGCTGTCCGTGACGATGAGCTGGTACTTGAGCACGCCCGTCGGATACACGGGCGGGATGACCCAGCCGGCCGCCCACATCCACACCTTGGGATCACCGCTGTGCGGGTGCTCACCGAGCGCGAGGTCGACGGTCTTGCCGTCTTCGAGCTTGGCCGTGACCTTCATGCCGAGCTGCTTGGCCTGGTCGGGCGTGACCACTTCGCCGGTCGCGGTGCTGTACACCTTGGCCAGCCATACGACCTGCTCACCGGTCTTGAACGTCGAGATCAGCACGCAGCTGGGCCCGGCGGCGTTCTGGCTGCCGCGCACGACCTCGGCCTGCAGGTAGTAGGCCGGACCTGCCGCGAACGCCGTGCCGACGATCGCTGCGAACGCCAGGGCGGTGACGAGGAACTTGATCTTACGCATCACTGAATCGCCTCCTAATGAACTGAACGATCCCGCTCCACGGGAATCATCCCGGTCGATCATCCTCCCTCGGGAAGTTGCGAAGACAGGGACAAACATACCGCCCGGGACGCAAGACACCCCCACGGGGTATACGCTCTGCATCGGGTCTGTCGCGTTGGGAAGGGGCTTCCTGCAGACGCCTCGTGCGCCCCGGTGGAGCGGCGAGCGCACGCCGTGGTGCGGGAAGGATGGGTGTGGTTGACGGCCACGGGACGATTGACCCCCTTCAAGGATCCCGAGCGTGGAAGGACCACTTCGATGCTAGCGGACGGCGGGTCCCGCGGAGGGTAGCAAACTGCACGAAATCGGTCAGGATTCGTTCATCGACCCCTCATCTTCGGGGGTCTCATCGCCGCATCGCTCGGCTACCTTCGGCTGCCCGCGGCCCGTCCGCGGTTGCACCGCGGCCGACCCCGCCCGACGTCCCGGCGGGACCCGGCGCCGCCCCGTAAGCGGCTCAGTCCGCCTCGTTCAGCGCCAGGAACGCGTCCACCACCGCGGGGTCGAAGTGCCCGCCCGTCTCCTTCCGGATGTGGGCGATGGCCTCGTCGTGACTCCATGCCGGCCGGTAGGGACGATCGCTGGTGAGCGCGTCGTAGACGTCCGCCACCGCGAAGATGCGCGCCGCCAGCGGGATCGCTTCGCCGCTCAGCCCCATCGGATAGCCGGAGCCGTCCCAGCGCTCGTGGTGGGCGGCCGGGATGGCGAGCGCGGGCTTCAGGAAGTGGATGGGCGCCAGCAGGTCGGCGGCGAAGATGGTGTGCTGGCGCATGCGCGCCCACTCCTCGTCGGTCAGGGCGCCAGGTTTCTGGAGGATGGCGTCGGGCACCCCCATCTTGCCGATGTCGTGGAGCAGCGCGCCGCGCCGGATGTGGACGAGTTCCTCCTCGGGCCGGCCCATCGCGCGCGCCAGGCGCAAGCTCAGCTCGGTCACCCGGCGCGAGTGCCCTTCGGTCTCCTTGTCGCGCAAGTCGAGCGCGCGCGACCAGCCCTCGATGGTGGCGTCGTAGGCGGCGCGCAGCTCCTGGTTGCTGGCCGCCAGGTCGGCGACAAGCGCCGCGTTGTCGATGAGGATGGCGCCCTGCGTCGCCACCGTGACCAGGAACTCCAGCCAGTCGGGTCCGACCTCGAGCGGGCTGCGGTGGGCCACCACCAGGCCGCCCCGCAGGCCGCCGCGCGCGTACATGGGCGCGGCTGCGAGCAACTCGAGGGGCAGCGGGGGCGCACCGGCGTCCGCGCCCAACGCCCCTTCGATCTGCGGCCGCCCCCGGGCCAGGTAGGGCGTCCCGTCCAGGATCGCGCGACCCACGACGCTGGCGTCTGCCGACAGGCGCCGGGCCGCGGCCGGGAAGCTCGCCCCACGCGCTTCGAGGAGCTCCAGCTCGGAGCCGTCCGCCGCAGCGACGTAGGCGGCGGCCACATCGATCCCCAGGCCCTCGCGAGCGGCCTCGAGGAACGTCCCCGCCGCCGACCGCAGGTCGGTGCCGGCGGTGATCGCCGTATCGATGCGCCGCAGCGTCGTCAGCCGCTGGACCTGCGTATGCAGGTCGCGGTTGAGCACGCGGATGTTCTCCCGCGCCAGCGCCTGTTCGGTGACGTCCCGCTTCGCCGCCACGAAGTGCTCGATCGCCCCGCGGGGACCGATGACGGGCGTGATGCTCATCGCCTCGCGATACTCGGAGCCGTCCTTGCGGCGGTTGATGAGCTCGCCGCTCCACGGCCGCCCCGCCGTCACGGTCTCCCATAGCGATCGGTAGAAGGCGGGGTCCTGCCGTCCCGAGCCCAGCATGCGGGTGTGCGAAGCCACCAGCTCGTCCTCGCCGTAGCCCGTCAGCCTCAGCGCATGCGGGTTCGCCCATTCGATGAAGCCGTCGGGGTCGGTCACCACGATCCCCACCGGGGCGGCCTGCAGGGCGGTGAGCTGCAGCCGCAGGCGCGCCTCGCCCTCCTCCTCCCGGGTGCGATCGATGAGCGTGCCCACCAGGGTGCGCTCCCCCTCCAGCCTGACCACCTGCTCCAGCGCCTCCACCGGCACCACCGAACCGTCGCGGCGCAGGCCGCGGAACCGGAAGCGCCGGATCTCGTCCCCGGCGTCCTGCAGGTCCGCGACGTCGTCGGCCACCCAGGCGTGGTCCTCCGGGTGCACCACGTCGGCCGGCACGAGCCGCTCCACCACTTCCTCGGGCGTGAAGTCGAAGATCGCGGCGAAGGCCGCGTTGACGTAGGTGAAGCGACCCTCGCGGATGGAGTAGGTCCCGGCCAGCACGTTCTCCGCGATCTGTTCCAGGTGCCGCTCGTTGGCCCGTAACTCGTGCTCCAGCGCCCGGTGGCGCTCGAGCGCGGCCCTGAGCTGACGATCGCGGTTGCGCCAGAGCCCCACGGCGACTCCGAACGCCACCGTGACCAGGGCGGTCGGCACGCCCGGTACCGTCAGGCTCGAGAAGGGAGCGGCATGATCGAGCACCGTCGCCGTCAGGGTCGAATGCAGTAGCAGCGCGACCAGGGCGGAGGCGACGCCGCCCACCAACCCGTAGCACCAGCCGGCCACGGCCACCGGCAGCAGCATGAGCGCCGCCGTGTCCACGGCCAGCGCCGGCTCCAGGGCGAAGAACGCCACCCCATAGACAACGAAGCCCCCGATGACGGAGGCGACCTCCCCGGCGGTCTGCCGTCCACTACGCGTCACTGACAACCCATCCCCTGACACGCCACCTTGCGATCAGCCTCGCCGACCGGGAAGCACGCAACTCTTACGCCCCCACGCAATGCGTGCTCGCCCGCGCACGTCGGCCTGCCGACAACCTGGCTGGGCGCCGCATCTATAGAGTAAGCCGAGACGGAGGCTAGCATGCGCTATCGACCCCTCGGCAGGACCGGAACGCTGGTCTCGGAGCTGTGCCTCGGCACCATGACCTTCGGCGGCCAAGGCATCTGGGAGGCCATCGGCAGCCAGCAGCAGACGGAGGCGACCGCCCTGGTGCGGCGCGCGCTCGAAGGCGGCGTGAACTTCCTCGACACCGCCAACGTCTATTCCATGGGCGCCAGCGAACGGCTGCTGGGCCAGGCCCTCAAGGACCTGGGGGTGGACCGCAGCCAGGTGGTGCTGGCCAGCAAGGTGCGCGGGCGCATGGCGCCCGGCGTCAACCAGTCGGGGCTGAGCCGCGCTCACATCGTCGACCAGGTGCACCGCAGCCTGGAGCGGCTCCAGACCGACCACCTGGACCTCTACCAGATCCACGGTTTCGACCCGCTCACGCCGCTGAAGACCACCCTTCGCGCCCTCAACGACCTGGTGCGCGAGGGTACGGTGCGCGCCATCGGCGCCAGCAACCTGGCAGCCTGGCAACTCGCACGTGCGTTGTGGATCAGCGACGTGGAGGGGCTCGAGCGCTTCGAGAGCCTTCAGGCCTACTACACCGTGGCGGGGCGGGGCCTGGAGCGGGAGGTGGCGCCCCTGTTGATCGACCAGGGCCTGGGCCTGATGGTGTGGAGCCCGCTGGCCGGCGGCCTGCTGTCGGGCAAGTTCGACCGTGCCACCGCCAAGGCCGGCGGCGCCCGGCGCGACAGCTTCGACTTCCCGCCCGTCGACCGTGAGCGGGCGTGGGACGTCGTGGACGTCATGCGCGACATCGGCGGGGCGCACGGCGTCAGCGTGGCGCAGATCGCACTCGCCTGGTTGCTCCATCAAGATGTCGTCACCAGCGTCATCATCGGCGCCAGGTCGATGGCCCAGCTCGAGGACAACCTCGCCAGTCCGGACATCGCGCTGTCGGCCGACGAGCTGGCCCGCCTCGACGCGGCGAGTGCGCTGCCGCCCGAGTACCCGGGCTGGATGGTCGCGCGGCAAGCGGGCGACCGCGACCTCGCACACCTGTCCGAGAGCGCGCCGCCGGTGCTGGGGGGCGAGCAAGCGAAGACGTCGTCCTGAGGCCGCGCCCGGACCGCAGCGGCCGCACGGCGGTGCGCGGGTTCGGGCACGAGGCGAGGGGGCACACGAGGAACAGGCGCGCGAGGAACAGGCGCGAGAAGATCGCGTGTCCGGCCGGCGCGGCGGCTAGGGCGTTGCGGTGCCGGGCGTTGCGGCGGGCGCCGCGGTCGGGTCCGCCGCGGTCGGGTCCGCCGCGGTCGGGTCCGCCGCGGTCGGGTCCGCCGGTGCCTGGTCCGCTGGTGCCTGGTCCGCCGGTGCCGATTCCCCTCGGGGTCCGGCGTCGGGCGCCCCCTCCCGGACGGAGCCGCCCACCAGGCTCTCGCTGAACGTGCGGATCTCGGGGCGGAACGCCGCGCCCACCGCGACCAGCAGCTCGAGCGCGCCGGCCCCCGCGAACAGCGCCGTCAGGTCCCACTTCGCGACCGCGCCGGAGAGCGCCTGCGAGACCGGCACCAGCCCCGTGTTGGTGAGCATCAGGATGCTCATCATGCGGCCGAGCATCGCCTTGGGGGTGCGCGCCTGCACCCAGGTGAACAGCAGGATGGCCGCGTAGCCGTTGCCCACGCCGAGCACGAGCAGCAGGCCGAAGTCGATCCAGGTGGACCCCAGGAAGCCGAGCGCTCCCACCACCAGCCCGAACGCCGCCAGGAGGCCGATCAGGAGCACGCGCATCGCGGCGCCGCCGATGCGCGGCAGCGAGCCGGCCAGCACGAAGCCCACGAGGTTGCCCCCGGAGTAGGCGGACATCAGCAGGCCGAACGCCAGCGCGCCCTGCGGGAGTCGCTGGTCGGCCAGCACCGGGATGCCGACCAGCAGCGGGCCGATCAGCAGCAGGTTGACCGCGGCGAGCAGGAGCACGACGAGGCGCAACGGCCGGTCCGACCAGAGGTAGCGCACGCCGCTGAGGATCGAAGCCCACATGCCCTGCGCCTCCTCGGCGCCGTCCTCGAGCGAGCGGGCGGCGGAGCCGATCAGGGCCAGACAGGTCGCGGACACGGCGAAGCTCACCGCATCGATGGCGAACGCCAGGCCGATGCCCGCGAAGGAGCGGGCGTAGGCGCCGATGACGATCCCGGCGAGGGTGGGACCCAGGAAGCCGACGAGCTGCCCCAGACCCATCACGACCGAGTTGCCCGCCTGCAGATCGCGTTCCTCGACCAGCGTGGGCACGATGCTGTTGGCGGCCGGCACCGCGAAGCCCGCCACCAGGCCGAAGGCCAGCGCGAAGGCGTACAGCATCCAGGTCTGGGCGGCGCCCGCGAACACGATGGCGGCCAGGAGCCCGGTCAGCGCGAAGCGCACGACGTCCGACGCGATCATGATGGCGCGCGGCGAGAACCGGTCGGTGATGGCGCCGCCGATCAGCATGAACGCAGCGCGGGGCACGCCCTCGAGAGCCAGCACGATGCCCAGCGCGAGGGGGTCGCCGGTGAGCCGCAGCGCCAGCCACGGCATCGCGACCAGCGCGAACTGGTCGCCCAGCAGCGACGTTCCGGTGCCGACGGCGAGGAGCCGGAAGGCGGGGAGGGCGAGGACGCGCTTCACGGCGCCCGTCCCGTGCGTCCTCCGGGCGCCCGACGCGTCGTCCCGTCGGCGGCGCGCCGGCCGAGGGGGGCGGCGATGCGCGGAAGGGTGCGTTCGGATTCGTTCGCCGGTGTCCTCACGGGTCGCCTCCGGGGCCGTCGTCCCCTCCGCGCACCACGGGCGCCGAGGAGCGTCAGAAGTATAGGCGCACCCTTACATATTGACAAGTATTGCTTTACACTCTGTCAGTTCTACGCGTGCTTGCGAGGCCCCATCGCGCCGCGCGGGCCCGTCTCGGCGCCGTCGGCCACGCGGTCCGCGGGTCGGGCCTGGGGCGCCGCCGCCTGCCGCGCCCAGCGTGCCGCGCGCTCGAGCTCGCCCTCCTTGAGCGGTCCCTCGGTCCCCTCCACCAGGAAGCCCTCGCTCGCAACGGCCGGCCGGCCGCCGGCCCGCACCAGCGCCCGCTCGATGCGCCGCGCTGCGTAGGCCGACGGCCCCAGCATGCGCACGAAGAAGCTCAGCACGGCATTGTGCGCGTCCGCGATGACCAGGCGCGTGTCGAACGCCGCCACCCGCACGTTCTCCAGGCTCCCGGCGGGCAGGCCGCCGAGCAGCGTGGAGACCGTCGGCAAGGGCCGGAACCGCTGCGTGGGCGATCCGACGATCAGCAGGCCCGCCTCGGCGAGCGCAGCGGGCGTCGCCTCGGCGACCGGCAGCAGTCGCACCTCGCCTTCGGGCCGCAGCGCGTCGGCGACGGCCTCCGCGACGCGCGCGGTGTTGCCGTACATGGAGTCGTAGACGACCAGGATCCGCATGGTTGCGCCCCTCTCCGCACGTGCGCCCGGCACCCGTCAGATCAGCAGGATGCACGTTCACCGGTCACGTCGGGAGGACGATCTTGCCACAGCGGCCGTCGGAGAACGCCGGACCCCCTCGGCACGGCCCGTCGCCGGCGGGACCGCCGCGTCCCCTGCGGCGGCCGCCGGCCCCGACCACCCGCCCCGACCACCCGCCCCGGGCGCCACGTCCCCGGTGCCGTCGCCTGCCGGCGGCGCGGCCGACCCTTCCTAGGCCCCGGCCTCGAACGCCGGGTTCCACACCACCTCCCAGAGGTGGCCGTCCGGGTCCTGGAAGCAGCCCGCATGGCCGCCCCAAAAGGTGTCGGACGCGCGTTTCACGATGGTGGCGCCGGCGGCCTCGGCCTGCGCCATGACGGCGGCCACCGCCTCGGGGCTGCCAACGTTGTGGCCGATGGTGAACTCGGTGGCGCTGCGCGGCGTCTCGGCGATCCCCGTGTCGTGCGCGATGGAGCGCCGGGGCCACAGGGCGAGCTTGACGCCGCCCTGCAGGTCGAAGAACGCGACGGCCCCGTGCTCGAACTCGGTGCCGACGATCCCTTCGGTGGGCAGCCCGAGCCCGTCGCGGTAGAAGCGCACCGACGCCTCCAGGTCGTCGACGCCGATCGTGAGGACCGTGATCCTGTTCTCCATGCGGCTCTCCTTCCGCTCCGCGCTCCGTCCGACCTCTCCCCCGTCCGGTCGCGCCCCCGCGCGACCGGACGCTTCGCGCGGAGACGACCTCCGGCATCGCTCGGGCGACGGCCGGGGGGGCAGGGGCCCGCATACCGCCGCCGCGCATCCTCGAGCGCCGGGCCGCGGCCGCCGGCCACGTCCGCAGGCCCCGGATGACACTTTCATGACACTCCCCCCGCCGCACCCTCCGTACGATGGGACCTCGTGGAACGACTGGCATTGATGGGCGTGTCGCATCGCAGGGGCGGCGCCCGCGCGCTCGAAGCGTACCAACAGGCGTACGGCGAGGGGGGCGACCTGCTGCGCGGCGCGGGCCTCCGGGAGTTCGTCCCGATCGTCACCTGCAACCGTTGGGACGTGGCGATGGTGCTGCCCGACGGACTCGAGGTGGAGGACGTGCGCCGCCGCCTGGCGCTCGACGGGCAGGAGCGCCCGTACGCCTTCGTGGCGGACGGCGCGCTGGAACAACTCGCGCGGGTGGCGTCGTCGCTCGACTCACTCAACCCCGGCGAGGACCAGATCATGCGCCAGGTGCGCGAGGCCTATCGCGAAGCCCAGCGTGCCAAGCGCACGGGGGCCACCACCGCCTTCGCCTTCGACACGGCGCTGCGGGTGGCCAAGCGGGTGCGCCGCGAGGTGGCGCTGGCGCCCGTGAACGCCTCGCTGTTCAGCCTGGCGCGCCCCCAGCTCGAACCGCTGCTGGCCCAGGGCGGCAGCGTAGCGGTGCTGGGTGCCGGCGAGATGGGCGCGCTGGCCGCCCGCGCGCTGGCCGAGCTGAGCGGCGTGCGCGTCGTCGTCGCCAACCGCACGCTCGAGCGCGCCGAGGCCGTGGCCCGCGCCAGCGGGGCCGAGCCGATGGCGCTGTCGCACTTCCTGGCGGGCCCACCCGACGTCACGGCGCTGGTCTGCGCCACCCCGGTGCGCCACCTGGCCGACGCGGTGCTGCTGGGCCGGCTGCCGTCGCTGGAGCTGGCCGTCGACCTCGGCATCCCGCGCAACGTCGACCCTGCGGCCGCGCAGCGGCGCGGCGTGCGGGTCCTCGACGTCGACGGGCTGCAGGCCGCAGGCCGCGAGCGCAGGAGCGAGCTCTCCGGCAAGCTGGCCGAGGCCGAGCGCATCGTCCGCGCCGAGCTCGACGACGCCGTGCAGGCCTGGACCGAGCGGCAGCTCGGCCCCTCCATCCGCCGGCTGCGGGCGCTCTACCTCGACACCATCGGTGACGCTCTGCCGCCCGAGGCCGCCGAGCGGCTGGCGCACAAGTTCGCCCACGTGCCGGTCAAGGGGTTGCGGGCGCTGGCCCGCGAGCACGGCCTCGAGGCGGCCCGCACCTTCCTGGACGAGGCGGGTCTGAGTGAGGCCGGCCTGGCCGACGCCGCCGAATCCGGGGACGCCTCGTGAGCCGGCTCCCCGACTACCTGCGCGGCGTGCGCGGCCGGCCCGGCGAGGGGACGGTCGTGCGCATCGCCACGCGCAGCAGCGCGCTGGCGCTGCACCAGGCCCAGAGCATCGCGGCGGAGCTGGAGGCGCTCGGTTGCGGCGTCGAGCTGGTGCGCGTCGAGACGCAGGGGGACCGCGACATGAGCCCGTTCGCCGCGCTGGGGGGGCAGGGCTTCTTCACCAAGGCCGTGCAGGAGGCGCTGCTGGACGGCCGCGCCGACCTGGCGGTGCACTCCCACAAGGACCTGCCGAGCGCGCCCACGCCGGGCCTGGAGATCGGCGCGGTGCCGGCGCGGGCCGACGCCCGCGACGTGCTGGTGATCCGGCCCGACGCCGTCGACGCGGCCCAAGGCCCCCTCCCGTTGCGCTCGGGCGCGGCGGTCGGGACCAGCGCCGCGCGCCGCCGCGACCAGCTCGGCCGCATGCGCCCCGACCTGGAGCTACGGGAGATGCGCGGCAACGTGCCGACGCGCCTGCGCAAGCTGCGCGAGGGCGCCGCCGACGCGCTGGTGCTGGCGGCGGCCGGCCTCGACCGGCTCGAGCTCGGCCTCGAGGGTCTGACGGCCGTGCGGCTCGAGCCCGAGACCTTCGTGCCCGCGCCGGCGCAGGGGGCGCTGGCCTTGGAGATCCGCCGCGGCGACGACGCGCTGGCCGCGCTCCTGACCGAGATCCACGATCTGAAGGCCGCCCTGACGGTGTCGGCCGAGCGCGGGCTGATGGCGATGCTGCAGGGCGGCTGCCAGCTCGCGCTCGGCGCCCACGCCCGCCTCGACGGCGGCGCGGTGCGGCTGCGCGCGTACTACGAGGGCGCCGTGGTCGAGGCCGAGCACCCCACCGGCGAGGGCGCCGCCATGCTGGCGTTCGAGGCGCTCGGCCGGCCCCATCCCGCCGGGAGCGGCGCCGCATGAGGATCGTCCTGACCCACGCGGCCGGCCGCTTCGAGGGCCTGGCCGCGGCCCTGCAGCGGCGCGGCCACACCGTCGCGTCGGCGCCGCTGATCGCCACCCGGCCCCGCACCGGCGAGGACGTGCGCGCCGCGGCGGCGGCGCTGCTGGCGCTGCCCTGGCTGCTGTTCACCAGCCGCTCGGCGGTGGAGGCGTGGAGCGCGCTGGCGGTGGGCTGGCGACCCGCCGATGGCGCCGACCGCCGCGGGACCGACTGACGCCGCGCCGCGCCTGGGCGCGGTGGGGCGGCCGACGGCCTCGGCGTTGCGCGCCGCGGGGGCGGAGCCGGCGCTGGTCGCCGAGCGGTCGTCGCGCGCCGCCGTCCTGGCCGACGCCTTCCTGCGCCATCCGCAGGCCGCCGGCCCGGTGGGCCTGCCGCAGGGCGACCGGGCGTTGCCGACACTGCGCCGGGCGCTGGAGCGCGCGGGCTTCGAGACCCGGCCGCTGGTGTTGTACGAGACCGTGACTCAGCCCTGGTCGGGCGACGCTGGTGACGCCGACGCTGGTCACGCCGACGCCCGGGCTCCGGAGCGCGCTTCCGAGCCCGAGCTGGTGGTGCTGGCCAGCCCTTCGGCCGCCGACGCCCTGCCGCAGGCGATCGCGGCGCACGCCACGCTCGTCGCCATCGGACCCACCACCGCGGCCGCGCTCGAACGCCGCGGGCTGGCCTGCCGCCAGGCGCGCTCGCCCAGCGTGGGGGGCGTGCTGGCCGCCGTCGACGCCCTGGCGGCCGGCGACGGGCACGATCACGAAGGAGGCAGCGCATGAGTCGAACCCTGGAGCGTGGCGCGGGCAAGATCCTACGGGGCACCGACCCGCGCGACCCGGACGCCCGCGACGACGACGGGGCGGGAACGGGAACGATGCCGACCCTGCTGGCGCGCCCGCGGCGGCTGCGCACGACCGCGGCGATGCGGGCGCTGGCGAGCGAGACGGCGCTGCAACCCCACCAGCTGGTGGCCCCCTTCTTCGTGACGGCCGGGCGCGACGCCGTGGAGCCGATCGCTTCGCTGCCGGGCGTCTCGCGCCTCGGGACGGAGCCGCTGCTGCGCGAGCTCGAGCGCGCGCTGGAGCTCGGCATCCGCTCGACGGTGCTCTTCGGGGTGGTGGACGGCAGCGCCAAGGACGCCCACGCGCACGCCGCCGACGATCCGCAGGGACCGGTGGCGGCGGCGCTGCGGGCGGCGCGCGCAGCCTTCGGCGACGACCTGGTGCTCATCACCGACGTGTGCCTGTGCGGCTACACCGATCACGGCCACTGTGGCCTGCTGGCGCCGACGCCGCGTGGCCTGGTGGTCGACAACGACGCCAGCCTGGGCCGTCTCGCCGCCATGGCGCTCGCCCACGCCGAGG
Source organism: uncultured Trueperaceae bacterium (assembly GCA_963815215.1). Classification (GTDB taxonomy): domain Bacteria; phylum Deinococcota; class Deinococci; order Deinococcales; family Trueperaceae; genus JASBRS01. Next base: position 15,923 of record CAWFFU010000009.1, read on the forward strand.
CCGGCGCCGACCTGGTCTCCCCCAGCGACATGATGGACGGCAGGGTGGCCGCGATCCGCACCGCGCTCGACGGCGCCGGCTACGAGAACGTGGGGGTGCTGTCGTACGCCGTGAAGTACGCGTCGGCCTTCTACGGGCCGTTCCGCGACGCGGCCGGCTCGGCGCCGAGCGGCGGCGGTGACGGCGACGGTGACGGCGACGGTGACGGTGACGGTGCGGCGGCGGGCGGCACGGCGCGCTCCGGCGGCTGGGGACGCGACCTGCCGGTCCACCACGACCTGGTACCGCCCGAGAACCGCGCCACCTACCAGATGGACTACCGCAACGCCCGCGAAGCGCTGCGCGAGGCCGCGCTGGACGAGGCCGAGGGCGCGGACATGCTGATGGTGAAGCCGGCTCTCCCCTACCTCGACATCCTGGCGCGCCTGCGTCCGCGCACCCAGCTCCCGCTGGTGGCCTACTTCGTGTCGGGCGAGTACGCCATGATCAAGGCGGCGGCCGCAGCGGGCGCTCTGCACGAGCCCTCGGCGGTGCGCGAGGCGCTCACCGGCATCCGCCGCGCCGGCGCCGACCTGATCATCACGTACCACGGCATCGAGGCGCTGGAGAAGGGCTGGCTACGGTGATGGGGACGGGGTTCCCGGAGCGTATTTCTTGACAGGGTATCGACTTTCTCCTGACAACATACTGCTGGGCAAAGGCTGACCGTGCCCGGCCCAGACGCACCCACGCGCACGCTCGGCTCGCGCCGCTGGGCCCGCTCCCGGGCGGCCACCCGCGTGGCCTTCGGCGTCATCGTGGTGTTCGTGCTGACGCAGGCGGCGTGGTGGATCGTCTTCGAGTTCCGCACCATCCACCAGGCGACGCAGGCACAGCTCGCCGCCTGGGAGAACGACGCGCGGCTGGCCAACGAGGTGCTGGCCCAGGCGGGCGGCGGTGCGGCCAGCGACGCTACGCTGCAGCAGCGCATCCTGAGCCGCTACCCGCACCTGGCCTACCGGGGGAGCCTGCCGGGCGGCAGCTTCGTGGTCGACCCCGCCAGCCGGCAGCGCTTCTTGGCGACGCAGGACCGTCACCTACGCATGTTCGCCTTCGAGGGGCCGACCTTCGCGTTGGTGGTGCTGTCGATGCTGCTGCTGATCGCCGCCACGCTGCGCAGCGAGCGTGAGCTCAAGCGGCGCCAACAGAACTTCCTGTCGGCCATCACCCACGAGTTCAAGACGCCCATCAGCACCCTCAAGCTGCTGGTGCAGACGGTGCAGATGCGGAGCCTGCCGCCCGCCAAGCAGGAGGAGTACCTCAAGCGCATGGAGGCCGAGCTCGACCGGCTCGAGCGCACCAGCGAGCAGGTGCTGGCGAGCGCCCGCCTGGAGCACGCCGAGCAGACCCCCGGCTTCGCCCCGTTGGAGCTCAACCACGTCGTCCAGGGCATCGTCGGCGCCGCCCGCTCCGGCCTGGAGGCGCGGGGCGCCCTGCTCAAGGTCGACTACGCCCCCGAGCCGCTGCCCGTCTCGATCGACCCGGACGCCTTCACGGTGGTCCTGAACAACCTGCTCGACAACGCCGTGAAGTACACTCCCGGGGCGGAGCGGCCGGTGCGCGTGAAGCTCGAGCGCCGGGGCGACCTGATCGAGGTCCACGTCGACGACCAGGGCGTGGGGCTCAAGGAGGGCGAGGAGGAACGCGTGTTCGAACGCTTCTACCGGACCGGCGACGAGATGACCCGCGAGTCGGAGGGCGTCGGTCTGGGCCTGCACCTGGTGCGCAGCATCACCGAGGCGATGAACGGCTGGGTGCGCTCCGGTGCCAACCCCGACGCCGAGCGCGGCTCGCGCTTCACCGTGGTGCTGCCGCGGCGCGTGGTCGCGACCGAGCTCGAGCGTGACGCGGTCGGCGCGGCCGCCGGGCGCCGGGGAGCGTCGTGACGGCGGCGCCGCGTCCGGCCGCGGGCACGCGCACGGACGCCGCGCGGGTGCTGATCGTCGAGGACGAGGCGGCGCTGGCCGCGGTGCTGGCGGACAACCTGCGCGAGGAGGGGCTGGCCGTGAGCACGGCGCCCGACGGCGTGACCGGCGAGCAGCTGTGGGCCGACGAGCGCCCGGATCTGGTGGTGCTCGACGTGATGCTGCCGCGTCTCGACGGCTTCACGCTGTGCGAGCGCATGCGCGACGCCGGCTACGACACGCCGGTGCTCTACCTCAGCGCCCGCGGCGAGGCCGACGACCGGGTGCGGGGGCTGCGCGCGGGAGGGGACGACTACCTCCCCAAGCCCTTCCACCTGCCCGAGTTCCTGTTGAGGGTGAAGGCGCTGCTGCGACGCCGCGGCTGGGCCGGGCAGGCCCCGCGCGCGGGCTTCCACTTCGCCGGCCACTTCGTCGATTACCGCTCTTGGACGGCCGAGCTCGCCGGCGGTGGACGCGAGCCGCTGGGGGAGCGCGAGTTCCGCATCTTCCGGGTACTGGCCGAGCGCGCCGGCGAGGTCGTCAGCCGCGACGACATCCTCGACGCCGTGTGGGGCGGCGACGCCTTCCCGTCCAGCCGCACCGTGGACAACTTCGTGCTGCGGCTGCGCAAGCTGTTCGAGCCCGACCCGTCGGCCCCGCGCTACTTCCACAACGTCTGGGGCGTGGGCTACCGCTTCACGCCCGACGGCGAGGCCGAGGAGGGCCCCATCGATGCCTGACGCAACGACCGACGAGGCGCTGTTCCTGCGTGCCGCACGTGGCGAGGACACCCCGCGCGCGCCGATCTGGATCATGCGCCAGGCGGGCCGCTACCTGCCGGAGTACCGCGCCCTCAAGGAACGCCACAGCTTCTGGGAGATGGTGCGCACGCCCGAGCTGGCCGTCGAGGTCACCCTGCAGCCCGTGCGGCGCTTCGATCTGGACGCCGCCATCCTGTTCAGCGACATCATGACGCCGCTTCCGCCGATGGGGGTGGACCTCGACTTCGACCCCGGGCCGGTCTTCGCCGAGCCCGTGCGAACGCGCGCACAGATCGACGCGCTCGCCGTGCCGGACGGGGGAGAGCTGGCGCCGTTCGTGGCCGACGCGCTGCGGCTGCTGCGCGCGGCCTCGCCCGTGCCCGTGATCGGTTTCGGAGGCGCGCCTCTGACGCTGGCGGCCTACGCCGTGCAGGGCGGGGGCAGCAAGGACTTCGCCGCCTTCCGCGGCTTCCTGCGCGCCGAGCGCGCCGCCGCCCACGCGCTGCTCGACAAGCTCGCCGAGGTGACGCTGCGCTACCTGCGCATGCAGATCGACGCCGGCGCTCAGGCGCTGCAGCTCTTCGACTCGTGGGCGGGGCTGCTGGACGAGCGCAGCTACCGCGAGTTCGGCCAGCCCTACGCGCAGCGCGTGCTGGAGGGGCTCGCCGACGCGGGCGTGCCGCGCATCTACCTGGCTGTGGACGCCGGCCATCTGTACCCGGCGATCGACGAGCTGGCCGCCGACGTCGTCAGCGTCGACTGGCGCCGGCCTCTCTCCGCCGTGCGCCGCGCGCTGCCGGGCAAGACGCTGCAGGGGAACCTCGACCCCGCGGCCCTGCTGGGCCCGGCCGAGGCCCTGGCGCCGGAGGCCGAACGGGTGCTGCACGAGGGTCTGGGCGGGCCCCACGTCTTCAACCTCGGCCACGGCATCCTGCGGCAGACCGACCCCGATGCGGTGGCGCGGCTGATCGACGTGGTGCACGGCTTCGACCGGCGCGCCGCGGCCTGGAGCGACGCCGTGCCCCGGCGGCCGTCCGCGGCCGGCAGAGGGCGCGCGTGAGCCGGCGCGAGCGCGTCGTCGAGGTCATGCGCTCCGGGCAGGCCACGCTGATCGACGGCTTCGAGGCGATCGACGGGCAGGGCCGCTTCCGGGAGCATGCCTGGGACCGTCCCGGCGGGGGAGGCGGCAGCGCCCGGGTGCTCGAGGGCGGCCGCGTCTTCGAGCGTGCCGGCGTCAACCTCTCCGTGGTGCACGGAGACGCCGTCCCGGACAGCCTGGCGCGGCAGCATCCCGCCGCCGCCGGCAAGCCCTTCTTCGCCACCGGGGTATCGATGGTGCTGCATCCGGCCAATCCCTACGTGCCGGCCTTCCACGCCAACTTCCGCTACTTCGAGACCGGCGCCGAAGGCGACCCCGACGCGATCTGGTGGTTCGGCGGCGGCGCCGACATGACGCCCAGCTATCCCTTCGCCGAGGACGCGGTGCACTTCCACCGCCGCCTCGAGGCCCTGTGCGCGCGCCACCCGGGCGTCGCCGACTACCCGCGCTGGAAGGCCCGTTGCGACGACTACTTCACCGTCCGGCATCGCGCCGAGATGCGCGGCGTGGGCGGCATCTTCTTCGATGAGATCGGCGCCCCCGAGGGAGGCGACTTCGCTTCTGAGCTGGCGTTCGTTGCCGACGGCCTCGGATCGCTGCTGGAGAGCTACCTGCCGGTGGTCGAACGGCGCATGGACCTGCCCTTCGGCGAGCGCGAACGCGACTGGCAGCTCTACCGGCGCGGGCGCTACGTCGAGTTCAACCTGGTCTACGACCGGGGAACGCTGTTCGGGCTGCAGACGCAGGGCAACATCGAGGCGATCCTGATGTCGATGCCGCCGCTGGCGCGCTGGACGTTCGACCTGCGCCCCGAGCCCGGCAGCCCCGAGGCTGCGGCGCTGCCGTTCTTCCAACCGCGCGACTGGGCGGGCGCGGAAGCGCGGGCGCTCGAGGGCGGCACGCCGTGACCGGCGAACGATGCGTCGCGCTGCGCTCCGGCCGGGAGCGGTTCGGCGGCTGCCGCGCCCAACCCCTGAGAGGACGGTGACCGCATGGGCAACGGACCCACGGGAATCGTGATGATGAACCTGGGAGGGCCGAAGGACCTCAGCGAGGTCCAGCCCTTCCTGCTCGAGCTCTTCGCCGACCGCGAGATCATCCAGCTGCCGCTGCAGGACTGGCTCGGCCCGTTCATCGCGCGCCGCCGCACCAAGAGCGTGCAGCGCAACTACACCGACATCGGCGGCGGCTCGCCCATCCTGAAGTGGACCGAGGAGCAGGGGAGGGGCATGGTCGAGCGGCTCGACCGGCTGTCGCCCGACACCGCTCCGCACAAGTTCTACGTGGCGTTCCGCTACGTCCACCCCAAGAGCGAGGACGCGCTGAAGGCCATGAAGGCCGACGGCGTGAAGCGCGCCGTGGCGTTCACGCAGTACCCGCAGTTCTCCTGCTCCACCACCGGCTCCTCGCTCAACGAGCTGTGGCGCGCCGCGAAGCGACTCGACCTGGCCGACGCCTTCGAGTGGAGCGTGCTCGACCGCTGGCCCACCCACCCGCGCTTCGTGGAAGCGATGGCGAAGACCGTCGAGGACGGCCTGGCGCAGTTCAGCCAGGACGACCGCGAGGACGCGCTGATCGTGTTCAGCGCGCACTCGCTGCCGATGAGCGTGATCAACCGCGGCGACGCCTACCCCGGCGAGATCGGCGCCACCGTCCACGAGGTCATGGAGCGGCTCGACCACGGCTACGAGTACCTGATCAGCTACCAGAGCTCGGTCGGGCCGGTGCCCTGGCTGGGGCCGTCGACCGAGCAGGTGGTCAAGGACCTCGGCGCCAAGGGGCGCAAGAACGTGCTGGTGGTGGGCATCGCCTTCACCAGCGACCATATCGAGACGCTCCACGAGCTCGACATCGAGTACGGCGAGCTGGCCCACGAGGTGGGCGTCTCCAACTTCAAGCGCGCGCCGGCCCTGAACGGCCTGCCGCTCTTCCAGGACGCGCTCGCCGAGGTGGTGGCCGAGCACCTCGCCAGAGGCGAGGCCTGCACCCGCCAGTACGGGCTGCGTTGCCCCGGCTGCACCAACGAGCAGTGCCGCGCCATCCTCAATCCGGTGGCGAGCTACCGCCGCACGGCGCTCGGCGCCAACGGCGAGACGAAGCGCTGAGGCCGGGGCGGGCGACGGCGCCCGCCCCGTTGGGGGATGCGAGCGCGCGGCGCCCGTCCCGCCCGGCCCACCGCCCGCGCGGTCCCGGCCCGGCCGCCCGTTCCCGCGAAGCGGCGCTCCGGCGCCCCCAGCGCTCCGGCGCCCTACGCCGGGCTCAGCCCTCCGGCGGCCGCCCGCTCTGGAACGGCAGCGGCTCGCCGGTCTCCAGGAGCGTCTTGAGACCGCTCAGGGTCTCGTACCAGCCGCCGCCGGCGCCGCTGTCCTCGGCCTGACCGGAAGCGACGGCCTCCCACATGGGTGCCCCCGCGAGGTCGTGCGTCACGGTGAGCCTGGTGACGCCGCCGCGCACTGGGTCGATCTCCCAGGTCAGGCGCGTCGCGGCCTCCGCGGCGAGCTCGGGGGTCATGGTCAATGCTCCAGGTCTGCACCAGGCGCCGCGGCGGGTCGACCTCGAGGACCTCGCCCTCCCCGATCACGTCGGGGATCTCCGGGAAGGCCTTCATGCCCTCGTTGGCGTGCGCGCGGAAGGCGCCTCCGGGACGCAGGTCGTACGCGACCAGCGGGGCGTAGCCGTAGCGCACGGTCCACTCCGGCCGCGTGATGGCGTCCCAGACCGCCTGCGGCGGGGCCTGGATGTAGATCCGGTACACGTGGACGGTACGGGGGGATCCTGCGTCAGCGCTCATCGTCATCGCTCCTCGTGGTTGTCGGTCGCGCGGCCGGCCGCGTGGCACGGGCGCCGTTCATCGGTTCGCCCGCGGCGCGGCGTAGCGCAGCGATCCGGGCGTGGTCAGCGCCTCGCCGGTCTCCAGGTAGGTCTTCAGGCCCGACAGGACCATCGGCCAGCCGCCGTAGAGCTGCGCGTCGGCGCCCTCGGGGAGCTCGTCGTGGGTGACGAGAAGGCGGCACGAGTCGCCGACGGGGTCGATCTGCCAGGTCACGCGCGAGACGCCCATGGAGCGGACCTCGTCGCTCCAGAGCGCGCGGAAGCTCTGGACCAGGCGCCGCGGCGGCTCCACCTCGAGGTTCTCGCCCTCCCACAGGAGGTCGGGCACCGCGCGCGACCGGGCCTCGTAGTGGGAGCCGACGGTCCAGTCGGTCACGATGCCGACGCCGAAGTGGAAGATGCGCCGCTTCTCGGGATCGGTGATCGCGTCCCACAACCGCTCGGGCGTCGCCTTGATGTAGATCTCGAACACGCGTTCCATCCTGCTGGCCTCCAGCTCGTGCTTGAGTCCGCTCAGCGCGGCGACCCAGGGCTCGGCGAACTTGCTCACCCAGCGGTCGTGGACGAGGCGGATGGGGACGGGGTTGAGGTGGTGCAGCTTCTCCCTTCCGGAACGGCGGGTGACGATCAGGCCGGCGTCTTCGAGGACGCGCAGGTGCTTCATGACCCCGAAGCGCGTCATGGTCACCTCGGCGACGAGCTCGCCGAGCGTGCGGCCGTCCCGCTCGAAGAGCCGGTCGAGGAGGAGCCGGCGGGTGGGGTCCGCGAGCGCCTTGAAGATGGGGTCGTCGTCCTCCACACGGTGGACTATAGGTGACTATCTGGTCACACGTCAAGCATCGATCACCGCTCCGGCCTAGACCCGCTCGGCGCACGCCAAGCGCGGCCCGCCACGCTCCCGCCCGGCCCCCTAGCCTTCTCCCAGGAGAGGAGGTGGCCGTGGGCCGCAGCGTCATCGCACGTCCGGCAGGCGGCGGCCCGCGCCGCCGCCGGCACGCGCGCCGCACGCCCCATCACCGGGCGCCTCCTAACCGCGCGCCTCCTAACCGCCTGCCTAGCGGCCGCCCTCCTGGCCGCAGGGCCCGGCGCCAGCGCCCTCGGCGTGGTCCGCAGCATGCGCTGGCGCGCCCACCCGTACCGGGTCACGGCAGGGTCGGCAACGGCAGGGTCGGCAACCGCAGGGTCGGCAACCGCAGGGTCGGCAACCCTCCCCGTGGCGTTCCTCCAGCACGGCCCGCGCGACTGCGGCCCGGCGGCGCTCGCCACCGTGCTCGCCTGGCGCGGCCGCCCGGCAGGGGAAGCGCCCATCCTCCGCATCGCACACCTGCGCGCCGACGGCGTCAGCCTCGCCGAGCTGGCGCGACTGGCGGCCGCCTTCGAGCTGCCGGGCGCCTGGTACGCCGTCCCTCGCCACAGCCTGGGCTCGCTGCCCGTGCCCTTCATCGCCCACCTCGGCGGGCCGGGCGCCGGGCACTTCGTCGTGGTGCGCCGGCTGCTGCGGGGGTTCGTCCTGCTGGCCGATCCGGCACGCGGGCTGGTGCTCGAGCGCGAGGCCCGCTTCGCACGCTCCTGGACCGGCCGTGTGCTGCTCTTCGACGCTGCAGTCGCTGCTGCGGGCGCCGGCGCGGGCGCTCCCAGCACGCCGCCGGCCGCGCCGGGGGCGCCGTGAGCGCGACCCTCGCCGGGCCGGCCGGCGCGCGCCGTGTGCCCGGATGCCGGTCCTGGAATTGTGCGTTGGCCAGCGGCACGCTGCTGGTGATCGCCGGTCGCCCCTGGGGCCTGGGCTGGCTGGCGTTGGCGGCGTTCGTGCCGCTGCTCGCCGCGCTGCGCTCGGAGACGAGCGGTGTGCGTGCCGGGCTCCTCGTCGCCGTCACGGCGTCCGGCGCCGCCTTCGTCGTGGTCGAGGCGCTCGGCCCGCTGGCGCCGGCGCTGGCGCCGCCTCTGGCCGCGGTCTCCACCCTCCCGTTCGCGGCCGCGGGCGCGCTGGCGCCGCGCCTGCGCCGGGCGCTGGGGGCCCGCGCCCTGCTGGCCGCCTTCCCGCTGTTGTGGCTGGCGGCCGAGGCGCTCCCCGGCCAGGGCTGGCTGCTGGGTCGCTTCGCCGCTCCGCTCTTCGTCGTCGGGTACAGCCAGGCCGGCCTTCCCACCATGCAGCTCGCGCGCCTCGGCGGCGTCGCCGCGGTGAGCCTGGCGGTGCTCGCCTGCAACGCGTTGCTGGCGCTGGCGCTGGTGGAGCGCGCCGGCTGGGCGCTGGCGGGCCTGGCGGCACTAGGGGCCGCCGTCTCGGTGACGGCGCTGACCGCGCCCCCGCCGCCCGGCGTGCGCTCGCCCACGGTTCCGGTCACCGGCACCGCCGCCGTCCGGGTGGTGCAGCGGGCCTTGCCCGACGCCGCGTACGCAGCGGCCGCGGCCTTCCCGGCCGTGCGTGCGGCCCTGGTGCGCGGCTTCGTGGCAGGCGCCCGCGCCGTCCCGCTGCCCGGCGGGCCCGGCCTGACGATCGCTCCCGAGGGGGCGTTGCCCGGCCCGCTGCCCGACGTGGGGCGCAGCGGGCTCGAGCCGTGGCTCGAGGGCCTCGGTCCGGCCCTGCTCGGAGGCCCCGCGCGCGTCCCCGGCGGGGTCGCCAACGCCGCCTTCGCCTGGCGTCGCGGCTCGCTGGAGCGCGTGTACGCCAAGCGCCGCCTGGCCCCCGTCGCCGAAGCCGATCTCGTCCCCGGCCGGGGCTCGACCGTGGTGACCATCGGCGGGGTGCGTGTGGCCCCGCTCATCTGCTTCGAGGCCGCCTTCCCCGGGCTGGCGCGCCAGGCGGCCAACGAGGGCGCGCAACTGCTGGCGGTCCTCACCAACGACGCCTTCGGCCGCTACCTGGGGACCCCCTGGCAGCACCTCCGCCTGGCCCGGTTCCGCGCGGTGGAGACCGGCCTGCCGCTGGCCTTCGCCTCGAACGCCGGTCCCAGCGCCGTCATCGACAGCGCCGGGCGCGTCCTCGCCCGGACGGGGATCGGTCGACGCGGCGCAGCACTGGCCACGCCGAGGCTCGACGCCCGGCCGACCCCCTTCCTGAGGTGGGGGGACTGGCCCGGCACGTTCGCGCTGGTGGGAAGCGTCCTGCTGGCGCTCGTGGCGGGGGCGAAGGGAGGTCCCCCCAGGTCTTGATGTCGTTGCGGCCCTCGCCCCCTGTCCCTTGGGAGGAAGCATGTTCCGACACCGGTTCCGACGAGCCCCCACGCCCGGAAGCCATGATCGCCGCTCCACCCGGCGCGGTCCCCGCGCCCTGCTCGCGGCGACACTCGCCGCCACGTTCCTCGTCCCAGCCCTGCTCGCGACCGTCGGCCTGGCCGCCGTCGCACCCTCGGCCGCCGCACCCTCGGCCGCCGCGCCACCGACCACGAGCGCCGATCTCGTTAAGCCCGACCTCGCTGGCAACGACCTCGCTGGCAACGACCTCGGCTGGCAACGACCTGGCTGGCAACGATCTCGTCGCCCTCGGCATCGCCGGCCGCCGCGTCGAGCCCGACGACCTGGCGCGCATCGGCGGAGGCTTCTGCACCACCTGCTCGGACGGCGGTGGTGGGGGCGGGGGCGGCGGCGGCACGGGCACCAGCGGCTCGCCGACCACCACGGGTAGCCCCTACTGGGAGACCTACCGTGTGTCGCTCACCTCCAGCTCGACCACCCCGTCGTCGCTGGTCAACAAGATCAACAACTACTCGGGCCTCACCATCAACGGCACCTTCCAGTACACGCGCAAGGTCGTGCGCGACGTGCAGTTCTCCGGCGGCTACGCCAACCTGGTGCGGGCCTCCATCGGCGGGGAGGTGAGCCGGTCCACGCAGACCTCCGTGACCTACCCCATCGCGCCCCACACCTACGGGAAGCTCTACGTCAGGTACCGGACCGAGCGACGGACCTATTACGGGCACGAGTACCAGGACTTCTCCGATGGCACCCGAACGATCGTGGGCAGTGAGTCGGGCCCGTTCCTCAGCACCTCGACCATCCTCGGATACGTGACGGGCGCACTCTAGCGGCCCGCGTGAAGCTGTGCCGGGGGCGCGCGGCGTCCCCGGCACAACGCCGGAACGCACAGGAGGGATCCATGCTCCGACCGAACGCCACCGCGGGCCCGCCCATGCCGGGCGTCCTCGCGAACGACATGCGGGCGTTGGCCTCGGCGACCGAGCCGGCCGCGGCTGCGCCGCTGCCGAACGGCGGCGCGCTCACTGCGTTCAGGCTCACCGCAGTCAGGCTCACCGCGTTCGCGCTCACCGCGTTCGCGCTCACCGCCGGCCCGACAACGGCGCTGGCCGCCCCCGGCCTGACGCTCGCCCCGGGCATCGCCTTCGCCTGGACCGCTCCAGGCACCGAGGGTCTGCTGACGTTCCGGTTCGAGCGCGGTCCGTCGCCCAACGAGCCGATCACCGGCGTCGCCCTCACGGCCCGGCATCTCACCGTCACCGGCTACCGGTTGGGGCCCGACGACGACCGCCTCAGCCTGCGGGTCCGCGCCGACGCGCCCGGCATCATCGAGGTGCCCTCGCTGCTGGTGCACACACGCTTCGCGCCGCCGCAACGGCTCCGTGCCGGAGCCGCCGAGGTCGTCGCGCTGACGCAGCAAGGGGGTCCGCTGCGCCTCGTGCGCTGGACGAGCGACGACGAGCTGGGTCTGTATGCGGCCTTCGCCCTCGTCAACGACTCGGCCCTCCCCGTCACCGTGCGTCGCTTGCGCTATGCGCCCGAGCCGCTCGACCGCGGCCTGGCGCTGGTGGCGACGGGCCCGCCGACCGCCTTCACCGCGTGGGAGGAGGACGTGCTGGCCCGCATGGCGCCCGCTTTCGCCGCCTTCCTCGAAGGGCACGGCCGCTCGCCCACCGTCGCGGCACGGCCGATCCCGCCCCCATCGCTGGCCTTCCCACTGCGAGGAGGCCTCGCCGACGCGTCCTGGCGGGCGCCCGATGCGCTCTCGGAACGGCTCGAGCCGGGAGCGGCCCTGTTCGTGGCGCTCACCCCCGCCGCCTTCAGGAGCTACGTACACGATCTGACCATCGTGGCGTCGCCGGTGGTCGGCTTCACGATGGGCGCGAACGCGGCCTGCTGCGAGCTCCAGGGCGTGCCCGCCGCCATCCAGCACCCTCCCCGGTTGCCCCCTGCTTCCGCCCGGCCGCGGACCGCCGGCCGATGAGCGCACGCGGCGCGGCCCGTACGGCCGGCCTAGCCACCACCACCCTGGTCATCGCCCTAGCCCCCGTCCTGCTCGCCGCCACCGCGAACGCCACAGCAACCACCGCAGCGACCACCGCAGCGACCACAGCGGCGACCACAGCGGCGACCGTCGCTTGGGCGGTCGCGCCCGTCCCCGCGCCCGCCGCAGCACCGGCCACCGCAGCACCGTCGCCCGTCCCCCCATGGCTCGCCGCCGTGCGCGACGCCGCCTACGCTCGCGCCTACGATCCCCTCACGGGGGAGGCGCTCGATGCCGCCCGGAGGGAGCGGCGTCGCGCCGCCGCGGGCGCGCTCCCGTCATTGCGCTTGAGCGAACGCAGCCACCTCGGCTGGGACGGTGGTTACCGGCTCACGTTCGACGCCGGCGTCAAGATCCCCCTGCTGGCGCCCGGCCAGCCAGCCGATGCCCGGTTGACGTCGCTGCGCCTCGCGATCATCCGGCGCCAGCTCGCGGCCGACCGGCGGGCGCAGGTCCACGACACCCTCGCGCGGGCCGCCGCCCTGCTGGCCACGCGCGCCCGCACGACGGCCCTGGACGAGCTGGCGCTGGAGCTGGCCCGGGACGACCCGGCGCGGGACGACCCTGCACGGGACGACCCGGCATTGGGCCGCGCGCGCGCCGCGGACGCGCCCTCGCGGACCGTCGTCGACGCGCGGCTCCTGCTGGCCGGTCGCGGCGCTCAGGCGCGGCAGGCCCGCAGCCTGCGCGCCGAGCTGGCGCGGGCGCTGTCGCTACCGTTGCCGGCGGCCGAGCGCCTGTCCGCCCCGCCACGACCGGGCGCGGCGCCCCTTCCGCTGCTCGCGGCGCTCGGCTTCCGGGCCAACGACCTCGATCCCCGCCGCTGCCTGGCCGCCAGCGACGTCGCCTTGCTGGCGCGTCTGTCCGTCGACGAACGGCGCGCCGACCGGCGCTTCCAGGAGGCCCGTGGCGCTGTGCGCGTCGACCTGGAGCTGAGCGGCGCGCTCGAGGTCGGCAGCGACCAGCTCGAAAGCGGCCAGATCGGCAGTGGCGAGCCCGTCACCGCTTCCACCGCGCGCGTGGCCGTCTCCGTCCGGCTGCCCCCGTGGAGCCCCGCCTCGGGCACGGCCTCGCTCTCGGGCGGCGTGGCCGGCCTGGAGCAGGAGTCGACCCTGACCTGGCCCAACCGGGCGCCCGGTCCACCGCCACCGGACGACCCGACCGCGGACCGCTCCACGGACCCCATCGGCGAGGCCGAGCATGCCGTCCTTACGCAGCTCGACCTGTTACAGGGCCAGGAGCGCGACCTGCTTCAGCGCCGTTCCGTGCTCGTCGCAGCAGGGTCATGGGCGCCCGTGCGGACTCCGGACGATGCCTACCTACGCGCCACCCTCGCTCTGCAGCTCGCCGACGTCGACCAGGCGCTCGCGGTCACCGCTCTCGATGCCGCATCGCTGTGCGGCGCGCTGCCGCCGTGAGCGCTCCGGAGCGGCAACGCCGGGTGCCTACACGGTACGCACCGCAATGCACACCGGTCCGGTATCGTGCTGGACGTGGACGACCGTCGCCAGGACGTCGGGCCTTCGCGCCCGGCCCCCACCCGCGGGCCGCGGCGACCGCGCGTGGCGGTCGTCGGGGCCGGCATCACCGGCCTGGCGACCGCCTACCGCTTGGAGCGGTCCCGGCCCGACGCGGAGGTGGTCGTGTTCGAGGCCGCTCCCAACGTCGGCGGCAAGGCGCGGACCTCCGTGCGCGACGGCTACACCGTCGACTGGGGGCCGAACGGCTTCCTGGCGGCGGTCCCGGAGACGCTGGCGCTGGTGCACGACCTCGGGCTCGACGACGAGCTGCAACCCGCCGCCGACGCCGCGCACCGCCGCTACCTCTACCGAGGCGGCGGTCTACGCCCCCTGCCCACCAGCCCGCCGGCCTTCCTCGCCAGCGAGGTGGTGCCGCTGCCCGGCCGGCTGCGGGCCGCGCTGGAGGTCGTGCTGGCCTCGCACGGCGTCGGCGAGGAGAGCGTGCACGCCTTCCTGGCGCGCCACTTCGGCCGCAGCTTCGCCGACGCCCTGGCCGACGCCTTCGTCTCGGGGATCACCGCCGGAGATCCGCGCGAGCTGAGCGTCGACGCGCTCTTCCCCCGGCTGCGGGCCATGGAGCGGCAGCACCGCAGCCTGCTGCGGGCGCTGGTGGCGCAGCAGCGCGCCGCGCGGCGCGCGCGCCCGACCGGAGTGGCCGGAGCGGTCGGAGCGGAGGGGACCGCGGCCCCGGCGCGCGGCCCCGGCGCGCCGCGCGGGCGCCTGACCTCGTTCCGCACCGGCGGCATGCAACGCCTGCTCGACGCGCTGCAGGCGGCGTTGCGCGCAGACGTTCGGCTCAGCACGCCCGTCGCCGGGCTCGAGCCGGTCGCCGGCGGCAGCGGCTACCGCTTGCGCTTCGCCGGCATCGCGTCGCCGGCGGGCCCTGGGGCGGGCGCCAGAGCGACGTCCGACGCCGGGTCCGAGAGCTTCGACGCGGTGGTCCTCACCACGCCGGCCCCCGCGACGGCCGCGTTGCTGAGGCCGCACCTGCCGGCTGCGGCCGACGCGCTGGCGGCCATCCCCTACGCCGGCGTGCGCGTGCTGGGGCTGGGCTTCCACCGCCTCGATGTGCCGCGCGAGCTCGACGGTTTCGGCTTCCTGGTGCCGCGTGGTCAGGGGGTTCGCAGCCTCGGCGTGCTGTGGACCTCGAGCCTGTACCCCGACCGCGCTCCGCTGGGGAGGGTGCTGCTGCGGGTGCTGGCGGGCGGGCGGCTCGACCCGGCGATGCTCGCGCTGGACGATGACGAGGCGCTCGCGCTGGTGCGCCGCGACCTCCACCTCACCATGGGCATCGCGGCGGAGCCCGAGTTCGTGGCTACCGCGAGCTGGCCGCAGGCCATCCCGCAGTACACGCTGGGACACGCCGCACGCGTGGCGGCGCTCGAACAGGCCCTCGAAGCGCTGCCGGGCGTGCATCTGGCGGGCAACGCCTACCGCGGGGTGGGGGTCAACGACTGCGTACGTGAAGCGGAGCGCGTGGCGGCCGCGCTCGCCGACAGCTTCGGCACGCCATGAGCGTGCTGCGGGGCCCCGTGTGGGGCCCCGCAGCACGTCGGTCGGGCGGCACCGCGCCGGCGGCGGCGCGCGGCCGCCTGCCGGCGGGATGCGTGCGCTACAGAGCGCTCCCGTTGTACGTGATGGTGTAGCTGCTGCAAGCGTTGAAGGTGATCGCCAGGGTGTTGCCCTGGTTGTCGGCGTAGTGCACCGATCCGCCGTCGAAGCCGCTGCTGCAGGTGCTCGAGTAGTGCGCGCCGCTGGAGGTGCGCGTCAACTCATAGCGGCCGTCGCTGTCCTGGAAGGTCACCTTGCCGTTGAAGGTGAAGGTGCCGGCGGCGAACGGATCGCCGGCGCTGTCGGCCTGGTAGGTCGGGGTCCCCTGGACCTCGAGCATCGTGGTGCCGCTCGGCGCTGCGAAATCGAACCGCAGGTCGTAGTCGAGCGTGTAGGCGCCCGCCGTACCCTCGGTGAGATCCCAGTTCAGGTTCTCCGTGATGCTGCTCGTACCGCTGCCGTCGGTGGTGCTGATCTTGAGGTCCTTGATGGTGGCCTTGGTGCCGCTGTACGGGTCGTTGTCGTTCTTGTCGGACTCGCTGAGGGTCCCCGTGATCGACATGGAGGTGGACCCGCTCGTCATGCTGCAGTCGTAGGTCTCCGTCGCGGTGGCGTACCAGCCGTCGTTGTCAGCGTCGATGGGGCTCGCCGGCGAGAGCGACGGGCAGTTCGACGTCGCCGCGGGCAGCAGCCCGTTGACCCCGAGCGACTGCGCCCCGATGCTCAGGGGCGAGTATCCGGAGGGGGAGATCATGCTGATGACGAGCTGATCGCCGACCATGCCGGTCGCCGCGATCTGCGCTGCGGCAGCCTGTGTGAGGGGCTGGGTAGGAACCGCGCCGCCCCCACAGGCGGTCAGCAGGACTGCGAGTCCCATGCTGGATGCAAGAAGTAGGCCAATGGTGATCCGCCTCATACGTTCACTCCTTTCGGCGCACCCACCTTAATGGACCGACGTCCGACGACGCCGTGCATATCTCACGGACATCTCATCCGGCGCCGCCAGTCGCCCGGGCGGGACGTGCTACAATTCGAATTTGCCGCGTTCGCCCCTGGCAGCGCGGCATGCGAGCCCACGCTGGGGAGGGCTGTGACGCGGGCCGAGGGCCGGCCGGGAGGCCGGGCCCGGTCGTTGCGTGTCGGTCGACGCGGGCGGCGCTTCGGCGCCGTCGCCGGCGATCGGCACGTTCGAGCGGCAGCCACCAGCTCTGGAAGGAGGTGCCCATGTCCGAAGCAAACTACGACCTGAACGTCATCCTGGACCCGAATCTGAGCGAACCGCAGCTCCAGACCGAGAAGGATGCCGTCACGGCTCAGGTGGAACGCGCCGAAGGTGAGATCGTGGCGTTGGACGAGTGGGGCAATCGTCGCCTCGCCTATCCGATCCGCAAGCTCAACGAGGGCTACTACCTGATCTACCGCCTACGCCTATCGAGTGAGACGCCGAAGGCGATCGAAGCCGCCCTGCGCCAGCGTGATAACGTGATGCGCGTACTGGTGGTCAAGGACCGTCCCGAGTGGAAGACCCGCAAGGAGTCGCGGGAGAAGGTGGTGGCCGAGGCCGGCGCCTAGCCGGCAGCGTGCCCCGTCTTCCTTGAGCCGAGGAGAGTTCCATGGCACGAGGCCTGAACAACGTGTACCTGGCCGGCACCCTGACGCAGGCGCCCGAGTTGCGCTATACGCCTGGGGGACTGGCCATCCTGGAGCTCAGCCTGGCAGGGAACGATCACGTCCTCGGTGACGACGAGAAGATGCGCGAGCTGGCCTGGTACCACCGGGTCACCGTGTTCGGCGCTCAGGGCGAGTCCCTGGTGAACCAGCTCGAGGCCGGCATGCCCGTGTTCGTGGAGGGCCGGCTCAACTACCGCAGCTGGGAGTCGCAGGACGGGCAGCGCCGCGCGGCGCTCGACGTCGTGGCGCAGCGTGTCGAGGTGCTGACCGTCGGCGCGCGGGGCGGCGAGGCCACCGTGACCGACGCCAAAGGGCAGCATCGCCTGCGGAACGCGCTCAACGAGGTGCTGGTCATCGGCAACCTCACGCGCGACGCGGAGCTGCGCTACACGCCCAGCGGCAGCGCCGTCACGCGCTTCAGCGTGGCCGTCAACGAACGCTTTCGCGATCGCAGCGGCAACGACCAGGAGCGCACGCATTACGTCGACGTGAACGTCTGGCGCGAGCTGGCCGAAGGCACCGCGGAGCTCTCCAAGGGAGACCCGGTGTTCGTGTCCGGCCGCCTCGTCAACGACTCATGGACGGACAAGGACGGAAATCGGCGGTTCACGACGCGCTTGGAAGGCTCGCGCGTCGAGTTCCTGACCCGCGGTCCCGGTAGTGGTGGAGCCGGGACCCGCCCCGAGAAGGTGTCTCAGGGTGCCCAGGCGAGTCAGCTTGACATCGATGAAGAGTTCCCACCGGAAGAGGATCTGCCTTTCTAGATGCCACGAGAACGGGATTCGAAAGAGCGTCGCCGTCGCGGCGGCGGACGCCGCGGCCGTAGGCCGAAGGTCTGTGCTTTCTGCACGGGCGAAGCAGAGATCATGGACTACCACGACGGAAGGATGTTGCGGCGCTTCATCAGCGACACCGCCAAGATCCTGCCCCGTCGTCGCACGGGCACGTGCGCCAAGCACCAGCGTAGGCTCGCAACCACCATCAAGCGTGCTCGCTCACTCGCCATCATCCCGATTACGGAGAAGTTGGTGCGGAAGTGAACGTCATCCTGCTCGAACCCGTCGACGGCCTCGGTGAGGCCGGCGAGGTCGTGCGGGTGCGCCCCGGGTACGCCCGCAACTTCCTGGTGCCACAGGGGCTGGCCCTGCCGGCCACCGAGGCCAACCGTGCGGAGCTCCAGGCGCGGCTGGCGCAGCGTGCCCGCGTCCTTGCCGAGCGCAAGGGCGACGCCGAACGCCTGCAGGAGATGCTCGGCGAGGCGACCCTCGAGATCAGCGTGAGGGCCGGCGAGGAACGCATCTACGGCTCGGTCGGCAACAAGGACATCGCGCAGGCGCTCAAGGCCGCCTACGACGTCGTGATCGACCGCCGCAAGATCGTGCTGCAGGAGCCGATCAAGACGCTCGGCGAGTACGTCGTTCCCTACCGCCCCCACCCCGACGTCACCATCGACCTGAAGGTCGTGGTGCGCGCCGACGAGGCCTAGCCCAGGGCCAGGGCACGACCCGCGGCCCCCGGCACCCGCCGGCGGGCCCACGCTCGATCACGACGCGGCCGGCAGGCTCCGGAGAGGAGCCTGCCGGCCGCGTCGTCGTGTCGGGAACGGTGCTCAGCTGTCCGGCCGGTAGCGCTCCACGCGGATCAGGTTGGTGGTGCCCCGCATGCCGAAGGGCACGCCCGCGGTGATGACGAAGCGCCCGCCCGGCTCGGCGAGCTCCACCGTCTTGATGGTGCGCGTCGCGACCGCCACCATCTCATCGGTGCTGTGGATGTCGTCGCTCATGTGCGGCACCACGCCCCAGGCCACCGCCAGCTGGCGGTAGGCGCGTGCGTTCGGCGTGACCGCCAGGATCGGCACGTTGGGGCGGTTGCGCGACACCCGCTGGGCGGTCGTGCCGCTCGACGTGAACGTCACGATGAGTTGCGCGTTCAGGGTGTACGCCATCTCGCAGGCGCCCAGCGACACCGCGTCGGCAGTGGTGTTCTCCGGCGTCGGGTAGTGCTCCCGCATGTCCCGCTGGTAGCCCTCGTCGGCTTCGACCGAGCGCGCGATGCGGTCCATCATCGCCACCGCTTCGACCGGGTACTCGCCGACCGCGGTCTCGGCCGACAGCATGATGGCGTCGGTCCCGTCGTAGATCGCGTTGGCCACGTCCGAGGCTTCGGCGCGGGTGGGAGTGGGGCTGTGCACCATCGACTCCAGCATCTGCGTGGCCGTGATGACCGGCTTGCCGGCGTCGAGCGAGGCGCGGATCAGCCGCTTCTGGATCAGCGGGACCTTCTCCGGGGCCATCTCCACCCCGAGGTCGCCGCGCGCCACCATGATGCCGTCCACCTCGTGCAGGATCTCGTCGAAGCGCTCGACCGCACTCGGTTTCTCGATCTTCGCCATCAGCTTCGCCTGCGAGCCCGCTCGCGCCAGGTAGTGCCGTGCCAGCAACAGGTCGTCGCGGCTCCGTACGAAGCTCATGGCGACCCAGTCGACGTCGAGTTCCGCCCCGTAGGTCAGGTCCGCGACGTCCTTGTCGGTGAGCGCGGGGATGCTCAGGTCGGCGCCGGGGATGTTGATGCCCTTGTTGTTGGACAGAACCCCGCCCAGAACGACGCGCGTCTCGATGGTGCCGGCGTGGATGCCGGTGACCTCGAGCCGTAGTCGTCCGTCGTCGAGCAACAGCGTGGCGCCGCCCTTGACGTCCTGGCACAGGTTCTTGTACGTCACGCCGACGCGCTCGACGTCCCCCGGCGAGTCGTCGTCGCAGGTCAGCTTGAAGGTCGCTCCCGGCTCCAGCACCACTTCGCCGTCGGCGAAGGTGGCGATGCGGATCTTCGGTCCCTGGAGGTCCTGCAGGATGCCCACCGCGCGGCCGAGGCGCGCGGCCCCCTCGCGGATCAACCCGACGTTGGTCCGGTGGGTCTCCTGGCTGCCGTGCGAGAAGTTGAGCCGGAAGACGTTGACGCCCGCCGTGATGAGCCGGCTGATGGTGTCGGCGTCGCTGCTCGCGGGCCCGAGCGTGGCGACGACCTTGGTGCGGCGCTCGGCGATCATCGCTGGAAGGCCTTCTTCCCGAGATAGCGCGCCTGGCCGGCGAGCTCCGCCTCGATGCTGAGGAGCCGGTTGTACTTCGCCAGTCGATCGGAGCGGCTGGCGGAGCCGGTCTTGATCTGGCCGGCGTTGACGCCTACCGCCAGATCGGCGATGAAGGCGTCCTCGGTCTCGCCGCTACGGTGGCTGATCACGTTGCGGTAGCCGTGGCCCTTGGCCAGCTCGATGGCGTCCATGGCTTCGGTCAGCGTGCCGATCTGGTTGACCTTGACGAGGATGGCGTTGGCCACGTGCTCGTCGATCCCACGCTGCAGGAAGTCGACGTTGGTCACGAACAGGTCGTCCCCGATGAGCTGCACGCGCTCGCCGAGGCGCTTCGTCAGCGACGCCCAGCCGTGCCAGTCGTCCTCGGCGAGGCCGTCCTCCAGAGAGAGGATGGGGTACTTGGACAGCCACTCCTCCCAGTAGTCGATCATCCCGTCGGCGTCGAGCTTCTTGCCTTCGGCCGCGAGGTGGTAGACGCCGTTGTCGTAGAACTCGCTGGAGGCGGGGTCGAGCGCGATGTAAACCTGCTCGCCGGCGCTGTAGCCGGCCTTCTCGATCGCCTCGAGCAGCACTTCGATGGCCTCCTGGTTGCTCTTGAGGTTGGGCGCGAAGCCGCCCTCGTCGCCCACGTTGGTGTTGTAGCCGCGCGCGCTGAGCACCTTCTTGAGGTGGTGGAAGGTCTCCACCCCGGCCCGCAGGCCCTCCGCGAAGCTGTCGAAGCCCGCCGGCACGAGCATGAACTCCTGCATATCGACGTTGTTGTCGGCGTGCTTCCCCCCGTTCAGCACGTTCATGAGCGGCACGGGAAGGGTGCGCGCATTGTTCCCGCCCAGGTAGCGGTAGAGCGGGAGCTCCATCACGGAGGCCGCCGCCCGGGCCGTCGCCAGCGAGACCGCCAGCATGGCGTTCGCGCCCAGCCGCTGCTTGTTCGGGGTGCCGTCGAGGTCGACCAGCCCAGCGTCGAGACCGGCCTGATCGAGCGCGTCCATGCCGACCACGGCCGGCGCGATGTCGTCGTTGACGTGCGCGACGGCCTGGAGGACACCCTTGCCGAGGTAGCGCGAACCGCCGTCACGCAGCTCGACGGCCTCGTGCACGCCGGTGGACGCACCGGAGGGTACGATCGCAGCGCCCTGTACGCCGCTCGACAGGGTCACGACGGCGCCGACGGTGGGGTTGCCGCGCGAGTCGAGGAGCTCGAGCGCACGGACGTCTTCGATGATGGTCATGTGGGTCCTCCTTTGTCGTGATGCGGAACGTGCTTGCGGGAGATTGCGGCGACGTCGGCACCGGTCCTGGCGGCGCGGTAGCCGCCGCATACGGCGTCCGTGTCAGCCGGTCCGCAGGGGTACGACCATCGCCAGGTAGCTGGGGTCGCCGAGATCCGCGACCACGCTGGGTGCGGACGTGGGGCCGCCTCCGGAGAACGACAGCCGGACGTCGCCGGTCGCGGGCCCGAGGGCATCGACCAGGTACTTGGCGTTGTAAGCGAGGGCGATCTCGGGGTCCGTGCCCTCCTGCAGGACATCGATGGACTCCTGGGAACGCCCGTACGTCCCCTCGGCGGTGATCTGCAGCACCCCGTCGCGAACGAACAGGTCGACGCGGTTGTTGGCCGTCTTGTCGGCCATCAGCGCCACGCGCGACACCGCTTCGGCAAGCTTGGGCGCGTCCAGGGTGATCGATACCGGGAAGGTCTTGGGGATGATCCGCTCGTAATCGGGGAACGTACCGTCCATGAGCTTCAGGTTGAGGCTGAAGCTGCCGCTCTGAACGCTGAGCTGGCCCTCGGACAGGCCGAGGCGGGACTCCCCCTCGTCCAGGATCCGGGTGAGCTCGTCGACGCTGCGGCCGGGCACGACCACGTCGCCCTCCAGACCGGTCGCGGCATCGAGATGGTAGTAGGCCAGGCGGAACCCGTCGGTCGCGACCGCCCGCGTCGTCGTCGGCCCCAGCTCCAGCTTGACGCCGCGGAACACCGCCTGGTAGTCCGCCACCGCCGCCGCATAGCGCACGCTTCCCAGGGCCTTGACGAGTTGGGCCGCGTCGAGCGCGCCTGTGAGGTGGTCGGAGAAGACGAGTTGCGGTGCCGATGAAGGCGCCATCAGCTGGAGCTTGGTGGCGAAGGTCCCCGAGGACAGATCGAGCTCCTTGTCGCCGAACTCCAACTCGACCAGATCGTCAGGGAGGGCACGGACCACCTGGCTGAAGACGTGCGCGGGGAGGGCATAACTGCCCTCGCCCTGGGCGTCGGCCGCGAAACGTGCGCGGATGTCGACATCCATGTTGCTGCCGCTGAGTTCGATGCCGTCCTCGCTGGTGTCGATACGGAGCAGGCTCAGCCCGGGGTTGCTGCTTCGGCTCGGGATGATCCTCTCGACGTGGGCAAGCGTGTCGGCCAGGGTCTTCTTGGGAACGTGAACTTTCATGCGTATCTCCCGTACGGCATTGTCTACGAGCATACCCGATAGGAACGCTGAACAACGCGTTCCGAGTGCCTTCTCGAGGCTTGTGATCGGAGCGAGGGAACCTCGGCAAGAGACGGGGGTGAGGGTGTTCTCCCAGGGAGAGTGGAACCCCCTATAACCGTAGGGGCTGTGGAAACTGTGGAGAAGTGTAGGGAGCCCCGACGGCAACGTGATGGCGGCTGTGGAGGGTTCTGTGGATAAGGCGATGTGCGCTGTGGACAACACTTCTGATACTCCACAGGTATCCACAGGGCGAACGGGCGGTGAGGTTGTGCACAGGTTCGTCCACAGCCTGTCCACACGTTATCCACAGACTTGTCCACAGGTGCCGGGGCCGGTCGGGCGGACCGCCCGACGCTCACATCAGGCTGGCTTTGAGGTCGCGGACGGTGCTCGCGAGCACCTTGTCGGACTGGATCTGGTCGCCCACCTTCTGGACCGCGTACATCACGGTCGAGTGATCGCGACCCGAGAAGTACTGCCCGATCTCCGGATAGGAGTGGGGCGTCAACTCGCGGATCAGGTACATGGCGATCTGACGCGGTACGACCAGCTCCTGGCGCCGCCCTTTGCCGCGCACGTCGACCGTGTCGACTTCGAAGCGTTCGGCCGTCACCCGCAGGATGTCGGCCATGGTCAGGCTCAACTCGCCGGGAGCGAACACGTCCGAGAGCGCCTTGGCGACCGTCTGCTGATCGAGGGTCGCCTGGTTCATCGAGGCGAACACGATGGCGCGCACCAGCGCGCCTTCCAGCTCACGGATGTTCGAAGTGACGTGGCGAGCGATGTAGTCGAGGACCTCCGAGGGGACCTTGACGCCGCGATACTCGGCGTTCATCCTCAGGATCGCGATGCGTGTCTCCAACTCGGGGGCCTGGATGTCGGTGATCAGGCCCCACTCGAAGCGGCTGCGCAACCGCTTCTCGAGGGTGGGGATGTCCTTCGGGGGGCGGTCGGACGACAGGATGATCTGTTTGCCGGACTCGTAGAGGGCGTTGAAGGTGTGGAAGAACTCCTCCTGCGTGCGCTCCTTGCCGGCGATGAACTGGATGTCGTCGATGAGCAGGAGGTCGATGGTGCGGTAACGATCGCGGAAGGAGACCATGCGGTCCTCGCGGATCGCGTTGATCATCTCGTTGGTGAAGGCCTCCGTCGTCGCATACTCGATCACCAGGTTGGGATAGCGCTCGGTCACGGCGTGGCCCACCGCGTGCATGAGGTGGGTCTTGCCGAGGCCGGCGTCCCCGTACAGGAACAGCGGGTTGTAGGCGCGGCCCGGCGACTCGGCGACGGCCAGGGCGGCGGCGTGCGCCAGGTTGTTGTTGGGGCCCACCACGAAGTTGGAGAACACGTACTTGGGATTGAGGCGGGGCTTGGGGGCGGGCACCGCCGGCCCCGACTCCTGGTGTGTGCTGAACATGTCCTGCTGCTCGATGGTCTGGAACGGGACGACCTGGAAGGCCACGCGCGGCGTGTCCGCGCCGAGGTCGGTGAGGGCCCGCTCGATGACCTCGGCATAGTGTCCCTTGAGCCAGTCGCGGGCGAAGGAGTGCGGCACACCGACCAGGAAGGCGCCGTTCTCGAAGCCGAGCGGCTTCACCTGGCGGAACCAGGTGCGGAACTCGACCTCCGGGATCTCTTCCCGGAGCGCCTCGAGGATGTCCTCCCAGATCGCTTCGTCGCGGCTCAGCATTCCAGCGGTGGTCCTCTCGCCCGCCGCAACGGCGGGCCGGGTCGCATACTTGGTGAGACGCGCACGGCCGGGGAGGCCTAGGTCGGGATGGTCCCGGCTGGCACGGCGTATCGGGCGCCGGGGATGACCCTGGCGCGGGCCGCGCCGAACGGCTCCGAGGCCGGTCCGGTGCGGCGGTTCAGGGACGCAGTCTAGCAGAACCCGGCGGGCGGTCCGGGGGGTGGTTGGAGGCGCCGCCGGCAGGGCGTGACGAACGGTGCGGAGGCTGCGGCGGAGGCGCCGGAGGCATTCGGGTAGCGGGGCGGATCGGGGGGCGGACGCTGCTCGGACGGGGCGGGTTGCGGAGGCTAGGTGTGGGGCGCATGCGGCGGGGTAGGCTGCCGGGGTAGAGGAGGGAGGCTCGCGAGGCGCGGCCCGCGCCCCCTCGGGACGGACAGGGAAGGACCGACAGGGAAGGGTGGAAGGCATGCAGTTCGACGTGATTGTCGTCGGCGGCGGTCACGCCGGGATCGAGGCCAGCGTCGCGGCCGCGAGACTGGGAGCGCGCACGGCGTTGGTGCTGCCGAACCCGGACACGATCGGCGTGATGCCGTGCAATCCGGCCATCGGCGGTCCCGGCAAGTCGCAGCTGGTGTTCGAGATCGTGGCGCTCGGCGGGGTGATGGGGCAGCTCGCCGACGAGACGGCCATCCACGCCCGCACGTTGAACGCGAGCAAGGGTCCGGCGGTGCAATCGCTGCGCGTGCAGAACGAACGTGACGGGTACGCCGTGGCGGCGCGCGCGCTGGTGGAGTCGACGACCGGTGTGGAGATCGTCCGGGCCGAGGTGGCATCGCTGACGGTGGAGGACGGGGCGGTGGTGGGGGTCGAGACCACCGATGGCCGCAGACTGCGGGCCCCGAGCGTGGTGCTGTGCACCGGCACCTTCCTCGCCGGCGTGGTCTGGTACGGCAAGCAACAGCGGCCGGCGGGGCGCCAGGGGGAGGCTCCGGCGCGGCACTTGTCCGCCAGCCTGCGGGCGAGCGGGCACGAGCTGATGCGCTTCAAGACCGGCACGCCGCCGCGCATCCGCGCCGACTCGGTCGACCTGGGCGCGCTGCAGGAGGTCCCCCCCGACGACCCGCCGCGGAGCTTCACGGGCACGGCCGGGCCCAGGGTCCGGCACTCGCCCACCTGGCTGACGCGCACCACTGCGCGCACGCACGAGCTCATCAACGCCAACCTTCAGGCCTCGGCCATGTACGGCGGGGAGATCGAGGGGCGGGGACCGCGCTACTGCCCGTCGATCGAGGACAAGGTCGTGCGCTTCGGCGACCGCGATCATCACCTGCTGTTCGTCGAGCCGGACGGCGTGAACACCAGCGAGCTCTACCTGCAGGGGTTCTCGAGCTCGATGCCGCCCGTGTTGCAGGACGACATGATCCGTACCTTGCCGGGCTTCGAGCGCGCCGTGATCCAACGCTACGCCTACGCGGTCGAGTACGACGCGCTCGACCCCACGCAGTTGGCGGTCACCATGATGTCGCGCCGTCTGCCCGGGCTGTTCAGCGCGGGGCAGATCAACGGCACCAGCGGCTACGAGGAGGCGGCGGCGCAGGGTTTGGTCGCGGGCGTCAACGCGGCGCGGTTCGCGGCCGGCGCGGAGTTGGTGACCGTCCGGAGGGACGAGGGCTACATCGGGGTGCTGCTCGACGATCTGGTGAGGTGGGGAGTCGATGAGCCGTACCGGATGTTGACGTCGCGGAACGAGTTCCGATTGCTGCATCGACAGGACAACGCGGCCGAGCGGTTGAGCGCGAAGGGTCATCGCTGGGGCCTGGTGGACGAGCGGCGGCTGGCCGCCGTGCGGGCCAGCGTGGCGCGGGTCGAGCGGGAGGCGGCCCGGCTGGGCTCGGTTCGCCATCAGGGGGATCCCGGCACCAAGATCCTGTGCCGGCCGGGCATGGATCATGCCGCGGTGACGGCCTTGGTGGGGGCGCCGGACGAGCCGCTCGACCGGGACGAGGTCGAGCGGGTGGAGATCGTGGTCAGGTACGCCTCGTACATCGAGCGTTCCAAGAAGCACCTCGACGAGCGGAGTGAGTACGAGGGGCTGAGCCTGGCGGGGGTCGACTTCGAAGGGGTCGCGAGCCTGTCAACCGAGGGGCGCGAGGTGCTGCAACGCGGGGCGCCGCACACGCTGGGCGCGGCGCAACGTCTGCGCGGCGTGCGCGATAGCGACGTGACGGCTCTCCTGGTGCACATGAAGACGCGCGGTGTTTCACGTGAAACTGTCGCCACCTGAAGCGCTCGGCCGATACCGGGCGCTACTCGACCGCTACCACCGGACCCTCGACCTGGTCTCGGACCGCGGCCTGGGCGATCTCGACCGGCTCCTGGCCGAGGCGGACCGGTACGCCGACGTGGTGGGGCGGGTTGCGCCGGACGCGCGCACGTTACTGGACGTGGGGTCGGGGGCCGGGTTGCCGGGCGTGGTGTTGGGCGTGAGGCTCTCGGGAGTACGGGTGGTGTTGAGTGAGCGGCGGCGCAAACGCGCGGCCTTCCTGACGCTGGTCTGCGCGCAACTCGGGCTCGACAACGTCGAGGTGGTGCAGGGGGACGTGACGGAGCTGGTGGGGCTCGATGCGGAGGTGGTGGTGGCGCAGGCCGTCGGCACGTTCGAGGAGGTGGCCTGGCTCACACGGCGGGCGAGGCGTGTCGGCTCGGTGTTGCTCAGCCGCAAGGGTCCGAGCTGGCGTGACGAGGTGGCGGCGGTCGAGGCCGCTGTTGGCGCGGCCGTGACCGTGGTGGCCGAGGAGCCTCTCGGACACCGTGGTACCCTCGTCGCACTGCGCTTCGCAGGAGGAACGGCTTGCCCATCATCGGTGTGATCAATCAGAAGGGCGGCGTGGGCAAGACCACGACGGCGGTGAACTTGTCCGCGGCCCTGGCGGAGCGGCGCCGGATCCTGCTCGTCGACCTCGATCCGCAAGCGAATGCCAGCAGCGGGGTCGGGATCCATCGTCCGTTGCGCACCGTGTACGACGTCTTGAGCGGGCGGGCGTCGGCGCGGCAGGCGGTGGTGCGGTCGCTGCAACCGAACCTGGCGGTGCTGCCGGCGTCGGCGGATCTGGCGGGTGCAGCCGTCGAGCTCGACGCGAGCGCCGACAACCTGCTGTTGCTTGCGCGCTCGTTGATCGGCGTGCGGCCGAACTTCGACTTCATCGTGCTGGATGCGCCGCCATCGATGGGAGCGCTGACGCTGAACGCGCTGGCGGCTGCCGATCACCTGATCATCCCGCTGCAGTGCGAGTACTATGCACTCGAGGGGATCGCGGGGATGATGGACACGGTGGAGCGCGTGCGGGGGTCGCTGAATCGCGAGCTGAGGATCTTGGGGATCCTGTTGACGATGTTCGACAGCCGCACGAAGCTGTCGCAGCAAGTGGAGGAGAACGTGCGGCGACACTTCCAGCGGGAGGTGTTCAGGACGGTGATCCCGCGCAGCGTACGGCTGGCCGAGGCGCCGTCGTACGGACAGTCGGTGCTCGAGTACGCACCGATGTCGTCTGGCGCGCTGGCGTACCAGAGCCTCGCGGAGGAGGTCATCGATCGTGTCAGCCAAGGCTAGGGGTCTGGGGCGGGGTCTGGATGCGTTGCTGCCCAAGGTGCAGGGCGGGGTTCAGCAGATCGCGGTGGAGCGGCTGGTGGCTTCACCGCATCAGCCGCGCAAACGGATGGACGAGGCCGCGATCGCTGAGCTGGCGGCGTCGATCGCCGAGCGAGGGGTGCTGCAACCGATCCTGGTACGTCCCCGCGGCGACGACTTCGAGATCGTAGCCGGGGAGCGGCGGTTCCGGGCTGCGCAGCGCGCGGGGCTCGGGAGCATTCCGGCCGTCGTGCGCGAGCTCGACGACCGGGAGACGCTCGAGGTCGCGATCGTCGAGAACCTGCAACGTGAGGACCTGAATCCGGTCGAGGAAGCGCAGGCGTTCAAGCAGCTGATGGACTTCGGGCTGAATCAGGAGCAGGTGGGCCGCGCGGTGGGAAGGTCCCGCAGCGCCGTGGCCAACAGCCTGCGCCTGTTGACGCTGCCAGGGGAGGCGGTGGACGCGCTCGAGCGCGGCGACATCTCCGCGGGACACGGGCGGGCGGTGCTGGCGCAGGGTGAGGACGACCGACTGTGGGCCCTCGACCGGATCCTCTCGCGCGGGTTGTCGGTGCGGGAGGCGGAGGCGCTCAAGCGTCCGACGGGGGGCAGAGGTGCGCGCGGGAGCGGCGACGGTCGCTATGTCCGGCTCGAGGAGGATCTGAGTCGGCACGCCGGCACACAGGTGCGGATCCGCGGCGGCAAGCGCGGCCACATCGAGTTGCACTTCCACACCGAGGATGAGTTGACGCGTCTGTTGGAGTTGCTCGGCTACCAGGCGTAGGCGGGGTCGAGCGCGCAGCAGCGCTGCAGATGTTTCACGTGAAACGGGTGTACCGCCGAGTCCCTACAGGCTGTTCCTGGGGCTCGGGAGCCGTGTCGCTGGTGGTACCATGCCGACGGAGCCTGCGGGGTCCCCCCTCGCGCGGCGCCGGCGCCCTCCGGGCTCGCTGCGACCCTCGAAGTCGAGCTCGGGTGGGTGGCGCCCCACGGCGATGCCGGAACGGACCGCAGGCGAACGATGTGTTGATGCGAGGAGATCCTATGAAGAACCCAGTTCGCGTAGCGGTGACCGGCGCGGCGGGACAGATCGGCTACGCGCTGCTGTTCCGTATCGCATCCGGCGAGATGTTGGGCAAGGACCAGCCCCTCATCCTTCAGTTGCTCGAGATCCCCCAGGCGATGAAGGCCCTGGAGGGCGTGGTGATGGAGCTCAACGACTGCGCCTTCCCGCTCGTGCGCGGTATCGAATCGTCCTACGATCCCAACGTGGCGTTCAAGGACGCCGACTTCGCACTACTCGTGGGCTCGCGCCCCCGCGGCCCGGGCATGGAGCGCAAGGATCTCCTCGAGGCCAACGGCGCGATCTTCACGGTCCAGGGCAAGGCGTTGAGCGACCACGCGTCCCCCGACGTGAAGGTCCTGGTGGTCGGGAACCCGGCCAACACGAACTGCCTCATCGCGCTCAACAACGCACCCAAGCTGAAGCCCGAGCAGTTCACGGCCATGACCCGACTGGATCACAACCGGGCCATCAGCCAGCTCGCGGACAAGGCGGGAGCGCAGGTAGTCGACGTCGAGCGCATGATCATCTGGGGCAACCACTCCGCCACGCAGGTTCCGGACGTGACCCACGCCACGGTGGGCGGACGTCCCGCCACGGAGCTGGTGGACGCGGATTGGGTCGCTGGGAGCTTCATCCCGACCGTTCAGAAGCGGGGCGCCGCCATCATCCAGGCGCGCGGAGCCTCGAGCGCCGCCTCGGCCGCCAACGCCGCGGTCGACCATGTCCGCAGCTGGGCTCTCGGCACGCCCGAGGGTGACTGGGTGAGCATGGGCATCCCCAGCCGCGGCGACTACGGTGTGCCGGAGGGTTTGGTGTTCTCCTTCCCCGTGCGGGTCGCCGACGGCGCGATCGAGGTCGTCCAGGGCCTGGACATCCCCGAGCCCGTCCGTCAGCGTATGTCGGTCACGCAGACCGAGTTGGAGGAGGAGCGGGCGGCGATCCAGAGCCTGCTCTAGGCCGGCGTTCGGGGTCGTTGGCGCGCTTCGTGCGTGCGCGACGGCCGTCCGGACGGTGGTGGTCCCGGGGCCGCGCGGTTGTCGAGCGCGGCCCCGGGTCGGTGCCGGGGGCGGGCCGCGACATCGGAAGAAATCGGAAGCGTTCCGATTATGCTATGCTCTGCGCAGCGCGGGGAGCCGCGACGTGGGTCGGGGAAGGTTTGCAGACGTGGCACGAAGCGAGCGCTCAACAACAGATCCCGGGAGACCGGATGGCACCGGTGTGGCCGGATCCCGAGGGACGGGCGCCGAGCCGGCAGCCACGGGGCCGCGCTCCGTGCTCAAGGAGTACGGCCTGCGCTTCAGCCGGCCACGCGAACGGATCGTGGCGTACCTGCTCGAAGAGGACAAACACGTCAGTGCTGAGGGGCTCTACCTGGCGCTCAAACAGCGCGGGGAGAACCTGAGCCTATCGACGGTCTACCTGAACCTCAACGTGCTGGCCGAGGCGGGGCTGGTCCGGGAGTTCAAGGGTGCGTCGGGGCAGGCCTTCTTCGACAGCAACGTCACGCCCCACTACCACGTGATGTGCCGGCAGACGGGCGAGATCCTCGACGTCCCGGCGCCTACCGTCGACGGCAAGCCGCTCGGCCGTTTCCTCAAGGAGGCGATCGAAGCCGCCACCGGCTGGAAGGTCGATGAGCCGCGCCTGAGCCTCACGGGGTTGTCGCCCGAGGCGCAGGAGACCGACGACGATTGACCCGGCGTTCGTGCCCGCCCACGGGTGGCGGGCGAGCCGGTAGAATCCTCAGCATGACCCAAGGAGAGTTCGCCCCCCGCGGCTTCGCCGTGCGGGAGCCGGTTGGCAACGACGATCTGCGCGCACTCGAGGACCTCCAGGTCGAAGTGTGGGGGTTCGACGAACGCGAGGCGGTCCCGGCCAGCCATTTCCGGGCGGTGCACCACGCCGGAGGCATGGTGCTCTGCGCGTACCTCGAGGACCGGCTGATCGGCTTCGCCTACGGCTTCCCGGCGCTCCCTCACGGCGCCTGGACGCACGGCGTGGGGCTCCACTCGCACATGGTCGGGGTGGGGCGCAGCAGGCAAGGGACCGGCGTGGGCCGTGCGCTCAAGTGGGCGCAACGCGACTGGTGCCTGGAGCGGGACATCCCCTGGATGAACTGGACCTTCGACCCCATCCAGGCCCGGAACGCCAGGCTCAACTTCTACCACCTGGGGGCGCTGAGCCGGGAGTACCTGGTCGACTTCTACGGCACCATGCCCGGCAGCCTCGGTGGGAACCAGGCGAGCGACCGCTTGATGGCCTTCTGGGACCTTAGGTCGCGCGACGTCACCCTTCGTGCCGAGCGCTACGCGGTCGGGTTGGCGCCGGAGCCGGCGCCGCTGAGGCCCGCACCGTGGTGCCTGCGGCGGGGTCCGGACGGCGAGCCGCAGCGGGTGGGGGTTCCGGCCGATACGGACGCGTTGCGGGTGGCCGTACCGGAGGACGCGAACCGCCTGCTGCGCGAGGACCCGGGGGCGGCGACGCGCTGGCGCACGGCCGTGCGCGAGGCGATGGCCCCCGCCATCGCCGACGGCTTCGTGGTGACGGCGTTCGAGGGAGAGGGCTACCTGCTCGAGCGCGGCGAGCGGGAGTCATAACGCGGAACTTGAAAGTCCAGCTTCGACGAATAGAAAACCAAACTTGACAAAATGACAAGTCGCCCCTATGATTCTGGTCAAGGAGGCGATGACCGTGTACGGATGGACCCACGAGCGGATCGGCCACATGCGCATCGACGAGCTGCGCAGGCAGGCGTTCGTCGGCGCCCAGATCCGAAGGGCGCGCGGCCGGGTCGGCTCGCGCATCGCCGCGACATTGCGCGCATGGGCCGAACGGCTGGAGGCTCCCACGGGCATCATGACGGGCCCGTGGCGCGAGGACTTCCGGCCGCGTGCGGCGCGGCGCGTTTAGCGCGACGCCGCGCCGAGCGTGAACGCGCCCGGCCTGTCGCGAGAGCGGCGCAGCGTCGAGAGCGAGGCGCAGCGACGAGGTTGAGCGACGAGATTGAGCGACGAAGTCCAGAGACGAGGCCATGACGTGAACGAGAGCGAACGCATCCACAAGATGGTCGAAGCGGGCACCATCACCGAACGTGAGGCGGAACGTCTGCTGAGCGTCCTGCGCGAGATCGACCAGGCCGACGGCGAGCTCGCGGCCAGCGCGGCGGCGATGGAGGACGAGGCCCGGCGGGTCGAACGCCTGGACGGGCCGGAGCCGGCGGCCGCGGCCGCCGATGCCGGCACAACCGCGGCCGGAGACGCAAGCGCGACCGAAAGCGCGGGCCGGGAACCGGTCCCCGGCGCGGTTCCGGTTCCGGCGGCCGAGGCACCCGCCGGATCGCGTGGGCCCGCGTCCGCGGAGCCGGGCGCCGCCGCCCCCCGGGACACCCGCTGGGTGCGTGTCTCGCTGCTGGCCGGCGACGTGAGCGTCCGGGCCGACCCGGACGTCGACGAGGTGGTGGTGCGCGGCGACACCGAGAGCGTGCGGGTCGAAGCCACGGCCGACGGCTTCACGGTCGGACACGCCAAGGGTGAGGGGCAGGAGAGCTGGGTCGACCGCTTCCTCTCTCGCATCCGCTCGGGCCACGTCGAGCTCCGCGTGCCGGCCGGCTACGGCGTCGATCTGGCCGTCACCGCCGGCGACGTCGAGATCCGCGGGGTGCCGTTCCTGCGGGGACGGCTGACGTCGGGCAATCTCGACGCGCGCGGCCTGCAGGGCATCGACTTCACCACCGCCGCCGGCGACATCAACGTGGAGATGACGCTGACCGAGGGCCGGCATAGCCTGCGAGCCACCGCCGGCGACGTCAGCGTGCGCCTCGGGGCGGGCTCGGACGTCGAAGTCGACGGCTCCGTCTCTATCGGCAGCGCCTCGGTGCGCGCGCCCGGCTTCGAGGTGGACCGCCGCGGCGTGGGGCAACGGTTCCGGGGTCGGGTCGGGGCCGGCCGCGCCCGGCTCGATCTGCACGTCACGACGGGCGATGTGGATGTGAAGGTGAGCGATGAACGCTAGCGAGGAACGACGCCGGATCCTGGACCTGCTGGCCGCCGGACAGATCAGCGCCGAGCAGGCGGCCGAGCTGCTGGAAGCCGTGGGGCCGGGGGGCGGGTCGCTACCGGCTGCTCCGGTCAAGGGTATCGCCCGGCTTCTGCGCATCTCGGTGGATGCCACCCGGCCCGACGGCAGTCGAGAGGCCACCGTTCGGATCAACGTCCCGCTGGGCCTGGCGAAGTTCGCCGGGCGCTTCCTGCCGCCCGAGGCGCGCCGCGAGCTCGAAGGGCAGGGGATCGACCTGTCGTCGTTGCTCGACTCCCTGAACGCCGACGTGCCCGACGGCCGTCTGGTGGACATCGACGCCACCGACGAGGAGAAGGGCACCACCGCCAAGATCATCATCGAGGTGGTCTGATGCTTCGGTTCCGGCGCCTGGATGGCCCCGGCCTCCGTGCCTACGTCGACGAGCTACGGCCGCGTGTGCTGGTCGTGCGCATCCGTGCCAAGCGGTTCCGCCTGCTGTGGGCGGTCCCCATGGCGCCCTTCGAGGAGCTGCTCGCCTTCGCATTGGGGCTGGCCTTGCTGGTCCCGACGGCGGCGCGGTTCCTGCCCGAGGCGAGGCGCGCCCGGTTCGAACGCCGCGGCGGCCTCGTGGCGGCCGCGAGCCAGGCGGCGGCCGGTGCCTACGTCGTGAGGGAGTCCGGTGATCCCGGCAGCGTAGCCGCTCAGGAGCTGCCCCAGGGACTTCTCGCCCGGCTCTCGCTCATCGCCGCAGGAGGCCTCGGCGAGGCGCTGCGGCTCCCGCCCGGCACGCCCTACCTGAGCGTGCAGGGCGAGGGCGTGACCATCGACGTGCGCCCCTACTGAGCCGTGCGCACCTTGCCAGATCCGAACGAGGGAGACGCATCATGACGAGACTTCCCATGCCCACCGCCTGCCCGGTCACCGGCGAGCCGCTGACCGTGACACGGCTGGAGTGCGAGGCCAGCGGCGTGGCGATCGAAGGTCGCTTCACGCCCAACGAGTTCGCCTTGCTGCCCGAGGAGCAGCTCGAGTTCCTGCGCATCTTCGTGAAGGTGCGCGGCAACCTGAAAGAGGCCGAGCGGGTGCTGGGGCTGAGCTACCCCACCGTCCGGTTGCGTTTCGACACCCTGCTGCGGGCGCTCGGCTACGAAGCCGGCCCCGACGCCGGTGAGGAGCGATCGGGCGTGCTGGAGCGGCTGGAGAAGGGCGAGATCAGCGCCGAGGAGGCCACCCGGCAGCTGCAGACGCTCAAGCGCCGCGGCGCTTGAGCGGCCCGGCACTCGCCCGCGACCGCGAGCGGCGGCCCGAGCGTCAGTCCGGGCGGCGGCTCGAGCGGCGCCGACGGGCGAGCCGGCTCGGGTTGCGCCCCTTCGAGCCCGGTGGGCCGCAAGCAGCGCGCCGGTTCATCGAGAAACGGGCAGTGGGACGCAGATTCTGCCGTGCATCCCATACCACGGCGGGCCCGGAGGGCTTCGGTATACTGACCACTTGATGGCGGACTACTACGAGATGCTCGAGGTCGAACGTGAAGCGGACGGGGCCCAGGTCAAGGCGGCCTACCGGAAGCTGGCCCTGAAGTACCACCCGGACCGCAATCCCGGCGACCGCGAGGCCGAGGAGCGCTTCAAGAGCATCAACGAGGCCTACGCGGTGCTCTCCGATCCCGAGAAGCGCAGCCGCTACGACCGCTTCGGCAGCGTGGACGAGTCCGCCACCTTCAGTGGCGACATCTTCGACATCTTCGCGTCGGTGTTCGGCGGCAACATGGCGGGCGCACGGCCGCGCCAGCGCGGTCAGCCCGGCGAGGATCTCGAGGCCCAGCTCAGCGTCACCCTCGAGCAGGCGCGTGAGGGCGAGACCGTCGAGATCGAGCTCAACCGTTACACCACCTGCGAGCGCTGTCATGGCGATCGGGCCGATCCCGACGGCGCCGGCAAGCAGTCCTGCCCCACCTGCCACGGCGCCGGTCAGGTGCGCGCCCAGGCGCAGTCCTTCTTCGGCACGGTGGTGACCACGCGCAGTTGCCCGCAGTGCCACGGGCTGGGGGAGATCGTCACCGAACCCTGCACCTCCTGCGCCGGTCTGGGTCGCAAGGAGAGCCGCGAACCGGTCGAGGTGAAGCTGCCGCGCGGCATCGACGGGGGCTACCGCCTGCGCGTGACGGGCGCCGGCAACGCCGGCGTCGACGGCGGCCCGCCCGGCGATCTGTACCTGTTCATCGACATGGCGCCGCACGAGCACTTCCGGCGCGACGGCGACGACCTGTGGTTCGACCTCCACGTGGGGCTGGCGCAGGCGACGCTGGGCTCGAGCTTCGAGGTCCCGACCCTGGACGGGCCCGAAGTGGTCGACGTCCCCGCCGGCACGCAGTCCGGCTCCGAGGTGCGGCTACGCGGCCGGGGGATGCCCCGGTTGCGCCAGATCGGCAGCGGCGACCAGGTGGTGCACATCGTCGTCGACACGCCCAAGCGGCTGTCGGCCAGAGCCCGCGAGCTGCTGCTGGCCTACGCCGACGAGGCCGGCGAGGAGATCCACGAGCGCGAGACGCTGCTGGAGCGGGTCAAGCACCTGTTCGGCGGCCGGCGCAAGGATCGAGGCGCCGGGAGCGCCGCGGACGACGGCTCCGAGCACAGCCGCGAGGGCACGGGGGCGCACCGCAGCAAGGTCGGTGGCGCCAAGGTCGGTAGCGCCAAGGTCGGCAGCGTCGACGAGTAGCCCCCGCTAGCTCCGTTCTTCGCCTTGCAGCGCCTCCCGGCGGCGGCGCAGCCACACCCGCAACTCGCCCTCCACCTGCTCCGCGACCTCGGGGACGTGCCGGGCCTCCGGCTCCTTGCGGAACCAGGTGCGCTGGCGGCGCGCGTACTGCAGCGTCGCGATGGTGACGGCGAGCTCCGCCTCATCCAGCGTGCTGCGGCCCGCGAGGTGGGTGGCGACCTCCTTGTAGCCGATCGCCTGGAGCGCGGTCGGCTGCTCGGGGTAGGCCTCCAGCAAGGCGCGTACCTCCTCGACCAGGCCGTTCTCGAACATGTGCCGCGTGCGCTGCCGGATGCGCGGCCGTAGGGCATCGAGCGTCGGCAGCAGCGCGACCTTGTCGTAACGGAACGCGGGGGTGGTGTGCGGGAAGGCGCTCGGAGGGCGCCCCGTGCGTCGAAGCACCTCGAGCGCGCGGATGACGCGGCGCGGGTTGCGCTGGGCGCGCGCGGCGTCGCCGGGGCTGAGGCGTTCGAGCTCCGCCACCATCCTCTCCAGGCCGTTCTCCTCGAGATCCTTCCAGAGCGGCGCCTGTGCTTCCGGATCGGCCGGCGGCGCGGTGGGGAGCCCCTCGGCCAGGGCCCGGATGTAGAAACCGGTGCCCCCGACCACGAGCGGCAGGCGTCCGCGCGCCAGCACGGCCGCCAGCGCCGCCTCGGCGGCATGCACGTAGTCTGCGACGGAGAAGGCCGTGGCCGGGGTGACGATGTCGAGGAGATGGTGCGGCACCCGCTCGCGCTCGTCGCGGGCGGGCTTGGCGGTGCCGATGTCCATGCCTCGGTAGACCTGCATGGCGTCGGCGGCAACGATCTCGAGACCCAGGTCTTCGGCCAGGAGCATCGCCAGGGAGCTCTTGCCGGAGGCCGTGGGCCCGCCGAGAATCGGGATGAGAACGGCCGCAGAGGCCACGTGCCTACGCTAACAGACCCCTCGGAGGCGGGTGCTAAACTCGCCGCATGGAGATCGAGAAGTTCGGCTCGGGCGCCGACATCGAGGAGCTCCTGGCGGTGCGCGACCGGATCGAAGCGCTCACCCAGACGGGTTCATCGGGCGACAGCATGTTGCCGAGGGTGGACCTGCTCGACCTCGGCGACGCCTACCAGATGTTCGTCGAGGTGCCGGGCGTGTCCCTCTCGAGCCTCGAGGTCGCCCTTCAGGGCCGGGACCTGGTCGTCGCGGGGCTGCGCGAGAACCTGCCCGACGAGACCGGCATCGTGTTCAGCGAGCGGCCCAACGGACCGTTCCAGCGCACCGTCGAGCTGCCCGGCGAGGTCGACCGCGAGGCCACCACCGCCCACCTCCACTCCGGCCTGCTCGTCGTCAATCTGCCCAAGGCCTGACCCCGACGGTGACGCGCCCGTCGCCGAGCGGCCGAGCCGGTGAGCGTTGGTGAGGCTCCCGGTGGAGCACGTCCCCTTCCCGGTCGAGCCCCGCTACAGCGTGCGCCCCACGCTGCGCCGTTGGGAGGCGGGCGACCGCGGGCATCTGCGCCTCGACGCGCGCTACCCCGAGTACCTGACCGAGAAGCTCCGACTGCTGCGCAGCGACCCCGCCGGTTGCCGTGTGCTGGCGCCCGACGTCGACCGCCGGGCTCTTGCCGGCGCGCTCCTGCACGTCGCCGAAGGGCTGGCGCTCGACGCGGCGATGCACGGGGCGCAGGCCGGTGCTGCAGGACGGGGCGCAGGACGGGGCGGGACCCGAGGCGCCGGCGCCAACCGCCCCCGCCCCCATCGTGGTCGATGACGGCGGCGTGCGCTTCCCCCTGCTGGGCATCGCCCTGCACGGACCCGGCTGGGACCTCTCCCGGCACGAGCCTGCCACCCGCGTCGCCGGCCTGTCCTCCGATCTCCTGGCGCGCGTCGGCGACCACCTGGCCGGGCTCGAGCCGCTCGAGCGGCTGGCCGACGCCCTCGCCCTGGCCGTTCAGGAGGACCTGGTGGTGATGGCGGGCGCGGCTCCGCCCGAGCCCGCCGGACGATCGGCCCCGGTCGCGCCGACCGCGCCGGCGGACGGCCGCGCCGAGCTGCTGCACGTGTGCTTCCCCAGCGCCTGGGACCCGGCGGCGCGGGCCGGCGCCGGCTTCGCCGCGCTGCATGCGCCGGTGCCGCACAATGGGGCCCTGCTGTCGGCGGCGGGCCGGGTGGTGCAGGCGATGGTCGCCAAGGGACCCTTCGTGCGTTACGTGTGGAGCCTCGCGGCCGACGACGCCCTCGACCGCAACCCGCGCCGCCTCGGCGAAGGGGTTCCGGCGAGCGAGCCGGCGGGCGTGTGGTTCCGCGTCGAGCGCCAGACCGTCCTGCCGCTGACGGCGTCGCAGCGGGCCCTGTTCACCATCCGCGTGTACCGCGCCCCGCTGCCGAGCGTGCTGACCTCGCCGGAGCGCGGCGCGGTGCTGGCGTCGGCGCTCCGTTCGATGGACGCTTCGCTGCTGGCGTACAAGGGCGTGGGCGGTCTGCGCGCGGCGCTACTGGCGTACCTCGACGACCGAAACGCCGGCTGAGCTCCCGGCGCGCTCCGGGTCACGGCAGTCCCTCAGGGGATCGACACGTCCAGGTCGCCGTGCACGCCGCCCAGCACCACGACGTCGTTGTTGTTCAGGTAGTAGCGCAGCCGGCTGCCCTCCAGCACGTCCTTGCCCTGGGTGCTCCGGGCGGGCGAGCCGGCGAGCAGCGCCACCCCGGCGGCCTCGTCGAGCTCGAGGCTGTCGGCGGTGGTCACCCGGTCCTGGGAGGTCACCTTGACGTTGCCCATCAGGGTGGCGTGGCGGGTCTGGGTATCGAAGCGCATGCTGTCCGCGCTGGCGGTGAGCGCCGGCGAGTCGCCGGCGGCGGCACGGACGAGTTCGATGGGGCCGTCCATGGTGCCGGTGTCGCTGCCCTGGTCGAGGAAGAAGCGGGTGCCGCGCACCGTGGTGCGCCCCTGCACCATCGTCACGCTCGGCGCCTTCGTGCGCTGCTCGCTGCCGATGCAGCCCGGCCGGTCGAGCGTCACGGTGCCGTCGTAGAGCTCGAGCGTCTGGTCCTCGCCGGCGGCGGCGTTGCTGCCCCCGGCCGCCTGCTCCGGCGTCAGCACGATGGCGACGTTCGAGCGCAGCTCGGTGTCCTTGCCCACGCGGGTGTCGACGTAGCCGGGAGCGGGACCGTAGAGCAAGGCCTGCCGCTTGCCGGTCTGGCAGTTCGGGTTGTTCCCGATGAACCGCGCGCCGTCGGCGTACTGCGCCTTGAGGGTCACCACGATGGTGGTGTCCTTGCGCGTCAGCGTCACCTGCGACTCGGTCTGGGCGAGCGCGGTGGACGCCAGCAACAGCGCGCCCACCGCGCCGAGCGCGCGCCGGGCGAGGCGAACGGCCCGCGCGGGCGCTGCGGTGCGCCGGCCGTCCGCCGCCGGGTGCGGGACCCGGCGCGCGCCCATCAGGGGGTCGAGTTACCCGAGTTGCCCGCGCCGCTGCCGGCGGCCGGCGTCATGGCGAACGCCGCCTTGTCGAACGCGCTCGGCGCCGAGGCGTCGATCGCCTCGAAGTAGTCGTACTTGACGTCCTGCTTGATGCGGTCGGCACGCAACGAAGAGCCGTTCTTGCTGTCCACGGCGGTAGCCGGCTGGCCGGGCGTGCCGAGCACCTCCGCGATCGCCTGGCTGTCGTCGAAGAACACGGTGGCGCCCTTGCTGGTGATGGTGCCGTCCACCACGGTCACGTTGCCGGTGGCGTAGAGCTTCTTCTGATCGGTGAGGACCCGGATCTCGTCGGCGGTGATGATGAGCTTCTTGCCGTCGGCGTCGGTGCGGGTGATGGTGGCCTGGCCGCCCTTCTGGGTGAGCTCGCCGAGGTTGCGCTTCTCCTCGAACACCAGCGTGCCCGCCTCGGCCGCCTGGTTGCCGTTGACGAGCGAGACATGCCCGCTGCTGGTCGAGCGGTCGGTGTCGACGTCGAACTCGACCCGATCGGCCGTGATGTGGACGGCATCGCCGCCGGTCTTCTCTGGCGCCACGGTGATGTCGGCACCGCCTGTCAGCGTGCCGAGGCCGCTCGCCTCGCTGTAGGTGAGCTCCGGGCCGCTGGCGGTGAGGCGTCCGCGCTCCACCTTCACGCCGCCATCGAAGGTGGCGGTGCGCTGGCCGCCCTTGAAGATCGAGACCCCGTCCGGCGCCTTCAGAACGGCATGGTGCCCGTAGATGGTGAGCGTCGAGACGGTGGCCTTCATGCCGAACGGGTCGGGGTGCTGGTACACGATCGGCCCGAAGCGGAGGTTGCCGGACTGGGTACCGCCGCTGTCGTTGATGGTGATGACGCGCTTCTGGTTCGTCTGGGTGGGCGCGTTGGGGCTGGCGGGCGCACCCGCGGAGCCGCCGCCGCCCGCGGGCGGCGGGCTCTGGTCCTGCGCCACGCCGATCGCGGTGCTCGCGACCAGCAACAGCAAGAGGAGGAAGCGTGGCGATCTCAAGGGGACTCCTTCCCGGGCGACGACACGACGAACTCGCCGTAACCGACCGTGCCGGGACCTCCGGCCTGGAACGTAGTGAAGTCGAAGCCGATGCGCATGTCCTCGAACACGATGGTGTTCTTGTCGGGGTCGGTGACGGTCACGCGCGGGACCTCGAAGGTGCCGCTGCGCTGGTTGATGAGCACCTGACGGCCCTTGGCGCCGACCATGTCGAGGTTGACGTCCTCGCTCACGAGGTGAGCCTGGATGTGCTCGCCGTGCAGGTTGTCGTTGCTGTCGATGACGATGCGATCCGACGCCAGCGTGAAGTCGGTCTTGCCGTCCACCATGCGCCGACCGTCCTGGATGTTGCGCAGGGTCGTGTCCTGCTTGTTCGGGTCGTAGCGGACATCGGGTGAGCGGAACGACCACACCGCAGTCGGGTCGGCCTGTGGGTAGAGGGCGACCGTGGCGTCGTGAAGATCGATCGTGACGTTGGGGACCGGCCGCTGGCGTTGTGGCAGCAGGGCCACCACCACTAGCGTGGCGATCACCGCCACCAACGCGAGAAGAGCCACTCTGGGCACACCCGAATCTACCAGCGCAGGGTGCTGAGAAGGGTGACGTCGTGCGCTGGAGTCTTCATGCGGCCCGCGGCGGGCCGGCGCGGCCGCCCGCGCAGGCCGGCCACGCTCCGGTCCGGAGCGCGCCCGGCAACGGGGATGCGCCGCCTACTCGTAGTGGACCGAGACCACCTTGTAGTTGATCTTGTTCGCGCCCAACGGAAGCTCGACCCGATCGCCCGCCCGCTTGCCGAGCAGGTTCTGCCCGAGCGGGGACTCGTCGGAGATCTTGTTGTCGAGGACGTCCGCTTCGTGCGTGCCGACCAGATGGAAGACGATGCGATCGCCGGTGGTGTCCTCGAGCTCGAGGCTGGCACCCAGGCGGGCGGCGGCGTTCTCGCCCTCTTCGGCTTCCACGACGACGGCTCGGTGCACGATCTCCTCCAGATCCGCGATGCGGGCTTCGTTCGCGCTCTGCAGTAGACGCGCTTCGTCGTACGCGGCGCTCTCCCGGAGGTCACCGTCGGCGATGGCTGCTCCCATGTAGTTCGAGAGCTCCTCGCGCTTCTCCTCCTTCAGATAGCGCAACTCCTCTTTGATCTTCTCCAAGCCCTTGGGTGTCAGGTAGATGGCTTCCTTGGCCACGGCTTCACTCACCTCACAGCTCTCGTGCGTTCGAGCCGAGATCCACACGGCATCGGCCCGAGCGGCCCGGCAAGAACCGGGTCCGGGTCTGGATTATACGTCCGGTCGCCTGGGTCCCGGACGGCTCCGATACGCGCCCTCCCGGCGACGTCCACGAGCGCCGCGCTGGACGGGTCGGGTAGGCTCGAGCATGAACGCAGCGAAGCGGACTCCGACGAGCGGCGTGACGAGCGGCGCGCCGCGCAGCCTGGCA
This sequence comes from uncultured Trueperaceae bacterium, assembly GCA_963815215.1. GTDB lineage: Bacteria > Deinococcota > Deinococci > Deinococcales > Trueperaceae > JASBRS01. The sequence continues at coordinate 57,126 of CAWFFU010000009.1, forward strand.
TGGCTCGAGCGCCTGGTCCGCACCGACTCGGTCAACCCCGCGTTGGTGCAGGGCGCCGCAGGGGAGGGCGCCATGGCCGACCTGGTGGCGGCGTGGGGCGAGCAGCGGGGGCTGGAGGTCACGCGGCTCGAGCCGCAAGCCGGCCGCCCCAGCGTGGTGCTCGTCGCGCGCGGCAGCGGCGGCGGCGCGAGCCTCATGCTCGACGCCCACCTCGACACGGTGGGCGTCGAGGGGATGGACGCGCCCTTCGAGCCGCGCCTCGAAGGCGGCCGGCTCTACGGCCGCGGCGCGCTCGATATGAAGGCGGGGCTGGCCGCCGCCATGAGCGCGCTCGAGGCCGCGGCCGCCGCCGACCTGCGGGGCGACGTGCTGTTGGCCGCCGTCGCCGACGAGGAGCACGCTTCGATCGGGACCGAGGCGGTCCTGGAGCGTTTCGGCGCCGACGCCGCCATCGTCACCGAGCCCAGCAACCTGGAGCTGCAGCTGGCGCACCGCGGCTTCGCGGTGTTCGAGCTGGAGACGTTCGGGGTGGCGTCGCACACCTCGCAGCCCGAGCGCGGGGTGAACGCGGTGACGCACATGGGACGCGTTCTCGCCGGGATCGAACGCCTCCAGGCCGCGCTGACGGAGCGGGCCCCTCATCCGTTGACCGGTCACGGGGTCGCCCAGGTGGTGCGCATCGAAGGGGGCGAGCAGCTGTTCGTGACGCCGGCCGGGTGCCGCGCCAGCTACGAGCGGCGCACCCTGCCCGGCGAGTCGCGCGCACAGGTCGAAGCGGAAGTGCAGGCGGTGCTGCAGGGCGCGGCACAGGGCGCGCCCGGTTTCCGAGGCCATGCCGAGCTGACGCTGCTGCGCGAGCCGTTCGAAGTCGACAGCGACGCGCTCGTCGTGCGGCTGGCCGAGGCGCACGCCCGCCGCGTGCTGGGGCGCGAGGCCGTCGTGGCGGGCGCCCCCTACTGGACCGATGCCGCCCTGCTGCAGGCCGCCGGCATCCCCACCCTGGTGCTGGGGCCGTCCGGCGAGGGCATGCACGCCGCCGACGAGCACGTGGAGCTGTCCAGCGTGGCTGCGCTGGAGGCGATCCTGGACGGCGTGATCGCGGAATTCTGCGCGTGAGGCGTTCTGCGCGTGAGGCGCGCGTAGCCGTCAGCGCCTACGGTTCGGGCGCGCCGTCGGTCCCGCCCGCCGGCACCACCGCGCTCGCCTCCCGCCACCGTCCGTCCCCGTCCTGCCGGAACGGGATCCACAGCAGCCCGACGTAACGGGTGGTGATGTCACTGCTCCTGGGCAGCACCCGCACAGGCTCGAGCTCCAGCGCGTCGGCGTCCTTCAGCTCCAGCGCGTCGAGCGCGGTCTTGAGCTCGTCCTCGAGGTCGCGGAGCTGCGCCTGCACCTGTTCGACGACCTGCCGGGCGCGCTGAGCGTCGGCGCTCTCCTTGGGCACCCGGTTGATGCTGCGCAGCGCGGTGCTGACACCCGTCGCCGAGGCGCCGCGGCGCCCCAGGAAGGAGCCGAGCAACGCCGTCCCGACGCTGATGGCGGCGTCGACCTTGCGCTGGCCGGCCTGCTGCGTTTCGCGCTGCGCCGCCCGCTCGGCGCGGCTCAGGCGCCCGCGGAGCGTGTCCATCTTCGCCTCGAAGCGCTGCCGGAGCTTCTCGCGCTCGGCGTCCCGGACCTCGCGTGCCGCCTGCCGGCAGCGCACGCGGAAGTCGCGTTCACTCTCCCCGACGGTGCCGGTGAGCTTGGGCGCGCTGCAGCGCCACAGCGTCAACGCCGCCTCGCCGCGCAGGTGCCGTTCGAACAGCTTCGTCCAGGCGGCGACGGAGGCCCCGGTCAGCGGCACCTCGGGCAGCGGGCGGTAGCCCACGCCCGCCTGGGGGTCACGACTCAGCGCGTTGAGATCGAGGGGCCCGGAGCGGCCCTCGACCCATTCGATGGGGGCCGGCCCGTCGACCGGTTCCACCACCCGGCCCACACGCCGCCGCGCGTCGACGTCCAGCGTGGCGCGCACGTACGCCACGTCGGCGATGCCGGCCACGTGGAGCACGTACGCCGCGCTGTCGGCGGGACCGCCGGCGGGACCGTCGAGGGGAGCGAAGAGTTGCGGGACGTCGGGCGGGAGCACAGGCGGCGCTACGGCGGAAGGCGTCGTCGCGGCCGCGCCCGGCGGCGCGGGGACGGCCGCGGCGGCTGCACCGTCCGCGTCGGCCGCATCGTTCACGCCGGCTGTGGCGGCGGTGGCGCCCGTGGAGCGCGCCGTCGTGGGCGCCGGCGCACCCGCAGTGGACCTGGACCCGGACCCGGACCCGCCGGCCGCCACCGGGTCCGGCTGCGCCTCGGGCAGCCGCCGCAGCTGCTCGCGCGACAACGGCCCGGCCAGGTAGGACATCGCCCAACGCGTCTGGAACAGCACCGGTTGGCGGTCGTGGACGTTGTGCAGCAGGAAGGTTCGCTTGGGCAGACCACTGATCAACGCCTCGAGGGCGGCGGGGTCCGGCGCGTCGGAAGCGGCGCCGCGCAGCCCCTCCATCACCCGCGCCTTGTCGCGCTCGGTCTGCAACCGGCCGATGAACCAGCTGCCGGCGTTGGCCAACCCCTTGTAGTCCAGATCGACCGGATTCTGGGTCGCCAGCGCCAGCCCCACCCCGAAGGCGCGCGCCTGCTTGAGCAGGGTCAGCAGCGGCTTCTTGGTTGGGGGTTGCGCTACCGGCGGCATCAGCCCCATCAGCTCGTCGACGTACAGCAGCGCCCGCAGGCTGGTCGTTCCGCGCTGAGCGCGCGTCCAGGCCACCACCTCGTTGAACAGCAGCGCCAGGAAGAAGGTGCGCTCCGCTTCGGACAGGTGGCCGACGGTCAGCACCGCCACGCGCGGCCGGCCGGCCGGATCGTAGAGCAGGCTCTGCACGTCCAGCGCATCGCCCTGCGTCCAGATCTCGAAGCCGGGGGCGGCGAGCAGGTTGTTGAGCCGGAGCGCCAGCCCCATGCGCTCCCTGGCGGGGTAGACGGTGTCCAGCTCCATCACGCCGATGGTGCGCACCGGCGGCCGCTGCACGTCGCGGATCAGGTCGGCGATGGTGAGATCGGTGCCGGCGCGCCAGGCGTGGTCGAGCAGGGTGGACAGCAGGATGTGGTCGCGGCTGGTCAGCGGATCGGCATCGATGTCCAGCAAGGTGAGCAGCGCGGTGACGGTGGTCTCGAGGCGCTCGCCGAGCAGGTCGGGGTCCGCCAGGACCTCGGCGCTCGGCGCGGCGAAGGAGCGCAGCACCGACAGCGGCCGGCCGGCGCTCGAGCCCGGCGTGTACACCCGTAGCTCGGCGGCCGCCTTCAGCCGCGCGATGCGGTCCGGCTGCATGCCCCAGGCGGCCAGCCCGTCGCGCCAGGTCTGTGCCTGAGCGGCGGCGTAGGCGGCCGCGGTGAGGCCCCGGCGATCGGCTTCACCGGCGTCCACCCAGGGCTCGAAGTCCTCCGGCCGCAGCTCGGGGAAGGCCAGCGCCAGGTTGGTCAGGTCCCCTTTGGGGTCGATCGCCAGCACCGGCACTCCGTCCAGGGCGGCCTCCTCGATGAGGTCGATGCCCAGGCCGGTCTTGCCGCTGCCGGTCATGCCCACGATGACGGCGTGTGTGGTGAGGTCGTTGGCGTCGTAGAGGAGATCTTGGTCGGTGAGGCGGTGGCCTTCCGGCTCCACCTCGCGCCCCAGGTAGAAGGCGCCGAGCTTCTCGAAATCCACGTTTTCCCCTCCCCATCGCGTTTCTAGGTGCTGGGAGTATAGCCCGGCGGCGCGCCGAGCGCCGCCGCCGGTGCCCGCCGAGCGAGGCCGTGGCGCCGGGCGACTCGGGCGCGCGGCGGCCGCGAGCGCCTCAACCCACGTGCCGGCGCAGCCAGCCGACCAGCGGCTCGCCGTCGGCGAACACCGCCAGGATGCGGTCTCCGGCCTCGGGCGTGAACACCCACGGCTCGAGCCGCCAGTTGCGCACCGCTGCCAGCCCCTTGCGGCGCAGCAGGTCGATGCGCGGGTGGTCGGGTTCGAAGCCGCGGGGGGCGCGCTTCAGCTCCTCGCCGTGGAGGGGATATCCCTTGGCGCTCAGCTCCGCGACGATGCGCTCGAGCTGGCGGCCGCTCGGGTCCGCCGCCACCGCCTGGCGGAAGGCCGCCAGCGCCTCGCCCTCCATGCGGTAGGCGCCGACCGCGACGAACATGCCTTCGGCGTCGAGGTGCACGTGGCGGCCACCGACCGCGCGCGGGCCGCGCCCCCCGAACGACACCGCCGCGTTCAGCTTGTACGGCCGCTTGTCCTTGCTGAAGCGCACGTCGCGGTGCGGCCGGTAGAGGTGGCCGTCGCCGAACAGCCCGGAGAGGGAGCGCTCGAGCTCCTGCATCGGCGCGCGCACGTGCTCCTCGTAGCTCGCGCGGTGCGCGTCGAAGAAAGCCTTGCTGTTGTCCGCGGCGAGCTCGCGGAAGAAGGTCACGGCCTCGGGGTGGAATCCCTGGAACGGAGGCGGTTCGGCCATGGCTCCAGCCTAGCCGAGAGCCGCGGGGCACACCACGTCGCCTGTGGCGCGGTGCGTGCAGCGGGGCATCAAGGCTCGAGGCGCACGCGCAGCGCGCCCAGCAGCCCCAGCGCATCCGGCAGGGCTACACGCATGCCGGCGAGGCGGTTGTCGCAGGGGTCGACGCGGTAGTTACGGGCGCCCCGCAGGTCGGCGTCGCGTAGATCGATGCGGTGGAACACGGCGGCGTCGAAGTCCGTGCCGGTGAGGTCCACGCCACGCAGGTCGCACGCCTGGAACTCCGCCTCGCGTGCGGTGCAGTCGCGCAGGACGCAGCTCCGCAGGTCGAGATCGCGGAAGCTCGCGAGTGTCAGGTCGCAGCCTTCCAGGCTGAGCGAGATCCCCACGGCGTCACGCCGCACGTTGCCGAAGCGCACGCCCGTCAGCCGGCAGTCGCGGAAGGTCGTCCAATGGAGCAGCGCATCGGAGAGGTCGACCATGGCGAGCTCGCACCCCTCGAAGGTGCAGTCGGTGAGGTGAGCACCCCGCAGCGAGGCCTCGGAGAGGTCGCAGCCGTGGAAAGCGCAGTCGCTCACGAGGGCGCCCGCAAGGTCGGGCAGATCGCCGTCGCGGCCGGTGAAGGTGGCGCCTTCGATGCGGATCGGCTCCTGCCGGGACATGGGCCCCAGTGTAGGCGAAGGCGACCGATCGAGCCCGGCGGTGCGTCGCCCGTCGCGTTCAGAACAGCGTCACACCGACCGCGAGGTGCGTGGAGTGGAGGGTGGCGGCGATGCTGGTGGCGCCCTGCTCGATCGCGGCACGCGAGGCGTTCCGACGCCGCACGGGCTGCTGCTAGAATCGAAGCCGCACGGGCCCTTAGCTCAGTCGGTCAGAGCAGTCGACTCATAATCGATCGGTCGCTGGTTCAAGTCCAGCAGGGCCCACCACGGTTTCCTCGTCGGTGACGGCACTTCTGCGACTGCGTTTGACGTCTGTTGGTGGACGTTCGTGGCATCTGTGTGCCGATTGCTTGAACGTCAACTGGTTCCTGAGCCTCGAGTGACCTCCTCGCCTGTGTTCCGTGCTGGCTCAACGCCCGGGGTCCTGTCCGGTGCGCCGCGTGAGCGGCCCCGCCTCGCGCGGCTGCCGCCGTCTTGTGGGGTCCGCCGGGCCACATCCATGGTCGGCGGGTCGGCAAGCAGTGGCTCTGCTACGCCAGGGGTAGGGTCGACTTCGAACGGAGTGTGACTTGGCTGCCAGGCCTCGGGCCCAATAGCGCTTCCTGTCGTATCGGTCGTGGGGTTTGCCAGTGGGGGTGCGGGTGCTGGGGGTCTGGCGTGATTGTGAACATTCCGTAGGCGTTGGGTGGGCGGAGTATGTTGCCGTATGGAAGGACTGTCAATGTATCGGGTTCTGCACGTCGTCGTCCGAAGTGTCGTGGCTGGGTGCGTGCGGGCAACCGGGGGAAGCAGCGAGACCATAACGCTTGTCGAGATCCATCGGGCATGACCGTTTGGAGGCCGTTGTGAGGTACCGTCTTTCCCTCGTCGTGGTTGCGTTTGGAGTGGCCGTCCTCATCGCGGGGTGCACCCAGCAGCCTGCGCCCGCCCCGATGGTGACCTCGTTGACGTCGAGTGCGGTGACGCTCGCCGCTTCCGGTGGGTCTGCGACCCTGAGTTGGAGCGGAAGCAACGTCACGGACTACAGCCTGACGGTGACTCCGAGCGCGGGCGTGATGGTGAACGGGACTGCCTACCGTGGCAGCGTCGACCTCGCGACCAGCACCGGCGCGAGCGTGACACTGCCGAGCAATGGCACCAGCAGTAGCGTTGCCTACACGTTCACGTTGACGGCGGCCGGAGGCAGGGGCACGACGGCATCGACGAAGACCATCAAGGTGACGGTGGGAGCGGCTGGCCCGAGCATCGCTAGCTTCACGGCTAGCCCGAGCAGCGTGAGTAGCGCAGGTGGGTCCTCGAACCTGACTTGGACTGGCGGCGGCGTGACGGATTACAGCCTGACGGTCAGCCCGAGCGCGGGCGTGCAGGTCAATGGTTCTGCCTACAGTGGCAGCGTTGATCTGGCGACCAGTACCAGCGCCACGGTGACGCTGCCGAGCACCAGCGGCGCGACCGGGGTGACGTACACCTTCATCCTGACGGCGTCGGGTGTCAGCGGCACCACGCCGGCCACGGAGACCGTTACGGTGGCGGTGGGGACTGCCGACCCGGCGATCGGCAGCTTCACGGCTAGCCCGGCGAGCGTGAGCGCTTCGGGCGGGTCCAGTAGCTTGTCGTGGACCGGTAGCGCGGTCACGGATTACAGCCTCACGGTGAGCCCGAGCGCGGGCGTGACGGTCAACGGGACTGCCTACAGTGGCAGCGTCGACCTTGCGACCAATACCAGCGCCACGGTGACGCTGCCGAGCATCAGCGGCGCAACGGGGGTGACGTACACCTTCACTCTGACGGCAGCGGGTGCGAGCGGCACGGCGCCGGCCACGAAGACCGTCACCGTCGCCCAGACGCCGAACCAGCTGTCGGTCTCGCCGACCAGTGTGACGCTCGACAGCTCCACGCCCCAGAGGGTCGTCACGCTCAGCAACACCAGCAACGCCGTGACCTCCTGGACCGCCACGCCGTCGGACACTCACGCGTCCGTGAGCCCGGCCCAGGGCACGCTCGCGGCCGGGAGCAGCACCTCAATAACGGTCTCGGTCGATAGCACCGGCCTCAGCCAGGGCCAGACGATCACGCCGACGGTCACCTTCGATTCCGGCGTCGGCACGGCCACCCTCGACGTGAGCTTCACGATGACGGTCGGCAGCCTCGCCCAGTGCGGGCAGATCCCCACGACGCTGTCGCTGGGGTCGATCGCAGGCAGCGCGACGCCGACCTCCGCGCCCGTCCACCCCACGGCGGTGGCGCCCGACGGCCGGAGCTACGTCCCGGGCGAGGTGCTGGTGAGCTACAACGCGGCGGCCGCGCCCCAGAGCGCGGGCGGCGCGGCCGCCACGCTGCAGCAGCTCTCGGCCGACGTGCGCTCGAGCTACGGGCTCCAGCTGGTGCGGGCGGGCGCGCCGGGCGCGCCCGATCTGGTGCGGGCGAGCGACGCGGTGGCGGCGCTGGCTCGCCTGCGCGCCGACCCGCGCGTGAGCGCGGCGCAGCTCAACTACTACCTGAAGCCGATGGCGTTCACGCCCAACGACACCTACTACGGCCAGGAGTGGAACCTGCAGGAGTTCGGCCTGGAGCAGGCCTGGAGCACCGAGACCGGCGCCAGCCACCGGACCGTCCTCGCGGTGATCGACACCGGCGTGCAGATGAACCACCCCGACCTGCAGGCCAAGATCGTCGGCGGCTGCGACTTCTACGCCGGCGACAACGACCCCACGCCGGGCCCCGGCATCGACCACGGCACGCACGTGGCCGGCATCGCCGCCGCCATCGGCAACAACAACCTGGGCGTGGCGGGCGTCGCCTTCGGTCCGCAGGTCATGATCGAGCCCATCAAGGTCTTCGACGATGCCGGCGGCGGCGCCACCACCAGCATCCTGATCGACGCCATCCGTTGGGCCGCCGGCCTGGCGGTGAGCGGCACCGCCACCAACCCCAACCCCGCCGACGTCATCAACATGAGCGTGGGGGCCCCCGGCGACCAGCCGCTGATCGACCAGGCCGCCACCGCCGCCTTCAACGCGGGTTCGCTGCTGGTGGCGTCGTCGGGCAACTACGGAACCGGCGCGCCGTTCCCCACCAACCCCGGCGTGCTGAGCCCCGCCAACGCGCCAGCCGTCATCGCGGTCGGCTCGGTCGACAGCGACCACCACATCTCCGGCTTCTCGGCCTACAGCACCGGCGCCGGTTACGCCACGGGCGTCGAGGTGATGGCGCCGGGCGGCTTCGAGGTGTCGAGCAGCTACCCCGGCAACGCCTGCCTCTACCACTACTACACCACCACGTCATCGGACTACGGCGTCCTCAGCACCTACACCGGCAGCAACTACGGTTGCGATGTCGGCACCTCGATGGCGTCACCGTTCGTCGCCGGCGTGGCGGCGCTGCTCAAGAGCCACACGCCGAGCCTGACGCCCACGCAGCTGCGTCAGACGCTCGACGGCACGGCGCTGTTCGAAGGGGGCATGACGACCGACGAGTACGGCCACGGCATCGTCTGCGCCGACCTGGCGCTGGACCCGCTCAGCGTCACCCAGTGCGGGCAGTAGCCTGGCGCTGACCGTGGACGGGCGCCTGCGCCCGGTGGCAGCCGAGCGCCAGCAGCCGATCGAACGGGGCGCGGGTCTCGACACCCTCGGCCACGATCACAGGTCGAGGTGACGGGCGAGGCCAAGGGCGGCCTCCATCGTGAAGTTGCGTGACGCCGTACCACTGTGTTCGTCAGGCCACCGGTCTCGCTCGTGTGTCATCGTCGGGCCCTGCCGGCCACGTCGACCTCGTCGCCTGTGTTCCGTGCTGGCTCAACGCCTGGGGTCATGTCACTCGGCATCGAGCCCGTCCGTCTGGCCGGGACCCGCTGCGTTGCCCCTCGATCGTGCCGGTGTCGATCGCCTCTCCGCTCAACGGTCGTCCCCGCCACGGCCTGGACGGTCGTTCGTCCGCTCCTCCCAGCGCCTCGCCGCCGCCACGACCCGCTCTCGCTGCTTCAGGGCGACGGCTGCAGGCAGGCTGCTCCAGGCCTGGAGCAGCGCACCCGGTCCGTACGGCGGGCTGTAGTACTCGACCGGCGAGGCCCACCCCTGCGCCAGGCCGTACTCCCACCAGCGCAGCAGGGGATACTCCCAGCCCGGCATGCCCGCCTTCAACAGCAGATCGGCGTAGACTCCGTCCCAGTAGGGCCAGTCGGCGCCGTTGTGATAGCGGTAGGCGAACGCTGATTTGCTTCGCAGGTCGCGCCGCCGGCGGTACGGCGGCCAGACGCTCATCACGCCCCAGTCGCCGTAGGGCTGCTCCGCGTTGTGCCGGGTCTCGAGGGAGCGCCGTACGGCCTGCAGCAGCGCCCGCGCCTGCGCGGCGTCGGCCAGACCGAAGCGGACAGCCGTGAGGGTATCGATGGCGAGATGGTCTTCGACGAAGCCGTCCTCCGAGACGTACTCCACGTAGTGCCCCCGGCCGGCCTGCCACAGCCGTCGATCCGCCACCGTCCGAACGCGCCCGGCGCGTTCCAGCGCTCCGTCGCGCAGGGCGTCGTCGACGCCCTCCGCCAGCACTGCGATCGCTCGAAGCGCGCCGTGGTAGAGCGCAACGTCGTAGGTGACCGGCCCCGAGCGGTACACGTTGTCGGCCCAGTCACGGTCGTTCCGCGGCTTCTCCGGCACGCCGTCGCGGTCGCGGTCGAGGCCATCGTAGCGGTGGTAGATAGCCTGCAGGTGCCCCCGATACGCCGAGACCTGCTCGCGGTCGCCGGTCGCGGCCACGTACTCGGCGAGGAGCAGTACGAACAACGCAGGCGAGTCGAAGTGATCGCTCCACCAGTCCAGGGGACGTCGGTGGTCGCGCGCGCGACCGCGGTCCTCCGACCGGAGCGACTCCCACGCGTGCGCCTGGAACGGACCCGGCACGATGACGCCGCTGGGCGCCTCGCCGGTCTCCTGCACGCCGGATGCCAGGTGCGCCAGCAGGCCGCGCACGCTCTCGGGCGTGACCTGCAATAGTGCCTGCGCCGTCCAGTAGCCGTCCCGGTAGTAGCTGCGCGCCGGTAGCGAGTATCCCGGGCCCGCCGCGACCCCCGCGAAGCCGCCGTGGGGATCGCGCTTCACGGCCGACAGCGCGGCGTGGAGTCCGAACGCCGCCATGCTTCGGAGCAGCTGGGAGGCCTCGGGGAGGCAGTCGCAGCGCTGCTCGTAGTCGTGCGCCTCGCGGAGCAGCGTCTCGTCGGGAAGCGCCAGCGCGCGCCGGGCTTCCTCGAGGTCCTCGCCGGCGGCCAGCCGGATGCCGTCGGTCTGCCGGCGGACGAGGAGCACGCCCCACGGCAGACGGTAGGCGCGGCCCGCAGGCGTGTCCTCCACCAAGGCGCGCACGGGTTCGCGCACGGAGGCGGAAGGTCTGAGGGCGGGCACCACCCGGACGCCGGCTGGCGCGAGCCCGTCGAGCAGCAGCGTCGGACACGACCGCGCCACCACCACGCGGTAGGCGGGCGTCTCCAGCGTGTTCGGCCGGACCCGCCAGGGTCCGGCGGGCTGTGGGCCTGCTGCCCCGGGCCCTGCGGTACCTGGGAGGGTGAGGTGCCCCATCGCGCCGCAACCCCAGAGCGCGACCTCGAGGCGGCCCCCGTGCACACGCCCCTCCAATCGCGGCGCCGCGAACGGCCACGTGACGGGGCGCTCGGACTGGAGCGTGGTGCCGTCTCGAACGGCGATCATGCGGGGAGGTCCCAGCGTGCGGGGAGCTCGCGCCAGCCCTCGCGCTCCGTCTCCTCGCCGGCGGCGCTGAGCCCTGCGCCGAGTCGTAGCGGGCGGGTCTCGCCAGCGGGCAGCCGTAGCGTGACGCTGCGGTCGGGGAGCGGGTAGCGGTGCTCGAGCGCCTCCGCCTCGACCACGATGGCGCCGGCGTCATAGCGCACGCGGAGATCCAGGAGGGTGCGTTCGCCGCGTTGGTACGCCAGGCTCTCGCCGTCGTCGGCGTAGAGCCGGAAGGCCGTGGCGCCCTCGCCCAGGTGAGGGTAGATACGGAGCTCCGCGACGCGCCCGTCGCGGCGCGCGCGCCCGTCCGGCGCGAAGCCGAGCGGCAGGATGGCGCCGGCCCGGACGAAGGCCGGCACCGCCTCGAGCGGGTATGGCACCGCGTGGCGCCCGGAGGGGTAGTAGCGGGCGTCCTGAAGGCGGTACCAGCCCAGCTCGCCGGGCAGGAGCGTCTCGGCCTCGCGCACGCCCGGCCCGAACGCCTCTCCTGGCACCAGGACGGCCGGGCCGAGCAGGAAGCTGAAGGGTTGCTCGTAGGCCTCGGGCGTGTCGAAGGCGTAGAACAGCGGGCGCATCACGGGCGCGCCCGTCTCGCCGTGCTCGAAGAACAGGCTGTAGAGGTAGGGCAGGAGGCGGTAGCGCAGCCGCAGGGCCTCGCGCACGGCCGGAAGCACCTCCGGGTGGCTCCACGGCTCGGTCGGCGGCGTCTTCCACGAGTGGATGACGAAGCGCGGGAAGAACACGCCCTGCTGCACCCAGCGCAGGAACAGCTCCGCGTCCGGGGCGGGACCCGCGAAGCCGCCCACGTCGTGGCCATGGTTGGCGAAGCCGCTGAGGCCCAGTGACAACCCCATGGGCGTGTTGAAGTGCAGCGACCGCCAGTCCGAGCGGTTGTCGCCGCTCCACGTCTGGGCCAGGCGCTGGACGCCCAGCGACGCCGAGCGGCTGATCACGAACGGGCGGCGCCGCGGCCGCGCCGCCTCGCACGCCCGGTACGAAGCGAGCGCCATGGCGCGCATCTGCGATGCCGGATGGGCGGGCTCCCCGCCGGCCGTGAAGGCGTCCTCGAGCGCGAACTCGTTGTTGTCGTTCCATATGCCTTCGATGCCGACGTCCAGCAATTGGGTCGTGACGCGCTCGCGCCAGTAGCGGGTGGCGACCTCGTTGGTGAAGTCGAGGAAGCTCCCCGCCCCACCCCAGAAGTCCCCGTGGTGGGGCGTACCCTCGGCCGTCCGCAGGAACGCGCCCTGCTCGGAGAGGGAGGCGTAGTCGGGATGGTCCTCGAGCATGCCGGGCTTCACGTTCGCTACGACTCGGAGCCCGCGCTCCGCCATCCTGCCCACGAGGCCGCGCGGGTCCACGATGCGGTCCGACCACGTGAACACGTAGCGGCGACCCTGTCGCAGGGTATAGCCCGACGACAGGTGCATGCCGTCCACGGGGATGCCCTCCCGCTCGCAGCGGTCCGCGAAGGCGATCAGCGCGGCCTCGGGGTCGTCGGCGTCGGCGTAGGCCATGCCCGAGGCCAGGTAGCCGAGACTCCAGCGCGGCGGGAGCTGCGGTCGGCCCAGCAGCCCCGTCAGGCGCCGCAGCAGCGTTGGCAGGTCGGGCGCGACGAGCACGTAGTACGTGAGGCCTCGCCCCCCCGCCTCGACGTAGCGGAAGGGCCCCAGATAGTTGTGGATCTCGGCGCCCAGGTCGAACACCATGGGGAAGGGCATGTCGTATACCAGCGCCGCCCAGCGGCCCTCGGGGCGGCGCAACAGCAGGACGGGCCAGTGCTTGTAGAGGGGGTCGCCGAGCTCCGCGTCGTAGCCCAGCGCGTCCCTTGGCTCGAGCCGGTAGCGCCTTCCGGTGCGCTCCAGCGCCCCGCTGACCTCGCCCACGCCGTAGAGGCGCTCGCCGTCGGCGCGCACCTGCCGATGCGTCAGGCCGGAGCCTCCGAGGACATAGGCGTGTGTCGGGTGGTCGGCGAGAAAGGCGTTGCCGTCCACCTCCCAGTCCAACGACAGCGGCGCGCCTCGGAGCGTGACGCGGAGGCCGTCGAGTTGCACGGTCCACCGGCCGTCCTTGCTGGCGATCGAGGCCGGCGCGTGGCGCGGCGCTGCCACCGCTTCCTCCCACGACGCGTCGCCGACGATGAGCCGCACCTGGGCGACGCCGCTGGAGACGGCCGACAGCCGGAGCGTGGCGTCGCCCACGTCCCAGCGGGCACCCTCGCGGTCCGCACCCGCGTAGCGGGCGCCCGTCAGTGTGACGCTCATGGCGCCCTCCCCTCGGCCGCTCCGAGCGCCGGCCCGGCACCGTCGAAGCGCAGCGGGATGACGTGTCGGAGGCCGGCGTGCTCGAGCACCATCGCGGCGTCACCGAGCTCCGTCCGCGTATAGCGGTTGTGGTAGTGCTGGAAGGCCGCGGTGTCGACGAGCGCGCCGTCCACCTGCAGGCCTTCGAGCCAGCCGAGCGTCAGCTCGCTGCCGTCGGCAGGCCGCCAGCTCAGGCGAGGGCCCTCTGCCGCGACCGGCGACGGGCCCTCGCGCAGGCGCTCGCAGAACGCCTGGAACGTTCCGTCTTCCGCCGCGCTTCCCACCGTGCACAGCCACGCAAGGCCGGCGCCGCGGCTGCGCAGCTCCTGCCGGGCGAAGCGGCCCTCCTCGGTGAGCGCGAGCGGGCCGTCGCCCCACAGGGCCACGTAGCCCGAGCCGTGGCGCGCGAACGCCCACGCCCCCTCGACGCTCCAGACGTCGAAGCTCTCGACAGGGAAGTAGGCGTGGGTGAAGCCCAGCCCCACGGCGTCGTCGAGGCGGTACAGGCAGAGCACGGTGCGGCCGTGCATGCCCACCTGGGGCAGCCGCGCCGAACCGGCCCAGAAGTTCGGACGGGCCTGGCCGTGCTCGAGCCGGTTGCCGGGGTAGGTGGTGAAGACCACCGCCTCCGGGCCGAGGGTGGCTTGCCAGAGGTGCTCCTGGATGCCCATCGCACCGGGGCGGTGGTCCAGGGCGGCGGCGAGCTGGTAGTCCGGCGTGCGTCGGGTGAGCGTGCGCACGTCCCAGCCGTCTGCGCGCATGTCGGCTTCGGGAAGGAAGTCGCCGCGGGCGTGGGCGTAGGTGACCAGCGCCTCGGGCAGGTCCGCGCCGATGGCCTGGATCACGTCCGGAACGCGATAGCGCTCACTCATCGCGAGCAAACCGGGCGCGCGCGTCTCGCTGTTGAAGGTGCCCGTTCCCCACGCCAGGCGCTGCAGACCGGCGGTGGCGTCGTTGCGGCCCGATCTCAGCGCCCCCACGTAGCAGCGGCCATGCGTGCAACCCTGTGTGCCTCGGAAGGACTGCGCGGCCAGCATGAAGAACAGCTTGTCGAGGAGGCTCCGCGCGCGTTGGGACACGCCCTGTTCGTCGGCGAACTCCACCAGCGCCAGCAGGGCGAAGGCGTCCATCGCGAGATAGGCGTTGGAGTCCCACTCGGAGAACCCCGAGCGCAGCCGGCGCTCGATCCAGGCGAGGATCCGGCTGCGCGCGGCGGGGAGCTTCGCCGCGCCGGTGATGCCGCTGTTGCTGAAGGTGAGATCGGGCCATCGCTGAGCTGCCAGGTACTCGCTGGCGTGGAACAGGATCTGGTGATTCTCGGTGAAGTAGCACATGGCGTCGAGGCCAGGCTCCTCGAGCCAGTACTTGAAGTGACGGAAGGCGTCGCGGATGGCCTCCAGGTCCCGGGCGTCCAACGCGGGGCTGTCGGCGAACCAGTACACGACCGCCAGCAGGCCCAGCGCGTGGAAGTCGGCGGTGTCGCGCCGCTCGTTCAGGAAGCGCAGCGAGGTCGCCACGGCCTCGCGCGCGATCCTGGGCGTGTGTCCGAGGCGCACCGCGGCCGCGCTTCCGAGCACGTCCGCGTCCATCCGTGCCAGGTGCGCCAGCGCCTCGCGCCGCCGCGATTCGTAGCTGCCGTAGGGCGTGTCGCGGTAGGCCACGAGCGCGGGCACGACCTCGTAGCGGCGCTCCAGGGGCAGGTCGGTCGCTGGCCGGATCACCAGGTCCACCCGTCCCTCGCTCAGGGTGGAGGCCACGGCGTGGCGCACGCCACGTGCCAGCGGCAGCGCGACGCTCTGCCCGGGTTCGGCCGTGAACGTCCCGAGGTGCGAGCGGATGGGCGGATCCGACGCCAGCTCCGCCGTGACCGTGAAGCTCACCGCAGAGCCGGCTCCGGCGGCCACGCTGGCGGCCGCCTCCTGCTCCTCCACCACGAAGCGGCTCACCTGAACGGCGCCCACGCAACGCTCGGCCTCGTGCCAGGCGCCCTCCGAGCGATCGCCGATCGGCACGCGCACGTTCAGGCCGGCCGGGTCCAGGAACCGCAGCCCGAGCGCCAGGCGTGCCTCGCGCAGCCCGATCATGTCGCCCCGCAGCCAGAGGCCGTGCACGCCTTCGTCCAGAGGGAGCGAGACCCGCACCGCGTAGGGGTGCACGTAGCTGAACGGCCGCCGGTGGTGGTGGACGAGGCGTCCGTCGAGCCACAGGTGGGCGGGCCCGATCGTGATCAGTTCGACGTCGCGAGGTCGTGCCTCGTCACAGACGATCTCGGTGTACAGGTGGCCGCTGAATAGGGCGGGGGTGTGACTGAAGCGGCTGAAGTCGGCCGTGTCATCGTCCGGTGCCAGGTAGCGCCAGCGCATGCCATCTCCCTCGGCCCCAGTCACCGTGGGGGCGGGGTCGATCACGTCGAGGGCGGGATCGAGCGCCTCGTAGATGCGGCTCTTGGCGGCCTGCACACGCGCGTCCCAGGCCCAGTAGTTGAGGGTCCAGCGGCCGCGTTCGCCGAAGGGCGGGCCGCTCGGCGCGAACGCCTCGGCTAGCGCCCCGTCGGCCGGGATCGGCGTGACCGAGGGACCGGAGGCGAGCCAGTGCCGGACGGCGCCGTTGGTTTCGAGGGGGTAGGTCGCGTGGTTGCTCATCACACTCCAGGTCGAGGGGGTCCTGCGCACGGCAGCCGGCGCATGCCGGGCGCGGCTACACGTGGGCGAGGTAGCGGGCTTTCATCAGCTCGAGCACGGCGTCACCCGGCTGCTCCCAGAGCTCTCGGTTGAAGATCTCGCACTCGATGGGTCCCCGGTAACCGGCCCGGTCCACCGCTCGCCGGAACTCCCGGAGCCCGATCCAGCCGTCCCCCATCATGCCCCTGCCTTCGAGCACCGCCGGCAACGGGGTGATCCAATCACTCACGTGGAACGCGAAGATCCTGTTCCCGGCGCGTGTGATCTCGGCCCCGGCGCGGGGGTCCCACCAGACGTGATAGGCGTCCACGACGACGCCGACGGTGGGATCGTCGGCGGGGAAAGGCTCGTTGAGTCGGTCGGCGGCGTCGTTGGCCTGGCCCAGGGTGACCACGACACTGCGATCGGCGCAGAACATGGGGTGGAGGGGCTCGATCCCCAGCCGCACGCCCCGCTCGCGAGCGTCTGGGGCGATGGCGGCGATACCGTCCCACACCATCTCGCGCGCCGCGGCCACGTCGCCGCCGGGGTGGATGCCTCCACAAACCAGCACCAGTGTGTCGGCCCCCAGCTCGGCGCACTCGTCGATGGCGCGGCGGTTGTCGTCGAGCCGCGCCGCGCGCTCAGCCGCGGTGGCGGCCGGGAACATCCCGCCGCGGCACAGGCTCGAGCAGTGCACGCCCGTCTCGCGCAGCGCTCGCACGCTGTCGCGCAGGCCCTGGGCGGCCACCTTGTCGCGCCACAGGCCGACCCAGCCGAGGCCCGCCCGGGCGCAGCCCTCCACCGCTTCGGCCACGCTCCAGTGGTACGTGGTGTACTGGTTGAGGCTCAGCCGGCCGAGGTCGGGCGGCGACTCGTCGGCGCCACGCTCCGATGCGGCCCCGGCAGCGCCCGCCCTCACGCCACGCCCCTGTCCGCCAGCACTCGCGCCATGCGGGCGGCCGCGTCCTCCGGGTCGCGCAGCAGTCCTGCCCGGTCGGCCAGCCGGAAGACCGTCCCCAGGTGCGCCGGCGAGCGCCGGTCCTCCATCCCGCCCAACATCCGGACGTGGTCCTGGTGGCCGTTGAGGTAGGCAAGCAGCACGATCCCCACCTTGTAATCGAATGTCGGCTCGGCGAAGACGTGCCGCGATAGGCGTTCGGCCGGGGCGAGGATGGCGTCGTAGCGCTCGGGGCGGCCGGCCTCGAGCGCTGCCATGGCGGCCGCCGCGGCGGGCGCGATGGCGTCGAAGATTCCCAGCAGGCCGTCGCTGTGGCCGTGCGCGTCGCCCTTGATGAGGCGCGGGAAGGCGAAGTCGTCGCCGCTGTACATGAGCACCCCCGCGGGCAGCCGGCGCCGCAGCTCGATCTCCTTCTCGGCGTCGAGCAGGCTGATCTTCACGCCGTCAACCTTGCCCGGGTGCTCCGCGATGATGCCGAGCAGGGTGGCGGCCGCGGCGGAGAAGCCGCTGGCGCCCCAGTAGCCCGCCAGCGCCGGGTCGAACATCGGCCCCAGCCAGTGGAGGATGACCGGCGCCGACACCTGCCGCAGGACCCGCCCGTACACCGCGGCGTAGTCCTCGGCGCCGCGTGCGACGGCGGCGAGCTGGCGCGAGGCCATCATGATGACCCGCCCGCCGCACGCCTCCACGTGGGCGACCTGCTCCTCGTAGGCGGCGCCGATGTCGTCGAGCGTGAGGCGAGGGCTCTCGTCGGGGAGCTGGTCGGTCCCCGCGCCGCAGGCGATGCGGCCGCCGGCGCTGCGCGCCTCGGCGCACGCCCGCCGGATCAGCTCGCGGCTGGCGGGGTGATCCAGGCCCATGCCGCGCTGGGCGGTGTCCATGGCCTCGGCCACGCCGAAGCCGTAGCGCCACAGGTGGTGGCGGTAGCGCAGGGTGGCGTCCCAGTCGAGGGCGGCCGGCTCACCGGGGCCGCGCGCGGCGGACGGGTCGGCCACCACGTGGGCGGCGGCGTAGAGCACGCGGCTGGTGAAGGGGCGCTCCGGCGGAGGGTAGGCGGCCGCACCACGCAGCCGGTAGCGCTCCAGGCGGCCGTCCTCGGTGGGGAGGTCGATGACGGTGGCCACGGCCCGGCTAGCGTCCTAGCTCCGGCACGTCGACCCAGCGCCGCTCGCGCCAGGAGGCGTGTGCCAGCTCCGCGAGTTGCACGCCCTTGGCGCCCTCCAGCAGGGTGTGGGGGAAGGGCGCGCCGCTCGCCAGGTGGCGCAGGAAGGCCTCCCATTGCGCCCGGAAGCCGTTGGGGAACGGCTGGTTGTCGGGGACCTCCTGCCAGCCGCCGAAGAAGTCGATGGGGCTGGGCACGTCGGGGTTCCACACCGGCTTGGGGGTGGCGCTCCGGTGCTGGGCCTTGCACGAGCGCAGGCCCGCGACCGCGCTGCCCTCGGTGCCGTCCACCTGCAGGGCGACCAACTCGTCGCGGTAGACGCGCGTGGTCCACGACGAGTTGATCTGGGCGACGATCCCGCCGTCCAGTTCGAACAGCGCGTAGGCGGCGTCGTCGGCGGTGGCGGCGTAGGCCGCGCCGTGCTCGTCACGGCGATCCGGGACGTGGGTGGCGCCCAGGCACAGCACCGAACGCACCTCGCCGAAGAGATGGTCGAGCAGGTAGCGCCAGTGCGGCAGCATGTCGAGGATGATGCCGCCGCCCTCCTCGCGGCGGTAGTTCCAGCTGGGGCGTTGGGCGGGTTGCCAGTCGCCCTCGAACACCCAGTAGCCGAACTCGCCGCGCACCGACAGGATGCGGCCGAAGAAGCCGCCGTCGATCAGGCGCTTGAGCTTGAGCAGGCCGGGCAGGTAGAGCTTGTCCTGCACCACCCCCGTTCGCACCCCGGCACGGTCGGCGAGCGCCGCCAGGTCGAGCGCCTCAGCGAGCGTGGATGCCACCGGCTTCTCGGTGTAGACGTGCTTGCCGGCGGCGATGGCCTTGCGCAGGTTGTCGGGGCGGAGCTGCGTAGTGACCGCGTCGAAGTAGACGGCGTCGTCGGGATCGGCCAGGCAGGCGTCCAGGTCGTCGCTGAGGCGCTGGATGCCGGTCTCGGCCGCCAACGCCTGCAGCTTGGCCGGGTCGCGGCCCACCAGGATGGGGTCGGGGAGCAGGCGGCGGCCGCCGGGCAGCGTCACGCCGCCGTCCTGGCGGATGGCCAGGATCGATCGCAGCAGGTGCTGGTTCTTGCCCATGCGGCCGGTGACGCCGTTCATGATGATGCCGATGCGCTCGGGCTCGCGCGCGGCCCCGGTTGCGCTCATGGCCCGCCTCCCGTCGCCCGCGACCTCGCCCGGTCGGCGTGCGCCTGGGCGTGCAGTGCCAGCTCGGCCGCGGCGAAGGCGTGCGCCTGCGTCATAGCGGTCTCGCTGCGGTTCAGGCAGTCGAGGATGAGCCGGCCGAAGAACGGGTAGCCCACCTTGCCCTGCACCTGCAGATGCTGCTCCCCCTCGGCGGTCACCAGGTAGATGTGGTCGCTGCCGGGGCCGCGCGCCACGTCGACGTACTTGCGCAGCTCCAGGGTGCCCTCGGTGCCGAGCAGCAGCAGCCGCCCGTCCCCCCAGGCGCTGAGGCCGGCCGGCGTGAACCAGTCGACGCGCACGTAGCCGGAGCTGCCCGTGTCGGTCACCACGCCGGCTTCCCCGAAGTCCTCCAGCTCGGGGTGCTGCGGGTGGCCGAAGTTCTCCACCCGGGCGTGCTCGACGGTGGCGCCGGCGGCGCCGCTGAAGAACAGCACCTGCTCGAACTGGTGGGAGGCGATGTCACACAGGATGCCGCCGTAGCGCGCCTTCTCGAAGAACCAGTCGGGCCTGGGGTTGAGGCCCAGCCGGTGGGGGCCGAGGCCCAACACCTGCACCACCCGCCCGATGACGCCCGCCTCGACCAGCTCGGCGGCGAACACGGCGCACTCGACGTGCAGCCGCTCGCCGTAGTAGACCAGGTACTTGCGGCCGGTCTCGGCGACCTTGGCTCGCGCCGCGTCGAGCTGAGCCAGGCTCGTGAACGGCCCCTTGTCCACGAAGACGTCCTTGCCGCTGTCCATCACGCGCAGACCCAGCGGGCCGCGCTCGCTCGGGACGATCGAGGACGCCACCAGCGCGATCTCGGGCGCCTCCAGGACTTCTTCCTCGCTGCCCGCGGCCGCCGCGCCAGGGAACCGCTCCAGCAGCGCCGCGACCTTGGCGGGGTCGCGGTCGTGGACGAGCCTCAGCTCGCCGCCGGCCTGGCTGAGGCCGTCGCACATGGCGCGGATGTGGGGATGATCGAGCCCCACAGCGGCGAAGAGGAACTCGCCGCGCTCGCACGCCGGCGCGGGCGGGCCAGAGGGCTCGAGCAGCGCCCCCGGCACTCAGGCTCCCGTCCCGTGCGCCGCGCCGGCTCCCTGCACGACGTTCCCGTGCGCGGCGTCTCCGGACATGGCGTCGTAGAAGGAGTCGCCCGGGGTGATGCTGCCGCGCTCCACGCGCGTCCCGGTGAACGCCGACGCGTACAGGCTGGCGAGGAACTCCAGCGTCGCGCGGGCCCCGGGGCCGCTGGTGAGCGGCCGCTCGCCGCGCTCCAGGCAGTCGAGGACGTGGCTCAGCTGCGCCTGGTGGAGCGAGGGCACGTCGGGCGGCAGGGCTCGCCAGCGCGCCAGTTCGGCGTCGTCGGGCGAGCCGTCCGGCAGGGTGTAGCGCCAGTCGTCGTTGCGGTAGCCGTAGAGGTGGTGGAGCTCCACCGTCGCCCGCGCGAAGTCCAGGCGCAGCACGCTCTCCTGGCGGGGCGAAACCGCCGAGTTGAGGATGGTGCCGAGCGCGCCGCTCTCGAAGCGAACGCTCGCCACCGCCACGTCCTCGACCTCGATGGCGTGCCCCAGCGTGCCGGCCATGGCGCTGACCTCGGCCCAGGGGCCGAAGAGCCACAGCAGCAGGTCCATGGCGTGGATGCCGTGGATCATGCTGGTGCCGCCCAGCTCGGTGGCCCAGCTGCCGCGCCACGGCACCGCGTAGTAGGCGTCGTCGCGGTACCAGGTGGTCTGGCACAGCCCCAGCATGGGGCGGCCGAGGGCGCCCTCGGCGATGAGTCGCTGGAGGTGCCTGGCGCCCGCGCCGAAGCGCCACTGGTAGACGCTGCTGCAGGTCGCGCCGGAGCGGGCCTCCGCCTCCTGGATGGCGTCCAGCTCCCGCAGGGAGCCGGCCAGCGGCTTCTCGCACAGCACCCAGGCGCCCGCCTCCAGCGAGCGGATGCACTGCGCCGAGTGCAGGCTCGGCGGCGTGCAGATGAGCACCAGCTCGGGGCGCTCGCGCTCCAGCATGGCGTCCAGGTCGCTATGCACCGCGGGCACGCCGTGCGCCTCCGCGAACGCCCTCGCCCTGGCCCCGTCGATGTCGACGGCCGCCACCAGCTCGGCGCGGTCCTGCTCCGCGCGCAGCGCGGCGGCGTGCTGCGCGGCGATGGCGCCGGTGCCTACGATCGCCGTCCTCACCCGGCGGCTCCCCGGCCCCCCCGCGCCCGGCGCACCTGCTCCCCGCCCGCCCGCCCCCTCGCAGGCCATCACTTGATCCCGGTGGTGGCGATGCCGGTGGTGATGTAGCGCTGGAGGAGGGCGAACACCAGGGTGATCGGCAACAGGGTGAGCACCGTCATGGCCAGCACGAAGTGCCACTGGATGTTGAGCTCGCCCTGGAAGGAGTTGAGCCCCACCTGCAGGGTGAACATCTCGTTGTGCGTGAGCACGATCAGGGGCCACAGGAAGTCGTTCCACCGCCACATGACCGAGAAGATCGCCAACACGGCCATCGCCGGCGCGGCCAGCGGGAGGATGATCTGCCAGTAGATGCGCCACTCCGAGGCGCCGTCGATCCGCGCCGAGTCCATCAGCTCATCGGGGATGGTGAGCATGTACTGGCGCAGGAGGAACACGCCCGTCGGCGTGGCGGCGCCCGGGACGATCACGCCCCACAGCGAGTTGAGCCAGCCAACCTTCACGATCACGAGATACACCGGCACAAGGATCACCGAGATGGGGATCATCAGGGTCCCGATGATGATGAGCAGCACCGTGTACTTCCCTCGGAAGCGGTACTTGCTGAGCGCGAAGGCGGCCATGCTGTTGATGATCAGGGTGATGAGGGTGGCCGTGATCGTCACGATCACACTGTTCTTCAGGTAGGTGAGGAAGGCGAAGCGCTTGAGCGGCTCGGTGTAGTTGGACCACTCGAACTTCACCGAGCGGACGGGCGTCGCCGAGGATGCCTTCACCTTGATGATGGTGCCGGGCGCGCTGGGGTCGACCATCTGGGACTCGAGCCCGATCCGACGCACCTGCGCCAGCTTCTTCTGGCTGCCGTCCGGCAGCGTGACCGTGTACAGCGGGAGCGGGTTGTCGTAGCCATTCACCTGCACCGTGTCCTGGCTGGTAGGCAGGATCGACGGCGGGAAGCGGTCCAGCGCGGCGGGCGTCTTGAAGGACGAGAGGACGAGCCACAACACCGGCCCGAACATGATGAGCACGCCCAGCAACAGGTAGAAGGCGGTAAGCATGTCGGTGACACTGGGCTTGCCCCGACCGTTGCGGCGGCTGAGGAAGGTGACGACGGTTCTCAAGACAGCCCTCCCGGGTTACGCCCCGACGCTCCGGCGTCGACGGACGGGCTCTGGCGCGAAGGATCAGGTGGCATCGGAGCGCCTTCCCGCCCATAGCTGGACCAGCGTGAGCACCAGCAGCACCAGGCCCAGGAGGACGGACGCGGCGGCGGCCAGGCCGAACCTGCGGATCTGCGAGGCGAACGCGGTGTTGTAGATGTACTGAACGATGAAGGTCGTGGCCGTGCCGGGCCCGCCGCCCGTGAACGCGAAGACCTCGTCGAAGAGCTGCACGGCCCGGATGAGGGCCAGCACCAGCACGACGAGAAGGGTGGGCATCAGGAGCGGCAGGGTGACATAGCGGAACGATTGCCACGCGCCGGCGCCGTCGATGGCTCCGGCCTCGTAGAGCTCCGCGGGGATCGATTGCAGTCCCGCCAGAAGGATGAGTGTGTAGAAGCCCATCGTCGCCCAGGTGGTGGTGAACACCACCCAGAACATCGCCCAGTGGGCGTTCAGCAGGAAGAGCACCTTGTGGCCCCCGAGCATCTGGATGAATGCGTTCAGCAGACCCTCGCGTTGGAGGATCCACTTCCAGATGAGCGCCACCACGACGGGAGACAGGAGCACCGGGTAGAAGAACACGCTCCGGAAGAACCCGCGGAAGCGGAACGTGCGGTTGAGCACCATGGCGGTGATCAGCGCGAACAACACGAGCGCGATGAGCTGGGCCGGGACGAAGATAAATGCGTTGTGCACGGCGCGCCAGAAGGTGTCCTCCTGGCAGGTGCTGGGCTGAAGGAAATTCCCGCAGTTGAAGATCCGCTGGAAGTTGCTGGTTCCCACGAACGGCCGGTTCTGCGGGAACAGGTTCGTGCCTCCGGTGAACGCGTAATAGAAGTTGAGCAGCATCGGGAACAGCACGAAGATGCCGAAGATAGCGAGGTTGGGCAGCAGGAACACCCACGGCATGCGCTTCACGCCGATGGCGCGCTGCACCGGTGCCATCACAAGGTCGAGGGTGTTCATCAGGAAGGTGAACAGCCCCCGCAAGGCGCGGCCCGGCACGCTCAGCACTCCCTTCAGCG
Organism: uncultured Trueperaceae bacterium; assembly: GCA_963815215.1. Classification (GTDB taxonomy): domain Bacteria; phylum Deinococcota; class Deinococci; order Deinococcales; family Trueperaceae; genus JASBRS01. The sequence goes on from CAWFFU010000009.1 coordinate 80,648, forward strand.
CACGAGGAACGGACTCTGCTCGCAATGCTTCCTCCTCGAGGTACCCGGTGGAGGGGAGCCTCCACCGGGTACCGGTCCGATCTCAGGGAAGGAACGTGCTCACTGCGACGAGCCCGCCGCGGAGAGCTGCTCGTCGATGTCTTGTTGGATGCGCTGGACGGCCTGGTCCATGGTCAGCTCGCCGACCATGACCTGCGTCAACCGGTCGCGGATGGCGTTGAAGTAGGTGGTGTTGTACTTGTACGCCTGCAGCTTGTAGGCCAGCGGGGCGAGCTTCGGGACCTGGCTGGAGAACGTCTGCAGCGCCGCCTTGGCGAACTGGTTGTCGGTCTGGAAGTCGATGCCTTGCTTTGCCAGGCTGAGGGACCCGGGGATGAAGAGGGTGCGCGCGTAGAACTCCGCGAGGTTGTCGGGCTGCGTCAAGAACTCCATGAGCTTCGCGACCGCCTCGGGGTGCTTAGTCTCCTTCAGGGCGACCAGAGCAGCGCCACCAGGCATGCCCGTGCAGGCGGCGGGGCCGCAGGGGTTGGGCACGGCGACCCAGTCGAAGGCGTTGCCGATCTTGCTGGCGAACTGGCTGATCTGCCAGCTGCCGGACATGTAGAAGACGATCTGGCCGTTGATGAAGTCCTGGTTTCCGGCTGCGTACTGGCCCGAGGTACCGATCCAGATGCTCGGGTCCATGGTGCCGTCCTTGTTCCACTGCACCAGGAGCTGTGCCATCTTGCGGAAGCCCGCGTCGTCGATCTTCGGCTTGCCCTGCGCGTCGAAGAACTTGGCGCCCATGCTGACCGCCGGACCGGCGAAGCGGTGCCCGGAACGGTCCATGGCCATGGCGAAGGGGGTGCCCGTGGCCTTGGCCACCTTGCGGCTCACGTCGGCCCACTGCTCCCAGGTGGTGTCGCCCTGCGGCAGGGGGATCCCGGCCTGGTCGAAGAGCGTCTTGTTCACGAAGGGGCCCGTGACCGTGAGCTGCGTCATGTAGCCGGGGATCGCCTTGGAGCCCGGGGGCCGCATCCAATCGAGGAACGGCCCGAAGTTCGTCTCCCAATAGCTCGAATCCTTGAGGTACGGCGTGAGGTCGAGGTAGTACTTCTCGAGACCGCCGAGGTCCGTCACGCGCGCCAGGTCGGGGCCCTGGCCAGACGCCAGCTGCAGCGGCAGTGACTGCAAGATGCCCTGCGCGTACGAGACGGTGTCCAGTGTGACGGTGATGTCGGGGTTCTGGGCCTCGAACTTGTTCAGCAGGTCCTGCATGACCTGCCCCTCGTTGCCGTCGTTGTACCAGGCGATGCGCAGGTGGGTCTGCGCCAGGGCGGTCATCCCGCCCATCATCGCGGCGAGTAGCAAGAACATCCGCATGCGTCGAATCATCGTTCCTCCTCAGGGTACGCGGTCGGTCCGCGTCGTATGGGGGCGTTCGGGTCTGGCCTCTTCCGGCTCGTCGTGTCCTCCTCCCACAAGCTGACGGTGTGGCCGGTCGTGTGCCTTCGCCGGGTGGGCGCAACGGCGACGGGCCGGATCCCGGGCCGTGAGGTGGCGCCGGGTGCGATGGCGGCCGGCGGGTAGCCGGCACGCGCGGAGGGTGCGGGCGCCCGGCGCGTCACAACGGCGCCCTCGCGAGGTGCCCTCGTGCTTCGAGGTGCTCGGTGTAGGCGGCCAGGGCCGCCCGGTTGTGCTCGCGCAGGCCGCGCTCGGTGGCAGCCGGGTCGCGCCGCTTCAGGGCCGCCAGCAGGGCCACGTGGTCCTGCTGGGCCTCGGGGATGCGGCGCGAGAACACCTCGTCCAGGAAGTGACGCCGCAGCCGGTCCCAGTGGTCCAGGGCGATGTCCAGCACCCTGGCGGCGAGGCCCGTCCCCGAGCGCTCGCCGATGAAGTGGTGGAGTTGCTTGTTGCGGAGCGACCAGGCCTCGGCATCGCGCATCGACGCGCCCATGGCCGCTACGAAGCGCTCGAGCCAGGCCAGATCGTCGTTAGCCAGTCGCTCGCACGCCGCCCGACTGGTGATGATCTCCATCGCTTCGAGCACCTGGAACACCTCGCGGACGTCCTTGGCATGCAGCTCGGTGACGCGCGCACCGACGTGCGCCTCGAGCGTGACGAAGCCCGCCGCCTCGAGGCGGAACAGCGCCTCGCGGATTGGGATCTGGCTCACCCCCAGCTGCTCGGCGAGGTGGTCGATCACGAGGCGCGATCCCGGCTCCAGCTGGCCATCCAGGATCAAGGTGTGCACGTGGTCGTACACCTGCTCGTTCTTGCTCTTGAAGACGCGAGCGCCTTCCACGAGGCCTCCAGCGAACTGACGTTTCGTACATCCTATAGGATGCAGGCGTCCACGGCAACGGGGCTGCGCTCGCCGAGGTACTCCAGTTGCCGCGTCGCCGGGACCTCCTGCCGCCCCTCAGGGCGTCAGCGTCGCGTCGAGCCAGTCGAAGGCCGCATCCTGCATCTCGACGTCGAAGCGATGCGGGCCCGGGTAGAACCGGCCCTGGTAGCCGCCGGCCGCGCCGGCGGTGGCGTAGGTGCGCCGTATGGCTGCGTCGGCGGCCCGCATGCCGGCCACAGGGAAGAGGGCGTCGTCCTCGGCATACTGCACCAGCAGCGGGCGCGGCGCGGCGCACGCCGCCACGTCGGGCCAGTCGCCGTGGCGGGCGAGCCCGGGCGGGAACATCATCCAGGTGTGGGCGTGGACGTGCGCGTCCAGCAGTGCGCCGTAGGTGCTCATCATGCCGACGACGACCGTCGCCGCCAGCCCGTCGTGCGTCGCGGAGAGGAGTGCGGCGCGCGCTCCGCCGCCGGACAAGCCGATGGCACCCAACCGTCCGCCATCGACCTCCGGCCGGGAGGCCAGGTAGCTCAGCGCGACGCGGTCCTCGTAGCTCACCAGGGCCGCGATCGAGGTGCCGAGCGCGGCGCAGTACTTCGCCACCAGGTGCTCGTGGAGCTCGGCGGCGGCGTTGTACCGGGCGACGTCGTCGGGTTCTCCCCTGTCCCGGTAGCCGGCGACCGCGCCCGCCACCAGCTCGGGTGTGCGCTCCGGCATGGTGGCGAGCGCGAAGCGCCTGCTGCCCCACAGAAAGACGTCGGGCACCAGCACCACGAAGCCGCGCTCGGCCAGGCGGTTGGCGAAGGCGACGCCCCCGTAGGCCCGCTCGCGGAGCCGCCGCACGGCCTCGACGGGCGCTTGGTCGTCGTCGGCGACCTTCTCTTTGCCGAGCAGCTTGAAGTTGCCGTGGTCGTGCAGCGCCAGCACGCCGGGGAGCCTGGCGGCGGTCGGGGACGCCGGCCGCAGCAGCCACGCGCGCGTGCGCGGCCCGTACCCCACGCTCCACGACAGCTCCTCGCCCCGGACGCCACCTTGCTGCCAGCTGCGCTCCACCACCGGGTCCTGCGGCGCCTCCGGGCGGAAGCCGACGTCCAGGAGCTGCCGGATGCCGGCAGGGGAGACGCCGGCCGACCGCGGCGGCTCCCGCGAGCCGCGCAGGCCGCCCGTGGCGTCGACCAGGTCGCTGAAATCACCGAGGTGTCGGTATCGCTTCTGCGCCACCAGCGTTCATCCTCGCCTTCGTGCGCGAGCGGCGGCCGCCGCTCGGGGTGGCTCGAGCGTACTTCCCCGGGGACGACCGCACCCGGGAGCCCGCCGCAGGGGCGGGTTGCCCGCGCCGCCGTCCGTGGCGGTGGTGACGTTCAGGTGGCTGCCGTCGGGCCACACGTGCTCCTCGGCGTGTACTGCCTCGCATTGGGGGTTCCGTACAACGACTCTGAGCGGGGGCCTGCGATGCCTCGTGGTCGCGTTGTCTGGCTGTCGGCGCCGGTCTTGCTGCTGGTGGTGGGGTTGGCCGCCCGCTCACGGCGAGCGGGAGCGGGTCGCCTTCAACGCCCCGCGCGTGGGTCCAGATACGGTAGCGGGTCGATGGGCTGGTTGTGCACCCGTATCTCGAAGTGCACGTGGGGACCCGTCGAGTCGCCGGTGCTCCCCACGCGCGCGATCAGCGCTCCGGCCTGAACCGTCTCACCGCGTTGGACCAGCAGCACCGATGCGTGCCCGTAGTAGTAGTCGGTGTCGCCGTTGCGGATGATGATGCACAGACCGTAACCGCCGTTCCATCCGGCCAGCGCCACGGTGCCGCCTACGGCGGCGTGGATCGGCTCACCGATATGGCCCGCGATGTCGAGGCCCGTGTGGAAGTTGGACCCGGCAACGCGCAACAGACGGTACCCGAAGTAGGACGTGATGCGTCCCTGGATGGGCCACAGCATGGACTTCATGGAATTGGGTTGCGGCCCCCCGGCCGGCGGGGCGGCACGACCGAGCTCGTTGGGTAGCACGATGGTGAGACTCTGACCCGGGAACAGCTCGGTGGAGGACAGCCCGTTGGCGCTCATCAGCGCGGCGACCGTGGTGCCGTTCGCGTGCGCGATCGACCACAGGCTCTCGCCCTTGGTGACGCTGACTGTCGGGGGTGCTGCCCCGCCCACGTCGGTACTGGCCGAGGCGTACTGCCCTGGCACCCTCAACGTCTCGCCCGGCTGCAACGTGGCGTTCGCAGTGATGCCGTTGGCACCCGTCAGGGCGGCGACCGTGATGCCATGAGCCTGGGCGATACCCCAGAGCGTGTCGCCCGATCGGACCGCGACACGCAACGCCGGGGGCGTGCTCTTCCCGGGGCGCAGGACGAGCTTCTGGCCCGGGCGAATGACCGAGCCGGAGAGATGGTTGTAGGCGATCAGATCCTCGACGCTCAAGTGAGACCCCAGCGCGATGCTGTAGAGCGAGTCCCCCGGTTGAACCACGTAGGTGACGGGATTCGCGTCGCTCCCAGAAGGCAGTTGCAGGGCGGTCCCCGGCTGCAGATGGTCACCGGCGAGATGGTTGGTGGTCTTCAGCGCCTCCACCGTAGTGCCGTAGCGCTGCGCGATGGCCCAGAGGCTGTCACCGGGCTGCACAGTCACGCTGGCGACCGGCCCAGGCGTGGACGTGCCGCCGTCGGCGAAGGAAACACCGACCAGCGTCGAGAGAAGGATCGCGACCATGAGAAGGAAATGCCGAATCGTAGGCACCATCACACCCTAACCGGCTGAGGCGCACCGACGCCCCGAGAAGCCGCCGATGGAGTCCCGAGGACGATATCCGACACCGAATCCGACCTTATGAGAGGTCCGTCTCAGCATGCCCGCTTCGACTCCCATGATGTGTGCATCCGGTTCCCTGGGCCCATGGCTTCCCACGCGGTTGGTTCCCGGATCACGGGGGTCGCGCGTCGGCCGAGGTCGCGGGAATGCCTTCTCACCTGTTGCACACATCGCTCCTCATGCCGCAGTGGTATTTTCGCCGCATGCGATGGTGGCTCGCGATCCTCTCGATGGCCCTTGCCCCGGCCACCTTCGCTCAAGCTCCCGCCACGCCTCCCGTTCCCACCTGCGCCGTCGCCGACGTTTCCACTGCCTTCACGGGCTACGACCAGTGGCCGTACACCATGGTCGACACCCACTTCCGGCTGCCCGCCGACTACGCCCCGCCCGACCTCGTCTCCACCAGCGAAGCGGGCCTGAACGGCGACCAGCGACTGCGAGCCTTCGTCATCCCGCATCTCGGAGCCCTGGCCGAAGCCGCCGCCGCCGCGGGCCATCCCATCGCCGTCCAGAGCGGCTACCGCTCCTACCACACGCAGGTCGTCACGTTCGACTACTGGGTGAAGGTCGACGGCTACGCCTACGCCCTGAAGTCCAGCGCCAGGCCGGGGCACTCCGAGCACCAGCTCGGCACCGCCCTCGACATCCGCGCGAAGGGCGGCAAGGCACCGTGGGACTATCAGGACTGGGCGGCCACGCCGACCGGCTCGTGGGTCGCGGCCAACGCCTGGCGGTACGGCTTCGCGATGAGCTACCCGAAGGGCGAAGAGGCCACGACCTGCTACATGTACGAGCCCTGGCACTACCGCTTCTTCGGCCTCGCCGAAGCGAAGCGCATACACGACGCCGCCACGACCACCCGCGCGTACCTGTGGGCGCGCTGGCAAGCCAGTCCCCAGGCGACGACGGCGTCAGCGGCCAACCCGTCCAGCATCACCGTCCAAGCCGGGGACACGCTCTGGAGCCTCGCGCAACGCTACGGCACCACCGTCACCGCTCTACGGAAGGCCAACGGCCTGACCAGCGACATGCTGAACGTCGGCGCGACCCTCGTCCTACCCTAGGAGCGCCGGCGCTCGGAGCTGGACCCTTCCGACACGTGGACGAGGTCATATGCCGAGCGTATCGACCTCATGATCGATCGGTCGCCGTCGGCTCCGCGGCGATCACCCCGAGCTTGAGCATGGTCCGGCGCAGCGATCTGAGATCGGCGTTGGTGAGGCGGCCGGTGAAGTGCTCCTCGATCTTGCGGTGGTGCTCCGCCGCGAGCCGGTCGCAGGTGGTGCGGCCCTTCTCCGTGAGCGCGGCGTAGGAACCGCGCCGATCGCCGGGCACCGGCTGGCGTTGCACCAGCCCCGCTCTCTCCATGCGGTCGACCAGGCGGGTGAGGCCGCTGCGGGTGAGGACGACGGCGTCGGCCAGGTCCTGCATCCGGAGGCGTTGCTCGGGGGCGTAGGCGAGCTGGATCAGCACGTCGTACCAGGACAGGGAGAAGTCGTCGCCCTTCATGTCCTCCTCGAAGGCGCGGAGCAGGCCTGTGACGGTCCGCAGCGTCAACTCCCACACCTGCGCCCCGAGCTGCGCGTCGTCGGCTCGCGAGGTGCCGGAGGAGGCGTCCTGGGCCTCGGCAGCGGACGTCGTCGGGTTGCGCGAGGTCGGCATGCCTCAGTATGTCGACTGAAAATTGTAGGCGCAATGATTGACAACGCAACCACAGTCTGCTAGTGTCTGCCCACGCAATCAGCGCGTTAACGAGGGATCGAAGCGGCGGCAGGGTCCTGCCCGGCGTAGGCGGAGATCAACGGCAAGGCGGGCGTGACCCGCCGGTCCGAGGTCGGCTACCTCGACCGCGTCGCCAAGGCGGCCCCGTAGGCACGCCTTGGGCGTGACTCGATAGGCCCCGCGGGACGATCGAGCGGTCGGAAGGGGGCCCAGGTGGAGATCGTCTGGTTCGACGAGGAACGCAGTCGAGACGTCGCCCTGGTGGGAGGGAAGGCCGCGAGCTTGAGTCGTCTGGCGGCCCGCCACCGGGTGCCGCCCGCGTTCTGCCTCACCACGGCGGCGTACGACGTCTGGAGTCGCACGGCACGGCCCGCGCACCGTCAAGGGACGCTCCCGTTGCCACAGACGCTGCGCGCGTCGCTCCGGCAGGCCTACGACGAGCTCGGGCGGCGCTGCGGGGTCGACGCGCTGCGCGTGGCCGTACGTTCGTCGGCCGTCGACGAGGACGGTGCCGAGGCTTCGTTCGCGGGCCAGCACGAGACCTTCCTCAACGTGATCGGGATGGACGCCGTCGGCGAGGCCCTGATCCGTTGCTGGAGCTCGGGGCGCAGCCAGCGCGCGCTGGCCTACCGCCACAGCAGCGGCCTGGACGGCGAGCGGATCCGGCTGGCCGTGCTGGTACAGCAACTCGTGCCGGCGGACGCCTCGGCCGTCGTGTTCAGTGCCGACCCCGTCAACGGTCGACGCGACCAGGTCCTGATCGACGCCAGCTTCGGGCTCGGCGAGAGCATCGTCGGGGGCTCGGTGACGCCCGACGCCTACCGCGTGGACAAGCGCTCGGGGGTCGTGGTCGACCGCACCATCGGCTCCAAGACCGTCATGCACATCCCGGCGCCCGGGGGTACCCGGGAGGTGCCGGTGCCCCGTCCGCTGCGTGCGCTACCTGCCCTGACCGACGAGCAGTGCGCTTCCTGCGCCGCCCTCGCCACCTCCCTAGAGGCCGAGATGGGTCACCCCGTCGACGTCGAGTGCGCGTTCCACGACGGCCGGCTCTACCTGCTGCAATGCCGCCCGATCACCCGTCTGCCGGCGGACCCGGCCGAGGCGCAGGCTCCCCGCCTCGACGAGGAGGTGGAGGCCGAGCCCGATCATGACGACCCGCTACCGCCGCATCCCCAGGCCTGACCGGTGGACCCCAGGAGGAGAGAAGCCATGACCGACTCGCACGCTGCACCCTTCACCGCTGTGCCCATCCCGACGCCCGAGGACTTCCCGCTGACGTGGGACGATCCGATGGAAGCGAAGCTCCAATGGGTGCGCGACCGCATGCACTTTCCGCAGGTCGTGTCGCCCGCCCTGGACCTGTTCTTCGAGGCCCACAACGCCGGCTTCGTCCACGCCTTCGCGCTCTACGAGATGCCGCTCGAAGCACTGGTGCTCCGCCGCATCAACGGCTACGCCTACAGCGCCACGGTCCCCCGGCAACTGACGCACGACGAGATGGCGGCCATGGGCCAGCGCGCGCAGCACAACCTCGGGGCGGCCATGATGCGCTTGGCCGGACACTGGAACGATGACCTGCTGCCCGAAGTGAAGGAGCACCTGCGCTTCTGGCAGGACGCCGACCTGTCGGGCGCCTCGCTCGATCAGCTCGTCGCCCTCGCCGAGGAGACGCGTCGGCGCTGGAAGCGGCTGTGGGAGATCCACTTCGAGCTGATGGTCCCGACGCTGCTCGCCGGCTCGCTGTTCCAGGACACCTACGCCGACCTCTTCGGCGTCGAGCAGGCGTTCGACGCCTACACGCTGCTGCAGGGCTTCGGCAACAAGACCACCGAGATCAACGTCGCCCTGTGGCGTCTAGCGCATGAGGCGAGCGAGGACGTTCGCGAGGTCGTCCTCGGCACGGGAACGCCCGGTATCGCGGGCGCTCTCCGCGCGACCGACTCCGGGCGCCGCTTCCTGGAGGCCTTCGACGCCTACCTGCAGGAGTACGGCCGGCGCAGCGAGACGTGGGAGCTGGGCATCCCGACCTGGCTCGAGGACCCCACGCCGGTCTGGCGCATGTTGCGCGAACACCTCGCGCAGCCGGAGACCGACCCCGAGGCCGAGCTGACCCGCCTGGCCGAGCTGCGCGAGGCCGCCGTGGCCGACACCCGCGCCCGGCTCGCCGACTACCCTCGGCCGGTGGTCGAGCACTTCGAAGCCATGCTCCGCGCGGCGCAGGCCGGCGTGGTGCTGTCCGAGGACCACGGCTTCTACATCGACTTCGACGGCGCCTACCACGTCCGCCGGGTGCTGCTCGAGCTCGGGCGGCGCATGGCGGCCGCGGGCGCGTTGGCGTCCGCCGACGACGTCATGCTGCTCACGCTCGATGAGGTCCTGGAGTCGGTGCACGAGCAACCGATCGCCGACCGCCGCGCGCTCGTCGAGGAACGTCGTCGCGAGCTCGCCCGCTTCGGCGCCGTGCAAGAGCCCGAGATGGTGGGTACCCAGCAGGCCGGCCCGCCGCCGGAAGACCCGGTCGGCCGCGCCATCGGGCGCTTCTTCGGCACGCCTCCGCAGGAGAGCGCCGATCCCGAGGTCCTGAAGGGGCATGCCGGCTCGCCCGGCGTGGCAAGGGGCGTGGCACGCGTGGCGCGGTCGCTGTCCGAGGCCCAGAACGTGCGCCGGGGGGAGATCCTGGTCGCGGCCATGACCGCCCCGTCGTGGACGCCGCTCTTCGGCACGGTCGCGGCGGTCGTCACCGACACGGGCGGCGTGCTGTCGCACAGCGCTGTGGTGGCGCGCGAGTACGGCATCCCGGCTGTGGTCGGCACGCTCCGGGCCACCGCGCTCGTCCACGACGGGCAGATCATCGAGGTCGACGGCGCCGCCGGCACGGTGCGCCTCGTCACGGCCGGCGCCGAGTTGGCTTGAACTCGCGCGAGACCGCCAGGGAGGAGGTCCGCCTCGTCGTCGCCGTCGCCCTGACGACGATGCTGGCGCCCCTCAACTCGACGATGATCGCGGTGGCGCTGCCGCCCATCGCGGCCCAGTTCCACGCTAGAGCGTCCGTTCCCTGGCTGGTGACGGGCTACCTCATCGCCATGGCCTCGCTCCAACCGGTCGCCGGCAAGCTCGGCGACCGGTTCGGACGTCGGCCTCTGCTGCTCGGTGGCCTCGCCTACTTCGCGCTCGCCTCGCTGGGCGCCGCCCTCTCTCCGAGCTTCGGCTGGCTGCTGGCGTTCCGCATCCAGCAAGGCATCGCAGGTGCCCTCGCCTTCCCCAACGGCGCCGCGATGCTGCGCGAAGCGATCCCGGATGCCCGGCGAGGAGGCCGCTTCGGCCTGATCGGCGCGGGGGCGGGCCTGGCCGCCGCGGTGGGACCGCCGCTCGCCGGCGTGCTGGTGTGGTCGAGCGGCTGGCCGTCCATCTTCTACGTCAACGTGATGCTCATCGTGCCGGCGGCCTGGCTGGGATGGCGCGCCTTCCCCCGCGCCCGCCCCCGCCCCGCGCGGGGCGGGGCGCAGGGCCCGTCCCGGCGCCCCTTCGACCTACTCGGAGCGACGCTCCTGTCGGTCACGCTGATCACGGTGGCCGCCGAGCTCACGCACCATGGGCCGCTCGGAACGTGGGGCGTGGTGGGCTGGGCGTTCGCGGTCATGGCATCGATCGCCTTCGCGGTAGTGGAGTGGCGCCACCCGGACCCTGCGGTGCAGCTCCGGCTGTTCGGGCGCAGGGCCTTCGCGGCGGCCAACGCGTCGGTCGCCACCAGCAACTTCGCCATGTACGTGACGCTGCTAGCGGTGCCGCTGCTGCTGACCGATCGTTCGGGTACCAGCATCGGGGCCGGTGCGGTGCTGGCCGCCATGTCGGGCGCGATGTTCGTCGCCTCGCCGGTCGGTGGAGCGCTGGCCGATCGCTGGGGGCGCCGCCGTCCGGCGCTGTTGGGCCTCAGCCTCCTGGTCGCCGGCACGCTCTTGCTGGCCGTGGCCGGATCGGACATCTCGATCCGCGTGCTGGTGGGGGCATTGATGCTCGTCGGCCTCGGCATCGGCACCGGTACCGCCGCCCTGCAGACGACCGCCGTGGAGGCCGCCCCGGCGCGCGATGCCGGCATGGCCTCGGGGGTCTACACGACCAGCCGATACCTGGGTAGCATCGTCGGCTCGGCCCTGCTCGCGCGCCTGGCGGCCGGGACCGGTGCGCTCGCGGGGCCGGCGTTCATCGGGACCGTGTTCGTCCTGGTCGCGGTCGCCGCCGTCCTGGCGCTGGTCGCCGCCTTCGGGCTGCAGGATCGCCCCGCGGCTCGGCCCGGATCCGCGCCGGAGGCGGTTGGGGCAGGGGCGGTTGAGGCAGGGGCGGTTGAGGCAGGGGCGGCAGGGGCCGGGGCGGCAGAGGCCGGGGCGTCGAGAGGCTAGCGTGCGGAGCGGGCCGGGCGGCCCGGAACCGGTCTGCAAGCACGGGTGGGATCGTCTCGCCGGCGCTCGACGCGACGGCTCCGACGCCGCGCCCCGATCCATTGAAATCTCTTCAATATCTTGACGTCGCTTTCTGCGTCCCATACAATCCGCCCAACCCGATGTCGGCTGCAAGCGACGCCAGGAGGGCACGTTGTCTCGTCTCGGTCAAGAGAAGTCCCGTCAGGCGCTCGCTTTCGTCCCCAAGGACGATGCCTGGATCTTCGTCACGCGCGAGGGAAGCGATCCCGGCGCCCGGCTGGTGTTCGACGCCGCGGTCAGCGGCGAGGCGGCCTTCGTCCTGCGTCCGGGGCGAGGTGCGCTGGCGCTCGTCGCCAACTACGACGCCGGTCACGTCGAGCGGCTCGGGGTGTTCGACGAGATCCGCAGCTACGACCGCTCGTTCGCGAACGCCTTCACCGCCTGGCTGCGTGAGCTGGCGCCCGCTACCGTCCACCTGAACTACAGCGAACGCGACATCCTGTGCGACGGCCTCACGCACGGTCAGTTCCTGCGCACGACGCGTCTCCTGGGCGAGGCCCTGCCGGGCGTCGCGGTCGCGAGCAGCGAGCCCTACCTGCGCGAGGTGCGCGGCCGCAAGACCGCCGAGGAGGTGAGCCGGCTGCGTGAGGCGATCCGCGGCAGTGGCGCGCTCTACGCGCGCATCCGGCGCGAGCTGCGGCCCGGCATGAGCGAGCGCGAGGTGCAGGCGCGCATGAACGCCATCGCGGCCGAGCTCGGCTTCGGCGTCCACCTCGGCGACTACGGCGGCCCGTTGGTGTGCATCAACCGCGTCGGACTCGCCCACCGTGCGCCGGGGGACGACGTCCTGCAGGAGGGCGACCTGCTCATCCTCGACCACGGGCTCGAGCACCAGGGGTACCACTCCGACATCGCACGCACGATCTACCTCCCGCGCCGGGGCGAGACGGAGCCGCCGGCCGCGGAGGCGGCCGCCTTCGCCTCCGCCCGTCAGGCCATCGAGGCGGCGTTCGCCGTGCTGCGGCCCGGCGTCAAGGGTTACGAGGTCGACGCCGCTGCGCGCCAGACCCACCTGGACAACGGCTATCCCGAGATCAGCCACGCCACCGGCCACCAGATCGGCCGCTTCGTCCATGACGGCGGCACGACGCTGGCGCCCCGTTGGGAACGCTACGGCGACGCTCCCGAGGGCGAGGTCGCGGCCGGCAACGTGTTCACCCTCGAGCCCACCATCCTGATGTCGCCCGCGCCCTCCATGCTGGTCGAGGAGGACGTGCTCGTCACCGACGCCGGCGCGCAGTGGTTGAGCGAGCGCCAGCTCACCTTGTGGATGGCGGGCGACGACCGACCGCCTCCATCCGCGTCCTAGCACCGACCGCCGCGCCCGCCGCGCCCGCCGCGCCCGTCGCGCCGGAAACGCCCGCCCCCCGCTCCGTCGCCGCCCGCTCCGCCGCCGCCCGCTCACGCTCGCGGGCCCACCCACCAGGAGGCACCATGCGTAACCGAACGATCCTTCTCGCCGCCGCTCTCCTCGCGGCGCTCGTCACGACGAGTGCGCTGGCGCAGAGCTGCCCCGCTACCGGCGGCACCGCGACCATCGCGCAGTGGAGCGAGCCCGGCAACCTCAACCCGCTCATCTTCCCGACGACGTACGACACCAACGTCGAGGAGCTCGTGTTCGCGCGCCTCATCCGCCCGACCTCCACGCTGAGCTTCGAACCGGACATGGCCGAGAGCTGGACCGTGTCGCAGGACGGCCGGACCATCACCTTCAAGCTGCGCCCCGGCCTCACCTGGCAGGACGGGCAGCCGCTCACCGCGAAGGACGTCGCGTTCACCTTCACCTCGATGGCCGATCCCAAGTACGCGGGTGGCCAGTACGCGTCGATCGCGCCGCTCGAGGGCGCCAAGGCCTACCACGACGGCCAGGCCGCCACGGTTTCGGGCATCAAGGTGATCGATGACCGCACCATCTCGTTCACCACCACCGAGCCGTTCGCGCCGTTCCTTCCCGTCATCGGCGGCGTGTTCATCCTGCCCGAGCACATCTACGGCAAGATCCCGGTCCAGGACTGGCAGAAGGACCCCACCAACCACGCGCCGGTGGGCTCCGGCCCCTTCAAGTTCGACACCTACAAGCCGGGCGAGTACATCAAGGTCTCGGCGTTCGACGGCTACTGGCAGGGACGCCCCTGCCTCGACAGCCTCATCGTGCGTTTCGGCGATCAGAACACCATGCTGGCCGCTCTCCTCAACGGTGAGCTGGACGCGGCGCCGGTGCCGATCGACGGGGCCCAGAGCGTGAAGGGCAAGGCGGGGTTGAAGCTCGACGTGGTGAGCACGTTGAACTTCCAGTACATCGGGACCAACCTGCGCAACCCCATCCTGGCCGACCCGGCCGTGCGCCAGGCGATCGCCGAGGCGGTCAACCGCAAGGCCATGGTGCAGGGCCTGCTGAAGGGCTACGGCACCACGCTCGACACCATCTTCCCGGTCAACCACTGGGCCTACCCGAAGGACGTGCAGCCGATCCCCTACGACGTCGAGCAGGCCGCCAAGCTGCTCGAGGACGACGGCTGGAAGCTTCAGGGCGGCGTACGCGTCAAGGACGGACAGCCGCTCAAGCTGCGCCTGTTCGTGCCGACCGGGAACCAGGTGCGCGAGCGCACGGCCCCCATCATCCAGGCCAACCTGCGGCAGATCGGCATCCAGGTCGACATCCAGACGATGGACTTCCCGACGCTGGTGACGCACCTGCTGCCCAAGGACGCGCAGGGAACGCCGCGCCCGGTCAACGCCACGGACTTCGACCTGTTCCTGCTCGGCTTCGGCATCGAGCGCGACCCCAACGAGTACCTCAGCTACCTCACGGCCGCCGACCAGCCGCCGAACGGCTACAACTTCATCGGGGTCAACGATCCCCAGGTCGAGAAGCTCATGAACGAGGGCAGGACCACCATGGACCAGGCCGCGCGGGCCAAGATCTACCAGCAGGTGGGCCGGCTCATGCGCGCCAACCTGGACTGGATCCCGCTCTACCAGGCGCAGGACCTGTACGGCGTGTCCGACAAGCTGCACGGGTTCCAACCCGACATCCGCGGCGTGAACCCGAACGTGGCGCACTGGTACCTCCAGTAGCGCGCCGACCGACGCCCTGACCTCCAGCACCCGTGCCGCCGCGGCGGCACGGGTGCTCCCCACAAGCCCCCTCGCCCCCCGGGGTCCGACCATGCTGCCGTACATCCTTAGGCGCCTCGCCCAGAGCCTGTTGATCCTGCTGCTGGTGTCGTTCGTCGGCTTCGCCATCACGCTGTCGGCGCCCGGCAACGCACTGCAGACCTTCATCGACCCGAACGTGTCGGTGACGGACCTGAGGGCCGCCGAGGCGCGCCTGGGGCTGGACCAGCCGGTGCCGGTGCAGTACCTGCACTGGATGGGTCAGGTGCTGTCCGGCAACCTCGGCTACTCCATCCGCACCGGCAGGCCGGTGGGGGCGTTCGTCGCCAGCCGCCTGGGTCCCACCTTCACCCTGATGGGGACCGCCTTCGCCATCACGCTGGCGCTGGCGTTGTGGCTGGGCGTGCTCTCGGCGGCCCGGCCCTATTCGCTGCTGGATTACGGCGTCACCGGGGCCTCGTTCGCGGGGATCAGCGTCCCCAGCTTCTTCTCGGCCATGGTGCTCATCTACCTGTTCGCCCTGCGCCTCGGTTGGCTGCCCACCTCCGGGCTGCTCAGCTACGGCACGACCTACAGCGGCTGGGCGCTGGTGGCGGACCACGTCCGCCACCTGGTGCTGCCGGTGGTGGTGCTCGTGCTCACCGGCACGGCCGAGCTGGTGCGCCACGTGCGCGGCGCCGTCATCGAGGCGCTGCAGCAGGACTACGTGCGCACCGCCAAGAGCAAGGGGCTGGCGTGGCGCGCGGTGCTCAACAAGCACGCCTTGCGCAACAGCCTCCTGCCCGTCATCACCCTGGTCGGGGTGGCGCTGCCGCGCCTGCTGGCGGGGTCGGTGGTGGTCGAGGTGGTGTTCGCATGGCCCGGCATGGGCCAGTTGCTGGTGCAGTCGGTCTTCGCCCGCGACTACCCGGTCGCGCTCGCCATCAACCTCATCGGCGCCGTCCTGGTGCTGCTCGGCAGCCTTCTCGCCGACGTCCTGTACGCGGTGGTGGACCCGCGGGTGCGCTACTCGTGAGCGGCGCGCGTCGCCGTCGTGCGTCGGGCGGACGGCCGTGAGCGCGGGCGCGGGCGTCCCGACGGCCGCCGCGGCGCAGGCGCGTCCGGCGCGGCGTGCCTGGAAGGCGTTCCGGCGCCATCGCCTGGCCGTGGCGGGCGCCGTCTTCGTCGTCCTGGTGCTGTTGGTCGCGGCCCTCGCGCCCTGGCTGGCGCCCCACGATCCCTACGAGCTGGCGACCGGCCCGAACGGCGAGATCGCCTTCACCGCGCCGCCCAGTCGCGTCTTCCCGCTCGGCACCGACAGCGTCGGGCGCGACGTGCTGTCGCGGCTCATCTTCGGCGGGCGCGTGAGCATCACCATCGGCCTGGTCTCCGCCCTCATCGCCATCAGCGTGGGGAGCGCGCTGGGCGCGGTCGCCGGGCACTTCGGCGGCTGGGTCGACAGCGCCGTGTCGCGCTTCGCCGACGCCGTCAGCGCCTTCCCGGCGTTGTTCCTCATCCTCACGATCTCCAGCTTCGTGCCGCCGAGCATCTTCAACGTCATCGCCATCATCGGCCTGCTGAGCTGGATGCCGTCGTTCCGCCTGATGCGCGCCGAAGTGCTCCGACTGCGGTCCACCACCTTCGTGGAGGCCGCCAACGCACTGGGGGCGAACGACGTGCGGGTGATGGGCCGGCACCTGATCCCCAACGCCATCGGGCCCATCGTGGTGCAGGCGACGCTGGGGGTGGCCGACGCCATCCTCACCGAATCGGCGCTGTCGTTCTTGGGGCTCGGCGTTCAGCCGCCGGTCGCGTCCTGGGGCAACATGCTGTCCGACGCCCGCAGCCTCACGGTGCTGCAGTCGCAGCCCTGGCTGTGGCTACCGCCCGGGGCGGCCATCTTCCTGACGGTCCTGAGCGTGAACTTCCTGGGCGACGGGTTGCGCGCCGCCATCAACCCGATGTCGCAACGATGACGCGCCACTCCGCGCAGGAGCCCCGGCACTCCCGTGTGCCGGCAGCGCAGCCCCAGTTGGGTCAGCGCATCCGCGCGCTGCGGACCGCCCGCGGCTACACGCTGGCGCAGCTCGCCGCGCTGGCGGGCGTGTCCCCATCGTTCCTGTCGATGCTCGAGACCGGCAAGACGAGCGTGGCGGCGCCCCGGTTGCAGGCGATCGCGGCGGCCTTCCACCTGTCGGCCGCCGACCTGCTGCCGGACAGCGGCGCCCAGGCGCTCATCCAGACGGTCCGCGGCGATGACGCCCTGCAGCTCGAAGGCTTCGTGCCCGGCGTTCGCGCACGCATGCTCGCGCGCGACCTGTTCCGGCGCATCCAACCGGTGCTGCTCGAGCTCGAGCCGGGAGCGTCGCACGTCAACGAGGTGGGGCACGCGGGCGAGGAGTTCGTCTACATCCTGCGGGGCACGGTGGAGCTGGTGGTGGATCGCACGCAGGTCGCGACGCTGCGACCGGGCGACGGGGCCCACTACCCCAGCGCGCTCCCGCACGCCTACCGCAACGTCGGCTCCGTAGGCGCCGAGATCCTGACGGTCTCCACCCCGCCGAAGCCCGTCTGACGCCGCGGGCTCACGGCACCCAGGCTTCGGCCTCGATCTCGACCCGCTCGCCCGGGTCGGCCAGGCGCGCGCCCACGAGCGTGTTGGCGGGGAGCACCTGACCCATCCGGCGGCCGTGGACCCGTGCCACCGCCTCCACGTCCTCGTCGTGGGCCACGTAGACCCGCGTGCGCACGACGTGCTCGAGCGAGGCGCCCAGGCTGCGCAGCGTTCCCTCGATCTTGTCGAAGGCGAACTCGGCCTGCGAGGCGGCGTCGTCGCCGCCCAGCAGGCGCGCGCCGTGGCGCGCCGTGGTGCCGGAGACGAGGATCCGGGAGCCGACACGCACCGCGCGGGCGTAGCCGGCGTCCCGCTCCCAGGCCGTGCCGGTCTGCACCACCTGCCGGCCGTCGGGCAGCGTGCGCGTCTCGAACGGCGCCGGCAGCGTCTGCAGATGATCGCTCAGGTCGCCGGAGGCGGTGAGGAAGGGCGGTTTGCGGTACTCGTCGCCGCAATCGCCGGGTAGCGGGGCGAGCGCGGCGATGGCCGCCTCGAGTTCGCCGCGGTCCCGCGCGTCCAGGCTCAGGTCGAACAGGCGGACCGTGTCGTCGATGTGTTCGCGCTCGCCCAGCCGTGCGCCGACGATGACGCCGCCCACACCCGGCTCGTCGAGGACGAAGCGGGTCGCCACGTTGGCCAGCGACGTCCCGTGCCGCGCCGCCACCGCCGCGGCCGCGGCCAGCAGGTTCTGGTAGGCGTCCCAGCCGCCGGCGACCTCGACGAAGCGGCGGTACTTGTTGATCGACCAGGGGGTGCTCTCGCCCCACTCCGGCTCCGGCACGCCGAGCCAGCGCTCGGTGAGCAGGCCGCCGCTGAGCGTGCCATAGGCGAGCACGTGGACGCCGTGCTCGCGGCACCAGGCGGTCATGCCGTGGGCCGCCCGGCGGTCGAGCAGCGAGAAGCTCACCTGGTTCGTCACGATGGGGATGCCGCTGGCGACCGCCAGGCGCAGGTGGGCGGTGTCCACGTTCGTCAGGCCCAGCTGCCCGATGAGGCCCTCCTGCCGGAGCTCGTCGAGGTAGCCGAGCGTGTCGAGCCAGACCGGGTCGTCGTAGGTCCAGGTGTGGAACTGCAGCAGCTCGAGCCGCTCGGTGCGCAGCCTCGTCAGCGAACGTTCGACCGCCTGCCGGGCCTCGGCCCGGGTCACCGGTCCCGGCTTCGGCACCCACTTGGTGAGCGTCTCCGCGGGCGCCGCCTCGCCCCGCGTCGCCCGGTAGTGTCCCGCGATGACCTCGGCGGAGCCGTAGTGGTCGGCCATGTCGAAGGTGGTCAGGCCCGACGCGACGTAGCGCTCCATGGCGGCGGCGCTGTGCTCGGGATCGAGCTCGCGGCCGCCGCGCTCCATGTCGGCGACCTGCCACAGCCCGGTCAGGACCCGGGCGATCGACAGGCCCGGCGCCAGCGTGATGCGGGGCACGGCGTCCGGGGCGGGAGGGCGCAGGTCGGTATGGGGCATCGGATCCTTCCTGGCTGGAGCCGTCCCCGGGCGGGTTGGTGCGATCCGTTCCTGCCGCGGGCTGCGAGCGCGCGGCTCACCCGACCGGAGCTGGAGAGGACCCGAGCCGCCCACGAGTCTACCGTGCCCGACCGGACCGGGGCTCGCTCCCGCAGCTGCAGGACGGCGTGCCCCGCAGGCTTAAGAGGCTACCGGGTCAGCGCCCGCTCCGGCTCCGACGCGCCCAGGCCGCGCGAGATCTCGCCGGCCGCGCGCATCACGCGCTCGACGTGGCGCCGCTGCGTGGCCGGGGTGAGGCGCGCCAGCGGCCCCGCGATGCTCAGGGCCGCCACCACAGCTCCGGCGTGATCGCGGACGGGCGCAGCGATGGAGAAGGCGCCTTCGTCGAGGTCCTCGAGGGCCACATGGTAGCCGCTGGAGCGGATCTGCGCGAGCGTCCGGAGGACGGCGTCCGGGCGCGTCTCCGTGCGTGCCGTGAAGGCCTCGAGAGGACGCTCGAGGATCGCCTCCAAGATGTGGGACGGGGCGTGCGCCAGTAGCACCATGGACGATCCGCCCGCGTGCAGGGGGCCTTCACGGCCGACCTCGGCGTACAGCCGTAGCGGCTGCTGGGATTCTTTGAGGGCCACCACCACCGACTTGGCGTTCTCACGGACCACCAGGTGGACGTTCTCCCCGGTCTCGGATACCAGGCGCTCCATGGTGGCTTCCGCGACGGTCACCAGGCTCGATTGTGCGCGGGCGCGCTCTCCCAGGAACAGGCAGGTGGCCCCCAGGAAGTAGTTGCGTGTTGCCGGATCCTTGTGCACGAAGCCGCGGCGCTCCAGCGTATACAGCAGCCGGAAGATCTGGCTCTTGGTGCTCCCCGTCCTGGAGGCGATCTCGGATACGCCGGAGTTCGGGTTGTCGGCCAGGTAGCTCAGCAGGAACAGCCCCTTGTCCAGGGCCGCGATCACATACGAAGGATGGTCATCGCTCACGTTCGTCGTCTCTCCCCATCTCGGTGTCGTGCCGAGGGCCTGCCGCGCCCCCCGGCGCGCGCGGGTCGAAGCGGCGCATCCAACGCCACGCTGGTCTCGGCGCAAGTCTTACCACGGTGGCGTCGTTCGACCGCCATGCGTAGCGCGACCGCGAGCCCGAGTGTGACCGTGGTGGACGCGCCATCTACCGTTGTAGTACCGCCGTGGTCGGCCCCCCGCCCGTGCCCGTACAGGGCAGAGACGGGTTTCGACTCGCGGCCGCGGAACAAATTGACACTGGCGCCGCACCTCCTGTAGACTCCGCCATATCCATTTTGCCGATAGCGAAACATCGTTTTGCTACTCAAAACGCGACCGCAGCACGGAAGGGAGAGCGAACGCCACCAGACCTATCGGCATTGCACGTGGCCCCGTTCCCGTCGGCCCCACACATTGGCGCACCCCCCGCTCCTCGGTCCGAACCCCTGGAGCTGCGCCGTTCCCCGCCCCAGGAGGCACCATGAGAAGACAGCTGCTCCGGCTCCTCGTCGCCGGCCTCGCCTTCCTCGCGCTCGGCGCTACGTTCGCGCAGAGCCAAGCCTACGATCCGAACGCGGTCATCAACATGGCGACCAACGCCGACCCGACGTTCAACCCCTGGTACCCGGGCGTCGGCATCGAGTCGGACCTGATCAACTCGATGATCTTCGAGGGGTTGACGCGCTGGGACGGTAACGCCCTCCCGTCGCCGGCCCTGGCCACGAAGTGGTCGGTGTCCCAGGACGGTCTGACCTGGACGTTCGATCTACGCCCGAACGTGACGTGGCAGGACGGCAAGCCGTTCACGGCCGACGACGTCGCCTTCACGTTCAACAAGATCGTCTTGAACGAGGCCCTCGGGGCGAACAACGCGAACATCTACACGCCCGTAGACCACGTGGAAGTGGTCAACCCGCTGCAGGTCAAGTTCATCCTGAAGTCGCCCTTCTCGAGCCTGCCGGCCTACCTCGCGTACTACGAGGGCATCCTTCCGAAGCACATCTTCGAAGGCGTGGCCGACCCGTTCAAGTTGAGCTCCTTCAACAAGGAGCACCCCGTCGGCACCGGCCCCTTCATGGTTGAGAAGTATGTGTCCGGCGCGTATGTCCGGCTCGTGCGCAACCCCAACTACTGGGGCGGCAAGCCAAAGCTGGCGGGCGCGGTGTTCAAGGTCGTTCCTGAGCCCGATGCCCAGGTCGCCCAGATGCTCTCCGGTGGGCTCGACCTCATCCGCGTCGAGAACCCCACGCTGCTGACCCGCCTGAAGAACCAGCCCGGCCTCTCGCTCGACCAGCAGTCGGAGAACGTCTACTTCTTCGTGATCCTGCACCAGACCGACCCGCGCTTCCAGGACGTCCGCGTGCGCCAGGCGCTGCTCTACGCCATCGACCGCAAGGCCATCGTGCAGTCGGTCCTGAAGGGCTACGGCGAGGTGGCGACGGGCCCGATCGCCCCGGTCCAGAAGGCGTACTACGATCCCAACGTGAAGCAGTACCCCTACGATCCAGCGCAGGCCAAGAAGCTGTTGGCGGAGGCCGGTTACACGCCCGGTGCCGACGGCACCCTGCAGAAGGACGGCAAGCCGCTCGAGATCACCATCGACCAGGGCCAGTTCGGTCAGCTCGTGCCGATCGCGCTGCTGGTGCAGCAGTACTGGCAAGACATCGGCGTCAAGGTGAAGATGAACATCATGGACTGGAACTCGTACTTGACCAAGACGTACGTCAAGCGCGACTACGAGGCCACGGTGTGCTGGTGGCGGACGCCGACCACGCCCGACGTCTCCCCGTACTACCTGTCGTCGGCGGCCGGCCAGGGCAACAACTGGCCCGACTACAAGAGCCCCGAACTCGACAAGCTGCTGAACGCCGAGCTCGCGGCGACCAGCCAGGAGGCGAAGGTCGCGACGACGAAGAAGATCCAGGAGTTCGTCGCCGAACAGCTTCCCTACCTCTACCTCTACTACCCGCAGACGGTCGTCGTGCGTAAGTCCAACCTGCAGGGCCTGCTGAAGATCAACCTGCCGGCGGCCTTCCAGCACACCGAAGACTGGTACGTCGCGAAGAAGTAGTCCTCGCGAAGCTGTGGGCGGGAGCCGCGCTCCCGCCCACACGCCTATCTTGATCAGGCAGGGACAGGGATCCGATCATGCTGCCTAGAATTCTCCGACGGTTGGGCCAGGGGCTCTTCGTTCTCTTCCTGGTGACGATCTTCACCTTCATCCTGGTTCATCTCGCTCCCGGCGGTCCGTCGACGGTCATGAGGATGGGCTCCACGGCCGCGGAGCGCGAGGCGCTCCGGCACTCGCTCGGCCTGGATCGCCCACTCCCCGTGCAGTACCTCACCTGGATCGGCGGCGTGGTGCGGGGCGACTTCGGGGCCTCTCTGACGGGCGGTGAGGCCGTCGGACCGTTGATCGCGCAGAGGCTCTGGAACACCGTCAAGCTGGGCGCGGCCGTGTTCGTGCTCATCGTCGTGTTCGGAACGCTGTTCGGCGTGCTGGCCGCGCTGCGGCGCAACAGCTGGCTGGACTTCCTGGTCAACTTGCTGTCGACGCTGGGAATGTCGGTCCCCGACTTCTGGCTCGGCATCATGGCGATCCTGCTGTTCGCCGTGGAGCTCCACTGGTTCCCGGCGTCGAGCACCATCGACGCGAGCTCGACCGGCGTGCTCGAGCTGATCCCCTATCTCGTGTTGCCCGTCACGGTGCTCACCTTCGCGGTCATCCCCAACATCGTGCGCTACGCCCGAGCCGCCATGCTCGAGGCGATGGGCGCCGACTACGTCCGCACGGCGCGGAGCAAGGGCCTGCGCCAGACCACCGTGGTCATGAAGCACGCGTTCAAGAACGCGCTCATCTCGGTCGTCTCCATGTTGGGCATGCTCCTGCCGGTGCTGCTGAGTGGCGCCGTCATCACCGAGAGCGTGTTCGGCTGGCCGGGCATCGGGCGGCTGGCGGTGGAGGCGGCGATGAACCGCAACTACCCCGTCATCATGGGCGTGACAGTAGTTGCCGGTGCCATCGTGATCGTCACCAACATCGTGGTGGACACCGTCTACATCCTCATCGACCCGAGGATCGCGCATGGCTGAGCTCGCAGACCTGGAGATGCGGGCCGCTACCGGGGCCGTCCCCGCCGGCGGCTCGTCCCGCCCCTCGGCCCTGCGTCGCCTGTTGCGCCAGCGCATGGGCGTGCTGGCGCTGGCGCTCCTGATCCCGCTCTACCTGGCCGCCTTCCTGGGTCCGGTGCTGTACCCCGTATCGCCGACCGCCACCGACCCCCTGCACTCCAACGCGGTGATGAGCGCCGCCCACCCGCTCGGCACCGATGAGCTGGGGCGTGACGAGCTGGCGCGCCTGCTCCACGGCGGACGGGTCACGCTGTCGGTGGGCCTGGTGTCGATGCTGGTGGCGCTCGCCGCGGGTTTGCTGGTCGGGGGCGTGGCGGGCTACTACTCGGGCTGGGTCGAGGTGGCGCTGATGCGCTTCGTCGATATGTTCATGTCGATCCCGCCGTTCTTCCTGATCCTGGTCGAGCTGGCGGTGTTCGGGAACTCGCCGCCGGTGGTGATCGTGGTGGTGGGGCTCAGTTACTGGGGTCAGATCGCGCGCGTGGTGTACGCGGAGTTCCTGCGCTTCAGGAAGGCCGAGTTCGTCGAGGCGATGTCCGCGCTGGGCGCGCGCGGCCCGAGGATCCTGTTCCGCCACATCCTGCCCCAGGTCGTTCCCTCCGCGGTGGTGTTGGCCACGCTGGTGATCGCATGGTCGATCCTCACGGCGGCTGCTCTCAGCTACCTCGGGCTGGGCATCCAACCTCCCCTGGCGTCGTGGGGGAACATGCTGCAGAACGCCCAGTCCTACATCTGGCTGGACACCAAGCTGGCGGTCTTCCCCGGCGTGCTGATCGGTGCGTCGGTGCTGTCGTTCAACCTGCTGGGCAACGCCCTGCGGGACGTCCTCGATCCGAAGAGCGCGAGGTGAGCCGGTGAACGTACGAGACTGGGAAGCGCTGCTGGGCGTGCTGCGCCCGCGTCTGGCGTCTCTGCGCGTGCGCGTGTACGGCAGCGGAGGCGCGCCGTTCCATCATCTCGCGCTGGCGTCGCTGTTCGGGGCCGAGGTCGAACCCATCGCCGCCGAGCGGATCCGCGCCGGCGCGCTCGAGGACGCGGACGTGCTCGTGATGCCCGGCGGCGGCGTGCGCGCCATGAGCGGGCTGCTCGAGCCCCTCGGCGTCGACGGCGCCCAGACGGTACGCGGCTGGGTCGAGCGGGGCGGCATGTACGTCGGGTCCTGCGCGGGCTCGTTCCTGCCGGCCGCGGTCGGGGAGTCGTTCTGGAACGACAACCCGCAGGCCCGTGAGCTGTGCATGGTCAACGCGCAACTCTTCAACCGCGCGGATAGCGAGTGGGCGGGCCTCACCTCGCCGGGCGTCGGGACCGTGCACGTCAAGACCGAACGACCGCGTCACTGGCTGGGCCGCGGGTTGCCCACGCAGTTCCGACTGGTGCACTACAACGGCCCGATGTTCGCGGCCCGGCCGGGCCGGCCACCGGCCCCGGAGCGGGTGGGCGGCGCGACGCTGTCCGAGGTGACGGGCGTGGCGCGCTTCCTGGAGGCCACCGAGGACTTCACCCCCGGCGAGGCGTTCCTGGGGGCGCCGCCGGCCGGTCCCACACTGTTCGAGAGCGGCGTCGCCGACGGGGCGTACAGTGCCGTCGCGGGCGGATACGGTGACGGCCGCGTCGTGCTCTTCGGCTCTCATCCGGAGTTCGGGCTCGACGGGGTGCAGCTCGGTTGGGACGAGGGTGTCCGCCTGTTCGCCAACGCGCTTCTCCACCAGGCCGGCCGGTCCGGCCGATCGAGCGAGGGCGCCCGCGCGGCGAGCGCCGGCGCCAGCCCATCGGACGGCGCGGCGGCCGCGGATGCGCTGGCCCGCGCCGCGACACTGGCGCGGGAGAACGCGGCGCGGTTCACCGAGCTCGCCGCGGTCGAGCCGGGGCGGTGGGCAGCGCCCGGCGCGGCGGCGCGCTTCCTCGGCCTGGAGGCGCGTGAGCTGTGGCTCCGGGCCGCACTGGACGCCGCCGCTGCGAGTGAGGCGACCGCCACCTACCTGGAGGGTCTGGAGCCGACAGGGGCCGCTCGGCGCACGCTCGAGCCGTGGCTCCACGCCCGTGCGCCCGAGGGCCAGGACTACGGCTTCGTGGGGCTGCTACCTCTGCTGGAGCGCGTGGGCGCGATGCAGGCCGCCGCTCTCGATGCCATCGACGCGACCGAACCGTACGGGCTGCAGGGGCCCTACGACGCCATGGACCGGCATCCCTACCAGCTCGCGCTGAGCTCATACCTGAGCGCGGCGGGCGTGGCCGCTTCGGGACTCCTGTGCGGGGTGGTGGTGGGGAGGCTTCTCGGGGACGACACGCTGCTTCCGTCCCCGCGGTTGCTGGCCGACCTGCACGGTTGAACCGGGCGCCGCTCCGGCCGGTCGCGGCTCGACGCTGACAGCAGGGCCCCAGCCGGTGTCGGCACTGGGGCCCTGTTCGTGACGATGGAGAGCGTTACGCCCCGGTCGGACGGGCTAGCGGTACCAGGCCTCCTGCAGCACGCGGAAGACGTTGCCGCCGATGGCCTTGCCGATGTCCTCGTCTGAGTAGCCGTGCTTGACGAGCCAGCGCACGATGTTCGGGAAGGTCTCGCCCGGGTTCTCCAGACCCTCGACGTACGGCACCTCGGGGTACGGCCGGTTTCCGCGCGAGGCGCCGATGGAGAGCTGCTCGGCGAGCGCGTGGTGGAGGCCGACGTGATCGCCGAACAGCGCGTCGGGACCGAAGGCGACGTGGTCGATACCGACCAGGTCGACGCAGTACTCGAAGTGTTCCATGAACGACTCGATCGAGTGGCGCGGCTGCTTCTCGGTGATGGTGGTATGAGGAGCCGCTTCTATGCCGATCACGCCGCCCTTCTCCGCGCACGCCTTGATGACGTCGTCGGGCTTCAGGCGGTTGCTGTTCCATAGCGCGCGGGCACCGGCGTGGGTGATGAAGATGGGCTTCTCGCTGACCTCGATGGTATCGAGGGCCGTCTGGTCGCCGGAGTGCGAGACGTCGATGGCGATGCCGAGCTTGTTCATGCGCTTCACGGCCTGCCGCCCGAAGACGGTCAGGCCGCCGTCGCGGGGTTCCTTCAGGCCGGCGCCGAGGGCGTTGCCCTCGCTGTAGGCGATGCCGAGGGCGCGCACGCCCAGCCCGTAGAGGACGTCGATGCGGTCGAGCTCGTTCTCGATCATGGCGGCACCCTCGATGCTCACCACGAAGGCGATCTTGCCGTTCTCCCGGGCGTGGACGAGGTCCTCGGTCGTCGTCGCCAGAACCACCATGTCCTGGTGCGCGATGTCCGACAGCCGCATGCCGATGTCGAACACGACATCGTCCCACTTCCAGCCGGCGCGCGAGGTCACCATGGCGGTGCCGTCCATCATGTTGTCGAACACCACGTCCAGGCCCGAATGCGCCAGGCCCTCGTAGCCGGTGAAGTCGCGGCCCTGTCGGCGGAACTCCATGAAGCCGTCGAGGTTCTCGGGTGCCACGAAGCAGTGGTCGTGGAGCGAGATGACGAGGTTCTCCTCGAAGAGCCGAACGACCCGCGCCTCCTGCTCGGTGTCGAGCGGGATCGAGAAGGCGGGGACCCGACCCACCTCCTTGGCCAGCGGGTAGGCCTTGTAGTCCACGCCGGGCTCGAGGTACTGGAACGAGCGGTAGCCCTTGTACTGTTTCGGTTTCACACCTAGGACCTCCTCGGGTGGGGTTCGCGCCGGCGGGCCCGGCTAGGGCAGGGCCCGCTCGACGCGCCGGGTGGCGTCGCGAAGGGTCGCGATGACACGATTGCGACCCCGTAGCAGCTCCATCTGCGCGAAGCCCACCTTGTCCGCCGGCATCCCGGCGAGATCGCGGGCCAGGGCGAGGTCGGGGAGCTGGGGGATGGTGAGGGCGGGGTCGTGCCGGAATGCGCCCTGCGTCGTGAAGTTGATGGGAACGAGTAGGCGCGCCAGCGTCTGGATGACGTCGTTCGCCTCCGCCGCCGCCACGCCGCCGTTCGCCACGCCCGCATAGAAGCGTTCCAGGGCGCGATCCAGGGTGCCGACCGCTTCCACGGCCGGGGCCAGGTCGAAGCGCTCGCCGGCCGCGCTCTGGTAGCGTGCCAGGACCTGGTGGAACTCGGCCGTGGTGGCGCGCCAGTCGAACGGAAGGACGTCGACGTTGGCGTTGCGGAAGGCCGCCAACGCGTAGATCTTGATGTCGTCGAGGAGGATGTCGCGATCGGCGATCTCGAGCGTATCGTTCTCGGTGTGCCAGGCGATGTTGCCGCCGCAGCCGCCGACGCCGTAGTAGCCCTTGGTCCCGCGCAGGTCGTCGGGCATGGTCGACAGGAGCATGAAGTAGCCGCTGATGCCGATGTTGTTGAACGAGTAGTCGCCGGCCTGGGCGGCGCGCTCCGCCACCATGGCCTTGCCGGTGACGTCGCGGATGATGCCGGCCGCGAAGGGCTCGGTCTCCGCGGTCAGGGATACGTCCTTGTACTCGGTTGCCCAGCGGCAGCCTGGGGAGTCGCAGTTGATCTGCGAAACGCAGTCCTCGTACAGATCGAGCGCGAAGGTGTCGGCGAACCAGGTGCTGCCGGCGTAGCGGCCGGTGGAGTGCCCGGGCCACCAGGCGATGCGCACGGAACGGCGCAGGTCGGCCTGGTGCGCCTTCAGGACCCGTGCTACCTCGAGCATGGTGGCGTCGCCGGTGGCATTGTCGCCGATGCCGATGCCCCAGGAGTCATAGTGGCCGTGGAGGAGGACGAACTTGTCGGGCTCGACGCGGCCGCGGATCTCGACGACCGGGACCTTGGAGACGAACCAGCCCTCCTCCATCTCGGCGAACACGGTGACGGTGGCGTTCTCGGCAGCGAGCGCCTTCAGGCGGTCGCCGTCGGGGCGGTTGACCGCGACGGCCGGGATGCCCGGCTTGCGGTCGAGATCGTTCAGGCCAGGCGTACCCCACACGGTGGTGCACGTGCCCCAGTGGATGTCCTGCCCCGGATTGATGGCGATCATCCCGAGGGCGCCGGCCGCTTCGAAGTGAGCGGTGTTGGCGGGGCTCGCGAACCCCTCGGTCAGCACGATCTTGCCCTTCACGTCGACCTGTCGCGCGGCCTCGACGTCGAGCGTGTCGAAGACGTCGTCGCTTCCGGCAGCGAAGGTCGCCGGTACGTAGACCAGGGGAGCGGCCAGACCGTCGCGCGAGTCCACGCTGTAGGAGGGGGGCTTGGCCCGGAACGTCGCGCCGCCCGCCTCCACCCGCGCGCTCTTGGGCAGGCTCAGGTAGAGTTCGGGCTCGTGGACCGTGACCGGGATGTCCAGGGCCCTCAGGCGCTCGACGAGCGCGTCGGCGGCTCGGTTCGCTTCCGTCGGGTGTTCGCGCACGATCTCCGCGAACCGTTCGATCAACGCCCACGGCGCGTCCAGCGAGACGTCGGCCAGCAGGCTCCGCTCTAGATCGTTCATGGGTCCTCTCCTTCGAGGCCACGGCGCATGCAGGTTTTAGTAGACGAAACGCCGTTTCACCTAGGAATATGCGGATGGTATCGCACCGGCGCGGGCGAGCGCAAGGGGAGATCCCGAGCCGGGCCCGTGGAGACGGACGACTACCACGTGGAATCCAAGGGTCGCCTCTCCCGGACGGCGTTGCTCGGGCGTAGCGACGCGTGCGTCGGGGAGGATGTCCGGTCACGCGAGCCTTCCGCCGCCGGACTCCAGCGCGTTGCCATGGATCGCAACGTCCCGCTGTCGTCGAGGCTGCACACGAATGCGCGAATGCATACTATGTTCGCATATCCAGACGGCGGCGCCGCATGGGCGCCGTCATCGCTCCGGCCCCGAAGGGACCCCGTGACCACAACGCATCCAGCGATCGTCTTGACGACCTTCACGTTCGAAGACGAGGCGGAGCGCTCTGCTTTCCAGCGCGACCGCCTCGACGCCGTGGCCCGCTTCCTGTTCGAGCATCTCGGGCGCTACGGCGACCCCCTCGAGCACATCGAGCGTTGCCTGCGGCGCGCCAGCGGCAGCGCCGCCACCGACGGCGGCAGCGTCATCCTCGCCGAGTACGGCGCGGAGATCGTCGGCGCCGTGGTGACCAACGACACCCACATGGCGCAGTACACGCCCGAGAACCTGCTGGTCTACATCGCCACCCACGCCCAGCACCGTGGCCGCGGCATCGGCTCCGCGCTGATGGAGCGCGCCCTTGCCTCGGTCGATGGCAACGTGGCGCTGCACGTCGAACACGACAACCCCGCCGTGGCGCTGTACCGCAAGCTCGGCTTCACCAACAAGTACCTCGAGATGCGGCTGGAGCGCTGAGATGGCCACGCTGACGCTGAACCGCGACGCACTGCTGACCAACTTCGCCGAGCTCGAGCGCCGCATGGCCGGGCACGGCATGGCCTGGGGCGTGGTGACCAAGCTGCTGTGCGGTCACGAGCCGCTGCTGCGCGAGGTGCTGGCGCTGGGTCCGTCCCACGTGATGGACGCGCGGACCAGCAACCTCCGCACCATCAAGGGCATCGACCCCGACATGCCGACCGTCTACATCAAGCCGCCCGCGCCCGGCAACGCCCATGACGTGGTGCGCTGGGCCGACATCAGCTTCAACACCGAGCTGGCGACGCTGGCGGCGCTCGACGAGGAGGCCGCCCGTCAGGGCGTGACCCACCGCGTGGTGGTGATGGTGGAGATGGGCGACCTGCGCGAGGGCATCCGCGACGAGCAGCTGCTCGACTTCGTCGGCCGCGCCCTGCGCTTCGAGCACCTGCACCTGCAGGGGTTGGGGACGAACTTCAACTGCCTCAACGGAACGGTGCCGAGCGAGGCCAAGCTGCGCCGGCTCGGCCGCATGCGTGATCGGGTGGAGCGCCGCTTCGGCATCGACTTGCCCTGGGTGTCGGGCGGCACCACGGTGGCGCTGCCGATGCTGTTCCAGGGTCGCGTGCCCGCCGAGGTGAACCACTTCCGGGTGGGGGAGGGGCTGTTCTTCGGCCGCGACCTGATCTCGGGCGAGCGCTTCGACCGCATGCGCGACGACGTCTTCCGGCTCGAGGCGGAGGTGATCGAGGTGCGGGAGAAGCCCAACGCCCCCTCGGGACCCTTCGGGGAGACGCCCTTCGGCGGCGTGGGGGACGCCGGAGACGACGCAGGCACCTCGCGCCGCGCGCTGCTCGATCTCGGCTGGCTCGATCTGCAGCCGGAGTTCCTGACGCCCGAGGACGAGGGTGTCGAGATCGTCGACCTGTCGAGCGACATCACCGTCGTCGACGTGACCCGCCGTGCCGGACGCACCCGTGTGGGCGACCGACTGCGGTTCCGGCTGCGCTACATGGGTGCGCTCAAGCTGCTGAACTCCGACTACGTCGACAAGGCCGTGACGGGGCGCGGTCAGCCCGTGCCGGCGGGCCGGGGCGCGAGCTGACGATCCGTCACGGCGCGCTCTCGCGCACGAGCACGAGCGCCCAGGCCCGGAACGGCGGCAACTCGACGATGTCGTACCGACCCTCGAGGGTCGACGGCAGCGCAGCCAGTCCCGGCCTCGCGTCCGGGTCGGCGAAGAGGACGTCGGGAGGCTCGCGGCGCACCCGCTCGACCGCCACCCGGAGCCCGGCCAGCGGGAACGACGGCTGCTTGCCCGCGTCCCAACGATCCTCGCTCTGCGCCGACAGATCGATCAGGCTCAGGAGCAAGCCGTGCTCGGTGCGGACGGCCCGGACCCAGAGCGTGCCCGGCTCGGCATCGGTCGCTACGGGGACCGACGCCTCCACCCGCATCTCCAGGTTGGCGCCGCCCAGGACCGTTCGCGTCACGTCGACGGCCGTCGGATCGAACAACAGGTCGCCGTAGCGGACGGCGAAGTCGTAGCTGTTCCGCGTTGCCGCCAGGCTGGCAGCGCTCAGGCGCTTGTGGTGGACGTAGTACGCCTCGGTGAGCACGGCGTCCTCTTCGCCATGGAGGAGCGCTCCGCCGCCGTGCGACCAGACCGTTGCCAGCAGCAACCGCTCGGCGACATTCGCCGCGGCCTCATCGCCCCTGTAGGACGAGAGGTAGGCGGCCAGGATCGGCGCCTTGTCGGGCGCCAGCGCCCTGGCCTTCTCCACCAGTCCGGAGAGGTGCCGCAGGCGCTCGTGCGGCGGCCACACCTCGATGTAGGTCGCGTCCTGCCGCGCGCGCGCCGTGGCCCAGGTGGGGAAGTCGTTGACATTGTTGAAGATCAGGCGGCTGCCCGGGAGCTCGCCCGCGAGCCGGTCGACGAGCGCGGGGAACGCCGCGGCGAGATCGACCTCGCTGCCGTCGGCCCGCAGCGCGCGCTTCGGCGCACCGTACTGGTCGAGGTGGAAGCCCGCGAAACCGACCTCATTTTGCGCCCTGCGCAGTTGCTCGGCGAGATGGTCCAGCCAGCCCTCGTGAGTCGGATCCACGTTCCAGAGGAAATCCTCCCCCAACGTCCAGGGGGATCCGTCGGCGCGGAACAGCCCGGCCCGCCGCCAGGCCGCCCAGGCCTCCCGGCCGACGGCGTAGACGGCCGCGTAGCCGATCGGCAATGCTCCGGCCGCGCGCAGGTCGCGGGCCAGCCGCCGCACCGTGTCGAGGGACAGGCGCTGCCCCAGCGCATCCTCGAACAGGTCCTCCGGAGGCAGCAGGGTGGCGTGGCGGTACATCCAGTCGTAGAACTGCACCGAGTTGAGGTGTAGGCGGCGGGCCTGGTCCACGACGGCGGCCGTGTCGCGACCACTGGCGTAGTCCGAGACGAAGCCGTAGCGCGGCCGTTCGAACGGGTCGGCGAGAACGTCCACGGCGGTCCGTGCGCCGGCGGCCTCGACGCCGTAACCGCCTTCGGGCTGAGCGGGGAAGCGGGCCACGGTGCCGCCGCTCGGGACCGTCGCGACGGTCACCCGTCGATCGAGGTGCCACAGCGACAGCTCGACCGGCCCGGCGGCGCCACGAACCTCGATGTCGATGGCTTCGCCGGGGGCGAAGCTCGCTCGGGTCGGCAGGAGCTCCATCAGCGCGCCGCCCTCTCCGCGATCAGGTACATGGCGTGCGACCACAGCAGTGGCGTGGCCGCGGGTCCCCAGCGCCGCCGCCAGGGCTCCACCATGGCGGGCTCCTGGGCGTGCGCGTCGACCTGTTCGGGGAGGTCTCCGTCGGCCGTGGCCTGGGCCCGTACCCAGGCGCGTCCGGCCGCCGCGGCACCGTGGTTGCCGGTGGAGGCGTCGTGCCAGGCGAGTGAGCTCGTGAGCAGCAACCATTGGCCGCCGCCGTAGTAGGTGTCCCCGCGGTACCGGTACAGGCCGCCTCCCGGTCCCGTCAGGTCGCGTCGGACGGCGTCGACGGTGGCTCGGAGGGTGGGGTGGTCGGGTTCGAGCACGCCGAACGGTACGCCGAGCCACAGCAGGCTGCCGTCGACACGGTCATCGTCGGCGCCGCGCCTGAAGCGCCCAGACACCGTGAAGCGCTCGAGTAAGTGGTCGCGCACTCGATCCGCTGCGGCCCGCCAGGTGGGGTCGCCGAGCAGCCGGGAGGCCCCGTCGAGGCCCGCGACCACGGCGCCCAGTGTGGAAGCGTGCTCGCCGCCGCCGAACTCCTCCCAGCAGTCGAAGCACTTCAGCCGCCAGGTCGCCTGCAGGTAGCGTGCCACCAGCTCCACCGCCGGCGCCAGCGTCTCCGGGGCGACCCGGCCTGCCAAGTGCTGGTCGAGCGCCCACAGCCAGGTGCCGTAGCCGTCGAGCTGGAAGTTGGGCCATGGCTCGTCGTCGGCCCGCTCCAGCGTGCCCTCCAGGGTGTAGCGGGTGGGCGGCATCGCCTCCGGTGGCGGCGGCGCGCCTGCCTGCACGCTCGCGATGGCGTCTTCGAACAGGGTGCGGTGCGCCTCGACACTTCGGCCCGCCCAGGCGTGGAAGGCGCGGGCCGCAGCGTGCTCGCCGGCGACGTCGAGGCCGTGCGCGCAGAAGGCGCCGTCACGCAGCCAGGCGTAGCGGTAGACGGGGAAGGCGGGGCTGGCGACGAGCGCGCCGCCGGCCGACTGCCCCTCGAGGAGCACCTCGACGCTGCGGCGCGCCAGCTGGTCCCCTTGGGTGAGGGTCGTCATGCTTTCACGGCTCCACTCGCGATGCCAGCGATGAACTGCCGCTGGAAGATGGCGAAGATGATCAGCACCGGTGCGATGGCGATCGCCGAGGCCGCGAAGACGAGCCCCCAACTGGTGGAGTGCTGGCCCTGGAACAGCGCGATGGCGATCGGAAGCGTGTACCTGGAGGGGTCGTTGATGATGGTCAGGGCCCAGGTGAACTCGTCCCAGCTCGCCAGGAAGGTGAAGATCCCGGCGGTGGCGAGGGCGGGCCGGGACAGCGGCAGGATGAGGCGCCAGTAGCGCGTCCAGGGGTTGGCTCCGTCGACGATCATGGCCTCCTCGAGCTCGAAGGGGATGTCCTGGAAGAAGCTGTGCAGTAGGAAGGTGTTGAGGCCCATGTTGCCACCGGTATAGAAGACCACCAGGCCCCACAACGAGTTGAGCAGGTGCAGGTCCCGGGCGAGCAGGAACTGCGGAATCAGCATCATCATGGTCGGCACCATCAGCGCGACCAGGATGAGGCCGAACAGGAACGAGCGACCCGGGAAGCGGAAGCGCGCGAAGGAGAACGCCATCATCGACGACAGCAGCAAGGCGGCCGCGGTCGTCACGATCGCTACGAACACCGAGTTGACGAAGTACTGGGCGAAGCGGTTCGAGGTCCAGGCGCTGACGTAGTTGGCAGGGGTGGGG
Organism: uncultured Trueperaceae bacterium; assembly: GCA_963815215.1. GTDB lineage: Bacteria > Deinococcota > Deinococci > Deinococcales > Trueperaceae > JASBRS01. The sequence continues at coordinate 114,002 of CAWFFU010000009.1, forward strand.
TGCTGCGGGAAGAACTTGAGCGGGATCTCGAGGACCACGGCGTTGGGCTTGAACGAGGTGGCGAGCATGTAGATGAACGGCATCAACATGACGACCAGGCCGGCCGTCAACAGGGCCAGCCGCAGCGCCATGGCGGCGCGCCTGCGGCCGTGGCTGCCTACGACCATCAGCGCTCTCCCGCAGGGCGTCGGAACAGCCGCAGTTGCACCAGCGAGATCGCGAAGACGATCAGCGTGAGGAGGAAGGAGATGGCGGTGCCGTAGCCGAAGTCGAGGAAGGAGAACGCCTGCCGGTACATGTAGGTGAGCAGCACCTGGGTCTGATCGACGGGGCCGCCACCGGTCATCAGGTAGACCGAGATGAACACGTTGAAGCCGCCGATGACCAGCAGCACCGTCACGAACGCCACGACGGGTCGGATGGCCGGTAGCGACACGGCGCGGAAGCGGTCCCAGGCGCGTGCGCCGTCGACCGCGGCAGCTTCGTGAAGGACCCGCGGCACGCCCTGCAGCGCGGCGAGGAAGATGACCATCGACCAGCCGACGCCCTTCCAGACCCCGAGGATGCCGAGCGCCGTCATCGCTGTCCAGCGCGCCCCCAGCCAGTTGATGTTGTGCGGGATCAGGTGGAGGTTGTCGTGGAGGATCCAGTTGACCAACCCACCTTCGGTGATGAAGAGATAGCGGAACACCAGCGCGACCACCACCCAGCTCGTCACGACGGGTAGGTAGTAGAGCGTGCGGAACAGTGCGCGGGCGGGCATGCGGGCGTCGAGCAGGACGGCGGCCAGCAGTCCGAGTACGATCTGCGACGGCACGGTGATCAGCATGTAGAACGCGGTGTTGGCCACCGCCCTCCAGAAGACCGGGTCGTGCAGCGCGTGCGCGTAGTTCTTCAGGCCCACGAAGGCACTGGCGGCGCCGGGGACGATCGCCCAGTGGAACAGGCTGATCTGGAAGGCGCGCACGATGGGATACAGGATCGTGAGCGCGAACAGCGCGAAGCCCGGCGCCAGGAACAGATAGGCGTAGAGGACGTCCCGGCGGCGCCGGGCCGAGGGCTTCCCGAGGCTCGCTCGGCGAGCCTCGGGAAGCTTGGCGTTACTGGAGGAGGGCGTCGATCTGGTGGGCAGCATGGGTCAGCGCTTGCTGCACCGTCTCGCTGCCCTGGAAGGCCTTGGCGATCTCGGTGTTCAGCACCTGGTCGATCTGCGGCCACTTGGGTGTGGGCGTGCGCGGCCGCGCCGTGGCGATCTGCTTGAGGTAGGTGTCGTAGTAGGCGTGGATAGTCGGAAGCCAGCCTTCGGCGCTCTTCAAGACCGGCATCTGCCCGGCCTCCGCCATCTGGCGTTGCGCGAAGGGGCTGAGCATGAAGCGCAGGAACTCGAGCGCCGCTTGCTTGTGCTTCGACTGCTGCGTGAGCACGATGTCCTCACCGCCGACGACGCTCACGCTGCCGCCTGGACCGGCCGGGACGAGGCTGCCCGCCAGCTTGGTGTCGGGGTGGGCCGAGCTGAAGATGGCGAACATCCAGGGGCCATCGAGGGTGGCGGCGTACTTGCCCTGGAAGATGCCGTCGTAGGCGCCCAGCCCGCCGTTGGGGTTGACGATGATGTTGGGCATCTCTCCGGCCTTGTACAGGTCGACCAGCATCTGCACGGCCGCCACGCTCTTGGGCCCGTCGAGGTAGCCGGAGGCCTTGGTGTAGGTGTCGTTGGTCAGGCTGCCGCCGCCGGACCAGATCCAGGGCAGGATGTTCCAGCCGCCGGTGCCGCCCTCGGCGTAGAGGAACACGCCTTTGCGCTTGGCCGCCGCCGCCATGGTCTTGAGCTCGTCGAAGGTCTTGGGCGGCCCGCTCATGCCGAGCTTGGACAGGGTGGCGGGATCGTACACCCAGATGCGGGTGTTGGTGTCGAGCGGCAGGCCGTAGTAGTGGCCCTTCCAGGCGTTGGTGGCCAGCGGGCCTGAGAAGACGCTATCGGACAGCGTCTTGAAGTCGGGCATGGCGGTGTCGAGGGGAGCGAGCACGCCCAGGTTGGCGAGCTCGGGCACCCAGATGATGTCGGAGCGCACCAGGTCGGGGAGCTGGGCGCCGGCCACGGCCGTGATCAGCTTCTGGTGCAGGTCGTTGTAGGGGATCGTGACGTCTTTGACGGTGATGTCGGGGTGTGCCTTCTCGAAGGCGGGGATGATCACCGTCTCGAGCTGCTTCACCTCCGGGCCGTCGGAGCTGTAGGCGCTCCAGAACGTGATGGTCGTCTTCGCCTGAGCGGCGGCCGTCGATGCCAGGCCGGCGGCCAGTGCCGCCAGCGCGAGAACCTTGAGGAGCCTTCCGTTGCGCATGCCCACGTTCCCTTCCCTTCGGATCGCGTTGGATCCCTGCGGCGCACCGGCGGCGGCGGAAGGCTGCGGCCGGCACGGTCGATCGGTCGCTTCTTCGCGTGCTAGTCGACCACCTCCGTGGGCTCGGACGTGCCGGCGCCCATGCGCGCCCTGGCCAGGTTGGTGTGCCGGCCGTCGAGCGGGCCGTTGAAGGTCGCCCGGAGCACCAGGCTGGCTGCTCCCACAGCCCACTTGGTGTCATCCCAGGGATCGACCTCGACCTGCACGTCGGACGCAGCCGGGAAGAGATGGGCCCGCAGCTCCTTCTCGAACGCGGGCTCGAGCCAGCGCCAGGCCCGGGTCCCCTCACCGCTGAACAGGACCCGTTCCGGGGCAAGGACGTTGACCAGGCCGGAGACGGCGCGGCCCAGGACCGCGCCGGCGGCGCCGTAGATGTCGATGGCCCGCGGCTCGCCCGCCTCGGCGAGCGTCATCAGGCGTTCGATGCCCTCGTCCGGGCTCAGGAGTCCCGACTCGCGAGCGCGGGCGACGAGGGCGGGGTCGGCGACCACGGCCTCCAGGCAGCCGCGTTTGCCGCAACTGCACAGCGGACCGTCGGCCTGGACGCTCACGTGCCCGAACTCGCCGGCGCCACCCCGGGAACCGCGGTAGATGTCGCCTCCGGCAACGATGCCGAGCCCGACGCCGCGGCCGATGGTGACGGTGATGAAGTGCTCGTGCCGTTCGCCGCGGCCGTACAGCCGCTCCCAGATGGCCAGCGTGTTGACGTCGTTGTCGACGAGCACGGGCACGCCGAGCCGTTCCTGCAGAAGCCGTGCCAGAGGCAGGTCGCGCCAGCCTAGCAGCGGCGAGTCGAGCGTGCCGGCGGCCGCGTCGAACACGCCCGCGACGCCGATGCCGAGCCCGAGGAGGGGCGGCGACGACGGCGAGCGCGCGAGCCAGTCGTCGAGGATGGCGCCGAGCCGCTCGATCGAGTCGTCGGCCGCGGCGTCGAAGGGGCTCTCGAAGCGCTCGAGCACCTGCGCCTCGAGGTCCACGCGCACCCCAACCACGTGATCCGAGGCGACCTTCGCACCCAGCACGGTGGCGGCCTGGCCGACGAGTTCGAGCAAGACGGCGGGCCGTCCGCCGCGGGAGGGGGCGTGCTCGGCGACGTGGATGAGCCCTTGCGCCAGTAGCTCGCGGGTGATCCCGGTCACGGTGGCGGAGCTGAGCCCGAGCCGGGAGGCGATCGTCTTGCGGGCGATCGGTCCTGCCGTTGCGATCAGCCGGAGGATGGCGGTGCGGTTGACGTCGCGCGAGAACCCCGTGGTCGCCGTGGGGTATGTCTGTGCGCCCCGTGAGCGGCGGCGGCTCACGGCCGTGGCCCCAGGGTGCACGGGGTCGTGAGGACGCCGAGGTATGAGGCATCGACGACCGCCGCGCCACGTGCGATCGGCGCAGCGTGGCGGGGTGGGCGAGGCAGGGTCCAGCGCGTCGACACGAAGCTCTCCCGTTCACCGGTCGCGGGCCCGGGCCCGGTGGGGCCTGGGGCATACCGGTGCGTCCGCGGATGCGGAAGCTGCAAGATGGTTCGGATCATAAATTTAGGTCATAGCAGAAGTCAACCCTCGAGCCGGGCGTCGCCCCTACCGAGTAGGACTTCCACCCACACCCGGGTCGGAGAGCCCCCGACCCCCGGGCCGTGCCGAGCCGCTATCCCAGAGGGGACGCCCCGGCCGCCTTCCGGTGCCGGACCTGCCGGTGGTGCGTCGGAAGGGGTGGGCCCATGGCAAGGAGATCGATGCTGGGCGGGCGGCGGACCGTCCTGCTGGTACTGGCGCTGGTCGCGGGTCCTGGGAGTGGCGAACGCGCAACAGCAGCCCGCCCAGCCGCCCGGCGTGGTGGTGGGGGGCAGCTACGCCGTGGTCGCGGGCCAGACGGTGCGCGGCGATCTCGTCGCCATCGGCGCCTCGGTGGTCATCGAGGCGGGCGGGACGCTGGACGGCGCGCTCACGGTGGTGGGGGGCAGCACCGTCGTCGACGGGCTGGTCACGGGTGCTGTACATGCCTACGGGGGGGCGTTGTCGCTGGGCTCGTCCGCCCGGGTTCTCGGCGACCTGAGCAGCAACTACGCCGCCTACGACCCGACCGCGGGCTCGCGCGTCGAGGGAACGGTCCAGGCCGGGAACGAGCCTCCGGTTCGCTTCGCCCTTCCGGCCGACGTCCGGGCGCCCGCGGGCCTGGCGTCGCGCGCGGTCGCGGCCCGCAACCCGGGGGACGCCGTCGTGCGCTCGCTGGCACTGGGCCTGGTGGCGGCTCTGCTGATGGCCGCTTTGCCGTTGCGCGTGGGCCGGGTGCGCGACACCATGCTGCACCACCCCGCGCGCGCCGGTCTCGACGGCTTCGTGACCTTCGTGGTCGCCGTGCTGATCCTGGTGCTGCTGGCCGTGACGCTGATCGGGATCCCGCTGGCGATCGCGGGGGGAGCGGTGCTGTACGCCACCGTGCTGTTCGGCTTCATCGCCTTCGGCGACGCCGTCGGGAGCGCCCTGGCCGCGAGGTTCAAGCAGACCTGGTCGGCGCCGATGCGCGCGGGCGTGGGCACCTTCGCGCTCTCGGTGGGACTGCTGGTGCTCCAGGTCATCCCCGTCCTGGGCGGTCTGGCCGGCTTCCTGCTGGCGCTGGTGGCGCTGGGCGCCGTGCGCAGCACCCGCTTCGGCGGTCGCGAGCCGCGCAGCCGCGAGCCGGCCGCAGCGTCGCCTCAGGGCGGGTAGCGCTACAGCAGGACGCCGTTGCCGGCCACGTCGGGCGCGTGCGGAGAGGGACCGCGATCGCACGGGCCGGGACCGGCGCGATCCTGCGAGGTTCGCGCGCCCCACGCGGCCCGTCGGAAATCGACGGACCCGCCGGGCGTGGCGCCCGCGCATGCTCCCCTTATCGCTGCGGGCGACAGACAGGGAGGGGACCACCCGTGATCGCGGTACTGATCTGGATCGCCATCGGGCTCGGAGCGCTCGTGGCGCTGCTGCTGCTGGCGTTGGCGCTGCTGTTGCTGGTGCCGGTGGAGCTCGACGGCATCTGGACCGACGACACCCGCCGCTTCGCCGTGGCCGGGCCCGGGCTGAGGCTTGGCTACGACGTCGCCGACCGGAGCCTGGAGATCCGCGTGCTGTCGCTGCGCGTGGGACGGTTCACGCCGCGTGACGGCGAGCGTTCGCCGCGCCGCCGTCGGCGGGCGTCGCGCGAGCGTCGGAAGCGGGGCCGCAGACGCATCTCGCCGACCAGCCTGTGGCGGGACCGCCGGCGGATCGGCGCGGCGCTGCGCGCCTTCGTGCGGCGCGTGCGGATCGAGCGCTTCCGCGCCCGTGCGGTGATCGCCAGCCCCGACCCGGCATGGACGGGATGGGCGACCGGGATGGCCTACGCCGGCTGGGGCGCCTTGCCGGCGCGCGTCCGGCGCGGCGCCGAGGTGACGGTCGATTTCGAGGGGGAGGTGCCGCGATTGGAGGGCGAGGCGGCGCTGCGGTTCCAGCCCCTGATCGTGGCGCTGCTGGCGCTGCGGATGTGGTGGGTCGTGCGCCGGGCGAGGCGCAGGCCCGCATCGACGAGGAGCAGGGTTCGACCCGCCTCCGAGGCGGGAGGAAGGAACGGAGCGTCATGAGCGTACAGGACCTGTTGAAGACCCTGATCGACCAGATCGGCACGTTGGCCAAGACCGAGACCGTGGTCGGCGAAGCGCTGCAACTCGGCGAGCACACCGTCATCCCCATCTCGCGGGTGACGGTGGGCTTCGGCGGTGGCAGTGGCGAGGGCGAGGGCGGCGACGCCACCAAGGGCCAGGGCAAGGGCGCCGGCGGCGGCGGTGGTGGCGGCGTCAAGGTCGAGCCGGCCGCGTTCATCGTGGTCAAGGGGAGCGAGCTCTCCATCCTGGCGGCGCCGGGCCGGAAGGGCGCATTGGGCGAGCTGTTCGAGCACATGCCCGATCTGGTGAGCAAGATCACCGCCGCCCAGGCGGGGAAGGGCGCGAAGGGCGGCAAGGCTCCCGGAAACGAGAAGAAGGACGAGCCGGGCCCACCGAGTTGAAGCTGCGTTGACGCTGCGTTGACGCCGCGCCACCTGCAGGCGGGGGCCGGGGCGCCGGGAAGGGGAGGCGCCCCGGCGGTGTTGCGTCCACGGCGGCCCGAAGGACTTTCGCCCCTGGCCGCTGTCCGTCGGCCCGGTCCAAGATGCCGCATGGTCGCGCTGTCGGGTTCGGACCATCGCAGGTGTGCCGCCGGGGCAGTCGATCGCGCGCCGAACGCGCGGAAGCGGCCGACATGAGCGGCCGCCGTTCGTTGCAGGCCTCACTCCTCGAGGGGCACAAGCGCAACTCCGGCGCCTTCGTGGTGCTCTACCTCGGCCTGTTGCTGCTCCTGCTCATCGAGCAGTTCGTGCTGCACGTCCCGCCCGTGGGCTACCTCGACGTGGCTCTGCTGTTCGCGGCCGTGAACGTGGTGCTGGCGCTGGAACGCGCCCGCGCCAGCCTCCTGGAGCACGGCACACTGCGCGGCGCCGTCGTTGCGGTGCTTCCGGTGGCTGTCGTGAGCACCGTGTTCGGAGCGCTGATCGTGCTGGTCGCAGGCTCCGAGCCGACCGTGGTCGCCACCGTCGCGGGGAGCCTGGCGTTCCTGGTGGTGTTCGTGTTCGCTACCGCCGGCTTCCAGTACCTCTCCCAACGACGGCGCGATCGCCAGGCCGACGCCCGTCGGACCCCGCCCACGCCGTAGCGCCGTTCGTCACCTTGCCGCAGGGGTCGTACCGTAATCCGAGAGACGATGGCAACGCCGGGATCCCGGCGACCTGGTCCGCTGATCGGGTCCGCTGATCGGGTCCGCTGATCGGGTCGGCCGGGCGCGTCGCCTGACGACTGCGCAGCCGGTCCAACGAAGAGCGGCGCCCGGCCGAAGCCGGACGCCGTCCTGTTGTGTTCTGGTGTCGGTCTTAGTAGCGCTGAGCGCGCCCACTCACCGGCGCCGCGTTGGTCACGACGACGTTGGCGGCCTGCAGCCCCTTATTCCCCTGCTCGACATCGAAATTGACTTCGTCACCTTCATTGAGGTTCCGGAAGCCTTCGCCCTGGATCGCCGAGAAGTGGACGAACACGTCCGGACCGCCGTCGCCCTGCTCGATGAAGCCGTAGCCCTTTTCAGCGCTGAACCACTTGACTCTTCCGCTTGCCATGTTCCCTACCTTCACTTACTGCCTCGTCGTTTCGAGGCTCTACAGATTTCCGGGCGTTCGCCCGAGTTACGAAAATTCTTCACAGAGTTTTCGGAACGGTTCAGTCTACGCGATGTCCTTCGGGGCCGCAAGTGCCTCGCGCCACCTGCTCGGCAGCGAGAAGGGCCAACGGGCAAGCGTTCTCTGACGGCTCGGCCACGCTCAGGCGCCGGCGTCGCGCGGGCGCTCGTCGGGCAGGTCCGCGCTTCCGGGAAGCGCCCGGCGCACGTCCTGGAGGGTGGGTTGCGCGGCGGTACCACCGGCGGCGCGCGTCGACAGCGAACCGCAGGCCGTTCCTAGCGTGAGACAGGCCGCGAGCGGCCAGCCGCGGGTCCAGCCGTAGAGGAAGCCGGCGTCGAAGGAGTCGCCGGCTCCGGTGGTGTCCACCACGTCCACCGCGAGCGCGCCGCGGCGCGCCCGGTCACGCCCGCTCCAGGCCTCGCCTCCGTCCGCCCCGCGCTTCACCGCCACGGTGCCGACGCGCCGGCTCAGCGCCTGAAGCGCCGCGCCCAGCTCGGGCTCTCCGCTGAGTCGCAGGGCCTCGGTCTCGTTGGGCAGGAGCACGTCGACCCACGGCAGGAGCCGATCGAGCCCGCCGTCCCAGGCGCCGCTGGGGTCGAAGTTGGTGTCGAGCGAGGTGGTGAGGCCGCGGGCCCGGGCCCGCTCGAACAGCGCCGGCGCGTCCGGGCGCAGCGCGTCGAGCAGGAAGTAGCTGCCCAGGTGCAGGTGTGCGCCGTCGGCCAGCAGCGCGTCGGGCACGTCCTCGGCCCGCAACGCGGGGATGGCGCCGGGGAAGGTCAGGATGGCCCGGTCGGAGGGGCGCGACAGGATCACACTGACGCCGGTGCGCAGGGCGGGGTCGACGCGACAGGCGCCGACGTCGACCCCGCGGTTCGCCATGGCGTCGAGCATGTAGCGTCCGAAGGGGTCGTCGCCGACGACCCCGACGAAGGCGGTGCGGAGCCCCAGCCGGGCGGCGCCGCACGCCATGATCGCCGCCGACGAGCCGATCTCCAGATCTGCGTCGTCGACCAGCTTCTCCGCCTGCCCGAAGGCGGGCGTGAGGTCGTCGTCGCGCAGGATGAGGTCGGGGTTGATCTCCCCGACGACCAGCAGGTCGAAGCGCCTCACGGCGGGCCGCCGCGGGGAGCGCGGCGACGGGGGAGGGCCCCGCCGCCGCGCGTCCTGGCGTTCACTCGTGCAGCGTCACGCCGCCGGCGGTCTTGCCGGCCATGAACGCGGCGATGCTGTCGGCCGCCTGCTGCGGCGACTGCATGCCGAGAAGGGCGCGTTGCACGGCCACGATGGTGGTCTGGACGAGCTCGTCGTACCACTCCACCTGGGGCAGCGGCCGCGCCTTCGCGGACTGCGCGCCGAACTGTTGCCAGTAGGGGTACTTCTGCAACAGCGCAGGATCTGTGTAGAGCGCCGTGAACAGCGGCAGGCTGCCGAGCTTCTCGGCCCGCTCGCGGTCGCGCTCCGGTGAGATCATGTAGTGGATGTACTGCCAGGCGGCGTCCTTGTTCTTCGACGCCTTGGGGATGGCGAAGGCTTCGGGCAGCGTCAATGTGGCCTGCGACTCGCCGGACTCGGCCGGCAGCCACGCCGCGGCCTCGACCTGACCGACCACCTTCGAGCGCTGCGGGTCGTTGGCGTAGTTCTGCGTCACCGGCGGGCCCTGGAAGAAGAAGGCGGCGTTGCCGGCGTAGAGCAGGTCGGCAGCGGCCTCTTGCGACAGCGTGATGCTGGACGGGTTGGCGATCTTGTCGGTCTTCAGCATGTCGACCATGAAGGCCAGCGCCTTGACCGCCTGCGGCTTGTTGATGGTGATGGTGCCGTCGGCCGAGAAGTAGTCGGTGCCGAAGCTGTAGAGGTAGAAGGCGAAGGAGTTGGCGAGCGCCCACTCCTGGTTCCAGTACTCGGTGACCGGGTACTCGACGATGCCCTTGTCCTTGAGGGCGGCGCTGTCGGCGACGACCTCGTCCCAGGTCTTGGGCGGCTGAGCGATGCCGGCCTTGTCGAGCATGGCCTTGTTGTAGAAGAAGAAGCGGGTGTCGTTGTTCCAGGGGATGCCCAGGACCTGGCCGTTCTTGGTGAAGGTGGCGAGCAGGCCCGGCAGGAGCGAGTCGAGGTAGGCCTGGTCGGCGTAGCTGCCCAGCGGCTCGACCCAGTCGGCCGACGCGAACTTGGCGACCCAGCCGTTGTCGAACTCGATCACGTCGTAGGTTCCGCCGCCGGCGGCGAGGTCGGTGAGGACCTTGTTGGCGACCTCGTCCCACGACATCTGGATGAATTCGACACTGATGCCGCTCTGCTGCTCGAACTGGCGTGTCTGCGCTTCCCACAGGCCCACCAGGTCCATCTCGTGGCGCGGCATGATGACGGTGATCTTCTGCGCCACCGCGGGGCCGGCGAGCAGAAGCGCGGCGACCAGCGCGGCGATGAGGCGCCTTGCGATACGTGGCAACATGGGTTCACCCTCCTAAAGGTGTTGGTTGGCTCGATGCCTCGCTTGCGTCATGCGGTTCGTCCTAGCGGCCCTCCCTCCTTCCCGGGGGCGCCCGCGTGGGGATGCTGCGGGCGCGTGCCCGTCGGGCTCTCATGGCCTGTCCCTTCATGGCCTATCCCTTCACGGCTCCGGCCGTGAGGCCCTGGATGATGTAGCGCTGGAAGAACAGCGCCAGCAGTACGGGGGGCAGCGAAGTGAGCACGCCCGCCGTGGCCATGGCGCCGTAGTCGACGCCGACCTTGCTGGAGAACTCGGCGACGATGACGCTGAGGGTCTTCGAGTGCAGCGTGGAGCTCAGGATGAAGGCGGTGAAGAACTCGTTCCAGGCGATGATGAAGGCGAACATGCCGCCGGCGGCCAGCCCCGAGCTCGAAAGCGGCAGCACCACCCGGAACAGCGCGCTGGCCCGGGTGCAGCCGTCGATGCGGGCGGCGTCCTCGAGGCTGGTGGGGATGCCGTCGAAGTAGCCCTTCAGGATCCAGGTGATGAGCGGCAGGATGATGGCGATGTCGGCCAGCATGAGCGCGAACACGGTGTCGAGCAGCCCGATGCTGCGGAACACCACGTACATGGGGATGATGATGACCACGGTGGGCAGAAGCTGGGTCGCCAGCAAGGTGGCGAGGAAGGCGCCCTTGAGGCGGAAGCGCAGCCGGCTCACCGCGTACGCCGACAGCGAGCCTGCCACCAGTGACACCAGCGTTGCGAGCCCCGCCACGATCAAGCTGTTCAGGGCGCCGGCGCGGACGCTTCGGTGGACGCTGGTGCTCGAAGCCGCCCCCCACGAAGATGTCGACGTAGTTGGACAGGTCGAGGTGGTCGGGCAGCCACTGCAGCGGCTTCGAGGTGAGCGCCGCGCGCGTCGAGACGCTGGAGATGACGAGCCACGCGAACGGCGCCAGCACCCACAGCACCACGGCCAGGACCGCGAGGTAGAGCAGGACGCGGCCCAGCAGCCGCCGCCGGCGGCGCCGGGAGCGGCCGCCGGCGGCGCTGTTGGCGCGAAGCGAGCGGGCGCTCATTCGGCGGTCTCCCGGGGCGAGATCATGCGCACGTAGAAGAACGCGATGATCAGCGACAGCACCACCAGGATGAACGCCATCGAGGCGCCGTAGCCGAACTTCAGGAACTTGAAGGTCGTCAGGTAGGTGTAGAAGGTGGCGACGTTGGTGGCGTTGGCGGGGCCGCCGCCGGTCATGACGTAGATGAGGTCGAACTCCTTGAGCGCCCACACCGTCTTGACCACCATCGTCACCGCGATCACCGCCCGAAGGCTGGGGAAGGTCACGGCCCAGAACTGCCGCCAGGCGTTGGCGCCGTCGACCCGGGCCGCCTCGTACTGCTCCTGCGGGATGGTCTGCAGCGCGGCCAGCAACAGGATGACGGCGACCGGCGTCTCCTTCCAGATGTTGGCCACGATCACCAGGTGGAAGGCAGAGACGGGATAGCCCAACCAGATGTGGTAGTGGTCGATCAGCCCGACCTGCTGCAGCAGCGCGTTGAGCGCGCCGTAATTGGCGTTGAGGATCCACTTCCACATCACGCCGTTGACGATGTAGGGCATCGCCCACGGCAGGATGATGAGGCCGCGCACGAAGCCGCGCCCCCAGAAGCGCTGATTGAGCAGCAGCGCGATGAGCAGCCCCAGCGTGGTCTCCGCCGGCACCGTGATCAGCGCGAAGTAGAAGGTGCGCCCCAGGGAGGCCCGGAACTCCGGGTCCTGCAGCGCCCGCAGGTAGTTGGCGAGACCGATGAAGGCGCCGCTGTCCGGTTGCGAGAGCACGCGGTCGGTCAGGCTCATGCGCAGCGTGTCGAGGATGGGGTAGAGCAGCACCCCGAACACCAGCACCAGGGTGGGCACCAGCAGCAGCGTGGCCAGGAAGCCGGGCCGGTCGAGCCAGGTGGACCAGCCGGGCAGCGCGAAGCGCGACCGGCCGGGGCCGCCTGCCGCCCTCACGGCAGCCGCTCCGTGCGCACGGCGCCGGCCAGCTCACGGACGGCCGCGCCGTCGACGGTGCCGCCCCCGCCGCGGCGGGCGTTGTCGGCGCCGGCCGCCACGCCCAGCGCCAGCGCCCGCTCGGCGGGCTCGCCGGCGTCCTCGGCCCACAGGAAGGCTCCCAGCAGGCAGTCGCCCGAGCCGATCGGGTTGACGACATCGACGCGCGGGGCGTGCGCCAGCCAGCGCTCGCGGCCGCACACCAGCAGCGCGCCGTCCTCGCCGAGGGTGACCAGGACGCGCGCGCCGTAGCGGCGCTGCAGCGCCTCGGCGGCGGCGAGCGGGTCGTCGGGGGACGTCAGCCCCAGCACGTGCGCGGCCTCGGCCAGCTCGCGGCGGTTGGGCTTGATCAGCTCCGCGCCCGCCTCCAGGGCGGCGAGGAGGGCGGGGCCGTGGGCGTCCATGACGACGGGGCCCGGAAGGTCCGCCAGCAGGGCGGCGAAGGTCGCCGGCGGGGTCCCCGGCGGAAGGCTGCCCGACACGGCCAGCCTGCCCTCGGGGAGCTTCGCCAGCAGCGTGCGCCAGGCGACCTCGTCGACCTGGGGGCCCGCCTCGTTGATCTCGGTCGGGTGAGCGCTACCGTCCAGCACGATGGTGCACTCGCGGGTCTCGCCGTTCACCTCGGTGAGCGCGCCGGACAGCCCTTCGGCTTCGAGCAATGCGCGGAACTTGCGTCCGTTGAACCCTGCCAGCGGCCCCGCCACCACGACACCGGCCTGCGCGACGTCGCTGGCGGGGTCGGAGGCGGGGTCGGAGGCGGCGAGCGCGGCGACGGCGCGCGCCAGGTTGACGCCCTTGCCGCCCGCCGCTTCCCTCACGTGGGCCACGCGGTGCAGCGTTCCGGGCTCGAGCCCGCGGCCCAGCGTGAGGGTCCGGTCGAGCGCCGGGTTGGGCGTCAGCGCGACGATGGGGCGCGCCGAGCGTTGGATCGTGGGTCGCGTCATGGCTGGCCTCACGGTGGCTCCGGGTGGCTCCGGGCGGCGCGGCTGCGGTCGGGCGGTCAGATCCGCTCGAGCTCGATGGCGAAGCGCAGGTTGCGGGGGTGGTCGGGGTCGAGGCCCTTGCCCACGCCGCGATGGTGGGCCAGGAGCTGGAGCGGGGGCAGGTAGAGCGGCAGGCGCGCTTCCTCCGACAGGCCGCTGCCGAAGTTCAGCACGGTGGCGCCCGGGACGACGTCGCTGTCGAGGGGGTCGTCGCAGACCACCAGCACGCGGGCGCCCAGGTGCACCATCTCGCGCAGCACCGCCGCCTCGGCGCGGGTCGGGTCGTTCCCCAGCAGCCCGACGACGAGGGTGTTCTCGTCGACCATGCTCTGCGGACCGTGCCGGAACTCGAGGGTCTGGAACGCTTCGGCCTCGGTGAGCGAGGTCTCCTTGAGCTTCAGGGCTCCCTCCATCGCCAGCCCCCAGCGGTCGCCGGTGCCGAGCACGTAGATGCGCTCGGGCGCCATGGCGAGGGGCTTGACGGCTTCCTCGGAGCGATCGATCCAGGCCGGCGCCAGCTCCGGCAGGCGCCGCAGCGACGCGCGCGCGGGCTCGTCGCGGCCCGCCAGCGCCGCGAGCGACAGCACCGTCAGCAGTTGCGCGCTGAACGAGCGCGTCTGCACCGTCGAGTCCTCGGCGGCGCCGGGGATGACCAGCGCGTGGTCGGCGGCGTCGATGATCGGGGTCTGGGCGACGGTGGTGATGCCCACGGCCAGGGCGCCGCCGGCGCGCATGGCGGTGAGCGCCCGCAAGGTCTCGGTGGTGGTCCCGGAGCGAGAGATGCCGAGCGCCAGGCCGCCGCGGGTGACCGGGTAGAGCTCGGGGTGCAGCAGCGCTTCGGACGCCGGCACCGCCATGGCGTCTCGGCCACGGCGCACCCAGGCGCCGCGGGCGGCCAGGCCCAGGTAGTACGACGAGCCGGCGCCGAGCATCAGCGTGGCGGGGGCCGCGCCGGCCAGCGCGTCGGCCAGCTCGGGCCCGGCAGCGTCGACGGCGGCGATGGCGGCGGACCAGGCGTCGCCTTGGGAACGGATCTCGCGGAGCATGTGGCTGATCATGATGGGGTCTCCCCTCCCGATTCCAGGGGCGGGAGCCGGCTCGCCAGGAGCACGTTCAGGCCCGCGTCCTCCAGGGCCCGGTGCTCCGGGGTCGGCAACCCGTCGTCGGCGATGAGGCCGGCGACGTCGCCCAGTGGCGCGAAGCGAGCCAGGGTGCGGCGTCCCACCTTGGAGTGGTCCGCCACCACGTAGGTGCGTTCGCTGATCGCCGTGAACTGCCGTGCCATGGCCGCCTCGGGGTGGTCGCGCATGGAGAACCCGAAGTCGGTGGTGATGCCGGAGCAGCCCACGAAACACAGGTCGAGGCGGTACTCCTGAAGCGAGTACGACGCCATCTCGCCCACCAGCTCGTAGGAGTACGCGTTGAGGGCGCCGCCGGTGACGATCACCTTGGTGCGACCGTGGTTGTACAGCTCGGTCGCCACGTTGATGGCGTTGGTGACGACGGTGATGGGCGCGCCGCGCAGCCAGCGCGCCAGCTCGGTACAGGTGGTCCCACCCGAGAGACCCACCACCATGTCGACCTCGGCCATCATCGCGGCCTGCGCCGCGATCTGCCGCTTCGCCTCGGCTTGGTCGTCGGCAGCCCGCGAGAAGTCTTCGAGATAGCGGATGGGGGAGCGCACGCGCGCTCCGCCCCAGGTGCGGTCCACCAGCCCCCGCCGCTCGAGCGACGCGAGGTCGCGGCGCACGGTAGCGAGCGAGATGCCGAGTCGATCCGCCAGGTCCGCGGCGCTGACCTTCCCGTGCTGCATCACCAAGCGGTGCAGCGTCTGCTGTCGGTTCCGGCTGTTCGGGCGCCGTTCGGTCATGGGTCCACCCTGAGTGTAGGCGTTGGCGCAGCAATTGTCAGGAAAGTAGTGAGCGTTTCTGTCGATATCGCTCACAACCCGGCCAGGGGCCCCGCCCCGGCGCGCCGAGCCGGAGCATGGGAGGGGGGTTCACGGGAGCTGGGGTCGCGATGCAAAGCTGGGCTTTCCAACCGCGTGCTAGGTGGAGGGCCCGCAAGGGATCGGTCGCGTCGATACGCGTCTCACACGCGCATCGTGAGCCGGGCGCCGCTGTGGCGAGGCGATCGTCCCCGGTTAGGTACCATCGGCCTTTACCTGGGGCCCCGACGCTCCGGGACCCCCCCTGCCTACCCCCCTCCGGCCCTACGCCTCCGGCAGGGTGAAGTGGAACGTCGCCCCCTGACCCGGGGGGCTCGCGACGCCGATCTCGCCGCCCTGCAGCTCCACCAGCTGCCGCGCGATGGTCAGCCCGATGCCGCTTCCGCCGGCGTGGGGGCTGCGCGCCTTGTCGCCGCGGTAGAAGCGCTTGAAGACGTTCGGCAGGTCCTCGGGCGCCAGGCCGGGCCCGGTGTCGCGTACGGCGAAGCGTACGAAGCCGTGTGCCGGCGGTGCCACCTCGATCGTCACCCGACCGCCGCTCGGGGTGTAGCGCAGCGCGTTCCCCACCAGGTTCGCCAGCACCTGCAGGCTGCGCTCGCGATCGGCGCGCACCACGGCCGCCTGCGGCGCCGCGATCACCTCGAGCCGCACCCCCCCGCGCTCGGCGTCCGGCAGGAACGATGCGGCGGCGGCCTCGGCCAGAGCGCGCGCCTCGATCGGGGCCACGGCGAGCTCGAGCTGACCCGTCTCCACCCGCGACAGCAGGCTGAGATCGTCCACCAGATGGGCGAGCCGGTCGAGCTGGCGCCGGGAGGCGTCGAACACGGTCGCCTCGTCCTCGAAGACGCCGTCCTGCAGCCCCTCGACGTAGCCGCGCAGGTTCGACAGCGGCGTCCGGAACTCGTGGGCGACGTCGGCCAGCAGCTCCACGCGCCGCTCCTCGCTGCGTTGCAGGGTGTCGGCCATGCGGTTGAAGGCCGCCGCCAGCTCCCCCACCTCCCCCGGCGCGCGCGGGTCGAGGCGGTCGCCGTAGCGGCCGCCGGCGATGCGCTCGCTGGCCCGGGTCATGTCACGCAGTGGCGTCACGATGCGGGCGGTGACGAACAGCGCCACGCCGGCAGCGACCAGCGCGGCCGCCAGTGCGGCCCACGCGATCGACTCGCTGAGCGCCCTGCGGTAGGCCCGGTCGAGGTCGGCGCCGAGCGCGCCGGCGTTGCCGGTCATGCCCATGCCGCCGCCGATGCCGCGCATCATCGCGTCCATGTGGTGCCGCAGGAAGTACGGCGCCAGCGCCTCGCCGACCAGGATGGCCCCCGCCGCCGCTACCGCGATCACCAGCAGGTACGACGGCAATAGCCGCCAGAACAGGCTGGCGCGCGGGCTGCTCACGCCGCCTCCAAGCGGTAGCCCACGCCGCGCACCGTGCCCACCACGCCGCGCAGGCCGGCGGCTTCGAGCTTCTGCCGCAGGTTCGAGATGTGCACGTCCACCACCCGGTCGACGCCGGCGAAGTCCGGTCCCCACACCCGCTCGATCAGCTCGTTGCGGCTGAACACGCGGCCCGGCGCGGCGGCCAGGGCGGCGAGCAGGTCGAACTCCAGGGCGCTGAGCTCGAGCGCCCGCCCGCCCGCCTCGACCCGGCGCCGAGCGCCGTCGACGCGCAGCCCCGCGACCTCGAGCACCATGGCTTCGGCGGGCGCCGCCTCGTCGGCAGGGGCGCGCCGTAGCACGGCCCGCACCCGGGCCGACAGCTCGCGCGGGCTGAAGGGCTTGACGACATAGTCGTCGGCGCCGGCCTCGAGTCCGGCGATGCGGTCCCCTTCCTCGCTGCGGGCGGTGAGCATGATGACCGGCACCGCCTC
This sequence comes from uncultured Trueperaceae bacterium, assembly GCA_963815215.1. Taxonomy (GTDB): domain Bacteria; phylum Deinococcota; class Deinococci; order Deinococcales; family Trueperaceae; genus JASBRS01. The sequence continues at coordinate 130,883 of CAWFFU010000009.1, forward strand.
GTCCCGGCGCAGGGCGCGCAGGAAGGAGAGGCCGTCGAGGCCGGGCAGCATCCAGTCGAGGACCACCAGGTCGGGGGGTCGCTCGAGCGCCAGCTCCAGCCCTGCCACCCCGTCGCGCGCGACCTCGACCTCGAAGCCGTCACGCTCCAGGTAGGCGCGCACCACGCGCGCGGCGTCCTCGTCGTCCTCGACCACCAGGATGCGCTGCGCCATGTGGTCCCACGCTACACCGCGGGTCCGCCCGGCCGCCGCCGTGTCGCCGGCAGCCGCGCTGCCAGCAGGTGCACCCCCAACACCCATGCCGACCCGAACGCCCAGCCCGCCAGGATGTCCGACGGGTAGTGGACCTGGAGGTAGGGCCGCGACACGCCGATCACGAGCGCCAGCACCAGGCCCAGCACGCCGATCCAGCGCCAACGGTGCGGGAGGGTGCGCCACAGCAGCAGGTGCAGCGCCAGGAAGAACGCCAGGCCGCCCATGGCGTGTCCGCTCGGGAACGAGAAGTTCGATTCGTGCACCAGGTGGGCGTAGAGGGTGGGGCGGGGGCGCGCGAAGAACGTCTTGCTGGCGAGGTCGAGGGCGGCGGCGCCGCCCACCTCGAATGCGAACAGCACGCCCAGCCGTGGCCGCCGCAGCGCGAACGACGCGGCGATCAGCAGGGCGGTCACGGCGCCCAGGGTCTTGGGCTCGCCGATGACGCTGAGGGTGCGCGCCAGGGCCGTCCTGCCCGCGCTGACGTGGAGATGGAACCACGTCAGGACGGGCGCGTCGAAGGCGAAGCCCTGATGGATGTAGACGTCGCGGGCCATCAGGGCGAAGACGGCCAGCAGCGCCAGCGGCGCCAGCCATGGCACGAGGGTCGACCGGCCGCGCCGGTCGTGGTCGGATATTGGGCCACGCATGCGTGGCAGCCTACAGCGGATCTCTCTGAGATTCCGGTGGAGCGCCCGGCGCGCTCACAGGCCCGTTGCGCTCACAGGGCCGTTGCGCGGGTGCCTGCCGGCTCGAGCCCGAGCCACACCTCCTGCAGGTCGGCCAGCGCCGCGCGCACCGCGCCCTGTTGCCCGTCGGGACAGGCCACGATCACGAAGGCGCTGATCTTGCCGCCGGGGAGCTGGGCGTAGGCGCCCACCTCGCGCACGCGGCGCGTCACGTCCAGCACGTAGTCATCCACGAACTTGCCGGGAAGGCGCTGCTTGAGCGTCTGCTGCTCGCCGATGAGCTCGGCGATGCGCCGCACGTCGCCGGCGGCGAAGGCGCTCTCCAGCTCGTAGGCGATCGCCTTGAGCTCGTGCAGCACCGGGTAGGCCTCTTCGAGTCGGCTGCCGAGCAGGTCGAGCGACGGCTTGGTGCGCGCGTGACGCCCGCTGTAGAAGAACAGCAACGAGTCGACGAACGCCTGCCGCGTGGCGTCGGACAGCGCCACGTCGCGCGCGACGGCCTCCGCCCCGTGGTACTCGATGAGCTTGAGGCCCCCCAGCGCAGTGATGGTGGGGTCGTGGTAGCCCGAAGCCCCTTCCAGCACCTCGACCTCGATGTGCCCGGCCTCGCGCGCCAGCTCGGCGGCGCTCACCGCTTCGCCCTTGAAGCGGTGCATGGCGTGCAGCAGGCTGACCGTCAAGGCGCCCGACGCGCCCAGCCCGCTCTCGCTGGCCAGGTCGGCGAGGATGTGCAGCGTCATGGGGGTGTCGAGCAGGCCGGTGAGGCGCAGGCTCTCGCGCACCAGGTCGTGGCGGATGTGGCGTCCGTCCGCCGCCTTCTCCTGGGTGTCCTGGAAGCGCAGCTCGAAGGCGCCCCCGGGATTGGGCTTGAGCACGACATACAGGTAGCGGTCGACCGCCGCGCTGACGGTGACGCCGCCGAACGCCTCGGCGTAGGGGCGGATGTCGGTGAGGCCGCCCGCCAGCGGGATGCGCAGAGGCGTCTTGCTCACGATCACCGAGCTGCTCACGGCGTCTCGCCCCCTTCGAGCTCCTGCACCCGGCGCTGCACCGCCAGCACGTTCGCCTCGGGCGTCGGCTCGGTGCCGCCGAGGTGGAGCCACTCGTCGGCCTCGAGCCAGGCCACCTCGAGGCCGGCGTCGATCTGCCGCTGCAGGTTGGGCAGCGCCCGGATCTCCGCGCCGGTGGGCTCGTGCATCGCGGCCATCACCGCGGGCTCGAGCTTCCACAGCCCGATGTCGGCGAGCGGCCCGCGCCCGTACCAGGCCTCCGCGACGCGCGCTCCGTCGGTGGTGATGCGGACGCTGGCGTTGCCGTCGACGCCGCCGGGCGCCACGCTCAGGAGGTTGGCCGCGTCGTGCCGGATCGCGGCCGCGAACAGCGCGGCCGGAACGTAGAGGTCTCCCAGCCACAGCACCACCGGACCGTCGGGCCGGAGCGCCTCGGCTACGCGGGCCAGGGCGTGCCCGGTGCCGCGCACCTCGCCCTGCTCCAGATAGTGCACCGGCAGCCCGTCGTAGGCCTCGCCGAAGTAGGCGCGAACCTGCTCGCCGTGGTGGCCGACCAGGAAGGTGAGGCGGTCGTGCGCGGGGTCGAGCGCGCCGCAGGCGCGCAGGTTGCGCACCGAGTACTCCACGAAGGGGGTGAGCCCGAAGGGCAGCATGCACTTCTGGAGGTAACGGCCGAGCCGGCCGAAGCGCGTTCCCTTCCCGGCGGCCAGGCAGACGATGTCCATGCGGACACCCACGCTACCACGGGCCGCGACCCGACCCCGCTCCGCAACCGCGCCGGACATGGTATGCCCGAGCCATGAACACGCTCGTTGTCGGAGCCGCGGGGAGGACGGGCGCGCATATCCTGCGCATGATGCTCGCCGCTCATCTGGGGTCGGTCCGCGGCCTGGTCCGCAAACCGGAGCAGCAGGACGCGGTGGCCGCGTTCGGCGCCGAGCCGGTGCTGTTCGATCTGGCGGGGGAGGCGACCGAGGAGCAGGCGGCGGCGCTGGCCGAGGCCCTCGCCAGCGTCGATGCGCTCGTGCACGCCGTCGGTGCGGGATCGCCGCAGCAGGCCGACGCCGTCGATCGCCGCGGTACGGTGCGGCTCATCGAGGCCGCGGAGCGCGCCGGGGTGCTGCGCTTCCTGCTGGTCAGCTCGATGGGGACCGATCGGCCCGATACCATGCCCACGTTTCTGCGCCCCTTCCTGGACGCCAAGCGCGAGTCCGAGCAGGCGCTGCGCGCCAGCGGCCTGAGCTGGACCATCGTGCGGCCCGGCGGCTTGACCGACGACGCGCCGACCGGCCGCGTGCGGGTGGGGCCGTCGCTCGAGCCCGGCGGCACCATCCCGCGGGCGGACGTGGCGCGCGTCACCGTGGCCGCGTTGCGGCTCGGGGTGGGCGAAGGGCAGGCCTTCGACCTGCTGTCCGGCGATACGCCCGTCGACGAAGCGCTCCAGGGACTCCCGTCCTCGCCGGATTGAGCGGCCGGCGCTAGACTGGGAGGACCCTGACGCAGGCGGGAACGACGCGGGACCCACCCACGGACGGCGCACAGACCACGAGGAGGCGCCCATGATCGCCAAGGCTCCCTTCGGAAGCACGGGACACCAGAGCACGCGCACGTTGTTCGGCGCCGCGGCGCTGAGTGACGTCACCCAGGCCGAGGCCGACCGCACCATGGAGCTGGTGCTGGACCACGGCATCAACCACATCGACGTGGCGGCCAGCTACGGCGACGCCGAAGTGCGGCTCGGTCCCTGGATGGAGCGCCGCCGCGGCGAGTTCTTCCTGGCGAGCAAGACCGGCGAGCGTAGCTACGCCGCAGCGCGCGACGAGATCCGCCGCTCGCTGGAGCGTCTGCGCACCGATCGGCTCGATCTCATCCAGCTCCACAACCTGGCCCAGGAAGACGAGTGGGAGCTCGCCATGGGCGAGGACGGGGCGTTGCGGGCCTGCGTGGAAGCGCGCGACGAGGGCCTGGTGAGCTTCATCGGCGTCACCGGTCACGGCCTCGGCATCGCCGCCATGCACCTGCGCAGCCTGGAGCGCTTCCCGTTCGACAGTGTGCTGTTCCCGTACAGCTACGTGCTGCTGCGAGACGAGGGCTACCGCGCCGACGTCGAGGCGCTGCTGGCGGTGTGCCGCGAGCGCGGTGTGGCGACGCAGACCATCAAGTCGTTGACGCGCCGTCCCTGGGGTGAGCGGCGGCAGACGCGCGCCACCTGGTACGAACCGCTCGAGGATCCCGCCGACGTCGAGGTGGCGGTGCACTGGGTGCTGGGGCGCGAGGGTCTGTTCCTCAACACCGTCGGCGACATCCACGTGCTGCCGCGGGTGCTGGAGTCCGCCGCGCGCTTCACCGGCCCCGTCCCCGACGAGGCCATGCGCGAGGTCGTCGAGCGCCGCGATATGGAGCCGCTCTTCACGCGCTGACGCATCGCGGCGACCTGCGGCATCGGGGCGTGGCAAGGGGGGGGATGGGTGGCGACATCGGGGCGCAGGGCGCGGCGCCGGTCGTACGACGGAATCGTGTGCGCGGCTATGGAGACCGGCGCGTCGGAGTTGCATCGTGGTCTGGTGGGCAGCGCGCGACGATGGGGTCGACAGGGTGCGCAGGGTCGTGACGGAGCGAAGCGCAGACGGTGCGGTGCGCTCCGATCGCGTGGTCACCGACGTTCCGTTGGCTGCGGGGCGCCGTGAGCCTTCGCCTCGCCGCGTCGCTGGCGCTCAAGGAGATCCTCCGCAACAAGGGCCGTTTCGCGTCCATCGGCGCCGTCATCGCGCTGATCACCACGCTGGTGCTGTTCCTCTCCGGGTTGGGTGAGGGGCTGGCGACCGGCAACCGCCAGTATGTGAGCCGGCTCGACGCCGACCTGCTCGTCTACCAGACCACCGCCGATCTCCAGATCGCGGCCAGTCAGTTCGACGGTTCCGCCGTCGCGTCGGTGCGTCGCGTGGCCGGTGTGGCCGACCTCGGCGCCATCGCCTTCGCGTCGACGGTGGTGGACCCGCGCTCGAGCACGAAGGCGACGGCGCCGGGTCTCCGGGTCTCACTGATCGGGGTGGAGCCGGGGCGTCCGGGCGACCCGCCGGTGCTGCAAGGGCCGGGATTCACGTCGGCCAGCGGCAACGAGGTGGTGCTGGGGCGCCAGGCGGCGCTGCGCAGCGGGATGAAGGTAGGCGACATCCTGACGGTCCGCTCCACCCAGGGCGCCGTGGACGAGCGCTACGACCTGCGTGTGGTGGGGATCGCGGCGGGCCAGCAGTACCAGATCGCGCCGGCCATCCTGGTGCCGCTGGTCACCTTCGAGCGAGTCAAGCCCAAGGCCAACCTCCAGGAGGACCCCCGTACCCTGCTGTTCAACGTTCTGGCCGTGAAGGGCGCCGCCGGCGTGGCGCCCGCCGCCCTCGCCCGGCGCATCGAGGGTCAGGTGCGGGGGGTGCGTGCGGTCGACCTCGCCACCGCGTACCAGAGCATCCCCGGCTACACGGCGCAGCAGAGCACGCTCAACACGCAGAGCGGCTTCACTCTGATCATCGGACTCCTGGTGGTGGGCGGCTTCTTCCAGATCCAGACTCTGCAGAAGCTGGGGCAGATCGGCATGCTCAAGGCCATCGGCGCCTCCAATGCACTGGTGGCGACCGAGGCGGTGCTGCAGATCGTCCTCGTCAACCTGGCAGGCGTGATCGCAGGAACCCTGGGCACGGCCGTCCTCGCCGCCACCTTCCCGGCCACCGTGCCGATCGTGTTCCAGCCCGGTAACGTCGCCACCGCCCTGGTGGGCCTGCTGGTCATCGGTCCGCTCGGCGGCCTGGTGGCGCTGCGCGCGGCGCTGCGCGTCGAGCCGCTGCGCGCCCTGGGGCTGGGCCGATGAGGGGGCGACGACGCGAACGGCGGGACCGGCGCGCCACCGGCGAGGACGCTCGCGACCCGGTGGCGTCCCGGGACGCCGCGGCCGACACCGCGGCCGACACCACGAACGACACGACGGACGACACCCCGGCCCTGGTGGCCGAGGGCCTACGCAAGAGCTACCCGCTCGGCCGGCAGACCATCCACGCCGTGGACGGGGTCTCGCTCACGCTCCGGCGCGGGGAGTTCATGGCCCTGGTGGGGCCGTCGGGCTCGGGCAAGACCAGCATCCTGGCGATGCTGGCGGGCCTGCTCCGCCCCACGGAGGGCCGCGTGAGCATCGCGGGGGAGGATCTGGGGGGCCTCGTCGACCGCCGTCTGGCCGGGTTCCGCCGTCGCAACATCGGGTTCACGTTCCAGCAGAACAACCTCGTTCCTTACCTCACGGTGCTCGAGAACGTCACCCTGATGCTGTCGCTGAACGGACGCTACGACGCCGCCGGTGTGCGCAGGGCCCGGGAGCTGCTGGAGCAGCTCGGCCTGGGCGACCGCCTTCGGAGCCTGCCCTCGCAGCTCTCCGGGGGTCAGCAGCAGCGTGTCGCCATCGCCCGCGCGCTCATCCATCAACCCGCGGTGGTGCTCGCCGACGAGCCCACCGCCAGCCTCGACACGGAACGCGCGCACCAGGTGGTGGACACCTTCGCCACGCTCATCCACCACGACCGGCGCGCGGGGATCATGGTGACCCACGACCTGCGCATGTGCCGGGCCGTCGATCGCGTCATCGTGTTGCGTGACGGCGTCGTGGATCGCACCCTCGAGGATCCCGCTGCCATCGCACAGTTCGCCGAAGGAGCGTTGGCATGACGTCCGGCACGAGCCGGCCGCGGAGTGGAGCATGCGCATGATGCGTGTCGTCCTGTACCTGGTCCTCGGCGCCCTTCTGGGTGTTGGGGGCACGATCGCCTACCGCCAGGTCGCGAACCCGGTGGGGTCCCAGTCCGAGCCGCTGTCGAGCTCGAGCCCCACCTCCGCGGACGCCGCGGGGGGCCTCCCGGCAGCCGGTGGCGGGAGCGCCGGCGGCGGCGCGGCGGGCGCGGGAGCCTCCGTCGCGACGTCCCTTCCCGTGGCCACGTCGGCAGAGGCCGAGGTGCGCCCGCTGCGCTCGGCGGAGCTGGCGTTCCCCGTGTCCGGCGTGCTCGCCGAACGGCTCGTGGCGGTCGGCGACGAGGTCCAGGCGGGCGCGGCCCTGCTCCGGCTCGACAGCTCCGGCGAGCAGGCGTTGCTGCGGCAGGCGGAGGCGGCGCTGGCCGCGTCCGCGGCCCAGGTAGGGGTGGCGCAGGCGGCCGAGGAGGCCGCGAAGCAGCAGGTAGCGGCGGCCGACGCCGCCGTAGACGTGGCGAAGGCGCAGCTCGATGGCGCCGACACGGCGGTGCGGCAGACCCTGGGTGAGGCCGAGGCCACCGTCGCCCGGGCCAAGGCCCAACGGGCGGCGGCGGCGGCCGGCGTGACGCAGGCCGAAGCCGCCGCCCTGCAGGCGCGCGCGGCCTACCAACAGGCGAAGGCGGCGGTGACCGAGGCAGGCGCGCGCCGCGATCAGGCCGCTGCCGCCCGCGACAGCGCCGCCCTGGCCGTCGACCGGCGAACGCTGCGCGCGCCCTTCGCGGGTCGCGTGATGGCCGTTGGGGCCGAGGTCGGCGAGACCGTCGGTTCCGGCGGCGCGGCGGCCACAGCCGGGGCCGCAGCCGGGGCCGCAGCCGGCTCTGCGAACGGCGCTACGTCCGCCGCCGTCACGCTTGCCGACACCAGCGCCTGGCTCGTGGACACCACCAACCTCACCGAGCGGCAGGTGGTGGGCGTGCAGGTGGGTCGTCGCGTGACGGTCTCCGTGGACGCGCTGCCGGGCCGCACCTTCGGCGGTGAGGTGGAGCGGGTGAGCGGCGTCTCCAAGATCGTGCGGGGCGACGTCACCTACGTCGTCACCGTCCGCATCCTCCCGAACGGCGGCGACGCCGCGGACCTCGCCCTGTTGCGGCCGGGCATGACGGCGGTCGTGAAGGACCTGGTGCGCTGACGCCGCGGGCCGGTCGCCGGCCCGCCGTCCGCGGGCTGTCTCCCGGAAGGCCGATCAACCTGCCGTGTTCCCGCCGTCCACCGGCAGGGTCGCGCCGGTGATGAAGCTCGCTGCGTCGCTGGCCAGGAAGGCGATCGCCTCGGCCACCTCCTCGGGCCGGCCCACGCGCCCCAGCGGCAGCGCGCTGCCGATCGCGGCCAGCCCTGCGCTCGGGTCGTCATTCTCGAAGTAGCCCGCCTCGCGCCAGCGTTCGACGTAGGTGTCGCCGGGGCACACCGCGTTCACTCGGATGTTCTCGCCGGCGTGGTCGAGCGCCATGGCGCGGGTGAGCTGCACCACGGCGCCCTTGCTGGCGCAATAGGCGGCGGCGCGCGGCCCGCCGACGAGCCCGAAGTCCGAAGCGTTGTTGACGATGACGCCGCCCCCGCGACTGCGTAGCTCGGGCAGCACCAGCCTGCTCATGCGCCACACCGCGGTGACGTTCAGCTCGAAGACCTGCGCCCACGTCGCCTCGCTGGTCTGTTCGGCAGTGCCCTGGACGACGATGCCGGCGTTGTTCACGAGGATGTCGAGCCCGCCGAGGGCGGCGCTCGCATCGCGCACGGCGGCCTCGCAGTCCTCGGAGCGTGTGTGGTCGGCCGCCACGTAGACGCCGCCGATGTCGTCGGCGAGCGCTTCGCCGAGCGCCCGTCGGCGTCCGGTGAACGCCACCCGGGCGCCCCGGCGCGCGAAGAGGCGGACCGTCGCCTCGCCGATACCGCTGGTGCCGCCGGTGACGAGCGCGGCCTTGCCATCGAGGTTCATGCATGACTATACCGTCGTGCCGGTGCCGCACCGATCGAGGGCCGCAGCCGGAGCGTGTGGGTGACGGCAGATAGTACCTCTCCCCGGGCCGGAGCGGAAGATCCACGACTTGTTGCGCGCCGCGCGCTTCGTGATAATGTACGTTCCATCCATCTACGGGGGGCCTGCGCCCGCGCCGCAGAAGCGGTTGCCCGCGAAGGCTCAGATCCGTTCTGAACCGGGGAGGACGCCGGTTGACGTTGCATGTGGTAACTGCTGGAGGCGCGCCGCTGCTGTCCGTACGGGACCTCAGCAAGTCGTTCCATGGCCTGCGAGCGCTCAACGAGCACGCCCTGAGCGTCCGCGCCGGGGATCTGGTGGGCGTGATCGGGCCCAACGGCTCCGGCAAGACGACGCTGTTCAACCTGATCTCCGGCTTCGCGCGTCCCGACGAGGGCTCCATCCGCTTCGGCGGGCACGAGCTCACCCGCATGCGCCCGCCGGGCATCGCGCGACTGGGGGTGTCCCGCACCTTCCAGGGGAGCCGGGTGTGCGCCAGTCTGAGCGTGCTCGAGAACGTCGAGGCGGCCGCCCAGCGGCTGTTCCCGGTCACGCTGCTGGACGCCGGTCTCGGCACGCCTCGCTACCGTCGCGCGCTGGCCGGGACCGAAGCGCTCAGTCTGGAGCTGCTGGAGCTGGTGGGCCTGGAGGCCAACGCCGAGGACCTCGCCGGCTCGCTCGCCTACGGCGACCAGCGGCGGTTGGAGATCGCCCGCGCCCTCGCCAGCCGCCCCAGCCTGCTGTTGCTCGACGAGCCCGCCGCCGGTATGGATGCCGGCGAGACCCGGCGCCTGACCGAGCTCATCCGCCGCATCCGCGACCGCTTCGAGCTGGCGGTGGTGGTCATCGAGCACGACATGGACCTGGTGATGAACTTGTGCGAGCGCATCCAGGTGCTCGCCTACGGGGAGCTCATCTGCGAGGGCGATCCCGAGACGGTCCAGCGCGACCCGAAGGTCCTGGAAGCCTACCTGGGGACCTCCGATGCCTGAGATGCTGACGCTCCAGGGGCTCCACGTGCGCTACGGTCCGGTGGCCGCCCTCAAGGGCATCGACCTGGCCATCGACGAGGGCGAGGCCGTGGCGCTGCTGGGAGCCAACGGCGCCGGCAAAAGCACCACGCTGCGTGCCATCTCTGGCATCGTCCGCCCGCGCGAAGGGGCGGTGCGCTACCGCGGGCGCCCCATCCACCAGCTCGATCCCGGCGACATCGTCCAGCTGGGGGTGGCCCACTGTCCGGAGGGCCGGCGCGTGTTCGCCGGCATGACCGTCCTGGAGAACCTGCGGCTGGGGGCGGGGCGCCGCCGCGACGAGGGCGGCATCCGCGAGGACCTGGAGCGCATGACCGAGCTGTTTCCCGTGCTCGGGGAACGCAGGCAGCAACGGGCCGGCACTCTGTCGGGCGGGGAGCAGCAGATGCTCGCCATCGCGCGCGCTCTGATGAGCCGGCCGCGCCTGCTGCTGCTCGACGAGCCCTCGCTCGGGCTGGCGCCGCTGCTCGTGAAGACGATCTTCGAGACCCTGGCCGAGCTCAAACGGCAGGGCGTGACGCTGCTGCTGGTGGAGCAGAACGCGCGCGTGGCGCTCGACTTGGTCGACCGCGCGCTGGTCCTGCGCACCGGCAACGTGGCCGCGGCCGGCAGCGCCGAGGAACTCAAGCGCGACCCGCAGGTCGTGGAGGCCTACCTGGGAGGTGGCCGGTGAACGTCGTCGACTACGTCGTCCAACAGGCGATCAACGCCGTCAGTCTCGGCTCCCTCTACGCGCTCATCGCGGTGGGCCTGTCGCTGGTGTTCGGCATCCTCAATCTCATCAACTTCGCCCACGGCGACATGATGATGGTCGGGGCCTTCGCTGCGCTGGTGCTTCAGGGCTCCGGCGTGCCCTTCCCCATCGCGCTGCTCGGGGGCATCGCCGCCGGCGGTCTCGCGGGCTACGCCATGGAGCGCGTGGCGTTCCGCCCGGTGCGGGGCACCGCCGACGTGACGGCGCTGCTGACGTCGTTGGGGGTGACCTACATCCTCGAGAACCTCGGCATCCTGCTGTTCTCGGCGAGCCCCCGCAACTTCCCGCTGCCCGCCTGGCTCGGCCACGTCTACAAGCTCGCCGGGGGACGCATCACCTTCACCAACATCAACGTCCTGACGCTGGCGTTCTCGCTGCTGGCGTTCGTGTTCCTGTACTGGTTCGTCACCCGGACACGTATCGGCCTCGGCATGCGGGCCACCGCCGAGGATCTCACGGCCGCGCGCCTGGTGGCGGTCCGCGTCAACGCGGTGATCGTGGTCGCGTTCGTGCTGGCCTCCTCGTTCGCGGGGCTCGCGGGCATGCTGTGGGCGGCGCAGGTCGGGGTGGCCTACCCGCTGATGGGCTTCACGCCCATGCTCAAGTCGTTCATCGCGGCCATCATCGGGGGCTTCGGCAGCATCGGCGGCGCCCTCATCGGGGGCTACGTGCTGGGTGCGCTGGAGATCGCCATCGTGGCCTTCCTCCCCGCCTCGGTGTCGCCCTACCGTGACGCGGTGGTCTTCACGCTGCTGATCGTGTTGTTGCTGTTCCGCCCCGGCGGGATCATGCAGGTGCGCCAGGAGGTGAAGCTGTGAGGTACGGCCGGCTGATCCTCTTCGCCGTCGCGCTGGCGGCGGTAGGGCTGTTCGCCCCGCACCTCGGCGAGTACCCGCTGAGGGTGGTGATCGTGATGGGCATCGAGGTCGTGATGGTGACGTCGATGGCGCTGTCGAACGGGTTCACCGGCGTGTTCTCGCTCGGACACGTGGGGTTCATCGCGCTCGGCGCCTACGGCTCCGCCATCCTGTCGCTCCCCGTCACCGCCAAACACGCCTACCTGCGGGACCTGCCGGGCTTCCTGGCGCACTTCAGCCTGCCGTTCCTGCCGGCCACCCTCGCCGCCGGCGCGCTGTGCGTGGTGGTGGCGTTCCTGGTGGGACTGCCACTGTTGCGCCTGTCGGGGCACTACGTCACTGTGGCGACGCTTGGCCTGCTGGTCATCGTGAACGTGGTGCTCGTCAACGCCGATGCCTTCACGCGCGGAGCCCGCACCTTCACGGGGGTGCTGCCGTACACCAACCTGTGGTGGGTGCTGGGCTGGGTGGCGGTCACCTGGCTGGTCAGCTCGCGCATCGCCTACTCGCCGTTCGGGCGCGCTATGCGGGTGAGCCGCGAGGACCTGGTGACGGCCGAGGCGGTGGGCATCGACATCCTGCCGACGCGCATGACGGCGTTCGTGGTCAGCGCCTTCTTCTCTGGGGTGGCGGGCGCGCTCTACGCGCACTACCTCACCTCGTTCTCGCCGCAGGCCTTCTACTTCCCGTTGATGATCCACCTGATCGTGATGCTGGTGGTCGGCGGCATGGCCAGCCTCACCGGCGCCAGCGTCGGCGTGGTGGTGATCACGCTGCTCTCCGAGACGCTGCGCAACCTCGAGCGCGGCTTCCACGTCGGCGCGTTGCACGTGCCGCCGCTGTATGGCGCCGCCCAGATCACGCTCGGCGTGGTGTTCATCCTCATCATGATCTTCCGCCCTCAGGGCCTTCTGGGAGATCGCGAGCTCGTCCTCGTCCCGAGGAGCCGGCGAACACGTCTCGCCGGCACGTCCCCGGAGGAAACGGAGGTACAGGTATGAAGTTCGTTCGTCCCCTGATGGTGGCGGTCGCGGCGGCAGCGCTGGCGGGTGCCGCCCTGGCACAGGAGCCGATCAAGATCGGCGGCGCCTTCAACATGACCGGTGCGCTGGCCTCGCTCGACGTGCCGGCGGCCAACGGCGCCAAGCTGGCGGCCAAGGAGATCGATGCCGCCGGCGGCGTCCTCGGACGCCCGCTGGAGCTGGTCCTGTACGACGGCAAGACCGACCCGGCGACGATCACCAACATCGCCACCCAGATGATCAGCGGCGATCACGTGGTGGCCATCACGGGCTTCACCGACTCCGACTCCGCGCTGGCGCTCGGTCCCATCGCGCAGCGCAACAAGATCCCGTTCGTGACCGCGGGCGCTACCTCGCCCCTGCTGCCCACCCAGATCGGCGACTACATGTTCCTGGAGCCGTTCGGGGACAACGTGCAGGCGGCCGTGGGGGCCGAGTTCGCGATGAAGAAGTTCGGCTCCAAGGCCTACCTGCTGTACGACAAGGCGACGGAGTACACCAACCTGCTGGCCGGTTACTTCAAGGACGCCTTCACCCACAACGGCGGGACGGTGTTGCTGGAGGACAGCTACAAGTCCGGCGACACTTCCTACTCGGCCCAGATCACCAAGCTCAAGGCGCTCTCCACGCAGCCCGACTTCCTGTACGTCTCGGCCATGCCCGATGACATCGGGACGATCGTGAAGCAGGTCCGCCAGGCCGGCATCGACCTGCCGATCATCGGCGGCGACGGCTACGACACGCCGCTGCTGGTGCAGGTGGCGGGCCCGGCGTCGAACGACGTGTACTTCACCACCCACGCCCTGATGACGACCGACAGCACCCCCGCCGTCGCCAAGTTCATCGCGGCCTACCAGGCGGAGTACGGCAAGCCCCCCGAGAACGCCTTCGCGGCGCTCGGTTACGACTCCGTGTACTTGATCGCCCACGCCATCCAGGCCGCCAACTCGACCGATCCCACCAAGATCCGCGACGCCTTGCAGGCGACCAAGGACCTGCCGGGTGTGACCGGCGCAATCAGCTACGTCGACGGCAAGCGCGTGCCCCAGAAGCAGGTCACCGTCATCGGCGTGAAGGATCAGAAGCTCTATCTCGCGGCCCAGGAGGCCCCGAGCTACATCCCCACGCCCTGAGCCCCGCCACGACCGGCCGCCCGATCCCGGAGGATCGGGCGGCTCTCTCTACGGATGATCGAGGCCCTAGGATCTGGAGGCACCATGAAGGACGCCACCTACCACCTCCTGCGCGCCCTGGGGGTGAAGTACGTCCGCTTCGTCACGAGCGGCAACAGCAACGTCATCCGGGGCAAGGGGGTGGCCATCGAGTCGCTGCGCGACGTCTGGGAGGGCGGGGTCGGCTTCACGCAGGCCTTGCAGGCGCTGCCGGTGATGTACGACGCGGTGGTCGGCGAGAGCGGGCTGGGCCCCGTGGGCGAGGCCTACCTCGTCGCCGACTGGTCCACCCTGCGGCCGCTCGCCTACGCTCCCAGCCACGCCCGCGTCTTCGGCGACTTCCACGTCGGCGGGCAGCCCTGGGCGTACTGCTCGCGGAGCTTCCTCAAGCGCATGCTGGCCGAGGTCGACGCCGCGGGCTACGCGCTGCAGGCGGGCTACGAGTACGAGTTCATGGTGCTCCGCGACCGCCACGGCCTGGAACCCATCGACGACACCGTGTTCGCCGCCACCCAGGGAACCGATGTCGCCGTCGATCTCATCGACGACATCCACGACGCGCTCGCGTTGCAGGGCATCGCGGTCGAGCAGCACTACTCCGAATCCGCGCCGGGCCAGCACGAGCTGGCCATCGAGCCCGGCGACCCGCTGTCGGCCGCCGACGGAAACCTGGCGGTGCGCGAGGCGGTGCGCGCGCTCGCGCGCGAGCACGGCTGGGTCGCCTCGTTCCTGCCGAAGATCATCGAGAACGCGGCGGGCAACGGCTGCCACCTCAACCTCTCGCTCTGGCAGGACGGACACAACGTCGTCCGGGACGCCTCGCGCCCCCACGAGCTGTCCGAGGCGGCGGAGGCGTTCATGGCGGGGATGCTCGAGCACCTGCCCGCCCTGATGGCGATCACCGTCGCCAGCGCCAATTCCTACCGTCGCATCCGCCCCCACTTCTGGAGCGGCGCGTTCCGCACCTGGGGCAAGGACAACCGCGAGGCCGCGGTGCGCCTGCCCACCGGACGCTTCGGCCATGGCCCCAACCACTTCGAGCTCAAGACCCACGACGCGACCGCCAACCCCTACCTCGCCATGGGCGCCGTGCTGGCCGCCGGCCTGGACGGTCTGAAGCGGGGCTTGCGCCTGCCCGACCCGGTGCAGGGCGATCCCGGACTGCTCAGTGACGCCGAGCGCAAGGCGCGCGCCGTGGAAGCGCTCCCCACCGATCCGGAGGTGGCCCTGCGGCGCCTCGAGGAGGACGAGGTGCTGACGGGCGCGATCGGCGCCGATCTCGCGCGCTCCTACATCGCCGTGAAACTCAACGAGTGGGAGGCCACCAAGGATATGCCGCTCCAGGAGCAGGCCGCGCTCCTGCTGGAGCGCTATTGATGGACCTGTCCGGTATCCCCGTGGTCGACCACCACGCGCACAACATCGCGCTGGACGCCGTGATCCGGCGGACTCCGTACGCCGCACCCTTCACCGAGGCGCTCGCCCCGGAGACGGTGGCGCGCTACGCGCCCGACCTGCTGGCCTACCGCCGCAGCCTGCGCGACCTCGGCGAGCTGTTCGGCGTCGAACCCGAGGAGGAGGCGCTGCTCGGCGTGCGCGAGCGCCTCGGGCTGGAGGACACCACCCGCCGCTGCTTCGAGGCGGCCGGCATGGAAGCGCTGTTCCTCGACGACGGCTTCATGGAGGGGCAGCTCCAGCCGATCGCCTGGCACGAGCGCTTCGTGACCACCCGGCGGGTGCTGCGGCTCGAGGTGCTGGCGCAGAGGCTGATGGCCGACGCGCCCGACCTCGAGAGCTTCCTGGAGGCGTTCCGCGCGGCGCTGCGGCCGGCGCCCGAGAACGTGGTGGGGTTCAAGAGCATCGCCGCCTACCGGACCGGTCTCGCCATCGCGCCTGTCGATCCGGGCGAGGCGCGTGAGCGCTTCCGCGCCGTCAAGCAGGCGAAGGGCGGCGGGCCGCTGCGGCTCGAGGACAAGGTGCTGGTGGACCTGGTGGTGCGCGAGGGGTTGACGGCGGCGGCGGAGCAGGAGCTGCCGGTGCAGTTCCACACGGGCTTCGGCGATCCCGACCTGGACCTGCGGCTCGCCAACCCGCTGCACCTGCGGCCGTTGATCGAGGACCCCGCCCTGGCGGGCGCGCGCTTCGTGCTACTGCACGCGTCGTATCCCTACGCGCGCGAGGCCGGCTACCTGGCCGCCATGTACCCGCAGGTGTTCCTGGACTACGGCCTGGCGGTGCCGTGCCTGAGCGTGCAGGGCATGCGGCGGACGGTGGCGATGCTGCTCGAGCTGGCGCCGCCCAGCAAGGTGCTGTACTCCTCGGACGCGCACATCGTGCCCGAGCTCTACGCGGTCTGCGGCAAGTGGGGCCGGCGCGTGCTGGCCGACGTGCTGGAGGGAGCCGTGGCCGACGGCGACCTCAACGCGCGCGAAGCCGACGCGGCGGCGGAAGCGGTGCTCTCGGGCAACGCCCACCGCCTCTACCGCTGGTGAGGCGGCCGCCTCTATCATTGGTGAGGCGGGTATGCGGCGGGGGCCTCCCGGTCGCTCGCTGTAGGATCGACCCGAGATGATCGAGACCGCTGCCGTCGACGACCTCCTGAAGCGCGCGCGCGAGCGCGAAGGCCTCTACCTCGAACACCTCGAGACGCTGGTGCGGATCGAGACGCCCAGCGGTCACCTAGCCGGGGCTGGAGCGCGCCGCCGGCTGGATGGCCGACGCCTTCGCCGCCGTGGGCGAGGTCGAGCGCGAGGCCACGCCGGCGGGGCCCCTGCTGAAGGTGCGGGCGCCGGGGCGCGGCAGCAAGGTGCTGATGCTCGCGCACTACGACACGGTGCAGCCGGTGGGGTCCTGGCCGGAGCCGTGGCGCATCGACGGCGACCGTATCTTCGGGCCCGGCACCAACGACATGAAGGGCGGCCTGCTGTTCGCGCTGCACGCGCTGGCGCTGCTCGATCCGGAACGGCGCCCGAGCGTGGAGATCCTGCTCACCCCCGACGAGGAGGTGGGGAGCGAGGCGAGCCGGCCGCGCATCGAGGAGGCGGCGCTCCGCGCCGACGCTGTGCTGGTGCTGGAGGCGCCCACCAACGATGGCGATCCCAAGGTGGCCCGCAAGGGGCACGGGCACTACCGCATCACCGTGCACGGACGGGCCGCCCACCAGGGCGTGGAGCCGGAGAAGGGCGTGAACGCGGTGGTGGAGGCGGCGCACCAGGTGCTCGCGCTGGCCGGCATCGACGATCTGGACAAGGGCACGCGCCTGGGGGCCAACGTGATCCACGGCGGCACCGTCATCAACGTGGTGGCGGACCGCGTCGAGATCGACATCGATGCGCGGGCATGGACCCTGGACGAGGGCGCGCGCGTGGACGCCGCGCTGCACGCGCTGACGCCGGTGCTTCCGGGAGCGCGCCTGGCGCTGGAGGGGAGCTTCGAGCGCCCGCCGATGGAGGCGCTCCCCGGCAGCCTGGCACTGTTCGAGCGGGTGGAGCGGATCGGCGCGGCGCTCGGGATCGAGCTCGCGCCCGGGCGCGTGGGCGGCGCTTCGGACGGCAACTTCAGCGCCGTGCTGGGGATCGCCACGCTGGATGGGTTGGGGCCCGTCGGTTTCGCCGACCACACCCGCGAGGAGCACATCCTGCGCTCGGCGATCCCGCAGCGCCTGGCCCTGCTCGCGGGGTTGCTCGCCGACCTGGCGGAGACGGGGTTCGGGACGGAACGCGGCGCATAGCCCGCCTGAGCGCGCGTCGGCGGGAGCGCGCGGCGGCCCCGTCCCCGAGACCTCGCCTGAACCGCTCCCGGACGGCGCCGGAACGCCGCTAGGCCGAGGACCAGAGTGAGGGCGCGCCTGAGCGCGCCCGTCCTCCTCGTCCTGCTGCCCCCCACGGTTTCGTTTGAAACGATACGCCTTCGAGGACGCGTTGCGTCAAATATCGGAGCAACGTCCGTCCGCGCGCGTTCCGGCGGCGCGCGATGCCGCGCGTCCTGGCGGCGGTCGATGCCGCTGGGCTCAGCGCGGGTCGGCGCCGTCGCGCCGCGGCGCGAGCGCCACCGCGCGCGTCGGGTCCATGATCAACGCTCGGTAGATGCGCCCCATCGTCTCCGGCGGATACGGCATGTCGTGCGTCAGCCACCACTCGATGAGCGCCAGGAACGACCGGATGATGTGCTGGGCGGCGATCTCCAGCGGCACGATGCTGTCGGGGCGGTCGGTGAAGCTGCTGTCGATGGCCCGGACGCCGACCTCCATGGCGCGGCCGAGCAGGTCGACCGAGCGCTGGCTCGCCAGCAGGACCCGGTACAGCGGGGCGTTCGCCTTGGCGTGACGGAACACGGTAGTGCCGGTGCGGGCCGGATCGTCATCGGCCGACACCGGCTCGAGCCGTTCCATCAGCCCGTCGATGACCTCGTCGAGCAGGTCGCGCAGCAGCGCTTCCTTGTCGGGGTAGTGGCGGAAGAACGTGGCGTAGCCGATGCCGGCGCGGTCCGTGAGGTCGCGTATGGTCACGGCGTCGTAGCCGCGCTCCAGCGTCAGCTCGATCATCGCCCGCCCCAACCTGCGACGCGTGCGCTGGATGCGCAGGTCCTGCCGGGGGGCGGCGTCGGTGGGGTTCGCCATGGTCACGGCGAGTATAGCTGCGGCCGGCCGAGTGGGGCCTCCGTCGGGCGCAGCGCGCGCGGTCCGTGCACGACGCGAAGGGCCCGCCGTTCGGCGACGATTCCCCGACTCTCGTGCCCCTCCGGGCGCTGCGGGCGCGCGGCTCACAGGCCGAGCCGCTGCACCTGGACGTACACGCCCTCGTCGTCGACCACCACCTGCTCGCGGAGCGTCTCGTAGCGGCCGAAGTCGACCAGTGCGTTGGCGAAGCCCTGTGCGGAGCGCAGGTCGCGGAAGGGGCCCACCCGGCAATTGGCTTCGCCCTCCCAGCGATCGGGCGGCAGGACGGGGGTGGCGACGGGGTCGGCGGGTCGGGACGCGATCATGCGGAGCCTCCTTCCGCACGCGGGGCGTGCGACGGGTACGCCCCATGCTGCGCCCGCATCGTTGGAGCGGCATGAGGCACGCGTTAGATGTTGGGCGCAGCGGGACGGTAGGCTGGGCCGATCGCCGGGATCTGCGCCGCGTCGGCTTGGACGCGGCCGCACCGCGGGCCGGTGTCCGGCGCGTGAGGGAGGCTGGCATGGACTTCGAAGGCAAGGCGGTGCTGGTGACGGGCGGCGCCCGGGGCATCGGGCGCGCCATCGCGCAGGCGTTCGCGGCGCGCGGCGCGCGCGTGGCGATCGGCTACCGCGACAACGAGACGGCCGCACGGCAGACGCTGGCCTCGCTGGCGGGCGACGGGCATCTCACGGTGGCCGGCGACCTCTCCGATCCCGACGTCGCTCGGCGCGTGGTGGAAGACGCCGTCGAGGGGCTGGGCGGGCTCGACGTGCTGGTGAACTGCGCCGGCATCGGCATCCACCATCCGCTCGACGGCGTGGGCTACGACGCCTGGCAGGAGGCGTGGCGCCGCATCCTGGCCGTGAACCTGCTGGCCCCGGCCAACACCTGCTATCTGGCGGCCCGGCACATGATGGAGCGCGGCGGCGGGCGCATCGTCAACGTCGGCTCGCGCGGCGCGTTCCGCGGCGAGCCCGACCAGCCCGCCTATGGAGCCAGCAAGGCCGGCCTGCACGCCATGAGCCAGTCGCTGGCGCAGCACCTCGCGCCGCACGGCATCGCGGTGGGGGTGGTGGCGCCCGGCTTCGTCGAGACCGACATGGCGAAATCGCGCCTGGAGGGGCCGGGCGGCGAGGCGATCCGCGCGCAGAGCCCGCTGAACCGTGTGGCGCGGCCCGAGGAGGTCGCCTCGGCGGTGCTCTACCTGGCCTCGGACGAGGCGTTCTTCGCGACCGGCGCCATCCTCGACGTCAACGGAGCGTCGTACCTGCGCGGCTGAGCGGAGCCCGGTCCCGGACGCCGGTGGGGACATTTGGCCCTAAGCCGGGTTCCGGCCGTTTCCTAACGTGGACATAGGCATCCGAGTTTATGACGCCGAACGCCCCACTAGGAGGGACCGACAGCATGGCCACACCCGAGTGCCCTACCCCCACCGAGCCTGCCTCCCAGGCCCCCCAGCGCCCGACCGGCATGAGCCGCCGCGACCTGCTGCGGCGCAGCGGCCTGCTGGTGGCCGCCGGCGTCGCCGCCTCCGCGGTACGGGACAATCCCTTGCTGGCCTGGGCTGAGGGCGTCACCGGCGACGAAGCGGCCACGCAGGCCGCCGTGGCCGGACTGCGCCTGGCCGCCGATCCCACCGACCTG
This sequence comes from uncultured Trueperaceae bacterium, assembly GCA_963815215.1. GTDB lineage: Bacteria > Deinococcota > Deinococci > Deinococcales > Trueperaceae > JASBRS01. The sequence continues at coordinate 150,731 of CAWFFU010000009.1, forward strand.
CCCGCCCCCATCCGCCGCAGCACCCCCAAGCACCACGACATCACCATCACCAGCGACGAGGTCGACGGCGAGATCGAGCCAGGCGTGCGCTTCAGCTACATGACCTTCGGGGGCCGCATCCCCGGCCCCATGATCCGCGTTCGTCAGGGGGATACGGTCAGCCTCACCCTGAAGCACGGCAAGGGCTTCCTGCCGCACAACATCGACCTACACGCCGTCTACGGGCCGGGCGGCGGGGCCGGCGCCACGCTGGTGGGGCCGGGCGAGAGCAAGACCGTCACCTTCCAGACGAGGTACCCCGGCGCCTTCATCTACCACTGCGCGGTGGCGGGGGTGCTCGACTACCACATCAGTGCCGGCATGTTCGGCATGATCCTGGTGGAGCCGCCCGAAGGCCTCCCCCCCGTCGACCGCGAGTTCTACCTCGGTCAGCACGAGGTCTACACCACGCTGCCGGCCGGCACCAAGGGCGACCACGCCTTCGACTACGACAAGATGGCGGCCGAGGACCCCAGCTACGTCCTCCTCAATGGCGAGAAGTACGCCCTCACCGACGGGGTACGCGGCGCCATGAAGGCCAAGGTCGGTGAGACGGTGCGCGTCTTCTTCGTCAACGGCGGCCCCAACCTCACCAGCAGCTTCCACCCTATCGGCAACGTCTGGACCAGGGCGTGGCGCGACGGCGCCGTGCTCGGCGAGCCCGCCCGCTACGTGCAGACGCAGACCGTGGCCCCCGGCAGTTGCGCCGTGCTGGAGATGGAGCTTCCCGTACCGGGCGAGGTGAAGATCGTCGACCACGCCCTAAGCCGGGTCGCACGCAAGGGGATGCTGGGCGTCGTCCAGGTCGAGGGGCCGGAACGACCCGACATCTTCCGCGAGGGGGCGTAGCCGGCACGGCGGCCTTCAGCCGTCCGCGTCCTCGCGCTTCGAGCGCAGCACCAGCACGGTCACCACTACGCCCGCAAGCAGCGGAAGGCCCACCAGCCACAGCAGCCAGCGCACCACCGAGCGCGGTCCCCCGGTCGCCGGCGGGAAGGTGAAGTCGAGCGTGCCGTTGGGCTGCGCGCCGCCCACCTGCAGCGTCACCGTGGCGCTGATGTCCTCGTTCGGGTAGGTCCGGTCGCGCACCGTGAGATCGTAGCGGCCGGCGGGCGGGGCGGTGAGCTGCGCCCGGTAGGTCCCGTAGGGCTCCGGGTACTCCCGGAAAGCGAGCTCCGTCGGCGTCGCGTCCGGGCGGTCCGCCGGCGTCAGCGAGCCGACCAGCTTGGCGCCTTCGACCGGAGACTTGGACAGCGTCGCCAGGTCGACCGTGACGACCAGCGGCGCGCCGGGGCCCGGCGGGTCGGGGTTCGCGGTGACCGCTCCCAGCACCAGCATGCCGTGGCCGGCGGCCGACGCGGCCGTCAGCAGCAGCGCCAGGGCCAGCAAGGTCGAGGCGAGACGGCGGCCGGCCGGCCGGCGTCGGTCGCGGTGGGGGGAACGGGGGGGAGAGGTCACGTTGCGCTCCGAGCGGGGCGCGGGCCCCGGGTGGCGTGACGATACCGCGTGACGCGCCGTCGTGACCCGCCCGGGGATGCGGTCGTCGTCCGGCGACTCGGGCGCCCCACCGGGGTAGGGTTCGACGACGCGATGGAGGGTGCTATCCTCCCGCTGATGGCGTTCGGTAGAGGCCCCTTGCAGGCGGCCGGCGGACGCGACGGTGGCCCCATGGTCGACCAGCCGCGCGGCTTCGATCTGCTCCGCCTGCCCGGGGTGCGCCGGGTGCTGCGCTGGCGCTACGCCCGCTTCGCCTTCCAACTCCCCCTGCTGCTGCTGGCCGCGGTGGTGATCGTCGACGGCTTCACCGGTTCGCCGATGGCGCCCCGGAACGCCGCCACGACCGGCGTGTGGATCCACTACCGGGGCCTGGTGGTGCTGGCGCTGGCGCTGTTCGGCAACGCCTTCTGCGCCGCCTGCCCGCTGATGCTGACGCGCGGCGCCACCCGCCGGCTCGAGCGCTGGCTGCCGCGCAAGCTGCCGTGGCCGCGTGTGCTGAACAACAAGCTGCTGGTGCTGGCGCTGACGCTGGCCCTGCTGTGGAGCTACGAGGTGTTCGGGCTCTGGTCCAGCCCCCTGCTGACGGCGTGGCTGGCCGTCGGCTACTTCCTGGGCGCGTTGGCGGTCGACACGCTCTTCCCGGCCGGCACCTTCTGCCGCTACGTGTGCCCCCTGGGGAACTTCAACTTCGTGCTCTCGAGCGTGTCTCCCACGCAGATCGCCGCGGTCGACCCGGACGTCTGCCGCGGCTGCCACGACAAGCCCTGCCTGTACGGCCGGCCGGCCGCAGGCCGGCCGCTGCCCGCGCGCCCGGCGCTAGCCGTCGGGGGCGTCCCCTTCCCCGGTTGCGAGTCGAGCCTGATGGTGCCGACCGTCACCTCCAACATGGACTGCACCTACTGCTTCAACTGCGTGCGCGCCTGCCCCTACGACAACGTGGCGTTGCGGCTGCGCGAGCCCGGGCGCGAGCTGGTCAAGGACCCGTGGGGGACGCGCGGCGGGGTCACGGTGCTGCTGTTCGGGGTGCTCCTCGCCGTGTGGGGGGTGATGAACGCACTGGCCATGATCGGCCCCTTCCAGACGCTGGCGGACGCCGCCGGGTCGGTCCTCGGCACGCACCGCCGCTGGGTGCTGATCCTCGTGCTGTACCTCGTCGCCAGCGTCGTCGGGGTGGCACTGACCGGCGCCTTCGCGCTGCTCGCCGACCTGGCGGGGGGCGCGCCCCCGCGCCCCTGGCGCGCGTTCCGGCGTTGGGGCTACGTGGCGGTGGCGCTCGGCTTCGGGTTCTGGACCGCCCACTACCTGTTCCACTTCCTCACCGGCGGCGCCGGCGCGGTGCCGGTGGCCGAGCACTTCCTGGACCGCTTCGGGGCCGGGCCGGCGCCGAACTGGGGGCTCGATCGGCTGGTGCCGATGCCCTGGCTGTTCCCCATCCAGGCCGTCGTGACCGCCCTCTACGCCGTCCTCGCCATGGTGACGGCGCTCCGCATCGGCCTGCGCGACTTCGGTCGGCGCGGGGTGGTGGCGATGTGGCCGATGGTGCTGTTCGCGCTGCTGTTCGCCGCCGTGCAGGTCCTGGTGCTTTCGCAACCCATGCAGATGCGCGGCACCATGATGATGGGCCCCGGCGGCTGAGCGCGTGGGCGGCGCGCGGCGCGGTCCCGCCGAGGCGTCGCGTGAGGCGGGCGACCAACGCCGCCCTTCCGGCCCGTAACAATGGGCGCTGAACCACCGAAGCCGCCGTGGCGCGGG
>CAWFFU010000010.1:0-359862 GCA_963815215.1 uncultured Trueperaceae bacterium
CTGCCCGGGCGCCTCGGCGAACCCGGAGAGTTCATGCTGTCGAGCCGAGAAGGTGGATGGCATGGTCATCGGTTGCGTTTCCATGCCTGTAAGTGTCGCGTGCAGCGGGGTTGCCGCCGTAGTGAGCAGCGTCATGGCGCAGGGGTGACATCTGTCATGGCCGTCATCGGCAGAACCGGGCCCGGAACGTCCCTGGGCATGTGGCCGCCGATCCGCGTGTTCTACGCGCTCGCGAGACGGGCGCCGTGGCCGATGCTGCGCAGCGTGCAGCGCACGATGACCGACCCGGACCGAAACTCCACCCCACAGAATGTGCAGCGCATGCGGCCGGCCGACGCGGCGCTGGTGGCGTGACGGCTCCGGCGGAGGCCCGGGGCCGTGGGGAGCGTCGTAGGCTGGGCGTAGGGAGGGGTGCCATCCGTCGGCTCGTCAGGAACGCGCCCGCGGCCGACCGCCGGTAGGGGCGGTGCGGCCGCGGTGGGCCCTGGTTGGCTGTCGACGGCGCGTTCGGGTCGCGCGGTGTGGTGCCCCCAACTTCACGCCTTGACGAGGCGGTAGAGCCAGCGTGGTGTGGGGTCCGGGCGGGCGGGTCCGGCGCTGCGCGTTGGGTTGCGCTTGGGCTCGGCGGCCTGCCTGCGGGTGGATTCGGCGATCTCGCTGCGGTCCGGGCGGCGGCGCGCCTGGCGGCGGTAGTCGGCGGAGCGTCGGAAGTCCGCGTAGCGTTCCATCCTGGCGCGCATCTCGGTGTGGGCCATGGCCTTCCTCCTTCGTGCCTCCACCATGCGGCGGTGTCTACTGGAGCCGAAAGGGATGGAGTCAAGTAGGGGACGGTGCGTCTCGTTCGGCTGCGTTCCCGGGCGGCCGGAGGCGCGCGCGGCGCGCGCGCGGAGCGCTGAGGGTCGCGGCTAGGGGACCGCCGCTACCGCTTGCCTGACGCGGGTCGGCCACGGTTGACCGCCCCCTGACGGCCGAGTAGACTACGTAACGCGTCGCGGGCGGTTAGCTCAGCGGAAGAGCACTCGCTTCACACGCGAGGGGTCGTAGGTTCAAATCCTATACCGCCCACCACAGAGATAGCGTCACAGACGCAACCGCCGTCGGCTCTGATTCGGAGTCGGCGGCGTTCTTGGCGGAAGTGGCAGCCGATCGGAGACGAGGCAACGCCCGGTGCGACCTTCGCTCCGGGCGTTCTAGCTGGGGCCGGCGGCTGGCGGCGAGCGGGTGCCGGTGAGCTATGCGTCGTCATTCAGGCTGCGCCGGGCCGTCGCTGGGGTGGTGGGTTTCGCGGTAGCGAAGCGCCGTACGAAGGCGGCCATTGCGGTCGAGAATCCACGTCGCACGCTGCTGGGGGCGTTGTGCCGGGTGGCGGTGCGCGCCAGCTGTTCCCGCGCTGCGGTCCGCGTCAGGTCGTTGCGTCGGTACGTGGCGATCTGTCTTGCACTCCATGCGCTCTTCATCTTTGGCCTTCCTCTCCTTCACGAGTGCTGCTCGCGATGCAGTCATTTCAGCGTGTGGGAGGCGCCTTCGGGTCGCCCTGGTCGTGACCGCAGGGGAGACAGCGAGGGTGACAGGCGGTGCTACAATCGCGCCCGTAGGCTCCAGAAAGGCATCCGGGGGAGGGATGGGTACGCGTGGACACGCCCAGCGAGGACGCTCTGTTCGGCCCTTGGTTGCGGCGTCGGCGGAAGGTCCTCGATCTGACGCAGAAGGAGCTCGCGCGTCGCGTGGGGTGCTCCCCCGCGACGATCCGTAAGGTCGAGGCTGACGACCGTCATCCCTCGCGTCATCTGGCGCGCGTGTTGGCGGGTGTGTTGGGGGTTCCGGAGCCGGAGCTCGAGGCGTTCGTCCGCTTCGCGCGTGGCGGCTGGGCGGATCGTCCGCCGACCAGCGCAGTGCCGGACTTCGATCGCCCTTGGCTCGGCGGGGCGATGTCCGGTGAGGTGCCCCTGACTGCGGCGGAACCGGCAAACGGGACGCCGGAGGATGAGGCGGAGCACGTTCCTGAGGCGCCGCGCATCGTAGCTCGCGAGCGTGAGTTGGAGCGCCTCGATCGGGAGCTGGAGCATGCGCTTGGCGGCAACGGCCGCGTCGTGCTCGTCTCCGGTCAGCCGGGGCAGGGCAAGACGGCGTTGATGACAGCGTTCGCGGCGCGGGCGCAGGCCGCGCACCCGGAGTTGCTGGTGGCGGTGGGGACCTGCAACGCGTACACGGGGCGTGGCGATCCGTTCCTGCCGTTCCGTCAGATCTTGGCGCAGTTCACGGGTGAGGTGCCCGCGGGCTCGCATCTCGATGCGTTCCAGCGCGAGCGCGCCGCGCGCCTGACGCGTGCGGTGCCCAGAGCGGCCGACATCCTCGTGCGCAAGGGGCCTCACCTGCTCGACAGCCTGGTGCCTGTGGCGGCACTGGGCGCGCGCATGCAGCAGGCTGGCGTTGCTCTGCCTCCGCTGCCCGCTACCGCTGGCTCGATGCCGGGTGCGGCGAGCATGGTGCAGCCGGGGGGCGAGAATCAGCGAGCGTTGCGTTCCGAGACCGCCGCCACCCTGGCGGCCCTGGCCGAGGACGCTCCGTTGTTGTTGGTGCTCGATGACCTGCACTGGTTGGACGACAGCTCCGCGGAGCTGTTGTTGCATCTGACTTCGGTGGTTGCGGGGCACCGTGTGCTGGTGTTGGGGGCATTCCGGCCTGCAGACCTGCAGATGTCCGGCTCAAGCGGGGCCCGCGTGTCGCATCCTCTGGTCGAGCTGGCGCAGTCGGGCGCGACCACGATCGACGTGGGTCGCAGCGACGGTCGAGCCTTCGTGGATTCCTGGGTCGACCGCGAAGCGAACGCGCTCGATGAGGACTTCCGTGCTGCCCTGGTGCGGCAGACGGGTGGGCATCCGCTGTTCACGATCGAGTTGCTAAGGGCCATGCGGGAGCGGGGGGATCTCGTCAAGGACGAGGCGGGCCGGTGGTCGGCCGCGCCGGACCTGCACTGGAATCAGGTACCGGACCGGATCGCCGACGCTCTGGCGGCGCGGGTCGGGCGTCTCGATGCCGCTGCCCGGGACGTCTTGAGGGTGGCGAGCGTGGAGGGTGAAGTGTTCACGGCGGAGGTGGCCGCCAGGCTGTTGGGGCTGGAACCGCGGCAGGCGGTCGCTTCGCTGGGTTCGGTGCTCGATCGCGGTCACCGCCTGGTGGCGGCGGTGGACGTGCAACGCGTCGCGGGCGGCCTCGTCTCTCGTTACGCCTTCCGGCACAACCTGATCCAGCGCTACGTCTACGACACCATCGATGTCGGCGAACGGGCGTACCTGCATGAAGGTGTCGCCTCTGCGCTGGAGGCGGTGTTCGGGGACGACGCCGATCCCGTGGCGCTCGCCTACCACTACACGCAGGCGCGGTCGCCGGAGAGGGCGGCGCGTCACTACCGGAAGGCGGGGGACCGGGCGCGCAGGGCTCACGCCATCGGTCAGGCGATCGCTTACTACCAGGCCGCGCTCGAGCACTGGCCCGAGGAGGAGCCCCTCGCGCGAGCGGCCCTCCTGCGTGATCTCGGCGAGTGTCAAGTCATCCGGGGTTGGGAGGAGGACGCCGGGCGCAGCCTCAACGAGGCCCGCGACCTGTTCGAGGCGGCGGGTGACGTGCGGCAGGTGGGGCACGCGGACCGCTACCTCGCCCAGCTCGCCATCGGTCGCGGGGACGTGGCAGGTGCGGCCGCTGCTGCTCGTCGCGCCGTCGCCATGCTGGAACCGTTGGGCGACTCCGCCGAACTGGCGAGCGCCTTGTTCGTCAGAGGCTACTGCCACGTGCTCGTAGCGGAGTGGGAGGAGGCGGTGCCGTTGGCCGAGCGCGCCCTGGCCATGGCCGAGCGTGTGGACGCCCCCGCTGTTCTGGCCGAAGCCATGCTCTGCCTGGGCAGCGCCCTGGGCTACCTGGACCCGCACCGTTTCGACGAGAGCGTAGCGCTCCTCGAGCGCAGCAGCGAACTCTCCGACGAACAGGGCAACCCGATGATCGCGAGTCTCGCGCGACTCAATCTGGGGTATCATCTCGCGAGGATCGGGCGATACCGGGAGGTCCGCCTTAGCTGGGAAGCGGCCCTCGAGTACGCTCGTCGCCACCAGGCCACCACGTTCGAGACCTACGCGCTGGAGTGTCTCTGTTCGTACGCGTGGCGCCACGGCGACTGGTCGCGGGCCTTCGAGCTTTGGCGGCAGCTCCTCCAGCGCCGCGATGGCGTGGACCCTTCGGAGCACGACGGGCTGTTCGCGGATCAGGGGGTGATGTTCGCCGCGTTCGAGGCGGACCTGGGGAACCACGATCGCGCTCTGGCCATGCTGGGGGCGCGCGACGACGCGCTTCGGCGTTTGCCCCGGGTCGGCTATCGCCTCCCCGCACTTGCCGTCTACCTTCGTGCCCATGTGGGTCTGGGCCGGAGCGACGAAGCGGATCGAGACGCCGAGGCGATCGCCGATGCCCTCGCTCCGGCGCTCTTGCCCAGTGCCAACATCACGGCCGTGTTGGAGGCGCTGCAGCACCTGGTGCAGCGGAGTCGCGAGGACGCCGGTCCCCGCATCACGACCTGCTTGCAGGTCCTGGAGCGCTTCGCGCGGCACTTCGAGTCGTCCCAGGCGAACGCCTCCCTCGAGGAAGCGCGGGCTCTGGTGGCAGCGTCGGCCGGCGCGTTCGAAGAGTCCGCGGACCGCAACCTCGCCGCCGCGGATGCGTGGCAGGCCGGCACCTTCCCCCTCTGGGAAGCGAGGGCTCGCGTCGCGGCCGCGCACGCCTTGCGGCGCCTTGGCCGCGAGGACGAAGTCGAGAGCCTTCTGGAGCGCGCGCGGGAACTTCTTTCGGGCCTCGCCGGGCAGATCCCCGATGACGAGCGCCGGGCCTCGTTCGCGCGCGTCATTGAAGCCATGCTCGCGGCAAGTGCGGCCTGACAGGACTCGGGCTCGAACGCCAAGGCGGCGGCAAGCGCGAGCTGCCATGTGACAGCCAATGGACAGCCAAGCCCGAGATTCGGGACGGTAGCGAGCGGTACGGCGCAACGGCGTAGTGTCGAGTGATGGCGTGAGGGACGCCAATGTGGGATGTGCCGTGATGAGCCAGGACGGCTCCAGCGCAGTTCACACGCGAGGGGGTCACTGGTTCAACTCCAGTACCGCCCACCACGACTAGGCCCCGTCCGTGACAGTTGGCATCATCCGCCGCACGCGAGCACGTGCAACGCAGTCGATCCGAACCTCGGGGGCGTCGCACGTTCGTGTGCGGGACCGACCGCCGGCGGAAGCGCATGGGGGTCGTAGGGGCCGATGCCTCCCCGCAAAGATCTCGGCCCGGCGCACGGCTCAAACGTGCGCCGCCGAACTGGCGTGCGTGGAACACGGTGGCAGCCCATCCAGATACGCCGAGGGCGGATGTGCTGTCACGTCCGATCGTGCCCGCGTCTTCATTGCCGTCCGCGACGGTACTCGACCAGCTTCACGACGTCCACGGCGAACGCGCTGAGGGCCACACTCGCGAAGAGCAGGGCCGCCAGCCAGACGTGCGGCGCCTCCAGCAGAACCAGGACGAACACGCCGAGCACCAGCACCGTCATGACACGGTAGCCAACACGCTCGGCGCGCCGAGCGATGCGCTCGTCGTGGGCCGTCCGCTGGAGACTCTGTGCGACCGTGCGGCCGCCAGCCAGGGTCGCGAGGATGGAACTGCCGATGGCGGTAGTGACGGCGCCTACGACCGTGAGGCCGATCCACGCTAGCGCTCGGAACCACGTGAGCTTCTCCTCGAACGACATGACGGTGGTCCTTCTGTGGTTCGGTTCCTGTCCGGCGGCCGGATGCGGGACAGAGGCCGAGGTCGGGCGCCCAGCCATCGTGCGAACGGTGGCAGCCATGCGGCCACCGTTCGCAGTGCGGACGTGTGGGGCGGGTCGGGATGGCGTGCTGCCGATTCCCGTTTCGGGTAGGGGCTCAGGGCCTGCTGGGGACTGCAACGGGGCGGGCCTCGCGGGCCGCTTCGGCACCCCGTGCCAGCACGACGCCCAGCCACGTGAACCACACGATCTGCCCCAGCCCGAACACGAGGCCTACGGGCTCGAGAGCCGGAAGCAGCGTGACCAGGCCGGCTGCGCCGACCACGACGCCCACCAGGTTGAGCGCACGTGGCAACGCACGCTGGCGCAGGGCTGCCACGCTCACGAGGAGCGTCCAAAGGCCCCCGACGAGCTCGTTGCCGCCGCCAAGGCCGTTCTGTACCGCCGCGATGGCCGTCCAGGCGGCGCCTGCAGCGGTCGGGTCGGTGCCGTGCAGATCGACGACGGCCGCCGTGCCAACGTTGAAGATCATGCCGCTCGCGAGCACGAGCCCGGCCCAGAGCAGCCCGAAAGCGGTGGCGACGCGCGCGAGATCCGGCGATGCCGGGCGGATACGCTCGTGCAGCGCCAGGCTCAACACGACGAGCGCGATGCCGAACAGGATCAGGATGACCTGGTTCCACAAGTAGATCGTCGCGCGGTGCTCGGCGAAGAACGCGACGGTCTGGACGGGGTCCAACGCGCCGGTCATGTAGGGCGCCAGGACACTGAAGCCGAGCGCGATTCCGAAGGTATAGGCGGCGGCCTCGAACAGGGCGGCGTAGCCGCCCCAGCTCTGCAATCGGTTCATGGGGCTCCTCCTCGGGGAAGCAGCGGAGCGCCAAGGCGCTCCTGCAAGGCGTGCGGTCGGGGCGCAGCGCGCCCGTCGGCCGTGGGACTGTGCGTCACCTCCGATCTTCGTCGCCGGGCGGTCCGGGAGCGCTATCCGGCTCTGCGACGGCGCCATCGGTGCGGACGACCGACAGGAGCGGAGCGCCCAGGTCCCGGACCCGATTCAACACGCCGTAGAGCGCGGCCTGGTCGGGCACGTCGACGGTGAAGGTCGTGGTTCCGTTCGCCTCGCGCACGAGCCGGGCTGCGCCGAATGCGCGGGCCCAGACGTCGTCGAGGTGGCCGCGGACCCGCATGAGGTAGGTCATGGCTTCCACCGCCCGGCGGTTGCGCTCGCAGCTGTCATGTCCGTGAGCGTAGAGCCGTGCCGGTGTTCCCGGGTAGACACGAAAGTGTCGTTCGGGGGGTGTTGGTGGGACGTGGAGGCGCTGGGCCGGCCGTGGCGACGCACGCGCTGCAGCGTGGATACGCGCGTCTGGAAGCCTAGGAAAGCAGCCCGAGCTCCCGTGCGAGGGCCACCGCCTCGGTGCGGTTGCGGGCGCCGAGCTTCGCGAAGATGCGCCGGTTGTGCCCCTTGACGGTGTCGACGGAGCGGTAGAGGCGCATCCCGATCTCGCGGTTCGAGAGGCCGTCGGCGAGGAGGTGGAGCACCTCGACCTCGCGTCGGCTCAGGGGCTCGGCCGGCTCCGCAAGGGGCGCACGGGGTGCCGATGTCGCGGCGCTTGTGCCGGGGCGAACCGGGCTCGGTTCCCGACCGGTGGCCCTGACCGCGTCGAACGCGGCCCGCACGTAGGCGCCTTGGCCCGCGTCCTCTCCGAGCAGTTGCACCAGGCGGCGCATCGGCGTGCCCTCGTCTGGGAAGCGTTGCAGCCAGCCATCGGGAGCGGCCGCCCGCAACGCCTGCCCGAGCGCCTCCAGCGCGCCCGTCAGCTCGCCGCGCGCCTCGCGCGCGAGGGCCTGCACGATGCGCACGTCGATTGCGCTGGCGGTGCGTGCGGCGTCCTCGGCCGCGCGGAGCAGCCGGTCGAGCAGCACGTCGGTGCCGGTCAGCAGGTCGGGGTCGGCTGCTGCGCGCGCCTCGGCGATACGAAGGCGCGCGAGCGTGAGGTGCTCGTATTCCGTCAAGTAGGACGGCTCCTCTTCGTCGCTCAGGCCGCGCGTCTCGGCCCAGGCAGCGGCAGATCGCAGGTTGCCCTCCGCCAGACGCAGGCGGGCCCGCCACGCGGCGAACGGCCGCACGTCGGGGATGGGATGGCGTGTCTGCCGCTTCTCGGCGTCGTCGAGCACGGCGATGGCGCCGGCGAGGTCGCCGTTGGATTGACGGAAGCGCGCGCGGGCAGACGCCCAGCGCCGCAGCCACGGTGGGAAGGCCGGCAACTCGCCCAGCGCCTCGGCCCGTGCAAGGTGATGCTGTGCCTCGTCCTGGACGCCGCGTTCGACCAGGAGTTCGCTCAGTCCGAGGTGAAGCACCGCACGCTCGCGTAGCTCGGGGCCACCGGCTTGCTTCACCCGCTCGAGCGTCTCGCGGTAGGTCCGGATGCCTTCGGTCAGTCGACCCTGCGCCACGAGGATGTCGACGAGGTACGTCGTGAAGCTGCTGACGAATCTCAAGTTGCCGCTACGCCACATGCCGGCGACGGCCTCGCCCGCGGCTTCGCGTGCCGGTTCGAGTTCGCCTTCCGCCCAACGGGCGAAGGCGAGCATGAGTGCTGCCAGCGCACGCTCGAAGTCGTCGCGCTCGCGCGACAGCTCGTAGGCGCGTTCGGCTTCCGCGAGCGCCTTCGGCCCGTAGCGTCCCAGGCCCTGCAGACCGTAGGCCCGTGCGTTCGCGAGGGTCGCCGGCAGGACCTCGTACTCCGGCTCGTTCGTCACGACCATCCCCTGCGCTTCGCGCTCTTGCTCCTCGATGCCCAGCCAGCGCTCCGCCTCGTACACCCAGTCGAGTGCCGGCTCGAGATCCCCTTCGTTGAGAAGGGCCCAGGCATGCGCGGCGCACAGGACGGGGCGGGCCCGCACGGTCGACTCCGGCAGTTCGCGCACCCATTGCAGCCACGCCCGGGACCGGTAGCTGCGGTCCATGTCGCGCCAGACGGTCTCGAGGAGTGCTGCGGCGCGCCCGTGCGCGCCGGCGGCGAGCGCATGCTCGATGGCCTCGGCCGCCATGCCGCACTGCTCGAACCAACGGCTGGCCCGCTCGTGCAAGGTCGGCACGACCTCGCCCATCTCCTGCTCCAGGTGTGCCCGAAGCACATCCCGGAACAGGTGGTGGTAGCGGTACCAGAGCCGATGATCGTCGAGTTGAACGACGAAGAGGTTGTCCCGTTCGAGGGTCTCGAGCAGTGCGCCGCTTCCCTCGCGGTCGGTGACGGCGTCGCACACGTCGCTGCCGAGCCGGTCCAGGATCGAGGTCTGGAGCAGGAAGATGCGCTGATCGTGGGGCTGGCGCCGCAGCACCTCGTCGACGAGGTAGTCGAAGACGAAGCGGTGGCTGCCGGTGAATGCGGCCACGAAGGCACTTGTGTCCTCCCTGCCACGCATCGAGAGCGCTGCCATCTGCAGGCCCGCGATCCATCCTTCGGTGCGGCTCTCGAGCGCGTCGACCTCGGCCTCCGACAGGTGAAGGCCCATGACGTGTGTGAGGAACTCGGCGGCCTCGGCCGCATCGAAGCGCAGGTCGGCGGCCCGCACCTCCGAGAGCTGTCCGCGTGCGCGGAGGCGCGCCAGGGGCAGGCGCGGGTCCTGGCGCGTGGCGATCACGAGGTGAAGTGTGGGCGGGTGGTGCTCGAGCACGAACGTGAGCGCCTCGTCCACCGCCGGTGCGTTGAGGCTGTGGTAGTCGTCGAGCACCACCGTGATGGGGCGCGCCATACGGTCGATGTCATTGAGCAGTGGCGTCAGCGTGCCCGGCTCAGGGACCGGGGGTGGCCCCTGCCGGGCCGCGGAGACGTTCGCCCCGAGTGCTGGGTCCACCGTTTGCAGCGCCGCCACGAGGTACGCCATGAACCGCCCGGGTTCGCTGTCGGCCTCGTCGAGCGATACCCATGCCACAGGCCGTTCTAGCGTGGCGACCCACTCTGCCACGAGCGTCGTCTTACCGAATCCCGCGGGCGCCGAGACCAACGTGAGCGCGCGCTCCAACCCGCGATCGAGTTGTTCGAGGAGGCGCTTCCGGGCGACGATCTGGTGCCGCCGGTGCGGCACGTACAGCTTCGTCCCGAGGAGGGGCGCCCGCATGACTCCAATCATAGACGGGGGAAGTTCCCGTCGTCTGCACCGGTGTGGTCGCACCCTCGGGAAGATCGCCGACCCTTCGGGATGCAACCGATGGGTTTCACACGCGAGGGGTCGTAGGTTCAAATCCTATACCGCCCACCATGGAGATAGCGTCACAGACGCGAACGCCGTCACCTTGTCGATTAAGGTGGCGGCGACTTGTCTTCAAATGACAGCCAATAGACAGCCAATCTCGGAGGGAATCTACGATTACTGCCACGGCCCACCGAGGCGAGCGCAGTTGGGGTCGAGCCTGGCGGGAGATCCTGGCACCGGAGCTTGCCTTGAGGTCATCGAAGTGCGGCCGTCCCGGCCCGCGAAGTGGGGCGTGTGCATTCCGCTCTGTAGGCAACTGCTTGTTGTGACGAAGCTCGGAGCAACAGGTACCGGCGCAGCGTCACAGTGGGTATCGTCAGGCATCTTGCGGAGCGCCGACCTGCCAACTAGGGCATGGGGGAACTCGATACACCTGTCGAGGGCCTGCACACGCCGCCCCGCGAAGTGTGACTGTGAAGGACGCCATGGCGTTAAAGAAATCCCAGCTCTACAGCTCACTCTGGAGCAGCTGCGACGAACTCCGCGGAGGCATGGACGCTTCCCAATACAAGGACTACGTCCTCACGCTCCTCTTCATGAAGTACGTCAGCGACAAGTACGCCGGCAAGCCCGACGCTCTCATCGAGGTGCCGGCCGGCGGCAGATTCGACGACATGGCGAAGCTGAAGGGCGACAAGGAGATCGGCGACAAGATCAACAAGATCATCGCCCGCTTCGCCGAAGCCAACGACCTGCGAGGCGTCATCGACCAAGCCGACTTCAAGGATGAGGGCAAGCTTGGCTCCGGCAAGGAGATGCAAGACCGCCTTTCCAGACTCGTCGCCATCTTTGACGGGCTCGATTTCCGCGCCAACCGCGCCGACGGCGACGACTGCCTGCGACAACGTGAGGGAAGCTAGTGCGCTACGAGGTGCTGTGGGCCAGGACGGCGAGGGGCCAGTTCGCACCGAGTTGCACGCGTCACCGCGTGCGCCGGACTTCACGCAAGTGGGGACGGGCTCGTTGACCTCTGGATGGCCGTCGACAGCTCGTTCGGACTTGGTTGAGGCACTCCGTTCGCTGGCCGCTGTTGCGGAGTCGCCTTAACTGGTTCTCATGAACTTCTGGTGTTCAGCGTCTAGTGTTGCACCAACTTCGAGGTCGGGGGGAGGTGCCGCCATCAACCGAGCCGATCCGCCGCAAGATCGTGACGTGCGTGCTGGCGGGGCGCCGGCCGGGTCGCGGGTGGCCAACCCGACCGAGTTGCGCGGCTTGGAGGTGGTGGGACTGTTGTTCCTCGATGTGGGCGGCAGCATCCAGGACGCGGACGTACGGGCCCGACAGATCCTCGGCGAGCGTTTGCGACCGTTGTTGGGTCGGGCCCTGGAGGAGGTCGTACCGCGCGCGGGCGTGGCGCTTCGACGGTCGGCCGAAAGCGGTCGGAACATGCCGTTGGCAGAGGCGTTCGTTGCGCCGCTGGAGGACTGCGTTGCTGTGGCGGTACATCCGGCGCCGAGCGGCTTCACCGTATCGGTGCGCAGTCGTCAGGACCAGCGCTTCGATGCCGCGTCGCAGCGGCTCCGCGAGCGCATCGTGGCCAGCGTTCCCACTGGGCTGGCGGTGCTCGACGCGGGGGCGCATAGCGTGCCCGTTTTGTACGTCAACGATGCCTTCCGGAACATTACCGGTCATGATGTCGAGAGCCTGGGAGACCAGGGGGTGCGCGCCTTGGGGCCGCATCCGCGATCGTTGGCAGGTACCTTGGCCCTCGCGGCGAGTGGGGAGTCCGTGAAGCTCGAGGAGCGATTGTCTCGGGCTGATGGAACGTCGTTCTGGGGGTCGCTGACGTTTTCGCCGGTGCGAGACGAGCGTGGCCGCACGACGCACGTGCTCCTCATGCTGGAGGACGTCACCGAGCGTATCGAGGCGGGCGCGGTGGTGGAGGAGAGCGAGCGCCGTTACCGGTTGCTGGCCGAGCGCTCCGGCGACATCGTCGCGCGGCACCGGCCCGACGGCAATCCGATCTACGTGAGCCCGGCCATCGAACGGATCCTCGGCTACGAAGCGGCTGCGTACCCCGACCTGCATCCCTGGCAGCTCGTGCATCCGGACGACCGGAAGCGCCTGCAGACGGACCTGATGGCGGTGGCGCGCGGTGCGCCGGCGCCGAGCACCGTCCTGTTCCGCACGCGGCATGCCGACGGGCACTACGTGTGGTTGGACGTGAGCCTCACCCTCATCCGGGACGAGCATGGCCACATCGCTGAGATCGTTTCGGTCAGTCGTGACGTGTCCGAGCGCGTCATCGCGAAGCGCGATCTCGAGCGGAGTCAGGAGAGCTTCCGTCGCTTGTTCGCGGAGAACCCCGTACCGATGTGGGTGCACGACGCCAGCACGCTGGACATCTTGGAGGTGAACGACGCTGCGCTCGAACTGCTGGGCTACGGCCGTGAGGAGTTCGTGAACACGCCCACGACGGCGTTCGTGCCGGAGGAGGACCGCGATGCGTACCTGGCCGTCGTCGAGGCGGCGAACCGGGAGGGTGTCCGGGAGTTCGGGGAGATCAACATCCGTCGCAAGGACGGTGGCACCGTGATCGCTGCGCTGGACAAGAGCCCGTTGAGGTTCGGGGGACGCGATGCTCGTCTGGTGGTGGCGCGCGACATGACCGAGGCCAGGCAGGCGCAGCAGGCGCTCGCGGCCAGCGAACAGCGCTTCCGCCGTCTGGTGGAGCGCAGCAGCGACGTGTTCGTGATCAGCGACAACCAGGGCTCGCTGACCTACGTCAGTGATGGCGTGCAGGCCCTCACGGGGTGGACGCCGGACGAGCTCGTCGGAACGGCCTTCGTGGACCTCGTCCACGAAGATGATCGCCCCGCCATGCGGCAGTTCCGCCGCGACATCGACGCGTACGGCGCAGCCACCCTCCCGGTCTACCGTTTCCGCCACAAGGACGGTCGCTGGCGGTGGTTCGAGGCGATCGGCCGCGACTTGCGTGACGAGCCCGCCGTGCGTGGGGTCGTCGTCAATACGCACGATGTGACCGAGCGCATGACGAATCTGAGGGAGATCGAGGCCACGCGCGAGGCGACCTTCCGGGCGCTCGGCGTGGCGCTCGAGTACCGTGACCTGGAGACCAAGGGGCACACCGACCGGGTGGTGGCGATGAGCAGGCGCTTCGCTGCCGTGCTCGGCTTGACCGAGGAGCAGGTGCAGGCGATCACGTGGGGCGCCTACCTGCACGACCTTGGGAAGGTCGCGATGCCCGACGCCATCCTCTTGAAGCCCGGCCGTCTGACCGAGGAGGAGTTCGCGGTCATCCAGCGGCACACCTTGATCGGGGAGGAGATGTGCCGCGACGTGCCGTTCCTGCCAGTCACCACCCGGCAGCTCATCCGCAGCCATCACGAGCGTTGGGACGGTGCCGGTTACCCGGAGGGGCTGGCGGGCGAGGCCACCCCGTTGGAGGCCCGTATGTTCGCCATCGTCGACGTCTACGACGCGCTCTCGAGCGAGCGGCCGTACAAGCGTGCGTGGAGTCGCGAGGAGGCAGTGACCGAACTCAGGCACCAGGCGGGCGCGCAGTTCGACCCCGACCTGATCGCGGTCTTCCTCGAGCGGGTGCTTCCCTGACACCGTCTTACGGGCACCCTGCGCATGACCAAGGCGCCGCATGAGATCCGCCTGTGTGGCGTCGGCTTACACCGGGACGGGTGAGCGAAGCACGAGTGTCATGCCCTTCGGCCGTCAGCAAGTGGCCTGAAGTGACAACGAGGGACCCTTGCTTGCTGCGCGCGAGAATTGACCTGTGAACGTCCTGTTGATCCTGAACGATCCGCCCTACGGAACGGAGCGCTCCTACAGCGGTCTGCGTCTAGCGCTGCAACTAGGCAAGTAGGACGCCGTGCGGGTCCGAGTGTTCCTGATGGCCGATGCGGTGGGATGCGCCTGCGCCGGCTAGAAGACTCCCACCGATTACTACAACATGGAGCGCACGCTGCGTTGTGTGGTGAAGCGGGGCGGCGCGTAGCTTCTCTCGCAACAACTCTTGGCCGGGCCAGCCGTGTCCGTCGTTGTCGAGGTAGCGGCGGCCTGCCATTCGTGCCGGACCGTGGTAGCCCTCGAGGTCGCGGCCGTCGATGCGGATGGTGGGTGATCCCGCGAAGCCAGCCTTGTCCGCGCCGGTGAGGTCGGCGATGTCGCGCAGCCGTACGTTGGTCTCGATCACTTGCTGCATCAGAGCGTGCCCCAGCTCGACCAGGCGCGCTCCCAGGAGGGGCAGCCAGCGAAGTACAGCAGCTCGACCTCGAGCACGCCCCAGCCTGCGTCCTCGCCGGGTGGGCGGGGGTGTCCGATCTTCCCTGGATGAAGGGCACTGTTTCTTGGGTAAGGGCGGGTTGTGACGGCGAACCGGGGAGCCGCTTGGGATGGGGGCGTAGTGGTGCTGAAGCGCCTTCGGTCTTGACGCCGTGGCCCGGCGTTTGTAGGCGGCGGCAGCCCCAACTCGGAGATTTGACAGCCAATTGACAGCCAAGCCCGCGGATTGTGGTGGGGTACGAGCGAACGTAGCGGGACGGAGCCGGTTAGGTGTGGCGTTTGGCACGCGAATTCGGTAAGTGGCGGCATGAGGCGTGATGGGCAGCGGGCAGTTCGCACGCGAGGGGGCGTAGGTTCGAATCCTATACCGCCCACCACAGAGATAGCATCACAGACGCGAACGCCGTCACCTCGTCGATTGAGGTGGCGGCGACTTGTCTTCAATCGACAGCTTGGCCTCGAACGGTCGCTGCAACACTTCATGATGGACTCTCTTAGGCGCGGGAGGGGGCGGTGGTGCGTTGAGATGGCTTGGGCTGCGGGGCTTGCGCTATGATCGCAGCACGCTGGCGGAAATATATGCCTGCGACTTCGGCGCCGGCCACGATCAACGAGTACGTCGCCGGTTTCCCTCCAGGCGTGCGGGAGAAGCTCGAGGCGGTGCGGCGAACGGTCCACGAGGCCGCGCCGGACGCAGAAGAGACCATCAAGTACGGCATGCCTTCTTTCGTGCTATCTGGCATCCTGGTGCACTTCGGGGCCTTCAAGACGCACCTGGGCTTCTACTCGGTGCCCTCGGAGCTCGCCCCTGAGCTCGCCGCGTACAAGCAGGGACGGGGTTCGGTGCGGTTCCCGTTTGACCGGCCTCTGCAGCTGGAACTTATCTCTCGCATCGTGCAGGTCCGGGCAGAGCAGAACCTCGCCAGGGCGAAGACAAAGGGAAGACGCCCTCGTTGAGAGACGCGCAATCTGGAGGATTGTCAGGACGCTGGCGATGACCGTGCGATGAGGCTCTTGCCGCACCGTTGCCTCGCCGTTCCTGCCCGTGGCTTGAACTGGCCCGGGCAATCCGTGAACGGCGGCCCATGCCGTCGGCAACCAATCGGGTTGACCCGCCGGTTGACCCGGGCCTTCGCCGGTTGACCGGCGTGGTTGACCCGCGCCGATCCGCCGGTTGGCCCGCAGAGCAACTGCGGTCAACCGGAGGAGGTGTACCGAATCTGGGAGGTGCCGTCGCGACCAGCTTCGGCGTGTCGGTGCTGTTGGGCCGGTAGCACTCCCGACCGAACCGCCGCTGTTGAAGTGCCAGTCCGACGCACCCGCCTTGTGGCCTACGACTGGGTGTTCCGGTCGATTGTGATGGAACTGCCGCTGCTGGCGAGCTCGATGGAGTAGCACGACCCCGATGGGTCGTAGTCGTCGCTCTGAAGCCGGCGGCCGTTGCCGATGTCGCTCGCGCGTCGTCCGTCGAGAGCGAGTTCCGACCCCCAGCCCTTGAGCTGCACGCATGCTGCTGCACCCGGCTCGCGTCGGATGTCTATCGCCGAGCCCCCGCCGCTGATGCGCACGGGTACGACGGCTGAGCAGCCAGGCAGTTGCACGTTGATCGCGCTCCCTGCCGCGCTGATGTCGAGCTCTTCGAGGTCGAGGTTGCGGAGGTCCGCGTCGATCATGGAGCCGACTCCCTTGATTGTGATGCGCCACGGGATGCGGGTGTTGAGAGTGATGGTGGCGATGGCCATGCCGAGGAGTTGGATGCGCCTGGGGAAGCGCATGGCTACGACGCCCAGGTCCGCTTTCACGGTGGGCACAGGTCCGTCGAAGTCTGCCGTGTAGAGGTCGCGCATGGCGCGATCGACGCGGAGGAGTAGGTGGGAGACGCCGGACACGGACAGGCTTCCGGCGGTGGCGCCGCCCACGGGCGAGGAGGTGGTTTCCTCGCCTGGGGAGGGCATCTCACGTAGTCGAATGATCTCGCCCGGAGAGAGGCCGTTGCAGTGCTTGACGAAGTCGAGGAGCGTCGCGGTCTCGGCGTCGTCGAGATCGGCGGCGCTCTTGGCCCATGCGTCCGTCATGGCGCGCAGCATCCGGTCGACCTCGCTCAGGCGGCGGCTGTCGCCCTCGAGGCTGACGACGACCCGCCGGGCGTCGCTGGGGTCGGCGTCGCGCCGTACCAGGCCGGCGTCCTCGAGGCGCTTGAGCATCCCCGTCACCGCGCCGGTGGTGAGCCCGGTGAGGTTTGCGAGCTGTCCGGGCGTCGCGGGGCCGCTGCTGCCGAGAAGATCCACGGCCTGCAGGTCGGTGGCAGGCATCCCGAGGCTGGCGGCCGCTGCGCGGAACATTGCGGCGCCAAGCCCATTGAAGCGCCGCAGCTCGTCGGCTAGCTCGTTCTTCATCGAGCGAAACCTTCCATGCCTTAGTGTATCTCTTGACAAAGGTGTTCTACCAGTAGTTAACTTAGCGAATGAGGGAAAACGATGCCAGTTATCTTGGGAGCATAACAGGTGCCGACCCGGGAGACGCAGGGACGAGGACGATGGTCGAAACGCGCGGGCTGCGAAAGGCGTATGGGGACGTGGCCGTCCTCAACGCCGTCGACCTAGAGGTCCCGGCGGGCACGGTGTTGGCACTGCTGGGGTTGAACGGTGCCGGGAAGACCACCGTCGTCAGGATCCTCTCGACGCTGCTCAAGCCGGATGGCGGCACGGCCACCGTCGCCGGGTTCGACGTGGTGTCGCAGGCGGCGCAGGTGCGGGGGTCGATCAGCCTGACAGGGCAGTTCGCGGCGGTCGACGAGATGCTCACCGGTCGGGAGAACCTCGTCATGATGGCCAGGCTGCGGCGGGTGACGGACCCGGGCGGCACAGCGGACGGCCTGCTCGCGCGATTCGGTCTTGCCGACGCAGCGGGCCGCAGGGTGTCCGCGTACTCGGGCGGTATGCGTCGCCGCCTCGACATCGCCATGAGCCTCATCGGCGACCCGGCCATCCTCTTCCTGGACGAGCCGACCACAGGGCTCGACCCGGAAGCTCGCCTCGAGGTCTGGCAGAAGATCCAGCAGCTCGCGGAAGGCGGTACGACGATCTTCCTCACCACCCAGCAGCTGGAGGAGGCGGAGAGGCTGGCCGACCGTATCGCCATCCTGCACGGGGGCGTGATCATCGTGTCCGGCACGCTGGCAGAGCTGAGGCAGGTTCTCCCGCCCGCCAAGGTGGAGTATGTGGAACGGCAACCGACCCTGGAGGAGGTCTTCCTGGCGATCGTCGGAAGCGACAAGGCTCCGATGAAGGGGAAGGAGGGGCAGCGATGAGCGGGCACTTCTTCAGTGACACCGCCGTGATGGTGGGGCGGACGATGCGGCACGTGACTCGTAGCGTGGACACCATCATCACCGTCACGATCATGCCCATCGCGTTCATGCTGCTGTTCGTCTACGTCTTCGGCGGCGCCATCCAGGCCGGCAGCGACAACTACGTCGACTACCTGTTACCCGGCGTCCTGCTCATCGCCATCGCGAGCGGCATCTCCTACACCGGCTACCGGCTGTTCAACGACATGCAGAGCGGCATCCTCGACAGGTTCCACTCCCTGCCGATCGCACGGTCGTCGGTGTTGTGGGGGCACGTTCTGACATCGCTGGCGTCGAACGGCATCTCCGTCGCGATCATCGTCCTGGTGGCCTTGCTCATGGGTTTCCGGTCGTCGGCGGGCGTTCCAGCCTGGCTGGCCGTGGCCGGCATCCTGGCGCTGTTCACGCTGGCGCTGACCTGGGTTGCGGTGATCGCCGGGCTTCTGGCCTCCACGCCGGACGGCGCGGGCGCTTTCTCCTACCCGATCGTCTTCCTTCCATTCGTGAGCTCGGCGTTCGTGCCGACCGCCACCATGCCCGGGCCGGTACGCGCCTTCGCGCAGCACCAGCCGGTCACGTCCATCGTGGACACCATCCGGGCGCTGTTGGAGCGCCAGCCGGTCGGAGGCGACATCTGGATCGCCCTCGCCTGGTGCGTAGGCGTGCTCATCATCGCCTACACCCTCGCCATGCTGGCCTACCGACGCAAGACCGTCTGAGCTAGGCGGGAGCGGTCGCACGCAGCGCCGATCGCGGCCGTTGCGGTCGTGGCGGCGCACTGCGTGGTGGCGGGCCCTACGACCGCGATCGCTACTTCCTCAGCAGTACCAACACGGTGGCGCCCATGAAGTTGGCGGTGACGAACTCGAGCTTGCCGTCGCCATTGGAGTCCCCCACCGCCACCGAACTCGGGTACTCGCCGACGGCATGACACGCGGCAAGCACGGCGGCGTAGCAGCGATATCGCAGCACCTGACTCCCCCTCACCCGTCCAACCAAAGTACCGAAGGAGGGTTGTCGGGACGCTGGCGCCCGCTTGAACCCAAGGACCTTACGCGACGCTGACGGCGGGCCAATCCTATACGCGGGGGTTGGTTCTACCTTGATCGGGGTCAGGTGCTGGTCTGGCCCGTCGTGGTGACCGGCGTCGAAGTCTGCGACGGCCGAGAAGGACTGCTTGGGCTCCCAGTTCATGTCCGGGCAGGTCGTCCCCTTGCCTCGTCGGTACGTCTTGACCAGG
Organism: uncultured Trueperaceae bacterium; assembly: GCA_963815215.1. Taxonomy (GTDB): domain Bacteria; phylum Deinococcota; class Deinococci; order Deinococcales; family Trueperaceae; genus JASBRS01. The sequence goes on from CAWFFU010000010.1 coordinate 18,904, forward strand.
CTGAACGCGTTCATGTCGAGGTCGTAGCGGGGCTCATCGCTGGTCGTGGCCTCGGCCGTCACGAACTCGTTGACGAAGGCGCCGTCGACGCCCGCGTCTTCGAGGATCGCCAGGGTCTCGCCGAGCTCGCGGGCCTGCATCGCCTCGTCTCGCACGTAGACCCCCTTCAGCCGCCGGAGGAACAAGCGGCCAACGGCGGGGAGCTGGTGGAGGAACACGCGCCCAGGGTCAGCGATGCCGAAGCCGAGCGTCCCGCCCTCGTCCTCGGCGCCCCGATACGTCCGCACGCCGAACTCGGTGATCACGACCGGCTTGCCTACTGCCAGCAACGGCTGAAGCATCTCCACATAGCGGTCCTTGATTTGCGCGTCGCGGTAGTGATCTACGCCGATGAGATCGAAGCGGCCCCAGTCGACGTCCTCCAACATGCGCGAGGCCTAGGTTAGGGGCCCGTGGTAGACGTCGCGGACCGCTGCGCTCGCGCGGCCGAGGAAGGCGTTGAGGCGGTCGTTGGCGCTATGGTCACCCGCCTTCGCCTGCGCGAAGGCGGAGCGGACGCGCGCGGTGACGTCTCCACCCGGAACGATGCCCTGCATGAACAGCGTCAGCTCGCCGCCCATGACGAGGACCGCCCGCTCCGGGTGCCGGACGCGAAGCCGCTCGGCGCGCTCGGCCCCGGCGACGACGTAGCGCAACGTCGCCTCGGGAGACGCGCCCCACCAAGCGGACGGCATTGCAGTGAAGGTCGTCGCGCACGATCTGGAGCTCCCGCTCCGCGGTGGCGCGAGATCGAGCCTCGGACGAGACGGTACCCTCCATCCCGGACCCGCGAAGACCATGCCCATGTCGTATGTCACGCCGAGGCGCCTCACGTACCGACCACCCACATCGACCTGCACAGAGACCTGCACAAAGGCATCGACCACACCATAAGCCGTAAGCACAGAACGCCCGCCAAGGAGCTTTGCCTCAGTGGGTCGCTGCAACCCCTCCTGATGGACGCTCTCTGTGGTGATAGGGGGCGGTTGTGCAGCGCGAACTCGATGGTTGACGGAGGCGCAACGGTCGGAGGTGTGGGAGCGCTACAGGCGTGGGGAGTCATTCGGGCAGATAGGGCACAGCGGTTGGCACGGCCGGAAGATCTGGTTTCCCGCCTGCGACAGCGGTCACGTGATCTCCACGGAGAAAGCCACCGTTGCGATTACCCCTTGGATCAGCCACTGCTGAAGCACGGCGCGGGCCAAGAGTGATATCATCGTGATATAGGGGGTGCGCGTGCGCCTCATCTCACTGGAAGGCAATGTGATCTGCATGGCGGCGCTTGGGCCCGAGCCGAAGATGGCGGGAGTCGAGGAGCGCGGCTACCAGTGCGTCGTGTTCGCGGCTTCACTTCCGCTCGCCGCCGGCAAGGACCGGCGGCGCGGTGAACGCGACGGATGGTCCGATGGAGCAAGGTGCAGATCGTGCTTGGGTGCCGGTTCGTCCGCCAGGGCGATGGACTGCAGTCTGCGTAGGATCTCTGAAGGTGCCCCCAACTCGTGCTCGTTGTCCATGCAGGAAGGGCAGCACCTTTGAGCAGGACGGCAACATCCTACCTGGCGGTGCTCGTCGGCGCGATATGCGTCTACTTCCTGGCCTACTCCCTCCCGTTTGGCCCTGCGAGAACGATCCGCAACGACGTGGTCCAAGGGATACTCATCGGCTTCGGGTTGGCTTTCGTCACGGCCCAAGCGTACGCAAGGGTCAAGGCCCGGACGGTCAACGGTTGGGTCACCATGTTCGGGTTGGGCGTCCCAAGTAATGGCATGCTGCTGCGAGCCGCGCACGCCCAGTACTTCCCTGGGCCGGTGAACGTGCCTGAAGAGGCAATGTATTGGTGGACGAAGGTGGATGCCGCGGGCCACACGCTCAGCGGAGAGCATGAGTACAGAGTGCACTTCCCGTCGGGCGGCTTGCCGCCCAACGAGGCGTTCTGGTCGCTGACCATGGGGGATGCGAGGAATCGCTTCGTGCCGAATCCGATCGATCGCTACAGCGTGAGTGACCGGTCGGGACTGGTGCCGAACGCCGACGGCTCCATCGACATCTACATCCAGAGGACCGCTCCAGAGAGCCAGAAGCCGAACTGGCTTCCCGCACCCTCAGGCACCTTCATCCTCTGGCTTCGCGTCTACGAGCCCGGCACCGCCATTCTCGACGGCACATACCAAGTGCCGCCGGTCGTAAGAGCGACGTGATGTCGGCATGAGACTTGACCATGTGCTCATCTTCGGCGCGGCCTGTGTCTCGACGTGGCTCGTGTTCATCTACTTCTGGCCGCGCTTCTTGCTGATCGTGTACAAGAGGGCAATCCTCGTGCGAGGGTTCGGCGATGGACCTGTCCCGGTCAACACGCTCTACACGGAGCCGCAGGCGCTCTTCGCGGATCCTCTCCACCCACCGGCCTCCGCGTCGGGCTTGGCGACGACGGGCGTGAACCGCGATACGCTCCTCACGATCGGTTGGCTGAACCTCAATAGGGGACCGCAGGTCTTGCACGTACCGGACATGGCTGGTCGCTACTACAGCGTGCAGTTCACGGATCCAACCAAGAACACGAACTTCGCCTACGTCGGAAAACGCGCCACGGGCACGGGTGCCGGCGAGTTCCTCATCTGCGGCTCGGGGTGGATGGGAACCGCGCCAGAGGGAATGGCAAGGATCGACGCACCGAAAGACTCCGCTCTCGTTGTCGGCCGCGTATTCGTCGAGAACGAGAGCGACCTCCCCACCGCACACGCGCTAGCCAAGCAGATTCAGTTCGCACCGTTAGCAGCGCAGGAGCCTATCCGGTAGACCCGACACCACGGCGGGCCACGTTGCGCCGGACCCATTTGCTCGCGTGGCTAGGCGCCCTTCCATCGTGACGGCGACGCGCCCAACGCTGTCGTCCCTCGCCTCAATGCGAGGTCCCGTAGAACCCTGGACTCCCAAACCAAAGGCGATATGCTCCAGGCCGCCATCGCTGCAACTACCCCTTGAATCCGCCCTCTTGGTCGCACGGTCTTGTCGGGAACGCTCCGGTCACTACCTTGGATAGTGCCTCCTGCCCAGTGTGGATCCGGTCGTTCACGGGGTCACCCGCGTCGGCGATACCGGATGTGGGTGGCCAGCGGCGAGTGAAGCACCTCGACCGGCTCGAAGCCGAAGGCTTCCGTTCCGTCGAAGATGCGCTCGCCCGAACCGAGCAAGACCGGGGCGATGTCGAGGGTCAGTTCGTCGATCACCCTGGCGGCCAACGCTTGCCGGACGGTGGAGGCGCCGCCGGCGATGTCCACGCCCTTGTTCCCGGCGGCCTCGCATGCTGCGGTGTAGGCCGCGTCGAAGCCCTCGCTGACGAAGTGGAAGGTCGTCCCGCCGTCCATCTGGATGGGGTCGCGGCGATGATGCGTCAGCACGAAGACCGGCGCGTGGTACGGAGGTTCGGGGCCCCACCAGCCCGTCCAGTCCTCATCCCAGCTGCCGCGGATGGGGCCCGAACATGTTCCGGCCCATCACGTAGGCGCCCCGGGGACGCATGAGCCATCCGTTGGCGACCTTGTCGGCGTCGGTCGTTCGAGGGTCGCCCATGTGCCAGCCGTGTAGCTCCTGCCCCCGCTTCCCTAGGGGGTTCTCGCGGCTCTGCTCCGGCCCGGCGACGAAGCCGTCCAGCGAGATCGACATGTGACAGGTGGTGTCCGGCACCGCGAACCTCCTGAGGGATGGCGAATTGCGATCCGTTGTGCCGACGATAGCAGGCCGTGACCGCCGGCGCCTCGACACCCGCCCCCGGACGACCCTCGGCTACCGAACCCCGGGCGATAGATAGGCTCCAGGCCGCCATCGTTGCAATCACCCCTTGATCCACCGGTGTTGTCATTGCGTTGCCCTCGGCGAGCGCTAGGCGCCACCCGGCCAAGGCCGTGTGCGTTGCGGCCCGGTTGGCATGAGCATGAGCACGATCGCAGCAACCACGGCAGCGACGGTCAGGGTGATCCCTCAGGTCAGGATGATTCCGGCAGGTGCCACGATCGATTGGCCGATGAGCGCCTGCGAGGTCAGCAACACGACTGTCGCAGCGAGGGTGGCGACAGCAAGCAAGACCAGCCGTGAACGCCGACGGGCATCGCGCAAGGCCGGTACTCTCAAGGAGAGCATCTCAAGCAGGAGCACGAACAATGGTAGCGCCTGGAGGTCGACATGCCGACGAGGTGGGGGATACGCAGGTCTCCTGCGACGGTGCTCCGGCCGAGCAGCGGAAGCCCGGGGCCGCCGTCTGCGAGCCCGACGGGAGTCGTCCGATCAACCAGGCGAGGGTGAGCGCGTAGATGCCGATGGAGAGGGCGAACTTCAGTGGTTTGAGCCACACTTCGGCGTTCGTGACCTCGCGCGAATCCATGAGAGCGCCCGCGATGTTGAGGATCACGAGCCCGCTCATCCTGAGAGTGGTCGCGTGCGTGCCTGGACCGCGACTGGGATGGCGGCAGGTGCGCTGAAGCCGCGAACCAGGAGCCAGGTGGCGAAGGCGAGCTCGAACAGGCCGCCCGGGATGGCGGCCGGAAGGCCCGCTCCCGCGACCCCGAGGAGCTCGAGCACGCAGCCGGTGGCGAACGCCGCGTAGCCGATGAATCCCCAGCCTGCCAGGAAGCGCGGAACGAGTCGTGCCCGGTAGAGCGCGATGCAGAGGAACAGGCTTCCGATACCCAGGCCCGCCATCGCGACGTTGTACGCGAGGACGTTGGTAGCGACCGCACCCATGACAAGTGCGATCGCGCCGCCGGCGAGCAGCACGCCCTCGAACAGGCGAGTGGCCATGTATCCGACGGCCACCGCCGCAGAATGCGGCCGCAGGATCGGATACAGGAACGCGCCGATCGCGACCACCGCTACCGTGTTGAGGAGCATCATGACGACCCCGATCGATAGTGGGGCGCTGCCGAGGGCTGCAGTAGTCGCCAAGGACGTGCCTATGCCGTAGAGGAAGAAGGCGGCGAGCATGAGCGTTCCGACGGAACGGGCGATGGTGCGGGAGTTCTTCATAGTGGCGTCCAATCTCGTACATCATTTCGACCATACGGCGTAAGGTCGAATGACAAGACGATACCATACGATGTAAGGTGGTGTCCATGGCCACGTCGAAGACCAGGGAACCTGTCACCCGAGAGCGAGCGATACGGGCCGCAGTGGCACTCGCCGACGAGCGCGGCATCGAGTCGCTGAGCATGCGCAAGTTGGCCGTCGAGCTCGGCATCGAAGCCATGTCGCTCTACTACCACGTGAAAGGCAAAGACGACATCCTCGACGGGATGCTCGACATCGTCAACTCCGAGTTCGCGACGCCGCAAGCAGGCGACGAGTGGCGCTCCGCGATGCGCGAGAGGGCGGAGTCGACACGGCGTGTGCTCGCACGGCATCCCTGGGCCATCAGCATCAAGGCCCGAACCTCACCTGGGCCCGCGACCCTTGGTCACCTGGATTCGGTGATCGGCTGCTTCACGGCTGCTGGCTTCTCGATGCCCTTGATAGGCCATGCCATCTCGATCCTCGACAGTTACGTGCTGGGGTTCGCGCAGCAGGAGGCCACGCTGCCCCTCGATCCCTCCGGCGACATCAGCGCCGCAACGGAGGACATCGTGGCGCAGCAGGAAGCGATGGCCGAGACGTTCCCGCACCTGGCCGACATGGCAACGAATCTCGTGCTGCAACCGGGATACGCGTACGGCAACGAGTTCGACTTCGGACTCGGGCTCATTCTCGACGGCATCGGTGACGCGTTCGCGGCCGAGACGAGCGCGTAGCTCACGGTTCGGCTCCTTGCCGTATGGGAAACCGGGAAGCACCGGACAAGGTCTCGTCATGGTGGTGTCTTCCTCGCTGTCGGACTGGCCCAGCTGGGCACGAACGGGTGGGGCCCCGCTCGGACCGACGCACGCCGTCCGACCTTGACATTCGTTCGTCGGATGTCTACCCTTGACCCCAACCCATACTCGGTACGAATTGCGGTGGACGGAGCGACGCCATGACCGGACTGACGGGTACCCACCTGGACCTAGGCCTGGACCACGGACCACGCACCATGGACCGTCTCCGGCTTCTTGCCGTGCCGGTGCACGTGCCAACCCCTGTCGGGATGGGTCGGTGGCCTTCTGTGCGTCCGCAAGTGCTTGCAGCGGGTGGCTGATGCAGGTCCTGCGATCGCTGATGAGCCTTGCACCCGTGATCCTTGCGCTTGGCATGAGCGCCGCTTCGGCCGCCAGTGCCCCTGAAGGATCGATAGAGGAGTTCATCGATAGAGCCATGCCGGCTTCCGCCGTGCCCGGTCTGGCGTACGCCGTCGTGACCGACGGCGATGTCACGTCGGTGGGCGCGCGCGGGGTCGTCAAGCTCGGGGGCGACACGGCCGTCACGCCGGACACGCCATTCGTGATCGGCTCGATCTCCAAGAGTTTTACGGCACTCGCCGTGATGCAACTGGTCGAGGCGGGCAAGATCGACCTGGATACCGGACTCTCGCACTACCTTCCCGAGTTCTCGGGCCAACCGGCAGGCGCGATCACGATCCGGCAGTTGCTCAGCCACACGAGCGGCTACTCCACCATGCAGGGGAACGCCTCGCATGTGGGCACTACCGGCGAGAAGGATGAACTCGCGCGCGGGGTTGAACAGCTGGCAGGGGTGAGTCCTGCCTACAAGCCCGACGAGACGTGGGATTACTCCAATGCGAACTACGAGATTCTTGGTCGACTGATCGAAGTCGTGAGCGGACAGGAATACCAGACCTATGTGGCAACCAACATCCTGGAGCCTGTAGGAATGAGCCACAGTTTCGTCGCTGACGGCGAGATCCACGCGTCCATGGCGACCGGGCACCGGCCGTGGTTCGGCACCAGACTGCCGATCTCCGACAACACGACCGACCGCGCAACGGCTCCGCAAGGCGGAATCGTTGCGAGCGCCAGCGATCTGGCGCGCTATCTGGGCATGATGATGAACGGCGAGGACGATGTGCTGAGCGCCGAGGGTAAGGCGCTGATGATGCGCCCAGCCAGCGAAGCATCGCCGGATTACGGCTTTGGCTGGCATGTGGATTCCGTCACCGGGGCGGTGTGGCATGACGGGGTCAGCCCTGGCGTCGAAACGCTCGCGACGATGCTCCCTGCCGAGAAGAAGGCGGTCATCGTGCTCGTCAACGGCGGCAGTGGAATGGGCTTCTCAGAGACGGGCCACCTGCGCGTTGGCATCTCCGATAGGGCACTCGGCCTCGGCTACGACAGCGACGGGGGCGGATGGTCCCGAAAGGCTCTGTTCATCGCTTTGGTGGTCCTGCCGATCCTCTACGTCCTCGGTATGATCAGGGTGTGGATCGACCGCGCCAGGGTTCGCGCCAAGCCTGGTTCCGGAGCTTTCGGCCTGTTCAGCTTATGGTTCCCGCTGCTCACCACGGGCGTCGCGGCGTGGGTTCTACTCGGCCTGGTGCCGAGCCTGTACGGCACGCCGATCAGGACCTTGATCGACTTCGTACCCGATTTCGTTCTGGCCCTCGTCGCATCGGCAGTCACCGGTGTGCTGTTCGCCGTGTTCAGACTCGGGGTGGCGTATACCGGCAGGACCCGCCCGGCCTGATTGGAGATGCAGTGTTGCAGCGACCCGTGCATCTGGTGCACACGTCGGTAGGTCATCTTCCGGGTGCGAGTAACCGTCTGACAGCTAATCGACAGCCAACCCAGCGTCGTCGGATGGATACGGGCAGCACGTGGTGGGATGGTGAAGACCGGGGGTAGCGTAAGGGACGCTATTCCGGGACGTGCCGCCACGACTGGGGAGGGCTCCAGTGCAGTGCACACGCGAGGGGTCGTAGGTTCAAATCCTATACCGCCCACCATCGAAAGAGGCGTGCAGGACATAGGAAGCCGGGTAGGCAGTCAGCTACCCGGCGCTTTCGTGCGGCCGATCGTGCGGCGCTCGAGGCCGGACAGGACCGTTGGTCGCCCGCGGGCGGTGCTCCGTGAAGCCCGCCAAGGCAGGTACGTCGAGGGCTCAGTGGAGCGGCCGGTTCGACGGTGGCGGCGGTCGTGCCTACGGTTGTCTGAGGAATCTCAGGTAGAAGGCCGCGAAGACCAGGACGATTCCGATGTTCGCGAGCAGCCGTTCCACGAATCGATGTCTGAAGAACAGCAGGTCAGCACCGACGATCGCGGCGATCATGGTCACGGCGAAGAGCGCCAGGGTTGTCGGTCTCGTCATGCTCGATCACCCGCTCGAGTGTACGCCCTCTCGATTCGCGGGCTCGCCGTGGCTCCGGATATCGGCGGCCAGACCGAGAATGGGTCTGGCCGCCATCGCCTGTGCGTCTAGGGCGTGTTGATCGGCAGACCGGGCGCCGGCGGGCTGAACGCGAAGTTCTCGACGTCGGTATTCCCGATCGGGGAGATGATGACATCAGGTGTGGGCGTCACGGAACCCGACAACGAAGACGGGTTGGTGAAGCGCCGCAGATCCTTCGAACCGTAATCCGCCACCCACAACGCGCCGCTGGCGTCGAACGCCAGGCCCTCCGGGTGCGTTCCCAGCGATGCGCTGCCGATGGTGGCGGTCGGCGTCGGGTTGCCCGAACTCGTGAGCTGAGACGCGGCGTAGTGAACCACACTGATCGTGCCATAGGCGTTCGCGGCCCAGAGACCGCCGCTGGCGTCGAACGCGATCGCGTACGGTTGGGACAGGCTCGGGGTGGCATCGGCACCGATCGTCACGCTCGGCGCAGGGTTTCCGGTAGCCGCCAGCTGTGCCGGCGTGAACGCCACCAACGTGCTATTGGAACTGTTCGCGACCCACAGGTCGCCAGAGGCATCGAACGCGAGGCTGAACGGATCGGAGATACTGGCCCCGTTCGTGCTGATCGTCACGGCCGGCGCGGGGCTGCCGGAACCCGCGAGCTGCGCCGGCGCGAACATGAGCAGCCGACCGTGCCCAGGGTCTCCCACCCACAGGTCGCCCGTCGCATCGAACGCCATGCCGACGACCGTTGTCGAGGACGCGGTGATGTCGAGGGTCACCGCCGGTGAGGGCGAGCCCGAGGTGGCCAGCGAGGCAGCGTCGAAGCGATCGAGGTAACCGCCAGAATCTGCCACCCAGAGGTTCCCGGCATGGTCGACCGCCACCGCCTCACTGCTGTTGGACACGACGCTCGAGAGAAGGACGTCCGGGCCCGTCGAGCTCGTCGCCGCCAGCGTGTCATGCTGATACGCTCCAACATCCGCAGACAACGGCAGCCAAAGGTGCCCGGAGCCGACCCGCAGGGCGTAACTCACCGTCGCGGACGAGGTCGTGTTGGCCGTCACCGTCACCGTCGAGGACGACGCGCTGCCGTCATACATCACCGGAACGATGGTGTTGCCGTCCGACGCCGCGCCCACCGCCACCGAGTACGTACCCAGCGCCAGATTCGACAGCGTGTTCGTCGCCGTAACGGCCTGTGTGTACCCTCCCGGGCCCGTCACCGTCACCACGCCGTTCACGCCCGACGGCAAGCCGTTCACCGTCACCAGCAGGCTCCCCGTCGCAGGCGCGGAACTACAGGCGGCCAGCACCACTACCAATAGCAACGCAGCGACCGACAGCACGAGAATGCGAATTCGCCTCATCACAGCCCCCTCTCAGACTGGACACATGTTGTGCAGTATAGGGGGTCGGCGGACGCAACGGGCCGAGGAGCGTTCTCGGGCCGGAGGCCGGGCGGCCGGCGGAGACTCCGTTCGAAGTGATCCCTCCACGTGACGTCGGCCAGCGGTGCCGTCGCCGCTCAGGTCGGTTCTCCGCGCTCGAGCTCTTCGCGCAGCAGGGCTACTCCGCCACGACGAGGCTCCTCCCAGTCGACGGTAGACCTCGTGCGCCGTGACGAAGTCGCGGCGGTCCAGCCCCAGACCGCGGCAGGCGTTCATCATCTCGTTCGCGGCCGCCGCCAGGGGAACCGGAGAGCCCAGCCTGCGACCCTGCTCCAGGACGAGCATCATGTCCTTCTGCTGGAGGTTGACGTCGGCGAGCGCCTGCTCGGGCATGTGACCCTCCAGGATGAACGGGCCGCGGTAGCCGAGCACCGGTGACGCGGCGACGCTGTTCAGCACCGCGTCGACGGCGACCTCCCGATCGACGCCCCCCTTCTCGGCCAGCGGATCCCCTCGCCGAACGCGATGACCTCGACCATCAGCACGAGGTTGATGGACAGCTTCATCTGCGCCGCCGTCCCGTTCGCGCCGATGTAGGAGGCCCTGGCGCCGATGTCGAGCAGCACGTGCTCGACCCGCTCGAAGGCGTCCCGGTCGCCGCCGACCATGATGGACGCCTTCCCCTGCTCGAGCGTCACGGGGCTGCCGGACAGCGGCGCGTCGAGCATCGTGAGCCCCGCCTCCGCGAAGGCGGCGGCTACCGCACGGCTCTCGGCCGGGTCGATGGTGCTCATGGTCAGGTAGATCCCGTCGGCGGACAGGCCCGCCACGATGCCGTCGTCGCCAAGCGCCACCGCACGCACCGCGGCCGCGTCCGTCACGATGGAGAACACCACCTCCGACGCGCGCGCCACGTCCCTGGGGCTGTCGGCCCAGGCCATGCCCGCGCTCACGAGCCCGGCTGCTTTGCCATCCGTCCTGTTCCACCCGGTCACCACGTGCCCGGCCGCGAGCAAACGCTGCACGATCCCGGCACCCATGGTTCCGATCCCGACCATTCCGACGTTCATGTGCATTCCCAATCCCCGGTTCTTTCGTTGGGGGCCACTGTAGGTGGCCAGCCCGTGCCGAACAAGGGCGCGGTCACGGCCTCGCACGTGCCCGCGGGACCATTTGCCCTTGGCCCCCGCGAAGCGGACCGGCACGCTACAGGGAGCGACGGCCCCGAGCGGGGCGTCGCGAGCACGTCGAGCCACCGGGCACCGCTGCCCCGTCGCCGTTCTCGTCGCGGCCGAGCCCGCTGGTACGGAGGAGATCCATGAACAACGCCCTGCACGTGGTCGTGGGCAAGGGCCCGCTCGGTCGGTCGGTGGTGCGCGCGCTGCTGGCACGGCACGCCCGTGTGCGCCTCGTGTCCCGACGGGGGCACGACGCGACCGTCGAAGGCGCGGAGGCGGTCGCGGCCGACGCCACGGACCGCCGGCAGATGCAGGAAGCGTGTTCCGGCGCGAGCGTGGTGTACCACTGCGCGCAGCCGCCGTACGCACAGTGGCCGAAGCTGGCGCCTCCCCTCATGGAAGGCGTGCTCCATGGCGCGGAGGCGGCTGGCGCCAGGCTCGTGTACGGGGACAACCTGTACATGTACGGACGCGTGAAGGGGCGCTTGCATGAAGGCCTGCCGAACCGACCGATCGGCCACAACGGGCGTGGGCGGGCCGCCCTGGCGGAGATGGTCCTCGCTGCCCACGCCGCGGGCCGCGTGCCCGGCGCGATCGCCAGAGCATCCGACTTCTACGGACCGTTCGTCACGAACTCGACCCTGGGCGAGCGCGTCTTCGGGCGCGCCGTGCGCGGCCAGAGCGCTCAGCTCCTCGGTGACCCGGATGCGCCCCACAGCTACACGTTCATCGACGACTTCGGCGAGGCGCTGGCGGTCCTCGGCGACCGCGACGACGCGCTGGGGCAGGTCTGGCACGTCCCGAGCGGTGAGCCGTCGAACGCCAGGGCTGTGGTCACGATGGCCTACCAGGAGCTGGGGCGCGAGCCGAAGCTGTCGGTCATGCCGACCTGGTTGTTCCGGTTGGGGGGCGTGTTGGACCCGACGCTCCGGGCGCTCGGCGAGGTGCTCTATCAGAGCCAGGATCCGTGGCTGATCGACAGCAGCAAGTTCGAGCGCGCGTTCGGCGACATCGCGACGCCCAGACAGGAGGCGGTGGCACGAACCGTGCGCTGGTATCGCGAGACGGCGGAGGCGCGATAACCTGACCGACGCCCTGCAGCTCCCCGAAGTACCAGGTCGAGCAACCGAGGAGCAGGACGTCGAAGGCCGCGAGCTCGCGGAGCTCGTAATAGGCGACATTTTCGATCGTCGGCCTCAGGCCCGTGAGTTCCGTAAGCGCCCTTCCGATGCGTTCGGCCGTGTCGGCGGTGTCCCCGTAGGCGACGACGATACTCCGTTCCTTCATCGGAGGCCTTCCGTGGTCGACCGCTGCCGTGGTCTATGGCCTCCCACCCTGCCGCGGAACCCGACTTCGGCTCGGTCCCGTCCGCTGACCGTTCCGATCGCCCGTGCATCCGTCGCGTGGGTGTCCAGGCGGTAGCCGCCGCGGTCGCTGCGCCCAGCAGGCCCGACGCACGCCTTTGGGGCCCGGCCCCGAGAACGCCGCGTCACAACGAATCCATGACCGTGCGCTCCTCGAGCTCGGCCAGCCGTCGGGGGTGTGCCAGGTAGCCACCGTGTCCGCCGTATATCGCGTGGTGGCGCGCGATCTCCCCCATGAATCGCGTGACGGTCACACGATTGAGGCCGACGTAGCGGGCCAGAGCCTCATGGGGCAGGTAGGCGTTGACCCGCGTCCACCCCGGCACAGACGCGTCAACCCCGAGGCTCACGGTGAGTCCGTGCAGGGCGCGTGCCAGTCGGGCCAGGCCCGGCAGATGCTCGTCGCCAAGTCGTTGGACCGTCTGGCGGCGCTGCCTGGCCAGTGAACGCGCTACGGCATCCCACACGCTGTTGGGCGAACTCTCACCTGGCGGATCGATCTCTCCCACGGAGGTCTCCCAGGCGGCGACGGCCGTGGCATGGTGACGATGCGCGGTCAACGCCTCCTCACCGAAGATGTCCCCGGGCCCGAGGAACGCTAGCACCCGTGCGCCGGCGCCCACCCCGCCGGCGTCGAGCCGGATAGCTCCCCGTTCCACGACATAGAGGCGCGCGGCCGCTGAATCCGCCGCGTACAGCGTGTCGCCAACGGCGAGCAGGTGTCGTCGGCCTGTCTCGTTCACCGTGCCGGACCAGCCCCCCGCCAGCGTCGCCCGCACCCGAAAACGGCTTCCAGCTGCTTTCCCAGACGCCATCGAAAGGATGCCGTGGGCTTGTCACGCTTGCACCACCGCTCCACGCGACCGCTCCCCATAGGCGAGAGCGAGTCTCTTCGACGACCGACGAGCTCGTCGATCTCGGGCCGCCCGCCCCTGCCGTGTCGGACCCCACGGCCCGGGGCCGCCGCCGGCGCACCGACGCCGCGGGCCCTCGCCCAAGTACCTGCCGTACTGGGCCGACGCTCACCTACCTCTCGTCGGTCCCGCTTCCCTCGAGGGCATCGCCGCGCCGCTACGTCAGTCTTGCGTCCCGTGTCCCAGCCCGGCCTCGACGTCGCGGTGGTCTGCCCGCGTCGGAGGTGGGCTCACGACCTGGTACGCGATCATCCGCGACTTCGCCGTGATCCCCCGGGTCTCACCCGCCGGGACGAAGGCCATCGTGCCTACCTCGAGCGGCGTCTCGCCGCCGGCCGACACCAGCGTTCCACTCCCCTCGAGCACGAGCAGGGCGAGATCGATCTCGGGCGCGTGCACGGGTATGAACTGCCCGGCGTGGAAACAGACGAGCAGCGCCTTCAGGTGCGTGCCCTCGGCTAGCACCACCGGGGTGAATGCCTCGTGACGACACTGTCTGGCATCGAGCAGGGTGGCGTACGTCGTAACCTTGGGGCCTTGCGCTGAGGGGCTCATCCCCAAGGCATACCGCCGGGAGCCCCGGCGCAACCATGACCTGCGTCAAGCGGCGACGATGATGCGGTCGTCGTGCGCTCACCGCTACCTAGCGTCTGCGTGTGTTGGGGGGTCCGGAAACCGGCACTCCGACCCTGTTCGAAGCCCTCGCTCCCACCGCGGCCACGACCTGTCGGGTGACCGCCACGCTCGATTCGCACGGCGCTTGACGGGCCCGACCCAAGCGTCGTATGGTCTTTTCGTTGAGTAGCTACTCAACAAGTGAGGGAGCGATGGCGAAGACACCCGAGAACCCCATCAGGCGATCCTCTACACGCAGTGAACAGGCTGAGGCACGGCGCCAGCAGATCGTTGACGCCGCGCTCGAGCTCTTCGCGCAGCAGGGCTACTCCGCCACGACGACCAAGAGCATCGCTCAGGCGGTCGGAGTCACAGAGGGGCTGATCTTCCACTACTTCCCCACCAAGGGCGATCTCCTCCGCGTGGCCGCAGGCCAGCGGTCGATGTTCGTCCGGGAGGTACACGATCTCCTCGACGGCGCCACCGGCCGGCCGGCCCGTGACGTCCTGGGCGGCATCATCCTGGGCTGGGTGGCGGCGATCCGTCACCAGGAGAGCCTGGTGACGATGCTCCTGGTGGAGTCGCAGTCGAATGATGAGCTGGGGCAAGCGTTCAGGGGTGTCGTCGGAGACCTCGTGGAGGCCACGGCAAGGTATCTCCGGGCCCGGGTCGAGGCGGGTGAGCTTCGGGAGGATCTACCCACCAACACCAGCGCCATGCTGTTCTTCTCCTCCTTGATGATGTTCTTCCTGGCGAACCGGCATCTCGAGCCGGACGTCTGGCGTCGGCAAGCCACCCGCTTCACGTCGGAGATGCTCGACACCTGGTTCCGTGGGGCGCTTGCCCCTGGGAGCCACGTCGCCCACCCGACCATCGCAGCCGACTCGCAGGGAGGCGGATAGCCGGGCCGGGGTAGCGCCCCGGCCCGGCGGGCGCGGTTCTTGCCCCGCACACAGCCACTCCCATCGGGCGCTCCGACTCCTCGACATCGCTTCACGCATTTATTGAGTAAGTCCCTAGTCAATCTCGAATCACACCTACCCGAAGGAGCCTCGATGATCCAACCGACCGACGCCGAAGCACGGCCGACGAGCGAGGTGCGGGCGTGAGCCGCCTCGCCGGCTTCGCGACGAAGCATGCCCGCCTCGTCATCACCGCCTTCGCGCTAGCGACGATCCTGCTGGCGGCGAGCGCCCGTCTCACTCAGACGAACAACGCCACCGACGCGCTCTATCCGGACCACTCGCCGGTGGCTGCCCTCACCCGGACGATCGGTGACAGCTTCGACCAGCACGAGCGCTTGCTCGTCGTCCTCAACGGCGACATCTACACGCCCGCAGCGCTCGACGCCGTGCGCACGCTGACGTCCGATCTGGAGCGCATCCCAGGCGCCACCCGCGTCACCTCCGTGGCCACGGCGAAACGCTTGGCGGACGACGGCGGCTTCCTGTCGGTGGGGAACCTGTTGCCCAGCTCGTCACCAAGCCCCAGCGAGGTGGCGTCGATCCGGATCTACCTACAGACCTCGCCCATGTACCGCAACGTCAATCTCGTGAGCCGCGACGGCCGCACGGCGAGCGTCATCGTCGAATACCAGAGCGGGATCGACGCCGCCGCCTTCGCGCGCACGGTCGATGTCACGGTGACCCGGGACTGGCCCGGCTCGCATGCGCTCGCCGGCCAGGCGTACACCAGCATGGAGCTCCAGGCCATCATCCGACGCGACCTGCCCGTCCTCGCGAGCATCGCCATCGGGCTCATCCTGCTGATGCTCTTCCTCAACTTCCGCACGTTCCACGGCACCATCCTGCCGCTCGTCCAGATCCTCGTGGGCGTCGTCTGGGGTATGGGGCTGTACCACATCCTCGGCGGCGAGCTGATGGCGCTCACGGTCATCGGCCCGGTCGCCGTCATGGCTGTGGGGAGCTCGTTCTCGCTCCACCTGCTGGGCCGCTACTACTACGAGCTGGCACGCGGAACCAAGAAGTTGGAGGCCATACGGCTCATGCTCTCGGAGACCGGCCTCGGGGTCCTCGTCTCGGGGCTCGCCATCTCCGCAGCCATGAGTACGTTCCTCCTCTCGGACCTGGCCATGGTCCGGGGAGTGGGCCTCATCGCTGCCCTGGGCGTCCTATCGGTCTTGCTTGCCTCCCTCGTGCTCCTTCCCGCGCTGCTCAGCGCTCTGCCCTCCCCGAAGGCCATCCACGACCCCGAACGACCGGGAGCTCTCGGCAAGGGCCTGCGATCCCTCGCCAACGGGGTGAGTCGGCGACGCCGCGCCATCCTGGCTGCAACCGGGATCCTCCTGGCTCTCGGGATATGGGGGGCAACACGGATCGAGGCCAACACCTCCGTGCTGGCGTTCTTCCCCGCCAACGGTCCGACGCGCACGAGCGTCGCACAGGTAGAGCACGCGCTGGGGGGCTCGGCTTCGATCACGGCGTGGATCCAGGCGGACATCGAAGACCCCGCGGTCCTGCGCAGCATGGAGCACTTCCAGCAAGCGGCCAGCAACCTGGACGGCGTGGGGACCAGCCAATCCATCGCCGACGTCCTGCGGGCGCTGAACCTCACCCTTGCCGGCCAGGACAGCCTGCCGTCGACACGGCAGGCTGTCGCTCAGGAGTTGCTGCTGTACCAGTCGTCCGGCAACCCCAGGGACCTGTCGCGCTTCATGACCGTCGACGGGAAGCAGGCCATCGTCACGTTCATCACCCGCTCGATGTCGACCGGCCGCTCGGCAGAATTGGAACAGCAACTCGCTCGACTTGCGAAGAGCAGCTTCGGGGACCTCGCGCAAGTGCGGTTCGTAGGCGAGCCGCTCATGGAGCGGGATATCGAGCTCTCCATGCGGCACGACTTCCGGATCAGCCTCACCCTCGCGATGGCGTTGGTCCTGTTGATCGACAGCCTCGTGCGATCGTTCCGCGCAGCGTCAGTCACCATCCTCGCCCTCCTCACCACGGTCGTGCTCCAGTACGGCCTACTCGGCTGGCTGGGGCTGCCACTGAATCTCGCCACCATGCTCATGGGGGCGCTGGCGATCGGGGTCGGTGACTACGCCATCCATCTGACGGTGCGCTACATGGAGGAACGGCGCCGGGGACTGGGACCCGAAGCCGCCATGGAGCACACCCTGGTCACGTCGGGCCGCCAGATCGTGTTCACGGCGCTCACGCTGGGGGCAGGCTTCGGCGCGTTGATGTTCGCCGATTTCGTGCCCGTCTCAACGCTCGGCGGCCTGATGGTCGTGACCGTGGTTCTGGTGGGCCTGGCGACCCTCATCCTGCTCCCCGCGGTGAGCCTCACCGCGTTCCGCAACCCCCGTACTCGTATCCAGCCCAATCCCGAGGAGTGACCCCATGACCGATCGACGCATCACCGTCCCGCTCGAGCCCGTGCCGGCCACCGACCGTGCGCCGCGGCCGCCTCGCTACGCCCTGCGCATCCGCCCGCTGCTCACCGCCGCAGCCCTCCTCGTGCTGCTCGGGGCTGGCGCCTCGTCAGCCCAGGCCTACACCACCGGGGCCGAAGTGATGCACGCGGTCGACGCGCGGCCTAGTCCGGCCACCGCCGAATCGACCCTCACGATGACCATTACCACAGGCGGCGGCCAGAGCCTCACCCGAACGATGACCATGTGGTCGGCGAACGACGACCGACTCATCAAGTTCACGGCCCCCGCCAACATCGCCGGGTCCGGCTTCCTGATCGTTACGCATCCCGACGGGAGCGACGAGACCATGGTGTACCTGCCTGCCCTCGGCCGCGTCCGTAGGATCGCCGCCGGGCAGCAGAGCGACTCGTTCTTCGGTTCCGATTTCGCGTACGAGGACATCACCGGGATCCCCTTCGACGATTACCAGTGGCAGCTCCAATCGGTCGGCGACGGCCCGACGTACGTCGTCCAGGGGACTCTGAAGCCGGGACGTACTTCCAGCTACGACCAGCTCGTTCTCGACGTGCCACAGAGCACGCTCATCCCGACCCGCATCGCGTACTACAGCCACGGCGAGAGGGTCAAGGTCCTCACCGTCTCCGACGTCCAGAAGGTCGGCGACTACCTGATCGTGGGCAAGCGGCGGATGGAGTCCATGACCGCCGGCTCCGTGGTCGGCAGCACGGACATCGAGCAATCCGACGTCAAGCTCGACGCGACCATACCGCCCGAGGTCTTCACCGAGCGGTTCCTGAGGCGCTGACGTGCGTGCCCTTCGTGGGTTGCTTCTCGTGCTCGCGCTCGCGGGCGGATCGTCGCTCGGCTGGGCCCAGGTGACGCTGGGCGGCGAGGCGAGTGCCCGGTTCGGTGTCGCGATCGATGGGAGCCTCCCCATCGCCGCCGCTCAGCTCGAACTCGACGTGAAGGGGGAGACGGGATCCGGGTTGTTCCCCGACGCCACCTTCAACGCATCCCTCATCGCCCGCTACGACGCTGCCGGGTCGAGCGAGGTACGCCTCGGTGAGGCCTTCGCCACCCTCTATCTCGGCGGTCTGGAGCTCTCGGTGGGCCAGCAGGACGTCGCCTGGGGCACGACCGTGGGCATCAACCCGGTCGACGTCGTGAACCCTAGAGACCGCTCCTTCCCGCCGGACATCCAGAAGCTCCCGGTTCCGATGGTGCATGCCAGCTACTACCTGGGCGACGTCGCCCGCATCGAAGCCGCGCTCGTCCCTGTGTTCGTGCCATCGGTCCTCCCGGGGGACACCTGGCAGTCGTCTCAGACGATGTCGCCTCCGCAAGGCGTCACTGTCGTCGGCCAGCTCCCGAGCCAGGACGACCGTCCTACGGCCGGGCTCGACAACGTCCAGGTCGGCCTGCGCGCGACCGCCACACTGCCGGGATTCGACGTGAGCGCCACGTACTTCCACGGCTTCCGCAGCCTGCCCACAGTGCAGAAGTCCCTCGTGCCGAGCGGACCGCCGGGTGAGTTCCTCGTCCAGCCGGTCGCGCGCTACGACCGTATCAACGTCGTCGGCGCGGACTTCTCCCGCGTCATCGACAACGTGGTCATGAGGGGCGAAGCCGCGTACACGTTCACGGCGGACCCGAACGGCAGCGACCCAGCCATCGGCAACCCGTCGTGGCAGGCCGTGCTGGGGGGTGAGTACGCCGTCCCCAAAGGTCCGAGGGTCGTCCTGCAGGGCGTTCTCGACGTAAGGGTGCCAGACCAGGGCACGAGCGCCGACACCCGTTTCAAGACCATGACCATGCTCTCCTACCAGGCCGGCACGCGCAGCCAGATCGACCTCGGTTGGATGCAGGATCTCGATGGCAGTGGCACCCTGCTGCCCAGGCTCTCGTACACCTTCGCCGACGGCGTGGTCGGTCACGCTGACGGCTACATCTTCTACGGTGCGGACGGAACGGAGTTCGGCGGCTGGCGTGGCAACTCGCAGCTGCGCGTCGGGCTCACCTATTCGTTCTGAGTGCGCCCTACCGAGCCGGGGTGCCGGTGTCTCGCTGGGAGGCGCGACCATGCTGCACGCTACCGATCCGCTGAAGCGCACGCACCTCCGTCTCGTGGCGTTGTCGCCCGGCAGGTGCGGGCGATCTTCCGCCGTCAGCGCAACCTCGCATTCCGGGAGGGGCGCGTCCTTGCCGTCGAAATGGCAGACCGGGTGGTGCAGGTATCCGGCGGAGGCCGGTTGCCTTTCGACCACCTGGTGCTGACGGCGGGCGCGACCAGCAGCGACTTCGGCGTTCCTGGCGTGCGCGAGCACGCCCTCTTCCTCAAGACGCTCACGTAGGCCGTCAACCTGCGATCGCACGTCCTGGAGCAGTTCGCGCGTGCGGCGCGGGACCCTGCGGCCCTGCTCGACTGGGCGCACAATCACCTGACCTGGGAGCGGCATACGCGCCTCATCACGCCGATGGTGCCCTCGCCGGGCGATGCCGCCGACGGGAATGTTCGGTCTCGGCCCATGTCGGGCGGAGGCGCGGAGCAGAATGGACCGGAAACGAGGACCTAGCCGTCGCCATTTTGGCGACGCCGCGCAGGAGGACAACATGCCGAAGGATGT
This sequence comes from uncultured Trueperaceae bacterium, assembly GCA_963815215.1. Taxonomy (GTDB): domain Bacteria; phylum Deinococcota; class Deinococci; order Deinococcales; family Trueperaceae; genus JASBRS01. The sequence continues at coordinate 38,676 of CAWFFU010000010.1, forward strand.
CTACCCCGCCGCTACCCAGGAGCTTGCCGAGGAGCGTGAGCGCCTGGCGCCCGACACGCTGGCGGCGTTCCAGGCGTTCAGCCGTCAGGTGTTCGCAGAGGGGGCGCTGCCGGCCGTGACCAAGCAGCTCATCGCGGTGGCGGTGGCGCACACCACGCAGTGCCCGTACTGTATTCGCAGCCACACGCGTCAGGCGCTGAAGGCGGGCGCCAGCCGCGAGCAGATCATGGAGGCGATCTGGGTGGCCGCCGAGATGCGGGCAGGCGCTGCTTACGCACACTCGAACCTTGCGCTCGATGCTCTGAACCAGGCACCGTGACGGGGCCCGCGCGCAGGCGGGAGGACGACGCGTTGGGCGCGTAGTTCACTTCGCCAGCAGACCCCGCCTGCGCCTCTCTCGGGACGAACGCGCGAGACGTGTAGAACGGAGGCGAGGCGGTGTTGCGGATCAAACGAGTCTACGAGCCTGAGGGCGAGGACGACGGGGCACGCGTCCTCGTCGACCGATTGTGGCCGCGCGGCGTAACGAAGGCCGACGCCAACGTTTCCTGGTGGGCGAGAGAGCTCGCTCCTTCGACGGATCTGCGCCGCTGGTTCGGCCATGACCCCGCACGCTTCGACGAGTTCGCGAGGCGCTACCGGGACGAGATCGCCGACAAGCCGGAGCTGTTCGCGCTCAGGCGGATGGTCCGGGAGGGACCCGTGACACTCATCTACGGGGCACGCGATCAGCGTTACAACAATGCCGTCGCGCTCAGAGCCCTTCTCGAGGAGTAACGCCTCCAGGCGGAGGCAGGGGCCCGGCCGCACCGGTGGTCACGCGGTGTGTCCGTGCCCCTGGCCGCCATGGGCCACTCGGGGCCGGCCGCCGCGCGGGCCGCCGAGCGGGCCGTGAGAGGTCACCCAGGTGATGGCGATCCGACGGCCGACGGGCAGAGGATCGACCCATGTCGCTTCGAGCGAGTCTCATCTTCGTCGAGCCCTATGCCGGTGCGTGCCGGTGACGGAGCTGGCGCCCTGGTTGCAGGGCCCAGGTGGTGGCGAGCACTGTGGCCCGGGGGCACGGTGCGCGGTGGTGCTCATTCTGCTCCTGAATGCGGTGGGGTGCCATGGCGATGGGCTCGGCGGCCGTATGCAGGCGCTGGCTAGAGGACAGCTCGAGGCCAAGGCGGAGGAGACCCGTGGCTACCGGTACCACCCACCCGTCGCCGCGCGTTTCGCCGCGTGCTCGACGTGATGGGTCCACACCAGCGCCCAGGACCGTGAACTGAGGCTCCGAGGTCAGTGGCCGGCCGGGATCGGTTCCGTTCCGCGGAGGCTCCACGAGTCGAGCTCTTCGATGAGCTGCATCACCCATCTGTCGATTCGAGAGGGGGTCAGTTCGCCTTGGCTCGTTTCGTCCAGGGCCAGTCCTACGAAGCAGCGCTCGCGTTGCGCGAGCGACGCCGTGTGTTGGTACCCCGAGATCGACCAGAGGCCGATCAGTTCGGCGCCGCGTGCTTCGACCCGCTGGGCCAGGATGCCCAGGGCGTCCATGTACGTGTCGGGGTAGCCGAGCTGGTCTCCCGAGCCGAAGAGGCCCACCTTCTTGTTGTGCATGTCGAGGGAGTCGAGGTCGCTGAGCTTCGCTTCCCAATCGCTCTGCAGCTCTCCGATATTCCAGGTCGAGCAACCGAGCAACAGGACGTCGAACGATTCGAGTTCGCGGAGATCATGGTACGCGATGTCCATGAGTGTCGGGCGGACACCGGTGAGTTCCGTCAGGACCGTGACGATGCGTTCGGCGGCATCGGCTGTGTCGCCGAACGTACTCCCGTAGGCCGCAACGATCCGGGGTGATTCCATGACCATGTCTCCTTCCGGCTCGAGCCCCGAGTGGTCAGTGGCGCGCTCCTGAACGCTCATTGTGTAGTGGGCCTCGACGGTAGGTGCCGCGAGATCCAGTCTTCGACCCAGTGTGGTCCTGCCCTCCAGGTGTCCGCATCGCCGGTCGCGACAGCGAATCAGCCGCCTCCCGATTATTGGCACTTCATCGCCGGGCGTCCTTGACCCAGGTCAAGGACGCCCGGCTCCTCGGCGTGGCCGCTGCCGCGACCCGCGCGTGTGGGATGGTCTACCCAGTTCTTGGCCGAGCCTGGCCCAACTTCGTGGCGGCCCCCTTGCCCGATGGCAGCTCTCAACCCTTCAGGCCGCCCGATCCCTTCTCGCGGCGCGCGAGTGCGATGTCGTAGTTGATCATCCGCTCGACCAGGACGTCAAAAGGCAGGTCCGGATGCCAGCCGAGAACGCTGCGGGCCTTGCTGGCGTTGCCGGAGCGCTCGACGAAATATGACGTGTCTCGCGCGTTACCAAGCTCTTCCACATGGTGGCGCCAATCCAGGCCGAGTCGGCTGAACACCCGATTCACGAACCCCCTTGTCGTGTGGGCATCTCCCGTTGCGATGACGTAATCGTCCGCGCTGTCTTGCTGCGCCATCCGGGGCAGAGCAGCCACGTGATCTGCGGCGTAGCCCCACTCTCTCTTCAGGTCGAGGGTGCCCAGCGAAACGCGTGGTTGTAGTCCGAGCCTGATGCGCGTTGCCGCGCGCGTCACCTGGCGGCTGAGGGCGTCGCGTGATTGACGCTCACTCTCGTGATCGAACAGGATTGCCGTGCTGGCGTGAAGGCCATGAACCTCCCGGTATCGGATGACGATGTCCCAGGCCCCTGCCATCGCAACTGCTTGCGGCCCGTCGGGCCGGGTCGGCGACGCTTCCGTCAATGCCGTTCCTCCGGCACCGAAAACGTCGGCTGCCAGGCCTACGATGAGCTTCACGCGGCCTTGCTCCGCAGCCTCGTAGTCTCGGATCGCGCGAAGCCAGTTGTGTGTCACCGTCAGGACTGAAGCGTTACAGTCCGCGATGGGATGCTCCCCCGCGTTCGTAGCGAGAACATAGACTTCGCTCGGCTCCACGCGGGTGAGTAGGCGCCGTAGGGCTCGTTGCTCATGGTCTGGACTCGGATGAAGGGTCGTTGCGGCGCACGCTTGCCGGCTGGAAGCACCCAGGTTGTCGACACCGTCACTCCAAGGCGGGCGTGCGTGCGCCACGACTCCGTGAACCTCACATCCCTGGGCCGTCAGGAGTTCGACGAGGAAGGACGCGTCCTGTCCGCCCAGACCCGAGACGACGGCTCGCCGTGGCGTGTTCGCTTCGTAGGGTTCATTGCTTCGCAATCGACGCCTCCGGGATACGTGTTGCCGCTGATTCACGGTAAGTGTCTCGTGGGAGGCGCGAGCCGATTGCTTCACATTCCTCGAAGGAGCCAGTGAGTACCAGGCTGATGGCCGGTCGACACGAACACGTCGGGCCCCGTGGCTCTATCGCAACAGGCAGCGTCCTCGGTGTAGAGATCCCACATGGAGCGGTGACCTCGGCCGATCGCACGTCGACCATTCAAGCTCGTGGCAAGCGCCCGAGCACGGAGGCAGGTCACTGTGTCGGCGCAGCACGCTTCAGCCATAGGGCTCGGTGCTTGGCCATGCTGCGGGCTAGGGAACCGGCACCGTGCGTCTACGCAGCGCTTGCCGAGGTGGCGCGATGAAAGCCACCCGACTCAAGGTCGATCTCGATGCCACCGCCGCCAGGCTGCAGCACGTGGGTCTCGAGCACGCCGTAGAGATGCTCGGCGAAAGGCTGGCGGAGGGGGTGAAGACCGAGGCCTCCACGCACGCCTTCCTCGACCGCTTGCTCGACGACGAGCGCGCCTTCCGCGAGGAACGCCGCGTCCGCACCCGCCTTGGGCTCTCCGGCCTCCCCACCGGCGACGAAGTCATGGCCACCGCCATCCTCGACCGCCGATCTGCGCTAGAGTCCGGCGTGCAAGCCGGTGTGGCACGCCGTGTAGGAGGGAACTCATGAACGTCAGCGACGGTGTTCTGCTCCTGGTGGTGCTGGGGTTCGCGTGGAACCTCGGCGCGCACTATACCGGCGCGACCATGGGAATGCCCTACGCCGCGCGCTCGGTTGCGTTGTGGCCGGCGTTGGCGATCGTCGCGTTCTTCGCCCTACTCGGGGCGACGACCATCAGCGGCCGCGTCGAAGAGACCGTGGGGCTGCACCTCATCGCGGATCAAGCCGTAGGGACGGTGACCGCTATCGTGATCGTTGCTTCGGCGGGCGTCCTCACCGCGGTCTTCAACTTCCTTCGGCTGCCCACGTCCACGATCCAGATCCTCGTGTTCTGCGTCATCGGTGCTGCCAGCGGCGCAGGCCTGCCGGTCTACTGGCCGACCCTCGCTAGGCTCGCCGGTGTCTGGGTGGCGGCGCCCATCGCGGCCTTCGGGCTCGGCTTCGTCCTCACCCGCTTGCTCGACCTGGTCGTCCCGCGTCACGCGGCGAATGTCCAGGCCCTCCGACAGCTCGAAGCGGTCGATGCTCCATCGGTCTCGCGCGGCGGTATCGCCGCCTGGTTCCCGGGCGCCACGCTTGCCCTCCCGGCCGAGGTTCAGCGTGAGGCCGAGCGTGAGCACAGCCGACGGCCGAGGATCGCCGTCGCCGCTCTCCGCCTGCTGCCGGTGCTCCTCATCGTGGTGGGCGTGGCGGCGTCCTTCGTGATGGGCGGAAACGATGTCGCCAACGCCACCGGAGCGCTCATCCTGGTGCACCTGTTCAGCACCCACGTCGCCGGTGCTATCGGCGGTGCTGCCATGTTCGTGGGTGCCCTCACCTGGGGCCGGCGCATCCTTGAGCGCGTTGCGTTCGACGTCGTCGAGATGGACCTCGCCATGGCCAGCGCCGCCCAAGGCGTGCAGGCCCTCGTGGTCGTCCTCGCCGTCAGCCAAGGCCTGTTCACCTCCATGAACCAGGCCCTCATCGCGGCCATGGCCGGAACGGGGCTCGCCCGCGGTCGCGAGACCGTCAAGCGACGCCAGCTCTACGGCATCCTGCGCGGCTGGCTCATCGGCCCTGCCGCCGGCTTCCTACTCGCCTACCTCGCTGAACTCCTGGCTCGCGGCCTGGGCGCCTGACACGTCGCAGCTTGCGCGCCCACCGCGCCTGCATCGCCCGTGAGACGGGCCGGCTCCGGGCACCGGGAGAAGGTCGACTGGCGCCGGCGAAGCATCCTATGTCGGGCGCGCCGTTCAGATCGAGGCATGGGCCTCCCGCGTGGCCGCTCCTCGGCTGGTGAGTGCGGTGACCTGCCGAGGGGGCCGCAGCAGCCTGGCGGAGTTGGCCATGATGCCCAGGTCCGGCAGCGACTGCAGCGCTGCGGCGTAGATCGGGGGTAGCAGGCCGAGCGCGGCGAGGGTGAGGCCGGCGGCGTTGTAGACGATGGTGAAGCCGATGTTGAGGCGCACCACGCGCATGGTGCGGCGAGCGGTGCGGATCAGTTCGGGGAGGCGACCGAGGTCGTCGTTCATGAGTGCGACGTGGGCGACCTCGAGGGCGATGGGGCTGCCGGCGGCGCCCATGGCGATGCCGATGTCGGCCTGGGCGAGGGCCGGGGCGTCGTTGACGCCGTCGCCGACCATCACGACGGTGTGACCGCGCGCCTGGTACCGCTTCACCGCGTCCACCTTGTCGCTGGGCAGGAGGCCGGCATGCGCGGTGATGCCGAGGTCCCGGACCAGCGCTTCGGCGGTGGCGGGATGATCGCCGGTGAGGACCTCGACGTGCCGCATGCCGAGCGCGCGAAGGGCGGCCACCGCTGCGGGCGCTTCGCTGCGGGGCGCGTCACGTGCGGCCAGGATGCCCACGGGCACCCCGTCGACGAGCACGTGGAGGAGAGTCTTGCCCTGGTCCTGCAGCGGTCCGGCGGGGGCCGGCGGCTCACGGCCGTCGAGCAGCTGGACCGAGCCGACGCTCACGAGCCGGCCGCCGATGGTGGCGTGCACGCCGAGCCCCGGCACGGCCTCGAAGGTCTCGGGTGCGACGAGGGGGATCCCACGCTCTGTGGCCGCGCGCCGGACGGCTTCGGCGAGGGGGTGCTCGCTGTCGCGTTCGGCGCTCGCCGCCAGGCGCAGCAACTCGGTTTCGGGGAGGGCGCCGAGCGGCAGCACGTCGGTGAGTTCGGGCTCGCCCCTGGTGAGGGTGCCGGTCTTGTCGAGGAGCACCGTGTCGGCGCGGGCCAGCGCCTCGATGACGAGGCCACCGCGGATGAGGAGGCCGCGTTTGGCGGCGGCCCCGACCGTGGCCAGCATCGCCACGGGCGTAGCCAGCGCGAACGCGCAGCTGCAGGCGACCACGGTGACGGCGACGGCGGCCAGGAGGTCGCCACGGAGCGCGTAGGTGGCGAGCGCGATGACCGCAACGACCGGCAGGTACCAGGTGGCGAAGCGATCGCCCAGGCGTTGCGTGCGCCCGCGGTTCGCTTCGGCTTCCTCGACCAGTCGCACGGTATGTCCGAAGGCGGTGTCGGCCCCGACGCGCTCGGCGCGGACGCGCAGGCTGCCGAGCTGCGCCAGGGTGGCGGCGAAGACCTGCACGCCCGGCTCCGCCGCGAGCGGTGCGCTCTCGCCGGTGATGCTGGCCTGGTCGACGCTGGCGTGGCCGGCGAGGACCGTGCCGTCGACGGGGATGGCTTCCCCCGGCCGCACGATGACGACGTCACCGACGCACACCTGGTTCGCGGGCACGGTGATCTCTTGGCCGTTGCGGTCGAGGCGTGCGGTGGGAGGCGCCAGAGCGGCCAGGTCCCTCACGGAGCGCCGTGCACGCGCAGTCGTCATCCGCTCGGCGTAGTCGCCCACGCGCATGAAGAACACGACCAGCACGGCGGTCGGCCACTGCCCGACCACCAGCGCCGCGAGCGCGCCCATGCTCATCAGGGTGTGCGACACGATGCGGCCCCTGAGCGCGTTGCGCACCACGTTCACCCAGACGGGCCGCCCGAGCCCCAACGCCAGCAGGGCACCGACCCACCAGGGCACACGACCGGTCAACGAACCGAACAGGCCCAACCCTTCGCCCACGACCAGCGCGAACAGCATCACGCCGAACAAGGCCCCCAGCAGGGTCAGCGCCCTCCGGCCCAGGCGGGCGGCCTGGTCGGCCTCCTCCGTGGCAGCGTCGCCCGCGCTCGGTGCAGGGGACCGGTAGCCGACACTCTCGATGGCCGCCCGCACGTGCGCGGCGCTGGCTCGCGAGGGGTCCAGCGTGACGCTTGCCTTCTCCGTCGCCAGGTACACCTCCACGGAGGCCACGCCGGGCACGTCCGCGATGGCGCCGCGGACCGTCGCCACACATTGCGCGCAGTCCATCCCCAGGACCGGGATGTCGATGACTTCCCTGCGGCCCGCGGACGTTGCGTCAGGCATGCCCTCGTACCTCGACTGCGCGGTAGTTCTTGCAGTCCCGAACGCCCTGTGCCGCGCTCGACAGCAGCTCCTCCGCCAGGTCTAGTACGGCGACCACCCGTGTGTCACTCAAGCTGTACACCACGGATCGCCCATGGCGCTCGCACGTCACGAGCCCGCAGTCCTTCAAGCACGCCAGGTGGTTCGAAACGTTGGACTGCGACAACCCCGTGGCCTCCACCAGCTCCCCGACCGCTCTGGGACCGTCCCGCAAGCCCTCCACGATCGAAAGGCGTGAAGGGTCGGCGAACCCGCGGAAGAGCTTCGCCTTGAGAGCCACCTCGGTTGCCGATGTCGCCACGGCCATGGCGCTTTATATCATCCAAGGCTGATAAGGCCCTGGGCGCCAGACGGCCCACGAAGGGTCGGACGGACGTGTCGACTTCGCGAAGCGCAGCGAGTTCAACGGATCAACGCAACAGCTGACGTGACGCTCGGGATTGGCACGCCCACGCCGGCGGCGTCGGCGGTGCGCGCAGGGCCAAGGCGCGAATGGGCGCTCGCTTCGCTCTGCGCCTGGTAGGCCGCGCGCCGAGCGGCGCGGTGCAGCCGACCCCGGCCGCGGGGGCCTGCTGCGTGAGGCCCAGATCCTTTCGGCACCTGTCGCGCCCACGGTGGCGCAGCCACGCGTAGCCGGTAGGCTGAGCGGTGGAAGGAGCCTGACATGGCGCACGCCAGCGACGACAACCGTGTCCCCCTGGAGCCGTACCGTGTGGTGCCCGGCGGAGCCCCTGCGCTACGGGAGCGCGACGCCGGGGACACCGGCCCGTTCGACTCCGACCACGACGGCAAGAAGCTCGGGAAGCGTCGCCGCAAGGCTCTTCGCAAGCGGCTCGCAGCGCTGCAGCGATTGTTCTATGCCGACGGCCGTTATTCGGTGCTCGTGGTGCTGCAGGCCATGGACACCGGGGGCAAGGACAGCACCGTCCGCCGCGTGTTCCACGGCGTCAACCCGCAGGGGGTCGACGTCACCAGCTTCAAGGCGCCGACCTCCGAGGAGCTGGCGCACGACTTCCTGTGGCGCGTGCACCGTCACGCACCGGCGGCAGGCCGCATCGCGGTGTTCAACCGCTCGCACTACGAGGACGTGCTGGTGGCGCGGGTCGAGGGGCTGGTGCCGGAAGCGGTGTGGCGGCCGCGCTACCAGATCATCCGCGAGTTCGAGGCCGCGCTCGCGGAAGCCGGCACGGTCGTCTGCAAGTTCTTCCTGCACATCGATGCGGACGAGCAGAAGGAACGTTTGCAGGAGCGGCTGGACGATCCCGACAAACGCTGGAAGTTCGACGAGTCGGACCTCCGGGACCGGGCGCTGTGGGACGAGTACGTGGACGCCTACGAGGAGGCTCTGGCGCGCACCAGCACGGACCGGGCGGTCTGGACGGTGGTGCCCGCCAATCGTAAGTGGTTCCGGGACGTCGTGGTCCTCGAGACGCTCGTCGACGTCTTGGAGTCGCTGCAGCTCCGCTATCCGCCGCGGACCGGTGACCTAGAAGGCATCGTGGTGGAGTGAGTCGGTCGACCAACACGGCATGGTCGAACTCGACTTCGTCCGGCCGCAGTTCCGACCCCTGGTGGGCGACTGGGTGTACCTCGACAGGGTCACTGCGTCGGCCGCCCTCTCGCGGCGACATGGAGCCTGTAGAACTACACCTCGACCGCGTGCGCCGGAGGGACCGCGGAGCGGCCCCTTCCCGATCGCTCTACCTCTGCGCGTCTTGGGCGACGGTTGGGATGCCAAGGGACGAGGCGGGAAGCGCCTAGGGCCATGCACACGCGAGGGGTCACGGGTTCAAATCCAGTACCGCCCACCACAGAGATGGCGTCACAGACGCGAACGCCGTCACCCCACCGATCGAGGTGGCGGCGCGTTGTCTTGGCGTGACAGGCAATGGACAGCCCATCTCGCAGGGCATCCGCGACTACTGCCGCGGCCCACCATGCCGTCTAGCCCGATAACGCTTGTTGCCGTGGCAAGCGAAGGACCTGTGCTATGTTCCGTAGCGCCTTTCGCATCTTCGTGGAGGCGCGCCGGTCGGCGCGCGGGCGTTGTGGTGTCGGGCCGTCGGTAGAGGGCCCCGAGGGAGGAAACCGTGGTCTCGCGTCTTCGATTCGTGAGCGTTGCTGCTGCCTTCGTTGTGCTGGTGCTGCTGATGGCCGGCTGTAGTCAGCCGAGTCCGAGCGTCTCTGCCTTCTCGGCAAGCGACGCGTTTCTGTCTAGTTTCGGGGGGGCCACCACCCTTAGCTGGAGCGGCAGTGACGTCACCGACTACAGCTTGAGCGTGAGCCCCAGCGCCGGCGTGAAGATCAACGGCAGCGCCTACACGGGCCCGGCAGATCTCGGCACCAGCACCAGCGCGACCGTGAGCTTCCCGAGCAACCCCAGCCCCAGCAATTTCGACTACATCGTCACCATCACCGCCACCGGCAGCGGAAGCGCCCACACGGGCCCGGAGACAACGCCCGTCACGGTGGTGGGGCAGCACGCCACCGTGTACTCCAACTCGACGGGCAGCTACGGCTTCGACTACGTCGCTGGGGTGGCGGCAGACGGCGCCGGCGACATCTGGATCGTCAACGGCCTCGGGAACAGCTTGACGGAGTTGCCGGCCGGGAACTCCACGCACCCCACTGTCTACTCCGGCAGCAGTTACGGCTTCAACATCCCCGTGGGGGTGGCGGCGGATGGCAGCGGCAACATCTGGGTCACCAACCCCGGCGGGGCCAGCGTGACGGAGTTGCCGGCCGGGAACCCCACCAACCCCACTGTGTACTCCGGCTTCAACGGCCCCCGTGGGGTGGCGGCAGACGCTAGCGGCAACATCTGGATCACCAACAGCGGCGGGAACAGCGTGACGGAGTTGCCGGTCGGGAACCCCACCAGTCCCACTGTCTACTCCGGCAGCAGTTACGGCTTCGGCTACCCCTGGGGAGTGGCGGTGGACGGCAGCGGCAACATCTGGATCGCCAACAACGTCGGGAACAGCGTGACGGAGTTGCCGGCCGGGAACCCCACCAGTCCCACCGTTTACTCCGGCAGCAGCTACGGCTTCAACTACCCCTCTGGGGTGGCGGTGGACGGCAGCGGCAACATCTGGATCACCAACAACAGCGGGGACAGCGTGACGGAGTTGCCGGCCGGGAACCCCACCAGCCCCACCGTCTACTCCGGCAGCAGCTACGGCTTGAACGGCCCCTGGGGGGTGGCGGTGGACGGGAGCGGCAACGTCTGGATCACCAACCACAGCGGGACCAGCGTGACGGAGCTGCAGGCCGGGAACCCCACCAACGCCATCACCTACTCCGACAGCAGCTACGGCTTCAACAGCCCACGTGGGGTGGCGGTGGACGGCAGCGGCAACGTCTGGATCGCCAACAACGGCGGGGACAGCGTGACGGAACTGTTGCATTGAGGGTCCGTCCGTCGAGCAGGCCTGCGTAGTCTGCGGGCGGGCACGGCCGCCAACGCCCTTCCGACGGTATCCCGGCAGTTGGGCGGGGAAACGCGGTTCTGCACCGGGAGGGCCATCCCAAAGAATCCTGTCTCCGTCGGAATCTCGGGAAGACAGTGAACCCAGCGGGGGGCACTGAAGGGTTTCACGCGCGAGGGGTCGTAGGTTCAAATCCTATACCGCCCACCATCGAAAAAGGCGTGCAGCACCTGTCCTCGCTCGAGGAGTTGCTGGGCATGACGACGGTCCCGAAGGCACCGTCCGATACCACGGCGTCGTCCCCTCTCCCTCCGCCCCGCTACCAGACCTTGAGGGCCCGCAGTCCACTGCGAGCCCTCAAGGTTGAAGCTGTGCTGTCTAGCGCGGCATGACGGTCAGGTTCTGACTCCTCTATCCCGTGTAGCCGCTCGTGATCACGGCTGGCACGAGGTCTCTCGGTCCCCTACTGGAGTTGCACGTTGAGCCCCACGCCGGAGACGTCGCCGCCGCTGCCAACGGTAACGGTGGTCGTGCCGTAGAACTCGCCGACGTCCCCGAGCACGCCGTTGTGGTTGGCGTCGTTGCCGGCCTCCACCGTGTACGTGCCGGCCGGGACATTGGCGAGCGTGAAGTTCCCGCCGGCGTCGGCGCGTGCCTGCTCGACAAGGGTGGTCCCCTGAAGGAGCTTCACGATGAAGTCGCTGGCGTTGGCGGTCGCGCTGTTGCGGGCGTCGTTGATAGCGTTGGTGGGCAGGATCAGTCCGTAGCCGAGGTACTGGTTGGTGCTGCTGCCGCCGTAGGCGGTCTGTTCGAGCATCAGCTTCACCTGTGTAGGCGTCAGCTTGGGGTTCTCTGCCAGCATCAGGGCCGCTAGGCCGGCCACGTGCGGGGCGGCCATGGAGGTCCCGACGTCAGACGCATACGTTGGCGTGTTTGTGTTCGCGTCCCAGTAGGTGCTGACGATGCCCTCCGCAAGCCACCCACCCTCGCCAGTCATGCCGCTGGGCAGCGGGACGGGGCTGCCGTTGTTGAACAGGAAGCCGCCCGGAGCAACCACCGTGACGCCTTGGCTGTCGCTGGTCGGTGCGCCGTTGTCGGAGAAGCAGCTGATCGCGAAGGTGCCAGCGCCCTCGTCGTAGTCGACGGACCCGACCGCGATGGTGGTCGGGTATGCCGCCGGGTAGGCGACCCAGCTGAGCGCGATGGCCGAGTTGTAGGGCGGATAACCAGACGTGCCGCAGTCGGCGCTGTCGTTGCCGGCGGCGGCCACCACGACCGTGCCGTTACCGGTGGCTTGCGCGATGGCGTCGTCCTCGAGCGGTGCCGGCGCGCTGCCACCCAAGCTGAGATTGATGACGCGTGCCTGCGTTGGCGGCGTAATGAGCACGTTGTTGCTGTTGTTCACGGGAAGCCCGGCGGCGTACAGGATACCCCGAGCAACGTCGGCAGTCGTGCAGCCGCTAGCGGCGCTGCACACGCGCACCGGGAGGATGCTGACGTGCCAGTTCATGCCGGCGATACCAGCGCCGTTGCCGGCCACCGCGCCGATGGTGCCGGCCACGTGCGTTCCGTGGTACACGCCGTCACTGGCAGGCGTAGTGGCGCCTACCTGGTTGAGCACGAAGTCGTACCCGGCATACGGCACGTTCGCCTGCAGATCTGGATGCGAGCGCATCACCCCGCCGTCCACGACCCCCACGACCACGTCACTGCTGCCGGCGTCGGTGCTCCAGACATTGGACATGCCCAGCAGGCGCATGTCCCACTGGTCGGAGAACAGGGGATCCGTCGGCGTGGCTTGCGGGCTGATCCCGGCGGTCTTCACCGGCACGCTGCTCGCGTTCAGGTGGACCACGTAGTTGGGTTGGACGGCAGCCACGCGGCCGTCGCCACGGAGAGCGGTCACCGCCTGCGCCACGCCCTGCCCGTTGGTGCTGAGCACCGCCCAGGGAGAACCGGGTGCGATGAAGCTCTGCACGCTCAGCCCGTGCGCCTGCGCGATGGTCGCCGCCGCGCTCTGTACCGCCTGCGCGGTCACGGCCTGAGGCGTGATGCGCCCGCCCAGGGCTTGCGGCGCCATCCCCTGCACGGCCAGGTAGCCGGTGGACACCTTGGCCAGAACCTGCCCCGGCGCGTACGCCGCGCCCGGCGCCACAGCCGGCGCGGCGCTCACGCTCTGCGGGAGGATCTGCCCGGCCGGTCCGGTGATGTTGCCCGACACCTGCGCGAAGCGCATGTAGACCGTCACCGCCTTCAGCGGGTCAGCCCCCTTGAGCAGCACGCTGGCGGCGTAGTCGCCAGGGGTCAGGCCGGTGCGGTCCACGGTCAGCGTCAGGGTGGCGTTGCCGCTTCCGCTGGTGGGGCTGAGCGACAGCCAGCTCTGATCGGTCTGAGCCGTCCAGCTACCGTTGGCGGTGATGCTCACGGTGGTGCTCGAGGTGCCATCGAAGCTCACGTAGTTCGGCACGGCTGTGATGGTGATGGCGCCACCACCGCCTCCACCGGTGGTGCCCCCACCAGGTGTTCCGGAGCTGCAGCCGGCCAGAAACAGCAGTAGTGGGACGCCGAGCGCAAGAAGTCGCAAGAACGAACGCATGCTCATCTCCCCTCTGGCTGGGGTGACCCAGGCTGTCCACACGACCCCGCGTCCTCGCGTTCACGCGAGGACGCGGCGCAAGCATTAGCTACTGCTGGCGAGCTCGGATCCCCCAACGACACGTGACATGCGCGACCACTCTATCCGTGCAGGCCTGCCTCCGGATGTGAACCGGTGCTGTCTGGGCTCCATCCGTGAGTCTGGGGGCTCACGTTGCCAAGCAGCCTCCGTCGTCCTGTTCTCGAAGTTGCCCTGTTCGTCGCGTGCTCGCGGCCGTTGACTCAGACGTCGGCGGTGGCTTGAGGTGAATGGCCTGCAGCCTCTGCGCCGCCCTGTCGCTGGCGGTGGACCGTGCGGAGGCCCGTGGGCAGAGCGTTCACCGCGCGCGCAGGCATCGGTTGAACCTGTCCGCCATGATTCTGGCGCGTCGCTTCGGTGACGACCAACCGCGTGACCATGTCCCGCTGCCCGAGCCTCGCGATGGCATCGCCGGCTACCGCTTCCGCGATGGCCGGGCACACCCCGTGCCGACCGATGGCTCCACCAACTTGTGGCGCCGGGCGCATTGGGCGGCCATACGGGCGTAGGCCGAACTCGGCTCGGCCTACGCCGGGTCGCTGCTGACTCGGTTCACGAGCCTGGCTGTCGAAGCGCCGGCCATGGGCAAGCGCAAGCCGGTGGCGTGGCGTGGGCCGTGGTGAAGCGCGAGAGCTACGACGAGGTCCTCAGGGATGCGGCGGCGTGCTCGTGTCGGACCTCATCAGCGTTCCGCAGCCGACGAACCGGTCTTGCCCGTGCTCGCATCTGGCATACGACAGTCAGTCTTCCACCGTCGTCGACAACGCAGCTCCAGCCACGCTGTGGCATAGTGCTTGCAGAGCCCCGCTGATCCCGCCCGACCGGGCATCGCCCCTCCCTACATCTTGCGACCATGCAGGACGATGCCTGCCGGGTACACGAAGCGGTGCCATCACTGCGCCACGCGCACGGCCCTGTCGTGCGCCTTGCTGAGATGAAGGGGACCTCGATGAAGACGCTGAAGCACCTGACGCTGACCCTCATGGGCGTGGGAGCCCTGCTGCCGTTCGCCCTGGGCCAGAGCGCAGGCGGGCGTAGCGTGGCAGGTGCCTGGGAAGGCAACCTCGTCGTGGGTCAGGCATCGCTCCGGATCTGGCTCGAGGTCACGAAGGACCCGAGTGGCACTCTCACTGCCACCCTCATCAGCATCGACCAGGGCGCCACACCGATCCCCTGCACCGACGTCGCCCTGCAAGGCGACACGTTCAGCTTCAAGGTGCCGGCCGTCAACGGCAGCTACAGCGGCAGCCTCAGCACCAGCGACGACAGCATCGAAGGTACCTGGACGCAGGGCCGGTCCCTACCCCTCACGCTCCAACGACAACCCGAAGGCGCCCAACCACCGGTATCCGCCAAGCCGAATCCCGCACAGCCGCCCGTGCCCCTCGACCAGCTCGAGGCCGTTCTCGATCGGGAGTTCCGATCCATCACCGGCAAGCCCGTTCTGAACGCCTCGGCCGGCATCGGCATCGTCATCGGCGTCTACCAAGAAGGCCAGCGGCGCATCTTCGCCTATGGCGCCGCCGACCCCGACTCCATCTTCGAGATCGGCTCCGTCACCAAGACCTTCACCGGGCTGCTCCTCGCGCAACTGACTGCGCAGCACGACGTCACGCTGAACGAGCCCATCGGTACACTGCTACCGCCCGGCGCCGTCACGAGGCCTGCCGGCCCCGAGATCACCCTGCTCGACCTCGCCACCCAGCACTCCGGCCTCCCCCGCCTTCCCGCGAACCTCCAGGCGAACGCCAACCCCGCCGACCCATACGCCGGCTACGGCCCCAAGGAGCTCTACGCATACCTCCAAGACCATGGCGTGGCGCTCCTAAAGACACCGACGTACCTCTACAGCAACCTCGGCTACGGCCTACTCGGCTTCGTGCTCGCCCGCCACGCAGGGAAGCCCTACGCCCAACTCGTCGAGGACCAGATCACCACGCCCCTCCACATGACCAGCACAGCCGTCGACCTCCCAGCGAACGAGAAGCCACGCCTCATCCAGGGGCACGATGCCGCCAACGCCCCCGTACCCTCCTGGACGTTCGACGCACTCGCAGGCGCCGGGGCCCTACGATCGAGCGCCGGTGACCTCCTCACCTACCTCGCCGCCCAACTGCACCCCACATCCATCTCAACCGGCGCCGAACAAGGACCGGCGGCGACGCTCAGCAGGGCCATCTCCATGACCCACGAGCTCCGCGCCGACGGTCCGGCAGGCATGAAGGTCGGCATGGGCTGGCTCTACGAGGAGGCCAACGGCACTTACTGGCACGACGGCGGCACCGGCGGATACACATCCATGGTGGCGTTCCAACCCGCCAACGACCGAGCCGTGGTCGTGCTCTACAACCGCGAGGACATCGGCACCAGTGCCGTCCCCTTCACGCAACGCGCAGCCGCCAACGTCCTCGCCCTCCTCTCCGGAACACCAGCCCCTCCGCTGCAGTAGAGACCACCCCACCTGGGCGCGGAAGGGTACGCGCTGCAACACTGCATGATGGACTCTCACCGAGTCCAGGTGGTGCCAGGCGCCCACCCTCCACTGGGGTGCGCTCGGACCGACACCGTCGATCCGGTCGAGTCTCGGGTTCGTGGTGGGCCGGGCATGGCGTCCCACTGCTGCTGGTAGCTCGGCTCGTGCTCGGCGATGAGCTCGGCCAGCAGCGCCTCGTGCGCAGGTACGTCCTCGGAGGGCAGCGTGCGCGCGCTGCCGGTGGCGTGGACGGTGACGTAGTTCCAGGTCGGCACGCTCTCGGTCGCGTCGTAGTGGCGCGGCGAGATGTAGGCGTGCGGCCCATCGAAGACGACCAGCGCGCTAGCGCCGTCGAGGACCTTGGCCTGCGGATTGGCACGTGCCAGGTGGCCGCGCACGATGAGGCCGCCCTCTCCATCGCAGACAGTGACCGGGACGGGTGTCGCGAACGGCTCGTCGTCGACCACCGAGACCAACAGTGCGAAGGGTTGCTCGCGCATGAACGTCCGCAGGACGTCCGGATCCTCGATGCGGTTGTCTGCGGGAAGGTACATGTGGCCACCTCCGGCGATGCTCCGGTCAGTCTACGGTCCGCCTTGCCACTCCGCCGCCCGGCTGGCATCGCGCAACCGAACCTTCTCACGTCCCCAATGCGTTTAATGCGAGCCAGAAGCGGCCGGGGAAGGTCGCGCGAGGATCTCCTGGACCCAGGGCCCAGGGTCGACCGTGCCGTCGGCGAGGTCCGGAACGTGCGTCGGAACGCCGGCCTGTGCGGTAGCCGAGTCGCGGCACGACCTCGCCGTCGTGGCAAGAGAGGAAGAGGCATGAACAGATTCATTCAACTGGCCGTCGCCTTGGCGCTGGCTCTGAGCGCGGGAAGTCTGGCCGGCGCAGCGTCGGCCCCATCGTCCGACGTCCTGCGCGCCACCCTGCCCAACGGGCTGCGCGTGGTCATCGTGCGCGACACGCTGGCGCCGGTGGTGACCACCGAGATGAACTACCTGGTCGGCTCCGACGAGGCGCCCGCAGGCTTCCCGGGAACCGCGCACGCGGTCGAGCACATGATGTTCCGCGGCAGTCCGGGTCTGAGCAAGGACCAGCTCTCGGCACTGGCGGCGAACATGGGGGGCAACTTCAACGCCGACACCACGGAGGCCGTGACCCAGTACTTCTTCACCGTGCCGGCGCAGGATCTCGATGTCGCGTTGCGCATCCACGCCATCCGCATGCGCGGCGTGGACATGGCTCCGAAGGAGTGGGCCACCGAGCGGGGCGCGATCGAGCAGGAGGTCTCGCGCGACCTGTCGAACCCGGGCTACAAGTTCTTCACCGAGCTGCGCGCGCGCATGTTCCAGGGCACGCCGTACCAGCACACGCCGCTGGGCACGCGGCCGTCGTTCGACAAGACCACGGCGGCGGCGCTCAAGACGTTCCACGACACCTGGTACGCGCCGAACAACGCCATCCTGGTGATCGCCGGCGACGTCGACCCACACGCGGCGTTGAAGGACGTGAAGACGCTGTTCGGTTCGATTCCCAGCAAGACGATCCCGCAGCGCCCGGCCTTCCACCTCCAGCCGGTGCAGGCGCACACTGTCAAGCTGCCGACCGACTTCCCGTACGGCTTCGTGCTGCTGTCCTACCGCATGCCGGCGTTGCGTGGGTCGGACTACGCGGCGGGTCTGGTGCTCTCGCAGGCGATGGCCTCCAAACGCGCTCCGCTCTACGCCATGGGTCTGAACGGCAAGGCGCTGTACGGCGGCTTCTCCAGCAGCTTCCTGCCGCATGCCGGCTTCGCCTTCGCCGAGGGCGTGTTCCCGCGCGGGGGCAACGCAGGCGGCGTGCTCCAGGCCATGCAGGACATCATGCAGCAGGCCCGCAGCCAGGGCGTGCCCGCCGACCTGGTCGAGGCCGCCAAGGCGCGGGCCATCGCCGACCTGGAGTACAAGAAGAACTCGGTCAGCGGCCTGGCCAACGCCTGGTCGCAGGCGCTGGCGTTCGAGGGCGCGAGCTCGCCCGATGACGTGAAGGCGGCGATCGAAGCCGTCACGCCGGCCCAGGTCGATGCGCTGGCCGCCCGGCTGTTCGACCCGGCCCACGCCATCACCGCCGTTCTGACGCCCCAGTCGTCGGGCCAGCCGACCACCAGCAAGGGCTTCGGTGGGGCGGAGAGCTTCGGCGGCCAGCCCAGCGGTCCGGTGACGCTCCCGACGTGGGCCGCGAGTGCCTTCGCTGATCTCCAGGTGCCGAAGTCGGCCATCCAGCCGACCGATTTCACGCTCCCGAACGGACTGCGTGTGATCGTGCAACCGGAGAGCGTCAGCAAGACGGTCGAGGTGTTCGGCCGGGTCAAGACCAACCAGGACATGCAGGCGCCCAAGGGCCAGGAGGGCGTCGCCGCCGTGCTGGGCGACATGTTCGACTTCGGGACCACCACCATGAACCGCCTGCAGTTCCAGACCGCCGTCGACGCGATCCAGGCGCATGAGAGCGCCGGCTCCAGCTTCTCGTTGGCCGTGCCCTCGGCGAACTTCGCCGACGGCATGAAGCTGCTGGCCGACAACGAGCTACATCCGGCGATGCCGCAGCGGGCGTTCGCCACCATGCAGCGCCGCGAAGCGGCGTCGACGGCGGGTCAGCTGCAGACGCCTGACTTCCTCGACGCCATCCATCTGGACCGGGCCCTGCTGCCGGCCAACGACCCGGGCCTGCGCTACGCCACCAAGCAGTCGATCGATAGCCTGACGCTGGCCGACGTGAAGGACTACTACGCCAAGACCTTCCTGCCCGATATGACCACCATCGTGGTGATCGGCGACGTCACGCCGACCCAGGCGCGAACGGTGGTCGAGGCCACCTTCGGCGGCTGGACGGCCACCGGTCCGAAGCCCGTTGCGGACTACCCAGCCGTGCCGCTCAACACGACCGCGAGCCAGTTCAACACTCCGGACAAGACCTCGGTGCAGGACCAGGTGACCATGGCGGAGCAGATCGCGATGGACAGCCACAGCCCCGATCGCTTCGCCCTGTACGCCGGCAACACGGTGCTCAGCGGCGGGTTCTACGCGGCGCGCCTGCCTCGCGACCTGCGCGAGAAGCGCGGTCTGGTGTACAGCGTGGGGAGTCAGGTCAGCCTCGACACGAACCGTGGTCGCTTCCAGGTGTCGTACGGCTCCGACCCGGGCAACGTGGCCAAGGCGCACGATCTGATCCTGCGCGACCTGAAGCAGATGCAGGACGCCCCGGTCTCGGCCAGCGAGCTCCACCAGGTCAAGGGCATGCTGCTGCGTCAGTTCCCGCTCGGGGAGGCGAGCTTCGGCAGCATCGCCGGCTTCCTCCTGCAGCTGTCGCTGGAGGGCAAGCCGCTGGACAGCGCCACCATCGCCTCCCAGCACTACCTGGCGTTGACCGCCGCCGACATCCAGGCGGCGTTCAAGAAGTACATCCGGCCGGACGCCTTCGTCACGGCGGTGAAGGGGCCGGCGCCGAAGCCGTGAGAGATCCCCGGCCGGCCGCGACCGACGTCGCGGCCGGCCAGGGCGAGGCGGGACGCGGCTGGACCTACTTCTTCTTGTCGGCCCGTTGAGCGCGCGCTTCGGAGTTGGCCGCTACCGCGTCGCGGATGAGTTGCTTGAAGGCGGCTTCGTCGATCGTCTCCCCTTCGCGAAGGTCGATCGCGCGCCGCGTGTTCCCTCCCAGGCTGGAATTGAAGAGCTTCTTCGGGTCCTCGATGGAGGCCCCGCGGAAGAAGGTGAGCTTCACGACCTGCTTGTACGACTCTCCCGTGCAGATGCCTCCGTCATGGGACCAGACGGGGGTCCCGGGCTTCGACGGCTTCACCCACTTCCACTCCTCCTGGATGTCGGGGTCGGCCTCGCGGATGAGCTGACGGAGACGGGCGAGGGTCTCTCCTCGCCAATCCCCCAGCTCTTCGATCCGGTCGGTGATGTTCGCTGACGCGGCCTCGTCATCCGTACGACGTGTCGGATCCATGGTCTCTCCGATCCTGGGCTTCGCTCACCGGCCCCATGCCGGCAGCGGGGCATCGCCCGGGGGACGTCGTCCGGCTCTCATCCAGAGGCCGTTCACGTAGGGGGCGTCTGCCGTAAGTATGGCAGAGCCCTGAGCCTTGAGGGGGCCTTGCGCGCAATTCCGGAGCGCCGCTCGGCACTCGCCCGAGATCCGAGCCCGGCTGGACCCCCGGCGTTCATCAACGCCTGCGGCCCGGACGGGGACCGCGGCATCGTGGAGGTACTGGACGCGGACTGAGGCTGTGGCGCCGTCGTCGGTGAACAGGGCTCGGATGGGTCGCATCCTTGGCGCCGACCGCCGCTCGTGCTGCTAGTCGCGCTGCATCAGGGGCGACGGCGCGGTCTCGCTCCAGCTCTCCAGCCAGTGGATGATCGCGTCGAGGACACCCGACAGGGCGCGACCCTTGTCCGTGAGGTGGTACTCGACGCGGACCGGCATGTCGGGGAGGACCTCGCGCCTGGTGAGGCCCTCGGCCTCGAGCTCGCGGAGTCTCTCGGCCAGCATGCGGTCGCTCAGGCCGGGGATCGCGGCCTTGAGGTCGCTGAAACGGTGCACGCCTCCGAGCAGGGCACGGATGATCACGCCAGTCCAGCGCCCGCCGATGAGCTCGATGGCGCGTTGGTACTGCTCGCAGAAGACCACTTCCGGCATGGCACATTATTACATAGAGTAAGTAGCTTGACAAGGGTAAGCACCTGACCTATAGTTCGGTCCGTGACCGGCACCCCGTCGGAGGGTGCGGCCCCGACTCTCGTGCAAGGAGCACTACACTCCATGAACAAGCCCCATATCGGCATCATCGTTGGGACGACGCGCGAGAAGCGCTTCGCCATGACCCCTTCAGTCTGGATCCGCGATATCGCGTCGCGGCGCGACGACATGACGGTCGAGCTAGTCGACCTGCGCGATTACCCGATGCCCTTCTTCGACGAGCCCGCGTCGAACGCCCACACGGCGTCGCGCGACGAGGTCGCGCGGCGCTGGCAGGCCAAGGTGGGGTCGTTCGACGGCTTCGTCTTCGTCACCGCCGAGTACAACCACTCGATCTCGGCGGTCCTCAAGAACGCCCTGGACTATGCGGCGCCGGAGTGGCACCGCAAGCCCGCCGCGTACGTCGGCTACGGAGGCGTGGGGGCTGCCCGGGCCGTGGAGCACCTGCGCGGCATCCACGTGGAGCTCCAGATGGCGCCGATGCGCACGGCCGTGCACATCGCCGGGGCGGACTTCATGGCGCTGCGCCGCGGCGACAAGGAACTGGCAGCGATGCCGCACCTGGCAGCCGGCGCCGAGGCCATGCTCGACCAGCTCGCATGGTGGGCGCAGGCGCTGAAGGCCGCGCGCCACGCGGACGGAGCGCTGGCCGCCGCCTGAGTGACCGCTCCTCGGAGGGTGACGCCGTGACACCCGCTCCGCGGTCGGCAGCTCACCAGGCGATCGGGCGGACCCGTTCGAACACGTAGCGGTCGGGTGGGCTGGTGAGCGTGAGGGTGGGAGCGCCTTCGGCGTCCTCGGTCAGGCTCAGCGGAAGCCCGGCCAGGGGTGGATCTGCAGCCAGATAGAGGACGCTGCCGTCGTCGGCCGTGTAGCGCCACAGGTCCGTCTTGAACTCACCAAGGTCGGCCACGAAGCGGCCATCGAGGAAGCTGAGCGTGAGGTCGCCGAGGGCCGCGTTGTGATAGGCGCCCAGGTGGGCGCTCACGGCGGCCGGATCGACGCGGGTGGATTCGTGCTCGGCCGCGCTCGCCAGGGCGTCGGCGGTCCGCTTCAGCGCGAAGTGGAAGTCGGCTGCGCCCGCGGCCGTGTCCTGGCCGAACGCCAGATCGATGACGCGGCGGATGACGGCCTCGTTGAAGACGTTGCTGGCGCGGGCGTTGGTGAGCACGACCACGCCCAATCCCTTGTCCGGCAGGAGCGCCAGACCGGACGTGAAGCCGAAGGTGTTGCCGCCGTGCTCGATCTTGCGCAGCCCCTTGGTGTCGGTGATCATCCACCCCAGGCCGTAGCTGGTGTCGGCGGAGACCTTCACCTGCGGCGTCCATAGGTGGTCCAGGGCGGCGGCGGAGACGATACGGCGGCCGTCGGGCGCTACCCCGCCCGCGAGCAGGGTGAGGAGGTAGCGGGCCATGTCGGGCGCCGTCGACCAGGTGGCGCCGGCCGGCGCCACGGGGTTGAGGAGGGCCTCCTCCGACAGCGCGATGGGCTGGCGTGCGCCACTCAGGGTCTGCCCGTGAGGGGTGGCGTAGTCACCGCGGGCCTCCACCTGGCGCGACGAGATGGTGGTGGCCCGCATGCCGATCGGGGTGAGCACGCGCGCCTGGAGGGCCGCGGCGTACCCCGGCAGCATGGCGTCCGGCCGTCCGCCCGCCGCGACGCCCGCCACGTAGCCGGCGGTCGCGACCATCTGGTTGGAGTACTGGAAGGTCTCGCCGAAGTCGGTGAAGAACTGGAAGTCGGCGAGCGAGCGCACTACGTCCTCCGCGCCGAGCGTGTGGGCGTTGAGGATGAACTCGTAGTCGCGGCGCGGGACTCCCGAGCAGGCGCACACCAGGTTCTGCATGGTGAGGGTCCGGCTGAGCTCCGGGTCGGCGACGCGGAAGCTCGGCAGGATGTCCGCCACCGGTGTGTCCCAGGCCATCAGGCCGTCGTCGACGAGCGTCGCCATCATCAGCGTGGTGAGCGACTTGCCGGTCGAGCCGATCATGAGCTGGGTGTCGAGCGTCATCGGTGCGCTCCGGCCGCTCTCCTTCACGCCGAAGGCGCGCTGGTAGGCGACGCGACCGTCCTGCACCACGGCGACCACGGCACCGGGAACGTCCGCCTCGGCCATGGCCCCGGGGACGAAGGCGTCCAGGTCCGCTGCGTCGGCTGCGCCCAGGGCGCGTGCCGGCGTCGAGGCGAGGTCGGTTCTGCTACGGGCCAGGATGTCGAAGCTGGAGACCAGCACCGCCACCTGCGCCTGGCGCCGCGCCAGCGCGTCCTGGGAGGCGTCCGCCATGACCGCATAGACGCGTCCTTGGAAGAGATAGCCGATGGCGAACACGACGCGGTCCTGAGGTGTCTTGTAGACGATCTGTGCGGCCTGCTCGATGCCACCGGAGACCGGCGGGTGCACCTCGTCGGCGACCTCGAGAACGAATCCGGGGAGGGCCAGCTGCCAGGCCTCGGCGATACCCGCGACGACCTCGTCGGCCGGCACGCTCACGAGCCAGGCGCGGAGTTCGCCGTCGGGGCCCGCGAGCGCCAGGGCGTCGCCCTGGTCCCAGCGCGACCAGCCGGCGGGGACGGTCACCTCGAAGCCACGTTGCGCGTCCCGGTACGGCGTGTCGCCGGCTGCGACCTGTACGTCGCCGCGTCCCTCCTGCGCGTGCGCTGCCGGGGAGGCGGCGAGGCCGGCGCCGGTCAGGATCAGCGCGATCAACAGCCGGCGGAGGGAGGAAGGGCGCAGTGCGCGGCGCGCTCTCTGCCGCGCGCGCCCTCCGGGTGGGACTCGAGCTGTCATGGGACCCCCTTCGGTGCCGGCGGGACGTCGTTCCCGCGTGTGGGCGGATGCACCCACTCGATGGGGCCGCGAGCTGGTCGCGGCCGCGGGTAAGGGTAGGGTCTGCGGAGCGGTCCGCGCCAGAGGCAGATGGCCCGTGCCGGGCGCGCCCGCGGCCGACCTCCGTGAGCCTCGGGATGGTGGCCGCGCACGATCCGGCCGGGCACTAGCTGGATCAGGTCCTGCTCTCTAGCCGCGGGTCTCGAGGTCGGTGAGCACCTCGCCGATGACGTGTCGGGCGCTTGCTGCGAGGGCCGGGTTGGTGTGCTCGTAGTACGGGAGCTGGATCAGGGCGACGGAGAGGGCCTGACCGCGGCCGCGCTTCCAGGTGTCGGGGTCGACGCCCAGGGCGGTGCGGTAGGTGTCCCGGGCGCCTGGCGGCAGGAGCGTCCAGGCGATGAGCATATCGGCGGACGGGTCACCGATGCCGGCGCTGCCGAAGTCGATGACGGCATCGAGGCGGCCGTTGTCGATGAGGAGGTTCCCGGGTGCGAGATCGCCGTGGATCCATACCGGCGGCCGGGGCCAGGGCGGAGTGGCAAGGGCATCGTCCCAGGCCGACACAACCCCTTGGATGTCCACCTTTCCGCGGAGTTGGGCGATGGCAGCGCGGGTCTCCGCATCCCGCTCGATGAGAGGCACGCCCCGTCCGCTTGGCGGCGCATGCGTGGTGTCGATCCGTCGAAGCGCGGTGACGAAGGTGGCCAGGTCGTGGGCGAGCGCCGTTGGGTTGGGGATGGCGCCGATGCTGGGGTTCTCCCCGTCGAGCCAGCGGTAGATCGACCACTGCCACGGGTAGCCCGTACCGGGGCGGCCCAGCGCCAGAGGCGTAGGTATGGCGACCGGGAGATGGGGGGCGAGTCTGGGCAGCCAGTGCTGCTCCTTCTCGACGTCGGCGGCGGCCCAGTGGATGCGTGGCAGCCGGATGAGCATGTCGTGACCGAGGCGGTAGAGCGCGTTGTCGGTGCCGGCGGAGGGGACCCGCGCGACGGGGAGCACCGCCAAGTGCGGGAACTGCTCTGCGAGGAGGCGCCGGACGAGCGCGTCATCGGTAGGGACTTCGTCGCTGTGCATCGTGGTCGGCGTCACGGTGGGCCTCTCGTGGCGGCGCGCTCATGGGGCGTTCGCCTACCGTTGTCGGGGCGAAACGGCTGTGCCGCCGGTCGCTGCGATCGCCGCGTTGGCGTCACTCGACTAGCGGTGCGACCAGTCGCTCGGATCGTCGGTTGCGCTGGGCGACAGGCCGAGCGTGTCCCCTTCGGTGGTGACCCCCAGGCCTAGCACGGTGCGGTTGGCGTACGCGAAGTAGGCGATCACCTGGTTCGCCTCCAGGATCTCGCCGTCGCTCATGCCCTCGGCGCGCATGGCGCTGACGACTCCTTCGTCGAGCTCGCCGGGGCGCAGCGTCAGCACCTCGGCGTAGCGCAGCATCGCCAGCTCGCGCCCGTCGAAGGCGTCCGCCGGCCGGCGCCGCCGCAGCGCCTCCAGGACGGTGTCGGCGCGGCCGTCGTCGTCGAGCAGGCGCCGCAGACCCGAGAAGTGGTGCTCGACGCAGTAATCGCAACCGTTGAGGAGACTGACGTAGACGCCGGCGGTCTCCAGCAGCCAGCGAGGCAGGGTGTTGCGGGCGTGGTGCAAGGTCGCTTTGTAGAGGGCCAGGTGCCCCTCCATGGTGTGCGGGCGCAGGCTGTGCGCCTGCATGATGTTATCGACGCTGCCGTCCGCGCCGCGGATGCGCCGGTAGAGCTCGGCCAGTCTGCCGGTGGCGTCCTCGAAGGGGATGGTCTCGATCCAGCGGATGGGGTGGCCCATCCGGGACTCTACCGTGACCGGGATCACGAGCAGCGTGCGTCCTAGGCTCTTCCTTCGCGGCACCCGCCTTCGTCGATCGGCGCGGCTCGATGTCCCTGGAGGAACGCATCCGCCACCGCCACGGGGTCGAAGGCGGGCGCCCCCGTCTCGGCCCCGCCCCGTCGCCACAGCCCCTCGGCGAGCATCGGGGCGATCAGGAACACGACCTTCTGGAAGGGATCTCCGGAGCCGATGCTGCCTCGCTCCTGGTGGATCGCGACGATGCGCGCCGCCCGCTGCAAGTTGGGCAAGAGCGTAGAGACGGCCGCACGCAACTCGGGGTGGCGGGGGATCTCGGTCAGCAGGGTCACGACCGCGTCGCCGTAGCTCTGGTTGGTTCGCGCGTACGCCCGAACGATGGCGGCGAGGTCGGCCCGGACGTCGTCGCTCGCCTCGAGTCGACCGAAGGGCGTCCTTGCGAGGACGTGGCTCAGAGCAGCCTCGATGAGCGCGGCCTTGGTTCCGAAGCGGCGGTACAACGTCACCTCGTTGACGCCCGCTCGAGACGCCATCTCCTTCGTCGTGGCGGCGCCGAAGCCGTGCTCGGCGAACACCCGCACGACCGCGTGGAACAGGCTGTCGAGATCGATGACCTTGGGCATGGGCCCCCTGACTCGCGGCGCTACCGCGACACGCCAATTGTAAGTCATCACTTGCAATAATGCCAGGGTTCGGCTACCGTGGAACCGTCCGGGCGGCCGCCATCGTGCGGTCAGAGCGCAAGCCCAGTCCAGAGGGCCTACGGCGAGGTGCGAGCGTGGCGAAGATCGGGGTAGCCAAGGGCGCAGGCGTGCCAGTGGAGCACTCGCTGCTGTGGCGCATCAAGGTTCGGCTCCAGTTCACGGGCTGGCTCCAGTACGTCCCCAACGCCGCGGTGGCGTTCGCATTCCTGATCCTGGCGGCTCTGGGAAGGCGGATCGGCGTGTGGCCGGTCGTCCTGTTCTGGACACCGGCGGGCCTTGGCGGCCTGCTTCTGGCCAATCTCGGCTTCGACCTCGTCACCGTCAAGCTGGGGATCCACCGTTCCGAGTCCGTGCCCGGCGCGAGGGACGAGCTGGCCCCCTTCGATCTGATGCGTTCGCGCCGCTCCTGCCGCTCGTTCCAGTCGCGGGACCTCCGTAACGACCACCGCGCCGCCGTCCTGGCGTCCGTCCTCGCGCACACCGCACCGGACGTCCTGATCGGCGAGCGCCCCATCCGTTTCGAGTACATCGCGGCGCCGCTCACGGTATGGCCCGTCGTGGGCGCCCACGAGTTCCTGGTAGCGATCGGCCCGCGTGCGTACGACCGGATGGCGAACATCGATGTCGGCCGCAGCCTACAGAGGGTGGTGCTCGACGCCACCCGCATGGGCGTGGCGACTTGCTGGATCGGCCCCGGTGCCGATCACACGAGCGTCGTCCGTCATCTCGGAGACCGCTTCGACCCCGAGGCGGACCACATCGTCTGCGTCTGCGCCCTGGGCTACCGGTCGCGCTACGTACCCGCGTTCAGCCGCGTGATGAAACTCGCGCAGCATCGGCGCCTGCCGCTGACGTCGCTGTTCTTCGCCGGTCCCGACTTCCGCGAGCCCCTGGATATCGCGGCGCTGCCGTTCGTGGCCTTCCAACGTTGCTACGAGGTTTGCCAGTGGTCCCCGTCGTCCTACAACAGCCAGACGACGCGTTGCGTGGGTGCCGAGGAGACGCACGACGGCGCCCTTCGGGGCCTCCGGTTCGACTTCTACGCTGCTACGGCCTCACGCTTCTACGCGCCCGTGGCGCTGGGGATCTGGTGTGCCGACTGGGAGGCCGGCTGCGAGGCGCTGGGCATCGAGGGGCACTTCGACGTGCTGCCGGCCGAGGCGCGCGCGGACCGCCCGGCCCACGACGTTCCACGCTACGACGTCAGCTGGGTCGCCGAGGATCCCCGAGGGCTCGTGGCAGGGTCGACCCGCGCCTAGGCGCGACCGGCGGCCGCCCCCCGACATGGATGGGCACGGCCACTGGGTTAGGATGCTCGCCACAGCAACAAGATCGGCCGTCGGCCACTTGCTTCGTAGCTCAAGAACGGGGTCTGTATTGTGAAGCGTCTTCTTGTCGGATTCGTGTCGTGGGTCGCGCTTGCGATCGTCTTGGCGGGCTGCGCGTCTTCGAGCTCGGGTTCCGTGTCGACCAGCACGTCGTTCGTGTCGTTCCCCGGAACGACGTCGAGCACGGTCTCGGTCACTGCGAACAGGTCCTGGAGCGCGACGACGGATCAGTCGTGGTTGAAGCTGAGCCCGAGCTCCGGCTCGCACTCAAGCGCGGTGACGCTCACCGTGGACCGCACGGGCCTGCAGCCCGGCTCGTACGCCGGCACGGTGCTGGTGCAGAGCGGCAACGCCAGCAAGGCTGTCACGGTCTACATGCGCTTCGCTTCCGTGGCGGGGAACATCACCGGACCGGCCGGGCAGATCCTGCCGCAGAGCGTGGTTACGCCCCAATCGATCTCGGCGTCCGCCTCGTACGTGCCGGGGCAGGTGCTGGTGAAGGTGTCGTCGGCGTTCCTGGCGGTGCAGGGTCTGGCGCCCCAGTCCGTGGGTGGTCGGCTCGCGCCGCAGTCTGTGACGCCGCAAGCGGTGCGCAGCGCGGCCGCCACCATCGCCCAGGCACACGGGCTGAGTGTGCAGAGCCTCATCGCGCCCGGTTCTTCGTGGACGGTGGTGGATACCCGTGGTCAGGCTGTGCCGCAAGCCGTCTCGGCGCTGCTGAGCGACGCGCGCGTGGCCGCGGCGCAACCCAACTACCTGCTCCACCTGAGTTCGGCCGCCTTCCCGGCGGCGACGTCGGGCATCGCCCCGCAGGCGGTTCCGTCCGATCCGCTGTTCGCGGACCAATGGGACATGACCGTCCTCGGCATGCCGGGGGTCTGGGACACGCTGACGGGCAGCAGCGATGTGGTGGTGGGGGTGGTGGACAGCGGTGTCATGGTCTCGCACCCCGACCTCCAGGCCAACGCGCCGTATGTCGGCTATGATTTCGTCCTCAACCAGGCCGGAGCCACCACGCCCGCTTCCGACGGCGAGTACCACGGCACCCACGTTGCGGGCACCATCGGCGCGGTAGCCGGCAACGGCGTCGGCGTGGCGGGCATGAACTCGCATGTCAGCCTCCTGCCGGTGCGGGTGTGCGACGCCACGGGCTGTCCTACCGCTGCCACCCTTCGCGGCATAGAGTATGCCGCGGGCCTTTCCGTCTACGACGGGAACAACGTTCTCGTCACGCCGCCAGCGCAGGCGCGCGTCATCAACCTCAGCCTGGGAGCCTCCGTCCCCTGGGGGATCGCGGACGCCGTAGCCGCCGCAGCCGGGAACGGCACCGTGGTGGTGGCGGCCGCCGGGAACGACGGCACCAATTGCACGAATCCGCCGCAGTACGACACCGGCCGCTCGCCGTCCCTGGTCGGTTATCCGGCGGCGAACCCGGACACGATCGCGGTCGGTTCGGCGGACTACGACCGGGGGGGTGCCGGCTCGTGGGCCGTCAGCTGCTTCTCCGATGCGGGCGCACCCAACGGCGGGCAGGGCGTGACGGTCGTGGCGCCCGGTGGCTTCCTCTTCGACAACGGCACGCCCGTGGCGCCCCCTGTCGGCATGTTCAGCGGCGGGTGGGCCGGACTCGGTGTGGTCAGCACCTGGTGGGACAACAGCTCCCTTCCGGGCTCGCCCACCTACGCGTCGCTGGTCGGCACGTCCATGGCCACCCCGCATGTGGTCGGCCTGGTGGCGCTGATGCTGGCGGAGAACCCGGCGCTCACCCCCACGCAGGTGAAGCTGGCGCTCGAACAGACCGCCACCGGCCCCGCGAGCTACGACACGTATGTGGGCTACGGCATGGTCGCGCCGAGCAGCGCCATCGACCTGGCACGCAACAGCGCCACCGCCAGAGCCAGCGACTTCGTCGTCAGGCTCATGCAGGGCGGCACGCTCGTCGAGCAGGCGCGCGCCGATGCCGGCGGGGACTTCACCCTCGCCAACGTACCGTCCGGTTCGTACACGCTGGAGGCCGGCAACGACGCCAACGGCAACGGCGCGCTCGGAGACGTCGGCGAGTTCTACGGGCAGACCGCTGTCACGGTCGACAGCAGCGGTGACGTCACGGGTACCGGGCTCAACGTGCAGTTGCAGTAGTCGTGCTGTAGCCGGCCAACGAACCGGCCTTCGTTCCTCGGGGCCGACGGCCTCGCTCAGGCAGCTCACGCCGTGCGCGATCACGAACGGCCCGCCACCCGCCCCGAGCCGCCGTGTATGGTGGCCCCAGGTTCGCGACAATGGCTGCGCAGGTACTCACGACCAAGCTCTATGCTCCACCGCATCGTGGCGGGCTGGTGGCCCGGCCCCGGTTGCTGGAGCAGATGGAGCAGGGGGCGCAGCGCAAGCTGACGCTCCTTTCGGCGCCCGCGGGCTTCGGCAAGACGACGCTGGTGAGCGAGTGGCTGGTGGCCCGGGGGCGCCGGGCCGCGTGGCTGTCGCTCGACGCGGACGACCGCGATCCTCCGCGCTTCCTGGCCCACCTGGTGGCCGCGCTGCAGACCGTGGCGCCCGACGTGGGTCAGGGCGTCGCCCAGGCGCTCGGCGCCTCGCAGGTCCCGCCGGTCCCGTGGCTCCTGGCCGAGCTGCTCAACGACCTCGCCGCCGCGCCGGACGATGTGCTGGTGGTGCTCGACGACCTCCACGCGGTGGAGGGCGTGGCGATCCCCGAGGCGCTGGGGTACCTGCTCGACCACCTCCCGCCGCATGTCCACCTGGTGCTCACCACGCGCGAGGACCCCCCGTTCCGGTTGGCGATGCTCCGCGCCCGCGACCAGCTCATCGAGATCCGCGCCGCCGACCTCCGCTTCCGGCACGAGGAGGCCGCCGCCTTCCTCGAGGGAGGCGTCGGCGCACCGCTCTCGGCCGAGGCGGTGGCCACGCTGGAGGCGCGCACCGAGGGGTGGATCGCGGGGTTGCAACTCGCGGCCCTCTCCCTGCGCGGCCGCGACGACGTCTCCGACTTCCTGCGCTCGTTCGCCGGCGACCACCGCTACGTGGTGGACTACCTCGTCGAGGAGGTCCTGGACCGGCAACCTGCCGACGTGCGGAGATTCCTGCTGGAGACGGCGATCCTCGACCGCCTCACTGGCGGGCTGTGCGACGCGCTCACGGGCCGGCACGACTCGGCGGCCCTGCTCGATGCGCTCGAGCGCGCGAACCTGTTCCTCGTACCGCTCGACGACACCCGCCGCTGGTACCGCTACCACCAGCTCTTCGCCGACGTCCTCCGGGCCCACCTCGCCCAGGAGGGGGAGGACGTGGCGGCACTTCACGCCCGTGCGAGCACCTGGTTCGAGACGCAGGGCGAGCTCGAGGACGCCGTGCGCCACGCGCTCGAGGCGGAGGATTCCGAGCGCGCGGCCCGTCTCGTGGAGTTGGCGTGGCGCGCGATGGACAGCACCTTCCGATCCTCCGCCTGGCGCGCCTGGGCCGAGGCGCTGCCGGAGGCGGTCGTGCACGCACGGCCCGCGCTGTCGGCCGGGCTGGCGTGGGCGCACCTGAACGCCGGCGAGCTGGACGCGGCCGACCGCCGCCTCGAGAGCATCGAGGCGTGGCTCGAGGAGACCGGCGGCGCAGCCGACACCGCGGCGCGCGAGGCGTCCGCTGGGCGCGCGGCCGCCTCGTCAGATGCCGGGGCGATGTCCCAGCTTGCGGGCACCGTCGCCTCGGCTCGAGCCTTCCACGCGCTTGCCACCCGGGCCGCCGCGGCAGCCGTGGAGCACGGGCGGCGAGCGCTCCGGCTGCTGGCCGCCGACGATCCGGCGCGCGGCGTGCCGCTCGGCATCCTCAGCCTGGCGCACTGGGCCAACGGTGAGCTGGACGAGGCCTACCGGATCCTCGACGACGCCATGCAGGGCTTCCGCGCGAGCGGGAACGCGATCGCGGCGGCCAGCGGCACCTTCGGGCTGGCCGACATCCTCGCTACCCAGGGGCGGCTTCGTGCCGCGCGGCGGCTGTACGACGATGCGTTCGCGCTGACCGCGGAGCTGGCCACGCCCCAGTTCCCCGGTGCGGCTGAGCTCCACGTCGGCCTCGCCGAGGTGTTGCGCCAGCAGGGCGAGCTCGCCGAGGCAGAAGAGCATCTGCGGCGCGCCGAGGCGCTCGGCGAGCGCGCGGTGCTGCAGGGCGACGAATCGCGCCTGCGCGCCGCGATGGGGTGGCTGGAAGCGGGTCTCGGCCGGTTCGACCAGGCGCTCGAGCGCCTCGACGAGGCCGAGCGGCTCCGTGTTCCGTCCCCCATGCCCGACCTGCGACCGATCGACGCCATGCGCGCCAGCGTGCACCTCGCGCGCGGCTCGGTCGCACCGGCCCGTGCCTGGGCCGATGCCCGAGGACTGTCGGGGGACGACGAGGTCAGTTTCGCCAACGAGTTCGAGTACCTCGTCCTGGTGCACCTCCTCGTCGCGGAAGGCAGGCTGGCGGGCGCCGGCCGACAGCTGAGGGAGGCCCGTTCGCTGCTGGACCGTCTCCTCGCTGCGGCCATCGAGGGACGGCGCGGGGGCCGTGCGATCCACATCCTGGTCCTCGAGGCGCTCGCCCACGACGCCGCGGGAGACGCAGCGGACGCTCGCTCGGCCCTCGCGCGCGCGCTCGCGGCAGCCGAACCCGAGGGGTACGCGAGCGTGTTCCTCGACGGGGGCGCGCCGATGAGGGCGCTGCTTCGGGACGCCGTGCGACGCAAGGCGACCGCCCCTGCGGCACGCCGGCTCCTGGCGCTGGCCGATCGTCCGGGTGTCACGGTGCGGGGAGCGCGCCATGCCGTCGTGGCGGAGCGTCCCGCCGCGGGAGCACACGACGCCCTCACCGATCGGGAGGCCGAGGTGCTGCGCTACCTCGCCGGCGATCTGAGCGGTCCCGAGATCGCCCGCCACCTCGGCGTGTCGCTCAACACCCTTCGCACGCACAGCAAGAGCGTGTACAGCAAGCTGGGCGTCACCGGCCGCCGAGCGGCCGTGCGGCGGGCCGGCGAGCTGGGCCTGCTGTAGCGCCTGACCGAAACCCCTCACCTAAGCCCCTCACCACCTGGCATCACCGCATCGGGTGACGACGTCTCACCACGTCGCCGCCTACGCTCCTCCCATCGCTGCGAACGGCGACCCGGTCGGCAAGCTCCCGCACGAGCCCACCCGGTCCGGCCGCCCGAGCGAACGACCAGGAAGGGAGGAACCATGCCTGCAAGCGAGCGACCCTACGAACCGAGCGCCCGCCCCGAGCGCTACGCGATCCGCGTACGGGGTCACCTCGACGACCGCTGGGCGAGCGCCTTCGACGGCCTCACGCTGCTCCGCGAGGAGGGCGGCGTCACCCTGCTGGCGGGTCCGGTCGCCGATCAGGCAGCGCTCCACGCGCTCCTGCGTCGCATCCGCGACCTCGGCCTGCCACTCCTGTCCGTCACCCCTATGCCGAGCGACGCCGGGGCTCCGCCCGACACGCCCACCCCGTAGGCGCCGCGGCGGGGCCGGCCCTCGCGGAGTGCGAGGGCGCGCCGCCCGACACGGACCCGCGAAGATCACGCGCACCGTCGAGAACGTTCGACCCGAAGCACGGGAACCCATCCCGCACCAGGAGTGAAGGAGAGATCACTATGACCGCGACCCCGATGACCCGCCCCGAACGCCCCACGTCCGTCCAGACGACCGCCCGCACCGCCGGCCTGCTCTACCTGATCCTCGCCGTCTGCGGGGGATTCGCCGAGTTCTTCGTGCGCCAGGCGATCGTGGTACGCGGCGACGCCGAGGCCACTGTGGCCAACCTGATGGCCTCCACCCCGATCTTCCGCCTCGGTATCGTGGCGGAGCTCGTCGGGCAGGTCGTCTTCGTGTTGCTGGTGATGGCGCTGTACCGCCTGCTCGGCGGCATCGACCGACGGCAGGCGAGGCTCATGGTCACCTTCGTGGTCCTTGCGGTGGCGATCACCTGTCTGAACATGCTCAACCAGTTCGCCCCGCTGCTGTTGCTGAGCGGCGCACCGTACCTCGGCGCCTTCGACACCGCCCAACTGCACGCCCTGGTGCTCGCCTTCCTCGACCTGCAGCACGCCGGTTATCTCATTGCCCAGGTGTTCTTCGGTCTGTGGCTGCTGCCGCTCGGCATCCTGGTGTTCCGTTCCGGCTTCCTTCCACGGGCCGTCGGCGTGCTGCTCGTCATCGCATGTGCCGGCTACCTGGCCGACGTCGCGCTGTTCTTCCTGGCGCCGGGCTTCGGGCTCGTCCTCAGCGAGTTCACCTTCGTGGGCGAGCTGGCGCTCATGCTGTGGCTCCTCGTGTTCGGCGTGAACGTCGAGCGCTGGACGAAGCGCGCACTGCAGCCGGCCTGAGGGCGGACGGCAGCGGCGGCGGGACCGGAGCGGTTGCCCGGTCCCGCCGCCGCTACTGCCGCAAGGTCGGGTCGAGCACGTCGCGCAGGCCGTCGCCGAGGAGGTTGAAGCCGAGCACGGCCAGCGTGATGGTGACGCCCGGGGCGAACGCCATGAGCGGATCGATGGTCAGGTAGAGCTGAGCGTCGCTGAGCATCGAGCCCCACTCGGGCGTGGGCGGCTGCACGCCGAGTCCCAGGAACGACAGCCCAGACGCCACCAGCAGCGTGACCCCCGTGCGCAGGGTGGCGTAGACGATGACCGGCGCGATGACGTTGGGGAGAAGGTGGCTGAAGACGATGCGGCCGTGGCTCGCGCCGAGCCCGCGGGCGGCCTCGACGAAGGCGCGCTCCTTGGCGGTGAGTACCGACGCCCGCGTGAGGCGGGCGAAGATCGGCACGCCGAAGAGGCTGGACGCGAAGATGACCGGACCCACGCCCGGGCCCGTGATGGTGATCAGGCCGATGGCGATGAGGAGCCCTGGGAACGCCAGCATGACGTCCACGACGCGCATGGAGAGGGCGCCGAGGATGCCGCCGGCATACCCCGACCACAACCCCCACAGCCCGCCCACTAGAGCGCCGAGGGCGGTCGCCGACAACCCGATGCCGATGGAGTAGCGCGCGCCGAAGAGGATGCGGCTGAGGATGTCGCGGCCGAAGTTGTCCGTGCCGAGCCAGTGCGCGCCGGAGACGCCCGCGCTGAGGTTCATGAAGTCGGAGGCGGTCGGATCGAAGGGCGCGATGTACGGCCCGACGATCGCCAGGACGAGGAACGCCGTCGACAGCAGCAGCCCGATGGCGCCGCTGCGGTGGCGGAGGAGTCGCGCCAGGACGCCCTTGCGGCGGGCGACGGCACGCCGCGTCGTGAGCGGGGCGCTAGTCATAGCGGATCCGCGGGTCGATGGCCGCGTAGAGCAGGTCTACCGCCATGTTGATGAGCAGGAACTCAACGGCGAACACGAGCATGAGCCCCTGGATAACGGGGTAGTCGCGGGCGTCGATCGACTGGATCAACAGCCAGCCGAGTCCCGGGTAGTTGAAGACGGTCTCGACGATCACCGCGCCGCTTAGGAGGAAGCCGAATTGCAGGCCGGTGATGGTCAGCACCGGGATGAGCGCGTTGCGCAGCGCGTGACGGCCGATGACGCGAGCGCGACGCACGCCCTTGGCCCTGGCCGTGCGCACGTAGTCCTCCCCCAGGACCTCGAGCAGACTCGAGCGGCTGAAGCGCGCGATCGTGCCCAGGGCGCTGGCCGCCAGGGTCAGTGCCGGCAGGACGATGCCGGTCGCGGTGGGCCCGCCGGAGATGGGCAGGATCCTGAGTCGGACGGCGAACGCATAGATGAACAGGATGCCGAGGAAGAACGACGGCGTGCTGATGCCGAGGATGGAGAAGACCGTGATGGTCAGGTCGAGCGGCGAGTCTCGGTTCATCGCCGCCCCGATGCCCGCGCCGATGCCCAGCAGGGTGGCGGCCGCGATCGCCGCGACCGAGAGCCACAAAGTTGGCAGGAAGTGATCGGCGATGACGCTGGTGGCCGGACGGTTGTTGCGGAACGACACCCCGAGGCTGCCACGAGCGAGGTTGCGCAGGTAGTACGCGAACTGCGTGGGCAGGGGACGGGTCAGGCCGAAGTCGCGCCGCACCTGCGCGACCTCGGTGGCGTCGGCTTCCGGCCCGGCGTAGAGCCGGGCCGGATCGCCTGGGAGCGCCCGCACGAAGAAGAAAACGACGAGCAGGACGCCGATCAGCGTGGGGATCGCCTGAAGAAGGCGTCGAGGAAGGTAGGCGAGCATTCAGCCCTGGCGGTCTCCGCCTAGTTGGTGAAAGCCGCGTCCCGCGCGTCGATGGTCTGCCCCGGCATGTAGTACACGCCGCTGAGCTTCTTGGACTGGCCGGCGATGTTGTCCGGGCTGTACAGGAAGATCCACGGTGCATCCTTCCAGACGATGGCCTGGGCCTGAGCGTAGATCTGGTCCCGCTGGGCCTGATCGCCGGTCGCGCGGCCTTCCTCGATGAGCTTGTCGACCTGAGGGTTGCTGTAGAAGCTCCAGTTGTTGAACGCGGGCGGGAACGAGGAGGTCGCGAAGCTCTGGGTCAGCGTCCGGTCGGCGTCGCCGTTGGGCGTGGAGGCGCCCACCAGGGAGCCCTCGAGCTTGGTCTCGCTGAGCGGCTTGAAGATCTCTGAGACCAGGGCGCCCCGTTCGGTCGGGTTCAGCACGGCCTTCACGCCCACCTTGGCGAGCATGCTCTGGATGACCTGCCCCGCCGTCTTGAACTCGGTGCTGTTGAAGGTCAGGACGGTGAAGCTGAAACCGTCCGGGTACCCGGCCTCGGTGAGCAGCTGCTTCGCCTTCTCGGGGTCATAACCGTACGGCTGCTGCGCGGCGTAGCCGCGGACAGTCTGTGGCAACGGCGAGTCCAGGACGGTGCCGTAGCCCTGGACCGCTACCTTGACGAGTTGCTCCTTGTCGACCGCGTAGTTCAGGGCCTGCCGGACGCGCACGTCGGTGAACGGCTTGAAGTGCGTGTTCAGCGGGAAGATGCGCGCATAGGTGCTCTTGGAGATGACGGCCTCGAGGTTGGCCGAGGCGTCGACGGAACCCACCAGCTGGGCGGGCAGGCTCTCGATGAAGTCCGCCTCTCCGCTCTGCAGCATGGCGACGCGGGTCGCCGCATTGGGGACCTCGAGGAACTCGATGCGCTGCACCTTGGGTTTGGGGCCCCAGTACGACGGGTTGGCGTCGACCGTGATCTTCTGGCCTTCCTGCCAGCTCACGAACGTGAACGGGCCCGTGCCGACGGGGTGCCGGCCGACGTCGGAGCCGTACTTCTGGATGGCGGCCGGGCTGATGATGCGGCCGTTGTACAGGGCGATGTTGGAGAGGAAGGTGGCGTCCGGGGCCGAGAGCGTGAAGCGGATCTCGTAGGGTCCCACCACCTCGAGGCTCTTGACGTTGGCGTAGAGGCTCTGTGCCCTGGCCGTGTTCTTGTTGGTCTTGTCCGTGGCCCATGCGAAGTAGGCCTTGACGGCGTCGGCGTTGAATGGCGTGCCGTCCTGGAAGGTAACACCCTGCCTGAGCTCGAATGTGAACTCGGTCGCGTCCGCGTTGATGGTCCAGGAGGTCGCCAGCTCGGGCTGGATCGAGAGGTCCTTGCCCAGGCCCACCAGGCCCTCGAAGATGACGCGTTCCACGCTGGCATCTGCCAGGCCGGTGGTGGCAGCGGGGCTGAGGGTGTTGTGGCTCAACGACTGGGCGATCCTGAGTGTGGATTGCGCCAGCGCTGTGCCCCCGAGTGCAACGAGGACGACGAGTGCGATACGAAGGTGCTTCCGCATGGCTTTCCCTCCCTATGGGGTGTGGCGAGACGAGCGCTCCTGGTGCCCTGGGCTGGGGCGGCGGTATCGACGCGGGGCCGCCTCCGGCGTGGCGGCCCCGCGGGGCGGGTCTAGCTCAGCCGGTAGGCATCCGGTCGTCGGTGCGTCAGGCTCGGCAGGCGTTCCCGTGTCCTGGTCACGGCTTCGAGATCGATGTCCACGATGGTGATGCCCTCCTCGTCGGGCGCGCAGGCGAGGACCGTCCCCCACGGGTCGACGACCATGGAACGGCCGTAGGCCCGGAAGGCGCCCTCGACGCCGCCGAGCTGGGCGGGCGCCACGATGAACATGCCGTTCTCGATGGCGCGGGCGCGCAGCAGGGGTTCCCAGTGATCCTTGCCGGTGAAGAGGGTGAAGTTCGAGGGCACGAAGGTCATGACGGCGCCCTGCAGGGCGACCGAGCGGTAGAGCTCGGGGAAGCGAAGATCGTAGCAGATGCTCATCCCGATCCGCCCGAAGGGTGTGTCGGCGGTGACGATGCGGTCGCCGGGCAGGTTCCGTGCCGACTCCTGGGCATGGAACTGACCGGCGATGCTGACGTCGAACAGATGGATCTTGCGGTACGTCGCCGCGATCGAGCCGTCGTCGCCGAAGAGCACGCTGGTGTTGTAGACCTTGTCGGCGACGTCCGACCGCTCGCTGAAGCTGCCGGCGAGCAGCCACAGCCCGTGCTCCTTCGCGGCCGCGCCCAAGGCGTCGGTGAGGGGGCCCGGGATCGGCTCGGCGGTCGCAATCTTGACGTGATTCAGGCTGGAGGGGACGCGTAGGTGGAACGTCTCGGGAAGGGCAACGAACTGGGCGCCCATTTCGGCGGCGCTTCGCACCAGCCTCAGGGCACGCTCCACGTTGGCGTCCTTGTCTGTGCCGGCGTCGAGCTGAACGAGGGCCAGGCGACAACGTGACATGGACCAGTATTCCCCAATTCGCCTCAGGAAGGTAGGGATGTCGCGGACCGGCTCGCCGGCCACGGCTTCGTGGCTCGAGGGACGGCCGCGCGCTGAGCCATTCACGCGCTCGCCCTGATGGACAATGGACGGCAAGGAGGTCAACGTGAGCATCGATGGTGGTGGGCTCGAGCGATACAAGGGGGTCTCGGCCGGGACGATCGGGCATTTCCGGACCGAAGGGTTCATGGACGTCGGGATCCAAGCCCTCGCTCGCCCCGTCCGTGTCCTGGGGCGGGCCTTTACCGTGTCCTGCCAGCCCACCGACAACGCTCCCGTGTCCGCGGCGTTGACCCAGGCCGCCCCCGGCGACATCCTCGTCATCGACCGGCAGGGGGACCGGAGGCACGCCTGCTGGGGCGGGATCCTCACGCAGGCCGCGAAACTCGCCGGGCTCGCGGGCGTCGTCATCGACGGCGCGGCGACGGACTGGCGCGAGATCACGGAGTCGGGGTTTCCGGTGTTTTGCACGAACCTGTCGGCGCTGACGACCCGGCGGCTGGACCTCGAGGGGTCGCTCGGCGAGCCCATCATGTGCGGCGGCGTGTGTGTCAGCACGGGCGACGTGGTGTTGGGCGACGACGACGGCGTGGTCGTGCTCCCGGCAGCGGCGGCCGAGGCGGTGCTGGCCGAGGCGAAGCTGCGCGAAGCGCGGGAGGAGCGCATGCTGGGCTTCCTGGCCCAGGGACTGCCGCTGGCCGAAGCGCGGCGTCGCGCCTTGGAGTAGGCGGCCCCTCGCGCCCGGCGTGGCAGCTGCGCAGCAGGGCCGGCGGGCGCCCCTGCGCCTGCCGCGCGCCGCACCGGCTCGGGCTCTGGCATCCCGACCGGGACCGGAACGTGCCCTGAGGAACAATCGTCTCACATCGTCCTCATGGACCGCCGTTAGCCTCACATCGGTTCGTCCAAGGAGGATCTCGTTGATGGCTGACGCTTCGTCAAGCGCCTCACGTATCGTCGGGTTGAGCAGCGGGCACCATGTCTGGACCCGGCGTGTCGGCAGGGCGTCGACGCGGATGCTCACGTTGCACGGCGGCCCGGGTTGCTCGCACGAATACTTCGAGGCGCTCGAGGACCATCTGGCGCCCGACGAGGTCGAGTTCTACTACTACGATCAGCTGGGGTCGTACTATTCGGATCAGCCCGACGACACGAGCCTGTGGACGGTCGATCGCTTCCGCTCCGAGGTGGAGGAGGTCCGCGGCGCGTTGGGCCTCGATGACTTCTTCCTGTTCGGGAACTCGTGGGGCGGGATGCTCGGCATCGAGTACGCCCTGCACCACCAGGACCACCTCAAGGGACTGATCGTCTCCAACATGACCGCGAGCATCGCCTCGTACGTGCAGCACGTGAACGAGCTGCGCGATCGGTTGCCCGACGCGCTCGTCGACGAGATGGCGTCCTACGAGAAGGTCGGCGACTACGATGCGCCGCGCTACCAGGCCCTCCTGACCGAGCAACTGTACAAGAAGCACATCTGCCGGCTCGACCCCTGGCCCCCCTCGGTGCAGCGCTGCATGGATCACCTGGCGCTCCCCGTGTACAACACCATGCAGGGCCCCAACGAGTTCGTCGTGACCGGAAACTTCGCGGAGTGGGACCGCTGGGACGACCTGAGCCGCATCGAGGTGCCCACCCTGCTGGTGGTGGGCCGGCACGACACCATGCGCGTCGCGGACATCGAGGAGATGGGGCGCCGCATGCCGAACGCCCGCGTCCACGTCTGCGAGAACGGCAGCCACATGCCGTTCTGGGACGACGCGGCCGACTACTTCGAGGCCCTCCGGGGCTTCCTGCGTGACGTCGAGAGCGGCGCCTTCGGGTAGGCGCGCGGTACTGCTCGGTTCCACCATCCACAGACCACCCGATAGATCACTTCTTGGAGGCATCGTATGCGTTCGAACGGAGTAGTTCGATTCTCGACCAGGCTCGCAGCCGCGGCAACGGCGGCTGCGGCCGTGTTGCTGACGCCGGCCCTCGCTGCCACGCCCCAGAAGGGCGGCACAATCGTGGTGGCGTTGCCTAACCCCATCGTGGCCGCCGATCCCGCCTTCTCATACGGGTTCGTGACCAACCCGGTCGTCACCAACATGGCCGAAGGGCTCCTGAAGTTCGGCCCGGGCGAGCAGGTCGAGCCCAACCTGGCGTCCTCGGTGGATCACCCTGACGCGCTCACGTACATCTACCACCTTCGCAAGGACGTGACCTTCTGGGACGGCAAGCCGATGACGGCGGACGACGTCGTGTTCAGCATGCAGCGCTACATGGACCCCAAGACGGCGTCCTACGTAGCCTGGATGTACGGCAGCGTCAAGTCCATCGAGAAGGTCGACGCGGCCACCGTCAAGGTGACGCTGAGCAAGCCCGATGCGCTGTGGCAGTACGTGCCGGCCACCACCGCAGGGGACGTCATCGAGAAGGCGTACTTCGAGGCGCACAAGGACAACTTCGGCAAGCCCGGCGGTGGTCTGATGGCCACCGGCCCGTTCGAGCTCGCCAAGTGGTCCCAGGGCCAGGAGATCGTGCTGAAGCGCAATCCGCACTACTGGGATGCTTCGCATGGCGGCCCCTACCTCGATGAGATCGACTACAAGATCATCCCCGAGTCGACGACCAGCGTGGTGGGGCTCAAGACCGGCGAGGTCGGCGCCATGTTCAACGTTCCGGTCAACCTGATCTCGGTCATCCAGAAGATGAGCAACGTCCAGCTGCAGCTCGCAAGCAGCTACTTCGTCGACGCCATCGCCTTCAACACCCAGAACAAGCCGTTCGACGACGTCAAGGTCCGGCAGGCGCTGTACTACGCGTTCAACGAGGCGCAGTTCATCAAGTCGGTGATCAAGGACGCAGGCGACGCCGCCAAGGCCACGCCGGTGCCGCCGGCCCTTTGGGTCTTCGATAAGGCCGCTTGGTCGGCCGCCTGGGACAAGATTCCCAACTACTCCTACAACCTGGCCAAGGCCAAGGCGCTTCTGGCGCAGTCGTCGGTGCCCAACGGCTTCACGGCCACGATGGAGACCGACAGCAACAACGTGCGCCTCAACAGCGCGTTGACCCTGCAGGCGGGCGCCAAGGCCATCGGCATCACCCTGAACATCAACAAGGTGCCCGGCAAGCAGCTCGAGACGGACTTCTTCAACGGCAAGCGTCCGTACGACATCATCATCGACGCCTGGTCCACCGACTTCCCCGACCCGGCCGGGAACCTCCAGCCGGTGTTCGCGAGCCAGTACGCGGGCGACGGCGGGTCCAACATCGCCAACTACAAGAACCCCGCCCTCGACAAGCTCCTGAGTGAGCAGAACGCCCTGTCGGACCCCGCCAAACGCACTGCCCTGATGATCCAGGCGCAGGACGTGATCACGCACGACGTGCCGTGGATCAACACCGACTACCCGAAGGTGATCTTCGTCATGGGCAAGAAGTACGCGGGCTACCAGATCCAGCCGTTGTGGTACTGGGACGCGTGGGCGAAGGACGTGTACACGGTCAAGTAGGCCGTACCGAACCATGCCTGCGTGCGGCGGACGCGTTGGCGTCCGCCGCACGCCGCGCTCTGGAGTCCCGTGCTGAGCTACATCATCAAGCGCATCGGCCAAGCCGTCCCCGTCCTCGTGGTGCTCTCGGCGGTCGTGTTCGGCATGGTGCACCTCGCGCCCGTCGATCCAGCTGTGGTCATGGCGGGGGGTCACCAGACGAGCCAGGCCACCCTTGCGGCGGTCCGCAAGCGCTATCACCTGGATCAGCCGGTCGTCGTGCAATACCTGTACTGGGCGCGCGACGCGCTGTCGGGAAACCTGGGCGAGAGCTTCGTGCTGAAGCAGAACGTATCGACGATGATCGGCGACCGCCTCCCGATCAGCCTCAAGCTCATCGGTCTGGCGTTCCTGATCAATATCGCGGTCTCGTTCCCGCTCGCAACCTTCGCGGCGGCCTACGAGGGGAGCTGGATCGACTACTTCGCGTCCGTCCTCGCCCTGGTGGGCGCGTCCGCGCCCGTGTTCTTCACGGGGATCGCGGGCATCCTGCTGTTCTCGTTCGATCTCGGCTGGCTACCGGCCTTCGGAGCCGGCGAGTCGGGAAACGTCGTCGATCAGCTCCGCAGCCTCATCATGCCGGCGGCGGCTCTGGGCCTCAATCTGGTGGCCCTGAGTTCACGCATCATGCGAAGCAGCCTGAGTGAGGTGTTGCGTGCGGACTACGTCCGCACGGCCAAGGCCAAGGGCCTCTCTGGCACGGCCGTCCTCCTCAAGCACGCCATGAGGAACGCGCTGCTACCTGTGGTCACCATCCTGGGGCTCGAGCTCGGCTTCCTTGTGGTGGGCACCGTGCTGGTGGAGTACACCTTCGGACTGGGGGGGCTCGGCAGCTTGATCGTCAACGCCGTGCAGAGCAACGACTACCCCGTGGTGCAGGGCACGACGCTCTTCGTCGCGGTTGTGTTCATGGCGCTGAACCTGCTCGTGGACGTCCTGTATGCTGTCCTGGACCCGAGGATCCAGTACCGGTGAGCGCGGCGAGGGCCTCCGGGGTTCGCCGTGGGCGCTGGCGCCGTCTCGGGCGCTCGCCGCTGGTGCGAAATCCCGTCTACCTGACCGCCACCGTCGTGGTGATCGTGATCGTCCTGATGGGGGTCCTGGCTCCGCTCGTCGCCCCTTACGGCCCCAACCAGACGGACCTCGCCAACGCGCTCACGCCCGCCTCTGCTCAGCACTGGCTGGGGACGGACAAGCAGGGGCGGGACATCCTGAGCCGGATCATCTGGGGCACGCGCCCGGCGCTACTGTCGGCG
Source organism: uncultured Trueperaceae bacterium (assembly GCA_963815215.1). Lineage (GTDB taxonomy): Bacteria > Deinococcota > Deinococci > Deinococcales > Trueperaceae > JASBRS01. Next base: position 81,531 of record CAWFFU010000010.1, read on the forward strand.
CTGCTGGTGATCGGCCTGTCTGGCCTCCTCGGCGTCCCGCTGGCGGTGCTCGGCGGCTTCGTCGGCGGTACCGCGGACGCGATCATCAACCGCGCTTGGGACGTCGTGCTCTCCATCCCACCGCTCCTGCTCGCGTTCGTGACCGCCACCCTGTTCGGCGGCGGCATCGTCAACGCCGTGGCGTCGCTCAGCATCGCCTACGCGCCGCTCATCGCACGCGTGGTGCGCGCGCTGGTGCTGCGCGAGCGCGAGATGACCTACGTGGAGTCCGCCGGCGCGATCGGGGCGTCGACGCCTCGCATCCTCGGCAGCCACGTGCTGCCCAACATCCTGACCTCGGTCGTGGTGCAGTCGTCGGTGAACCTGGCGTACGCCATCCTCGACCTGTCCGCGCTCTCGTACCTGGGGCTGGGCATCCAGCCGCCGACGGCCGACTGGGGAGCGATGCTGTCCAGCGGCCGCGAGTACCTGTTGATCTCGCCGAACGTGGCGCTGGCCTCCGGCATCGCCATCATGGTCACCGTGGTGGCCTTCAACCTCTTCAGCGACGGCCTCAAGAAGGCCTTCGAGCCGAAGCGCTAGCGGGGTCGGAGGCACCCCTCCGCGGCCGCAGAACGCGGCGGGGTCGGGCTGGCATCCAGCCCGACCCCGGCCCATGGCGTCGTGGTCGATCAGTGGGAGATCGGGAGGTTGAAGGGGGGAGGATCGAAGACCGGCGTCCAGGGCCCGTTGAATCCGCTGACGGTGGTGCTGGGGGTGGGGCTGGCGCTGGCGAGGGAGGTGGCGGTGTACTCGACGACCGTGCTGCTGTCGTAGAGAGAGAGCCAGAGGTTGCCATCGGCGTCGAAGGCCGTCCCGACGGGCCCACCGGGTCCGCTGAGGGTGGTGCTGGGGGTGGGGCTGGCGCTGGCGAGGGAGGCGGCAGTGTATTCGACCACCGTGCTCGCCGTGTGGTTGCTGACCCAGAGGTTGCCGGCGGCGTCGAACGTGAGGCCGACCGGCCCACCGAGTCCGGTGACGACCGTGCTGGGGGTGGGGCTGGCGCCGGCGAGGGAGGCGGCGGTGACCTCGGACACGGTGCCGCCCGAGAAGTCCGTGAGCCAGAGGTTGCCGCTGGTGTCGAACGCCAGGGCGTACGGGGTGGAGACGCCGGTGAGGACCGTGGTGGGGGTGGGGCTGGCGCTGGCGAGGGAGGCGGCGGTGACCTCGAGAACGCTGCCGGTGCCGTTGTTGCCGATCCAGAGGTTGCCGCCGGCGTCGAACGTCAGGCCGACGGGCTGGTTGAGCCCGCTGATGGTGGTGCTGGGGGTGGGGCTGGCGCTGGCGAGGGAGGCGGCGCTGTATTCGACCACCGTGTTCCCGCTCCAGGCCGCGACCCAGAGGTTGCCGGCGGCGTCGAACGCCATGCCCTCCGGCTGGCCGAGGCCCGTGACGACGGCGGTGGGGGTGGGGCTGGCGCCGGCGAGGGAGGCGGCGGTGACCTCCGCTACAGTACCGCTGGTGTAGCTGGCGACCCACAGGTTCCCGGGCTCCGCCGCGTAGGCGAGGGTCGCGGAGGCCGTCTGACCGTCGACGACGGTGGCCGTTCCGGTGCTGGCGCTGAAGGTGTTGCGGCGCAGCGTCGCTGTCTGCGGGGTGATGGTGTAGGTGCCGGGCGTGAGGCCGGGGATCGAGGCGGGCAAGGTGACGGTGGTGGTGTAGGCGCCGCTCGTCACGACGGCCGAGACCGTGATGCCGGACGGGATGCCCGTCACCTGCACGCTGAGCGTGCCCGACGGTTGGCTGCACGCGACAAGCAAGAGGGCCAGCAGGCCCAGTGCACAGATGGGGGTCAGCAGTCTGCGGACGGATGGCTCCATGCTCGACTCCTTCGACGCGTCGGGTGTGTGAGGCAGCACGGCGTGAAGCGTTCTCGAGGTTGATGGACGGTCAAGTGACCGTACCCTTGACACGCGCGTTGGAGCGGTGTCTCCAGTCACCGCATGAGAGGACGATGTGTGCCTGGCCCGTGCGGCCGGCCGGCGGACGCACGACCGTCCCCTCCGGCGCGCTACCATGCAGGACATGCTCGACCTCGATTTCGTCCGTTCACAGTTCCCTGCCCTGGCGGGCGAGTGGACCTACCTCGACAACGCCGGCGGCTCCCAGACGCTCGTGGGCGTGGCCGACCGGGTCCGCGACTACCTGCTGAGCACCAACGTGCAGCTCGGCGCCAGCTATGCCGTGTCCCGGCAGGCCGGCGAGCGCGTGGCCGAGGCCACGCGGGCCGTGGCCGCGATGATCAACGCCGGCGACGAGCGGGAGGTCGTGATCGGGCCCAGCACCACCCAGCTGCTGGCCAACCTGGCGCTCGCCATGCGGTCCCAGCTCGTTGTGGGCGACGAGGTCATCGTCACCGACTGCGATCACGAGGCCAACATCGGCCCCTGGGTGCGCCTGGCCGACCAGGGTGTGACGCTCAAGACCTGGAAGGTCGACCCCGACACGCTGCAGCTCCGCGCCTCGGACCTCGAGGCGCTGCTGACGGAGCGCACCCGCTTGGTGGCGTTCACCCACGCGTCGAACATCCTCGGCACCGTCAACCCGGTGGCCGACATCACCCGGCTGGTGCACGAACGCGGCGCCCGGGTGTGCGTCGACGCCGTCTCCTACGCCCCGCATCGGGCGCTGGACGTCCGGGCGTGGGACGTCGACTACTACGTCTTCAGCAGCTACAAGGTCTACGGCCCTCATCTGGCGGTGCTGTACGGGAAGCGCGAGCTGCTCGAAGGGCTCGCCACCATCAACCACGCCTTCGTCCCCGACGACGACGTGCCGCGCAAGCTGCAGCCCGGCTCCGTCAACTACGAGTTGAGCTACGGCTTGCTCGGCGTCGCCGAGTACTTCGAGGCGCTGGCGCGGCGTTCGGCCGGCGCTCCCGCGGATAGCCTGCACGGCCGCGTGTCGCAGGCGTTCGAGCTCATCGCCGAGCAGGAGGAGGCCCTGGCGGCACGCCTGCTCGACTACCTGCGGGGTAAGGGCGGCGTGCGCATCCTCGGCCACGACCGGCCGGACCGTTCGCTGCGGGTCCCGACCGTGAGCTTCACCGTGGAGGGACAGGATCCCGCCGCGGTGGCCGCGCACGTGGACGGGGCGCGCATCGGCATCCGCTACGGCGACTTCTACGCGCGCCGGCTCATCGAGGCCCTGGGCCTGAGCGAGCGCAACGGCGTGGTGCGGGTGTCGATGGTGCACTACAACACCCTGAACGAGATCGACGCGCTCATCGCACGGCTCGACGAGCTGCTCTGAGGCCCGCCGCCGGACGTCGCCTGGCGTGTCGGCGACGGCTCGCCGGTGACGCGCCCGGGACGCGCCGGGTGCCCCCGGGGTATGGTCGTTCCCGTCCGTTAGTCGAAAGCGCTCGGTGGCACGCCGAGGCTCGCCGTTCTCTATAGCCGGCACGCCGGCCGTCGTGTGCCGCCGCCCGTCGTCCGCAACCGTTCCCCCGGGAGGAAGTCGTGACCATCGCTCGCCGTACCGTGCCGTTCGTTCTGCTCTTGCTGCTGACCGCCTGCGGGGCGCCCGGCGGGGGGGTCCCCGTGCAGAGCGCGCAGCTCCAGCCGGCTTGCGCCGGCGCGGCGCCGTTCCCGAGCTCCGTGCATCTCGATCCGTTCTACACGAAGTACTGCATGGCGGGAGCGCTGCCGATCGTGGCGTCGGCCGAGGTCCCCGATGCGGCTCTGCAGCGCGCGAAGGTCATCGTGACCTCGATGCTCACGATGATCCCGAGCGACGCGATCGCGGCGATCGCCGACAACCACGTGCGGATCGGGGTGATCGGGGTGAATCAGGTCACCACCGACATGCCGGAGTACGCCGACCTGAACACGGCGTTCCCCGGGACCGACTGGAACACGCGGACCCGCGGGGTGAGCGCCACCGTCACGCGGCCCCTCACCTCCTCGGCCGAGGAGAACCTGCTGTGCTATCCGGGGGACGTCTACGCCGGTGAGAGCATCCTGGTGCACGAGTTCGCCCACACCATCGCCGAGCTCGGTCTCGAGGCCGTCGACGCCACCTTCGCGACGCGGCTGCAGACCACGTACGACAACGCCATGAGCGCCGGGCTGTGGCCGGGGAGCTACTCGGCCACGAACCGGAAGGAGTACTGGGCGGAGGGCGTGCAGAGCTATTTCGGCGTGAGCAACAACGGGGTGGACAGCCGGGCCGCGCTCATGGCGTACGACAAGGGCTTGTACGATCTGATCGACGGGGTCTTCGCGGGGAGCCCCGCCATCTCCACCTGTCCGTAGCGGTCCGTAGCGGCACGCGGCGTCCCCGGCGGCAGCGCCGCCCTAGCGTCTTCGGTCAGCGCGCCCGCGGTCCGTGTGGACCCGCAGGGAGGAACGGGGTAGGCTTCGGGCGGGTCGTCGTGACCACATACTCGTGACCTCGGACTCGTGACCATGGAACCCGAACCCTTCCTAGACAAGGTGTTGGACCTGCTCGTCGACACCGTATGCGTGGTGGACGCTGAGGGCCGCTACGTGTACGTGAGCGCGTCGTGCGAGCAGCTGCTCGGATACGTGCCGGACGAGCTCATCGGCCAGAACATGATCGACCTGGTCCATCCCGACGATCGGGAGCGCACGCTGGCGGCTGCTGCCGAGATCATGCGCGGCAGACCGCAGAGCCACTTCGAGAACCGCTACGTTCGGAAGGACGGCAGGGTGGTGGACGTCATGTGGTCGGCGCGCTGGCACCGTCCCGACGGGCTGCGCCTGGCGGTGGCACGGGACGTCACGCCGCTCAAGCGCGCCGCCCGCCTGCAGAGCGCGCTGTACGCGATCTCCGAGGCGGCATATCAGGCCGACGACCTGCCGGGCCTGTGCGGGATCGTGCACCGGATCATCGGCGAGTTGCTTCCGGTCGAACGGTTCCAGGTCGTGCTCTACGACGCGTTGAGCGACACCCTGTCGTTCACCTACGATTCTGGCGCCGAGACCCGCGCGCGCGACGCGATCCCCCTCGAGGTCGGCTCGGATCTGGCCGCGGTCCTCCGAACCGGAGAGCCCGTGGCCACGCCGGTCGACCCTTCCGACGCATCGGCGGTCGCCGGCGGGGCGTGGCTCGGCGTTCCACTCCTGTCCAACGGCGGCGTGGTCGGAGCGCTGATCGCTCAGGCTGGGGCGGCCGGTCCAGGGTACGGCGTCGACCAGCGCGAGCTCCTCCAGTTCGTTTCCACGCAGGTCGCCATCGCCATCGAGCGCAAGCAGACGGAGGCACGCTTCCGGTACCTGGCGCTCCACGATCCGCTGACCGGTCTTCCCAACCGTTCTTTGTTCCACGATCGCTTCGTGGTCGCGCTGCGCCGCGCCGAACGCGACGGAGAACGGCTCATGCTGCTCTACGTCGACCTGGACGACTTCAAGCTGGTCAACGACAGGTTCGGCCACGAGACCGGTGACCGGCTGCTGGTCGCTGTGGCGCGAGGCCTCGAAGGCTGCGTGCGCGGGTCGGACACGGTGGCGCGGCTTGGCGGCGACGAGTTCGCCCTGTTGTTGGTCAACGTTCAGCCCGGCGAGCCGGGGGATGGCATCATCGAGAGGGTGCGGGCGGCCGTCGCCGCGCCGCTCGAGGTCGAGGGGGGCTTCGTGACCATCGCGGCCAGTCTCGGCAGGGCCCTGTACCCGGATGACGGTGAGGACCAGGACGCGTTGCTCCGCAGCGCCGACGCGAGCATGTACGCCGGCAAACCCGACGTCCCTTGAGCCCCTCAGGCTCCATCCCCAACGAGGAGAACGCCATGCGCACCCGCCCCATCGGATCTCTGAACGCCTCGGTCGTCGGTCTCGGATGCAACAATTTCGGACGCCGCCTCGACAGGGCCGGTACCAAGAACGTCCTGGACGCCGCCATCGATGCCGGCGTGACCTTCCTCGACACCGCCGATCTCTACGGCGGCCATGACAGCGAGCGTTTCATGGGTGAGGCGCTTCGCGGCCGTCGCGACGCGGTGGTCCTCGCCACCAAGTTCGGCCATCCGGCCAACGCCGAGGGGCCGAAGGGCGCCCGCCCCGAGGACGTGCGAACCGCCCTCGAGGCCAGCCTGCGGCGTCTCGAGACGGACCATGTCGACCTCTACCAGCTCCACATGCCCGACCCGGACGTGCCCATCGCCGACACGCTCGGCGCGCTGGCCGAAGCGGTTGAGCGGGGGCAGGTGCGGGAGATCGGCTGCTCGAACTTCAGCGCCGCTCAGCTCCAGGAGGCGGAGGACGCCGTGGCGAGCGGAGCGCCGCGTTTCGTGAGCGTGCAGAACGAGTACAGCATGCTCAAGCGAGCGCCCGAGAGCGAGGTGCTGCCGGCGTGTGAGCGGCTGGACATCGCGTTCCTGCCGTTCTTTCCACTCCTGAGCGGCATCCTCACCGGCAAGTACCGGAAGGGCCGGCCGTTGCCGGAGGGAACGCGCGTGACCGGTAGCGAGCGCTGGGAGGCGATGCTCACCGATGACGTTCTGGACGTGGTGGAAGCGCTCGTCGACTTCGCCGCGGAGCGCGATCGCGAGCTGATCGACCTGGCCTTCGCCTACCTTCTCGCGCACCGTCCCGTGGCCAGCGTCATCGCCGGAGCCACCTCGCCCGCGCAGGTGCGGCGCAACGCGCAGGCGGGGAGCTGGGAGCTCTCTGCCGGCGAGCTCGCCGAGGTGGAGCGGCGGCTCGACGCCGCGGGAATCCTGCTCCCCTGACCGCGGCGGTCGCTGCCGTGCCGCTCGCTTGCGCCCGCTTAACCGTTGCCGCATAGCGTTGCCCATGGAGGCAACGCATGCTTGACGAACACCCCTCGACTCGTCACCTTCAGGCCGCCCGAGCGGCCTTCCGCCCGGGGCCGCGGCGCGAGCGCGCCGCGACGTCCCCGCGGAGGCTCCGCTGATGCGCCGCATCTACCTATGGGGCGCCCTGGCGGCCCTGGCGGTCGTCGGGGCGGGCATCGCCATCGGGCAGGGCCCGAGCGCGAGCGCTGCCACATCGGTGGCGTCGACGACCGCGAGCCCCGCCACACCGGTGGCGTCGACGACCGCCAGCACCCCGCAGACGCCGGTGCAGATCGGTGCCCAGCTCTACGCCGCCAACTGCCAGACCTGCCATGGTAAGAACGGCCAGGGTGGCAAGGATCGCGGGATCGGCGGGGAGGGCCTGCGCAGCTTCACGCGCTTCAAGGATCTGATCCTGTACGGGCGCGAGCGCATGCCCGGCTATGCCAAGACCGGCCTGTCGACATCGGACAACCTCGGGTCACTGGGGGCGAACGGCTACCTGGGAAACAGCTCGGCTCCGACCGATCAGCAGATCCAGGACCTGCTCGCCTACCTCAAGACGCTGCCTGCCTCGCACCGCAGCGGCTTCTTCGGCGGCGGGGACGACTAGGCGGGACTAACCGCAGCCCACGCGGACGAGCAGGAATCCGGCGTTGCGGGCGAGGCCGGAGGGGTTGGCCCGGGCGAGCACCAGCATGGCGCGCGCGGGGATCGGCCCCTGGAGCCGTAGTTCGGCGCGGAAGGGTACGTAGCCCTCCGTCATCCAGCTCCCCTGCGCGATCGCGGTGGTGGCCGCCAGCTCGTGGCCGTCGCCGGCCAGGAGCTTCACGGGGAACTCCGCCTCGGCGTACCAGCCGCCCGTAGCGCGCCCGCGGATCACGACCCGCTCGGCGAGCGCGGCATGGGGCTTGGGCGCGTCCAGAACGGGCGCGCCCGTTCTTCGCAGCACAGCGGCCATGTCGTCGACGGCGCCGGCCGACTTCGGGGCGGCGATGCGGCAGATCGAGCCGGCGCCGGAGATGCCGGCTGCCAGGCTGCTGACCGGCATCGCCTCGCTCCGCGGCGCGCTCGAGGGGATCACCACCGAGGCGTGGGTGGAACCGGCCGCCTCCACCGTGACGCGGAAGGGCGAGGCATGGCCCGCGCGGCCGGATGTCGCAGCCGGATCCGGGAGGATGAGCGCGCGGTCCACCTGCCACGGGTCCGGGGTGACACGATCGAGAAGCTGCAGCGCCGTGGCCGCGCCGACGGTCGGCCCGGACGCGGGCCCCTCGGCCCGTACCGTCCCGGAGGCCAGCGCACCCAGCAACAGAGCCAACGAGGCCAGGAGAGCCGGCGCATGACGTGCGAGGGAGGCGGCACCCGGTCGTCTCATCGCAGGGCCCAGCGTGTGCCGTGCCGGAGGCTGGTTCGGTCCATGTCCTCCTTGTGTAGCATGCCGGGCGCGGTGGGTCCTACCGACGCAGGTCGTGCTCGGCGCCGGCGCCAGAGGATCGGCGCGCAGGCAATGGAAGTGGCGCTCGACCTGCCGTGGGGGGCAGCAGGTCAAGCGCCTAAACACATCCTAACGCGGAAGCGGTCCGTTGTCCGTGCTTCACCCCTTCTGGAGGCGAGCGAAATGGCGGATATCGCGCACACTCCTTCATGAATCTTCCGAAACCGCGCTGGGTCATGCGCGAGCTAGGCCCGGGCGCCGGCGCCTTCCGGGCGTCGGCCGAGCCTCGAGCCGGCGCGGCTCTCAGCCGCCGGTCACGATCGAGGCGATCAGCTCGAGCAGCACCACCAGGGCCACTACCGCACGGGCCAGGTTGCGGGCAGCCGCGTAGTGCGCGCCGGCGGTCAGTACCCGGACGCCAGGCAGCGAGCACAGCACGATGATCCCGCCGAGCATGAGGCGTTGCCCACGGGCCGTGAGGTCGAGCGCTCTAGGGTCGATCGGCCGGGGGGCGCCGGTGAGGGCCAATGCCAGGCCCACCAGCATCAAGCTCAGGGCGAACCCGGACAGGCCGCGTGCCACGAGGCGCATGCTGCGCCCGATCCCGGCCGCCTGCTGCCGGTCCTCGTGCCCCCGGGTTCCGGTCACGCTCCGCCCTTCAACCCGCGCACCAGCATCTGCACGCCGATGCCGAGCAGCAGCACGACCAGTGCCCAGCGTAGGGCCCCGACCTTGACCCGCGACTGGAGCAGGCTTCCGACCACCGCACCGAGGAAGACCCCGGCGGCGGTCGGGACCACGATGAGCGGGCGTACATCGCCGCGGCCGATGTAGACGAAGACGCTGGCGGCGGCGGTGATGCCGACCATGAAGTTGCTCGTCGCGGTGGCGATCCCCAGCGGCACGCCCATGACGGCGTACATGGTGGGAACCTTGATGAACCCCCCGCCCACGCCGAGCAGGCCCGACACCATGCCGGCCAGGCCGGCGGTGCTCGAGCCCGCGACCCAGTTCCGGGCCGTGTAGTCGCGGCGGTACATCTTCTCGTCGCCGGCCCCGCGCAGGTTCTTGGCGAGGGTGTAGGCGGCGGTGGCGAAGACCACCACCGCGAACAGGATGGCGAGCGCGTTCGCCGGCACGAACCCGGCGACGAGCCCGCCCACGACGGCGCCGGCGGCGGTGGCGATCTCCAACCGCAGCGCCAGCATGACGTCCGCGCCGCTCTCCTCGCTGGCACTGGCCGCCACCCCGGCCGAGGTGGCGATGACGCTGACCAGGCTCGTCCCCACCGCGATGCGCACGGGCAGGTGGAACAGCAGGGTGAGGGCGGGAACCAGGAAGATGCCGCCGCCCAGGCCGAGCAGGGCGCCTACGCCGCCCGCTAGCGCCCCGGTGCCGAACAGCGCCAACAGCACCTCAGCGTGCTCCGGTCGCGGACGTCGCCGGTTCGGGGCGCCTGCCGTCGAGTTCAGAGGGCGCGTGCAACTCGGCCAGCGTCGTGTCGAGTCGCTCGAGCCACGTCCGCCACAGCGGAGCCAGTGCGGGCAGCTCCGCCGCCCAGCCGGCCAGCACCGCCCGCCGCTCGCTCGTGAACCGTTCCAGGGCGGCCGTCAGGGCGGCCGATGCGTCAAGCTGCACGGCGGCCCGCGCCAGGCTCTCCAGCATGAACGGGCGCCCACCGAAGCGCAGCGGCAGGCCCAGCTCGCCGCCGATGCGGGCGAGATCGGCGCGGCACAGGAAGAGCCCGCTGCGGTAGGGCAGGGTGAGGCGATCGACTGTCGACGCCGACGTCTCCGGCTCCTCGAGGGGCGTATCGGCCGCGTCGCGCGGCGAACCGGTCGGCGCGGGCGGCGCGCCGTCGAACAGCGCTGCCGCGTGTCCGACCAGGGTGCTGCCTGTCAGCGCCGCCGCGGCCCGGTAGAGCCCTTCGTCGACGCGGGCGACGGCGTCCAGGAATACCGGTGCCCAGGGGAGCAGGTGTTCGGCCAGCAGGACGCGCTGGGCGGTCCGGGCGCGCGCGCCAGCCGGTCCGGCCGCGCCAGCCGGTCCGGCCGCATCGGATGCGGCGGCCTCGCGCTCGAGCACCGCGGCCAGCGCGTCGAGCTGTACGGCGATATGGTCGGCGTCTGCGCCGGCCTCGAGGCGTAGGCCGAGTGCCTCCAGCACGCCGCGCGTGAGGCCGGCGCGCTCACTGACGGCCTCGCCGTCGGGGTCCAGGTAGACCGAGGCGAAGGGATAGGCGTTGAGCACGAAGACGTGCGTGTAGGTCGCCGCTGCGCGCGGCGTGGCATGCGCTGCGAGCGCCGGCACGCTCGAGGCCAGCGCCAGCAGCTCGTCGTCGGGCTGGCGCGCGAACAGCTCGGCGAGCAGCCGGTAACTGCCGGCTCGCTCGAGGATCTCGCCGCGTTGCGGCCCGTCGACGGCACTCGCGGGAGGCTCGGAGCCGGAGTCGCGCGACTCAGCCATCGGTGCCGGCCGGGTCGCCGCGGGGGGCTGCCCCGTCTGCGGCTTCGTCGGGGAGGGCGTAGGCGGCTGCCGACGGGTGCAGCGGTCGCGGCAGCCAGCGAGGGCGGCGCGTGCCGTCCGGGCTGTGGGTCCGGGCCGGCCGCGTCTTGGCCAGCCACTCCCGGTAGCTGCTGTGCGCGAGCTCGGTGTCGACATGGATGTCGCCGTTGCGGTCGCCGGGGCGGGCACGCTCCACGGTCACCGCCTGATGCCAGCAGTGCTGGCCGGAGACGGGATCGGGGTGGACCTCGAAGGTGATGTTCTGGTGTACGCCCACGTCGCTCCACCAGATGCGCTGGGTGTCGGGGTCGCCGGACGCGAAGGGCTCCACGCCCCGGGTACGGGTCATGGTCCAGCGTGAGCCGTCGCGTTCGAGCCCGACCACCGACGACAGGCCGCGGTTGCCGGCGCCGTCGTCGAGCCGCCAGCGGCCGAAGTGATGCGAGCAGGCCACGATGTCCGGCCGGATGCCCTCGGTGACCCAGGCCGGCAGCACGAAGTGGCCGATGCGGGTGCTCACCCGGAGCAGGTCGCCCGTTCGAACGCCCAGCGCGGCCGCTCGTTCCGGGTGGAGCCACAGTGGGTTGGTGTGGGCGATCTCGTCGAGCCACTTGCTGTTGGCGCTGCGCGTATGGATCTGCACCGGCAGGCGGAAGTTGGGCATCAGCACCGTCTCGCCGGGACGCAGCGCGTCCTTGTGGACGTGACTCTTGATGTAGGTGGGGAGGGCGTACTCGGGCCAGCCCCAGTCCCGGAGGGTAGTGGAGTAGAACTCCAGTTTGCCGCTCGGGGTGGGCCAACCGCGCAGCACGCGCCCGTCGACATCGACGCCGACGGGGCTGCGTCCGTCGGGCAGCGCCGCGGCCTTGGGCCCGTAGCCGGCAGCGCCGCTACGGGCGTAGACGACGCCGTCGTGCTCGATCCGGTCGACGAGCTCGGCGTCCGGCACCGCCTCGAGGTAGCGGGCGCTGGGCTCGGCGGTGATGCGGAAGGCGCCGTAGCGCCGCATGTAGGCCAGCGGCGTCAGGCCCTCACGGTCCGCCGCGGCGGGCAGGCCCGGCACCCCGTGGTCGAACAGGTAGCCATAGTAGTCGTCGACCGTCATCTTCTCGGCCGGGGCCGAGGTGGTCTGGGTGGCCGCCGAACTGTCGTCGGCGCGCCCGGTGCCGGCCCCGGCCGCTGCCGTCCCTGCCCCGGCTGCTGCTGGCCCTGCTGCGGCCTCCCCCGGCGCCCGCGGCTTCTCGAAGTAGCGCCGGATGCCCAGCGAGCCGTCCGGGTCGATGCGCCACGACAGCTCGATCCAGAACTCGTTCTCCTCCCACACCTCGCCCGGATTGACGTCGCGGGTGTCGTGGAAGGGCCGGCCGGTGCGCTCGTAGTGCGCGCGCATCACCGGCTGGCGGAAGCCGATCCACTGATCGCGCCCGGTCTCCTGCGACTGCACGTCGTGCCGCTCGCTGGAGTGCCCCATCGGCAGCACGTAGTCGGCGTACCAGGCCGACTCGTTCCAGGTCGGCGTGAGCGCCACGTGGCAGCCGATCTTGCTCTCGTCGGTGAGCGCCTCCAGCCAGCTGAAGCCGTCAGGGTTGGTCCACACCGGGTTGTAGACGCGCGTGAAGTAGACGTCGATGTGCCCGCGGCCGTCCCGCAGCAGGTGGGGCAGCAGGAAGCTCATCTCGAAGAACGCCAGCGGGTACTCGCCGGGCATGTGGAGATCCTGCCACCAGCTCGGTCCCGGCGCCGGCAGCGGCTGGGGCGCGACGTGCTTGGTCCAGGTGTTGGGCCAGAAGCCGCCGGGCGTCGCGATGGAGCCGGTGAGCGCGTGCAGCAGCATCAGGCAGCGGGCGATCTGCCAGCCGCCCTCGTTGCCGGCGCCGGCGCTGCGCCAGTTGTAGCTCGAGAAGCGCGTTCCCGCCCGCGCCACCAGCTCCGCCAGCGCCTCGATGCGCTCCTGCGGCACGCCGGACTCCGCACTCGCGAAGGCGAAGGTGTAGTCGCGGTAGAGCTCGGCCAGGACGCTCTCGAAGGCGTCGAAGGTGGGCGGCAGGTCGGGGTGCTCGGCCAGAAGGTAGGCTTCCCAGTTCCACCACCGCCGCACGAACTCCCGGTCGTAGGCGCCGGCGTCGATGAGGTGGCGGGCGATGGCGAGCAGCACCGCGGCTTCACTGCCCGGATAGCTGGGCAACCACAGGTCCGCTCCGGAGGCGGTGTTGCTCAGGCGCGGGTCGAACACCGCCACCGTCGCGCCGCGAGCGCGCGCTTCGACGATGCGCTGAGCGTGCGGGTTGAAGTAGTGGCCGGTCTCCAGGTGCGCCGACAGCAGCAGGATGACATCCGCCTCCGCGAAGTCGGGGGACGGCCGGTCGATGCCCATCCAGAAGGCGTAGCCGGCCCGCGCATTGCTGGAGCAGATGTTGGTGTGGCTGTTGTGGCCGTCGATGCCCCAGGCCTGGAGCACGCGACTGGTGAAGCCGTCCTCGCCGGGGCGACCCACGTGGTAGACGACGTGCCGGCCCTGGTGGGCCATCACGTCGGCGCGGATGCGGCCGGCGATGTCGTCGAGCGCCTCGTCCCAGGACACCCGCGTCCAAGCGCCCTCGCCCCGCGCGCCGCTGCGCTTGAGCGGGTACAGGATGCGGTCGGGATCGGTGATCTGGTTGTGGGTGGCGGGTCCCTTGGCGCAGTTGCGGCCGCGCGAGCCCGGGTGCAGCGGGTTGCCCTCCAGCTTGCGCACCTTGCCGCTGTCGTGGTCGACATAGGCGAGCAGTCCGCAGGCCGACTCGCAGTTGAAGCACAGCGTCGGCACGAGATCGTAGTGCCGCTCGCTGGGCGCCCCCCGGTTGGAGCGCTTCTCGGCCCAGTCGTCCCAGGTGTCGGAAGGAGGGTGGCTGTCCAGGCCGATCTCGCTGGGGCCGGGGAAGGTCGTGGCGTGGCCTTCCGGCGAGGCGTAGCGCGGCCCGTCGTCGCTGATGCGTTGACGGGGACGCCCGCGAAGCGCCTCCAGCAGCCGCGCTCCGAGGGGAAGATCGGGATCGGTCTTGTCGGTGGGGGACATGCGCGCCCTCCTAGGCGAGCGGCACGGCCTGGCCGGCCTGGACGAAGGCGTGTTCGAAGGCCAGCAGGCCGCCGAGGGCGAGCAGCGAGGCGAGGGACAGCAGCGCCGCGCCACCGCCGAGCAGGCACAGCAGCGCGGGCGCCGTCACGCCCAGCCCGAGGCCCCACCAGAAGTAGCTCCGGAAGGCTCCGTGCGTGAGCTGGCGCTCCGCAGCGCGCGCGTGGGCGGTGGCCGTGGGCAGGGCCAGCTCGCTCAGCACCATCAACCCGTGCGCGGTCACCGAAGCCAGCAGGAACCAGCGCAACGGCGGCAGCACGCCCGCGGCGCCCGCCGCAGCGGCCGCGATCAGCAACGCCGCGCTGCCCGCCAGCACGGCTTGCACGGCCATGTGGCTGGGTAGCAGCGGGCTCTGCCACAGGTCGCGCGCTTTGGCCTGGGCGAACAGGTAGGCGGTGTAGACGGCGGTGGCCAGGGCCACCGGCATCACGAGCCAGCCGAGCGCGCGTTGCAGGCCGCCGGCGCCGGCGAGCGAGGCTGCCAGCCAGGCCACGATCAGAGCGCCGAAGGCGCCGATGATGAACGCCCCCCGCGTCAGCCAGGAGCGCCATTGCGGGCGCGTGAAGATCCGGTAGAAGCGCAGCGGGTGCGACAGGTCCCACACCAGCAGGGCGCCGGTGGCCGCGAGGAAGGCGCCGGCCGTGAGCGGAGCCACCCAGCGCGCCAGCGCCGACGCCACATCGAGCCAGCCGAACAGCACGGCCACCACCGCCATCAGGAAGGTACCGGCCGCGATCGACTTGGTCCAGGTGTAGAGGCTGACGCGCTCGTCCCAGGGGCGCTTGTGGGCGACGTCATAGGTGACCATGGCCGCCGCCGTGTTGCTGGTGCTCCAGCCCGCCGGCAGCCGGCTCCCGCCGTGGCCCGCCAGGTCGTCGGGCTGTTCGCTCCACTGGTGCAGCCCGCCGGGAGGCGTGGCGGCCGCCAACGGGTCGAGCAGCGCCTGGTCGATGCCCATGTAGTAGAGCTTGGGGTGGGTGTTCTTCTCGGGGCGACGCACGGCGACGTTCTCGCGCGCCACCAGCCGCGCCACCTTGCTGTCGGGCTGGTGGATGTCGCCGACCAGGATGGCCTCGGCCGGACACACCGAGACGCAGGCCGGCTCGAGCCCCTCGTCGATACGGTGGCTGCACATGTTGCACTTCTCGGCGCTGCCGTCGTCGGGGTTGATGAAGATGGCGTCGTAGGGGCACGCGGCGATGCAGGCCTTACAGCCGATGCACACGTCCTTGTCGAAGTCGACGATGCCGTCGGGGCGCTGATACATGGCCGTGACCGGGCAGGCGGCCACGCACGGCGGGTCCTCGCACTGGTTGCAGCGCGTCACCTGGAAGCTGCGCCGGGTGTTGGGGAAGACGCCCTTCTCGACGTGCTTGACGAAGGTGCGGGTGACGCCGACGGGCACCTCGTTCTCGCTCTTGCAGGCGACCGTGCAGGCGTGGCAGCCCACGCAGCGGGTGTGGTCGATGACCTTGATCCACTGCGGGTCGTGACGGCGGTAGAGGTCGTCGAGCAGGGCGGCGCCCCGCTCGGCCGGTGCCGGATGGGTCATGGACTGTGATTTTAAATCAAAAATTGCTGAGACACAATTCGGCGACCCTGGGGCGGGAGGTCGACCGTACGCTGCAGGACGCCCCGGCGCGTTCCGGTGGGCGTCCGTCCGGCTATCATGCGGCGGATGGAAGACGCACGCGACCACCCCGCGCCGCCCCCGTCGGGGTCGGGAGGAGCATGAGTGAGGGGCCCACTGCGCTCCTCGGGCGCCTCGAGACCCTCGAGGAGGAGCTGGCTGGCGTCCTCGGCGTTGCGGCGCATCGACTGGAGCGGGCCGAGCGCGGGAACGCCGCCGCGCGGGGGGCGGCCTCGTACCGCTCGGACGAGGGTTTCCCCGCCGCCTCCACCATCAAGGTGTTCGTCCTGCAGGCGCTGCTCGAGCGCGTCGCGGCCGGTCGTATCGGCTTGGACGACGAGATCGAGCTGCGGGGGGTCGACCAGGTTACCGGGTCAGGGGTCCTGAAGGCCCTGTCGCCGGGCCGCGCCTACACGGTGCGCGACCTGGCGACCCTGATGATCGTCGTCAGCGACAACACCGCGACGAACCTCCTGATCGAGCGCCTGGGCGTGGACGCGGTCAACGACGCCACCGCGGCGCACGGCTGGCGCGAGACGCACCTGGCAGGCCTGCTGCAACGGCCCGACCTGCGCGCTGCTGGGGACACGCGGGTCTCGACCACCTCGCCGCGCGACCTCGCCGACGCCTTCGCGCGGCTGTGGCGAGGGGAGCTGCTACCCCCCGACCTGACCGAGGTCGCCCGCGGCATCTACCGCCGGCAGCAGGCGACCGACCTGCTCGGTCGGTTCCTGCCCTTCGACGCCTACCGCACCGAGACCGGCGAGGACCGCTTCGTCATCGCCTCCAAGTACGGGGCGTTGCGCGGGGTGCGCAACGACGCCGGAGTGATCGACGACGGAGACGTCCGCTACGTCGTCGCCGTCATGACGCGCGGCTGCCCCGACGAGCGCTTCCATCCCGACAACCGCGGCAGCCTGGTCGTGAGCCGGGTGTCGCGCGCACTCTACGAGCACTTCGTGCCCGGCGCCTAGCGCTCCGGGCGGGCCGAGGGACGTCGCTTGGGGAGTGCGGCTCCGTCGGCGCCGGCGTCGGGGAGCGCCCCGGCCGCCGGCCGGGCTACCGCGCCCTCGCCGTGTTGGCGTTGTCGTGCCGGAACTCCGGCCAGGAGGACGCTGCCGGCCCGTAGGCGCCGCCGTTGACGGCATAGAGATCGTTGTCCCAGGAGCCGACGTAGATGGTGCCGTGGTCGCCGACGGCCGGCGACGAGGTGATGTAGTACGCCGTCTTCACCTTCCACGCCAGCGTGCCGTCGGGGTGGAGCGCGTACAGGTGCTCGTCGTCGGAGCCGACGTAGATCGTGCCGTCCCGTCCCACGGCCGGCGACGAGGTGATGTAGTCGCCGGTCTTGAAGGCCCAGGCGAGGCTGCCGTCGGGCTTGAGCGCCACCAGGTCGTGGCTCTCCGAGCCGACGTAGATCGTCCCGTCCGGCGCGATGGCGGGCGAGGAGTACACGATGTCGCCGGTGGCGTAGCTCCAGCGCAGCTTCCCGCCCGGGCCGAAGGCGTACACGGAGCCGCCGCTGGAGCCCACGACGACCTCGCCGCCCGGCCCCAGCGCCGGAGAGGACAGCACCTCGCCGCCCGTCTGCGCCTTCCAGGCGAGCGTGCCGTCGGGGCGCACGGCGTAGAGGAAGGTGTCGTTCGAGCCGACGTAGATCGTCCCGTCCGGCGCGATGGCGGGCGAAGAGTAGACGATGCCGCCGGTCGCGAAGCGCCACGCCACCGTGCCGTCGGGGTGGAAGGCGTAGAGGTTGCCGTCGCCCGAGCCGACGTAGATGGTCCCGTCGGGCGCGATGGCCGGCGAGGAGTTGACCCCGTCGCCGGCCCGCGTCTTCCACGCCAGCGTGCCGTCGGGGTGGAAGGCGTAGAGGTTGCCGTCGCCCGAGCCGACGTAGATGGTGCCGTCCGATCCCACCGCGGGCGAGGAGTACACGATGCCGCCGGTCGACGCCTTCCACTTCAGGCTGCCGCCGGGAGTGAAGGCGTAGAGCCGGCCATCGTCGGAGCCGACGTAGATGGTGCCGTCGGGCGCGATGGCCGGCGAGGACTGGATCCAGTCGCCGGTCGGGTAGCGCCAGGCCACGCTGCCGGCAGCGGGAGCCTGGCCGTGAGCCGCAGACGCGACCGCCACCAGCGTGACGAGGGCGAGCGTGAGGAGGCGCGGGCGCGTCATCGGCCGTAGCCTACGGCCCGACGCTTCGGTTCGTGTGAGCGTGCCGGCCGGCGACCGCTCGGGGCACCCGCCGGGGCAACCGGCGAGGCTCAGGTGGAGGGGTTCGCGGTCTCCTCGCTCCGGTCCGTCGCGGGTGGCGGCGCCGGCGACAGCGCGGAGAGCTCCACGCGCTGCTCGGGGGAGAGCTCGAGCTCGGCGGCGGCCAGTGAGGGCTCGAGTTGCTCCACGTCGCGGGCGCCGATGATCGGCGCGGTGACGCCGGGGTGGCTCCGCACCCAGGCGACGGCCAGCGTGGCGGGGTGCACGTCGCGCTCGCGGGCGTAGACGGTGAGCGCGTCGGCCACGTGCAGGTAGCGTTCGCCGCCGTAGCGCGAGGCGTACATGCTGTTGTCGACCAGGCGTCCGCCGTCGGGCCTGCGGCCGACGCCGTACTTGCCGGTGAGCAGCCCGCCTCCGAGTGGGCTGTAGGGCACGACGGCCAGGCGTTCGGCCTGCGCCATCGGCAGGATCTCCACCTCGACCTGGCGCTTGGCGAGGCTGTACATCGGCTGAACCACCTCGAAGCGCGCGAGCTGCTCGCGCGCGCTGACGCCGAGCGCCTTCTCGATCTGCCAGGCCGCCCAGTTGCTGACGGCAGGGTAGAGGATGAGACCGCGCTGCACGAGGTGATCCAGAGCGCGCACGGCCTCGTCGATGGGCGTCAGCGGGTCGAACTGGTGGACGTAGTAGACGTCGATTCGATCGGTCTGCAGGCGGCGCAGGCTCGCCTCGACAGCACGGATCAGGTTGCGCCTGGAGAGGCCGCGGTCGTTGGGGTCGTCGCTCATGCGCCCGAACCCCTTGCTGGCGATGACCAGCTCGTCGCGATGGTCGCGCATGAGCGTGCCCAGGATGGACTCCGAACGGCCCCGGCCGTAGACGTTGGCGGTGTCGAAGAAGTTGATGCCGGCATCGAGGCAGCGCCGGAACAGGCGCGCGGACTCGGTCTCGTCGGCAGTGGTGCCGAAGGACATGGTGCCGAAGCAGAGCGAGGAGACCTGTACGCCGGTGCGGCCGAGAGTGCGGAGTTCCATGGTGCCCCTTTCCGGGTGATGGCTCGAGGGAGTCGGTGGCGGTGGCCGCGGTCAGCATAGCGGGTGGCCGGCTGCGGGCGCCCGCTATGCCGCCGGCGCCGCCGGAGCGTGTCCAGGCGTAGGCCCGCGGGTCGATCGGCTAGCTGCGGGCGTGCCGCCGCAGCACCGACCGCGCCGCGTGGAAGCCGGCCATGCCGTGCGTGCCCCCGCCCGGCGGCGTGGCCGCTGAGCACAGGTACAGGCGGGGATCGGGGGTCGCGTAGGGGTCGGTGCGGAGGACCGGCCGCGCGAGCGCTTGGCGGAGGTCCAGCACTCCGCCGTTGATATCGCCCCCGACGTAGTTCGGGTTGTAGATCTCCAGGGCCGGCGCGGTGGTCGTCGCGCGGGCCAGGACGTGCGCCCGGAAGCCGGGCGCGAAGCGCTCGATCTGCGCCTCGATGCGATCGGTCATGTCGGCCGTCGAACCGTTGGGCACGTGGCAGTACGCCCACAGGGTGTGCTTGCCGGCAGGGGCGCGGGTGGTGTCGAAGAGGCTGGGTTGGGCCAGCAGCACGTAGGGACGTTCCGGCGCGCGGCCCAGGGCCACCGCGCTCTCCGAGGCGGCGATCTCCTCCAGCGTTCCGCCCAGGTGCACGGTCCCGGCCCGGTCGCAGGCCTCGGCCTGCCATGGCACGGGCCCGTCCAGGGCGTAGTCGACCTTGAACACGCCGGGTCCGTAGCGGTAGTTCCGCAGTCGGCGCCGGTAGGCCTCGGGCAGCCGGTCGCCGGCCACCCGCAGCACCTCCTTGGGCGTGAGGTCGAGGAGCACCACCCGGCTCGTCGGCACGTCCGCCAGGTCGTCGACGCGCTGCCCGGTGAGGATCTCGCCGCCGTGAGTCAGGATCTCGGCTGCGAGCGCATCGGCGATGGCCTGCGAGCCGCCTCGCGCCACCGGCCAGCCGACCGCGTGAGCTGCCGCCGCGAGCACCGTGGCGGCGGCGCTGCTCAACGGCGCCTCCAGCGGCAGCATGCCGTGTGCTGCGAGGCCCGCCCAGAGCGCGCGGGCGGGCTCGTCGGCGAAGCTGCGACGCGCCAGCCAGCGCGCCGCAGGGAGCGCGCGCAGGCCGAAGCGGGCGTAGCCGAGCGGGTCCCCCGGCCAGTGCAGCGGGGGCGCCAGTACGTCGTGGATCAGCCTGTTCCAGCTCTGCGCCAGCGGCATGACCAGCGCTCGGTAGGCCGCGCCGTCGCGGCCGAGCGCCGAGCAGGTGGCGGCCAGATCGAGCTCGAGTACCGCAGCGCGGCCGCCGTCGAGCGGGTGCGCGACGGGCAGGGGCGGCTGGATCCAGGCCAGCCCGTGACGCTCGAGCGCCAGCGAACGCAGGGCCGGAGAGCCTACGGCGAGCGGGTGGACCGCGGAGCACACGTCGTGCGCGAAGCCGGGCAGGGTCAGCGCGGCGGTGCGCGCACCGCCGCCGATCCGTTCGTGGGCTTCGAGCACCAGCACGCGCCATCCCTCGCGCGCCAACAACGCCGCGGCGGTGAGGCCGTTGGGGCCCGACCCCACCACCACGGCGTCGAGGTGCGGCTCCCGGGCGCCGGCGTGGGCGCGGCGCGGGTCGCCGCTCATGGGTCCCCGGTCGCCTCCCACGTCAACGTCTCCCCGTCTCGCCGCACGCGCCACGCCCCGCCGATGTGGCTGAAGACCACGCGCGCCCGCTCACGGGCTGCACGTACCATCAACGCCGTCTTGCTGGCGCGCATGGTGGCGGCATCGACCCAGACCACGTTGTGCGCGGGCTCGTCGAACTCGAAGGCGTGATGGTAGAGGTCGCCGGCCACGTACACGACGTCGCCATCGAGCTCGGCGCGGGCCAGCATGTGGCCGGGCGACTCGCCGGGTGCCGGTACCAGGCTCAGGCCGTCGCCCAGTTGCACGTCGCCGGGCTCGGCGTCGTTCTCGACCAGCGTCAGCAGGCCGGCGCGCTCGACCACCAGCAGGTCCTCGCGCCCCATCGACGCGAACGCGTCGGGGTCCCACTCGGAGCGGCCGAGGTAGTGCCGGGCGTGCGGGAAGGTGGGCGAGTGTTGCGCGCCTGATTCCTGCGCGCCTGATCCCTGCGCCAGCGCGCCCAGGTGGTCGAAGTGGGCGTGGGTGATGACGACGTCGCTGACGTCGGCGGCATCGATGCCGGCGGAGCGGAGCTGGTCCAGGAGGGGAGGAGGTGGCCGGAAGCCGGGCAGCCGGTAAGCCTCGGGCGTCGTGTCCGCCTGGTAGCTCGGTGCGTCGACCAGCACCGAGCGCCCGGGCAGGGCGAGGTGGTAGGCGAGGACCGGTATGTCGACCGCCCGGGCGGCGGGATGGTGGTCCGGCAGGTCGTAGTCCTGCCCAAGGTCGAAGCGGAGCCGGGCGATCTCGAGTGGCGTGACGCGCACCTGCTGCATGACGGCCTCCTGGGACCGCATGATACGCAGCGGACGCGGGCGAGCCGGCCCTTGGCGGCGGCGGTGCGCTCCTACGAGCCCGCGTCGCGCGACTCCTGCTTGGCTGCCGTCGAGCGTCGCGGGCGCTGTGCGGACTAGCGGTTCAACGCCGCCATCGCTCGCTCGGGGTAGCGCTCGCCGGAGGCGGCCCCCACGGGCACGGCGCTGTCGAGCCGGTCGATCTCCTCCTCGGTGAGGGCGATGTCGGCCGCCGCCACGTTCTCCTCCAGACGCGCGCGGTGCTTGGTGCCGGGGATCGGCACGATGTCCCGGCCGCGGTGCAGCAGCCAGGCCAGCGCCAGCTGGGCCGGGGTCACCGCTCGGCTGTCGGCGATCTCGCGCACCCGCTCGACCAGTTCCAGGTTCCGCGCGAAGTTCTCCCCTTGGAAGCGCGGCGAGTTCCGGCGGTAGTCGTCCTCGGCGAGGTCCTCGAAGGCGGTGATGCGCCCGGTCAGGAAGCCGCGTCCCAGCGGGCTGTAGGCGACGAAGCCGATACCCAGGTCGCGGACGGTGTCGAGGATCTCGTCCTCCGGCTCGCGCGACCACAGCGAGTACTCGGTCTGCAGGGCGCTGATCGGATGCACCTCGTGGGCGCGCCGAAGGGTGGCCGGCGCCGCCTCGGACATGCCGAGGTAGCGGACCTTGCCCGCTTCAACCAGCTCCTTCATGGCGCCGATGGTGTCCTCGATGGGGACGTCGGGGTCCACGCGGTGCTGGTAGTACAGATCGATGGTGTCGACTCCGAGGCGCTGCAGGGAGGCGTCGCACGCCTTGCGGACGTACTCGGGGCGGCCGTTGATGCCCACGAACGAGCCGTCTTCGCGGCGCTCGTTGCCGAACTTGGTGGCCAGCACCACCTCGTCGCGCCGACCCTTCAGGGCACGCCCCACCAGCTGCTCGTTGGTGAACGGGCCGTACATGTCGGCGGTGTCGAACAGGTCCACGCCGAGGTCGATGGCGCGGTGGACGGTGGCGATCGACTCGCTCTCGGTGCCGCCGGCGTAGAACTCGCTCATGCCCATGCAGCCCAGTCCCAGGGCGCTGACCTCGAGGCCTTCCTTGCCGAGCTTGCGTCGTTGCATGCTGCCTCCTTCGTCGGACGTTGCGGTGCGCTGCTACGTTCGAGGGATCCGTTCGGTGGGGAGGGAGCGCGTCCCCTCCCTGGCTCTCCATCTTCGTCGCGGATCGGCGGCGCTCATGTTCTGCCGGCCACGGAGGTCGACAGGGGCGCCGCCGCGCTACTCTCGCGTCGCCCACGGGGTGCGAGACTGCCCTCCATGCCGCCGTCGGGGATGCGGGCCCGGCGGCGAAGCCGGAGAGGAGTCCCGCCGTGCCGCTGCGCGCAGGTTCGCCGCTCACCCTGGTGCTCGCCCTGTTCACCGGCATCTCGGTGGCCAACCTCTACTACACCCAACCCCTGCTCGACACGCTCGGTCGCAGCTTCGGCCTCGCGGGCGGGAGCGCCGGCCTGATCGTCACCGTGACCCAGCTCGGCTACGCGGCGGGGCTGGTGCTGGTGGTGCCGCTGGGCGATCTGGTGGACCGGCGCCGCTTGGTCTCGGGCGTGTCGGTGCTCACGTCTCTGGCGCTGCTGGGCGCGGCGCTGGCGCCGAGCTTCGGGCTGTTCCAGCTCGCCGGCGCGGCTATCGGCCTCACCGCCGTGGTGGCCCAGGTGCTGATCCCGTTCGCCGCGCACCTGGCCGCCGACGCCGACCGCGGGCGGGTGCTGGGCCGGGTCATGACCGGGCTGCTGCTCGGGGTGCTGCTGGCGCGGGTCGCGGCGGGCTTCGTGGCCGACGCGCTGGGGTGGCGCGCGCTCTTCGAGATCGCGGCCGGGCTGATGCTGGCGCAGGCGGTCGCCCTGTGGCTGCTGCTACCTCCGGGTCGAGGCGAGGCGCGCCTGGCCTATCCGGCGCTGCTGCGCTCGGTGGGACGGTTGGTGCGCGAGGAGCCGCTGCTGCGCCGGCGCGCGCTCTACGGCATGAGCGTGTTCGGTGCCTTCAGTGTGCTGTGGACGGGACTGCCGTTCCTGCTGGCGCGGCCCCCCTACGGCTATGGCGATGGCGTCATCGGGCTGTTCGGCTTGCTGGGCGTAGCCGGCGCGCTCTCCGCCTCGTTCGCCGGGCACCTGCACGACCGCGGCCGCAGCCGTGCCGGGACCGGCGCCTTCCTGGCCCTCACGGTGGGCGCCTTCGTGCTGATGGGGGCGCTGCCCCACGCGTTGCCGGCACTGGTGGCGGGCGTCGTGCTGCTCGATCTCGGGGTCCAGGGCACGCAGGTCCTAAACCAGAGCACCATCTACCAGCTCAGACCCGAGGCGCGCAGCCGCCTCACCACCGCCTACATGACGACGTTCTTCCTGGGGGGCGCGCTGGGCTCGGCCGCCTCCGCGCTGGCCTTCTCGCGCTTCGGCTGGACCGGTGTGGCGGCGGCCGGTGTTGCCTTCGGCGCCGTCGGACTGGGCGTGTGGCTGACCCGGAAACGCTGATCGCGCGCCGGCGCGACCTCAGCGCAGCTCGGCGGGCAGCAACGCCTTCGGGAAGTTCTGGTACGCCACCAGCCGCGTGAACCGCTCGATGGCACGCGCGCCGACCGAGGTGGTGCGGCCGTCGGAGGTCGCCGGGTAGGGGCCGCCGTGGACCATCGCGCGGCACACCTCGACCCCGGTGGGGACCTGGTTCACCAGCAGCCGGCCGGCCTTACGCTCGAGCGCCGCCACCAGCGGCCGATAGCGCTCCCACTCGTCGTCCTCGCCGTGCAGCGTGGCGGTGAGTTGCCCCTCCATGACGCCGGCGAACGCCAGCAGCTCGTCGTCGCTGCGGTAGCGGACCAGCACTGTGCTGGGCCCGAACACCTCCTGCGTGAGGCGGGGGTCGTCGACGGCCGCGGACGCATCGGTCTCCCACACGGCCGCGCTGGCGGCCGTCAGGCCGGCGGCGCGGTGGCCCTCGGCCAGGCGCTGTGCGCCGGCGTCGACCAGCCGCTGCAGGCCCGCGCCGAACGCCCGGTGGATGCCGGCGGTCAGCATGGCGTGGGCCTCGGCCTTGCGGGCGCCCTCGACCAGCCGATCGCGCAGCGCGTCGCCCGCTTCGCCGGCCTCGAGCAGCACGATGCCGGGGTTGGTGCAGAACTGCCCCGCTCCCAGCGTGAACGACGCCAGCAGGGCGTCGGCGATGGGTCCGGGGCGGCGGCGCGTCGCCAGCGGCAGCACGAACACCGGGTTGACGCTGCTCATCTCCGCGTAGACCGGGATGGGATCGGGTCGCTCGCCGGCCAGCCGCATCAGCGCCTGTCCGCCGGAGCGCGAGCCGGTGAACCCCACGGCGCGCACCAGCGCGTGGCGCACCAGCGCCTGTCCCACCTCGTAGCCGTCGTCGAACAGCAGCGAGAACACGCCGTCGGGCATGCCCTGCTCGCGCGCGGCGGCGCGCACGGCGCGACCCACCAGTTCGGACGTGCCGGGATGGGCTGGGTGCGCCTTGACGATCACGGGGCAGCCGGCGGCGAGGGCGGAGGCGGTGTCGCCGCCGGCCACCGAGAACGCCAGTGGGAAATTGCTGGCACCGAACACCGCCACCGGACCGAGCGGGCGTCGCAGGGAGCGCACGTCGGGCTTGGGTGCGGGGTTCCGCTTGGGGTCTCCGGCGTCGATCCGGACGTCGAGCCAGTCGCCCTCGTCGAGCAGCGTCGCGAACAGCCGGAGCTGGTTGGCGGTCCGGCCCAGCTCGCCGGTCAAGCGTGCGTCGCCCAGCGCCGTCTCGCGATCAGCGCGCTCGATGATGGGTTCGCCGCGGGCCTCCAGCTCGGCCGCGATGGCGCGCAGGAAGTCGGCGCGTTCCGCCGGTGGGGTGGCGGCGTAGGCCGGAAACGCGTGCTCGGCGGCGGAGGCGGCGCGGTCCAGATCGGCCGGGCGGGTGGGATGGAAGGCGGGCTCGAGCCGTTCGCCGGTGCGGGCGTCGGTGGCGTGGAAGGTGCGCTCCCCGGGCTCGGCGCTCGCCAGGCCGATCAGAGAGAGCCCCTTCAGCGTCCCCGGCATCACGCCGCGCCCGTCGGGGTGGGGCGTGTGGCGAGCGCGATGGCGATGACCCGTTCGGCTTCGGCGCGCTCATCGCCGGCCAGCTCCAGCCGTGGCGGCCGCACGCGTGCGTTGCCGTGCCCGACGCGCTCCTGCACTAGTTTGATGAGCTGCACGAACTTCGGCACCGTGTCGAGCCTCAGCAGCGGCAGGAACCAGCGGTAGAGCGCGAACGCCTCCTCGGTCCGCCCTTGGCGCGCCAGCTCGAACAACGCCACGGACTCCGCCGGGAAGGCGTTGACCAGCCCCGCGACCCAGCCCACGGCGCCGGCCGCGATCCCCTCGACGATGGCGTCGTCGACGCCCACCAGGATCTCGAGGCGCTCGCCGGTCAGCGCGCGCAGGGCGGTGACGCGGCGCACGTCGGTGCTGGACTCCTTGACGGCGACCAGGTTGGGGTGTTCGGACGCGAGCTCGGCCACCTGCTCCGGCGTGAAGTCGGTGGTGTAGGCCACCGGGTTGTTGTAGAGCATGCAGGGGAGCGAGGTCGCCTCCAGCACGGCGGCGACGTGGGCCTTCATCTCGCGCCAATCGGTGCTGTAGACGTAGGGGGGCAGCACCATCAGGCCGCGGGCGCCGACCGCCTCGACGGCCCGCGCGAAGCGCACCGCCTCGGCGGTGGCGAGCGCGGCCACGCCGGGGATGACGGGGGCGCGTCCGTCGAGCGCGCCCACCAGCGTACGTACCACCGCGACCTTCTCGTCGAAGGCGAGGGTGGCGGCTTCCCCGAGCGAGCCGCCCGGGACCACGCCGACGCAGCCCTGGTCGACCATCCAGCGGGCGTGCTCGGCGAGGAAGGCGTGATCGACCTGGAGGTCGGCGTCGAAGGGGGTGGTGATGGCGGGGAGGACGCCGCGCCAATCGACGCCGGTGCTCGAGGGCGAGGATGGCGTCTTGAGGGGGCTCGCTGCCATGCGCGATCTCCTTTCGCGGCGGAGGAGGGGACCTCTGCCTGGGGGACGGGCGTTGTCCCGGTCCCGCAGGTGCGTACGGAGCGGGTCGGGGGCGGTCTGTCACCGTGTAGACTATGGCCCACGTCCGTCATGCATCAAGGCCGCGCACCCGGAACGTGCGCCGCGAGCGTGCATCGCAGCGGGGGCACCCGGCCGCGCCGGGGGTGCGGAGGAGTTCACTGTGGACGTCCAACGCGTGCACGTCATCGACTCCCACACGGCGGGCGAGCCCACCCGGGTGGTGATCGCCGGCGGCCCCGAGCTGGGGAGCGGCTCCATGGCCGAGCGCTTGGAGCGCCTGCGAAGAGATCACGACGCCTTCCGCTCGGCGGTCGTCAACGAGCCCCGCGGTTCGGACGTGCTGGTCGGCGCCCTGCTTCAGGAGCCGGTCGACCCCTCCGCGGCGGCGGGCGTGCTGTTCTTCAACAACGTGGGGATGCTGGGGATGTGCGGCCACGGCACCATCGGGCTGGTCGTCACGTTGCGCCACCTGGGGCGCATCGGCCCTGGCCGGCACCGCATCGAGACGCCGGTGGGGCCGGTCGAGGCGGAGCTGCATGACGACGGCAGGGTGAGCGTGCGCAACGTGCCCGCCTATCGCTACCGGAAGGCGGTGCCCGTGGAGGTGCCCGGGTACGGGCGGGTCCGCGGCGACGTGGCGTGGGGCGGGAACTGGTTCTTCCTGACCGAGGACCACGGCCAGGCCGTCGAGGCCGGGCGCATCGACGAGTTGACGGAGTTCGCCTGGGCCGTGAGGCGCGCGCTGGCTGCGTCCGGCGTCGGCGGCGAGGGCGGCGCTGAGATCGATCACGTCGAGCTGTTCGCGCGCGCGGCGGACGTGGCGGACGACGCCGACGGCCGCAGCTTCGTGCTGTGCCCGGGCGGCGCCTACGACCGCTCGCCGTGCGGTACCGGCACCAGCGCCAAGCTCGCCTGCCTGCAGGCCGACGGCCGCCTGCGGCCGGGGGAGACCTGGCGGCAACAGAGCGTCATCGGCAGCCGCTTCGAGGCACGCTACGACCTCGACGCCGACGACCGGGTGATCCCAACGGTCACCGGCGAGGCGTTCGTGACGGCCGAGACCACCCTGCTGTTCGACGCGCGCGACCCGTTCCGCGAAGGCATCCGATGAGCCGGCGCGTCGTCGTCGTGGGCGCGGGCGTGGTCGGCCTGTTCAGCGCGCTGCACGCGCGTCGCGCCGGCTTCGAGGTGACGGTCGTCGACCGCGAGGGACCCGAGCGCGACACTACCTCCTACGGCAATGCCGGTCTGGTGGTACCCAGCCACGTGGTGCCGCTCGCCGCGCCGGGAGCGGTGGCGCAGGGGCTGAAGTGGATGTTCGACCCGGAGAGCCCCTTCTACGTGCGGCCCGCGCTCGACCCCGCGCTGCTCGCCTGGGGTTGGCGCTTCTGGCGCGCCTCGACGCCCGAGCGGGCACGCCGGGCGGGTCCGCTGTTGCGGGACCTGCATCGCGCCGGCAAGGAGGGCTATCGGGAGCTGGCCGACCGCCTCGGCGACCCCTTCGACCTGAAGGAGACGGGCGTGCTGGGGATGACCGTGACGGAGGAGGGGCTGGAGGACGAGGCGCGGGTCGTGGCCCGGGCCATCACGCTGGGGATGGCCGCCCGCGTACTGAGCAAGGGTGAGGTCGAGGCGCTCCAACCGGGCGTACAGCTCGACGTCGTCGGCGGTGTCTACTTCCCCGAGGACGCCCGGCTCGACCCGGGCAAGTTGATGCGCGCGTTGCAGGCGCATCTGGTCGAGCTCGGGGTGAGCTTCCGCTGGCGTGCGCCGGTCGATGGGCTGGCGGTCGAGGGCGACCGCGTGACCGGGGTACGGGTGACCGAGGCCGTCGACGATGGGGCGCCTGAGGCGGCCCCGGATGCGCTCCCGGGCCCGACCTGCCGGAGGACGACGATCGAGGCGGACGAGGTGGTGCTCGCCGCCGGGGTGTGGTCCGACGGGCTCGCCCGTGACGTGGGCCTGCGCCTGCCGTTGCGCGCCGGCAAGGGCTACAGCGTCACCCTCACCGATCCGCCGGAGCGTCCGTCCACGCCTGCCCTCCTGTCGGAGGGGCGCGTCGCGATCACGCCGCTCGAGGGCGGCGTCCGCTTCGGCGGCACCATGGAGATCACGGGCGTGCGCGAAGGGGTCAGCGCGAGCCGCATGCGCGGCATCGTGAAGTCCGTGCTGCGCGCGTTCCCCGCATTCACGGCCGAGGCCTTCGCCGGCGCTCCGGTGTGGTACGGCTTCCGGCCGTGCAGCCCGGACGGGCTCCCCTACCTGGGGAGGGGGGGCCGCCTGTCCAACCTGATCGTCGCCACCGGACACGCCATGATGGGGGTGTCGCTGGCTCCCGTGACGGGCCGGCTGGTGGGCGAGCTGTTGGAGGGGAAGCGACCGAGCCTGCCCCTCGAAGCGCTCAGCCCCGACCGATACGCCTGAAGGAGATCGCCGCGCCGAGCTGCGTGGCATCCGGTCGGGAGGTCCGACCGCGATCGGAAGGGAGAGACACGTGAGCAAGGTTCGTTGGGGTGTTCTCGGCACGGCCAACATCGGCATCGGCAAGGTGATCCCCGCCCTGCAGAAGAGTGGGCTGTTGGAGGTGAGCGCCATCGCGTCACGGGACCTCGGCAAGGCTCGGGCGGCGGCGGACCGGCTGCGCATCCCGAACGCCTACGGCAGCTACGAGGAGCTGCTGGCCTCGCCGGAGGTCGATGTCGTCTACATCCCGCTCCCCAACCATCTCCACGTGCCCTGGTCGATCCGCGCGATCGAGGCCGGCAAGCACGTGCTGTGCGAGAAGCCGATCGGCTTGAGCGCCGCGGAAGGCGAGCGCTTGCTGGAAGCAGCGCGCAGCCACCCGGAGCTGAAGGTGATGGAGGCGTTCATGTATCGCTTCCACCCGCAGTGGCTCGAGCTCAAGCGCATCGTCGACGAGGGAGGCATCGGCGAGCTGCGCACCATCCAGTCGTTCTTCTCCTACTTCAAGCTCGACCCGGACAACATCCGGAACATGCCCGACATCGGCGGCGGCGGGCTCATGGACATCGGCTGCTACACCATCTCGTTGTCGCGCTTCGTGTTCGGCGCCGAGCCCCGGCGTGTCGTCTCGACCGTCGAGTTCGACCCGGACCTGGGCGTCGACCGGCTCTCGTCGGCGATCCTCGATTTCGGTCGCGGGACCTCGACCTTCACCTGCAGCACGCAGCTCGCGCCCTACCAGGCGGTGAGCGTCTTCGGCACCGAGGGCCGGATCGAGCTGGAGATCCCGTTCAATGCGCCGCAGGACGGGCCCACCCGTCTGCGGCACGAACGCCACGGCGAGACGGTCGAGCGGGTGTTCGACCGCGTCGACCAGTACACGCTGCAGGGCGACGCCCTGTCGCGCGCCATCCTCGACGATGCTCCCGTGCCGACCCCCCTGGAAGACGCGGTGGCGAACATGCGCGTCATCGAGGCGGTGTTCGGCAGCGGTCGGTCGGACGGGTGGGTGGCGCTCTGAGGCGGCGCCGGTCCGTGCGTGCGCCGGGTCGCTGAGCATCGGAACGGACCGGCGCGCGCGCGGCCCGTGGAGTCCCCGGCCCCGCACTGAATCGGTGTTAGCATCGACGACGGAAATGAAAGCGTGTGCGTCGGTCGTGCGGGGAAGGGCGTGGCAAGAGTGCCGCGCGGGCGTGCCTGCCGGGGCGATCGGCGCGTGCGCCGTGAGGGCGTTGGCGAGCGCGACGAGCTGAGCGTCCACGGGAAGAGGGACCGCATGGGCGAAGCGCCCGCGCAAACGACGAGCACGAGTTCGGTGCCCGACGCACCCACGCGATCGGCCACCACGGACGCCTCGGAGGACGATTCGACCCGCGATCGCCACGCCCGTGGTACGGCCCCCGACACCATCGGGCCGCCCGGAGTCAGCCTCCGCCTCACGCTGTACGCGGTGCTGGTCGGCATCATCGCGGGCCTGGGCGCGGTCGCCTTCCGCGGCCTCATCGCGCTGTTCCACAACCTCTTCTTCTACGGCCGCATCAGCACCGTCTACGACACCTTGAAGCACGCGGCGGTCAGCCCCTGGGGCGTCGGCATCGTGGCGGTGCCGGTGGCGGGCGCGCTGGTGGTGGCGTTCCTGGTCAGGACCTTCGCGCCCGAGGCCAAAGGGCACGGGGTGCCCGAGGTGATCGACGCCATCTACTACAACGGCGGCCGCATCCGTCCCGCGGTGGCGGTGATCAAGGCGTTGGCGTCCTCGATCTCCATCGGGTCGGGCGGATCGGTCGGCCGCGAGGGTCCGATCATCCAGATCGGCGCCACCTTCGGGTCGGTGCTGGCGCAGTGGGCGGGGCTCCCCGAGTGGAAGCGCCTCACCTTGCTGGCCTCCGGGGCGGGCGCCGGCATCGCTGCAACCTTCAACACCCCCATCGGCGGCATCCTGTTCGCCGTCGAGATCATGCTGGTCGAGGTCAGCGCCCGCAGCCTGGTGCCGGTCATGATCGCGACCGGCGCAGCCAGCTTCGTCGGGCGCCTCTACTTCGGTGCCGACGCGTCCTTCTTGATCCCGTCGCTAACGTTGAACTCGGCCACCACCACGTCGCTGCCCGTGTACGGCGCGTACGCCGCGCTGGGGGTGTTGATGGGCCTGCTCGCCGTGGTCTACACGCGCTCGATCTACGCCTTCGAGGATCTGTTCGACCGCATCCCGGGGAGCTACTACCTGAGGCACGCCATCGGCATGGCGTTGGTGGGCGTCACCATGTACGTGCTGTACCGGACGGTGGGCCACTACTACATCCAGGGGGTCGGCTACGCCACCATCCAGGACATCCTCAACGGAGCGCTCACCACCACCTGGATCCTCTTGCTGCTGGTGGTGCTGAAGCTGCTGGCGGTATCGTTGACGCTCGGTTCAGGGGCCTCGGGCGGCATCTTCTCGCCGGCGCTGTTCATGGGGGCGGCGCTGGGGGCGGGGCTGGTGCAGGTAGGACACGCCGCCTTCCCGGAGCTGCTGGTGAGCCTGGCGGGAGGCGCCGTCATCGGTATGGCCTGCATGGTCGCGGCCAGCACCGGCGCAGCCGTGACCTCGGTGGTGATGATCTTCGAGATGACGCGCGACTACAATGTCATCATCCCGCTGATCATCGCCGTGTCGCTGGCCTACGCCGTCCGTCGCTGGCTGCTGGCCGACAGCATCTACACCCTCAAGTTGACGCGCCGCGGACGGGTGATCCCGGCATCGATCCAGAGCAACCTCTACCTGATGCGCGACGCCCTCGAGCTGATCCAGGTTCCGTTCCTGAGCCTCGACGCCGGCACGCGCGTCGAGGCGCTGCGCAAGCAGGTCCACTTCGGCCAGCCGGTGCCGCACGTGGTGCTGGTGCGCAACGACAGGATCATCGGGATCGTCACGGCCGACACGCTGCGCCCGCGCCTGCGTAACGACGTCGGTTCCGGCGCCATGCCGTTGGTGGACCTGGCCGACGGGCACTACACGGTGCTGGAGGACACCACCCAGGTCGTCGACCTCATCGGGCGGCTACGGGCCGAGGCCAGCCGGGTCGCGGTACTCGTCCACGGCGATACCGATCCGGTCGACCCCACCTCGGTGGTGGGCATCGTGTCGTGGGGCGACGTCATGCAGAACGCCAATCTGCCGGTCAACATGGGCCGCATCCGCAAGCACTGAGGCGCCGGGCCACCGCCCGCGCTCAGGGCCGGAAGATCAACGCGCGCGAGTTGCCCGTGTCGGCCACCAGCAGCATGCCGTCGTAGACCTGGACGCCCTGGGGACCGGAGAGAGTGTCGGCGTCGGGCCCGGCACCGCCATTGGCCGCGGTGTGCGTGAGATCCGCCTGGCCGAGGACGCGGTCGGCGGCTTCGTGATCGGCCGTGGGGAAGCCGTTCCACACCAGCACCCGGTTGTTGCCTGTGTCGGCCACGAAGAGCTGGTTGCCGTTGGAGGTCACCGACGAGGGGCTCGACAGCCCGGCCGCAGTGCCGGCCGGGGTCGCCGCGGCCATCGTGGCCTGTCCCAGCACGAGGTCGGCCGGCTGATCGTCGGTCGTCGGGAAGGTCGTCCAGATGAGCACGCGGTGGTTGCCGGTATCGGCCACCACGAGCCGGGTGCCGTCGCTCCACACGCCGCTCGGCGAAGCGAGCGTCCTGGCGGAGCGCGGGATGCCGGCATTGGCGGCGCACGACACGAAGTCGCTCTGGCCCAGCACGAGGTCGGCGGGGGTGCCGCTCGCCGTGGGCACGCTGTCCCAGATCAGCACGCGGTGGTTGCCGGTATCGGCCACGATGAGCTTGCCGCCGACGACGAAGGCGGCCTTCGGGGCTCGGAGCCGATCCGCGAGGCAGCGGGTGCCGCCGCTCGAGTACAGACCGGACTGACCCACGGCTACGGTCGCAGCCGCGTGCGTGAGGGTGGGTGCACCGTTGTAGATCAGCACGCGGTCGTTGCCGGTGTCGGCGACGATGAGGTCGCCTCCGGACGCTGCCACGCCGGCCGGGGATGCGAGCGACGTGGCACTGATGGGCCCTGGCATGTTGCCCGTCCATAGGGTCTGCCCGAGCAGGATGCTGAACAGCGCGCCCGACGAGGTCGGAACGGACCCGTACCCCACCACCCGGTGGTTCCCCGTGTCCGGGAGGTAGAGCTTGCCGTCGACGAACGCGGGCGCGCCGGCCGGTGCGCTCATCGTGGACGGGGTGGCGGAGGGAAGCGACGCGGTGAAGCTCGTCTGTCCCATCACCAGCGTGGCGGGCTCGCCGTTGCTGAAGCTCAGGAACGGGTAGTCCAGGTGCAGCGTCGCCGTCGACGTCTCGCCCGACGCCGTGGCGCTGGCGACCAGCGTGTTGGTGCCGTCCTTGCCGAGCGTGACCGCGGTCGAGAAGGTCCCCGAGGTGGGGAGCGCGATGGGCACGGCGCTGCCGTTGAGCGTCAGGCTGAAGGCGCTGGGCATGGCGCCGTGGAGGACGCCGCTCACGGTCACCGTACGCGAACCGACGATGCGCTGACCGTCGGTGTGCGAGGTGAAGGCCACGGTGATCGCCGGCCC
The DNA here is from genome assembly GCA_963815215.1 of uncultured Trueperaceae bacterium. Classification (GTDB taxonomy): domain Bacteria; phylum Deinococcota; class Deinococci; order Deinococcales; family Trueperaceae; genus JASBRS01. The sequence goes on from CAWFFU010000010.1 coordinate 114,797, forward strand.
CGGGAAGTCGCAGGCGGAGGGGACCAGGATCAGCAGCGTCCCGGCCAGCGCGATCAACAGGGGTCGCAGCGCGGTGCGCAGAGGCGCACGCGGATGGGTTCGCGGCAGCGGCATGGCGTTCCTCCCCCGGGCACGTGCACCATGGCCCGTTGCGTCGATGGTAGCACCGCCCTCCGGGCCCCGTCGGGGCGCTCTTCTCAGCGCCGGGTCACGTGGACCCGCTAGGGTGGCTTCCATGCGGGATGCGGGGCGAGGCCCACGCGGGCGCGTTCGGCGCGCCGCAGGGAAGCGCCCGAGGACGATCCCGAAGGGAGCGACCACGCGCCATGGACCGAGAACGCACGTTCGACCTCTACAGCCAGGACTTCAAGCGGGACGCCTACCGCACCTTCGCGGAGCTGCGCCAGCGCGAGCCGGTGCTCCACCAGTTGACGCTCGACGCCTCCACCGAGGGTTGGTTCGTGAGCCGCTACGCCGACGTCGAGGCCGCCCTGCGCGACGACCGGCGGCTGGTGCGCGATCCGGCCCTGGCCGGGGTCGCCTTCCCGACGTCGCCGCTCGACGACCTGCTGAACAACCACATGCTCACGCGCGACGGCGAGGACCACCGCAGGCTTCGGGCGCTGGTCCAACAGGCGTTCACGCCGAAGCGGGTGGCAGCCCTGCGACCGCGGGTCCAGGCGCTCGCCGACGGTCTCATCGACGAGGTCGTCGAGCGCGGCGCCATGGACCTGATCGGCGCCTTCGCCTTCCCGCTCCCGACCCTGGTGATCCTGGAGATGCTGGGCGTGCCGACGTCCGACCGCGACCGCTTCCGTGACTGGTCCAACGCCCTCATCACGCCCGTCCTCGACGCGGCAGGCGGCCAGCGGGCCTTCGAGCTGTTGACCCAGTTCACCGACTATCTGGGTGAGCTGTTCGAGGTGCGTCGCCGCGAGCCCCAGGACGATCTGCTCAGCGCTCTGCTGGCGGCGGAGGAGGCGGGCGACCGGCTGCGGGAGAGCGAGCTGTTCAGCACCATGGTGCTGCTGATCGTCGCCGGCCACGAGACCACCGTCAACCTCATCGCCAACAGCGTGCTGGCGTTGCATCGCAACCCGGAGCAGCGTGCGCGGCTCGAGCGCGCGGTGGTCGGCGGCGACCCCAGCGCCATGCCGCGCGCCGTGGAGGAGCTGCTGCGCTACGACGGCTCGGTGGAACGCGCGTTGGTGCGCTGGGCGGTCGAGGACATCGAGATCGCCGGTCGCCGCATCCCGCGCGGCGACGGCGTCATCCTCATCCTGGGGTCGGCCAACCACGACCCGGAGCGCTTCGAGGCGCCCGAGCGCCTCGATCTCGAGCGCGAGGCCAACCCCCACCTCGGCTTCGGGAAGGGGCCGCACTACTGCCTGGGAGCGCCCTTGGCGAGGCTCGAGGCCGACGTGGCGCTGACGACGCTGCTGCGCCGCCTGCCGGGGTTGCGCGTGGCCGTTCCCGATGACGCTCTGAGCTACCGGCCCCTGCCGATGTTCAAGGCGCTCGAGACGCTGCCAGTGACTTGGAGCGCCGCCTAGGGTCCGACGTGTCGAGCCGTCCGGCCGGCGTCGGGTAGCCTGGGCCGGTGATCGACCTACACACCCACCACCAACGTTGCGGCCACGCCGAGGGCACCCTCGAGGAGATGGCGCGCGCGGCCCACGCCGCCGGCGTCACCATCTTCGGCTGGAGCGACCATGCGCCGCTCTTCGCCGACGCCGACGACCACCCCAAGCCGGGGATCCAGATGGCGCGCTCCCAGTGGGACGGCTACCTCGCCGAGGCCGAACAGCTGCGCGCCCGCCTGGGCCCCGAGCTCCCCGGGCTCGATCTGCGCATCGGGGTGGAGGCGGACTACCTCCCCGGCACGGAGACGAGCTACCGTTCCGCCCTCGACCGCTCCGAGCTCGACTACGTGCTGGGCTCGGTGCACGAGGTCGGCCCGTGGCACATCTTCAAGCCCGCCACGCTGACGAGCCTCGAGGACATCGACGGCTTCCACCGCGGCTACTGGCGCGCGTTGCGCGACGCGGCGCAGAGCGGGCTGTTCGACGTGCTGTCCCATCTCGACGCCATCAAGGCGATGGTGCCTGCTGCCGAGGGCGACATGGCGCTGGAGATCGAGGCCACGCTCGATTGCATCGCCGACACCGGCATGGCGGTGGAGATCAACGGGTCCGGGCTCAGCAAGGCCGACGAGCTGTTCCCTTCGCCCGCCCTCGTCGAGGCGCTGGTGCGCCGGGACGTTCCCATCACGCTCGGATCCGACGCCCACCGACCGGCGCAGATCGGGCGCGGCTTCGATGAGGCCAGCGTGCTCCTGGCACGACTGGGGCGCACTCGCGTGATCACCTTCCGAGAGCGCGAAGGGGCCTGGGTCGACCTCCCCTAGAAGCCTCTCCCGGTCACCCACCGTGCCGGACCTTCCCCACGGCGCGGGTCGTTGCGCATAATGGCGGCACCCCGCGAGCCGGCTGCGCGAGGCGGCGGCGAGCGGGGCGAGAGGGGGAGGGGACGATGGACGAGAGCATCCTGGGGGGCATGGGTTGGACGCGCGACCTGCCGGACGTGCGTGACTACCGTCTGGACACGCCCGAGATCGAGGCCGTGCTGGCGAGTTCGAAGCCGTTCGGCAAGGCTGGCAAGGGCGTTGCCGCCACCGTGGACCTGCGGGCCGCCTGCTCGCCGATCGAGGATCAGGGGTCGCTCGGCTCCTGCACGGCGAACGCCGGCGTGGGTCTGTTGGAGTACTTCGAGCGTCGGGCGCACGGCAAGTACCTGGACGGCTCGCGCTCGTTCCTGTACAAGGCGACGCGCAACCTGCTCGGCTGGAAGGGCGACCACGGCGCCTACCTGCGCACCACCATGAAGGCCATGGCGCTGTTCGGGGTGCCGCCGGAGGCGATCCGTCCGTACGACATCGCCACCTTCGATGACGAGCCTCCCGCCTTCTGCTACGCCTTCGCGCAGAACTTCAAGGCGATCCGCTACTACCGGCTCGATCCGGCGGGCACGCCCGGCACGGACGTCCTGACCGCCGTGAAGCGCAACCTGGCCGCGGGTCTGCCGTCGATGTTCGGCTTCACCGTCTACAGCTCCATGCCCGGCATCGGCCAGGGCTCGGGCGACATCCCCTACCCCCGACCCGGCGACGCCGTGAAGGGCGGGCACGCCGTCGTCGCGGTCGGGTACGACGACGCACACACGATCGGGGACGAGGAGGGCGCGCTCCTCATCCGTAACTCGTGGGGCGTGGGCTGGGGCGAGAAGGGCTACGGCTGGCTTCCCTACCGCTACCTGGTCGAACAGGTCGCCGTCGACTTCTGGTCGCTGGTGCAGGCCGACTTCGTCGATACCGAGCTGTTCCGCTGACGCGCGCCTGATCGCGCCGCATCATGCCTTCGAGCGCCCGCGGCCGCCCGGCGGCCGTCACGGTGCGTCGATCGCGTGGCGGCCGACAACCCCCCGTTTGGGGGATGTTCCGGCGTGAGCGCTCCGATATCCTCCAGACTGCAAGTGCACGGACGACCGCGCCAGCCGTCACGTCGGGGCTGTCTCGATTGCGCGAGGGCGGTGTGGCGGTCGCCGAGTTCGGGGGTGAGCGACATCATGACATCGGCGAGAGCGCCCCAAGGTATGACGCTCCTTGAAGTCCTTCTGGTTGTGGCCGTGATGGGCCTACTGTTGGCCGCGGGCATCACCGGCCTGGGCCGGCTCAGCAAGAACCAGGCCTACCAGGGCTACGTCGCGGGTCTGGGCCAGGCCGTATCCGACGCCACCACTCGCGCGAACGAGACGAACACGGTCTATGCGCTGGCCTTCGACCAGACCGGCTACCGCTGGGGCCCGGTCGGTGGCACGGTCGCGGCCTGCACCGGGGCCTCCTCGGCGCCCACCATCGGCACAGCGGTCCTCCAGCGCTCGGCTCCGGCCGGCGTGGCGACGTCACCGAGCGGCTGGCTGTGCTTCTCGGCGCCGGGGCTGGTCGGCAGGCTGACGGCACTCGGTGCGACGTGCGCCTACAAGAGCTACACCTTCCCATGCCTGACGTTCTCGGGCGTCGGGAAGGACGAGCACATGTTCATCTCGGTGGGGGGCCAGGTGGTGGTCCAGTGAGGCGCGCTGAGGGTTTCACGCTCATCGAGGTGATGGTCGCGCTCGCGATCCTCCTGGTCGTCATCGCGGCAGCCGCCGGCGTGTACGTGACGGGTTTCCGTTCGAACGCTCGGACGCAGCTCACCACGCAGGCGAGCCAGGTGCTGGCGGGTCTGGCCGGACAGGTCACGCAGCACCAGATCACCGTGACGGCAGGCACATCGCAGATCATCGTCTACGACCAGGGGCCCTCGCCGCAGGCGGTCGCGGTGACCCCGGCACCGTCGAGTTGCAGCAGCTACCTGAGCACCGACCACACCCACCTGTGCGCCACCGTCAGCAACGTGGACACCTTCGACCCCACCACGAGTGGAGGGGTCGCGCTGCTGGCGAACGCCATGAGCCACTACAACATCAAGGTCTGCTGGCCGATCCAGGGGGGGACGAGCTGTGCTGAAGCCAACACGCTCTACTGAAGGGTTCACCCTCATCGAAGTGCTGGTGGCGGCGGCCATCCTCATCGTCGTCCTAGGGATCGTGACGCGCGGGTTGGTCGGCTACCTGGGCTACACGGGCGACGTCCAGGCCAACACCGACGTCCAGACCCAGCTCAGGCGCACCATGGAGCTCGTCACCCAGGACCTGCGCAACGCGAGCTTCGGCATGCTCGCGCCCACGCCCTACCCGTCGGACCAGCACGACGTGTCGTTCATGCAGATGGATGAGACCAGTGCCTACCAGGTGCTCAAGGGCAGTGCCACGGGGTCGCAAGGGTTCCAGAACGCCGACAACTTCCAGGTCGTCGCGCCCTCCAACCTTGATTGGACCAGCGGCGACCTCGTGCTCCTCCTCAGCTCGCATAGCGGTCAAGGCACGGCCTTGGTGCTGTCGAAGGACCCCGGCATGACGGGTCACGACTGGACCGCGGTCCACTCCAACCAGGCCAACACCATCTGCTGGGACCAGGACATGCTCGCCGTGAAGGCGACCGCCCTGGGGTACCGCTACGACGCCGCCAACAAGCTGCTCATCCGCGGCACCGGCGTGAACGTGGCCGGCACCTCGTCGGGGTCGCAGCTGGCCACCGTCGTCGAGCAGCCCGTCGCCTTCAACGTCGACGGTTTCGACCTGGGGTACATCGCGGCGAACGGTACCCAGTACACCTCGCTCGCCAGCGTGCCGAGCGGCATCCGCGTCGTGCGCGTGGCCATCACGTTGAAGATGAGCAGCAAGGCCGAGCACCGTACCGTCGCCAAATCCCTTACCAGCTACGTCGAGCTGCCCCAGCAGTTCACGCTCACCTCCCAGCCGCTCGACTTCGTCGAGGCCGTGCAAGGGAGCCCGAACGTCGCATGCCCATGAGAGGAGTTGCCATGCCCCCCCTACGCCGCCAACGAGGCTTCGCCATGGTCACGGCGCTCCTGTTCGTCGCCGTGCTGTCGATCCTGACCGGGATGGTCGCGCTGTTCGCCGTCAACAACGCTCGCCACACCAAGTCCAACGTTCTGATCAGCAGGACGCTGGCCGTAGCGCAGGGCGCCCGGAACCTGGGCGCCGCCTTGCTCAGCCAGACCATCAGCAAGCAGCTCGGCAACGAGATCGACGCCGAGGCGCAGTCGGGCACCCTCGGCGGCAACGGCACCTGGGTGTTCGACCCGACCAACACGCAACAGAACTCTGCGACACCCGATCCGAACGCGGTGATCGGGAACCTGCAGACGCTGGCGACGAACCTCCAGCAGGGCCTTTCGGACGGCGGCTGCTACGGTCCGTACGCACTGTCCAGCGGCGAGCAGATCCTGATACGCGTCACCTTCACCGGGGCCCTGCCCAAGTGTGACGGCAGTGGCACCTCCACCAGCGTGAAGATCGGCTACGGGCGCTTCCTGAGCGGCTCGCGCTCGAGCACCCAGTCGTACACGTTGCCCTACGTGATGGTGGTCTCGGGCGTCGAGGGCAGCGCCAAGCGCACGTTGACGCTCACGGGCCAGTACAACTTCGACGTGGGCAACGGCAGCTTCTCGCGCTACGCCCTGTTCACCGACTCCGAGCAAGTGGCGAGCGGCAGCTACAACTTCCTGACGGGCGCGTACCTGTTCGACGGCCCGGTCCACACCAACGGTAATTTCGCCTTCTATGGCAACCAGTACGACAAGAACACTCCGGGAACGGGGCAGCCGTACTTCTTCGGGAAGGTCGGCAGTGCAGGGGTCACGGACCACGGGACGCCGGGCGCGTACTTCTTGCCTTCGAACGGTGGGTATGCGCGGTTCCGGAATCCGAGCCAGCTCGCGACGCCTTCCTACCGCGGCACGACCCCGAGCTTCCAGAAGGGCGTCGACTGGCAGGCCCCCAACATCCCGCTCCCGACCAATGACACGGACCAGGCGGCCGGCGCCAAGAGCAACGGGCTGTACATCAACGGCGGCGTCGCCTCGATCCAGCTCTTCGCCGGCGACGATGCCGGCAACACGCTGGTACAGGACCCGCAGACGAAGGCGTGGCAGCCGGCGGCCGGCGCCACCGCCACCGTCTACCAGTACATCAAGGTGTGCGCCACCGCCACCAAGTGCAGCCTGTACCGCTCCTACGTCGACCCGGCAACCAACAACAAGGTCCTGGCGCTTCAGCAGAGCGACGGTACCTGGCTCGACCAGGTCTCGCCCTTCAACGGCGTGATCTACGCCAAGGGGAACGTCGCGTCGTTCAGCGGCCCGGCCCGTCCCGTCGGCGCCACCGACGCCAGCACCACGCCGCCCGCGGTCGCCGCCTTCTCGCAACTCGACCTGGTCAGCAGCCTGGACGTGCGCGTGACGGGTGACCTCAAGTATCAGGACCCGGTGTGTGACGGCACCCTGCATCGCGACCCCGCGACGGGCACACCGATCCGGCCGACCTGCCAGAACGACCCGGCGGCCGTGCAGAACGTGCTCGGTATCTACGCTTCGGGCACGGGCGGCGGCCAGGCGAGCTGCAGCTTCCCGCAGGGGACGGGCTCGAATGGCAAGGGCAACGTCTGCTTCGGCTACAGCTTCAGCGATCCTTCGCTGAGCGCGCCCTCCAACCTCGAGGTCGACGCCAGCATCATGGCGGCGAACAAGGTCGACATGGAGCACTACGCGACCGCTCCCGTCCGGGGCACGCTGTCGATCCTCGGCGGCGTCATCACCAAGTACGACGGCGTGTTCGGCGTGTTCAACCCGTACAGCGGAGCGCAGCTCAACGGCGTGCTGCCGCGCTTCACCTACGACCCGCGCTTCGACAACGGCCTGGCGCCGCCGCTGTTCCCCCAGGCCGGGCAGCCCAAGTTGACGGGCACGGTGGCTCCGATCATCTACAGCCAGACCGAGCAGGTGGCGAACTGACGGATGCGGTTCCCGGAACGCCGCGAAGGCGGCCGGGTTCTCATGGTTCGGTGCGTGTACTACGTGGATCGGAGGGGCTGCCGGCTCCGTGCGCCGGCGGCCCCTCCGATCCTTGGCCGGTGATCCCGCCCGATGCGCACGAGACGGTGCTCAGGACTCGGTCCCGGCGGCCGTCATCGGCCGCTCACGTGCCCGGCGGATGTCGCCGCGATGCGGACGCAGGCTGAGGGTGGCGACCAGCCCGAGCACACCCAGCGTGAACAGGCCGGTGCGGACCCCCAGGTGGCCGGCGAGCTGCGTGGCGAGCAACGCGCCGAACGGGATCAGGCCGGCGAACACCAGCATGTAGACGCTCATGGCGCGCCCGCGCAGGGCGTCGGGCACCATCAACTGCACGGTGGCCTGGGCGTTGACCATGGTGAGGATCATCCCCAGGCCGCACGCGACCAGCACCAGCGCGGCCGTCCACAGGTTGGGCGCGAGCGTGAACAGCAGGAACGATACGCCCAGCACCAGCACGCCGCGCCGCATCAGCATGAGGCGGGCCTCGTCCGGGAAGGCGGCGTTGATCACGAAGGCGATGAAGGCGCCGATGCCCAGGCTGGAGAGCAGCAGACCCAGACTGCCGACCGTGCCGTGCAGCGCCTGGCGCGCGAACAGCGGCACGATGGTCTGGAAGTTGACGATGGTGAGGGAGAGGGCACCGACCAGGAGCGTGGCGATCCGCACCTCCGGGGTGCGCCAGGTGAACCTGAGGCCCTCCCGGATCTCGCTCACGATGTGATGGGGCACGATGGTGCGGTTCGGTAGGGGAGCCAGCGCCAGCACGACGATGACGCCGAGGTAGGAGGTGGCATTGATGGCGAAGGCGGGCCCGTAGCGCAGCAGCGACGCATGCCCCAGCAGATGACCGAACAGCCCGATGGCGCCGGCGGCCACCACCGGTCCCAGCAGACGTGCCAGGTTGAACGACAGCGAGTTGAGGGCGACGGCGTTGCGCACGTCGTCGCGCGGGACCAGATCGGGGATCAGGCTCTGGCGCGCCGGCGTGTCGAAGGTGCCGGCGATGCCGTTGAATGCCGCCAGCACCAGCAGCCAGCCGTAGGTCAGCGCCCCGGTGAGGGTCAGCACCGCCATCGTCGCGGCCGACAGGGCCAGCGCGCTCTGGGTGGTAAGCAATACGTGCTTGCGGGAGCGAGCATCGATGACCACGCCCGCGAACAGCCCGAGCACCAGCGTCGGGGCGAACTGGATGGCGCCGACGTAGCCGAATTTGAGCGCGGCCTCCGTGGGATCGGGGATCAAGTCGAACACCAGCCATGACTGCGCCGTGATCTGCATCCACGAGCCGACGACGCTGGCCAGCTGCGCCAGCCAGTAGCGCCGGAAGAAGCGGTGCCTGAGCGCGTCCAGCGAGTGCGGGAAACGGCCGATGATGGGGCGCGCCATGACCGCCCAGCATACTTCCGATCGGTAGCGAAGTGGGTGCGCCACGGCGCCGCGCCGCCTCGGGTGAGCGGAGGCGTTCCCCGAGGCGCGTGGGTTCAGCTCTGCATCGTCAGGGACGCTTTATCATGAGCGAATATGAAAACCGTGAGAATCTTGTAAGAACCCGCAGCTATCATGGTTACAGCTATGGACTCTACCCGTCTCCCGTCTCGCCTGAGCCGACGCACCGCTGCGTTCAGCCTGATCGAGTTCCTCATCCTCCTGGCGATCCTGGGCTTGATCGCCGGCGTCGTGGTCGTCAGCGGCCGGCGTGTCCTCGCCGGCCAGGACGAGAAGGCGGCCCTCACCTCGGTGCGCCAGAGCGTGTGGGAGGGGGCGACGGCCGCGGCTTCGCGCGGGGTCGACACCGTGTTGGTTCGCACCGCGACCGGGCTGGCGGTGCGCGAAGTAGGGGGTACCACCGATCTCAGGACGTTCGCGCTCCCCGCGTCGGTGACGACCAACCTGCCTGCGGCTTCCGGCGCGTCCGGCACGGTGGTGTTGAGGTTCACGCCTCCAGGTCGCGTCGACCTCGCCACGCTCCAGGCCCTGCCTTCGCCGCTCACGCTGACCGTCAATGGACATACCTACAAGCTCCAGGTCTCCATCATCGGAGAGGTCAAGGCGACGTCGTGAGACGCACGGCGGCCACCCGGGGCCTGACGGTCATCGAGGTGCTCATCGCGCTGGCCGTGATCGGCGTGATCACTGCGACCTTCACCACAACGGTGGTCTCCACCCTCCACCACTCCTCGGTCACGGGCGCCCGCACCGAGGCGGTGCAGGTCCTCAACTACCTGGGGCGCCGCGCCGCCGGGGGCGACACGGTGGTCCTCCCGGCAGCCGGAACGCCCAACACCTGGGCCTACGGTTCCCTGGCGTCCACCTTCCCCGACCTCACCAACCAGGGGGGTCTGACCGATCCCGCACGCTACCGGGCAGCCATCACCAACGCCGGCACTGTCACGCTCGCGGGAGCCAGCTCCGTCGAGTACGACGTCAACGTGTGCTACCAGGCCGGGGGCGGGGAGCACTGCGTGCAGGCCACCACACTGGGTCCGGCGCCCTCGTCCGGCGGCAGCACGCCGCTGCTGCCGGGGATCTACTAGGAGCTGCGATGCGACGATCCAGTGGTTTCACCCTCCTCGAGGCGCTCATCGCGTTGGCGATCTTCTCGCTGATCGCCGTCATGGCGACGACCGGCGTTTCCGGGGCGCTGCGCGCCCAGAGCCTCAACGAAGCGGTGGTGTCCTCGCAGTCGCGCCTCCGACGCGTCACCGAGGTGTTCACGCAGGAGCTGCGCAGCGCGGTGCTGGGCGGCGTCTCGAACGCCCCCTACCCCTCGAACGACCATCAGGTCTCGTTCGTCACCCTCAACGGCGGCGCCGGCGACCCGGTGACGCCGCATGACTCCGGCCACAACGCCAGCTTCTCCAACGCGGCGAACTTCGATCTGCTGTGGGGCGACACCGCAGTCGACCCGGCCACGGTGCTCACCGGGCATCACGTGCTGCTGGTGAACGACAACGGCGAGGCGATCGTGTTCAAGGTCACCAACGTCACCCTCCAGGGCACCGGGACCTACAACGTGGTCCATGCGGGTTGCAGCAACACCATCGCCTACACCGACAGCCGAACCATGAGCATGCAGAGCCGCGCCATCGGGTTCCGCTTCGATGCCGCCAGCGGCACCCTGTACATGACCGAGGGCTCGGATCCCGAGGTGCCGGTGGCGTTCGATCTCAGCTCCGTGAAGATCCAGTACGTCTACGTCACCGGCACCGGCGGCACCGTGGTGCGCACCACGCCGCTGACCAGCAGCACCGGGCAACCGGTGCGCACGGGGACCATCGGCGGGCAGCCGGCCACGCTGCAGAGGATCGGCATCGCGGTGTCCGGGTCCAATCGCGCTAATGGCAGGCAGGTCGCCCGCACCGTCAGTAGCCAGGTCGAGATGGCCTCCAGGCACAGCTTCACGATCAACCAGGTGACGATATGCAACTGAGGACACGTGAACACGGGGTCGCCATGCTCTACGCGTTGCTGCTGATGGTGGTGGTGATGGGGGTCGCCACGCTGATGTTCGCCCGCACGCTGGGCGAGATCAAGCACAGCGGCGACGACGCCGGCATCGTGCAGTCGCTGATGCTGGCGCGCGGCGCCGCCAACCTCGGCGGGACCGTCCTGCAGCAGCCCGTGCGCAACGCGCTGCAGGCGATCGTCCAGAGTCAGTCGAGCACCAGCTCGCAGTGGTCGTTCGGCACCAGCTCGGTCAAGGCCACGGTCCCGGATCCCATCAGCGTCATGAACGCGCTGAGCGTGGGATCGGGGAGCGTCGCGGGATTGTTGCAGCAACAGATCGACAGCATGGTGTGCGGGCAGTCGGTCGATGCAGCCTCCGGGGGCTCGGGGTCGATGCGGATCTACGTCACCGCCCAGGCCTGCGGCCAGTCGTTGCCCACGAACGTGACCCTGCCGGCCGCACACTTCGTGACGGGCCTGCCGAGGTCCGGCAGCAACACCGACACCGAGCAGACCTACGCGCTGCCGTTCGTGCTGGTCGCCGACGGCGCCGTGGGCTCCTACAACCGCAACGTAGTCATCCAGGGCGAGTACGACTTCATCGTTGGACGGCCGAGCTTCGCCAAGTACGCGTTGTTCACCAACGTGCACGAGCTCCCGCACAACGGCGGCGACGTGTGGTTCACCGATAACACGCTGTTCGATGGTCCTGTGCACACCAACCAGTACTTCCGCTTCTATCACAAGCCCTGGTTCGGCGGTTTGGTCACCAGCGCCGGATGCTCGAACCCCGGCTCCGCCGACTGCAACGGCAACCCCACCAGGATCGGCGCCGATTTCTACGACGAAGGCTTCGTCCACGATCCGGGCCCGACCCCGTCGTACAGCAACGGCTACGGCACGCACGCGCCCGAGCTGGCGGCCGGGGTGGACTGGAGCAGCGGCTACGTGCAGCTTCCTCAACGGTCGAACGATCAGCAGAGCGCGGCGCAGGCGGACGGGCTGGACTTCGGCGGCGATCTGTCCTACCTCCAGATGTGGGCGGCCGACGCCAGCGGCGACCCGTTGACCAAGGACGCCAGCGGCAACTGGGGACCCGCGGCCACCTACCAGTACATCCAGGCGTGCACCAGCAGCTGCACGGTCTATCGCTACGGAAGTGACAACGTACTCTACGAGCAGAGGAAGAACGGGAGCTGGAAGCTGGTCCAGGCCGCCTTCAACGGCGTCATCTACGCCAACGGCAACATCGATCGCTTCACCGGGCCCTCCCGCACGCCGTCGAACAGCTCGGACCCGGCGGACGCACCTCCGGCCCTCGCCTCGTTCGCGCAGGTCACGGTGGCTTCCGAGAACACCACCCGGATCACCGGCGACCTGACCTACGAGAACCAGCCCTGCCAGGGCGAGCTGCACCGCGACAGCAAAGGCCAGGTCGTGCCGGCGACGTGCAACAATCTCGACGCCTCGAACGTGCTGGGCGTGTACGCGCAGGGCGGCGACGTGCTCATCGGGAACGACAACAATCACTCGAGCTACAACGCTCCCAAGAACGTGACGGTCGACGGCGTGCTGATGAGCGCGAGGGGGACCGTGAGCGTCGAGTGGTACAACTACGGCTCGCCGCGAGGCGACGTCCACCTGCTCGGCGGCGTCATCGAGTACGACTACGGTGCGTTCGGAACGTTCGATGCCAACACCGGCCAGGACAGCTCCGGCTACAGCCGCAAGTTCACTTACGACCCGCGCATGGGCAAGGGCCTGGCGCCGCCCCATTTCCCGACGGTCGGCGGCGACGAGGTGAAGAACGTCAGCCTCTTCACCTACGGCCAGCGCGAACAGGTCTACTGAGGTCCGGTCCTTCCGGAGAGCGTGGGGCGGCGAGAGCACTCGCCGCCCCACGCGGTTCGCACTCGCGGGGGTCGTCCCGGGCCGTCGACCTGTGAACCGTCACGCGGCCGCCGACGGACCGCAGCTATGCTGGGCCAACGGAGCTCCGGATGGAGGTTGTGGCCGGTAGGGCGTGGGGTCGCCTCGGCGCATCGGGAGGTGGACGGTGGTCGTGAGGCGCAACAGGCGTCCGGTCCTTGTGGTGATGGCCCTTGCCATGGTGGTGGCGTTGGCCGCAGGAGGGTGTGGGCCGTCGCAGCGCGAGCGCGACCTGCGGGAGTCGAACCGGGTGCTCGAGGATCAGGTGAACGTCCTGAAGGGGGACGTCGCTTCGGCCCGGCGCGAGCGCGATCAGGCGCAGACCGACCTCGCCAAGGCGAAGCAGGAACGCGATGCCGCCAGGAAGAGCCTGGCCGACGCCGAAGCGCACGCCGCCATGCTGGGTCAGGGCCGGGACGCCGCCACCGGTGAGCTCCAGGCTGCGCAGGCGCAGATCGATACGCTCACGCAACAACGGGACGTGGCTCGGGCCGCCCTCGAGAAGGCATCGGCCGACGTGAAGCAGGCGCGTGCCGGCGCGGCCGACGGCTCGACCCCTGCAGTTGCCGTCCAGCCGGACGTTGCCACGCTGAAGGCCTCGCTCGACGCCGCCAACGCGCGGGCCGACGCGGCCGAGAGCGACGCTGCCAAGCTCCGCGGCCAGGTCCAGGAGCTCGAAGCGAAGGTAGTGAAGGCCAGCGATGATCTGGCGGCGGCCGTCCAGGCGCGCGACGAGCTCCAGAAGACGCGGAGCGCGCTCGAGGCGCAGAGTGTCGAACAGGCCAACGCCGTGGCCGCTGCGCGGCAGCAGGTGCAGGCGCTCCAGTCGCAAGTGTCCGATCTGCGGGCCGGGGTCGATGACGCGACCCGGACGCTGACGCAGCTCCGCGAGCGGGCGAGCGCGAGCGAGGTCGCGCTCGCCGCGGCCCAGAAGGAGCGCGACGCACTCAAGCGCCAGCTCGCGACGACGCAGAACGAGCGCGATGTGCTGCAGGCCCGACTCGACGCCACCCGGCAGCGCAGCAGCACCCTGGCGCAGCAGCTCGAGCAGACCGCGGGCGACCTGCAGTCCGCCCGCGGACGCGCCACCGAGCTCACCCACAGCCTCGAGATCCTGCTCGCCAACCATCAGGGGCTCCAGCAGCTCAGTCAGGTGCAACGGAGTGAACTCGCCGACGTGCGCCGGCGGCTCGAAGACGCCCAGACCGAAGTGGCACGCCTGACCGGCGCACGCGGGATCTACACGGTCCAGCCGGCGGATTCGCTGTCATCGATCGCCGTGTTCTTCTACCGGAACGCCGATCGCTGGCCGGCCATCCTGGAGGCCAACGCCCACCTCATCTACAACCCCGACCTGATCTTCCCGGGCATGGTGCTGATCGTGCCGGAGGTCGCCGGGAGCGGTTGAGCGATCGGACTCAGCCCGAGCCGGCCAGCTCCGCCAGGCTCCGGGCCACATCCCGGTCCACCACGCCGCCGTGGTAGGTGATGGCCGTGCTGACGTCGAGCGGGGTCAGCTTGGCGAGCGAACGGACGGCCTCGTCCATGTCGGGCGTGACGGTGGGCCGGGGTCCCAGGAGCCGCCCTCCTTCGGAGACCAGCGCGTCGCCGCAGACGAGGGTGCGGCTGCGTTGCAGATAGAGGCTCAGGTGGCCGGGGGTGTGCCCCGGCGTGTGGATCACGGTGATGCCGCCGCAGTAAGGGAGCACCTCGCCGTCTTCGACCGTTCGGTCCACCGGGGCGTGGGGCGGGTCCTTGATGACCGCTTCCACCTGCGCGCGCTGTTCGGCGGGCAGGCCCTTCAGGCGCTCGGCCATGCGCCCCGGATCCATCTTGATGGGCGTCTTCTCCCCCTCGATGTAGGGCCTGTCGAGCGCGTGGGCCAACACCTCCACGTCGTGGCCGACGGCGCGCAGGAGCTCCGGCAGGCCGCCGATGTGGTCGATGTCCTGGTGGGTGAGGATGACGCGGGTGAGGCGTTCGAGGGGAACGCCCGCCCGGCGGCACGCCTCGCGGATCGCCTCGAGCTGCCCCGGCATCCCGGTGTCGATCAAGATCGCGTCCTGCTCGTCCCACACCAGCGTGGGGTGGATGGCGCTGGGACCGCCAAGGAAGTCCATCGTCAGCTCGAGTGCCTCGACGCCTTCGGCTACATGCATGTCGGCCTGCCCCCTATCGGTCCCCAAGGTACGGCGCAGAGCGGGCGCCCGGCGTAGCGTGCGAGCCCGCTCCGGGGACGCCCGCGCTGACGAGGGTGGTCCCGGGCAGTGCTACGGTTCTCTCGAGCCATGGACCTCCCCTTCACTACCATCGACGTCATCGAGCGCGCGTGCCTGGCCAAACCGGGTGCGGTTCCGGACCGGCCGTTCGGCCCGGAGACGCTCGTCTACAAGGTCGAAGGCCGCATCTTCGCGCTGCTGGCCAGCCGAGCGACGCCCCTCGAGCTGAGCCTGAAGTGCGACCCGGAGCTGGCGGTGGCGTTGCGATCGAGCTACCCGGCCGTCACGGCCGGCTACCACCTCGCCAAGCGCCACTGGAACACGCTCCGCCTGGACGGAAGCGTTCCCGACGCCACCATTCGCGAATTGATCGACCTCTCGTACGATCTGGTCGTGGCCAAGCTGCCGCTGGCCACGCGGCGCCGCCTGGCGTCCCAACCCCCGCCGGCGTCCTAGCGCCCGCGCGAGGCGCCCTCCAGGAAGTCGTAGGGGTAGGGCAGGGTCACGTCGCTGGCCGAGGTCAGCTTCGCCATCTGTGCCTCCGACAGGCTCCAGCCCACCGCGCCGAGGTTGTCCTCGAGTTGCGCCATGGTCCGCGCGCCCAGGATCGGGGCCGTGACGCCGGGGCGTTGCAGCAGCCAACGCACGGCTACCTGCGCCGGAGTCCTGCCGGCCTCCTCCGAGACCTCCAGCAGGGCGTCGATCACGCTCCAGGTGTGCTCGTTGGCGAGGTTGGGCCAGCTCTCGCCCCATCCCTTCTGGGCCGCGATCTCCACGCGCGTGCCCTGGGGAGGCCGCTCCATCCCGCGGTGGTACTTGCCCGACAGCCAGCCGCCGCGGAGCGGGCTCCATGGGATCACGCCCAGGCCCTCGCGTAGCGCGACCGGGATGAGCTCCCACTCGGTCGAGCGGCACAGCAGGTTGTACTGGGGTTGCAGCGAGACGAACCTCTCGAGGCCGCGCTCGCGGCTCAGGTCGATGGCGCGCTGGAGCTGGTAGCCGGTGAGGTTGCTGGCCCCCAGGTACCGCACGCGGCCGTCCTCGACCAGCGTGTCGAGTGTGCTCATGACGATCTCGATCGGGGTCCCGGGGTCCCAGGCGTGGATCTGCAACAGGTCCAGGTAGTCGGTCTGGAGGCGAGCGAGGCTGGCCTCCAGGGAAGCGAGGATGTGCTTGCGGCTGAGCCCTACGTCGTTGGGGCCATCGCCCATCGGGAAGCGCACCTTGCTGGCGATGACGAGCTCGTCGCGGTCTCGGCGCTTCAGCCAGCGGCCGACGATCTCCTCGGACACGCCGCGTGAGTACACGTTGGCAGTGTCGATGAAGTTGCCTCCGGCGGCGACGAAGGCGTCCAGCATGCGGTGGCTGTCCTGCTCGCCGGCTTCGCCTTCGCGCCCGAACGTCATGGCGCCGAGGCAGAGCTCGCTCACCTTCACGCCGCTGGTTCCGAGATAGCGGTACTCCATGGCATCCACTCCCTTGACGTCGGACCCGACCGCTGCGGTCGGGCCGCACCACCATGCTAGCCCCGCGCCGCGCTGGCGCGGGGCGCGAGCCGGAGTGATGGCCGAAGCGCTTGCCGGAGCGTCAGCCGCCTTCCACCAGCCGCGTGACGAGCCGGCGCACGGGGCCCACCTCGACCGCGAGCTCGTCGCCGGCCCGCAGCCAGCGCTTCTCCTCCATGCCGAGGATGACGCCCTCGGGGGTTCCGGTGGCGATCACGTCGCCGGGCTCGAGCGTGAAGTAGGTGCTGGCGTAGCTGATGATCTCGGCCACGCTGAAGATCATGTCCGCCGTGTTGGAGTCCTGCCGAAGCTCGCCGTTGAGCCAGCAGCGTACGCCGAGCGCCTGCGGGTCGGGGACGGCGTCGGCGGTGTGGAGCTCGGGGCCGATCGGAAGGAAGCCGTCCAGCGTCTTGCCCAGCAGCCATTGACCGGTGCGCTTCTGGAGCGCCCGGGCGCTCAGGTCGTTGCCGCTGGTGTAGCCCAGCACGTGGTCGAGCGCCCGCGCCTCGCTGACGCGCCGGGCGCGGCGGCCCACGACGACCACCAGCTCCGCCTCGTAATCGAGCTGCTCCACCTCCGGCGGCACCGCGACCTCGGCATCGGGCCCGGCGATGGCGTTGCCGAACTTCGAGAACAACACCGGGCTGGTCGGGATCTTCATGCCGGTCTCCTGGGCGTGACGCCGGTAGTTGAGGCCGACGCACAGGATCTTGCCGGGGCGCGGGACGGGCGGGCCGAGCCGGAGCCGGCTCGCATCGATGGGAGAGCGCCCCTCATCGGCGATGCGCGCGAGCTCGGGCAGCGCCGACAGGCCGCGGGCGGCGAGCTCGTCGGCGCTGAGGTCGGTGCGCGTGACGGTGTCGCCGTCGCGCACGCCGACGCGAAGGACGCCCTCGGAGTCGTAGTAGCTGACGAGGATCATGGTGCCTCCCGCAGGGGGCCGGCGTGCCCGCAGGCACCCGACGGCCTGGTGACGATCGGTCCCAAGCCTACCCGCCCTGCGCCTACGGGGTGGCGAGTCGCCCGCGCCTCCGGGGCCGGGCTCACGACCGCCCCCGGTGAGCGGTCAACGAGAAAGCCCTCCACCGTCGGCTCGATCCGGGTGAGCGCCGCCTCCGTCGGGCGGCAGTGCCTGGGGGAGGGTGCGCCCGGATCGCAGTGCGCGCACGATGGGGAGCAGGTGAGCCTCCACGAAGACCGGATCGGGGGCATGCCGGTACTCGAAGGCCCGCTCGTGAGTGCCGAGCAGCGAGCGCACGGATTCGGCGCCGCTGGCATAGACGACGACGTCGCTCCGGGAGAGAAGGCCCGGTAGATGCGGATCGGTCGCCAGGCAGTAGGCGATGGAGGAGACATGGGGGGCGTAGCGCGCGATGCCTGCCTCGAGCGCCGGGAGGAAGCCGGGGAGGCGGGCGACGCCGAGGAGCCGCTGTCGAGGGTCGATCTGGGCCAGCGACACCCGCGTAGGCTCGCTCGGCACGAACTGCAGGTAGGTGACGGGCACCGCCTCGGCCAGCCGGGCGCGTACTTCCTTGACGCGGTAGGGGAAGGTCACGATCAGATCGATGCCGGCCTCCGGCGTGAGCGTGTCGACGGTCAGGTCGTCGAAGGTCGCGGCCCGCACCCGTGCGAGGCCTGCGAGGCTCTTCTGCAGGGCTTCAGCGTAGCCCTGGGTGGCGGCGTCGAACATGCCAACGACGAGGACCGTGACTTCGCGGCCCCGTCGTTTGCTGCCGGCGAGGTGATCGCCGAGCCGGCGCAGCAGTTGATCGTCGTCGAGCCCCAGGCGCCGGCCTTCGACGATGACGCGGTCCAGGACGGCCTCCAGATGGCTGTCGCGTGGATCCCCGGCGAGGACCCCGATGGACTCCGTGACGTAGGTGCCGCGCCCGGTCCGAGCGACGAGGAGACCGGCTTTCTGAAGCTCGCGGTAGACCTGGGAGACGGTGACCGGCGACACCCCCAAGCGCTCGGCGAGGCGCCGCACGGTCGGAAGGCGGGTCCCCGGAGCCAGGTCACCGCAGGCGATGGCGTACTCCACCTGACCCCTGAGCTGGACGCCCAGCGCAACGGTGCTCGATCGGTCGATGAAGGGTCGGAACGGCATGGTCGTCCCCTCGCGGCAAGCCGGATGAGATCGATGAGTGTCTGTTACAGCCGACTGTAACGATTGCGGGCGCCAGGGTCAACCGTGAGAAGGGGTCGGATGGCGCCGAGGCGATCAACCGTGTTGCCGACGGCAAAGTCGGTCCGAGGGGCCGGCCGCCGCGGGGCGGACGTTGACGGCCGCTCGTAGTTGTCCTATATTCGTGTAACAATTTTCGTCGTTCCAATGGGCGCACGACGGGGAGGGGGACCCACCGTTCGTGGATCTCGGGCCCGCTGCCGGGTTCCTGTCAGTTCCTTACGGCACCGCTCGTATGCATCCGCATCGCATGCATCCGCACAGAGGAGGCAGCATGAAACGTACGCTCACGCTCGTCCTGGCCCTGCTGGCGCTCCTGGGCACCACCGCGTTCGCCCAGAAGACGCTCGTCATCGCGATCCAGGCCGATCCTACCGGTTTCGACCCGGAGGCCGTCCTGAACAACACCTCCGGCTTCATCATGTCGGCGGTGTTCGACAGCCTTGTCCGCTACAAGCCCGGCACCGTGGATGTGGCACCCGGCCTGGCGGAGAGCTGGGACATCTCGAGCGACGGGCTCACCTACACGTTCCATCTGCGTCACGGCGTGACCTTCTCCGACGGCACTCCGTTCAACGCGCAGACCTACGTCAAGAGCCTCGATCGCCTGTTCAACAAGAGCGACCCCGCGTACATCTACAACACCGGACCGGTGGAGAGCTACATCGATTTCACCTACGGTGCCGTGGCGAGCTACAAGGCGCTGGACGACTACACCGTTCAGTTCACGCTCAAGCACCCGTTCGCACCGTTCCTGACGAGCCTGGCGATGGTCTGGAACGGCGTGGTCAGTCCGACGGCGGCTGTGAAGTACGGTAAGGACTTCCGTAACAACCCCGTCGGCACGGGTCCGTTCATCCTCAAGGAATGGGTCCACAACGATCACATCACGCTCGACGCCAATCCCAACTACTGGGGCGGCAAGCCCAAGGTCGATCGCGTCATCTTCAAGGTGATTCCCGATTCGCAGACGGCGGTCCTGCAGATGAAGCAGGGTCAGGTCCAGATCCTGGCCGACGTGTCCAGCCAGGTGATCCCGGCGATCAAGTCCGATCCCCACCTCAAGCTCGTGACGCAACCCGGTCTGACCGTCAACGGTATCGCGCTGCCCACCGACACCAAGCCGTTCGACGATCCCCGCGTTCGGCAGGCGCTGAACTACGCTATCGACCGCGCGGCCATCAACAAGTCCCTGTACAACGACCTCGCCGTGCCCATGACGTCTCCGTTGCCCGAGGCGCAGTGGGGCTTCGACAAGAGCCTGCAGCCCTACACCTACGACCCCGCCAAGGCCAAGCAGCTCCTCGCCGATGCCGGCTACCCCAACGGCTTCAAGGCCGAGCTGCTGGCATACAACTCGGCGCGCGGCTACAATCCCGCCGGCGCTCAGATGGCGGTGGCCATCCAGAGCTACCTGAAGAAGGTGGGCGTGGACGTGTCGATCCAGCAGATGGAGTTCGGCTCGTTCCTCGCCAAGGTGCGTTCCGGCGACTACCACGGTATGGCCATGACCGGCTGGTCGGGTGACAACGGCGACCCGGACAACTTCCTGTACGAGCTGTTCGACTCGGCGACGATCCCGGTCGGTGACACCTCGCACTACAAGAACGACCAGGTCGATAGCCTGCTCCTGCAGGCCCAGAAGGAGACCGACTACGCCAAGCGGGTGGCGCTCTACGAGCAGGCGCAGCAGATCATCTGGCAGGGGGCTCCCTGGATCTTCCTCAACAACACCTTGCAGGTGCGGGCCACGACCGACAACGTGACCGGCTTCGTGCTCAACCCCACGCAGATGTTCTTCGGACTGGAGAACGTCGGCCTGCAGTGACCCACGACGGCGCCTTCCATCGCGCCCTTCGCGTCCCCCACGCCTCGCCGCAGCGGCGGCGAGGCGGTGGGGGGCGTTCTCCGAGCCCGTCCCGAGCGGACCCGTAATGTTCCAGTACACGTCGCGACGCGTCCTCCAACTGCTCCCCGTGATCCTGGGCGTGAGCCTGCTGGTGTTCTTCGCCATGCACGTGCTGCCCGGCGACGTCGCCACGCTTCTCCTGGGTGATCGGGCTACCGCCAAGCAGCTCGCCGACCTGCGGCACCAGCTGGGGCTGGACGATCCCATCTGGGTGCAGTACTGGACCTTCCTGGTCTCGGGGCTCCAGGGAGACTTCGGTACCTCGCTACGGACCAACAAGCCCGCCATGGACATGGTGCTCGGGGCGTTCCCCGTGACCTTTCAACTCGCCGTATCGGCCCTCGTCATCGCGCTCGCCGCCGGGATCCCGATGGGGGTCGTCGCCGGCGTGAGGCCGGGCGGCTGGTTCGACAACCTGCTGCTCGCGTTGTCGTTGATCGGGGTGTCGATGCCGATCTTCTGGCTCGGCCTGATGCTGATCCTGGTCTTCGGCGGTCATCTCGGATGGCTTCCGATCGGCGGCGTGCTCGACATCGGGCAGAGCGTCCATCGGATCACCGGCATGCCCATCCTCGACGCCATTCTCGAAGGCAATTGGGCTGCTTTCGGCAGCGCCGCGCGCCACCTCGTCCTGCCCGCCGCCACGCTCGCCACCATCCCGCTGGCCCTCATCACGCGCATCACGCGGGCCGAAGTGGTGGGCGCCCTCGCTCACGACTACGTGCGGACCGCGCGGGCGAAGGGTGTCCGCGAGCGTGGGGTGGTCCTGCGACACGCCCTTCGCAACGGCATGATCCCGGTGGTCACCGTGGTCGGTCTGCAGTTCGGTCTGCTGCTGTCCGGGGCGGTGCTCACGGAGACGATCTTCTCGCTTCCCGGGCTCGGCCGCCTCATGGTCGACTCGATCCTCAACCGCGACTACCCGGTGGTCCAGGCCGGAGCCATCCTGGTCGCTCTCGTGTTCGTGTTCATCAACCTCGTTGTGGACATGTCCTATGCCTACCTCGATCCGAGGATCCGCTACCAATGACGACCGCAACGCGTACGACCGAGCCGCGCAGCAGCAGCGCGCGCGCACGCCAGCTTCGCCGGCTGTTGCGAAAGCCGAACTTCATCGTCGGGAGCGTCATCGTACTGGCATTCCTGGCGGTGACGCTGCTCGCACCCGTGCTGACGCCGTACGATCCCACCGAAGGCGACTTCATGAGCGCACAGTCGCCTCCCGTGGCGGGTCACCCGCTCGGCACCGACCAGTACGGTCGAGATCTTCTGACCCGCGTGCTCTATGGGACGCGCACCGCGCTGCTGGCGATCGTCGTTGCGGACGGGATCGCGCTGCTGGCGGGAAGCGCACTGGGACTCGCGGCGGGCTTCTACGGCGGCGCCACGGATAGCGTCATCATGCGCATCGTCGACGTCCTGCTGGCGTTCCCCTATCTGTTGCTGGCGCTCATCATCGTGGCCGCGCTCGGTCCCAGCCTGGTCAACGCCATGGTCGCGATCGGCGTCGTCTACACTCCGCAGTACGCGCGCCTGATGCGTGGCAAGGCCCTCTCCATCCGGCAGCAGGAGTTCGTTCACTCCGCTCGCGCCCTAGGGGCTCGGGATGTCCGGATCATGGCGCGGCACGTTCTTCCCAACAGTCTGGTGCCGATCCTCGTGACCGCCACCCTGCAGGCCGGCACCGTGATCGTCGAAACGGCGGGGCTGTCCTTCCTCGGACTCGGAGCGCAGCCGCCGACGCCGGACTGGGGGGCGATCCTGGCCGACGGGCAGAGCTACTTCCTGACGTCGTGGTGGATCGCGACATTCCCCGGGCTGGCCATCCTGTTGGTGGTCCTGGGCTTCAACCTCGTGGGCGATGCCCTTCGGGACACGCTCGAAGGAGCTTGAGGCCAAGGCCGGGTCCGCTGGGCCGTCCCGCACGCGCTTGGGCCCCGCGGCGGCGCCCGGGCTTCAGAGCTCCGGTTTCAGGACTCGGCCGGTAGGACGTGCAATGCATCGGCCGCGAGCGACAGGAAGACGCTGTCGCCGGCGGTCCGCATGCCGCGATCGGTGGGGTCGGTCTCGTCGATGACGAGCTCCCCCACGCCCTCGACCTCGACGAGGTACTCGGCGTGATTCCCCAGGAACACGGTGCGTCGGACCGTGCCTCGGAGCGGGCCGTCGGTCGTCGACATGAGGATGGCCTCGGGCCGCAGGACGAGCGTGACCCGGGACCCCTCAGCCACGTCGGGCGCATCGGGAAGGGGCCAACGCGCGCCGGCGACGTCCACGGCGCCGCCGGTGAAGATGGCGTCGACGAAGTTGACCTTGCCGATGAAGTCTGCGACGAAGCGGTTGGCGGGCCGCGCGTAGACCTCGCTCGGGGAGCCGATCTGCTCCACCGTTCCGCCGTTCATGACGACCAGCACGTCGGAGATGCTCATGGCCTCGACCTGGTCGTGCGTCACGTAGACGCTGGTGATCCCCAGCCGCTGTTGCAGGTCACGGATCTCCAGTCGCATCTGCTCGCGCAGCTTGGCGTCCAGATTGGACAGCGGCTCGTCGAACAGCAGCAGCCGGGGCTCCATGACGATGCAGCGCGCCAGCGCCACGCGTTGCTGCTGGCCTCCCGACAGCTGGCTGGGCGACCTGCCCCCCAGGGCCCCGAGGCCGACCAGCTCGAGCACCCGCCCGACACGCTCCCGGATCCCATGCCGGGATCCGCGCTTCAGGCGCAGGCCGAAAGCCACGTTCTCGAACACGCTCAAGTGGGGGAAGATGGCGTACGACTGGAACACCATGGCGCTGTCCCGGACGTTGGGGGCCTCGTCATTGACGCGACGGTCACCGAAGTAGATGTCGCCTCCGGTCGGCTCCTCGAAGCCCGCGATCAACCGCAGCAGCGTGGTCTTGCCGCAGCCCGACGGGCCGAGCAGGGTGACGAGCGCTCCCTTCTCGATGTCAAGGCTCACGTCGTTGACGGCGACGACGGTCTCGCCGCCGGGACTCTCGAACTCCTTGCGCAAGCGGTCGATTCGCAGGTCGGTTGCCATGCCGCTCCCTCTAGAACCGGATGGTGGAGGCCACGTCGGCGCGGCGGCCGACCAGCAGGTCGATGACGACGATGGCGCTGAGCACGATGGCGAGCAGGACCATGCTGAACGCCGCGGCGACGCCCAGGCGGCCGGAGCCCACCTCGTTGAGGATCTGCACCGTCATGAGGTTCCAGTTGGCCGAGACCAGGAAGATCGCCGCGCTGATCGCCGTCATGGCGCGAACGAAGGCGAAGACCAGGCCCGAGAAGAAGGCCGGACCGATGAGCGGCAGCGTGACCTTGCGGAAGGTCGTGAGGCCGTCGGCGCCGAGGTTCTGGGCGGCTTCCTCGATCGACGGATCGATCTGCCTGAGGATGGCGATGCCCGACTGGATCCCGACGGGGACGTAGCGGAACACGAAGTTCAGCACCAGGATGAGCAGGGTGCCGGTGAGCAGCAGCGGCAACCGGTTGAACGCCAGGATGTAGCCGATGCCGACCACGGTTCCCGGCACGGCGAAGTTGAGGATGGAACCGAACTCCATCGCCCCCTTGCCCGGGAACGAGCGACGCACGACCAGGAAGGCGATCAGCATGCCTAGGATGCCGCTGATGGGCGTGGACACCATGGCCACGATGAGCGTGTCCTTGACCGTGTCGAACGCCACGTCGAAGACGTAGGCGAAGTGCTGCAGGGAGAGGTGGTAGTCGAACCCCCACACGCGGGTGGACGCGCCCACCAGGATGACCGCGTAGAACATCACCACCACGACCGCGAAGAACACGACCACGGCGTACAGCAGCCACTTGGCGAGGGGCGAGACGGCCTTGCTCACGGTGGCGCTGGGCTTACCGGTCACGGTGACGTACTGGCGGCGCGAGAGGTACGCGCGTTGGATGGCGAACGCCGTCATGGACGGGATGAGCAGCACCACGGCCAGCATCGCGCCGCGCGCCAGGTTGAAGCTGCCGGTGATCTCGAGATAGGCCTGCGGGGCCAGCATCGGGAAGGCGGCCCCGGCCAGGACGAGAGGGTTACCGAAGTCCGCCATCGACTCGATGAACACCACCAGGAAGGCGCTGGCGACGCCGGGCAGGGAGAGCGGGAAGGTCACGCGCCAGAACACCTGCCAGCGGTTCGCCCCGATGTTGAGCGCAGCGTCCTCGAGCGTCGGATTGATCGAGGAGAGCACGCCGCGCAGCGACAGGTAGGCGATCGGTGCGAAGGTGAACACCTGCGACAGCACGACGCCGAAGAAGCCGTAGATGCGGAAGTCATGCAGGCCGAGGAGCTGCCGTGTGATGAGACCGTTGAAGCCGAACAGGAACAGGATGGAGATCGCTCCCGAGAACGGGGGCGAGATGATCGGCAGGATGGTCAGCATGTGGAGCAGGCGCTTGCCGGGGACCTTGGTGCGCCCCAGCACGAACGCCGCGACGTAGCCGAGGATCACGCCGAGCAGCCCCACCAGGGCACCGACGCTCAGGCTGTTCACCAGCGCGTTGCGGTACAGACGGCGCCGCGCGATCAGCTCGAAGTTGTCCAGGCCGAACCCCGTGGGCGTGCGGAAGCTCGACAGTAGCACCAGCACCAGCGGGTACACCACGAACACCGCCAACGCCACGAAGATCGCGATCACCACGGCGAAAAGCACGCGGTCACGCGCGAGCACGCGCAGTTGGGTTCGAGCACGATGGAGCATGGATGTGGGGTGAAGGAGGGGCGGGCCGGAGCCCGCCCCTCAGCGGCCGCTACTGGCCCAGCACGTCCTGGACCCAGCGGTCCACGAGGCGTTGCCGATTGCCGGCCGCGTACGTGGGATCGAACGACACCAGCTTGATGCTGTCGAGAGAAGGGATGCCGGGCCCCGCGCTGACGTCGGCGCGGATCGGCAGGAAGTACGTCTTCTGGGTGGCCAGTGCCTGCTGGCCGTCCTTCGACGTCATCCAGTCCACCAGCTGCTGTGCCTCGCCCAGGTGGGTGGCGCCCTTCAGGATCGACATGGCGGCGACCTCGTAGCCGACGCCTTCGCTCGGGAACACGACCTTGACCGGGAAGCCCTCGTCGACCAGCTTGAGGAAGCCGGGCGTGAACTGGATCGCGATGGCGGTCTCACCGACGCCCAGCGAACCGCTCGGCGCCGTCCCGCTCTGGGTGTAGGTCTGCACGTTCGGGTTGAGCGCCTTCATGTAGGCGAAGGCGGCGTCCTCACCGAAGATCGCGCGCAGCGTCAGGATCACGTTGTAGGCGGTGCCGGACGACTGCGGCGACGGCATCTGCACCAGGCCCTTGTACTCGGGCTTGGTGAGGTCCGCCCAGCTCGCGGGTACGGCGGCGCCCCGCTGCGAAAGGATGTCGGTCCGCACGCCGAAGGCGAGCGGGTTCGTGTAGATGGCGTGCCAGGAGCCCGCGGCGTCCTTGAAGTTCGCCGGCAGCGCGTCGGCGTTGGCGGAGACGTAGGGCTGGGTGAGGCCACGTTCCTTGGCGAGGATGTGGTTCTCGCTGGGCGCCCCGAACCAGACGTCCGCCTGCGGCCGGTTCTTCTCGGCCTCGATGCGCGACAGCGCCGGGCCGGACGACAGGAACACCATCTGGACCTGAACGCCCGTCGCGTCTGTGAAGGCGCTGAGGATCTTGCGGGCGTTCTCCTCGTCGACGCTGGAGTAGACGACGAGCTGGGCCGACGCCCAGGTGAAGCCCAGAGCGAGGATCGCGAGAATCACGACACGGATCTTCCGCATGCGACTCACCTCCCACGGAGCGACCCCTTCGCGAGAGTCCTTGGACCGTGCGCGCTCCGTTGCGCCAAGGTAGCCGCGGGCCCGGCACGGGGGGGTCGGTGGAAAGCAGGACACGAGGGGGTGGGAATCGTCCCCACGGGGCGGGGCGTTGGGGTGTGGGGGGACGGGTGTGGGGGACGTCGGCGAACGCGGTCGCGCGGCCGCCGCGCCCGGTCAGCCGGTCTTGCGGTAGAGCGCGTTGACGGTGGTGCGGTGGCCCCGCTCCGTCGCCACGCGCACGGCCTGCGTGGCCTCGGCCGGCTCGAACCCGTGCCGAGCGAAGGCGGCGTCGAGCGCCTCGGGCGCGAGCAGGGTGATGCGGTCGTGCGGTCCCCCGAAACCGAAGTAGACGTTGGCTTCGTCGGGCACCGGCTCGAGCGCGACGCCGTGCGGGCGCGAGTCGGGGGCGAAGCTGGCGACCAGGCAGTGCCCGCCGGTCACGAGCACGCGTGCCGTGCCGGCCAGGGAGCGCTCCCACTCGCCGGCGGTGCCCGCGTTCTGGAACGCGCCGAGCGCGATCACCAGCTCGAAGCTGCCGTCGGGGAACGTGCTGAGGTCGTCCATGCGGCCCTGGACCACGCGGCGGCGCGCCTCGTCGGCGCCCACCAGCGGCGCCAGCCGCGCCCGTGCCGCCTCGACCATGGCGGCCGAGGCGTCGAGCGCCCACACATCGGCGCCGGCCGCTGCCAGATGGAGGGTGTTGCGGCCCGCCGCGCAGCCGATGTCCAGCGCGCGCAGTCGGGCGGGATCGCGCTGCGCCAGCCACGCCAGCAGGCGGCGATCGGGCTCGCGCGCACCGAAGCGCTCGACGATGTCGGGACGTTCCCAGAAGGACGAGCCACTCATGAGCCCATTGTGGCGCACGACGGTGAGAGGGCGCCCGACGGCGGCCCAGGTCGGTGCGTCCGTAGGCAGGGCGGTGCATCCTCCGCGGCGGCGCGCGTTCCGGCGGCAATCGCGCAACGGGCGCGTGACGGCAGGCGCTATCGTGGAGTCGTGAACGTTCGCTCGCTCTCCACGATCAAGGAAGCCCGACCATGAACGCATCTTCGCGCTCTGCAGGGAAGCAGCGCGGGCTCGAGGCCTGCGTGACGCCACGAGGCATCATCGCGGCGCTGGCCATCGATCAGCGCGGCAGCCTGCGCAAGGCGCTCGCGAAGGCTGCGGGCAAGGGGCCCGCAGAGGTGACCGACGCCGATCTCGCCACCTTCAAGGCGGTGGTGACGCGCGAGCTGACGCCCTGGGCGTCGGCGGTGCTGCTCGACCCGCTCTACGGCTGGGAGGCGGCCGCCGACCGGGCGCCCGCCGCGGGACTCATCGTCGCCTACGAGAAGAGCGGCTACGACGCCACCGACGAGCACCGCATGCCGACGCTGTTGCCGGAGTGGTCGGCCGGCCGCTTGAAGGAGGCAGGCGCGGACGTCGTCAAGGTGCTGGTCTACTACGATCCCGCCAGCCCCGCTGAGGTCAACGAACGCAAACAGGCGTTGGTCCGGCGCGTCGGTGAGGAGTGCCGGGAGGCCGACGTCGCCTACTTCCTGGAGCCGGTCACCTACGACGGCGCTGGCACGGGCGGGGCCGAGGCCAAGCCGGAACGGGTCACGCGAAGCATCGCCGAGTGGACCCGGCCCGAGTACGGCGTGGACGTGCTGAAGGTGGAGGTGCCGGTGGATCCGAGCTGGCTCCAGCCCGGGGCCCTGGCGTCGCAGCGCGAGCGGGTGCTGTCCGCCATGCGGCAGGCGACGGAGGCGTCGACGGTGCCCCTCATCTTCCTGTCGGCGGGTGTGGACATGGAGCTCTTCGTCCGCTCGCTCGAGCTCGCCGGCGAGGCGGGCGCGCGCTTCAACGGTGTGCTGTGCGGCCGCGCCACCTGGAAGGGCGGTATCGCCGCCTATGCGGGCGGCGGGGAGCCGGCGCTGGAGGCGTGGCTGCGAAGTGAAGGGATGGCCAACATCGAGCGCCTCAACGAGGCGCTGGAAGCGAGCGCCGCCGCGCTCTAGCCGCCGCGCTCGAAGCGCCGCGCTCGAGGCGCCGTTCGCGCCGCTCCCGGCGATTCCGTCGGGCCTTCGCGAGCGGCGTAGACTGCCGCATGAGTGCCGAGCGAGAAGCCGTCTGTGTGCGCGCCGCGACCCGCGAAGACCTTCCCTTCGTGCGCGCCCTGGCCGCACGGCTGGTCTCCTTCGAGGGGCTTATGACGCGCGACCCGGCGGCCGTCCTGGCCAGCTCCGAGCGCGCGCTCGAGGAGGCCGTCGAGCAGACGGTGCAGGGGTCGCCCACGGTGGCGGTGCTGGTGGCCGAGGCCGCGGGTGGGGCGCGGCTCGGTTGCGTTCAGGTGCAGCGCGGCGTCGAGTACTTCTCGGGCGATCCCGAGGCCTACGTGGGGGTGCTGGCTGTGGCGGATCACGCCGAGGGACGAGGTGTCGGGCGCGTCTTGATGGAGGGGGCCGAGACGTGGGCGCGGGAGCGTGGGCTCAGTCGTCTCGCGCTCGAGGTGTTCGCGAACAACGGCGGAGCGCGCGCCTTCTACGAGCGGCTGGGGTTCGCCGAGGACTCCCTGCGGGTGGTCAAGCGGCTCTGAAGGGGCCCACCGGCTCCCACCGCGACACTCCACCAGCGCGTGAGTCGGTCCGCTTCGTCCAGCAACGCTGCGGCCTCGACGCCGTCCGCGCCCGAGCTCGTCCCGTGCTGCGCCAGCGCCCCAAGCAGGCGCTGGCGCAGCCCTGCCTCGTCGAGCACCGGCCGGTCATCGAGGT
Organism: uncultured Trueperaceae bacterium; assembly: GCA_963815215.1. Classification (GTDB taxonomy): domain Bacteria; phylum Deinococcota; class Deinococci; order Deinococcales; family Trueperaceae; genus JASBRS01. The sequence goes on from CAWFFU010000010.1 coordinate 144,082, forward strand.
AGCCGTGGTCGAGCAGCCAATCCTGCAACTGTTCGCGGGCCTCGTTGCGAAAGCGGGCCACCTGGCCGTTCTCGAGGCCCTCCAGGAGCCTGCGAGCGTCCCCCCCGACGCGGGCGGAGAGGTCGTCGACCCGATCGAGGAAGGTGGCCGTAACGGCGTCCGAGGCCTCGAGCGCGGCCCGGTCCACGGGGCGCCCTCGGCCGCGCCGCCAGCCTTCCAGGAACGGGTCGATCGCAGCGGCTCGCGCCTCGAGGCGTGCACGCTCGGCCCCGGTCAGCAACCCGCCGCCGCCCTCGTCACGAAGGAACGCCCGCAGCGTGCCGAGGCGCTCCACGCCCGCGCGCAGCAGGCGGTGGAGCAGTGGTAAATCGTCGCGCAGGAGGTGGAAGAGGTGGCAGGCGTCGCCCGGCCGCCAGGGGTCGACGGGGGGCACGGCCAGAGCGGCTCCGTACGCCTCCGGCGTCCTGCCGTCGGGCGCGGGGGGATCGCTGTGGGCGGGAAGGGCCAGCGCTTCGGGCCCCGCGACGGCCCGGCCGAGGCGCCGCACGCTTGCGATGTCGATCAGGTGGGGTGCCCCGTCGCGCTCGGCCGCGGCTCCGTCGCGTGCCGGAGGGGCGGCGTCCCGCTCCGACGGGGCCTCCCAGAGGAGGGCGTCCTCGGCTCGGGCGGAGAGGTAGAAGAGCTGCCGGCCCCCCTCGCGGGCAAGCACGCTCAGGCTGTGGGCCACCGCCCGGAAGCGATCGACGTCGGCAGTGGTGAGCGCCTCGTCCAGGAACAGCGGCAGCGACGCTCGTCCCCTCTCGGCCTCCGTGGCGAACGCCACCCGCACCGCCAGCAGGAGCTGCGCACGCGTTCCCGTGGAGAGCTCGGTCAGCGATCGACGTTCACCGCTGGCGGTCTCCCGGGCCGCGAAATCGCCCTGGCGGCCGCCATCGAACAGCAGCTCGTACTGGTCGCGCGTGAAGCGGCGGAACCAGCTCGCAGCGCGGCGCAGCGCGTCTGGCTGGCTGGTCTGCTCGTGCTCGGTCTCGACCGTGTCGAGCAAGAAGGCGCCGGCCTCGGCGTAGAGAGCCTCGTCGAGCCGATCGGCGAGCGTGTCGGAGGCCTGCTGCCACTCCTGGCGCGCGCGTTCGAGGTCGCGCTCCGATCCCGCCCGCCGGACGCGTTCGCGCGTGACGGCGATCCTCTCGGAGATCTCCTTGGCGGCGGCCGCCGTCTGCCGCAGCTCCGCGAGGCGGGCGCGAATCGCGTCGGAATCGTCCGCGTCGGCGCGTTCGAGCAGGTCCGGGCGGTGCCCCAGCTCCTGGCGGCGATCGCCCTCCCGCAACGCGGCGTCGCGCAGCGCCTCCCTCCGCCGCCGGTAGACGTCGAGGCGGCCGAGCCGTTGGTGGAGCTCCCGCTCGGCGTCGCGTAGTCCCGCTTCACCCTCGCCGGCGTCCAGACCGGCGCCCGCGAGGAGGGTGCGGACCGAGGCGCGCGCCCGCTCCAGGTCGCGCTCGGCACGTTCGATGGCGGCCCGCGCGCCCTCCCGGTCCCTGCGGGCGTCGTCACGCATCGTCAGACGTCCGGATAGGGCGCTCCAGCGCGACTCGAGTAACGCGACCGGGGGCGCAGGCTCGTCGACCGCCTCGCCGTGCTCGTCCAGGAATACCCGCAGGGCAGCCGTGGAGGCGTCGAGACGTTGGCGGCGTGGTGCGCGTTTGGCATCGATGCCGCGCAGCTTGAGTCCTGCGCGGTCGACCGCGTCGACCAGACGGAGCCAGCGCTCGAGCCCGGCGTCGAGCACTGCGGGGTCGAAGCCCACGCGCTCCGCCAGCTCGCCGAGACCGCGTTCGGCCTCGGCCTGCCGGGCCAGCGCCGCCGCCCGCCGGCGCTCGGCCTCGGCACGCTGTTCCAGCCGCGTGCGCAGGCCCTCGGCGCGGGCGACGGCAGCTTCGAGGGCGTCGAGACGACGGCTTACGCTCGGCGCGCTCCAGGTCTCGGGAGCCGCGAGGCCGCTCCGGCGGAAGCGCTCGTGCGCGTGGTCCCGCTCGCGGGCGGCCGCGCCGTCGCGGAGCAAGAGCGGCAGGCCGGCGAGCAGCGCGCCCGCCAGACCGGCCAGCGGCAGCGTCTGTGCCCCACCGAGGAAGGCGAGCACGAGCGCGCCGCCGCCGCCTCCCAGCACGAGCGCCAGGCCGAGCCCGCGCGCCGCCGTCCAGCGCGGCCTGCGGGCGGCGGAGAGCCATGCCGCCAGGGCGTCACGCGCCGTCTTCAGGCGCTCAGGGGGTTCCTCCTCGTCGTCGGGCGTGGGCAACCGGTCGAGCTCGTGCCGGAGCTCGCGCAGCTCCGCGTCGACCGAGCGCTTCGCTTCCAACGCGGTGTCGACGGCGCTCAGAGTGGCCGGGTCCAGCTTCGGGCCCGGGTCCGGGTGGGCCTCCGGGCCGAACGCGCTGCGCGCCAGCTCGAGCTCCGCTCGCGCCTCGCGCCGCCGGTCCTCCAGGGCCGCGAGCTCCGAAGCCTCGCGTTGCATCTCCTTGAGGAGCTGGTTGCGTTCTTCGAGGTCCGATCGCTTCAATACGCTGAGCTCGAGCCCGGAGGTCTCCAGGGTCCGGCCCGCCTCTTCGTCGCGGCGGCGCGCGGCGGCGAGCTCCGCTTCGGACGCTTCGATCTCGGTGTGCAGGGCATCGAGTCGTTCCGCTTCTCCGCCGACCAGGCGCTTCATGCCCTCCGGGAAGCCGTCGAGCTCGGCGCGCGCGCGCTCGACGTCGCGCCGCGCCTCGATGAGACCGAGCGCGTGGTCGTGCTCGTCGGCGTGGTGCGCCGCGGCCTCCGCCTCCCGCTCCTGCCGGAGCCAGCGTTCGATCTGCTCCTCCTGCTGAACCAGCTGCTCGCGTTCCCGCAGCACCGCGTTGAGCGCCTCGGTCGCGCGCTGGAGGCGCTTCGCTTCGCTCTGGCCGCTGCCGTGGCCGCGGAAGGGCCCGCGCTCGCGGACCTCGGCGAGGTCGTAGCCGCCGGACAGATCGAGCGCGAGCTGCCGCGCGATGAGGGCGTCGGTCGTGCCGGCCGCGGTGAGGTCCTCGACGCCGAGCGTGTAGCAGCCGAGCAGGTGATGCTCGGGCAGGCCCGGTCGCGGCACCGCCCGGCCGTCGCGGCTCCAGCTCACCGCGTCGCCGGCACGGCTCACCCGCAGCTCGCCGTCGTCGTCCTCGAACAGGGCCTCCAGGATCACGCCGGAGCCGCGCTGCTCCTCGGGGTAGAGCAGGGCTTGCACGGCACGCAGCACGCTGCTCTTGCCCGACGCGTTGGGCCCCACCACGACGTTCACGCCCGGATCGACGTCGGTCAGCTCGAAGCCGGGGTGGATGCCCGGCAGCCTGTCGACGCGGAGCCTGCGCAGCCTCATGCGGCCGGCTCCTTCTGGGCCAGCAGCGCGTCGAGGGCGTCGAGGGCGGCGGCCTCGAGCAGCGCGGCGACGCGTTCCTCATCGGGGGGCGCGGCTCCGGTCGCGCTGAGGTGGCGCCGCCGGGGCACTTCGGCGAGCCGCCGGCTCGCCACCCGGAGCAGCGCCTGTCGCGCCTCCGGCTCGCCCCGCCCCTGCAGCAGCAGCAGCTTGCGGGCGAGCAGGCCCACCGGATCGGCGCTGCGCGCCAGCGCCGCGAGGTCCCGTTCGGGGAGGGCCTTCAGCGAGACGGCGTGCACGAAGTAGGACGTGCCGTCCTGAGGGTAGAGCCCCGATCGCGGGTCGGCGGCGGCCAACGCCTGGGCCACGCCGGCGCGCAGGGCCGTGCGTCCGGTCAGAAGCAGGCGACATCCGACGGCGGCCGCGTGGAACGGCGCCTCGGCGAGGGCGGCATGGAGCGCGTCGATCGCCGCCGTGATGCGTACGGTGACGTCGGCCGGGTCGGCGAGCCCGTCGAGCGGCACGTCCAAGGTCTCCCAGCGCAAGGGCGCGAGCGGAAGGGCGCTCAACTCCAGCGCGCCGCCTGAGTCCACCTCCAGCAGCCAGGCGCCGTGCGGTCCCGGCTCGCCCGGGTCGGTGCCTACCAGCGAGCCGAGGTAGCCGATCGGCCTCGGGCCCGCGGTGATGTCGGGTCGGTGGACGTGCCCCAGCAGCCAGGCGTCGACCGGTGCCGCCAGCAGGTCGGCGGACCGGACCGGCGCGTAGCGGCTCCCCGTCTGGTCGCGATCGGCATGCAACAGACCGATGGTGGTCTCGGGGCCGCGGGCCGGGAGCCCCGCCGCCAGCGGGTCGTCGGGAGCCACGCGTTCGGGGAACGACCAGCCGAGCACGCGCACGCGTACGCCGTCGGCGCCTTGCAGCACGTGGCCTTGCCAGCGCCCGTCGCGGCCGAGCAGGGTGAAGCCGGGCACGGCCCCGGCCAGCCGCGGCAGCACCTGGACGTCGTGGTTGCCGGCGATGCCGAGGACCGGGATGCCCGCCTCGGCGAGCCGCTCGACGCCCTGCCGCAGGTCCGCGAACGCCTCGAAGAAGTCGTCGTCCCGGTCGACGACGTCGCCGGCCAGGAGCAGCCCGTCGACGCCGCGATCCAGCGCGACCTGTACCAGACGCCGCCACCCGGCTGCCGGGTCGAGGTCGTCGGCGTGGTCGGCCAGCCCGTCAGGCAGACGCGAGGGCCGCCGCCCAAGGTGGATGTCGGCCGCGCACAGGAGCCTCACGCCTCCCATCATGCCTGCTCCGCCGGTCCATGTACCGTAGGGCATGGCCGCACGCCGCCTGCTGCTCGCCGTCCCCGCGCTCGCCCTGCTGTTCCTCACGGCCTGCGTGCCGAGCGTCTACGACCATCCCTACCCGGTGAGGCCGGTCGAGCTACCGCGCGATCAGGCGGCCCACGCCGCTCCGATCGAGTGGTGGTACTACACCGGGCACCTGACCGACCCGCAGGGGCGGCACTACGGGTTCGAGCTCACCTTCTTCAAGGCCTACCCGCCTCCATCGATGAAGGCGTTCGGGCCGGTGCCGATGTCGATGATCATGGAGAAGGCGTTCGTGGGGCACTTCGCGGTGACCGATCCGTCCCGGAAGACCTTCGCGAGCGCCCAGAAGTCGACGGCCTGGGGCTACCAGGGGGGCGCCTCGAAGGACCGTTTCGACGTCTACGTCGCGGATTGGTTCGCCCGCAACGTGCCCGGCAGCAAGGCCCAGCACATCCACGCCGGGGGCGACGGCTACAGCCTCGACTTGACCCTCGATCCACAGAAGCCCGCGGCGCTCCACGGCGACCCGCCCGGCATCCAGTCGATGGGTCCCGGCGGTACCAGCTACTACGTCTCGTACACCCGCATGGCCGTCACGGGGACGCTGGGCGTCGACTGCACCTTCTTCGGCTGCCGCGACCTGAAGGTCACCGGTCTCGCCTGGCACGACCACCAGTGGGGCGACTTCAAGATGACCGGCTACGCCGGCTGGGACTGGTACAGCCTGCAGTTCAACGACGACACCGAGCTCATGCTCTACCTCATCCGCGGCCAGGACGGGGGTTACGCCACGGCGGCGGGGAGCTTCGTGACGAAGGACGGGCGCACCGTCCACCTCACGGCTCGGGACTTCGAGGTCACCCCCACGGGCGAGACCTGGACCAGCCCTACCACCGGCGCGGTGTACCCCTTGAGCTGGAGGGTTCGCGTGCCCCGCTTCGGTATCGACGTGAACGTGACGCCGGTGATGAAGGACCAGGAGATGAACACCCGGTCGACCACCGGCATCGCCTACTGGGAGGGCGACGTACGCGTTGCGGGCTCGACGCCGGGCGTGGGGTACGTCGAGCTCACCAACTACGACCGCCATCCCTTCCGGGGCGGTTCGAGCTCGTCCTCGAAGGCGGGGCCCTGAGCTTTCACGAGCCGATGGCCCGGTCGGGTCTTCCATCGAGGCCGAACGGCGCTAGGGCGAGCGCCCTGCCGGCGCTGCGCCATCGGCCGCCGGCCGGGCCTGCCGCCGTCGCATGATCGCAAGGGCGGCCAGGACGAACCCGCTCGCCACCCAGAGCAGGCCGGCGTAGCCGGTGAGTGCGGCGATGAACCCGCCCAGCAGCGAGCCGATGACCGCCGCCACGGCGCCCGAGGCGGCGTAGAGGCCCATCGCCTCGCCCTGGGGAAGGCTCGAGCTCTCCGCCGCGAGGTCGGAGCCGGACACCGCCAGCAGCGACCACGCCAGGACGACGAGCCCGAACCCGGCCACCGCCAGCCAGCCCCGCACCGCGACGTGGGTCAGGCCGACCAGGGTGAGGAATACGAGGGCCGCCAGGCGCAGGCCGAGGCCGGTCCGGTAGACCGCGCCGGCGCCCAGGCGCTTCGAGGCGCTCCCGGCCGGTCCGTAGAGCAGCAGGCCCACCGCGGCCGCGCCCGCGAACGCCCAGGAGGCCGCCCCCGTCTGGAGGCCGAAGACGTGCCCCATCACCAGTGGGTAGAAGGAGAACACGGCGGCGCTGCCGACGTTGCCGAGGAACCAGCTGCCGAGGAAGTCCAGGAAGGGGGAGCGGCCGCTCCGCACGAGCGTCGGCAGCTTCGCCAGCGCCCGCGTGAGGTGCGGCAGGTGCGCGTGACTCATCATCGTGCCGAGCACCAGGCCGCCATGGCGGGCGTGGTGGTCTCCGGCGACCGGCTGTTCCTTCGGCGTCGACTTCGGCACGGCCCGGAACATGGCCGTTGCCAGCACGGCCGCGAAGGCCGCGAAGGCGAGGGCCAAGGTTGCGTGTGACCCGCCGAAGGCGCCGGCCAACACCAGGCCCGCGACCTGGCCCGCGCCGTAGAAGGTCTGCAGCCAACCGAAGCGGGCCCCCCACGACGCCCGCGGATGCCGCTCCGTGATGAACAGATTGGCGACGGTCGCGGTCGCCGACGCCGCCAGCCCGATGACCAGTGCCGTCAAGACGAACCAGCCCAGCTCGTGCCGGAGCGGGAACGCGCCGATGCCGGCGGCCAGGACCGCCAATCCCGAGGCGTACAGGGGGCGGTGCCATCCCGTCCTGTCCGCGAGCGAGCCCCACAGCGGCGCCGCCAGCATGCCGAGGTTGAACGCGGCCATGACCAGGCCGGGGGCGGTCGGGCCACCCGTGCGCTCGGCCAGCAGCGGCAGCACGATGGGCGCCACGCCCGAGATGACGAGCCCCAGCAGGGCATAGGACAGGTACCAGCGCTGGATGGGTTGGGAAGTGTCGGTGACAGCGGTGGGCTTCGCCGGCGGACGTTCCATGCGGTCACTCCTTCGCAGCGGAGGGCAGGGCGTCTCGCCCCCGGCGACCCAACCAGCTATAACAGACCGGTCCGAAACCACCGGTAGTCGGCGGCGTGGACGCGGAGGGCATCTGACCCTTCCCGCTGCGCACACCCGGCGCTAGCATGCCTTCGGCGTGGCGGCCCGCCGAGCCGCGGCACGTCCTGACGGAGTGTGTCCGCGTCCGCGGCCGACAACGTCGCCGCGGGGCTTCGGCCCAGCGGCCCCCGAGGCCGAGCGGACCGTCCACGCCGGGAAGAAGGCGTGTCGATGGAAGGTTCGCGCCCTCGTTCGAAACGTTCGATCCCACTCCCGCGCAAGGCGCACGGTTCCGACAACACCGCGACTCCCTCCGGGGAGGACGCCAGGAAGCTGGCGGAGGTGCCCATCGAGGAGCTCTTCCGACGCTTCGAGAGCACCCCCGACGGCCTGTCCTCCGAGGAGGCCGGCGCGCGTCTGGAGCGCTACGGCCGGAACTCGGTCGAGGACAAGCACGAGAGCGCACTCCTGAAGCTGCTCGGCTTCTTCTGGGGGCCGATCGCCTGGATGATCGAGGTGGCGGCCGTGCTGTCAGCGGTGGTCGGTCACTGGACCGACCTCATCGTCATCGTGGTGCTGCTGCTGTTCAACGCCCTGGTCGGGTTCTGGCACGAGTTCCAGGCGTCGAATGCGGTGGAGGCGCTGAAGAAGCAGCTCGCGCTACACGCGCGCGCACGCCGCGACGGGCGCTGGGTCCAGCTCGACGCGGAGGAGCTGGTGCCGGGCGACATCGTGCGGCTGCGGCTCGGCGACGTGGTGCCGGCCGACGTCAAGCTGGACCAAGGCGACTATCTGTCGATCGACCAGTCCGCGTTGACCGGCGAGTCGTTGCCGGTCGACAAGGCGCCCGGGGATCTAGGCTTCTCCGGCTCGGTGGTGCGCCAGGGCGAGATGTCGGGACTGGTCGTCGCTACCGGCGGGAACACGTTCTTCGGCCGGACGGCGCAGCTCGTGGCGGGCGCCAAGTCCGAATCGCACTTCCAGCGGGCCATCCTGTCGATCGGCGACTACCTGATCTACCTGAGCCTCGGCCTGGTAGCGGTGCTGGTCGTGGTCGAGCTCTTCCGCGGAACGCCGTTCCTGGAGCTGGCGCAGTTCGCGCTGATCCTGACGGTGGCGTCGATCCCGGTAGCGATGCCGGCGGTGCTCAGCGTCACCATGGCGATCGGCGCGATGGTGCTGGCACGCATGAAGGCCATCGTGGCGCGCCTCGAATCGATCGAGGAGATGGCCGGCATGGACGTGCTGTGCTCGGACAAGACCGGCACGCTCACGATGAACGAGTTGAAGCTCGGCGAGCCGGTGCTGTTCGCAGACGCCGACGAAGCGACCCTGCTGACCGCCGCGGCGCTCGCCTCCGACGAGGCCAACGCCGACGCCATCGACCAGGCGGTGTTGGCGGGCGCCGAGGGGGCGGGTGCGGCGGCGAGCGGCTTCCAGCGCGAGAGCTACGTGCCCTTCGACCCGGTCAAGAAGCGCAGCGAAGCCCGTGCAACGTCTCCTGAGGGGGTGTCCTGGCGCGTGACCAAGGGTGCGGCGCAGGCCGTACTGGCTCTCGTCGACCTCGATGAGAGCGCCCTGCACGAGGTACAGGCGAAGGTGGGCGAGCTCGCTCACCACGGCTACCGGACTCTTGCGGTGGCCCGCGCGGTGGGCACGGAACCGTGGCGGATCCTGGGGTTGCTGGCGCTGTCCGATCCACCGCGCAGCGACTCCGCCGAGACGATCCGCCAAGCGCGCGAGCACGGCATCGAGGTCAAGATGGTCACCGGCGACAACCTCGCCATCGGTAAGCAGATCGCCGGCGACCTGTCGCTGGGGACCGATCTGTTGCCGGCCGGCCACCTGTTCGAGGAGGGGCATCCGGAGCAGGATACGAACACCTGGGTCGAACGGGCCGATGGCTTCGCCGAGGTCTTCCCGGAGCACAAGTACCGCATCGTGAAGGCGCTGCAGGCGAGGGGACACATCGTCGGCATGACAGGCGACGGCGTCAACGACGCACCGGCCCTGAAGCAGGCCGACGTCGGCATCGCCGTGAGTGGCGCCACCGACGCCGCGCGCAGCGCGGCCGACCTGGTGCTCACCGCGCCGGGACTGTCGGTCATCGTGCGGGCGGTGGAGGAGGCCCGGCGCACCTTCGAGCGGATGAACTCCTACGCCATCTACCGCATCACCGAGACGATCCGCATCATCTTCTTCGTCACGCTGGCGATGATCGTCTTCCGTACCTACCCGATCACCGCCATCATGGTCATCCTGCTCGCGCTGTTGAACGACCTCCCGATCCTCACGATCGCGTTCGATCGGACGGAGCTCGCCGACAACCCGGTGCGCTGGGACATGCGGCGCGTGCTCACCATGGCGACGGTGCTCGGGCTGGTGGGGGTCGTGGAGACGTTCGCGCTGCTGGCGCTGGCGCGTGCCTACCTGCCGCTGGACGCCAGCCAACTGCAGACGCTCATCTACCTCAAGCTCGCGGTCGCCGGCCACCTGACCCTGTTCGTGGCCCGCCAGCGCGGCTTCTTCCTGTCCCGGCCGTTCCCGGCTCCGACGCTGCTCGTCGCCATCCTTGGCACGCAGGCGATCGCGGTGCTGATCGTCGGCTTCGGCGTGTTCGTCGCCGCCATCCCGTGGTGGACCGTCGGGGTGGTGTGGGTGTACTGCCTGGCGTTCGTGTTCATCGAGGACGCGCTCAAGCTCGCCGTGTACCGCACCCTCGATCTCGGCGGGCCGGGGCACCGCAGCTTCATGCGCCGGCTGCAGCAGAGGCTGCACAGTCACGCCTAGCGGGACGATCGGAATGGGACGTTTGACTGGTGGTCCCGTTCGCCGGAAGTGCCGTCTGGAGCCCGTGATCTGACCTTGTGTAGGAGTTTCTCCTACACGGTCGTCCCGGATGCCCCCGACCGGCGCGTGCGGTCTGCGCGCCACCCTGGGAGAAGGCAACGGTCCGGCCGGCCGGGCGCGTTCGTCCCAGACGGGCGGGCGGCCCGCCGGCCCGCGCCATCGGTCCACCGGGAGACGGGGTATGGGCATGGTCGGCATCAGCAGCGGCAGGATCGGGACGTACGCGCGCCGCGCGCAGGCGCAGGTGCCGGGGACGGCGCAGGTGCGGGTGTTGCTCGGCGCGCCTCAACGGATGATGCGGCAGGCATTGACGTCCGCGCTCGGCGGTCACGCCAGGCTGCGCATGGTGGGGGATGTGGGCAACGGCAAGGATGCGTTGCGGTGGGCGCTGGAAGTGCGCCCCGACATCACCCTCCTCGACCAGGGCCTGGGAACGGTGGACGGGGTCCACGCCGCGTTCGCCATCCATTCCGAGGATCCCGCGCTCAAGCTGGTGCTGCTCAGCGACGGGTACGTCGATCCCGTGGAGGTCGCCGAGCTCGAGCCGGTCACGGCCGCACGGGTGTCGAAGCGGCTGGACATGCAGGCGCTGGTCGACGTGCTGGTCCGGGTGGCGGAGGGGGAACGTCCGGGCACGGTGCCCGCCGCCATGGTGGCGGCGCCCCCACCGATGGCTTCGCCGCGTCACGGACTCAAGGCCTCGGAACAGGTGCTGCTCGAGTTCCTGGTCGACGGCAACGACAACCGCATGATGGCCGACCGCCTCGGCTGCACCGAGAAGACCGTGCGCAACCGCCTCAGCGACCTGTATGCCAAGCTGAACCTGCACAACCGCACGCAGGCGGCGTTGTACGCCGTCCGCACCGGTCTGGTCGATCCGGCGAAGGCGGAGGCCTGACGAGCGGGCCCCGCCGTCCCGCGCCGCACGCCACCGTCGACGTCACGCGCGGCTCGACGCCCGCGCCCGGGCGGCGCCGGCGGCGCGCTCCGTGCCCGGCCGGCGAGGGGGCGCGGCCACGCTCACCCGTTGCTCCCCCGCGTACACGTTGAAGCGCCGGTCGCGCAGGAAGCCTACCAGCGTGACGCCGAAGCGCTCGGCCACCTCGACGGCAAGGCTGGACGGCGCCGACACGGCGGCGACGAACGGCACGCCGGCCGCCACCGCCTTCTGCAACAGCTCGAAACTCGCCCGCCCGCTCACGCAGACCAGACGCTCCGCGAGCGGCAGGCGGTCCTCCAGCAACGCCCACCCCAGCAGCTTGTCGAGGGCGTTGTGCCGGCCCACGTCCTCGCGCAGGGCGACCAGCGTCCCGTCGGGCTCGAACAGGCCGGCGGCGTGGAGGCCCCCGGTGCGCCCGAACAGCGCCTGCGCCTCGCGGAGCCGCGCCGGCAACGACTCGAGCACGCCCGCCGTCACCGACGGACCGCGCCCCAGAGGCGCCGGGCAGCGCACCTCGAGCGCATCCAGGTGCGCCTTGCCGCATACGCCGCAGGCGCTGGTCATGGTGAAGTGCCGCTCGAGCCGCTCCAGTGCCGGCAGCTCGGCGGCGCGCAGGTGCACGTTGACGACGTTGCCACGCTCCGCCTCGGGAACGGCGGCGCAGTAGCGGAGGCTCCGGAGCTCCTCGCGAGCACGGACGATGCCCTCGCCGTGGAGGAAGCCGGCTGCCAGCTCGAAGTCGTCCCCGGGGGTGCGCATGGTGACGGCGACGGTGGTGCCTCGGTGCGCCGCGGTGCGCCCTCCGGACCCGCTCACAAGGCGGATCTCGAGGGGTTCCTCGGCGGCGATGGCGTCACCCTCGGGCGGCCGCCGCTCCTCGCCCACGACGCGCGTGACCGTCACGCGCCGGGTCGGCCGGGTCGCCCCCCTCATACCCGGGGCACGCCCGCGGCGGCAGCGGACTCGGCCGCCACCGAGTGGGCCGTGCCGGCACGCTCGATGCGGGCGATGGCGTCCTTGTACGCGGGGATCTGGGCGTTGGGCGAGCGCGCGCCGGGATCGACCAGCACGTTCGCTTCCGGCCAGTGCAGCTGGACCGAGCCGGGCGCGACATCGGCGGTGAAGAGCCGTCCGCGGAAGGCGCCGTGCTCGTTCGCCACCACCACCGCCTCGCCGCTCCCAACGCCGAGGCGCGCGGCTTCGTCCCGGTGGACGATGACGGCGTCACGGGGCATCCCGTTCATGGGGTCGACGTCCTCGTGGACGATGCTGTTGAACTGCTTGCCGCGCCGCGTGATGACCACGAAGCTGCCCGCTTCCCGGAGCAACTCGGGGGGAGCGGCCGCCAGGAAGCGCGCCCTGCCACTGGGGGTCGGGAAGGTCCAGCCCTCGCACAACCGCGGCCCACCGTACTGGACCTGGTCCCCCTTCCCGGCAAGCGACTGGATGCCGTCGTACATCGGGATGACACGGGCGATCTCAGCGCGGATGGCGGCGGTCCCAGAGAAGCGGACCTTCTCCGCCAGCGACGGCCGGGCGCGCGCTACGATCTCCGACAGGACCTCCCACTCGGGGCGGGCCTCAGCGATGCGCGGTCCCGGGATCTCCGGGCTGAACACGATACGGCGCTCGGTGGACGTCTCGGTCACCCCGCCCGGCATCTCGTAGCGGGTGGTGGCGGGTAGCAGCAGCACGATGTCGGCGGGATCCTGGAGCATCTGGCTGCTCGGCACGATGTCGAGGTGCACGCGCAGCCCGATCCGCGCCAGCGCATCGTCGACGCCTCCGGGTCCGGGCATCACTTCGCGGAAGTTGCCGCCGACCGCCATGAGCACATCGATCTCGCCACGCCGAGCGGCATCGAGCATCTCGGGCGTGGTGAGCCCCTTGCCGGTAGGTACCGTGAACCCGTACAGCGCCGACAGGGCAGCGGTGTGCTCGGCGTCGGCCGGGTGACCACCCGGCAGGACGGTGGCGTAGGCGCCCATCTCGGCGCCGCCCTGCACCCCGGAGTGTCCGCGGATCGGCATGAGGCCGCAGCCCTCGCGGCCCACGAAGCCCCTGGAGAGCGCCAGGTCGATGATGGCCCGGACGTTCTCCTCACCGAACGCATGCTGCGTGATGCCCATGCCCCACACGAAGACGGCGCGATGCGCCCCGCCGAGCAGGCGGGCGTACGTCTCCATGTCGGCGCGGGCCGTGCCGCTCGAGCGCTCCAGGTCCTCCCAGGTCAGCCCGTCGAGCAGTGCGGCGAGCTCGTCGAAGCCCTCGGTGTGCTCGTCGATGAAGGCGCGATCGACCGCGCCCTCCCGGATCATGGCCTTGAGCGTGCCGCGTAGGAAGGCCTGATCGCCCCCCGGCGCGATGCGGAAGGCATGGTCGCTGATGCGGGTGCCGAAGAGCGCGCTCTCCACGTCCGATGGCACCCAGTAGCGGTCCATGCCCGGCTCGACGTAGGGGTTGACGGTGACGACCTTGGTGCCCGCCTTCTTGGCGTGGTAGAGGTACTTCATCACCACGGGCTGGTTCTTGGAGACGTTGGAGCCGATGAACGTCACCACGTCGGTGCCGATGAGGTCGCTGTAGGAGACGGTGGTGGCGCCGACCCCGAGCCCGGCCTTGAGGCCGACCGTGCTGGGCGAGTGGCACACCCGGGCGGCGTTGTCGACATTGTTGGTGCCGAGCGCGCGCATCGCCTTCTGCGCCACGTAGTAGGTCTCGTTGGGGATGCCGCGACTGGTCAGATAGAGGTAGGCGCGGTCGGGCTCGGTGGCGCCGAGCCGCTCGGCGACGAGATCGATGGCCTCGTCCCAGGCGATGCGCGTGAAGCCCGGTTCGCCGCGCCGGCGGATCATCGGATGCGGGAGCCGGCCCAGCGCGCGAAGCTCGCGCGAGCGCAGACCCCTGAGCTTCGACACGTCCGCCAGCCGGCTCGGGTCGAGCGCCCCCATGGTGTTGAGGCGCAGCAGCCGAAGGCGCACGTTGCACAGGTGGACGCCGTCGATGGTCCAGTCGCTCATGCCGCTCGTGCCGAGCGCGCAGCCGTCGCACACGCCGTCTTGCAGGATGCGCCAGGCGTAGCCTGCGGCATCGCGGTTCTCCCACGCCGCCCTGAACACCTCCCGGAAGTTCTCGGTGTGGGCCAGCGGTACGCGGGTGGCCCAGGTGGACGCGTCCCAGCCCTTCTTGTTGGGCGGACGGACGGAACGCTTCGGTCGGCTGCTCATGAACGACATGGCTCGCGCACCTCCCATGCGCGGCGGACGCCCGGCCGGATGCAGCCGGCGCGACCCCCACGGGCGTTTCGGTTGGCGCCACTATAGGCCCGTGCTCCATGCGAGCGATGAGCGCGCCGCTACGCCAGGCGACAGAAGGGCCGCACCGTAGCGCGGCCGGGAGCGGGCGTGGGCCGCCCGCCTGGACAGAACGGCGCGGCCCGGAGTGAAGGGAAGGGGTCGGGGGGAGCGGCGGGATCAGCCCTCCACCGCGTACGGGCGCACCTCCACGAACCAGCCGTCGCGGCGGGCGAAGATGCGCCCGCCGTGGCCCGTGCCGCTCGATAACGCTCCGATAACGCCGCACTGCCTAGGCTCACGCCGATAGGTGGTGGGACGCATGTGCAGGACCATGAGATCCGTCGTATTGGTCGGGCTCGTAGCTCTCGTTGCTGGGGTGCTCGCGGCGTGCGCTGGAGGGACGGCTCCGGCCTCCGGTGGGACGGGGCCCGGGACCGGGCCCGTCACGGCGAGCATCGGACCGGCGGGGGGCGCGGTGACGTCGTCGGATGGGATCGTGACCCTCACGGTCCCCAAAGGGGCGCTGACGAAGACGCTGACCTTCGGCATCGCGCCGGCCACGACTGCGCCCAACGGGGCGATCCTCTCCTACGAACTGACGCCGTCGGGGACGACGTTTGCGGTTCCGGCAACGCTGACAGTCGAGACGCGGACGCTGTCGTTGCCGGCCGGAACGTCCGAGAGCGACGTGCGGATCGAAACTGCGGCAGGCGGTGCCTGGCACGGGCTGTTCACGACCCTCGACAGTGGTACCCACACGGCATCCGCGTCGCTGGCGCACCTCAGCACCTACGGCGTGGTGGTGCCGGCGCTGACGAGCAGGTTGGTGCTGGGCTGGGTCCCGTCCGACCCCATCGTGGCCACGCTGGCGGAGAGTACGACCGACTTCTACCAGGACCAGGTCACGATCCACGACCCCGCGGTGGCGCCGCCCACGGCGCCGACCTGCGGTGCGTGGGACTGGCTGAACAGGCGTACCTACTACGACGCCGGCGGGGTCCAGTGGACGGCGTCGGCGCCGCCATCGTCGGTCAATCCTTACCCGGCGTTCGGCCAGGAGGCGTTCTCGGTGCTGGGGTCGGGGACCGGCTTCGCGATCGCCACGAAGCTCCAGGCCAGTGCGGACTCCGGCGGCGAGGTCTACGTCGGGTACACGGCTGGCAACGCCGGCTCCATCGGGCCGTTCACGATCGCGGAGATCGACAACCCGAGTGGTGCGCAACGAACGCTGAGCCTGCGTTGGGCCTCGAGTGGCTCCTTCAACGGATCGGGCCCCGACGGATACTTCGCTAGCTCGCAAGTCGAGTACGACTACCAGGCGGCCGATGGTACCTGCTCGGGCGGGTCCGTGAGCTTCGGGTCGGGGGTTCCCGGCACTCCCGTCGGGTCGACGACGTCGTTCACGATCCCGGCGGGGTCGGTCAAGATCTGGGTCGACATCGCCTCCTACGCGACCTTCGACATCTCCATGGACACCATGCGGGCGTTCACCGTCAAGGGCGCGCTCGACGACGAGCTCGACGTACAGGTCGAGTGAGAAGGTGCTGGCGCCGGAGCATCTCCGGCGCCAGCACGTCGTCGTGTGGATGGCAGGGGCGCCCGCGGCGCCTCCCTTTCTAGACCAGCTCGGCCTCCCAGCCTGCCCGGGCTGCGCCCCGCTCTAGCGCTTCGAGGTTCATGGCCAGCAGGTTGCGCCGATGCGGCGGGATGACGTGGTCCAGGGTCGCCTTGATTTGCTCGAGCCCCACCACCGGCAGCCGCGCCAGCAGCGCGCCGACCAGTACCAGGTTGGTGACCTTGCCGTCGCCCAGCGTGCGGGCGATGTCGTCGCCCGGGACCAGCACCACCTCGATGTCGGGGCGCTGCGGCCGGCGCTCGATGATCGAGCTGTTGACCACCAGCACCCCGCCGGGCTTGACCAGCGGCTCGTAGCGTTCGAGCGACGGCAGATTGAGGACGATGGCGGCGCGCGGGTTGCGCACCACCGGCGAGCCGATAGTGGCGTCGGAGACGATGGTGGTGCAGTGGGCGGTGCCGCCCCGCATCTCGGGGCCGTAGGAGGGGAACCAGGTGGTGTGCAGGCCCGCGTCGAGCGCGGCGTAGGCCAGCAGCTGGCCGGCGAAGAGGGCGCCCTGGCCGCCGAAGCCGGAGATCACGATCTCGGTCTGCATCAGCGTGCCGCCTTCCCGTTCCCGGAGGGCTGCGCCGCGGCCGTGGCCTGCGGGGCCTTGAACTCGCCCAACGGGTAGACCGGCACCATGGAGTCGCGGATGAAGTCGAGCGCGCCCTGTGCGTCGAGGCCCCAGTTGGTGGGGCAGCTCGATAGCAGCTCGACCATCGCGAACCCCAGATCCTGCTGCTGCACTTCGAAGGCCTTGCGGATGGCCTTCTTGGCGCGCCGGATGTGCACCACGTCGTGGAGGCTCTGACGCGCCACGTAGACGGCGCCGTCGACCTGGGCGAGCAGTTCGCTCATCTTCAACGGGTAGCCCTGGGTCGCGACGTTGCGGCCCAGCGGCGAGGAGGTGGTGGCCTGCCCCACCAGCGTGGTGGGCGCCATCTGACCGCCGGTCATGCCGTAGATGGCGTTGTTGATGAAGATGACGGTGATCCTCTCGCCCCGTGCGGCCGCGTGCAGGATCTCGGCGGCGCCGATGGAAGCGAGGTCGCCGTCGCCCTGGTAGGTGAAGATCGTCTTGCCCGGGCTGGTGCGTTTGAGGCCCGTGGCCAGCGCCGGTGCGCGGCCGTGGGGCGCCTGTGCGAAGTCGACCGCGAAGTAGTTGTAGGCGAACACCGAGCAGCCGACCGACGCCACCCCGATGGTGGTCTCGCGCAACCCGAGCTCGTCGATCACCTCGGCCACCAGGCGGTGGGCGATGCCGTGGGTGCAGCCCGGGCAATAGTGGGTGGACGTCGGTGCCAGCGCCTCGGGGTAGCTCACCACCGGCGCCAGCGTGCGGCTGGGTGCCTGAACGCTCATGCCACCGCCTCCTCGGGATGGAGCTCTCGCTGCAGGTCCCGGATGGCGCCCAGGACCTCCTCGGGCATCGGTACCACGCCGCCGGTGCGCCCGAAGAAGTGGATCGGCACGCGCTCGCGGGTGGCGCGGCGCACGTCGGTCAGCATCTGGCCGGCGTTCATCTCGACCACCAGGATGGCGTCGACCTCGTCGGCGAGGCGCAACAGCCGCTCCTCCGGGAAGGGGTAGAGGGTGATGGGCCGGAGCAGGCCCACCGCGGTCCCCTCGGCCCGCGCCGCCTCGATGGCGGTGAGCGACAGCCGGCCGGCGGTGCCGAAGGCGACCACCGCGATGCGGGCGTCCTCGAGGTACGTCTCGTCGAAGCGCACCTCGTGGCGTTCGATCTCGCGGTAGCTGGCCTGCAACTCCCGGTTGTACGCCTCTTCCTCCTCGGGGTCGAGGTAGATCGAGGTGATGGCGTGGGGCTCGCGGCCGTGGGCGCCGGTGAGGGCCCAGGCCGGGCGCGCCTCGACGGGTCGGGGCTCGGTCATCGGCGGCAGCTCGGCGGGCTCCATCATCTGGCCGAGGCTGCCGTCGGCCAGGACCACGGTGACGCAGCGGTAGCGCTCGGCCAGGTCGAAGGCCAGGACCGTGAGGTCGATGAGCTCCTGTACGGTGGCAGGTGCCAGCACGATCATGCGCATGTCGCCGTGGGGACCGCCCTTGACCATCTGGTTGTAGTCGCTCTGGGCGGGGGCGATGTTGCCGAGGCCGGGCCCGCCGCGCATGACGTCGACGATGACCACCGGGACGCGCGAGCCGGCGATGTAGGACAGACCCTCCATCATCAGGCTGACGCCCGGGCTGGACGACGAGGTCATGACGCGCACGCCGGCGGTGGCGGCGCCGTAGACCATGTTGATGGCGGCCACCTCGCTCTCGGCCTGCACGAAGGTTCGACCCAGCTCGGGCATGCGCCTGGCCATGTGCTCGAGCGCCTCGGTCTGCGGCGTGATGGGGTAGCCGAAATAGGCTTCGCAGCCGGCACGGATGGCGGCCTCGGCGAAGGCGACGTTGCCCTTGAGGAGCTGGCGTGCCATCAGGCGGCCGCTCGCTCGCGGTAGACGGTGAAGGCGGCTTCCGGGCAGATCACGGAGCACAGCTCGCAGCCGGTGCACAGGCCGTCGGGATCGGTCAGCTCCACCGGGTGGTAGCCGCGCGCGCTGAACCGCGTGGAGAGCGCGAGCAGACCCTTGGGGCACACCCCGGTACAGAGCCCGCAGCCCTTGCACAACGATTCGTCGACGGAAACGGTACCCTTCATGGGTCCCTCCTCGCTTGTCTGTTGCCTAACGGTAGCGCCGTCGAGGTGGGCCTTTTGTCCCAACACGGTACAAAACCGGGATCGACATGCCGCGCGCGGTCGAGCCGGGACGCCTCGCGCGACCCGGCGGCGCAGCGTTCGTGGCGACCGGCGTGAGGGCGGCGGGCCCGAAGTCAGGCCCGGTCCGGCGTCCGGTCGCTCGGGCCGGTCCGGCGGGCGCGCAGGCGGTTGGCGAGCGCCAGCCGCAACTCGCCCCACGCTCCCACCGGCGAGTCGGCGATGGCCACGGCCTCCAGCGCTCTCAGCACCCCGACGCCGGGAGGGTGGGCCAGGTAGCGCGGCTCCCAGTCGGGATGGAACTTGCTCTTGAACACGTGCAGGCCCTTGAAGTTGTACAGGGCGTTGCCGCGCTCGAAGACCGTCGCGAGCGCGCGCTCGGTGAGCGGCGCCCGCGCCGAGGCGTCGAGCCCGCTCAGCGCCGACAGGCCGAGGTCCGCCCGCTCCACCCCTTGCTCGCGCAAGCGTTCCAGGAGCCGCACGAACAGGAACAGCATGGTCTCGGAGGGCGCGCCGTCGACGAAGCGCATGAGGTCGACCGCCAGCCCGGAGCGGCCGTACTCGGGGATGAGGTTCACGAACGCCTGCACCGCGGCGTCGGGTCCTTCCACGGTGACCACCGGGCAGCCGGCGATGTAGGCCTCGTCGTAGCGGCCCAGCGAGAAGTCCTTCTCGGAGGTACGCCGGCTCCGCAGCCACGCCGCGGACACGGCGGCCAGGGCGTGCAGGCGTTCGGGCGGTTGCGGCGGGTCGTGCCACACCACCCGGTACCCCTCCCGGTCCATCCGGTTCACGCCGGCGCGCAGGTTCTTGTTGCGGGCACCGGAGAGGGTGAACGACGCCAGCGCGACGACCGCCTGCTGGCCGATGAGGGTGGTCTGCAGGCCGGCGGCCCGGTAGTGCGCCCGGGCGTCGGGCCGTACCTGGTAGAAGACCGGTCGCCAGGCGCGCTCCCGGCAGAAGCTCACGAACGCGGCGGCCGCGGCGGCGGCGTCCTCGTCCGGGCCGATCGGGTCGCCCAGCGCCAGCCCGACGTTGCCGACCGGCTTGTAGGCGACGACCGATCCGCCTGGGGTGAACAGGTACTGCTTGTTGCCCAGCAGGGCGATGTGGGCCAGGCTGGAGCGACCGTGCGCATCGACGATGGCCTGCGCAGCCCGGCGCTCCGGCTCGCCGGCGCGGTCGCGTTCCACCACCGGCCGCAGGGCCATCACCACGGCGGTTCCGAGGCTGGCCGCCGCCAGCAGGTAGATGCTGTCGAGGAAGAAGTGCGCCAGCCGCGTGTGCGGCAGGGGAGGGGCGCCGAAGGTGAACATCGAGACGGTGGCCGACAGTGCCTGCGGGAGGCTCAGCCGCAGGTGGAACTCGCGGTCGAGTGCGTCGTAGCCGAGGGTGCCGTAGAGCAGCGTCACGAACACCGCCAACGCCAGCACGCGCAGCGCCATGCGCGCCGTCGGGTGGTCGTGGCGCGCCACGAACTGGTGCCGGCCCAGCAACAACAGGCCGAGCATCAGCAGGCTGACGGCGGCCGCCTCGAGCTCGAGCCCCTTGAGCAAGTTGGCCAGCGTGCCCAGGCTCAGTACCGCCACGCTCAACCACCAGGCGTTGCGTTGCCGTCGTGCCAGCCCGCGCGCCAGGACCAGCAGGGCGAAGCCTGCCAGGCCGGCGGCGAGACGGCTGGCGGCGCGGTACTCGAACGGGACCACGGCCCGTAGCAGGTCGAGGCGTTCGGGCACGACGGCCTTGGCCGCCGACCAGATGTCGACCAGACCCACCGCGAACACCAGCAGCACCGCCAGCCGCACCCACCCGCCGGCGGCGAGGTGAAGGCCCCGCCTCACGGTGCTCGCCTCACGGTGCTCGCCTCACGATGTTCGCCTCACGGTGCCTGCCTCGCGCCGCGGCGCGCGCGCGCACCCAGCAGCCAGCCGAGCGCGCCGCCGTAGACGACCGTGAAGAGGTGCTCGGCGCCGGCGTTGACGTCGCGCCCCGGCACGCCATGCGCCGTCGCCGCGGCGAGCCAGCCCACCGCCGTGACGACCGCGAAGGCGGGCACAAGCCAGCGCCAGCGCGGCGTCATCGCCAGGGCCAGCGCCAGCGCCCCGAAGTAGCCGGCCGACGCGCCGACGTCGCGAGCGTTGCGTACCAGCCCAGCGGTGGGCGGCAGCACGTAGAGTAGCGCCAGCGTCAGGAACGACAGCACGTGTAGTCCCAGGAACGCCAGGGCCGCCCACCAGCTGCCCGCTCGGCGTTCGAGCAGGCCCACCCCGAGGCCGGTCAGGGCCAGCGCCTGCAGCAGGCTCCAGGGGTCGGTGGTGAACCAGGCGGCGCCGAGGAGGCGCAGTAGATCCAGCGAGAGTCCGTCGGTCGGTCGGAATCCGGCATCGTGGATCACGTAGCGCGGCACCGCGTGCCAGGCGCTGCCGGTCAGCAGGCCGACCACGACGAGCACGAGGAGCAACGTCAGCGTGACGGGATAGCGCCGTAGGCCGCGGAGCCTGGGAGGGGTACGAGAGGAGGGTAGGCCCGAGGACGCCATCCACCGCCAGGATAAGCCCCGCCCGCTCCCCGAATCGGGCCGGAGACGACCGTGAGGGCGTGTCTGGGGCGTGCCGAGCCGGCGATGAGCGTGGTATGTCGGTAGGCATGAGCGAGGCGGCGCTAGGCAGTCCGTGGTGGGGCGAGATGGAGCTGACGCCGGGGGAGCTTCGCCACTGGCACGTTGGACCCTACCGACTGTGGGTGCGGGCGATGGCACTGGAGTGGCGCCTGTGGAGCCTGTCGAGCGTCGAGGCCATGGCCGAGGAGATGGTGCTCGGCGCCGAGGCGCAGGACGGCGAGGTGCCGGCCGAGGCGGTGCTCACCCGGGTGGGGTTGAACTCGGCGCGTCCGGTCCTCGAGCTGCGGCCGGCGCTGGCCGACCGCGACGTGGTGGTGCGCCCCGACACCCCGGTGGTGGTGCCGGGCGGGGCGAGGCTCGAGCTCTACGTCACCACGCCGGTGTGGGTCATCGTGCGTGCCGGCGGGGGCGTGCCGCTCCTCGATGAGCCCAGCCTCCGCCTCTCCGATACCTGGTTCGGCCCCAACACGCTGGAGGGGGAGCTTGCCTACGCCATCCGCACGGCGGCGAGGCTCGATCTCGAGGAGCTGCCGCGCCGCCCGCACCGGGCCATCACCAAGGTGGTCGTCGTCAACGGAGCGCGCGAGGCGCTGGTGCTCGAGAAGCTCAAGGTGCCGGTCGCCGGCCTGGTGCTCTACACGTCCCAGGGCAGCGGACTGTGGACCGACCAGGTCACGCTCGAGCGCAAGCAAGGGAGTGGCGTGGCCGAGGCATCGGTGGGCGCCGGGCCGAACGTACCGGGCGTGGACGCCGAGCGCATCGCCGAGCCCCGCGTCACGACGCCGTCACGCTTCTCGCTGAACGCCTTCGGGCGGCTGCTGGGCGTGTGAGGAGGGAGGGAAGGTGGGCTGGCTCACATCGACGCTACATCTCCAGGTGACCCCTGCGCAGGTGGCGGCCGCCGTCCGCGCCGGGGTCTACGTGGTGCTGGGGATCGGACTGGCGCGCCTGACCGCCGTCACCGTCACCCGCGCCACGCGCCACATGGGTGCCCAGGAGCGGGTGCTCCTCCGGCGGCTGGCGAGCTACGCCGTCCTGGCGCTGTTCCTGGCATCCGCGCTGAGGGAGGCGGGTTTCCGCTTCGATGTGCTGCTCGGCGCCGCCGGCATCCTCACGGTGGCGGTCGGGTTCGCCTCACAGACGTCGGCCTCGAACATGATCTCGGGCCTGTTCCTGATGTTGGAACGCTCCATCGCCATCGGTGACGTGATCAACGTCAGCGGCACGGTCGGCGAGGTGCTGTCGGTCGACCTGCTGTCCACTCGCCTGCGCACCTTCGACAACTTGATGGTGCGCATCCCCAACCAGACCATGGTCACCACCCTGATCACCAACTACAACCGGTTGCCGATCCGACGTTTCGACCTGCAGGTGGGGGTGGCGTACAAGGAGGACCTGGCCAAGGTCGAACAGGCGCTGCTCGACATCGCCGATCGCGACCCGCTGTGCCTCGAGGATCCGGCGCCGCTGTTGATCGCCATGGGCTTCGGGGCTTCGTCGATCAACTACCAGCTCTCGGTCTGGGCCAAGCGCGAGAACTGGCTCGAGCTGCGCAACCGCATCACCCGTGAGGTGAAGGCGGGCTTCGACGAGCTCGGGATCGAGCTCCCGTTCCCCCACGTGTCCCTCTACACCGGCAGCGTCACCGAGCCGTTCCCGGTGATGGTGACGAACCCGGCGGCCGTGACGGGCGCATCCGCTCCGTCCGGCGCCGCCACCACGCCCCCGGAGGCCGAAGCATGAGCGCACCTGGTCCGAGTACTGGCGACTTCCCTAGGGAGCCGCGGGTCTGGTACGTGACCTTCCCGACTCTCCACGCCGAGCCGTTGAGGGTGGCCGGGCAGCTCCGCATCCCGCAGGACGTTCCCGGCCCGCTCCCGGCCGTGGTGATCGTGCACGGCTCGTTCGGCGTCGACGGCCGCGGCGCCGCCATGGCGGAGGCCCTGAACGCCGCGGGGATCGCCACGCTGGAGATCGACATGTGGAGCCCACGCAGCCTGGTGGGCGCGCTGTCACGTCCGGAGCACGCCGCCGAGACCTTGCCCGACGCCTTCGGAGCACTTCGCTACCTGGCGGGCCGCCCCGAGATCGACGGAGACCGGGTCGGCATCACCGGCTTCTCGTGGGGTGGCGGGGTGTCGATGCTGACCGCCACCCGCCGCTACGTGCGGCAGATCGTCGGCGAGGGGGGTGAGCGCTTCGCGGCGCACGCGCCCTTCTACCCGGTGTGCTGGGCCTACAACCACCGTCCGGGGTACGAGTTCTCGGGCCTCACGGGCGCGCCGGTGCTGCTGCAGGCCGGGGCGGAGGACACCTACGATCGGCCCTCCGGCTGCCCGGACCTGGTGGCGGCGCTGCCGGAGGAGGACCGGAGGCACGTGCGCGTGATCGTGTACGAGGGTGCCACCCACGCCTTCGACCGCCCGGGACCCGCCGTCACGGTCAACGATCCGCATGCTCACGAAGGGGAGGGCGGCGAGGTCACGTTCGCGCCGAACCCGGAGGTGACGGCGCGGGCGCACCGCGAGACGGCGGCGTTCTTCTCGAAGGTGCTCGCTCCTCGCGGCTGAGCGCCCCGCAAGGCGGCCGGCCGTCACCGACCCTGCCGGGCGAGCGGGGGACGGCCGTCCCTCGCGGGCCTTCCACCCTCACCGCTACGGTGTCGAGAGGGGGTGGAAGGAGGCCGGCATGCCCGGTGACACGCCGATGGTGGATCGAGCAGAGAGCGGGAAGTCGGTATCTCCGGCACCGGGTCCGGCCCTGCGCGTCGAAGGCCTGACCAAGCGCTTCGGTGAGGTGATCGCCGTCGACGAGCTCACGCTCGAGGTGCCGCGCGGCACAGTGTTCGGCTTCCTGGGGCCGAACGGCGCCGGCAAGACCACCACCATCGGGATGCTGCTGGGCCTGGTGCACCCCACGCGCGGCCGCGTGGAGGTGCTCGGTGGCGCGTGCGGCCGGGGGATCTTACTGCGCTGCGACGGGTCGGAGCCCTGGTGGGCGCCCCCGCGCTGATCCCGTCGTTCAGCGCCCGGCGCAACCTGGCGTTGCTGGCGGGCCTGGCGCCGGGGCACGACGGACGGGCCGCCATCGACGCCGCCCTGCGGCGCGTGGGTCTGGGCGAGTCCGCGCACCGGAGGGCGGGCACCTTCTCGACGGGCATGAAACAACGCCTCGGGCTGGCCATGGCCCTGATCGAGGAGCCCGACCTGCTCATCCTCGACGAGCCCACCAGTGGAATGGATGCGGCGGCGCGCCGCGAGGTCAAGAACCTGCTGCGGGAGGTCGCGGCCGAAGGCGTCACCGTCTTCCTGAGTAGCCACCTGTTGCACGAGATCGAACAGGTGTGCGACGAGGTCGCCGTGCTCGACCGGGGACGGCTGGTGACCCGCGGCACGGTGGCGTCGCTGCTGCCCGACGCCAACATGGTGCGCGTACGCGTGGACGACCCGGCTGCCGCGGGGCGGCGCCTGGAGGAACTGGAGGGCGTCACACGTCTCGACCCCAACGGCTCCTACCTCGAGGTCGAGGGGGTCGACCCGCAACGCCTGGTCGCATTCCTGGTGGGCGCGGGCCACGTGCCGAGCGAAGTGACGAGCGGCCGGCCCGACCTGGAGACGCTCTTCTTACAGCTCACCGCCCCTGAAGAGGGCGCACGGACGGGAGTGGAGGCGTGATCGTGCTGACCTCGGCCGAACTCACCAAGCTCTTCCGGAGGCCGCCGCTGTGGCTGGCCCGGGGGGTGGCCCGCGGGCCGCTGCTGCTGGCGCGCTTCCTGGCGACCCTCCCGGCACTGCTGCTGGTCGCGCTGGTAGTCGTGGCGGTCGGCCTCCTGCTGTCGCTCGGCCACCTCGATGCCGCGCTTCTCGCCAGCCACCTCACCCTCGGCGGCCTCGCCCTGGCGGTGCTGGCCATGGCGTTCGGCGCGCTGCCGTACGTGGCGCTCTCGCTGGGTCTGGCGGTGGGGACCCGCGCCGTGGCGGTGCCGGTCGGCGGCGTGCTGTTGCTGGCGCTGCTGGTCGAGCCGATCGTGGGCCAGCTGGCACCGGGGGTCGGCGCCTACCTGCCGTCGTCGCTGAGCCGGACGCTGCTCGCCGGAGGCGGGGACGGGAGCCTGGCGGCGGGCCTCCTCATCGCCCTGTACACGGCGGTCCTGCTGGCCGTCGCGGTGGCGACCTTCCGGCGCCAGGACCTGACCGGGTGACCCCAGGGCGCCAGGCGGCAGACCGTCAGGCCGCCGGGGCCTCGCTACGCTTGAAATAGTGGAGGGTGCCCATCCAGCTGCCGCAGTAGGTCCAGCCCTCCTGCTCGGTGCGCTCGCGCTGGCGCGTGCTGAGCACCTCGGTGATGCGCAGGTAGCGCCACGGTTCGCGCAGTTCCGGCTTCTCCGGGCGGCGGAAGTGCAGCACCATCGGGCCGAAGCCGGTCAGCTCCCAGCCCTGGCGGCCCATCTCGTCCATCACCCCGACCTCGTCGAAGGCGGTGGCGGCACGATCCTGGTACTCCCAGGCTTCCGCGAGGAGTGTCATCTTCTCCTCCAGGTCGATCAAGAACAGGTCCTCGACGTGGGTGTTGAACAGCCAGGCGAGGCGTAGCGCAGTCTGCAGGCTGGGATCGCTCCGGCCCGTCTCGACGGCGTTGACCGCCTGGCGCGAGAGCCCCAGACGCTGCGCGAGGTCCGCCTGCGACCATCCACGCCCGCGACGGTGCTCCTTGATGGTGTTGTGCAACGCGCTTCCCTTCGTCGGACCCGGGGGCCGCTCCACGGCCAGCGTAGTCCATCGAGCGATGACATGTAAAGCCTGCATGTCATGACGTGTGAAGACTCCACCCATCGAAGTGGCGGAGGCCGCCCCAGGATGGGCTCCGCCACGGCACGATGGGGTATGGCCGATCCTCCACGCCGCGCTGCGGGAGGCCGCGCGCCCGGCTGGGCGGCGTTCCTCCGCGGCATCAACGTCGGCGGCAAGCACAAGCTTCCCATGCGCGAGCTGACGGCCTTCTTCGCCGAACTCGGCGCGCGCGACGTCCGCACCTACATCCAGAGCGGCAACGTCGTCTTCCGGGCCACGCCCGACGTCATCGCCGGCCTGCGCGAGAGTTGGCCCTCGCGGGCCGCCGCCCGCTACGGCTTCGAAGTGCCGCCCGTGCTGCGCTCGTACGAAGAGTTGCGTGAGGTCGTGCGTGCCAACCCCTTCCCGCATGGCGACGTCGACGAGAGGACGCTGCACGTGATGTTCCTGGGCGACACGCCCGCTCCCGAAGCGGTCGCCCGGATCGACGTGGGGCGCTCGCCGCCCGATGCCTTCGCCGTACGTGGCCGCGAGATCTACCTGCACCTCCCCGACGGTATGGCGCGCACCCGGCTCACCAATGCCTACCTCGAGGCCATACTCGCCACGACGTCTACGGCCCGCAACTGGCGGACCGTGCAGGCGGTGCTGGCGCTGGCTGGCGCTTGAGAGGGTCGGCGCCGTGGCGACGCCGCCGTCCCTACCGAACCGGGCATGGCTCGATGCGCCCTCGACGGCGCCCCGGCTTGACGTTCCCCTGATGCCAACGTAGGATGATTCGACCTGGAAATGCAGTTCGCACCAGCGGTACGGATCCCGGATCCGTCCGCCGATCGAGGAGGACACGTATCGTGAAACTCAGAGTCCTGGCCATTGTTGCCGCGCTCGGTCTGCTCGGCCTCGCCTCCGCGCAGACCCTCCGCTACTTCTCCTGGGAACCGAACATCACGGAGCAGACCAACGCCCTCATCCAGCAGTTCGAGGCCGCTCACCCCGGTGTGAAGATCCAGTTCGAGGCCGATTCCCCCGACCAGTACTGGCCCAAGATGAGCGCACTGGCGGCGGCCCACAAGCTGCCCGACGTCTTCTACATGTCGAGCGGCTACATCGACGAGTGGCAGTCCAACGGCCTGCTGGCTGACCTGCAGCCGTTCACGAAAGGTGTCGACTGGAGCCAGTACTTCACCGGCGTGCTGTCGACGGCGCGTTTCCCCCACGGCGCTACCGGCGACCTCTACGCCGTCCCCATCGACTGGGTGGGTCCGGTGCTGTACTACAACAAGGACGCCTTCGACAAGGCCGGCGTGCCCTACCCCAGCGCCGACTGGACCTGGAACGACTTCCTCGATGCCGCCAAGAAGCTGACGGTGCGCGACGCCAACGGCAAGGTCACCCAGTGGGGCTTCTGGGCCTACGGCCGCTACGCACACATCGAGCCGTGGATCTTCCAGAACGACGGTCACGTCCTCAACGCCGCGCGCACCCGCATCCAGGTGGATGCCAACGCCAAAGCGGCCATGAAGTTCGTCACTGACCTGGTCAACGTCGAGAAGGTGGCGCCGGCGCCCAAGCTGATGTCGGGCGTGAACCAGCAGGACGTGTTCCCGCAGGGCCTGGCTGCGATGTGGGTCGACGGCAGCTGGAACATCGCGAACAACCGCAAGATCATCGGCGACAAGTTCCACTGGGATATCGCCATGGTGCCGCGCGGCCCGGCCGCAAGCTCCGACACGGCCTACACCTGGCCCGACATGATGGCGGTCTCGGCTACCTCCAAGAACAAGGAGTTGGCCTGGGAGTTCGTGCAGTTCATGACCGGTTCGGCGCGTCCGGCCAACACCTACCTGGCCGGCACGGTGCCCTTCGCCAAGTCCACCGAGGAGGCCGTGCTGAAGAACGACGCGGCGCTGCAACCGGCCCACGAGTCGCTCCTGCTCGAGATCGGCAAGCTTCCCAGCCGGACCACCTTCACGCCCAAGTGGAGTGAGTGGCGCGGCTACTCGGCGGCCGGCGGCGGCGGGATGAACGGCGAGCTCGATAAGGTCTTCAACGGGCAGGAGTCCCTGGACGACGCCATCGCTGCCTTCACCAGCCACGGCAACCAGGTGCTCGCCCGGGTCTACCCGAACCCCTAGGCCGCTCGTCACGACGGCGTGTGGGTCGCGGAGCCGAGCTCCGCGACCCACACGCCGTGAGGCTCTCGCCAGGTGCGCTACCGAAGGATCACGCCCTACCTGTTCATCGGCCCCATGATCGTGGGACTGCTGGTCTTCCGGCTGATCCCCATCGCGGCCTCGCTGGCCGC
This sequence comes from uncultured Trueperaceae bacterium, assembly GCA_963815215.1. Classification (GTDB taxonomy): domain Bacteria; phylum Deinococcota; class Deinococci; order Deinococcales; family Trueperaceae; genus JASBRS01. The sequence goes on from CAWFFU010000010.1 coordinate 172,475, forward strand.
CAGCTTCACGAGCTGGAACGTCTTCTCGGCGCCGAGCTGGGTGGGTCTGGCGAACTACCGGACCATGCTGGGGTCGGCCGAGTTCTGGCAGGTGCTGAGGAACACCGGCGTCTTCGCCGCCATCTACGTGCCGGGGACGATGGTGCTTGGCCTGGCGCTGGCGCTGCTGGTCAACCGCAACCTGAAGGGGGCGACCGCCCTGCGAGGGGTGTTCTTCATGCCCTACATCACCTCGGTGGTGGCAGTGGCCATCGTCTGGCGCTGGATCTTCGCGACCCAGTACGGGGTGCTGAACTACGCTCTGACCCACTGGTTCGGCGTCGCCCAGGGTCCGTCGTGGCTCGGGGACGGCCGCTACGCGCTGCTGGCGCTGGCCATCGTGTACGTGTGGCAGAGCTCGGGCTTCCAGATGCTGCTGTTCCTGGCGGGGCTCCAGAACCTCGACGCCAGCCTGGAGGAGGCGGCACGCTGCGACGGCGCGAGCCGCTGGCAGGTGTTCCGACACATCACGCTTCCACTGCTTTCGCCGATGACGTTCTTCATCCTGATCGTGTCGCTCATCAACTCCTCGAAGACCTTCCAGGTCACCTACGCCCTGACGGGCGGCGGTCCCAACCATGCCTCCACGACGCTGGCCTACGCCATCTACCAGAACGCCTTCGTGTTCTTCCGCATGGGCTACGCCTCGGCGCTCGCCTACGCCTTGATGGTGTTCGTAGGGGCGGTCACCGTCCTCAACTTCAACCTCCGGCGCCGCTGGGTCTACCAGACGAGCCACGAGCGTCGTAACATGGCGGACGCGCCTGCGGTGCGCCGGCCGTGGCGCGGCCGGCTGACGGCGGCGGTGGTCTACGTCTTCCTGGCGGGGTTCGCCCTGTTGACGCTGTTCCCCTTCCTGTGGATGGTGTTGACCTCGTTCCAGACGGCCGGCGACACCTTCCGCATCCCGCCGAGCCTGACGCCGTCGCTGCTGTTCAGCGCTCACCCGTTCGCGAACTTCGTCGAGCTGTTCACCCGCTTCACCTTCGGGCGCTATCTGCTCAACTCGGTCTTCGTGTCGACGGTGGCCGCCGCCGGTCAGCTCGTGACCTGCTCGCTCGCGGGCTTCGCCTTCGCACGCATGCGCTTCCCGGGCCGAATGCTGCTGTTCGGCGCCCTGGTGTTCACGATGTTCGTGCCCACCGAGGTCACCATCATCCCCGAGTTCCTGCTGATGGCGAAGCTGAACTGGCTCGACACCTATCTGCCGCTGATCGTGCCCTCGCTGATGGTGGGGGCCTTCGGGACGTTCTTGCTGACCGAGACCTTCCGGTCCGTGCCCTACGGGCTCGAGGAGGCGGCCACCATCGACGGAGCGTCGCCGCTGCGCATCTACTGGCACGTCTTCATGCCCATCGCCCGACCGGCGCTGGTGAGCCTCTTCGTCATCGCCTTCATCGACAACTGGAACGAGTTGCTGCGCGCCGTTCTGTACATCTCGAGCAACGGCCTCAAGACGGCGCCGCTCGGCCTGGTGTCGCTGCAGGGGCAGTACCAGTCGGAGTGGACGCTCCTCATGGCGGGCTCGCTACTGTCGATCCTGCCGATGATCCTGGTATACCTGCTGGCGCAGAGGTACATCGTGCAAGGCTTCGTCACCTCCGGGCTCAAGTAGCGTGCTGACGATCCGCAAGGAGCGGCGTTCGTTCGACGCCGGTGATGCGCAGGTCGTGGTGATCCGCACCGACAGGCTGCGCCCGGTCAGGCTCACGGCTGTCGCGAAGGTGCGCGCGGCGGAGCTGGCGCACATCCTCGGTCAGCGCTTCGAGCGCCCGGTCATGGCGGCGGCGTTGCCGCCGCCCAGCCTGCGGGCGTCCTCCTGGTCGGAGGGCGCCCAGCCCCGACGGGACGGGCACGAGCTACTGGCGCTGCGCTCGCTGGCGGCCGCGGCGGTGGGCGCCGTCGGCGCAGAAGGCGGAGATGCCAGGGCCGAGCGCTTCTTGCGCGACCTCGAGGCTCGCGGGCTCGTGGCGCGGGCGCGTCACGACGGTGGCCCCGGTGCGGTCCTGACCGTGGTGGTGGGGGGTCTCGGGTTCCCGCGGGCGCTGAGTCGAAGGTCACCGGGCCGGCTGATCGTCAACAGCCACTTCTTCGTGCTCGAGCCCGCTGAGCTGGACCGACCCCATGCCGTCATCGGCGATCCGGTGGGGATGCTGGCGGTCGACGGCGTGGTGGTCCGGCCGCCGGTGACGCGGCGGGCCACCTTGGTGCAGGGGCCTACCGGGTGGTCGGTGACCCAGCTCGGTCCGGACGACGTCGAGTTGCGGGTCGGCGACCGCCCAGGCCGGGGCCGCCTGTTGGGGCGCGGCGCCGAATCCGCCGCCGGCGCATTCGAGGCTGTCCTGAACGGGCGCTGGCCGATGGCGCTTTCCGAGGAGGGCGGCCTCGCTGCGCCCCACGGCGGACTGGTGGCCCGTTGGGAGGCGCCGCCCGCCGACGACGTCCGCGGGATCCTCCGCCGCGCCACCCCCGTGAGCTACCTCGTCCCGCGGCTGCCCGACCTGATCGCGGCCGTGCAGGGCGGTCCGGAGTTGGTGCGCGAGGGAGAGGTCGTGGTCTCGGAGCGGCAGCTCCAACTCGAGGGCCTGCCCAACCCCATGTCTCCGGCGGCGACAGCGCCGCTGGCCTTTCCGACGGACGTCGACCGCACACCGGCGGCGCGCGTGGCGGCCGCGGTGACGGCGTCCGGCGAGCTGCTGATCGCCGTGGTCGAAGGGGCCTCTAGCATCGCCGGGCCGTCGGCGTCGGGCTCGTCGGGCTGCACCTTGGTGGAGCTCGCACGGCTGCTGCGTGACGCCGGTGCCGTCGAAGCGCTGAACCTCGACGGCGGCGGCTCCGCCCAGGCGTTCGAGGGCGCCAGCGCCTGGGTCGTGCCGGGCGATACCCGGCGGACGGCGGGCGCGTCGTTCGATCGGCCGGTGCCGGTGGCCTTGAGCCTGGGGTGAGCGCCGCCGGGCGGCTAGGGCATAGGATGAACGGCATGAGCGCAGCCAATCCCACCCCTCACGCCGACGGGACGGTCAGCGCCTTCCTGCGCCACCACTACCGCCACTTCAACGCCGCCACCCTGGTGGACGCGGCCGATGCCTACGTGCGCCACCTCGACGGCGGCGGCGCCATGATGGTCACCCTGGCCGGCGCCATGAGCACCGGTGAGCTGGGCCTGTCCCTTGCCCAGATGATCCGTCAGGACAAGGTACACGCGATCAGCACGACCGGGGCCAACCTCGAGGAGGACGTCTTCAACCTCATCGCCCACGACTTCTACGAGCGGGTGCCGCACTACCGCGACCTGACGCCGCAGCAGGAGAGGGGGCTGCTCGACCGGCACATGAACCGCGTCACCGACACCTGCATCCCCGAGGAGGAGGCCATGCGCCGGCTGGAGGGGGCACTGCTGGAGGCGTGGGTACGGGCGGACGCGGCGGGCGAGCGGTACTTCCCGCACGAGTTCCTGTACCGGTTGCTGCTGAGCGGCGCGCTGGAGGAGCACTACCAGATCGACCCGCGCGACTCCTGGCTGCTGGCCGCGGCGGAGAAGGACCTGCCGATCGTGACGCCCGGCTGGGAGGACTCCACCACCGGCAACATGTTCGCCGCTCACGTCATCACCGGCGAGATCGGCAACGCTCACACCGTCAAGAGCGGCATCGAGGCGATGACCTACCTGGCCGACTGGTACACCCGCACCGCGCAGGAGCGCAGCATCGGGTTCTTCCAGATCGGTGGGGGCATCGCCGGCGACTTCCCCATCTGCGTGGTGCCGATGCTGCACCAGGACCTACAGCGCGAGGGCGTGCCGATGTGGGGCTACTTCTGCCAGATCAGCGACTCCACCACCAGCTACGGCTCGTACTCCGGCGCCGTACCCAACGAGAAGATCACCTGGGGCAAGCTCTCGGTGGATACGCCGAAGTTCATCGTGGAGTCCGACGCCACCATCGTCGCGCCGCTCATGTTCGCGCTGATCCAGGGTCTCTAGGGGCCGGGCTCCCGCTCACGCCGCCGGAACGCCGATCCCTACCAGCGGATCGCCGGCGTTGATGGCGAGGCTGGTCACCGCGAACAGCACCGTGCCGTCAACGGTGCTGCGCGCCTGCTGCAGTGTCTCGCCCAGCAGGTCGGTGACGGTCCCCAGCGCCTGACCGGGATGCACGCGCTCGCCGACCGTGACGGCGGGGTACCAGCAACCGGCGTGCTCGCTGCGCGACCAGGCGAAGGTATCGATGACCCGGCTCGGCTCGCCGGCCGGAACGTCCCCCTCGCCCATGCCGAGGTGCGCCAGGACGCGCCGCGAGCCCTCCTCGAGCATGCCCACGGCGCTGTCGGGCCACAGCCCCTGGCCGCCGGCCTCCGCCAGCACGGCCGGGATCCCCAGGTCGTGGGCGGCGGCGAAGGTCATGCCGGCCCCGGCCTCCTCGATCCGGAAGGGGAGTCCGAACGCGTCGGCCATGGCGGCGCTGGCGGCGTCATCGCGCCAGTGGATGGCGAACGGTGTGAGCGCCTCGATGAGGTCGCCGCCGTGAAGGTCCAGGTAGGCGTCGGCACCCGTCATGAGCTCGTGGACGAGCCAGTGCGCCAGGCGCTCGCTGGCGCTGCCGTCGGCCCGACCCGGGAAGACGCGGTTGAGGTTCTTGCCGTCCAGCGGGTTCAGGTAGATGCTGCGCGCGACGTAGGCGCTGGTGTTGACGATCGGTACGATCACGAGCCGTCCCGTCAGCGCGGCGGGGTCGAGGGTGGCCAGCCGCTGGGCGGCCGCGATCGACGCGTACTCGGCGCCGTGGATGCCGGCGGTCACCAGCAGGGTGGGGCCGGCGGCTCGACCCTGGAGGACGTGGCATGGCACGGGGGGCGCCTCGTCGAGCGGCGCCAGCAGCCCGGACCAACGCGAGCCGGGTGCGAGGCCATCGGGAGGGCGGATCGGAGCCACGGTCCGGCTCCCGCTCAGCCCTGCTCGAGAGGACGGATCAACACCTCGTTGATGCTCACCCGCTTCGGGCGCGTGACCACGTAGCGGATGGCGTCGGCGATGTCCTCGCTCTGCAGCATCTCCATCTTGGCGATGTTGGTCTCGTAGCGTTCCTTGGTGGCGGCGTGAGGGATGTGGTCGGTCAGCTCGGTGGCGACCACCCCGGGCTCGATGAGCGTCACCTTGATGCCGTCGCCGTTGACCTCCCGCCGCAGGGCCTCACTGAAGCCGTTCACGCCCCACTTGGTGGCGTTGTAACCCCCTTGGGTGGGGCCCGCGAAGCGTCCGGAGACCGACGAGACGTTGACGATGTGCCCGCCGCCGCGCGAGCGCATCGGGGCGATCGCCGCTCGGCACGCCACCATCAATCCCAGCAGGTTGATATCGATCATGCGCTCCCAGTCCGCGGGGTCGGTCTCCTCGATCGGCCCCAGGAACATGACGCCGGCGTTGTTGACCAGCACGTCGAGGCCGCCGAGCGCTTCGACGGTGGCGTCGACCGCCCGTTGTGCGCCGTTGCGGGTGGCGAGGTCGCCGACGTGCACGAAGACCTCGCTGCCGGCCCCGCGCAACTCGGCGGCCAGCGCCTCGAGCCGGTCGGCTCGGCGGGCGCTCAACGCGAGGTTGGCGCCTTCGCGGGCCAGCGCACGGGCCGTGGCCTCCCCGATCCCGCTCGAGGCCCCCGTCACCAGCGCCACCTTGCCGTGAAGCGTGCCTACTGTGGTTTCGTTCATGCGTCCGTCCCTTCGTGGCCCGGATCGCGCTCCGCGCGCAGCCAGGCGAGTGCGTGGTTCTGGAGCTCCTCGGTACGCTCGGCGGCGACCACGATCACACCGTCGGCGTCGGCGAGGACCAGATCGCCGGGAGCGATGCTCACCCCCGCGACCTCCACGGCGACATCCAGCGATCCGGCCGAGGTCGGCTCGCCGCGGGCCGGCAGGCTGCCGCGGGCGCGGACGGCCAGGCCGGTGGCGGCGACCGCGCGAACATCGCGAACGTAGCCGTCGACGATCACGCCGGCTGCGCCGCGTTCCAGGGCGACGGCCGTGAGCCGGTCGCCCCATAGCGCGGCCTCGAGGCCGGCCGCCGCGATCACCAGGACCTCGCCGGGTCGCAGCGCCTGCGCGCCTGCGCGCACCGCCGCCAGGTCGCCGTCCGGCGCGGACACGGTGCGTGCGACGCCGGCGAAGTCCCCGCCGAGGTGCACCTGCCACACCGGACCGGTGGCGCGGGCCACGCCGCGGTCGCACAGCATGCAGCTGACGCCGCCGTCGGCCAGGGCCGGGGCGAGCAGGCGTGCGGCGTCGCCGGCGCTCACGAGCGGCGCCTCACGAGCGGTAACTCACGAGGCGTGCCTCACAGGTCGTACAGCTCCCGGTACTTGCCGTCGAGGTAGGTGAGGTAGGGCTCCGGAGCGAGGCCACGGCCGGTGGCGCGCGTCAGCAGCGCATCCGGGGAGTAGCGCCGTCCGTGCCGGTAGACGTTCTCCTGCAGCCAGGCGCGTAGGGGAGCGGTGTCGCCGCGCTCCAACGCCGGCGTGATCGCCGGTTCCTGCGCCCGAGCCGCTTCCAGCCACTGCGCGCTCATCACGTTGCCGATGGTGTAGGTCGGGAAGCTCCCGAACAGCCCGGTCGACCAGTGGATGTCCTGCAGGCAGCCGCGCGCGTCGTCGGGCACCTCGAGGCCGAGGGTGGCCTCGACGCCCGCGTTCCAGGCCTCGGGCAGGTCCCGCACGCTCAACGAGCCGTCGAGCAGGGCCATCTCGATCTCCACGCGCAGCATGATGTGGAGGTTGTAGGTCACCTCGTCGGCCTCGACCCGGATCAGGCTGGGCTCGACGTGGTTGACGGCCCGGTAGAAGGCCTCGGCGTCGACGTCGGCGAGCTGCTCGGTGAAATGGTCGCGGAGCGCCCCGAAGTGGGCTCGCCAGAAGGGCCGGCTGCGGCCGACCAGGTTCTCCCACAGCCGGGACTGGCTCTCGTGGGTGCCGTAGCTGCTGCCCGCCACGGCGTAGAGCCCCGGAACGTCGGTGGTGAAGGCGGTGCGAACGTAGGCGGGGTCCACCCCCTGCTCGTAGAGCGCGTGGCCGGCCTCGTGCAGCGTGCCGAACAGGCTCATCGGCAGGTAGTCGCGCCGGAAGCGCGTCGTGATGCGCACGTCGTCGCGGGTGAAGGAGATCTCGAAGGGGTGCGCCGACACGTCGAGCCGCCCGCGTCCCAGGTCGTAGCCGATCAGCCGGGCGAAGTGCAGCGCCGCGTCACGTTGCGCGCTCTCCGGGTAGTCCCGCTGCAGGAAACGCCGGTCCGCGACCACGTCGCTCGCGCGGATCCCTTCCAGCAGCGGCAGGATGCCACCGCGCAGGGCGCCGAACAGGTCCTGGAGGCGGGCGGCCGTCATGCCGGGCTCGTACAGGCCGACCAGGGCATCGTACGGATGCTCCCGGTAGCCGATCGCCTGGGCCAGGCGCTGCTGCAGCTCCAGCATGTGCTCCAGCGCGGGTGCGAAGGCCGCCATGTCGTCGTCGGCGCGAGCGCGTTCCCAGGCGGCCTGCGCCACCGAGCGATGCTCGGCGAGCGCCTCGACCAGGCCGTCGGGCAGGCGCTGCAGCAGCTCGAGCGCGTCGGCGAGCTGATCGAGCTCGTCCGCTTCCTCGGCGCTCGCGCTCTCGGCGCGGGCCTCCTGCAATGCCCCGACGAGCTCGCGCGACAGCAGGCGCTCGCGTGCCACCTTCGACAGGGTGGCGAGCTGCTTGCCGCGCGCCGCCGCGCCTTGCGGCGGCATCTGGGTGCGGGCGTCCCAGGTCAGCAGGTTGACGGCGCACAGCAGGTCGTTGATCTCGGCGACGTGGCTGCGCACCCGTTCGATCGTCCTCATGCCTTCCTCCATGTCGACGGCAGCGCGCGCCACAGGCGCGCCCAGGCCTGCTGGCCCAGGCGGAAGCGCTCCGGCCGGTAGAACTCGTTGGGAGCGTGGATGTCCTCATCTCCGGTGCTGAACGAGAAGAACACCGTGTCGGCGCCGAGCGCTTCGCGGAAGGTGGAGGTGATCGGCACGCTGCCGCCCATCCCCACGAGGGTCGGGGCCGAGCCGAACACACTCCGCAGCGTGTCGGCGGCCGCACGTACCGCCCAGTGGTCGTCCGCCACGCGGTAGGCGGGCGCGCCCGCTCCGGGGCCCCGGACCTCCAGCGTGACGCCGGGCGGGCAGTGGGCTTCGAGGTGGCGGCGCACCGCGGCGCCGACGGCGTCGGGGTCCTGCCCGGGCACCAGACGGCAGCTCAACTTGAACGTCGCCTCGCTCGGGAGCACGGTCTTGCTGCCCGGGCCCTGGTAGCCACCGTAGAGTCCATTCACTTCGAGGGTGGGCCGGTACCACTGGCGCGCCAGCGTGCCGTAGCCAGGCTCGCCGAAGGGCGCGGACGCCCCCACCTCGTCCAGGTACGCGGCCTCGTCGAACGGCAGGCGCTCGAGCGCGGCCAGCGTCGCGGCATCGGGGGGCTCGGCGCCGTCGTAGAAGCCGGCGACCGCCACGCGCCCGCCGTCGTGGAGGCCCGCTACCAACTCCGCTGCGGCGTGCAACGGATTCGCCACGCCGCCACCGTGGCGGCCCGAGTGCAGGTCCTTGCCGGGGCCGCGCACCGTCGCTTCGAGTGTGGTCATGCCCCGCGCGCCGGTCACCAGGGTGGGCACGTCGGGCCGCCACATGCCGCCGTCGGCCGAGAGCACCACGTCGCACGCCAGGGCGGAGGCGCGCTCGCGCACCAGCGGCCCCAGGCTGGGGCTGCCGATCTCCTCCTCGCTCTCGAACAGGAAGCGCAGGTTCACGGGAGGTCGTTCGCCGGCCCGTGAGAACGCCTCCGTCACCAGGATCGGGATGAGCATGGAGGCCTTATCGTCGCTGACGCCGCGACCGTAGAGCCGCCCGTCGCGCTCGGTGAGCTCGAACGGGGGCGAGTGCCACGCCGCCAGCGGCTCCGGCGGCTGAACGTCCATGTGGCCGTAGACGAGAACCGTCGGCGCGCCGTCGCCGGCGGCGTCCCAGCGCGCGTAGACGGCAGGATGCCGGGGCGTGTCCCACACCTCGACCTCGAGCTCGGGGATGGCCCGCAACCGCTCGGCCACCCAGGCCGCGGCCCGCCGCACCTCGCCGGAGCGCTCCGGGTCGGTGCTCACCGACGGGATCGCCACGAAGTCGCGAAGTAGCTCCAGCGAGCGTTCGTAGCCGTCGGCCAACAGGGCGGAGACCGCGTCGTCGCCGGACGGTGCTGTCTCGGGCGCATCCGGTCGGTCGCCGTGCGCGGGCACCGCTCAGCGCCCCCCGTCGACGGACAGCGTCTGCCCGGTGATCCAACCGGCCTGGTCGCTGGCGAAGAACAGCACCGCATTGACGATGTCCTCCGGCGCACCCAGGCGCTTCAGCGCGATGCCCTGCACCAGCTTGCGCTGCCCCTCCTCGCCGTACGACGCCCACTGCTTCTCGGTGGTCGGATTGGAGAGCACGAAACCGGGGGCCACGGAGTTCACCGTGATCCCCCAGGATCCGAGCTCGTGGGCCAGCTGGCGGGTGAGGCCGATCTGTCCGGCCTTGGCCGCGGCGTACGCCTGGATGCCGGTGAGACTGATGCCCAGGCCCGCCCCGCTGGAGATGTTCACGATGCGGCCGGCGCGGGCGGCCTTCATCGTCGGCGCGACGGCGCGGCTGGTGTGGAAGGCGCCATCCAGGTTGACGGCGAAGATACGTCGCCAGTCCTCGTCCGGGACCTCCTCGAGAGGCCTCCCGACCTGGCCGAGCACGCCGCCGGCGTCGTTCACGAGGATGTCGAGGCGACCGCTGGCGGCCAGCGCGTGCCCGACCCAGGCGTCCACGGCCTGGCGATCGGAGACGTCGACGGCGGCTACCTCCAGCGGGTGGCCGGCGTCCTGCGCCAGCCGCCCGGTCTCTGCGAGCTCGGTGGCGGCGACGTCGCTGGCGAAGACCGACGCCCCCAGTCGGGCGAGCCCGAGGGCGATGGCGCGGCCGAAGCCGTGCGCCGCGCCGGTCACGAGCGCGGTCCTTCCGTCAAAGCGCAGCTGCATGCGGGTCCCCTTCCGGCTGGTCCTCGGCGATGGCGGCGAGGTTCTCCCAGGCGCGCGCCCGCCGTCCGTTCTCGACATCGTGCATCAACTCCACCAGCCGTCGCAGGTAGGGAACGGCGACGCCGTGCCCGTCGGCGATGCCAAGGATGGGCGCGAACTGGGCGTCGGTCTCGGTCTTGCGGTGGTGCACGGCGAGGTCGCGCCACACGCCCGAGTGGGTCTTGGCCGAGCGTTGGTTGAAGGCGACCATGGCGTCGAAGGAGGCCTTGCGGGCTGCGGCGTCTCCCCCCGGCGCGAAGGCCGCCGGATCGAAGCCGTTGAAGCCGACCGGCCTGGCCCCGTGGGCGCTCGCCACCTCCATGACCTCTCGAGCCAGGGTCGCCAGCACCGGCTGGACCGTGGCGTCGGCCAGGGTGTCGACGATGCTGGCATCGGTCAGAGCCTCGGCGAACAGCATCGCGCCGTAACCCATCTTCCCCCACAGGTAGCCCCAGATGTTGTCCGTGGTCTCGGCGCCGGGCTCGAAGTCGCGCAGGGCGATCGTCAGCCGTTGCAGCCGCTCGCTGGCGCGCCCGTCGAGCTCGCCGAGCACCACCGCGCCGCGGCCGGAGAACTGCACGATCCCGGGCTCGAGCACGTCGGCGCCGAAGTTCACGAACGCACCCATGGTGCGCTCCGCGCCCACCGACTGGGCGAGCACGACCTCGTTCAGACCGTTCTGCATCGACACCACGCAACCGCCCTCGGACACGTGCGGCGCGAGCCGGGCCGCGGCACGCTCGGTATCGAGCGCCTTGACGGCCAGCAGCACCCAGTCCCAGGTGCCGTCGACCTCGTCGGGGCCGACGATGGGGGCGTGCACCGTGAACGTGTCGATGGGCCCGACGATGCGCAGGCCGTCGCGGCGCACCGCCTCCACGTGCGCCTGGTTGGCGTCCACGAAGGTGACGTCGTGGCCTGCGCGTGCCAGATGCGCGCCTACCACGCCACCGATCGCCCCCGCACCCCACACCAGCGCCCGTAGGCGCGGCCTTGCCGGCGCGTCGTCGTTCAGTTCCACGGCCCCTCCAGGGCGGCGCGCGTCTCCTCGACGCCGGCACGCCACACGACCTCCATCGCCTCGTCGGGCTTCTGGTAGGCGCCGCCCATGTTGCCGTCGCCCAGCATGTCGCGGACCTCGGGCGCGGTCATCAGGCGCATGCGCGTCATGTCCGTCATCGGCTTGGCGCCGTCGGGCGGGTGCACGCCTTCGAGCCGGGTCCAGGCGAAGTTCTCCATCCAGGAGGCGTGCGAAGCGGCCTCGTCGATGGCGTGGACGGCGGCGAACGTCGCCGGCGCGTTCCACCAGTTGTGCCACTTCACGCGCACCCCAGGGTGGGTGTTCATCCACTCCTGAACGACCGATCCGGCGGCGCTGTTGCCGCCGTGCCCGTTGACGAACAGCACCCGCTTGAAGCCGGTGGCGGCGAGGCTCTCCAGGATGTCCTCGACGATGCGGCGATAGGTGTCCAGGCGCAGGCTCACCGAGCCCGGGTAGGACAGGAAGTAGGGTGTCACGCCGTAGTTGAGGGTGGGGAAGACGGGCACACCCAACGGTGCAGCGGCCTCGCGCGCCACGCGCTCGGCCAGGATGTTGTCCACCGCCAGGCTGAGGTAGCCGTGTTGCTCGGTGCTCCCCATCGGGACGACGGCGCGATCGTCGCGCTCCAGCTGCTTCTCGACCTGCATCCAATTCATCGCGTGGATCACACGCCTCACTCCTTTGCGTCGCGCTCCTGCCGCACGCTCTCGAGCGTGGGGAGCAGGAGGCGGCTGATGGAACCGACCTCGGGTTCGTACCGGAACTCGAAGGCGTCGATGTCGGGGGGAACGTGGGCGAGCGCGTTCCGGCTGCCGCTGGCATAGACCATCACGGTGCAGCGGCGTTGCGCCAGGGCGAGCGCCGCGGGATCGAGCGGCACCGCCTCGATCTTGCGCACGTGCGGGCAGAAGCGTGTCACGTTGCGGCGCAGCGTGGGGAGGAAGTCGGGGATGCTGGCGACCACCATCACGCAGGCATCGGACGGCACCGCGGCGAGGCGCGTGCGCGTCTCCCGCGAGGGATGGAAGGCGAGGCTCAGCACGGGCACGTCGCCACCCACCCGGGCACGCAGCTCGGCCTCGCGGTTGGCCAGGGTGACGTAGACGTCGGGCGCGGTGTCGCTCGAGCCCGGCAGCGCGATGGCGTCGGCGTCGAAGGTGGTCCATTCCAGCACGTCGCCGGGCGGGAGGTGGCGACGGATGGCCTCGACGTACGCCACGGTCGCGTCAGGGAAGATGCCGACGAACAGGATGTGGACGCTGCGTCCGGTGCGGGCGGGTCGATGAGCGCGCACCGTCACCGCCTCGGCGGCGGCGCTGCGCGAGAAGCCGAGCGCCTCGGCCGCCGTGAAGAAGGTGTCGACGGCGTGGCTCAGCGCCAGCATGGCCTCCGTGGCCTGTTGTGGCGGAAGGCGTTCGGGCACGAAGGTGCCGCGGCCCTGCTGGCTCTCCAGCAGCCCCTGCTGGCGCAGCTCGCGGTAGACCTGCGAGACCGTCACCGGCGCCAGGTGGAGCAGGCGCGCCAGCTCGCGCACCGACGGGAGCTTGCTGCCCCGCGGGATCTCGCCCGTGGCGATGCCGTACTCGATCTGGCCTCGCAACTGGACGCCGACCGGCAGGGGGAGGTCGCGGTCCAAGGCCAGACGCCAGGGGGCCGCGCCGGTTTGGAACTCGATGGCGGCGTCCGCCTGCGGCGCGGCCGGCCGGTCGCGCGCCTCGCCCACCGGCACGGCCGGGTCCAGCGCCTCCGAGGGGCCGGAGCGGGTCACGGCCGCGCCTCCGGGCGGTGCTCGACGCCGCTCGCCGGCGCGCCGCCGCCGTCGGGGTCGTACAGGTGGCAGGCGCACTCGCGTCCGTCGCGCTCGACCAGCTCGGGGACGCGGACGTTGCAGCCCTCGAAGGCGCTGGAGCAGCGCGGGTGGAAGGCGCAGCCGCTGGGTACGCGTAGCGGGCTCGGGAGCTCGCCACGCACCGCCTCGGTGGTGGTGGTGTGCTCGGGGTCCAGCGACGGCGCCGCGGAGAGCAGCGCACGGGTGTAGGGGTGGCGCGGGTCGTGGAACAGCGCCTCGGTCTCGCCGACCTCGACCACCCGGCCCAGGTACATGACCGCCACGCGGTGCGAGATGTGCCGCACCAGCCGCAGGTCGTGTGCGACGAACAGCACCGTCAGGTGGAGGCGCTCCTGCAGCTCCAGCAGCAGGTTGATGACCTGTGCCTGGACGCTGACGTCGAGCGCCGAGACGAGCTCGTCGGCGACGAGGGTCTCGGGCTCGAGCGCCAACGCCCGCGCGATGCCGATGCGTTGCCGCTGGCCGCCCGAGAACTCGTGCGGCATGCGGTCCGCGGAATCGATGGGCAGGCCCACCATGTCGAGGAGCTCGCGTAGGCGTTCGGGGATGGCCTTGGGGGGCCGCATGTTGTGGACGCCCAGCGCCTCCCGCAGGATCTGACCCACGCTCATGCGCGGGTTGAGGCTGGAGTAGGGGTCCTGGAAGATCATCTGGACCTTGCGGTGGTAGCGGCGCAGGGCGTCGCCCTGCAGGGCCAGGACGTCGGTGCCCCGGTAGCGCACCGACCCGGCGTCGGGCTCGTGGAGCCGGACCAGGCAGCGCGCCAGCGTGGACTTACCGCAACCGGACTCCCCCACGATGCCGAGCGTCTCGCCACGCTCCACGCGTAGCGTGACGCCGTCGAGCGCCCGCACGGCCAGCTTGGGCTCGCCCTTGAGGCGGTCGAAGAGGGTGCGCTGGACCGGGAAGGTCTTGACCAGGCCATCGATCTCGTACGCCGCGGCCGATCCCGTCGGCCCGGCGATGCTGACGTTCTGCCGGGTACCCTGCCGTGCGGTGGCGGTCACGCGGACACCTCCGCGGGGGCGGGGAGCTCGGCGTGGTGCAGGCAGGCGCTGGTATGATCCTCCGCCACGAGCTGACGCCGCGGCTCCTCAGCCAGGCAGGCGTCGGTCACGAAGCCGCACCGCGGCCCGAAGGGGCAGCCGGGGGGCAGCCCGCTGAGGTCGGGGGGCGATCCCGGGATGGGCTTGAGCGGTTGACGGTTGGCGCCTCCGCTGGGCAGCGACAGCCGCAGGCCCAGTGTGTAGGCGTGCTTGGGGTGCATGAACAGGGCCCGCACCGGCGCCGTCTCGACCAGCCGTCCGGCGTACATGACGGCCACCCGATCGCAGGTCTGCGCGACCACACCGAGGTCGTGCGTCACCAGGATCACGCTCATGCCGAGTTGCTCGCGCAGGCGCAGCAGCAGCTTGAGGATCTGGTCCTGGATGGTGACGTCGAGGGCGGTGGTGGGCTCGTCCGCCAGCAGCAGGCTGGGCGACGAGGCCAGTGCGATGGCGATCATGGCGCGCTGGCGCATGCCGCCGCTGAACTCGTGGGGGTAGGCTCCGAGGCGTTCGCGCGCCGAGGGGATGCCGACCAAGTCGAGCAGCTCGGCGGCGCGGTCGGTGGCGGCGGCGCCGCTCAGTCCCTCGTGCTCGCGCAGGCTCTCCAGGATCTGCTCGCCCACTGTCAGCACCGGGTTGAGGGCGGTCATCGGCTCCTGGAAGATCATGCTGATCTCGCCGCCGGTGACCTGGCGCATGCGGCGGGCGCTGACGTCGAGCAGGTTCTCGTCGCGCCAGCGCACCTCGCCCGTTACCTTGGTGGGGGGCCGAAGCAGCCGCAGGATCGAGCGCAGCGTGACGCTCTTGCCCGACCCGGACTCGCCGACGATGCCGAGCACCTCGCCCGCGCCCACGTCGAAGCTCACGTCCCGGACGGCGTTGAGAGGACCTCGTGGGGTGTGGAAGGTGGTGTCGAGGTGGCGGACGCTGAGCAGCGGCGCGGCCGCCCCGGCGGCTTGCATCGCGCTCATCGTGTCGGCCTCAACAGGTCCGCCAGGCCGTCGCCGACCAGGCTGAAGCCCACGCCGGCGAGCGTCAGCACCAGCCCGGGGAACGACGAAATCCAGGGTGCCGTGACCATGAAGTTCTTGCCGTCCGCCACCATCACCCCCCACTCGGCGGTGGGCGGTTGGGCGCCCAGGCCGAGATAGCCGAGCGAGGCGCCCAGCAGGATTCCCAGGCTCATGTCGGTCATCCAGTAGACGATGGCCGGGGTGACGGCGTTGGGGAAGATGTGGCGGAACACGATGCGGCTCGGTGAGTAACCCATCACTCGGGCCGCCTGCACGTACTCCGACTGCTTCTGGACCAGCGTCTCGCCGCGCACCAGGCGGGCGTAGTACACCCAGCCCACGACGCTGACCGCCAGGTACATGTTGCGCAGGCCGGGGCCGAGCATGGCGACGATGGCGATGACGAGGATCAGGAACGGGAACACCATCACGACGTCGACCAGCCGGCCGAAGCCGGCGTCGAGCCAGCGGCCCACGTAGCCGGTTATGGCGCCGGCCAGCGTGCCGAACAGGAACGGGAACAGCGTACAGAACAGCGCGATCTGCAGGTCGACGCGCGCGCCGTAGATCACGCGCGAGAACACGTCGCGGCCGAAGTTGTCGGTGCCGAACAGGTGCTGCGCACTGGGGCCCTTGAGGATGGCGCCGTAGTCGAACTTGCTCGGGTTGTAAGGGGCGATCAGGTGCGGGAAGAGCGCCATCGCCAGCAGAGCGGTGACGATGGTCAGCCCGATCACCAGGGTGGGCTTGGGCCGGACGCGAAGCCGGCGCCGGCGGGTGCGTGGAGCGGTCGTCACGGCCGACGGGAGCGCCATGTCAGGCCACCTTCGTACGGGGGTCGAGGGTGCTGTAGGCGAGGTCGGTCAGCAGGAACACCACCATGATGACGACGGCGAAGGCCAGGGTGAGGCCCTGCACCACCGCGTAGTCGCGCCCGAAGATGGCGTCGACCATGAGCCGGCCCACCCCCGGGATGGCGAAGACCGTCTCGGTGATGACCGCGCCGCCCATGAGCTGACCGACCGAGAGCCCGAACAGGGTCACGGTGCTGATGAGGGCGTTGCGCAGGATGTGCTTGAAGAGCACCAGCCGGGGGCGGATGCCTTTGGCCCGCGCGAAGTCGACGTACTCGGCGTCGAGCACCTCCAGGATGGAGGAGCGCAGGTTGCGCATCAGGATGGCGGCCAGATAGAAACCGAGTGAGAGAGCGGGTAGGAACAGATAGTACAGATCCGACGCCGCGGTGGGTCCGATGCCCCCCACCGGGAACCAGTGCAGCCGGGCGCCGAAGAAGCCCAGGAGCTGCAGCGAAAGATAGAACACCGGCAGCGACAGGCCGACCTGGAAGATGGCGCGGATGAGGTTGTCGACCCAGGTGCCACGCTTCAGCGCCGAGAGCACCGCCGCCGGCACCGACAGCAGCGCCGCCAGGACGCCGGCGTAGAGCGTGAGGAACAGCGTTACCGGCATGCGGTCGGCGATGAGCTGGGTGACGGGCACCTTGAGGTTGATGCTGGTGCCGAGATCGCCGCGCGCCACGCGTTCGAGGAAGTACCAGAACTGGACGGGCAGAGGCTTGTCCAGCCCCAGCTCCTTGTGCACGCGGGCGACGGCCTGATCGGTGACGCGGTCGCCGAGGATGGCGACGGCGGGATCGCCCGGCAGCAGCCGGACCATGGCGAACACTAGGATCATGATCACCAGCAGCGTGGGGATCATCTGCAGGATCCGGGTGAGGGCGAACTGCCAGCGGTTCACGTCGGCTACCTCCCGGGACCAGGCCCGGCCGCGAGCTGGTGCGGCTGGGGGAGCCGGGGCCGCTCGCAGGATGCGAGCGGCCCCGGAGGCGAGTCGGACGTCAGTTGGTCGTCTTGTACGCGGTCTTGAAGATGTAGTTGCCGAGCGGGATCTGGTTCAGGCCCGTGACGGTCTTGCGGATCGCGACCGGGTAGGGCGTCTCATACAGGAACACGATCGGGGCGGCGTCCATGTAGATCTTCTGGATCTCCTTGTAGTCCGCGGCGCGCTTGGCGGTGTCGAGCTCCTGCTGCGACTGCTCGAACAGCTGGTCGATGCGGTCGTTCTGGAAGCCGGTGTGCAGCGACTGGATGTTCTTGTAGACCGCGAAGTAGCTGGTGATCTCGCTGGGGTCGTTGATGTCGTTGGTCCAGCCGGCGGTCCGCATCTGGAAGTCGTTCTTGCGGTAGCGCTCGGTCTTGGTGGCGGCGTCGAGCTGCTCGATCTTGAGCTTGATGCCCACTTCGCCCCACATGCTCTGCAGAGCCGTCAGCAGCGCCAGGTCGTTCTGGCTGCCGGCGGTGGCCAACGCGGAGACCGTGAAGCCGTTGGGGAACCCGGCCTGAGCCAGCAGCGACTTGGCCTTCTCGAGATCGTAGGCGTAGCCGCGGGTGGCGACGTAGTACGGGGTGGTCGTCGACATGAACGACTGCATGGGGGTGCCGATGCCGAAGTTCACCACCTGGATGAGCGCCTGCTTGTTGGTGGCGTAATTGATGGCCTGGCGCACCTCGAGGCTGGACAGCGGGTTCGGCGTGCCGTCGGGCAGGGTGGGCCGGTTGTTCATCAGCACGCTGTTGACCTGGGTCGACGGGAACAGCTCCATGTTGATGTTGGGGTCCTTCTGCAGCTCACCGACGCGCGACAGCGGGATGAATTCGGCCGCGTCGAGCTCGCGTGACTGCAGCTTGAGGATGCGCGTGGCGTCGTCGGGCACGATGTCGAAGCGGATGCTGTCGAGGTAGGGAAGCGCCTTGCCGTCGGCACCCTTCTCCCAGTAGTACGGGTTGCGCGTGATCACCATGTAGGAGCCGCGCTTCCACTCCGAGAGCACGAACGGACCGGAGCCGATGGGGTGCTCGGCGAAGGCCTTGGCCTTCTCCGCGTCGGTCGACCCCTTGGCCGCCTCGAACAGCTTCTCGGGCATGATGGCGGCATTGAACATGGACAGCGCCGGGACGATGGTCGGGTCCGGGTGCTTGAGGTGGATGATCACCTTGTTGCCGCTGGCGTCGATGGAGTCGATGGCGGCGAGAGTGAAGTTCCAGATGCCGTTGTCAGGGTTACGGGCGCGATCGAGCGACCACTTGGCGTCCTGGGCGGTGATGGGGCTGCCATCGGCGAACTTGATGCCGTCGCGCATGGTCAGCGTGAGTGTCAGGCCGTCGCTGGAGAAGCTCCAGGCGGTGGCCAGATCGGGCGCCACGTCCTTGCCGTCGGCCGTGGGCTGGAGGAGCGGATCGTAGAGGTTGGTGAGGACCCAGATGTCGAGGTTGGCGTCGTTGAGGACAGGATCGAGGAACAGCGAGTCGGCGTAACGTCCGAAGACGAGCTGTCCCCCACGCTGCTGCGCGAACGTGGTTCCGAGCACGAGGGTGGCCAGGAGGGCCAGGGCGAGCGTTGTGAGCCGTTTCATGCCTACCTCCCTAGGGTTCTCCAGCTACAGGTCGGCCGTCGAAGCGCCCGTTCACCGCCCTGCGAACTGTGATGGCGGAACATAACACAGCGATTTGTTGCCGTCAATCGCATGGAGATTCAACCTGGGGCGGCGTGTCGCAGGCCCGTCGCCGGCGTACCACGTGCGCGGCCGCCCCCTCAGCCGGGACCGAAGGGCGGCCCCGGCCGTGGCGTCACCGGTGCCAGGGCGGCCAGCGCGCCGGCCAGCTCGAGCAGGCGCGCGTCCGCGCCGCGAGCGGTGACGAGCTGCAGGCCCACCGGGAGCCCGGCCTGAGCGTTGAACGGGACGGCGACGGCAGGGGCGCCCACCAGGTCGAAGGGACCGCTGAAGTGCATCTCGACCGCTCCCTCCTGCCCGCTGACGACGGGATCCTCGGCCGGCGCCACGGTGTTGACCGCGGGCATCAGCAGCGCGTCGAAGCCCGCGAGCAGGTCGTCGGAGACCGCGGTGAGGGCACGGCGCGTCTCCAACGCCCGCAGGTAGCGAGTGGCCGGCACCGTGAATCCGTACTCGAGCTGGGACCGCGTAGCGGGGGCGTATCCCTCGGCGGAGGACTTCATGTACTGTTCGTGCAGCACACTTGCCTCGGGGTAGAGGATGTCCAGCAGCGCCTCGTTGGCATGCTCCAACGCACCCAGCGGCGCATCCACGACCACGGCGCCGGCCTCCGTGAGCGCGCGTTCGGCAGCGTCCAGCGCGGCGCGCACGGGCGGCTCGAGGTCCACGGCATCGACGTACGCGCGGGGGACGCCGAAGCGGAGGCCGGTCAGCGGCGGCGTGTCGCCGTCGGGACGCGTTCTGCGCTCGCGCAGCGCCTCCGGGCCGTCCGCCATCAGCGCCAGCAGGTCGGCGGCGTCACTGGCGGTCCGCGCCAGGGGCCCGACGTGATCGAGGGTCCAGGAGAGGGGGAAGACGCCGTCCACGGGCACCCGGCCGTAGGTCGGCTTGTGGCCGAAGACGCCGCAGTAGGCGGCCGGGATGCGGATCGACCCTCCGGTGTCGGTGCCGATGGCGAGCGTGGTCAGGCCGGCGGCGACCGCCGCCGCGCTCCCGCCCGACGAACCGCCGGCGGTACGGCCGAGGTCGTGCGGATTGCGGGTGGGACCGACCTCCGGATGGACGGCGCCGTAGGCGTACTCCAGGAGGTTGGTCTTGCCGACCAGGATCGCTCCGGCCTCGCGCAGGCGCGCGACCACGGTGGCGTCGCGCTCGGCGCGCTCGACGCGGCCCACGCGGGAGCCGAAACCGGTCGGGGCGCCCGCCACCGCCATCAGGTCCTTGATCGCGACGGGCACGCCGTGCAGGGGACCGCGGTCGACGCCGGCCGCGAGCTCGCGCTGCGTCTGCTCGGCCTGGGCCAGCGCGCTGTCGGCCAGCACCAGCGCGAAAGCGTTGAGGTCGGCATCGAGCTCGGCGATGCGCTGCAGGAGCGCCTCGGTGACGGCGGTCGGGGTGACTTCACCGGACCGGTAGGCGGCGGCCAGGCGCCGTGCGGAGAGGAAGGGCGCGGTCACCGCCGGAACGCTTCGCCGACGGCGCGGGATCCGGACGGGGGAACTGGGCATGCGGGCATGGCCACCTCCTGGTGTGACGTCATCCTTACGTCCCGGGGGGTCCCGTGCCAAGGGGGCACCGCTTGTACCGAGTGAAGGGCTCGGCGAGAATGGAGTAGCGAGCGCGCAACCGCAACCCTTTCCGACGGGGCCCTTCGCGAAGGACCCGCAGGAGGACGTCATGAGCCCAGCCGGCCGCCGTGAGGTGGTGATCGTCAGCGCCGTGCGCACGCCCATCGGGCGCATCCGCGGCGCGCTCTCCGAGGTGCGCCCCGATGACCTGGCCGCCCTGGTGGTGAAGGAGGCGGTGGCCCGCGCCGGTGTGCCGGCCGAGTCGGTCGAGGAGGTCTACCTCGGCTGCGCCAACCAGGCCGGCGAGGACAACCGCAACGTCGCTCGCATGGCGCTGTTGCTGGCCGGTCTACCCGACAGCGTGGCCGGTGTGACCGTGAACCGTCTGTGCGCCAGCGGGCTCAACGCCGTCAATCAGGCGGCGCGAGCCATCGCCCTGGGGGAGGGGGACGTGTTCGTGGCAGGGGGCGTGGAGAGCATGACCCGCGCGCCCTACTCGCTGCCCAAGAACGCCCACGCGTTCGGGCCTTCCGGCGACGTCACTGCCTGGGACACCACCCTCGGCTGGCGCTACCCCAACCCGGCGTTGGAGGCTCTCTACCCGCTCGAGGCGATGGGAGAGACGGCCGAGAACATCTACCGGCGGAGCCGCGGAGGCGCCGTGGCCGGCGGCGAGATCACCCGCGAGCAGCAGGACGCCTTCGCGTTGCGGAGCCACCGGCGGGCCGTGGACGCCATCAACGGCGGCCGCTTCGAGGACGAGATCGTGCCGGTCACGCTCCCGCGCCGGCGCGGCGAGCCACGGATCGTCGACGTGGACGAGCATCCGCGGTATCGGCGGGAGGGCGACCGCTACGTCGTCGACACGGATCTGGAGGCGCTCGGCAAGCTGCGTCCCGCCTTCCGAGAGGGCGGGACCGTCACGGCGGGCAACGCCAGCGGTCTGAACGACGGCGCCGCGGCGCTGGTGCTGATGGCGGCGGAGACCGCCGCGGAGCTGGGCGTGGCCCCGATGGCGCGCTGGGTGGCCTCGGGCGCCGCCGGCATCGACCCGCGCGTGATGGGCCTGGGGCCGGTGGGGGCGACCCGCAAGGCGCTCGAACGTAGCGGCCTGACGATCGAGGACCTCGACCTGGTGGAGCTCAACGAGGCGTTCGCGGTGCAGGCGCTGGCGGTGATGCGCGAGCTCGGCTTGAGTGAGGCGATCACCAACGTCAACGGCGGCGCCATCGCGCTCGGCCACCCGCTGGGCTGCTCCGGCGCGCGTATCCTCACCACCCTGCTACACGAGATGCGGCGCCGGACGCGGGCGGGAGAGGCCGTGCGCTACGGCCTGGCGACGCTGTGCGTGGGCGTCGGGCAGGGCGAGGCGACGGTGGTGGAGCTGCTCGGAGAGCGGGGCGCGGCCCGCTAGCGCACTGGCAGCCGAATGTCCCTTGGAGACGTGGGCTGCGGAGGTCTATGACTGGAGCGAGTACGTATGTCGAGGGGTACGAAGGAGGTGAGCGTCCTACCGGAGTCCCCGGGCGCGGCGCGATCGAGGGGGGTCACGCTGCACGGGGTGGGGGGCTGTCACCGATGTGTCGAGGGGCGAGGGCCGCGCGTCATGGCCGTGACCCTTCGGCCGTTGACACGTGGTCGGCGCGGCGGGCCCTGCGCCCGCATGGCCGTGCCGCGAGTTCCGCAAGGAGAACCGCATGGTACGCATCCGACTCGTACTGGCGTTGCTGGTCGCCGGGCTCATCGGCATGGCCGCCGCCCAGAACGTCACTCTCCGGGCACTGTTCATGCAACAGGCGGCCTACAGCGACGCCGACGTCCGTAGCATGACCGCCGCCTTCGAGCAGCAGCACCCCGGCCTCAAGGTCGATATCGAGTTCGTGTCCTACGAGGCCCTGCACAACAAGATCATCACCGCGGCCGCGGCCGGTGCCGGCGGCTACGACGTGGTGCTCTTCGATGTCATCTGGCCCGCCGAGTTCGCGAAGAACAACGTCCTGGTGGACATCACGAACCGCCTTCCGCAGACGATGATCGATGCGGTCGTGCCGGGCGCCTGGACCACCGTCACCTACGACAAGCACTACTACGGCATCCCGTGGATCCTCGACACCAAGTACCTCTTCTACAACAAGGACATGCTCCAGAAGGCCGGCATCATGGCGCCGCCGACCACCTGGCAGGAGCTGCTCGATCAGGCCCAGAAGATCAAGGACGCGGGCATCGTCCAGTACCCCATCGTGTGGAGCTGGGGCCAGGCCGAGGCCATCATCTGCGACTACACCACCCTGCTGTCGGCGTTCGGCGGCAGCTTCTTCGACATGGGCCAGCCGACGTTCAACCAGGGCGGGGGCCTGCAGGCGCTGCAGTACATGAAGCAGTCACTCGACCAGGGTCTCTCCAACCCGGCCTCCACCGAGTCGCTCGAGGAGGACGTGCGTCGCATCTTCTCGTCGGGCCAGGCGGCCTTCGCGCTGAACTGGACCTACATGTACAACCTCGCCAACGACCCCAAGGAGTCGCAGGTGGCCGGCCAGGTCGACGTCGTCCCGGCACCCGGCGACGGCATCCACTCCCAGGTCTCGGCCATGAACGGCTCCATGGGCCTGGGCATCACCACCGGCTCGACGCACCCCAACGAGGCCTACCAGTACATCGAGTACCTGACCAGCCAGGCGGTGCAGGAGAAGTACGCCAAGCTGTCGCTGCCGATCTGGAAGGCGTCGTACGACGACCCGGCCGTCGCGCAGGGGCAGGAGTCGCTGATCGCCGCCGCCAAGCTGTCGCTGGCCGCCATGTATCCGCGCCCGTTGCTCATCCAGTACCCTCAGTTCAGCACCTGGCTGCAGACCGACATCCACCGCGCACTCCTGAACCAGGCGTCGCCGCAGGACGCGCTCGACAACACCGCCAAGCAGGTCACGCAGAGCAAGCTCAACTGAGGCCGCGCGTCTCGCCGACGCGTTTCGAGAGGACCCGGAGAGAACCCACCCGTGGCCGACGTCCCTGACCGCACGACCGGTCCCCGGCGCGCCCCGGCTCGTTGGAGCTGGGGCCTGCGCCGGGCGGCGTTGCCGTGGCTGATGCTCCTGCCCGCGCTGGCGGTGGTGGGCGGGGTCGTCGGCTACCCCTTCTTCCGCACCTTCTATCTGGGGTTCTTCGACGCTCCGCTTCTCGGCAAGACCCGCACCTTCGTGGGTCTTGCCAACTATCTTCATGCCTTCCGGACGGAGGAGTTCCGCGCCGCGGTGGAGCATACGCTGCACTTCACGGTGGGCTCGATCGGCTTGGAGCTGGTGCTGGGCGTGGCCGTGGCGCTGTTCCTCAATCGCCCGTTCCTGGGCCGGCGCTTGCTGCGCGCCCTGCTGATCCTCCCGCTGGCGCTGCCCACGGTGGTCAACGCGGTGATGTGGCGCTGGATCTACAACCCTGAGTACGGCGCGCTCAACGCGCTGCTCACGCAGTTGCACCTGCTGCCGGGCTACCGCACCTGGCTCGGCACGCCGGGACTGGCCATGAACATGATCATCGTGGCCGACGTGTGGAAGAACTTCACCCTGGTGGCGCTGCTGGTGCTGGCCGCGCTGCAGACCATCCCGGCCGAGCTGCACGACGCCGCCCGGGTCGACGGTGCCAGCGCCACCCAGCGCATGCGCTTCATCACGCTGCCCGGCATCCGGCCGGCGCTGTTGGTGGCGCTGGTGCTGCGCACGGTGGAGGCGCTCAAGGTGTTCGACATCATCTACGTCATGACCGGCGGCGGGCCGGCGAGCTCCACCAAGACGCTATCGTTCATGGTCTACCAGGAGGCGTTCAGCTTCCTCAAGCTGGGCACCGCCGCGGCCGACGCGTTCCTGACCGTGGCGTTGATCATGGTGTTCGTCGGGGTCTACCTCCGGCTGCTGCAGTCGCGCGGGGTGGCGGGATGAGCCGGGCGAGCGCGAGCCCCTCCGCCGTGCGGGCGCACGACGTCCGCCGGCGACGCGCCTGGCTGGAGGCGGCGCTGACCTACGCCGGGGCGCTACTGTTGGCGGCGTTCATCCTGGCGCCGTTCGTGTGGCTGCTCATCTCCAGCGTCGCGCCGCTGGCCGACCTGTTGCAGCGGCCGCTGCGGTGGATCCCGCCGCACGCGACCTGGGAGCGCTACCACACCATCTTCTTCGGCGCCGACGGCCGCGAGTTCCGCTACGCGCTGCGCAACAGCGCCGCGGTGGCCGGGATCGCCACCTCCATCAGCCTGGTGGCGGGGATGCTCGGCGCCTACGCGCTGTCGCGTTTCCCCAGCCGCGGCCGCACGGGTCTGCTGTACCTGATGCTGGCGACCTACATGACGCCGCCGGTGGCGATCCTGCTGCCCGTCTATCTCATCCTCAGCCGCTTGGGCATGCTCAACACGGTGATCGGCCTGGCACTGGTCTACACCTCGTTCCTGACGCCCTTCCTGACCTGGATCCTGAAGGGCTTCTTCGACTCCATCCCGGTGGAGCTGGAGGAGGCGGCGATGATCGACGGCGCCACCCGGGTGGGAGCGCTGCGGCGCGTCACCCTGAGGTTGTCGCTTCCCGGCGTGATCACTGCCGTGCTGTTCGGGGTGATCCTCGCCTGGGACGAGTTCCTCTACGCGCTGATCTTCACCTCGTCGGTGGCAGCCAAGACGCTGCCGGTGGCCATCAGCGAGTTCACCTCGCGCCACGCCGTCGATTACGGACTGATCGCGGCGGGCGGGATCGTCGCCGCGCTGCCGCCCCTCATCCTGGCGTTCGCGTTGCAGCGCTACCTCGTCGCCGGGCTGACCGCCGGTAGCGTGAAGGGGTGAGCATGGACCGACGCTCGCGAGAGTTGGAGCTGAGCGCCGCGCTGCGGCGCGAGATCGCCGGCCAGGAGGAGGCCGTCTCCAGGACGTTGCGCGACGGCGCACTGTCCTGGAGCCTCGACGCGCTGGCCGCCGACGTGCGGGCGTCGGGCGAGTTGCTGGTGAGCGGCATGGGCGCGTCGCTCCATGCCGGCATGATCCTGACGCAGCTACTGAGGGAGAAGGGGGTTCGCGCCTGGGCGTTGCCGACGTCGGAGCTGCTGCACTTCGGCGAGGCGCTGGCGGTCCGTCCGCTGCTGCTGATCAGCCAGTCGGGTGCCTCGGTGGAGATCGAGAGGATGCTCGCGCGCGCCCGCGAGGGCGTGTACGGCCTGACCCTCGATGGCGCCAGCCCGCTCGGCCGCTTCGGGGCGGCGGTCGTTCCCGGCGGCCCCGAGCGCGCCTACGCGGCCACGCGCTCGTTCACGACCACGGTGGCGGCCCTCTACGCGCTGGCCGGGCGCCTGGGGGTGCAGGTCGACGTGCCGGGCCTGTCGGAGTCGGTCGGGCCGGCGCTCGGCCCGCTGCCGGAGCTGGAGGCCGCCTGCGCGACGCTGGAGGGCGCCGACGCCATCTTCGTGACCGGACGCGGTCCGCTCCACGGCCTGGCCGAGTACGTCGCGCTGCTGCTCATGGAGCTGGCCCGCCTACCGTGCGCCGCGTTGGAGGCGGCGCAGTTCCGGCACGGCCCCAAGGAGGCCGCGGGGGGGCGACTGGGCGTCCTGGCCCTCGCCGCGCAGGGCGAGGCCGGCGACCTGGTGCGGCGCTTCGCGTCGGAGCTGGCCGAGGCGGGCAGCCCCACGGTGCTGCTCGACGCCGGTGCGGCGCCGGCCGTGAGCGGTGCTGTGAGCGGTGCTGTGAGCGGTGCTGTGCCAGGTGCTGTGGGCGGCGCCGTGACGACGATGGCCCTGCCCGCGGCGGACGGACTCGGCGCCGTGTTGCCCATGGCGGTGGCGGCGCAGCGACTGGCGGTGGCGCTGGCCGAGTCGCGTGGCATCGAGCCGGGGGTGCCGCTTCGCTCGGAGAAGGTGACGCGGGAGGAGTGAGCGGTGGGGCGTGAGTTCGAGCAGGGTTCCGCCGCTGCGCCCGGACCCGGAGGCGGCAGACGTGGGCCGCTCCCCATCCACCTGATCGGCAACGTCAACGTCGACATCGTGATGGGACCCGTGGAACCCTGGCCGGAGCCCGGCACCGAGAGCATCGTGGACCGTCAGGAGGTCCGGGTCGGCGGTGCGGCGGGGGTGGCGGCGATGGCGCTGCAGGCGCTTGGCACGCACTTCCGGTTGCACGCACGCATCGGCGACGACGCGTTCGCGGCGTTCGTGCGCCGCGAGCTGGGGCCGGCCGGCGGGCAACTCGAGCGGGTACGGGCCGGGACGGCGGTCTCCGTGGGGCTGAGCCACCCGGACGGTGAACGTACCTTCGTCACCCACCTCGGGCACCTTGCCGAGCTCGACTTGGACGCGATCGCCGCAGCGCTTGAGCGCGCCGGGGCGGGGCTGGTGGTGGTGTGCGGCTACTTCCTGCTGCCGCCGCTGCGGCACGGTGGAGGGCTCGAGCTGATGCGGCGCGCCCGCGGGGCGGGGCACCGGGTCCTGTTCGATAGCGGCTGGCCGAGCGAGGGCTTCACGGAGCCGGTACGCCTCGAGCTGGATGCATTGTTGCCGTGGATCGACGTGCTCCTGCCGAACGAGGCCGAGGCTCGCGCCTGGTCGTCGAAGGGCGACCTGCTGGAGGCCCTGGACTGGCTTCAGCGGGACGGCGCCCGCGTGGTGGTCAAGCGCGGCGCACTGGGTGCAAGCTGGGTGCGCGACGGCGGGCTCGAGACGTGCCGGGCGCCGCGCGTGCCCGTCGCCGACAGCGTGGGCGCGGGTGACTGCTTCAACGCGGCGTACGTCGCCGCGCTCGCCCGCGGCGCGGCGAACGCGGCGGCCGTCGACTCCGCCGTGCGGTACGCCGCCGACGTCGTCGGGCGGCGACCCCGGCACTACGGGCGACCGGGCTAGTCGCGCGCGCTCGCGAACGGCGCGGCTGAGGCGTGAACCGGGATCCGCGGCGCCGCCGATGAGGTGGTGGCGATCGTCATACCCGGTGACGTCGTCCGCCGGGTGCGCCGCCGGCTCGCGCAGCCAGCAGCGCCTCGCGCCGCTCCGGCGCCAGGTGCTTGGCCGCCTCGCGCAGGGTCAGGATCGAGGCGCGCGCCGCGCGCGGCAGCAGCCAGGCGTAGGCCTCGTCGGCGCGTCGCTTCGCGTACTCTCGCAGCGCCCAGCCGATCGCTTTGCCGATGAAGAACTCGCGCTCCTCCAGCATCACGTCGGCGTGGCGGGCGAAGGCCTCGAAGGCGGCCCGGTCGCCGGCGCGCAGGGGCAGCAGGAAGCTCAGCAGGGCCGCCCGCCGCACCCAGAAGGCTTCGTCGACCGCCCAGCGGTCCAGTGTGGTGCGCCCCGACGCCTCGTCGCGTCGCGTCAGCGGCCCCGCCACCTGCACCGCGAGGGGGTCGACGAGCGCCCACGTTGCGGCCTCACGCAAGTACGTCTCCAGCCACTTCAGATCGGACGGCTCGAGCCGGTCGCGGAGCGCCACCAGCAGCTCGACGGCGGCCACTCGCAGCTCGTGCACGCCGCGCTCCCACAACGCGCCGGCCAGGGCGCGGACGCGTGCGCGGTCGAGATCGGTCCGGGCCTTCAGCATGGCGCGCACGGCGCGCCGGATCTCCGGAACCGCGGTGCCGTAGTGTCGGAGAGAGCTCTTCAGGTAGCGCTTCTCACGCTCGGCCCGCTCCGGCGTGGCGGCTTCCCGCAGCCTCTCGTCCAGGCGCGCCACGAACGCATCGACATCGGGCGGAGGCATGGCCCAGTGTAGACGCGTGCGCTCGAGGGCCCGCCCGCCGGGCTCGCCGGGCTCTGGATCGCGTCAGACGAACTCGGGACGGTTCTCGACCTCGGGGGAGCCGTACAGCCGTTCGCGGGCGGCGCGCAACGCTTCTGCCGCCAGTCGGCAACCGCCGTGGGTCTGCTGCCACGCCTCCAGTCGATGCTGGATCGCGGCTTCGAGCTCGTCGGCGCGGCGGCGGTAGTGACCGCCGAACGAGAAGTGCTGGGTGGCTTTGAGATCGTCGCCGACCGACAGTGCGTCCTCGGCTACGCGGGTCTCCACCAGCGCGCGGTCGCGGAGTTGCATCATGCGGCGGTAGAGCGCGACCAGCCGGTCGAAATCGGCGCCATGGGCGCCGCGCTCCGCCGTGCCGGCGCCGGTCCCAGCGCCGGTCCCAGCGCCGGTCCCAGCGCCGAGGTGGGCGTCGGACGCCGCGGGCCTGGGTCGGTGGAACCAGGGACGGGGACCGGGTCTCAAGAGGCGGCGCAGGCCTCGCGGCGGGTGGTTGAGTCGATCGAGATGCTTCACGGGCACCTCCGGGTTGCGGTGCAGGCGACGCCGTTCGAGCCAGGGGGTCCACGGCCGCCTGGCGGCGGCGCGCGAAGGCGTCGGTGGCGTAAGGATCGTTGGGGAAAGCTCGTCGGATAGGGCGCGCGCACGAGGGCGCGCCGTCCCTGGCCGGAAGGGCCTAGCCGGACGAGGTATGGGTGTGAAGGCGTTGCGGTCGTTGCATCGGGGACCTCGCTTCGGAACGCGCCGGGGCGCGGGGGCTCGCAGTTCGTGGCGACCGGCGGGGCGTCCCTCCGCGGCCGCCCTCGGTCAGCCGGAGCATAGAGGAGAGGGTGTGGGGTGTCAAGGCCGAGGTGGACGGATGCTCGCCTTCATGATGACGATGCGCGCACGGTCGCGGTGGACGCGTCGGAATGTGAGGATGAGCGTTGCGTGCGATTCACTCTCCTCTAACGTTCGGGCCGTCGGCGCCGTCGGCACCGACGGCCCGGTCGGGGGTCCCCTCGTCGAGCAACTCGACGTAGCCCGCGTCGCCGTGCAGGCGGATGCGTTGCCCCGTCGCGATGATGGTGGTGGCGTTCTCCACCCCGACGACCGCGGGCAGCCCGTACTCGCGCGCCACCACCGAGCCGTGGGTCATGAGGCCGCCCACCTCCATCACCAGGCCTGCGGCCTGCGTGAACAGTGGGGTCCAGCCCGGGTCGGTGAAGGGGGCGACCAGGATCTCGCCGGGCTCGAGCCCGGCCTGGGCCGGATCGAGCACCACTCGCGCCCGCCCCTCCACCACGCCCGGCGACACGGCGCTGCCGACGAGCGCGCCGGCCGGTACGGTACCGGTCCGGTGGGCGAGCGCCGGGATGTAGCCCTCGCTGGTCATGAGCCTGGGGGGCGTCAGGCCCGCGAAGCGCTTCTGGTCCGCACGGCGGGCCGCCACGATGGCGCGCAGGTCGGGCTTCGCGCCGGCGGCCGCCCCGCTGCGCTCGTCGGCAGCCCGGTCACCGGCCTCGTGTTCGTCGGCGCCTCGTTCGTCTGTGCCTTGCTCGGCGACCGCGTGCGCCCCGGCCTCGTGCCCGCCGGCGGCCGCCAGGAGCTCCGGCCACGTCAGCCACCACACGTCCTCGCGCAGCTCCAGGCGACCCGCGGCCGCCAACTCGGCGCCGGCGTCCAGCACCAGCGGCCGGACCAGGTCGAGCGTCCGGACCAGCAGGTACTTGGGGTGCTCCCGCAGGACCGGAAGCGTGCGCGCCACGCGCGTCAGCCGTGCCACCAGCGGTCCGCGCAGCCAGCCCCAGGGCCCGCCACGAGCCGCACCGGCCAGGCGCTCGGCGGCGGCGGCGCCGGTCGCGGCCAGGGCGGCGTGGCGGGCCCGGTGTGCGCCCGCCGTCTCGTGCTGAAGATTGCTCGCGATCATGCCCAGGAGCGAGGTGGGGTCGTCGCGCCAGCGCGGTCGGGCGATGTCGATCTCGGCCGGCCCGCGCATGCCGTAGCGCTCCAGGAAGCCCTCCAATGCCTCCAGGAAGGCTGCGCCGCCGGCGCTCCGGCGGGCGTGCTCGAGGCGCTCCTGGGCGGTCCTCCGGCTGTCGGCGAGCCACGTCGCCAGCTCGGGGTACGGCCTGGCCGCATCGGCCACATCGCCCACCCGCAGGTCCATCTCGGTGGTGACGTTGCCGGAGAGCCCGCGGCTCACGGCGGCGACGTCCTCGTCGTGACCGGCCGGCGCCCAGCGCCTCAGCAGGTGGTAGCCGAGGATGCCGGCGGCGATGAAGGGCGGCAGCTTCCAGGCGCCCTCAAGGAAGACGTCCTCGAGTACGCGGTAGGCGGCGTGAAGACGCTGCGGGCCGGCGGCGGCGGCGAGATCGCGCCGGGCGCGGGCCAGGTAGCGCTCGACGGCGCGGTCGGCGGCGGGCGCAGCGCCGTTCAGGCGCCGGACCGTGAGCCAGGCCAGGCCGTGCAGGGCGACCGGCGCCATGCTACGGCGCAGCCCGGCCCAGCCGGCCCGTTCGCCGCGGCGCAGGAATTCCGGATCGGCAACCAGCTCTCGCAGCGCAGCCGGCGCCAGCGGATCGGCGTTGGCCAGGATGCCGGGGATGACGCGGCGCCCCAGCGGGTGGCGCAGCACCGGTGACAGGTCGAGGTACATGCGGCCCCCTGCCAGCGCCAGGTAGGGGTTCTCCTCGCCGTCGGGCCGGCCGAACGGCAGCAGCACGCGCCAGGTCGACAGCCCCAGCGGCGTCATGGGCTCGAGCACCCCCTGCGCGTGCGCGAAGCTGAAGTACAGGTGCAGGCCGCCGTCGGCGGGTCGCGGTTCGGGCAGCGGGTAGAGCGATGTGATGGGGCGGGCCTGCAGCGTCGTCAGCTCACCGCCGCGGTAGGCCCATTCGATGTCCTGCGGCAGGCCGAAATGCTCGGCGATGCGCGTTCCCAGCGCCGTGAGCTCCAGCACCTGGCGATCGGTCAGCGAGGCCGCGCGGCTACGCTCGTGCGGGAGCGCCACCCGCTCGACCCCGCCGTCGGCGGCCGCCACGATGCTCAGGCCCTTGTCGGCGATGTGACGCTCGACGATGGCGCCGTGGCGGCGGTCGACGCGGAAGCGATCGGCCGTCACCACGCCCGAGACCAGCGCCTCCCCGAGACCGAACCCGGCGTCGATGACGGTGGTGAGGCGGTCGCCCGAGACCGGATCGGCGGTGAACAGGATGCCCGCCACGTCCGCGTCGACCATCCGCTGCACGACCACGGCCAGGGCCACCTCGCGATGGTCGAACCCGTTGCGCGCCCGGTAGAGGATGGCGCGCTCGGTGAACAAGGATGCCCAGCAGCAGCGCACCGCGTCCAGCAGGGCGCGCTCGCCGCGGACGTTGAGGTAGGTGTCCTGCTGGCCTGCGAAGGAGGCGCCCGGCAGGTCTTCGGCCGTGGCGCTGGAGCGCACTGCATAGGCGCGGTCGGCGCCGGCCCGCCGCCAGGCGCCCTCGATGTCGCGGGCCACCTCGTCCGGGATCGGCGCCGCCACCAGCACGGTCCGCAGCCGTTCGCCGACGGCGCGGGCGCCGTCGGCGTCGTCGCGCGCCAGTGCTGCCAGCGCGTCGAGGAGCGGTGCGGCCTCGGAGGCGGAGGCCACGAAGGCGCGGTAGGCGTCGGTCGTCACGCAGAACCCCGGCGGAACCGGCAGCCCCGCGCGCGTCAGCTCGCCCAGGTTGGCCCCCTTGCCGCCGGCGCGCGCCACGTCCTCGGCGCCGAGATCGCCGAGCGCGATGACCCGGGGCGCCGGGGCGGGGGCGCTGTCCCGTCGGGGCTGCCGGCGCACGCTAGCTCGCCGCCCCGTCGAGGAACAGGCGTACGGCGAGCCTCGCCAGGGCGTCCGGATCGTCCATCGCCATGTCGTAGTGCTCAGGGCCGATCACGGCGAACGCCAGCAGCGTGCCGACGAACGCGAGTGCGAGGTGCCGGGGTGGCCCGGTCCGGGCCAGCCGCCCCGCCCCCGCTTCGCGCTCGAACAGTGTAGCCAGCCGGTCGAGCGTCCGTTCGGAGGAGCCCTTCAGGACGCGCAGCACCTCGAGTTCGTCCGGCGTACCGGCCAGCACGATCCTCATCAGATCGCGGTTGTCGCCGAACAGCGTCAGCGCCTCGCGGGCGATGGCGGTCAGATCGGTCGGGAGGTCGCCGCTCGAGCGCTCGACCCGGTCGTGCACCCGAGCCCGGCCGGCGGCGGCCCTCACGAACGCCTCGAGCAGCCCCTCGCGACCGCCGAAGTGGCGGTAGACGGTGGCGACGCCGACGCCCGCCCGCTCGGCCACACGTTCGATGGTGGTTCCCGTCACGCCGCGTTCGGCCACCACCCGCCGCGCCGCGGCCAGGATGCGCGTGTGCGGGTCCTCTCGATCGGGGAGGCGCTCGCCGCGTGCGGCGAGCTGCGCCAGTACCGCTCTCTTGCTGCCGACACGGCGGTAGAGCGTGGCCCGTGACAGCCCGGTGCGGCGCTCGAGCTGCTCCATGGTGAAGGCGGCGCCGTGGCTGCGGCTGAGGGCCGCGGCGGCGCGGAGGATCGCCTCGGTGCGGCTATCGTCGTCCGTGCCGGCCGGAGGTGGGGCCGCATCGGGGGCTGACATGGTTGATAGCCTAAGCTCTCACGACGTATCAGTCAACGGTCCCCGGCCCGATCCCTGCTGAAGTGTCGGCCCGACCGGCCGAGTTCGGTGCCTATTCTCCGGTGGCCGCCGCGGCGCGGCGCGAGTAGAGTGCGGCCATGACCCAACCGGTGCTGGATCTGCCCGTCGCTGCGGTCCCGGGCCGGCGCTCACCCGAGCTGCCACCGCGCGACGCGATGTTGAGGGCCACGCTCGAGCGTGACGCCACCCTCGACGGCGTGTTCTTCGTGGCCGTGCGCACCACCGGCATCTTCTGCCGTCCCTCGTGCCCGGCCCGCAAGCCCAAGCCCGAGAACGTCGAGTTCTTCGGCACTGCCAAGGAAGCGCTCTCCAGCGGCTACCGCCCTTGCCAGCGCTGTCACCCGCTGGAGCCGGCTGGCACCACCCCGGGCGCCATAAGGCAGCTGCTCGACGAGCTGGAGGCCGACCCCGGCCGCCGCCTGCGCGACGGCGACCTGCGTCAGCGTGGGCTCGATCCGGGTTGGGTGCGGCGCTGGTTCAAGAAGCACCACGGCATGACCTTCCACGCCTACCAGCGCGGGCGCAGGCTGGCCAAGGCCATCCATCAGCTGGCGGACGGCGCGCCCGTCGTCCACGCCGCGTTCGACAACGGTTACGACTCGCTCAGCGGCTTCCAGGACGCGCTGCGCGCCATCACCGGCCGCACCGCGTCGCAGAGTCGCGACGCGCGGCTCGTCCACGTCTCGCGGCTGGCCACGCCGCTGGGGCCGATGCTGGTCGCCGCCACCGACGACGCCGTGTGCCTGCTGGAGTTCACCGACCGTCCCATGCTGGAGACCCAGCTCAAGCGGCTCGCGAAGCGTCTAGAAGGCGCCTTCGTGCCGGGCCTGAACCCGGTCGGGCGGGCGCTCGAGCGTGAGCTCGCGGCGTACTTCCGTGGGGAGCTGCGAGCCTTCGAGACACCCCTGCTCACGGTCGGTACGGAGTTCCAGGAACGCGTCTGGCGCGAGCTCCGCTCTATCCCCTACGGGTCCACCCGGAGCTACGCCGAGCAGGCGTCCGGCATCGGCTCGCCCAAGGCGGTGCGCGCCGTCGCCCGGGCCAACGGGGACAACCGCCTGGCCATCGTCGTCCCCTGTCACCGTGTCATCGGGAGCGACGGGAAGCTGGTGGGGTACGGCGGGGGCCTGTGGCGCAAGCGCTACCTGCTGGAGTTGGAGCGGCGGGCGCGCGGCGCTCCGACGGCGGGCTGACCGAACGCGGGCCCGAGGGCCGAGTCTCTAGCTCCGCAGCACGCTGAGCGGCAGGTAGCACGACACGATCCAGTTGGGCGCGTCGACCACCTCGCTGATCTTCAGGTCCGCCGCCACGCTGCACAGTACGTACGCCTTCTCGCGCGTCAGGCCGTGGTTGGCCGCCAGCCAGGCCACCATGTCGCGGACCGCGGTGCGGGCGTTCTGGTAGAGGTCGGGTCCGTGCGCGGT
Source organism: uncultured Trueperaceae bacterium (assembly GCA_963815215.1). Taxonomy (GTDB): domain Bacteria; phylum Deinococcota; class Deinococci; order Deinococcales; family Trueperaceae; genus JASBRS01. Next base: position 206,476 of record CAWFFU010000010.1, read on the forward strand.
GGTGGCGAAGTAGCCGGCGCTGTCGGTGCGGGTGAGGGGGCTGGGCGTGGTGAACTGCAGCTCCCGTACGGTCAGGTCCTTGCGTACGCGGAAGCGCAAGGTCACCGTCATCGGCGCCTCGATGCCGGTGCCGCACACCTCGCCGTCGCCCTGCGCGGCGTGGCAGTCGCCGGTGGAGAAGAGCGCGCCCGGCGCCAGCACCGGGAAGTAGCCGGTGGCGCCGACGGTGAGCCCGCGGATGTCGATGTTGCCGGCGTTGGCGCGCGGGGGTGCGGTGATCAGCCGGCCGGCCTCGGCCGGCGCCACGCCCATCACCCCGCAGAACGGTTCGAAGGGGACCCTCACCGCGTCGGAGTCGCGGAAGCGGCAGGTGTCGCCGTCCAGCGTCCAGTGTTGCAGGTAGGGGGCGTCGAACTCGTCGGGGATGAGTCCGATGCCGCGGGGCTTGAACGCGGTCCAGCCCCAGCCGTGATGCTCGAGCTCTAGGATCTCGACCTCGAGCGTGTCGCCCGGACGGGCGCCTTCCACGAACACCGGTCCGGTCAGCGCGTGGGCGCGGGACGCGTCGAAGGTCGCGTAGGCGTCCGCGTCCGATGCCGGCGTCACCTGGGCGTCGCTGGCGTCTTTGCACTCGAAGGTGACGGTGTCCCCCGAGTCGATCGTCAGGCGGGCGGGGTAGTCGCGGTCCCAGAAGGCATGGACCACGCTGTCGTCGAGGTGGTGCTCGGCCACGGTGAGGCTCCTATTCGTCCGGACGCGTCTTCGGGCGCTCCGGAGGGGACGGCGCCCGCGGGACGCCGTGGCTCACGATACCGACCGACCAGGCTCAGCGCAGCCGCTTGCCCATCCACACGGCGCGACCGTCCTGTCCCTCGCCGAGAGGGATGAAGCCGAGGTGCTCGTAGAAGCCGATGGCGCGCGCGTTGGCCTCCGCCACCCCCAGGTGCACGCCGGCGGAGCCGTCCCGCCGCAGGGCCTCGAGTAGGCGTTCCATCAGCGCCCTGCCATGGCCGCGACCCTGGGAAGTGGGGAGCAGATCGATGTGCAGATGCGACGGATAGGACCGGAACGCCTCGGGCAGGATGCGGGGGAAAGCCTCGTCGGGATGGTGAAGCAGGTGCATCAGGCGCTGATCGGGCGTCCAGCGCTCCGGGTCGCCGCCCGGATCGGGGTAGCGATGTTGCAGTGGCGGCAACCAGTGCGCGCGGACGTGGGCGTGGAAGGCGACCGTGTCGAGCGCGCCGACGGCGTAGCCGGCCACACGGGAAAGGACGCTGGCAGGCAGGTTCGCAGCCACGCTGCCGACCCCGGCGCCGCCGTCCACGACGCCCCCGACCGCCATCGGGCCAGCCGCCTCCTCGAGCACCAGCACGTGCTCCGGCTCGAGCGCGGCGTACGGGCCCACGTACAGGTGGCCGAGCAGCTCCGGGTCGTCGTGGAGTGTGCTGGCGTCCGCGCCTGCGTCGCCCGTCGCCAGGCACACCCGGTAGAGGCCGACGACGTCGTCCGGCCGGAAGGCGCGGATGTAGCGGGCCCGCGCCGCCACGCTCATCGGTGGACCTCCCGGCGACTCGCCGCGCCGCGGATGCGCGGTTCCGGCTCGGGCAGCATGCGCCGCAGCGTGCCGGCGAATCCGCGCCCGTAGGTGTTGTCGACGCCATCGCGCGGAGGCTCGGGCGCCCGTCCGTCGCGGCGCGCCGCCAGCTGCCGAACGGCGCGCGCGGCCTCGATCAGCACGTCCTGCACGTACGGGCGGAGGCTCACCACCAGTTCCCGATCGCGCAACTGCGACAGCCGTTCGGCGAGGTCGGCGAGTCGCGCCACGGTCCCCGCCACGGCGTCGAAGGTGGCGCCCCAGGCGGCGGGCGGGGTTGCCAGCAGAGTACCCACGTCGTCGAGGAACGCGCGCGCGGCCGGACCGTGCTCGAACGGCAGGTACAGGAAGTCGGCCAGGAAGGCCAGGTCGTCGGGGGTGGGGGGTTCGAGGCCGACCGGCTCGAGCGCGCTCGCCCAGTCACGGATGGCCTCCAGGAAGGCGGCGCGGGGTTCGAAGGCGTCGTCGTGCAGGTAGGCGGCCAGGGTCGCGAGCGGGACGGTGTCGGCGGCGAGCTCGCCGTTGGGATTGAGGAGGATGCCCGCGACCGCGTCGCGCAGGGCCGCGGGGCGTCCCTGGTAGGGACCGAGGTAGACGCGTCCCAGGTCGTAGTCGTTGGCGTGGAGGTTGTCCCACAGCAGCGGCTTGCGTCGCAGCGCGCGTGCCACCTCGCGCACGCCTTCGACGTCGATCGTCTCGGAAACGACGTCCGGACCGGTCCAGAAGACCTCGATGTCGGGGTCGAGGCGCTCGCCGAGCTCGCCCAGGTAGGGGCTCTCGCCCACGCCGGGGCGCGCCATGGCGCCGCAGTAGTCGGTGGGGCAGAAGAGCAACGTCCCGCCGCCCGCCGCCTGGAGCTGCGCATGAAGCCGGTTGGCGGCGTCGGCCTGGGCGGCGGCCAGGCTGCCGAAGCGGGCGGTGTCCTCGTCCGAGAGCGTGCGCGGCACGTCGTCGAACAGCAGCGCAACGGTGCGCACCCCCAGGGCGAGCGCCTGCGCCACCTTGCCCTGCAGCGCCGCCGCGTCCGCGTCGTCGGCGAAGCGCAGGTCGAGGCCGGGAGCCAGGGCGTAGGCGAAGGTCACACCCTCAGCGGCGGCTCCCTCCACCAACCTCGCCAGCTCCGTGCGCTCGGTGGCGTCGTACGGTTCGCGCCAGAGCAGGCGGTGCTTGAGGTCGTCCTTGGGCGCGAAGAGGTAGGTGCCGAGTCGCCACGCGCGCATCCGCGCGAACAGCGCCAGGCGCTGAGCCTCGCTCCAGGGGCGGCCGTAGAAGCCCTCGATCACGCCACCGCGGAAGACCGCATCGTCGCTCATGTCCGCCTCCCTCGCCGCGTGCCGCGGCCCGGCTCCCAGGATAGGGGCCGCACGCCGGGCGCGCGGGGGCGCGGTGCGCGCGAGGGGCAGGTGGGCCGTAACGGCGGCCAAGAACGGGCCGCGCGTCGCGACCTCGCCCTCACCTGGTTCGAGCAGGTGAAGGCTCCCATCAAGCGCCTGTACACCTTCGAGGATGCCGGTCACTCCGTCGCCTTCGAGCACTTCCAGGACCTGCACCGCATCCTGCTGGAGACGGTGCTGCCCGAGACCTACGCGCAGCGCTGAGCGTCGCAGGGGCTGCGCTCGTCTCAGCGCACCGGCGGCAGTGGGTATCCCGCGCCCGTCCGACCGAGCCGCCGGCGCAGCTGGACGGGCGCGGTCGGCTCAGCTCCGCTGCGCGTTCGCGCGCACGGCCGCGGCCACGTAGACCGCCAGGCCCGGCGCGCGATCGTCGTAGTGCCTGGCGAAGCGCGGGTCCGCCTCGTACAGATCGGCCAGACCGGCGTGCATCTCCGTGCTGCAGTCGTAGAACCAGCGGCCGATGTGCTGCCGGTGCTCCTCGGCGGCGTCCATGGCCTCGGGAGCGTCCGCCGGCACGCCGGCGGCGTACGCCCGGGCGAGGCGACGTTCGATCCGCTCCGCTTCCTGCTGCATGCGCGTCCAGTCCTCCTTGCCGTAGCGCCGGGTGCGCTCCCGGCTCTGCCGGTAGGCGTCGGTGTCCCCCCAGCGTTCCTCGGCTTCGACGGCGTGTTCGGTCGGGTCGACGTCGCCGAAGACCTCCAACATCTCCTTGGGGTCGAGGTCGATTCCCATCTGGTAGGCCTCCATCGTCTTGTGCAGGGTGGCGCGCATCGCGGCGATGCGCTCCATGCGCGCCTCGAGCTGCGCCGCCTGGCGCCTGAGATGCTCGAGGCGATCGGTGGCGGGGTCGTCGAGCAGGTCGCGGATAGCGCTGAGCTCGAAGCCGAGCTCGCGATACGCGAGGATGCGTTGCAGCCGCTCGAGGTCGCCGGGGCTGTAGCGGCGGTAGCCGTTGGCGGCGCGCTCCGTCGGGCACAGCAAGCCGATGGCGTCGTAGTGGTGGAGCGTGCGGACGCTCACGGCCGCGATCGCCGCGACGTCGCTCACGGCGTAGCGCCGTTGCGCCCGTCGGCCGGCCGACGGGCCGTGCTCCGGGGTACGGGTCATGCCCTGGTACCTCCTTCCCGGAGCGTAGCCTAGAGCCTCACGTACCGTGAGGGTCAAGGCCCTCGCGCGATCGCCGGGCGCGGCGCCGGACCCGCGTCCTCCCGGTACCATGCGAGTTATGGAGGTCGTCGCACGGTGACGGTGAATGGCGGCAGCGGGGAGGGCGCCCGCCGGCCCGGCCCGGCCCTCGCAGCAGCCGCCGGCCTGTCCCGGAGTCCGGAGCCCGCGCCGTGACGTTCGCCTGGCTGCTGCTGCTGGTGCCGGTGTCGGTGGCGGCGAAGCTCGTGCTCCACCTGCCCGATCTGGCGGTGTTCGGGCTCGCCATCGTGGCGATCGTGCCGCTGGCCGAGTGGATCCGCCGCGCAACCGAACAGCTCGCGCGCCTGACGGGGCCCGCCGTGGGGGGGCTGCTCAACGTGACCTTCGGCAACACCGCGGAGCTGGTGCTGGCGCTGTTCGTACTCCAGGCAGGTCACACCGACGTGGTGAAGGCGCAGATCACCGGGTCTATCATCGGCAACTGTCTGCTGGGCTTCGGCGTAGCGGTCCTGGTCGGGAGCTGGGGGCGGGAGCGGCAGACCTTCAGCCGCGAGCGGGCGGGACTGTTGTCGAGCCTGCTGGTGATGGCCGTGCTGGGCCTGCTGGTGCCGGCCCTGTTCGACATCACCGAGCGCGCGGCGGGCGTGCCGAACGTCGCCGCCCTCGACGAGCGACTGAGCCTGGGCGTGTCGGTGGTGCTGGTGCTCGTCTACCTGGGGAACCTGGCCTACACGCTGGTCACCCACCGCGACGTGTTCGCGCGGCACCAGCCGGAGGCGGTGGCGAGCTGGCCGTTGTGGGCGGCGCTGGGCGTGCTGCTCGGCGCGACCGCCCTGACGGCGCTCGAGGCCGAGCTGGTGTCGGGCGCGCTGGACGCCACGGCGGCCGGCCTCCACCTGACCCCCTTCTTCCTGGGCATCACCGTGCTGGCCGTGGTGGGCAACGCCGCCGAGTACATCTCGGCGGCCTACTTCGCGCGGCAGGACCGGATGGGGCTGGTGCTGTCCATCACCGTCGGCTCGAGCATCCAGGTGGCCCTGCTGGTGGCGCCGCTGCTGGTGCTGGTGTCGTTCCTGATGGGCCGGCCGATGGACCTGGTGTTCGCCAATCCCCTCGAGCTCATCGCCATCGCCGGGGTCAGCTTCGTCGTCAATGCCATCGCCAGCGACGGCGAGACCACCTGGTTCGAGGGCATGCTGCTGGTGGCGGTGTACGTGGTGCTGGGCCTGGCGTTCCTGTTCGCCGCACCCTGACCCGGCGCTGCCCGGGCGGCGCCGGTCCTGAGGGCCGTACCGGGCGCGGTGCGCGGGGTGTGCCTCGCGCCCACGACGGTGCCCGCGAGTACCGCTACACTGGCGTCAGGTCCCCGTCACAACCTTTCACGTCGTCCCGCAGTCTCGTGAGGGACCGGAAGGAGCGCCGGTATGCGCTTCACACGACGTTGGCTGGTAGCGGTGAGTCTGGCGGCGGGGGCGTGGCTCTTCTTCTCGCCGTGGCTGCTGGGATACACCGCGGTAGCGGTCGCAACCTGGATGTCGTATCTCCTCGGGGCCGCGATCTTCGTGGCCGCCCTGTGGGCGATGATGGCGAGAGAGCCGAGGAACCCGGAGCTGATCACGGCCATCCTGGGCGCGTTGGTGTTCGCGTCGCCCTGGATGCTCGGCTTCATGTCTGAATCGGCTGCCCGCGTCGACGCCTGGTTCGTCGGTGCGGTGGTGGTCGTGGCGGCGTTGCGTGCCGCGACGATGGAGTATGCCGGCCACCGTCCGGAACGGCGGCATCCGGTGGCCTGATCGAGGCACCGGTCGCGACCTCGAGCGATGTACTCCGGTCGCCGCACCACATGGTGCGGCGACCGGCTCCGCTGGGGCCTTCAGCGGGACGTCGTGGTCGTCGCGTGGGTGTGGCTCAGTCGTCGCGGCGGCGGCCCTGAGCTGCCGCGAACCAGCAGCCGGGCGGGGAAGACGCGGCGCACCGGCTCGTCGCCGTTCGTTCTGCTCTCCACCAGATCGAGCAGGATGTCGATCGAGGCCTGCGCCATGGCTTCGATCGGCTGCTCGATGACGTCGATCCGCGGCTCGACGAGCTGCGTCCAGGAGTAGTTGTCGAAGGTCACGAGGGAGACGTCGCGGGGCACGCGCAGGCCCGCTTCGCGGATGGCGCGGTAGGCGCCGGCCCCCTGGCCGCCCGTGAGAGCGAGCAGGGCGGTCGGCGGTTCGGGCAGGGCCAGCAGCTCGCGCGCGAAGGCATAGGCTTCGCTCTCGGTGAGGGCGATGACCCGGCGGTACTGCGGTCGCGCCCGCAGGCCGACGTCGGCGAGAGCGCGCTCGAAGCCTAGCGAGCGGTCCTCGGGGTTGCGTTCGGGGTCGAACGCGCCGAGTGCCGCGATGCGCCGGTGTCCGAGCGCGGCCAGGTGGCGCACGCCCAGCTCGACGGCGCCAACACCGCCCAGGTGATGGCGCGCGTGGTGTTGCCCGTCGCCATCCCCGGCCTCGCTTCGACCTGCCTGCTGGCCGTCATCCTGGCGTGGAACGAGGCCTTCTGGAGCATCAACCTCACCAACACCTCGGCCGCCACGCTGCCGGTGTTCATCGCCGGCTTCAAGACCGCCGAGGGCTTGTTCTGGGCGAAGATGTCGGCAGCGTCGGCGCTGGCCGTGGCGCCGATCCTGGTGTTCGGCTGGATGGCGCAGCGGCAGCTCGTCCGCGGCCTCACCTTCGGTGCCGTCAAGTAACGCGGCCCAGCGCACCCCTCGCCCGCGCCCGGCTGCCCCGTCCGCTCGTCCACCCTCGTTCTCTACGGGAGGTTTCCATGGCTGAGTCCAATCCCTTCGATCTCTCCGGTCGCGTCGCAGTCGTGACCGGCGCCGGCCGCGGTATCGGCCGAGCCATCGCATCCGCGCTGGGCGCCGCCGGCGCGTCCGTCGGGGTGGCCGAGTACCTGGAGGAGAACGGTCGGCGCGCCGCCGAGGAGCTCGTCCACGAAGGCGTCGATTGCGCCTACCTGCCGGTCGACGTGCGCGATCCCGACAGCGTCCGGGCCATGGTCGGGGCCGCGCTGGAACGCTTCGGGCGCATCGACATATTGGTGAACAACGCCGGTGTGGCCACCAACACGCCCTCCGAGGACGTCAGCGACGACGAGTGGATGCAGGTGATGAACGTCAACCTCAACGGCACCTTCTGGTGCTGTCGCGAGGTAGGCCGCCACATGCTGGAGCGCGGCTCGGGCGCGATCGTCAACATGGCCTCCATGTCCGGCGTGATCGCCAACGCGCCGCAGCCGCAGAGCCACTACAATGCCTCCAAGGCCGGCGTCATCCTGCTCACCAAGTCGCTGGCCGGCGAGTGGGCGAAACGCGGGGTGCGGGTCAACGCGGTGTCGCCCGGCTACATCGGGACCGAGATGACCAAGCGCGGGATGAGCCACGCCGAGTGGTACCGGATGTGGTTGGACATGACGCCGATGGGCCGCGTGGGGGAACCGGACGAGGTCGCCCGGGCGGTGTGGTTCCTGGCCTCCGACGCCGCCAGCTTCGCGACCGGCACCAACCTGCTGATCGACGGCGGCTACACCTCCTGGTGAACCAACCGGGACGGTGCCCGGCGCAGTGGCGAGCGGGCGCCGCCCCGTCGCGAGAGGACGGTGCAGGGTGCTGCAAGTCGAGATCCCAGGCGTAGGCGAGGTCCGCGTGGTCGAGGTCGAGCCCTCGACGCCGGCTGCTGAGCAGGCCCTCGTGAGGGTCGAGGCCATCGGCATCTGCGGCTCCGATCTCCATACCCTCCACGGGGAGCACCCGTTCGTGAGCTATCCGGTGTGGCCGGGTCACGAGCTGGTGGGTGTGGTCGAGTCCGTGGGGGCGGCCGTGGACCGGTCGCTGATCGGCGTGCGCGTGGCTCTGGAGCCCTCGCTGCCCTGTGGTCGCTGCCGGACCTGTCGAGAGGGCCGTTACAACATCTGCGAGAACCTGCGCGTGCTGGGCTTCCAGGCTCCCGGCGGCATGGCCGAGACGTTCGTGGTGAACGCCGAGCGCCTGCACCCACTGCCCGACACGCTGTCGGTCGACGGTGGCGCGCTGGTGGAGCCGATGGCGGTGGCGGTGCATGCCGCACGCCTGCCGGGGCCGCTGGCGGCTCTGCGTGTCGGGGTGGTCGGCGCCGGCACCATCGGACTGCTCACCGGCGTGGCGGCGGGCGCCTACGGCGCAGCCGAGGTCACCGTGGCCGACCCGCTCGAGCCTCGACGCGACGTAGCCGCGGCGCTGGGCCTCCGAGCGGTGCCGTTGCTGCCGGCGGCGAGCTGCGACGTGGTGTTCGAATGCGTCGGGAACGAGTCGGCGCTGCGTGCATCGGTGGACGCCGTCGCCAAGGGCGGGACGGTGGTGGTGGCAGGCGTCTACGGCACCGATCCTCAGGTGCAGGCCGGCCTGGTCCAGGACCGTGAATTGCGGCTGCAAGGGAGCTTGATGTACGTGGCGTCGGACGTTCGGGACGCCATCCGCCTGCTGGCTGAGGGGCGAGTGGACCCGCAGCGGGTGATCACGCACCGGTTCGCCCTGGCGCAGGCCGCGGAGGCGTTCCGCGTGGCCGGCGCCCGCGGGGAGGCGCTCAAGGTCCTGCTGATCCCGTCGTAGGACGAGCGCTCAGCCGGCGAGGAACGGCACCTGCCAGTACACCAGGAAAGGCAGGAACAGCGCCGCCGCGATCGCCACCACCACCGCCACCACGGTGCGCGGCGCGCGCGTGCTACGGCGCACCAGCAAGGTCAGGACCGCAAGGGCGACGGCCAGGACGCCGCTCAGTGCCGAGAGCGCCCTCAGACCGGCTGCGAGCGGCGGCAGCGACAGGCCGTGGGGGTGGTAGAGCCCGAGTAGGAAGCCGATCGCCACCGCCATGCCCGCTAGCAGCGCCAGGTCCACCAGACTGACGAGCGCCTGGGTGACGCGGAGCAATGAGGCGGCGCGGCTCGCCGGCGCGTCGCTCGCTTCCGGGCGCGTGGCCGCTGTTCGGAGTGCGCTTGCTCCTCGGCGCGTGTCCGGCTCGCGCCGGCCGCCGATCGCGTCGGGCCGCCGGCGACGAGGCAGCACGCTCAACAGCAGACCCTCGCCGAACGCGATCAGGAAGAACACGGCGGCGCCGAGCTGCACCCAGGGGCTGGCGTACCAGGGGGGCGGCCGGTCGCTGCTGGTGGGCAGCAACAGCGACCGGTCCGCGGCGGGACCGCGCGCCGTGCTCGAGAGCGGGCTCGCCCCGGCAGCGGCCGGCAGGGGCGCTGCCGGCGCCGTCGGAGCGGTCGTCCCGGCGGTCGTTGCGGTCGTCGCCGCCACCAGCGCCAGGGGGGAGGGCGCTGTGCCGACCGCTGTGCCTACCGCTGTGCCGCCCGCGCTGGCGAGGAGCGCGCCGCCTGGAGCCGCCGGGGCCAGGCTGCGGACCACGGTCGTGGTCCACCCCACCACCAGCGAGCGGTAGGTGGGGTCGGCGGCCCGGCGGGCGTTGGCGAGTGCGCTAGCGGAATCGCCGCCGACGCCTGCGCCGTCATGCCCCTGGTTCTGGCGCCCCAGCACGCCGACGTGATCCAGGGGCTGGTCGCGGTGCTGCGCGGCCTGCAGCAGCGCCACCGTGGGTTTGACGCCGGGGGCGTTGGGGTCGAGGTCGTCGTACACCAGCAGGGTCGGCGCCCTGGCGCGCTTCAGAGCGTCGGCCGGTGTGTTGTAGGGGTCGTCCTTCAGGAATCCGAGCTGGCTATGCGGCAACAGCGCGGCCAGCACCGGACGGGCGCCCACCAGCAGCCGCACTCCGCGCATGGCGGCGTCCGCGGCAGCCGAGGAGAAGCCCCTGGCGCGCACGACGTCGCCGGTGCGCCAGATCTCCTCCTGGCCCAACGGAGCGGCCGAGGTGTTGAGCAGGATCAGGAAGGCGACGTCGGCGTGCTCTCCCACGAAGGGAGCCAGCCAGGCTCCCTGGCCGACGCCCCAGACGCCCACCCGCGAGGGGTCGACGTCCGCCTGCCGACGCACCGCCGCGACGGCCGCCACCGCGTCGCCGACCTCGTCGTTGAGGTCCAGGGTGCTGCGCCAGTCGCCGGTCGAGGCGCCCGTCCCGCGCTTGTCGTAGGCGAAGGCGGCGACGCCGTGGGACGCGAACAGTCGGGCGTCGGCGGCGGCCTGGTCCCGGCCCGCGGCGCCGCGTCCCGGCAGGAGCACCACCGCGGGGAAGGGGCCCGTACCGGCGGGCAGCAGCAGCGTTCCGGCGAGCGTGACGGCGCCGTTGTGCACGGACAGGTCCCGCGCCACGGGGGGACCGACCGGCACCGCGGCGGGAGACGCAACGGCGGGAGACGCTACGGCGGGGGCGGAGCGCGCTGAGGGGTCGTTGGCGGCCCCGCCGCTCGTGAGCGCCGGGACGTCCACCGCGGCGAAGGGGTCGGAGGCCGGGAGCCGATCCAGTCCCGTCCGGCCCGCGGCAGCCCGGAGCGGTAGGTTCGCGCCCAGGGCCCAGCCGAGTCCCAGCGCGATCGTCAGGACGGCGGCGGCGGCACGCCGACGTCTTGACGGGGCACGTCGGCGTGGGAGCGGGTTCCGAGAGTTGGCAAGACGCAAGGTGGGCCTCCCGCGGAAGTCGGTTCTCCGAGCATAGAACGGAGGGCCGGCGGCGGACCGCTGGGCAGTCACGCCGTCCTCGCGCGCCGCCGCCTGCACCACCCCGCGGAGGATCCCGCCTCTCGTTCGCGTCGACGTGGCGCAGCCGCTTGACAGGTCCCGCCCGTCGTTGCATTATTTAACCAACTGGTCAGGAAAAGACCTGACCAGACGTACATCTCGGAACCGGAAGGAGGTTCCTCATGCGTGCATGGACTCGCGGGCAAGACTGGATCAACCTACTGGCAGGCGTCTGGCTGTTCTTCTCGCCCTGGATCCTGGCCTTCACGGGCGCCTCGGCCGGCGCTTGGAACGCATGGATCCTCGGCGCGCTGGTGGTCATCGTGGCGTTGTGGTCGCTCGGGAACCCGGAGTCCCGCGGCGTGCTGTGGCTGCAGGTCATCTTCGGGGCGTGGACGTTCATCGCGCCCTGGGTGCTCGGCTTCGCGGTGGCGGCCGTCGCCGCCTGGAACGCCTGGATCCTGGGCGCCATCATCTTCATCCTCGCTCTCTCGGCGATGGGCTCCGCGGGCGAGCCGCGCGGCGCGCCGCAGCGAGCCTGAGCGAGCGTCCGCCACGTAGCGTACAGACGAGAGCGAACCGACGACGGTCGGAACATCCGGGCGGGCCCGAACGAGGGCTCGCCCGGACTCGTACACTGGACGGGAAGTCATGGAACACGAACTGCGAACGCCACGGGATTCCCGCGTTGCGGCGCGGCGGTCGAGTCGAGGCGTGCCATGAGCCCGCCGGCCCCACCGTTCGGCACGAACGGGGGCGACGCCTCGACCGACGCCCCCTCCGCGGACGGCGCCGGGCGCAAGAGCAAGAGCGTGGGACGGCCGAGGGTGGATCGGCAACAGGCGGAGGCGCGGTGCAAGATCTTGGACGCGGCCGAGGCGCTCTTCGCCGAGAACGGTTTCGACGCCACCCCTACCAGTGCCGTCGCCGCCCGCGCCGGCGTGACCAGCGCGCTGATCTTCTACTACTTCCAGACCAAGCGCGGCCTGCTGCAGGCGCTCATCGACGAGCGCCCGTTCTTGCCGCGCTTCGCCGAGCTGGTGGCGGACGTCGATGCCGGCGACCGTCGCACCCTGCTGCGCATCGCCGGTGAGCGGCTCTACGATCTCGCCCACCGCAGCGGGCCGATGGTGCGCATCGTGGTGCGTGAGATCCTGCAACGCGACGAGTTGCGGCGTCACTGGGAAGATGTCTTGGAGCGCGCCGTCACGGCCCTGGCCGAACGGGTCCGTGCGACCGACGGTCCCGTGCTGGACGGGGAGCGGGCCGATGCCGTGGCGCGCCTGTTCTTCAACGCCGTGGCCTTCCAGGCGCTCTTCGGACCCGATATCGACAAGGAGCGCACCGTTGCCGAGGCAGTCGAAGTGGTGCTCGCGGGCGCCTGAACGCCCGCTGGCGTACGTCCGACTCGGGTCCTCCGTGCCGCCGCTCGCCCGCGCATGTGGGGCTCCGAGGGGTTCGATCGCCGGTGGTAGGTTGGGTCTGCCGGCGGCCACCGGTCCGTACCGGAGCGGCCGCGCCGACGTCACGATCGAGGGCCGTTCGCGTTGGCGGCGGGCGTATTGCTCGAGCGGCCCACCCCTCGAAGGGAGCTGGAGAGCGTGAGTGACGCCTCGCAGTCCTGGAACGCAGCTTCGAATCCGACCGGCGACGCCCTGTCTTCTGCGCCTCCCGGCGTGCCGCTGCGCCCGTTGCAACGGATCGGCGGGCGGAGCGTGCCCGCGGCAGGGGGCGGCCTGCGCGAGATCCTGGAGCCGTCCCTGGGAGGGGTGCTGGCGGTGGTCCCGGAGGGCACCTCCGAGGACGTCGACGCCGCCGTTGCCGCCGCCCGTAGCGCCTTCGACGACGGCCCCTGGCCGCGTCTGCGCGTTCAGGAGCGTGCCCGCGTGCTTCACCGCGCTGCCGACCTGATCGAGGCGCATGCCGAGGAGCTGGCGCGCCTGGAGACCTGGGACACCGGCAAGACGCTCCCCGAGAGTCGTGACGACATGGCTCAGGTGGCCGAGGCGTTCCGCTACTTCGGTTCGCTGGTCGCCACCCGCGGTGACGAGGTGAACCCAGTGCCGGCGGAGGCGCTCAGCCTGACGCTGCACGAGCCGATCGGGGTGGCGGCGCTGGTCACCCCCTGGAACTACCCGCTGCTGCAGGCGTCGTGGAAGCTCGCGCCGGCGCTGGCTGCCGGATGCACCCTGGTGATCAAGCCCAGCGAGCTGACGCCGCTCAGCACCGTGCGCGCGGTCGAGCTGCTGCACGAGGCGGGTGTTCCGGGGGACGCCGCCAACGTAGTCCTGGGCTCCGGTCCGGGCGTTGGCGCACCGCTGGTGGCGCACCCGGACGTCGACATGGTGTCGTTCACCGGCGGCATCGTGACCGGTCGCGCCATCGCCGCGGCGGCGGCGGACACGGCCAAGCGGGTGGCGCTGGAGCTGGGGGGCAAGAATCCCAACATCGTTTTCGACGACGCCGACATCGACGCCGCGCTCGACCACGCCCTCAACGCGGTCTTCTACCACGCCGGCCAGGTGTGCTCGGCAGGCTCGCGCCTGCTGGTCCAGGAAGGTCTCCACGACCGCTTCGTGGACGCCATCCTGGAGCGCGCGGCCGCCATCCGTCTGGGGTATGGCTGGGAGCCCGGGACCGAGATGGGCCCGCTGGTATCCGAAGCGCACCGCGCCAAGGTGGAGGGCCTCGTGGCGTTGGCGCTGGACGAGGGCGCCACCCTGCGCTTGGGCGGCCAGCGACCGGGAGATGAACGCTTCGGGCAGGGCAGCTTCCTGCTGCCCACCGTCCTGACCGACGTCCAACGGGGCATGCGTATCGCCCACGAGGAGATCTTCGGGCCGGTGCTCACCATCGAGCGCTTCCGCGACGAGGACGACGCGATCGCCGCAGCCAACGGCACCCGGAGCGGGCTGGCGGCCGCGGTGTGGACGCGCGACGTGGTGCGGGGGTTGCGCGTCGGCCGTGCACTGCGCTTCGGCACGGTGTGGCTCAATGACTTCCATCCGTACTACCCGCAGGCTCCGTGGGGCGGCATGAAGGAGTCCGGTGTCGGCCGCGAGCTCGGGCTCAGTGGGTTGCGCGAGTACCAGGAGGAGAAGCACCTATACCTGAACCTCGACGTCCATCCGGTGGGATGGTTCGGCCGTCACGGAGTGAAGCGGGGCTGATCGGGCGCTCCCTCCCGTCGCCTGAAGGGTTGCGGCCCGTGTACGCCTGGCACCACCATGGGGTTGCGGGCTAGCGGCGCCGATGCCCTGCCCGGAGCGGAGGCTCGCGGTGAGCGATCGCCCGAAGCGGAAGCGGCCCCGGCGGCCAGGGTGGACCCTGCTCGGCGGGTGCCTGCTCGGTCTGGTCGTGATGGTGTCGGGTTGCGGACCGCGGTTGCCGGGCGGCTCGACCGCGACGTCACGCACGTCGGTCGCCTCGAGGCCGACGTCGATCGGCAGCAACTCGCCGGTGGGGTCCGGCGCGTCGGATGGCGTGGTGGCCGTGGCGGGCGCGCCGCCGCCGTGGCCCTGCAGCGGCTGGGCGAATGCCGGCGTCACCGCGTACGACCGGGCATCGACGGCGGCTCGGGTGTTCGGAACGTTGCAACCGGGCGAGCCTGTGGCGGTGGTGGCCCGTGACGTGAAGGGTTGGCTGGCCTTCTCGCCGGGCACCGCGCAGGCAGCCAACGTCGGCCCGTTCCGCCTGCGCTGGCTGCCCCCGGGCGCCCCCGTCCGGCTCCAAGGATCGTGCACGGATCTGCCCGTCCGGGTCTCACCGCCGCCTGGCGTGTGCTTCGAGATGGCGATGGGCGCGACGCCGATCCTCACGGCTCCCGATGCGAGCGCGTCGACGCTGGTCGTCCTCGCGGCCGACGGCTACGTGGCGGTGACCGGGAGCGGTCCGTCCGGCTGGCTGCGCGTCGATGCCGGTAGCGGCAGCGTGCCGGCCTCGGGCACGGGCTGGATCGCACCCGAGGCGGTGAACGTCAACGGACCGTGTGACCCCTTCCTGATGCGGTGAGGGGCTCCGTGAGCTGCGCGGCCGCGGCTCAGGCGCGGCCCGGCGCCCGCACCACGTCGTTGGCGCAGGTCAGGACGGGCGCGCACGTCAGCCGCTCGGCGTCGAGGTCCGCGGGGCAGCGAACGGTGAACGTGTGGCTCTCGCCGGGTAGCAAGGTCACCAGCGCGTCGTCGACGGTGGCGTCGGGGTGCAGCCGATCCGGGAGCACGGTGAGATCGCGCACGAGCGAGTCGGCGTCGACGCGCAGCCGCAGGCCGCCTGTGAATCGCTCGACCTCCGTGTGCAGGCGGGCGGCCGGGTAGCGCAGATCCTTGTCGCGTGCGAAGAAGTGCAACGCCCGCAGCCCGCCGGCTTCGGCCACGAGCAGCTCCGCGGCCGCGTCGCCGGGCGTGGCGAGCGCGTCCGGGAGCAGCGCCGCGACCGCGGGGCCGCGCGCTGTGGTCCGCAGCGCAAGCCTCGCCGACGCCAGCTCGCCACCGTCGAAGCGTAGCCGCCGGACCCGCACCTCTCCCTCCCATGGCATGTCGCTGTCGTTATGGAGGGACAGCATGAGTCCCTCGGGCCCCGGTTCGAACGTCAGCAGACGTGGTGCGAAGACACGCCGCAGCGCGAACCACGAAGGCTTGAGGCGCCCGTCGACGTCGACCGCGGCCCAGCTCGTCGACGGCCAGCAGTCGTTGAGTTGCCACACCAGCGCCCCCATGCAGTGGGGGGCCAACGTACGGAAGTGGCGGATGCCGAGGTCGAGCGCCCGTGCCTGGTTGAGCTGCGTAGCGAAGTGCCAGGCGTCGAAGTCGCGCGGGATCGGGAAGTGCTCGGCCAGGCGGGCCTCGAGCTTGTCGTTGCCGCCGATGGCCTTCTGGTGATGGAGCATGGCGGGGCCGGCGGGCGTCAGCGGCCGGTCGGAGATCGCCCGCCGCAAGGTGGCGTAGGTCGGCGGCGCCTGGTGCCCGAACTCGGCCACGAAGCGCGGCCGGTACGACCGGTAGACGGTGTAGTCCTTCTCGTTCCAGGCATCCCAGATGTGCTTGCAGCCGGCGCCGTCGGCGTTCGGATGGAGGTCCTCGCGCCCCGACCATGGGCTGCCGGGCCAGTAGGGGCGGGTGGGGTCGAGCTCCGCCACGAGGCGAGGCAGGGTGTCGAGGTAGAAGCCGCGGCCCCAGCTGAGATCGCCCAGCGCCGCCTGCCAGTTCCAGTCCTCGTGCCCCCACAGGTTCTCGTTGTTGCCGTTCCATAGCACCAGGCTGGGGTGGGCCGCGAGACGCACGATGTTGGCGCGGGCCTCGTCCGCCACCTCGGAGGCGAATGGCTCCTCCTCCGGGTAGGCCGCACAGGCGAAGGCGAAGTCCTGCCACACCATCAGGCCGAGCTCGTCGCACACGTCATAGAAGGTGTCGCTCTCGTAGAGGCCGCCCCCCCAGACGCGCAGCAGGTTCATGTTGGCGTCGACGGCCTGTTGCAGGCGAGTGCGCAGGCGCTTCTCGGTGAGCCGCGACGGGAAGGGATCGTCGGGGATCCAGTCGGCACCCTTGGCGAAGACCTCCCGCTCGTTGACGACCAGCGTGAACGCCGCGCCCGCCTCGTCGGGGTGGGTGTCGAGCGTGACGCTCCGGAAGCCGATGCGCAGCCGGCGCTCCTCGAGGACCGGGCCGTCCTGCCCCTGCAGCGTCACCCGGAGGTCGTACAGCGGGTGATCCCCGTAGCCGCGGGGCCACCAGCGGCGCACCGAGCGGGCGTCGAGGCGCAGTGTGGCGTCGGTGTCGTCCGGGCCGAGGGCCAGCGTGGCCCTGGCGTCACCTCCCTCGCCCTCCGGACGCGCGAGTCGCAGGGTCAGCAGCAGCGGTTGCGGCCGCCCGGTGCGCGCCAGCTCGACCCGCAACTCGACGCTTCCGTCGACGGGCGCCGCGGGATCGACCGGCGGCGCGTCGGCGGCATCGGTGACACGCGCGAGCGCGCGGAGCTCGCGGATGCGCGCGCCCGACCAGCCCTCGAGCCGGATCGGCTTCCAGATCCCGGCCGTGACCAGCGTCGGACCCCAATCCCAGCCGAAGTTGCACGCCATCTTGCGGATGAAGTTGAACGGCAACGGGTAGGCGCGGGGCCGCTCGCCCAGCCGCTCGGCCTGCGATCGCGCGTAGGCGAGCGCCGAGGTGAAGGTCACGCTCACCTCGTTGTCGCCCGGTCGCAGCGCGGCCGCGACGTCGAAACGGTGGGGCCGGTGCATGTTCTGGGCACGCCCCACCGACCGGCCGTTGACCTCCACCGTCGCCACCGTGTCGAGCCCTTCGCAGTGCAGCTCCACGCGCTCGTGCGCCAGGAGCTCGGGCGGCGCGGTGAAGCGGCAGCGGTAGCGCCAGTCGCCTTCGCCGATCCACTGCACGAGGTCCTCGTTGCGTTCGACCAGGGGGTCCGGGATGACGCCTTGCGCCAGCAGATCGGTATGCACGCAGCCGGGCACGCTGGCGGGTAGCACGCGTCCCGCCAGCTCCGTGGGGGTGCCGTCACCGGCGCGCACCAGCTCCAGCGTCCAGCCGGAGGAGAGGGTCAGGGTCGTCACGTGGGGGCCCCCTTCACCGCCGCCATGCCGCCGACGGCGGTTGCCGCCAGCATCTACCACGCACGCCCCGGGGGTCAACGGACGTTTGCCCGGTGCAGGCGCGCCCAGCCGCGAGTCCCTGCGCGCATCGGGTGGCGCCGCCGCTCGGTCGTCCCTCGTAGCATGAGAGCAGCCCGGTTCCCGCCCGCTCGGCGTGCTCCCGGCGTTGGAGGAGCGATGCCCGGCCGTGGCCGTACTGAACCTCACGCCCCGCAACAGGCGGCGCCCTCTCCACGGGGAGGCTCCCCGCAGAGGGAGCGCGCCGCCTTGGCCGTGAAGATGGTGCACAGCGCGCTGGTGTTCGTCATGGCGGCCGCCGCCATCACCGTGCTGGTCGACGGTCTCACCGGTCGGCGCGATACGTGGCTGGTGATGGCGCTGGCGGTCATCGGGGTCGAAGGGCTGATCTACGCCGGCAGCGGTCTGCGCTGCCCGCTCACCCTGCTGGCCCGCAGGCTCGGCGACGCCACGGGTCACGATTGGCTGTTCGAGCGGCTCTTGCCGGAGGCCTACGTGCTCCGAGTAGCGCCGTTCTTCGCATGGGTGACGCTTCTCGGGCTGCTCGCCATGGGGTTCCGATGGCTCCTGCGGCTGCCGGCGTGACGACCGGCCGCGGCCGGGCCCGTTCGGCCGGGGCCTGCGAAGGTTTCATGGTCGGAAAGCATGTTTATTGAAGAGAAACAAGCGATGACGTAGACTGTGGCATGCGGACGCTCCCAGACGACGATACTGGCGGGGTCGCCGGTTCCGACCCGGACCGCGAGGGTGGTGCCGATCGACAGGCCTCGGGGGATGGCGCCGCCGGCCGCTACCGCATCCAGGCGCTGGACCGCGCTCTCGGCATCCTGGCCCTGGTCGGACGGCGGCCGGACCTGGGGTTGCAGGCGCTGGCCGAGCGCTCGGGTACCAGCGTCAGCCAGGTGCTGAAGATCCTGGCCACCCTCGAAGGGCACGGCCTGGTGGCCAAGGGCGCGGACAAGACCTACCGGTTGGGGTACGGAGCGATGCGACTGGGCCACCTGGCGGCGCGACTGCAACCGGTGGTCGGGGTTGCGGCGCTGGTGCTCGACGAGCTGCGCGAGGAGACCGGTGAGAGCATCCACCTGGTGGTGCGCGACGGGCTCGACGCGGTGATCGCCGACGTGCGCGAGTCCTCGAAGACGGTGCGTGTGGTGTCGCCGGTGGGGGAGCGAACCCGCCTGAATGCCGGCAGCGCCGGCAAGCTCTTCCTGGCCCACGGCTCGCGCGAGCTGATGGCTTGGCTGGTGAGCGAGCCGATGCCCGCCTACACCGAGCTCAGCGAGACCGATCCCGAGTTGCTCCGCATCGACGTCGATCGCGCGAGGCGGCAGGGCGTGTGCGTAGCGATCGGCGACTTCGAGGACGGCGCGTTCTCGGTAGCGGCGCCGGTGTTCGAGGAACCCGGCCGCATGGTGGCCGCGATCGCGCTGGCCGGACCGCTCAGCCGCTTCGACAGTGGCATCGAACGACGCTACCGCGCGGCCGTCAAGCGTGCGGCCTCGACCGTGGGGGCGCGCCTGGGCGCGCCGGCGGCCGACACTGCGGCCGCCGAGGCCGCCGAGGCCGCCGGCGTCGCCCCCGTCCCGACCGCTAGCTCGACCTAGCCGTGCGCGCGCCGCAGCGCGCGCACGCTCCGCTAGCGCAACGTGCTTGGCAGGTAGACCATGTCCACGGGGATGAGCACACCGTTGCCGAGCACCACCGACTGCCCGACCAGGTAGGGCTCCCAGGCGGGTTGCATGGTGGTCGGGCCGACCCTGACCTTGACGCGGCCCGGTCCCGTCGTGAAGCGCCCGAACGTGAGCTCGAGCTCCGTTCCGGCGAGGGTGGGAAGGCTCAGGCGACCGGTCGCCGGGACGGAGCGAGCCTGCAGGTCCGCGCTGGTGTAGCGCCCCTCCACCATCACGTTGTGGAGGAGCTCGGTCAGCTTGGCGGGCTGGGTCATGAGCACCCGGAACGCCGTGCTGCCCATCAATTTGGCGAGCTCGGCGAAGCCGGCGTCGTTGGGCGCGAACAGCGTGACCGGGCCGCCTTCCCGGAGGGACTTGTCGATTCCGGTGGCGAGCAGAGCGACCTTGAGGCAGTTGTAGCTCTCGGTGCGCTGGGCGCTGCTGTGGTAGCAGGTCGGGTTCAGCGTGCGTGCCGAGTGATCGACGATGTACTGCCACAGGGTGCCGGTGGTGGTGGTGAACTCCGACGGCAGGATGGTGCTGGCTGCCAGGGCGGCGCCGCCGCTCACGAGCACGAGCGCGGTGACGAGGCGGGCCATGCCTTGGCGCCAGGACGCGGCGCGCGTACGGTGGGGGACATGGTTCATGCGGTCAACCTCTCCTGGATGAAGCGTCGCCCAAGCGCGGGCGCGAAGGTTACGTCGAGTCGATGGGGTGCTCGGGCGGGGAGAGCCCGGCAGGAGCGAACGCGTGCAGTCTTGCCCAGACTCTACGAACAACAGATGAGTCCAGCCTAAACCTTCCGTGCCGGAGCCTTCACGACCCGGCGCCGTGCGCCTGCCCGGCACGGATAGGCCCGTGGCCGGGGGCCACGGGCCGGGACAGGGGGACGGCCTCGACGGCGCGGATCGGAGGGCGCCGAAGGCCTCTTCGAACGCGGGAGCTCGGGGCGCCGCCGCTCGAGAGGGATGCCGGGGAACGGCGTCGGCGCCGCGGGGAATCGCGGCGCACCCTCGTTGCGGCGCAGGTGCGGCCCGAGGCCGCGACCCCGGCAGGATAGGGCGACGCCATGAGAGGCGTCTCCCGAGCGGCATGAGAAGTGCGCGGTTCCACGGGAGCCCCGGCAGGGTGAGAATTCCTCTGCGCGGCAACGGGCGACCTGCTACCGTTGGGGTGCGGACAAGGCTCGTGGCGCGCCACCACGGTGGCGCCGTTCGAGGGATGCGGGAGGTCCCGTGCGCCTGCTCCATCTCGCCGACCTGCACCTAGGCTGGCGGCCGTCCGGTTGGCCCGCAGAGCGGGCGGCCGAGCGTCGTCGGCGCAGGGACGGTGTGCTCGAACGTGCTGTGGATGTGGCGTTGGCCGAGGGCGCGCACCTCGTCATCGTGGCCGGTGACCTGTTCGACACCTTCGACCCCGACCCTGACTGCGTCGAGGCGGCGCTGGGACAGTTGCGCCGGCTCGAGGACCACGGCGTGCTCGTGGTCACCGTGCCGGGCAACCACGACGAGATCACCTACGGCGCC
Source organism: uncultured Trueperaceae bacterium (assembly GCA_963815215.1). GTDB lineage: Bacteria > Deinococcota > Deinococci > Deinococcales > Trueperaceae > JASBRS01. The sequence goes on from CAWFFU010000010.1 coordinate 227,092, forward strand.
AGCGTCTACCGGCGCCAACGCGACGGCTGGCCGGGGCTGCTGGTCGCGGAGCCCGCGCCCGCCCATCTCGCTACGGTGGAGCTGGCGGGCGAGACCGTGCACCTGTACGGCATGGCGTACAGCGGCGGGGCCGCGGTCGGGGGTCCGCCGGTCCGCGACTTCCCGCGGCTCGAGCAACCGGGCGTGCACATCGCAGCGTTCCACGGCGCGCTCGGCGTTGCCGGCGGCGGGGTCCGCACGCTCTCGCTCGACGAGGAGGGCCTCGCCGCCGCGCGCTACCACTACGTAGCCATGGGCTCGCTCCACGACCCGCTGCAACACCGCTTCCCGGCCGGGCCCGCCGTCTACCCGGGATCGCCCGAGGCCATGGGCTTCGGCGACGGGGGGTGCGGGGCCGTCACGCTGGCGGGATGGACCGGCGAGGGTATGCAGGTACAGGGCGTGGCCGTGCCGGTGCAGCCGGTCCGGGACGCCCGGCTCGACCTCACCCCGGTCGACGACATCGCCGAGGTGGATGCCTTCATCGCCGAGCGGGCCGACCCCGACGCGGTGCAGCGGGTGCGCCTCGGGGGCACGCTGTGGCTGCCGGACCTCGACGCCGCCGCGCTCGAGGAGCGCCATGCCGAGGACTTCTTCCACCTCGAAGTGCGCGACGAGGTCGACGGTCTGGCGCCTGAGCTACTGCAGCGCTGGGCACAGGAGGCCAGCGTGCGCGGCGCCTTCGTGGCGCGCATGCTCGAGCGCACGGAGGCAGCCGGTGAGGGCGGACGCGAGCGCCTGGCTCGCAGCGTGCGCTGGGGGATCGCCGCTCTGGGCGACGGGCCCCCGCCCGGCGGGGAGCGCAGGCCGCCGGCGCCCGAGCGTTCGCTCGACGGCGGTTCCGCGGGAGGACCGGTGTGAGCCGGCGCGGCCGTTCCCGTGCGGGCTCGGGCCGCACCGACCCGACCCGGCCCGGGCGGCACGCGGTCGGGGTGCTGTGGGAGCGCCTCGAGCTCCCCGCGACCTGGACGCTGGAGGCACGGTCGCTGCGCTTCCCCGAAGGGCTGGCCACACTGGTGCGTCCCAACGAGTGGGGCAAGTCCAGCGTGGTGCGCGGCCTGACCGACGTGCTGTTCGGACCTGTCGCCGATGAGGCGGATCGGTCCGGCGGCAGCGGACGGCTCACCTTCGTGGGCGTCGACGGGGTCCGCTACCGCTTGGAGCGCGATCTGGCGGGGGGTGCTGCCGAGCTGCTGAGCGAATCCGGCGAAGTGGACGGCACCGCGGCGGAGGCCGGCCCGGAAGAGGAACCGGAGGCGACCTCCTGGCAACCGGTCGACGGCGCCGAGGGGGAGGGACTCCGGGAGACGCTGGCGCGCGTGCTCGGGCTGCCGGAGCGCGATGCCTTCGTCCAGAGCTTCTGCGTGACCCAGCCGCTGCCCCGTCCCGAGCGCCTCAGCGCCGAGGTGCAGCGGCTGTTGGTCGGCTCGGGGAGAGGCAGCGTCGAACGCGCGTTGTCCCGGCTGGAGGAGGAGGTCGCCGCCCGGACCAGCAACGCCCGTTCCTGGGGCCTGACCGACGGTATCGAGGACGGTATCGAGGACGGTGAGCTGGAGCGCTGTGACGCCCGCCTGGCCGCCGTCGAGCGCAGCATCGAGGACGGCCGAGAGGCGGTCGACGGAGCTCAGGAGACGGCGCGCGCGCTGGCCGATGCCGAGGCCCGGCGCGGCCTGCATCAGGAGGAGGCAGTGCGCCTGGAAGGCGAGGTCGAGCGACTGCGGAGCTACCTGGTGCGGCGGCGCGCTCACGATGAGCGCGCCGAGGCGGGCCGCGCCGCGGCGCAGACGCTGGCCCGGGCGGAGGCCCTGCAGGCCGACGCGAGCCGCGCTCACGCGCGCGTGAGCGCGGTGTGGCCGGAGCTGGCCGACGCTCCGGACGACGGCGAGGCCCGGCTGGCGGCGCTCATGGTCGCCGAACGGACCTACCTCGAGGCCAGGGCGGCGTCGCAGAACGCCGAGCGGACGCGCGAGTCGGTGCAGCGCGCCGCCGCCGAGCGCTCTCGCGAGCTCGAGCGGCACGTCGCTCGCGCGCCCTTCCATGACGACGACGAGGGACTCACGATCGCGGCCGTGCGGGAGCTGCGCGCCGCCGCCGAGCAGGCGGTCACCGACTGGCGCGCCTTCCTGCGGCGTGAGACGGGGGTTTCGGAGGCGCGCTCCGGCCTGCGCCCCTACGCCCTGCTGGCGCTGGCGCCCGAGCAAGACCGGGCGTTGCTGCGGCGCTACGACTACGAGGCGGAGGCGCGTGTCCGCGCCGTGGAGGGGCTGGAGGTCGCCGTGCGCGAGGCACGGGCGGAGCGTCGCCGGCTGCTCGTCCCCGACCCGGAGCTGCCCAACGAACTGGAGGCCGACGCCCTGCGCAGCGCGCTGGCGTCGCGGTCCCGCCGCGGGCGCGCGGTCCTGGCGCAGCTGGGCTCCGCGTCGCTGCTGGGGTTGGCGGTCTACTGGGTGGCCAGCCAGGGCCTGACGGACGGGCTCTCCGGCGGCCTCGCGTTGCTGGTGGCCGTCGGCGTCGGCGTACTTCTGCGGCCGCCCGGCATCGCGGGCTCGAGCGGCCGACGCTTCCGGGGTCGCAACCGGGCCGAGCTCGAGTTGTTGCTGTCGCGCTACGACGCCTGGCAGAAGCAGCCTGCGCCCACGCGGCGCGACGTGCTACGGCTGGAGAACGAGATGGAGGCGGCAAGGGACCAGCTCCGTGCCTTCCAGCGCCGGATGCAGCCCTACCAGGAGGCGTACCCCGAGCCGGGGTCGGCCTTCGACGCCTTCCGGGACGCCCAACGCACGCTGCTTCAGCGCGAGGAGGTGCACCGTGAACTCGGCATCCGAACCTTCGGGGTGGCGCCCGAAGCGGTGAAAGCGCGCTCGCCGCTGGAGATGCCCGCGCCCTGGCCGCGGCTGGCGGCGTTCGCCGCGGCGCGCGGCGGGCGCGCGCAGAGCGTGGCCGAGTTGTGTGGCTTCCTGGAGGACGCCGCCGGCGCGTCCTGGGATGACGTGCTGCAGGCGGCCGAGGGACGCGACCGGGCGCGGCGCGCCTTCCGGGCCGAACGCGAGCGGCTGCGGCACGACGTGGCGGTGGCCGAGACGGTGCTGGAGGAGCGAGAGGCGACCGCGACCCGGCTCCGGGTCGAGCTCCAGGCGGCTGAGGCGTCCCGTGAGGAGCACATGGCTCCGATGGCGATGCTGTTGGACCGCACTGGCGGCGACGCCGACGAGCTGCTGCGCCGCTGGCGCGAGCGTGATCAGGCGGTCCAGGAAGCCGAGAGGTCCTTCGACGCGCTGGCGTCGTTGCTCGATGCCGCTGACTGCGAGTCGCTCGAGGCCCTGAAGGAGCGCGTGGCGCACCGTGAGGCCGAGGCGGCGGAGGAGTGGCGGGCGCTCCAGGCGCTGGTCGCCGGTGAGCCCGCGCTGCCGGCGGCGGGCGAGCCGATCGACCGCTCGCACCTGCTCGACCGGCTCGAGGCGCTCGAGGACAGGGTGGGCTTCGAACGCTCCGCGCGGCAGGCGGTGGAGGCCGAGGTGTACGAGCGCACGCGCGAGCTGGCTGCGCTGCAGGCGAAGCCGGTGGTCAACCTGGCGAAGGCGTGGGCCGAGCGTGCGGCGCTGTCGAGGACGCGTCGGGCGCTGGCAGCCGAGATCGAGGCGCTCGTCACCGCGCACACCGAGTTGCGGGCCTCGGTTCGCGATTTCCAGGGAAGCTACCGGGAGCGCCTGGAGCGCCTGGCGTCGCGACATCTCGCGGCCCTGACCGAGCAAGAGGGTCGTGGCGTGCGCCTTCTCGACGATTTCGGCGTACGTGTGGTCGAGGCCGACGGGCGTGTGCTGGCGCCCGAGCGCTTGAGTCAGGGCACGCAGGACCAGCTCGCGCTGGCGCTGCGGATCGCCATCGCCGACCACGTGACCGACGACGTCCGTCTGCCCCTCGTGCTCGACGATCCGTTCCTGCACTGGGATGCGGCGCGGCGCGAGCGAGCCCGGGTGGCGCTCGCGCGTGTGGCGCGGGAGCGCCAGGTCGTCCTGCTGAGCCACGACGCCGCGTTCGAGACGTGGGGCCAGGCGGTCACCGTCGAGTAGCGGTACCCTCGGCGACGCCCTATACCGTGGTGCGTGGTGGTATCAGCAACCCTGACCTCGACCGTTCCGCGAGCGCTTGGGCCGCAACCCAGGGCATTTCCGGGAGATCGAGACGGTGTGCGCGATTCCTTGTGAAGCGCCGCACGGTTCGCTAGACTTGTACCGGTCCACTCCCCCCAAGCACAACACCCAAGACACCGTGGATCTAGGAGACGTTGGATGTCCCAGTCAGAAGTGAAAGTTCTGGTACCCCAGGAGCGTGTCGCAGAGTTCTACCGCATGGTGGGGGTGTGGTTGGACCGCGACCGCGGCGGCCAGCGGGCCGAGCCGAGTCTCTCGCCGAAGAGTCGCTACGCCCCCTTGCAGGAGCATCTCGAGGGCGTCGGCCGGGAGCGCAAGAAGGTCGGTCTGCGCTTCGACGAGATCAGCAAGGTGCTCGGCAAGCCGCTGCCCAGATCGGCCTTCGCTCACCGCGCATGGTGGGCGAACACCCGCTCGCACGCCCAGGCACTCGCCTGGTTGTCGGCGGGGTGGAAGGTCGAGCACGTCGACCTGACCGGCAAGGCGGTCGATTTCGTGCGCCCCGGCAAGGCGTGAGCGGCAGGTACGAGCGCCGCCGCTAGGCGGCACCACTCGAGCGGGCTCCTGTCGAGCGAGCCCCGGAGCATGGCGGCCACCGGCCGCACCGCATGGAGGAGATGGAGACCCCCGAGGAGGAACCCTCCGCGGGGGTCTCGTGGTCGGGGGTGGCGCACTCCGCGCGCCCGGGAAGGGGCCCTCAGGCCACGCGTCCCAACCCCACGGCCTTGCCCACCTGTCCGACCAACGTTGGAGCCAGGCTGGCGGACGCCACCAGTCCCCAGGCGGAGGCGTCGAGGGGGGTGAGCTCCAGCACCAGCCGAGCGCCGGGTATCGCCATGGCCGCCAGCAGCAGGCCGCTGCACAGTGCCAGCGCGCCCCACACCCACGGGTTGCGGGTGATCTCGTTCGCCAGCAGCGGGCTCCCCGGCTCACGCATGTCGAACACATGCCAGAGTTGAGCGAAGGCCAGCGTGAGGAACGACACCGTCACCGCCTCGGCCGGGCCCAGGCCGAGCGGGCCCAGCGCCAATGCGAACGCCGCCAGCACCGCCAGCGTGATCAGCAGGGCGTAGCCGGTGAGGCTGCGCCAGTGGCGGGCGGCCAGCACCGGCTCCGCCGGGTCGCGCGGGCGCCGCGCGAGGACGTCGGGGGCGCCCTCACCGGCCCCCAGCGCGAGTGCCGGGAACACGTCGGTGACCAGGTTGAGGAACAGGATCTGGAGCGGTGGAAGCAGGGGCATCGACGCCCCCAGGGCCGACGCCGTGCCGATGACCAGGATCTCGCTCAGGTTGCACGACAGCAGGTAGAGCACGAAGACGCGGATGGTGTCGAAGATGATGCGCCCCTGCTTGACGGCCTCGACGATGGTGCCGAAGGCGTCGTCCTTGAGGACCATGTCGGCCGCCTCGCGGGCCACCTCGGTGCCGTGGAGTCCCATCGCCACCCCGATATCGGCCTTCTTCAGGGCGGGGGCGTCGTTGACGCCGTCGCCCGTCATGGCGACGATGGCGCCGCGCGCCTGGTAGAGGCGGATGAGTTCGAGCTTCTGCTCCGGGGTGACGCGCGCCAGGATGTCGGCGCCGACCAGCGCGTCGTCCCCGTCGGCGCTGCGGTTCGCCAGCAGGCGGGCCATGTCGCTTCCCGCCACGACCTTCGCCGGGCCGGCCGTCAGGCCAACCGCCCGCCCGATGCTGGCGGCCGTCACCGCCTGATCGCCGGTCACCATCACCACCCGGATGCCCGCCTGATGGCAGCCCTCGATGGCGCTCGCGACGCCCTGCCGCGGCGGATCCTCGAGCCCGACCAGCGCCAGCAGGGTGAGGTCGCCGTAGAGCTCGGCCTGCTCCCGCTCCTCAGCGCGCGAGGCGAGGGCCAGCACGCGTAGACCGCGGCCCGCCAGCTCGCGGTTGCGCTCTTCCCAGAGCGCCCGTTCACGCGACTCCAGGTGGTGGCTGCCGTCGGCATGGGCGACCCGGGTGCAGGCTTGCAGGACGCTCTCCGGAGCGCCCTTCACGGCGACGCGGTAGCGTCCGCCGGCGCCGCCGGCGCCGGCCTCGTGGAGCGTGCCCATCATCTTGTTGTCCGGATCGAACGCCACCTCCCGCACCTCGGGGTGACGGTCCAGGAGCGCCTCGCGCGTCACGCCGGCCGCTGCCGCCGCCCGCAGCAGGGCCACCTCGAGCGGATCGCCGACGCCGTGGCCGGACGCGCCGCCGAGCGCGGCGTTGTTGCACAGCGCTGCCACCTCGAGCGCGGCGCGCAGGTTCGGGAGCCGCTCGAGCGCGGCCGGCGCGCCGTCGAGCGTCAGGCCACCGCCCTGCCCGGACGGTTCGGCCCGCCCCTCGGCCAGCCACAGGCCTGCGACACTCAGGCGGTTCTCCGTGAGCGTGCCGGTCTTGTCCGTGAAGATGACGCTGGTGGCCCCCAACGTCTCGACGGCCGACAAGCGATTGACGAGGGCGTTGCGATCGGCCATGCGGCGCATGCCGCGGGCCAGCGTGATGGTGGCGATGATCGGCAACCCTTCGGGCACCGTCGCGACCGCCAGCGCGATGGCGGTCTCCAGGATCAGCAGCCACGGTTTGCCGGCGAGGAGACCGGTGACGCCGATGACGGCGGCGACGACCAGCGTGACCCACACCAGGCGCTGGCCGAGACGGTCGAGGCGGTGTTCCAACGGCGTGGCCTCGTCCTCGGCCTCGGCCACGAGCTGCGAGATGCGTCCCAGCTCGGTCCCCATGCCGGTGGCGATCACCACGCCCTCGCCCGATCCGCGACTGATCGAGGTTCCCTTGTAGAGCATGCAGGCGCGCTCGGCCAGCGGGGCGTCGGCGGCGACCGCCCGGGCGCGCTTGCCGACGGGCAGCGACTCGCCGGTGAGTGCCGACTCGTCGGCCTGAAGCTTCGACGCCTGCAGCAGCCGCACGTCGGCGGTGACGACGTCGCCGCCCTCCACCAGCACGATGTCGCCCGGAACCAGCGCGTCGGCCTCGACGGTGTCGAGCCGGCCCTCTCGGCGGACGGTGGCGTGCACCCGGCCGAGACTGCGCAGCGCCTCCATCGACCGCACCGCGCGCAGCTCGGTCATGAAACCGATGGCGGCGTTCACCGCCAGCACCACCATCACCGCCAGCGCTTCCGCCCACTGTCCGAACAGTGCCGACAACAGCGCCGCAGCGGCCAACAGGGCCGCCAGCATGCTTCGGAACTGCGCCACCAGGATCTGCCCGCGGCTGCGCCGCAGTGCCTCGCGCAACGCGTTCGGGCCGTAACGCTCGAGCCGGCGCGCGACTTCGTGCGGGTCGAGGCCCGAGCGGGGATCGGCGTCGAGGGCGGACAGGACCGCCTCGGATGGCAGGGCCCAGGGCGCGGCCACGGCTCCGCCCACCGATCCGGGGTCGGAGGCGTCCCGGTCGGGAGGGATGCGGGTCGCGCTCATGACACCAGCCTAACGGCGCGGCGCCGGAGCCGGCCGGGACGCCCGCATTGCCGGGACGGCGCCCGGGCGGACCGGTTCCGCTGCCCCCCGACCGCCGCGAGCGGCCGCGCACTGCCGGGCCCCGCAGGCGTGTCGTCCGGGAGGCAGGCCCGGGCGCGCTCGCTCGGGTAGGCTCTACAGCGCCGGCATCGCGTCACGAACGACCCGTCCGCGGCCGTTGCCATCGAAGGAGGCGGTTGTCCATGCAGTATCGCTCTCTCGGTTCCTCCGGACTGCGCGTATCGGCCCTGTCGTTCGGCGCCTGGGTCACCTTCGGTGACCAGATCGGCGAGGACACGGCCTACGACATGATGAAGGCCGCCATCGACGCCGGCGTGAACTTCTTCGACAACGCCGAAGCCTACTCGGCCGGCAAGGCCGAGACGATGATGGGCAACGTCATCAAGCGGGCCGGCTGGAAGCGCTCCGACCTGGTGCTGTCCACCAAGATCTTCTGGGGCGGGCCCGGCCCGAACGACCGGGGCCTGAGCCGCAAGCACATCATCGAGGGCACCAGCGCCGCCCTGAAGCGCCTGCAGACCGACTACGTCGATCTGATCTTCTGTCACCGTCCCGACCGCTCCACCCCCATCGAGGAGACGGTGCGGGCCATGAACTACCTGATCGACCAGGGCATGGCGTTCTACTGGGGCACCAGCGAGTGGACCGCCGAGGAGATCCGCGAGGCGCACGAAGTGGCGCGCCGCGAGCATCTGGTCGGGCCCACCATGGAGCAGCCGCAGTACAACATGCTCCACCGTGAACGCGTCGAGCGCGAGTACGCGCGCCTCTACGACGCGTTCCAGCTCGGTCTGACGGTCTGGAGTCCGCTGGCCAGTGGGATCCTCACCGGCAAGTACGATGAGGGCTTCCAGGAGGGCACGCGCTTCGGGCTCGAGGGCTACGAGTGGCTGCGCCAGCGGCTGGAGTCCGAGCAGGGGATGCGCGAGCGCGAGAGTGTCAGGAACCTCAAGCCGATCGCCGACGATCTCGGCATCAGCCGCGCGCAGCTGGCGTTGGCCTGGGCGCTGAAGAACCCCAATGTGAGCACCGTCATCACCGGCGCGTCGCGCGCCGAGCAGGTCACCGAGAACATGAAGGCCGTCGACGCGGCCGACAAGATCACGCCCGACGTGATGGCGACCATCGACGAGGTGCTGGGCAACAAGCCGGCCGCGCTGGAGGCTTTCGGGCGCGATTGATCCCGCCTTCGCCGCCCGCGCCAGGCGGTCTCGATACGCACCATCCGGGCCCGTCCGCACCTTCGCGGACGGGCCCGGATGGTGGACGCCGGCGGGACCGCTCCGTCCGATCCGCGCCTCGGTACGTCGCGCCGGCCCGCGCCGTGGGGTCGGCCAGGTGCGCCCCGCGCGCTACCCGTGGTTCAGGGAGCGGTCGTGAACGTCGACTCCTTGGACGAGGTGGACCAGCTCGGCATGTCCGGCCCTGCGATCGAGATCGGCCCGGACCCTCCGGCGAACATCCCTTCGAGCTCCAGCAAGGGACCCACCATCCCGGCCGGACCGGCCGCGGCGTCCATCGACGCGAAGGGCCCTACGGCCTGGACCGAGAAGGCGTAACCCGCGCCATTCGGGAGCGCCCTGTTGATGGCGGTGAGATCCGGGAGGGTCGTCGAGGTATCGGTCGTGACGATGTAGAGCTGGGTCCCGGTCCCGGTCGGCTGGAGCGCCACCAGGTAGACCGATCCCGCCAGCGCCGTCCAGCTGAAGGTGGTGCCGGGAGCCACGTTCGTGGCTCCGGAGGCGGGCGCGGTGGGCATGGCGACGTCGGGCAGGATGAGGGAGGCCGACGGGTTCGGCGCCGTCACGGCGTCCCACGCTGCGGTGGAGTCGCCCGCACCGTCGCTCGCCGCCGCGGCCAGTCCGTGACTGATGCCGCTGGCGATCGGCACCATGGTGTTCGAGAACGAGCCGGGCGGGGTGGCGTTCGCAAGCGGGAGCCCCACGAGGGCGCCGGCCGAGGCCGGTCCGAACCGGATCACCGCACGGCCGTCGTTGAGCGTGTAGCCCGATGGCGCCGTCAGGCTCCCACTCAGGGCCCCTGTCGAGACGGAGCCGGCGGGGATGGTGACGCCCGTGAGCGCGTCACCGTCATGCAAGGTGACGTCGGTCGAGCCGTAGCCCGTGTAGCTGGTCGGGTTGCCACTGCCGTCGACGATGGCGCGGATGCCGTAGAGCGTGATGTGCAGTGGATCGGTCGTGCTCCACCGGACCGTGCCGGGCCCGATGGTCGAGCTGCCGGAGGCGCCGCCCGCGCCACCGAACGCGATCGCGGAGCCGCCTGGGAACATGGCACCGACCTCGGTCGGCTGGAACGGAGCGGTGCCGATCGTGCCGGCGACGGTCGCCTGGTGGCCGGGCGAGACCCCCAAGACCTGGACGGTCGGGTCGGTCCTCGTCAGGCCCTGGTAGACCCAGACCTCGGAGTTGCCCGGGAAGCTCAGGGTGACGTCGTAGGGCGTGTGGACGTCCGCTACCGTGAAGGTCCCGTCGGTTGCGGTGCTCGTGACCTTGCCGTCGACGAGGACGTTGGCGTTGGCGATGGGGCTGAAGGTGTCGATCACCCGCCCTTGCACGGTGATGACCGACGGCGCCGTTGGTCCGGCGCAGCCCGTCAGGAGCGTCAGGGTCGCGAGGACTGCGAAGCTCGCGATCGCCAGTGGCGAGCGGATGACTCTGGGGGAGCAAGACGAGCGTGGCTGGTCGGGCATGCGCACCTCCGGAGGGGTGGTCGGCGGCACCGCTCGAACCGGTCGGGGCACGAGGCAGGACGCGGGCACGACCCCCACCTAACCAGGATGGCAGGGCACCGTCTAGCCTGCGTCTAGCTTGCGTCTAGCCTGCGCCCGACGTCACCAGTTCCGCAGCGTCTCGACCAGCAGGCGCACCCCGAAGCCGGTCGCCCCCGCCGGGCGGTAGCCGTCGGCGCGGTCGCGCAGCACCATGCCGGCGATGTCCAGGTGGGCCCAGGGGTAGGCCACGAACTCTTTCAGGAAGGCGGCCGAGGTGCCGACCCCGCCGTTGCGGGCGCCGGCGTTCTGGATGTCGGCGATCTTCGAGTCGATGGACTCGCGGTAATCGTCGTAGAGCGGCAGCGGCCACACGCGCTCGTGCGTCGCCGTGCCCGCGCGCTCGAGCCGTCGGCCGAGCGCCTCGTCGTTGGAGAACACCCCCGCCGCGACCCCCTTGCCGAGTGCCACCACGCACGAGCCGGTGAGGGTGGCGAGGTCGATGACGGCGTCGGGCCGGAAGCTCTGGGCGTGGGCCAGGGCGTCGGCGAGCGCCAGGCGCCCCTCCGCATCGGTGCTGAGGACCTCGATGCTGACGCCGTTGCTCGCCACCAGCACGTCCGAGGGGCGGTAGGCGGCGCCGTCGGGCATGTTCTCGACGCAGGGGCAGATGCCGACCAGATGCAGCGGCAGCTCGAGCGCAGCGGCGGCCTGCATGGCGCCGAGCACGGCCGCTGCGCCGCCCATGTCGCTCTTCATGGGGATCATGCCTTCGTGCGTCTTCAGGGACAGGCCGCCGGAGTCGAACGTCACGCCCTTGCCCACCAGCACCACGGTGGGCAGGTCGGAGGCCTCGGGGTTGTGCTCGAGCACGATGAAGGCCGGCTCGTTGCGGCTCCCCTGGGCCACCGCCAGGAAGGCGCCCATCGAGCGCTGCTGGGCCCAGGCTCGGTCGCCGACCTCGATACGAAGGCCGTGGCGCTCGGCGACGGCACGCGCGGTGTCGGCCAGGTGGGCGGGACCGGCGACGTTCGGGGGGCGGTTGACGAGGTCGCGGGCCAGCGCCACGCCCCCGGCGACGGCCTCGGCGACCGCTGCGCCCCGTCGCAGGGCATCCAGCCGGTCGGCGTCCCGCTCCACCAGCACGATCGCGCTCAGCTCGCTGGGAGACTTCTGGGGGTGCTTCCAACCCGCGAAGCGGTACGCGGCCAGCAGGCTGCCCTCGGCGGTAGCCTGAGCGGCCGCCTCGGCATCGATCCCGCCGGCCCCAGCGCCGTGGACCACCGTCGCCAGGCTGCCGCCGCCGAGCTCCAGCGCGCGCTGCACGGCCGCAGCCGCAGCGTGGCGAGCGGCCTCCGCATCGAACGTCGCCTCGGGTCCCAGGCCGGTCACGATCACGCGCTTGGCCGGCATGGACCCACGAGGATAGAGCACCGTGGTCTCGCCACGGGCGCCGCTGGCATCGCCGGCGGCGAGGAGCTCCCGGAGCGCTCCCTGGAGGGCGGCGTCGACGGCGCCGGTGGCGCCGGTGGGCTCGCGTGTGCCCTCGAACAGGTTGACGACGACGGTGTCGGCTTCGACGTTCCGGATGTCGGCTTGGCGGATCTCCACTCGCATGACGGCCTCCACAGGCGGACGATACCGCGCGCCGGCCCGGGCGGCGGGCGGCGTCGCGCGGGTGCTTCCGCGGCGTGGGGCCGTCCCCTATCCTGGAGCCCGATGCTCATACGCCCCGACGAGCTCTATCCGGAAGGCGCAGGCGCGGCGGAACGGACGCTGATCGACGTGCGCTCGCCCAGGGAGGTGGCGCGTGGCGCCATGCCCGGCAGCCACGCCCTGCCGCTGATGAGCGACCGCGAGAGGCACGAGGTCGGCATCCGCTACAAGGAGGCCGGCCAGGAAGCCGCCATCGCGCTGGGGTACGAGCTGGCCGGGCCGCATCTGCCCGGCCGCATCGAGGCGTGGCGCGGAGCGTGCGCGGGTGGCCCGGCCGCGGTGGCGTGCTGGCGCGGTGGCCTACGCAGCGAGCTGGCGCTGTCGTTCATCGATCGGGGCGACGTGGCGCGGGTGGCGGGCGGGTACAAGGCGCTGCGCCGTCACGTGATGGAGGCGCTGCCCCGTTCGTTGGGCCGCAAGCGCCTGGTGGTCCTGACGGGGCTCACCGGCTCCGGCAAGACGCGCCTGCTGCGTGCCCTGCCGGCCGACGGCGGCCTGCAGGTGCTCGATCTGGAGGGTGCGGCGCGCCACCGCGGCAGCGCCTTCGGGGCCGAGGACGTCCCGCAGCCCAGCCAGCAGACCTTCGAGAACGCGCTCGCGACCGAGCTGCTGCTCAGCCCGGCCGAGCGTCTGGTGGTGGAGGACGAGTCTCGCTACGTCGGACGTCGAACGCTACCCGACGGACTGATGGAGGCCATGCGCGTGGCACCGCTGGTGGTGCTCGAGACGCCCATGGCGGAGCGCGTCACCCACATCGTCGAGGAGTACGTGCTGGCGATGGCGCGGCGCCACGGTGTGCGGGCCGCGCGCGAGCGGCTCGAGCACGACACCCGGCGCATCCGCAAGCGCCTCGGCGGTGGCCGCACCGACGGCGTGGTGGCGGCGCTGCACGCCGCCGAGCAGGCGGACGCCTGGTTCGAGCCCTGCGTCCATCGCTGGTGGGTGCAGACGTTGCTCGAGCACTACTACGACCGCCTCTACCGCAAGGCGATCGAACGGCACGACCGGCCCGTCGCCATCCGCGGCGACGCCGACGCGGTGACCGACTACCTGCGGAGCGGTCCTGCGTGAGCCGTATCCGCCTCCGAGGAGCGAGCATGGAACCAGAACCGGCCGTCGCGCCGATCCGCCTGACGCACACGGTGAAGAAGGGTGGTTGTGCCGCCAAGATCGCCGCGGGGACCCTGAGCGACCTGCTGCGTTCGCTGCCGCGCCAGAGCCACCCGGACCTGCTGGTGGGCAACGACATGCTCGACGACGCGGCAGTGTGGCGCGTCTCGAACGACGTTGCGATGATCCAGACGCTGGATTTCTTCACCCCGATCCTCGACGACCCCAGCGACTTCGGTGCGGTGGCGGCGGCCAACGCACTCTCCGACGTGTTCGCCATGGGGGGTACGCCGACCACGGCCCTCACGATCCTGGCCTACCCCCTCGGCATCCTGCCCGATGAGGTCCTGGGCAGCCTGATGGCCGGGGCGGTGGCCGCCATCAACGACGCCGGCGCCTTCCTGGTGGGCGGCCACTCCATCGAGGACGACACCCTCAAGCTGGGCTTCAGCGTGACCGGACTCGTCCACCCGGACCGGCTCTGGAGCAACACCGGCGCGCGCCCCGGCGACGTGCTGATCCTCACCAAGGCCGTCGGCACCGGCACGCTCGCGGGCGCGCTCAAGAACGATGAGATCGCACCCGAGGTCATGGCGCCGGCCATCGCCTCGATGCGACAGGTCAACCGTCTCGACCTGGACGACGGTCTCCACGCCGCTGTCCACGCCGCCACCGATGTGACCGGCTTCGGCGTGCTGGGGCATGCGCTTCACGTGGCTGAAGGCTCGGGCGTGACGCTGCGCATCGACACCGGCGCGTTGCCATTGCTGCCCGGCGCCGAGGACACGCTCAGGCGCGGAATCGTCACCAAGGCGCATACCAGCAATGACCGTTATGTGCGGGAGCGGGTGAGCGGTCGCGAGCGCGTGGACGGGGTGCGCTGGCTGACTGCGGTGGATCCGCAGACGAGCGGAGGCCTGTTGCTCAGCGTTGCCCCGGAGCGCGCTGCGGAGCTGCTGGCAGTCGTGGGCGAGCGGTTCCCGGCGGCGCGGGTGATGGGTGAGGTGACGGTGCGAGGCGCGCGGCCGCTCGAGGTGGTCTGACCGGGCGCGCGCTCACGGCTCGCCCCCCTCGTCGGTGACGATGCCGCGCAGGGCGATGAAGTCGGCCAGATCCTTGGCGGACGTGAAGTACGCAGCGGCACCGCTGGCGACGTCGCGCACCGAGCCGCGCAGGGCGGGCGGGCCGGACGAGGCGGGCTCGTGCCACACGCGCACGACGAACACCCACTGCTTGCGTCTGCCGGCATCGTCCACGTCCGCCCTCCCAGCGTTCGACTCCCGCGCCCACTATGGCGGGGCGGCGTCTAGGCAGCGTCTAGCGCCGCACCCGGCACGCCCTGCGGCCGTCACGGCCAGGGAGCGCCGTCGACGGCCGCCGCGATCTCACGGTTGAACTCCATAGCCAGGAACGCAGCGTGCGCGGGCGCGTCGTCGATCGCCTCGGCCATCGTGCGCAGGCGCTCGCCGGCGCGTCGCGCCAGCGCCCGCGCGGCCGCCTCCTCGCCCTGGGCGTGACGGACGCGCGCCGCGACCCACGCGACCTGTTGCGGGTGGAGCAGCTCGTCGTCGCGCTTCTCCAGCAGCTCCAGGAGCTCGTCGGCAGCGGCCGACGCCTGCTCCAGGTGACCCTCCCCGAGGTAGGCCAGCGCAAGCTCGCACAGCGCGTTGGCGGAGCTCGCGTCACGTCCCAGGCGCCGCTCGATGGCCAGCGCCTGGCACAGGTGCTCGATGGCGTCGGCGCGTGCCCCCAGGTGGCGCTCGGCGTCGCCGAGATTGCTGAGGGCGGAGGCCGCCAGCAGATCGTTGCCGGACTCCCGCGCCAGCGCCAGTGCGCGCAGCGCCGCGCGGCGTGCGTCCTCGTGGCGGTGCCCGTATAGCAGAGCCGATGAGCCGTTCAGCACGCACAGCGTCTCGCCACGTCGGTCGCCGAGCCGCGCGAACAAGCGCTCGGCGCGCTCCAGTCGCTCGGCCGCGGCGGCGTGATCGCCCAGCCGCAGGTCGAGCACGCCGCGGTTGAGCGAGACCGCGGCCAGGCCCTGGGGCCTCTCGAGTTCCCGGTAGAGTCTCTCGGCGACGCGGTAGTGCGCCTTCGCCTCCGCCAGGCGCGTCAGGCGGGCGGCGCTCACCGCGCGGTACTGGTGGGCGTCGGCCTCCAGGCTGCGGTCGCCTGTGTCGAGGGCGAGACGGAGCATGCGGGCGGCGAGGTCGAAAGCGTCCTCATAGGCTTCCTCGCCGATGGCGGCCTGCAGGGCGGCGCGCACGGCCTCCGCCACGAGCTCGGGCTCGTCGGCTGCGCCTGCCTGCTGGGCCGCGTCGAGCCGCTGCCGGACCTGTTCGGGCCGGCCGGCCGCGAGCGCTACGTGGACCCCGAGACAGGCTGTGGCGAGGCTCAGGCGCCGGTCGTGGACCCGCTCGGCCAGCGCCGTGGCTTCGCTCAGGCGCTGTTCGGCGGCCGATGGGTTGCCCAGTGCCAGATCGTAGCGGGCGCGCAGCAGCGCCGAGCGCGCCAGCCACGCTGGACGGCCGTCGGCGGTTGCGCGGTGCGCCAGGCGCTCCAGGACCTCCGCTTCGGCGGCGCGTTGGCCCAACTCGCGCAGCAGCGCTACCCGCCGGTCATCGGCATCGAAGGACGCCTGTTCGTCGCCAAGCGCTTCTGCCAGGGCGCTCATGGCGTCGAGCTGGAGGCGCTGCTGCTCGCGGTCCCCGCGCCGGCGTGCGGCGTCCTCGGCCAGCCGGTGCAGCTCGATGCGCAGCCGCGGATCGTGCGCCAGCGTCAACGACCAGGAGGCCAGGCTGCGCGCCTCTTCGCCGGCGCCCGCCTCCAGAGCCTCGCGGGCCGCCCGTAGCCCGTGCCGGGCGGCCCGATCGGGCTCACCCCCGCGGTCGAAGTGCCTGGCCAGCGTGGCGGCGCTCGCGTCCGACGTGCCGGCGCGCTCCAGCGCCTGCGCGGCGCGGCGATGGTAGCGGGCGCGGGCCGAGGGGTCGACGCTCCGGTAGATGGCCTCGCGCATGAGCTGATGGCCGAAGGTGAAGGAACCGGCGCGCCGTTCGCGCACCAGGCGGGCGTCGAGCAAGAGGTCCAGGGCGTCGAGGGTCTCGCGCTCGTTCCAGGCCAGTACGTCGCGCACCGTTTCGAGGCGGAAGCTCTCGCCCACCACGGCCGCCGCCCCCGCGAAGGTGCGCGCTTCGGGGGCGAGGCGCTCCAGGCGCGCGGTGACCCGGCGGCGCACGCCGTCTGGGACCACTTCCGACCAGCCCGATCCGGTGCGCGGCTGCATCGGGGCGCCGGGCGCGGCGGTGGCGTCGTCTCCGCCGGTGTCGGCGGCCGCCTCGTGGAGCAGCTCCGAGATCAGCAGCGGATTGCCGGCGCTGGCTGCTTCCAGCGCCGCCACCACCTCGGGCGCGACCGGCGCCGGCTCGAGCCGCGCCAGGAGTGTCGCGATGACCGCCGTGTCGAGCCCGGCGAGCGCGATCGCATCGAGGGAGCCGGCCTCCTCCAGCCGGCGTCGCAGGGCGCGCAGCGGATGGTCCGGTCCGAGGTGATCGTCGCGGTAGGTCGCGACGATCAACAGCGGGGCGCCACCGGCGCGCCGCGCGAGGTGCTCGAGCAGGGCCGTGCTCGCTTCACCGGCGCCGTGCAGATCCTCCAGCACCAGCAGTAGGGGACGTGTGCCCGCCAGGTCGAGCAGCGCACGGCCGACGGCATGGAAGAGGCGGGCGCGCTCCCGGTCGGGCGGCAGCTCCGGGAGCGGCGGTCCGGCAGGCGACGCCGGTGCCGCTGCCGGCAGCGCCCAGGCGAGCACCCGTCGCCACGGAGCGCTCCTGTCGCCGGCGCTGACCAACAGGTCGAAGACCGGACGCAGCGCCTCGGCTATCGCCTGGTACGGGCTCGCCTCCGGCTCGGAAGTGCCCCCCACCAGGACCCTGCCTTCGTCCGTCTCCGCCCGCTGCGCGAGCCGCCGTAGCAGCCTGCTCTTGCCGATCCCGGCGGGCCCTGCCAGCAGCACCAGGCCGCCGCGGCCGGCACGGGCGCGGTCCCAGCGTTCGCTCAGCGCCGCGAGCTCGCGCGCGCGTCCGGCGAAGGGGAGTAGCGGCGGAGCGCCGGCGCGGGCGGGTGGCGCCGCGCGTGGTGGGTCCAGCTCGCGCACCAGCGCCTCGAACAGCGCGCGCGTCTGCTCCATGGGCTCCACGCGGAGCTCGTTGGCCAGCAGCTCGGAGAACCGTTCGTAGACGGCCAGCGCCCCCGCCCGGTCGCCGGCCCCGTGACGGACGCGCATCGCCAGCCGCACGGCGTCCTCGCGCAGGGGATCCTCCCGGAGCAGCCGGTCCAGCACCGCCAGCGCTTCCGGACCGCGGCCGGTCTCGAGGTGGCGTTCGGCCAGCTCCAGCAGCACGCCGAGCAGCACGGCACGCAGGCGTTCGCGTTCGACGAGCAGCCACTCGTCGTCGTGGCCCACCAGGAGATGTCCGGTGTAGAGGGCGGCGGCGCGCTCGACGTCTCCGCGGGCGGCCGCCTTTTCGAACGCGCATGCGTCGACCCACAGGTCGGCGTCGCGGTCGAGTCCGACGCGGGAGCCGTCGGTGAGCACCCACGTGCCGGCTTCAGGATCGGGCAGCGCCTGCTTGAGGTAGTGGAGGTGCCGTCGGAGGTTGGTGCGCGCCTCGTCGGGGTCGCTGTCGGGCCACAGCGCCTCGGCGACCGTGCGCCGGTCCTGCGGCGTCGGGTGCAGCGCCAGGTAGGCCAGCAACGGACCGGTGCGGGGGGGAGCGGAGAGTGGGAGGGGCCGGTTGTCGACAGCGACCCTGAGCGGGCCGAACAGATACACCCGTATCCTTCCCACCCCCCTCCGATGTGGATGGCGACACCCTAGCACCGCCGCGTGCAGCACGGCGGGGCGGATGTCGCATCGGTTCGGAGGGCGCTCAGGCGGGCGGGTGGGTCAGTTCTTGGAAGGGTGGGCGCGCTCGAGCAGCATCGCCACCGACACCGGCTCGCGCGGCTGGAGCCCGTCGATGAGGCCGTCACGGGCGACGAAGGCGGCCACCTTCTCGTACGCCTGCTGCGCTTCCTCGGCGCTCTCGCTGTCGAACAGCACGGCCTCGCGGCCTGACGGCAGGACGGCGACCAGCTCCAGGTAGTCGGGCTCGAGCGCGTCGTCCTCGACGCCGTCGAGATCGGTGCCTTCGGGGAAGACCTCCAGCAACTCGATGCTCTCCACCAGCGCGAGGTTGATGAGCTTGGCGTCCAGCGTCCACATCCACACGGTTCCGTCTCCTTGGGCCGCCGCCGGGCCACGGCCGACGCGGATCATCCGCGAGCCGTTGCGGCGCGTCCGCGCCAGAGCATAGCGCACCGCAGGGAAGCTCCGCACGGGGCAGGCGCTCTCACGAGATCGGTCCCAGCCGCTCGATCTCCAGGGCGCGCCCGCCGCGCACCCGCACCAGCACCGCGCCGAGCTCCGCCGGTCCCTGCGCGAAGCCGCCGCGCCCGCGCACCGGACGGCGGTGCCGAAGGGCGTCCACGAAGACCTCCGGAGCGTAGCCCTGCATGCCGCCGCTCGGCCCCGTCATGCCGACGTCGCTGACGAAGGCGGTGCCGCCCGGCAGGACCCGCTCGTCACGCGTGGCCACGTGCGTGTGCGTGCCCAGCACGGCGGCGACCCGCCCGGCCACCGACCAGGCGAAGATCTGCTTCTCGCTGACCGACTCGCCGTGGAAGTCGACCAGCACAACGTCGACCGGGTCCTCGCTCCAGCGCTCGAGCAGCCGCACGAGCGCCTCGAAGGGGGGCCCGACCCCGGGCATGGCGGTCGCGCTGAGCAGGCTGACCACGCCCAGCCGGATCCCCGCGCGTTGAACGACCACCGCGCCGCGCCCGGGCGCCTCGCCGGCGACGTTGAGCGGCCGCGCCACCTCGGGCTCGGCCAGGGCCGCCACCGTCTCGGCGCTGTCCCAGGAGTGGTTGCCGCCGGTGATGGCGTCGACACCGAGGGCGCGCAGGCGCTCCACGTCGTGCCGCGTCATGCCGGCGCCCGCCACCGGGTTCTCCCCCGTGAGCGAGGCGTTCTCGGCGTTGGCGACCACGAAGTCGGGGTGCAGCCGGCACCGCAGATCGGGGAGCATCTCGGCCAGCAGATCGAGGCCGGCGTCACCGACGATATCGCCGATGAACAGCAGGCGGGTGTCGCGTTCGGCGGGTACGGCCATGCTCGAGGCCAGTGTCGCACGTCCCGACGCGTAAGAGTTTCGTGAACGCCGGCTCCTTACACTCCGGACACGATGCGACGCCTGCTCTTCCTGGTCGCTCCCCCGATCTTCTGGTGTGCCTACGTGGTGGATTTCCCGTTTCTCTACGGCCACTTCGGTGACCACACGCGGCTGGTGGGGCTGATGCTGGTCGGGGTCACCGCATGGCTGTGGGGGACCCCCGGCGGACTGCTCAACGGCCTCATCGGGTTGGTGTTGAGCGAGGGCCTGGTGTCGGTGATGCACGGCGGCGCCTTCAACCTGCCCTCGATCACGGGCAACGACGACCTGTTCAAGGCGCTCGCCTTCGGCGGGGCGGGCCTGGGCTTCGGCTTCCTGCGCAGTGCACGCGACCAGATAGCGCACCATCGCAGCACCTTCGAGCTGGCTCAGCTCGACCCGTTGACCGGCCTGCTCAACCGGGCGGGCTTCCAGGAGAAGCTCACCGAGGTGCTGGACGAGGCCCGCGAGGAAGGCACCCTGGTGGCCTTCCTGTTCGTCGACCTCGACCGCTTCAAGTTCGTCAACGACACCTACGGCCACGAGGTCGGGGACGCGCTCCTCATGGAGGTCGGCCGGGCGCTCCGCGACAACGTGCGCGAGGTGGACCTGGTGGGGCGGCTCGGTGGGGACGAGTTCACCGTGGCCCTGCTCCACCTCCACGACGCCAAGGACGCCAGCCTGGTAGCGCGCAACCTGGTGCGCGTGCTGAGCGCGCCGTTGTCGATCGACGACCGCGAGCTGCGCATCTCCGCCAGCGTCGGCGTCAGCCTCTTCCCGCGCGACGGCGACACCGTCGAGGCGCTGACCCGAAGCGCCGACACGGCCATGTATGAGGTCAAGGACGGCGGCAAGAACTCCTTCCACTTCTCCTCGATCGAGATGCGTACGCGCGTCAGCCGCAGGCTCGAGCTGGAGCGCGAGCTGCGCGACGCCATCACCAACCAGGAGTTCGAGCTGGTCTACCAGCCGCAGGTGGAGCTGGAATCGGGTCGGCTGGTGGCGTTCGAGGCGCTCTTACGTTGGACCAACCCGCAACTCGGCCGGGTCTCGCCCGGCGAGTTCATCCCGGTCGCGGAAGAGGCGGGTTCCATCGGCAAGCTCGGTCACTGGATCCTGCGCGAGGCCTGCTTCCAGTCGCGGGCCTGGCAGAAGGCGGGCCTGAGGCCGGTACGCATGGCGGTGAACGTGTCCACGCTGCAGTTCCGCCAATTCGGCTTCCTCGCCACCATCCAGGGCGCCCTGGCCGACAGCGGCATCGACCCGTCGCTCCTCGAGATCGAGATCACCGAGAGCGTGCTCGCCAAGGAGTACGAGCTGGCCATGAACACCGTCACGCGGCTCGGGCGCATGGGGGTCCGCACGGCGCTCGACGATTTCGGCACCGGGTACTCGTCGCTGGCGTACCTGCAGCACCTGCCCATCGCCAGCCTGAAGATCGACCAGTCGTTCGTGATGGCGCTCCACAACGGTCCCGGGATCGATCACGTCAGCGCCGCCCCGATCGTCGAGGCGATCGTTGCGATGGCCCACAAGCTGCGCAAGAAGATCGTCGCGGAGGGAGTCGAGACCGACGCCCAACGCCGCTTCCTGCTGAAGCTCGGGGTGGACTACGCCCAGGGTTTCCACTTCGCCAAGCCCCTGACGCGGCAGCGCGCCGAGCGCCTCCTCGAACGCAACGAGCGCGACCGCGTGCCGATCTTAGACGCCCAGGACGCCACCCCCCTGTTGCTGCTCGATTGAGGCCGAACGGAATCCGGTCGCGCACACTCGGTAGGATGGGACGCGGGTGCCGTCGGGCGGCGCTCCGCGAAAGGCAGGCGCACCATGACCGACCAAGCTGCCGATATCGGCCTCATCGGCCTCGCCGTGATGGGGCAGAACCTCGTCCTCAACATGGAGGAGCACGGGTTCCGCGTGGCCGTGTACAACCGCACGCAACAGAAGACCGAAGCCTTCCTGGCGGGCCCCGCCCGCGGTCGCGCCATCCGCGGCGCGGGCAGCCTGGAGGCGCTGGTGGGCGCCCTCGAGCGGCCGCGCCGCGTCATGTTGATGGTGCAGGCGGGTCGCGCGGTGGACGCCGTGCTCGACGAGCTGGTCCCCTTGCTGGAGGAGGGCGACATCGTCATCGACGGCGGTAACTCCTTCTTCGAGGACACCATCCGTCGAGAGCGCGCGCTGCGCGAGCGGGGGCTGCACTACCTCGGCGCCGGCGTGTCCGGCGGCGAGGAGGGCGCCCGGCACGGCCCCTCGATCATGCCGGGCGGCCCTGCCGCGGCATGGGAGCCGGTGCGGCCCATCCTGCAGGCCATCGCCGCGCAGGTCGACGGCGAGCCCTGCTGCGACTGGCTGGGCGAGGACGGCGCCGGCCACTTCGTGAAGATGGTGCATAACGGCATCGAGTACGGCGACATGCAGCTCATCGCCGAGGCGTACGACCTGCTCCGGCACGGTGTCGGGCTGACACCTGCGGAGCTTCAGAAGGTGTTCGCGGGCTGGAACGAGGGCGACCTCGACTCCTACCTCATCGAGATCACCCGCGACATCCTGGGGACGTACGATGACGACGGGAAACTCGTTCTCGACGTCATCCTCGACGCGGCTGGGCAGAAGGGCACCGGCCGCTGGACGGCGGTGACCGCACTGCACCAGGGGATCCCGGTGACGCTGGTCACCGAAGCGGTGTTCGCACGCTCGCTGTCGGCGCTGAAGGAGGAGCGGGTGGCGGCCGCCGAGCACCTGAGCGGGCCGGACGCGCGCTTCGAGGGGGATCGCGAGGCGTTCGTGGAGGACGTGGGCCGCGCGCTCTACGCGGCCAAGATCGCCAGCTACGCGCAGGGCTTCATGCTGCTCTCCGCCGCCGCCGCGGAGCACGGCTGGACGCTCGATCTGGGCAAGGTCGCGATGCTGTGGCGGGGCGGCTGCATCATCCGTTCCCGCTTCCTGCGCGACATCCGCGACGCCTACGCCGACGACCCGGCGCTCTCCAACCTGCTGCTCGCTCCCTACTTCCGCGACGCCGTGGTCGGTGCTCAGGACGCCTGGAGGCGCGTGGTGGCACAGGGCGTTGCGCTGGGTATCGCGATGCCGGCGTTCTCGGCGGCGCTCGCGTTCTACGACGGCTACCGGCGCGGCCGGCTGCCCGCCAACCTGATCCAGGCGCAGCGCGACTACTTCGGGGCGCATACCTTCGAGCGCGTCGACCGGCCGCGCGGCGAGTACACTCACTTCGACTGGACCGGGCACGGCATCGCCACCTCGGGGAGCTACCAGGCGTGAGGGTCCGCGCCCTGCGTGGGGCGCGTCGTCCGGCGTAGGAAGAACGTGCGGGGGGGCGTGCTACACTAGCTCCTTGCGGGTCGCGCGCCATGCCGCGCGCGGGGGCGCAGCCGGCGTTCCGGATGACCGGTCCCAGGACACTTACCAGGTCATCACCTACCAGGACACCACCTACCAGGACACCACCTACCAGGACCAAACGGGGAGGGACGATGGCCAAGGCGAAGAAGACGGAACCGGCCGTCGTGTCCGCGACCGCCTCGAAGGGCGGACGGACGCGGGGGCACGCCGCCGGGATCGCGACCAAGGGCACGCCTGCCGAGGGGGCGGCGGTGAGGGGAGCGCGGGACGCCACGAAGGCGGCTCGGAAGGCAGCTCCGAAGACGAAGGCGGCACCCAGGGCGAGCGCGAAGGCTCCCGCCGGGGCCGCCGTGGGCAAGGACGGCGCCAAGAGCAAGGGCGCAGCGAAGGACGGCGTGAAGGAACAGACCAAGGACGACACCAGGGCGGCCAAGGCCGCCGCGAGCGGCACCTCTCCCACGCCCAAGGCCGGGGCCTCGCGCGCGAAGACGTCGAAGGCGACGAAGGGATCGGCGCCGAGCGGCGGCAAGGCGGGCAGTGGCAAGTCGGGCAGTGGCAAGGCGGGGGGCGCCAGGGCGAAGGGTGCGGGCGACCCCGCGAAGAGCGACGCTCCAACCGGGTCCGCTCCTACTGGGTCGGCGCCTTCTGGGTCCGCCCCGTCCCAGGCCGCCTGGCTGCAGACCGATCCGATCATCAAGTTGATCGCGCGCGGCCAGGAAGCCGGCTCGCTCGACACCGAGGAGATCAGCGACGCCTTCCGCAAGGCCGTCGCGGGCGCGGGGCTCGACCCCGAGGAGCAGAATTTCGAGGACATCATCGAGGTCCTCGAGGGCAAGGGCGTGGTGATCTCGGACCTCGCCGAGGACGAGATCATCGATGAGGACGATGTCGATGACGAGGAAGAGCTCGACGAGAGTGACGAGCGCGAGGAGCTCGAGGCACGCGCCGAGGCCATGGCCGACGCCCGCGTCAAGACCAACGATCCGGTCCGCCAGTACCTTCAGGAGATCGGCCGCGTCAAGCTGCTGACCCTGGAGGAGGAGATCGACCTGGCGCGCCGCATCGAGCAGGGTGAAGCGGCCAAGAAGACGCTCGAGGAGCAGGGCGAGTCCCTCGACGAGCGCGGCTACCGCGGCCGCAAGCGGGTGGTGGAGGACGGCGAGCTGGCCCGCAAGCACCTCATCGAGGCGAACCTGCGGCTGGTGGTCTCCATCGCCAAGAAGTACAACGGCCGCGGCATGAGCTTCCTGGACCTCATCCAAGAGGGCAACCAGGGCCTGATCCGCGCAGTCGAGAAGTTCGAGTACCGACGGCGCTACAAGTTCTCGACCTACGCCACCTGGTGGATCCGGCAGGCCATCAACCGCGCCATCGCGGACCAGTCGCGCACCATCCGCATCCCGGTGCACATGGTCGAGACGATCAACAAGCTCACGCGGGCGGCGCGCCGGCTGCAGCAGGAGCTCAGTCGCGAGCCCAGCTTCGAGGAGATCGCCGACGCCATGGGGCCGGAGTGGACGGCGGAGAAGGTCGAGGAAGCCTTCAAGCTGACGCGCGAGCCGTTCAGCCTCGAGACGCCCATCGGCGACGAGGAGGACAGCTTCTACGGCGACTTCATCCCCGATGACAACGTCGAGTCGCCGGTGGACCAGGCCAGCAAGATCATCCTCAGCGAGGAGCTGGAGGAGGCCCTGGGCAAGCTCAACGAACGCGAGGCGATGGTCCTCAAGCTGCGCAAGGGTCTCGTCGACGGCCGCGAGCACACGCTCGAGGAGGTGGGCAGCCACTTCGGCGTCACCCGCGAGCGCATCCGGCAGATCGAGAACAAGGCGCTGCGCAAGCTCAAGTACCACGAGAGCCGCACCCGCAAGCTGCGCGACTTCCTGGACTGACGCGCGTCGCGCGCTGCGCGAAGGGCCCCGGTCGATCGACCGGGGCCCTTCGCATGCTTGACGTCGCCCTAGGTCACGAGCGCACGTGTCGGTAGACGTACCAGCCCGCAGCGGCCACGATCAGCGCGACGATGACCACGTCGAACCGGTGGAACCAGCCACCGATCGCGTGCCAGTGCTCCCCCAGGACCTCGCCGATCCAGGCGAGCCCGAGCGACCACACGAACGAGCCGATGAACGTGTAGGCGTTGAAGCGCCACAGGTTCATGCGGGTCATGCCGCCCGGGAAACCGATGTAGGTGCGCACCACGGGGAGCACCCGGCCGACCAGGACGGTGAGGTCACCGTGCCGCTCGAACCAGCGGTCCGCGCGATCCAGGTCATTCATCGAGACCAGCACGTACGGTCCGTAGCGCTCCAGCAGGGGCCGGCCGCCCCACGCGCCCAGGGCGTAGGCGACCATCGAGCCCACCACCGACCCCGTGGCGCCGGCCAGCGCCACGAGCCACACGGAGAAGCGGCCGGTAGCAACGAGGTACCCGGAGAACGGCAGGATCACCTCGGAAGGGAGCGGGATGCAGGCGCTCTCGATGGCCATGAGCCCCGCGACGCCGAGGTAGCCGAGGCTGGAGATGGTGTGGGTGATGAAGGATGCGATGTTCGCGAGCATGGTCGACTCGACTCCTTGAAGCCGGCGGCGTCCCGTTGCCGGGCCGCCGGCGGGGGCTCGAGGCGACGCCCGCGGGCGAGGATACCCGGTTCCGGGCGCCGGGTCGGTGCCGCCGAAGCCCGAGCCGGTAGACTGAGCGGGATGCAGTCCGAGGGGTGACGATGCGCGTCCTACGAGTAGGGATCGTGATCGTGGTGGTGCTGGCCGCCGTCTACGGCGTGCTGGCGCTGGTCGTGAAGCCGCGCCCGCGTGCGGCCTATCTGGACGCCCTGCCCAAGGGCGTGACGGTGCTGGCGCACCAGGGGGGTGACGGGCTGTGGCCGGGGGACACCCTGTACGCCTTCCGACACGCCGCGGCGCTCGGGGCGGACGTGCTCGAGCTCGACATCCACGAGAGCGCCGACCACCGTATCGTCGTCATCCACGACGACACCGTCGATCGCACCACCGAGGGGCACGGCGACGTCAAGCTCATGACCCTGGCCGAGCTGCAGGCGCTCGATGCCGGGTACCGCTGGTCGCCGGACCGCCAGGGGAAGACCTTCCCCTACCGCGGCCAGGGCATCCGCATCCCGACCCTGCAGGCGGTTTTCGACGCCTTCCCCGGCAAGCCCGTCAACATCGAGATCAAGCCCGACGACGTGCAGGTGGCGGCCGACCTGTGCCGGCTGATCCGCGCGAACGATCGCCAGAAGACCGTCATGGTGGTGTCGTTCCACGCCACTGCCATCCGGGCCTTCCGGAAGGATTGCCCGACGGTGGCCACCGCCGGAGACCCCACCGAGATCGAGGTCTTCTACGCGCTGGCGCGCGCCCGCCTGGCGCACGCCTTCACGCCGCCGACCGACGCGCTGCAGGTTCCGGAGAGCCAGGGCGGGTTGACCGTGGTGACGCCGCACTTCGTGAGCGCCGCGCACGACCGCGGGGTGCTCGTTCACGTGTGGACCATCGACGATCGCGTCGACATGCAGCGCCTCATCGCCATGGGCGTAGACGGCCTCATCACCGACCGGCCCGACCGGCTGCTCGCCGTGCTGGGGCGCGCCCACCAGGTGGCGCTGGCTCCGGGAGTGTCCCCCTAAGGTTTCCCATCGCGCTCTTATCCAACCCATCGCTTCCGGACCTACGGTTACGGCGAATCCGTCAAGCCGGCGGCCGGGCGCACCCGCCCCGCGGGAGCTCGCCGGGCCCCGGAAAGGGGACGATGATGGCGTTGGAATCGGGCACGACGGCGAAGAACGGTGCGGCGCGTTCGGACGGTTTCATCGGCGAGGCCCGCCTGGTCGGTCATCCGGGCGTTGGCGTGCTGCAGGTGTGGCGAGATCGGCACGGCCAGGCGTTGGAGTACGCCGGCACCTGGCGCCACGACCTCCAGGACCCGGCCGGCGCCGAGGAGCGCGGGGAGCTCGAGCGCGCCATGCGAGAGGGTAGGGCGATCCCCTTCGAGGGGACGCTGTACGACGCCGGCCAGCCGGGCCAGGAGATCATCCGGACCCGTGTGCGCATCAGCTCGATGGGTGAGTACGACTACCGGATCGACCCGGACGACCCACAGTCTGTGACGGTCCAAGTGATGCTGGTGAACTTCCGGCCGGTCGACGGAGTCGAAGCGGCCTGAGCCGGCGCGTCGTTGTCGCGCCGCCGCCGGGCGCCAGGCGGTCGCCCGCGGGGGCGGGATAGACTGCCTCACGGTGCTCGATGGTCTCTTCGTGCTCGATCTCAGCCGCGTTCTGGCGGGTCCCTACTGCACCCAGCTCCTCGCTGATCTGGGCGCGCGTGTGGTCAAGGTGGAGTCGCCCAGCGGGGACGACACCCGCGGCTGGGGACCGCCCTTCGTGGGGGAGGAGAGCGCCTATTTCCTATCGGTCAACCGCGGCAAGGAGAGCGTTGCGGTCGACCTGAAGGACTCCCGCGGTCGCGACGCGGTGCGGCGCCTGGCGTCACGCGCCGACGTGCTGGTGGAGAACTTCAAGGTGGGCGATCTCGCCCGCTACGGCCTCGACTACCGCTCGCTCGTCGGCGACAACCCCGGCCTGGTCTACGCCTCGATCACCGGCTTCGGCCAGGACGGCCCGCGGGCGCCCGAGCCGGGGTACGACGCCGCCCTGCAGGCGCTGAGCGGCCTGATGGAGCTGACGGGTGAAGCCGCCCGCCCGCCGGTCAAGCTCGGCGTGGCCTGGATCGATGTGCTCACCGGCTCGCACGCCGCCACCGCGGTGCTGGCGGCGCTGGTCGCACGGGGCCGGAGCGGGCGCGGCGCTCATCTCGACATCGCGCTGTTCGACGTGGCGCTGGCGAGCCTGGTCAACCAGGCCCAGAGCGCGCTGGTCACCGGCGACGCTCCCAGGCGCCTGGGAAGCGCCCACCCCAGCATCGTCCCCTACCAGGCGTTCGAGGCCGCCGACGGCGCGCTCATGATCGCGGTCGGCAACGACGCGCAGTTCAGGCGGCTGTGTGAGGTGCTCGGGCTTCCCGAGCTGGGGAGCGACGCACGGTACGCCACCAACGCCGGCCGCGTGCAGGCACGCGATGGGCTGGTGCCCGTTCTGTCCGCACGGCTGAAGGAACGCCGCCGCGACGACTGGCTGGAGGGGATGCGCCGGGCCGGCGTGCCCGCCACCCGGGTGGCGACGCTGCCGGAGGCGCTGGCCGACCCGCAGACGGTCGCCCGCGGCCTGGTGGTGCATGGAGAGCACCCCGGCATCGGGCCGCTGCGCATGGTGGGGAGCCCGCTGTGGCACGCCCGCGGGCCGGACGGCGAGCCGGTCGGCCGGACGCCGGAGGCTGGCGCCAGCCCGGTCCCGCCGCGTCTGGGTGAGCACAGCCGCGCCGTGTTGGAGGGCGACCTGGGCATGAGCGCCGGAGAGATCGACGCGCTGGTGAGCGCCGGCGTGGTCCGCGCCGGGCCTTCGGACGGCTGACCCGGACGTCGCGGTCGCTGTTGGGCCCGACGGTAGCGGCTCAGCGCACCCGGCTCGCGCCGTCGGCGGCGCGGCACACGTAGACGGCGGACCGGCGCTCGGGCGTGTCGTAGCAGTCGGTGACGGCGTGCAGGAAGTCGTCTACCCCGTCCTCCTCGACCAGCGCCACGGCGCAGCCGCCGAAGCCCCCGCCGGTCATGCGGGCCCCGCGGCACCCGGGGTGCGCCTGCGCGCATGCCACGATGGCGTCGAGCGCTCCCGACGACACCTCGAAGTCCTCCTTCAGGCTGGCGTGGGAGGCGTTCATGAGGCGGCCCAGCTCGGCCGCGTCGCCGCGCCGCATGGCGTCGGCGGCCTGGAGGGTGCGGGCGTTCTCGCCGATGACGTGGCGTGCGCGCTTGCGAGGGAGCTCCGCCAATCCCGCAGCACCGGCTTCGAACACCTCTGGCGCGACGTCGCGCAGTGCGGGCACGCCGTAGTGGACGGCGGCCTCCTCACATTGTCGGCGCCGTTCGTTGTAGGCCGAGCCCACCAGGCCGCGCCTCGTGCCGGTGTCGAGGACGACCACCACGTGCCCCGGCGGCAGCGGTACCGGCTCCCCCTCGAGTGAGCGGCAGTCGAGCAACAGGGCGTGCCCCTCGCGCCCGAGCGCGGAGATGAGCGGGTCCATGATGCCCGAGTTCACCCCCACCCAGCGGTTCTCCGCGAGCTGGCACAGCGTCGCCATGCGCGTGGCGTCCCACGCGAACCCGGACGTTGCCTGGAAGGCGCGCGCAGCTGCGAGCTCCAGCGCGGCCGAGGAGGAGAGTCCGGCGCCCCGCGGCACGTCGCCCGTCATCACGCCGTCCCAGCCGGTGAGCACCAGTCCCTGCTCCTGCAGGGCCCAGGCCACGCCCTTGACGTACTCCTGCCAGCCCTCGCCGCGCTCGAGCGCGGCGAGCGAGAAGGTGGCCTCCTGCTCGATGTCGACGGCGAACAGCCGCACCGTGTCATCGGCGCGCGGCCGCAACGCGATCCGGATGTCGCGGTCGATCGCCATGGGCAGTACGAAGCCGTCGTTGTAGTCGGTGTGCTCGCCGATGAGGTTGACGCGCCCGGGCGCACGCACCACGGCGGTCGGCGCCTGTGAGAAGCGCGCTACGAAGGCCGCCTCGATCCCGGCCGGTCCGCCTGTGCTCACGCCGGCTCCCGGTCGTGCCCTTCGGGCAGCGCGCGCAGGCGCTCGGCTGCCTGCTCGGCGGTGAGGTCGCGCTGCGGCTCGCCGAGCAACTCGAAGCCGACCATGAACTTGCGCACCTCGGCCGAGCGCAGCAGCGGTGGGTAGAGGTGGGCGTGGAGTTGCCAGTGCCCCAGCTCGTCCTCGCCGTAGGGGGCGCCGTGCCAGCCGAAGGAGTAGGGGAACGATGTCTCGAACAGGTTGTCGAGCTTGACCAGCATCGGTTTGAGCAGCGCCGCCAGCGCGTCGCGTTCCTCGCTCGTCAGGTCGGGCAGGCGCGGCACGCGCCGCCGGCGCGGCAGCACCAGCAGCTCGAAGGGCCACACCGCCCAGAACGGAACGACGGCGAGCCAGTGCTCGTTCTCGACCACCACGCGCTCGCGTCGTTCGTGCTCGACCGCGGCGTAGTCGAGCAGCAGCGGCGCGCCATGCTCGGCGAGGTAGGCGCGCTGGCGGGCGTCCTCGCGGGTGGGCTCGGAGGGGACGGCGTCGAGCGCCCACACCTGACCGTGGGGGTGGGGGTTGCTGGCCCCCATCTGCGACCCCTTGTTCTCGAACACCTGGACCCAGCGCCAGTCGCGGCCCAGCGCCTCGGTCCGTTCGGCCCACAGCTCCACCACGCGGCGGATGCCGGGCACGTCGAACTCCGCCAGGGTGAGGTCGTGGCGGGGCGAGAAGCAGATGACCTCGCAGGTGCCCCGCACGCCGCGCAAGCGCGTCAGCGGCTCTTCGGGCTCCGGCGCGCGTGGCGCTTCGGGGAGCAGCGCCGCATAGTCGTTGGTGAAGACGAAGGTCTCCTCGTAGTCGGGGTTCCTGGCGCCGCCGGCGCGCTCGTTGCCCGGACACAGGTAGCAGGCCGGGTCGTGCCGCGGCTTGCGTACCTCGGGCGGCCGCTCGGTGTGGCCCTGCCACGGCCGCTGCAGGCGGTGCGGCGAGACCAGCACCCAGTCGCCGGTGAGGGGGTTGAAGCGGCGGTGGGGATGCTCGGTGGGGTCGAAGGGCACGGGCCCCCTCCTTTCGGAAGGACACGGGATGGGCGGCGCGGGCGTACGCCGAGCACCAGCCACTCGAGCTTAGCAGCCGGTGGCGGGGGTGGCGATGTCGGGCGGGATGCGGCTGGGCGGGATCGTGCCGGTCGGGATCGTGTCGGGCGGAACCCTGCCGGGCGGGATCCTGTCGGGCCGCCGCGCCTCACGCCGGTGGGTCGAGGAACGCCACCCCATGCCCGGGCACCGGGACGCCGTCGACGGTGGCGTCGTCGGCGCCGAAGTTGAGCAGCGCGCCGCGGCCGACGCGGCTGCGGCGTACGGACTCGGGCAGGTCCGTGGTGCCGACGCCGGCCTCGGCCAGCAGCGGCTCGAGCACGGCGCTCAGCAGGCCGGCATCGCCCCAGGCGCCGAGGGTGAGGCACGCTCCCTTCCCGACGGCGCGGCGGGTCAGCGCTGCGGCGCCGCCGTAGGCGGGCTCGCGGTAACGCGCGAGTACCTGCGCGGCCCCGGGTTCGGAGGCGTCCTCCACCTCGAGCAGATCGGCCCAGGTCGTGAAGCCGAGGACCGCACCGTCGAGCTCGACCTCGCCCGTCACGCCCGGCCGAAGCGCGTCGACGCGGTCGATGCGCACCCCGCTGAGGCTCCGCAACGGGCCGGGGGCCGGCGCCTGGGCGACGTTGCTGCGCGTCTTGGCGCCGCTGCGGGGGCCCAGCAGGAGGCGGCCGCCCGCCTCGACGTAGCGCTGCAGGTGCTGCGCGCGCGCTTCGTCCATCAGGTGGAGCGAGGGCGCGACCACCAACGAGAACGCTTCCAGGTCGCGGTCCGGGTGGGTGATCGCCACGTCGACGCCGAGGGCGCGAAGTACGCCGTAGAAGGCGAGCTGCAGGCCCCAGTAGCTCCAGCCTTCGGCGTGGGGCTGCAGCTCGGTGGCCCACAGGTCCTGGTAGTCCAGCAGCAGCGCCACCCGGGGGCGCGTGCCGGAGATCGGCGCCAGCTCCGTGGCCACGCGGCGGACCTCGGCGCTGGCGGGCGCCGGTCGGCCGTCGTGCAGCTCGAGGCCGGCGTGCATCAACTCCTGTGCGCCGAGGGCGGCGCGCCACCGGAAGTACGACACCACCTCGGCGCCGTGCGCGAAGGCCTGGTGCGCCCACAGCCGCACGGCCCCGTCGGCCGGCAGCGGGTTCGTCTTCGCCCAGTTCACCGCGCCCGGTTGCATCTCCATCACCCAGAAGGGCCGGTCCTTGAGGCCGCGCAGGAGGTCGTGGTTGAAGCCGATCAGGTCGGGGTGGCCGACCCGCAGGTAACGCTCCTTCACGGCGGCCGGCAGCGGGCTCTCCTCGAGCATGCCCAGAGGGTAGGCGTCCCAGGCCAGAAGGTCGAGGTCGGCGGCCAGCGCGAAGGCGTCGTAGTCGCCGAAGAAGCCCATGGTGTTGTGGAGGATCCTACGATCCGAGTGCGCGCGCAGGATGTCGACCTGCAGGCGGTTGTAACGCACCACCTGATCGGAGGCGAAGCGGTAGAAGTCGAGGCTGTGGCTGGGGTTCGCTTCGGTGACCGCCTGCCCCGGCAGCTCCACCTCGTCGAAGGTGCGGACTTCCTGGCTCCAGAAGACGGTCCACCACGCCTCGTTGAGGGCGTCCACACTGCCGTAGCGCTCGCGCAACCAGTCCTGGAAGGCGCTGCGGCAGCGCGGGCAGTAGCAGCGCACGGTGTCGTGGCAGCCGTACTCGTTGTCGGTCTGCCACGCTCCGACGCCGGGGTGCGCGCCGTAGCGCTCGGCCAGCAGCGTCACGATGCGGCGCGTCTCGGCCTGGTACGCGGGGCTGCTGAAGCACACGTGGCGGCGCGAGCCGAAGCCGCGCACGCGGCCGTCGCGGCCCACCGGCAGGATCTCCGGATGTCGATCGACCAGCCATTTGGGCGGCGTGGCGGTGGGGGTGCCTAGCACCACCTGCAGGCCCGCGTCGGCGAGGGTGTCGATGGCGCGGTCGAGCCAGCCGAAGGCCAGCCGGCCGGGCTCGGGCTCGAGCCGGCTCCAGGCGAACTCGCCGACGCGCACCCAGCGCAGGCCCAGCTCGGCCATGCGCCGGGCCTGGCGCTCCCAGCCCTCCTCGGGCCAGTGCTCCGGGTAGTAACAGACGCCGAGGGCGGATGACGGCAACTCAGGCATGGGGTCCTCGATTCAGCGGGCGGGGGCCGGTCAGTCCTTGACCGCGCCCGCGGTGATGCCCGCCACGAAGTAGCGTTGCAGGAACATGAACAGCACCAGGAAGGGCACCGTGGCGATGGCGGTGCCGACCATGATGCCGCCCCACGACACGCGGGTGAGGCCTACCAGGGTGCCCAGTGCCACCGGGATGGTGTAGGCCTGCTTCTGCGTCAGGATGAGCAGTGGCCAGAAGAAGTCGTTCCACTGGAACAGGAACACCACGATCGCCACCGCGGCCAGCGCCGGCCGCATGATCGGCAGCACCACCTGCAGGAAGATGCGGGCCTCCCCGGCACCGTCGATGCGGGCGGCCTCCAGCAGCTCGCTGGGCACCGACAGCATGTTCTGGCGCATGAAGAAGATGCCGAGTGGGTAGGCGAGCCACGGCAGGATGACGGCGATCCAGGTGTTGGACAGGCGCAGGTCGCGCGCGATGAGCAGGTACTGCGGGATGGCGCGCACCTCGAACGGGATGGTGAGCGCGGCGACCACCACCATGAACAGGGCGGCGCGGCCGCGGAAGGAGAACTTGGCGAAGGCATACCCGCCCATGGCCGAGATCATGGTGGCGAACAGCGTGAAGATGGAGGCGATGGCGACCGAGTTGAAGACGTTGCGCAGGAACGGCAGGTCGCTGTTGAGGTCCTTCCAGTTGGCCGCCAGGCTGCTACCCGGCGCCAGGCTGGGCGGCACCGACAGGATCTGGTGGTTGGCCTTGGTGGCGGCCACGATCATCCACACGATGGGCATCAGGAAGGCCAGCGCCAGCACCAGCATGCCGCCGTTGAGTGCGATCGCCTGGACGAGCCGCTGGCGCCTCACGGCTCCCGCCCCCCGACCACGCGGATCTGGATGAACGAGAACACCGCCGCGATCAGCGCCACGGTGTAGGCGATGGCAGAGGCGTAACCGAAGTTGAACGAGCGGAAGCCCTGCTTGTACAGGTAGGTGATGAGCGTCTCGGTGGCGCCGCCCGGCCCGGTGCTGGTGATCAGCCAGGGCTCGGTGAAGAGCTGCAGCGTGCCGATAGTGGAGAGTACGAAGCAGAACAGCAGCACCGGTCTGAGCAGCGGCAGCGTGATCCGCAGGAACTGCTGCCAGCCGCTGGCCCCGTCGATCCGGGCCGCCTCGTAGAGCGACAGCGGGATCGACTGCAGGCCCGAAAGCAGGATGATGGCGTTGTAACCGGTCCAGCGCCAGGTGATGGCGATCATCACCGTGATGAGTGCCGGTGCCCCTTGCGACAGCCAGTTCACCGCCGACAGCCCGAGAACGTGCAGGCCGTAGTTGAGCACGCCGAACTCGGTGTTGAAGATCAGGCGGAAGACGGCGGAGTACGGTACCGCCCCGAGCACGAGCGGCGCGAAGAAGGCGAAGCGGAAGAAGCCCTTGAGGCGTAGCAGGTCGCTGTTGAAGGCGATCGCCAAAGCCACGGCCAGCACGAGCATCACGGGCACCTGCACCACCAGGATGGTCATGGTGTTGCCGAGCGCCTTCCAGAAGAAGGGGTCGTGGATGAGCCGGTCCCAGTTGAACGTCCAGCTGAAGGTCCATGGGCGCCGGCGGGTGTTGACGAACGAAAGATAGAACGAGTACACGATCGGGTAGATCCAGAAGAGCGCGAACAGCGCGAAGAACGGGCTGAGGAAGAGATAGGGCGTCAAGGGGCTGCGGTGGCGGCGCGATCGGTGTGGTGCCCCGGAGGGCGCGGCCGCGCGGCCGCTGTCGAGGCTCACGGGACCCTCCCTTGGCGTGACGGGAGCGGGTCGCGGTCCGATGGCGGGCGCCTGGACATGGACGCTGCGTTCATGGTGACCGGGCTCGAGGGGGCCGGTGGGTCCGGCGCGCGCGATACGCGCGCGCCGGACCCCTTCCGGCTACTTCGCGACCGGCAGGCCCGTGGCCTGCGAGATCTGCCGGGCCGCGGTGTCGAGTGCGGTCTGGCCGTCGGGGTACTTGCCGTCGAGGTAGTCGTTGACGACGGCGATCATGACGTTGCGCGCTTCCTGGAAGTACTGCGTCCCCACCACGGGCGGGACGTCGCCCAGGGTGCCGAGGATGGTCTTCCAGATCGGTTGGTTGTCGAAGTAGGGAACGCCCTGGTCGAGGCGCGGGTCGCCCATGACGGACAGCAGCGAGGGCGTCAGGCCGTACTTGAACAGGATGTTGATCTGGTTGTCCTTGTTGGCCAGCGCGTTGGTGATGAAGTCGTAGGCGAGCTTGGGGTTCTTCGACGAGCTCGGGATGGCCAGCGCGGAGCCGCCGAGGTTGGAGGCGCGCACGCCGCCCACCGTCAGCGCCGGGGTGATGTAGACGCCCCACTTGCCGCTCTGGTCGGGCGCCTCGGACTCGATGGTGCCGGCGTACCAGGAGCCGAAGAAGGCGGACGCTTCCTTGCTCTGCTGGAAGAACTGGATCTGGTTGCCCCAGTCGCCGGGCCACAGGATGCCGGCGTCCCACAGCTTCTTCATCGTGTCCATGGCGGTGACGCAGCCGGGTTGGTTGACGGTGACGTTGTCGCCGGCATTGTCGAAGTAGAAGCAGCCGGCCTGGTTGGCGAGCATGCGGAACCACTCGTCGTCCGTGCCCTTGGCGATGGTACCCATCTTGACGTCGCCGTTGAAGTGGGCGACGAGCTTCTTGCCCTCGGTGGCGAAGTCGTCCCAGGTCTGGATGGAGGCGGGGTCGATGCCCGCCTGCTGGTAGAGGTCACGCCGGTAGAAGATCGCCGTGGGGCCGGAGTCGTAGGGGATGGCGTAGATGGTGCCGTCCTGAGTGAGCTCCGCCCACTTGAAGGCGGGGAAATCCGGCTTGAGGTTCTCGGCACCGAGCGTGCGCAGGTCGGTGAAGCAGTCCGGGAACTGCGCCCAGAACACCTGGGCCTCGTTGTTCTCGACCAGGTAGATGTCGGGCATGTCGAGGCCACCGGCGGCGCAACCGGCGAGTCCACGGTCGTAGACGTTCTGGTTG
This sequence comes from uncultured Trueperaceae bacterium, assembly GCA_963815215.1. Classification (GTDB taxonomy): domain Bacteria; phylum Deinococcota; class Deinococci; order Deinococcales; family Trueperaceae; genus JASBRS01. The sequence goes on from CAWFFU010000010.1 coordinate 262,810, forward strand.
CCGAGGTCCTCCACGTTGACCTTGACGCCGGGGTGCATCTGCTGGAAGCTGGCGACGGTGCTCTCCAGCGCCGCCTTGTTGATGTCCCACACCCAGACGTCGAGCGTCTGGGCGCTGACCAGGCCGGTCAGCACGAGCGTGGCGAGAACGAGCATGATGCGTCTCAACCGATCCACCTCCTTCGGCGGGCATGTGTCCCGACGCCGCGGGCCCTTCCGTATTGGTGCGACGGTCGGGGTGCTGAGGCGCAGGGCGTGCCAGCCGTGACGGCGCCGTCACCCCCTCCGGGTGGTCGCTGGGAAGGTGGGGTCTGAAACCGAGACCCTCCGCCCAGGACGGTTCCGGTGCCGACTGCGCGGTACGCGCGTTGCCTCGACAGTAGCCACGCCCAAACCGGCCGTCAAAGGCGATTGTCCCGGGGCTGGGCCGGTCTCCGGCGGGGACCGCCAGAGGCCCTGGTGGCGGTGATCTAGCCGGGTCGTTCGAGCAGAACGTCGACCAGCGCGCCGCGCAGCAGGCCGCGGTAGACGCCGTCGATGGCGAGTACGTCTGCGGCCACCTCGACCGTCGGGTAGCGCGGGTTGTGAGGGCGCAGGGCGTAGCGGCCCGGCGCGAGCCGGTCGAGGTACTTGAGGGTCACGTCGCTCCCCTCGACCCGCACGGCGCAGATCTCGCCGCTGCGCTGCGGCTGCCGGTCGGCGAACAGCACCACATCGCCGTCCTGGATGAGATCGGCCATGGAGTCGCCCTCGACGCGTAGCGCGAAGGAGCCTTGCTGCATGCCGGTGAGCGGGAGGAAGCCCTCGGCCTCGGCCAGCGCTTCGCTGAGGGCCCCGGCCGGGATGCCGCCGAGGACGGGAACCCCGGTGGCGATCGCCGGCAGCGCCAGGTAGGGAGAGTGGCCGCGGCCGCGGCTCTCGAACACCAGGAAGCCCTTGCGGTGCAGGGCCTCCAGGTGTTGCTTGAGCGAGACGTAGTGCACGCCCATGGAGCGTGCGAACGCCGACAGCTCGGGCATGGTGCCGGTGCGGCGGTGGTGCTCGCGCAGGCGCTCGTAGACCTTGCGTTGGGTGGGGGAGAGGTCTTCCTTCACGTTACCTTAAATGGTAAGGTGGCGCGGTGGGTGCTGTCAACGCCGGGCGCTCGGGCGGCCCATCGTACGGGCCCCGCCCCGTACGGGGTCCGGCGCGCGGTCGGCGGACGCTCGGCACGCCTCGCGCTGGACGCGCACGGGAGGGAGAGTGCGTGTGCAGGACGGCGGAGAGGCTTCTTCCACCGGCCCCGACGGGGTAGACAAGACGGCCGCCGTGCTGCTATAGTTTTTGTAGTTGGTTCGCTCTTCCCGCGTCCTCAGGCATGGACGCGTTTTCCCACACGAGACAACGAACCGTTCGAGGAGCTGAAGGGAGCATGATGCTCGACACTTTTGAATCACTCGTGACGCCGTCGAACTGCGAGGCACCCGACATCGTCCCGCGCGGGCTGGCCCTGCCGACGCGTACGTTGGAGCCTGGGCAGGTGTTGTTCGAGGCGGATCGTGAGGCGAGCAACCTGTACGTGGTGAACTTCGGGGTGCTGAAGGCGGTGGTGCCGACCAGTCTGGGTCGGGATCGTATCGCCGATCTGTACGGCGCCGGGGACGTGCTCGGTTTGAGCGCGTTGGACGGCGGTCTGCACGCCGAGACGGTGATCGCGGTGCACGATGCGTGCCTCACCCCGATCGATCCGAAGCAGGCGATGAACGATCGCAGCTTGCGTGATTACGTGCTGCGCAGCCTGGCGCGGCAGTTGCGGCGTTCCCGCGAGATGCTGGACGAAGCCGAGATGCCGGTCGGTGCGCGCGTCACCCGCGCGTTCCTGCGCTTGGCGCGGCAGTTCGGGCAGCCCAGCGACGGTGCGTCGTCGGCGGACGGCATCGAGGGCGGCGTGAAGCTGCCGCTGGCGTTGACGCATGAGGATCTGGCGGATCTCACCGGCTCGAGCCGGGTGACCATCACCCGCATCCTCGGCGAGCTGCGGTCCGACGGCGCTCTGGAGGGCACCCGCGGCGTGTACGTCGCCAACCTCGAGGGGTTGGAGCGCGCCACCGATCACTACGTCATGCAGGTGCTCTGACCCAGCGCCCGCTATCCCGCTCGCTCTGCACCGCCCCGGCCACGAAGGCCGGGGCGGTGCTCGTTGGGACCGGCCGCCGCGACGTTCCGCGGGAGCCCTCGAGTCGCCGGCGTAGGGTGGGACGGCCCACCGCTCCGGCGAGGCTCCTATACTCGTAGCTGGCATGTTGACCTTCACCGATTCCGCCCGCAAGCGCGTCGCGCACTTCCTCGAGATGCAGCAGGACCAGCAGGTGAGCGCACTCCGCATCGCCGGCGACCGCACCTCGCAGCGGCTGTGGCTGGTCAAGCCCAGCGACCGCGAGGAGACGGACGCCGTGTTCCGCGTCGATGCCTTCGACGTCTACCTCGATCCGCTGACCTCGGACCGGCTCTCCGGTGCCACCGTCGACTTCGTCGAAGGTGCCATGCAGAGCGGCTTCCGGGTGTTCTTCCCCAGCCCGAGCTGGGACGACCCCCTGGCCCAGAAGGTCCAGGACGTCATCGATACCGTGATCAACCCCGGGGTGGCGGCGCACAGTGGCAACGTCAGCCTCGAGAGCGTCGACGGCGGCGTCGCCTACATCTCCTTCGGCGGCGGCTGCCAGGGCTGCGGCGCGGCCGACGTCACGCTCAAGAGCGGGGTCGAGCGCATCCTCAAGCAGCACGTTCCCGAGATCACCGCGGTGCGCGACGGCACGGATCATGCCGCCGGGACCAACCCCTTCTACGTGTCGACCGACGGCGCCAAGGAATCGCCGCTGTCCTGACCTGCCGCCGGGACCCGAGCTAGCGGGTCGCCAGCAGGGCGTTGATGGCGCCGCGCAGGTCGGTGCCCGTCAGCGGTTTGTTGAGGAACAGATCGGCGCCCACGTCTTCGGCGCGACGGCGCGTGTCTTCGTCGGTGAGCGCCGTCATGATGATGATCGGCACGTGCTTCAGCCGGGTCAGGCGGCGGGCCCGCGCACATACGTCGAGGCCCGTCATGAACGGCATGTTCACGTCCAGGATCATCAGGTCGGGTGTGTGCGACTGCAGGTAGGTGAGGGCGTCATGCCCGTTCTCGACTCCGACCACCTCGAACGTGTAGGCGCTGAGAACGAGCTCGAGCAGACGGAGATGACCTAGGTCGTCGTCCGCGACCAACACGGTCCGGTTGGGCGCACTCATAGGGCAGCATAGGCCCTGGCCTCTTACGGGATTCTGACGGCTGCGTGCCGGACCGGATCGGTGCGGGTCTGCAGTGGCCGTCGCCGGTGCCGTGCCCGGCAGTATACTCGCCCAACCCGGCCCCCGGCCGAGCAGGACGGTGCCCATGCGATCGAACCGAGCGAAGGCGCAGCTGGCCCACGAGATCACCGCGGACGAGATCCGGCATGCCGTCGACGTCGCGGCGGGCCGCCGCCCGGCCACCCTGCTGCTCAGGGACGGGCGTCTGCTCAACGTCTTCGACGGGCGCATCCGCCGAGTATCGGTCGCCTTCGCAGGCCGCCTCATCGCGACGGTCGGCAGCGACGACGACGCCCCCGCGGCGGACACCACCATCGACCTGCACGGCGCCTACCTAGCGCCCGGGCTGATCGACGGGCACGTGCACATCGAGTCCTCGCTGGTCACGCCCGCGGCCTATGCGGAGGGCGTGGTGCCGCGCGGCGTCACGGGGGTGGTGTGCGACCCGCACGAGATCGCCAACGTCGCCGGCGTTCCCGGGGTGCAGTGGCTGCTTGAGCGCTCGCGGGACCTGCCGCTGGACGTCTGGGTGACGGTGCCCAGCTCGGTCCCCTCCACCGCCATGGAGACGGCGGGGTCGGAGCTGGGACTGGCGGAGATCGAGGCCCTGCTGGAGCACCCCCAGGTCGTGGGCGTGGCCGAGATGATGAGCTTCCCCGCCGTGGTGGCGGGCGACGCCGTCGAACTCGGCAAGGTGGTGCTCGCCGAGGCCGCCCGCAAGACGGCCGAGGGGCACGCCCCCGGTCTGAGCGGACGCGCGCTCCAGGCGTACCTGGCCAGCGGCATCGGCTCGGATCACGAGAGCACCACGCTCGAGGAAGGGCGCGAGAAGCTCGAGGCCGGGGTCTTCCTGATGATCCGCGAGGGCTCCGTGACACGGGATCTGGACGCGTTATTGCCGTTGGTGCGCGTTGAACATGCCGACCGTATCGGCTTCGTCACCGACGACCGGCTGCCGCACGACCTGCTCGACGAGGGCGGGGTCGACTGCCTGGTGCGGCGGGCCGTGCAGGCGGGCGCCGACCCGGTCTACGCCGTGCGCTGCGCCAGCTACAACGTCGCCCGGCACTACGGCCTGAAGCGCCGCGGGGCGGTGGCGCCCGGCTACCTGGCCGACGTGGTGGTGATCGACGACCTCGCCAGCTTCCGGGCGCATGCGGTCTACAAGGGCGGTCGGCGCGTCGCCGTCGATGGCCGCTACGAGCCGGACGGGCCACGGCGTGCGCGGGGGGTCGTCGGCGGCTCGGCCGCTGGTGGCTCGGGCGCCGCCGCAGCCCCGGCCGCGGGCCCGGCCGCGTCGGCCGGGGCTGCTGCGAGCGCTCAGGGCGCGGACGCGTGGAACGCCGCCGTTCGCGACACCGTGCGCCTGCCGCGGCTCGAGGTGGCCGACCTGAGGCTCCCGGACCCGGGCGGGCCGGTGCGCGTTATCCGGGCACACCCCAACCAGATCCTCACCGGCGCGCTCGAGCTGCTGCCCTCGGTGCGCGACGGCGCCGTGGTTGCCGACCCGGCGCGCGACCTGCTCAAGCTGGTGTGCGTGGAGCGGCACGGCCGCAACGGCGGGTGGGCGCTGGGTCTGGTGACGGGCTTCGGCCTGCAACACGGGGCGTTGGCGTCCACCGTCGGGCACGACCACCACAACCTGATGGCGGTGGGCGCCGACGACGAGGCCATGCTGATGGCTGCGCGACGCCTGCAGGAGCTGGGCGGCGGGTTCGTGGCGGTGGGCCGGGGCCGGGTCCTGGCCGAGCTGCCGTTGGAGATCGCGGGGCTGGTGACCGACGCGCCGCTGGCCGAGGTCCGCCGGCACATGCGAGCTCTGGACGACGCCGCCGCGTCGCTGGGGGCGACGCTCCCGGCGCCGTTCATGGCGCTCTCCTTCCTGGGGCTGCCGGTGATCCCCGAGCTCCGGCTCACCGACCTGGGCCTGGTGGACGTGCTCGCCGGACGGATCGTCCCGCTCGCTGCCGGGGGCTGAGATGGACGCGACCAGTCTGCTGCGGGCCACCGTCATGCACGTGCCCCGCGATCCGTTCCTGGACGGCGGAGCGCTCGAGGCCTTCGACGACGGGGCGCTGGCGCTGCAGGACGGTCGCGTGCTGGAGGCCGGCGACTTCGCGGTGCTGCGTCGCCGCTACCCCGACGCAGCGGTCGACGACCGCCGGGGTGCGGTGGTGTTGCCCGGCCTGGTGGACGCCCACGTGCACTACCCGCAGGTGCCCGTCCTCGGCGCGGTGGGCATGCGGTTGCTCACCTGGCTCGAGCGTCGCACGCTGCCGGAGGAGGCGCGCTACGCCGATGCCGACTACGCGGCGGCCCGGGCGGACGTCTTCCTGCGGTTGCTTGCGGCCGGCGGGACCACCACCGCGTTGGTGTTCGGGGCGCACTTCGCGCCCGCCATGGAGCGCTTCTTCCAGGCCGCCGAGCGCTCCGGGCTGCGTATCGCCGCCGGACTCACCGTGGCGGACCGCAACCTGCGTGCGGAGCTGCACACCACCCCTGAGCGGGCGCTGGCCGACGGGCTCGAGCTGGCGCGTCGCTGGCACGGTCGCGGCCGGCTGCGTTACGCCGTGACGCCGCGCTTCGCGCTGTCGGCGGGAGAGGACCTGCTGGGCGCGTGCGGCGAGCTGTTGCGGGCGCTGCCCGGGCTGCTGTTCACCACCCACATGAACGAGAGCCGCGAGGAGATCGAGGCGGTGCGCGGGCTGTTCCCGTGGGCCGACGACTACCTGGCGACCTACGAGCGCTTCGGGCTGGTGGGGGAGCGTTCGCTGTTCGCGCACGACGTCCATCCTCGGCAGGGTGAGCTCGAGCGCCTGGCGGCGGCGAGCGCGACGGTGGTGCACTGCCCGACCAGCAACGTGTCGCTCGGCAGCGGGCTGTTCCCGCTGCGCCGCCACCTCGAGGCCGGGGTACGGCTGGCGCTCGGGACCGACGTCGGGGCCGGAACCGGCTTCGGCTTGCTCAAGGAAACGCTGGCGGCTCACCAGGTGCAGATGCTGCGCGACGACGGCGCGGCGCTCGACCCGGCGCGCCTGCTCTACCTGGCGACGGGCGCCGGCGCCCGAGCGCTGGGGCTGGGGGGCGTGGTGGGGGATTTCCTGCCCGGCCGCGAGGCCGATCTGGTGGTGGTGCGCCCGCGACCGGGATCCACCCTGGCCGAGGTCCTGACCCACGCCGAGGATGCGTCCTCGGCCCTGGCCGCACTCATCACGCTGGCGCGCGAGGAGAGCGTCGAGGAGGTGCGGGTCGGGGGTCATCGGGTCCATGGCGGACCGCCCGTCGACCACGCAGGGCTTGACGCGGACCCGCCTGCCGGGCCATAACCTACGGGATGCTCCTCCACCTCGTCGCGGACTTCGGCGCGGGCGATCTAGCCTTCGCCGAGGTCGCCCAGCGCCTCAAGCGCAGGCTTCCCGAAGCCGAGCTGGTGCTCACCGCCGTGCCCCCCTTCGCCACCCTGGCCGCCGGCTTCGTGAGCGCGCAGCTCGCGCTCAACGAAGCGCCGCCGGGAACGCTGGTGTTCCACAACGTCGCGCCGCGCCGCGACGACGACGGGCCTCGAGCCGACAACGCCGGCGAGAGACTGGTCGCCGCCCGCCTGCCCGGCGGCACCGGCGTGGTTGGGGTCCATGCCGGCTACGCCTTCTCGTTCTTCAAGCAGGCGGGCGTCGAGCTCCACTACGCGCAGGCCGGGGCCGCCGGATCTCAGTTCCGGTCCCGTGACGTCTTCCCGGACGCCGTGGCCGCACTGGCCCGCGGGGATGCGGACGCGCTCCACGAAGTGCTTCCGGCCGACAAGGTGCCGGACGTGCCGGAGGGGCGGGTGGCGTACGTCGACGGCTTCGGCAACCTCAAGACGACCTGGCCTGCGCCCGGCTCGTTCGCGCCCGGCACGCGGGTGCGGGTGCGGGTCGGTGAGGCGGAGCGGGTCGCCTTCGTCAGCGGCGGGAGCTTCTCGGTGCCGGCGGGCACGCTGGCGTTCGCGCCGGGTAGCAGCGGCTGGCCGCTGGCCGGCGGCACCCTGCGCTTCATGGAGCTGTTCCTGCGTGGCGGCAGCGCGGCCGAGGCGTTCGGCCGTCCCGCCGTGGGCGCTCGCGTCGAGGTCGCCCTCGCCGCCGTGACCGTCTGAAGGCTCAATCGAGCTCGATCTCTAGACCCTGCAGCAAGGCGACGGCGTCCGGCATCGAGAAGCGCGCGCCACGGACCCGGGTGGCGCGTACGTCGATGGCGTAGTTGCGTGCCTTGCGCAGGTCGGCGCCGGTCAGGTCCGCCCCCTCGAAGTTCGTGCCGGCGAAGTCGGTGCCGCGGCACACCGCGTCCACCAGCACGGCCTGCCGGAAGTCGCATTCGCGGGCCACGCAGTGGTCGATGCGCCTGCCCTCCAACGTGCAGCCCTGGAACGACGCGAGGTCGAGGACGCAGTCGCGGAAGTCGACCTCCAGCGGATCGTGCAGGGTGGCGACGGCCCGCGCCCAACTCACCCCGGTGAGGTTGCACGCGTCGAAGCTGACGTCCCGGAACGCGCTGCCGCCGACGTCGAACAGGCTCAGGTCGCAGGCGACGAACGAGCAGGCCAGGAAGCGGCAGTCTCGGAAGGCGATCTCGCGCAGATGGCCGTCCTCGAAGGTGCACCCAACGAAGGTCGAGCCCTCGACGTCGCGGGTCTGCTCGAGCTCACGGAAGACCGTATCGCGGTAGTGGTGGCCGCTCTCGATGGGCGTCAAGGGGTGCACGGGTCGGCTCCTCCCTGCAGGTCGTTCGGCCGGTTGACGTTGCGCAGCACCGAGTGGCCGCAGACCGCCTCGACCTCGTCGCGCTCGACCGTGACGAGGGGGAGCCCTCGCAGTAGTCCCTGCACGTCGAGCAGGCCACCGTCGAGGCGGGCGCCGGCGATCTCGAGCACCGAGCGCGGGTAGAGGGCGGCGAGCGGCTCCAGGCGCCCTCCGGCCCCGCGTACCACGACGGCGCAGCCCTCCTCGGCGCGGCGGCACAAGAGGCGCCAGAAGGTTTCCGTGAGGCAGGGGAGGTCGCAGGCGGCGACTGCCACCCAGGGGTTCGAGGCCGTGCTCAGCGCGGTCTCGAGGCCTCCCAGTGGGCCGAGCCCCGCCCGCAGGTCGGGGACGAAGCGGGCCCCGGCGACGGGGTACGACCTCCCCACCAGCAGCCGTTCCCGGGCGGGCGCCAGGCTGTCCAGCGTGCGCTCGACCAGCGTCCGCCCGGCGACGACCTGGCGCGCCTTGTCGCTGCCGTAGCGCGTGGAGCGTCCGCCACACAGCACCGCGCCGGTCACCTCCTCGAGACGGAGGGGGTCGCCGAGGTGGCGAGAGGGGTGGTGGGAGAGGCCGACCATGCGAGCGTCATTCTAGGCCGCGCGGGCAGTCCGCGCTCGGGAGCGCACCGTAGACTGGCCCATGCGGCGTTCGGCGACTGCGCGCAAGACGGCGGCACTCCTGTCTTGGCTGGTGCTGCTGGGGGCCTTCCTGGTGGCGGCGAGTCGCCATCCCGGCGGGGTCGTGGGGGTTCTGGAAGTCGCGCTCCGCTCCGCCCGGCACTCGCCCGACGGCCTGCTGTTGCTGGCGGGCATCTACCTGATCCGGCCCCTGCTGCTGCTGCCCGTCACCGTGCTGACGGCCTTCTGCGGTTACCTGTTCGGTCCCGGCTGGGGCGTTGCGGTGGCGCACCTCGCGGCGCTCGCCTCCGCCTCGGTGGGCTACCTGATGGCGCGCTGGTGGCGCGGACGGCGCCCCGACGGCGCGAAGGATGCGAGCGTGCCGCCGGGGTGGATGGGCAGGTTGCGGCACGGGACCTTCGAGGCGGTGCTGGCGAGCCGTCTGAGCTTCGTTCCCGGTGACCTGGTCAACGGCGCCGCCGGAGCGATGGCCTTGCCGTTCGTGCCGTTCGCGGCGGCCACGGCCCTCGGAGGGCTGCCCGGAACGGTGGTGGGCGTGCTGGCAGGCGCCGGCATGCGCGGTCGAGGCTTCCGGGCCGCGGCCGTCGAGCTGCAGCCCGCGTTCATCGCGGCGTCACTGGCGCTGGCCGTGATCAGCGTGCTCCTCGCCGTCGCTCTGCGGCGGCGGCCGCCGCCGCCGAGCTGAGCGACGTCACAACGCGAAGCGCTCGTCGGCCAGGTCGGAGAGGTGCCGGCCGATCGCCAGCGAGGCGGTCGCGGCCGGCGAGGGGGCGTTCAGGACGTGGATGGCGCGGGGGCTCTCGCGGATGACGAAGTCGTCGAGCAGCTTCCCGTCACGCCCCATCGCTTGGGCGCGGACCCCCGCTCCGCCGCGCCGCACGTCGCTCACGGCGATCTCCGGCATCAGGCGCTGGATGGCGTGCACGAACGCCACCTTGGAGAACGAACGGTAGTACTCGTACAGGCCGATGCCGAGGAAGGAGCGCGCCATGCGCCACAGGCCCGGGAAGGCGAGGCTCTCGGCGGTGTCGCGCAGGCTGACGTCGAGCACGCTGTAGCCCTCGCGGTCGAACGCCAGCACCGCGTTCGGCCCCGCCTCCACCTCGCCGGCCACGGTGCGGGTGAGGTGAACGCCGAGGAAGGGCAGTGCCGGATCGGGCACCGGGTAGATGAGGCCGCGTACCAGGGCGCGGCGCTCCGGGGCCAGCACCATGTACTCGCCGCGGAAGGGGATGATGCGCACGTCGAGGTCGACCCCGGCCATGGCCGCCACGCGGTCGGCGTAGAGTCCGGCGCAGGTGACCAGGTAAGCGGCGTCGACGCCGCCCGCCTGCGTGTCGAGATGGACGCTGTCGGCGTCGGCGCGGATGGTGCGGACGGCGGCGCCCGTCAACACGCTTCCGCCCCGCCGCTCGAACTCGCTGCGCATGGCGCGGGTGACCGCGCCGTAGTCGGTGATGGCGGTGGAGGGGGAGTGGATGGCGCGCAGCCCGGTGGCGTGGGGCTCGATCTCCCGCAGCTCCCGCTCGTCGAGTGTGCGCAGGCCGGGCACACCGTTCTCGGTGCCCCGCGCCAGCAGGTCATCGAGGCGCGGCAGCTCGTCGGTGCGCGTCGCCACGATCACCTTACCGACCGGATCGAAGGGGATGCCGTGCTGCTCGCAGAAGGCACGCATCAGACCGACGCCCTGGACGCACAGCTCCGCTTTCAGGGAACCGGGTCGGTAGTAGATGCCGGAGTGCACCACGCCGGAGTTGTGGCCGGTCTGGTGCCGGCCGACCTGCGGCTCCTTCTCGAGCACCGTGAGCTGCAGCTGCGGGTGTCGATCCTGCAGCGACAGCGCGGTGGCGAGGCCGACGATGCCCCCGCCGAGGACGGCGATATCGGGACGGGAAGGGTCCATGGCGCCCTAGACCGCGCGCTTGAAGGGATAGATGTCGACGCTCTGCCAGACGGCCTCACGGCTGTAGATGTCGTTGTCGATGAAGGCGCGTGCGGCCTCGAGGCTGTCGGCCTCCAGCAACAGGGCCGAGCCGATCATGGTGCCGTCATCGTCGAGGATGGCGCCGCCGATCTGGAGCATGCCCGAATCGACCGCGGTCCGGATACCCTCGAGGTGGGTAGCGCGCACGCGCTGGCGTCGCGCGGGCGCCTCCGAGTCGGTACCGTCGTGGGCGAGGACGATGTAGAGCATAGGACCTCCTGAGCCGTGTTCTGGCGCTACTGTACCGCGGGGGTGCCGGCGACCAGAGTGGTGTCCCCGGCGCGGTTGGCGAACGCCGGGTCCGCGGACGAGGCACTCACAGGCTCAAACTTGATACAATGGGACTCATATCTGTTGACAACAAAGCGACGTCTGGCTATACTCGCCTGCAGTGAGGTTTGCGTCGACTATACTCAGGTTTTGTGACGCAGGATGTAGGTTCGGCCTGAGAGCATTCCCGAGGCAAGAGGAGTCCCAACCATGGCAAAGGCAGTAGGCATCGACCTCGGCACCACCAACAGCGTCATCGCCATCATGGAGAGCGGCGAGCCGACGGTGCTGGTCAACAGCGAGGGCAACCGCACCACCCCGTCGGTGGTGGCGTTCAAGGACGAGAACCGCCTGGTCGGTCAGGTCGCCAAGCGCCAGGCCGTGCTCAACCCCAGGGGAACGCTGTTCGAGGTCAAGCGCTTCATCGGCCGAACCTGGGACGAGGTCAAGCATGAGGCCGAGCGCGCGCCCTACGAGGTGGCGCGCGGCGATGACGGCGGCGTCCGTTTCGTCGTTGGAGACAAGAAGTACACCTCCGAAGAGGTGTCGGCCATGGTGCTTCGCAAGATGGTCGACGACGCCAGCGAGCGGGTGGGCGAGAAGATCAACAAGGCGGTCATCACGGTGCCCGCCTACTTCAACAACTCGCAGCGCGAGGCCACCCAGAACGCCGGCCGCATCGCCGGGCTGGAGGTGCTGCGCATCGTCAACGAGCCCACGGCGGCAGCGCTCGCCTACGGCCTCGAGAAGAAGGGGAACGAGACCATCCTGGTCTTCGACCTGGGCGGCGGCACCTTCGACGTGTCGGTGCTCGAGGTCGGGGACGGGGTGTTCGAGGTGCGGTCCACCAGCGGCGACACCCACCTCGGCGGCTCCGACATGGACCACGCCGTGGTCGACTGGATGGCCGCGGAGTTCAAGAAGGAGTACAACGTCGACCTGCTCAAGGACAAGCAGGCGTTGCAGCGCCTCATCGAGGCCGCGGAGAAGGCCAAGATCGAGCTCTCCGGACTGCCCGAGACCACCATCAGTTTGCCGTTCATCGCCATGGATCCGGCGTCGAACGCGCCGCTCTACCTCGAGCAGAAGCTGACCCGCAGCAAGTTCGAGGAGCTGGTAGGCCCGCTGCTGCAACGGCTGCGGCATCCGGTCGAGCAGGCGCTCGCCGACGCCAAGGTCGGCAAGGGCGAGATCGACGAGATCATCCTGGTCGGTGGCGCCACCCGCGTGCCCGCCGTGAAGCGCATCGTCAAGGAGCTGCTCGGCAAGGAGCCGAATCAGAGCGTCAACCCCGACGAGGTGGTGGCGCTGGGCGCGGCCATCCAGGCCGGCGTACTCACCGGCGACGTCGAGGACATCGTGCTGCTCGACGTCACGCCCCTGAGCCTGGGCGTGGAGACCAAGGGCGGCGTGTTCACCAAGCTGATCGAGCGCAACACCACCGTGCCGGTACGCAAGACCGAGACCTTCACCACCGCCGACCACAACCAGACCGGCGTCGAGGTGCATGTGCTCCAGGGCGAGCGCTCGATGGCGAACGACAACAAGTCGCTCGGCCGCTTCAAGCTCGACGGGCTGCCGCCCATGCCCGCCGGCATGCCCCAGATCGAGATCACCTACGACATCGACGCCAACGGCGTGTTGCACGTGACCGCCAAGGAGAAGTCCACCGGCAAGGCCGCCAACATCACCATCCAGAACACCACCACACTCGGCGACGACGAGGTGGAGCGGATGGTGTCCGACGCCCAGGCGCACGCCGACGAGGATCACCAGGCGCGCGAGCTCGCCGAAGCGCGCAACCAGCTCGACAGCCTGCGGCTGCAGGCGCGCAAGGCGGTCGACGATGCCGCGGGCGCCGGCGACGAGCAGAAGAAGCCGGTGGAGGACGCGATCCAGGAGGCGCAGCAGGCGCTCGACCAGAGCGCCGGCAAGGATCGCCTCGACGCCGTGACCAAGACCCTGGTCGAGGCGCTGCAGGCCTTCCAGCAGGCGACCGCCGCGCAGCAGGACGCCTCGCAGGGCGGCGAGCCCGGTGCCGGCGAGAGCGCCGGCGATGGGGCCGAGGACGAGGACGTCATCGACGCGGACTTCAAGCCGGCCGGCTGAGCCGGACGAGCATCCGTCAGCGCGCGACGCGCACGAGGCGGCGTCGCGCGCTGACCGCTAGGACGAGGTTATGAGCGATCCCAAGAACCACGACGACAGCGGTGGCGGCACCGTCGACGAGCGGCAGCCCGGCGACGGTGCGGGCGCCGAGGAGGCGCGCGGGCGCGCCACTGCTCCTCAGAACCAGGGCGCGACGACGGCCGACCCGGCTGCGGCGGCCGACCAGGAGGTGGACATCCTGCGCAGCGAGCTGGCCAGGACGCAAGAGCTGCTGGGCGAGGCACAGCGCGAGGCGGCGGAGTGCCGCGACCGCTACCTGCGCGGCCGCGCCGAGTTGGAGACCTTCCGCCGGCGGGTCGCCGGCGACGTCGAGCTCGCCCGCGAGGCGGGTCTCGACAGCGCGGTGCTGGCCGTGCTGGCGGTCTTCGACGACCTGGGACGGGCGCTGCAGGCGGCCGAGTCCACCGATGACCCGTCGACCATCGTGCCGGGCGTGCGAGCGGTCAAGGACTCGCTCGTGCGCACCCTCGAGACCCTCGATATCCGGTCCATCGGTGCTGCGGGCGACCCGTTCGACCCGAATCAGCACGAGGCGCTCACGACCGTTCCGCTCGCCGATGGCGCCGAGCCCGGCACCATCGCGGATGTGTTCCAGGCAGGCTTCAAGCGCGGCGACCGGTTGGTGCGGCCGGCGCGCGTGGTGGTGTACACGGAGCCGGAGGACGGCTAGGGCCCGGCCGGGCGCCGCCGGATGCGCCCGGCGCGGGAGGTGATTCGACGTGGCAGGCTTCAAGGACTACTACGAGATGCTGGGTGTCCCGCGCGATGCGTCGCAGCCGGACATCAGGGCCGCGTTCCGCAAGCTTGCCGCCAAGCATCACCCGGACCGCAATCCTGACGACGCCGGCGCCGAGGATCGCTTCAAGGAGATCAACGAGGCCTACACCGCGCTCTCCGATCCCGAGAAGCGCAAGATCTACGACCAGTACGGAACGACCGGCGGCGCGCCGCCCTTCGCTCAGCAGAGCGGAGGCTTCCGGACGGTGTCGGCCGACGAGTTCGCCGGCTTCAGCGACTTCTTCCAGTCGCTGTTCGGCGGGACCATGGGGGGACGCGGCTTCACCACCGAGAGCGGCTTCGGCGACGTGTTCTCGCAGGGGGGCGTCCGACCTTCGGCGATGCGAGGCGGCCAGGCCGCCCGCGCCCCGCGAGGGGTCGAAGCGGAGCTGAAGGTGGGTCTCGAGGAGGCCTACCGCGGCGGCGAGACGACCTTCCGGATCGACGGCCGGGCGCTGACCGTCACCCTGCCCCGCGGCGTGCGCGACGGTGCGCGCCTGCGGTTGCGCGGCCAGGCGCCGGGTGGAGGCGATCTCATCCTGATCGTGCGCCACGCCCCTCACCGGGTGTACACGGTTCAGGGTGATGACGTTCGGGTGCGGGTCGACGTGCCGGATTACCGCGCCGCCCTGGGCGGCGGCGTGCGCGTGCCCACCCTGGACGGCGAGGTGGAGATGACGCTCCCCGAGGGCACCACCGGGGGACGGGTGCTGCGCCTGCGGGGTCAGGGCTGGCCCCGCAAGGATGGCGCCCGCGGCGACGAGCTGGCGGAGATCCGGGTGGTGGTGCCGAAGAGACTGACTTCGGAGCAGAAGGCGCTCTACCGCAGGCTCGAAGGGTACGCCACGGGAGCGGCCCCTGCGCCTGAGGCCCCCGCTGGGGAGGCCTCCGGAGAGGATCGCGGGAACGGTTCCGGGACCGCCCCCGAGAGCGTCGCCGATACGGGGCCCGAGACGGCCTCCGAGACCGCTCCCAAGGAGGGCGAGCGCAAGGGCAAACGGCGCAACAAGGAGGCGGCCGCCTGAGCCTCCGTCCGGGCACGGGCCGAGGGCCGCCGGGCGCTGCGTAGCAACCGTGGTCCCACCCCACCGCCCGGGCCGCGACGGGGTGGTAGGGTTGCGGCCATGACTCGATTCCCCAAGCGGCTCCGCCGCCTGTTGCCGTCACTGCTGGCTCTTGCCATGGTGGCGGGGCTCGCGAGCGCCCAGAGCACCAACCAGAGCACGTCCAAGAGCACGACCGCGACCAGCGCCTCCGGCAAGGATCCGGTGGTGATCCAGCTCGGCGACCAGACCGAGACCTTGAGCGACTTCGAGGCGCGTTTCGACATCGCCATCCGCAGCCTGGCGGCCCAGCAGGGCATGCCGATGACCCCGCAGCTCCGTCAGCAGCTCGCGGTGTACCAGCCGCAGTACCTGCAGCAGCGGGCGACCGAGATCGTGCTGCTCGACAAGGCCAAGAAGGACGGGCTGAAGATCGACCAGAAGCACGTCGACTCGGTGCTGACGCAGGTCGAGGGGAACGTTCCCAAGGGCAAGAAGTTGCAGGACCTGCTCGATCAGGCCGGCTTCAAGGACAAGGCGCAGCTCGTCCAGCTGATCGGCGAGTCCGACCTGATCAACCAGGAGATGCAGAAGCTCAAGGACGCCGTCAAGGTGACCGACGCCCAGCTCAAGGGCTACTACCAGGCGCACAAGGCGGACTACACGACGCCTGAGCAGGTCTGCGCCAGCCACATCCTGCTCAAGACCGAGGCCGACGCCCAGGCGGTGATGAAGGACCTCGCCGGCGGCGCCAACTTCGCCGCGGAGGCCAAGGCCAAGAGCACCGGGCCCAGCGCTTCCAAGGGCGGCGACCTCGGTTGCTTCGGCAAGACCCAGATGGTCCAGCCCTTCGCCGACGCGGCCTTCAAAGCGCAGGTCGGCAAGGTCGTGGGACCGGTCAAGACCCAGTACGGCTACCATGTGATCCTGGTCAGCAAGCACACCCAGGCCACGACCAAGCCGTTCGACCAGGTCAAGAGCGACGTCGAGTCGAAGCTCCGTCAGGAGCACGCCAACCAGCAAGTGCAGGCGCTGCTCAAGAGCTCGGGCGTCCAGACGTTCCCGAAGCTCCTTCCGGCCCCGCCGCAGCCCTCGGGCACGGCGCCGGCCGGCGGCAACGGCGCAGGTACGTCCGGCGGTACCACCACCGGCGGTAGCACCACGGGTGGCAGCACCACCGGCGGCAGCACCACCGGCGGTAGCACTACGGGTGGCAGCACCACCGGTGGGGCCGGCAACTAGCCGACCTTCGCTCCTATCCCGTCAAGCGTCGAAGCGGCGCGCCGGCCCTGGCCGCCGGCGCGCCGCTTGCGGTCACGGGAACAGCCGCTCGACGGCCCAGCCGTGCTCCGTGGCGCGGTACAGGTAGCGGTCGTGGAGCCGGTTCTCCCGTCCCTGCCAGAACTCGATACGTGACGGCTGCAGGCGGTAGCCGCCCCACGTAGGCGGCAACGGCACGGCGCCTTCGGGGAAGCGCGCCTGCATCGCCGCGAAGCGCCCCTCGATCTCCTTGCGATCGGCGACGGGACGGCTCTGCTCCGAGGCCCAGGCCGCGAGCTGGGAACCGTAGGGACGGCTCGCGAAGTAGGCGCGACCGGCGGCCTCGGGGAGTCTCGCAACGGTGCCCTCGACGCGCACCTGGCGCTCCAGTCGATCCCACCAGAAGCAGGCGGCTGCCTGGGGGTTGGCTTCCAGATCGCGACCTTTGCGGCTGGCGTAGTTGGTGTAGAACTCCAGCCCGCCACCGGCGATGCCCTTGAGCAGCACCATGCGCGAGGAGACACGCCCGTCGCCGTCGGCGGTGGCCAGGCTCATGGCGTTGGGCTCGAGCATGCCGGCATCGAGCGCCTGGCGCAGCCAGCGCTCGAGCTGCAGCAGCGGATCGTCGTCGAGCTCGAAGGTCGTGAGCGTTCCCTGACGGTAGCTCCTGCGGGGTGCGTCGGCGGCCATGGGGCCAGTCTACGGGCGTGCGCGCCGTCGCGGCCCGTGAGTAAGAACCTTGTAAGGCCCGGGGCGGTATCGTCCTATCGAGGCGTTGGAAGACCTGCAGCCTCCCCTCCTCCTTCCTCTTGCGTCTTCTTTCCAGCGCGTCATCGCCTTCTCCCCTTGAGCAGGCCGCCTGTCCCGCCCGGGTTTCTCCCTGGCGGGACGCGCCGTTTCGTGAGGGGGGAGCCGGCTCCTCTCAACTCACCGGGACGCTCGTTGTGGTCGTCTGCTGGTGTCGTCTGCTGGTGTCGCCTGCTGGTGACGCCTGCTACCGTGGCGGCATGCCCAACGGTTTGGCGCACGCCACCAGCCCCTACCTGCTCCAGCACAGTGAGAACCCTGTCGACTGGCGCCCCTGGGGCGAGGAGGCGTTCGCGCTGGCGCGCCGGCTCGACCGGCCGCTGCTGCTCTCCATCGGGTATGCGTCGTGCCACTGGTGCCACGTCATGGCCCACGAGTCGTTCGAGGACGATCGGCTGGCGGAGTTCCTGAACGAGCACTTCGTGTGCGTGAAGGTCGATCGGGAGGAACGTCCCGACGTCGACGCGGTGTACATGAGCGCGGTCCAGGCGATGACCGGTAGCGGGGGTTGGCCCCTGACGGTGATCCTCACCCCCGGCGGCGCACCCTTCTTCGGGGGGACCTACTTCCCGCCGCAGCCGCGCTGGGGGCGGCCCTCCTTCCGGCAGGTGCTGGAGGGCGTGAGCCGGGCGTGGTCCGAGCGACGCGGCGAAGTCGAGGAGGCGGCGCGCTCGATGCACGAGCAGCTCCGCGCGCTGGAGGCGCCGTTCGCGGGTGCAGCGGCGGCGGCGCCGGCGACAGCGCCGGCGACAGCTCGGGCGCCCGGCGCGGCGGGTCAGGCAGTTGCGCGTGAGGTTGCTGCGCGTGAGGTTGCAGCGCGTGAGGTTGCTGCGCGGGCCCGCGCGCTCGCAGCCCTGGCAGCAACCTTCGACGCGGAGCGCGGCGGCTTCGGCGACGCTCCCAAGTTCCCGCCTCACGGCGCGCTGCGCTTCCTTCTCGACAGTCCGGAGGACGGCGCGCTGGCCATGGCCACGGCCACGCTCGATGCCATGGCCGACGGCGGCATCCATGACCAGCTCGGAGGCGGCTTCGCGCGCTACAGCGTGGACGCGCGTTGGGACGTGCCGCACTTCGAGAAGATGCTCTACGACAACGCCCAGCTCCTGCAGCTCTACGCCGAGGGCTACCGCCGCAGCGGCCGGACCCGCTACGCCGCGGTGGCCGAAGGCATCGTCGGCTGGATGGAGCGCGAGTTGCTCACCCCGGAGGGGGCGTTGTGCAGCTCGCTGGACGCCGACAGCGAGGGGGAGGAGGGGCGCTTCTACAGCTGGACGGAGGAGGCGATCGACGCCGTCACCGGCATCGACGCCGCCTTCGTCAAGCGGCACTTCGGGGTACGTACACCGGGTCCGTTCGAGGGGCGCAACGTGCTGCGCGTCGCCGAGCCGTTGCCCGCCACGGCGGCGGCGTTCGGGCTCGAGCCCGAGGAGGCGGCGGCCCGTCTGGGCCGCGCCCGCCGCGCCCTGGCCGCCGCCCGCGAACAGCGACCGCGCCCGGCCCTGGACGACAAGGTCCTGGCGTCCTGGAACGGGCTCGCGCTCGCCGGCCTGGCCGACGCCGCCCGCCTGCTGGGCTCCGAGCGATCGCTGACCCTGGCCCACGGGCTGGTGCGCTTCGTGCGCGCGGAGCTGCTCCAGGACGGGCGTTTGTTGCACGCCTGGCGGGGTGGGAGCGCCCACATCGAGGGACTGCTGGAGGACTACGCCTACCTGGGCCTGGGCCTGCTGGCGCTCCACCGCCTCACCTTGGAGGCGCCGCTGCTCGAGCTGGCGCTGGACCTCGCCGCCGTCGTGCGCCGCGACTTCGAGGCGGACGACGGCGGCTTCTACTCGACCTCGCGTCGCGGCGAGCGTCTGCTGGTGCGCCCCCGCTCGCTGGCCGACGCCGCCGTCCCGTCCGACAACGCCGCCGCCGCCGAGCTGCTGGCGCGCCTCGCCCGCGTGACGGGGGACGGTGCGCTGGCGGAGGCGGCCGCGCGCGCCGTCGGGCCCCTGGAGGACGCCATGCAGCGGCATCCCCAGGCGTTCGCGTCGGCCCTGACGGTCCGCCGCATCCTGGCCGAGCCGCCGCGGGAAGTGGTGCTGGTGGGCGACCCGCGCGGCGCCGACACCGCCGCGCTGGCGGCCGCCTGGCGCCGGCGCGCCGACCCCGCGGTGGCGGCGTTGCTGGTGAGTGGGCCGGACGATGCGCTGGCGCGGCGCTGCCCGCTGGCGCGGGGTCGTGAGCGGCTCGACGGTCGCGCCAGCGCCTACGTGTGCCAGGGCGGTGTCTGCCGCCTGCCGGTCGTCGAGGTGGCGGCGTTCGAGCGCGAGCTCGACGCCATCGGACTGGCGCCGCTGTCGATCCCGCCGCACTCAGGGTAGCCGCTCCGCTTGACAGCGAGAGGGCGGCGCGGCATGCTGACACTCGACTGACCGACCGGTCGGTCACTCGTCGCGGTTGTGGCGGCCACGCCTGGCGTAGGCGCGCCCCGCGACCGGAAGCCACCCTTGGAGGGATCGGACATGGAAGAGAGGGCCCGCAATCGGCTCCTTGCCGTGCTTTTCGTGGGCGTGCTCATGGGCGCGCTCGACATCGCCATCGTGGGGCCGGCGCTGCCGGCGATCCAACGCGGTTTCGGCGTCGGCAACGCCGCCATCGCCTGGGTCTTCAACGTCTACGTGCTGTTCAACCTGATGGCCACGCCGCTGATGGCGAAGCTCTCCGATCGCTTCGGGCGCCGCCGCATCTACACCCTCGACGTGGCGCTCTTCGGCATCGGCTCGCTGGTCGTGGCGCTCTCCCCGAGCCTCACCGTGCTGCTGGTGGGCCGGGCGATCCAGGCCATCGGGGCCGGCGGCATCTTCCCGGTCGCCAGCGCCGTCATCGGCGACACCTTCCCGGCGGAGAAGCGCGGTCGGGCCCTCGGCATCATCGGCGCCGTGTTCGGCCTGGCGTTCCTGGTGGGCCCGTTGCTCGGCGGCCTGCTGCTGCAGTTGAGCTGGCACTGGCTGTTCCTCATCAACCTGCCGGTGGCTGCCTGGCTCATCGTAGCCAGCCAGCGACTCGTGCCCGACGTGCGAGCCGCCGAGAGTCCCCCCTTCGACTGGACCGGCGTGAGCGTGCTGAGCCTGATGCTGGCGGGCCTGGCGCTCGGCCTCAGCGGCCTCGACAGCACAGCGCTGTTGTCCAGCCTGTTGAGTTGGAACGTAGGCCCCTTCCTGCTGGTGGCGCTCGTGCTGCTCCCGCTGTTCTGGTCGGTCGAGCGGCGCGCGGCCGACGCCGTGCTGCGGCCGCGCCTGCTGGCGTCCAATCAGGTGCGGCTGGTCGGCCTGTTCGCCGCCGGCGCCGGCCTCAGCGAGGCGGCCATGGTGTTCCTGCCGTCGCTGGCCGTGTCCTCGCTGGGTGTGGGGGAGGCCACTGCCAGCTTCATGCTGCTGCCGCTGGTGCTGGCTCTGGCGGTCGGATCGCCTACGGCCGGCCGCGTCCTCGACGCGCTGGGCTCGAGGATCGTGGTGGTCGCCGGACTCGCGCTGACCGCCGCCGGGCTGTTCGTGTTCGGCGCCGCCTCCACGAGCCTGGCCGGCTTCATCGTCGCCTCCGTCCTCACCGGCCTCGGGCTGTCGGCTCTCCTGGGTGCTCCGCTGCGCTACATCCTGCTGCGCGAGGCGGACGAAGCCGACCGCGGGGCCTCGCAGGGCCTGTTGACGGTGTTCACCAGCGTGGGACAGCTCGTCGGTGGCGCCCTGGTGGGAGCGGTGGCGGCCTCCTCGGCCGGCGGATTCCCGCCGGCGCTCACCGTGCTGGCGGTGGTGATGGCCGTGATGCTGGTGCCGTCGTTCGGCCTCAAGGGGCGGCGTCAGGAACAGGCGTCGCGCCTGGAGGGGAGCGACAGGGCGGCGAACTGAGGCAGAATAGGGCAGGACGACCGCGGCAGCGCGGGGTGCGGCCCTGCCTGTGCGCTTCGACAGCGAAAGGATCGACACGATCATGTACATATTCCTGCTGGATCTCCACAACCTGCTGCGTTGGGTGATCGTCATCGTCGGCGTCGTCGCGGTGGCCATGGCCCTGCGTGGCGCCTTCGCGCGGGGGGCCTGGACCGGCCAACAGAACTCGCTCGGGCGGGTGTTCACCATGTCCGTCGACGTGCAACTGCTCGTAGGCCTGCTTCTGTACTTCGTGTTCAGCCCCATCACCACCGGCGCCTTCGCCGATTTCGGCGCCGCCATGAAGAACGACCACACCCGCTTCTTCCTGGTCGAGCACTTGCCGCTGATGGTCATCGCCATCGCCCTCATCCATGTGGGGGCCGCACGCGCGCGCAAGCTGAACAGCGCACGGCCGGCGGCTATCTTCTACACCGTCGCCATGGTGTTGATGGTCATCGCCATCCCCTGGTGGCGGCCGCTGATCCCCGGGATGGGGTGAGGGCGGGCGTGACGCGCACGCCCTGGGTCGACGCCGTGACGACGTCCGCCGGCTCCCCGAGCGCCGGCGGCCGGTGAGCGGGTCGTGACGCAGGCGGGCGCCGCCGACAGCGTCAAGGACCGCATCCTCGACGAGGCCGCCGCGCTCTTCGTCACGCACGGCTACCACGGGTTGTCGATGCGGCAGATCGCCGAGGCGGTGGGGGTGTCCAAGGCGGGCCTCTACTACCACTTCGAGGACAAGGAGACCCTCTTCCTGGCGATCCTGCTGCACCACATCGAACGGGTCGGCGAGCTGGTCGACCAGGCGCGCGCCGCCGGCGGGAGCGCCCGCCGGCAGGTGCACGGGGTGTTGACCAACATCCTCACCCACATGCGGGGCAGCCAGCGCTTCATCCGGCTCGCCGAGCAGGACGCCGTCAGCCTCCACCCCGCGTCGCGGGACCAGATGCACCGGGCCTACAGAGAGCGTTTCCTTGGCCCCATCGAGGCGATCCTCGAGCAGGGCGTCGCCGGCGGCGAGCTCCGCCCGCTCGACCCCACCCAGACGACCTGGCTGTTGCTGGGCATGGCCTACTCCGGGCTGTCGGCCAGCCCGGAGCGGGTGCCCGCGGTGGTGGCGCTGATCGAGGATGTGTTCTTCGAGGGCGTAGAGGCCCGCTGAGGCCCGCTTGGGCCGACGACGGAGGCTCCCGGAGCGCTGGTAGCATGACCGGGTGGCACTGTCGCTGATGGTCGGGCCGCCCGGATCAGGTCGCACCCACGCCATGCTGACGCGCGCCCGCGAAGCCTGCGCGGCGGGGCGTCGCGTGTGGTGGGTGGGCCTGCCGGCGCAGCGCAGCAGCGTGGTACGGCGGGCTACCGTGGAGGGCGGCGTCCCCGCCGATCCGACCGCTCCCGGCGCCGCCACGGCTCCGGGCACGGCTCTCACGATCGGCACCGCACTCCTCGGCCTCGAGTTCCTGACTCTGCAACAGGTCTACTACCGCATGCTGGCGCGCGCCCGCGAGCTCCACCCGCTGGTCATCGGCAGCGGCCGCCTGGTGCTGGTCGGCGAGGCGCTGGCGGAGGTCGCCGGTGCTGTGCCGGCACCGGGTGAGGCGCGGCTGTTCGCACAGGCCATCGCCGAGGCCAAGCGTTACGACGTGGGCCCGGACGGCGTCGGCGCGGATGGCGCCGGACCGGATGGCGCCGGACCGGCTGGCACCGGACCCGACGATCGCGACGACCCCGAGCGCCGGCGCCTGGCACGCGTGTTCTCCGCCTACGAGCGCCGCAAGGAGGCCGCCGGCGATGCCTGGGATTACGACGACTTCCGGGCGGCCGCCCGGCGGCTGGCCGAGACCACGCCCGAGGCCTGCGAGGCGGACGTCGTCATCGTCGATGGCTTCCGCGAACTGGGTCCTTTGGAGTTGCGGCTGTTCCGGGCGCTGGGGCGGCGGCGCGAGGTGCACCTCACGCTGCCCGCGGTGCCCGAGGGGCTGGCGTGGCCGGACGTCAGGCGCAGCGCCGGCGCCCCGCCGCGCAGCGTCGAGCGCTACCGCGCTCCGAATCCTGTGGCCGAAGCGCGCTGGGTGCTGCGCTCGCTCAAGCGCGATCTCGCCACGGGCGGCTACGACCCGCTCGACCTGGCGCTCGTCGCGCCGCCCGAGCGCGTGCGGGCGCTCGACGCGCTCGCCGACGAGTACGGCGTTCCCCTGATCGACGAGAGCCCGCGCTCGCTGGCCGAGTCGCCGGCCGGGCGGGTGCTGGTGGAGCTGCTCGAGCTCCCCGATCACCCCACGCCCTCGGCCCTGCTGGCGGTGCCCGAGCTCGCGGAGCTCGCCGACGCCGCCCTCGACGCCGGCGTGGCGGGCGCCGATGCCATCCAGGTGCTGGCGGAGCGGCTCGGCGTGCGCGAGCGCTACCGGTCCTGGCTGGCCGCGCTCGAGGTGGGGAGCGAGCCCCTGGCGTGGGCGAGACGGATGCTCGACGAGGTGTTGCCGTCGCTGCTGGTGCGGGCGCCGGCGGCGGCGGAGGGGTTGCCGGAGGCCTTCCGCGACGCCGCGCTGCGCGCGGCCCAGGAGGCCTCCCAGCTCGCCGCGGGCGCGGGCTTCCGGGCCTGGTGGGCGGCGCTGCTGCGCCAGGGGCGCCTGCCCCGGGAGCTGCCCGGCGGGGTGGCGTTGCTCACGCCGACGCTCGCCAGCGGCCGCCACTTCCGCAAGGCCTACCTGCTGGGGGCGGTCGAGGGCGCCTACGGCGCCGGCGAGCGCGAGGACTACTTCATCCCCGAGGACGATCGCGCCACGCCGGAGGCGAGCAACGCGCACCTGGGGCTGCCCCAGCGCTTCCAGGGGCGTGACGCCGAGGCGCTCGAGGAGCTCCTGGCGCGCGCCGACGTGCTGGTGGTGACCGCCCCCGAGGCCGACCAGGGCGGACCGCTGGTGGCCGAGCCGGCGCTGACGGGCGGCCCGGCCGAGCCGCTCCCGCCGGTGCCCGCCGGGAGCTTGCTCGAGCTCCCGGCCGAGGCCCGTTACCGTGCCGAGCTCGGCACGGTGGAGCTGGGCGAGGCCAGCATCGAGGCGCTGCGCCGCTTCGACAGCTGCAGCCTGCGCTATTGGGGCGAGCGCCGCTTGGAGGACCGCGAGCGGGCGGACCGACCCTGGTGGGAGGGGCTGCGCAGTGACCTGCGCCGCGAGCGGGCGCTCACGCCCGAACGTCGCGCCGCTCTGGCGGCGGCCTACCCGGAAGCCGCGGAGTGGCTGGAGCGTCGTGGCGACGCGCTTTCGGCCCTCACCTACGGCGTGCTGCTCCCGCAGGCGGGGAGCGCCACGGACGGCGCGGTCGTCCACGCTCGCCTCGACGCTGCCGTGCGCCAGGGCGGGCGCGCAACGCTGGTGCGCTTCGTGGCGCCCGACGCCGTGGCGGACGCAGTCGAAGCCGAGCACGTCATCAAGGAGCGCTGGACCGAGCTGTGGGCGGCGGGCCACCTGCTGGAGGGCTACCGCGGCCGCTTCAAGCGCGTCGACGTACAGGTGTGGCCCATCCTGGGCGACCCCATCGACGTCTACGAGGGCGGTATCCGTTACCGCTGGCGGCAGATCGATATGCGTGAGCGGCGTGCCGCGGCGGCCCTGGAGCGCTTCGGACGGGGCGCCGTGGGACCCCGACCGGGCTTCCACTGCCGCACCTGCCCCATCCTCGACGTCTGCCGGGAGGGCGAGGCGCCGTGAGGGTCCGGGTCGCGTCGGCGGGCACCGGCAAGACCACCAGCCTGGTGCTGCGCTACCTGCAGCTCGTCGATGGCGGCCGCCCGCTGCGGCGCATCGCCGGCGTCACCTTCACCCGGGCGGCTGCCGACGAGCTGCGGCAACGCGTCGGCGCCGGCATCGAAGAGGTGCTGACCGACGGCGGCTACCTGGGTTCGGCGTTCCGGCCGGCGGGCGAGCCGGCGGCCTTCCGGCGGGCCCGGCGCGAGCTCGGCGGCGCCGTGCTCAGCACCATCCACGGCTTCATGATCGCCACCTTGCGGCTGTCGGCGCCGGTGCTCGGGCTCGATCCGGACTTCGGCGTGCTGGGTGAGTGGGAGGCCGCCGCCATGTTCGAGGAGGAGGTCCGCGGCCTTCAGCTCCTCGCCGCCGACCCCGGCCACCCGCGGCACGCCGACGCCGCGCTGCTGGGCGAGCGGGCGGGCGAGCTGATGATGGCGCTGTTCGGCAAGCGCTCGCTGGCCCCTGAGCTCGAGCCCGGCGGCGCGGCGCACGAGCGCGCCCTGCTGGCGCTGTTCCGCAGCGCCTACGAGCGCTACCTGGCGCGGCTGTCGGGGGCGCTGGTGGCCCCGGGGGAGGTCGAGCGGCGGGCGCTGAAGGCCCTGGACGTACCGCAGGCGCGCGCCCGCCTGGTGGCGCGGTTCCCGGTGGCGCTGGTCGACGAGTTCCAGGACGTCAACCCTGTGCAGGGCGCTTTCTTCCGGCGGCTGGAGGCGATGGGCGTGCAGGTGGAGGTGGTGGGCGACCCGAAGCAGTCGATCTACGGCTTCCGCAACGCCGACGTCGAAGTGTTCCGCGCCGCGCTCGACGACGCCGAGCGCGCGGGCGAGGTCGATGCGCCGCTGACCGACACGCGGCGCCACGCCCGCGCCGTGACCGATTTCCTGAACCGCCTCACCGAGGGGCTCGCCCGGCGTTCGCTCGGGTTCGGACCGCGCGAGGCCCCGCCGGTCCGGGCCGCCGGCGCGCAGGCCGACAAGTCCGGGCAGGTGGCGCTGCACTGGGTGGTGGGCGACGAGCGCATGGCCGCGCTGCGGGCCCGCGAAGGCGCGGTCCTGGCGGAGGCGCTGCGGCGGCACCATGCCGACGGCGTCCCCTACGACGCCATGGCGGTGCTGGCCCGCAGCTACGGGGGGCTGGCCGTGGCCGAGGAGGCGTTGCGCGGCGCCGGCGTCCCCTGCGTGATGCTCCAGGGTCGCGGTTACTACGACCGCAGCGAGATCCGCGACCTCTACCATGCCCTGCGCGTCGGTATCCGGCCCGAAGGGATGAGCCTGGCGGCGTTCCTGCGCGGGCCCTTCGGCCAGCTCGATCTGGCGCGGGTCGACGCCGTGATGCGCGCCGAGCGCCCGTTGCAGGCCCTGCGCGACACCAGTGCCGCCGTTGCCGATCGCATCGAGACGCTGCAGGCCATCGTGCGGCTGCCGCCGTTGGAGGCGCTCAAGCGCCTCATCCGCGATCCGCTGGTGGACGGCCGCCGCTACGTCGAGTTCCTCGACGAACGCGCGCGCCAGAACGTCGACGCGCTGCTGTTCGAGGTCGCCGCGCGCACCCCGCGCGACCTCGAGGTGCTGCTCGACCGGCTCGAGCTGCTCAGCCGCCAGGCGGAGGCGGGCGACGTCCCGCAGAGCGGCGACGGCGTGCGGTTGCTGACGGTGCACCGCTCCAAGGGGCTGGAGTTCGCGCTGACCGCGGTCTTCGACGCCGGACGCATGCTGGTGGCGCGCACCGACGCTCTGTACCTCGACCCGCGCGACGGCCGCCCGCGGCTGGCGGGGAGCGAGGGCTTCGAGGAGGCGCGGCAGCGCGCGCAGGAGCGCGACGAGCAGGAGAGCTACCGGTTGCTCTACGTCGCCGCCAGCCGGGCGCGCGACACGCTGATCGTCACCGGCAGCGTCAAGGCGGGCGATCCACAGGGCTGGGCGGCGGCGCTGGCGGCGATCGGCTTCGGACCGGACGCCGAGGCGCCCGGGGTGCGCATCCACACGCATGCCGGCGCGGAGCCGGCGCCGCCGCCGCGCGCGGCCACCGAGGTCCCGGCCGCGGGGCTGCCGGCGGCACCGTGGTTGACGCGGCGCTTCGCGCCGCACCGCTACCCCGCGGTGTACAGCCCCTCCCGCCTGCGTCACGAGACCCGCAGCGGGGGCGTGCCCGAGCCGGAAGGGGAGCCGCTGCCCCCGTCGGACCCGGACGACGACGCGGCGCTGCCCGGGCGCGGCGCTGCCGTCGGCACGCTGGTGCACTACGCCATCGGCCAGGACTGGGATCCGGACGACGCCGCCACGCGCGCCAACCTGGTGGCGCAGGAGGTGATGTTCGCCTTCGCGCCCGACGAGCGCCGCGAGCTGCTCGATGAAGTGCTGGGATTGGTCCGCGGCTACCGCTCGCTGCTCGGCGGCGCGCTGCCGGCGCTGGCGGCACGGCGGCACGACCGGGCCGAGCTGCCGGTCGCGGTGCCGTACGGCGGCACCGTGTGGCAGGGCGTCATCGATCGGCTCTACCGCACCGACGGGGGGTGGACGGTGGAGGATTACAAGACCGACAAGACCGTGCGGCCGGAGCGCTACGCCTTCCAGCTGGCACTCTACGTACACGCCGTGGAGCGCGCGCTGGGCGAGCGTCCACGGGCGCAGCTGGTGTACCTGCGCGAGGGCGCCGTGGTGGGCGTCGACGACGCCGTCCTACGCGATGCGTTCGACCGCGCGATGGAGGGGGAGGGGGCGTGAGCGGAGCGTCACCGTCGCGTTGGACGCTCGAGCTGCGGGTGCGGGAGGACGACCTCGACGAGCTGGGGCACGTCAACAACGCCCACTATCTGCGCTACGCCGAGGAGGCCGCCCGGGCCCACTCGGCCGCGCGCGGCTTCCCGCTGGAGGCGTACCTGGCGCTGGGCGCGCTACCGGTGGTGCGGCGCCACGAGATCCGCTACCGCCGGCCTGCGTTGCCCGGTGACACCCTGACGGTCACCACCGAGCTGCGCCGGCTCGACGAGCGCCGGGCGGTGCGGCACACCGACATCCGGCGCGCCGGCGACGGCACGCTGCTGGCCGAAGCGATCACCGAGTGGGTGTGGGTGGACGCCGCCCGCGGGCGCCCTGTACGGGTGCCGAAGCCCGTTCTGGAGGCGTTCGCGGTCGCCGAGCCCTAGCCGGGCCGGGACGCCTCGGGCCCGGCGGCGGTGCGGTAGAGCACCGCGTTCCCGCGCTTGCCCACCGGTTCGATGAGCTCGAGCGCGCGCAGGCAGTAGGCGGCCTCCTGCGCGGTGCGCCGCGGCAACCCTCCGAGCGCGGCCAGATCGGCCGTTCCGAAGGGATCGGGCAGTGCGTCGGGCAGGAACGCCAGCAGGTCGCTGGGGCGCCGGAGCCTGCGCCGCTCGCGCACGGCGAGCAGCTCGCGCCCCACGACCACCCAGCCCTGGCGGCGCCACGCCTTGCCCGGCTGATGGCGGCGCAGCTCCTCCTGCTCGGTCAGCAGCACCTCGAGCTCGAAGTTGGGGTGCGAGAGCAGGTCGGGGATGCTCACCAGCTCGCGGAAGATGTCCTCGGCGCGACCGCGCTTGGGCGAGCGGCGGCGGGTGCGGCTGCCGTCCTCGAAGCAGCGCACGATCCACTTCCTCTCGGCCACCGGCAGCACCAGCCGCAGCCGGTGGTTCGGCAGCAGCGCCGCCAGCTTGGGGCGCATGCCGGCGACGTTGCGCGTCTGGATCTCGATCAACAGATCGTCCGCCACCACGTCCACGACGTAGCCCTCGACATCGACCTCGAAGCGGCTGCCGGGAGGCGCCAGCCGGCGCTTGAGAGCGGCATGCAGGGGCGTCTCGTTGAGCGAGCCGATGACGCGGGGCACGGACCATGCTATCCGCCCGGAGGGTCTAGGGTTCTGCCTAGTGCGTGGCCATGCGCCGCCGGTGATCTGGCACACTCGCTGCATGGACCTCACGGAACGACCGGCAACCTTGGGCGGCATGGAGGGCGTTCTCGTCGGCACGGCGGAGGACGGGTGGGTGTGGCGCACCGAGATCCCGCCGGGAAAGCTGGCGGCCTTCCTCGGCGGCACAGCGGCGGGCTCGGTGCTCGAGCTCCGGTCGGAGTCGGGGGTGTGCCACGCCGACGTGCGGCGCTGCTGGGTGGATGTCGGGGAGGACGCCTTCACCCTGCGCGTGGCGCTGCAGGCGCGCCCGGTGGCCTGAGCCCCGCCCAGAGCACCGCCCTGCGCCCCGCCCTGCGCCCCGCCCCGCGCCCCGCCCTGCACGGTGTTCCCCGTCGTTGTTCCCGTCCGGTGTCCCACCCGGTGTGCCGCCCGGCGCCCGGCCGCCGGCGAGGGTGCGACCGCCCTTGCCAAGGGCCCTTCAAGGCCCTAGACTGCACTCGTCCGGAAAAGGCGTCCGTGACGCCCTTCACCGGCATCCCGCCCGGCCGTGCCCCGGGGCGTGTCCGCCCCGCCAGCGGTCGCCGGGATGAACTCTTCGGGGTCCGCGCCCGTCCGGGTGAGCGGACCGGTAGGGAAGGCCATGGCAACAGGCAAGGTGAAGTGGTTCAGCAACGAGAAGGGCTACGGTTTCATCGAGCAGGACGGTGGTGGGGAGGACGTCTTCGTTCACTTCTCCGCCATCGAGGGCGACGGCTTCCGCTCGTTGGGTGAGGGCGACGCCGTGAGCTTCGACATCGAGAAGGGTGGCAAGGGGCCGCAGGCGCAGAACGTCGTCGTGACGGCTGCCGGCAGCCCGCAACAGGGCGCGAGCGGGGGGCGGCGCGGACGCTTCTGAGGAGCCTTTCGCTTGGTCACGGGCCCGGTGCGCAGCGCCGGGCCCGTTCACGATGCCGGCGCTAGACTGCCTCGAGCATCGCGCCCGCCGGGCGCGGGCCCGACCGGGAGGTGCCATGAGCGAACACGTCTACAAGAAGATCGAGTTGACCGGATCCTCCGAGACGAGCCTCGAGGACGCGATCCACAACGCCGTGGGCAAGGCGGCCGAGACGATCCACGACCTGCGTTGGTTCGAGGTGGTCGACATGCGCGGGCACATCGAGGACGGCCGCGTCGCCCACTATCAGGTGACGGTCAAGGTCGGCTTCACGCTGGACTGAGCCGGTCGCAGGCCGGGGCCGCCTCGTCGCCGCCTACCTCGGTCGCCTACCTCGGTCGCCTACCTCGTCGCCGCCTGCCTCGTCGCCGCTTGCGGTGTGTAGCGGTCCGGTGCAGGCGTCCCGTGCAGGCGTCCGATGCCGCGGCGATAGACTCGGGCATGACAACACGACTGGAGGGGATCCTGGCGCTGCCATCGGGGCTGGCGGCGGGTGCGCTGAGCTACGGCGAGCGCATCGAGGCGATCGACGCGGGCACGCCGGCGGCGTCCGGACCGGCGATGACGTCGCTGCTCGCCGAGGTGCGGCGTGGCGGCGCCCCCCTGATCCTGCCGGGCTTCGTCGACGCACACGTGCACGGCGGCGGGGGCGGCGACACCATGGACGGTCCGGAGGGCGTTCGCACGCTGGCCGCCTTCCACCTGCGGCACGGCACCACGACGCTGCTGCCGACCACCATCACCAATCCCTGGGCCGATGTACTGCGCGCCCTGCAGGGCGTGCGCGAGGTGATGGACGACCCGGCGGCGCCCGACGGGGGGCCCCTGCCCTCCATCCCGGGCGCGCACCTGGAGGGGCCGTTCATCAGCCCGGAGCGGCTCGGCGCGCAACCCCCCATGACCCTCGCTCCCGACCCCGAGCGCATCGAGGCGGTGCTGAAGGCCGGCGTCGTTCGGGTGGTGACGCTCGCGCCGGAGGTAGAGGGTGCCCTCCACGCCGCCGCCACGCTGGCGCGGGCCGGGGTGCGGGTGAGCATCGGGCACACCAATGCCGGCTTCGAGGAGGCGCGCGCGCTGATCGATGCGGTGCGCGCTGAGGGCGGCACCGTCGGCTTCACCCACCTGTTCAACGCCATGACCGCGCTGGGGAGCCGCGCGCCGGGCACCGTTGGCGCGGCCCTCGCCGACGAGCACGCCTACGCCGAGCTGATCCTCGACCTACATCACGTCCACAGCGCCAGCTTCCGTGTGGCCGCGGCGGCCAAAGGGGGCCGTCTCCACCTGATCACCGACGCCATCCGCGCCTGCGGCCTGCCGGAAGGGGAGACCGAGCTGGGCGGTCAGCGCGTGCTGGTGCACGGCGGCGCCGCGCGCTTGCCGAGCGGCTCGCTGGCCGGGAGCGTGCTCACGCTCGACGTCGCCTTCCGCAACGCCGTTGCGTGCGGCCTCAGCGTGGTCCGGGCCAGCGCGCTGGCTTCCGGCGTGGCGGCCCGCTACCTGGGGCTGGAGGACCGTGGCGAGCTCGCCGTCGGCAAGCGTGCCGATGTGTTGACCCTCGACGGCGAGCTGGCGCTGCGCTCGGTGGTGGTGGCCGGCCGGCCGGTGCCCCTCTAGGCGCCCGCGAGCGCCTCGGCCACCAGCTGCTGCACCAGCTTGGGGTCGACGCGGCCCTGCGTGGCGCGCATCACCTGTCCCACGAAGAAGCCGCGCAGGCCTTCCTTGCCGCCGCGGAAGCTGGCGACCTCGGCCGGGTGGTCGGCGAGCACGCGGGCGACGACCTCGCGCACGGCCGCCTCGTCGTCGAGCCGCTCCAGGCCGCGCCGCTGCATCAGCTCCTCGGGGTCCGTGCCCGAGCGCGCGACCTCCCCGAACAGCTCCCGAGCCACCGGCAGCGTGAGCGTGCCCTCGCCGACCAGCCGCACCAGCCGGGCCAGCCGCTCGGGCGTCACGCCCAACTCGGCCAGCGGGCGATCCTTGAGCTCGCGCACCAGGTCGTTGACGACCCAGTTGGCGATGGCCGCCGGGTCGGGATGCTCGGCCACGGCCGCCTCGAAGAAGCCGGCGAGCTCAGCGCGCCCGGCGATGAGGGCGGCGTCGTCCAACCCCAGGCCCAGCTCGCGCTGGTAGCGTTCGACGGCCTCGCGCTGGCGCGGCTCGAGCCCCGCCAGCGGGTCGGGCTGGACGCCGGCCCCGTCGCCGGCGGACGTCGGAACGTCCGGGCCCGTGCCCTCCGTGGCCGGCGCCCCATCGGCGATATCGTCGCCGGTGGCGACGCTGGCGCGGCGCCAGGTGGGATCGTCGCTCGCCAGCCCTTCGCTCCCCGCAGCTTCGCTCCCGGCGCTCCCTGTGCTCCCGGGTCCTGTGCTCCCGGGTCCTGTGCTCCCGGGTCCTGTGCTCCTGCGCTCCTTGCTCCTGCGCTCGGATGATCTGCGCTCGGCGGACCTGCGTTCCTCGGACCTACGCGTCCAGGGGTCCTTGAGCGTGATGATGCGGTTGAAGACCAGGGCTTCCGAGCGCCCGTCCTCGGGATCGCGCCAGAAGTAGCCGAGGCGCTCGAACTGGTAGCGCGCCGCGGGGTCGTCGTGGGCCAGGCTCGGCTCCACGAAGCCGTGGCGCACCACCAGCGAGGCAGGGTTCAGGTGCTCGACGAAGTCCTCGCCGTCGGCGCCGGGCTCGGGCACCGTGAAGAGCCGGTCGTAGAGCCGGAACTCGGCGGGCAGCGCTTCGTCGACCGACAGCCAGTGGATGGCGGCGCCGACCTTCACCCCCTCGGGGTTGCGGCCCAGGGTGCCCTCCAGCACGCTGCAACGCAGCTCGCTCACGTTGCCGTCGGCGTCCTTAACCACCTCATCGCAGCGGATGACGTGAGCGTGGCGCAGCCGCACGGCGCGCCCCGGCGCCAGGCGCCGGAAGCCCTTGGGAGGGTCCTCGCTGAAGTCTTCGCGCTCGATGATGAGGCGGGGGCCGAACGGCAGGCGGCGCCACCCCTCCTTCGGCACGTCCGCCGGCCAGTAGGGTGCGTTGAGGGTCTCGCCGGACGTGACGTTGGTGAGCAGCAGTGGCAGCGGGTCGGTCACGGCCATCGCCCGGGGCGCGGTGGTGTTGAGATCATCGCGCACCGAGTGCTCGAGCAGCGCGATGTCCACCGTGCGGTTGGTGCGCGACACGCTGATGCGGGAGGCGAAGTTGCGGATGGCCGACGGGCGCACGCCGCGCCGCCGCAGGCCCGCCAGGGTGGGCATGCGCGGGTCGTCCCAGCCGTCGACGTGCCCCTCGTTCACGAGGCGGATGAGACGGCGCTTGCTGACCACCGTGTACTCCAGGTTGCGGCGACCGAACTCGTACTGGTGGGGGTGCTCCTCGCCGGGGAACAGGCGCGACACCAGCCAGTCGTAGAGCTCCCGGTTGTCGACGAACTCGAGCGAGCACAGGCTGTGCGTGACGCCTTCGATGGCGTCGGACAGGGGGTGCTGGAAGTCGTAGAAGGGGTAGATGCACCAGCCGTCGCCGGTGCGGTAGTGCGGGGCGTGCACGATGCGGTACAGCAGCGGGTCGCGCAGTTTCATGTTCGGCGACGCCAGGTCGATCCTGGCGCGCAGCACGTGGGCGCCGTTCTCGAACTCGCCGGCACGCATGCGCCGGAACAGGTCGAGGTTCTCCTCCGCCGAGCGCTGGCGGAAGGGGCTGGGGATGCCGGGCTGCTCGACGGTGCCGCGCATGCGCTGGATCTCGCCGGTCGGCAGGCTGTCGACGTAGGCGTCCCCCATGGTGATGAGCTGCTCGGCGAGCTGGTACAGCCGCTCGAAGTAGTCCGACGCGAAACGCGTTGCCGGCCAGCTCCAGCCGACCCAGCGCAGGTCCTCCTCGATCGAGGTGACGTAGCGCATCTCCTCGACCTCGGGGTTGGTGTCGTCGAAGCGCAGGTTGCACACGCCGCCGTAGTCGGCGGCCAGCCCGAAGTCCAGGAAGCTGGCGAAGGCGTGCCCGATGTGGGCGTAGCCGTTCGGCTCCGGAGGGAAGCGCGTGACGACACGGCGGTGACGGCCGCTCTCGAGGTCGCGGTCGATGATGTCGGTGATGAAGTTGGGGTTCACCAGCCGGGCGGTTTCGGCGTCCGGCGCGGCGTCCCCGTCGGGAGTGGTCACGTCGCTGGCTCCTTCGCCGGCCCTCCGGCGGCGCGCTGCCTGACAGGCCGCGCCCGGGCCGCTCCTCAGCTTAGCGCAGCCGCCCGCGGCCCGCGGGCGTCAACGGAGGATCACCAGCGTGACGAAGTAGTAGGTCACCGGCACTGCGAACAGGGTGCTGTCGATGCGGTCGAGCACGCCTCCATGGCCGGGCAGGAAGATGCCGGCGTCCTTCACTCCGACCCAGCGCTTGATCAGCGACTCGAACAGGTCGCCGAGTTGCGCCGCGCTGCCGACCAGCAGGCTGAACAGCAGGCCGTCGTAGAGATCGACGTGCAGGTGTGCCAGCCGCTTCAGCAGGAAGGTGGCGGCAGCCACCACGCCCACCGACAGGATCAGCCCGCCGAGCGAGCCCTCCACCGTCTTGTTGGGGCTGATGAGCGGGGCGAGCTTGCGCCGTCCCAGCCAGGATCCGATGGCGTAGGCGCCGACGTCGGAGGCCACGATGGCCAGCATCGGCAGCGTCAGGTACCACAGGCCCAGCACACCGTTGGGGGTGTAGCGCAGGGTGATGGTGTAGCCGAACAGCCAGGGGATGTACAGGTAGCCGAACATCGAATAGACGATGGTGTTGACCGAGTCGCGGCGCGGCGCCACGACCTCGATGCCGATCAGGTAGAGCGCGACCAGGCCGAGCACGAGCTCACGCCAGCTCACACCGGCGATGAGCGGCTGCATGCCGGGGTAGGTGGCCGGCAGCGAGGCGGGCAGGGTGAGGGCGGCGGCCACCCAGAGGCTGCGCTTGCGCACGCGGATGCCGCGCAACGCCACCATCGACGCGAACTCCTGCAGAGCGATGAACGACAACACCAGATAGGCGGGCGCCAGCAACGGCAGCCCCACCCAGAACACCAGCAGCGCCGCCAGGAACGCAGCGAAGGCGCTGGCGATGCGCGCCACGTGCACGCCCTCCCGGCGGCGTACCGGATCCGCCTCCGCCGCCGACCTCGCCAGGCGATCGCGGGCCGAGCCCTCGACGCGCTCGTTCACGCGCACACCGCTCGCCCGCTCACGGGCGCCCCTCGCCGATCCTCGCGCGCACGCCGCTCATCGCGACCTCCCCGCTGCTCGCCACGCGTGCCCCGGTCACACGGCGAGGATGTCCTCTTCCTTGGTCTTGACGCGGCCGTCGATGTCGGCCGTGAACTCGTCGGTCAGCTTCTGGACCTCGGCCTCGCCGCGCCGCAGGTCGTCCTCGGTGATGTCGTTGTCCTTCTGCATGTCCTTGAGGCTGTCGTTGCTGTCGCGCCGGATGTTGCGGATCGCTACGCGGGCCTCCTCGGCCATGCCGTGCACCGCACGCACCAGGTCGCGGCGCCGCTCGTCGTTGAGCGCCGGCACACTGATGAAGATGGCGTCGCCCTGGTTGTTGGGGTTGAACCCCAGGTCGCTCTCCTGGATCGCGCGGTCGATCTCCTTGGCCGCCGACTTGTCGAACGGCGTGATGAGGAGGGTGCGGGGATCGGGGCTGGAGATGGAGGCGATCTGGGTCAGCGGTACGCTACTGCCGTAGTACTCGACCATCACGCGGTTGAGGATGGCGGGGTTGGCCCTGCCGGTGCGCACGGTGGCGACGTTCGACTCGAAGGCTTCGAGGGACTTCTCCATGCGTTCCCGCGTTTCCTTCAGGACGCTCTTCATCAGCGGTACCTCCTGCACTTCCCTTCGTCTGGGGCCCAGTCTACCGCGCGGTGGCGCGACGCGAACCGGGCGAGCGCGATGGGGCAGGAGGACGCTCGGAGCGTCAGTCGACGTAGCGGGTCTCGAAGCCGGTGCCGATGAGGGTGCCGACGTCGTCGTCCCCGGCGAGCAGCCGGTCGAGATGACCCTCGGTGAAGATGTCGAACACCGTGATCGGCAGGTTGCGCCCCATGCACAGCGTGATGGCGGTGTCATCCATGACCTTGAGGCCCTTGTTCAGGACGTCCATGTACGACAGCGAACGGAAGCGCCGGGCGCTGGGGTTGACGTTGGGGTCGTCGTCGTAGACGCCGTCGACCTTGTTCTTGGCCATCAGCACGCGATCGGCGTCGATCTCCAGTGCGCGGAGGGCGGCGGCGGTGTCGGTGGTGAAGAACGGGTTGCCGGTGCCACCGGCGAAGATCACGACGCGCCCCTTCTCCAGGTGGCGCAGGGCGCGGCGCCGGATGTAGGGCTCCGCCACCTCCTGCATGGTGATGGCGGTCATCACGCGGGTGTCGACCTTGCGCCGCTCCAGCGCGTCCTGTAGGGCCATGGCGTTCATGACCGTGCCGAGCATGCCGACGTAGTCGGCGGTGGCCGGGTCCATCGAGCGGCCGTGCTGCTGGCCGCGCCAGAAGTTGCCGCCGCCAACGACGATCGCCAGAGGAACGCCGCGGCCCAGGGCCGCGGC
Source organism: uncultured Trueperaceae bacterium (assembly GCA_963815215.1). GTDB lineage: Bacteria > Deinococcota > Deinococci > Deinococcales > Trueperaceae > JASBRS01. The sequence goes on from CAWFFU010000010.1 coordinate 298,875, forward strand.
GATCTCTCCCGCGAGGGAGTCGGTGGCTTCGGGCGAGACCCCGGTTCCGCTCTCGCCGGCGAGGAACTCACCGGACAGCTTCAGCAGGGCGCGCCTCATGCGCTACTCCCCGATGGCGATGCGCGCGTAGCGCCCCACCTGGATGTTCTCACCGATGGTCGCGATGGCTTCCTTGATCAAGGTGTCGACGGTCTTCTTGTCGTCCTTGATGTAGGGCTGCTCGAGCAGGCAGATCTCGGCGAAGAACTTGTTCAGGCGCCCTTCCGCGATCTTCTCGACCACGTTGGCGGGCTTGCCTTCGGTGGCGGCCTGCTTGGCGAAGGCCGCGCGTTCGGCGTCGGCGAGCTCCTGGGGCACCTGGTCCCGGCTGACGTACTTCGGGTCGTTCATCGCGATGTGCATCGCGATGTTGCGCGCCAGATCCTGGAACTGCTCGTTGAGGGCCACGAAGTCCGTCTCGCAGTTCAGCTCGATCATCACGCCGATCTTGCCGTTGTGATGGATGTAGGTGCCGATGAAGCCCTCGCCGGCGGCGCGGTCGGCCTTCTTGGCGGCCTTGGCGATGCCGCGCTCGCGCAGTAGTGCCGCCGCCTTGTCGATGTCACCCTCGGTTTCGTCGAGGGCCCGCTTGACATCCATCATGCCCGCCCCGGTCTGGGCGCGAAGCTGCTTGATCGATTCGGTGCTCACTGCCATAGTCGTCGTTCCTCCGCGTCGGGCGCTGCTGGTCAGCGCTCGTCTTCGTCGTCGCTCGCGGTCTCGCCCTGCTCCTGCTGGGCCGGTTCCGCGCTGGTCTCATCCTCGTCGCTCGCAGCGGACGCCTTGGCCCGGCGCCGGGGCTTGGCCTCCGAAGGCGCTTCCGGCGCGGCTTCCGCGTCGGCGGCACCCTCCGCTTCCGGCTCCGCGTCGGTTTCCGCTTCGGTTGCCGCGTCAGTCGCCGCGTCAGTCGCCGCGTCGGTCGCGGCCTCCGCCTCAGGAACCTCGGGCTTCGGCGCCGCCGGGGCAGGCGGCGTCTCGGCCGCGGCCGGAGCGGCCGCCTGGCCCTCTGCCTGGCCCTCCGCCATCGCCGCCGCGGCCTTGATGGTCCGTTCGGGCGACGACATCGGGGTCGGCAGCGTCTCGCGCTGGCCCGACGTGGCCGACGCTTCGGCCGGCTGTTCGACCGGCTCGTCGGCGCCGCCCTTGACCTCGATGATGACGTCGGAGAGGCGCGCCGTGACGAGCTGGATGGAGCGGATAGCGTCGTCGTTGCCCGGGATGATGAAGTCCAGGACGTCGGGATCGCTGTCGGTGTCGGCCAGGGCCACGACCGGGATGTCGAGCTTGTTGGCTTCCTTGACCGCGATCGCCTCCTTGGTGGGGTCGATCACGAACAGCGCGTCCGGCAGGCGGTTCATGTCACGGATCCCGCCCAGGTAGCGCTGCAGACGCTGCAGCTCCTTGCCCATGGCGATCTGTTCCTTCTTGGTGAAGCGCAGGATCGACTCGTCGTCGAACATCCCCTGCAGGTCCTTGAGCCGGTCGACGCGCGTGCGGATGGTCTTGAAGTTGGTCAGCAGGCCGCCGAGCCAGCGCTCGTTGATGAACGGCATGCCGCAGCGCTTGGCCTCCGCCGCCAGGATCTCCTGAGCCTGCTTCTTGGTGCCGACGAACAGGATGGTGTTGCCGCGGCCGGCCATGTCGCGCAGGAAGTTGAACGACTTCTCGCTCTCTACCAGCGTCTTCTGCAGATCGATGATGAAGATGCCGTTGCGCTCCGCGAAGATGTAGCGCTTCATCTTCGGGTTCCAGCGCTTCGTCTCGTGCCCGAAGTGCACGCCGGCTTCCAGCAGTTGCTTCATTCCGAGGTACGACATCTGTGTTCCTCCAGGGCGGGATGTTGAGGTGAGAATCGGGAGGCCTGGGGCGCTCCCCATCCTGCCGTTGGCGCGGCGGACATCCCGCTACCGCCGACCAAACCTCCGCAGTATACAGGAGCGTTCTCATGCCAGGCCACTGCGCCCGACGTGAGCGTGCGACGGGCCGTGCGGCGAGGCCGGCCGGGGTGGCCGGTCGGGGTGGGTCCGCCCGAGGTGGCCGGTCGCCTCCATACGGGAACGGGCGGACCGGAGGACCGGACCGCCCGCAGGGGTCGTGGGTTCGGAGCGTAGACGCTCGGAGCCGCGAGTCCGCGCCGGGGAGCTCAGGGCGCGGTTCTCAGGGCGCGGTACTCAGGGAAGGGAGCTCAGGGCGTCCTTCGCAGGCTGGTACGTGGCGTCGATCTGCAGTGCGTGCTGGTACGCCTGACGGGCGTTCTGGACGTCGCCGCTGGCACCGCGAGCCTGGTAGGCCTGACCCAGCCAGTAGTAGGCGTCGGCGCTCTCCGGCGGAAGCAGGGCGCCCTGCTGGGCCCGCTTCACGGCCTCGTCGACCTTACCGGTCTTCAGGTAGGCGCGCGCCAGGTAGGTGTACAGCGGCGGCGCGAACACCGCACCGTTGAGCTTGAGCGCGGCCTCCAGCTTGGAGACGCTGTCCTTCACGTCGCCGCACTCGAACAAGGTGATGCCGAGCTGCGACATCGCCGACAGCGACTGCGGGTCGAGGCTGACCGCCTGCGAGAGCTCGTACTCGGCGGTGCTGCAGTCCTTCAGGCGGTAGGCCACGTTGCCCAGGTTGTTGTGCGCGGAGCTGCTGGCGGGGTCGAGCACCACCGCCCGACGGAACGCCTGCTGCGCCAGTTTGAGGTCGCCCTGGTCGCGGTAGACGCGCCCCAGGTTGACCTGGATGGTCGAGCGCTCCGGGTTGGTCAGGTTCTTGCCGGCGGCGCTGGAGGCCTGCGACACGGCCTGCTCGAGCACCGTCTGCGCCTCCTTGAGGTTGCCCAGGTCGTAGAGCACCACGCCCTTGGTGTTGAGCACCTTGGGATCCTGCGGCGCGATCGCTTCGGCCTGCTTGGCGGTGTCCAGGGCGTCGCTCAGGCGGTTGGGATAGCTCTTGGGGTCGCTCTGGTACTCGTCGCGGTAGGTGAGCGCCAGGTGCACCATGGCGAGCACGTTCTTGGGGTCCTGCTTGAGGGCCGCCTGGTAGGCGTCGATGGCCTGGGCGTAGGCCTGCTGGCACGACAGCGACCGGCCCTTGCCGACCAGCGCCTCGACGTTGGTCGGGTCGGTCTTCAGGGCCTCCTGGAAGAAGTACTGTGCCAGCGCGCAGTCGCCGTGGCCCAGATAGAACTGGCCGTCGCTCAGCAGAGTGGGCACGTCCGGGGGGCCGGACTTCGTGGGAGCCTGCGCCAGCGTCTTCGACTGGGTGGCGGGCGCGGTCGTGGAGCTCTGCGCGAAGGCGGTGGCGAGGCCCAGACCGACGGTCAGGGTCGCCAGCAGGACCTTCCCCCAGGCGCCGGTTCTGTTGTTCCTGATGCTGATCAACGTGTCCTCCGACAGGTCATGCGGTGTTGTGCGTGTCCAGGATGGGGCGAGTGTAGCATCCGGCCTTCCACTGCCGTCGCCCGACGAGGCATTCACGGTGGTGGATAGCGGGCCGGGTGGCGGAGCGGGCCCTCAACGCGATGCCGCCGTCGAACGGAGCCTGGGCCCGCGGATAGGGCGTCGCTCGGTGACGTCCATTGCTGCCCATGATGACCACCCACTGTGAGAATGGGGTGTGCAGCACGGAACATATGCCCCTCTCGCGAGACTCGCGGCAGAGCCCTGCGGCGCCGTGGCGGGACTCACGGGAGGTAGGCGCGGGCCGGCGCCGCGGACCGCCGTAGCTCGAAGCGTTCGGCGAGGTCCACGCCGGCCTCGCGACCCGCGGCGCGGCGGGTGGCGAGGAAGTCCTCGGCGGAGGCGTTCCAGCGGTAGAAGTCGGCGTAGAAGCGGAACAACCGCTCGACCAGGCTGAGTTGCTCGCTGATGTCGACGTGCACCTGCGGCCGCCCGGAGCCCTGGGTGGGGTACTGGTAGAGCCGCACCGGGGTGCGGTGGGCCTCCAGAGGCTCTCCGGCGTCGGACAGGATCTTGGGGATGCGTGCCAGGGTGATGGCGTCGAAGGCGATCTTGGCGGTCATGCGGTGGTCGGGATGGGGGCTGTCGTCGCTCCAGGTGATGACGGCGTCGGGCCGGAAGCGCGCGTACAGCGCCGCCAGCGCCAGTCCCTCGTCGCGGCCGCCGGTCATGCGCGAGTCGCCCATGTCGAAGAAGGTGTGCTCGGCGCCCAGCGCCTCCGCGACGTAGGCGCCGTGTTCGCGCCGGACGCGGCGCACGTCCTCGGCGGGTGTGTCGCGGAACTGACTGGCGAGCTCACCGTGGGTGGTCCAGGCCAGCATCACGTCGTCGCCGCGCGCGGCGTGGCGCGCCAGCGTGCCGACGCAGCCCAGTTCGTCGTCGGGGTGGGCGAAGACCGCCAGCAGCCTCATGGCCGGACGGCTCCGCGGCGGAGGGCCGGGGACGCGCCGCCGGCCGGGGACCTGCGTTCGATTGCGAGCACGTCGGGATTCTACCGCGTCGCGCCGCTGCGGGGCCGTCGCCGTCGTACGGCGGGCGCGCCCGCGCAGGATCGAGTGCTAGCATCGCGCCACCGAACCTCGGACGCTCGAGGCCGGACCCGTCGCGCGTAGGCTCGCGAGGCGTTAGCATGGGTGCGCCCGGGACAGATGTCCCCAGGTTCGCCTGGCGACGAGAGCATCCTGCGCGGCGTCCCACGTGTGAGAGAGGAAAACGCATGGCCGAAGCGAGGCGACCTTCCACCCATGTCCTGGCCTGGTTCGCCCTGGCAGGCAACGCCCTGGTCATCCTGCAGGGCGCGTTCGTCCGGGCGTCGGGCTCCGGTGCCGGTTGCGGCGGCCACTGGCCGACCTGCAACGGTGAGGTCGTTCCGCTGAACGCCAACGTGCACACACTGATCGAGTTCACCCACCGCGTACTGGCGCTGACGGTGCTGGTACTGGGCGTGTGGCTGCTGGTCCGGGCCATCCGGATGCGCAAGGAAGCGCCGGGCTTCAGCGCCTTCACCTACGCGGCCTTCTACTTCCTGATCATGGAGGCGCTCCTCGGCGCCGTCACCGTGGTGTTCGGGCTCACCGGCGACAACCAGAGCCTGGCCCGCGGGGTGTTGGTGGCCGTCCACCTGGTGAACTCGCTGCTGCTCGTCGGCACGCTCACCGGGATGGTGGTGTTCTCGCGCCCCCGCCCGCCCGCCTGGCCGCTGCGTCTGGGTCGCCAGGGTGCGCTGGCCACCGTGCTCGGTCTCGGCCTGGTCAGCATGCTGGTGCTGATCTTCTCGGGCGGCATCGCCGCCATGGGCAACACCATGTTCCCCTCGACCTCGTTACAGCAGGGATTCGCCGCGGACTTCAACCCCGCCTCGCACACGCTCATCCGTCTGCGCATCCTTCACCCGCTCATCGCCATCACCGTCGGCACCTACCTCTTCGTCGGGCTGGGGCTCAGCTGGTGGATCAAGCCCACGCCCTCGGCGCGGCGCACCGCCCAGGCGCTGCTGGGCGTCTACCTGGCGCAGCTGGTCGTCGGAACGGCCAACCTGGCGTTCCTGGCGCCGATGGCGTTGCAGCTGCTCCACCTGACGATGGCCGTGCTGGCCTTCGCGTTGCTCACCACCCTCACGCTCGAGATGCTCGGCGGCCAGGCGACGCTCCGCGAGGGCGCCGCCCAACAGCGCGCCGCGATGGAGAAGGCGTAGCCATGGCCGATACCCTGCCACCCGAAGCTGCCGCGCCCGCGCGCGCCACCGTGGGCGACTACATCACCTTGACCAAGCCGAAGGTGATCAGCCTGCTGCTGCTCACCACCGTGGGCGCCATGTTCATCGCCGCGCGTGGCTTCCCCGGCTGGATCCCGCTCATCGGCGTGATGCTCGGTGGTTACATGTCGGCGGGCGCCGCCGGCGTGTTCAACATGGTCTACGACCGCGACATCGACGAGCGCATGCGCCGCACCGCCAAGCGCCCGACCGTCACGCAGGTGGTGCCCACGCGCAACGCCCTCGTCTTCGGCGTGGCGCTGACGCTGGGGTCGTTCCTGGCCATCGCGCTGTCCACCAACGTGCTGGCGGCCCTGCTCTCGTGGGCGGGCATCGCCTTCTACGTGATCGTCTACACCATGTGGCTGAAGCGCAGCACCTGGCAGAACATCGTCATCGGCGGGGCCGCCGGGGCCATCCCGCCGCTGGTCGGCTGGGCGGCCGTGACCGGTCACCTCAGCCTGCTGGCGTGGGTCCTGTTCGCGCTGGTGTTCATGTGGACGCCGGTCCACTTCTGGGCGCTGGCGCTGATGATCAAGGACGAGTACCACAAGGTCGGGGTACCGATGGCGCCGTCCGTCATCGGCGAGCGCGCCACGGTGATGCAGATGGTGATGTACGCCTTGCTCACCATGGTGCTGACGGTGGCGCCGTTCTTCCTGCACGCGTTCAGCCCGGCCTACTTCCTGGCCGCGCTGGGGCTCAATGTCGTGCTGGCGTTGCGGGTCCTGCGGCTGTTCCAGATCGCCCGCGCCGGAACCCCCATCGATAAGGTGACGGCGTTGCCGCTGTACAAGTATTCGATGACCTACCTGGCGCTGGTCTTCCTCAGCATGGCGCTCGACCGGATCTTCTTCTGAAGGGCAGCTCCTTGCGCTCCCGGCGCGATCTCCGCTTCCTGCTGCGTCCCCGCTGGCTGATCGGCACGCTGACCATCGTGGCGATGGCGGTGGTGATGGTCAACCTCGGCTTCTGGCAGCTCCGCCGGCTGCACCAGCGCCTCGAGCGCAACCACACCATCGAGGCGCGCATCCATGCGCCGCCGCAACCGCTGGCGCAGGCGCTGGCGCGCTACCACGTCGGCACCGACCTCAACGCTCCCGACAGTGTCGCCTACCGGCACGTCAGCGTGTCGGGGCGCTACGACGCCGCCGACGAGGTGCTGTTGCGTTCGCGCAGCCAGGGGGGCCAACCCGGCTTCCACGTGCTGACGCCGCTGATGCTGGCCGACGGTCGGGCACTGCTGGTCGATCGCGGCTGGGTGCCCTTCACCGACAACCAACCGCCGGTGCCGGCAGCAGCGCCTCCGTCGGGCGAGGTGAGGTTGACCGGCCTGCTGCGTCTGCCCGAGCCCGAGCCGTCGGGGTTCTTCAAGGCCCTCAGCCCGCAGGACCCGGCCAGCGGGCCACTCAAGAAGAGCTTCTACGCCGACCCGGCGCGCCTGCAGGGCCAGTTCGCCATCCCGTTGATCGATGCCTACCTGCAGTTGGCGTCGCAGACGCCGGCGCAGACCGGAGAGCTGCCGGTGATGCCGGATCCGCCCGAGCTCTCCAATGGGCCGCACCTCAGCTACACCATCCAGTGGTTCTCGTTCACGGCCATCACGTTGGTCGGTTACGCCGTGGTGCTGGAGCGCCGCACGCGGGGAACGCCCGACGACGAGGACGACGACGAGGACGACGACATGCTGCCCCGCGCGAACGCCGACAACTGAGTCGGCTCGTTCCCCGGTAGCCGGGCCCGACGCGGTCCCGACGCGGTCCCGATGCCGTCGCTAGGCCGGAGCCTTGCCGAGCGCCTCGCGTAGCGTGCCTATCAGCGTGTCGAAGGGCTTGACGAACTTGTCGACCCCCTCGTCCTCCAGCGCCTGCGTGACCGCGCCCAGGTCGATGCCCAGCTCGGCGAGCTGCGAGAGCTTGGTGCCGTAGGCCTCCATGTCGTCGTGGATGCGGTCGGCGGGATCGCCGTGGTCGCGGTAGGCGTCGAGCGTCTCGAGCGGCAGGGTGTTGATGGTGTGTGGGCCGATGAGCGACTCGACGTACTTGACGTCGGAGTAGTCGGGGTTCTTGGTGCCGGTCGAGGCCCACAGCAGGCGCTGGCTGCGGGCGCCGCCGGCCCCGAGCGCCCGGAAGCGCTCGCTCCCGAAGACCTCCTGATAGATGGCGTAGGCCCGCTTGGCGCTGGCGATGGCGATCTCGCCGTGCAGCGCCTGGGCCGTGTCGGCGCGGGCGCCGCCCTGCTGCGCCAGCCTCTCCAGCATGGGGTCGACCATGACGTCGATGCGGCTCAGGAAGAAGCTCGCCACCGACGCCACGCGCGCCAGCGGCAGGCCCTTGGCGGCGCGCTCCTCGAGGCCGGCCAGGTAGGCCTCGGTCACCTCGCGGTAGCGCTCCAGCCCGAACAGCAGCGTGACGTTGACGTTGATGCCCTCGGCGATGAGCTGCCGGATGGCGCCCAGCCCGGCGGCGGTGCCGGGTACCTTGATGAAGGCGTTGGGCCGTCCCAGACGTTGCCACAGGTGACGCGCCTCGGCCAGGGTGCCCTCGGTATCGTGCGCCAGGTGGGGGGACACCTCCAGCGACACGTAGCCGTAGCGGCCGTCGGAGGCGTCGTAGGTGGGCCGGAACAGGTCGCAGGCGTTCTGGATGTCGCTGACCACCAGGTCCTCGTAAGCCTGCTCGACGGCGACGCCGCGGCGGGCGAGGTCCGCGACGGCCTCGTCGTAGTCGTTGGACTGGCCGATGGCCTTCTGGAAGATGGCGGGGTTGGAGGTGACGCCGCGCAGGCCGTCGTCATCGATGAGGGCCTGGAGGGTCCCGTCGCTGAGCCAGCTGCGACGGATCGCGTCCAGATACACGGACTGCCCGAAGTCCCGCAGTCGTTCGAGGTTGCTCATGCTGATCCTCCCGTGGACCGGTGCGCGTCGGCGTGCGCCCGCGCCGGCCGATGAGGCCACGATACGACTCCGTGGCGCACCTTCCGCGTGGGGCGGGTTACGGGAGGGCGCTCAGGCGCGCTCGAGCCCGACGGCGACAACCGCGTCACCGCGCAGCTCGAGCTGCACGCGCGGCAGCGGCCGCACCGCCGGTCCGCTCACCGCTTCGCCCGCCCGCGTGGGATCGAAGATGCTCAGGTGGCAGGGGCAGGTAAGGTCGGGGTGGGGGGTGCGGTAGTTGAAGGCGAAGCTGATGCCGGCCAGGTCGCGGTTGAGGTACACGGTGCAGCCCAGGTGGGTGCACACCCGACTGAAGGCGGCCAGGTGGACCGTCTCCCCGCCGCTGGTGGTGGCCTCGAGCCCGCCGGGGATCGGCCCGGGTAGCCGCAGCGCGATGGCGGGGATGGGGTGATCGCCGGCCAGCTCGAAGGGCACCGAGTCCCAGGGCTGCGCGAAGGACTGGAGCCCGGCGACGGCGGTGGCCGGACGGGGCTCGAAGACGGGGTGCGTCGCGGGCGTGTCCTTCTCGAAATGGATGCGGATCGCCTCGTACAGGCCGAGCGCCCCGCCGCCGACCGCGAGCAGCACCGGCAGGCGCCAGGCCCAGCGGATCAGCCGGCGGCGGTCCTCGTCGGGCGCGTCGCCGGGTCCCGTGCCGGGCTCACTGGCGCTCATCGCTTCCCCGTGCCGCCGCTCGCCAGGGTGCCGGTCACGTAGCTCACAACGGCGTCGATCTGGTCGCTGTTGAGGCGCCCCTGGAAGCCCGGCATCATGCCGCGGCCGAAGCTCACGGCGTCCCGAACGTTGGGCGTGTTGGCCGCGCGAGGGTTGCCCGCCAGCGCGGGGCCGGAGCCCCCCTGACCGGCAGCGCCGTGGCAGGTGGCGCAGTTCGCCTCGAAGAGCTGTGCGCCATTGGGCGTGGGCGCCCCGGGCAGGACGGGGGCGGCAGCGCTGGTGTTCCCCTGCTGTCGCGCTTTGGCGCTGGCGATCAGGTCGGGTACGCGGCCCGCCTTGTCCGGCCCGCCCACCACCTTGACGTAGACGTTCCAGGTGTCGATGGCGTTCTGGTACTGCTGTTGGGTGAAGTAGGCGTTGCCGAGGATCAGCAGCGACGGCGCGTCTAGCTTCTCCGGCCCGCCCAGGTCCTGCGCGGCCCGGCGCAGCAGGGTGATGGCGTCACTGCTCCGGCCGCTCGTGAACAGCGCCTGACCGGTGCGGGTCAGGGCGGTGGTGTTGTCGGCGTTGGGTCCGGTGAGCACGCGGACGTAGACGTCGACGGCACGGTTCTTGTCGCCCTTCGTCCAGAAGGCGTCGGCCAGCGCCATGAGGTTGGCCTCACTGGGGTCGGCCTTCACCTTGTCCGCCAGCGGCTTCACCGCGTCGATGAGGGCGATCTGGCCCTTGGCCTGACTGTCGTTGGCGTTGCCGGGCGTGGCCAGGAAGTGTTGGAAAGCGCTCTTGGCCGCCGCCAGGTCGTTGCGGGCGAACGCCACCTGGCCCATCGCGTAGAGCGTCTCCGGATCGTCCGGGGAGACCGACAGCGCCTTCTGCAGGTACGTCTGCGCCTGTCCGAGGTCGCTCTGCAGGTAGACGGCGGCCAGGCGCTTGTAGGCCTCGACCGGCACCGGCGAGATGGTGGCCACGACCTTCTTGTACGTGGCGACGGCCTGGTCGGTCTGCTGGTCGTTCCAATAGGCGTCGCCCAGCGCCAGCAGGTTCTTGGCGCTGGCGTCGGCCTTGACGGCTCGCTGCAGGGCCTCGATCTGCTTGGCGGCGCTGACGTCGGTGTTGGTGACGTTGGCGTTCGGGCCCACCCGCGGCAGCACCGAACCCGGCAGCACGGCGGCGGTGATCGCCACCAGCGCCAGCAGCGCCACCGCGCCGTAGGGGATGCGACGGGACCGTTCCCGCCGCCGCACCGGCCGGCCGGCCAGCTCCGCCTCGCGCTCGTCGATGGCGCGCAACACGTGGGCGGCCTTGGCCTCGTAGCGGACGCGCAACTCGGTGCGGCTGCGCTCCGGGAGGTCCTGGCGTCCCTCCAGCTCGCGGATGGCGCGGAACAGCGCGTCACGCTCCTCCTCGAGGTCCTGCTGGATCGGGTCGCGGTCGTCGGGGAGGGGGTCGGCCTGGCCTGGGAGAAGCAGCGGCACAGCCACGTAGGCGAAGGCCACCAGAGCCAGCACCGCGATCACGATCAGGGTGGTCATCAGTTCTCGTCCTCGCGGCCGCGCAACGCTGCGCGCACCCGTTCCAGGTCTTCGTCGGGCGCCGCGGGGACGGCGTCGGCCGCCGCCCGCCAACGCCGCACCAGCACGACAAGCGTGGCCACGCCGCTCAACAGGGCGAGCAGCGGCAGCAACCACACCACCAGGTGCAGCCCGGTCTTGGGCGGGTCGAGCAGGATCCAGTCTCCGTAGCGCTGGCGGAAGTAGCTCACGATCTGCTGCCGGTTCTTGCCGGCGTCGAGTTGCTGCTGGATGAGCCGGCGCATCTCGCCGGCGATCTCGGCATTGGAATCCGCCACGGACTCGGCGGTGCACACCGGGCAGCGCAGCTCGCCGGCGATGGCGTAGGCGCGGTCGCTGATCTCGACGTCGGAGGGCGCGGCCGAAGTCCCCGTCGGGCTCGCTGTCGGGGTCGCTGTCGGGGTCGCTGTCGGGGTCCCTGTCGGGGCCGCTGTCGGGGTCGCGGGCGATGGCGTGGGCGTGGCTGCGGTGGGGGTTGCAGCGAGGGTTGCAGTGGGGGTCGCAGCGGGGGTTGCAGCGAGGGTCGCGGGCACGGAGGACGCCGCCGCCATCACGCCCACCGCCAAGAACGCCAGCCCAACGACGAGCGCCGGCGCCACCTTGCGCGATGCGATCCACCGGACGAGCGCTCGCATCACTGCAGGATCGCCCCCAGCTCCTTGTCCATCACCTCAGGCGTGACGGGGCCGACCTGCTTGTACACCACGGTCCCCGAGCGATCGACGAAGTAGGTCTCCGGCACGCCGAACAGCGCGTACTCCACGCCGATGGAGCTGTCGTTGTCCATGCCCACCGGGAACGAGAAACCGAAGCGGCTGATGAACTGCCGGCCGGCATCGTACTTGCCGCGGTCCTGCGTCTGGATGCCCACGAACAGCACTCCCTTGCCTCGGTAGCGCTGGTAGTACTGCTCCAACAGCGGCGCCTCCTCGAGGCAGGGGCCGCACCAGGAGGCCCAGAAGTTGATGACGAGGGGGGTGCCCTGGTGGGCGCTCGGCGAGAAGCTGTCGCCGTAGGTCGGCTGGTAGCGCTCGTACAGCGGCAGCGTGAACGGAGGTGCGGGCCGGCCGATCAGGTTGGAAGGCACGTCGCGGTTGGGTGGGCCACGGAACAGGCCGTAGAGGAACAGCCCTGCCAGCACCGCGACCACCGCCACCACGACGAACAGCCGCTTCATGCCCGCGCCGTCTCCTCGGCCGCTGTCGCGGTGCGCTCGGCCAGGCGCCGCCGCGCCGGCAGCAGGCTCAGGACGGTCCCGAACACCAGCAGCAGGCCGCCGAACCAGATCCACGACACCAGCGGGCTGTACACGGCGCGCAGCACCACGAAGGTGGTGTTGGGGCCGATGGTGTTGTCGAGGTTCAGGTAGAGGTCGTGGCTGAAGGTATACATCACCGCGGGCTTGGTCACCGGCTGCGAGCTCGAGCCGAAGATGTTGGTCCGCGGCCTGAGCGTGGTGAGGACATGACCGTTCTTGGAGACCTGCACAACGGCTCCGGAGCTGATGCGCGAGGCAGTGCGCTCCATGAAGCGGTCGACCGGGGTGAGGGTGTACCCCTGGAAGGTCGCCGACTTGTTGAAGTCGATGCGGATCTGCTGATCGACCCGGTAGCCGGAGCTGAAGGCGATGCCGAGGGCGACGATGACGATGGCGAGGTGCACGACCATGCTGGCGACGCGCCGGCGGCTCTCGTGGGCGTAGCTCCACAGCACCGCCAGGGGCCGGCGGCTCGACAGCCGCACGCGCGGCACCAGTGCCTGCGTGAGCAGCAGCCCCAGGCTGACCAGGTTGTAGCCGGCCAGCGCCACGGTCAGCGTCGGGTAGATCTCGCGCATGCCCAGCAGCAACGCCGTACCCCCGGCGACCGCGAAACCGCCCGCCAGCCAGGCCAGGTTGCGCCTCAGCGAGCTGCCCTCGGCCCGGCGCCAGGGCAGCAGCGGGCCGATGCCCATCAGCAGCAGGACCAGCATCCACAGCGGCAGCGTCACCTGATCGAAGAACGGCGGGCCGACCGTGACCCGCTGGCCGCTCACGGCCTCGACGATGAGGGGGAAGAGCGTGCCCAGCAGCACCGCGAAGGTGATCGCCAGGAACAGGATGTTGCCGCCCAGGAATCCGCCCTCGCGGCTCACCGCGGCGTCGAGCTCGGCGCGGTCGCGCACGTCGTCCCAGCGCAGTGCGATGAGCCCGAACGCGAACAGCGTCACCAGCACGAAGAACGCCAGGAACGCGGGCCCGACGGGGCCGGCGGCGAAGGCGTGCACCGACGACACCACGCCCGAGCGGGTCAGGAAGGTGCCGAGGATGGACAGGCAGAAGGTCAACGCGATGAGCATGACGTTCCAGCTCTTGAGCATGCGCCGGCGCTCCTGCACCTGCACCCCGTGGATGAAGGCGGTGGCAGTGAGCCACGGCATGAAACTGACATTCTCCACCGGGTCCCAGGCCCAGTAGCCGCCCCAGCCCAGCACCTCGTAGCTCCACCAGCCGCCGGCCACGATGGCGGCGCCCAGGAAGCCCCAGCCGGTGAGCGTCCAGCGGCGCGTCTGCACCATCCACTCGGTGCCCGGCCGGCGCGTGATGAGGGCGGCCATGGCGTAGGCGAAGGGCACCGTCAGGCCCACGAAGCCCAGGTACATCAGCACCGGGTGCACCGCCATCATCCAGTGGTTCTGCAGCAGTGCGTTCGGCCCCGGGCCGTCCAGCGGCGGGTTGGGGAGCGTCTGGAAGGGGTTGGCGAGGAACGCCACCACGCCCAGGAAGAACACCTGCACGCCCGACAGGATGGAGAGCGCCCACGGCCTGAGCGGGCTGAGCGGCGCGGTGAAGGCGAGCACCGCGGTGTAGCCGGTCAGCAGGAAGCCCCACAGCAGGATGGAGCCCTCCAGCGCCGCCCACAGGGTGACGATCTTGACCCACAGCGGCGAGGCGATGCGCGAGTGCTCGGCCACGTACAGCACACTGAAGTCGTTGGTGATGAGGGCGGCCTCCATGGCCGCGACGGCGGTGGCGGTGACCAGGAAGGTGGCCACGGTGGCGAGCCGCGCCGAGGTCTGCAGGCGGGCGTCGCGGCGGCGCGCGCCGAGGACGCCGACGATCGCCGAGTAGAGCGCCAGGCCGAACGCCAGGAGGACGCTGGCGCTACCCAGATGACCGAGCTGAAGATGGTGCATAGGAGCCTCTCACGTGACCCGTGACCGCTACTGGAGCGTCTTCTTGAGCATGTTGACGTCGATGGGCTGTCCCGGCTGAGGCGGCTTGTAGTTGGCGCTGTGCTTCACCAGCAACTGGTCGCTCACGAACGTGCCCTTCTGGAAGCGCCCCTCGACCACCACGCCCTGGTTGGCCTTGAACAGGTCGGGCGGGGCGCCCTGGTAATCGACGGGGTAGGACTGGATGCTGTCGGTGATGATGAAGTGGAGCTGCAGCGTCTTGTCGTTGAAGTGCACCGTGCCGGCCTCGACCAGCCCGCCCAGCCGGATGCGGCGCCCCGCGAAGCCCGCCGGGTCCTTGGCGTACTCGTTGGGCAGCACGAAGTACACCAGCGAGTTGTTGAGGGCCTTGCTGATCATGAAGCCGGCGACGCCGAGCACGGCGACGCCCAGGACGGCATAGGCGATCTTCTTCAAGGTTCGTCCTCGCGTTCGGCGGCGCGGCGCGCGCGCCGCGCCAGGTACAGGCCGTACGCCGCGTAGGCGACGACGATCTCCAGCCAGCCGGCGGCGACCCAGCGCCAGTGTTGGGCGAGTTCAGACACGGACGACCTCCCCGGCAGCGCCGTCCCCTTCGCGCCGCTCGCGGGCCTCCAGGCGCGCGTGCTCGAGCCGGGCGATGCGCACCCGCTCCGACACGAAGGTCAGATAGACGAGGGCCGCCACCCCCACGTTGAACAGCAGCACGAAGAGCATGATCGGCGCCACGGTGACGCCGGTGACGGCCACGCTCAGGGTGGGGTGAAGGGTGCGGAACCAGGCGGCCGCCAGGTAGTTGAACGGCAGGCTGACCGCCACGATGATGCCGATGACGGCGCTGACGCGCCCCCGACGCATGGGATCGTCGACGAGGCCGCGCACCACGAAGTAGCCCACCAGCAAGGCGAACATCAGCGCGGTGAGCGTCAGCTTGGCGTCCCAGGTCCAGTAGGTGTTGAGGGTGGGCTTGCTGTAGGTCATGCCGCTCACCAGCGTGAGCGCGGCGAAGAAGGTGGCGATCTCGGCGTTGGCGACCGCGCGGGCGTCGTCGACGGGGCGCCCCCGCCACAGGAACGCCATGCCGTACAGCGCCATCACGATGACGGCCACGAAGCACACCCAGGCCACCGAGACGTGCGCGTACATCATGCGGATCAGTTGCCCCTGGTTGACGTCAGGGGGGCTGACCACCAGCGCCAGGAAAGCACCGACACCGAACAGGATGAGGGTGGCGAGGCCCAGGATGCGCAGCCACAGCGGGCGCCCGGTGGCTTCCTGCCTTTGAGTCATCGTCGCTCCTTCGGTCCGGGTCCCGAGGGACCCGGACCATAGTCTACGTTGCCGCCGTCCGGGGTCCGGTTGCAGCGTTGACCGATGTAGCCCCTTCCTTCACTCCTCCACGACAAGATGAAAGATCGCTGTGCAGGTGACGAAGTACACGAGGTCGAAACCGCCCAGGAGCTGCAACCAACCGCCCGCCAGGACGGCGTTGTGCAGGCTCATGAGAGATTCGCTGGAACGCACGGCGCCGAGCAGCACCGGCACCACCACCGGGAACATCAGCACCGGCAGCAGCGCCTCGCGCGCCTGCAGGTTGGCCGTCAGGGCGGCGTAGAAGGTGGCGACCACGGCGAACCCCAACGTCCCCAGCGTCAGCGTGACGGGCAGCAGCCACACGTCCGGTCCCGTCCCGGCGCCGTAGAGCATCAGCGTCACCGGCGCCATCAGCAGCCCCAGCGCCAGCAGGTACAGCCAGTTGGCCAGCAGCTTGCCCAGGAACACCGACGCGCGCGGCACCGGGTACAACAGCAACTGGTCGAACGCGCCCTCCTCGAGGTCGGACTGGTAGCTCTGCGCCGCGGTGATGACGCCGGCGAAGGCGAGCGCCACCCACAGCACGCCGGGCGCGCTCCTGCGCAGCAGCTCCGCGTCCTGCCCCAGCGCGAACGCCATCATGATCAGCGTCACGGCGGAGAAGAACAGCGTGGCGACGGTCACCGCCCGGCTGCGTACCTCCTGCAGGAGGTCCTTGCGGGCGATGGCGAGGACGGCGGCGACGTCCGCGCCGACACCGGTCACGGGGCGGCGCTCCGGCGCAGGGCGCCGTCGACGAGCTCCAGCACGGCGTCGGCGAAGCGGCCGCTGCGTTCGAGCTCGTGCGAGGCCATCAGTACCGTCCGGCCGCGCCGGCGCGCCGAAGCCAGCAGCTCGTCCAGGAGGTTCTTGCCGTCCTCGTCGAGGGCGGCGTAGGGCTCGTCCATCAACCACAGCGGTGGGTCGAGCAGTAGCAGGCGCGCCAGCCCCAGGCGCTTCTTCATGCCGCTGGAATAGGTGCGTACCAGCGTGTCGGCCACGTCGGACAGGCCGACGGTCGCCAGGGCGCCATCGACGGCGGCATCGACGCCGGCGGCCGCGAGGCCGCTCAGGGTGGCGGCCAGCCGCAGGTTCTCGCGCGCCGTCAGGACCGGATAGTTGCCCCCCAGCACGCTCACCAGGCCTACGCGGCGGCGCACCTCGTCGCCCTGCCGCTGCAGGTCGTAGCCGAACACCCAGCCGCGCCCGCGGTTGGGCCGTAGGCGGGTGGCGAGCACCCTCAGCAGGGTGGTCTTGCCGGCGCCGTTGCTGCCCCGCAGCACCGCGATCCGGCCGGCCGACATCTCCAGGCGCAGGTCGCGCAGCACCAGCTCCCGGCCGAAGCGCTTGGCGATGCCGTCGAGCCGCAGCGCCAGCGCCGCCTCGGCGGTGCCGGGGCCCGTGGCGGTGGTGGACGGCGTGGCGGCGGCGGTCGCCTCCGGCGCGTGGGCCGATCGCGGTCCCGCCGCGGTGTCGGCGGGACTCACAGCCGCGAGAGCAGCCAACGCGGCGTCACCTGGGACAGGTAGGTGTTGAGCTGGGTGTAGGTACCGGTGACCATCAGCAGCCCGGCGACGAGGAGCAGCGCGCCGGCGGCGCGCTCGACCCAGGGCAGGTAGGCGCGGAAGCGCTTGGAGAACAGCAGGAAGGGCTCGAGCGCCAGCGCCGCGACCAGGAACGGCACGGCCAGCCCGAGCGCGTACACCGCCAGCAGCGCCACGCCCTGCGCCAGCGTGCCCGACGCCCCCGCCAGCGTGAGGATGCCGCCGAGGATGGGGCCGATGCACGGCGACCAGCCGGCCGCGAACGCCATCCCGAGCAGCAGCGCGCCCCACGGACGGGCGGTCTGGCCGCGGTAGCGCAGGCGGGCGTCACGGTACAGGAACGGCACCTTCAGCACCCCCAGCATGACCAGGCCGAAGAGCGCCACCACGACGCCGGCGGCGACGGCGAGAACGTCGCGGTGCTGGCGCAGCACCGCGCCAAGCAGGCTGGCCGAGGCGCCCATGGCGATGAACACCAGCGTGAAGCCGGCGATGAACAGCAGGCTCTGGCGCAGCAACACCCGGCGGCTGCCGGCCACCGCGGCGGCGGAGGCCGCGCCCCGGCCGCCTCCGGAAGCTCCGCCGACGCTGCCGCCGACGCTGCCGCCGACGCTGCCGCCGACGCTGCCCCCCACGAACGCGAGGTAGCTCGGCACCAGCGGGAACACGCACGGCGACAGGAACGACAGCAGCCCCGCCAGGAAGGCGAGTGGCAGACTCGGGATCATCGCTCGCTCCCCGAGCGGGCCGCCGCGGGGCGCGGCGGGACCCGGGTTGCGGCCGGGCGGCGGGACGGGCGGAGGCTCACCCCGTCAGTATGGCCTATCGACGTGACGGGCGTCGTTCGCCGTTGCGGACACGGCCGTTCCCGACACGGGCGTTCCCGACACGGGCCGTTCTCGACACGGGCGGTCGTGGACATGGGCGGTCGCGGACAGGACAGCGCCCGGCGTGTTCGCCGGGCGCTGCGTGGGGCCGTGGGGCCCGCCAGGGGGGAGAGGGGGGACGGGATGGGGTGGAGCGGTCGGCCGCTGGGCCGGCGCTCCGACGGCAGGCTCAGGCTGCGGGCGCAGCTTGCGGGCTCAGGCCGCGGAGCTGCTGGTCAGGTGTGCCGTGACGTTGGCGCCCATCTGGTGGAACACCGCGCGCAGCTGCATGCCGTTCATGGTGAAGGTGTAGACCGCCAGGTCGGTGCTGTTGGACGCGTCCTGGGTGCTCTTGAAGCCGAGCGCGTCGAGGCTCTTCACGTAGTCGGCGACGACGTTGCCGAGCGTGGCGGAGCCGTGCGTGACGGTGAACCCGGTGGTCTGGCCGCCGTTGCTGGTGGTGCTCACGTCGGCGAGGTTGGCCAGCGTCGGGTAGACGGTGGCGCCGTCCGCGTTGGTGGTCGAGCCGGGGAGCGCCAGCGTGATGCTGGGCAGGCTGCTCACCGGCGCGCCGCTGGCGAGGTTCACCTGGAGCTGGTCACCCTTCATGGCGAAGCCGATGTAGCCGGTGGTCAGCGTCAAGTCGGTGAAGTTGAAGCCGCTGGTGTTGAACACGAAGGTAGCGGGGGCTGCCGAGGCGAAGGCGACGGAGAGAAGGGCGATGAGCCCGAGGGGCATGAGAAGGGCACGTTTCATGACGACTCCTTGGTGCGCGCCGTGAAGGCACGCGGTGCGAGGGTTCCTGCTGGGACGTCGGCCGGGAGGCCGGGTCCGGGCCCTCCGCCCGGAACCACATGCAGTGTGCGACCGAGCTGTGAAGGAGCGATTGCATCGGCGTGCAAAGGCCGTGCAATTGCGGTGAGGTCGGCGTGAGGTGCCGCTGAGATGTGCCCGAGGGCGTGCAGGAAGCGTGCAGGGAAGATGCCGTGGGGGGTGCAGCGATGGCGTTGCTCTGGCGCGCGGCGGCGAGCTCAGCGGCCGCCGGGCCCGTCCGCCCCGGGCGGCGGTTCGCGCGGCGGCTCGCTCGCGGGTCCGCCGGTCGCCCCGCCCGTCGCTTCGCCAGGGGCCTCGTCCGACGCGTCGGACGGAGCGTCGGTCCCGCCGCGCGGGCGCGAGCGCGAACGCAGCAGCACCGTGCCCCCCAGGGCGGGCCCGATGGCGTAGCGGCTGTAGTAGGTGAGCAGGCGCCAGGCCAGGATGGCCGCGCCCACCTGCCCGGTCGTGCCCTCGGCGGCGAAGAGCGAGGCTGCGGCGATCTCCAGCAGCCCGGCGCCGCCCGGCGTGGGGAACAGGAAGGAGATCACCATCGGGAGCTGCACCGCCGCCAGCGTCGGCAGCAGCGGCGGGTTCCCTCCCAACCCAGCCACCATCACGTAGAAGGCCAGGAAGGTCGCCAGGTAGAGCCCTGCCGTGAGGAGGTGGAGCACCGCCTGCAGGCCGATGCCGCGCCGCGACAGGCGGCCGGTGGCGGCCGCCACGCGGTCGAGGAAGTCGAGCGCGCCGGCGCGCCAGCGCCGGAGCCAGGCGATGCGCATGACGGGGCCGACGATGGCCTTCACCCAGAGCAAGCGGTAGGCGAGGAGGTAGTTCAGTGTCAGGAACGCCATCCCCAGCAGTACCGCCAGCAGCACCGGGGACGTCCCGCCCAGCAGGTCGGTGGAGTGCCCCAGCACCACCAGGCCGATCGGCACCGACCAGGTCAGGAAGAACAGGTCGACCACCCACACGTAGACGTTCACCGACCAGGCGCGGGCCGCCGGCAGCCCGTCCCGGACCAGCGACAGCACCACCGCCGGCGCCTGACCGCTGCCGCCCGGCGTGATGGCGGCGCTCAGAAGGCCCAGTGCGTAGGCGCGCAGCGCCCGCGCGAACCCCACCGGCTGCCCCGTCAGACGGGTGAGCAGCGTCAGCCGCAAGGCGCCGAGGAGGTAGTTCAGGGCGGTCAGCCCGGCCCCGGCCAGCCACGCCCAGACGGGAACCTGCGCGACCGAGGTGACGCTCTCGCCGAGCCACCAGAACGTCGCCAGGACGCCCAGAACGCCCAGGATCACCGAGAGGGCGACGGCTCGTGCGATGGTGGGACCCCTTCCTGCGGCGGGGACGGCGCCCGGCGCGAGCGGCGTGGCGCCGGCCGGCAGGGCGTTCCCCGAGCTGCGCTGCGCCGGTCACTCTACCAAGCGGGGGTCGGTTGCGCCGTCGCCGACGTCAGCTCTGCACGCAGTTCTTGCCACTGCGCTTGGCGCGGTAGAGCATGGCGTCGGCGCGGGCCAGCAGGGTGGAGCCGTCCTCCTGCGGTCGCAGGCTCGCCACTCCCAGGCTGACGGTGAGCCGGATGCTGTGGTGCAAGCCGTCCCAGCTCTCCGACTCGACGACCTCGCGCAGCTTCTCCGCCACCTCGACCGCGCCCGCGATGCCGGTGTCGGGCATCACCACCACGAACTCCTCGCCGCCGAAGCGCGCGCACAGATCGACGTCGCGGACCTGCGAGCACATGAGGTGCGCCAGATGCTTGAGCACCTCGTCGCCGACGGTGTGCGAGAAGCGGTCGTTGACCTCCTTGAAATCGTCGATGTCGAGCATCAGTAGCGACAGCGGGACGCCGCTGCGGCGGCTGCGCGCCAGTTCCGTCTCCAGGCGGGCGTCGAGGGCGCGCCGGTTGTGCAGGCCGGTGAGCCCATCGAGGTTGCTGAGCCGCTCCAGCTCGGCCGCCTGCCGTTCGAGCTGGCGATGGAGCTCGCGCAGCTCGCGGTAGGCGCGCGCCAGCTCGACGTTGGTCAGGCGGTCGATCTCGCGGTCCTTGCGCAGCCGCTCGACGTCGTACTGCAGTACCAGCACCTCGGTGCGCACGTCCGAGACCTCACGCATGACCTGCTCGCGGTGCCGGTGGTAGGCCTCGTAGTGGTCGAGCGCGGCCTCGGCGTCGCCGGTCTCGCGCAGGGCGCGCGCCAGGCCGTGATGGGCGCGGTAGACGTCGACCGAAGAGCCGAGCTCCACGGCCGTGTCCAGCGCGGAGCGCAGCGCGCGCAGGGCCCGATCGGGCCTGTCGCGGGCCAGCTCCGCCTCGCCGGCGCCGATCAGCGCCTGGCAGCGCGAGCGCTTCTGGACGCCCGGCCCGACGAGCTCGTCGAGGCAGCGTTGGAAGGCGCCCAGGGCGGCCTCGGCTTGACCCTGCTCGAGGTACATGTGGCCCAGGCTCAGCAGGTTGAGGCTGGTGCCGTAGGCGTCGGAGACTTCGATGCCGCGCCGGAAGAAGCGCTCGGCGGCGACGTAGTCGCGCTTGCGCTGCATCGCCAGGCCGATGGCGCGCAGCGCCGTCGAGCGCTCGCGCTGGCGCTCGGGAGCGTCGCCCATGACTTCCAGGGCGCGCTCGGAGTACTCCAGCGCGCGATCGATGTGGCCGAGGTTGAGGTAGGTCTCGGCGACGCCGTTCAGGGGGCTGGCGGTGAGCTCCGGAGCGATCGGCTCGAGCACGGCCAGGGCGTGGGTGTGGTGCTCGAGCGCCTGCTCGTAGAGTCCCACCTTGTCGTAGCCCCAGCCCAGCCCGTGGCGGGCCAGCGCCTCGCCGACGGCGTCGCCCAGCGCATGCCGCAGGTAGGCCTCGAGGTTGGCGTACAGCAGCGAGGCCGGGAAGTCGCCGAGGCGGAAGTTCGATATCGCCAGGGCGGTGGCGGCTTCCGCCAGCGCCCCGCGGGCGCGGAGGGGCAGCGCCTCCAGCGCCTCGCCCCAGTGCGCCGCGTCGTGCCCGGGGTCGATATGGGCGGCCTGCAGCGCCTCCATGGCGTAGCTGCGGGCCAGGTCGTACTCGGTGTCGCGGAAGCTGGCGTGCGCCAGCAGGGCACGGCTGATCAGCCGGCCGCTGCGGTCGTGGAGGAACTCCGAGAGGTCGGCAGCCTGTTCGGCCAGCGCCCGGAAGTGGTGGTTGTCGCCGTCGACTGCCGCCCATGCGGCCGCCAGCGTTGCCTCCAGCCGGCGCTCGTCGTCCGGTATCGCAAGCAGCGCCTCCAGGTCGGCCGGTGGCACGGTGTCGCCCATGGGCAGCTCGTTCCCCTCCGCGCGGCCCCCCAGCGCCCCGCCAGACTCCCATTATGCAAGAGGTGGCGGTCGCAGACTGTGCGCCTCGGCGGGCGGGAGGGTCGGGTGCGCTGCGGGAGGGCCGGGTGAGGCGCGGGCGGGTCGCGACCGGGTTTCAGCGTCGCATCAGCGCGAAGGCGATGTCCGGGCCTTGCTCGAGCCCGTAGGCGAGGTGCACCCACAGCCGGGCGAGGTGCTCGAGCTGCTCGGCCGCGCTCAGGGCGCCGCAATCGACCGGCTCGAGGCCGAGGTCGCTCGCCAGCCCGGCGGCGCGCGCCTTGGCGTCCGGGTCGTCGCCGGCCAGGAACAGGCTGGCGGCGTGGCCGGCGAAGCGCGGGTCCTCCATGCCGGCGGTGCCGATGCAGTTGAAGGCCTTCACGACGTGGGTGCCCGGCAGCGCGCGGGCCAACAGCTCCGCCGTCGAGGTCGTACCCTGCGGGCGCTCCTGGATGGCGTTGGTGGCGTCGAGCAGCACCTTGCCGCGCAGGTCACCCAGTCCCAGGAGGTAGTCGCGCGCCACCCGCCAGGGCGTGGCGAGCAGCAGCGTGTCGGCCTGCGTCGCCGCCTGGGCGGGCAGCAGCGCGCGGGCGCCGGGGCCGGTGAGCTCCACCAGCTCGCGCACGCTCGCCGAATCGGGGGTGCGGCTGCCGTAGACGATGGTGTGGCCGGCACGGGCCCAGGCGGGCCCCAGCGTGGAGCCGACGTTGCCGGTGCCGAGGATGGCGATGTCCATGCTTCCTCCTGGTGGGTCGGGGTTCCGTGGGCGCGGGCCCGCTGTTCGCGCGCAACCGGGCCACGCTCTTCCGGGTCGCGCTTCTCCGGATCGGGGGCCTCCCTGTCGGTGGCGCTCCGTGCCCCGTGCTGCGCTTCGGCCCGAGGATACGTCCGGGAGGCCGGGCGCCGGGGTCGCGCAGGGTGCGCGCAGGGTGCGGGCAGGGTGCGGGCGGGGTGCGGGCGGGGTGCGGGCGGGGGTAGCACCCCTGTCGCGCGCGAGCACGGGAGCGGCCGCCGCCGGACCTACCCTGGAGCCATGTCCGATGACACCGTGTGGCCCGACGATTTCGTGTGGCGCGGCCCGGTCCCGGCGCCGGAGGCGTGGGGCAAGCCCGGGCTGGTCATGCTCTTCAACCTGGAGTGCCCAGGCTGCATCTCGCGCGGGGTGCCGTTCCTCAAGCGCCTGGCGGCCGAGCACGGCGACCGCCTGCAACTGGTGATGGTCCACACCGCCTACGGGCACCGGGCGTATCCCCGCGACGAGGTGGTGCCCACCCTGACGCACTTCGCCGAGAGCTTCGCGCGCCTGGAGATCCCGGTGGCGCTGGACGTCGACGGCAGCCTGGCCGAGGCCTGGGGCGCCGAGGGCACCCCGCACTGGCTGGTGTTCGACCGCCAGGGCCAGCAGGTGCGCAGCATCTACGGCTCGCAGGAGAACGCCCAGACCCGGCTTGGCTACCTGCTCGAGGAGCTGCTGGCCGACGGCGACGGCGTGCCCGGCTGAGCGGACGGCAGGCGCCGGAGCGCGGTCAGTGGCGGAGCGCGGTCAGTGGCGGCCGCGCCACCACGACAGCAGGAACACCCCGGAGCCGATGAGCACCGCCGGCAGCAGCCAGTGCGGGCCGTTGCCCGACGGCGAGTTGACGAGCACCGTCAACACGATCCACAGCAGCGCCGGCGCCAGCGCCCAGCGCTGGCCGCCGCGCCCCCTGGGCAGCAGGTAGAGGGTGGTGAAGGTGGCGGCGAAGCCCAGGAACAGCAAAGGCGCCGGGTTCCAGCCGGGGAACAGCGCCTGCGACCCCGCCACCAGCGCCACCGAGGCCAGCACCCCCGATGGCAGCAGCGCCCACCAGCGCCGCGGGCTCGCGAGGTAGACCAGCGCGAAGACCAGCGCCGGGAAGCCGAGGGCGGCGACGCCCGCGAAGCGGCCGGCACTGGGGATGGCGAAGGCGCCGATCACGGCGATCAGGGCGATGCGCGCGCCGGGCCGCAGGCGGCCGCGCGTCCCCCACCAGGCGGCGGCGCCGACGGCGAACAGCAGCAGCACCCGCATCAGGTCCGGCAGGGCGCCCAGCGCGGGGCTGCGCGCGGCCACCGCCAGCACGCCGGCGGCGATGAGCACCACGCCGATGGTGGTCGACGAGCTACGCCGCGCCACGGCCGGCTCCTTCCGGCGTTGCGTGCCCTTCGGCGGCGCAGGGCGCGTCGACGGTGAGGGTGGTGCCCTCGCCCGGGCGGCTGGCGATGTCGAGCGTGCCGCGGATCTGACGCGCGCGCTCCTGCATGGACTGCAACCCCAGGTGATCGGCGCCGACGGGCTCGGGGCCCGGATGCGCCGTGTCGCCGCCCGGGTCGAAGCCGACGCCGTCGTCGGCGACGGTGAGACCCACGCGGCCGTCCCGGGTCGTCAGCGTCACCCGCACGTGCGCGGCGCGGGCGTGCTTGACGACGTTGTGGAGGGCCTCCTGGGCGATGCGGTAGAGCGCCTGCTTGGTGGCGAAGGGGGCGTCGGGCTCGGCCGGCGCCTCGAGCGTGGCGTCGATGCCGTGGCGCGTCTCCATCACGTCGAGCTGCTTGCGCAGCACGCCGATGAGCCCCTCGTTCTCGAGCGACTCGGGGCGCAGCACGAAGATCAGCGCGCGCATCTCCTTGATGCCGGCTTGGGCCAGGTTCTCGACGTAGTCCAGCGCCTGCCGGGCGTCGTCGGGAGATTCGCCGAGCCTGCGCTGGGCGGTGTGCGTCCCCAGCAGGATGGCGTAGAGCGCCTGGCTGACGGAGTCGTGCAGCTCGCGCGCGAGGTGCTGGCGCTCTTCCAGCGCGGCGCGCTCCTGCACGCGCTGGTACAGCCGGGCGTTCTCCAGCGCCACGCCGAGCTGGTTGGCGAACGCCACGGTGAGCTGGCGGCGCTCGATGCCGGGGTCGGTGCCGGGTCGGTGTTGCGCCCGGGGTTGCGGGCAGATTCGGGGCCCGTGCCGGGGCCCGTGCGGCGGGGTCTTCCGCGGGCGCACGGGTCACCAGTAGCACGCCGACGACCGCGTCGCGTACGACCATCGGCACGGCCAGCAGCCGCGGGGCCGGGGCATGTGCGGGCGCGCGTGAGGGTGTGTGTGCGGGCGCGCCAGTGGGTGCGCCCGCTTGCGCGGGGACCGCGTCGGCGACCGCGTCGGCCTCCAGCGGCTCGCGCGAGGCCAGCGCCCGCGCCAGCAGGGCGGGGTCCGCCGGGGGCTCGACGCCGCGCCCGGCGACGCGCCGCGCTTCACCGCCCGGCAGCGGCTCGTAGACGGTGGCGCCTGAGCAGCCCACGGCGGCCTCGAGCCGTTCGAGGATCTGGTCCAGCATCGGGCCCAGCTCCAGGGTGAGGGCGGTGCTGTTGGAGAGCTCGAGCAGCGCCGTGAGGTCGGCGGTGCGCTCGCGCACGCGGCGCTCCAGCAGCTCGAGGGACTCGGCCAGTTCGGCGGACATGTGGTTGAACGCCTCGGCCAGCAGCCCCAGCTCGCTGCGCGAGGTGACGGGCAGGGTCACGCCCAGCCGGCCGGCGGCCAGCTCGCGGGTGCCGCGCACCAGCTCGGCGATCGGCTCGGTGAGCAGGCGGCGGCTGAACAGGGTGGCGCCGACCAGCGTGAACAGGAACACGGCGGCGAGGTTGATGAGGGTGGAGCGCACGATGGCGCGCAGGTCGAGCGGCGGGGGGGTGGACGTGCTGGGGTTCGTCGCGCCCGGAGCGGTCGTGCCTGGCAAGGCTGGACCAATTGCGGTCCCGGTCGCCGGCCGGCTGAGCTGCACCACGCCCACGCGCGCCTGCTCGAAGGCGCGGGTGAGCTGGATGGCGGTGGCGCCCGCCAGCACCGCCACCACCACGAGGATGAGCAGCGCCAGCCGGGTCTGCAGCCGGTGGACGACGGGCACGGTCTCGACCGGCGTGAAGACGGCGCCGGTGCGCGGGTCGTGGGGCGGCAGGTCCCGGTGGAACGGGTCGCGGTGCGGCGGCTCGTTGTTGAGCGGGTCGCGGGGCGCGGTGTGGCTCGCGGTTTCGCCGGTAACGCGGGTCGCGTCGTGGGGCGGGGCTTGGGAGCGCGGGGGGTCGGTCATGGCGCGCTACTCGAGCCCGGCCAGGCCCTCCTTGAGGGCGAACAGGGCGGCCTGGGTCCGGCTCTGCAGGTCGAGCTTGGAGAGCACGCTGGAGACGTGCGTCTTCACCGTGACCTCGGAGACGCCCAGGGCGTCGGCGATGGCGCGGTTGGTCAGGCCCTTGGCGACCAGGCGCAGGGTGTCGGTCTCGCGCGGGGTGAGCACCTCGCGCATCTCGGGGGTGCGGACCTCGCGCACCAGGCGCTTCTGCACCTTGGGATCGAAGCGCACCTCGCCGCGCGAGGCGGCGCGGATGGCCTCGAACAGTGCCTCCGGGCCGGTCTCCTTGAGCAGGTAGGCGGCGGCGCCCGCCTCGACCGCGTCGATGACGAGCCGGTCCTCCAGCACGCTGGTGAGCGCGACGACCTCGATCTCGGGGTACTCGGCCTTGATGGCGCGGGTGGCGTCGACGCCGTTCATGACCGGCATCAGCAGGTCCATCAGGACGACCTGGGGGGCCAGCGCAGCCACGCGTTCGAGTGCCTCGCGGCCGTTGGCGGCCTCGCCCACGACCTCAAGGTCGGGCTCGAGCGAGAGCACCATGCGCAGACCCTGCCGCACCACGGTGTGGTCGTCGACCAGGAGCACGCGGATGCGCGCGGGTCGGGTGCTGTCGGGTCGGGTGCCGTCCGAGCCGGCGCTGTCAGAACCGGTGCCGTCGGGGCCGGCGGGTGCGGGGTCGTGCGGGTTCGAGGCGTCGGTCACCGGGATCTCCCTGCTGGATGGTGCGTCCCTGGGGTGGGTTCAGCTTACCGCCGGCTCCCGCGCGCGGCTTCCATCTTTGGTAGGAGCGCGGTCCCCATCTTTGTGCAGATGTCGCGCGCCGACGCCGCGGCTAGCATCGGGGTCGGAGGACAACCGTGATGGAAGCACCCCTTGGCAAGGACCGCAACACCACGATCGGAGTGATCCTGGTCATCCTGGGAGGGCTGGCACTGCTCTCCAACTTCGGCTTCTTCCAGGGCATGAGCCACCTGGTGGGCGCGCTCTTCTTCGCGTTCCTGGGCGGGCTGGCCCTGCGGCACTACCAGCGCAAGCACCGCACCGGCTCGCTGGTGGGCGCCTTCGTGCTCTTCGGCCTGGCGGCCGCGGCCGCCGTCTCCGGCGCCCTGTCGGGCTTCTTCTTCCTGGGGCTCATCGGCGCGGGCTTCGGCGCGCTGTACTACACCGACCGCGAGCGCTGGTGGGCGATCATCCCGGCCGGCACGTTGCTGTCGCTGGCGGTGGTGGCGGCGCTCGACGAGTTCGCCCCCCGCTACGAGTCGGGATCGGTGCTGTTCCTCGGCCTGGCGGCGACCTTCCTGCTGCTGACCCGGCTGCCGGACGAGCCCAAGCGCTGGGCCATCTACCCGGCCGTCGTGTTCGTGGTGCTGGCCGTGCTGGGGTTCTCGGTGGGCGGCAACTGGCTGCTTCCGCTGGCGTTGGTTGGGGTGGGCGTGTACCTGCTCTACCGGCGCAACGGCGAACACGCGGCGGTGGCCGAGTCGGTGGCCCAGTCGGTGGTCGAGCCGGCGGTCGAGTCGGCGGCTGCGGCCGGGACAGGCCACGGCGGCAGCCGAGCCGAGTGCGGCAGGTACCGCGGGCGCAGCGGGCGCCGATGGACCCGCGACACGCGCCGAGCAGCAGCAGGCTCCTGCGCAGGGCGCAGCGGCTGCAACCGAGCCGGGATCGGCGGGTAATGGGTCGGCGGAAACGGCCACGGCCGGCAGCGGAGCGGCAGGCATGGCGCCGGAGGACGGCGCGTCGCACGGCGGGTCGACGGACGACCCAGCGAACGGACGAGCGAACGAGCCGAGCGACGAGGACGATCCCGCGAAGCTCTAGGCGCGACCGGACGCAGGCCCCCGCGGTACGCTCAGACAGGATGTCGGACGCTCCGAGCCAGAGCCCGGAGCGTCCGACCGTGCCGGTGGTCCAGTTGTGGCCCCGACCCACGCCGAAGGACCTGTGACCTCTACAGGCGCTTGCGCGGCGGGGGCCACCTGGGCTAAGATTGTCAGGCTGTGCGCTCGTGGGCCGCCCATCCGCGCTAGCGGAGAGCCACAAGCAGGGTGGCAACCCGAGCGATCCAAGAGGACGAGACCCCATCCCTGCGGGAGACGACGATGAAGTACAACAAAGGCGCCATCCTGCGCTCGATCGAGCAGCCCTCCATGCGGGACGATGTGCCCGACTTCGACACCGGCGACACGGTCCGCGTCGACTACAAGGTCGTCGAGGGCAACCGTAGCCGCATCCAGGCGTTCGAAGGCGTCGTCATCGCCAGGAAGAACGGCAAGGGTGCTCGCTCCAGCGTGACGGTTCGCAAGGTGTCGTTCGGAGAAGGCGTCGAGCGCATCTTCCCGATCCACTCGCCGCTGATCGACAAGATCGTGGTGGTGCGGCGCGGCCGTACGCGGCGCGCGAAGCTCTACTACCTGCGCAACCTCCGTGGCAAGAAGGCGCGTCTGCGTACCGACACCGCCCGCCAGGAGATGGACCGTGCCGCGGCCCGCGCCGCGCGCGACGCTGAGGTCAACGGTGGAGCGGCCGGCGCCGAGGCCGGGGCAGGAGCCAAGGGCTCGAGCAAGGCCAAGGGCAAGAAGGCCAAGACGTCGTAGCCGAACGCGCGAGCCACGCGCGTTGTTGACACCCCGCCAGCCCTCCGACTAACATGTTCCTTGCCCGTGCTGGCGGGCACAATCCATCCCATGGGGCTGTGGCGCAGTTGGGAGCGCGTCTGAATGGCATTCAGAAGGTCAGGGGTTCGAATCCCCTCAGCTCCACCAGAGAAACGGCGTTCTAAACGCAAGATGTGAGGCGCACCGCAAGTGGGTGCGCCTCCTTCTATCTAGGGTTGACAGCAATTTGACATCAGTTGTCGGGTTGGGCCGATCCGAGGAGTTGATCCATGGACAGCGCTGCGGCGCGGTGCTGCTCCTCGTAGGTGTGCTGGTAGACCGATCGGGTGAACTTGACATCGGTGTGGCCCAGCCGTTCGGAGAGTACCTTGTCGTCGACGTGCTGGCTGAGGGCAAGAGAGGCATAGGTGTGGCGGAGGTCGTGGATCCTGATGACGGGAACGTTGGCCTTCTTGCAGATGCGTTTCATGATCCGCTTGAGATTGTCCGGGTGGTAGGGGGTCCCGATCTCCGTTGCGATGACCACTCCCGACTCCGTCCATGCCTCGGCCGCGAGCTTGCGATCCTCGTCCTGCTTCTGGCGGTGCTGACTGAGGACCTCGACAACGTCGGGCGACAGGTAGATCATCCGCCTGCTCGAGTCCGTCTTCGGCGGCGCGAACTCAAGCCCACCTCCTGGCCTGCTCCGCAGGGCTAGCTCGATCCTGAGGTAACCCTCGTCCAGGTCTACGGCATCCCACTTCAACCCGAAGACCTCCCCCCGTCGGAGGCCGAGGCTCAAGAGCAGGTAGAAGGCCGCGTAGAGCCGCTCGCCTTCGGCGGCCCGCAGAAAGCGAGCCGCCTGATCCGGGGTCCACATGGCCTTGGGGGTCTTCTTCTGCTTGTAGCGGAAACTGACGCCATCGACCGGGTTCCGCCGCAGCTGTTCCCGCCGGACGGCATCAGCCAAGGGCCCCCGCGTCAGCCATAGGGCGTAGTGGATGGTCCGCTTGCTTAGCCCCTTCTCGCCGAGGGAGATCAACAGATCCTCGATATGGCTTGCGCGGATCCTGTCGATACGCATGTCTCCTAGGACGGGCACGATGTGGTCGTTGAGGAGTTGTGCGTAGGACTGGTAGGTCGTGCGCGCAACCCGCGGCTGCCTCACCTGTAGCCATCGTCCCGCAAGCCGTCCGAATGTGACCGCCTCGGAACCAATCAGCTCGCCCTTGCCGTGAAGGTAGAGCATCTCGTTGAGCAGCTTGCGGGCTTCGTCTTCGGACTTGGCGTACCTGTAGATCCGGCGGGGCTTGCCTTCAGGCGTGCGGCCGATGGTAAGTGCTGCCTGCCAGCGGCCATCTTTGCGTTGTGTGATTGAGCCCTCGTTGTTGTGGCGGCGGCGCCGCTCTTTCCTTCTGCTTCTTGCTGCGAGTTGCCATCGCTTCCTCCAGACAGTGTTGCTAGCTCCGGGGTTGTTGCGGGCTTAGGGCTGTCCCCCTTTCAGTGGGATTCGCCTTGCCCGCTCCCCAGTCGGTGCTGTGGTGGAAGCAGTGACATCAATTCTAGCTGATGCAGGCGGTCATGGCAAGCAGAGATCGCGTCCTGGACGCATAAGACAGTCTTACCCCTGGGGTGGCGACTGCGAAGCGACAGCCCACCACGGCAACATCCCGATGTACCGAGGCGAGAGCCCGTACAAGTGGACCCCGGATTCCGGACAGCCGGCTTAGGTGGGAAGCGGTAGTCTTCCGGGATGGGGAGCAGCGTGAAGAAGCAGCGTCGGAATCACTCTCCGCAGTTCAAGGCCAAGGTGGCTCTGGAGGCGGCGAAGGAGGAGCGCAATCCCGGTGAGCGCCTCGTCCCGCAAGACCAACTCACTCTTGCGCCCCATCCAGTCACTGATGTTCCCTTGGTCTTCGCTGCACTGGCCACGGCCATTTGAGAGTCACGCGACCGGTTCTTCTCGCAGACTTGCGACTGCCGCGATGCAGGACGTCTACGGGTGCGGGCCGAAGCGGTCACCTTGAACGCCCTCATGACAGGCGAGACATGTATCAACGGGTGCCACCACGCGGTCGCGGTCCGAAGATGATGCTCGTCGTTGCAGGAGGCAGGGCTGAGACGGGTACCAGCCTCCCGATTACAAGAGGTGTATCGATAACACCCGCGAGATCCCTGATTTCTGTGGAGAGCTTCTCGAATGAGGTTAGTACGGGCGCATCGTTCGGCGATACCACCTTCAGGAAGGCCGTATCTGCCGCCGCGATGATTGCGACGTCTGCGTGTTTCCCTGCCGTGACCTTCATCGCGTCCAAGATGTCTGATCCAAGGCTCATCTGGTGTCTGAACGTGAATCGGACCCAAGTGCGATCACGTACGTAGCGTCCTCCCTCGCCGTCCCACCCGGTGTCCAGGAAGCGCTGATCGATGACACGATTCAGATATGGTTGGATGCCCATCGGTGGTCGTTTGCCTTGCGCCAGCTTCTCGGTCCTTGCGGCTGCGTAGGCGAGTGCGGCCTCCTTCCACGAACCCTGGAGCGTCCCATCGAGCTGAGTATCTCCAACCGCGAGCTCTTGGTCGCACCATGGAGCACGGAAGAGCTCGACTTTCACGCCCTGGGCCCTCGGACAGGAATCGCTCCGACACGCTTGACAGCCAATCTGGTCCCGTCTCTGCTCCAGATCGGGAGGGGCGGTGCCGCAACATCGCCGGGCATGGGCGCCGTCAACTCTGCAGGGTTCGGCCACCATCCGATGAGGGCAGAATGAATCGCAACGACTGGGTCACCTTCGCTGACCGAGACGAAGCCCGCGGCATCGAGGTCCAGGATCGTACCGAAGATGAGCGCGTCGAGCACCTCCGGGAGGCTGTCGGGCCTGAGAACGACGACCCCATCTCCAGAACCTGCGCAGCCGAGCAGGAGCGGTACGCCATCGGCCTCAACGATCATGAGGGGAGCAAGCTCACCGTCAGCTGAGTTTGCCGGTGGCAGCGATTCGAGGAGAGCTGAAGATCCACTGCGCCGCGAGAGTGAAACCGGTCCGTGCATCGACATCTGCCGACACCGCGACAGTGGTGCCCTTGCTGGCGAACCGGGTGGCGCCATCAACCCTCGCTACAACCCAACCAGCTCTTGCGGCGGTCCGCTCTAGCACACGGAGAAGGCGCGATCGGAAGTCGGACGTGCCTTGCCAACCGAGACGTTCCACGGGCGCGCGATTCCAGACCCTGGAGAGCGCTTTCAGCTGAGTCGACTTCCGGGCTTCCTGTAATTCTGCGAGGAGGTCTGACGTCGGGCGTCCAGCTCCAAGCGACCGTTCACTCACGGCGGCGCGGATTGCCTGGCTGACGAGCTCGGGGTAGGTGCCTACGGCCAGGTCCAGCAGCTCCTTGCGGGCCAAGAGGCGACCGTAGATTTCCCTCTCGATGCTCCCGGGATACCATAGGTTGACGATTCTGACGGTCGGCTCCTTCTGGCCCACGCGAGCGATGCGCCCGATTCGTTGCTCGAGCTTGGCGGGGTTCCAGGGTACGTCGACGTTGATCAGGACGCTTGCTGCTTGAAGGTTCAGGCCCTCTGAAGCGGCGTCAGAGCAGAACACCACCCCAACAGCTCCTGCGTCCAGTGCATCGGTGACGTCCTTCTTCGAAGCTCTCCTCCGAGTGGTACCGTCGAATACCTCCACAAATCCTCCCGTGTAGGTTGCGAAGGGCACCATCGTCCCGAACGCGTCGCGGAACGATTCGATGAGTGACCGTACCGTTGACGTGTACTTCGAGAAGACGAGGCAGCTGTGGCCCGCGTCGAGCCCACTACGCAGTTGTGCCATGGCCTCGATCATCTTGGGATCGATAGCCCGCGGTGTTGGCTCGAACTGCTCGAACATCTTCAGGATGGGACGGATGTACGAGAGCTCGACTTCGCAGGCTCTTCGAACGGCGTCCGTAGGACGTTCGGTGTCTTCATCCGACCAAGTGTCGACTGACTCGTCCTCATCATCGTCAGTCTCCTCATCGCTCCATGCCTCGCCTGCAAGCAGGGAGACCAAGCGGTCTGACCGCCGGCGGAGCGTATCGAAGGCGGATTGGAGGCTCGACGCGATCCGCTGTTGGTACGTCACTGTCAAGAACCCGACCGAGTTCGACCGGTCGCTCCACATCGACCTCTCGACGGTGCCCAAGGCTTCACTCAGGTAGCGCTCGACCGCCCGCAACAGGGTCAGAACCTGATGTGGAGAGACGGGTTCGATGGAGTCGAATGTGCGTTCCGGGAACGAGTATCCGATCCGTTCGAGTGCGCCGCGCGTATTGCGCAGTATCAACAGGGCTGCAGGGTGGAACCGCACAAGGCCCTCGAAGACAGTCGGCCATGCCTGCCGGGCCGCCGTAGTTGCTCTGAGCCGCGCCCGAATTCCATCGCTTGCAGCGATGGCCTCGACAATGCGACCCACGTTATGGCGCCCCATGGCTCTCGGGGCGAACCAGGATCCTCGATGTCTCGAGGATGTCGACTGCATCGGATACCTCCTGCATGTCGGGATCGTCTTCGGTACCGCGACTCAGGAGGGTGAGGCTCCTCCTGTAAACGCCGTCAGTGAACTCCGACGGCAAGGACAGGAGTTCCAACATGTCGCGAAGTTCGCCTTCATCCATCTGCATCGGTGTCGCGGTGAGAAACAAGAGATGCGGAACCGACCGTGAGATATCGTGCATCATCTTCCGCAAGAGAGACTCAGAGCTCCCGGTCGGCCCACGGCGCTTCCGCGCTGCATGTGCTTCGTCCAGGACGACCATGTCTGGCAGCACGGTGGCGGTTCTGAACGCATGGCCCCGCCGCTTCGTGCCCCTCGCGAGATCCCTGGAGACGATCAATCGGCTCGGGTAATCACGCCCGAATGGTCCGTCCATCGCCCGACGGACCGCGCCTGATGCGGCAATGAACTCGCGCCGGTATGAATCGAACCGCCAGAAGTCCATCCCGAAGGAGTCGGTCAGCTCATCCTGCCACTGTCTCGCCAGTGAAGGTGGCACCAAGATGATGACTCGTTCGACACCAAGGAAGTTGACCGCGAACTTGACCACCGCTGCCGCCTCGTAGGTCTTCCCAAGCCCTACTTCGTCCGCCAGGAGTGCGCGCACTGGCCACCTGCTCGTTGCCTCGATCAGGACCCGTTCCTGATGAGGGAAGAGGGGTCGCTCACTCGAGTTCACGGCAGCCATGAGAGGGCTGTCACGCAGCAGCCTGACGACGTCGAGTGGTCGGGCCAGCCGTGGAGTAGAAGGTCTCCGAGGCGCACCCACCCCGAGTGCGGCCAGTAGCTCGTCGCCGAACGCCTGGTCAACCACCGCGACTTCGAGGCCATCGACATCACCGCTCCACACTTCCTCGAACTGCGCTAGATGTGCGGACGTGTAGGGGGCGCCCCCTGCCCAGGACATGTGCACCGTCACCTCTTCGTAGTTGCCGCCCAGCCCAGAGACCGTCTCATTCGGGCTACCGGAGGCCGAGACCACATCGCCGAACACGTCCGAGAAGATGAGGCGCTTGCTATGGAAGATCCTGGGAGCGCTTCGGTCCCCCCTACCACTCTGGCGCATCTGACCTCCAGCATCCCATCTCGCAGCATCCAGCCAACGGTCTCGATGCGGTCGCGTCGGAGCTCGTCTGTGAGGGTCGAGACGCCCTCCACGATGCGCTGTCGCAGGTTCGCGACGACCTCGTCTATCGCCGCTGCGCGCGTGGCCGCCACGAGTTCAGGGTCGAGTGCGTGGGCTCCTACGATGAGTCGCACGTGTCCACCGTTCGCCCGCAAGCCATCCAAGCCTTCGGCCACCGCCACCAGCGACCCGACGGTGAAGTAGCCGGCCAGACGGTCGTATCGACTCGAGTTGGAGAGCGCGGGCTGGAGAAGGTCGCGGGCGATCTCGCGCCCCGGCCCTGCATAGAAGATCCGAAGAGGGATGTCCCTAAGCAACGCTACCCGGGTTTCTCGGCGACGGCCGCGATGATACTCGCGCAGATCTCATCGTCCCCGTCTGGCGAAGGCACGGCGACAACGCCTCGGTCGACCAACTGACGCAATAGGCCCAGAGCGTACGTTGCCTGCCGAGGTGTGAGCGGCCGGCCGCCTTTCCGTCTCGTCGCGAAGCTCTTGAGTGCAGAGACGTTCTTTGGTGCCTTCCTGCCTGATCGGGGCCAAACCCCGTATTGGTCGGCCTTCTTCGCCGCGACGTGGAATGCCTCGGCGCCAAGGACGGTCACGCGCTCCGCTGGGGAGATCCCGACGAGTTCGCGCAGGACCGTACGCACGGACTCGAACGCGGTACTCCGGGGACGGTCCTTGAGCCCATCCAGTGCCTTCGTGATCTCCTCTGTTGGCACCTGAGATAGCAGCATCCACGTGGTGGTCGGTGGATCGGCCTCAGAAATCAGGTTCAGGCTGTCGTCCTCAAGGGTGTCTAGCCTGATCGCGGACTCGAACTCCGCTTGGGTCGCAGCCACCGTATCCGCGGCCGCTTCCACGGTGAGGCCGCTCTCATGGAAGGCCTGTCCTACGCTTCGCACCCAGTCCCCGAGGGGCTGACGGGGAGCAGCCCAGGTCCTCTCGAGCGCACCGCTTTCGTCAGTCATGCCGTGGCACCTCGACGCGAGTCATCAGCCCCCTGCTCCGTGACGCCGCCAGCGACAGGCCTGAATTCGCCTGTCAGCGCATCGTGCAACCATTCGTCCCGTACCCTCCGTGCCCGCCGAGAATCGATGCCCTCGTACTCCTGGAGCACCCGCGCGAT
This sequence comes from uncultured Trueperaceae bacterium, assembly GCA_963815215.1. Lineage (GTDB taxonomy): Bacteria > Deinococcota > Deinococci > Deinococcales > Trueperaceae > JASBRS01. Next base: position 334,392 of record CAWFFU010000010.1, read on the forward strand.
GCAGTCTGCGATTGCGAGGCAGCCAAGGAACTCCTCGTCGGAGGTCTTCTCGAATGCAACCGCGTTCGCGTTGAGCATCACCACCATCTCGAGTGAGCTAGCGTCGTACACGTAATCCCAAGGAAGTAGTTCGTTGTCCAGGCTCTCGACCGTGCAGTCAACCGTCACTGAGCCCCTGGGCAATGAGATGATATTGCGCCGGGCCGCCAGGCGTGTGGCGGTGGTTGGCGCCACCGATTCCCCTTGCGAATCGTCGTCTGACGCGTTCGATGGGGGCGGAGCGTCCGAGTCGCTCCCGTCTTCTCCTCCTGCTCCGTTGCCTAGAACGCTCCTCATCCGGGAGAGTGCACGATGGACCCTTGACGTGTCGTCGCGTCCGCGACTCATCGATCTCGAGGCCTCGACGGCTGGCCGCAACAGTGCCTTCATCGTCGCCACCGCGAGTCTCCACTCTTCACGAGACGTTTCGAACCCTCTCTTGTTGAAGTTGACGGGAACGAAATCGAGATGGGCCTCGCCCATGATCCTGGAAGTCATGAGGTGAGCAGCGAAGAACGACTTGTTCCAGGACTCGATGAGCTGTCCCTCTCGATACAGATTGATGCCGTAGTCACCCCGGTTGTGTGTCTGCGAGTCCAGACCGAACCAACCCGACACCCGCCACGTCTGGCCCTCGACGACGAGCTCATCGAACTCGTGTCGCGACCCCTCGATGAGGTTGTACGGCGCTGGTGATGCCTCCGTCCCGTTGACGAAGATGCGGTCCTTCTGGGTGGTGATGTGGGGGCTGTAGGCTCGGCCAAGGAAGTCAAGGATGGCACCGGCCATGATCTCCTTGTCACGCAGACTCGTCACCCAGATAGCAGTGCCCTGCGGCCTGTCCACGAGAGGGCCGCTTCTATCAGGCTCGTCCTCTACGATTTCGATCGACCAGTCGTGCGAGGCGCTCGCACCCCGTCGCCCGAAATCTTCAAGGTCGAACGTGACTCGATACTCGACGCCATCCTGGTTCTCCGGTCGTGTCACGATTCCCCACCGTCTACCCAGGCTCGCGGCCGCAGTCTTCATACCAAGGCCGTAGGTACCCATCCTCGCCGTCTTCCGGCCGGTGATGATGTCCATGTCTATGCCGAGACGCACCGCCTCCTGCAAGATGTCGAGAGTCATCCCCGATGCATCATCCGCGATAGTCAGTTCGCCGTCGTCCAGCGTTACGTCCACGCGGACCGGTGCGTCTGCCACCCTTGCATCGAGGCTGTTCGCTACCAGCTCGGCCACGGCTTCCGGGGGCTTCAGGGCGGTTGCCCCGATGGTCTGCATTAGTCGTGGTGACGGCACGTTATCGAATCGATGCGTCTTGGGCATTCGCTACTCCTAGCTCCCAGTCTGCGATAGGGCTCCGAGGCCAGATTCCATCGTGGCCCTGCTAGTCCCCTGTGTGCAGCATCCTCCTGCGACAGCACGACGCCCCACGGATCCCGCCTGGAACTCACATGCTGCTCTCAGGATAGCCCACGATTTCGACCTCTCTGCGCTGGAATCTTCACCCCCGAGAGGAACGGAAGACGGCAAGGTGTTGCGATGATCAATTGAAACCACCAGAGAAGCGCGACCACATCGTTCGACAGCGCGCCCTACGCTTGAACGGCTACTTCCTCGACGAGGCTTTGTGGGATGAGGAGTGGATTCAGATCAGAGGCCGGGAGCTCCTCCAACAGGCACTGAAGATCTGGGCTCGACCCCAAGAGGAGGCTGGTCAGCATCAGCAGGCCGCGGATGTCGAACTCGCCCTTGAGATCGAGACTGAGCCTGAACCCGTGACAGCCAAACAGCTCCTTCCGGCTGCCCTGTCCGCCTTTGAGAAGGCCGCCCCCAACGGCTTGAAGTTGGTTGGGCGGGGGAAGACCTACCGTCAAGTGCGAGTGGAAGGCTGGCCCGCAGACCTCCACTACGAGTTCTCGGCGCACGACGAGGTCTTCGGCGTTGACCTGCATGTGGAGCTGGCGGAGGGCCATCCGCTTAGGGACCGCCTGGTTAAGCAACTCGACTCGTTGCTCCCAGTCGTTCGCCAAGGCTTCCCGGGGTTCGAAGGGAAGCGTCTCAACAAGCGGACCTGGCGGTGGCCCCGAGTGGAGATTCCCGTCGGCGCGGTGCCTGGTGAGCAACTGGGGGCAGGAATGCTGCGGCTTATCGACCTCACGAAGTCAAGGATGGACGGTGTCGTGAGGGCCGCCGCGAACCAAGCAGCTGACTAGTTGTCGTGCTTGAGATGCGGTTTGCCAGGGGTTCCCGTGCGTACACGCACGCCGTTGGGCCTCTCAACTCCGGGCAGCGTCATTTTACAGGCTCATCTTCGTCGCGCATGGGAGTCTCGCTGCCTTCTTGCAGGGGACGCGCATGGGCGGACGCTCAATTCGCGGAAGGTCAAGACAAGTGAATCGGGCATTCGCGAGCTGATCAAAGTGATTAGGAGGACATTTGGGCTGAAAAAGATTGCGAGGTCACTTCTAGTGGTAACAGGCATTGGTGTCGTGTCGACAGCGCTCGCCCAGATTAGCACGGCGAAGTTGAACAATGACGTCTACTGGATGGGTATCCAAGCCAAGCCCTGCGAACCGGACCATTGGCTCAAGGGGGTGGACATTACCTTCAGCCTCTGCGGCGAACCTTTTCGTGGGCCGAACGTCATAAGGGCGGGCAAGAGGCGCATTCAACGTGACGCTGATCAACGATGACGGGTTCCTGACAAGCAAGTCAAGTCCCGTCTTGTCTGTAGATTCCTCCATCAGCCGGTCGTTACCCTTCGCCAAGTCCAGGCGCCACCGCTTCGGTCCGTTGAACTTGTAGGCAGGGTCAGCGAATATCGCCGACTCCGGTGTCCAACCTAGGTGCGTGAGGCGCTGGCGGAGAAGTATGTTGATGGCCGCCGAAAGCGAGTTGCTGGACCTACCACTCTGGAATCTGTCTATCAGTGCGGCATCATCGATGCAGCGAGCGACCTCTTGCAACTCGTCCCATTCAGCTGCGTACCTGGGTTCCGCAAGAATTGTTCCTGCATGCCTGTGTGAGTGTAGTTGGAAACGCATTGCCCCCAAACCGCTCTGGCTCCCGATCGTAACCCTTGTGGCGCCTCTGCGAAGACTATGACCGGGCCCGGATGGAGGAGGCCGCCTGCGACGTGCCGACGCAGGATGGAATGCAGGAATCGTGTGTGTCCGTGATGGTGCTGTCAGACTCCTGTAAGAGCGCGAAGGTTTCGATAGACTCAAGCGCAAGCGCACGTTTCGTGGCCGGGTCACGCGCTTCCTAGGGGGAAGTAATGGAATGGAACAGCGTCGAGGGTGTGCCAGGATGGCTGGCGCTCCCTTGTGTACGCATATCTCGATGTCGGGGAGGCTTCGCGGCCTCCTGTACAGCGGAGCGCCCGGGCTGCGAGCCAGTCAGCGTCGACCGGACGCACGGCAATCTGCGGCATCAAGGGTGGATGGCCGTGGAGTGACCCCGGAGACCGTCCTGGCGGAAGTGGCCCAGAAGCTGAGGACCGAGTACGGTGGGAGCGTACCTCCACATCTCACGGGTCGGCAGCTTCTTGATCTAGCAGAAACCGTGCTCGGTGGGGACACCCAACTGGACTGCACAGGTACGTCCCTGCGGGCTTACCTTGGATTCCGGATGCGAGCGTGGTGGGCCGCGTGGTCCCAGGGAGCCCATGTCCCCCGAGGAGATCGAGATCCTTCTAGGCGCCGGTGCGGCTCAGGAGCACTGGCCTCTCATCGTTGAGATTGAGCGCCAGGTCGCTGGCTCGGGGGGCACCGTGGCCTCGGTCGAGACCCGTGACTACGCCTGCCGGGTGCTCATCGACGTGGGCGACTGGCTTCAAGGCGTCGACATCTTCTTCGATCGGAACCGCAGGTACGGTGCAGTCCGGCAGGTGGGCCGATCGCGTGACCCTGAACGAACCTCTGAGTTCCTCGAGCATGTCGAGAGGGCTGTCGCCGCGTTCGGCGTCAGTGATCCGGAGGAGAGCCAGCTTCCGGAGCATGCGTCTGAGGTCCTCGCATGTGTCGCAAAGGTTCTCGGTAAGCGTGGCGCACCCATCTGGTTCGCCGGAGCGGACCTCTACACCGTTCGCCTACACCACGATACAGGGCTTGTTGGCTTCTCTAGGAACAAGCAGGGGATATGGACCCGTGCATACTTCCAACCAGGTCGCGGAGTTGAGGGCCCACCCCCGGAGCTCGCGGAGGCCATGGGTCAGGTCCTCGCGTGCCTTCACGACGGCTCCAAGGGGCCCGCGTGATGGGAGGCGTGTCTTCCGAGATCACGGCGCTCCGCAAGAGCGGGAGAACGAACGAGGCCTTAGAGATGGCGCGCGCGCTGGCCGTGAACGGTAACGTCTCACACGCCGAGCGGATGGCCCACGCCTGGGCGGTCTGGCAGGCGCTCAAGGAAGCCGTCCGGCGGCTGCCTAACATCGGGACCGGGAAGCCTTCCGGCGTCTTGCACATCCGTAGGCTCCTGAAGGAGTACGCGGACCTGGATCCGCCGAGAGATGACCTGTGCAATCGGCAGGTCTTGACCGTACTCCTGAAGGTTGCCCAGGACCTCGACGGGTTCGTCAAGTTCGTCCGATGGTGGGGATCCGCAAGTCGCCCTCGATGCGGACTCCTATGCCCCGTTCGTAACGAGCGATGGGAAGACGGTCCCGAGCTTCGCGGAGCGCGTCCAGTCGGCAGTCAGCAAGCACGTTCTCACCCACGCCACGCCCCCGCGCCGGGAAGACTTGGAGTTCGCACTGTCCTTGACGGAACTTGTCGGGAAACGGACCAAGGGGAAAGGTCGGTTCATCCCCTACTACCGGGGTCGCCTGCTCGTGGAGTTGGGCGATGTTGACGGTGGCATCGCGAGCCTGCGGAGGTTCACTGGCTCGAACGTCAAGGAGTGGTGGGCATGGCGGACGCTCGCGGAGGCGTTGTTGGGGAAGGACGCGGATGCGGCCCACAAGGCGGCTGCGAGGGCGGTCGTCCTGTGCCCCGAGGATTTCAAGAGATTGGCGCTCGGCCTATTGGAGCGAAGCGCTCAGGCCGCCAGGACCGAACTTCCCGATGGGGACGGCCTGCGCGCACTGGCTTCGTCCGCGAGCGAGATACTCTTCGGCGAGCTGCCGTGGGAACGCGGAGTTGCTGTGCTTCCGTTGCAAAGGAAAGGGCGACGCGACCTAGCCCGGTTCGCTGTCCAACGCGGCGATGAGTGGGTATCGGTCGTGGCGCCGGGTCTAGAAGAATGCGTGGCCTTCGGAACCGAGGTGGAGCTTAGGGTTGTTCCATCGGGGCGTGGGCCGAAGGCGGTTGCGGTGAGGTTGGCCGAGGTGGTTGAGGTCGGAAGCGATCAGGGTTTGCCCTGGCGGGTAGGCGTTGTGACTGCCGTCGACGCGGCCCGAGGAACGGTGCAGGTTCAGTACGCGCTGGACGGCAAGGGCTGGGTGCCTGCGCCAGAAGGGTTCACCCATGACGTAGGCGATGCGGTACGCGTCGTTGTGTCAAGCACGGACCGTGGCCGGGCAGTGGTCGGGATCGACGAAGCAGTGGCTTGGGAGTACGCAGCAGGAGGTGTGGGGGTCATCCGTACAGAAGGCCCGTTGGAGGTGACTTCCGCCGGCTTCGGTTTCGTCGACGCCCCCGAGGACCGGGTGTTCGTCCCACCCGATCTCGTTCCGGCGCCGGTGCCGTCCGAGGTGCAGGTTGTGGCGGTGCGCGCGATCGATCGGAAGCGGGGCGTACCCGGATGGCGAGCGATCGCGTTACACCCGAAGGCAGTGGCGCCATGAGCTCGCCTACCGAAGCAGTGCCGCTAGAGGATCGCTTGTTCGTTGCCGGACGCCGGAGATCTGCGTGGCGGCCGCTGCCTCCCTTCGCCAAGGCGGCCACCGCCCTAGGGAGGGAGCTTTGGTCAGGAGCCGTGGCCGGCCAAACGAACCTGATCGTACTCGTTGTCCCACAGCGGTCGTTCGTCGCTTGGTTCATCTGTCTCGGCGCGCTCGACGCCTCCCTCAGTGCGTCGGTCGACACCGTCCCGCAGGAAGTGGAGGTCGGTTCGGGGGTCAAGGTCGTCTTCGAAGGTGGTGTCTATGACGGTGTGTACCTCGGGCTTCACGAGCGAGTCGTGCTGGGGGAGCACAAGCGCTACCACGATGTGCAGGTGAGGGGGAGCGGCAAGATGATGTTCCCAGAGGGGCAGGCGGAGCTGATCACCGTTTCTCAAGCCGGTGACGGACCGCGGCTGGGGAGCTTCCGGCCCGCGACGCCCTCCGATCAACTGGCCTTCGCCGCCGCGGCGCTGGGGTTGAAGGACCCCGTACGGTTCGAGGCTGAGACGGAGGAGGTCGCTGCAGTGATCGGGGTCCGCTCCGCGCTCAGCAGCGAACTGGGGTATGCGGAGCTTTCTGTGAAGGACGGCCCTAACAGACTCAGTGGATCGCTCAACGACCTCCTTCGTGTTCGCGGGCCGCATTCGACAAGCGGGTGGCGCGTCGACCTACAGACATCGCTCGGCGACGGCGCACCCGGGGGCGATGCCCGCCTGCTGGTCATGGATGGCGCGCTTGCGGTCCTACGGCGGGGCTTGGACTTCGACGTGAGGAACCTCGTCGTGCTTGTCGACCCCGTGGACCCCAGCACGCCGCTTGCCCTGAGTGAGTTGGAGCAACGCGCCGCACTCTCCGAACAGCTCCAGTTGCCCGAGGCCCTTTCGCACCCCGGGTTCGGCGATATCGAAAGAGCTTGGTTGCGGACATGACCGTGCTCCAGGCCTCGCTGGAGGGGACCGCGCGAGCATGGGATATCGCTCGGACAGCCTCACACGAGATCATCGAAGTGCCGTACCCGCTGTTGGATGTGGTCAAGGACCGCTTGGTTCGACTACTGAAGCTGCACCCGGACAGAGGCTCCGTCTCCTACGAGGTCCTCGCCGTTCTGCGACGGTATCGGTTCCGGTCGAACGTGGTGCCGGCTGCTCCCGGCTCCCCGTTGCTCTGGGGTTCAGAGACCGTCACACTGGCACTACCGCAATTGGCGAACCTTGCCGCCGAGGGTATCGGAGAGAGTGGTGCCTGGGCGGAGCTTCTAGACGCTGTCACCGACCTCCGATCGCAGAATGGGGCTTCACCTATGTGGGCTGAGCTACTGAACCGTTGGCCCACGGTGCCGCGCCCGGCTGCTCTCGTGGTGCAGCGTCACCGCGATGTCGCGGTGGTGGAGGCGCTTGCCTCCAGCCTCCCTGGGAATCCGGTGGTGGTGGCGCCCCCCGAGCTCGCGCACACATGGGACCGCGAGGTGCTAGTGGTGTTCGGTCCACCCAGGGCATACCCAGATTGGGTGTTCAACGTGCCGCGCGGTGACACCTTGTGGCTTCGGTACTCCTCCGCTAGTGACCGTCCGCCATCCCCCTCCTACCTCTCGTTCTCGGAACGAGGTCGAGACCGCACGCAGAGGACCGTCTTGTACGCCGGTCACGCGCCAGGAATCGCGCGTCCAACGGATGACCTGCCGGACGACATCGAGGACATCCTCAGGCCCACGCTCGATTGGGGGAAGGTCGCGAGGGTCAAGCAGAGCCGGCTCTCCCTTTCGGAGGAGGATGCCGAGGACGTCGTTCCGGCCATGGCGGTGATCTTCGATGGCGACGTCCCTGTCTTCCTTTCAGCCGAGCCTGGTGCTAGCGTTACGGTTCTGGACGTTGATTCTGCTGACGTGACGCACGAGAAGACCGATCGATTGCGGCCTGGCATGTACGTCGTGCTGCGGACCCAGGGTGGCGGGGACTTCGTTCGAGAGGTCGCCGACAGGTTGCTTGGGGAGCGGGCGCGACCGCTGAGAGAGGACATCGAAGGCTGGAAACGTGACCTGCGGGCTCGACTGCGGCAGATCGGAACGCAGCCGTTCACGGACCAACTGCGGGAACAGGGCGTCGAAGTAGATCCGCAGACGGTGCGATCGTGGTCCAGGGATCACGTTATGGCACCGGGTTCCCTACAGCGGTTCAGGAGCGTGATGGTGGCGCTCGGTCGGACGGATGTCGAAGAACGATGGGTGGTGATCGGCCGGGTGCGCGCTGCCCATCGTAGCGCCGGTCACCGTGTGCGCCAGATGCTGCTGGCTGAAGTGCGGAAGACGGACATCTCCGAGTTGCGCCGCTCGGCACGGATTGCATTCAGCTTGGAGGGTGAGCAGGGGGGGACGCTCACGGCCTTCCGGATCGAGGAGATTCCTGGGGTGTCGTTGGAAGTCCCAAGATCGCTTCTGAACCATTGGGATGAAGGAGAGGAGTCACCGTGGCCCGCATGATTCCACCGGTGTTCGACGAGACCATCACGGTCTCGCCCGGTGAGCGGAAGTTGTTCCGGATGTTGGAGTTGAGCCCCGAAACGGAAGGCTGGGTGGTGTTGCATTCCCAGCGCATCGCCCGCCCGAAGAGCAAGGAGCGGGGCGAGGCGGACTTCGTGGTGATGATCCCAGGCCTGGGCGTACTGGTTCTAGAGGTCAAGGCACATCACCACATCGCACGAAGGGAGGGTCGGTGGCTGTTCGGCGGTGACGCCAGTCCGGGTAAGGACCCGTTCGTCCAGGCGGAGGTCGCGATGCGCGCGCTGAAGGGCTCGGTCGACAAGGGCTTACAGGGAAGTGGGCGCAGGGTCTTGTTCGCGGACGCGGTGGTGTTCACGCACGTCGACCAGATTCCGTCGGTTGATGAGTGGAAACAGCGTCAAGTCATCGACGCGCGGTCTGTGACAGCAGAGAAGCTCGCTTCGGCGTTGAGACGGAGCCTGGAGTCAGCCGCGAGTGAACTCCGTCATACACACGGGTTGACCGGGTGGACGTTCGATGATGACGACATCGAGGGTGTGCTGCGGGTGTTGCGCCCGGAGTTCGATGTGACGTTGTCGCCAGCTGGCCGCCGAGCGCAGCTGCAGGACGACCTGATTCGCTTCACCAACGAGCAGTTCGGGGCGCTCGACGCTACGAGCCTGAACCACCGTGTCGTGTTCGAAGGTCCGGCGGGGACGGGCAAGACGCTTCTGGCCGTCGAGGCAGCGAAACGGGCATTGGATGCCGGCCGTCGCGTCCTGTTGACGTGTCACAACGCTGCGCTCGCGGACCACCTGAAGTCCGTGCTATCGGACCGGCTGGCGTCGGGCCGATTGACGGTCGGGACCCTGCACCGCGTCCTGATGTCTTTGACCGGGTCCGAGCCGCCCGAGCACGACGAACAGGCTTTCTTCGGCCGCGAGCTTCCGGAGGCCGCGCTAGAGGTGCTCCTCGAGGCAAGGGAGGATGCGGCCGCTCGAGGGTTCCTCTTCGATACGGTGATCGTCGACGAACTACAGGATTTGGCCCAGGAGCCGTTCCTGGTCCTTTTCCCTGAGTTCCTGACTTCGGAGGATGGGACGCTCTTCGCCTTCGGCGACCTCGATAACCAGGCGATCTTCCAGCACGAGGATGCTGAAATCCTTCGGGAGCGGATCTACGATTGCCTCGGGAAACCGGCTGGGTACAGGTTGCTCACGAACTGCCGCAACACACCACGGGTCGTGAGTTGGGTCACCGGGCTGGTAGACGTAACCCCTGCGTACAGCGGGATCCGGCGGCCGGATGACGGGGCCGATCCTGAGCTCGTGGTGGTGCCGGAGGAGGACCAGCCTGCGCAGCTCGTGAAGGTTCTCGATTCCCTGCTCGCAAGCGGCTACCGGGCCGAGGAAGATCGTGGTCTTGTCCGTAGTGAGTGACCAACACAGCCTCGCCCGGCGTGTCGAGGCGCCCAACTGGCGGAACCGCCTCCGACCGCTTGCGAGAGCCTCAACGGGGGTCGTCGGGTACACCAGTGTCTACCGGTTCAAAGGCCTCGAGAGCCGCGTGGTCGTTCTCACCGATGTGGCCGGCATCGATGGCGAGAATCGGGAGGCTCTATACGTGGGACTGACCCGCGCAGTTGAAACGATCGTGATCATGACATCGCCTGCTGTGGTGCCTTTCATGCTCGCCAGGCTGCGTCGGGCCCACGCTGGGGTCGCTGCATGAGCCCTGACCGGGGTGTGCGGGCACGTCGCACCATGCTCGCCGGCATACGGCGCGAGATGCTGGGACCCGCAGGTTGCGGCCACGCTCTCAACATCACCACAGGGGTCACGCATGCGGAGGACGCGTATCTCCCTTTCGTGGATGCGGAAACCGGAGAGGAAGTGCTCACGGTCGAATTTCCGCTTCAGCGGTACGGCCTGGGCGTTCTCTTCCCGAAGGAGGAGGCCGACCTAGGATCGCGACCGTAGGTGAACAGCCCGAAGGTGAGGTTGAGACCCCTGAGGCGACGGAAGAATTCGGGACGGACGAAGGCGTATCCGAGAAGGCCGATCAGGGCTTGACAGCGATGGGCAATCACGTTGGGGGTAGGTCTGAGCCCGGGGAAGATGACCTTCCAGATCTGGTCGATACCGCAAGGAGGCGCCCATCCAGCATGGCGGTGAGCTTCCGCTTGCGACGCGGCGCGGATTGCCTGATTCGAGCCGTGTTGCCAGAGCGGGAGCCGGGGACGCCTTTCCCCGTCAACGGGCGGTACCGCCCGTTCGAAGCTGAGGCGGCGAAGAACGGGAACGGCCGCCATTTCAAGTGGTGGGTTCGGCGTCAACTGTCAGGGGCCGACACCTTCCGCGTTCCTGCGTCCCTCGCGGTCGGGGAGCGGGTTCCACTGGAGTCGGTGGAACGTGTGCGGCAGGGTGATACCGACGGGCTCGACGTCCGGTTCCACGCTTTCGCTCGGCGCTTCCCGGGTGGCGAGCCCGGCGACCTGATCCTCAACGGTCGTGCTCTCGAACCATACGCCGTCGGGTGGCGGACTGCGGGACGCGGGATGCCTTTTCCAGTCGTACTTCGAAGTGGACGTTGCCGAGGACGGGGGCACCGAGTTCGCGGCCCTTCCCGGAACGGCCGCCTCGGATTCTACAGGCGAGTCGCTCCGCTTGATCTACAGGGAGGCACGAACGTTCGCGGTGGGCCACGGGTGTGCGGCAGATTGGCGCAGCGATCGGAGTTCCGTCAAAGCGGTGATCGCGACGAGCTTCCCCGGGTTCGAGGTGGGGAGCATGACGCCAGATCTCCGGGACGATGTCGGAGAGCCACTGACCGTTCCGATGGGAGAGCTGGCGGGGCTGGTCACGAGTCCCGACCAGTTCGCACAGCTCGATCGGGTCGTCGAGAGCTACGGAGCCTGGATCCGTGGCCTGGAGCTTGAAGCGGCGTCGTTGGATGAGACTGAGCGAGTGCAGGCGAAGCTCCACATCGAGCGGGCGCGCGAGGCGGAGGTTCGGATGCGGGAGGGTATCGACCTTCTCCGAACCGACCCGCAGGTCCGAAGGGCCTTCGAGCTCGCGAACCATGCGATGCTTCTACAGCAGGTCCAGACGAACAAGGAGCCACGCTCGGTGACCGTCGGGAGGGGGGCGCCGAATTTCACCCCACCCTACGCAGCGCCGAACGTAGCGGTGCCGCCACGCGGCCGCGGGAACTGGCGACCGTTCCAGATCGGTTTCCTCCTCGCATCGCTGGCATCAACGGGATTCCGCGATCACGAGGACCGCGAGCTCGTGGATCTGATTTGGTTCCCTACCGGGGGCGGCAAGACGGAGGCCTACCTCGGTCTCACGGCCTTCTCGGCCTTCCTGCGGCGAATCAGGGCGCCTGGCGATTCGGGTACGGACACGTTGATGCGCTACACCTTGCGCCTTCTGACAGCGCAGCAGTACGAACGAGCTGCGGCCTTGATTTGCTCCATGGATGTCATCAGGATGGATCGTGTCGATGAGCTCGGGAGCGCACCGTTCTCGATCGGGCTCTGGGTGGGTGGCGGCACGACCAGCAACAACTGGACGGACGCCAAGTCGGCGCTGAGGAAGCTCGCCGATCCCAAGCGAAGGCGGTCGGCCCCGAACCCATTCCTTGTCACCCGGTGTCCATGGTGCGGCTGTGAGATGGGACCGCGCGCTCATCGGCCGTACGTACTCGGCTACCACCTCGAGCAGAACAAGAGGGTCGTGTTCCGTTGCCCTGACCCGGCGTGTCCTTTCCACGAGGGGCTACCACTCCACGTGGTCGACGAGGACCTCTACGAGAGCCGACCAACCCTGGTGATCGGGACGGTCGACAAGTTCGCCCGGTTGAGCTGGTCAGAACGGCCGCGCTCGTTGTTCGGCCTCGGTGAGGATGGCCACCGGGAGTTGCCTCCACCCAACCTCATCATCCAGGACGAACTCCACCTCATCTCTGGTCCGCTGGGCACCATGGTCGGGCACTTCGAGGTCCTCGTGGAGCGCCTGTGTCAGGGAGGGACGGGCGGCGACCGGAAGCCGAAGATTGTGTGCTCGACCGCCACCGTCCGGAACTACGAGGATCAGATTCGCTGGCTGTTCGGGCGGCCACGATCGCGCGTCTTCCCTCCGCCTGGAGTGGACGTGGATGACAGCTTCTTCGGTATTCGAGCTAGGAGCGCAGACGGGCGGCCGGCCCCCGGTCGCCTCTACGTGGGCCTGTACGCTCCCGTCCTCGGGTCCCACATGAACGTGCAAATCCGGGCTTACGCGGCCGTCCTGCAAGCGGCGATGGGGTTGCCTGAGCGAGAGCGTGACGCGTACTGGACTTTGATGGGCTTCTTCAACTCGCTGCGCGACCTCGGCTCCACGACCACCCTGCTACGCGACCAAATCCAGGGGCATCTCACCATCATGTGGACGCGGGCTGGGCTCCGAAGAGAGGACCGCCGTGACGCGAGACGAACGATCCACGAGGTCATCGAGCTGACGAGCCGGCTGCGCAGCGAGGAGGTCCCAGCCGCGCTTGCGCGCCTCTCCACTCCCTACGAAGGCGAGAAGTCCACGGCGGTCGACACGTGTCTAGCGTCAAGCATGATCGAGGTTGGCATCGATGTCGAGCGGCTCGGCCTCATGGTCGTGACGGGCCAGCCGAAGACGACCTCACAGTACATCCAAGTGACGGGCCGCGTAGGTAGGCGCTGGTGGGACCGACCAGGGCTGGTGGTTGTTGTGTACGCGCCTTCACGAGCGCGCGATCGGTCCGTCTTCGAGGGATTCCGTGCCTTCCACGAGCGTCTCTACGCCGCCGTCGAGCCAACGAGCGTCACGCCCTTCGCGCTGCCAACCCTGAATCGTGCGATGCATGGTGTACTGGTCGGATACGCAAGGCAACTCCTCGATACCCGGGAACTGGCCAGCCCGACCGACGTCAACCTGGACGACTTGCATGAGTTCCTGGAGGTGCTCCGGGAACGGTCAAGAGTCGTCGATCCTGGCGCCGAGGAGATGGTCGCGGACCAGTTCGACAAGCTCCTGAGGCAGTGGGAACTCCGTGCGCCCACGCGCTGGGAGAACTGGCAAGACCCTGACGATTCCAACGTCCTCCAGGTGAGCGCATCGAGCGCGGCGGGGCGCGAGCGCGAAGGTGGGCCCTGGCGCACCCCGAACTCCATGCGGAACGTGGATGCGGAGTGCGTCATCGATACCCGGATCGCGCAGGACATCGAGGCGGCCAGCTGATGTTCAGCCAAGACAGCATCAGGAGGGGCCACCTGATTTACGGCGCAGGGGTGGGGGGCCTGACGGTCCTCAAGAACGGTACATCGGTCATCTGCGCAGGACTCGACTATTGGTTCAAAGACCGAGATGGCCGCGTGAGCGACACGGTTAACTCCAACGAGCTCGACGAGTGGCGCTTGAAGGCTCGCTTGCGAGTGCGCTCCCTCCGGCAGCCTCCAGCCCCAACCGAGACCATCGGCAACGAGTCCAAGGGGCCGGCGAACAGTGTCGTCGTTCCGTTCCTGCGATTCCCGCAGTGGCACGTCTGCCCCCGCTGCAGGAGCCTGGAGTTCGTTCAGGAGCCGGAGCGCCGATGCCGCCGAGTGCTCGCGCTGCAGGGCCAAGAACAAACACAAGAGCTTCCTGATCCAGGTTCCAATCGTGACGGCTTGTAAGGCGGGACACCTCGACGAGTTCCCCTGGCAGGCGTGGATCGGATGTCAGTGCGAAACGCCCCGGATGACGTTGAAGCAGAGCGGTGGCGCGGGGCTAGCCAACTTCAAGGTGCGATGCGATTCCTGCGGGAAGGTCAAGGGGCTGCGGGGAGCCCTTGGCGAGGACAGCCTCGGCGTTTGCCATGGTGAACGCCCCTGGCTCCTGGGAGCTGAGCAGGAGGCATGTGATGAGTCGCTACAGGGTGTCCTCCGGAATTCGTCGAACACGTACTTCCCCGATGTGGTGTCGTCCGTGTACGTCCCCCCGGACGCTTCCGGCGCCCCGCCGAAACTCGTCGAGCACCTGATGAGCGAAGACTTCTCGATGACGCTAGGAATTCTGAGGCAGCTGCCTGAGCCACAGCGTCTCGAAACCCTGATCCAGTACGGTGACGGGTTCGTCCGGGACCACTCGCGGGAACAAGTCGATGCGGCGATGAAGCTGGTGCTTGCGGACCGTGAGGTGGCGTCGGTCGCTGCCTCCAGCGAGGTCGATTACCGCCAACGCGAGTACGACATCCTGAGGTCGACGGTGGTACACGAGCGGCTCCGAGTTCGTGTCGCCCCGAGCGAGAACTACGAAGCCGCTGTCCGCACCTCAGGCATCGCAGCCATCTCCTTGGTCGACCAGCTCGTGGTGACGAAGGCACTCGCTGGCTTCAGCAGGGTGCTCCCCAGAGCGTACAGCGGAGGCGACGAGGGCGCCCGGCTGCTCTGGAAAGAACTACCTCAACGCAAGCATCGATGGCTCCCAGCTGTCCAGGTCCGGGGCGAGGGCATCCTCATCACCTTGGAAGAGAGCCGTCTGCATGCTTGGGAAGCGCGCGACAGCGTTCGGACCCGCTACGCGACCGTGATCGGCAGCGCGGAGGAGGCTCGCTTCGCACCCCACCAGATCGCGGAGTTCTCACCGCGCCTGTTCCTACTCCACACGCTTTCGCATCTGGTCGATCAACCGACTCGTGTTCCACGCCGGCTACTCGGCCGCATCCCTCGCGGAGCGCATCTACTGCCGTCAACCGGGCGGTGACGTCGCACCGATGGCGGGTGTACTGATCTACACGGCGGCCGGTGATGCGGACGGAACGCTCGGCGGGCTCGTCAGGCTCGGAGAGCCGGCGGTTCTGGAAGGAGTGCTCCGAGATGCGGTGGATACGGCCAGGTGGTGCAGCAACGATCCCGTATGCATGGAGGTCGGCAGGCAGGGACCGGACGGCTTGAATTTGGCCGCGTGCCACGCCTGTGCGCATGTTCCAGAGACGGCTTGTGAGGCCTTCAACGTCATGATGGACCGAGGCGCCGTGGTGGGAACCCTAGAAGACCCCACACTCGGCTTCTTCTCAGGCACGCCGCTGCTGGAGGGTGTGAAGCATGCATGATCGGCGGACAGGTGCGGGACCATCGCGGTCGTGAGCGTGTCGCGTTCCTCAGGCGAACCCTCGTGCGGGAGGGGCGAACCCACGATGGTACCTACCCCTGGCATCGCACCACGAACCCGTACCTCATCCTCATCGCTGAGCTCCTGCTGAAGAGGACCAAGAGGGTCGTCGTTGCTCGCGTCTTCGACGTGTTCGCCGGAGCGTACCCTACGGCCGCAGACCTCGCCGCAGCTGACCCCGATGCGCTCTACGAGCGTATCCGACCGGTCGGATTGGCGCGCCGCACGAAGCGCTTGCCGCAAGTCGGCGCAGCTATCGTCGCTAACGGGGGAGTACCCTCGGATCGGATTGCGCTGCTCCGATTCCCTGAGGTGGGAGCCTACGTTGCGGATGCCACCCGTCTCTACGCGTTCTCCGAGCCGTGCTTCCCTTTGGACCGGAACGCCCAGCGCGTCCTACGCCGTTCCATCGACGGGTGCCATCCCGATCGAACGGTGGACCCTTACGAGGATGCCCACGTGGTCGAGGCGGTGGTCAACCTGACCGCCGGCGCGTCGGTCGGAAAGGTGCGGGCGTTGCACCAAGGTCTCCTCTCCGTGGCTTGGAGTCACTGCGGTCCGCGTCCGCGGTGCTCCGGTTGTCCGCTACGTTCGGCTTGCTGGTGGGCGCTGGAGTCCAGTGCAGCCCACGAGGCCGGTGATGGGCCGGACGAAGGATCAACCAACGTGGAGGGGGGCCCATGACCAACCTCCCGTACAATCCGAGCGACGCGACCGACATCCTCCGCTATGCGCGCAGGCTCGATCGGGCGCACGCTCCGACAGGTCCTTGGGGACGAGGTTGCCAACCATGGCATCGCCGGCAAGGGTAGGTTCGGCCAGGTTCTCGAGACGCGCTACTTCCGGTACCCGCTGAACTCCGAGAGTCGCCCGGACTTCGCTGACGCAGGGCTGGAGCTAAAAGCCACAGGCTTGGTGCCTGATGGCCACGGAAGTTGGAAAGCCAAGGAGAGGGTGAAGCTCAACGCCATCAACTTCCACGAGGTGAGCAGCGAGGATTTCTGGTCGAGCACCTTCCTCCGGAAGAACCTCAGCATCCTGCTTATCTGCTACGCGTACGAGAAGGGTCAGTTGGCGGTCGACAACATGGTGGAGCTCGTGGACAACTGGCGGATTCCCGAGCAGGACCTCATCCAGATCGAACGTGAGTGGAACCTCATCGTCGATCTAGTCCGCGAAGGCCGAGCTCACGAGCTTTCCGAGAGCCTGACGAACTACATCGGTGCTTGCACCACCGGCCAAGGTGGGGGTCGCGATCTCCAGGAGCAGCCGTGCTCGGATGTGCTCGCGAAGAGGAGGGCGTTCTCCTTCAAGCAACCCTACGTTACGCGCATCGTCAGGGAGTTCGTCGCACGGGAGGACCGTCGTCGCGCGAAGGTGCGTGGGGGATCGTTGGTCACGAGTCTCGACGAGTTGCGGGAAGCGGGATCGATCGAACATCTGGCCCTCCGCAGGTTCGAACCGCACCTCGGCAGGACCGAAGCTGACATCACGAGGGAATTCGGCATACGGGTCCCGCACAGCAAGAACCGGCGGGAGACTCTGAACTTGGCCATCCTGGGTGTACGGGGCACGAGGAGGGTCGACGAGTTCGACAAGGCAGGCATCACCATGCGCTCGTTCACATTGCGGATGGGCACTCGGCTCCCCAAGGAAGACTTCCCACTCCCGGCGTTCGAGTTCTCCGACCTGAGCGATGAACGATGGGGGACGTCAGCGCTGCGAACGCACCTGCTGAATCGCTTCCTGACCGTCTTCTACATGCTCGACGGAACCGGCACCTACACCCTGAAGGATGCCGTGTTCTGGGCGTTCCCCGAGTCCGAGCTCGACGGAGCAGTCCGCGAGACCTGGGTGAGGACGGTTCGGCTGGTCCGTCAAGGGCGCATCGATGGGCTCCCGAAAGCGGCGGACACGCACCTTGTGTTCCTCCGGACCCACGGGCGGGACAGCAGGGACACATCACGCTTGCCGGACGGGAGAGCGTTCCCCAGAGTATCGTTCTGGCTCTACCGGGCCTACCTGAAGCGGGTGTTCGAAGATGTAGGCACATACCCAATCCGGGCGAGCGCGATCCAAGGCGCCAGGTAGAATGACCACCTATGGGTCACCGGGTGGATATCAGGGTAGCCGAACTCTTCGCCGGTGTGGGAGGGTTCCGCCTTGGTCTTGAACGGGCGAGCATGAACGGTGCCCGTGTAGATTTCCGCGTGGTTTGGAGCAACCAGTGGGAGCCATCCACCAAGAAGCAGCATGCGTCGGACCTTTACGTGTCCCGCTTCGGACCGGAGGGCCACGCGAACGTTGATATCAAGAATGTCGAAGCAGCGGACATCCCCGACCACGATCTTCTGGTGGGGGGCTTCCCGTGCCAGGACTACTCGGTCGCTCGAACGCTGAACCAGGCCGCTGGCCTTGTCGGCAAGAAGGGCGTTCTCTGGTGGGAGATTCATCGTGTCCTCAAGGAGAAGGGTGAGGCAAGGGCCAGCTTCCTTCTGCTTGAGAACGTCGATCGCCTCCTGAAGTCTCCCGCGACCCAACGTGGCCGCGACTTCGCCATCATGCTCGCTTCCCTCCTGGATCTTGGCTACGTTGTCGAGTGGCGGGTCATCAACGCCGCGGACTACGGGATGCCACAACGTAGACGCAGGGTGTTCGTCCTCGCGTACCTGGGGCGGAGTGGTCCCGGGGGGTCAGCTCTGGGAACGGAGCCGGCCGAGTGGGTGTTGGACGCTGGGCCACTCGCGCGGGCCTTCCCCGTCCAGGCCGAGCAGGGGCTGCCGCTGCCGATCGAAATCGAAGGCGATCTCGCACAAGTCTCCGACGGCTTCAACGTTGGCAGCCGGGCCTCACCCTTCCAGAACGCGGGCATCGCGATGCGGTCGGGGGACAAGCGGCTCGTGTGGACGCTCAAGGGTCGGCCATCGTACGAGGGCGAGAGAACGACACTGGGCGATGTACTCGTGCCGGAACAGGATGTGCCGGCCTCGTTCTTCCTCCGTGAGAATGAACTCGAGCAGTGGACGTTCCTCAAAGGAGCGAAGTCGCTGGAGAGAACCAGCCGCAGCAGCGGTCATCGGTATCGCTACACGGAGGGAGGGATGGCCTTCCCGGAACCCCTCGATCGCGCTTCGCGGACCGTCGTAACGGGAGAGGGTGGCAGGTCTCCATCGCGGTTCAAGCACGTGGTGAAGACCCCCACCGGTAGGTATAGGCGTCTCACGCCTGTGGAGCTTGAGCGGTTGAACATGTTCCCCGATGAGCACACGGCTGGGGTGAGCCAGGTCAGGAGGGCATTCCTGATGGGGAACGCGCTCGTAGTGGGTGTCGTGGAGGCTATCGCCACGGAACTGGGTGTGGTCGTGAACGAGACGTCCAGGGAAGTCGCCGGCGCCCGCGGCTGAAGAGACTTGCATGGATCGTTCCCGGGGCGCACTGCTTGGACTCGCGGTCGGCGATGCGTTGGGGACGACGCTGGAGTTCAAGGAGACGGGAACGCTCGCGCCCATCCGCGACATGGTGGGCGGCGGTCCCTTCGGATTGTGGCCGGGTCAGTGGACCGACGACACCAGCATGGCGCTCTGCCTGGTCGAGAGTCTTGTCGAGAAGCAGGGTTTCGACCCTCGCGATCAGATGGAACGCTACGTCCGGTGGTGGAAGGAAGGGCACTGGAGCAGTACGGGACGGTGCTTCGACATCGGGGTGACGACGCGGGCGGCGTTGCAGCGCTCCATCGACACGGGGGAGCCGTTCGCGGGCTCGACGGATCCTCGTACTGCTGGGAACGGGTCGTTGATGCGGCTCGCTCCGGTGCCGATAGCCTTCGCCACCGAGCCTCAGCGGGCGATGGACCTGGCGGGGGAGAGTTCTAGGACTACGCATGGGGCGCGGACCTGCATCGACGCCTGTCGGTACTTCGGCGGTCTGATCGTGGGTGCCCTCGAAGACCGACCGAAGGCCGAGTTGCTGGCGCGAAGGTTCAGCCCGGTCGATGGCTACTGGACTGCGCATCCGTTGGATCCGCTGATCGACGAAGTGGCGTCGGGGTCGTTCAAGTGCAGGGAGCCTCCGGAGATTGTCGGGAGTGGCTGGGTGGTCCGGTCCCTGGAGGCGGCGCCCTACGCGTTCGCGAGCACGTCATCGTTCGAGGAAGGTGCGCTTCGAGCGGTCAACCTCGGGAACGATGCGGACACGACGGGTGCCATCTACGGCCAGATAGGTGGCGCCTACTACGGTGCCGACGCCATTCCCGAGCGATGGCGAGACCGGATCGCTTCGCTTCACGCCATCGAAGGGTTCGCGGACAGACTCCTCGAGCTGGCTCGCTCGCCCGGCTGAGCGGCCGCCGCCTTCGTGCCGAAGATCGAAGAGGCTTGTTGATCGTATGGCTCCGTTTCGGCTGCGCTGCTACTGCACAGCGGCCCGCTGGAGGTACGGCGTACCATGCGGCGTACACGTTGCCGGTGGAGATGGGGGCGCGGGGTGGTCGTTGTCACGTGGAATCTCGGCCGTAGCCATCATGGAGCCCAGATGCAGTTCGTCCGGAGCCTGTCTCCCGACGTT
This sequence comes from uncultured Trueperaceae bacterium, assembly GCA_963815215.1. GTDB lineage: Bacteria > Deinococcota > Deinococci > Deinococcales > Trueperaceae > JASBRS01. The sequence goes on from CAWFFU010000010.1 coordinate 354,460, forward strand.
GTGGCGTTCCAGGAGGTTAGCGCTGCAGCGGTTCAGCAGATCACGCGTGCGCTCGCTGATGCGGGACTGAGGTACGTCGTGTCGACTGTTGGCGACGATCGAAGCTACCCGTTCGTGCTCGTCACGGGAGCCAGGTGGCCGGTGAGGGTCGGCAACACGTCCGCTGCATCGCTTCCGTTCCCCGAGCGCGTGCTCGTCACAGAAGTGGACGCCCCAACGGGAGGCGTTGAGCTGGTGAACGTGCATGTGCCGCCGGCGACCTCGAGCGGAGTCGCGACCAAGATCGCGACCTTCGAAGGGCTGAAGCAGCTATTGTCCCAGCCGACGGACCGGCCGCGCATCGTGTGCGGCGACTTCAACACCCCGAAGGCCGAAAGCGCATCTGGTCAGGTGGTGTTCTGGGGGGATCAGCGCCAGGTCCAGGCGGAGCGCGACATCATCCTCGGGTTGCCCGAGGTTGGGCTTGCCGATGTGTTCCGATCGCTTCACGGGTACGGAGAGAAGGCGGTCTCCTGGCGTGCAAGCAACGGGACTGGACGCCGCTACGACCACGTCTTCGCTGCCGCGGAATTGCCTGCCTCCGACGCGCGCTACGAAGACCTCGACGAGATTGCCGCGCAACGTCTCGGTGACCACGCCCCTCTCCGCGTGGTGTTCGATGACCTTTCGACTAAGAGCGCTGCGCCTCAGCGCAGCGTGATGGAAGGCCCCAAAATGGCGTCCTCCGAGCCGCGCGCCGTTCGCCGGAAAGGACCTGCTATGGAACCTGATGGTCACGAGCCTCTTCGGTCATTCCTGACACGTCTCGACTTTCTGCACGATGTTCGGCAGTTGCCGGACGACGCCCGGCGCGGGCAGTTCTTCCGGGGGTGGCGCCGAGCGGTGACTGGACCAGCCTATGCGCGGAGCACGCTTCGCCGGCTCACCTGGAACAACCTCGGATATCGAGCCGGCATGGAGTTCGGCCCGGCATCACACGAGCGGATCGATGAGGCGTTCGAGAGCCTCGCGCGGATCTATTCGGTCGACGGCCCACTGCGTTCCTAGGGCGTTTGCATCCTCGAAGGCGAATTGGGGCGCGCGAGAGGTTGTGGATTCACCGGCGGCCCAACGACTTGGAGTAGAAGGTATGCCGGTGCGTTCAACGTGTGCTGAGCTTCAACCCATCAGACGAGCCTTGGCCGCCTGGAACTCTTCGTCGGTGAGGATGCCCCGCTCGTGAAGCTCCGTGAGCATGTCCAACTCCCGCGCCGCCGACGAGCGGGGCTGAGACACAGTGCCGCCAGTCCCCTCTTCAACGAAGGTGAAGCGGTCCCGGTAGAGCTTCTGGAAGAAGTACCGGACGGGGTCCAGACGCGTTGACTTCACGGCGAAGTTGAGTTGGTACGTGCGACTGGGGGCGCGCGCTTCGATCGTGAGGACGGCGCTTCCGATCGCCTCGGACCGTTCGAGGCCGCTCATGCCGGCCACGCCGGCGCTCAGTCGGCCGAACAAGCGCACGCCCACGAACCCCCCATCGAGGCTGGCTTGTTCGTCCAGGACGGCGGCGCGCGCGTTCTCGCGGATGGATACCGCGTTGACGATGTCGTGACGGAGGTGGACGGCGTGGCCGTCCCCGTAGCCAGTCCTGAACACCCAGGTGGGTTCGATCCGGATAACCAGGCCCGTGCCTACGTCGTCAAAGCGAACCTGGCGGTTCGAAAGCTCCGTATAGGCGCGGTCCTTCGTATTCTCGCGCTCCAGCCAGCCCTCGAAGGCCGGGATGCCGCTCAGGTACGTCACGGCGGCCACCGTCTTCGGGCCATTCTCCACGCCGTTCAGGACCATGGGTCCGTACAGCACGGTGAGCTCTTCTTTGGTGGAGAACTGCTCAAGCTCTACGGGCGCCGTGTTGCGCCGGCGAACTGGCTCCTCGAGCAGGGCGATGAGTGCGCTACGAAGGTGTTGTCGACGTGCTTCGATCTCGCCGGGGTCGACACTGTCGAGCCGGTAGGCGGGAAAGGAGCGCATCCGTGCGAGCAGTCTCGCTACACGCGGCCAAGCCGCGGCGTCCACGACAAGCGTGATGCTTCCTTGCTGCGCGGCACCTCCGGGCACCTGCTGGATCGTGAGCTCGATGCCGGCCGCAGTCTGCTTCTTCAGGACGGATGTGAGCTTGCGGAGGGCGATGGCTTGGCCACTGGCGGTAAATCCTCCAGCTTGGACGATCAGGAGATGCGTGGACGTCAGCGCCAGACCGCGACCCACACTTGTGGGAGCTTCAACATGGATAGGCCCTAGACCTTCTCTGGCCAAGAGGCGGTTCACCTGGATATCGAGACCGCTTGGAAGCCAACTGCGCCAACGCATCGTTACCGTGCCTCCTGACGCGCGCATTCGCGCAGGAGCCCCTTCAGCGTCTGGGCCGGTTCCGGAACTGCTTGCAGCCAGCGTACTGCGCGGCTGGAGCGCATCCCGTGACCGCAGCCGAGCGCACCTACGTGGTCTATGCGCTCGCGGCTGGCGAAGCGTTGGAACCTTCTCTTCAGGGGCGAGGCTCCAAGAAGTAGTTCAGCCATGGTGTGTTGCGTCGCTCTTGTGCCTCGCCCATCCCGTAGAACTGGTCGAGATGGATGCGAAGGAACGAGCTGTGACGATCGTCTGACGAACGGACGTCCTGGACAATGATGCGGGATTGTCCAGGACGGTGCAGGAAAACGCCAAGCGTCTTCACGCAATAGGGGGTGTCTTCAATCGGCGCGCTCACGCGCTTCCCCAAAACCGGTACGCGAAATGGGCCAGTCGCATGATCTCAGGTACGTCGCCATTCGAGTCGATGTCGATGAACTGAACGGGTGGATCGGCTCGCCCCGAGTGCAGCCTCTCGTCCAGATCGAGATACGTGTCAGGCAGCTGGTCCTTGGAGGCGTGCAACCGGATCTCGACGCGACCTGTTTGCTGGGGCCTGGCAACGAAGAATACGTTCGTGCCGCGCCCGTAGAACCAGCCATTCGCCCGTGTGTAGCTGCTCGCACGCGGGAACTCGTCACGGAATGTCTGCTGGATCTCTTGGAAGAGATCGCGACGCTCCTTGGTCTCCATGTCATCGACAGGCAGTGGAGAGGCCGTCGGACCCGACCTCGCTCTTGCGGCATCTCTTGGCTCTTCGCGAGGCACCGTCCGCCCTGGGCTTATGCCGGGACCTGGCGTTGGCTGTGTTGCGGTGGATCGCAGTTGCCCAAGGATCTCGTGGTTGAAGTTGTAGAGCAGGCGGTCCAGCTCCCATCCCTCGAGTCCTGCCCTCTGTGCGACCTTGCGATAGAAGTCCTCGTGTTCCTGGAAACTGGCGAATGAGAGTCCCAGGGTCTTGCTGACGTTCTGGATTCGCTCGTCGACGGCCACGCTGTCTCGGAAGGCTGGGTGGTAGATGTCCATCGGTATGTTGCGCGCGTACTTCGGTCCGATGCCAGCGAAAGAACGCAGGAATGCGATGATCTCGTCCCTGTCGTTCATGACCCGAAAGCGCTCGTTGGCGGCTTCGAGCCCACCCATTGCCTCGATGCGGTCAAAGTTCTGTGCCAGCCACCCAGCTTTCTGGTCAGGCATTCGGACCTTCGCGCGTTGCAGGACGGTGCGCAACCGCTCCAAACGTTCGGTAGGCTCGAGTGCTGAAAGCGCCTGGAAGGTGACGAGTCGATAGTTGCCCTCGTTGCCTATGAGGCCGTCCCAGCCCCTCGAGTTGCCCATCGTGGCCATGCTGACCAGGAGACGCCTCCACAGGAAGTCGTCGGCGTCCATCTGATGTCGGCCTGTCTTGTGATGCTCGATCTCGTCAGCGTGGGTTGCGTACACGCCCTCGACGATCGGCGCCAGGACTTCGATGGCAGCTGCGATCTCTTCGGTCATCGCCTACCTCCTGCCACTACCGTAGGGGGGCGGTGTGACAGTTCGTGTCACTGCTCTTCCTCGTAGGCGGAAATCGCATCCCGAAGGTCCCTCAGGACCTGTTCCCTCAACCATGTCGGCTCGAAGACTTCCATCTTCGGTCCCCAGCTCTCAATCCACGACTTCAGTTCGTTCGCCTCACCGCGCTCGGTCCGGGCCCCGGGAACCGAGAACACGAGCCCGCCATCATCGAGCACGCGGTCGATCTCGACCCCCCTGTTGTCGAACTCCTTCACTTGCATGGCAATCGATCCATCGCACCACAGCCGCGCTTGAAATCGCTCGCCCGACAAGATGCCCCACGATGACTGGAGGTGCGGCACGGGATCGAACGTCGGCGGGATCTCGAAGTCCTCGTTCAGCAGGATAGGATTCTCGATCCTGTCGAGTTTGAAAGTACGGATTCCCTGGCTTCGCCGCGAGTGCCCGATGACGTAGCCAGCCAGATTCACTGGACTCACCTCGTAGTGATACGCCTCGACGTCGTGCCGTTTGGTCGTCTCCTTGAAGGGATTCCTTCGATAGTCGATGCGCAGAACCTTGCTTTCGAACCACGCGCGGGCGACGAGTTCGAGTGTCCGGCTCGGCTTCTCCCGTCTTGCTGGCAGCCAGTCTTCGGCGGCGGCGAGTCGCGATCTCGCAGGCTCTGGCACCTGTTGGACGAGTTTTCGGAGAACGGACGCGTAGTTCGCGTCCACCATGCGCGCGTGGTTCACGAGCAAGCGCGTCGCGGAGTAGATCGCGAGCGCCTCGGGAAACTCGAGTGCGAGCCCGGTCTTGGACGGCAGCGAGTATTCGCCGTCGTGGCCGTCGAGGCCCCTCTCGAGGTCGCCGATGACTTGCAGGTCCCTATAGATCTTCCTCGGGTGCACCCCAAACTCGGCGGCAAGCTCCGGAACTCTCCTGGGACGGGCGCGGAGCGCCTGGATCATCCGCAGGATCCGCGCGGTCCGGACATACACCGGCTCACGTTCTCGTGCCATGAGTCTCCTGCCGCGAGCTTACTCGCTCAACTTCCGCAAACCGGCAATGGCGCGTCGGGGCGCGGCGTGGGCAGTCGTATCCTTGAGCGTAATCCAGGTCGCCACAATAGGAGGTTGACAAGCGCCACATGGGGACTGAGTTGTGGATGACACTTGCGGCCCATTGCTTGTTTCCGATTCTCCCGTCAAGATCGGAAACGACGACAAGCTCGGCCGGTCGGGTCTTGCCAGGAAGTTGGTCGAAGCTCTCTTTGCCGTTCCAAGACAACGGAGTCTAGTGGTTCGGCTTGTCGGTACCTGTGAATCAGAACCGAACTCCACAGTTCGCACAGACTATTGGACGCAACCGTGCTCGCGCCCCGAATGGCGCCCCACCCCTGGGGTACCGCAGCTTCTTCGGCCCACACCCTAACTGGTCCAAATCCGCGGGGTCAGAGCACTTTGACCTAACCCCTGGAGCTTGGACCAGGTTAAGCGCCGGCTCTCGCTCTTCACC
>CAWFFU010000011.1:0-703022 GCA_963815215.1 uncultured Trueperaceae bacterium
CCTCTACCCGGCGCTGAAGCGCCTCGAGAAGCTGCGGGCGATCGAGGGCCGCTGGGAGTCGAGCGACCGCGGCGGCGCCGCCCGCAAGTACTACCACCTCACCGACGACGGCCACGCCCTGCTCGCCCGCAAGCGCGAGGAGTGGAGGGATCTGCGCGACGCCCTCGAGGTCTTCCTGACCAAGGGGAACCTGGCATGACCCCCGTCGACCGCTACATCCGCCGCGCCACCATGGGCATGCCGCGTCGCGAGCGGCTCGACACGGCGGCGGAGCTCCGCGTGCACCTGAACGAGCGCGTGCGCGAGCTGCGGAAGCAGGGCTTCGCCCGCGAAGAGGCAGAGCATCTCGCCGTCCAGTACATGGGCCCGGTCGAGCCCGTCAACAGGCGCTTCCTCGGCCACATCTTCACCGCTCCGGTCGGCTGGGCCACCGCGGCCCTGCTCGTGGTCGGCTTCGCGGGCTGGTTCGGCGCAACGCACCTCTTCGCGCCGCCCGAGGTCGCCCGCCCGCACGACGCCGCCCTCGCGGACGTGGCGCCGTTGCTCGGGGAGTTCAAGGCCGTCGACGTGACGCTGCCGCGCAAGGCCTACAGCTTCGTGCTGGCCGTCACCCGAGGCGATTCCCGGCTGGTCGACTTGAGTGGGCGAGCGCGCGACCTCTCCGCGTCTGCGTTGCGTCCCAACCAGCGCCCGGCAGCGACCCTCGTGATGGGCTTCCCGGCCGCCGCCGGCACCGCGGCGTGCGGCGAGAGCGGCCGCACCTTGGTCCTGTCGAAGCGCGGCGGCTCCGGCCTCACCGCGTGCGTCCGGTTGCCCGAAGGAGCGACCACCGGGGCCTGGCGCGATTTCACGATCGGCGGCCTGCCGGTGGTGTACGACACCTGGCAACCGCTCCTCGCCTACCTCCCCAGCGTCTTGAAGCTGGAGGGCGACGGGCTCGAGCCAACCGCGGGCGGCAGTGCCGGCACACCGCATACCGTCCCGCCGGACTCCTGGCTCGTCCTCTCGCTCTGGACCTCGCGGGCGCCGCTCGAGGAGCTGGACGGCCCACCGCCCCCACCGAGCATCGAGGAGCTCGTCAAAGCGCACCCCGGCGAGTTCCCGTCCCAGAACTGACCACCGGCCCCGTGCCGGTGTCCCGGCCGGGAGACGCACCCCAAGTTCCGTGATCGGAGGTGATAGTCCACAACCCAGCGAGATACGAGTCGTAGCAAGGCGACCGGCGGGGTGGTCTCCCAACCCCGCCGGCCCTCCCATCGAGAGGGAGAACCCCAACGAAGGTCCGTTCGCAGCAGCCCTTCGAAGGAGGCACCATCATGGGTAGCACATCCGACCCGAACGCGCCCAGTCCCACGCGTCCCGAAGCCACCGCAGCCCAGCCGCCGCCGTCCCAGGCGACAGTCGGCCCGCCTGGCCTTCAGCGTCCAGGACGCCGCCGAGGCCCTGGGCCTGAGCGTCGACACCGTCTACGAGCTCGTGCGCGGCAACAAGCTGCCGCACAAGCGCATCGGCCGCCGCATCCTCATCCCCTGCCGCGTCCTCGAGACATGGATCAATGCCCAGGACGCGTGGGCCTCCTTCGATGGTTCCTAGACAATGGTCCAAGGAGGATCCTCGTGGCGAAGCCAGGCCGGCGAGGCAACGGCGAGGGGGGCATCTTCCAGCTCGCGGACGGCGACTGGCGCGGCTTCATCACGCTCGGCTACGACGCCGACGGCAAGCAGGTCCGAAGCGCTGCCGTACGGCAAGACGCGCAGGGCGGTCGCCGAGAAGCTCAACGCATCGCGGCGCAGTCCGGCAGCCGGCTCGATCCAGCGCCCGGAGAAGGTGACCGTCGAGGAGTGGCTGCGGCGCTACGCGGCGCTGCGCCGCGCCGGAGCTGCGGCCCCGCACGCGCGCGCTCCACGAGCGACTACCTCAACCGCATCGTCGAGGGCGCTGGGCGGCATGCTGCTGCAGCGCCTCACGCCGCTGCACGATCCGGCAGCTTCTACGCCGAGCTGATGGACGCCGGCCTCAGCCCCTCGACGCGCCAGCACATCCACCACTTCTTCAAGGCGGCGCTGCGGGAGGCGCTCCGGCTCGAGCTCGTCGAGCGCACGCCCTTCGACGTGATCGACGCCCCCAAGGGCGGCCGCATCGTCACGCCGCGCGTATGGGACCCGGCCGAGGTCCGCACGTTCCTGGCCGCCGCCGAGGGCGACCGCCTCTACGGCGCCTTCTATCTGATGGTCACGCTCGGCCTCCGGGTCGGGGAGACGATGGCGCCTGCAGTGGAAGGACCTGGAGGGCGAGCGCCTCCACGTCCGCAGGACGGTCACGTTCGAGGGCAACACGCCCGTCTTCGGCCCGCCCAAGACCCGCCGAGGCGACCGCGTCATCTACCTCGGCTCCGACGTCCAGCGGGTCCTCGACCAGCAGCGCGAGACCCAGGCGATGGAGCGCTACGATGGCGCCGCGCTGGAAGGACCTCGACCTCGATCTTCAGCACCAGCGTCGGGCACCCTGGTGGAGACGCACAACGTCCGCCGCAGCTTCCGGCGCCTGGTCGAGGCCGCCGGCGTTCCCATGATCCGCGTCCACGACCTGCGCCACACCTACATCACCCTGGCGCGCGACGCCGGCCTCGACGCCGAGGTCGTCGCCGAGCGCGTCGGCCAGGACGTCCGCGTGACCATGAAGATCTACTCCAAAGTCACCGAAGCCGCAAGCGCAAGGCGGCCAAGACGTTAGGAGAGCTCCTCGATGACAAGCCAAGCTAACGGCTGCTTTTCGGCAGCTACCCTCCCCCATCATGAGCCCACTCCACCCCACCCCACCTGCGGTGGACCTACCCCTATCCCCCGTCACCCATGCAGTTCCCAACCCCACCCCACTCACCCCAGAAGTGCCGGGACGACTTTAGCAAGCGAAGGGTCGCCGGTTCGAATCCGGCAGGCTCCACCAAAGAAACCCGCGTCAGAGACGCACTAGGGCACGCCGAAGGGTTAGGGGCGTGCCCTCCCCCATCTCGGCTGGCACCTGTTCGGCACCTGCGAATGACAACGCTGCGGGCGAATCGTGAGCGGCCGGCCCCCGTCCAGTAATACGGGGAGCAACTCCAGAAGGGCGTCGATGCTGGCCTGGGCCCAAGGGGACGGAGGCCCAGGCGCCGCGACCATGGTCGGAGCGGACGCCCCAAGCGAGGCCCCCGGTCACCCCCAGAGCCGGCCGATGTCCTTGCGCATGTAGCGTACCGACGCGCCGGCCAGGATCAACGCCGATGCCCCGAGGACGACGAGCACGTTGCCGACGACCAGCCCGTCCAGCAGAGGCGTGCCGTAGTAGTAGAACGCCGACAGCCTCTGCACGACGGGCGGCCACCCGAGCTCGGGCCCGATGAACGAGATGAAGAACCACAAGGCGAGCAGGAAGCTCAGGAGACCGCTCTCCAACGCCGCTGCCAGCCAACCCGCGAAGAGGTAGCCGACCGCGGCCATGAGGAGGCACTGCGGCACGATCGACAGCACCGCGGCCGTCAGGTGGCCGGACCGAAGGGACAGCCCGACGGCCGCGGACGTCGCGTCGACGGCCGCCAGCGTCACCAGGCCGATGAACAGGCCGGCCGTGGCAACCGTTGCGTAGCGCGCGAGTAGCACCCGCTGCCGGGCGCGCGGCGTGGAGAGGATGAGGTCCTGTCGTCCCTCCTCCTCGTCCGCCGCCCAGCGGCTCGCCTGGGTCACCGCGAAGACCATGATCAGCAGCGGCAGGAACGCGAACAGGGCGCCGAGGAGCGCCTCGTTGACGCGGGTCGCGCCTCCGCCGAACGCGGTGAGCACCAGGCGCAGCTGTGGCGAGTCGGCGATGAGCGTCTGCAACTGGACCGCGAGTTGCTTCGTCGCCACGATCGTGAACGCCGCGAAGCCCGCGATCCCGAGCGTCCACCACAGGGTCGGCGCAACGATCGTCGCCAGGCCACGCGCGTAGAGCGAGCGCAGCGACCAGCCGTCGCGGAGCTGCGCCGGGGGACGCACTCCGTTACGGGGTCGGCCCCCCGTCCGCCGTAACAGCCGAACGCACGACCCGACGTCGCGCCCGACGAAGAGCGCGACCGCGACCCCGGTGAGGGCGGCCGAGATCGCGACCAGCAGGAGCATCGCCCAGGGATCGGAACCGAACGACGGTACGAGAGGCTTGCTCAGGTTGTAGTAGTACACCGGCGAGAGCGCGCTCAACCAGGCCGTGCCGGGGATGGTGCGGTGCAGCATGTCGAGCACGATGAAGGCGAACAGCAGGCCCCCCGTCGCTCCCGCGGCCGTCCTCGCGCGCTCGGTGAACTGCCCGATCGCCAGCGCGAAGCTGCCGAAGACGCCGCAGATCAGGGCGAGGTTCAAGCCGTAGAGCAACGCGTCGACCAGGCTGTAGGCGGCGTGCGCGCTCGACCCCCCGAGGTAACCGATCAGCGAGGCGAGCAACGCCATCGCCAGCAGGCTGGTCCAGACGGCCGCCACGCTCTCGAGCGCGACGCGGAGGCGTCCGCGCGGAACGGAGAGCAGGACGTCCATCGAGCCACGCTCCTCGGCGCCCCGCAACACGCGGGCGGACGCGATCAACGGCCAGATCGCCATCATCAGCACGGTGAAGCCCAGCTTCCAGGTGGCATAGCCGCCGACGGTGGTCACCGCCACCGGATCGGCCGCCCAACGGAACGACTGGGTCATGGACGCGAGCGCCTGCTTCGCCCCCGGAGCCGCCATCACCGACCCGACGGTGGCCTGGACGGCGAGGAGGAGCAGCCCCATCCCGACGCCCCAGCCGACGACCGCGCCCCGGCCCTCCCGGAGTGTCTTGCCGTAGACGCTATGCCACCACATCGTCCACGTCCCGGTAGTAGCGCAGGAAGATCTCCTCCAGGCTCGGCTCGTGCGTCACGAGGGTCACCACCGGGTACCGCGCGGCGACCTTCACCACGCCATCGAGTTCCCCGGTCACTGCGACGCGGAGCGTGAGGCCGTCGTCAAGCGCCTCCACGGCGTCGACCCCCGAAACGGCCTCGAACGCAGCCGCGGGAGCCGGGCGCGCGAAGCTGATGGTCACGGTGTGCCGCTTGATGTCCTTGAGCTCGGCGATCCCGCCGACCCGTACGAGGCGCCCCTCCCGGATGATCGCCACGCGGTCGCAGGTATGCTCCACTTCGCTGAGGACGTGCGACGACAGGAAGACGGTGCTGCCCGCCTCCCTCGACTCGGCCACCAACCGGTGGAACTCCTGCTGGTTGATGGGGTCGAGCCCGGAGGTCGGCTCGTCCAGGATGAGGACGCGCGGCCGGTGCATGAACGCCTGGACGAGCGCCACCTTGCGCTTGTTTCCGGTGGAGTACTGTCGGAACCGACGGCTCGTGTCCAGTTCGAACCGCTCGACGAGCTCCCGCAGGTACGCACGGTCCACGCCGCCGCGAAGGTGCGCGAAGTACTCCAGGATCTGCCCGCCGGTCAACGCCGGGTCGAGCGAGGGCTCGCCGGGCGCATAGCCGACGAACCGCTTCACCGCCACGGAATCGCGCCAGCTGTCCATCCCGGCGATGCGGGCGCTGCCCGCGTCCGCGCGCAGCAGCGCCATGAGTAGGCGGATCGTCGTGGTCTTCCCCGCCCCGTTCGGCCCGAGGAACCCGAACACCTCGCCCTCGTCGACCCGGAATGACAGGTCGCTGACGCCTCGCGCTCGTCCGTAGGACTTCTGCAGCTCGTGCACATCGATGATGGGATCCACCCGGGTCACTCCTTCGCGTCGCCCTGCTGCCCGAAGATCGCGTTGGTCTGCTCGAGCCACTCGGCGATGATGCGCTTGCCGACGGTGCTGTCGCCGACCGGGCGGGAAGGCTCGAGCCAGCGCCGCATGAGATCGGAGAGCGCTTCGGTCAGCTCGTCCGGGGTCGGCGCGCGCACGGCCGGCGCGAACGAGCCCGCATCGATGATGCCGATCTTCAACGACGTGATGAAGAACGACACGAGGTGGGGCGGGAGGTCGCTCCGGATGAGCCCTACTCCCTGCAGGCGCTCGATCTGCGATTCCGAGTTGCCGAACAGCTCGGAGACGGTGCCGGAGTCGAGCGAGTCGACCAGCCCACGCAGGATGTCGTTCCGCCCCGACATCACCGCCGCCAGCAACGGATTCGAATAGATGGCGACCATGCCGTGCGTCCACAGCCGGTAGAACTGGCCGCCCTCCGGGTCCGCCGTGACGCGCCGCATCATGTCCTCGGTCACCTGCCGGCTGGCGTGCCAGATGGCCGTCCGGAACAGCTCCGTCTTGTCCTTCCAGTGCAGGTAGATGGTGCCCTTGCCGACGCCCGCTTCCCGGGCCACGTCGTCTACGGTGGTCTTGAGGTAGCCGTAGCGCGCGAGCAGTGCCGCCGCTGCCTCGAGGATGCGCACCTCGCGGGCGCTTCGCTCGCTGCCCGCCGTGGCCTGTGTGGTGGTGTTGGCCGATCGCCCGTCCGCCATGGCGCCTCCCTTCGGCCTCCGTGACTCCTTGACCGCATGACCAGATACGGTCATTTCAGTCACAGCTTGCGCCTTGAAGGTGCTCTTGTCAACCCTCGTCGGGACCGGACGGAAGCCAGACCCGGAACTCCGCGCCACCGGCCGGGTGATTGCGCGCCCGGGCGCGTCCACCGTGCGCTTCCGCCAGCGCCTTCACGATCGCAAGTCCCAGGCCCGACCCCCCTGCCGCGACCCCGGGCTCTGGCGCCGGCGTTTCCCCGGCCCGACCATCCGGTTCCTCAGGACCTCGCGCGTCCCGCGTCCGCGCACGGTCGGCCCGGTAGAAACGCTCGAACACGCGGTCCTCGGCACCTTCGCCCAGTCCGGGCCCGTGGTCACGGACCCAGATCTCCACGCCCTGCCCGGCCGCCTCCGCGCCGAGCTCGACCGGCGCGCCGGGCGCGTGGCGGATGGCGTTGTCGACTAGGTTGCCGAGCATCTGCTCCACCCGGTCGGGATCGACCTCGGCCTCGACGTCCTGTGCGCCGGCATCCAGGCGAAGCACCACCGAAGCGGAGCGCGCCCGCACCGAGAACGCGGCACAGGTACGCTCCAGCAACGGAAGGAGAGCCACTCGCACGCGCCGCAGCGACACCGCTCCCACCTCGAGCGAAGACAGCGTCCGCAGATCCTCCACCAGGCGGGCCAGCATCCGGACCTCGCCGTGCAGGCGCGCCAGCCCCTCGGCATCTGGCAGGCGCAGACCGTCCTGCATGGCCTCGAGCTCGCTCTGGAGCACCGCGATCGGGGTGCGGAGATCGTGCGCGACATCCGCGACCATGTCGCGGCGCCACGCCTCCTGCCGCTCCAGCCCCTCCGTGAGCTGGTTGAACGCCCCCGTCAGGACGGCGATCTCGTCCTGCGCGGTGGGCATGCGGAGGCGAAGGCCCCGCTCTCCCGCCGCCAACCGCCTCGCACCTGCCGTCAGCGCCAACAGCGGTCGGGTCAGGAACCGCGTCACCACCGCGGCGGCGGCCGACGCCAGCAGGAACGACAACAGCGCCGCCACGAAGGCCGTCCGCACGACGCGGGCGAAGGCGTCCCGTGCCGCGGCCCCACTCGAGGCGGGCGCAGGCGACCCTGCGTCCGCGGACGCGCCCGTGCTGCCGCCGGGGGACGGGGACCGAGCCCGCCACCAGTCCCAGGGGAACGCCTGCGCCGCACGCGAGCCCTCGTTCTGGAACAGCAACTCGCGGCGCGCCCCGAACACCGCTCCCAGCGTCAGGAACGTCGTGAGCAGCACCGCCGCCAGCGCCACGAAGGCGAACGCGAAGGTCAGCCGGCGCCGCAGGCCCCAGCGTCGATGGGGTACGTGGCGTCGGGCGCCCCAGGGGCGGTGCCCGTGAGGGCCGCCGTACGTCGGCCACCGGTAGTCACGACGTCGATAGGGCGGCACTGCTCACGCCTCCCGCAGTCGGTATCCGACGCCGCGTACCGTCTCCAGAGCGCCGGCGCACCCGCCGAGCTTCCGACGCAGGTTCTTCACGTGGGCGTCCACGGTGCGCGCCTCGGCCACATGTTCACCGTCCCCTAGCGCACTCAGCAGTTCCTCCCGCCGCAGGACGCGGCCCGGCCGACGCGCCAGCTCGGCCAGCAACTGGACCTCACTGGCCGTCGCTGCCACATCGTGCCCCTGACAGGTGACACGGTACCCGTCCAGATCGACGAGCAACCTGCCGGCGCGGTACACCCGGGCCTCCGTCATCGCGCCGGAGGCGCGCCGCAGCACGGCGCGCACCCGCGCCACCACCTCGCGCGGACTGTACGGCTTCACCACGTAGTCGTCCGCACCCAGCCCGAGCCCGACCAGGCGGTCGACCTCTTCATCGCGCGCGGTGACCATGATGATCGGAACGGATGACTGTGCCCGCATCCGGCGCGTCACCTCGAGGCCATCGATGCCCGGCAACATCAGGTCGAGCAGGACCAGGTCGGGCTGCACGGCACGCCACAGCTCAAGCGCACGCTTCCCGTCCTTCGCCCACTCCGTCGCGTAGCCTGCCTGTCGGAGGTAGTCCTGAAGGATCCCCGCCAACCGCCCCTCGTCCTCCACGATCAAGATCGTCTCGCTCACCGGACCTCCAGGGTCCCCGCGCCCACCGGCGCCGCGAGCAACGGGCGGGGTACGCACCAACCATAGCCGGTGACCGCACGATCGGTCCGGGACGCGGGCTTCCCGCGTCCCGGACCGATGTCTTGGGGCGGTCAGCCCTCGAGCGCACGCCGCAGGGCGTGGAACTCCTCCACGGTGATCTCGCCGCGCACCAGACGCAACCGCAGGAGCTCCAACGCGTCCTGCCCACCGCCGAGCCACCGCTCGAAGGCGCCACCTTCCCTCCCTTCGCCCCCGGCCAGCACAGACCGCAGGCGCTCGAACTCGGCGGCATCGATCTCGCCACGCGCCAGCCGTGAGCGTGCCTCCTCGACGGCCCCATCGACCTCACGACCGGTGCGGAAGCGATCGTGCCTCCACCGACGCCAACCTCCACAGCCCCGTGACCGGAAACCGCCCCGCATCACCAGACGGATCACCCATACCACCGCCACGAAGAACAGGATCGTCCCCAGCAGGTTGAGGAATCCGAGCCCGAAGCCCCATCCGGGGCCGTAGGCGTGAAACCCGTAGGCCAATGCCATATGCCTTGCTCCCTTCTCGGGACGCCCCGAGGCCGCGCGAACGCGGCCGACGTCCCGGATGAAGCGAGGCTAGGAGCGATCGCGTGAAGCGCTCCCCCTTGGCATGTGAACGCAGCGTGAACGGTGAGGTCGGACGCACCGCCCCGGCCTCGGATCGTGCGGCAACCGTGCCGGCGTCCCGAGCATCGAGGAGGCGCACGTGCTCATCGCTCCGCGCGATGGCCGTGCCCTGGGCCGAAGCGGTGCGCTAACGCGCGACGGCGCTGCGCAGCTCGTCCGCCGCAGCGCGCACGAGGTCGGGCAGCGCCGCCTCGCCGCCGCCCTCGGTCCAGCGAGCGAAGGCGGACTTGAAGGCGGCGATCGCCGCCTCCGCCGTCAAGGTGGCCGTGGGTTCGGCCACCCCGCGCTCGCGCAACGCGTCGGCGAGCGTCGCCGCCATGCCGGCGAGTTTGATCAACTCGCGCTCCTGAAGCTCGGGGCTGGACGCGATGACGGCCTGGCGCTGACAAGCGAACGCGCGCCGCTCGTGAAAGGACACTGCCGCACCCGCCAGCGCTTCGACGGCGACCTCGATCGGGGGCGACGAAGGAGCCGCCTGCCCGACGCTCGCAACGACTGCGTCGGTCAACGTTCGCGAACCCGAGAAGAGGACCTCGCGCTTGTCCGTGAAGTACCGGAAGAACGTGCGCTCCGTGAGGCCGGCGCGTTCCGCGATCTCGGCCACCGTGGTGCTCTCGTAACCGTGCTCCGCGAACAGGTCCAGCGCGGCCTTCGCCAGGCGCCCACGTGCGTTGGGTTGCCAACGGCCCACGGTCCGAGTATACACAGCGGTTGACAGTTCCTGACATCACGAGTACAGTCCACGTCAGCCACTGACGTCATAGGGTCCGGTCGGACTCCGGTCGTCGGTGCGTTCGACCACCTGGCACGTCCACGCTCCTTACGCTCCCGAGGACCCCGTCCCCAGCTCGAAGGAGCCGCATGCCCCAACCGCTCCAGGCCGGCTGCGCCGGCCCGACCCCGTCCACGCGCTTCCTCCCGGTGATCGCCGCGGGCGTCCCCCTCTACGGCCGGGTGTCCGACGTCTGGGGGGTGCGGCGCGACTTCGCTCTGTCCCTCCCGCTGTTCGCTCTCGGGAGCCTGGCCTGCGCGCTCGCCCCCAGCCTCGGGCTGCTGGTGGCGAGCCGGATGCTGCAAGGGGTGGGCGCGGCCGGCATCCCGGCCATCGCCACCGTCGCCGTAGCGAAGCTGCTGCCGCCCGGCCAGCGGGGAGCGGCCTCCCGCCGCAGCAGGTCAACGAGCGGCGCAGCTTCGACCTGCCCGGCGGCCTGCTCATCGGCGCGGCCGCCGGCCTCACGCTCCTCGGGCTGACGAACCTGCAGGGCTACGGTGCAGCAGCTCCGGCCACCTGGGGCAGCTTCGCCGGAGCGGTCGTGGCCGCCGCGGGGTTCGCGGCCCGCATCCGTGCCGCGCACGATCCGGTCGTACCTCCCGCCCTGTTCCGCAACCGCGCCTACATGGCGAGCCTCCTCACCGCGTTCCTCACCATGACGGCGTACCTCTCCCTCCTCGTGTTCGTGCCGCTGCTCCTGGTGGAGGCTGGCGGCCTGAGCTCCGCCCAGGCCGGACTCGTGCTCATGCCGGGCGCTCTCGTGATGGCGCTCGTCTCGCCCCGCGCCGGCCGGCTCTCGGACCGGATGGGGCCGCGACCGCTCATCGTGACCGGGCTCGCCCTGCTCGCCGGGCGGATCGTCGCCCAGGGCCCGGCCGCGAATCCCCTGTACCGCCTTGCCGACCCCGTAAGACCCTAGACTGGGCTACGCCAGCCCAGGCGCTCTCCGCCATCGCTGCAACGATCCCTTGAGACGAAGGGAACAACTCCACCGCCTCCTCAGGAGCGTCAGCATGATCGCCGCGAGGACGAAGGCAGCGACTGGGATCGCGCGGATCGCGTCGGACAGCACCACGTCGAGCGGTGAGCCCGCATTGACCAACACGAACACCAGCCCGAACGAGGCGCCGATGTACCCTGCAACGAGATTCTGAGCCATTCCGCAAACCCCCGCCAGCCGACGCCGGTACGCGTTCCCTCGGCCACGGCCGCTCGGCTACGGAGTCCCTCCCATCATCCAGTACCCTTGACTGCTCCTGAGAACGCGGATCTGACCGCTCCTGCGGTGACCCTGCACGAGTGACGGTGCGTCCGAGCACTCGCACACATTGTGTTCCTGCCGACGTTGCCCGCCTGCGCTGCGGCGGCACGGCCGCGACCCCGAGCTGGAACGACCGCCGTCACTAGCGCAGACCGAACCCGGTCGCAACTCGCGCGCCGTCGCCCCGGACGGGCGGTGCCTCCGAACCGCAACGCCAAGCGCAGGCCGCGACTCGCGCCGGTGCGTGCGGACCGGCCTGCGGCGGCACCAGCAGGAGTTGACTTAACTAATGCTATTCGTATATAACCTATGTAGCTTAGGTTGTGGTTGTTCCAACCGCAGCCGCGCGTAGGAGGAGAGCCATGAACACCGCCCACACCATCGCCAGTCTGTACCGGTTCCAGGATTTCTGTCAGCGGGCCGCGGCCCGCGCGGAGCGGCGGCACGCCCGTCGTGCACGAAGCGCGCAGCGCACCGCCACGAAGGGAACCCGCGCATGACCACCGGACACTTCGCCCTCGCCGCAGGAAGCAAGCCCTCCGCAAGGACCGCGCCCCTGTGGGCCTTGATGATCGCCACCTACCTCATGGACATCCTGTTCATGGGGCTCGTCTCGTTCGGCGTCGAGAGCTTCGCGCCGATGAACCCCGCTCACCCCGCCTACGGTCAGGTCATCATCCATGCCTACTACACGCACTCGCTCGTCGGCGCGCTCATCATCGCCGCCGCTGCCGGCCTGTTAGGCGCGCGCTTCTGGGGCCGGAACGGCGGCCTCGCCATCGGCATCGTCACCTTCTCCCACTGGATCCTCGACCTCGTCGTGCACCGCGGCGACCTGCCGCTCCTGCCCGGCAACCTCGGCCACCTGCCCATGCTCGGCTTCGGGCTCTGGAATCACCCAGCCGTCACCATCGCGCTCGAGCTCGCGCTCGTCGTCGCAGGTTCCATCCTCTACTACCGGGGCGTGATGCGCCTCAGCGGCCACGAAGCCGGCGCCCGCACCCGCGCCTTGACGGCCGCCGGCGTCACCGCCCTCCTGCTCGTTCTGCTGCTGCTCTCCGACGCGCTCGCCCTGCCTATGACGACCAGCCTCACGCTGATGCTGCTGCTGGTCACGCTGTCAGGCTGGCTCGACGGGCGCATCGCCCCCACCACGGCCGCGGCCGCGCGGCGCAAGGTGCGCGCCGCGTCCGCCGCTCCGCGCAGCTAGGGCCTGCTGCGGTGGGGGTGCAAGTACCCCCACCGCAGCGCCAGAAGAAGAGAACCCCGAAAACGTTTGGAGGTTCACCCATGAGTCACAACATGGAACTCGGTAATCGGTACAGCTGCCAGGAGTTACTTCGCCGCGCGCAGCAGCGGCGCAATCGTCCGCAAGCCACGGGTTGGATGGGGCGCCTACGCGCGTTCCTCGGTCGGGAGGCCTGAGTCATGAAGAGGGTTCAGAACGTTCTCGCGGGGGTGATCGGCGGCGGCTTCGGTCTCGACTTCGTCATCCCCAACGCCGGCGCGCCACTGGATCCTGCGCTGATCGCAATCGTCCGCGTCACCGCCCTGGCGGCCTTCATCGCGCTGCTGGCCGTGATCACCCTCTCCTGGAAGCGTTCCCGCCGCCAGCCTGCGAGCCCCGCAAGGCAGCGCAACCTCTTCGGCCGGCGTTACTGGTGGATCGTCCTTGTCGAGTTCGGCCTGATCATCGCCGGCAGGAACGCGATTATGGCCCTCCACATCCCCGTTGAGGCGACGGTGGCGTGGACCGCCCTCGTCGTCGGCGCGCACTTTCTGGCTTTCGTAAGGTTCGGGGTGTGGGACGCCCGCGTCCGCGTCCTCGGGAGTACCCTGGTCGCCCTGGGAGCGCTCGGGCTGGTCCTTGTGCCGACCCCGGCAGTGTCGTGGGTCCCTGACGTGACCGGCGTGCTCTCCGGCTTCGCACTTCTCATCGGCAGCCTGAGCTGGACCCTCAAGGACCTGGCGCGCACCTTCACCTGCGCCCGTGGATTCTCGAGATCACCCTCCACGTGACCCACTGAGAGGCGAAGAACAGGAGGCTCCCATGCGTGAAGTCGAACCGATGCAAAGCAGCCATTCGTTGGACGCCCCGACCGCAGAATCGAGACCCGCTGCCGACACCACGTCGCGACCCGCGGCACACTCCGAACTCACGCCTCTCGTGACGCTCAACATCGCGCTCCGCGGTCTCCTGGAGTTCGGCATCGTGCTCGCCCTCGGCATCTGGGGCTACCACACCGGATCGAGCGTCGCGACGAAGCTCCTGCTCGCCATCGGTGCTCCCATCGTGGGCTTCGGCTTCTGGGGCGCCGTCGACTTCCACCAGGCGGGACGCCTCGCCGAACCGCTCCGGCTGCTCCAGGAGCTCGCGATCAGCGCGCTGGCTGGTATCGCTCTGTTCGCCGCCGGCCTACCGATATGGGGACTCGCCCTCATCGCGCTGTCGGCCATCCACCACGTACTCGTCTACGCGCTCGGTCAGCGGCTGATCAAGGACCGGAAGGCATAGCGCCAGACCAGGACCGGAACGCGCCCTCCCGCTCGGCCGGGACGACCGCACAGAAAGGGACCTTCGACATGGCGGTAACCCTCGTGAACCGATTCCACGTCCATAGCGGCGACATCGACGCGTTCGCCAGAATCTGGACCGACATCGCGAAGTACATGCAGAAGCAGGACGGCTTCGTCAACACGCGCTTCTCGCGCTCGCTCGAAGACCCTACCGACTTCGTCAACGTGGCCATCTGGGACGACGAGGCCTCGTTCCGCAGGGCGCTCGCCCGCGAGGAGTTCCGGCGGCTCTCGCAGCCGCTCGCGGAGCTCGCGACGTCCGCCCCTGAGCTGTTCGAGACCGTGTACGCGTCGTAGTCGCCGTTCGCGCGCCGCCCTCTCGACCCCGAAGGAGGCTCCATGAGCGCCTACCTGCCCGTCATCAGAATCGCAGCCGCACTCGCCCTCTACCTCCTCGTCGCCATGGGCTCGATGTTGCTCGTCAAGTCCATCGGAGGCGACCTCCGCCGGATGGAGAGGCGCGGACAGAACATCATGGCCGTCCTCGGGATCGTGGCGAACCTCGTCATCCTCCTGGGCGTGCTGGCGCTCTCCGGGCTCGGCGGCGGACCGTCCTGGACGAGCTTCGGAGTCGGCTTCGGTCAACGCGAGATGCTCGCCGCTCTCGCAACCGGCATCCTCACCGTGCTCCTGGGTATCGGGTACGTCCAGCTCCTCGGAACCGCCAGGGTCGTCACCGTCGAGCCCGTGCCTGGCCGTGTCACGGCCGGCGCATGGACCCAACTGGCCCTCGCCGCCGTAACACTGCTCATCGTGGCCGCACAGGAAGAAGCCCTCTACCGCGGACTCCTGTCGGCCAACCTGGCTTCGCTGGGGACGCTGGCCGTCGTGCTCCTCACGACCGCGATCTTCACCGCGATCCACCTACCCACGAACCGTTCGGGGCCGGCCCAGCTGACGAGCTGGGTACTGGGAGGGCTCCTGCTCGTCCTGGTGTACCTCATCAGCGGATCGATCTGGGTCGCGATCGCCGTCCACCTCGCCACCGACCTGACCAACGTCCTCGCCTTCAACGTCACGGGTACAGCGACCCTGTGGACGTTCAAGACCCCGCTCACCGCATGGCACCGCACCCTGTTCAGGTTGGGCCAGGGTGCGGCAGTCCTCGCGGCTCTGGTCTTGGGGTTCGGCGCCCACCTCGCCCTTCCGGGGTCTTGACGGTGGCCGCAGGGGGGGTGGCTAGCGCGGCATCGGTCCGAGTCCTACACGCCCTGGACTAGGATGGAGCTCCGCCGGGTGCGGTCGTTCTCGTCCCCAGCGCCTCGACGGACCGGTCTTCGGACTCCCGGCGACCGGGCGCGCTGAAGTAGAAGGGAGCCTTTAGATGCGCATCTTCGTGGCCGGTGCGAGCGGCGTGATCGGCTCGCGACTCGTTCCGCTACTCGTGAAGGCAGGCCACTCCGTGGCCGGGATGACCCGCTCGAGCGCGAAGGTGCAGGCGCTGCGGGCAATGGGCGCGACGCCCATCCTGTGCGACGTCTACGACGCCCCAGCCTTACAAACAGCGCTGGAAACGTACCGTCCCGACGCGGTCGTCCACCAGCTCACCGACTTGCCGGACGATGCGTCGCTCATCCCGGCACGCTCCGAGGCCAACAACCGCATGCGCCGCGAGGGCACGGCCAACCTCATCGCGGCCGCCCGCGCCGCAGGGGCGCAGCGTCTTCTAGCGCAGAGCGTCGCCTGGCCCCTGCCCGCCACTGGCGCCGCCGCCGTTGAGGAGCTGGAACGGGCCGTGCTCGCCGTGGGCGGCGTCGTCCTGCGCTACGGCCGTCTCTACGGCCCCGGCACCTACTACGACGGCAGCTTGCCACCACTCCCCAGGATCCACGTGGAGGAGGCGGCCCGCCACACCGTGGCCGCGCTCGATGCGCCCTCGGGCGTGATCGCCGTGACCGAGGACCGGCCACCAGCAGGCGACCGCTGAGCGCCGCGGCGCGCCAACGAGCGCTGTCCCGCTCTCGAGTGAGCGTGCGACAAGAGCCCTGGGCTCAAGAGGTCGCTGTAACACTGCATGAAGGTCGCCCCGGCCGAGGGACAGGCTACCGGCTCGACTCCGGAAGGCTCCTCCACGGTACACACGACGCTCCCGCACTCGCGCCGAGTCCGGTGGCGGCTACGCTCGCAGCAACCCGAACGCCTTCAGCACCGTCAGCGCCCGATAGGTGATCCACGGGTCGTCATCGCCCTTCACGCCACGATCGGCCCACATCTTGCCGTTCAGACCGCCGACCTGCTTCCAACGGCCACCGGCCGTTCGCTTATGGAGCAATAGCTCCAGGCCGCGATCGATGACCTCGTCGCGCTCGACGCCGGCCATCGCCAGCACCCGCAACACTTCCAGCAGATCGGCGTCATAGCTGTGCGGGAAGCTGAACCGCAACCAGCCCGTCTTGTCGGTGCGCGGCTCCAGCCGCCCCTCCGCCGCCCACTCGGCCTTCAGCACGCGCGCCTCCGCCGCCGCCATGCCCTTGCTGGCGGCCTGGAACGCCTTGCTCTGGACCGGTGGATAGCGGTAGAGCTCGACCCCCTTCAGGACCTCGACACCGTCGGCGATCACCTGCGTCTCGGCTTCGGTTCGCTCCGCCGCCGGGACGGTGAGCAGGCCCTTGAGCACCTCGGGCACGGTCATGATGCAGCCCGGCAGCAGGGAGCGGTCGACCACCATGCAATCGAAGCCCCAACCCGGGCGGTGGAGATGCACCAAGGTTGCCCGCGCGCCCCGCGTCACCTCGTGGTCGGCCAGCCCGTAGCGCGCCAGCACCGTCATCATGCGGGCCGTCAGGCAGGCGATCGGGTAGATCCAGTAGACCGCCTGCGCACCCTTGAGCGGCGCCACCGCGCGCCGTTGGATGCGTGCGGAGGGCCTGGCCTCGGACAGAAGGTAGGCCAAGCCTTCTGCCGCAACCCGGTGATCGGCCGGCAGGCCCATCTCGGAGAGGTGCGCCAACGTCCACGTCGCGCCGCGGTACTTCTGATAGGGTCCACGCTCCCAGACCTCACCGCTGATCCAGCCGTCCAGCGCCGCGCGTACGAAGGCTTGCCGAGGGATCGCGCGCCTGGCTTCGACCACCTCCGGATCGTTCGGCGACCGGTCGAGCAGATCGGTGAGCACCTTCGCCCTCAAGGCGGGATCGGCTGGATCGAGCAGCCACGCGAGCGTGGGCGGGTCCAGGACAGCCGGCTCCATGAAGCGATTATGCTCCGGGAGTCACGACGTATGGTCCGAGACCGTACACGGTTGCAGGTAGGGCTCACGCCCGAGAGTTCGCACGCTGCGAAGCGGCACCAAGACCTGGCCCGTGCCGCGCCCGCCGTCCACCCTCACCACCTCCGTCGCCCTACCTGATCCCGGGAACCCTCTGCGGTGCCGTTCCCGCTAACGCTGGCACGGAGCCGATCCGGGCGCTACGGCAGCGAACGCGACGTCCAGCCTTGGCGGGCCCTCGAACGAGCCGATGGCTGCGCATGTCAACCGACCGCGCCGGGAGGGCATTGGCTGGACGAGCGCTGGCAGCGAGCACCCGAGAACGGCAACTGGGCCTCGCCCGGGGAACCCGTCGACGGCGCCCGATGCCCTCCGATCGGGACGGGCCCATCGATACATCGAACGGGCGCCCCACCGAGGCGAACAGCAACCAGGAGTCTGTACCTTGATGGTAGACCTTGGCTCTTCGCGTAGAGCGCGCGCTGTCACACGTCGCGCTGCAGCCCGAACGCCGGCGGCTAGACTGGCCCATGCCGAAGGCCCGCGTCTTCATCACCCGCCGCCTCCCCGAGGCCGGACTGGCCCCCCTGCGCGAAGCGGACGTCGACATCGACATGCGTGACGCCGACGATCCCATCGATCGCGAAGGATTGCTGGCCGGAGTCCGGGGCGCCGGCGCCGTCGTCACCCTGCTGACCGACCGCGTCGATGCGTCCTTCCTGGAAGCTGCCGGGGACGATCTTCGCGTCGTGGCCAACTACGCTGTCGGCTACGACAACATCGACGTGGCCGCCTGTTCGGCGCGCGGGATCGCGGTCGCCAACACGCCCGACGTGTTGACCGAGGCGACCGCCGATCACGCCTTCGCGCTGCTGCTCGGCGTCGCTCGACGCCTGCGTGAGGGCCATGCACTCGTCGCGTCCGGCGACTGGTCCGGCTGGCAGCCGCTCCAGCTCCTGGGACGAGAGGTGGGGGGAGCCACGCTCGGCATCGTCGGTATGGGCCGTATCGGGCGGGCGGTAGCCAGACGTGCTCTCGGATTCGGGATGCGCGTGCTGTACCACAACCGGCACCGCGACCCGCAGGCGGAACGGGAGTTGGGCGCGCGCCACGCCGACCTCGAAGAGCTGCTCTCCGCCAGCGACATGGTCAGTTTGCACGTTCCGCTCACCGAAGCGACGCGCCATCTCATCGATGCCACCGCGCTGGCACGCATGAAGCCGGGCGCCATCCTGGTGAACACCGCCCGCGGCCCCGTCGTCGACGAGGCCGCACTCGTCGACGCGTTGCGCAGCGGGGTGCTGTGGGGGGCGGGGCTCGATGTCTTCGAGCGCGAGCCTGCGATCCATGCGGGCTTGCGTGCGCTGTCCAATGTAGTCCTGGCGCCCCACACGGGCTCGGCCACCGAAGGGGCTCGCACGGCGATGGCGCGACTCTGCGCGGAGGCCACGGTCGCCGTGCTCTCGGGACGGAAGGCCCCGAACCTGCTGAACGCGAGTGCGGTGCCGGACGGCCCCTAGCGACCGACGCTGCCAGCCCGCCGCAGCGCGCTTCGGTATCCCATCCTCCCGATCCTGGCCCCGGCCCACCTCACTCGAGCCATCGAACGCTCGTCGTCCAACGCCTCCGCGGTAGGTGTCCCCGACCGGAGCGGATCGCGGACCCCGATGGTACAGTTGTCCGTCATGAAACAGAGATCGCCGGGGAGGATGCCACGATGGGTACTTGTGCCGCTGCCACGGAGCAGCACTCCGTGCGGTGCCGCACATCACGCACCGAGGTCGATGAACGCCGCCATGATCCGAGGCAACGCGCGGTGACGCCCGGACAAGGCCGAAGCCTGCGAACAGGCGCGACCCGTGGCGGCCCAAGCGTTGAGACCTGGGTCGTTTCGATGCTCATGGCGCTCGTCCTCGCATCCGGTGCCGCCTGGGCACAGGGCGGTTCCACGAACGCCGCACCGCCGTTACAGATCGGCGTCATCCTGCCGCCCCAGACGAGCCGTGACCCATTGCAGGCCGCGGTCGCCACCTCCGCGCACCAGGGCACAGTCATGGCCGAGGACGAGCTCGGCCAGAACGCGGCCCTATTGGGTATGCCCTTCAAGACCATCGTCGAGACGGCATCGACGCCGGAACAAGCAACTGCCGCCGCGCAGACGTTGGTGAAGCAAGGCGTCGTGGCCCTCATCGGTGGCGGCTCCGACAGCGCCGTCCTCGCCATGACGAAGGTCGCCGACAACGCGAAGATCCCACTGCTCAACATCCTGGCTCCGGCCGACAACTTGCGCAACCGAGACTGCAGCCCGTACCTCTTCGACATCGCGCCCAGCACGGCGATGGAGTTGGACGCACTGGAGGGATGGTTCGTCGGATCCGGCTTCCGCAGATGGGTGTTCGTCACGAGCGACGACGCCACCGGCAAGGCCATGGTGGATCGGGCGGAACAGGGCATGAAGCAGCGGCACTTCGCAGCCCAGGTCACTGCCGTGGTCAGGGTGTCTGCCGACCAGGTGAGCGCAGCGGCGACGCTACAGGCGGTGAAGAAGGGGACGCCGGACGTGGTGGTGCTGTTGCTCCCGGCACAGCAGCAGCTCGCCTTCGCGAAGGCCTTCGCCGGCGCCGGGATCGATGCGCAGCTCACGGGGCTGCCGTACCCCGCGGCTGAAACGCGCACTTTCTACAAGGCGTGGCTTGCGGCGACCGGTGAGTCGAAGGGGGCGTACCGGGCCGAGGCATGGGAAGCGACCCTCGACTCGTACGGCGCCACTCAACTCAACATGCGTTTCGAACAGCGGTTCCACGCTCCGATGGACGCCGCCTCCTGGGCGGCCTACCAGGGCATCAAGATCCTCTACGACACGTTCACGGCTGGCGGAGCCAAGACGTCCAACGCCATCGTCGCGTTCTTCGAGAACTCCACGACCGTGTTCGACGTCTGGAAGGGGATCGGCACCAGTTTCCGGCCCTGGGACCATCAGCTCCGCCAGTCACTCTTCCTCGCCCACCTCGAGAAGGACGGCTCCGTCACCCTCGTGGGGGAACTACCCGCCATCTACAGACCGGGCACCAGCCCGATCGAGCGCTTGGATCAGTTGGGGGATCTCAAGGGAACTTCACGATGCCACTTATGACGTCGATCGCGCGCCCCGGGAGGCCCATGGACATGAACCCTCATCCGTCACCCACGATCCCGCCTCGCGGCCGCGCTGCGCCTGCGACCCGCAAGCTCCTGAGGATTCTCGCGTTGGTGGCTGGTCTGGCGGCGTTCCCCGCCAGCCTGGTCCTGGCGCAGTCGTCGTCCACCGACTACCGGATCTACGTGTCGAACGAGTTCGGCGCGGACATCACCGTCTTCGATGGGCACACCCTCCAGAAGATCGGCGACATCAAAGTGTCGGACCGGCCGGGCGACGTCCGGCCCCGCGGGATGGCCGTCAGCCCCGACGGGAACACGGTCTGGGCCGCCGTGAGCGACTTCAAGCCACAGCAGCAGAGCACCGCGGATCGACTGGCCGCGATCGACGTCAAGACGGACAAGATCATCGAGTCGATCCCGGCCGGCGTCAACCCCGAGCGCGTGGCTCTGAGCCCGGATGGGAAGCAGATCTGGGCCGCGCTGGAGGCTTCGGGGCAGGCGGGCGCGTACGACACGGCCACGGGCAAGGAGCTCGGCGTATTCCCGGTGGGCATCGAGCCGGAGGGGGTGGCGGTCAGCCCGGACGGCAAGTGGGCGCTCATCTCGTCGGAGACGTCGCATACCGTGGCGATCATCGATGCCAAGAACCTGAAGCGTGTGAAATTCCTGCTCGTCGGAAACCGCCCCCGCGTGATCCGCTTCTCACCGGACGGCAAGGTCGCCTACGTCTCTGCCGAGATCGGCGGCACGATCTCCGTCATCGACATCGCCCAACAGAAGGTCATCAAGACGATCTCGCTCGGACTGGACTCGCGGCCTGTGGGAATGGCGGTGTCGGAAGACGGCACCCGCTTGTACGTGGCCGGCGGCGGCACCAACGCCGTCTACGCCATCGACACGGCGACGGACAAGGTGATCGCGACCATCAGTGACAAGATGGGGCGCCGCCCGTGGGGCATCGCCATCTCACCGGACGGCTCGACCATCTACACGGCGAACGGCCTATCGGACAGCATGTCGGTGATCGACGTCAAGTGCCTATGCGTCGTCAACAACGTCAGCGCCGGTCGCGGACCGCACTCCGTCGTGGTCGGCAGGGTCCCCAGTGGAAACTGATCTTCGCCGCTTCCCGGGGCTCCGGGCCGTCACTGTTTCGCTCACCGTCCTGGCCCTCTCGATCGGAGGATCGGCGTGGGCGCAGGCGCAGCCGTTCCACGATCGCCCGATCCAGGTCGCGGCCGCGTACGGGGCGGAGCGCATGGGGGTTCGCTTCGAGGCTCTCGGCGCACTGCTCGACGCGACTGGATCGGCGGCGATCACGATCACGCCCGCAGATGCGGTCAAGGATGCTGCCGCCACCGCCAACGCGGCCCTGAACGACGATTGGCCCCTGGTCCAGGCAACGCTGGCGAAGGTCGATCCGTCGCTGGCGACTTCCCTGCTCGATGCCCTGAAGGCGGTGTCGGCTGGTCCCAGACCGGACGTGGTCGGCCTGGCCGTGCAACGCGCCAACGCCTTGACGCAGCAGGCATTGCAGGCGCTGGAATGGGGGTCCGACCAGGGCCCCGCCGCGAGAGCGACGTTGGCCGCGCTCCTGCTGACGGGGCCGGGCGGCCTGGACGACAGTTACGACGCCGCGGCGGGGGACGGATCGTCTCTCGACACGGCCGTGGCGTGGGCGGCGTTGCAGCGGTTCCACAGGCTGTGGTTGACGCTCGCCCCGCTCGCCGACGCGAAGCAGGCCTCGGACATCAACGACGCCTTGGGGCAACTCATTCACCTCCTCCCCACAGCCACCCCCACGCGCAAACCCGACGGCGGCACATCGAACGACGTCGGGGACCACAGCACGCGCATCGTCGGTACCTTGGAGTCCGTGATGAACGCGTCGCTCGTGCCCGACCGGGACCTGGCTGCACTCGCCGATACCGTGCAGCGGATCGCGACACAGGCGTGCGGCGCGGGCCATCCCGACGCAGCACAGGCTCTCGCGGTCACCCGCTTCTACTACGTGGGCTACCTCGAAGCGACCGCCTCGATGCTGGCTCCGGACGATGACAAGGCTGTCCTGGACGCCCTTGCTGCGCTTCGGAAGGGCTCCGCCGGTGCTGATATCACGTGTCCGCCGTTGCTCAAAGGTCTCGGCAATGTGACCACCGCGTTGGGAGGTTGACGACCGTGCCGCCTGCCATCACCTGCCAAGGATTGGCCCGCAGCTTCGATGCGTTCGTCGCGGTCCGCGAAGTGAGCTTCGCCGTCGAGGAAGGTGAACTGTTCGGCCTGCTGGGACCCAACGGTGCGGGCAAGTCCACCACGCTGCACATGCTCACGACCGTGCTGGAGCCTAGCCAGGGCTCCGCTGCGGTGCTGGGGCACGACGTTCAGAAAGATGCCGCCGTCGTCCGGTCCCTCATCGGGATGGTGTTCCAGGAGCCGGCGCTGGACGAGCGCCTCACCGCGCGCGAGAACCTCGCCATGCACGCGGTGCTGTACGCCATCCCTAGGGCCGTGACACGCGAGCGCATCCAGCTGGCCCTGGAGTGGGCAACGCTCGAGAAGGACGGGGACCGGGCGGTGCGCACCTTCTCGGGAGGGATGAAACGACGCCTCGAGCTGGCCCGCGCCCTCATGCACGATCCGAAGGTGCTGTTCCTCGACGAGCCTACCGTCGGACTCGACCCGCAGGCCCGGCGCCATCTCTGGGAGAGCGTCCGCACCCTTCGGAGAGAGGGCCTTACCGTGTTCATGACGACGCACTATCTGGAGGAAGCCGAAGACTGCGACCACGTCGCCATCATGGACCACGGTGAGGTCATCGCGTTCGGATCGCCCGGCGAGCTCGAGGGCACGCAGGACCGCACCCTGGAGGACGTCTTCCTGGACCTGACGGGACGGGCGCTGCGCGACGAGGCGGCCACACCGCGGGCACGACTCCTTGCCTTCGGCAAGCGGGGCGGGGAGCACACACGGTGAGGGCGGCCGTCCAGGGCCCATCGCGCCCCGCACTGGATGTGCGGGTCGCGGCAGCGTTCTGGCGCCGCGAGATGCTCCGCTACTGGCGCGATCGCTCCCAACTCTTCGGCGGCTTCTCGCGCACGGTGCTGTGGCTGATCATCCTCGGATTCGGCCTGGGAGCAGCGCTCCGCCAGATCGAGGGGTACAGCTACGCGCAGTACATCCTCCCCGGTGTCGTCACCCTGAACGTGCTCTTCGCCTCCCTGCAGTCGGCGATCGCGATCGTCTGGGACCGCGAGGTGGGCCTTCTTCGCGAGGTCCTCGTCTCCCCCGCACCGATGTTCTCGGTGGCGCTCGGCAAGGTGCTCGGCGGTGCAACCGTGGCCGTCGTGCAGGGCACCATCCCGCTGATCTTCGCACCCATCATCGGGGTTCGTCTCACGGTGCCCAACGTGCTGCTCGCCTGGTGCGTGATGCTCTCGATGGGCGTTCTGCTCACGTCCTTCGGCGTGGTGATCGCCGCCCGGATGAAGACGTTCGAAGGGTTCGGAAGCATCTCCAACGGCATCATCCAGCCGCTGTACTTCCTGTCGGGCGCCATCTTCCCCATCCGCGGCATCATCGGCGGTGTGGGTTTCCTGTCCATCCCGGATCAGCTGCGGCAGGAGCTCCAGCGCTACGGCGTGTACTCGATCGGGAGCGGCTGGCTGGTTCAGCTTCCGATCTGGCTGCGGGTGCTGGTCTACGCCAACCCGGTCAGCTACGAGCTCGACCTGCTACGCACCGTGCTGCTCGGCTTCCGGCAGCTCCCAGGCATCGCCGACCTGAGCGTGGCGCTCGTCCTACCGCTGCTGGCAACAGGCGTGGCGGCGCGGGCCATGCGCCGCATGTACAAGCACTGACGCGTCCGCGGGGCCGCCCCGTTGACCCGAGCGCCGTCGCCTATACTCCCCGCGCGGTCCCGGGACTCCGGCCACGCGATGCCCGGCCACGCCGGAGCATCGCCCACCAGGTCCGGAGCGACAGGTACCGTGCCGCCAGCTCTACCAGGAACACGCCCAGCGCGAGCAGGAGCCACAGGTCGGGAAGGAAGCGCGAGGTCAAGCGCCAACCCGACCGGCCGGGCACCAATGGCTCCGGCCCGGTCAGGACGCGGCCACCCGTCGCGCCGGCGATGGCCTCGAGCAGGCCGGGTTGGTCCGCGCCCTGCGCGTACCTCGCCGGATAGGTGGCGACCAACAGGCCGGATGCCGGGGTCCAGGTTGTGGGTCCCGTGGCCCCGCCGGTCGGGCCGACCTGCGCTCGGTAGCTGCCTGCGCCGTCGATCGCGAAACCGCCCTCGTAGCTCCCCTGAGCCGCTTCCCGTAGGGTCACCGTCTGCTTGCGACCGTCGGGGCCGGTGACGGCCGCGGCGAGGCGAACGCCGGAGGCGGGCTCGCCGTTCGGTGCCACGGCCTGGACCTCGATGCGTCCCTCATCTCCCCGGCGCGTGAGGCGCACGTTGAGACCGGGGCGCGGAGCCTTGGAAAGGGTCCAGCGCACCGCCTGCGACCACAGCTTGGCGTAGATCGGGTCGTTCAGCCACGCAGCCGTCCACGGGCCTGCCGCCTCAGACGCGAAGGCGATCACCCGGCCCACGCCGTAGCGCCATGAGGCCAGCAACGGGGTACCGTCGGCCCCCGCGAGCGCCACGTTCGCCTGGGGCTTGACGGACGTCTGGACGTACCCTCCCAGCGGCGGAAGGGTGTCGGGGAGCCCTTCCAGGAAACTCGCCTTGCGATCGCCCCAGATGGGCTGGATGGACTCGCTCTTCACGGGGTTGGCCGAGAGCAGCAGGGCCTCCTGCGCCAGGATGCTCGGCAGCGCCTTGACATCGGTGGCGGCGTGGAACGCGCCCTTGCCCAGTGAGGCGATGTGCTGCAGGAAGCTCTTGTCCGCTTCCTCGCTGATGGAGACCGCGCTGACGGTGATGCCTGCCGCACGCATCTGGGAGATGATGCCCTCGAAATCGGCGGGTTGCGACAGCCCGTCGGACATCACGACGACGTGCTTCGTCATCGAGTCCACCCCCTGGAGCTCGTGCAGCGCCTCGACCAGCGCCGGGTACAGCGCCGTCCCACCCGCCGCCTGGACGGCGGCCAGCCGGCTCGACAGGTCGGTGAGGGCGCTCACCTTCTGCAGGGGCACGACCGGGGTGGCCCTGGTGTCGAACACCACCACGCCCGTCAGGCTGGCAGGATTCAGGAGCTTGACGGCGTCCACCGTGGCGCTCTTCGCGATCGCCAGCCGCGACATGCCACCCACCTGCTGCTGCATGCTGCCGGAGCGGTCCAGCACGAACAGCAGCGCCACCTGAGGGGCCTGTCGGGGGATCTTGCTGGAGAGCGGTGACATGCGCTCGATCGGCGTGTTGAAGTAGCCGCCGGGCCCGAAGCTGTTGGCACCCCCAAGGATCAACAGCCCACCACCGTCGTCCCTCACCCAGGTCTCGAGCTGGGCCTGTTGTGTCGAGTGCAAGTCGATCGCCGGCACATCCATGAGGATGGCGGCGTCGTACGCGAGCCAGCCCTTGACGTCCCAGGGAGCGTTCGTGGGCGACACCACGTCGGCCTTCACGCCCTGCTCGGCGAGGGCGGCGACGAGCACCTTGGCGCGGGCTGGCGTCTCGGTCACGAGCGCGACCTTCGGCTCGGGGCGTACATCGACGACTGCGGTATTGCGGTCATTGGTCGCGAACGTGTCACTCGCGGCCTTGACCTCCATGGTGACCGTGTGCTCGCCACTCGTGTCAACAGTGAGCTTGGCCTGAACGTCGTTGCTCCCCTGGGCGAGCTGTACGTTCCGCTGCTCCTTGAGGACTCCGTCCTGCAGGATGCGGAGGGTCGCCGGTTGCGGCGTCGCGCTGCGGACGATCCCGTGTACCGTGAACGGCCCCTTCGGGTAGACGTCGGGCGGTGTCCGCACCGCCTCGACCGATGCGTCCCCGGTGCGTCCTGCCGCCACCGGCAAGACGTCGATCGGGATCCTCCGCGCGCGGGCCTCGGCAAGGGCGTCACCCAGATCGCCACCCGCTGCGGCATCACTGGCGGCCACCACCACCCGCCCGCCCCGACCGCGAGGCAGCATGCCCAGCGCGGTCCGGAGGGCGTCGCCGAGGTCGGAGCCTGGCCAGGTAGCGGCCGGCACCGACGCCGTAGGGCGCCACCGCGAGCCGAGGTCGGCCGCCACCGCGGGCTCGGAGCTCAGCGACACGACGCCCAGGCGGGTGTTGGCACCCGCGCTCCCCGCGGCCGCCGCGCGGAACGACCGAAGGGTCGACGAGGCCGGCGTAGGAAGCAGGCTCGGCTGGTCGGATATGAGCACCGCCTGATGGTCGTGCTCCGGCCAAGGAAGGGGAGGATCGACCAGGGCCAGCACCAGTAGCGCTGCCGCCGCGAGCCGCCACGCCCACACCGCACGCCACCGGAACGTCCGTCCCCGGCCACGGGAACGCTGGCCCAGGGGCGCGCCGGCAGCCAGCCAGGCCTCCGCCAACAGGACGAGCAGCGCCGCCGCCAGCAGGACCTTCCAGGTCGCCGGAAGATTCCGAGCGCCGGGCGCGGCCCCTGTTCCCTTCGACTGCAAGGCGGAGAAGGACGACCCCCAGGCATTGACCGCGACCGTTCGCCGGGCAGCGCCGTCCTCCACCGTGTACAGGCCTGGCTGACGGGGCCTGAACAGGGGGGCGAGACCCGCTGCGTACCACGCCTCCGGCGTGGCTCCCGACGCGGCTCCCGGGGTGGCTCGCGGCGTGACCCACGGATCGAGCAGCGGGATGGCCGCGCCGGTGGGGCCGTGCAGCTGCGCACTCGGACCGGCGAGACCGGGATCGAGCGGGCAGGCCTGGCCCGCCCGGCAAGGGGTCACGACCGCCCGGCCCAGATCCGGAGCCACCCACCGAACGAGATCGTAGACGAACGCAGGAAAACTCGTCAGCGTCGGCCAGTCGCTGTCCTTCAACGCGAAGGTGGTCAGCACCTCGCGCCCCTGAAGGGTGGTCCGGGCCTGGACCAGCGGGTGCCCCCCGGCCTGCAAGAGGACGTCGGCTCCCGGGAGTCGCGGCGCGACGTCGGCCCGCCTGACGTGGAGCGCGGTCCAGTCGACCGTCCGGCTCAGCGGATGATCGGGTAGCCAGGCGCTCGCCGTGGGCGCGGACACCGCGGCGCCGAAAGCGACCCCGGGCGGCGGCGCATCCAACCACCAGGTCGCCGTAGCGGGGCGTCGATCGACATGGACGCCGTCGACCACGACCAGAGCGTAGTCGGACACCGAGGGAGGCAAGCTCGCGGCGCGGTAGACCTTGACGCCGTCGATGGAGGTGAGGGCACGCTCTAGCGGGGCGTCGCCGGGTCCGACCTCCAGCACCTTGACCTGCAAGGGGCCCGCTCGCAACAGGTAATCGGCACGGTTGTCGCTGGCAAGGTCGTCCGCCGGAAGGCGCAGCTCGAGCGTACCGGGCGCAGGAAGCTTCAGCTCGGTCTGGAACGTCGCCCTGCCGTCCGTACCAAGATTCACGTCCAGCGATGTCCATGGCAGCATGCTGTCGGCTCCCCCGGTGCCGAACAAGACATCGACCTGGGTGCGGTCCAAGCTGCCCGCATAGCGGCGGACGGTCCCTGCGATCCGCCAGGTGCCGGATGCGGTCTGGGCTACGCTGACCGAATCCAGGCCCAGGTTCGAAGGGTGGGCGCCGGCGAACGAGATGCTGCGCACGCTCGCATCCCCGAGCGAGGAGGCAACAGCGGCGGTGGCGGCCTTCGCATCGGACGGGTCCGTGAGGATCGTGACGGCGGTGCGCTCTCCGCGGCGGACCAGATCCGGCAGGACCCGCCCTAGCTGCGCCCAGTCGGGGTCCGCCGCCGTCGGCGCCAGCGCCGACGCCGCTTTGCGCGCCGCGTCGAGCGACGTGAGCCGTGCGCCCAGCACCTCTGGGACCGCGCCCATCGCCACGATCGACACGCGCTCGCGCCGCCCTGAACCCACGAGATGCCGTCGCAGGCCCGACTCGAGGTAGCTCCGCGCGGCAGCGATGCGGCTCGGCGGTACGTCTCCGGCCTGCATGCTCCCGGACGCGTCCACCACCACGATCCAGTGGTCCGGGACGGGTCCCCCGAAGGTGGGGCGGGCCAGGCCCAACACCAGAAGCGTCAGCGCGAGGAGCTGGAGCAGCAGCAGAAGCGTCGGCACGGGCACTCTTCGGCTCGCACGCGTCGCCGGGACGCCCAGCACACGGGACCAGATCAGGATGCTGGGCACCACGACGCGCCGCCGACGGCGGAGGTGCATCGCCAGGATGGGCAGCGCGAGAAGCTCGAGGAGTAACCACTCCGGGCGGACGAAGGTCACCACAGGAACCCCGCAGACCGCCAATCGTGGAGCAATACGCGCGTCAGCGCGGCATCCGAGCGAACGCCGAAGTAGCGTCCGCCACGACGCGCGAGGGTCTGCGCGAGCTGGTCGCGCGCGGAAGCCAGTTCCGACCGGTAGCGATCGAACACATCGCGGTCCAGCGCAACGTCGAGCGGACTCTCGCCCCCCTCCGCGTCGAACAGGTGAGCGGCTCCGACGCCCAGCAATTCGGGGTCTTCCTCCTCGGGCGCCAGCACCTGGACCCCGGCCACCTCCTGCCCCGCCGCTTCCAGTAGGCGCACCACACCATCGGCGTCGTCATCCATCCAGTCGCTCACCACCACGACCAGCCCGCTCTGGGGCAAGCGGCCCGCAGCGGAGCGCACGGAGTCCAGCAGGCGCGTGACGCCGGAGGGCCGCCGGTGCTCGAGCCAGTTGAACAGCTCGCCCGCCCGTTGGAGGCCGCCCAAGCGGTGGAACCACGACACCCGGCCGTCGGCCAGCACACCCACCGTGACGGCATCCCCTCCGGAGAGACCGACGTAGCTCAAGGCGGCGACCAGCGACGCCGCGAAGCGGTACTTCTCGGGCTCCCCGAACCCCATCGAGCCACTCGCGTCCAGCAGCATGGTGATCTCGATCGACTGGTGCAGTGAGAACAGCTTCACGTGGTGCTGTTTCAGGCGCGAGTAGACGTGGGAATCGAGGTAACGGATGTCGTCGCCGAACTGGTACGGACGGTGATCGGCGAACTCCATACCGGCCCCGTGCCTGCGCGAACGGCGGTCGCCGATGCCGCTGAACGGCTCGGCGTGCTGCAAGCGGATCCGGAGCCGCCCCAGACGTTGCTG
The DNA here is from genome assembly GCA_963815215.1 of uncultured Trueperaceae bacterium. GTDB lineage: Bacteria > Deinococcota > Deinococci > Deinococcales > Trueperaceae > JASBRS01. The sequence continues at coordinate 29,429 of CAWFFU010000011.1, forward strand.
AAGGTGGGGATCCAGGAGCGTCACGATCTCAGGGCTTGATCGCCCGCTCGAGCAGTGGCGGAAGGATGTCCTCGGCGGTCACGCCGTCGGCCTCCGCTTCGAAGTTGAGGGAGAAACGGTGCCGCACGGAGGGGAGCATCACGGCCCGCAGGTCGTCGAAGCTCACGTTGTAGCGGCCCTCCAACAGGGCACGCGCCTTCGCCGCCAGGATCATCGTCTGGCCACCGCGCGGGCTGACACCGTAGCGGCCGAAGCGCTGGACTTCCTGGCTGGCGGCGATACCCGGCTGGGTCGCCAGCACGAAACGGACGACCGCCTCGCGCACGTGACTGGCGATCTCGACCTCACGTGTCACGCCCTGTAGGTGCAGGATGTCCTGCGGGGCGAGTAGCTCACGCGGCTCGTCCTGCTGTTGGCCGGTCGTCAACGCGAGGATGGCGTCGAGCACTTCGGCCGATGGGAAGTGGATGACCACCTTGAAGAAGAAGCGGTCGATCTGCGCTTCCGGAAGGATGTACGTACCCTCCATCTCGATCGGGTTCTGGGTGGCGAGCACGAAGAACGGCTCGGGCAGCACATGGCTCTGTCCGGCTGCCGTCACGGTGCGCTCCTGCATGGCTTCGAGGAGCGCCGATTGCGTCTTGGGGGTCGCCCGGTTGATCTCGTCGGTCAGGACCATCTGAGCGAACACAGGGCCCTGCTGGAAGCGCGAATGGCTGTTGCCCTGTTCATCTTGCACCAGAACGATGGTGCCGGTGATGTCCGCGGGCATCAGGTCCGGCGTGAACTGGATACGGGAGAACTGCAGCCCGCACACCGATCCCACGGTCCGCACCAGGAGGGTCTTGCCCAGCCCCGGCGCCCCTTCGACGAGGACGTGGCCACCGCACATCAGGCTGATGAACAGCTGGTCGATGACGTCCTCCTGCCCGACGATGAAACGTGCGGCCTCCTCACGAGCAGAACGCAGTCGCGCCAGGGTGTCGTCAAGGACAGCCGGATCGATCGTTGCGAACCCCGCCTGACCTTCAGATGCCATCTCGCATCACCTCTCGCCCTCCCTGGGCCGGCCCGTCCGTCGGAACCCATACCGACGATCTGCGCGGGCGCTTCAGATCGAATGTCACGGCGTCGAGCCCCGCGGCCCGGAGGCCGTCCCGGAGGCTGAAGCGTCGGACGGAAGGAAGTAGCGGCCGACCGCGGATCGCTCCATGCCGTCCACGATGGGGCCGACGGGCCGGGCCGTTTCGCTGGGCGCGGCACCCGCAACCGCCGCGCCGGGTGCGACGTCGGTCACCTGCACACGATGGGTATCGGGAGCCGCGTTGAGTTGGATGCGCTGACCGCCCGCTACCTCGGCGGAAGGCAGGTCGACCTTCGTTCCACTCGCCGTCGCAGGCATCCCCCCGGGCAGGGGCGCGCCCTGACTCAGCGGCTGCGTGCCCTGACCTGCCGCATCGCCGGGCCCCTGGGTCGCGTGGCGCGCCGCTCCAGCGGGCTGGCCACCCGGGCTGCCGGCCTGGTCGAGCAGAGCGTTCGCTTGCTTGAAGAGCGCCGCCTGCCCGGGGTCCTGACGCGCGTAGGTCCCGGGCGCATGAAGGGTCGGCCCCGGTGTGGTACCCATCTGGGACAGCGCCCCCGCCCCAGGCGCCTTGGACTGGGTGCGGTTGGGAGCGCCGGCCTCCAGTTGCTGCACGAGATCCGACAACGATGAGGATGGTGCGGCCCCCTTGGAAGTGATCTTGACCTTCAGGCCCTGACCGGCCGACGGTTGCGCGGCGGCGCCGGCCGCGCCCGGTGGCGCGGTCGGCGAGCCTCGTGGCGCCGAACTGCTCGCCAACTTGGTGGACCCACCCGGTGGTGACGTGATCTGCCCGTACGCCGCCTGGAGTTCGACCCGAAGTCGAGAGACCTCCCGCGCCACGGTCCCGCTCTGGATCTGACCGCTCGCCATACGGGCTCCCAGGTCCTGGAGCGAGGCGGCGATGGTCTGGAGATTCGGGTCGTTGCGGACGAAGGCGTCCTGGGCCACCAGGGCCGCGGCTCGCTGGACGTCCGTCACGGTCGGAACAGCCGTGGCGACACTGCCTCCGGGGGCACTCCCCGCCGACGTTCCGGCCCCGGCCGGTGTGACCATCGGCCGCAGAGGCACGAGCTGCACCGCGACGACGGCGACGAGCGCCACGACGAGCCAACGAGCGGGCCGTGCCAGCGGCACCTCGACCAACGCCTGCGGCTCAACGCGCGCAGCGACCGCAGCCGCGTCGGTCATGAGCAGCGGCTGCAGTCCCGACATCCGGGCACCACCCCTGCCTTCGCCGACTTCGAGCGCTGTGCTCACGCGCTCCTGGAGTCGGTAGCGCTCATCGGCGCGCCGGGCCAATTCGGCGACGCTAGGCACGCTCCGCCGGACGTGCTGCCAGGCCACCAGCCCTACCAGTACGACCAGCCCTACGACGATGCCTGTCGACCCGGTGCGCATCCCACCCCAGAGCCTGGCAGCAGGAACAACGAACGCGCCGACCAACCGCCATGCTGCGACGACACCGAGAACGAGGGCCGCCCCGACACACGCGTCCCTCATCAGCAGGCGTTCCCGGATCCGTGCCCGCGCCCTCCGCAGTCCGCGAAGGAGGGTGAAGAGCCGAGGGTCACCGATCAAGGTGACTCTCCCCTCGTCCGACCTGAATCATGGAGGACAACGTAGCACGGCACAGCCCCGGCGAGAGTACGGCAGATTCCGTGACAGACGCGATTGACTGCCCCGGGTCGGCGCGCTACTGGCACGTCGTGGCGGCGCCGCGCACTCCCAGGGTATCGAGTTGCGCGTTGACGTCACCGGCTTGCCCCAGACCCGAAGGGACCGTTGCGGCAACGCTGGCCATCGCTCTCTGAGCGTCGGGCTCCGGGCCCCACGAGGCACTGGGGTCGAGCTTGGCGATGTACAGCGGCTGCCGGAGCTGATGGTCCCAGGGCCGGAACGATAGTGGCACCTCCTTGGCGAGATCGAAGGTATGGTCCGGATCCGCGAGGTAGGCCGCGATCGTTGCCGGATCGATGGATCCCGTGGACGCGCTGGCGCCGGCGACGATCTTGATCGCCATGTAGGTCGACCACGCGCCCGCGTCCATCGCCACGCCGGCCTGCGCAGCGAAGGCCTGGTTGAGGCCGGCCGCCGCCTTGGTATCGAGGGCCGGATCCCACATGACGGGCCGGTAGTCCGACCCGAGCGTGGGGTTGTCCTGCGCCAACTGTTGGAAGACGTAACGATCCTGGGCGTAGGTCGGGAGCAACCCGGTCACCGCCAGGCCCTTGTCCTGGTGCGGGATCTGGCTCAGGAACAGACCCTGCTGCCTGGGATCCAATACCGTTACCACCAGGTCCGGCGACGACTTCTCTATGGCGCCGATCGCGTCGTAGAAGATCGTGGCGTCCGGAGCCACCCCCAGATGCCCCACGACCGTGCCACCTCCGGCCTTGGAGAGCGCGCGCTGGGCGGCCGCGACGGTCGCTGCCTCGTCGCTCCCGAGGGCCACGACGTACCAGCGCGAGCGATGCGTGGCGACCGACCAGCGAGCGAGGGCGTCCAGGTACATGGAGTTGCTGGGAGCAACGTGGAACACGAACGCGCTGCACTGACCACGAAGCTCCGCCGACGAGTCCGCGACGTTCAGGAACGGGACTCCGAGCTGACTCGCGACACGGGCGAGCGCCGCGGCCTGACCGTCCCCCATCCCGCCGATCAAGGCCGACACGTGATCGACCAGCACCAGCCGGCGGGCCGCGACCGCGGCCGCGGTCGCGGTCGGGCTGCTCGCGAACCGGACGCGCAGGTCACGCCCCGACGACGCGAACGTACGCCCCACAAGGCTATCGGCCAGCGAACCGCCGGCCTGCGCCCCGGCTGCACCTGCATCCGTGATCGCGGGGAGCGACGTGGGTATCGGTAGCACCACCCCGACCACCAGCGGCTGCGGCTGCGGCGGAGGCGACGCCACCGGCTGCGTCACCGAGAGCGTCGGGATGCCTGCGTCGCTCAAGGCGGTCTGGATGCGGCTCCAACCCGCGGCGAGCGCGTTGTTGACGTCCCGCTGCAGACTGTCGTCACCCGGTCGCACGCCAACGGTCTCGAGATGGAACATGGCGTATCCGGCCGGCGTGATCTCGGGCGTGACGGCGTGCATCTGGAGGTGGCGCGAAGGCTGCTGGACGAAATACGTCGCATAGGCCCCGTAGAGCATCACGGCGTCGACCGTGCCGTCCTCGAGCTTCGCGATCAGCGGTGCCATGCTCGGTCCCCCGTCGACCGTGAGGTCCGGCGAGATCGGGACGATACTCGAGGCGAACCCCGCGTCCTGCAGGGCGCTCGCCATCAGGGAGTTGGGGGGAACGCCAACTTTGAGGGTCTTCAGGACGGGATCGTCGAGACCCTTCACGGAGAAGCTCGCGTCGCTTCGGTACACGAAAACATAAGGAATCCGAAGATAGGGGACCGTGTTCACCAGTCCCTGGGCACCCTCGGGAGCGCCCATGACCATATCGCACGCCCCCGGTGCCAGCTCGTGCTGGACCGCGTAACCGTTGCCACCTGCCGGCGTGTAGACAAGGTCCAGGTTCGCATGCATCTCGTCCGCCAGGATGCCCGCGAGCTTCTCCTCGTAGCCCGGGTGAGCCCGGTCGGAAGCCGGCGGCTCGTGGGCGGAGACGCACACCCGCAGGTCCCAGCCGGCCTGCTGTGCCGTTGCGGCGGACAGGACGGCCAGAAGGGCCGCCGCCAAGAGCACCGCCATCGACCAGGAACGATTTCTTGGGCCCCCATCGGCGAGCCGGCCGGGCCGGGCCATGGCCCGCCGGGTGCTGGAACCGGCGTTTCTAGCGCTGGGTTTCCGCCTCATCGGTGAACGAACCTCCTGCGCCCCCACGGGACGGGGGCAGATAGACGGTGGGGTGCTCGGCACGCGGGCACCCCACCGTGATGTCATGGATCGCCTTCCGCTCTAGCTCAGTTCCCGGAGCTTGGAAGCGCGAACACGAAGACCGAAACGTCTCCCGTCACCGGATCCGACACCTTCTTCTGGTGGTGGATCACGATGCCGCCCAGACCGCCGTCGATGATGGCGACGTACTGCTTGCCGTTCACTTCGTAGCTGATCGGGTTGCTCGCCACGTACGCCGGCAGCACCTGATCGAACAGCACCTTACCGGTCTTGGCGTCCAGAGCGCGGAAGTGCCGGTCGGGGTTCCCGAAGAACACCAGGTTGCCCTTGGTCACGACGGGACCGCTGTACTGCGAGTACGGCGAGGGGAACGACCAGGCGACCTTGCCCGTGGTCGGATCGATGGCCGAGATCGCTCCGATGTGGTCGAACATCTCGGTCTGAGCGACCAGGCCGTAGTTGATCGGGTTCTGGCCCGGCTTCCAATCCGCCGCGCGCGGGTTGTCCGTCACCTGCTCGCAGTCGTTGTTGGTGGGGCGGTAGTACAGGCCGGTATCCGGGCTGAACGCCGCGGGCTCGAAGTCGACCCAGCGGAACATGCAGATCAGCTTCGTCTGACCCGGCTTGGTGAAGCGATAGGAATCATCGATGATGGGCTTGCCATCCGCCGTGAACCCCTTGAGGTAGCTGGTCTTCGGCGCTTCCTGGAACGCGTTGATCCACTTGCCCGTCGCCGCATCCACTTCAACCAGGAAACCCTGTGTGGTCGCCAGCATTGCCACATTCTGCTTCTGACCGTTGACGGTCACGGGGGCGATGACCGGCGTCGGAATCTCGTCACCGTCCCACACACCGTTGGGAACGATCTGCTTGTACCACTTCAGCTTGCCGGTGGTCACGTCGAGCGCGACCCAGCTGTCCGTGTACAGGTTGCTCCCGCTACGCACCGTCTTGCCGTTGTTGTCCAGCGTTCCCCAGGGGATCGGCTGGCCCACGCCGTAGATCACCGTCTTCGAGGCGGGATCGTACGCGCCCGGCGTCCACGCCGACGCGCCACCCCACTGCGCCGCGCTCGGCGGCTGCCACGTGTCGAAGCCCGGCTCGCCCGGCTGCGGGACCGTGTGGAACGTCCACAGGATCTCACCGCTGTTCACGTCCATCGCGATGACCCGACCGTTGTTGCCGCCGGTATCGGCGCCGGACGGACCCACGATGATCTTGCCGTCGCCGAAGATCGGTCCGGCACTGAAGCCCTCACCGGTCTTGATGGCTCCGACCTGCGTGCTCCAGATCTGCTTGCCGGACTTGGCGTCCAACGCAACGACCCGGCCGTCACCCGTGGTCCAGAACACCTTGCCCTCGTAAACCACGACGCTGCCGCGTTGGCGCTGCGCCGTCAGCGAGTTGGTGTTCTTGTCCAGCGTGACCTTATGCTCCCACACCAGATCGCCGTTGGTGGCGTCCAGCGCGTCCACCCGGTCAGGGCCGTTGATGTACAGGATCCCGCCGTACTCCACCGGCGAGCCCTGGGGCTCGTATACCGTGCTGAGACCGCGGCTCCACGCCATGCGCAACGTGCCCACATTGTCCGTGTTGATCTGATCCAGCGGGCTGTAGCGCCACATCTGCAAGTTGCGCCCGTACGTCGGCCAATCGCCTGCCGCCGGGTTCGTCAGCTGCTCCGTCGTCTGGGCGAACACCGCCGGCGCCATCAACAACAGCGCGAGAAGCACTCCACCCATCACCTTGAGCCCCTTGTGGGACATTGCCCTGCTCACCTCTGCCACCCCTTTCAGGTGTGATTTCGTATGAACTGCCTTGGACATCTCGGGGATTCACGGCCCAACGGCCCGAGGTCTCCCTACGGACCGACCATCTCGCTCACTTCGATAGGATCTGGCTCACCTCCTTTGCGGTCACGGCGCCATAGTCATTGCCCCACGACGTCCTCACGTACGTCGCAGCGCCCGCGATCTGGTCCTTCGATAGCGCCTTGCCGAAGGGCGGCATGAAGTGCCCGCCGTAGAAGATCTGCCGTACCACCATCTCGGTATTGCTCAGCTTGTCGTTCCCGACGAATTTCGGCCCCTTGCCGCCTTCGCCACTGGCTCCGTGACAAGCCGAGCAGATGTTGTCGAAGATCGGTTGGCCCGCGCCGCGCAGGTTCGACAGCTCCATGGCGCTGACGTTCGACGCCGTCGGCTGCTTGGCGCTCGCCGTGCTGCTGCTGGCCGGTGCAGGAGGCTTGATCGACTCGCCGTAGGGGGAAACCAGATCCCACTCCCCGCCGTGGGCGTTCACGCCCTCACCGTTGGTGTCACCCGACGCTTTGTCTTTGACGAAGGTGTACAGGGGGAGGCCGTTGTAGGTGACCTGCAGCGTCCCGTCCTGGCGCTTGATGGTGCCGAGAAGGCTGGCGGCCACGCCGGACGCCCCCGTAGGCGTTCCCGTGACGGCAAGCGGCGGCCACGCCTGGGCACAGGCGCCGCTGCAAGTGCTCGTATCCTTCGAATCGGAACTCAGGACGTACAGACTCTGCCCATTCCCGTCCACGAGGTACGTGCCGTAAGTCTTGCTCGTCGCCACCTGGACAGTCGGTGCTGAAGTCGAGCTCTGGCCCAACGCCAGGGCAAACGCCAGCACCACCAAGGTGAGCCCAGAAATCAAGACAAGTCTACGCATAGGCATCCGCTCACTCCTCAAAAAAACCTGGGGGGCACCTTCAGGTGCCCCGCCGTGGCTCGTGTTTGACTGTCGTACGTTAACGCCGTCACCCGGCAGGCAATGGTGGCTTCCGTTACATTGTTGGGCGAAATTGGGACGTATGTCCCTAGCGGTTGGATCCAGGCTATGCATAGAAGCTCCTAGGAAGGATCAGCAGCTATCGTGTCTCGGTCGTCACGACTTGAGTTGCCGAACGGCGTCGCGCGATGCCTTCCAGAGAGCCGGGTCCTCGGGGTCCCGCGGCCGCGGGAAAGCTTCGGAGAGCCGGAACTCGCTACGCACGCGCCCAGGGCTGGCGCTCATCACGACGACGCGGTCCGCGAGCAGTACTGCCTCGAGGGGATTGTGCGTCACCATCACCACGGTGCAGCCGAGCTCCCGCCAGAGACCCAGCAGCTCCTGCCGCATGGTCATCGCAGTCAGCTCGTCCAACGCACTGAACGGCTCGTCCATGAAGAGGATGTCCGGCTCCACGATCAGAGCGCGCGCCACGGCGACACGTTGCTGCATACCGACCGACAGCCGCGAGGGGAACTCGCGTCCCAGCCCGGTCAACCCGACGCGCGCCAGCCATTGATCCTGGGCGGCCGTGTCCGAGCGTTTGGCTCCGTCGAGCACGAAGGCCAGGTTGTCTCGCACCCGCAACCACGGCAACAAGCGTGACTCCTGGAAGACGTGACTGATGACGGGCCCGTTGATGCCTCCGGACTCGAGTGCCACGCGCCCTGCATCGGGCCGGTCCAAGCCGGAGAGGATCTTCAGAAGGGTCGTCTTGCCGCAACCGGAGGGCCCGAGCAACGCAACGAACTCGCCGGCGTCGACCTCCAGGCTCACGCCGGCCACCGCCACGCGCTCACCGCCCCCTTCCAGGGGGAACCGCCGCACGATGCCCTCTGCAACGATCGCCGCCACAGGTCAGATCTCCCCCGCGCCCGTGGCGCGCCAACGGAACGCCCTGCGCTGCAACGTACCCAGGAGGGCGACATCGATCACGGCGAGGACCACCATCATGGTGACGCCGTACGCCAGCACGCCCTTCATGTTGAACATCTGGAAGTAGAAGGAGATCATGTACCCGACGCCGTTCGTCCGGCCCAACAGCTCGGCCAGCACGACCATCTTCCAGGCCAGGGACAGCGAGGCGCGGGCCGTGCCGATGACGTAGGGCATGAGTTGCGGCAGGATGACACGGAGCCAGATCTCCGCCCGCCGCCGACCGAAGGCGTGCGCCATCTCCAGGAGCTTCGTGTCGAGCGCGCGCGTGCCCTCTCGGAGCTGCACCACTACCGTCGGCGTGATCGTGATCACCAGGGCCCCGATGGCGGCCAGATCGTTGAGGCCAAGCAGCAGGTAGGCGACGACGAACAGGACGATACGGGGCACCGTCAGGCCGGCCAGCAACCAGCCCCCCAATAGGCGGTCCACCGTGCGCGAGAGGCCCATGGCCGCCCCAGCGATCACGCCAAGGAGCATACCGACGGAGAAGGCTACGAGAACGCGCTCAGCCGTAGCACCCAGGTTGAACAGGAGCGCCCCGCGCTGGTACTCCGCGGCGATGAACGCCAGCGTGCTCAGGGGGCCCGGCATGAGTTGCGACGGCAAGGCGCGGGCGAGGACCAACCACGCCGCCAGGATGGACGCGTAGGAGAGCGCCGTCCACCATCGTTGGGCGGATCGGCGCCTTCCAGCGCTTCGCCGATCCGCCAGCTGCCTGGCGGCGTCCACGGGATGAACCGCCGGTCGATCGCTCTCCGTAGCGAGCCTCCGTATCAGCCGTGCTTCACGGCGCGTACTTCGTTGTGAACGCATCGGCGGGAAGCTTGCTCACGCCCACGACGTTCGCCCCCGCGACTTTGACGAGCTGGTTGACGAGCGTCACGAGCCCATCGATCACGCCCTGGTTCCAGGCCGTTGGCAGGCCGGCCTCCCAACGCTTCCGCACCGACGGGAACAGCGACGGGTCGGGAAGACTGTACAGACCCTGGTCCAGGATCTTCTGCCACACGCCGTCCATGCTGTCGGCCGACATCCGTTGCTCGGTCTCCTTCATCGCCGCCAGGAAAGCGGTGACGGCCTTGGGATCTGCACCCTGCCGCGCGACGACCACCAGGATCGGGAGGTCCGTCCGCATGCCGAGCTGGGCAAGCATGTCGGTGACGTTCATGATGTTGCGGTCCTGGCCCGAGCCCACCATCCGCGCCACGAAGTGCCAGTACGGGATGGCGGCATCGATCTTTCCGCTCGCCAGCAGCTGTGTCATCAGCGGCGGTGCAGCAGACAGGACCTTGCCGTCCACCTGCGGGTCGAAGCCGTACTTGCTGGTCGTGAGCGCACGCAGGATCAGAAGACTCTTGTCGCCCAGGCTGGACGCCGCGATCGTCTTGCCCTTCAGATCCGCGATGGACGTGATCGGGCTGTCCGCACGCACGACGACCCCGCCCGTGGCCTTGCTGTACGGATACACCGCCTGCACGGGAATCCCGTTGTTCCTGTCCTGGACCACGCCGATGAAGTCGTCAACGACGATGTCGGCGGCGCCTTCCTGTAGCGCAAGCCGTGAGGCCTGCTTGGTGGCGTACTTGGTCGATTGAACGTCTAGACCGTACTTGGCGTCGAGCCCGTAGTAATGCATCGCGTACACGACCCACGAGAACGTGCCGGCCGACTCCAACCCGACCTTGATAGGCATGGCCTGCTGCGCCGCGGCCGTTCCCGATCCCACGGTCGCGATGACGACGAACCAAGCGAGCACCCACTTGCGCATGACAACCCTCTCCCTTCACATCGGTGATGCAGCCAACGGATTGCCCGAAGAGTCTCGACTCGAAGGTGCCAACCAACAGCACAGGCTCGCGTCCGCGTACCTACACGCGCTCCGACCTCCGGCGCAGCTGCAGATCCAACAAGGCCTCGACGATAGCAGCATCCGTACCGGCAGGGGCCAACAAGTACTACGTGCCGACTCGACCGGGCGAGGAACCGGTCTTCCACCAAGAGGCGCGCGTCCGGAGGATCCGGGCGCGCGCCTGGGCTGCCTGTTGCTCTCTCAGAGACCGAGCTTCTGACGTTCGTCGTGCGTCTGCTGTGGCGTCAGATCGGCGCTGCCGTGGGCCGCCTTGACCTCATCGAGCGTGAAAGGCTTCCAATCCTTGGGAAGCTGCGCGTCGTTGCCCCACGCCGTGCTGACGTAGTTGAGTACGTCCGTGATCTCCTGGTCCGACAGGATCTTGCCCCAGGTCGGCATCTGGCCGTTGTAGGTCTGCCCGCCCACCGTGATCTCGCCGGTGGTCCCGAAGATCACGACGTGCTCCAGTGAGGTGCGGCCCGCATCGCCCTTCTGGAAGTAGGCCGGGACGGTACCCGCCAGCGGCGGGAAGGCGCCGGGGACGCCTGCGCCGGTGGCCTGATGGCACGCGACGCAGCTACTCGTATACACCGCCTCGCCGGCGGACGTGTCCAGGCCCTTCGACTGGGCCGAAACGCCGACCTGCCACAGAGCTGCGACCCCCAACACCGTCACCACGCCGACCATCCAACGGACCTGTTTCACGTACGCCTCCCAGGCGGGATGTCACCCGCATGAAGCTGCCTGCACATCCCGCATAATGTAGCCCTGGTCCGTGCGAAGCGTCAAGCACCGTCACGACGCGAAGGCGCGCGCCGCAGCAGGCGCTCGCACGATCCGAGCGCGCTAGAGCCAAACGTCCCGAACCCTATAGACAATCGTGAACGTAGTGTTAGACTCACCCAAGTCCGGCCGACCACGTTACGGCTGACGATCCGGTTCGCGGCCAGAGCGTCGAGCCGAAGTCGCGAAGGGTGTCTACTGGCCCGTCATCAAGGGTCCCGCGATGTCACGTCACGGGCAGACTGGCCTCCTCGACCGACCGCACGTCACCGTCCGTGGGAGTCGTACGTCAATCCAAGATCAGGGTGGTGATGGAGCGTCCCGTACCACCCGCGTGGAGTGAGGGTGCGTGGATAGTCTCTACTCGAAGGCCAACTCTGTACTAAGCCCGGCATCGCCCTACGCGCACAACATCGCGCACCTGTTCTGGGTCACGTTCTGGATCTCTGTCGTGGTCCTGGTCTTCGTGAGCGCGTTCGTCATCTTCAATATCGTGCGCTACCGCGACCGAAACCAGGGCGGGTTACCTCCACAGATCCACGGCAACACCGCCGTGGAGGTCACGTGGACGGTGGTGCCGTTCGTCATCCTGGCGGTGCTGTTCATCATGACGGTGCAGAGCATGGAGGCGGTCTCGCCACCCAAACATCCCAAGACCCCTCCGATCAAGGTCGACGTCATCGCCCACCAATGGTGGTGGGAGTTCCGTTACCCCGACAACAAGGTCGTCACGGCCAATGAGCTGCACATCCCGACGGGCCAGTCGATCGAGCTCACGCTGACCTCGGACGACGTCATCCACGACTTCTGGGTCCCCGAGCTCGGCCGGAAGATGGACGCCGTTCCGGCGCACCCGAACAAGCTGGTCATCCAAGCCGACAGGCCCGGCGTCTTCCTTGGCACCTGTGCCGAGTACTGCGGGGCGGAGCACGCCTGGATGCGGATCCGCGTGTACGCTCAGAAGCCATCGGACTTCCAGACCTGGCTGGCCGGGCAGGCCAAGCCGCACCCGGCTCCGACGAAGATCCAGCAGATCGTCGGGATGGGCTTCTTCACGTCGGCCTGTTCGAGCTGCCACAACATCACCGGCAGCGGAACGCCGGGCGCTCAGGATGTCGGGCCGGACCTGACGCATCTGGCCGACCGCGAAACGCTGGCGGCCGGCGTCCTTCCCAACACTCCCAAGGATCTGCGCAAGTGGCTCGAGGACCCGCAGGCCATCAAGCCCGGCGTCCACATGCCGAACCTTCACCTGACGTCCCAGCAACTCGACGGACTGGTGGCCTACCTGGAGGAGAAGTAGTGACACAGAAGTCGGCTGCAGCGACACCGGAACACGTCGCTCCTCAGGAGCTGCCGTTCCCACCGTTGAATCGTGGATGGGGATGGCTGGCGTGGTTCTCCACGACCGATCACAAGAAGATCGGCATCTTGTACATCGTCACGTCGCTGTTCTTCTTCGGTGTCGGGGGCATCGAAGCCCTGCTGATCCGCATTCAGCTGGCGGCCCCCAACGCCAGGGTGCTGACCCCCGCGGAATACAACGCGATCTTCACCATGCACGGAACCACGATGATCTTCCTCGTGGTCATGCCGATCCTGATCGGTCTGGCGAACTTCCTCGTGCCGCTCATGGTAGGCGCGCGCGACGTCGCCTTCCCGAGACTGAACGCTCTCGGGTACTGGGTCTTCTTGCTCGGTGGCGTCGTGATCTACCTGGCGCTCTTCACCGGGAGCCTGGCCAATGCCGGCTGGTTCAGCTACGCGCCACTGAGTGAGTATGCCTTCAGCTCACGGCCCGGCATGGACTACTGGATCGTAGGCTTGATCGAGACCGGCGTCGGCACGATCGGTGCGGCAGTGAACCTGATCGTGACCACGGTTCGCTACCGCGCCCCGGGCATGACGTGGCGTCGGATGCCGCTGTTCGTGTGGATGATGTTCATCACCAGCCTGTTGATCCTGTTCGCGCTCACGCCCCTGAACGCGGGCCTCATCATGCTGCTCGGCGACCGTATCCTTCACATGCACTTCTTCCGCGCGAATGCCAGCGGCGGCTCGGCGATCCTGTGGCAGCACATCTTCTGGTTCTTCGGGCATCCCGAGGTCTACATCATGGCGTTGCCGGCCTTCGGGATCATCTCCGAGGTCATCCCCGTCTTCTCGCGGAAGCCGATCTTCGGGTACAACTTCGTCGCCGGCTCCGGGGTCGCCATCGGTCTGCTGAGCTTCGCGGTCTGGGTCCACCACATGTTCGCGGTGGGGCTGGGAGTTCCCCTGAACGCAGCGTTCAGCGGTGCGAGCATGCTCATCGCGGTACCCACCGGCGTCAAGATCTTCAACTGGAGCACCACCATGTTCCAGGGGCATATCCGCCTCAAGACGCCGCTGCTGTTCGCGGCCGCGTTCATCATCCAGTTCGTGATCGGCGGCATCACGGGCATCATGTTCGCGGTGGTACCCATCGACTGGCAGCTCACGGACAGCTACTTCGTGGTGGCTCACTTCCATTACGTGCTCTTCGGTGGCACCATGTTCGCGCTGTGGGCAGGCGTGTACTACTGGTTCCCGAAGTTCACGGGACGACTGCTCCACGAGCGGCTCGGCAAGTGGCACTTCTGGCTGGCGGTGGTCGGCTTCAACATGACCTTCTTCGTCCAGCACATCCTGGGCCTGATCGGCATGGCCCGCAGGACCTACACCTATCCGAACCTGCCGGGCTACTTCGCCCTCAACCTCATCTCGACCATCGGTGCGTTCATCCTGGCTGTGTCCGTGGTGCTGTTCCTGTGGAATCTGGTGTGGAGCTTCCGCAAGGGTGAGATCGCAGGGGACAACCCGTGGGACGCCTGGACGCTGGAATGGGCAACCACTTCGCCACCGCCGGAGCACAATTTCGTGCGCCTGCCTCCCGTGAACAGTGCCAGGCCGCTCTTCGACCTTGCCCATCCGGAGATGGCCGACGGCATCTCGAAGCGAACGGAGGGCCACGCATGACGCGAGCTGGCGCAAGCGGCACGACCATGAATCGCCACAAGATCGGGATGCTGTTCTTCATCGGCTCCGAGATCTTCTTCTTCCTGACGTTGCTGTCGAGCTACGCCTACCTGAGCGGGGCCTTCGGTGACCTGCCCAGGACGGTCCTCGCCGTCCCACGCACCTTCGTGTTCAGCCTGTTCCTGTTCTCGAGCAGCCTGACGATCTGGATGGCGGAGCGCGCCTTCCATCGCCGTCGCTTCGGGGCGTTCCGCGGCTGGATGGTGCTCACGATCCTGCTGGGACTGACCTTCCTGGTGGGCCAGGCCATCGAGTACACGGAGCTGATACGCACCGGCGTGACGCTCAACTACGATGTTTTCGGCTCGGCGTTCTTCACACTCACAGGCTTCCACGGCCTGCACGTCCTCACGGGACTGATCATGCTCAGCTCGCTGACAGGTCTGAGTTTCGCCGGCAAGCTGGGGCCCGAGAACGAATCCGCATTGGCTTCCATCGCGTACTACTGGCACTTCGTTGATGCCGTGTGGGTAGCGGTCTTCAGCGTCGTCTACCTGATCTTCGTGTGATCATGACGACCGGACGCCTTCTCGCCATCGCTTGGAGTCCCGATCCTTCGGTCATCGGAGGGACGGCGGCACTGGTGGTGGCGTACGCTCTATGGCTCCGCACTCGGCCCGGCCTGCGCTCGCTGTTGTTCCTCGCTGGCATCGTGGTGCTGCTCGGCGCCCTCGTGTCGCCGATCGACCGCATCGGAGAGCTCTATCTGTTCAGTGTGCACATGGTCCAGCACATGCTGTTGCTGCTGGTGGTGCCTCCCCTGTTGATCTGGGGGTTGCCGCCCCGCGCCACGCGCGACCTCCTGAAGTCACCGCTGCTCAGCAGGGTCGAGAGCGCCCTTGGCCGACCCGCCGTGGCCCTGCCCGTCATGGTCGTCACCTTGTGGGCGTGGCACATCCCCTCGCTCTACCAGGCCGCCCTTCTCAACGACGGCATCCACGCCCTCGAACACCTGCTCTTCCTGGTCACGGCAACGATGTTCTGGTGGCCCGTGCTGACACCGGTGAAGGACCGCCGACTGTCACCGCCCCACGCCATGATGTACCTGTTCGGCGCCATGGCCTCGATCTCGATCCTGGGCATCATCCTCACCTTCGCACCGGCACCGCTGTACCACTTCTACGTGCGGCCCCCCGACCCCTATCGGGCGCTGGCCCTCATTCGCAACGACTGGGGCGTCTCGGTGCTGGGCGATCAGCAGATCGGTGGCGTGCTGATGTGGATCGTGGGAGGCATCTTCTACATCCTGGCGATCCTCACGGAGTTCGGTCTGTGGTTCAGTGGGCCGGACGTCGACGCTCCGTCGGCGACGCAGGGCTCGGGGCCGCCAACGATCGCGGAGCCGACCCCGGTCGCGGCAGCGAGATCCGACGCGGGTGCCGCCGGCGTACGCGACCCGACGACCGGCGCCACGCTTCCCCACGCATCATCGCTACAGACACCGCGCGCGTCGCGGCCACATCGATGGACTTTGATCAACGCATTGGAAGGAGCAGGATGACCGACAACGAACACACCGAATGGCAGCAGCCGCGCGAAATGCTGATCCCGCGCCCTACGGCGTGGCCACTGCTCACGGCCTTCGGAATCACCTTCATCCTGCTAGGCCTTGTCACGGTGTGGCTCGTGGCCGTGGCTGGGATCATCATGTTCGTGACCTCGATCGTTGGATGGATGGGAGAGATGCTTCGTGACGGACAATCCCACGAATCCCACGGCTGAGACCGGTGCCGCGGGCGATGATACGGGTCGCCGCAAGTTCTTGAGCCGCTTGAGCATCGGTCTGGGCTCCCTCGCCGCGCTCATCGTCGGGCTGCCCACGGTGCTGGACGTTCTGAAGCCGATGGTCGCGAAGGAACCGCGGGTGTGGCGCAAGGTTGGCGCCGTCGACTCGTTCAAGGTGGGCCAGACCGTCGAGGTGAGCTTCGAGAATGCCGGGACCAACGCCTGGGCCGGGAAGGCGGGGGCGACGGCCGCCTATCTTCGCAGGGACGGCACCAACAGCTTCACCGCCTTCACAGTCAACTGCTCCCATCTCGGTTGTCCGGTCCGCTGGGAACAGAAAGCCAACATGTACCTGTGCCCGTGCCACGGCGGCGTGTATTACGCCAACGGCGACGTAGCGGCAGGTCCTCCGCCGCGACCCCTTGCGCGCTATCCCGTCCGCGTGACGCAAGGCGACGTAGAGATCCTGACCACGCCTCTGCCGATCGACGGCAGGGTGCCGCACTCGAGTTGAGGTGCTGTCCATGATGCGTCGCATCGGAAACTGGCTCGAGGAGCGCACGGGGATGGCCGAGTTGATCCGGCCCGTGATGTCCCACCTCGTTCCTCGCGGCTCGGCGTGGCTCTACGTGTTCGGCAGCGCCACCCTGTTCGCCTTCATCCTCCAGGTCGTCACGGGCATCGCCCTCAGCTTCACCTACGTTCCGTCGACCAGCCAGGCCTACCAGAGCCTGAAGTTCATCACCGACAACTCGGCCCTCGATCACTTCTTGCGGTCGGTGCACTACTTCGGGGCGTCCGCGATGGTGTTGATGGTCGGTCTCCACATGTTGCGCACCTTCCTCTTCGCGTCGTACAAGTACCCGCGCGAAGCGAGCTGGATGAGCGGTACGGTCCTACTGTTCCTCACGGTCTCGATGGGTTTCACCGGTCAGATCCTGCGCTGGGACCAGACGGCCATCTGGTCTGTCGTGGTCGGCGCACAGCAGGCCGGGTACGTGCCGCTGATCGGGCCCGCGATAGCACGCTTCCTGCTCGCGGGTGAAACACTGGGAGGCGCGACTCTCGGGCAATTCTTCGCTCTGCACGTGTTCGTCTTCCCGATCCTGATCGTGGCGCTGCTGGCTCCCCACCTGTGGATGGTGATCCGCAACGGCATCTCGGAGCCTCCCAAGCAGGGGCGCCCGGTGGATCCCAAGACCTACGTCGCCGAGTACCATGCGTTGCTCGAGCGTGACGGCGTCCCGTTCTGGCCCGATGCAGCCTGGCGCGACGTGGTCTTCGCCGTGGTCATGATCGTCGCCATCGTCGGTCTCGCGATCACCATGGGACCGCCGCATCTGGCCGCCGCGCCCGATCCCACGAACCTCGTCGCGGCGCCGAAACCCGACTGGTACCTGCTCTGGTACTTCGGGGTCCTGGCTCTCATCCCGCACCTGTTGACCCCGTACGTGATCATCGGCGGGCCGCTCATCGTGTTCGCCGTCCTGTTCTTCTTCCCCCTCTTCGCGAGGCAGGGCGAGCGCCACATCGTCCGGCGCCCCTGGGCGATCGGCGTGGCAAGCATCGTGATCGTGGCCATCGCATCGTTCTGGTGGCTGGCGACCTGGGAACCGTGGTCGCCACGCTACAACGCTCCGCCGTTGCCGGCCCAGGTGGTGGGGACGGTCAGCGCTTCAGCGCAGACGGGTGCCCAGCTCTTCCATGATCGGGGCTGCGAGGACTGCCACCGGATCGGCAAGTACGGCGGCTTCCGCGGACCGAACCTGACCTACGTCGGTAATCGTCTCACGGGCGTGGAACTGACGTGGCGCATCGCCAACGGCGGCTACAACATGCCGGCGTTCGGCGGCATGTTGTCGAGCCAGCAGCTCAACGATCTGGTCGCGTTCCTGGAGACGCGCAAGCCCAGCCTGAACACCGAATCGAAGTAGCCGGCAGGCGACCTAGACGAGGCGCGCGGTGTCCTCTGGACACCGCGCGCCTCGTCTTGTTGCACCCTCGGTCGACCGCCGGCGGACCGGCGCCCGCCACTACAGGTCGAGCACCGCCCGGTGGGCGTTGTCTTCGATGAACTCGCGCCGCGGCGGCACCTCGGTGCCCATGAGCATCTCGAAGGTCTCACTGGCTTCCAGCACGCCCTCGATGTTGACCTTGCGCAGCACCCGCGTCTCCGGGTTCATGGTCGTCTCCCAGAGCTGCTCGGGGTTCATCTCCCCCAGCCCCTTGAAGCGCTGGATCTCCAGCTTCTTGCCGGCATTCTCCTTCAGGAGCCGCTGCAACGCGCCCTCGTCGAAGACGTACTGAAGCTCCTTGGAGCGGCCGAAGCGGACCCCGAACAGCGGGGGCTGCGCGATGTAGAGGTAACCGGCATCGATGATCGGCCGCATGTAGCGGTAGAAGAAGGTGAGCAGCAGCGTCCGGATGTGGCTGCCGTCGACGTCGGCGTCGGTCATGATGATGATCCTGTGGTAGCGCACGTCCTCGATGTTGAAGTGCGCTTCGTCACCGGTGCCCTCGAGACCGGCGCCGATCGCCGCGACCATGGCCCGGATCTCGGCGTTCTTCAGGATGCGGCCGATGTTCGCCTTCTCCACGTTGAGGATCTTGCCCCTCAGTGGCAGGATCGCCTGGAAACGGCGCTCGCGCCCCTGCTTGGCGCTCCCACCCGCCGAGTCGCCTTCGACGATGTAGATCTCGCTCAGCGCCGGGTCCTGCGACTGACAATCGGCCAGCTTCCCGGGCAGGTCGTCGTTCTCCAGCGGGTTCGCCCGCCGCACCAGGTCGCGCGCCTTGCGAGCGGCCTCGCGCGCCCGAGCGGCGTTGGCGGCCTTCTCGATGATGGCGCGACCGACCTTCGGATTCTCCTCCAGCACCTCGGCGAACTTCTCGTACACCACCGACTGCACGGCGGTCTGGGCCTCGGGGTTGAGCAGCTTCACCTTGGCCTGCGACTCGAACTGCGGATCCGGCAGCTTGACGGAGATGACACACGAGATGCCCTCGAGGAAGTCGTCGCCGGTGGGAGGCGGGTCGCCCTTCTTCACGAGGTTCTTGGCCTTGGCGTAGTTGTTCAGCACGCGCGTGTAGGCGGTCTTGAAACCGGTCAGGTGCGTGCCGCCGTCGCGGTTGGTGATCATGTTGGCGTAGGCGAGGACGTTCTGGCCGTAGCCGCCGGTGTGGATCAGGCCCACCTCGACCTCGATCTCGTGGCTGGCTCCGTCCGTCTCGACGCGCGTGGAGGCGTGGATGAACACCGGCGC
The DNA here is from genome assembly GCA_963815215.1 of uncultured Trueperaceae bacterium. Classification (GTDB taxonomy): domain Bacteria; phylum Deinococcota; class Deinococci; order Deinococcales; family Trueperaceae; genus JASBRS01. Next base: position 48,763 of record CAWFFU010000011.1, read on the forward strand.
ATCGTAGAGGACCTTGCTGTCCTTGGCCAGGTAGGCCGCGAACGCGCCCAGCCCGCCGTGCTCCAGGAACACCTCGTGGCGCGTCTCGTCCACGCGGTCGTCCTGCAGCACGATCTTCACGCCACCGGTGAGGAAGGCCAGCTCGCGGAGCCGGCGCTTGATGCGCTGGAAGTCGAACGAGCGCACTTCCTTGAACACCATGGGATCGGGCTGGAACGTCACCGTCGAACCGGTCACGCCCTTGGCCGCGTCCCCGACCTCGTGGACGGGCTCGGTCACCTCGCCACGATCGAACCGGATGCGGTGACGCTTGCCGTCCACCGCGACCTCGGCGACCAGGAAGGTCGAGAGCGCGTTCACCACCGAGCTGCCCACCCCGTGCAGGCCACCCGACACTTTGTACGACGAGTTATCGAACTTCCCGCCGGCATGGAGCTCGGTGAAGATCACCTCGATGGCCGGACGGCCTTCCTTCCGCATCACCTCGACGGGAATGCCGCGCCCGTTGTCGCGGACCGTCGCCGAGCCGTCGGCGTTGAGCGTCACCGACACCGTATCGGCATAGCCCGCGAGTGCCTCGTCGATCGCGTTGTCGATGATCTCGGTGAGGAGCTGGTGGTAGCCGTCGATGCCCGTTCCGCCCTGGACATACATGGCCGGGCGCTTGCGAACGCCTTCCAACCCCTTCAACACCTTGATGCTCTCGGCAGTGTAGGTACTCAAGTCATGCCTCCGAACCAACCATGCGATGTGCGTGGGAAGAGCAGCGCACCCTCTAACGCGCCATTATACCCCCCGAGGGGGTCCCCGGTCAAAACACTTTTGCCGTCAGGGACGCAACTATATGCCATGAGCCCGACGCCTCCAACAGCGCGGACGCGGGACCGAGCCGTTCACGTTCGCCTAACCCGGTACGGGTAGCCTCGACAGCGGACGCGCGTCCGCTCCAGCGCGTCTGTCACGAGAGGAGCCGCATGAACCGTCGTACCCTGTTGTGGGGTCTGATCGCCGTCGTGGCGTTCACCGTCCTGATCCAATTCGTGCCCTTCCCGGGCCTCGGAAGCAACCCGCCCGTGGTCGCCGAGCCCGCCTGGAACAGCCCCACCACGCGCACCCTGGCCGTGCGCGCGTGCTACGACTGCCACAGCAACCGGACTCACTGGCCGTGGTACAGCAAGGTCGCCCCCATCTCCTGGGTGGTCGCCCACCACGTCAACGAGGGCCGGGCCGCGCTCGATTTCTCCGATCCAGCGGCCGCCCGGGTGAGCGCCGACCGCGCTGCCCGCGCTGTTGCCGACGGCGTCATGCCGCCCTTCTACTACACCTGGATGCATCCCGGGGCGGTCCTCAGCCCCGCCGAACGGCAGTCGCTGGCAGCGGGCCTGCGCGTCAGCCTGGCCCGGACCGCCGGCCATTGACCGTCCGTTCCGGCGCGTCGAGGTCGATTGTCCACTGCGCGCCTGGCTCCCATCCGCTACCCTGGTGGCGGTGGAGACGTGAACGAACGGATCCTGATCGTCGAGGACGAACCGCGCATCGCTGACGTGCTCGAGCGCTACCTGCGCGCCGCGGGCTTTCTCACCGAGCGCGCCTCCAGCGGCAGGCGCGCGCTCGAGTTGTGGCGCGCCGCCAACCCCGACGCCATCCTGCTCGATCTGATGATCCCGGACATGGACGGGCTCGAGGTGGCACGCAAGGTGCGTGCCACCTCGGACGTGCCGATCCTGATGGTGACCGCCAAGGCCGACGAACTCGACCGTCTGGTCGGGCTCGAGCTCGGCGCCGACGACTACATCGCCAAGCCGTTCAGTCCCCGCGAGGTGGTAGCCCGTCTTCGCGCCGTGTTGCGACGCAGCCAGGGCACGCTGAAGCGTGCGCGACGCTTCGTGGTCGGCGCGTTGGAGATCGACCTTGACGCCTTCGAAGCCCGGTGCGACGGCGTCGCGCTGGGCCTCAGCCCCACCCAGTTGCGGCTGCTCGGCGCCATGGCCGAGCAGCCCAACCGAGCCTTCCGCCGCAGCGAGCTAGTCGAAGCCCTCCAGGATCCGACGGCGGACACACGAACGGTCGACGCTCACGTCAAGAACCTCCGCCAGCGGCTGGGGGCCTGCACCGAACAGCTCGAGACGGTGCGGGGCGTGGGCTACCGCCTGAGAGGCTGAGCGGTGCGTCTGCGCCGCCAGCTCATGATCGCGGTGACGCTGGTGGCGCTGGCAGCGGTCACGGTCACGGCGCTGCTGAGCGTGCAGGTGGCGACGCAGCGTGTCGGCCGTCTGTTCGACGCTCCGGTCCCGGCGCAGGACGCCGCTCGCCCAGCGGCCGCGCGGGGCGCAGGCTCCGGCATGGCCGCCGGCGGCGGCCCCGCCTTCGCCGAGGCGCGCCGGGCCGCGCTGCGGGCCGACCTGTGGCGCGCCAACCTGCAATCCGCCGCCATCGCCCTGCTGGTCGCGGCCGCCGTGGGCATGGTGCTGGCGGCGCGCCTGGCCCGGCCGCTGCGTGGCCTCACGACGACCGCGAACCGCTACGCCTCCGGCGAGCGCATGGCCCGCGCCGATGAGAGCGGCCGCGACGAGGTGGCGGAGGTCGCACGCGCGTTCAACCGCGTGGCGGACAATCTGCGCCTCGAAGAGGAGCAGCAGCAGCGGCTCATCGCCGACATCGCCCACGAGCTGCGGACCCCGCTGACGGTCCTCAAGGGGGAGCTCGAAGCCCTCGAGGACGGCCTGATGGAAGCCGAGCCCGACACCTTCCGGCGACTGGGCGAGGAGGTCACGCTGCTCGAGCGACTGGTGCAGGACCTGCGCCTGCTCACCCAGGCGGAGAGCGGCGAGCTGGCGCTGCACCGTGGGAGCGTCGACCTCTCCGCGCTGGTGCGCGAGGCCACGACCTCGTTCGCCACACACGCACGGCGCCGGGACGTCACCCTGGTGCCCGACCTCACCCCCGTCACCCTGGAAGCCGACGCCGACCGCCTCAAGCAAGTGCTCACGAACCTGTTGGAGAACGCCGTGCGCCACGCTCCGGCCGGGAGCCGGGTCGACGTGGGCCTGAGCGAAGCCGGCGGGCACGCACTGCTGAGCGTACGCGACCGCGGCTCCGGCATCCCGGACGACGAGCGCGAACGGGTCTTCCAGCGCTTCTACCGACTCGACCCCGCGCGCAGCCGGGCGACCGGAGGCTCCGGCCTGGGCCTCGCCATCGTGCGGTCGCTCGTCGAGCTCCACGGCGGATCGGTGGCGGCTTCCACGCACCCCCAGGGCGGCGCCGTGCTCACCGTCCGGCTACCGCTCGCCGGCTCCGGGGACGCTCCTCACGCGCGCACCTGACCCTCGCCGTCGATGAGGTACTTGTAGGTCACCATCTCCGCCAGCCCCATCGGCCCGCGGGCGTGGAGCTTCTGGGTACTGATGCCGATCTCGGCGCCGAATCCGAGAGCGAAGCCGTCGGTGAAGCGCGTGGAGGCGTTGACGTAGACCGCCGCGGCATCCACCTCGTTGCGGAAACGCTCGGCGACGACCAGGTCGTTCGCCACGATGGCCTCGCTGTGCTGCGTGCCGTAGCGCGCGATGTGCTCCAGGGCATCGTCCAGGCCGTCGACCACACGAACCGCCAGCTTGAGGTCGAGGAACTCCGTGGCCCAGTCCTCCTCGCTGGCCTCGTCCACCGCGTCGACCAGCGCCCGGGTGCGGGCGCAGCCCACCAGCGCCACGCCGGCCGACGCCAGGCGCGCCAGCGCCGCTGGGAGGAAACGCTCCGCCACCGCGGCGTCCACCAGCAGCGTCTCGGCCGCGTTGCACACGCCGGGCCGCTGTACCTTGGCGTTGAACACGATGGCGTCGGCGGCCTCCAGATCGGCCGTGGCATGCACGTAGACATGGCAGTTCCCGACACCGGTCTCGATGACGGGCACACGCGCGTTCTCGACGACGTGGCGGATGAGACCCGCGCCTCCGCGAGGGATCACCAGGTCGACCCTGCCCCGGGCCTGGAGCAGCTCGGTCACCCGCGCCCGGTCTGGCGAATCGACGAGCTGCAGCGCGTCGACGGGCAGACCGGCTCCGGCGATGGCGTCGCGCATCACCGCGCTCAGCGTCCGGTTGCTCTCGAGCGCGTTGGCCGAGCCCCGCAGCACGGCCGCGCTGCCGGCCTTCATCGCCAGCACGGCGGCGTCAACGGTGACGTTCGGCCGGGACTCGTAGATCATGCCGATCACGCCGAAGGGAACGCTCACCTTGCGAACCCTCAAGCCGTTGGGCAGGCGCCAGCCGTCGAGCACCCGGCCCAGCGGGTCGGGCAGGTCGGCCACCTGCCGGCATCCGTGCGCCATCGCGGCCACACGCTCGGCGTCGAGCGCCAGGCGGTCGAGCCGCGAGGCGGCGGTGCCGCGCTCGCGCTCGGCGGCCACGTCGCGGGCGTTCGCCTCGAGGATGCGCTCGACGTTGCCCTCCAGCGCCTGCGCGACGCCCTCGAGGGCCGCATTCCGGTCCGCGCCGGCCAGCGCGCGGCTGGCGCGGCGCGCGCGCGTCAGGAGCGCGTCCAGCGGGACCTCCAGGGCGGCGGACATACGGGAGTATAGCGTCCTGTACCTGACGCGCCCTAGCGCCCGCCCCGCCGACCGACATGGGGTCCCGGCCCGCGTCGCTAGACTGGCCGCGAAGGGAGGCCCCTGCATGAACGAGCGGCCTTCGAACCACGATTCCCGCGTCGTACTGGTCACGGGCGCCGCCGGCGGCATCGGCTCCCACGTGGCCCGGCGCTTCGACGCCGACGGCTGGCGCCTCGCGCTCCTGGAACGCCCCCACAACGTCGACAAGGTGCGCGATACCTTCCCCGAGGCCCTCACCGTCGGCGTCGATCTCACCGACGCCGACGACACCGAGCGAGCGGTGCAGGCCGTCCTGGCGGAGCGCGGACGCGTCGACGCGCTGCTCAACCTGGTGGGCGGCTTCACCAAGCAATCGGCGCTCGAGCCCGGTAACGAGGCGCTCGAGCGTCAGCTCGACCTCAACCTGCGCACGGCGGTCCATGCCACGCGCGCGGTGCTGCCGTCGATGGTCGAGCGCGGCAGCGGCTTCGTGATGGGTGTCGCTGCGGCGGCGGCCGTGCGGGGCGGCGCCCGGATGCCCGCCTACGCGGCGGCCAAGTCGGCGCTGACCGGCTACCTGCGCAGCGTGCGCGCCGAGGTCGAACCCCAGGGGGTAGGCGTGAGCGTGCTGGTTCCCATGGGCACCGTGGACACGCCCGCCAATCGCGCGGCGATGCGCGACACCGACCCGGCGTCGTGGATCGATCCCGACGAGCTCGCGGCGGCCGCGGCGTTCCTCGCCGGCCGCGGCGGACGGGGGCGGGTGCGCGAGCTGCGAGTGTACGCGCCGGGCTGAGCCGAGAGCCGTCGCCTCGCGCCCGACCGGGGCTCAGGCGAGCGCGTCCTCACCGAAGGTGACGGCGCCCTCCTTGAGGGTCGCTACCACGTGGAGTTCGTCCAGGTCGCGCGTCGGGTCGTGCGACAGCACCGCAAGGTCGGCGTCGAATCCGGGCGCCAGCCGGCCCGAGCGATCCTCACGGCCGATGGCGCGGGCCCCGCCGACCGTGTAGGCCGCGAGCGCCTGCGGGATCGTGAGGCGCTCGCGTGCGGCCAGCACGGTGCCGTCCACCCCACGCCGACGTGTCGCCGCTCGCAAGCCGTCGACCACGTCGGGATCGGCCACCGGCGTGTCCGAGCCGAACGCCAGCCCGGCGCCGCTCGCCAGCAACGAGGCGAAGGGGTAGGCGCGGTCGCGCCGGTCATCCAACGCGCGCAGGATGGTGGGCACGTCGAAGGTGAGGTGCAGCGGTTGCGCCGAAACCGTCACCCCCAGCGCCGCGAAGCGCGTCAGATCGGCGGGATGGAGGTGCTGGGCGTGCTCGATCCGCGGCCGCAGCCCGGCCGCCCGCCACGCCGGCGCGGTCGCTCCGAGCGCGTCGAGGACGGCGCGGTTGGCCGCGTCGCCGATGGCGTGGATGACCGGCGTGAGGCCCGCGCCGATGGCCAGCGGCAGGCGCCGCGCCAGCACCTCGGGGCCGTCCACCGCCACCCCCACATCGTCCATGCGGCCGGCGTAGGGCTCGAGCATCCACGCCGTCAAGCTCCCGAGCGCCCCGTCGGCGAAGAACTTGGCTCCGCCCACGGTGAACGAGCCGCCCCCGTGACCCGTCGCCACCCCCACCGCAGCCGCCTGCTCGATGTGCTCCTGGCCGATGCAGGCCCACACCCGCAGCGGATAGACGGAGCGTGAGGCGGCGTCGGCCGTGGCACGCCAGTACGAAGGCGGCTCATAGGCCATCGAGTGCACCGTCGTCACGCCACGGGCGGCGAGGTGCTCGCCCGCCCGCTGCAGCGCCCGGGCGAGCTCCTCGGCGTCGGGCGTCGGCAGGCGAGCGGACAACAGCTCCATGGCGTGCTCCAGCAGCAGCCCCGTGGGTTCGCCGCGTTCGTCGCGTTGGATCACGCCCTCCGGCGGGTCGGCGGTGTCCCGATCGATCGCCGCCAGCCTCAGCGCGCTCCGGTTGCCCCACAGGCTGTGGTGGTCCTGGCTCCGGAGCGCGACCGGCCGTCCAGCCGAGGCCCGCTCGAGCGCGTCGGCCTCGACCGGCCCGATGCCCTCCAGCCCCAACCGCTCCAGCGCGAACCCGCTGCCGACCAGCCAGCCGTCCGGCGGCAGCGCGGCGGCGTGCTCCTCGACCCGCCGCAGCAGCGCGGCGAGCGAGCGCACGTCCTTCAGATCGAGCTGGGCGAGCTCCAGGCCGTGAGCGGCCAGGTGTACGTGGGCGTCGTGGAAACCGGGCAGCAACGCCCGCTCGCCCAGCGCCACGACTCGCGTACGGGGCCCTGCCAGCGCCTCGGCGTCGTCGCCCAACGCGCTCACGCGCCCCGCCGTGACGGCGAGCGCGTGCGTGAGCGGACGCCCGGCGTCCATGGTGAGCACGGTTCCCTCGAAGAGCCAGTCGGCGCTCACGCTGACCTCAGCGCCCTTGGAAGCGCGGAAGGCGCTTCTCCCGGAAGGCGGCGACGCCCTCGCGCGCGTCCACGCTGGCGGCCGCCCGGCCCTGGAGTTCGGCCTCGAGCGCCAGCTGTTGGTCGAGGCCCTGCTGAAGCGAAGCCTGCAGCTCACGCTTGGCCAGAGCGAAGGCGTACGTCGGGCCGTCGGCCAGCTCGCGCACGAAGCGCCACGCCTCCTCTGCGAACCGCTCCGCGTCCAGAACGCGCTCGCCCAACCCCAGCGCCAGGGCCTCGTCGGCCTCCACCCGGCGGCCGGAGTACAGCAGCTCGAAGGCGCGCCCCAACCCCACCAGCCGCGGCAGCGCGTAGCTGCAGGAAGCGTCCATCACCAGGCCGATGCCCGTGAACCCCACTGCGAAGCTCGCCCCGCTCGCCAGCAGACGCATGTCGCACGCCAACGCCAGGCTCATGCCCGCCCCCGCGGCCACACCGTTGACACCGGCGACGACCGGCTTGGGGAGCGCGCGCAGCGCCCGTACGACGGGGTGATAGCGCCCCTCGAGCAGCTCGCTGATGTCGGCGTCGACCGACGTCTCGGCGAGGTCGGCGCCGGCGCAGAAGCCGCGGCCCTCCCCCGTGAGAAGCACGGCCCGGACGTCGTCGTGCGCGGCCGGTCCTTCCAGCGCCCGGCGCAACTCGTCGAGCATGGCGGGCGAGAGGGCGTTGAGCACGTGCGGCCGGTCGAGGGCGATGCGCAGGGCGCCCCCCTCGCGGTCGAGCTTCAGGTAGTCGAAGGCCATGGAACCTCCCGTTCCTTGATGATGGCGAGCGAGGCGCGTCAGCGCGGCTCTCGCGGCCGTCCGCTAGCGAGCGCCACCAGGAGCTCGTAGTCGTCGGGCCAGGCCGGGTCGTCGAGGGCCGCCCGGTTCCTGCGAACGGCCCCGCAGCGCCGGCAGCGATGGACGATGATCCAGCCCTTCTTGCCGCTGTGTTCGGCCGCCACCGGCTCGAGCACCCCGCCACAGTCGCTGGCGCGGTCGCCCGGGTTGACGTCGACGTGCAACGAGTGCAGGCAGACCGGACAGTGGTTGCGGTAACTGCCGTTGGCCAGCGCGGGCACGTCGGCGCCGCACACCGCACAGGTGAAGCCCTCGTTCGCCCCGCGGCCGATGAAGCGTCGCACGTGACGCCAGTGTACCCGGCGGCCTCGCGTCCTCGCGGCCGCACGAGTGGCCCGGACAGGTGACCCTCACCGCAGCGCCCTACAATGAGCCCCGGCGCCCTCGCCCGGCGGGGGCCGGGAACCATGGACCTGCTCGAAGCCCAGCACCTGTCACGCTACCAGCGGGGAGAGCCCCTCTTCCAGCCGCTGGATCTGCGGCTGGCGAGCGGCATGCGCGTGGGCCTGGTCGGCCCCAACGGCGCCGGCAAGTCGACCCTGTTGCAGCTGTTGACCGGCAGCCCGGCCCCCGACGGGGGCCGGGTGGTGCGTGCGCCGGGCGTACGGGTGGCGCTGCTCCCGCAGACCTCCGAGGTACCGACCGGCGCCAGCGTGTGGGAGGTGGCCGGCCTCGGTCTCCAGGCGGTGCACGAAGCCGAGGCGCGCCTGCGCAGCGAGGAGCGGCGGCTGGCCGCCGGCGAGCCGCGCAGCGCCGCGCTGGCCGAGGCGCACGACACCTTCGACCGGCTCGGTGGCTACCGCGCCGAGGCCGAGCTGCGCGAGATCCTGGCGGCCGTCGGCTTCTCCGAGTCGGCGTTCGATCGTCCCGCCGGGCGGCTCTCGGGAGGCGAGCGCCGCCGCCTGGCGCTGGCCACCGTGCTGGCCGGCGGACCCGAGGTCTTGCTGCTCGACGAGCCGACCAACCACCTCGATCTGGCGATGCGGAGCTGGCTCGCCCGACGGCTGGCGGCCTGGCGCGGCGCGCTGGTGCTGGTCTCGCACGACCGCAGCGTGCTCGAGGCGAGCACCAACGCCACCCTGTTCCTCGAGGGCGGCGTCTGGCGGCTCCGGCGCGGCTCCTACCGGCGCGCCCGAGAGGCGCGCGACCGCGACCTGCTGGCCCTGCGCCGGCGCGATGCGGCGCGGGCCAGGGAGGCCGAGCGCCTGCGCTCGATGGCCGCCGAGCTGGCCCGACGCGGCGATCGCGCCGCCGTGCGCCGGCGGCGCACGGCGCAGCGGCAACGCGCCCAGCTCGGCGCGCCGGACGGGGCCCCGAGCGGAACGCGGACCACCGTCCTGGAGCTCCGGGCCCGCGGCCTGAAGGGCGCGCTGCTGGAGGGACGCTGGTTGCGCCGCGACGGCCTGTTCGAGGTGCCCTTCGTGCGACTCGAGGCGGGTCAGCGAGTGGCGCTGCTGGGCCCCAACGGGGCGGGCAAGAGCACGCTGCTGGCGCTCCTGGCAGGGGACCAACCCTCCGACGACGCACGCGCCGAGCTGCGCTACCTCGCCGGACTGCGGCTGGCACACATGGGGCAGCTCGACCGGGGACTGAGGCCCGGCGAGCCGGTGGTGCGCCAGCTGGCGCACGGGGTCGGGGAGACCAGGGCCCGTCAATTGCTGGCGCAGGCGGGCGTTGCGGCGGACCGCTGGGAGGACCCGCCGGAGCGCCTCTCTGGGGGCGAACGGGCACGCGCAGGGCTGGCCGGGCTGGAAGCGCGCGAAGCCGATCTGATCCTGCTCGACGAGCCCACCAACGATCTCGACCTGGCCGCGGTGGAAGCCCTCGAAGGGGCGCTCGAGCGCAGCCCGGCGGCCCTCGTGCTGGCCACCCACGACCGGCGCCTGGCCGAAGCGCTGGGTGTCGAGGTGTGGGCCCTCGACGGCGGCATGCTGCGGCGCTTCCGCGATGTTGGCGCCTATCTGGCGGGCGAGGCGGGCACCGCCCTCGAGCCCGAAGGCCCGGACCGCGAACGCGCCGAGCCCGAAGCAACGGACTTCGAAGCCACGGACCCAGGGGATCCCGAGACCCCAGCGGTCGCGGCGCCCGGCCCGTCCACGGCGACCGACGGCGACCACGACGCGCTCCGGGCCATAGCGACGGCGGGCACCGGCAGCCACCGCACGGACGCCGGGCTCGCTCGGGCGGAGGCCCTGGAAGACGAACGGCGCGCCCTGGAGCGCCGTCTCGAGGACCCGACGCGGCTCGCGCCTCGCGAGCTCGAGCGGCTCACGGCGCAGCGGTCCGACCTGGAAGACCTGTTGGCAGCCGCCTACGACGCCCTGCTCGAGCCCCCCGCGCCACGCTTCCGGATCCGCGAGCGCGGCCTCGAGGTGGTGGCTGACCGCCTGGCCGATGACCTGCTGGTGATGGCCGTGCCCGACATGGATGCGCCTACAGCGATGGACCGGCTGCTGCGCTCCGAGGCCGGCGGGGCCGAGGCGACCGCCTCGGCCCCGCATGGGCCCTGGCCGTGGGCGCGCGTCCACCGCGAGGGCGCGCTGGCGCACGTCGCGCTGTTCGAGCCGCGTGGCGCGTGCCTGCTGCCCTGGGCGCGCGCCGCGCTGGCGGACGCCGCCGCCCGGTTCGCCTTCACGTTGCTGGATGTGACCGCGTTGCAGCTGTTCAGCCGCGAGCCGCTGCCGGGAACGCATCTCGAGGACGCTGGCGACGGCTGGTGGAGCTGGACGCGCGCGAGCTTCGCGCAGCGCGAGGGCCTGCCGGCGGAGATGCCCGCCCGGACGTCCGTGCGGCACCACAGGGGGCGCCGTCGCGGGCGGCGCTCCGGCGCGCAGAGGCGGCCGTGAGGGGCGGGGCGCGTGCGCGCGGGCGACGCGGCCGGCACGGAACCGCCACCGCCCTTTCGTTGTTGGCGCTCGGTGTGGCCGTTGCCCTGATCCCGTGGCCCGAGCCGTGGGTGGAACGGTTCTTCGCGCGCGGTCTCTTCCCGTACACCAGCCGTCTCCTCGCGCCGTGGGTGGGAGCCGTCCCCTGGAGCCTGACGGGCGCGCTGGCGATCGCTCTGCTCGTGGCCGTGCTGGTGTCGTTGCCGTCGCGCGCGGGGCGACGCTTCCTGCTCCGCGGCCTGCTGCCTTGGGCGGCGGCCGTGCTGGTCCTCGGCTTCTCGCTGGTGTGGGGGCTCGCCTACCGTCGCGCCCCCCTGGCCGAGCTGCTCGGCGTTCCGGCGACGGCGCCGACCGGGGCCGAGCTGGCGACCGCTCAGGCCCGTCTGCTCTCGGTGCTGACGGGCTCGGTCGACTCCCCTCCACCTGTGCAGGCCGACGTCACCGCCGCCGGTCGTTGCGTGGCACGGGAGGTGCAGCGTCTGACCGGCAGCCGCGTGTCGGTCCCGCGCCGCGTCAAGGCCCTGCCGCCGGGGAGCCTGCTGCGGCTGGGGTTCGCGGGTGTCACCTCACCGTGGTTGCTCGAGCCGCACGTCGACGCCGGACTGCCGCCGGTCGCGCGGCTGGCCACCTCCACGCACGAGCTCACCCATACCGCCGGCTTCGCGCGCGAGGCCGACACCGACGCGCTGGCCGTCCTGGCCGGGTTGCGTTGCGACGACCCGGCCGTGCGTTACGCGCTGAGCCTCCACGCTCTCGACCTGCTGCTGGTGTCGCTGCCCGAGGCGGCCCGGCAGCCATTGCTGGCCGCGCTCCCACCGCGCGCGCTACAGGACCTGCGCGCCGCCTCGGCCGCGGCCGCACGCTTCCGTGTGCCCTGGTTGCAGCGGGCGGCGACCGCCACCTACGGCGCCTACCTGCGCGGCCGTGGCGTGAAGGCCGGCATGGCCGACTACGGCCGCGCGACGATCCTGGTGGTGCAGTCGCTGGCGCGCGGCACGCCGTGACGGCGCCGGGTCAGCTCGTCACGGGGCTCGCTTGCGGTTCAGGCTCGACCCCGAGGTTGCGCCGCATCAGCGCGTCGAGATCGGGCCCGCGGCCCATGAAGCGCTCGAACAGGACCATGGGGTCCTCGCTGTCGGCCTTCGACAGCACCGCGTCGACGAAGGCGCGGCCGGTCGCGGGATTGAAGATCCCCTCGCGCTGGAAGCGGCTGAAGGCGTCGGCGTCGAGCACCTCGCTCCACTTGTAGCTGTAGTACCCGGCGGCATAGCCGCCCGCGAAGACGTGGCTGAACGACGTCAGGAACGGGCTGTGCGCGAACTCCGGTCGCACCGCGAACGGCTCCATCACGTGCTGCCCGAAGGCGATCGGATCGCCGCCGAGCATGGGATCGTAGTCGATGTGCAGGGCCAGGTCGACGGCGCCGAGGCTGAGCTGGCGCATCTGGTCGGTCGCCGCCAGGAAGGTGCGGCTGCTCGAGAGGCGCGCGAACAGCTCATCGGGGATGCGTTCGTTGGTATCGACATGGCGGGCGAAGAGATCCAGGCCCTCGCGCTCCCACGCCCAGTTCTCCATGATCTGCGAAGGCAGCTCCACGAAGTCCCAGGCGACGCTCCCCAGGCTGCCGCGGCCCGGGACCTCCACCCGGCCGAGCACGTGATGCAGCAGGTGCCCGAACTCGTGGAACAGGGTGGTGACCTCGTCGTGCGTCAGCAGCGCCGGCTGCCCGTCGGACGGTGGGGTGACGTTCGCCGCGATGGCGCCGACGTGCGGCGCGAACTGCGGGCCCTCGGGTCCGCCGGTGATCATCGGGTTCATCCAGGCTCCGTCGCGCTTCGATGCGCGCGGGTACCAGTCGGCGTAGAAGGTGCCGACGTGGGTACCGTCGCGGTCGTACAGGTCGTGCACGCGAACATCCGGGTGCCACGTGGGAACCCCCTGGCTCGCCTCCACGCGGACGCCGAACAGGCGCTCGGCGACCGAGAACAGGCCTTCGAGCACGGTGTCGAGCGCGAAGTAGGGGCGCAGCTCCTCTTCGTCGAACGCGAAGCGCGTGCGCCGCAACGACTCGGCCACGAAGTCGAGGTCCCAGGGCTCGAGCCGCGCGATGCCTGATTGCTCCCGCGCGAAGGCGTTGAGTACTACGACCTCGTCCCGGAAGCGCGGCAGCGTGCGCCGCGCCAACTCGCGTTCGAAGGCCTGCGCCTCGGCCCCGCTCTTGACCATGCGGTCCTCGAGCTGCAGGTCGGCGAAGTCGCGGTAGCCCAGCAGCCGGGCCAGCCGGCGGCGGCGGTCGAGGATAGCGGCGAGGACCGGCCGGTTGTCGTGGTCCCCTCCTCCGGCCCGTCCCACGAAGGCCTGGTACAGCTCGCGGCGGCGCGCGCGGGAGCGTGCGAACTTCATGAACGAGCGGTACGAGGGAGCTTGCAGGGTGAAGCGGTAGCCGGTCTCGCCATGGGCTTCGGCCTCGAGCCGAGCGCGGCGGCGCACGCCGGAAGGAAGCCCTTCGAGCTCGGCCTCCTCGGTGATCACCATCGAGAAGGCGTTGGTCGCGTCCAGTACGTTCTCACTGAAGCGTGTCGAGAGGCGCGACAGCTCTACCCGCAGGGCGCGCGCCTGCTCGCGCTCCTGCTCGGGCAGGTCGGCGCCCGCCTGGCGGAACTCCTGCAGCGTCTTCTGCAAATGGCGCTGCCGGACGCCGGTCAAGCCCCGCGCCTCCTGGGTCCCCGCGTACGCCTTCAGGGCAGCCCACAGACCGGCATGTGTCGGGATGCCGGCCATGAAGCCGGAGTAGACGGGAAGCGCCTCGTTGTAGGCGTGTCGCAACTCGGGCGAGCTCTGCACCTGCGTGAGGTGACGGGCGAAGCCGAACACGCGTGAAGCGCGCTCCACCAGTGCGTCGAGCTCCAGCAGGGTGTTCTCGAACGTGCGCGGGCCCGCGGCCGTCACGAGCGCCTCGAGCTCACGTTCGGCCGTCGCGACGGCCTGGCGCACCGCGGGCGCCACGGACGCCGCCGTCATCGCTCCGAACGGGGGGCGCGCTGCGCGGGACAGGAAGGGGTTCTCGGTCATCGACACTCCTCGGCCTCCAACAACCCGCACAGTCTACCCGCGCACCCGTTCGCGGGGAACCGTCCGCGCGAGTCAGGCGAAGGCCGGCACGTACTCGGCCGGGACGGCCTGGCTGAAGAGGAATCCCTGTCCCTCGTCGCATGCCAGGGTGCGCAACAGCGAGTTCTGCTCGCGTGTCTCGATCCCCTCGGCAGTCACGGTCAGACGCAGGCTCTTGCCGAGGGCGATGATCGCCCGTACCAGCTCCACGTCTTCGCCGGCGTCCCGGCCGCCGAGCCGCCCCACGAAGCTGCGATCGATCTTGAGACCGTCCAGCGGCATCCCTCGCAGCAGCGACAGCGAGGCGTGCGCTACGCCGAAGTCGTCGAGCGCCACGTGCACGCCCATGCCACGCAGCTCGTGCAAGTGTGGATCGGCCGCCTCCAGGGTGCCGGCGCCGGTGCGCTCGTTGATCTCGATCTCCAGCAGGCCGGGATGCAGGTCGTAGCGGGTGAGCGCCTCCTGCACGCGGCGCGTGAAGTCCTCGTCCTCCAGCGCCTGCGGACTGATGTTCACGGCCACGCGACGCGAGGTGCGCTGCTGCTGCCAGCGCTTGGCCTGGGCACAGGCGCGCTCCAGCACCCAGCCGAACAGCTCCCCGCCGAGCTGAGCCTCCTCGGCGAGCTGCACGAAGGCCGCGGGCTTGAGCAGGCCCCGTTCCGGGTGCTCCCAGCGCACCAGGGCCTCCACGCTGGTGATGGATCCGGTCTGCAGCTCGACCCGCGGCTGGTAGTGGAGCACCAGCTCGTCCTCCAGCAGCGCTCTACGGAACTCCCTTTCGAGCGCTGCGCGTTCGCGCATGGCCGCATCGAACCCCTCGCGGTAGAACCGGTAGCCACCGCGCAGGTGCTGCTTGGCGTCCTCGAGGGCCGTCCCGGCGTGTTCCATCAGCTCGGTCGCGTTGGCCGCCCCCTCCGGGAAGACCTCGATGCCGATGCTGGCGCTGAGCCGGAGCGTGGCGCCCCGGTCGTGGAACGGATCGGTCACGGCGGCCTGGATCTTGTCGAGCACCGGCAGCGCGGCGCCCGCCCGGGGGAGCCGCGCCAGGAGCACCGCGAAGGTGTCTCCGTCGAGCCGGGCCAGGGTGTCGCTGCGACGCAACTGCCTGCGCAGCCGGACCCCCACCTCCTGCAATACGCGATCGCCCCGGTCCGCTCCGAGCGTGTCGTTCAGGAACCGGAAGTCGTCGAGGTCGACGAGAGCGAGCAGCGAAGCTCCCCCCTCCCGGCGCGTCCGGTAGAGCGCCTGCTGGATGCGATCCTCGAGCAGGTAACGGTTGGGGAGCCCGGTGAGGGCGTCGAAGTGTGCGCCGCGCCACAACTCGGCGCTCACCTGCCGGTTGGCCGTGACGTCGCGCACCACCCCGTAGACCCCGCAAGCTCCTCCCACTTGCCCCTCCCAGCGCACCAGGGCGAAGTCCTCCACCCACAGCACGCGGCCCCCTTTGCTCCGCAGCCGGTAGGCATGGTGACGGTCGCGCTGGGTGGGCAGGCCTCGCAGTGCGGCGTCGTAGGCCTCGCGATCATCTTCCAGAACGTGAGCTTGCAGCCCCGTCGAGAGGAGCTCCTCGACTCCGTATCCAGTCACCGCGGCGCTCGCCTCGGACACCCACGTCCACCGTGCTCGACCGTCCTCGCCGAGGAGCAACGCGTACGCGAACGATGCCCCCTGCCCATCCAGCCGATCGGCGAGCGCGCTCCTCGCCGCCTCCGCCCCGGCGGCGTGCTCGGAGGCGGTCGCATCGCGTTGCAGCACCAGCAAGTGGCCGGGCCGGCCGTTCGGGCCCGGAATCGGCAGGTGGCGTTGCTCGTTGAAGAAGAGCGTGCCGTCCTTCCGGAAGTTGCGCAGGGTGACGGTCACCGGGCTACCACCCTCGAGCGCCTCCCGGATGGCCTCGTTACCGTCCTGTTCGCTGTCCTCGCGTTGCAGGAAGCCGAGGTTGCGGCCGGTCGCCTCGTCGGGTCGATAGCCCGTCAACTCGACGAAGCGCTCGCTGGCGTGCACGACAGGGTGACCGACTTGCGTCAGGTCCGAGACCGTGAAGCAGGCGTCACCGAACAGGCGCCGTACGGTCTCGACCACTTCCGCGGTGTCCGGCGTGCCGGATCCGCTCATCAGCTTCCTAAGGATGGCGCGATCACTCGTCGCGCTGTCGGCCTTCATGGGTCCTTCGCGCCTCCTCCGCGCCTTGCGGCCGCCGCGGCTGGCGACGACCGCAAGTGGAGGTCACGGGACTAGCGTCTGGGCCGGGGCTCCCATCCACCGGCCGACCGACTCCCGTACCCTCCCACCTCGTCCGAGCACGACCCTACCACCTCGCGGCCCCGCCGCCCGTGACAAATCTGTGACGCACAGGGCGTTCCTGGCGTATTGAGGGTGCCGCGGCGCATCTTCCCGGCAATCGGGCGCACGGCCCGCGCGCGCGCCGACGGAACCCCCTCAGCCGGCGTCGATCCCACCGAGGATCAACCTGGCGAGGTCACGCGAGATCGACAGATGCTTGTCCCCGAGCGCGACCGTGAGCAGGTCACCGACGGGCTCCTTGGACTGCACGCGCAGCCGCGTTCCCGGGTGGATACCCAGCTCCGTGACGTAGGCGAGCACCTCGGCGTCCTGGCTGAGGATGCGCGAGACGGTGAACGTCTCGCCCACGGCGACGTCGCACAGGCCCGTGCTCGGGGTCGACGGCACGCTTCCGTCGTCGCGCGGGATGGGGTCGCCGTGGGGGTCGTGCGTCGGCCGGCCCAGATGCTCGGCCAGGCGCTCGGTGAAGCGCACCGACATCACGTGCTCCATCGCCTCCGCCTCCTCGTGGACTTCGTCCCAGCTGTAGCCGAGGTCACGGATCAGGAAGGTTTCGAGCAGACGGTGTCGGCGGATGAGGCGCAACGCCTCGGCGCGACCGGCGACGCTGAGCTGCGCGCCGTAGTAGCGCCGGTACTCGATGAGCCCCATGCGCTTGAGCTTGCCGAGCATGCCGGTGACCGACGACGCCGTGACGCCCAAGGCGCGGGCGATATCGCCCGTGGCCGCCGGGCCGTCGCGGGCGATGACCCAGATCGCCTTCAGGTAGTCGCCGACCGATGTCGACAGCGACGCCTTCCCGGGCTCCACTCTCGTCACACCGAAGTCTACGGGCTGCGCCCGGGGGCTGCAACCGGCGTCGCGCCCTCGTCCGGGCTGCCGTGTGTCCCCTGCAGGAGGTGCTCCGCCAGAGCCCTGGCCGCCCTCGACGCCAGCTCGGGCGGCCGATGGAACAGCGTAAGGGGCCGCAGCAACGCATCGGAGTCCAGCGGCACCACTCGCAGCGCACCCGTCGCCACCTCCCGACGTACCGCGGACTCGGAGAGGAACCCCGCACCGAGGCCGGCCAGCACTGCCTGCTTGACGGTGTCGAGACCGGTGGCCTCGAGCGTGGTGGTGAGGTCCACCCCCGCGGCCGACAGCGCACGATCCACCACCTCGCGGGTGCCCGAGCCGCGCTCGCGACGCACCACTTCCAGTCCCGCCAGGCGAACCAGCGGCAGCGGCTCGCTCGCGGCCAGCGGGTGATCGGGGCGCACCACCAGCACCAGCCGATCGATCCCGTAGAGGGCGACCTCGACCTGGGCCGGCGGTTCGCTCACGGGCCCCTCGACGATCGCCAGGTCGGCCTCGCCGCCGGCGAGTAGGGCGACGGCATCGGCCGAGTTGCGCGTCAACAGTTCGATGCGCAGTCCCGGGTGAGCGGCCCGGAAACGGGCCAGCGCCGAAGGCAGGCGATAGACGGCCACCGTCATGCTGGAGGCGATCCGAAGGCCGCCCCGAAGCAATCCTCCGAGTTCGTCGGACCAGCGCTGCGCGCCCGCCACCGCGTTCGCCACGGAGCGCGCGTAGGGCAGGAGCGCCTCACCCGCCTCGGTGAGATGAACGCCGTGACGGTGTCGGCGGTAGAGAGGCTCACCGACGGCTTGGGTGAGCTTCCGTAGCTGGGCCGACACGGCCGGTTGCGTGCGGTGGAGTCGTTCGGCCGCCGCGGACACGCTACCTGCCTCGGCCACGCGTGCGAACGCTATGAGAGGCTCAGCTTCGATGCGCACGTCCCATTATAAGCTTCACTGATATCTACTACTCGAACCACGACTTTGATTTATGGCGCGCCCGCGACTAGACTCCTCGGATGCGACTGCTCGCTCGTCCCTCGCTGCCCCCACTCTCCGCCCTCCGCACACTTCCGCGCGGCCTCGTCCTGGCGGGCGCCCTTGCGCTAGTGGCCAGCCTGGTGGCGCGCCTGCCCGGGCTCGCCACGCTCGGCCCGCTCGGGATCGCCATGATCCTGGGCGTGCTGTGGCGGACTACGGTAGGTCTCGGGAACGCGCTGCTGCCGGGAACGACCTTCGCCGCCCGCACGTTGCTGCGTGCGGGGGTGGTGCTGCTCGGGGTCCGCCTCGACTTCGCGCTGCTCGTGCACGCCGGGCCGCGCGTGCTCCTGCTCGATCTGCTGGTCGTCGTCATCGGAACGCTGGCGATGGAGCGCCTCGGCAAGCTGCTGGGGCTCGGACGCGGCGTGCGGCTCGGCCTGGCGCTCGGATCATGCATCTGCGGCGCGGCCGCCATCGCCGCCGCCGCTCCGATCATCCGCGCCAGCGACGACGATGTCTCGGTCTCGGTCGGCATCGTGAGCCTGCTGGGAACCGTGGGCGTGATCGGATTCGCCGTGCTCGCCCCGTTGATCGGCATGAGCGTGCAGCGCTACGGCCTCATGACCGGTTCGACGCTGCACGAGGTGGCCCAGGTCCTGGCCGCCGGCGCCGCCTACGGCGCCCGCGCGCTCGACCTGGCAACCATCACCAAACTGACGCGCGTGGCGCTGCTGGCGCCCACCCTCCTCGTGGTCGGCGCCATCCTGCATCGTCGCGACGCCTCCGCTACGCTCGGCAGCGACCGCCGTGCGGAGCGCCGACCGCCGCTCCTCCCCGGCTTCCTGATCGGCTTCCTGGCCCTCGGCGCGCTCCGCAGCGTGGGCTTGGTGGCGGGGCCCCTGGTACCCCTCTTGCAGACCGGCAGCACCGTCCTCATGACGATGGCCATGGCCGGGATCGGGCTGGCCGTCGACCTCCGGGTCGTCCGCCGGATCGGTGCGCCGGCCGTGGTGCTGGCGGTGGTCGGCTTCGCTCTCACGCTCAGCATCGCCTCCGTTGCGACGCTCGGCCTGCCGGGATAACGATGCCGAGCGCCACCCGCGTGTTGGCATCGACCGCGGGGACCGTCGAAGCATCGCCGCACCCCTCCGAGAGATACCCCCCATAGGTATTCAACATGACAGATCGGCCGTGCCGCCGGGTGCTAGCCTTGAGCACGGATGGAGGGTGCCATGCCCAAGAACGAGCAGCACCACGACGTCGTGATCATCGGCGGCGGACCGGCGGGGCTCACCGCCGGCATCTACGCCGGGCGCGGCCAGCTCGACACCGTGATCATCGAGAAGGGCCTTCCCGGCGGGCAGATCGCCCAGACGGACGAGGTCGAGAACTACGCCGGCTTCCCCGAAGGCATCACCGGGCCCGAGTTGTCGCAGCGGATGGTCCAGCAGGCGGAGAAGTTCGGAGCGTCCATCGTGATGGACGAGGTGACCGCCGTCGAACGTGAAGCGACGGGCGGGTTCGTGGTGCGCGGCTACGACGCCGATTACCACGCGCGGTCGGTCATCGTCGCAACGGGAGCGAACCCGCGGCGGCTGGGCGTTCCCGGGGAGGACGAGTTCTACGGGCGCGGCGTCTCCACCTGCGCGACCTGCGACGGGTTCTTCTACCGCGGTAAGCGCGTGGTCGTGGTCGGCGGCGGTGACGCGGCCGTCGAGGAGGGCACCTTCCTGACGAAGTTCGCCGACACGGTCACGATCGTGCACCGGCGGGACGAGCTCCGGGCCCACAAGGCCGCACAGGAGCGCGCCCTGGCCAACCCGAAGATGCGCTTCGTGTGGGACACCGTGGTCACCGAGGTCCTCGGCGAGGACGGTCAGGTGAGCGGGGTGCGCACCCGCAACGTGGTGACGGGTGAGGAGGGCGTACTCGACACCGACGGCGTGTTCGTCTACATCGGCCACGTTCCGAACACCGGCTTCGTGGAGGGTGCGGTGCGCCTGCGTGAGAGTGGGTACATCGACGTCCGCGATGAGATCTATACCGACGTCGAGGGGCTCTTCGCTGCCGGCGACGTCTCCGACGAGGTCTACCGTCAGCTCGGGACGTCGGTCGGAGCCGGCACGCGCGCGGCCATGGCCGCCGAGCGCTGGCTGGCCGAGCAGGACCTCCCCGCCGCCGTCCGGCCCGTCAAGGAGTCGGCGCCGTCCGAGGCCCGCGCCACACTCGCGTTCAACGTGCCGGTGCGGGAGGCCTGAGCGCTCGAGATACCGTGCGTCAGCGCGGCAGGAAGTCGTAGAAGAGGAACGATCCGCGGTAGGAGGTCGCCAGCACATGGCCGTCGGTCCACAGGGGGGTGCCGACGGCCTCCCGCCACGCCCTGCCGTCGCTCGCGGTCAGCGTGATGAAGGTGCCGTCCGCCTTCGCGGTCCAGCCATCGCCCGTCAGCGGGGCCGCCGACGGCGCCTGTAGCGCCAACGCCGCACCCTTGGGCGCGACCGGCAACTCGCCTTTCTCGAGCCCCAGGTACTGGACCGGGCCCTGTTGGGTCATGCCCAACTCAGGGACGCCCAGCGCCAGCAGCCTGCTCGTCTCGTTGCCGCTCTGCCCCACCGTGACGCGCTCCAGGACCACCAAACGCGGCGCGGCGTCGGGCTGGGGACGGTAGACGGTCGCCTTGACATCCGACAGCGGCAGGCCGAGACCGTCTGCGACCAGCGAAAGCACGGAAGCCTCGAACGCGTCCCGGGCCTCACTGCTGTCCTGCTGATAGCTGTCGGGCCACAACGCCAGGTTACGTAGGCGCGTGATACTTCCGTCCGCTGCCGGTACCGCCAGCCACGCGTCGAACGAGTCGACCTGGTCGCCCTCCAGAGTGACGTAGCGGGCCTCCGTCAACGGGGCCGACTGCTGAAGCCGCACCGCCACCCCGCTGCGCCAGGGAAGCACCGTCACATCCCGCCCGTCAGGGATGATGCGCGTCAAGACCCGTGGCGCAAGCGAAACGATCCCGGGCGGGATCGCCTCGGCCAGCGCCGGTACCGGACGCCCCCCGGCGACCGGCGGCATGGAGTCGGCGAACACCAGCGCTGCCTGGCGGTTCGCGAACGCGCCCACCCGCACCCGGAAGACGTCGCCGAGCCCGGTCGTCGACCGCACCACGTAGGCGGGAAAGCCTTCCGTGTTGAGCTGCGTCTGCAGCGCCAGCGCCGAGTCCTTGTCCGACAGCGCCACCACCTGAACGGTGTAGGAGATGGACTGGGCGGAGGCCACCGCCACCCACGCTACGAGTACCGTGAGCGCGGCCGACCGGAGCCGGAACGGCACTAGAAGTCCTTCCGCTCGAACAGGACGACCGAAACGGCCGCGAACGCGGCGCAATACAGAGCGATGAGCGCCGACACCCAGCCCATGTTGGCCACCGGCTTGGCGTAGGCGTTGAGTTGCGTGGTCAACAGGTACGGGGTGAGGCCGGGGAACACCACCAGGAGTTGCATGAAGATGAGCACCGACAACGTCGCCAGCGCGCCGCCCGCGGCGTTCATGAACACCACTGTGAACAGCACTCCGAGCAAGCTCACCGGCACCAGGCTGTAGGCGGCCACCAGATAGGCGCCCGCCACCTCGCGCAGCGCGTGTGCGGCCTGCATGGTGCCCTGCCCGAGAAGTCCGGCCTGGCCGAGCCCGGTCCCGCCCACGAACGAGCCGTAGCCGTAGGGCGCACCCGCGATCAGGGACACCACGAAGAACAGCGCGAGGACCGCGAACGGGTAGACCGATGCGACCAGTAGCTTGGCGAGCAGCCACTGCGAGCGCGATACCGGCCGGAGCAGGACCGTCGGCAGGGTCCCGTGGGTCAGCTCCATGCCGAGCAACTCCGCGGATGTGATCGCCACCAGCAACGGCAGCAGGAACTGCATACTCGACAGCAGGCTCAAGGCGGGAACCTGGTAGGCCGACACCAGATAGAAGCCATAGACCGAGTAGATCCCCGGAGCGTAGGCCCACAGGATCGGGAACAGGATGAGCAACACGGCTGAGAAGCGCACGCTCGCCAGGCGAGCGACCTTGCCGAACTCCATGGCCAGCAGGCTTCTCACGCCTCGCCCTCCCTCTCCCCGCTCATCCGGGGATCGGCCGGCGCCCAGGCACCGCTGCGCCGAGAGCGCTCGTTGGAGACCCTCTCGCGGTAGTAGCCGCGCAGGTCGAAGATGTCCCGCGTCAACTCGAACACGGCGATCCCCGCTTCGGACAGGGCGGCGGTCACGCGGCCGATCACCCCCGCCTCGGCAGGGATGAACACCACTTCCTCGCCCCGCACCGCGGCATGGCGGATCCACGGCTGGGTCTCGAGCAACGCACGGGCATCGTGCGGCCGATCGACCCAGACGCGGTAGCGCTCGCGTCGGTCGAGCAAGTTCACCTCATCGATGAGCGCCCCCTCCTCCATGATCGCCACCCGCGTGCAGTAGGCCACCACCTCGTCGAGGTGGTGGGTCGACAGCAGCACCGCCGTTCCAGACGACGCCGCTTCGCGCAGCACCGAGTGCACCAGATGAAGGCTGAGCGGGTCCATGCCACTGGCGGGCTCGTCCAGGATCAGCACCTCGGGACGCGTCAGCAACGCTGCCGCTACCCCCAGGCGTTGCCGCATGCCGAGGCTGTACACGCCCACCCTGCGCTCGGCGGCATTGCCAAGCTCCATCATGTCCAGGACCTCGTCGATGCGCTCGTCCGCGACGCCGCCGGCCAACCTGCCGTGGAGGTGCAGGTTGCCGCGCCCCGTCAAGTAGGGGTAGAAGGCGGCCGGCGCCTCGACCACGGCCCCGAGCTTGCGCCGCACGGCCGGCTCCTGGTGCGGGTCGGTGCCGAGCATGCGCACCGACCCTTCCGAGGGAAAGGCCAGGCCTGCCACCAGCCGGATGACCGTCGTCTTCCCCGCTCCGTTCGGTCCCACCAATGCGTACACCTCACCCGCGTTGACGGTGAAGCTCATGTCGCGGACGACCGGACGCTTGCCGTATCGCTTGGTCAGGTGGGCGACTTCGATCGATGGCGTGGGCATGGGGTTCCTCGGCGAAAGTGTACGTCCTGACGGTCCATTGGCACGGTTAATTCTTCATCACGCCGCCGCCGGCGCCATCCCTGTGGGCGTTCTCCGCTCTCAGGCCGACCCTTCCTGAGGCGCGCCCACCATCCCGTCTTGCTCCACCAGCATGACGTCCAACACGTGCTCGATGGTCTTCTCGACGGCGCGGTCGAAGTCGGAGGCCTCCACTACGGGCACGCCCTCCAGTTCGGCCTGTTCGACGACGAAATCCTGCAGGATGCGGATCTCCTCGAAATGCTCCAGGTAGGGCTGCTGGCGGCGGCGGTGGAAGGTCTGCCCCTCTCGCACGCCGAAGTGACGCCGGTGGTCCTCCTCGTCGGCGACCGCCATCACCACCTTGATGAGGATGGCGTCCGGCGTCTCGCGGCTGGGCGCGATGCCGGGGACCAGATGCGCTCCCTCCATCACCAGCGAAGTGGCCTCCGTGACATTGCGATCGATGATGGCGCACACCGCCGGATCGAGCTGCTGGACCTGCGCCAGGAACCCGCGCAACACGCGCTTACGCTTGGGCCTGACGGTGTCGCGCTCACTCGGAAGAAGCTCCGCGCGCCAGGCGGAATAGCTGGAGCTGTGCAGCACCGGGCTCAGATCGGGCCCGATGAGCGACCGCAGCGCCTGGCGCACCGAGTCGGTCGACACGTTACGTGGGATGCCCAGCCGGTACCCGACCTCCGAGGCGATCGCGGACTTCCCGACCCCGGGCGCGCCCCCGACCACCAGGATGATCGGCCGGTCGGGCCGTCGCACCGCCCGCATCAGGTCGTAGCGCCGGGCGAACTCATCGCCCGCCTCGTCGCGAAGCAGCCGGCACGCCTCACGACGCACCTCAACGCGCTGCACGATCGGCTGCTCCGAGCGGTACAGCGCCTCCTCCACCCGCTTCGCCAGGTTGTGGGAGAACTCCGGTCCCAGGCCGACGGCCATCACTGACTGCGCCAGGATCCCGCGCGAGAAGGGCATCTCTACGCCGTCCTCCTCGACCACCTTGAGCTCGAGGCTCTGGCGCGTCAACGCCTCGTAGCGTAGGCGCAGGTCACGGCCGTAGCGACCCTCCAACGCGACCGCCACGCGCCGCGCCAGCTCCGCCTGGGGGATGCGCTCCACCCCCTCGGCGCGCAGCCCCTGTTCGACGAGATTGGCAACGGAGTGCGCTTCCTTGAAGCCGAGGTCGAGCTTCTCCAGCGACGCCATCAGGGTGCGGCGGGAGAACGGCTCCTGATCTCCGTCGACGTCGATCAGCAAGGGCACGAAGGGAGGTGTCTGGTGACCGAGCCGTTGCGCAACCTCGGGCGCGACGCGCTCCTCCACCATGGCGGCGAGCATGTCCATGAGCTCAGCCAGGTCGATCCGGCGCGTCCCAGCCTCGCGGAGCCGACGCTCCGCCTCTCGCGCCATGCGGATGGCCTCGTCTGTGAGGACGCCGGCCGACTGCAGCGCCTCCACCACCTCGCCGGTGGTGTAGACGTAGGCCTCGTCGCCGCGGATCACACGAAGATCGCGCCGCTTCACCTGCTGGCTCCTCTCCACTCGAACACGCCCTCAGGCGACACCGGAATCGTCTGCGAGGCTACCACGGATCGAAAGGGTCCTCGGAACGGCCCTCAAGCACGTCCAGCAGGTTCTTCACGACGTTCCCGGTGAAACCCCAGATCTCGCGGCCCTGCCAGGGGTAGGTGTAGATGCGTCTGCGGTACTCGCGCAGCTGCCGCACCTCCGTGCGAGGCTCGATGGCAGCGAGAGCGCTCAGCGGGGCGGTGAATACGTCGGCGACCTCCCGCGGGTTCACCGCGAGCGGTTGGGGCCAGGGGATGCGCGCCACCACCGGCGTGGCGACGTAACCGGCGGGGGACGGATGGTCGCTGAGGACGCCGAGCACCGCCTCGGCCGGCACACGCAGCCCCACCTCCTCCTCGGTCTCGCGCAACGCGGCTTCCACCAACGCCTCGCCATCCTCCATGCGGCCGCCGGGGAACGCGATCTGGCCGGCATGGTTGGAGAGGGACGAGGAGCGCACCGTGAACAGCAACTCGAGCCCGCCGGGGGCCTCGAGCAGCGGCACCAGCACGGCCGCCCGCCGGAACCCGGGGATCTCCATCACGACCCGCTCCATACGCTCGAGCCGCTCCTTCAGCCCCTGGAGCGTCGGAGTCACGTGCGCCCCGTACAGCGTCGAACGGCGGAATCCACGACCATGCCGTCAGGATATCCCGGCCGCGGGAGGCGGCCCGTCGCTGCCCGTCCCCGGCAGACGCCACCGAGGCACCGTCCGCCGGACGAGCGAACGCTATCCGCGCGCCACCCCGATGAAGGCCCAGTGCCGCCCCGTCACGCCCGCGTCGCGCCGGTGGCTGAAGTAGTCCTCCGGCTGGCAGTGGGTGCAGATGTCGGCGCTCCAGATCCGCTCGGCCGGAACGCCCGCCTGCTGCAACGACCAGCGGTTGGCCGTCACCAGGTCGAGCCGGTGTCGCCCGTCGTCGTCCGGCATCGCCACCTGAGGCGGGAAGTCCGCGCTCCGATAGGCGTCCACGACCTCGGGCCCGACCTGATAGCAGGCGCCACGGATCCCCGGCCCGATGGCGACGCGAAGGTCGGCCGGGCGGCTGCCGAAGCGTTCCACCATGTGCCGGACGACGGTCCCCGCCAACCCGGCCACGGTGCCACGCCAACCGCAATGCGCCGCGGCCACCGCGCCCCGCACCGGGTCATGGAACAGTAGCGGGAAGCAGTCGGCGACGCTCACCACCAGCAGGCGACCCGGCACGTCGGTGGCGGCCGCGTCAGCGCTCTCCGCGAACCAGGTCGCGTCACCGCTCAGCACGCGGTCGCCGTGCACCTGGTCGAAGGCGCAGACGTCCGACCGTGCGAAGCCGAGCGCGGCCAGCAGGCGGTCCCGGTTGGCCTCCACCGCCTCGCGAGCGTCGCCCGAGCTCAGGCCCAGGTTCAGCGACCGGTACGGCCCGTCGCTCACACCTCCGCCGCGCAGCGTGAAGCCGTGAGGCCAGGGCAGGTCGGGCGCCGTGAGGACGACGACAGGGGTGCCGGCTGGGTCGCCGGCTCGGTCGCTGCGGGTCGACGTCAGCTCGCGCAGAGGCATGCGTCGATGCTAGCGCGAAGCGCGGGCCCCATGCGCCGCCGGCTCAGTAGTTGCGGGCCCGCAATCGGAGCGTGGTCGCCGCCGCGAGCCATTCCGAGACGGCGTGGACGGCCCCGCGCACGGTGGGCGTGATGACGGGATCGCCGAACGGTTCGAGCCGCACGATCACCTCATGCTCCGCACGTTGCTGCACCAGCACCAGCAGGTGCTGGCGGATGTCGGGCTCGTCCACGCTCGCGCGCACCCACCAGCGCGGCCGGATCACCTCGTCGTCGCTGGGGGCGGCGATCGCCGCCGCCTCGGCCGGCGTGTGCGCGTGCTCGGAGGCGTCACTGCCGAGCGGACCGAAGCTGCGCGCGACCTCATGCAGGATCACGTGCCCCGCACCGTAGGGGAGAACGACCTTGGCGAAGGGCGCCGCCGTCGGCAGCGTCCCCGTGAACAACGCGTGGGGCATGGCAGTGGGCCTTTCGAAGTGCGGGAAGGCCTGCGTCGGCGAGCCGTTGTAGCGGAACTCGACGTAGTGCAGGGCCTTGCCCTGGGCCTTCCACTTGAGGGCGTACTTGGTCTCGAACACCGCTTCCGGCGGCGTAGTCGGGCGGGCCTCGAAGCTCCCGGACACCTCGGCCTCGGCCAGCGCGAAGGCAAGGTAGTCGGGGTGATCGGTCGCTAGGCGCACGGCCCCGCCATGACGCAGCCGGCTGGCGGCCAGATCGAAGAAGGAGTGCTGCAACAGGCGCCGGTCGACGTGTCGCTCCTTCGGCCAGGGGTCCGGAAAGTTCACCACGATACCCGCCAGCGCGTGCTCGGCGAAAAGGTGGCGCAGCGCGAACTGCGCCCCGGCCTTGGCCATGCGCACGTTACCGACGCCTTCGCGGCGTACCCGCCTGAGCGCACGTTGCACGCTGGCGCTGGAGATCTCGAGCCCGACGAAGTCGGCATCCGGCTCGTCCACGGCGCGCCGGACGGTGTAGCGCCCGTCGCCGAAGCCGATCTCCAGGTGGAGATCGGCCGATCGACCGAACTCGGCCGACCAGTCGACCGGGAACGGGCGCGTGCGCCAGGGCAGCAACGGGCTGAGCGAAGCTCGCTCGTCCATGGGAACGCTCCTCGAAAGGGTCTCAGTCGCGCTTGACCACGGGCCGCACCAGCAGGGCCTCGTTGGCGGCCAGATCGGACCGGAAGAGGGTATCTCGGGAGAACAGGATGTAGGGCCCGGCCCCGTCGACGGCACTCGCCCGGAACACCAGCACCTTGCCGTCGGCGCGCCTGCAGGCGACGCGCTCGGCGGGGCCGCCGCTGGCGCGCTCCCAGGTGTTGAGGATGCCCGGATCGAGCCCCGCAACCCCAGCGGCCAGCTCGCGATCGGTGAGACGCGCCACCAGGCGCGCGGTGCGGGGCCGCCGCCCGCGCATCTTCAGCACTCCGAGGCGAGACAGCCGCTCGACGATGGCGAGCGTGTCATCGGGATCGAGGCCCGCATCGAGCGCGATGCGGGTGACGTTGCGTTGAGCATTGACGTGGGCGAGAACCGCGCGCTCGTCCTCGTTCAGGGTGAGTTCCTCGGCACGCTCGAAGTTGGTGTCGAGCACGGGTACAGCGTCGCGTGCCACGGTAGGGCCACCCTCGCGACGCGCTTCGTCGAGACGCCGGATCGCTTCCAGCACCAGATTCTCGGTGCCACTGTGGATCGTGGACTCGGGCGCGGGGATCCCCATGCGGAACTCGAAGCTCCCCCGCTCGTCGGCGAAGAGCGCGTAGACCGCGTTCTCCCCCGTGAGCTCGCCGAACTCCGCGTGCACGACCTGCCCCTTGTCGAAGTACACCCGCGCCAGACCGGCCGGGTGATCGATCCCCAGCCGTCCCGAGCGCTGCGAGCCCGACAGCAGCTGGAACAGGTCCACCAGCGAGAAGAGGCCCAAGGTCCCGGTCACGGCCGCATTCTACCTTCGAGCCGGGCGAACGGGACCGTGACCTGCCGTGTGATCGGGCAACTCCACCGAGGCGCGCACGATCGCCTCGCGCTCGGCGTCGGGCGCCAACGCGACCACGCCTTCACGCCCCTCGGCCCAGGGGCGGCGCACCAGCGTCGCGTTGGCGAGCACGCTCGAGCGCCCGCGGGGCGCGAACCCGAACGCCTCCCCCACCAGCATCGGGTTGAGGCCGTAGCGGAGGTTGACGCGCCCCTGGAGCAGCGCGCGCAGCCCGCGCCCCAGCCATGCCTCGCCCTCGCTGACACTCGGATCCGGCGGCCACGGACGGGTCCACGCGGCGTCGTTGGCGCTGGGCTGGACCAGCACCTCCGCCCCCTGAGCGTCGAGCGCGGCCACCACCCCCTCGTGCCAGCCGTCGAGACACACCGCCACCCCGACCCTGCCGCACGGCGCACGCATCACCGGCAGGTCGCTCATCGCGCCACCGACGAGCCCCACGTGCGACTCGAGTCCTGGGGTCAGGAACACCTTGCGGCTGCGCCCGAGCAGGGCACCCCCCGGCGCGAAGGTATAGGCCACGTTGTGGACGCGGCGGCCCGTCACGTGGCTGCCGCGCGATGCTTCGACCTCGATGTCGGGCAGGAAGGCCGTGCCTGCCACGACGGTGGCGCCCGTCGACCTCGCCACCGCACGGAAGGCGCTCACGTAGGCCTCGTGCACGTCGAGCGCGCGTGCCAGATGAACGGCGGCCGGTCCGGGTGCCCGGTGGCGCCAGGCCGCTGCCAGCACCTCCGCCCAGCGACCCCGCAACGACCGCCGGGCCGCCTCGGCCAGGGTGCCGCTGCCGGCCACGTCGCGCGCGCGGCCCAGCGTGAACAGCAGCGGCATCGCGATCGCCTCGGGGAAGGCCAGGAGCACCGCACCCCCGTCATCCGGCACGCCGGCCACTGCCTCTCGAGCGAGGCGCATCGTCCACGCCGCGAATCGCTCGGCACTGCCGTAGGGATCCTCGGAGAGAGCCGCCTGGACGGCTACGAGGTGGACGCGCACGCTCCAGTCTAGCCGTCCGCGGCGCACCACAGAAGCAACGACCTGGACGCGTCCCAACGCGGCGTCGCGGCGCCCCGAAGGTATACTGCGCTGGTGCCCGCCCGTTTGGCGCGTTACCTGCTTCGCGAGACCGCGGGGCTCTATTTCCTCGGTGTCGCGGCCTTCTGCCTGCTGCTGTCCATCGACCTGCTGAGCGTGCTCGCACGCTTCCTGATCCAGCAGGACGCCACCCTTGGACAGGTCGGGCTTCTGCTGCTGTACAAGCTGCCCTACTTCTTCCATCTCAGCTTCCCCATCGCCGTGGTGTTCGCGGTGCTGCTCGCTACCGGCAGGCTCGCCAAGGACTCGGAGCTCAAGGCCGCCTACTCGCTCGGCGCCCGACCGGCCGACCTGCTCGTCCCGCTGGCCGCGCTCGGACTGCTGGTGGGAGCGGTGAGCCTGGTGAACAACGGCTTCCTCGAAGCGCGAGCCGAGACCGCCTACCAGCACATGATCGACCGCTTCATCTACGTTCGCCCCCCCGCACAGGTGCAGACGGACGCTTCGTTCCGCATCGCCGGCGAGGGGGTCTTCTACGCAGCGCGCATCCGCGGGAACCTCACGGATCTCGCGGAGGCCGACCTGCAGGGCGTCCTGGTGCTGCTCGACGACGGCACCGTGCTGACGGCGACCCACGGCAGGTGGTCGAGCAGCGCCAAGACCTGGACGCTCCTCGACGCGCAGCGCAGCACGCCCGGGCAGGCGCCCGCGAACGCCGGCACCGTCACCGTTCCGTTCCTCTTGGAGGCGACTCCCAACCAGACCCTGGCGCGCAGCGTGACCCTTCCTCTCGACGAGCTGTGGGCGCAGATCGGCCGCCTGCGCCTGGCGGGGGGCGATGCCGGGCCTCTGCTGTTCCAGTTCCACCGACGCGTCGCCGACGCCTTCACCGCCGTGGTGTTCGCCATCATCGCCGGGGCGCTCGGCCTGCGCGTCCGCGGGCGCGCCTCTGGCTTCGCCTGGACGATCATCCTGCTGGTGCTGTTCTGGGCGATGTGGTTCTTCGCGCGCAGCCTGTACCAGGCGGGCGCGTTGGGCCCGGTGGAAGCGGCCTGGATGACCCCGCTGGTCGCCGGCGTTGGGGCCGTGCTGTTGGCCATCTGGAGCCTGCGAACATGAACCGCTTCAGCCGCTACCTGTTCCGCGAGATCCTGCCCCTGTACGGCGCCGGCCTGGCGGTGCTGTTGGTCCTGCTGCTCATGAGCTTCCTGCTCGGCGTGCTGGCCGACGCCCTGGCGCGAGGCGTGCCCGCCCCCCTGGTGGCCCGATTCCTGCTGTTCAAGCTACCCGCGGCTGCGGGCCCGGGGCTGCCGCTGGCGCTGCTGTTCGCGGCCCTGCTGGGGCTGACCCGTCTCGCCCAGGACGGCGAGATCAAGGCGGCCATGCTGCTGGGGTTGAGCCCACGCCGCTTCCTGATGCCGATGCTCGGCCTGGGACTGCTGGTGAGCCTCCTCGCCTTCGCCAACGACGAGCTGGTCGTGCCGTGGAGCGAACAACACGCTCTCGAGGTCCAGAAGGACATCCTGCTGCGAAGCCCCGAGACCGTCATCAAGGCCGGCTCGTTCTTCACGGACGCGCTCGGCCGCAGCATCTACATCGGGTCGGTGGCGCCCGGCGGGCACCTCCGCAACGTGACGGTGATCAGCCCGGGAGGTACGCAGGGCCCTCGCGACGTCATCCAGGCCGCAAGCGGCGATCTCGACCAGGCCGCCGGTGTCTGGCGCCTGCAGGACCTGCGCTTCCGCGTGTTCCGGGCCGGCCGGCTGGTCCTCGACTTCCACGCCGCCAGCGGCGACCTGCCGGTCCGCGGCCTGGCCGCCGGCGTCACCGGCACTCCCGATCTGGTGTACCTGCCGCTGGGCGAGTTGATCCAGCGCCTCCGGAGCGATCCGGGCCGACCCAAGCCCGCGGAGTGGACCGCGCTGTACCGCAAGCTCGCTGAGCCGCTCGCCGCCACGGCCTTCGCCCTCTTCGCCCTGTCCGTCGCGCTCTTCACCTTCCGGCGCGGGGTGCCGCTCGGGCTGGTCTCGGTGCTGTTCCTGACGTTCATCTATTACGCAACCGGCAGCGTCTCGAAACTCCTCGGGGCGCAGGGCACCATCCCCGCCTACGTTGCGGGATGGGCGCCGGTGGCCCTCTACGTCGTCGCCGGCGGGATCCTCCTAGCGCTCTCCTGGAGGCGCTGAATGCGGCGCGCCCTGCTTCTCGGCGCCCTCACCCTGGTGCTCCTGGTCGGCGGAAGCGCCCAGGCCGTGCGCATCACCATCGACACCGGCGGCGACCCCACCAGCCGCCTGGAGATCCGAACCCTCACGCTCCCCGACGGCACCGAGGCGCAGCTCTACGTCCTGGAGGGACACCAGGTCCACGTCACCATCGGAGACAGCGAGCTGGTGGCCGACCACGTCGAGTTCGACCTGACCAACCGCATCGTAAGGGTGGTCGGCTACGGCAGCTACACCGCCAACGGGGAGACGGTCACCGGCAACGACATGGTCATCGATCTCAAGGGGGAGAGCCTCCAGGCGAAGGACGTCATCATCAGCACCTCGGCACTCGACGTCACGGGCGACAGCGCCAGCCGGGTCCCCGGCCAGATCAGCATCCTCAGCGGGCACTTCAGTCCCTGTTCGCGCTGCGACCAGACCGTGCAAGACTACGGCTTCGACGCCACACGCATCGAGCTATATCCGGGAGATCGCCTGGTGGCCTACGGCGTGACGGTGCTGCTGCGCGGCCGCCCGCTGTTCCATCTGCCACTGCTGGTGGTGCCGTTGGCCCCGCCGAACCGGCAGCCCCTGCTCTCGATCACCTCCGGTACGGCCACGACACGCGCCGAGATCGCCCTGCGCTGGCCCTACGTGGCCGGACCGAACGCGTTCGGCAACGTCGACCTCCACTACTACGCCGACGTTCAGACGGGCGCCGGCGGCGGGCTGGAGAAGAGCCTGCTGGGGGGCCAGGTGCAGACGTCCTACCTCGGCGGCGGCTTCGATCACCGGTTCTACACCGATCGCGGCAAGGGCGAGTTCAAGGTGGAGTACACCCCGTTCACGCTCGACCGCAACGCCGACGGCAGTGTGCCCAGCGGACAGAAGGGCGAGAGCACGCTCCAGTTCGACCTGCACTACGCCACCGAGCCCACGCTCGGCCCCCCGGCGGTGTCGTTCAGCCTCAAGCGGGACGACACGGTGCGCAACCGTATCTGGGAGTACGCGTGGTCGACCACCGCGCAGAACGCCGGCCTGGAGGGAACGTTCAGCAGTCAGGGTTTCCTAGATGTAGCGCCCGGCGACACCGTGACCACACCCAGCTACGCCAACAGGACCACGCCGCTGTGGACCGTCGGCCGCCTCGAGGTCAAACCCACCAACCTGAAGGACTACACCTTCGGTCCCTTCCAGGTGCAGAGCGCCTTGCTCGACCTCGGCGTCTTCCGCGACACCAGCAACCTCAGCAACCGCAGCGCGGCCGCCACCCCGACGTTCACGGCCGCCCGCGCGCTCGACAACTACACCCTGGCCATGAACCCGGTCTCCCCCTGGAACGGCATGACGGTGTCGGGCAAGAGCGTGTTCACCGGCAGCTACTACGGCACCGGCGAACGCCTCGTGAACTGGGACGCCAACCTCACGGCGAAGCAGACCACCGAGGGCGTAGGCTCCCTGTCCCTGACCTTCCAGCGCAACACCGCTCAGGGGGAGACCCCGTTCGCGTTCGACCAGATCCCGTTGAGCACCCGAACGGGGACGAACGCGACGCTCCTGATCGACCCCCTGGCGTGGGCCAGCCTCGAGGTCAAGAGCGGCTACGTGTTCGTCGACAGCCGCGATCAGCAGAACGTGGGCGTGCAACCGGTCGACTCCACCCTGCGCCTGTTCGGAAACACCAACTGGGTCAACCTCAGCGTCAGCAACAGCTACGACGTGAAGAACCAGGATCCCGGCACCATCGACACCAGACTCGACCTGACGTCGCGCGGCGACCTCAAGGCGGCCCTGAGCCTCGAGCACGTCCAGGACCTCAAGCCCACCCCCGATCGTCTCAGCGGGATCGTGACCAATGAGACCCACTCCCAGGCGAAGGCCAGCCTTGCCTACGCGGGCGTGGCGGAGCTCTCGATCAGCGGCGGCTACAGCTACGCGCCGCCTCCTCCTCCGACCGGAGAGCCGCCGCAGGCCTGGGATCCCCTGGACTTCTCGCTCACCCTGGGGACGCTCCAGCAGGACGACGCCGTCCCGGGCGTCAAGCTCACCTACGAGCGCGACCTGAACGCCGGCAAGGTCACGGCCCTTCGCGTCGATGCCGCGGCGGCCGTCGGCCCGCTGCAGTTCAGCGCCTCGGAGCAGCTGGGATTCCCAGATGGCACGGTGGCGTCGAGCTCACTGAGGGTCGCGTGGCCGGGGATCGCGGCGGCCGAGGCCGACGGTCTGGCATGGCTCGAGCCGGGGTGGCTGGGCTTCCCCGGCGATCCCACCTTCAGCCGTGCCATCGCGTTCAGGTTCGAGGATGCACCGACGAGCGGATCGCCTGTGTGGCAGGTGCGCTACGACACCATCTTCGATCCCACCCTGAACGGCGGCGCGGGCGGCTACCGCAACACCGACCTGACCGCCCGCGCCGTCCTCACCGACCGCCAGGTCGGGCCCGCCAACTTCAGCGTCGATCTGTTCTACGACATGCCGCTGCGCGACGATCTGTTGCCCCTGTCCTATCTGCGTCGCGCCAGCCTGACCTTCGGGCTCGACCTGTACCAGACGGTCGGTCTGCAAGGTGCGTTGGGCTACAACGGCAGCTACTCGAGCGCCACGCAGAGCGTGACCAGCCAAGTGCTGACGCTGGGTGACGTGGCTCTCATCGTCCGCCCCCTCAAGGACCTATATGTTGGCGCGGTGGTGAACGACACCTGGGACTTCAGCGGCAACGATGCCAGCCATCCGGCCTTCAACCTCCAGCCGACCTTCGTGGCCGCCTGGAACCGCTGCTGCTGGGCGCTCTACAGCTCGTGGAACAGCGCCACCGGCCAGTTCAAGATCGCGCTCACCACACCGGGCGCGCAGAAGGGTCTGCTTCAGATGTTCGATACCGGCCTCACTCTGCCGGGAGCGAAGCCGTGAGGCGGCTGCGGGCCCTGGCGCCGCTGCTGCTCCTGCTGCTGGGAGTGGTGGCCGGCTGCACCGGCACCACCGAGAACGTGCCACCGCTGCTGCTGGCGATCGGGCGCCAGGATCCTGCGAACGCCGCGGCCTACCAGATGGTGCTGGTGGAGGACAACTACACCGCCAACCAGTCCACGCAACGAACGCTGACGGTGGTGGCGGGCAGCGAGCGACCACTCCCCTACCCGGCGATCGCGTCCGACGTGGTGGGCCGGGCGGGGGCGCGCACGAGCATGGTGGTGCTGACGCGCGACCTGGCGCCGGGCACCGACCCCCCGTCCGCGCTGGTGAGCTTCAGCCTTACCGGCATCGATCCCGCTGCGCCCACCGCCTTCCAGGAGCTGCCGACGATCCCCCTCACCGGAGCCGGAGGCGCGCTGCAGGCCTATGCGCCGCTGTGCCTGACGGGCCTGACCGTGTCGGCGACGGGGCGCTACGTGACGCTACTCAGCGACCCCCGGGCCTGCAACGACACCAGCACGAACGTCGCTCAACTCTTCCAGCTCGACACCCAGACGCGCAGCGCGGTACCGGTGGTGCTCGCGAGCGCCGTCCAGGTGACGCAACCGACGGTCCCCTTCGACGACCAGCAGAGCACCGGCGAGACGCTCTCGTTCCTCGTCTCCGGCACGAACAACGCCCAGGTCTACACCGATCCCGTGCCGCACGACGCGAGTCAGGCAGCGATCGCGGGGACGCTGCCAGGGCAGGAGCAACTGGCGCTCGAGGGCAGCGGCGGCGTCCTGACGGCCGCCACCAACCCCTACCCGTACGCACCCAACTCGTACCTGCAGTCGTACCTGCAGACGGTGACTCCGGGACTGCTGACCCCGGCGGGGACACAGGTCGACACGGTCTTCGGCGCGACCGCCCTGGCCATCGACCCCACGGGAGCCACATCGCAGGTGGTGGTAGCGGGCTACAGCTCCGGCGGGGCCGGCGAGATCGCCGTGCACCCCGACCCGGGCACCAAGGCCACGGCCATCACGCCCTACGTCTACGGCCTCACCGGCGTGGCGGCCGCCATCGATCCGGTGAACCGCTTCGCCTACGTCGTCGACAACGAGCGCATCGTGGTGCTCGACCTGCTCACCGTAGCGAGCCAACAGGGAATCTGGTACCAGTCGTACCCCTTCTCGACGGGGGGCGACCTACCGCTGCCGGCCGATGCTTACGGACGCTACGTCACGACCGTGCAATGGGCGCGCGCCAAGTCGACGACGCCGTGAAGCCTGCTACCGCCCCGGCCGGCGCGGGCCTCAGGCCGGCTGGCTGAGCTCGCCCAGACCCGCGATCCCGCTGCGGATGTGCTCGACCAGCCGGCCCTCGACCGCCCGATGGGCCGTGCGCAGCGCGCTCGCCACGGCGCGGGCGTCGGCACTGCCGTGCCCGATGAAGGCATGGCCGTCCACCCCTAGCAGCGGTTGAGCGCCGT
Organism: uncultured Trueperaceae bacterium; assembly: GCA_963815215.1. Classification (GTDB taxonomy): domain Bacteria; phylum Deinococcota; class Deinococci; order Deinococcales; family Trueperaceae; genus JASBRS01. Next base: position 84,582 of record CAWFFU010000011.1, read on the forward strand.
ACTCGGCCGGGTCGAGGCGGGCCGCGATGGAACGCAGGCGGGGCCGGACCAGCATGCCGCCGATGCGGCTGCGCAGGTCGGCGCGAAGGGCGTCGCGCACCCAGGAGAACAGCTCCCTGGCTTCCCCCTCGGCCAGTTTGAGGATCACGTTGCCGGTGAAGCCGTCGGTGACCACGACGTCAGTCAGCCCGCGGAAGAGGTCGCGCCCCTCGACGTTGCCGTAGAAGCGCACGCCGGATGTCTCCCGCAACAGCGCGTGGGCGCGCACCACCAGCTCGCTGCCCTTCTCGGGCTCCTCGCCGATGGACATCAACCCCACGCTGGGGGACGCCACGCCCCACATGGTGCGCGCGAAGACCGAACCCATCACGGCGAACTGTTGCAGGTGCGAGGGGCGGCACTCGGCGTTCGCGCCCACGTCGATGAGTGCCACGTAACCGTCCTTGACGGGGATGTTGGCCAGGATGCCGGGTCGCTCGACGCCGCGCAAGCGCCCCAGCACGAACAACGCGGCAGCCATGGTCGCGCCGGAGTGACCCATCGACACCGCGGCCGACGCCTTGCCGTCCTTGACCATGCGCATCGCAACCATCACGCTGCTGGACGTGCGCCGGCGCACGTCGGCGGCGTGCTCGGTCATGGCGATGACGTCGTCGGCGTGCCGGATGGGAAGCGTGGCCCCGCGCTCGGTGAGACCGGCGCGCAGGACCTCTTCGTCGCCCACCAGCACCACCGGCACCCCTTCCGCCGCAGCGGCAAGGGCGCCGTCGAGCGCCGCTGCGGGCATCCGGTCGCCCCCCATGGCATCGAGTGCGATCGGCTCCATATCGCGCCAGTATAGCGCCGCCGCCGTGCGCTCCCGGCGAGCCGCTAGACTGACGGACGTGGATGTTCGCTCCTTCGAGGCACCCGACGGCGAGCGGCTGGACGTGGCCATCGCCATGGCGCTCGAGCTCTCCCGAACCTACGCCAAGGAACTGGTCAGCGAGGGCTACGTGACCATCGACGGCATGCCGGTAGGCAAGGCCGCGCACAAGCTCGGTGGCCACGAGATCGTTTCGGTGCTGATTCCACCCCCCCGCCCCATGCTGGTGGAGCCGGAGGACATCGATCTGGACATCATCTACCAGGACGAGGACCTCGCCGCCATCAACAAGCCTCCCAACCTGGTAGCGCACCCCACCGCCACCGTGCGCACGGGCACGGTGGTGAATGCCCTGCTGGGCCGAATGGACCTATCGAAGGAGAGGATCTTCGACCCCGCCGATGAGGCGTACCGACCGGGGATCGTGCACCGGTTGGACAAGGACACGTCGGGCGTGATGGTGGTGGCCAAGAACGACGCCGCCCATCGGCACCTGGCCGCATCGTTCAAGAAGCGTCTCACCGAGAAGGAGTACGTGGCGATCGCCGTGGGCTCGCTGGACGACGCCGTTCACCTCGACGCGCCCATCGGCCGGCACCCCGTCCAACGTCAGCAGATGACGGTCGGCGGCGAGAACCCGAAGTCCGCCGTCACCGCGTTCCGGGTCATCGCCAGGATCCCCGGCTATGTCCTAGTGAAGGCCAAGCCACACTCGGGCCGGACCCACCAGATCCGCGTGCACCTGGCGCACCTGGGAGTGCCGGTGCTCGGCGATACCGTGTACGGCCGTGCCTCCGAGGTGATGGAGCGGCAGGCTCTGCACGCCTACCGGCTCACCCTGCCCCATCCGCGCGACAACCAGGCCATCACCTTCCTCGCCCAGGTGCCCGTCGACATGGTGAGCGCCTGGCTGCGTTTGGGAGGCAGTTGGCCGCCCGGCAAGGACGAGGAACTCTGAGGCGCAGAGCCCGACGTCCGGAGCCGCGGTGCGCACACTCGGTAGACTGTCCCGCAGCGTCACGATGAAGGGACGGTGGTGCCATGTCCCTGACGGACATGCCCGCATGGCAACTGGACAGCATCTATCCCGGCCTCGATAGCCGGGCCTTCAACGACGACCGCGCCGGCCTCCTCGATGGCATCGACGAGCTGGAGGCGTTCCTCGACGAACACCACATCCGGGCGCCCGAGAACGGCGGTAAGGGTGAGGCGCAGATAGCCACGCTGGAAGCCTTGATCGAGCGCCTCAACGGCCTCTACCAGCGCTTCGCCACCCTCGGCTCCTTCCTCGGCAACGCCCTCTCCGTCGACGCCGCCAACGATCGCGTACGCGCCGAGCTCACGGCACTGGATCCGGCGGAGGCGGCGCTGACCGCGCACGCCGCTCGCGTGACCGCCTGGATCGGCGCCCTCGACCTCGACGCCGCCTGCGAGCGTTCGCCGCTGATACGTGACCATGCCCACGCGTTGAAGCGGCTCCAGGCCGAAGCGCTGCACCTGATGGGCGAAGAGGCCGAGGCCCTCGCCGCATCGCTCGACGGCAGCGCGGGGAGTGCCTGGGAACGGCTCCATTCCGATCTGGTGAGTCGCCGCACGGTGACGGTGCGCCTGCCCGATGACGACGAGCCCAGGGCGTACGGCGTCGCCGAGCTCTACGTGAGGCTCGCCGACGAGCGTGAGGACGTAAGGGCGGCCGCGTTCGCAGCGCAGACCGAGCTCCTCGAGCGGGATGCCGTGCCCTTCGCTGCCGCCCTCAACGGGGTCAAGGGGCAGACGCAGGAACTGGCACGCAGGCGCGGCTGGCCTTCGGTGCTGGCGAGCACGCTGTTCGCCAACGCCATCGACGCCGCCAGCCTCGCGGCGATGCGCGCCGCCACCGCCGAAGCCGCACCGACGATGCGCCGCTACCTGAGGGCGAAGGCCCGCTTCCTAGGCAAGCAGACGCTGCGCTGGTCCGATCTGCAGGCGCCTGTCGCCGTCGGGGAACCGCGGCGCTTCGACTGGAACGAGGCCAAGGCGTTCGTGATCGAGCGCTTCGAGCGCTACTCGCCGAGGTTGGCCGGCTTCGCCGAGCGCGCCTTCCGCGAGGGCTGGGTCGACGTGCCGCCGCGACCCGGCAAACGCAACGGAGCCTACTGCAGCCCGGTGCTCGGGCGCCGGGAGTCCCGTGTCATGCTCAACTTCGGCGGCCGCCTCTCCGACGTGTTCACTCTGGCGCACGAGCTCGGTCACGCCTACCACAACGACTGCCTGTACCGGTACGACCGCACCACCCTGCAGATGCAGCTACCGATGACACTGGCGGAGACGGCCAGTATCTTCTGCGAAACGCTGGTAGCCAACGGGCTGCTGGACGAAGCCGACGAGGCCATGGAGCTCGCCATCCTGGAGCAGGACCTGCGGCAGACCTCGACGCTGGTGCTCGACATCGAGGCACGTTTCCGCTTCGAGTCTGCGGTGTTCGAGGGGCGCTCCAAGCGCACGCTGACCCCGACGGAGTTCGACGAGCTCATGAGCGGCGCGCAGGGTGAGGCGTACGGTGACGCGCTGTCCGCCGACGGCCGGCACCGGCTGGCCTGGGCCGAGAAGCCTCACTACTACTTCAGTAGCCGTTCGTTCTACAACTACCCCTACACCTTCGGGTTCCTCTTCGGTCGCGGCCTCTACAGCGTCTATCGAGCGGACCCCGACGCCTTCTTGGAGCGCTACGACGCTCTCCTCGCTGGTACCGGCATGGCCGACGCGGCCGCCCTGGCCGCGGACTTCGGCATCGACATCCGGGACCCGGGCTTCTGGAGGAGTAGCCTGGCCGTAGCCGAGGAACGCGTGGCACGGTTCGAGACTCTCGTAGGGAGGATGACGTCATGAACTACCGTGATCTCTTCGATCTCTCGGGCAAGTCCGCCCTCGTCGTGGGAGCGGGTTCGGGGATCGGGCGAGCGGTGGCGGCAGGCCTGGCCGACTTCGGGGCCCGGGTCGTGTGCGCCGACGTGCACGCCCAGACGGCGGAAGCCGCGGCAGCCGAGGTCGAGGAGCGAGGCGGAACGGCACGGGCCGTGGGCGTCGACATCACCCAGGAGGATCAGGTCCGCGACCTCATCGGCGGGCTGGACGCCCTCGACATCCTCGTGAGCACGCCGTCGATCAACGTGCGCAAGCCCCTGCTCGAGGTCACGGCCGAGGAGTTCCAGCGCGTGATCGACCTCAACCTGAAGGGCAGCTTCCTGGTGATGCGCGAAGCCGGCAAGCGCATGGCCGAACAGGGCAGCGGCAGCCTCATCTTCTTCTCCTCCATCCGCGCCCAGGTGGTGGAGCCGGGGCAGGGCGTGTACGCCGCGACCAAGGCCGGAACGCTGCAGATGATCCGAGCGCTGGCCGCCGAGCTGGGCCCGAGGGGGGTGCGCGCCAACGCAGTGGCTCCGGGCGTCGTGGAGACGCCGTTGACGGCTCAGATCAAGAACCGGCCGGAGTGGTACCGGGCCTACGCCGAGAAAGGGGCGCTCGGCCGTTGGGCGCAACCGAGCGAGATGGTCGGCGCGGTGGTGTACCTCGCGAGCGACGCCGCCAGCTTCGTGACCGGCTCACTGCTGTTCGTGGACGGCGGCTGGACGGCTGTGGACGGGCGTTTCACCCCGCCGCTGTGAGCCTTGACGCACGCGCTCGTCGTGCGGCCGAGGCGGTCGACCCGGACCGGGTCGCGGCCCTGGCGCAGGGCCTGGTGCGCGCGCGCAGCGTGTTCGAGCCCGGGCAAGGCGGCAACGAAACGGCGGCCGCGGCCTTCGTGGCGGAGGCGCTGCGTGGGATCGGACTGGAGCCCCTCGTCGAAGAGGCCGCTCCCGACCGTCCCAACGTGATCTGCGACTGGTCGGGCAGCGCTTTCGACCCCGCCGTCCACCGCACGCTCATGTTCGAGGGCCACAGCGACGTCGTCACCGAAGGCGATCCCGGCCAGTGGCGCGTGCCGCCGTTCGACGGCCGCATCGAGGGTGACGTGCTCCACGGCCGCGGCAGCGCCGACATGAAGGCCGGCGTCGCCGCCGCCATCGCGGCGCTCGAGGCCGTTCGCAGCGTTGCACCGGATCTCCCCGGCCGCATCCGTCTCGGCATCGTCGCTGACGAGGAGGGCATGATGCTCGGCATCAAGCACTTCATCGAACGGGGCTGGGCCGACGAGGTGAGCGGCGCCATCATCTGCGAACCCGAAGAGAACGAGATCTGCCTCTTCCAGAAGGGAGCCATGCGCCTGCACGTGCGCGTCCGCGGGGTGATGAGCCACGGTGCGATGCCCTACGCAGGGGTGAACCCGATCCTTGGGCTGAACGACATCCTCACGACCGTTCGCTCCATCGAACGCTCCGAGCAGGTGCGCCTGGGTACCCATCCCCACCTCGGCCTGCCCTGGATCACCCCCACCATCGTGACGGCGCCGGCCGGCGGCGAGGCGCAGCACAACGTGATGCCGGAGGAGGCCTACCTGGCCCTCGACATCCGCACGGTTCCCGGGCAGGACCACGATGCTCTGCTGGAGCAGATCGCCACGCGGTGCCGCGAGCTGGAGCGAGCGACCCCCCGGCTGAAGATCGAGGTGGAGTGCTTCGAGTCGCGGCCGTGGACCGAGACGCCCGCCGACGACCCGCTGGTGCGGGCGTTCGAGGTCGCCTACCCCGAGATCTTGCAGCGCCCGCCCCGATACGGGGGCGTACCGGGTGCCACCGACGGCACCTTCCTGCGGGCATGGCGCGACATCCCCATCGTCACCCTGGGACCGGGCGACCGCACCATCCCTCACCAGGTGGACGAGTTCGTGCGGCTGTCGGAGGCGGTGACGTCGGCCCGCCTTTACGCCGCCGCGGCCGTGGAGTACCTTGGAAAGGTCACCTCAATCCGTCCCGTTTCCGCAGACGCTTAGGCCGCGCCGATCCGGGGGCCGGTGATCCTCGAAGGAGGAACGACATGAAGCGAGTGCTGCTCTTCCTGGTTGCGTTGACCTTGATCGGGACCCTGGCATGGGCGGCCGATCCGCCTCCCCAGCGGGGCGGCACCGTAACGGTCGCCATCACGGCCGATCCGCCGGGATGGGACCCGACCGCCTCCACCTCGCAGGAGATCGCCCGCGTGGTCTACCACAACGTCTACGAGGGCCTGGTGCGCCTCGACCGGAACGGCAACATCGTGCCGGCGCTGGCGAAGTCCTGGACGACCAGCCCAGACGGCAAGACGCTGACGTTCCAGCTTCGGACCGGTGTGACCTTCCATGACGGCACGCCGTTCACGGCCGAGGACGTGGTGAAGACCTTCGAGCGAGCCAAGGACAAGAGCTCGGGGCACACGCACCCCGAGTACTACGCGTCGATCGATACCGTCGAGGCGGGGCCCGACAACACCGTCGTGTTCCACCTCAACGAGCCCAACTCCAGCCTGCTGTTCAACCTGGCACGACCGGACTCGGTCATCTACCCTCCGTCCGAGGCCAGCACCCAGCGAAGCCATCCGATCGGCACCGGGCCCTTCATGTTCGCCTCCTACACGCCCGGCAGCGAAGTCGTTCTGGTGCGCAACCCCCACTACTACATCAAGGGCGAGCCCTACCTCGACAAGGTCGTGTTCAAGATCATGCCGGATCCCAACACCCGCTTCGCGGCGCTGCAGGCCGGAGACATCGACATGATCGCGAGTTCGCTGCCGCCCGAGCAGTACCTTCAGATCAAGAAGGGAAGCGTGACCGGCGTCAAGGGCACCGAGGGCACGGCCACCACCGAGATCACGTTGGCGCTCAACAACGCCCGGCCGCCGCTGAACGACAAGCGCGTGCGCGAAGCCATCACCATGGCGATCGACAAGAAGGCGATCGTCCAGGGCGCCATGTTCGGGCTGGGCACGGTGATCAGCACGCACATGACGCCCGCGGAGCCCTACTACATCAACCCCGATCCGTACCCGTACGACCCGGCGAAGGCGAAGCAGCTCCTGGCCGAGGCCGGCTATCCGAACGGCTTCAAGATCAAGTTCGAGCTGCCACAGCCCTACCCGATCGAGCGGCGCACCGGTCAGGTCATCGCGCAACAGCTCAAGCAGGTGGGCATCGACGCGCAGGTCTCGGTGGTCGAGTGGACCACCTGGCTGCAGCGCATCTTCCTGGGCGGCGACTACGACATGACCATCATCGGTCACTCCGAGCCGCGCGACATCGGCATCTACGGCAACCCCAACTACTACTTCCACTACGACAACCCGGTGGTGCAGAACCTGCTCAAGCAGGCGCAGGCCGCCACCTCGCCGCAGGTGCAGACGGCCGACTACCAGGAGGTCGGTACGATCATCGCGAAGGACGCGGTCAACGTATGGGTCTTCAGTCCGCCCTACCTGGTGGCGGCGCGCAACGATGTCTACGGCTTCTGGACCAACCAACCCACCCCGGCGATCGACATGACCCGCGTCTACCGCGCTCCCTAGGCTCACCAGCGAACGGGGGACGACGTTCGGCGCCGTCCCCCTCGCCGCTTCATGCTCAGTTTCCTCACGCGCCGCTTCCTCACCGCCCTAGTCAGCGTGTTGCTGGCGTCCGTCGTGGTCTTCTCCGCGCTACTGGCGGTGCCCGGTGATCCCGCCGAGGCCATCCTCGGGCTTAACGCCAGCCCGCAGGCGCTAGGCGCGCTCCGCCACCAGCTCGGCCTCGACGAACCACCGGCGAAACGCTACGTTCAGTGGCTGGGCGGGATCCTGCATGGCGACTTCGGGGAGTCCCTGAACTACCAGAAGCCGGTGGGGTCGCTCATCCGCGACCGCCTGGCCGTCTCCGTGCCGCTGTCGCTGGGCGCCGCCCTGCTGGCGTGCCTCATCGCCCTGCCCCTGGGCATCCTGGCGGCCCTCCGCCGCGGCACCGTGCTCGATCCCTTGATCACCGCCGCGTCGCAATTGGGTGCCGCCATCCCGAGCTTCTGGCTCGGCCTGATGATGATCCTGCTTTTCGCCGTGCGTCTGCACTGGCTGCCGGCCGGCGGCTTCGCGGGATGGCACGCCGATCCCGTGCGCTCGCTGCGCAGCCTGGTCCTGCCGGTCTTCGCCCTGGGGCTGGGGCAGGCCGCCGTGATCACCCGCATGACGCGAGCGGCGATGCTCGAGGAGCTGGATCAGGACTATGTCCGAACGGCGCGCGCCAAGGGGCTGGCGGCGCTCCGCGTAGTTCTCCTGCACGCGCTTCGCAACGCTCTGGTCACGATCGTGACGATCTTCGGGCTCAGTCTCACCAACGTCTTCATCGGCTCGATCATCATCGAGCAGGTCTTCGCCTTGCCGGGGATGGGGCGCTTGGTCCTCACCGCTATCGGCGCGCGCGACTTCCCGCTGTTGCAGGGTGAGATCCTCGTCTACGCCTCCACCATCGTGGCGCTGAGCTTCCTGGTGGACATCTCCTACGGATTCCTCGACCCGCGCATCCGGTACGAGTGATGCGGCGGCTCAACCTCGTCCTGGGAACGGTGCTCATCGGAACGGTAGTGGCCGCGGCGCTGCTCAGTTTCGTGTGGTTGCCGTTCGATCCCAACGCTCTGGACTTCGCCTCCCAGCTCACCGGGCCCTCGTCCCAGCACTGGCTGGGTACGGACGAGTTCGGACGCGATCTGTTCAGCCGCGTGCTGGTCGGGGCTCGGGGGACCCTCTACGTCGGGTTCATCGCGGTGGGCCTGGCGCTCAGCGTCGGCAGCCTGCTGGGCGCCGTCGCCGGCTACACCGGGTCGCTTCTCGACGAGCTGTTGATGCGGCTGGTGGATGTGCTCTACGCCTTCCCCGCCATCCTGATGGCGCTTCTCCTGGCCGCCATCTACCAGCCTGGCACGCTGACCGCCATGAGCGCGATCGGCCTCGCCACCGTGCCGATCTTCGCGCGCCTCACGCGCGCATCCGTACTCTCGTTGAAGCAGCGGGGCTACGTCGAAGCGGGTCGGGCCCTGGGCGCGAGCCACGGCCGTTTGCTGCGACGCTACATCCTCCCGGGCGCGCTCGGGCCGATCCTGGTCCAGGCGAGCCTCAGCATGGCGGTGGCCGTGCTGGCCGAGGCTGCCCTCAGCTTCCTGGGGCTGGGAACACCCCCCGGCGTGCCGTCGTGGGGGAACATGCTGCGCGAGGCACAGGGCTTCCTTGCCATGAGCCCGTATCCGGCACTCGTGCCCGGGCTCGCCATCGTCTGGACGGTGCTGGGTTGGAGCCTCCTCGGCGACGGCCTGCGCGACCTCGCCGATCCTCGAAGCCGCCGCTGATGAGCCACCCGGGCGCGCCCGTGTCCGCCCCTAAGCACGAGCGCAGGCCGGCCCGGCTCGAGGCCTGGCGGCCACACGAACGTGTGTGGGATGCCTTCGGCCCGCGCGCCGCGGCTCCCCTCCAGGCTGTTGCCTTCGGATCGGCCCGCCTCGGCGGCAACCAAGGCGTAACCCGCCTCTGTCCACCATGAGACTCCCGGAACGGGAATCGAGTGGAGGAGGTCGAGAGCATGTCGAGGAAGAAGATTGGCGTGAGGCTCAAGCTGGCTCATGAAACGTTCGGGAACCTTGTCGACGAGGTGCTGGCGCGCTCCGGCCTCTCGTCCCCCGATCCGTCCTCCGGAGGCGTGGCAGAGATCATCCTCGACTACCCCCTCGCCTGGGCCTTCGGACAACTCGACACCATGAACAGCATCGAGCGCGCCCGCACACTGGTGGTGACGCAATCGGCTCATCCCGCCTACCACGACTGCCTCGCGAGCTACCACGTCAGCGGTGTCGTCGAGTCCACCAACGAGCCCGCCCTGCTGAGCGGCGTCTACGCAGCTGCAGCATCGCAGCGCACCTACCAGTGGAAGTCCGGGCTCACCTACATGGAGCTGCGAGTAACGCGCTTGCTGCTCAGAGGCTTCGATACCGGCCGGGCGGCCGCTCAACTCAGCATCTCGTTCAAGACCGTGAACGCCCACGTCTCCAACGTTCTGGGCAAGCTCGGCTACGACAATCGCGCCCAACTCGTTGCCGGTCTACTGAGCCATCACCAAGCCTGACCCAGAGTGGTCATCCCATCTCCCCAAGCGCGCCGTTCCATCTCCCGCGAACGGCGCGCCCATCGTGCCGGGACGAGCGTTCGGCCCGAGCGCCCATCCCGGCACGACACCGCGCCGCACGAACCGACGATCGACGGCGGAGGGTCGGTTCCTACCCCTGCGTCTCGGCACGCCAGCGCTTGCGGATGCGCCGTATGCGCGCGTTCGCGAGCGGCCGCCGAGGATCGTTCGGTGGAAGGTGACGCCGCGTCTCCTCCCACAGCTCCAGGTCGTCCCCTTGCTGGTTGGCCAGGTCGATCATTGCGTCCGGATCGCCCGACGCCAACACGGCCTGCCGGAGGCTCTCCTCGAGGTGCTCTCGGAGCTCCACCACCGCCGGAGCCTCCGACTCGGGAAGGAGCGGACCCCGATACAGCTCGAGTGCCGCCTGGACCTTGCCTTCGTGGAGGAGCTCGAGCACCTTCACGAAGTCCGCCTCGTACGCTTCCGCGATGTGATACGGATGCGGCTCGATCGAGATCACCTTGCGCGCACGCGAGATCGTCGCTTTCAACGTGCTGGGGTTCGCGCGGTCACCGTACAACGCCAACGCGAGGGGCTCCCCACGAATCCCTTCACGGTTCGACGCCAGAACCGCGATGAGCTCCGCGAATCGCAGGCTGAGCGGTGTCTCCCCGTCGGCCCCGTGCAACGAACGCTTCCCCAGCAGCCGGATCTTCACCTCCGGCTCGTCATGCCTGAACAGGGCCTTCAGTTGTGCGACTTCCGGTCCATCGCCACCCAAGAGCAGCCAGCCCGAGTCCCCCAGTTGCCTGAGGTAGCGAGCGTTCTTCTCCATGAGGGCGCGGGCTTCTTCGGGGCGGTCCCTCCGGACAAGGGATCTCGCAAGGTGAAGCGTCGCGCGAGCATTAAACGGTCCAATCGGCCTCGTTTGCATGCCAGCAAGAGCGGCCCTCAGGTGCTCTTCACCGTCGCGCCATTTCGAGTGAACCAACGCCGAACCCAAGTTGAGTCGCGCAACGTCCCGCTGGAACCCAGGTGCAAGGTCCGAAAGCTCACTTGCCTTCGTTGCAGTCTCGAGAGCCGCGCCCGTATCCCCAATCATCAGATATGCGAACACCAGGTCGGATGCCATACTCGGAAACATGCCAGCCGGCGAAGCTTCCACGTTCAGGCTGTAGTACTCCAATGCCTCGTCATGCCTTCCTTCAACGATCGCAAGGTCGCCCAGAGTAGACCGGATTCCCTCGGTAGACGGAATCCCGAGGGTACCTTCCGTGAGTCTCACGGTATCCAGCAACTGTCTGGCAGCCTTCACGGCACCGGTCAGAATCTTCGGGTAACCCGCGACGCCTACGACAAGTAGCCGCAATAGCTCCTCGCGCAATTCATGCATCTGATATTGCTGTACTGCCCACGCCCCCCAATGCCCCGCGCGCTCATAGGCACCGGAGAAGACATGAACCTGCGCAATTCCTGCAGCGGCCGAAACGGCCAGACGCGGTCTCGCCTCCCCCTCAGCCAATTCGATTGTCTCCTTGTAGAGACGTTCGGCCGCGGTGAAGTCACCAAGAAACTCGTTTATAAATGCCAAGGATCTCGCTGTCTCCGGACTACGCCGTGTGCGGTGAGCTCGAGTGGCCTCGCCCAACGATCGGTCGTTGAATTCCACAGCCGCACGCAAAGCCCGAAGATCAGGCGCGTCATGAGCTTCAAGATACTTGTCGACCCTTGGGAGCATTGAGCGCCACTTGTTGACCGCTATTGCACTGTTGAACATCCAATACATGAATTCCTCTTGCCTGAACATCCAACGGGGTACTTCTGACATATATCGCCAGAATCGCTCGAACTCACCGGCTTCAAAGTAGGCGTTTCCGGCCTCGCCAAGAACCTCGGCCAACCGGGTTTGAGCGTGGTCAAAAGCAAATTCAAATGCTTCGATCCATCGCTTGCGTGCAATCAGCACGTCGATGACTCCGTTGACTCCTTCACGAAATGCGGCCCCGAGGTAGTCGCCCAAGAGACCCTGATTTGACTGCGTCCTCCGATTCAGCATGAGTGCATCTTCTATAGCGCTTAGCGCTCCGCCAGCGTCCATCACGGCCCGCTGAATATCGTGCGGGTCACGCTCCAGCTCGAATAGTTCCTGAGCTTCCGCAATCGTGATTCGGAGATCAGACCCTTCGATAGGAGAGGTGACGATTGCCTCCGCTATCGAAGGAATCACTTCGCAGGCATGCAGCACGAGTAGATTGGGAGAGCGAATCGACTCGAGAAGGCGAAGGGCCAGTTGGGGAGACTCGTCAGCGTTGACAACGGCAACAGTAATCGGCTCAAGGGCTGGCAGGAAGGACTCAAACACCGCAAACGCATACTCTTCACCAACCCCAAGACCGAACAAGGAGGAGCCTAGCCCGCGGCGGAGGGCTTCCGACAACGCGTTTCCAACGCTCACGGAGTCGCTGCACTCAACTTCGCGCAAATCCAAGAAGACAAGGGGCTGCTCTGGGTCACGTAGGCCAACGAACACGCGCCGGAGCCCCCACTCGTCTCCTGCGACCACGAAGACCGGCGACGGCATCTCAAGAAGAGTGCGACGTACGCGCTCGAACCACGTATTCATCTTGCCCTCCTTGTCAACTACTCCTCCTTGCTGTAGCCCCCGTGGGTCTGGTCTGAGTCCCCAACCCCCGTACAGCAAGCCTCAACTACTTGTTCCTGATCTTCCACCTCGGCAACCATCTATGCTCAGTTCAATGCCGCTCTCCCCCCAGGCACTTAGGCGTCGCGCAAAGAAGTTCCTCGTGCGGAATCAGCTCCAGCTGTTTGTCCCCGTCCTTCCTGGACTAGAGCGCCTGACGGCCGAGCAGGCGAAGTCTATTGGCCAAGAGATCCGAATCGTGCACGGCGGCATTGAGTTTCGAGGTGACCTTGCCTCAATCTATCGGGCCAATCTCGCAGTGCGGACGGGAAACCGCGTGCTCCTCCGTCTGGGTCAGTTCCTATCACAAAGCTACCCCATGCTCTACAATCACGCACGCAGGATTGACTGGCCCGCCGTTCTAGGCAATTGCCCAGACGTCAGTATTGACGTATCGGCCCGCGAGTCTCGCCTCAATCACAAGGAAGGCATTCGTCAGGCAATTCTTGACGCAATTCGCAGTTCCATGGCGGAGCACGACGTCAACACTGTTCTCGTCGATGGCGGTCCCCTCACCGTGAAGGCGAGGCTCTACCAAGACAGGTGCACGCTAAGTCTCGACACAACAGGGGAACACCTTCACAAGCGGGGATATCGAAGTCACGCAACAACTGCGCCGATCCGCGAAACAACGGCAGCTGGCATGCTTCTCCTTGCCCAATCTAAATCGTATGACGTCATAATCGATCCATTCTGTGGGTCCGGAACATTCGCAATTGAGGCCGAGCTAATCGCTAGGAACTATCCCCCCGGGATGTCCAGACGCTTCGCAATCGAGAACAGTCCTTTGCACGCGCCCGGAATGCTTCGCCACATCGGCCGGCAGCTGCTCGCGAGTGCTAGCGACCATTCCACTCAGACTGTTCTCGGCTTCGACATCTCGCCGACTGCAATACAATCAGCCAAATACAATGCCGACAAGGCCCCCACGACAGGGGTCAAGTTCGCTGTGTGCGACGCTTTGGCACTGGACTTCAGCAGTCTCCTACCCGAAGGGACGAAAGGGTTGATCGCGGCCAACCTTCCCTATGGAGTCCGGCTTGGAACGCGCACGAAGACGCAGTCCTTGGTACGAGCCTTCTGCTCGGTCGTCGCCCGAACTGCTGTGGGATGGGACTTTCTGCTGATCATGCCAGAAGCAGACCCGGTTCGCGAACCGGGTCTGCTGGTTGAGCGTACACTTTCATTTTCCAACGGAGGCATCCCGGTAGTCGCTTCGTTGGGACGTGTGGAGCAACGGTAACGGTTGCGCGCAGCCCGCAGTCGCAAGTGCCCCGCATATCAGATCGCGAACGGCGCGACCGACTCAGCCTTGGCCGACCCGTTGACCGAAGGGCTAGCGATCGCGGTACCATACTCGACCTGGCCTGCGTCTATCAACGATTCGAAGACAGGCACGATACTCGGATCAAACTGCGTTCCTGCACCGTTCACAACGTACCTCAGGGCCTGTCCAACAGGCATGGGGCTTCTGTAAGGCCGCAAACTGGTCAGAGCCTCAAAGACATCCGCGATAGCGATGATGCGGGACAACTTCGGAATCTCGTCTCCTCGATATCCGAGAGGGTACCCGAGCCCGTCCCATCGCTCATGATGAGCTCGAACCACGTCAGCAATTGGTCTGAAGCCCTGAGACACGGACGCCAATAGATCTGCGCCATAACCGGGATGCCGCCGGATCTCGGCAAATTCGTCTTCCGAAAGTCGACCATTCTTCATAAGGATGTACTCGGGCACAGCAATCTTTCCAATGTCATGGAGAAGGGCGGCCCAGTAGAGCACGTCCAAATCCTCCGCGCTCAATCCCAGGGCTAGGCCGAGAGCAACCGCGTTCTTTGCTACGCGACGAGAATGTCCTTGGGTATGATCATCGCGGACCTCAACCGTGCGCGCAAGGCTTTCGAGAACCCTGTCTCGACCGAGACTCGACGAACCACGGTCGATGTGCTGCATGGCCGAGGATGCTTTCGGCGCATGCCGACGTCGCAAGAGCCACGCACTCGCCCCAGCAAAGGCGACATACAGCACCGCCTGTACTACCCACGGTTCGCGTACTTGCACGAATGTCGGAATTGTCGCGTCCATCGCAGCAACCAGGCCTACCCCAAGAGCAAAGGACAGCCCCCACGAGTACGCGGCTAGCAGGATTGGAATATACAGCAACTGGAGCGCGGCCAGACGAGTCGAAGGAATCACGATGGACACGATTACCAGGACCATCAGTAGCGCTAGAACACCAATTCCCTTGGCCGGCAGGCCGTTTGAGCGCATCGCCGATCCAGAATCAAGAATCGCGCGCAGCCGCGATATGGCCTTGATTGCGCTCCTCACGTTGAAGCTCCGGATCTCCACCCCATGATTGCCAAATGCGACAACTCAGGTTTGAGGAAGACGCGTACTCCCACGGCTGACGCCTCCTTTCGGCGTAACCGCAAAGTAGCAGGGTGACGCTTATTGTCCGTATAAACGCCACCCTACACGCACGTCTGGCAAGTTCTCAATCCGTTACGGCGTGCCTACTCCTCAAGCTGAGTCAGACTGCCAAAGCTACCTCTTGATCATGCTCACACCAGCCGTTGCAACGAACGGCATGGCGGCAAGGGCAGCAAACACGATTGCGGCAAAGATGCGCTTCCCAGTGTTCTTCATATGTGGTCCCATCCTCCCGTTTGGCCTGCGAAAGGCCACAACTACCTACACAGGTCTCCCAAAGCCTGAGTAGTCGCCTGCTGGTCTCCCAACCTCGCAGACAAATGACTGGCGGTACTCCGCCACCCTACGAACTGTTTGGAGCTTGAATTAGGAGTGAACCGAACCTCTCCTATTAGCTCCCATCTCTTCCTGCACGGCGCCCAGAGGACCCCGAATCAAGCTGGCCTCCCAACCACCTTGATATGCGTTACAAGCTACCACGTTGGGCAATGTATCGTCAACGACGCTGGCATTCATCAGGAGCTTCGACCTAGGCGTATAATGGCGCTTCCACACGGCTTTAGTGGGATGCGCCTGTGGTCAATTGCGCGCACCTAGAGCACCGAATACATTATCGTCGCCTAGGGTAGCCTCTCGGTTCAGTAGCAGCGGGCCTCTCACCTCAGCCCTGAGGCGCACCGCGTGGGCTAGAAAGGCCCTTGGAACAACGATGAGTGAATCCGTACAGATGATGGTTACTAGGAGATTCCCCGGAATCCATCTCGAAAGTGAGGTCCAGGGTTGGGTCTTCCTCGAGGAGTTCGAGAAGGGCGTGGCAAGCTACGAAGCCACTACGACGCCCACGGCCAAAGACGATCGTTGGCTTGGTGTCTGCTACTTCCAGCTCTTCCGTGATCTTGATGCACTTGAGGCATTCTATCGAGCGATCAATCGCGGTGAAGACGCAGCTCGGGTGAACGCGGCGCATCTTCTCAAGTTTGTCGAACGATCTGAGGAAGCCAAGGAAGAACTCTCGAAGGTCGACCCCGAAACTCTCTGCACGTACGACAGGGTTCTATATCATCGGGTCCTTAGCATTCATGAAGAGAACAGCGGAAATCTTCGAGATGCCCTGAATGCTGCGGAAGAGGCGTGGCGACGTGTCCAGGGCATGCCTGAGTTCGGCCTACTTGCGCCAGCAATTCTTGTTCAATTGGCAATCCTCCACGGGCGCATTGGAAGATCCCAGAGGGCCCTATGGTTTCTCGAACGGGGGCTGCAGTTCACAGGACCACTGGAGAATCTGAAGGTCAGATTGGGGCGGGCCGCCCTACTCATCAACCTTGGTCGATATCAGGAGGCACATGCAGAGCTAGAGTCAGTCGACCTAAGCGAGGCCCCTGCTTACCAGGTCCAGCAGCGCCTCCTTCACGGGGAACTTGATTGGGCGACTGGAAATCTGGAGCGCGCGATCCAGCAGTTCACGGCAGCATCTCAATCCGCCTTCGCACTCCAGGCCACGTACGAAGAGTTCCAGTGCCGTTTGTCGCTCGCATGCATTGTGGGAGCACGGAGGGACTTCTCCGTCGCGACGGACCATATGACCCGGGCACAAGCACTTATTACCGACCGATCGGACCGCTTGGTCTACCGGTTCCGGGAAGTGCTCTTGCTCTATTGGATGGGCACGTATAAGCCGCAACATGCTCTTGAAGAGTTTGGGGCACTGGTGGTCGAGTTTGGTGAGATGGGCCTTCTTCAGGAACAGTGCTCCGTACACCTCCACATCGCGAACATCCTGTTTGAGATGGAGCGAGATGACTACACCCAAGAGCTTGACCGCGTGCAGGCGCTCAGCGTGTCCCTGCAGAACCAGGCTTTCCTATCGAAGGAATGGACGCTGCTCCCAAGACTTCAGAAGGCCTCCCAGAAATCGCATGCTCGGATCGCTGGTCGAAGGAACATAGTCTTCGAAGTATTCACGCTTGGCAGCGAGAGGCTCCTTCTTGCAAAACGGCCTGTGAACATCCCACTTCGCAGAGGCGTCGAAGTCTTGGCGTTCTTCCTGGAGAACAAGGCCGTGACCCTCAAGCAACTCCTCGCAGAGGTCTTCCCCGACGACAAGCCACGGAGCGCCAAGTCCTATTTCCATCAGTTCCGCCACCAGCTGCGTGAGAACGTCGAGGGCCTCGAGATCGAGTACGACGGTGAGTCGAAGATGTACCGGCTCAAGAGCGAGATCGACATTGTCTGGGACGTGTCGGAGCTGCGGGCAGGGCGGATCATGGGCAAGACCGGGTTGTTCCTGCCTAGCTCCGGGAACGACTGGGCGCTTGCCATCGACCGCTCTCTGGACACGTACAGGGAAGCCGCCGGAGTGCTCGAGATCGCCTGATGGGCTCCGGCCCTGTCGGCAGCGCTTGTGGTAAGCTCATCACAACGGAAGAGACGGTGGTAGGGAGATCCCGGAGCTGCGGTTGGGAGCCACACGCTCCGGGTTTTTCTGTCGCGGTACCGATGGTGATGGGGCCTCCGACCGGCTCCCCGCCTGGCCCGCCACGTGACCCGGCATTGTTCTAGGCCCCAAGTCATAGGGCCCAAGGCGTCATGGCCCCGCCATACGCGCGTTCCCAATGGTTTCCCGGGGCTGCTCCTTGGCATTCGTCTTGGACGTCATCCTGAACGTCGTTGCAGCGCAATCGTCGCGCGCAGCACGTCGACCGTCGCGCCCGGGCTACGTGCCGGCTGCTGGACGGTTGCGTGCCGGCTGCGGGACGGCTGTAAGAATCCCGTAAGACGAGCTGGCTATACTCGCTTCGTGGACCTGAGGTAACTCTCCCAGTACCTCTTCCCATCTCTTCCGAAAACCGGGCTCCGCGCCTCCCACGCGGAGTCCACCCTTTTTTGGCAACCCCACGATACAGGCGATCGCCTTCGCGCGCCGTAAAATCCAACGCAGAGTAGTTGTCGGTCCCCGACGCCGTGAAAGGCGTTTGGAGGGCCGGCATGGGCTGCGCAATCACCGTCACGTCGACCGCGCTTCCGTGCCGCCTTTGCTTGCAGGAGGCACCGGAATTGTGTTAGAAAAGGTAGTTGCCAGCTTAAACGAAATGAGGAGGAAGCCCCTTTCATGGACGAAAAAGCAAACCCGGCCGAGGGAAGCCCTGTCCCGGCCACCGACCAAGCCCCGGAGGAAGTCACGATCCAGGCCCCATCCGCGGCAGCTGATCAGGGAACAGGCACCGCGATGGCGAACGAAAAGGATCTCGACCCACAGGAACGGGCTCCCCAAGAAGACGCCGCAGCGGATACGATAGAGAGCGTCGACTCCGACGCAAACGCAGTCACCGAACCGGTGGCTGATGTGCCCGTAGCGGCGCAAGCCGACAACGCGCAAGACGACAACGCGCAAGACGACAACTCCGAGATGACGATGGAGGACGTGCTGGCTGCCAGCGATGAGCAGCTCGCGCGCAAGCCTGTCCACCGCGGCATGATCACCAACGGACAGGTCATCATGCTCTCGCAGGACGGCATCATCGTCGATGTGGGCGCGAAGATCGAGGGCATCCTGCCCTACAACCAGCTCTTCGAGTTCGAGACGAACGCCGAAGACGCTGCGAAGTACTTCAAGCCCGGCGACGAGATCCAGGTCTACGTCGTCCGCTCGGACATCCCCAACAACACCATCGTGCTCTCCAAGAAGCGGGCTGACCAGGAACGCGCCTGGAACCTGTTGCAGGAGATCCACGACAAGGAGAAGCCGGTCGAGGTCGAGATCATCGAGAAGGTTCGCGGCGGGCTCGTCGCCAACCTCGGGATCCGCGCCTTCCTGCCGGCCAGCCAGGTCGATGTGCGCCGGGTCAACGACCTCGCGCCCTTCGTGGGGCTGCGCCTCAAGGTCAAGATCATCGAGCTCAACCGACGCCGCAACCGCGTCATCATCTCGCGTCGGTCGATCCTCGAAGAGGAGATCGCCGAGAAGAAGTCCGAGACGCTCCAGAAGCTCGAGCCCGGTATCAAGCTCGACGGCGAGGTCGTGGAGATCACCGACTTCGGGGTGTTCGTCAACCTCGGCGGGATCGACGGCCTGGTCCACCGCAGTGAGCTCACGCACGGGCGCTTCAGCCACCCACGCGATGTCGTCAAGGTGGGCGAGAAGGTGCGCGTCGAAGTCCTCGACATGGACCTCGAACGCGAGCGCATCAACCTGTCCATGAAGTCGCTGCTGTCGAACCCCTGGGACAACGTCCTGGCCAACTACAGCATCGGCCAGCGGATCTCGGGCAAGGTCACCAACCTCACCCCGTTCGGTGCCTTCGTGGAGATCGAACCGGGCCTCGAAGGACTCATCCACGTCAGTGAGATGAGTTGGACCAAGCGCGTGCGTCACCCCAAGGAGATCGTGACCGAGGGCGACGAGGTCGAGGCCATGATCCTCAAGGTCGACACCAGCCAGCAGCGCATCTCGCTCGGTCTCCGTCAGACCCAGCCCGATCCCTGGAGCAGCCTGCCGGACCGCTACCCTCCCGGCACCGAGGTCACCGGCCCGATCACCGGCATCACCGACTTCGGCGTGTTCATGGAGATCGAAGAGGGCATCGAGGGCCTGGTCCACATCAGCGAGCTGAGCCACGACCACATCGAGAACATCAACGACCACTTCAAGCGTGGCGACGAGGTCACCGCGGTGATCCTCAACATCGATCCGGTCGAGCAGCGCGCCAGCCTGTCGCGTAAGCGGCTCCTCCCCTTCTCTGCCACCGACCTGGAATCCGTCGGCACCGGAGCCCCCGCCTCTCGCGGCGGCGCCCGTCGCGGCGGCCGGCGCAGTCGGCGCGGCTCGGACATCGACTACGATTACAGCTACGCTTCGTCCGATGCCAGCAACAAGGCCACCACGAAGCTCGGTGACGTCTATGCTGACCTCTTCGCCCAGTTCGGTCTGACTGACAACAAGGGCGATCAGGATGAGGACTCCAGCGGGACCGACGAGGCAACGGCCGGCGCTGCCGAAGCGGCCGAGGCCGGTGCCGAAGCTTCCGCCGACCAGGGGATCGCAGCCGACGAGCCGCAGGCCGCCGTTGAGGCGACCGACACGCAGAGCGAGCCCGTCGCCGCCGCCCCGGAGGAAGCCGCCCCGGAGGAAGCCGAGCCGGCAGCGGTGAGCGCGCAACCTGAAGTCGCCGTCGAGGCCAAGAAGGCCGATGCCGACGAGGTCGACCCCGAGAACGCCATCGATGCAGCCGAGGCCGCGGCCATGCTCACGGCCGCCTTCCGCGAGGGCAAGCGACCCAAGGCAGAGCAGAAGGCCGAAGCCACGGTCGAAGAGGAGAAGGCGGAGGACGCCGAAACCTCGAACGCCTGATCTCGAATCCGCACTACAGAAGGGGCGTCGCTCATCGCGAGCGACGCCCCTTCTGCTTGCGGTCACGCTGACGGCGCGCTGGCTCGCCCCCCTCCCGGGAACCCCAGCGCCCCGTCCCCGGTTGGGAGGCCGCAGGAGCCCTTACATCCGCCGCAGACGGTCGATTCTCTGTTGGATCGGAGGGTGGGTGGCGAACAGATCCATGCTGTTGTGGTGCGCGAGGGGATTGACGATGAACATGTGGCGCACGCCTTCGGAGACCTCCAAGTCCTCGCCCTGGTAGCCGCCGAGCTTCTCCAGCGCGCTCGCCAGCCCCTCCGGATTGCGCGTGATGTAGGCGCCGGTGGCGTCCGCCAGGAACTCACGGCGGCGACTGACGGCCAACCTCAGGATGGTCGCCAGGATCGGCCCGAGCACGAGCAAGGCGATCAGCAGGACCACCATGATGCCCTGACCACGGTTGTTGCCCTGGCCGGACCCGCCCCCGCTACCGCGCCGGCTTCGCGATCCACCGAACGCACCGAACTGGAACCAGCGCAGCACCAGGTCGCGCAGGATCACGATGGCGCCGACGGTCGCCGCCAGCATCGACAGGAACCGGATGTCGTAGTTGCGCACGTGCGCCATCTCGTGGGCGACCACCCCCTCCAGCTCCTGCCGGTCCATCATGTCGATGAGACCTCGGGTGACCGCGATCGAGGCGTGCTGCGGGTCGCGCCCGGTGGCGAAGGCGTTGGGGGCAGGCGAGTCGATCACGTATATGTTGGGCGTCGGAACCCCTGCCCCGAGGGCGACTGCTTCGGTGACATTGACGAGATAGCGATGCTCGTCCTTGGTGGCCTTGCGGGCGCCTGCCGCGCCCAACGCGATCTGATCGCTGAACCAGTATGCCGCCACGCTCTGCCCGGCGCCGATGAACCCCGCTACCGACACGAAGAACAGCGCCGAGCCCGGATTCGTGACTTGCGCCAGAAGGTATCCGATGGCACCCAACAGCGCCACCATGATCAATCCCAGGACCCAGGACATCCTGCGATTGGACGCCTGCCAGTCGAGGAGGTTGATGCGCCTCCCGGTGGCCCTGTCAGTGATGACGTTCGGCAGGACCCCTGCGCTGCGTGACGTCATGATGGGTCCGTCGCCGGCTCAGCTCAGCCCGCGAACGACACCTTCGGCGCTTCGCGCTCGGCTTCGGGGATCTCGAGGAAGACGGCCTTCTTCTTGTTCATCGGGCCCGCCATGAACACGCCCGGCACCGTCTCGATGGCGTTGTTGAACTGGAGCACGGCGTCGTTGTAGAACTGCCGCGCGTAGGCGATCTTGTTCTCGACGCTGGACAGTTCCTCCTGGAGCATCTTGAAGTTCTCGTTGGCCTTGAGCTCGGGGTAGTTCTCGGCGATAGCGAACAACCGACCCAGCGCACCCGTCATCTGGTTCGCGGCCTCGGCCGACTCACCCACGTTCTTCGCGTTCATGAGGGCCTGCCGCGAGTGCGCGACCTCCTCGAACACGGCCTTCTCGTGGGCGGCGTAGCCTTTGACAGTCTCTACGAGGTTGGGGATCAGGTCGACGCGTCGCTTGAGCTGAACGTCGATCTGGCTCCACGCGTTCTCGTAGCGATTCTCCAAACTGATGATCCGGTTGTAGACCCCAACCGCCGAGATCACCAGGATGGCCAGAATGACCAACACCACGATGGTCGCCATAAGACCTCCTGGCGTTCAGTCTACTGGACAGCGCCGATTGCACAGAGCGAAAATCTACGCCGCCCCGCTGTCACGACCTGCGGCGGACGCCGTCAGGACGATCGACGGCGGATCACGCCGCCGCCCAGCAGACGGTCGCCCTGGTAGAGGACGGCAGACTGACCGATCGTGACCGCGAACTGCGGTTCCTCGAAATCGAGCCGGAAGCCGTCACCCGTGGCCGTCAACATCGCCGGCACCGGCGCCTGCCGGTAGCGGACCTGAGCGTTCACCTGCCGCGGCAGCTTCGCTTCGTCCACCAGGAAGTTGCCGCGTTCCGCCGTGAGACCCGACCAGAAGCACATCTCGCGAGGGCCTACCACGACCGTGTTGTCGGCGGGGCGGAGGTCGATGACGAAGCGCTCCAGGTGCGACTTCCACAGCCCCAACCCCTTCTTCTGGCCGATCGTGTAGAACTGCACGCCGCGGTGCTCGCCGACCACCGCGTCCCCCTGGCTTGCATCCACCACCGGGCCCGGCCGTTCCCGGCTCGCGTCCTGGAGATAACCGCGGACCGTGTCCGGCACGAAGCACAGACCCGATGAGCTCTTCTTCTCTGCCGTGAGCAGACCGCGATCGGCCGCGAGCGAACGTACGTCACGCTTGCTCAGTTCCCCGAGCGGGAACAGCAGGTATTGCAGGATGTCGCGCGGAAGCGCCCACAGGAAGTACGTCTGGTCCTTGTCGTCGTCCCGGCCCCGGTGCAGCTCGACTCCGTCGGGCCCGTCCACCCGCCGCACGTAGTGTCCGGTGGCAAGGAAGTCGCACCCCAGGACTCGCGCCCGCTCGATGAAGGCGCCGAACTTGATGTGCCGGTTGCACCACACGCACGGGTTCGGCGTCTCCCCGGCCTCGTAGGTCGGCACGAAAGGATCGACGACGATCTCCTGGAACCGGTCGCGGAAGTCGAGCAGATAGAAGGGGATGTCCACCGCGTCGGCGACACGACGGGCGTCGTACGCGGCCGCCGGGCTGCAACAAAGGTCGAAAGCGCCGCTCGGGCCCTCGTCGGGCCAGAACCGGGCCATGGTACCGACCACCTCGAAGCCCCCCTCGCGCAACAGTGCGGTGGCCACCGACGAGTCGACGCCGCCCGACATGGCACTCAGGACCTTCGGGGCGACAGCACGCTTCGGGATGGGATCGAACCGTTCCACGGCCCATCAGTCTAGCTGACCGGCTCGCGCATGACCCGGGATGGGCGACACCCTCTTCGGGGAGCGCGGCGCACGTGCGGTAGACTGGTCCGCACGGAGGTGGATGTGAAAGGCGCTCGCATCCTGCAGCTCGTCTTGGTCATCGTGTTGGCGCTCTATCTGGTGGCGTTCAACAACGTGAACCCGGACCCCCTGACGCTGCCGCTTCTCCCCATGCTGATCCCGATGCCGCCGGTGATCGTGGTGATCGTCGCGTTGCTGGGCGGCTGGCTGGTGGGCTGGCTCCCCACCCGGATCGCGCTGTGGCGCCGAGCTCGCGAAGTCCGTCGGCTGCGCCAGCGCTTGAACGAGCTGGAGGGTGAGCACACCGCACGGGAGACCGATGCCGGCGAGCGCGCCCCCGTCATCCCGGACCGCTTCCCCGTCATCCCGGACAGGCCCCCACAGCGCGACGAGGGAACCGAGTCGTCGTGAGCCCGGCCGACGACGCTCGGCCGCCTTCGCCTCTCTGGTTCCTGCGTCCGCCCGCGCCCCCGCACGCCGTCCGCTCGCTGGCGCGCAGCCTCGGCGTGCCGCCGTTGCTGGCCGCCATGTTGTGGTCGCGCGGGTTACGCGACGACGCCCCAGAGCACCTCAATCCGCCCCTGGAGCTCACCCGGATCCCTCACCTGGACGCGGCCGCCGAACGGCTCGAGCGAGCCATCCGCGGCAGCCAGCGCATCCTCGTGCACGGCGACTACGATGCCGACGGCATCAGCGGCACCGCGGTCCTGACCCTGGGCCTGCGGGAGCTGGGGGCCAGGGCCGAACCCTTCATCCCCAACCGGCTCACCGACGGCTACGGCATCCACCCCGAGCGCGTGCCCGAGCACGCGGAGCGGTGCGAGCTGTTCGTCACGGTCGACTGCGGCATCACCAACCTCGCCGAGATCCGAAGCCTCCAGGACGCCGGCGTCGAGGTCATCGTCACCGATCACCACACTCCCGGCGACGCCCGCCCCGATTGCCTGGTGGTCCACCCGGCCACCTCGCCGCTGGCCCGGGACGGCCTGCCGCAACTGACCGGGGCCGGCGTCGCGTTCCATCTGCTGTGGGCGCTGCGCCGACGTCTCGGCCTGGATCGGCCGGACGACTATGCCGACCTCGCGACCATCGGCACCATCGCCGACGTCGCTCCGCTGCTCGGCGAGAACCGTGCCCTCATCGTTCCGGGGCTGCAGCGCCTGGCCAACTCGCGCTGGGCCGGCGTACGCGCGATCGTCCGGCAATCGCACCTGCGCGGCGATATCACCGCCCGCCAGGTGGCCTTCGTGGTGGCGCCCAGGCTGAACGCCGCCGGCCGCCTGGGCGAGGCGGAACTGGGGCTGGAGCTGCTCACAACGGCCAGCGAGCGCCGCGCCAACGAGCTCGCCGCCTACCTCGACGCCCGCAACCAGGACCGGCGCCGGATCCAGGACGAGATGTTCGCCCAGGCGCTGGAGATCGTGGATCCGGACGCCCCGGCGCTGGTGGTCGAGGACGCCCGCTGGCACCCCGGCGTCATGGGGATCGTCGCTTCCAAACTGCTCGAACGCTTCTACAAGCCCGTCTACATCATCGCCAAGGGGAAGGGCAGCGTCCGTTCCACGCCCGGCATCTCGGCGGTGAACGGGCTCCGCGCAGCCTCCGAGCACCTGCTGCGCTATGGCGGCCACGCCCAGGCCGCCGGCTTCGCCCTGGACATGGCGAAGCTCCCCGCCTTCCGTGACGCCATCCACGTCTACGCCGCGCGCTTCCCACGTCCGCAACCGCAGATCACGGCCGACGCCGTGCTCTCCGGAGGCGAGGTCGAACGCGGGCTATGGCAGGCCATCCGCACCCTCGAGCCCTTCGGAGAGGGCCACCCGGCCCCGGTCTTCGCGCTCACGGATCGCCTCGACAGCGCCCGCGCCGTCGGCCGTGACGGTGCCACCCTGCAGCTCAGGATCGGGGGCGTCAAGGGCGTGGCCTGGCAGATGGGCACGCTGGCCGAGGCCCTGCCCCTGGGCGAGCCCGTGAACGCGGCCGTGACACTCGCGGAGAACGAGTGGCGGGAGCGGAAGACCCTGGAGTTCGTGGCGGAAGCGGTGCGCCCCGCCGAACGTCTCGGCCTCGCCCCCACGCACGACGGTCACGGCGCCACCGACACCGCCACCCTGCGCGTGGTTCGTGGCGCGCTGCCCGGGCTCCGTCCCCTGGACCCGCCCGACCTCGGCAGCCTGCTCGAGGCCCTGAACGGCGCGTCCAACGGTGCCCCCGATGCCGCGCCCGACGTGTGGTTGCGTGGCCTTCCCGACGACGGCGCCGTGCCTGCGCTGCGCGCGCTGATGCAGCGGGCGTCACGGATCGGCCTCGACTTCGAGGAGCCGGCGCTGGCCGCCCTGCAGGCCGAGGCCTTGCGCTTCCCCACCCTCGACGAGGTACGCCGCGGGTTCGTGGCGTTGCAGCGGGGCCTCGCGCTGCCATTCGAGGAGATCAAGGCCCAACGCGTCCGGGCGGTGCTCGAGGAACTCGCCTTGCTCGACGGGAGCGGCCACGTGCTGAGCGGCCAGAAGCGTGACCCCTACACCTCGGACACGCTGCTCGACGGTCTTCTGCGGCGCCACCTGCTGCTGCGCTTCGTCACTGCGTTCCGCTTCCTGGACGACGCCGGCTTCGCGTACAGCGTTCACACCCTGTTCGGCTCCGACAGCGCGCCGGAGGCGACCGGCCCGGGTCGGGCCGGAGCCGGCGAGACGGCCCCAGCCGGCATCGCGGCCGACGGCGTGCCCACCTCCTGATCGACCGGGCAGAAGGCCGTGAGGCGCGTGCGATACTGACGGCATGACCAGCCCCGCCGCGTCGCCGCTTCCCGTGGATCGTTCGACCGCCGTCACGCTGGAACGCGAGCTGAAGGCGCGCCTGCAGGGTGAGGTGCGCTTCGACGAGACCGCGCGCACGCTCTACGCGACAGACGCCAGCCCCTACGAGATCCGTCCGATCGGCGTCGTACTGCCCCGCAACGCCGGCGACGTGCGCGCGACGGTCGAGCTCTGCACCCGCCACGGGGTGCCGCTGTTGCCGCGCGGTGGGGGCACCAGCCTGGCGGGTCAGACCGTGGGACGGGCACTCATCCTGGACGTGTCGAAGTACCTCGACAAGGTGCTCGAGGTGAACCTCGAGGAGCGCTGGGCGCGCGTCGAGCCCGGTGTCGTGCGCGACCGGCTCAACGCCTTGCTGGAGCCGCACGGTCTGCAGTTCACGCCCGACATCTCGACCACCAGCCGCGCCAACATCGGCGGGATGGTCGCCAACAACGCCGCCGGCACACGCAGCATCAAGTACGGCAAGACGGTCGACCAGGTCCAGAGCATGCGTGTGCTGCTGATGGACGGAACCGAGCTGGAGCTCGGACCCGTCGACGAGGCCGGGCTTCACGCCCGGCTGGGCCAACAGGACCGCGAGGGCGAGCTCTACCGCACCGTGCACCGGATCACCACCGAGCACGCCGACGAGATCGACGCGCGCTACCCGAAGATCATGCGGAGGGTGGGCGGCTACAACCTCGACGAGTTCGCACCGGGCCGGCCGTTCAACCTGGCCAAGCTGGTGTGCGGCAGCGAGGGTACCCTCGCCGTGATCCTGGAGGTCACGATCCGGCTCGATCCCATCCCCACCCACCGCCTGCTCGCCATGCTGCACTTCGAGACCCTTCACAAGGCACTCACCGCGGTCCAGCACGTCAATCGCCACGGGCCTTCGGCGGTCGAGCTGATGGACCGCGACATCTTCGTGCTCGGCCGGCAGAACCGCACCCTGGCACCGCTGCTCGGCTGGCTGCAGGGTGACCCGGGCGCGGTTCTCATGGTGGAGTTCGACGGCACGTCCGAGGAGGAGATGCGGGCCGGGCTGGAGAGCCTGCAGCGGGACCCGGAGGTCGCCGGACTCGCCTATGCCACCTACCTCGCCGACGCGGCCGAACAGCAGTCGGAGATCCTCGGGTTCCGGCGCGACGGACTCGGCATCTACTCGACGGTGAAGGGCCGCAGCAAACCGACTCCGTTCGTGGAGGACAGCTCGGTGCCGGTCGAGAACCTGCCCGCCTACATCGCCGACATCACCGAGGTCTGCCGGCGGCACGGCGTTCATGTGGTGTTCTACGCCCACGCCTCGGTGGGCGTGATCCATCTGCGACCCCATCTGGATCTGAAGACCGAGCACGGGGTCGAGACCTTCCAGGCGATCAGCCGCGAGGTGTTCGAGCTGGTGAAGAAGTACGGCGGCTCCTGGAGCGGCGAGCACGGCGACGGCCTGATCCGCTCCTACCAGAATCCCGCCATGTTCGGCCCGTTGCTCTACCAGGACTTCCGCGCCATCAAGGCCGCCTTCGACCCGGCTGGGTTGATGAACCCCGGCAAGGTGGTCGACGGCCCGCCCATGACCGAGGATCTCCGCTACGGCGCGGGATACCCCGAGGTGGACGTGCCCACTCACTTCGACTTCTCCGCCGACGGCGGCTACCTCGGCGCCATCGAGAACTGCAACGGCGTGGGCGCGTGCCGGAAGGTCGGCACCGGCACCATGTGCCCGAGCTACATGGCCACACGCGACGAGGACCACAGTACGCGCGGGCGCGCCAACGTCCTGCGCGACGCTCTCAACGGCCGCATGCCCGGCGGGCTCACCAGCCGCGAAGTCTACGACGTGCTCGACCTGTGCCTGGAGTGCAAGGCCTGCAAGGCCGAGTGCCCCAGCCAGGTCGACATGGCGACGATCAAGTACGAGTTCTTGCAGCACTACTACGACGATCACGGCACCCCGCTGGCCGTGCGTGCCGTCGGCAACGTCGCGCGCATCGCGCCGCTGGCGCAGCGCCTGGCCCCGCTCAGCAACGCCCTGTTGCCCAGCGCGCCGGTGCGCTGGGCCATGGAGAAGCTGGTGGATGTCGACCGGCGGCGGGTGATGCCGCGCTACGCCAGCGAGACGTTCCGGCACTGGTTCGAGCGTGAGCGCGCAGCGGCGCCGACCGCGGGCGTCGACCGCCGGGTGGCGCTGTTCGCCGACACCTGGACGATGTTCAACGAGACCGCGCCGGGCCGAGCGGCGGTGCACGTGCTGGAGGCGCTCGGTTACGCAGTCGAGCTGGTGCCGTACGGCTGCTGCGGTCGCCCACAACTGTCCAAGGGCCTGCTGCGCGAGGCCAAGGGGATGGCGCGGCGCAACGTGGAGCGGCTCCACCCCTACGTCGAGCGCGGCATCCCTGTGGTCGGGCTCGAGCCGTCCTGCGTCACCGCCCTCGCCGACGATTACCGGGGGTTGCTCCCAGGCGCCCGGACCGATGCCGTCGCCGACAACGTGGTGATGATCGACCAGTTCCTGGCCAAGGCCTGGACCCGGGGTGAGATCGATCCGTCCACGGCCTTCGAGAAGCGGCCGGGAGAGACGCTGCTGCACGGCCATTGCCAGCAGAAGGCCGTGTTGGGGACCGCGTCGACGCGAGCCGTGCTGGAGTGGGTATCCGAGGAGGTCCGCGAGCTCGACTCCGGCTGCTGCGGCATGGCCGGGTCGTTCGGCTACGGCCACCACGACCTGTCGATGGCCATCGGCGAGCAACGCCTCTTCCCCGCCGTGCGCGAGCACCAGGGGGGCACCGTGGCGTGTGGCTTCAGCTGCCGTGGCCAGATCGCGGACGGCACCTCCAAGCAGGCGCGGCATGTCGTCGAGGTGCTGGAGGAGGCGCTCGCCCCGCGTCGCTAGAAGGCCAGCTTCCGTCCCGAACGTAGGATCCGAACGTAGCGCCCACGTGCGCCGACCGCCCCCCAACCCCGGGCGATGGAGGCCGCGGACGCCCGGCGGGACGCGGTGACGGCTGCCCGGCGTCCGCCAGAGATTGCGCGTACCATGCGTTAGATCGGCTTCGTGGAGCGGCCTGTCGTGCCGCGGTCAATGCCGCGGCGTTTCCCTAGGAGGGGTCTCATGATGAGACGGGCCGTGTTGTTGTGCCTTGCGCTGGCGGCCTCGGCATTGATGTTGTCGGCGTGCAGTACCTCGAGCAGTGGCGCGGCGAAAGCCACCTTCAACGGGGTGACCGCGCTCGACCCGGTGGCCGGTTCCGCCGACTTCAGCGTCAGCGCCCTGGACAGCCAGGGCAAGGTGGTGACCACCGGGACGCTCTCGGACGTCGCCATCACGGTGACGTCGGTGGCTGACAGCGGTGGGCCGATCTCGACGTCGTACTCGGCCACCGCCACGATCTGCGGCCAGATCACCGGCAGCAGCGGCGACATCACCGGGATCCTGACGCTCGACGCCACCGGCTCGATGTCCTCGAGCGACCCCACCATGCTGCGCGCAGACGCGGCCAAGGGGTTCGTCGCCCGCATGGCCTCGACCGATCGCGCCGCCGTCGCCTCGTTCGACACGAGCGTGACGCCCACGTCCGGGTACCTGGCCATCTACCTGCACCAACCGCTCACGTCGGACAAGACCCTACTGGACACCGCCATCGACGCGGCAACGTACAACGGTGGCACCACCAACCTGTGGGACGCCGGCGTCGACAGCGCCAACTACCTCGCCTCGGTCACCGGCAGCAACAAGATGGCCTTGCTCCTCACCGACGGCGCGGACAACGCCTCCTCGAGCACGCCGGCGAACGTCGTCTCGGCGGCCCAGTCGGCCGGCGTGAAGGTCTACACAGTGGGTCTCGGGAGCTACGTCGACTCGCAGGATCTGATCGACATCGCCTCTCAGACCGGCGGGACCTACACCCAGGTGCAGGACGCCACCGACCTCAGCGCCCTGTTCGACAGCATCTTCAACGCCACGCAGGCCGCGGGCTGCATCCACGTGCAGTTCAGCCCCGTTCCTGCGTCCGGCCACATCATCACGGGCCGGTTGACCTTCAAGCTCGACGGCCAGCTGCTGACCGCCGACTACGTCGTGTACTTCCCGTAACCCCTGTCTTCGGGTGGGCCGTGGCCTCGCGCCATGGCCCACCGGTCACATCTCCTCCGGAGCCTCGATCCCCAGCAGCCCCAGCGCCTCGACGAGCGTCGACCGCACCCTGTCGACGAGCGCCAGGCGCGCTTCGCGCAGGCCCGCCCCGGCCTTGAGCACCTGCGTGTCCGGGCGCCCGTCGGCGCCCTTGTGGTTGTAGTAGGCGTTCCACGCCGTTGCCAGCTCGAGCGCGTACTGCGCCAGCAAGTGGGGCGCCAGGTCGCGCGCGGCTGCCTCCACGACCGTCCGGAAGCGGAGCATCACCCGGGCGAGCCGCACCTCCAGACCGCCTAGCGCCGCGAAATCGGCGCCGTCGCGGGCAACGCCCTCGGCCCCGGCCGCACGGAGGATGCTGCACGCGCGGGCGTGGGCGTACTGCACGTAGGGGGCGCTGTCCCCTTGCAAGGAGAGCGCCTGCTCCCAGCGGAAGTCGATGACCTTGCGGGCCTCGCTCTTGAGCATCCCGAAGCGCAACGCACCTACCCCGACCTGGCGCGCCACCGTGTCGATGCTCGGCAGCTCCGGGTTCTTCTCCTCCACAACGGCCCGGGCACGACGCACGGCCTCGGTCAGCACGTCGTCGATCGAGAGCGTCACACCCTTGCGGCCGCTCATCGGCTGCCCCTCCAACGTGACGACCTCGTAGGCCAGGTGGTGGGAGTTGCGGTACGCCCGCTGCCCCTCTTCGGTGTTCGACAGGGCCAGCGCAGCCCGGACCAGAGTCTGTGGGTGACTCTGGCGAACGTCGATGACGTTGATGATCTCCTGCCCATGGGCGAAGGCACGGCCCTCGGGGTGCGTCTCGCCCTCCGGCGAACTGGTGTAGAGCACCTTGCCCGAGGGCTGGCGCTCGAAGCTCCGGAACCGCAGACCCTCGAAGATCCCCGCCTTCCAGAACTGATAGCCGATGTCCTTGGCGACGTACATGGCGTTGCCGTCGCTGCGTACCAGCACCACGTGGGTCTCCTCGAGGCCGGGGAGGAACTCCGACACGTCCATCACGAGCGCGCCGGCGAACTTGCCCTCGCTGGGCCGGGAGACGTAGGGACTGGCCTCCAGCACGTCGAGCCCGCGGCGCAGGAAGCCCTCGTGCACCACGTCGGACTCCCACACCAGCAGGTCGTACTCGACGCCCAGGGCGTGGAACGTCTCCAGTTGCGCCGCCACCACCCGCTCGACCTCCGCCCGCAGCTCGCCGCGCTCGAGCCGCTGCATCACCGCCGAGACGCCGCTGTCGACGCCCTCGCCGTCGCCCTCTTTCGCCTCGCCCAGGCGGACGTAGAGCTCGCCCAGCCAGTGGTCGTATTTGCGCGCGCCGTCGTAGGGCTCGCCGAAGTACTCTGCCGCGAACAGGCTCTCGGCCGCCTGCCGTCCGGTGTCGTCGATGTAGTTCTGCACCTCGACATCGTTCCCGGCGGCCCGCAGGATGCGGGCGCAGGCGTCTCCCAGCACGATGTTGCGCAGGTGGCCGACGTGCGCCTCCTTGTTGGGGTTCACCGAGGTGTGCTCCACCACCACCTTGAGGCCTGCCCCCGCCGCCGGCGGGGGCGCCTGCACCACCTGGGCGACGAAGGTGCCGGGATCGAGGTGGAAGTTGATGTAGGGGCCGACGGCGTCGGCGCGCTCGACCCCGGGGGAAGCTCGAGAGCATCGATCAGGTCCTGAGCGATCGCTGCCGGGTTCCGGCGCAGGGCGCGCGCGAGCGTGAAGGCGACGGCGGTACCGTAGTCGCCGGGCTTGTCGGCGGGCACCTCCTGGATGGAGACCTCGCCGGCTTCCGCCCCGAGGCGCGCAAGGGCGGCCAGGACGGCCTCTCGTAGGGCGTGGGTGACGTCGGCCATGGCGCGCTCACGCTACCACAGGGCCCTGTCGGCGCTTCCCCGCCGGATGGCGCCCTCGGTCGGGAGTGCCTGGGCGGCGCCGGGACGGGCGGCATATACTGTTGGGACTGGCGCGACGCCCCTGCCTCGAGGGCGCCGCCGGGAGCGCGAGGTGGCATGCGGCGGCCAGCCGGAGATGGTAAGCCACCTTCCAGCTGAGTCAGTGAACTGCAGTAAACTTGATAAGTGTTGACTCAGGTTTCACCGCTCCTTCCGTGCGCGGACCGCACGTCCGCACACCGCCACGTTGACCCTCGTTCCCAGCGCCCCGCGCCCCGCGCGGTCTAGGAGAGCCCATGGCAGAGACTCCAACCCCCACCGACTTCAGCGCTCCGATCCCGGTGTGCCCGGTGCGCGGCAGCGTGCTCTACCCGACCATGGTCATGCCGATCGACGCGGGCCGTGGCATCTCCATCCGGGCGATCAACGCCGCGCTCGACCGCGACCGCACCATCATCATCGCCAGCCAGCGCGACCGCGACGTTGAAGAACCCAAACCCGACGATCTGTACGAGGTCGGCACCGCCTGCAACATCATGCGCATGAAGAAGAACCCCGACGGCAGCATCCAGATGCTGGTGCGGGCCTTCGCGCGCGTGCACATCGACCGCTTCCACGGCTCGGTCGGACTCATCGAGGCCGACGTCAGCCCCATCGAGGTGCCGGAGGGCGAGCAGGTGATGGTCCAGGCGACCTTCCGCGAGCTGAAGGAGAAGTTCGCCGACCTGGTCGAGAACGGCAGCCGGCAGGTGCAGCACGAGGTGGCGCAGTTCGTGATGAACCTCGAGGACGCCGGTCAGTTCGCCGACTACGTCGCCTACCACCTGGACTTCAAGCTTCCCGACAAGCAGCTGGTGCTGGAGGCGCCCACCGTCGAGGAACGCCTCCACAAGGTGCTGCTGCTGATCGACACCGAGCTCGAGTTGCAGGAGACCCAGCGTCGCTTGCAGCGCGAGGTCAAGGAGGAGATCGACCGCAACCAGCGCGAGTTCTTCCTGCGCGAGCAGATCAAGGCGCTGCAGAAGGAGCTCTCTGGCGGCGACGAGGACGAGGACGAGATCGAGGCGTTCCGAGAGAAGCTCGAAGCTCTCGACCTCCCCGAGGTCGTGATGAAGGAGGCGCAGCGCGAGCTCAGCCGGCTGTCGCGCATGCACCCCGACTCGGCCGAAGCGTCGGTCATCCGTACCTACCTCACCACCATCACCGAGCTGCCCTGGAACAAGCGCAGCGAGGACCGGCTCGATATCGGCAAGGCCGCCAAGATCCTCGATGAGGACCACTACGGTCTGGAGAAGGTCAAGGATCGCGTGCTCGAGTACCTGGCGGTGCGCAAGCTCAAGGAGGAGCGCGCGCAGAAGGGGGAACTCGACGCCTTCGAGGTCAACAAGGGGCCCATCCTGCTGTTCGTGGGTCCTCCCGGCGTCGGC
This sequence comes from uncultured Trueperaceae bacterium, assembly GCA_963815215.1. GTDB lineage: Bacteria > Deinococcota > Deinococci > Deinococcales > Trueperaceae > JASBRS01. The sequence continues at coordinate 118,161 of CAWFFU010000011.1, forward strand.
AAGACGAGCATCGCCAAATCGATCGGCAAGGCGCTGGGCCGCGAGTACGTGCGCATCTCGCTGGGCGGCGCGCGCGACGAGTCTGACATCCGCGGCCACCGGCGCACGTACATCGGCTCGATGCCGGGGCGCATCATCCAGGGCATCCGTCAGGCCGGCACCAAGAATCCGGTGTTCCTTCTCGACGAGGTGGACAAGCTGGGCGCGTCCTACCAGGGAGACCCCTCGTCGGCCCTGCTAGAGGTGCTCGATCCGGCGCAGAACAACAACTTCGTCGACCACTACCTGGGCGTTCCGTTCGACCTCTCCGAGGTGCTGTTCATCGCCACGGCCAACTACGCCCAGCAGATCCCCGAGGCGCTGGCCGACCGCATGGAGATGATCGAGTTCTCCAGCTACATCGAGCAGGAGAAGATGGAGATCGCCAAGCGCTACCTGTTGCCGCGCCAGGTCGCCGAGAACGGCCTCAAGGCCAACCAGTTGAGCATGTCCGATGGCGCCCTGTCGAGCGTCGTCACCTCCTACACGCGAGAGGCCGGCGTGCGCAACCTGGAGCGCATCATCGGTACGCTCTGCCGCAAGGCCGCCCGGCGCATCGCCGAGGGAGACGCCAAACGGGTGCGTATCACCGAGCGAAGCCTCGAGGGCTACCTGGGCGCTCACCGCTTCTCCCCGGAATCGGAAGCGGAGGACAACCTCGTCGGCGTCGCGACCGGCATGTACTACACGCCGGTTGGCGGCGACATCCTGTTCGTGGAGACCTCGATCACTCCCGGCAAGGGCGGGCTGGTGCTCACCGGTCAGCTCGGCGACGTGATGAAGGAGTCCGCGCGGGCGGCGTTGACCTACGCCAAGTCCAACGCCGAGCGTTTCGGCATCGCCCGCGAAACGCTGGACAACAGCGATATCCACATCCACGTGCCGGCGGGCTCGACCCCCAAGGAGGGTCCCAGCGCGGGCGTGGCGCTCGCCACTTCCTTGATCAGTGCGCTCACGGCGACGCCGGTCCGCAAGGACGTGGCCATGACCGGCGAGATCACGCTGCGCGGGCGCGTGCTGCCGATCGGCGGCCTCAAGGAGAAGATCCTGGGTGCCAAGCGAGCGGGCATCAAGCACATCCTCTTCCCCGAGAAGAACAGCGCCGACATGAAGGACATCGCCACCCATCTCACCAAGAGCCTGCAGATGCACGAGGTCAGCGATCTCGACGATGTGCTCGATCTGGCGCTGGTCGGCGGCGTGGAAGCGCTCGAGAAGCGCACCACCGGCGGCGGCGGCGGCAGCCGCAAGCGCAGCCGCCGGCGCAGCGGCAAAGGCGGCGAGGCGGGCGTCCAGGCCTGAGCCCACCGCATCCCCATGTCCTGAACGAGGGGTCGGGCCGCGCGGCCCGGCCCCTTCACGTGGGCTCTGCCGAGTGCCGGGGACGCCCCTCGGCTGCGGTATCCTGGCGCATGGCATCGTCGCAACATCGCATCCGACCCCTCATCGCCGGCAACTGGAAGATGCACAAACTGCCCAGCGAGGCCACCGCCTGGCTGCGCGCATTCCTCGAGGATCTGGCAGCCAGCGAGCACGGCCACTGCGACATACTCCTCAACGTGCCTTCGACGCACCTCGCGCCGATGGCGGCACTGGCCCGCGGCACCGAGGTCATGCTCGGCGCCCAGGATGTCAGCGCCCACCAGCAGGGCGCCTACACTGGCGAGGTCTCGGCTGCGATGCTCCGTGACGCCGGGGCGCGCTACGTCGTCGTGGGTCACTCCGAGCGACGCGCCTATCACGCCGAGGACGACGCCCTCGTCAACGCCAAGCTGGTGCGTTCGCTCGAGGCCGCGCTGGTGCCCATCCTCTGTGTCGGCGAGCGCGAGGACGAGCGCGTCGCGGGTCGGGCCCGTGAGGTCGTCCTGCGACAGCTCGAAGGCGGCCTTCAGGGCATCGAATTGGCGGGCCCGGAGGCCCTTGTCATCGCCTACGAACCCGTCTGGGCGATCGGCACCGGCCGCACCGCCACGGCCGACGACGCCCAGGAGATGGGCGCCGCCATCCGCGCTGCGGTCGTCGAGCGCTTCGGCGACGCCGGACGCGCCTTGCGCTTGCTCTACGGCGGCAGCATGAAACCCGACAACGCGGCCGAGCTGCTCGAACGCGACGACGTGAACGGCGGCCTCATCGGCGGCGCCAGCCTCGACGCCGACCAGCTCATGTCGATCGTGGAGGCCGCACGATGAACCTGCTCCAAGACGTACGGAACAAGCTGGCCGGCGTCAGTGCCGAGGCGTTGCTGGTCACGGCGCCGGCGAACGTGCGGTACCTCTCCGGCTTCACCAGCCCCGAGGACGGCGCCGTCGTCGTCACCGACGAGCGAGCGGTCCTGCTCACCGACGGTCGCTACACCGCCCAGGCGGGCGAGGAGTCGCGCCTGGACGTCGTCATCACCCCGAACTGGGAGGAGCACCTGCCCGAGGTGGTCGGGGCACGGCGCCTGGCCGTCGAGAGCGAGCATCTCAGCCTGCAACGCTTCAGGCGCATCGCCGAGCGGCTCGGGGGCGAGCCCATGGCGACCGAGGCGTTCCTGGCATCGTTCCGGCTCGTCAAGAGCGACGACGAGATCGCCAGACTGCGGGAAGCTGCACGCATCACCGACGCGGCGTTCGACGAGATCGTTCCGATGTTGCGACCGGGCGTGCGCGAGATCGAGGTCGCCCTCGAGCTGGAGCGCCATATGCACCTGGCAGGCTCGGGCGGCTCGGGCTTCCACATCATCGTGGCCAGCGGGATTCGTAGCGCCATGCCCCACGGCGTGGCCTCTGACAAGGTGATCGAGTCCGGCGACCTCGTCACCATCGACTTCGGTGCGGTGTACCAGGGTTACCACGCCGACATGACGCGGGCGGTGGCGGTCGGGGAGATCGCGCCCGAGCTCCGGCGCCTGTTCGACGCCGTCCTCGAGGCTCAGCAGGCGGCTCTCGCGGCGGTCGCTCCGGGCCGCACGGGCCGGGAGCTCGATGCGATCGCACGCGACCTGCTGGCCGGGCACGACCTCGCCGAAGCCTTCTCGCATTCGCTGGGGCACGGCACGGGGCTCGAGATCCATGAGGGCCCACGTCTCTCCACCCGCTCCGACGACGTGCTGGCTCCCGGCATGTCGGTGACCATCGAACCCGGAGTCTATCTGCCCGGCTTCGGCGGGGTCCGCATCGAGGATCTCGCCATCGTCACGGAGGACGGGCACGAGGTGCTGTCGAACAGCCCCAAGACGTTCCGGCAGCTCTGACCGTGCAGCGAGGTTGAGGTCAGGGTCGTGAAGCAGGGGTCGCCCGGAAGGTGTGCAAGAGCTCAGCCGAGCGTGCCGATCCACGCGCGGGCGGCCCCCAGCAGGGCTGTGACGTCGGCGGCGGTGGGCGCCTCGCAGTACACGCGGAGTACCGGCTCGGTGCCGCTGGGCCGGTAGAGCAGCCAGGCGTCCTCGTCCAGGTTGAGCTTGACTCCGTCGAGACGCTCCACCGAGCGGACCTCACGCGTGCCCACCCGTTGCGGCGGGTCGCGCAGCTCGGTCATGACCCGCTCCTTGAGGGCGTTGCCGGAAAGGTGGAGGTCGAGTCGATCGTAGGCGTGGCGCCAGCCGGTCTCGCGCTCGATGGCCGCGAAGCGCTCCGCCAGGGGCTGTGCGCTACGCACCACGCTCTGAACCAGCAGCAGCGCGTTGACGATGCCGTCGCGCTCGGGCAGATGCCCCGCCACGCCGATGCCGCCGGACTCCTCCCCACCGATCAACACGTCGCCGGCCAGCATGGCGTCGACGATGTACTTGAAGCCGATCGGGGTCTCGACTACGGTACGGCCGCGACTGCGCGCCAGACGCTCGACGACGCGGGACACGCTGAAGGTCTTCACCACCGAGCCGGCGCGCCCGCCGAGGGCGAGCTCGTCGAGCAGCACCGCGAAGATCTGGTGCGCGTCGAAGAACGTGCCGCCGGGGAGCACGACGCCGAGCCGGTCGCCGTCGCCGTCGGTGGCGACGGCGAACAGCGCATCCGAGTGCCGCATGCGCTCGCGGGTCTCGGCCAGATTGACCGGGATCGGCTCGGGATTGACGCCGTAGAACAACGGATGCGGCTCGCCGCGCACCGGCCGCACCTCGAGCTCCAAGCCGCGCGAGGACGCGAAGCCCGTCAGCCAGCCGCAGGCCGCCCCGCCCATGGCGTCGTGGACCACGCTGCCCCGCGCCCGAGCCAGCACGTTCATGTCCAGCACGCCCTCGAGCGCCCGGTAGTACGCCTCGCGCACGTCGAATCGCTCGATCCGCGCGTCCCCCGCCCGGCCGGCGAGCGCAGCGGTCGTGACGCGCTGCGCCACGTCACGGTAGATGTCATCGGTGGCGGTGCCGCCGTAGGGTCCCTTGAGCTTGAAGCCGTGGTAGTGCGGCGGATTGTGCGACGCCGTCAACATCACGCCGCCGTCGGCTCCGAAGTGCGCCACGGCGTACGACAGCGCCGGCGTCGGTAGGTAGGTCTCGGAGAGCAACACCCGCAGCCCGTGACCCGCCAGCTCACGCGCCGCCGCGGTCGCGAACAACTCGCCCCCGAAACGCGTGTCGTGTCCGACCACCACGAGGTTGGCATCCCGCACGAGGAGGTGCTCGGCGTAGGCTGCCGCGGCGCGGCGCACGTTGGCGACAGTGAAGCGGTCGGCGATGACGTCCCGCCAGCCATCGGTCCCGAAGACCAGCGATGTGGAAGGGTCCACCTCGTCTCCTCTCCCCCTCGAGCAGCGTTCGGCGCCGCGGCGGGGCGCGCCCGAATCTACCACGCACCCCGTGCGGCACGCTGGAACCGCGCGCGTCGGGCTAGACTGGCGCATGCCCGTGGTCGTCAAGTACGGCGGTAACGCCATGACCGATGACGCCACCCGCTTGGCGGTGGCTTCGGAGATCCGCGCCCTGTTCGAGGCCGGCGAGGACCCGGTCGTCGTGCACGGCGGCGGCCCTTTCATCAACGACGCGCTCGAGGAGGCCGGCATCGCCCACCACTTCGTGCGCGGCCTGCGCGTCACCTCGCCCGAGGGCCTGGCCGTCGTGGAGCAGGTGCTCACGCTGCTCGGGAAACGGCTCGCGCAGGACATCGGCCCCGCCCTGGGCCTGAGCGGACGCGACCACACGCTGCTGAGCGCCGAGCTGCGCGACCCGGCCCTGGGTCGCGTCGGTCGCGTCACGGGCGTGAACCGCGGGGCGCTCCGGGCGCTGCTCGCGGCACACGTCGTACCGGTGCTGGCCTGTCTCGCGCTCGACCCCGACGGGGGGCTCCTCAACGTCAACGCCGACGACGTCGCCGGTGCAGTGGCGGGCACGCTGGCCGCAGGGTGCGTCTTCCTGACCAACGTGCCCGGCGTGCTGGACGACCCCTCGCGGACCGAAAGCCTGCTGACCACGCTCACGAGCCAGGGCGCCCGACAGCGGATCGACGACGGACGCATCGACGGCGGCATGATCCCGAAGGTCGAGGCCGCCCTGCACGCGGTCGAGCTCGGCGCCCCGTTCGCCGTCATCGGCGACGGCCGCAGCGCCGAGGGCGCGCGTCTGGCCCTGCGGGGCTCGGGCGGCACCCGAGTGCTGGCCCACGACGACGGTTGAGAATGCCGTAAGCGGGCTGTTGCTAGACTCCGCTCGATCCGAGAGGAGCCGGCATGTTCGAACGTCTCTCCCAGCTTCCGACTCATGCACTCGCCGACGAGGCGCGCAGGCTCGAGCAAGGACTCATCGCGGGCGTCGCAGACGCCGCCGACATCGATGCCTTCGTCGCGTTCGCGAGCGAGCTGGGCCGGCGCCAGCTACTGGCGTGCGAGCTTTCCGACGCGCTGGACGCGCTTCTCGACCCTCGGGACTGACCGGACCCAGCCCGCGCACGCCGGTCGGCGGACCCCTTCGCCCTGTCGCACATGAATTCTTTCCACTTCAGGAGCCGCAGCTTCTGGTAATCTGGCGGCGATGCTTCGTCGCCGACCGTTCTTCGCCCTTGCCTCGCTGCTCATCCTCGTGAACTTCACGGCCGCCTGGGCCCAGAACGCCACCATCACCGTGCATCCCGGTGACACTCTGTGGGGTCTGGCGCAACGCTACAGCACGACAGTCGACGCCCTGCGCCAAGCCAACAGCCTGGTGGGCAGCGCGCTGCAACCGGGCGCGACCCTGAAACTCCCACAGAACGGCAATGCCACCCCCGACGCCTACGTCGTCCAGCCGGGCGATACCCTCTACGACATCGCGCTGGCGTTCCACCTCAGCGTCGACGACCTCATCGCCTACAACGACCTCAGCGGCTCCACCATCAAGCCGGGTCAAACGCTCAAGCTGCAACCGAGCACGCCGGCTCCGGCGCCGCTCGTCATCACGGTGCAGCCCGGCGACACGCTGTGGAACCTCGCGCAGAGTTACCAGGTCACGGTCCCGGCCCTGGCGAGCGCCAACAAGCTGGGCTCCGCGGACGTCATCCACCCCGGCGACAGCCTCACCGTCCCGGGACGTTACGCCGGTCCCAGCACCGATACCGGCGGTCCCGTGCCGCCGACGGTGACGGTCAACAAGGGCGACAGTCTATGGTCGATCGCGCACCATTACAGCACCACTGTGGCGGCGCTGATGAGCGCCAACGATCTCCCGTCCACCGACCTCTTCGCCGGGCAGACGCTGCGCATCGTGCCCGCCGGCGAACTGGGAGCCGCGCGCACCAGCTACGCCGCTCCGACGCCCGTGCCCGCCACGGGCATGATGTGGCCCATCCACGGTCCCATCACCTCGCACTTCGGCTACCGCCAACTTCGCGTCGACGGCTCGAACTTCCATACCGGCCTCGACATCGCCGGCAACACCGGCGAGCCCATCCACGCCGCGGTGAGTGGAACCGTGGTGCTGGCGGGCTGGAACGGCGGGTACGGACTGTGCGTCATCATCAAGAACGGCAACACGGCGTACTACTACGGCCACGCTTCCGCTCTGCTCGTGCAACAGGGACAGCAGATCCAGGAGGGCCAGGTGATCGCACGGGTCGGTACCACCGGTCACTCGACCGGCCCCCACCTGCACTTCGAGATCCGCGTCGACAACGAGCCGGTAGACCCGCTCCCGCTCCTCCAAACGCAAGCCAGTCGCTGAGCCCACCCCCGCCGATGGGCGCCGTTCCTCCGACCGAACCCTCGCGCAGTGACCTCCGTCCGGCGACAACATCCGGGTGGACGTTCCGAGGTGGGCCGTGCACCTGATCGTCATCGGAGACATCCACATGCAGGCCGGCAAGCTGTGGCGGATCCTGCAGGAGGCCGAGCTCGCCGACGAAGGGCACCGGCCCACCACCGCGTTCGTGCAGGGGGACACGCGCCTGGTGCTGCTGGGCGACCTGGTGCACGCCAAGAGCCGCGAGCGCTACGCCGAGCTCATCAACGTGCGCCGCTACGACGAGTACAACCCGCGTCACCTGGAGCGTGCGGAGAAGGCGCAGACGACCTTCCTGCGCGAGGTCAAGGGCTTCCAGGACCGCTTGCCCCCGGACAAGATGGTGATCCTCATGGGCAACCACGACTTCAACGCCGTCCACCCTGAACAGGGTCCGCTACGCACCGACGACGTCTCGCACCTGGAGTGGAAAGTCGGTTACGGCGGCGAGATGGACCCGGAGATCCGCCAGTGGATCCTCGCCTGGCCCTCTGAGGTCGTCGTCGACGAGTTGCACCTGGCGCACGTCGGTCCGCTCACCGAGCACAACACCTACGACAACGGCTTCTACCTGGACAACCGGCGCCGCTGGATCTACGAGGAGCGCGACTTCCTGGAAGGCACCCCCTACCGACTCGGCGTCTACGGTCACACGCCGGTGCGCGGCGGCGTCAACATCGCTTCCCAGGGGCGGGCCATCCTGCTCGACACCAACGGCTACCAGGACGAGTACAGCTTCCTCGACATCGACATCGCCGAGCAGCGTTACCGCCTCCGCATGCGCGGGCTGTTCTTCGACGAGACCGTGGCGCGCGCCGACGGCTGAGCTCGACGGGGTCCTGCTCGACAGGGTCCCGCTCGACCGGCTACTGCTCGACCCGCGAGTCGTAGGTCGGGGTCATCACGAACCACGTGCGGAACGGCGCCAGGTCGACCGGCTGCCCGTCGGCCGTGACGAATCGCAGGCCGTTCGCCAGGTCCCAGTGGCCGCGGACGGCGCGCCCGTGCAGGTAGAGCGTGGCCGGGCCCCCCTGCAACGGTATGTAGAGCCTGCCCTCTGGATCGTCGGGTAGCGGCCGCGCGCTGATCTTCGCCATCACCACCGCCTCCACCAGAACGTTCTCGCCAGACGCATCATTGGCCCCGACGCCGTTGCGGATCCACCGGTAGCGGTCGAGCGTCGGGAAGTACCGGAAGCCCGTCTTGTAGTTGGCGCCGATGCGGTCCGTGACGGCGGTGACGGTGGGAGCGTCGCTGGGCGGGCGGAACAGCGTGCCGCTCAGCACGCGGGTGCGTTGCGGCATCAGCCGGTTCACCGCGCGCCGGAGGGCATCACCCTGGCTGTAGAGGTTGTAGGGCGCCTTCCGCTGGCCGGCTCGTTCGAACAGGTCGTTACGATGGAGAGCGTCGAGCGTTGGCAAGGCGCCGTGAGCGATCGCGATCATCGCGCCTGGTGAGCCGCCATCATGCACCAGCACGGCGTTCATGGACTCGGTGATCTTGACGAAGTAGTCCCGCGCGCTGCGGATGGGGCCGACCTGACCGGGATCGGTGCTGTCGTAGACGAGCATGAGCCGCGTCAGGCCGCCCTCGACGGGCATCTCCACGATGCTCGAGGCCTGCTTCAAGCCTGTCTGCGGGTAGCCGTGGACGTTGTCGACCAGCACCGCCAGTGGACGCTCGAGCTGTTGCCGGTAGGGCGCCGGAGCCGTCACGGGCGAACCCGTGCCGTTGGCGGTGCCGTCCGGGGACGCGGCGCTGCCGCGACCGGCGGCGTTGGCCTGGGTCGTTCCGCCGACCTGCCCCGCCGACGGGGCGTTCCCGCCCGGGGTGCGGTTACCGGCACGGCTGGTGGCGACGTCGGTATTCCCGGGGGGCGCGCCGCTGCTGCCGGGCGCGCCCGCAGCAGGCGTCGGCGCGCGCACCTCGGCCCGCACCGTCGGGACGGGCACCTGGAGAGCGGCACTGACGGAGACCTGCGGGGTCACCTGCACGTTGCGAGCGGTGCCGGCCGAGGCACTCGCTCGAGGCGCCTGCAGAGCACGGGCGGCGGCCACGGAAGCCGACGCCTGCGGAGCGCTCAGCGTTCGCGGCGCCGCCACCTGGGCCGACGCCTGCGGCGCCTGGAGCGGCTGTGCCGCCGCCACGCGGGCTTGTGCCTGTGGCGCGCTGAGGCTCTGCGCAACACTCGCCGACGCCTGCGGTCGGGGAACCGTCTGAGCGGCGCTCACCTGGGCCTGCACCTGCGGCGTGGGCAGCTTCTGGGCCTGCGCCACGCTGGACTGCGGCGTGATGGCCAGGGTGGTCGCCTGCGGTACGTCGGCCTGCGCCTGCGGCCGGGGGATGGTGAACGCCGGCGGCGTCTGTTGGGGCGGGAGCTGCACCGGGTTGATGGCGGGAAGGGTGGCCGCGGTGATGTCCCCTGACGGCTGCGCCGTCGCCGGCGTGGCGGGTGCCGCCGCGCTCGGCGGGGTCAGGCTGGGAGCCGGCGCTTCGGCCGTGCGCGCGGGGGGGGCCTGCGGCTGTTCGGCCGGTTTCTGCGCCTGCGGCTGCGGCTGCACCGGTGTCGCCGGCTGCGCCGTGGCCGGCTGGGGCTCGGGCGCCTGCGGCTGCGGCTGCGGCGCGCTTCGCGCCTGCGGCTCGCCGATCGTGCCGGAGGCGACCTGCGGTTGCGACGCCTGCGGAGCGGGTGCTTCGGCCGTCGACGCCTGGGTCGTGGCGTTGGACTGCTGCGGCGAGCCGAGGGTGATGACCAGGTAGCTATCGAGTTTGCGCGGCTTGGGAGCACTGAGGAACACCGCCAACAGCAGCAGTGCCACCAGGTGGACGGTGACCGACAGCAGAAGGGCGCGCCGCCTGTCCGGATCGCGCCACGCTTCGGCGAGGCGGGTCACGCCCGTGATCAGCCCCCTGTCGCGATGGCGAGGCGCTTCGCGCCGGCCTGCTTGATCAGGTCCATGACGCGCACGACGAGGCCGTGGGGCACGGTGGCGTCGGCGCGGAGCACGACGGTGGTGTAGCCGGTGGCCGCCATGCGGGCGCGCACCACGTCGACCAGCTGCGCCTGCGAGACGTGGTTTCCGCCTACGTAGATCTGTTCGTCCTTGGTGATGGTGACGGCGGGTAGGGTCGACGGCTCGCTGACCGCCGTCTGCGCCGACGGAAGGTCGACGGGCAGGCCCGACTCCATGGTGATGAAGGTGGTGGAGACCATGAAGAAGATCACCAGCAAGAAGACCACGTCGACCATGGGGGTGAGGTCGAGGGTGGGCGAGGCTCTGAGTCGGCTGCGACCGCGTTGATCACGCATGGTGCTTCCCTAGACCTGCGAGGAGGCCGCCCGCGGCGGGCCGGAGGGTTCCCGCACGGTCCCCTGTGGCTCAGCCCGGGCCGTCTCCTCCTTGCGGGCGGCGACGGCCTGCACAACGTTCCCCATCAGCTCCTCGCGGCGCCGGTCGATCTCCATCAAGATGGTGTCGACTCGGCTCGCCAGGTAGTTCTGACCGATGACGGTGGGGATGGCGACGATCAGGCCGGCCGCGGTGGTGACCAGCGCCTGCCCGATGCCGTCGGCCAGCACCGACGGGTTGCCGGTGCCCTGGTTGGCGATCTCCGAGAAGGCGAGGATCATGCCGGTGACGGTTCCGAGCAGCCCGAGCATGGGCGCGATCTGGGCGATGGCCGCCAGCGGCCGCAGACCCCGGGTCAGGTTCTGCTCCTCCTGCAGGGAGGCTTCCTGGAACGCAGCCTCGACGGCCGCGCGGCCGTACGGCAGCCGCAACAGCGCCGCTCGCAACACTCTGGCCACTGGGCCGCCGTGCTGCTCGCAGGCGGCCAGCGCCAGCTCGAGGTCGCGCTCGCGCACCGCAGCGTTGACGCGCCCCATCAGGACGTCGCTGTCGAGGCGCTCCTTGGAGAGCTTGAAGAACCGTTCGAAGAACAGGTAGACGGCGTACAGCGAGACGAGCAGGATCGCGACCAGAACGGGGCCGCCACTCATCAGAAGACTCATGCTCGACTCCTCATCGTAGGACCGTCAGCATAGGTGGCAGCGCCATGAACGCCATGAGATGGTTATACCAGAGGCTTCACGCGACTTCATCAACCCTGACGCTGCCGATGGGGCCCTCAACCGGTGTTGCGCATCCCTGCCGCTACGCCGAGCAGCGACACCAGCACAGCGTACTCCAACCCCTCCCGGTCCGGGCTCTCGTCGGGCAAGGCCCTCAGGCGACCCAGCAACTCGACCTGCAGGAAGCTGATGGGATCGACGTAGGGGTTGCGGAGCTCGATGGAGCGCGCCAGCGTGGGGTCGTGCTCGAGCAGCCCGTGGCCGGTGGCGCGCTCGACCTGCTCCACGGTCCGCGCGTGTTCCTCGTGGATGACGGTGCGGAAGCGCTGCCGCAACCTCTCGGGAACCAGCTCCAGGTAGCGCTCGAAGATGTCGAGATCGGCCTTGGCCAGGCTCATCTGGGCGAAGTCGACGAGGGTCCGGAAGAACGGCCAGCGGCGCACCATCTCCGCGGTGAGCTCCGGCGACAACACGGCCAACCCGGAGCCGAGCCCGAACCAACCCGGCAGGTTCGCCCGACACTGGGTCCAGGAGAACACCCAGGGGATGGCGCGGAGGTTGTCGAGTGAACGGTCGCCGGCCCGTCGCGCCGGACGCGAGCCGATGTCGAGGCGGCTGATCTCCTCGATCGGCGTGACGGTGTGGAAGAACTCGAGGAAGCCCTCGCTCTCGAGCAAGGCGCGGTACCGTTCCCGCGCCGCGCGCGAGGCGCGCTCCATCGCCTCGCGGTAGCGCTCCGGCAGCTCCGGGAGCGTTCCAGCGTCGCGGGCCGAGGACAGGATGAAGGCGTACGCGACCTGCTCCAGATGGCGGTGGGCGAGGTCGGGGTCGGCATAGCGCGCCGCCAGCGCCTCACCTTGCTCGGTGATGCGCATGCGGCCCCCAAGGCTCCCGGGCGGTTGCGCCAGGATGGCCTGGCCGGCGGGCCCGCCGCCGCGCCCGATGCTGGTGCCGCGGCCGTGGAAGATCCGCAGCGGCACGCCCGCCTCGCGACACACCGTCGCCACGCCGTCCTGTGCCTGGTAGAGCGCCCAGTTGGCCGCCAGGAAGCCGGCGTCCTTGTTCGAGTCGGAGTAGCCGATCATCACCTCCTGCACGCCCCGTTGCTCCACGTGACGGCGGTAGGCGGGGACCGCGAACAGGCGCCGGATGACGTCGGGCGCCGCCCGCAGGTCGGCCTCGGTCTCGAACAGCGGGGTGGCGTCGATGGCCGGGACGCCCGCCTGCTTGGCCAGGACCAGCGCTTCCAGGATGTCGGACACGCCCTCGGTCATGCTCACGACGTAGCTTCCGGTGGCCTGCTCGCCGAAACGCGCCTGCGTCCGCCGCACCTCCTCGAGGAAGGCCAGTGCGCGCTCGGCCTCCTCACCCAGCGCCGCGCCCGCCGGCGCCAGCGGCCGCGGCGAGGCCAGCTCCCGCTCGAGCAGCCCGACCCGTTCCCCCTCATCGAGAGCCGCGTAGTCGTCGGCGACGCCGGCGTAGCGCAGTAGCTGCGCGACCGCCCGCTCGTGAACCCGCGAGTGCTCGCGCAAGTCGAGCGGCGCCAGGTGGAAGCGGAAGGCGCTGGCGCGGTGCAGCGCGGGACGCACGAACGCCCGCGCGGCGCGGGCGCCCTGACTGGCCTCGAGCGTGCCTTCCACCAGCGCCAGATCGTCCACCAGAGCCTGTGCGCCGCCCGGGTAGCCGGAGACGTCGGCGCGACCGGGCCCGCCCTGGCGGCGCAGCGCCGCGCGCTCCCGTTCGAGGAACCGGTGCACGTATGCCAGCTTCTGCCGGTAAGGCTCCTCCGGGAAGCGGTCGGGCGGACCCTCCGTTCGCGCCAGGCCCGCCAGATCGTCGCGGAAGGGCTTGGTGAGCGTCACCCGCCGCTCCCACAACGACAATCGCTGCACCAGCGCGTCGACGTCGGCGAGGTACGCGTCGAGGGCGACCTCCGCCTGCAGCGTGACCGCCTCGCGGGTGATGTCGGGCGTGACGTAGGGGTTGCCGTCGCGGTCGCCACCGATCCAGGAGCGGAAGCCCAATACCGTCGGCAGCGGCGGGTTGTCCGCCGGGCCGAAGACGGCATCGAGCGCGTCCTCCATGTCCCGCATCAGACGCGGGATGGCGTCGAGCAACGAGCGCCGGAAGTAGTACAGCGCGCTCTTGACCTCGTCGAGCACGGTCGGCTTGGCGGCGAAGAGCTCACGCGTCTGCCACAGCGTGGCGATCTCGGCGAAGACCTCGTCCTTCAACCGCAGGGCCTCCTGCGGTGACAGCTCGTGCTCGCCGGTTCGCCGCAGCGCGGCCGCGATGCGCTCCAGCTTGAGCCGAACGGTGTAGCGCTTGACCTCCGTCGGGTGCGCAGTCAGGGTGAGCCCGACATCGAGCCTCTCCATGAACGCCCGCACCTGTGCGCGCGTCCAGCCCTGCTCGCGAAGGCTCGTCACTGCCGCCGCCACCGACTCGGACCGCGGCGACTCCGGCGTGGCCCGCGCCTCCCGCAGGCGGTTCACCCGCACCCGGTGGATCTCCTCGGCCAGGTTGATGAGTTGGAAGTAGACCGTGAAGGCCCGCAACAGGCGTTCGGCCGACGCCAGGTCGAGCGCGGCGATGCGCTCCTTCAGCGCGTCCGCGGCGCCCGTCTCGCCCGCGCGCCGCTGCTTGGTGCCGGCGCGCACCGTCTCCACCAGATCGAAGAGCCGCTCGCCTTCGAGCTCACGTAACACCGTTCCGAGGGCACTCCCCAGGAAACCAACGTCCGCCCTGAGCTGTTCGAAGGCGTCCTGCTGGCTCTCGCGGTCGTTGTCGCCGGCACTGTCCACGCGGCCGATTCTATCGCGGCGCGGCGCGCAGTCCGGATCGCGGGCCCGTCGCGGCGCCGGCCGAGCCGTGGCCCGCGGCGCCCTGCGCGCCGCTAATCGTCTCGATCCGCGTGCGGCGCCGCCCACTGCAGGCGCCGGATCGAGCGCGCGCGCGGGCCGTCCAACTCCAGCACCACACCCGACAGGGTGCCGCGCCCCTGGGCGGGCCGGTAGCGCCGCGGCAACTTGTGCACGAAGCGGTCGTGCACCTCCTCGAAACCCATACCGATCGACGACGCCTGGACGCCGCTCATCCCCGCGTCGGTGATGTAGGCGGTGCCGCGCACGACGGTCTCGTCGGCGGTCTGCACGTGCGTGTGGGTGCCGATGACGGCGCTGGCGCGGCCCGCCAGGTGATAGAGCATGACCTTCTTCTCGCTGGTGGCCTCGGCGTGAAAGTCGACGACCAGCGCCTGCCCCTCCGGCAGTTCCTCCACCACCGCGTCGACGGCGCGGAATGGATCGTCCAGGGCGTCCATGAACACCCGGCCCATGGCCTGCGCCACGGTGATGCGCTCGCCGCCCCGCGCCTCGAAGGTGGCTGCGCCCACCCCGGGCGTCCCGGGAGGATAGTTGGCGGCCCGCACCAGCCGCGGCGTCTCCTCCGCCAGCTCGACGGTTTCCGCCTGGTCCCAGCCGTGATTGCCGAGCGTGACGACATCGACGCCGGCCTCCCGGAGCTGCTGGAAATGCCGGCGCGTGAGGCCGAAGCCGCCGGCGGCGTTCTCCCCGTTGGCGATGATGAAGTCGTACTCGTGGCGCGCCTGCTCCAGGTAGGCCTGCACCACCTTCATGCCGGGCGTGCTGAAGATGTCGCCGATGAACAGGACGCGCACAGCGCATGCTACCAGGGGCGCGCCGGGCGCCGCTCACCGCCGGACTGCGGCGGCGGTCGTGCTACGCTTTCGATGCATCATGGACTTCGACCCCGTCGACCGGAGGATCCTGCACATCTTGCGCGAGGACGGGCGCGCCTCGCACGCCAGCATCGCCAAAGTGGTGGGCCTGTCCGCGCCCGCGATCGGCGAGCGCATCCGCAAGCTCGAACAGGCCGGCGTGATCCGCGGCTACCGCGCGGTCCTCGACCCGCACGGGACGGGTCTTCCGATCTGCGCCTTCGTGGCCATCGCTCCGCAGCCGCGCAAGCCGGCGCAGGGTCTCGTCGAGCGCCTGCTCACCCTGCCCGAGATCGAAGAGCTCCACGCCGTCGCCGGCACCTACTCGTACGTCGCCAAGGTGCGCGTCCCCTCGACGCAGGCGCTCGACGGCTTCCTGGACCGGCTGTTCATGCTCGAGGGTGTCGAACGCACCGAGACCACCATGGTGTTGCGCACCAGCGCCGAGCGCCCCATGTACCTGCCGTTCGAGGCCTCTTGAGCCGCGGGCACATCGACCGCGACATCCGCCCGGTGTCCGAACCGCACCTGGAGGAGTTGTTCCATAACGGCACGGTGGCGTTCGGTCCGGTGCCGGTGGGCACCGAGCCGAGGTTCCGGGAGCACCTGCGAAGGGCGCTGCCCCACACGCTGGGCAGCTTCCAGGACGGGCGCCTGGCGAGCGCCGCCACCATGTTCCCCTTCGAGGCCTGGATCGGCGGGGTGCGGCAGCCGCTGGGCGGGCTCGCCTCGGTCGCCAGCGCCCCCTGGGCGCGCAGGGGTGGCCATGTCGCCGCGCTTCTCGTACGCTGGCTCGAACGCCTGCACGACGGCGGCGTCGCCTGGTGCGCCGAGCAGCCCTTCGACCCCCGCTTCTATGCGCGCTTCGGCTTCCAGTCGGTGCCGAACGGTCAGGCGGTCGAGATCGCGCCCGAGCTCTTCGGCGCGGACCGGCCGCCCGACGCCCAGAACGTCACCGACGGCGAGCTATCGGCCGTGAAGACCCTCCACGCAGCCTTCGCACGCCGTTACGGCTTCGCCCTCACTCGCGACGACGACGCCCGCGACGCCTGGGGGCGGCTGCTGCGACCCTGGGCGGGTGCACCTCGGCACGTCTACCTGCTGCAGGACGCCTACCTCGTCTTCCACCTCGGCGACGACGGCGGCAGGCTCCACGTCACCGACTTCGCCTACACGACGCCAGAGGCTCGAGCGCGGGTGTGGTCGCTGGTCGGCGCCTTCCGGGGGCAGGCCCGGCAGGTGCGCATCCACCTCCCCCCCGGCGAACCGCTGCTCGTAGACACGCAGGCCCGTCACGCGGTGCGCTCGCCCCTGATCCAGGTTCGCCTGGTCGATCTCGCCGCCGCGCTGGCGCCGCTGCGCGCCCCGCGCGAGAGCCGCTGGGACATCGAGCTGCGCGACGAGGTCTGTCCCTGGAACGACGGCACCTTCGAGCTGACCCTGTCCCAGGCCGGTTGCTCGGCCACGCCCAGCCGCGCGCCTGCCGGCACCCGGCTCGACGTGCGCGCGCTGGCGGCGCTGCTCGGCCAGGCGGCAACACCGGAGGCGCTGCTCGCCACCGGGCAGGCGGGTGGAGACCCCGAGCCGCTGCGCGCCCTGGCTGAGCTGACGCGCGGACAGCCGACATTCCTGGCCGAGGCCGACGGCTTCTAGCGCGGTCTCCGCTCCGCCACGACCGTGGCGGAGCTGTCCTCACTCCTGCTGGAAGGCCTCGAGGAACCACTGCGGCAGGCGCTCTCGCTGCCGCCGCAGGTAGCTCGGGAAGTCGGCGTCGAGCAGGTAGGTGACCGCGAAATCGTCCTCGCTGCGCACCGAGCGGCCGTACGCCTGCACCACGCTGAGGCAGGTGCGCCAGTCGTACCAGCCGGGATCGAGCTCCATGCGGCGCGCCACCTGCGGGTCGCCCAGGTACGGGTAGGGGATCTTGCACAACACCTGCCAGCGCGCCAGATCCTCGGCCAGATCGATCCCCTCGGTCATGCTGGGCGACAGCAGGATAGTGGGCTCGTCGGACTCGAGGTGGGCGTTGAGGGCGGCGTCCCGCTCGCTGCTGTCGTGGTGGGTGACCAGGCGCCAGGCGTGCTCGCGGGGCAGACCGCGCTCGATGGCCTGAGCGATGCGGTACGAGTGCGCGTGGATGACGCCCTTCTCGTCGGCGTGCCGCTCGCACAGCTCGGCGATGGCCTGCACCAGCTTGGGGAGACCGGAGGCGAGGTGGTGGCGGGTGAGGCGGGTGGTGGGGAGCAGGACCAGCGGCCGGTTCTCCGGCGGGAAGCTCGAGGGCGTGCGGATGACTGCGGCCTCGTCGGGCTCGATGCCGAGCCCGCGCAGGAAGGTCACCGGATCCAGCACCGTCGCCGACAGCATGAGCACGCGCTCATGCCGGTGGAACAGCAGCGGCTCAGCGAAGGGCGCCACTTCGACGGGCTTGAACACCAGCGCCTCGCCGGCCTGCGAACGCCGGCGCTCCACCACCCACTCCACGCCGTCCTCGTCGCGGCTGTCGACCAGGAGCTCGAGCCGCGCGAGCTGCCCGTCGAGCCACTGCTTGGCCTGCAGCCGCGACAGGGCCGCACTCTCGGGCAGATCCTCGGTGCGTAGCTCGAGGTCGAGCTCACGCCCGCGCTCCAGCAGCTCTGGAACCAACTCCTCGGCGAAATCGAAGTAGGCATCGGTCCCCAGCGGCGGCGGCAGGCGCCGCTCGATCCCCGCCCGCGCCAGCCAGCCCTCCCCCAGGGTGACCTGCACGAACCCCATCAGGGCGCCCTCGGCGTTGTGCGCCTCGTCAAGGATCAGCAGCTCACGCTGCCGGAAGCCGCCGGCGTAGTTGAGCTCGGCCAGGTAGTAGGCATAGTTCAGGGTGGCCGAGGACGCAGCCATGGCGATGTCCTTGGCCGTGAAGTAGGGGCAGCCGTCGCAGGCGGGGAAGCGGCGGCCGGCGATGCACGGCGCGGCCGCGGCGTGGGTGGGCGCCACCAGGCAGGGGTAGTTGCTGCGCCCCTTCATCAGCGCCAGCTCGGGGAAGTCGCGAGTGTACTGCTCCTGCAGCACCTTCTGCGCGGTGAGGACGTAACTCGAGCCGGCCTCACGGGCCAGCGCCACCGCGATGGCGGACTTGCCGGACCCGGTGGGGGCCTCGATGATGACGAAGCGCTTGCCCTCGGCGAAGGCGTCGCGCGCCGCGTCGAGCGCTTCGCGCTGGCCGTTGCGGTAGCTGGAGAAGGGGAAACTGCCCGAAGGCACGGCTCAGGCTATCACGGCTCCGGCGGCGGGCCGGGCGTGGCCTCGGCAACGGTCCGATGGCATCGACGCTCCATCGACGCCACGACGACGCGGCAGAGCCCGGCGTCGCGACCCCGGGCCTCCCCTCACGCCGGCGCGTCCCCGACCCCGCCGGACGCCGCCGACTCGAGCTCGCAGCGATTGCGTCCCAGCACCTTGGCTCGGTACATGGCATCGTCGGCACGGCGGACCAGTCGCTCCAGATCATCGCCCCGCCGGTAGACGGTCACCCCGAAGCTGGCCGTGACCGACCCCGCCTGCCAGCGATGCGCCTCGAGCCGCGCGCGGAGTCGCTCCGCCAGGCGCAACGCCTCGTCGGGGCCGGTGTTCGGCGCAACCAACACGAACTCCTCCCCGCCCCACCGGCCCAACTCGTCCTCACCGCGGAGCGTCTCGCGTACCACGCGCGCCAGCTCGCTGAGAACAGCGTCCCCGATCCTATGCCCGTACGCGTCGTTGAGTTCCTTGAAGTGATCGATGTCGAGCAGGATCAGCCCGAAGGTCTCCCCCGTCCGTCGCGCCCGCGCCAGCTCCCGCCGGACGGCGAGCTCGGTGCCGCGCCGGTTCGCCTGGGCGGTGAGCAGGTCCGTGAGCGAGTCCTGCTCGGCCTCCTGAACCCGGACCTGGGCCTCGCCCAGAGCCGTGCGCCACACGGCCAGCGCCGACGCCACGATGATGGCCACCAGCCCGCCTCCCTGGAACTGGACGAAGGCGGCAAGGTCCGCAGCGGTGGTCGACGGCGACAGGGCCGCGGGCAGGCCCGCCAGCCAGGCCAGCACCCAGGTGGCGCCGGTGAACCAGCGCGCGCCCCGAGCCGACAGCACGTAGAAGGCGTAGACGTAGACCAGATAGAGCCACAGGCCGGCGGACAGGAGGGTGGAGGCGCTCAGCCCCTGCATCGTGATGGAGAGGAACGCGTGCGCCAGGAAGGCCGCCGTGAGCACCACGAAGCCGGTCCGCTCCCAGGCGGGCGCGACGGCGCGCCGCACCAGCAACCGCACGATGAGCACCGCCCCGATCACGATGAACAGCACCCGCTCCGGCGCGTCGCCGCCGTAGCCCCATACCCCGTTCCAGCTCACGATCACGTCGGCCACGTACACAGCCCAGCCCACCAGCAGGACCTGCAGGTGGCTGCGCCGATGGAGGCTCTCGATGCTCGCGCGGGCGTCGCCGCCCAGGTGCGTCCGTTCCACGGCTCCAGCGTGCGCCTGCGCCGGTAACGGAACGCTTACGGCGGCGCCGTGGGACACACCACGAGCACGAGGAACGGGCCGGCGAGATGCCGGCCCGTACGCGTGGTGCCGAGGAGGGGACTTGAACCCCTACGACCTATGCGGTCACTAGCCCCTCAAGCTAGCGCGTCTACCAATTCCGCCACCTCGGCGAGCCCGCGGAGCAGCCGTGCAGCGCGCAAACTAGATGTTACGTCGGACGCCGGGAAGGTGTCAAGGACAGCCACTCCTGGACGGCGTGCGCCGCGATCGCGCAAGCCCCGCAACACCTCCCGCGGGTATCCTCGAAGCATGACCGAACGCCGCTATCGCCGCATCCAGGAGGTCCTGGACCGGCGCCAACCGGACCTGACGATCCTGGCCGAGGACGTGTACAAACCGCACAACCTGTCGGCCATGCTGCGCTCCAGTGACGCCGTTGGCATCGGCACCGTCCACGCCGTACGGCCCACCGGCGGTGTGCCCACCTACAACGCCACCAGCGGCTCGGCCGAGAAGTGGGTTGACCTCCTGGTCCACGACACGCTGGAAGCCGCGCTGGCCCACCTGCGCGCGCAGGGCATGCAGCTGCTGGCGGCGCACTTCTCCGACCGAGCGGTGCTCTACGACGCTGTCGACTACACACGGCCCACCTGCGTTGTGTTCGGCAACGAGAAGCAGGGAGTGACCCCGGACTGCGCCGCCGCCGTCGACGGGCACGTGCTGATCCCCATGCTCGGCATGGTGAGCTCGCTCAACGTCTCGGTCGCGACCGCCGTCATCCTCTTCGAAGCGCAACGCCAGCGCCGCCGGGCCGGGCTCTACGACGGGAACCGGCTCGGCGAGGCCGAGCGCAACGCGCTGGCACTGCGCTGGCTCCACCCGCGACAGGCCCGCTGGTTGGAGGCGCGCGGGCTGCCGTTCCCTCGGCTCCTCCCCGATGGGTCGCTGCCGGCCGACACGGTGGCAACGCTCGCTGACGCGGAACGGGAGAGCGGCTAGGCTGGGGCCATGCCAACCCGTGCCGCGCGACGTTCCGCTATCGCCCGCGCCCTGCTCGTGATCGGCCTGCTCGGCGCAGGGAGCGGATTCGGGCAGAGGCTCGAGCCCGCGGCCCGCGGCCTGTCGCAACCGCTCGCCGTGGCGACGGCCGGGGACGGCCGCCTCTACGTCGTCGAGCAGGCGGGAACCGTGCGCGTGGTGGAGAACGGCGCCCTCGCCGAAGCTCCCTTCCTCGACCTGCGCGACCGAGTCCGAAGCGGCGGAGAGCGCGGCCTGCTGGGTCTGGCGTTCCCTCCCGATTACGCCGCCAGCGGGCGCTTCTACGTCGACTACACCGACGGCAACGGCAACAGCGTGCTGGCGCGCTTCGCGAGGGTGGACGGCGCAGTCCGCGGCGATCCGGCGTCCGGCCGGACGCTGCTGGAGGTACGCCAGCCGTACGCCAACCACAACGGCGGCAACCTGGTCTTCGGCCCCGACGGCTTCCTCTACTGGGGCCTCGGCGACGGAGGCTCCGGCGGCGACCCGCAAGGCAACGGACAGGACCCTGCCACACCGCTCGGCACCATACTGCGCCTCGACGTCTCGGGCGACGGCGCCGTGGCCGCCGCCGGCAACCCCTTCCTCGACCGCGCGGATGCGCGTCCGGAGGTGTGGCTGTACGGCCTGCGCAATCCCTGGCGCTTCAGCTTCGACCGGTCGACGGGCGACCTCTACATCGGTGACGTGGGCCAGAACGCCATCGAGGAGATCGATTTCCTGCCGGCCGGCGCGCAGGGCGGACAGAACTTCGGCTGGAACGTGATGGAGGGGGATCATTGCTACCGACCGGCGCGGGGTTGCGATCCCTCCGGCAAGACGCCGCCGATCGTGACCTACCCGCACGACGCTTCCTGGGGCAACTCCGTGACCGGCGGCTACGTCTACCGCGGCGCCGCCATACCCTCCCTGCAGGGCGCCTACCTGTTCGCCGATTTCGGCAGCGGCCGGGTATGGACCGCGCGCCGCGACGCCTCCGGCGCCTGGCAGGTCGCGAAGCTCCTCGACACCGGTCTCGCCATCTCCAGCTTCGGCCAGGACGACCGCGGCGAGCTGCTGCTGGTCGACTACGGCGGCGGAGTCCTCTACCGGCTGGTGCCATGAGGGCGCGGGCCGGTCCGGCCCATGACGTGCAGCTTCCGCGGGAGTCGTCGGGGGCGTTGGTACAATCCGGGTGTGGAACACTTCGTGGTGCGCGACCTCGGCCACATGGCCTACCGACCGGCGTGGGACGAGCAGCTCCGGGTGCACGCCCGGGTGGTGGCCGGCCAGGTGCCACCGACGCTCTTGCTGGTCGAGCACCCGCCCGTCATCACCTTCGGCAAGAAGGGCGGGCGTGAACACCTGAGGGTTCCGGAGGACGAGCTGCGCGCACGCGGCTTCGAGATGTTCGACATCGAGCGCGGCGGCGACGTGACCTACCACGGCCCCGGCCAACTCGTCGGCTACCCGGTCTTCCCGGTGGGGCGCCGTGTTCAGGAGTACCTACGCAGCCTCGAGGCCGCGATGGTACGCGTGCTCGCGGGCTACGGCATCGAGGCTGTCGGGAGCCCCGGCTACGCGGGAGTCTGGGCCGGCAACGACAAGGTGGTAGCCATAGGCGTGGCCATCAAGCGCGACGTGAGCTTCCACGGCTTCGCGATGAACGTGACCACCGACCTCTCGCACTTCGACACCATCGTGCCCTGCGGCCTGGAAGGCAAGGGCGTGGCGAGCATCGCCTCGCTCACCGGCCGCCGCGTCCCGATGGACGAGGTGAAGCCGAAGGTGGTCGACGCCCTGCGCACGGTGTTCGAAGGCGACGACGCCCCCGACGAAGCGTCGGCCATGCCGGGAGCAACGGTAGGAGGGCAGGCGACCCCATGATCAACTCGCGTGACTTCAAGAACCAGGTGAAGGCCGTCGAAGGCGGCATCCGGCGCAGCGAGGAGTTCGCCGAGGACGGCGGGCTCGGGAAGAAGCCTTCCTGGCTCAAGGTCAAGCTGCCGTCCGGCGGCGCCTACCAGGACATGAAGCGGAACGTCACCGGGCACCGTCTCGCGACGGTGTGCGAGGAGGCGCGCTGCCCCAACATGGCCGAGTGCTGGAACGCCGGTACCGCCACCATCATGCTGATGGGCTCGGTGTGTACCCGCGGCTGCAAGTTCTGCGCCGTGGCCACCGGTAACCCGGCTGGCCTGCTCGATCCCGACGAGCCGCAGCTCGCCGCGCGATCGGTGAAGAGCATGGGGCTCACCTACGTGGTGCTCACCTCGGTCGACCGCGACGACCTCCCCGATGGGGGCGCCTCCCACTACGCCGCCTGCGTGCGTGCCATCAAGCAGGCAAGCCCCGAGACGGCGGTCGAGGCGCTGACCCCCGACTTCGCCGGACGCACCGAGCACGTGCAACGGGTGCTCGACTCAGGCATCGAGGTGTACGCCCAGAACATCGAGACGGTGCGCCGCCTGACCCACCCGGTCCGCGACCCGCGCGCCAGTTACGACCAGACCCTGGCGGTCCTGGGCTACGCCAAGAAGGCGCGTCCGGACGTGCTCACCAAGACCAGTCTGATGTTGGGCCTGGGGGAGCGCGAGGACGAGATCGTCGAGACCATGCGCGACCTGCGCTCCGTCGGCGTCGACATCCTCACGCTCGGCCAGTACCTCCGCCCCAGCCGGGCCCACCTGGCGGTGGAACGCTGGGTGCCCCCCGAGGACTTCCGTCGCTACCGCGACATCGGTTTGGAGCTGGGCTTCCTCGAGGTGGTCTCCGGCCCGTTGGTGCGCAGCTCGTACCGCGCCGAGCGGGCGCTCGAGAAGAACAACGCCGGCATCGCCCTGTAGGCGAGCCGGCGCCGGCGTTCCCAGCGACCGTTAGCCGTCCGTCGCCGCGGCCATCTCGGTTTCCTTCTGTCGCTGGTAGGCCTCGATGGTCGATCCGATGAGCGCGTGGGTCTCGTCCATGCCGTGCCACTGGTCGACGTGCGTGTGCTTGCCCTCGAGTTCCTTGTAGATGGTGAAGAAGTGCTCGATCTCGCGCAGCCGGTGGCGCGAGATGGTGTCGAGATGGCGATTGCTGTCGTAGCGGGGGTCGTCCACCGGTACCGCGAGCAGCTTCTGATCGCGCCCCTTCTCGTCGCTCATCTCCAAGTACCCCAGCGGCCGCGCCCGCAGCACCGCGCCCGGGAAGGTGGCGCGGGTGATCAGCACCAGGATGTCGACGGGGTCGCCGTCGTCGGCCAGGGTGCCGGGAACGAAGCCGTAATCGCCCGGGTAGTGCATGGGGCTGTACAGGACGCGGTCGAGCCGGAAGATCCCCAGCTCCGGGTCGTACTCGTACTTGTTGCTGCTGCCGGACGGCACCTCGATGACGGCGTTGACGACGTCCGGTGCGTTCTCGCCGGGGCTCATGTCCTTGAGGTTGGTCACGTGGGTTCTCCTGTCTCGAGAGCGGGCTCCGCCCGCACGCCGCACACGGTCTCCAGGAACAGCGCGTGCACGCGGTCGTCGCCGAGGAGCTCGGGGTGGAACACGGTGGCCATGAGACGCCCTTCGAGGGCCGCCACGACGTCATCGTCGTAGCGAGCCAGCACCCGGACCCCTTCCCCCACCCGGGTGATGCGCGGCGCCCGGATGAAGAGGGCGTGGAAGCGCTCGTCGAGCCCCTGGATGTGCAGGTCGGCCTCGAACGACGCCACCTGGCGGCCGTAGTCGTTGCGGGCTACCGAGATGTCCATGACGCCGAGGCGGGGTTGATGCGGGAAGCCCACGATGTCGACCGCCAGCTCGATGGCGCCGGCGCACGTCCCCCACAGCGCCCCGCCCTCGCGGTGGAAACGCTCCAGTGCAACGTCCAACCCGTAGTCGCGCATCAGCTTCGCCATGGTCGTCGACTCCCCGCCGGGGATCACCACTCCCTGCAGGCCGTCCAGATGCCGCGGCAAGCGCACCTCGACCACTGTCGCGCCGAGGCGCTCGAACGCCTGTCGGTGCTCGCGGAAGGCCCCCTGGAGGGCCAGCACACCGATGCGTCGGGAGGAGGCGGCGTCGTCCACGGCAGTCATTGTGTCACGGCAACGACCACCGCCGGCCCGGCCCAGGCGACGCTCCGGCCTCCCCGGGCCCGGTGGGAGCGGGGGCAGGCACGGGAGCGCGGCTCAGGCGCTCAGCGCGACGCCGCCTCCACTCCCCGCACCAGCGCGCGCGCGACGACCTCCTGCACGGCGATGGAGAGCCCCACCAGGGGAACGCGAGCCCCGCGACCGGTGGAAAGCACGAAGGTGCTGTCACCGTCGTGAAGCGTGTGCGAGGGGCGGGTGACACGCGCGATGCCCATGTGCGCGCTCTGCGCCAGGGCGCGCGCCTCGGCCTTCGCCAGGGGTGCGTCGGTGGCGACTACGACCAGCGTGGTGTTGCTCCCGAAGGGGTCGATGGCGAGCGCGGCGGCGGCCGGCGTCAGCGCCTCGGCGGGACCGGCCACCAGCATCCCGGTCTCCGGGTGCACCAGGCTGCCGACGGCGTTGCTCACGCCCAGCGCCGCTACGGTGGCCCCCTCGAGACGCAGCATGGCGCTTCCCACGCCGCTTCGCACCATCCCCTCGATCCCGGTCAGCTTGCCGACGGTGGCGCCGGTGCCGGCGCCCACAGCGCCCTCGGGCACCGGCTGCGGGCCCGCCGCCGCCGCCGCCGCGAAGCCGGCCGCCGCGTCCGGGCGGATCCCAGCGTCCCCCACCGCCAGGTCGAACAGGGCGGCGGCCGGCACGATCGGTACGCGGGCGAACGGGGTCTCGAAGCCGCGACCGTGCGCCTCTAGCCAGCGCATCACGCCGTCGGCCGCTGCCAGGCCGAAGGCGCTGCCGCCTGTCAGGAGCACCGCGTCGACCCGGTCCACACTCTTCTCCGGCGCCAGCAGCGCCGTCTCACGCGAACCGGGGGCGGGCCCGAGCACCAGTCCGGACGCCACGCAGCCGCCCTCCGGTGCGAGCACCACGGTGCACCCGGTGCGCGCTTCGGCGTGGGTCCAGTGTCCGACGTGGACCCCTTCGACGGCTGTCAGACTGGTGTTCAGCATGGTCGCCTCGCGGGCTGCGCGGCCGCTCGTCCGGCGAGCGGAAGCGGACCGGACGACGGCTCCCGCCGCTCGATCGTGCCGTCGCTAGGGTCGGGCCGGGTTGGTGGAGGTGGAGGCGCCGCCCGCCGACGGGACCGCGCCCGGCGGAGCAGCGGAACCGACCTGCGCCCCGGCCGGAAGGTACTGGTCGACATCCTTGGGATCCACCTCGATCATCTTGATCTGGTCGGGGGGCGTGTCGATGGTGGCCCGCTTCCCGGTGCGCTTGTCGATGGGAAGCTGCAGCTTGACCGTGGATAGGAAGCCCTGGCTGCTCAGGTCGGTGGTCGACTTGAACGCCGCCTTGGTACCGGTCGGATCGAGCGCGCCGGTCTTCAGGTCGATGTTGTGGAACACGATGCCGTCCGGCACCGGGAAGCCGGTGGGGTCGGCGGAGTGCCCGCGCAACGCGCCCTGGGCGAACGTGTTGAACGCGAAGATCGGTTGCTGCGAGCTGGTCACCAGGTGACGGGTGCCGTCAGTGTCGGTCATGTACTTGGGCATGGGCTTGTTGTCGTCGTTGCCGATCCACACCGCTCCCACCAGCCCGGGCGTGAGGCCCACGAACCAGATGTCGCGCTCCGAGTCGGTGGTGCCGGTCTTGCCGGCCAGCCAGTGACCGGGTACGTTGGCACGCCACGACAGCGCCCAGTACGGCTTCCGGTCGACGATGTTGCCATGCATCATGTCCAGCATGACGTAGGCGGTCTGCGGGCTCCACACCCGCGCACGACGCGGATGGGCCTCGTACAGCACGTTGCCCTGGGAGTCCTCGACCTTGTTGACGAAGTAGGGCACGGTGTACACGCCGCCGTTGGCGAAGGCCGCGATGGCCGCGGCATGCTGTAGCGGGGTCACCTCGAAGCTGCCGAGCGCCATGCCGAGGTAGGGCTTCACGCTGTAGCCCAGCTCCCGAGCCTTCTCCGCCACGGCCTCCGGCGTGGCGGCCTCCAGCGCCTTGACGGCGGGGATGTTACGACTCCGGTCGAGGTTCTCGCGCGCCGTCTGGAAGCCGTCGTAGGCGTTGTCCCACTCCTTGGGCTGGTAGTCGGGCTGGCCCTTGACCTTGAAGATGGTCTTGTCGTCGACCAGGATGCTCGCCTGGTTCAATGCCCCCTGCTCGACGCCGGTGGCGTAGACGATGGGCTTGAACGACGAGCCGGGCTGACGGTAGGCCTGGATGGCGCGGTTGAACTCCTGCGGGGGCTGGCCGGGGCCGAGCTTCTGCCCGACCATCGCCAGCACGCCGCCCGTTCGCGGGTCGATGCCCACGATCGCCATCTGGGCGCCCGGCGGGACCTGCGTGGAACGGCTCGCCTCGTTCGCCGCCTTCTGCGCCTGCACGTCGATGGTGGTGTACACCTTGAGGCCGCCGCGGCCGAACACCATGGTCTCGCCGTAACGCTGCGTCAGCCAGTTGCGGACCGCCAGCACCACACCGCGCGACAGGTCGGAGCTGATGCTCGCCTGCAACACGACGTTCTCACCGGTGCGGGTGGCCTTGACCACGTCGCCCTTGTCGTCGTAGGTGACCTTCCAGCCGCGCGGCTCGAGCTTGAAGTCCCACGCCCGCTGGGCGGTCTCCTTGGAGATGGTGCCGCGCCGCACCATCTTGTCCAGCACGTCCCTCATCCCCTGCCGGGCGCCGAGGAAGTCCTCGTGCATGGCGTTGGGCGCCGGGATGAGCCGTGCCAGGTAGAGACCCTCGGCCAGGTTCAGCTCGATCGGGTCCTTGCCGAAGTAGGCCTGCGAGGCGGCGCGGATTCCGTACACGTTGCCACCCCAGAACACCACGTTGATATAGCGCTGCAAGATCTCCGGCTTGGTCAGGCGCCGCTCCAGCTCGATGGCCAGCATGATCTCCTTGGCCTTGCGCTCGAGCGAGCGCTCGCTGGCGATGTTCTGCAACACCGTGTTCTTGATGACCTGGGTGGTGATGGTGGAGCCCCCGCGGTTGGAGTGTGCGAAGAACTCCTGGTAGGTCGCCTTGGCGAGCCCGGGCAGGTCGAAACCGTAGTGCCGGAAGAACTGGTCGTCCTCCGACGCCACGATGGCCTCCAGCGCCGCCGGGGACACCTGGCTCAGCGTCACCGGGATCCGGTTGGTCGGCTCCTTGTCCTTCCCGACGGCGGGGACGATCGTCCCGATGCGCGTTCCGTCCTGCGCGTACACCTCCGTGTTGGAGGTGTACTCGAGCGCGTCGACCTGGTCGAGCGAAGGAAGATCCTGCGCCCAGTGAAGGAACGACGAGCCCAGGAGGGCCACGAGCGACAGGATCGCCGTGAGGGCGAACAGGTAGAGCCCCTGGACGACTTTCACGAGGTTCATGCTACCAGGGCGGCCGATGAGCCGGAGGTAAGGAGCCGCGCACGGGGCCTCATGCTCGTGCCCCGGTCCCGCCCCCGACGGGCCGGCGGCCACTCGGCCGCCGACGGCGCCCCACGCTCACCAGCCGCGCGTGGCGAGCAGCTCCTCCTCTTTGAGGGTGTCGAGGTTGATGCCGACCATGGCCTCGCCGAGGTTGCGCGACACCTGCGCCAGGATCTCGGGATCCTCGAAGTGCGTCACGGCCTTGACGATCGCCTCGGCCCGTCGCAGCCAGGCCTCGTGGCGCTTGCCTTCGTCCTGCTCGCTCATCGCGGACTTGAAGATACCCGAGCCCACGAACACGCCGTCGAGGCCGAGTTGCATCATCATGGCGGCGTCCGCCGGCGTGGCCACGCCTCCGGCCGCGAAGTTCACGACCGGCAGCTTGCCCGTTTCGTGCACCGTGCGCACCAGGTCGACGGGCGCACCGTGGTCCTTGGCGTAGGCCATGAGCTGCTCGGGACGCAGCGCCTGGATGGCGCGGATCTCCCCCATCACGGCGCGTGCGTGGCGCACCGCCTCGACCACGTTGCCGGTCCCGGCCTCGCCCTTGGTACGGATCATCGCCGCACCCTCACCGATGCGCCGCAGCGCTTCGCCGATGGTGGTCGCACCGCACACGAACGGCACCGTGAAGGAGAACTTGTCGATGTGGTAGGCCTCGTCCGCCGGCGTGAGGACCTCCGACTCATCGACGAAGTCCACGCCCAGCGCCTGTAGGATCTGCGCCTCGACGAAGTGCCCGATCCGCACCTTCGCCATCACCGGGATGGAGACGGCGTCGATGATCTGCTCTATCAGCCCGGGATCGCTCATGCGGGCTACCCCGCCTTGAGCCCGGATATCGGCAGGCACGCGTTCCAACGCCATGACCGCGGTCGCGCCGGCGTCCTCCGCGATCCGCGCCTGATCCGCCGTGACGACGTCCATGATGACGCCGCCCTTGAACATCTCGGCGAAGCCCGTCTTCACCTTGGTGCTGCCCACCGTCTTCTCTGCCATGGCCACTCCTTCTCGCCTTCGCCCCGGCCCTCGCGCCGGCAGCTCCGCACGCCGCCACGGGCGTCGACCCGGGGCGCGCGCTCGCCTTCGTCCAACCCCATTGTGCCGCAGCCCCGCCGCGACCGCATGGAGTATACGCGACGCCGCCCGGCGTCGCAGCCCCGCGCGGCGCCGGGTTCGGCCGGCGCGAGCCGGGCCCGGCCGGGCTCAGGATCGCGTGAAGGCGATGTAGTCGTCGAGCTTTCGCAGCGCTGAGCCTTCGGCGATGAGATCGAGCGCGTGGGCCACGCCTCCGCGCAGGTCGTCCGCCACGCCGGCCAGGTAGAGCGCAGCGCCGCTGTTGAACGCCACCACATCGCGCTTGGCGCCCTCGATGCTGCCGTCGAGCACGCCGCGAAGGGCGGCGGCGTTGGCTTCGGCGTCGCCGCCGGCGATCTCCTCCAGCCGGGCGCGTTCCAGCCCGACCTCCTCGGGCGTCACCACGTAGGTCCGGCGCTCGCCGCCGGGCATCAGCTCGGTCACCTTCGTCGGCCCGCTCACCGTGAAGTCGTCGATACGGTCGCCGTGCACCACCAGGGCGCGCTCCACCCCGAGTCCCGCCAGCACCTCCGCCAGCCGTTCCGTCAGCTCGGCGTCGTAGACGCCCATGAGCTGCCGGTCCGCCGACGCCGGATTGGTGAGCGGGCCGAGGTTGTTGAAGATGGTACGCGCCTTCAGGTCGGCACGGATCGGCGCCACGAACTTCATGGCGGGGTGGTGATTGCGGGCGAACATGAAGGCCAGGCCGAGGCGGTCGATCGCCTCGGCGAGGCGCTCGGGGCTCTGGTCGAGATCGGCGCCCAGCGCCGCCAGCACGTCGGCGGAGCCCGACCTGCGGGTGATCCCGATGTTGCCGTGCTTGGCGATACGGACGCCCCCCGCAGCGATGACGAACATGGCGCTGGTGCTGATGTTGATGGTCTCGATGCCGGTGCCGCCCGTGCCGCAGGTGTCGAGCAGGGGACCATCGGGACGCACCGGCACGTGAATCGCGCGTTCGCGCATGGCCTCGGCGAAGCCGACGATCTCCTCCACGGTCTCGCCGCGCGTGCGCAGCGCCGCCAGCAACGCTGCGGCCTGCATCTGCGAGAGCTGGCCGTCCATCAGCCGGCCCATGACGTCCCGTGCGGTGTCGCGGCTGAGCGTCTCGCCGTCGAAGACGGCACCCAGGATCGCCGCGATATCGGATTTCGGGTTCGGCTGCTCGCTCATGCGGACTCCTCCACGGTACTCCTCTCACGCTCGCATGCGCCATCCAGGTAGGCGCGCTCGTAGGCGACGCTGCCGCCGCCGAGCCGTTGGAACCAGCCGCCCAGACCGACGCCGAAGAGCAGCCGTTTCGCGGCCACCTGCAGCGGGTGGAGGCCGAGTCGCCAACGCAACGGCGGGTGACGCTCGACCACGCGCGCGGCGTTGGCGCCGGCGGCACGCGCCTTCGTAGGGTCGCCGCCCTCCCGCGGGTCGGGGCCCAGGTGCACGACGGAGGCCCCGGGCAACGCGCGGAACGGCACCCCCGCCTGCGCGAGGCGGTACCCCAGCTCCAGGTCCTCGCCGCCGTAGCCGGGGAGCGCCTCGTCGAAACCTCCGACCTGCCGGAACGCCACCGCCGGCACGCTGCTGTTGGCCCCGTTCAGGTTCCAGAACCCCACCCGGCCGGGCCTCCACCAGCGCCGCTCGCCGCCCGCTTCGAACGCCACACTGCCGATGGCGGCGCACAACCCGCTCTCCTGCTCGGCCACGTGCCGGGCCAGAGCCTCGGGCGCGGGCAGGCAGTCGTCGTCCGAGAACAGCAGGATGCTGCCGCAGGTGCGCTGGGCGCACGCGTTGCGGGCGACGCCGGCGGGCAGCCGTTCGGGCGTCTCGAACAGCTTGAGCGAGAACGGAAGGTGGAGGGCCTCGAGGGTAGCGATGCTGCCATCGTCCCCCCCGTTCAGGCACACCACCCACTCGAAGCGCTCGGGCTCGAGCGTCTGCGCCGCCAACGCCTCGGCCTGGCGTCGCAGCTCTCGCGGCCGCCCTCCGGCGACGGTCAGCACGCTGATGTACGGGCAGGGCACGGCGCGACCGCCTACAGCCGGTCCAGGAAGCGCTGCAACATGGCGTGCCCGGTCTCCGTCAGGATGCTCTCGGGGTGGAACTGGACCCCCCACACCGGGTGCTCGCGGTGCGCCACCCCCATCACCACCCGCTCGCCGTCGTCGTCGGTCCAGGCATTGACCACCAGCTCGCTCGGCAGGTCCTCGATCACCAGCGAGTGATAGCGCGTGGCGAGCAACGGGCTGGGAAGGCCCCGGAAGATGCCGCTGCCGTCGTGCTCCACCGGGCTGGTCTTGCCGTGCATGAGACGCCGAGCCCGCACCACGGCGGCGCCATAGGCCGCACCGATCGCCTGGTGACCCAGGCACACCCCGAGGATCGGCACGCTGGGACCGTAGCGGCGCACCACCTCGATCGAGAGCCCTGCCTCGATCGGCGTGCGGGGGCCCGGCGACACCACGATGCCGGCGGGCCCCATGCGGGCCACCTCGTCCAGCTCGAAGGCGTCGTTGCGCCACACCACCGGCTCGGCACCGAGCTCACCCAGGTACTGCACCAGGTTGTAGGTGAACGAGTCGTAGTTGTCGATGATCAGGACCTGAGCCACCGCCGTCAACCGAGCCCTTCGGTGGCCATCTCGACGGCGCGGCGCAGCGCCGCCAGCTTGTTGAGCGACTCCTGCCACTCGGCCGCCGGATCGCTGTCGGCGACCACGCCGCAGCCGGCCTGAAGGTGGAGACGGCCGCCGGTCGCGACCACGGTGCGCAGCGTCAGCGCCATGTCCATGGCGCCGGACACGCTCAGGTATCCGAAGGCGCCGGCGTAGGGGCCGCGCCGGGTCGGCTCGAGCTCGTCGATGATCTCCATGGCACGGATCTTGGGGGCGCCCGACGCCGTCCCCATGGGAAGGGTCGACGATAGCGCATCCAGCGGCGTGCGCCCCGGCGCCAGCACCCCCTCGACTCGCGACACCAGGTGCATCACATGGCTGTAGCGCTCCACGCGCATCAGGTCGGAAACATGGACGCTCCCGAAGCGGCACACGCGACCCAGGTCGTTGCGACCCAGATCCACCAGCATCACGTGCTCGGCGCGCTCCTTGTCGTCGGCGAGCAGTTCCGCGGCCAGCGCCGCGTCCTCGCCAACATCTGCGCCACGAGGACGGGTGCCGGCGATGGGGCGCGTCTCGACCTGCACGCCGTCGCTCCGGACCAGGCTCTCGGGGCTGCTCGATACCAGCGTGACCGGGCCAAGATCGAGATAGCCGAGGTAGGGGCTGGGGTTGATCGATCGCAGCGCTCGGTAGATGGCGAACGGGTGGACGCCCAGCTCCGCGCTCAGCCGCTGGCTCGGCACCACCTGGAAGACATCGCCGGCGCGGATGTACTCCACCGAGCGATCCACGGCAGCCATGAAGCCCTCACGCGTGAAGTTGCTGGTGAAGTCGCTCAGGCGGCCGGCGCGATCGCCGGGGACCCCGGGCAGCGGGCCCCGTAGCCGCTGGTAGGTGGCGTCCACGAGCGCCTGCGCGCGCGCCTCGTCGCCCGGATCGCCGTCGACGGCCGGCGCGACCACGTACAGGCGCCGCAACAGGTGGTCGAAGATGACCAGCACCTCGGGCTCGAGGAACAGCAGATCGGGAACGTTCAGCTCGTCGGGGTTGGCGTCCGGCAACTGCTCGTAGAGTCGGATGAGATCGTAGCTGGCGTAGCCGACCGCACCGGCCCAGAACGGCGGCAGCTCCGGCGGCGCCGCCGCCGGGCGCACCGTCATGTCCCACAGCGCACGCAGCGGGTCGTGCGTGATGAAGCTGTCGGTCCCGCCAGGGCCGGTGAGGGTCACCTGCTCGCCCCGCACCTCGATGCGGCGCCGTTGACCGGAGCCGATGAACGAGTAGCGCGCCACGTGCTCGCCCTGCTCGACGCTCTCCAGGAGGAACGACGGGTGGCCGGCGACCTTCAGGTACGCCGTGAGCGGGGTCTCGAGGTCGGCCAGCAACTCCCGGTACACCGGGTGCACTCGGCCTAGGACACGAGCTGGGTCAGACACAGGGGGGTTCTCCGATTCCGAACGGGGGGCGGACCGCTGCCGGGCGGCCGATCATGCGGACCTCAGGCGAGGCTGTGGCGCCATCGCCCGAGGGTCCCGGTCCAGGAATGGAGCACGGACATGGCGAGAGTATACCGAGTCCGACCTACGCGGCGGGCGCGATCCGCGGGCACCCCGAGCGCCGGCCGCTCAGCCTCGGTGGGTCTCGGGCAGGAACATCCCGATGGCCTGGTAGCCGGCGTCGACGTAGACGACCTCTCCGGTGACGCCGCTGCCCAACTCGTCGCACAGCAGTGCCAGCCCCATGCCGCCGACCTCCCGGCTCTCGATGTTGCGTCCGAGCATGCTGTGCGCGCCCCCCTCGGAGTACAGATCGCCGAAGCCGCGGATGGACCGGGCGGCCACCGTTCGCACCGGACCGGCGGAGATGGCGTTCACTCGTATACCTTGCGGCCCCAAGTCGTAAGCGAGGTAGCGCATGCTGGACTCGAGCGCGGCCTTGGCAACGCCCATGACGTTGTAGTGGGGCACCACGCGCTCGGCCGCCAGGTAGCTCAGCGTCACGATGCTGCCGCCGCCCTCCATCAGCCGCGCCGCCCGCTCCGCCACCGCTACCAGGGAGTAGGCGGAGACGTCCATCGCGATGCGCCAGTCCGCGCGCGCGGTCTTGACGAACGGTTGCTCG
This sequence comes from uncultured Trueperaceae bacterium, assembly GCA_963815215.1. GTDB lineage: Bacteria > Deinococcota > Deinococci > Deinococcales > Trueperaceae > JASBRS01. The sequence goes on from CAWFFU010000011.1 coordinate 151,983, forward strand.
AAGGTGGCCGGCGGCGCGAAAGCGAGGGCGTGCACCACGTAATCGAGGTGGCCCATCTCGGACGCGAGCGTGTCGAAGAGCGCATCGAGCTGCGCGTCGCTCGTGACGTCGCACTCCGTCAACACGGTTCCCTCGCGCCCTTCGGTGAGCTTCTCGAGGGTCGGCCGCAGTCGATCCCCCTGGTAACTGAAGGCGAGGCGGGCACCGGCCTTGGCCAGCGGCTCCGCGATGGCCCAGGCCAGCGAACGCTGGTTGGTGACCCCCATGACCAAGCCGTTCTTCCCGGTCAGATCGATGCCGAACATGGATATCCCTCCCGATCGCCCGGCGCGGCGCACACCACGCGGTGGACGTTCGCTCGCAAGCCGGACGCCAGTCTACCTTCCGTGACTATGGGTCCGTGCCTGCCGCCGCCTGGCTCAGCCCTCGGCCATGAGGCGCTCGAAGCGTTCGCGCGCGTCGCTGGCCTTGCCGCGCTCGCCGCGCTTCTCCCACACCGACGCCAGCCCTTCCCAGGCGCTCTCGCTGAAGGGCTCGTGCTCGGTCATCTTCTGAAAGAGCATCGTCGCCTGCTTGAGGTCATCCTGCTCTTCGGCGCGCTCGGCGGCCGCCTGCAACAGCGTGAGATGCTCGGCCTGCAGGTTCAGCCGGATGGCCTCGATCCAACCCGAGTCGAAGCCGATGAGGAAATGCCCGCTGTAGACCTGCATGGCCTCCAGGTAATCGCGCAGGTCACCGGACTCACGCGCCTGCTGGCCGAGGCTGCGGTACCGGTCGAGGTCGTACTCGATGTTGAACTTGCTGTGCAGGTAGTAGCGGCGATTCGCCGACTCCACCAGCTCGCCGCCCATCACCTTGCGCAGCCGGTAGAGGGTGGTGTGGAAGCTGCTGGAGGCCTTCGACTCACTCTTGCCCGGCCACAACGCTTCGGCCACCTCGAACGTCGTGACGCCGGAACGGTGCTCGAGCAGGTAGAACAGCAGCTCGAGGGCCTTGAGCGAGTCCCAATCGAGCCTCTCCCCGTCTCGGTTGATGACTGGATGACCGAACCCCTTGGCGGTGACGATGCCCTCGAGCGGCTGCCTCAGTTCCGCGATGCGCTTGAGGCGGACCTCGACCGCCTCCAGCAGCTCGACCTTGTTGAAGGGCTTGGTGAGGTAGTCATCGGCGCCGAGAGCCATACCCTTGCGCATCGAGCCACGGTCCTCCAGGGCTGTGAGGAAGAGGAACGGCACCGCGCGCAATTCTTGGATGGAGCGCGCCTGACGGTAGAACTCGAAGCCGTCCATGTCGGGCATGGAGATGTCCGACACGATGACGTCGGGCCTCAGCCCCTCGTTCAACTCGCCGAGGGCCTCGAGCGGATTGTCGAAGGTCAACACGGCGTACCCGGCACCGACAAGGCTCAACTCCGTGACCTTGAGGATTCCGGGTTCGTCGTCCACGACCATCACCAGCGTCGCCGACATCAACCGAGTCTACTCTGCGCCTTCGTCGACGGCGTATGAAGGAATCGACCAGCCGCGCCGGGCTCAGCCATCCCAGCCCTCGGTCTCCTGGTAGTGGACCAGCGCGGAGAACTCGACCGTGGTGTCCAGCGCCGCCGATGAGAACTTCACGTCGACGATCAACGAGTCCCGGTCGAGAGAGGCGATGAAGTCGTTCAGGCGCGTCTCGAAGAGCTCGAAATTGTTGGAGCTGATCAGCTTGAACTTGGGTTCCATGGTCCCTGCCCTCCTGCGCTCGAGCGTCGGAGCTCGCTCGGATCGTCGCCCATGATGGCGTCCACGCCCAGGGCGTGCAAGGCGCGCACGGCCTCCGGGTCGTTGACCGTCCACACGTTGACCGCCAGCCCGCGGGCATGCGCCGTACGCACGTAGCGCTCGTCCACCAGCGGGTAGCGCGGGTGGAGGGCGTCGACGTGCAACCAGCCCGGCCGCGGGCGCCCCCCCGGGAGCTTCACCGTGGTCTCGTCGTAAAGCAGCGCCACACGCAACCCCGGCGCCAGCAGCCGGACGCGCGCCAACGACAGCGGGTTGAAGCTCGACACCAGCACCCGGTCGGCAAGACCGGAGAGCTTCACGGCGCGGATCACGGCGCGCTCGAGCCCGTGCGTGCGCCAGCCGCGGGCCTTGATCTCGAGGTTGAGCAACCGTCCCGGATAGCGTCGCGCCAGCCAGAAGAGCTCCTCGAGGGTCGCCAGCTCGGGCAGTCGTTCGCGAAGCTGCCCGTAGCTCTGCCCAGCCACCGGCCGGCCCCCCACCTCATCGTCGTGGGTGACCACCAGCTCACCGTCGAGGCTCCGCTGAACGTCGAACTCGACGCCGTCCAGACCCTCATCGAACGCCCGCGTGAAGGCGGCCAGGGTGTTCTCCGGCTCGACCCCGCGCGTGCCGCGGTGCCCCACCAGCAAGGTGCGACCGGCGCGCACGCCCGGCACGGCTCGCCCCCGCCAGCTCACGCGCCACAACGCGAGCACGAGCACGAGCAACGCGACGTACATCAGCACGTCCGGCACGGAAGCGAAAGGACCCGGGAACATCGCCGGAGTATATCCTCTCAGGGTCGGCGCCATCTCCGGCGCACCGGCAGGAACGTGCGCAGGGACGGCTTCGACAGGATGCGGCCTCTGGTAGCATGGGACGTCGTGGACATCCCCGAGGCCCGCAAGCCCCGCCCTCGTCGCGAGTGGATCATGGTCGTGGTCCAGCCGCTCGCGAGCCGCTGCGTGACGTGGGCGGCACGGCGACGCATCGATCCGAGGACGGTGGTGGCGGCGCACGCCCTGCTGGGCCTGGCAGCGGCCGGGTTGCTCACGCGGCACGCGGGCGCAGCCCTGGTGGCGGCCGCCGTGCTGCTGCAGCTCAAGACCCTGCTCGACAACGTCGACGGAGGCCTGGCGCGGGTGACCGGCCGCGTCACCGAGGCCGGCCGCTACCTCGACACCGGCGCCGACCTGATCGTCAACATCGCGCTGTTCGCGGCCTTGACTCGGCACGGGCCCGCCGTGCCGGCCTGGCTCGCCCTGGTGTTGGTGACGCTGGTGCTGTCGCTCGACTTCAACCTCGAGGGACGCTACCGGGAGCTCAGGGGCGATCCCGGCGCGCCGGCCGCACCGCTGCCGCCGGGGGCCCCTGCCTGGATCCTGGGCCTCCTCAAGGGGCTGTACCGGGTCCTGTTCGAGCCCCAGGACCGTTGGTTGCGGAGCCTCGATCGGACGCTGTTCGAGCGCGCCTCGGGGCGCCCTGAAGCGGACGCCCCCGCCGCTCTGCGGAGGACGTGGAACGATCTGTTCTCCACGGCCAGCGTCGTCAACCTCGGCCTCAGCAGCCAGCTGGCGCTGCTCGGCCTGCTGTGCCTGCTCGGTCGCCCCTATCTGTACGTGGTGGCCGTCTACCTCCAGCTCGTGTACGTACTGGCGGTCCAGGCCGTGCGGGTGGCCCGCCTGCGACGGGCTGTGCGGCAAGGTCGCGGGAGCGCCGCATGACGGGCGAGCCCGGCACTCGCCGCCCGCTCGCCACGGTGGGCGCACTCGTCGTCGGCCCGACCGGCCGCGTGCTGCTGGTCCGCACCCACAAGTGGCGCGAGCGCTGGGGCGTGCCGGGCGGCAAGATCGAGTACGGCGAGACCATGGCGGCGGCCGTGCGCCGCGAGGTGCGCGAGGAGACCGGCCTGGAGCTGGTCGACATCCATTGGGCGCCGGTGCAGGAGGCGGTCGAGAGCCCGGAGTTCCACCGATCGGCCCACTTCCTGCTGCTGAACTTCGTGGCCAGGAGCGACTCCGAGCAGGTGCGTCTCAACGACGAGGCGCAGACGTTCGCGTGGGTGGACCCGAAGGAGGCCCTGGAGATGGATCTCAACCGACCCACCGTGGTCCTGGTGCGACACTTCCTGGAGCGCGGCTTCGGCACGCCGCCGCTGGAGCGCCGTGCCTGAGAGTCCGGACCGTCGCCCCGCCGCCCTGGTCACGGGATCGGCCCGAGGCATCGGCCGGGCGCTGGCGCTGGCGCTCGCCGAGGACGGCTATGACGTCGCCGTCCACTACCGGACCCGTGCCGGCGAGGCGCAGCGGGTGGCCGAGGAGGCGCGTGCGCGTGGCGCGCGTGCGGTCGTGCTGCGGGGCGACGTCACGGTGGAGGCGGAGGCGCGCGCCCTGATCGAGGATGCCCGCGGCGCCCTGGGCGGCCTCGACGTGCTCGTGAACAACGTCGGCAACTACCACTTCGGACCCCTGGACGAACTCGACGCACAGCACTGGCACGCCATGTTCGACAGCAACCTCCACGCCACCTTCTACACCTGTCAGACGGCGGTGCCGATCATGCGCGCGCAGGGCGGCGGCCGCATCGTGAACATCGGCTACGCCGGCGCCGAGCTGCTCAAGGCGCGGCCGTCCATCGCCGCCTACGCGGCGGCCAAGACCGCCGTCATCCTGTACAGCAAGGCGCTCGCCCGGAGCGAGGCGGGCCACGGGATCACCGTCAACGTGGTGAGCCCCGGCGTGATGGAGAACAGCGTCACCCAACCCACCGGTGAGATCCCGATGGGCCGCGTCGGCAGACTGACCGAGGTGGCGGCGGCAGTGCGCTACCTGCTCTCGCCCGACGCCGCCTATGTGACCGGGACCACCCTCGAGGTCGCGGGCGGCTGGAATCTGTAGAGGACCGCTAGAGGTCTCCGTCTTCGAACTTCAGGCCGCCCCGGCCGCGGGTGATGTCGAACACGCCCCCCGCCTGCTTCAGGTTGACCGTCACGAAGTCGTGGTGCTGCAAGATCTCGAACGACTCCAGCGGCACGTCCCGGCGCGGCAACAACACGCGCGCGCCGTAGAGGTCCTGGAACGGACGATCGGTGAACACCGTGTGGAGGTAGTCCGACACCCGCTGATCGGGCATCAGGTACAGCTGCCCGGTCACCACGTAGCTGGCGTACATGATGTACACCAGTCGGGCCTCGCGCCGCACGTGCTCGGAGACCTCCTCGGCGCGCCCACCCACCACCCACAGGATGTGCTCCTTGGGGACGGCCGCGAAGTCGGTCTCGTACTGCAACGCCTCGTTCTCCGGTGGATGCCGGAAGCCTGCGTCGTACACCATGCAGTGGGTGACCGGCAGGTACGGACGGTCGGTGAGGTTCAGCACGCGCGCAGTGCTCACGAGCTCGGGCAGGTGCAACAGTCCGTAGAGGCGGAACTCGTTGGTGTACACCCGCCCCTCGGTGGGCGTGACGCGCCGATTGTTGCCGACCATGCAGGACTCTACCACCTTCATCTCACGCTTCCCGGCGGCCTTCCCGAACGCCTCAGACCGCCCAGACGCGCCTGCTGCCGCTATGCTGACGTCATGGCCCGCGACGACCCGCGCCACCGGGGACCGCGCAGCCGGAGTGCCGAGCAGGGCATGCTGTTCGAGGGGCCGGACGCGGCTTCACCCGACGATCCCGGCGCGGCGGGGACCGGCTCCGCCCGGTCTGCCCCCGTCGGCGCGCACCAGGACGCAGCGGCACGCGGCCGCGTAGTGGTCGTCGACGGGCACGGCATCGCCTACCGCAGCTACTTCGGCGTTCGCGATCTGTCCACCTCGCGCGGACAACCCACCAACGCCGTCTACGGCTTCGTGCGCACGCTGCTCGGCCTGCTCGGCGACGACGACGCCATCGTGGTGGTCGCCTTCGACGCGCCGGCGCCCACCTTCCGCCATGAACGCTTCGAGGGCTACAAGGCCGGCCGCGCGCCGGCGCCCGAGGACCTACCCTCGCAACTCGCGGTGATCAAGCGTCTGCTCGACCTGATGGGCGTCCCGCGCCGAGAGATCCCGGGGCTCGAAGCCGACGACCTGATCGGTACCATCGCCCTGCGCTGCGCCGCGCTCGGCTACCGGGTCGAGGTGGTCACCAGCGATCGCGACGCCCTACAGCTCGTCGGCGAACGGGTGTGGGTACACCCTCCCGAGCGCCGCGACGTCATCGGTCCGGACGAGGTCGAGGCCCGCTACGGCGTGCGCCCCGACCAATGGGTCGATTACCGAGCGCTCACCGGGGACAGTAGCGACAACCTGCCGGGCGTGCGCGGGATCGGCCCAGTGGCGGCCCGCACGCTGCTGCAGCGCTACGGCTCGCTCGACCGTATGCTGGCCGATCTCGACGCCGTCGAGCCCGGCTCGGCGGCCCGCAAGATCGCCGCGGCCCGCGAGGCGCTGGCGCTGTCGCGCGAGCTCTCCCGCATCCGCACCGACGTCGACATGGCGGTGGAGCCCGAGGACGTGGAGGCGGCGCGCGCCGGACAACGCGGCGCTCGCCGAGGCGTTACGGGAGCTCGAGTTCGGCTCGGTGCTCCACGAGCTGGGACTGGCACAACGGTCCGAGTTTCGCCCCGTGGCCTGGCGGGAGCTGGCGCCGGAAGGTGCTATCGGCTTCGTGCTGGACGGCGAGCGCGCCACCACCGCCGAGATCGCCGAGCTGGCGCTCGCCCGCTCCGGCAGGGTCGCGCGAGCCGGCGGCGAAGCCGATCGCAACGCCGTGCTTGGGCGGTCGTCCCCGTTGGACGCCTGCGACGCCAAGGCCCTGACCGTGGCGGCGCGACGGCACGGGTTCGACGCAAGGGCCGGCGACGATCCCCTGCTCATGGCCTATCTCCTGGACCCGAGCGGGGCCTCGGCCGAGCGGCTCGCCCGCCGTCACGGCGCAGGCGAGTGGGGGTCCGACGCCGGGAGTCGCGCGGCCGCGACGGCGGAGCTGCTGCGGATCCTCGGCCCGCGCCTGGGGGGCGCCCAGCGGTCGATCTACGAAGAGGTGGAACGCCCGCTCCAGACGGTCCTGGCGGACATGGAGCTGGCCGGAGTGCGCCTGGACGTCGACCAGCTGCGGCGGCAATCCGAGGTGTTGACCCAACGCATCGAACGCATCGAGGAACGCGTGCGGACGCTGGCCGGTGAAGCGGACTTCAACGTCCACTCCCGCGACCGGGTCGCCTGGCTCCTGTACGAGAAGCTGGGCCTGCGCGCGGGCCGTCGCACGGCCACCGGCAAGCGCAGCACCGCGCTGTCGGCGTTGGAGCCGCTGCGGGGCGAGCACGAGGCCGTCGACCTGATCCTCGAGCACCGTGAGCTCAGCAAGCTCAAGGGCACCTATCTCGATCCCCTACCAGAGCTGGTCGACCCGGCGACCGGGCGACTCCACACCACCTTCAACCAGGCCGTGGTGGCGACCGGAAGGTTGTCCTCGGCCCATCCCAACCTGCAGAACATCCCGGTCCGCACGGAGCTCGGGCGCCAGATCCGGCGCGCCTTCATCGCCGCCGAGGGCGCGCGGATGGTGGTCGCCGACTACAGCCAGATCGAGCTGCGGGTGCTGGCGCACATCGCCGACGAGCCCACCCTCATCGAGGCGTTCCGCCACGGCGAGGACGTGCACCGCAGGACGGCGTCGGAGGTGTACGACGTCGCCGCACAGGACGTCACCGACGAGATGCGCCGGCGCGCCAAGGTGGTGAACTTCGGCATCCTCTACGGCATGGGACCGCGCCGTCTCAGCGCCGATCTGGACATCAGCCCGCAGGAGGCCGAGCGCACCATCGCGACCTACTTCGAGCGCTACCCGCGCGTGCGCGCCTACATCGACGACACCCTCGCGTTCTGCCGCGAGCACGGCTACGTCACCACGCTGCTGGGTCGGCGCCGTCACATCCCGGACATCCACAGCCCCAACCGCAGCGCCCGCGAGTACGCCGAGCGCACGGCCTACAACATGCCCATCCAGGGGACCGCCGCAGACATCATGAAGCTGGCCATGTTGAAGCTCGCGCCGGAGCTGCGTGCACTGGGTGGCCGCCTGCTGCTCCAGGTTCACGACGAGGTGGTCGCTGAGGTGCCGGCCGCCGCCGCGGAGCGTGCCGCGGTCGCCGTGCGCGAGGCGATGGCGGGCGCCTACGCCCTGAGGGTGCCGCTCGTGGCCGAGGTCGGCTCGGGCTCCAACTGGCTGGAGGCGAGATAGGCACAGGCCGGGCTAGAATGGCCCTCATGGCAGATAGGCGGTACTTCGGCACCGACGGCATCCGGGGGGTCGCCGGCGAATCCCCCATGACGGGGGCGTTCGCCTTCAGGCTCGGTGTCGCGACCGCCGAGGGGCTGCGCCGCACCGGTACGGCGCGTCCGCACGTGGTGGTGGGCATGGACACTCGACGGTCGGGGCCGATGCTGGCCCATGCCGTGGCCGCGGGTCTGGCGTCACGTGGGGCGGACGTCAGCTGGCTCGGCGTCATGCCCACGCCCGGCGTCTCCTACCTGACGCTCGCCCTCGAGGCGGACGCCGGCGTGGTGGTCAGCGCCAGCCACAACCCTTTCGGGGACAACGGCCTCAAGCTCTTCAACGGCGCAGGCGAGAAGCTGTCGGACGCGCTCGAGGAGGAGATCGAGGCGCTGCTCGAGCTGGACGTGGAGAGCCTCGAGCCCGTGGTGGGCAGCGCCGTCGGTTCGGCGACGCGCTACCGCACCGATGACGGGCACTACCTGCAGCATCTGCTCGCGAACGCTCCGTACCTGGACGGCTTGCGGGTGGCGCTGGACTGCGCCAACGGCGCCAGCCACATGATCGCGCCCCGGCTCTTCGAGAAGATCGGCGCCCGTCTCGACCTGATCCACGCCCGCCCCGACGGCGAGAACATCAACGTCGACTGCGGCAGCACGCATCCGGACACCGTTCGCCGACGCGTGCTCGAGCACGAGCTGGACGTCGGCGTGACGTTCGACGGCGACGCCGACCGGGCCCTGCTGATCGACCGTCGGGGCCGCCTCGTGACCGGGGACCATATCCTGGCCATCTGCGCGCTCACCGGGGGCGAGACCGAGGTGGTGGCCACGCTGATGAGCAACCTGGGCGTGGAGCGCTACCTGCAGGAGCGAGGCGTTCGGATGCATCGCGTCCAGGTCGGCGACCGCTACGTCCACGAGGACCTGAAGCGGCGCGAGCTGCGCCTCGGCGGCGAGCAGTCGGGGCACGTGCTGTTCCTGGACAAGGCGCCCACCGGTGATGGCATCCTCACGGCGCTGCAGGTGCTGGCTGCGGTGCGCAAGTCCGGCCGACCGCTCGAGGCATGGATGGACGAGATCCCGGTGTTCCCCCAGCGGCTGGTGAACGTCCGCGTGGCTGCGGGGGCCAGGGCCCACGTGATCGAGGCCGCGCCGGTGCGCGACGCGCTGGCGGCGGCGCGCGCACTGCTGGGCGACGACGGCCGCATCAACCTGCGGCCCAGCGGCACCGAGCCGCTGGTGCGCGTCATGGTCGAGGCGGAGGACGAGGAACTGGTGGAGCGGTTGGCGCGTGAGGTCGCGGCCACCGTCGAGTCGGCGGCGCGCTGAGCGTATCGCGGTCGCCGGACCGGCGGCTCGCGGCGGACGAGTATAGTGCGTCCATGAGTGAACCTGCGGGCGGCACGGATTGGACGACCGCCATCGGTTACGGGCTGGGCATCGGTATCTGCTCGGTGGCGTCGCTGGGCGTGTGGCTGCAATACTCGACCCAGACCTTCACCGCCACGACCGGCGGGGCCCTGAGCCTGGGCATCGGACTGGTGGTCGGCGTCGGCTGGTTCCTACTGCGTCACCGTAGCGGCTGAGCCGGCTGCGCGCCCCGCTGAATGCGAGCCGAGCCGGCCGTCACGGCGCCGGCGGCGCGTGGCAGGCCGTCGATCCGCTGTCGTGGAAGGTGCCGCCCGGCACGGGCCGGAAGGCCCAGTCGTAGCCGCTCTTGCGTAGCGTCAGCTCGAGCACCCCGAAGGTCCCCACCTCGAGCGCCCGGCTGTTCGCCCGACGCCACAGCACGACGTACTGAGGGGCTCCACCGGTACCCACCACGAACTCGCGGATCCCCTGGGCGGGATCGAGCCGGCCGTCGGCGTCCTGCAGCGCGAAGCGCTCGTAGTCGTGGTCGTGACCCGACAGAACGATGTCCACGCCGCCTACCTGCAACGCCGTCCAGAAAGGCGCCATGGCGTTGTCGTTGCCGTGCGGCCCCGAGCTGAAGCGCGGGTGGTGGAAGAACGCCAGGCTGCACTGGCTGGGGTGCGCCTTCAGGTCGGCGGCGATCCAACGCGCCTCCGGCGAGTCGGGCCCGCAACCGCCCACAGCCGGGCAGTTCGAGTTCAGCGCGAGGATGTGCCATGCCCCGAGGTCGAAGCTGTAGTAGCCCTTGCCCGGATCGCCGGCGCGCGCGCCCCAGTAGGCGAAGTAGCCCTCGGCGCCGTGGTAGTACTCGTGATTGCCCGGCACCGGGTAGGTGATGGCCTTGAAGCGGCCCCAACTGCGCTCGTACGCGGCCCGGAACGACGCCAGCGAGCCGTAGGGGTACTGCAGGTCGCCAACGGCCAGCACGGCATCGGGATGGAGGCTGGCCGCCAGGTCTGCGGTGGCCTGCTGCTGGCACGCCCGCGGTGCCGGCGTGGCGTCGGGCTGGCATACGATGTCGCCAGCAGCCACAACGGTCACCGGCTGCGAGCCGGATTGCGCGCGCGCCCGCCCCGTCAGGCCCATGGCGGCTGCCAGGAGGGCGATCGCCAGCAGGACAGGCAACGGCGGGGACCGCCGTGCCGCGGTGATCAGGCGTGTCATGGCCGCTACGCTACCGGGACGGCCGACGCAATGGGTGAGAACGAAGCGCCCGCGGCGCTTAGCATGGGACCATGATCGACATCACGCGCGAACTCTCCGAGGGGCACCCGGTGTGGCCGGGCGACAGCGACTACTGCCTCGAGCAGGTGAGCAGCATCGATCGCGGCAGCGCCGTCAACGTCATGCGGCTCAGCACCACCACCCATCTGGGCACCCACCTCGACGCACCCTGGCACTACGCGAGCTCCGGCGCCCGCCTTGGTGCCGTGGGGCTCGACACGCTGGTGGGAGAGGCGCTGGTGATCGACGCCCGCGGCGAAGGCACGGTCTCGGCCGACGTGCTCCCGGACGCCCCGCTTCCGCCCCGGGTCCTGCTGCGCACCGGTCAGCCGGAACGCTGGGAGAGGTTCCCGAGCTTCCGACCCCTCGACCCCGCGCTCATCGAAGCGCTCGGCGGCCGGGGCGTCCGTCTGCTGGGAACGGACGCGCCCAGTGTCGACGCCCTGGACAGCAAGGACCTGCCGGCGCACCGTGCTTGCTTCCGGACCGACATCGCCATCGTGGAGGGGCTCGAGCTCAGCCGCGTGGCGCCCGGCCGCTATCGCCTCATCTGCCTGCCGCTGCGCATGCCGCACGCCGACGCCTCACCGGTGCGGGCGCTGCTCGAGCCGCTCCCCTGACAACGCTTGCGACGACCCACACCAAGACACGAGCGGGCGCCGTTGGGCGCCCGCTCGTGCTCCGTCCTCGCCGCGAGGGCGACGATGGACCGTGGCGAAGATCAGCGCACGACGAGGTAGCCCGCCATGTAGCCGTCCTGGCCGTTGCCGTCGAAGCCCTTGCTCATACCCCAGTGGGTAGGACCGTCGCAGGGGATGGCGCAGTACCAGCGGTAGTAACCGACCTTGGCGGGCGCCGTGAAGGTGAACGTGGTCTTGCCGGGTGTGAAGCCGGTCTCCTTGCCGCTGGCGTCCTTGGTGAAGGTGCCGCCCTTGGCGACGAGGTTCATGTTGATCTCGGGAGCGGTGATGCTGTGGTCGCCGTCGTCGTAGTTGATGACGGTGAGCGTCACCTGCTGGCCGGGCTCCACGACCAGGTCAGAGGGCATGATCGCGTCGTGGTTGGTGCCGTCGGGGCCGGGCTTGCCGAGCACGCCCGCGACACTGTTGCTGTGCATGACGACCATCGTCAGGCTCACGGGAGCCGGCTTGCTCGCCGCCAGCGCCGGCATCAGCGCCATGAGAACGAAGGCCGCTACCATCAGGACCGCACCTTTGCGAACGTTTTGCATGATGACTCTCCACTTCTGAACTCGGTTCCGAGCTCGCCTTGACCGCGTTCGGCCAACGAGAGCTATGCTCACTCCGCACGCCCTATCGGCTGTAGGGACATTTGACCCGTCCAGGACATATGTCCTGGTCATCGTCACGCCTCCGGAGGGGTCCGGCGCCACTCATGGCTCACACGTTCGTGGCGTTAGGCTGCTGCCGTGTACGGCACTCGGACGTGGCGCTTCGTGGCTCTCGGCGCAGCCGTGGGACTGGTCGCCGGGGTGGCTCTGTTCTTGTGGCCGGGTCCGTTGGCGACCGCGGCCGGAGCCCCCTCCCCGCTACCGAGGCTCTTCCGATCCCCGAGCTACGCGCTGGTGGATCAGCTCGACCTGCCGGTGGCTTCCACCGACTTCCTCGGCAAGGTCCGCCTGGTCGTGACGATGGACCCCTACTGCACCACCCTGTGCCCGCTCACGGCCTCCAAGGTTCTGAACCTCGAGCAGGTGCTGAAGCAACGTCACCTCGCGAACGACGTCCAGGTCGTGGCCTTCGACATCGATCCGGCCACCGGTCCCGGGGACCTTCGGGCCTTCCTGGTCCAGGAGGGTGTCGACCCGAATGCCCGCTGGCTGGCCTACCTCACGGGCGCCTCCGCCACGGTGCGAAGCGTCGTGCTCGACGGCTACCACACCAGCTACACCCGCGTCTCCAACGCCCAGGCCACGTCGCTCGCACCCAGCACCTACCAGGCCCGCATGCGTAACCCGGTAGCCGAGAAGGCGAACGCGCCGTTCGCTGTCATGCATCAGAGCCCGTTGTTCATCGTCGATCGTCACGGCTGGGTGCGAGCCGTCTTCGACGACGCCAGCACGGCGCCCAGCGAACTGGTAGCAGGGGACGTTGCGCGCCTGGCGGGGGCCGGAGGATGAGCACCGCCCCGCGTCCCAATGGCACCGTCCGCACCGTCCGCACCGTCCGCGCCGCCCAGATCCTGATCGGCCTGCTGCTGGGAGGGGTGCTGGCGTTCGTGGGTAGCGATCTCTACCACGGCGTGGCGAACCCTGCCAGGATCGCCGCCGCACGGGCCGAGCGCGGCTACGCGATCCACGACCTGGGTGCGGCCCCTAGCCTGCGCGGCTTCACCGATCAGCTGGGGCGGCCCTTCGACCCTTCCACGCTGCGCGGCAAAGTCCAGGTCGTCAGCTTCCTCGATCCCCGCGGCACTCGCGTGAGCCCGGTGATCGGCGTCAACCTCTTGATGGCGCTGGAGAGCGACCTGAAGACCACCGGAAGGTTCGGCAAGGACGTCGTGTTCGTGTCCCTGAACGTCGACCCGCAGGCCGCCGACCCGGCCACCGCCGCGAGCTTCCTGAAGCAGGTGGTGGGCTTCGGCACGGTCCCGGCTCCGGCGGAGCAATGGGTGTTCCTTGGCGCCTCGCCGACCCACGTGGCGCAGGTCGTCCGGGAGGGCTACGGTGTCCCCTACCGCCGTCTGGGCGACGGCGCGTTCCAACGTTACGCCGCCCGACAGAAGGCGCAGGGGACCTACTTCTACGCGCGCGCCTGGAACCCGCTCGCCGAGAGCGGACTGCCGGCCGTGGTAGGCAACAGCACGATCATGATCGTGGGACCCAACGGGCACATCCGCGCCCGCATCCCGCGCGCCTACCAGGTGTCGAGCGTGGCGGTCGAGCAGACGATCGAGGCGGTGCTCGCGAAGAGCGGCCGCTGAGCCCCGCGGCGCCGTCCGAGGTCTCGCCGCGCGCCATCGGGCCGATCCCCCCGCTGCAAGTCCGTCGAGGGCGGACCGTCGTCGGGGATCGGCCGTGTCGGTTTCGTCACAATCTGCCCGTCCGTGCGGCCTCCGTGACAGCCGTCCGGCCATTCTGACTGCATCCTCGAATCGGACACTCGAAGCACCGTCCGGAGGCGGGGAAGCAGCATGCGCGATCTGAACCTGGTCAGGAGACGGCGTCGAACACTCTGGAGCTACACGTTCCAGGCGCTCGTCGTGCTCACGCTCCTGGCGCTCGGCTGGCTGCTCCTCGTCGAGGTCGGAAGCTCGGACTTCGTCCTCGTCCACCTGATGTACGCGCCGATCCTGCTGGCGGCGTTCTGGTTCCGGAAAGCGGGTGCCGTCCTGGCGGGGCTGCTCGCGGCGTTGCTCGCTGGACCGCTGCTGCCGCGCGACGTCGTTCCCGCCGAGTACGCGAACGGGACCTGGCTGATCCGGGCCCTCTTCTTCGTCGCGACGGGCGTCCTGTCCGGTCACCTCAGCCATCTGTTGGACGCCCGACTCACCCAACTTCAAGACGTCTACGGCCGCATCACGCACCTCTATGCACGGACACTTCGCGGCTTCATGCGGCTGCTGGAGTACAAGGACGAGGAGACGATGGCCCACTGCGAGCGTGTCGCCCGCAACGCGCTCACCCTCGGTCACGCCCTGGGCCTCGACTCGCATCGGCTCGAGACCTTGTACTGGGCAGGCTACCTGCACGATCTCGGCAAGCTCGCCACGCCCGCGAGCGTCCTCTTGAAGGCCGGGAGGCTCACCGACGCGGAGTACGACATCATCAAACAGCACGCCGCGGTCGGCGCCGACCTGCTTCTGGGCGTTTCGCCGGCCTTCCGCGAGATCGCCGTCGGCGTGAGACATCATCACGAACGCTGGGACGGCGGAGGCTACCCGGACGGCCTGAGCCAGCGGGACATCCCCATCCTAGGGCGCATCCTGACGGTCGTGGACATGTTCGAGGCCATGACGTCGGACCGTCCCTACCGGAAGGGCATCCCTGTCGAGGACGCGCGCGCCATCATCGAGGGCGAGGCCGGCGGCCAGATCGACCCGGACCTCGCTGAGCTGTTCCTGCGACTGGAGGCCGAAGGCCGCATCCACGTCGAGGGGCGAGACGGGAAGCACACGGGGATCGCTGTGCCGGACCACTTCAACCCCGAGGCTCCGATCTTCGCTGATGGGAACGGGCATCCGCCGCGTAAGGTAGCCGTTGGCGGCGCTCTGCCATGATCGTCTCATGAGCGGCGAACGAACGCCTCAACACATCGAGGCTCGCATGCTCGAAGGGCTGCGAGACGTCACCCGACTGGCGACCGATCTCGGGGTCGAGAACGTCTTCGCGGTCGAGCTCTTCATGGCCCAGCAGAGCGTCCAAGACGCCGTAGAGAGCAAGTCCAGGCAGCGCACCGACCAGGCCATGACGGAGATCCGCGAACTCGCCATGCGTATCACGCGCACGACCACCAGCCGGAGCGCGATCCGCCGGCCCGCATCACTCATGCAGATCGGGACGACCCGGCGAAGCGTCCGCCGATAGGCTGTCTCAGACGAAGTTGATCTGACCCCGCGGAGTTCGTTGAGCCAGGCAGGAGATGGGACGAAGGAGCCCCTGCGGGTTGCCGCCAGGATGACCATGGGCGGCAGGATCCCGGTCCCGGTCACGGCCGTGGGCCAGGAGATGCCGACGGCGACCGCGAGGCCGACGACCAGAGCGAGCAGAAGAAGACGCTTCACAACACCCCCCAGGCAGCAACACAAGCTCGCCAGGCGCACCCGGCACCGGAAGGAATCTAAGTAGCCTTACTGCCGGCCAGTAACTCTCCTCAAGGAACCGCGCGGAGCCCATTACTGCCACCCCATACGTACGACCTTTCAGCTGACGTCGCCACCGCCGTCACCCGCCCCCACGATTAGAGCGATCTTAGGCCAGTTTATGCAATGGCGATAAATTGGCCTAATTTTGCTACACTTAGGCATGGATCCGGTTCGCAACCCCTTCGCGCCCGGAGCAGGAGCCCCACCGCCGGAGCTTGCTGGCCGGGATGAGTTGCGGGAGAGCATTCGTGTCGCGATCGAGCGGACACGTCGGCGGAAGCCGTCGAAGAGCAGCATCCTGGTTGGTCTCCGGGGCGTCGGGAAGACCGTCTTGCTGGATCGGATTCGTGATGATGCTGAGGCCGTAGGCATCCAGACGCTTCGGGTTGAGGCACCCGAAGAGCGCTCACTGCCCGCATTGCTGGCCCCCGAGCTAAGGGTCGTGCTCCTTCGATTGTCCCGGCAGGAACAGGCGAGAGCACTTGCGCAACGGGCCCTGCGGGGACTGGCTGGTTTCGTGGGCGCCCTCAAGCTCAAGTACCAGGACATCGAAGTAGGTCTCGACTTCGACGCCGAGCCGGGCTTGGCGGACAACGGCGACCTAGAGCATGATCTTCCCGCCCTCTTCGAAGTGGTGGGCGCGGCGGCACAACAGGCTGATACGGCGCTCGCCATGTTCGTTGACGAACTGCAATACGTCGAGAACGACGAGTTGGCCGCCCTCATCACCGCCCTGCACCGGGCCGCGCAACGAAAGCTGCCGATCATCCTCGTCGGGGCGGGCCTCCCACAACTGCGGGCCCAAGTTGGTGAGGCAAAATCCTATGCGGAGCGGCTCTTCGATTTCCCGGCAGTTGGACCCCTGACGCGTAAAGACGTCGACCTCGCCATCGCCAAGCCCATAAGGGATGAAGGCGCAGACATTACCCAGGCCGCGCTCGACCGCATCGTCGCGGAGACGAAGGGATACGCCTACTTCTTGCAGGAATGGGGCAAGCATTCGTGGGACGTTGCGAGTACCTCGCCCATCACGGTGGACGACGTGAATGCAGGCTCAATCACCGCGACGGCTGCCCTGGATGCGAGCTTCTTCAGCGTTCGCTTTGACCGACTCACTCCAGCAGAGAAAAGGTATCTGCGCGGCATGGCCGAGCTGGGGCCAGGGCCTCACCGATCCGGTGACGTTGCTGAGGCTCTCGGCCGGAAAGTGACCTCTCTGGGCCCCACGAGAGCGCAATCGATATTCAAGGGAATGATCTGGAGCCCGAACCACGGCGAGACCGCATTCACCGTTCCTTTGTTCGATGAATTCATGCGGCGCATCATGCCCGGGGACACGTGGCGGACGACGAGAGGTTCGTAGGGAGCAGGACACAGCCCCTACGTGTCCAGAAACGCAGCCGCTACGCTCTCAAGCGCCCTCACCCGGGCCGCGCAGTGGGAGCTCATCGCCCGAAACCCGTACACCGCCGGCGCGGTGCTCAGGCCCGTGCTCCCAACCAGCGAGGCCGGCTTCTGGGAACCCAGCGAGGCGCGCACGTTCATCCAGCATGACGCAGTGCGCGAACACCCGCTTTTCGTCGCCTGCTACCTCACGTTGAATCTCGGGCTTCGCTTGGGCGAACTGCGCGGCCTGCAGTGGATCGACCTGGTGGATCTCCGCGATCGGGATGGCGCGCCTCTCCCCCACCTTCACGTACAGCGGCAGGCGGTGGACGATCGCAGCATCCCGACGCTCACCTCCAGGTTGAAGACGAGGACGTCGAATCGGTTCATTCCGCTTCCGCGAAGCACCATGGCGCTGCTCGAGGAGTGGCGGCTCGCGCAGCAGTTGCACGGCGAGCAGCCTGAACTCATCATCACGACGGAGCGCGTCTACATCCACCTGCTCCGCGAAGCAACGCATGGAGAGAGCCTCTCGCTCGAGCGGATGCTCGGAGAGGAGGAGCCTTGAGTTGCAGCTGGAAGTCTCGACTCGTAGCTCCGCACGGCAAGAGAGAAGCCCCGTCGGTGACGGGGCTTTCTTGGTGCGCCTGCAAGGATTCGAACCCTGGACCTTCTGATCCGTAGGCTGGACGGGGCTTGTCGCTCAAGACAGCCGAATTCCGCTGAGTGCGTGTGAGACAGCGTTTGTCGCATATGCGAGATCCGCCCCGGTGGGTTGAGAGCGGCCGAAGTCGAGTCGTTTCGGAGAGGTTGACACAACAAGCGACACAACACTTTGCTGGCCAAATACCCCGCAGCAACTGGACTTGCGTGGGGACTTCCTTGCTACGGCGTACGTCATCCCAGCGACCAGCCTCGAGGGGCATGACCGCTCTACATGACCAGCCCATTACGAACCGCGCCAGGAGCGTCCCAGCGCGTCCCGTCACTTCCCAAGAAGTCCAGTCCTGGTCGGCGTTTTTCGTCTCGACGTTGCGACTTCGTTTGCGCCGCGAGGATCGCATTTCGGGGTCATAAGGTGCACGTAAGGTGCACCGCTGGCGACCTGCCGATCGCCCCCGTAGCCCACGCCCTAGGGGTAGGCGATTGGGTCCGGGGCCAGTTTCAAGCAGCCGGTGGCGGTGAATACATGGTGACCCCTCGCGTGTGAACTGCACTGGAGTCATCCCGGCTCATCACGGCGTGTCCGAGATTGGCGTCCCTCACACCATCACTGGACACCACGTCGTTGCGCCGTACCGGTCGCTACCGTGCCGAATCTCGGACTTGGCTGTCGATTGGCTGTCGTTCGGCCGGTCGGTGGAACCAGCGGGATGTGTTGGGCGCCAACGAGATACCCTGGCGCCCAACGCGGCGGCCGCGCTAGACCACGACCGCTTCCCTGTTGGCCTTGTCGGCCGCGATGGCCTGCACATCGAGGGTGAAGCGTACGTCCTCACCGACCAGCATCGCGCCGGCCTCCAGCACCTGGTTCCAGGTCAATCCCCAATCCTTGCGGTTGAGCTTGCCGCTCCCCTCGGCCGCCGCCCGCACGTTGCCGAAGAGGTCGTTGATCGGTTCCTGTACGTCCACGTCGAAGCTCACGGGATGCGACGCGCCGTGCATGCTGAGGTTGCCGGTGATGCGGTAGCGCCCGCGTCCCGCCGCCTCGACCGACGTGCTGACGAAGCGGATCTCCGGGAAGCGCTCGACGTCGAAGAAGTCCGCAGAGCGCAGGTGGCCGTCGCGGTCGGCCACGCCAGTGTCGATACTTCCCGCGTCGATGACCGCTTCGACACGGCTCGGCCGGTTTCCGTCGGTGCTCTCGACGTCGAGCGTGAAGTCCTTGAAGCGGCCGCGCACGGTGGCGAACCCCATGTGGCGGACCGAGAACTCGATGCTGCTGTGGGCGGGATCAAGATTCCACTTCATGATTGGTCTCTCCTCCTCCGGAGCACCGCTCCGCCAGCCTGGCGGTGTCAACCGTACTGCCGCGGTGCGCGGACTGTTGGGCTGAACGCTTGCTGCGCTCGACCGGGTCTGCTCCCCGGCTCGAACAGATCATAGTTTAGAGTGCTATATCTTGTCAAGCACTCTATTCAACTAGCTACTATGCTATATTGACTGCATGGCAAGGATCGACCATGACTACTGCCCCGTATACGCATCCATCGACCTTCTCCAGGAGAAGTGGGTCCTGCACATCGTTCGCTCGCTGCTGCAAGGCCCCCACGGCTTCAACGAGCTGGCGCGGGCCGTGGGCGGCGCCAACGCCACCACACTGTCGCATCGCCTCGAGCGTTTGGAGGCTCTTGGCGTCATCGACAAGACGGTGGAATCCACCATGCCGCCCCGCACCAGCTACCAGCTCACGGATGCCGGCCGAGAACTCGAGGCCGTGATCCAAGCCATCGACCGCTGGGGCCGAACCCACATGGAGGAGGACGTCCCGGGCGCCATAGGGGCGGGCACCAGGTGAGAGCGGAGCGAACGCTCGCCCCCACACCAACACTCCAAGAAGAATGAGGACGACCGCAACGACCCTCCAAAACCCGGAAGGAAGACGCATGACCACCACGACCCACATCGGTATCCCACCCACCGCAAACCGGCTACCGGCCTCCGCCAAGCCCGGACGCGTCCACCTACAGGTCACCGACCTCGAACGGTCTCTCGACTGGTACACGCGCGTACTCGGCCTGCGCGCCACCGAACATCGGGACGGCACGGCGACGCTCACCGACCAGGCCGCAGCGACCACGCTGGTCCAGCTCCGCGAACGCCCCGGCGCAAACCCTGCACAGCGCCGCCTCGGCCTCTACCACTTCGCCCTCCTGCTGCCCGACCGTAGCGATCTCGGCGCCTTCTTGCGCCACCTCTACGTCCAGGGCGAACGCGTTGCATCGGCCGACCACCTCGTCAGCGAGGCGCTTTACCTCAACGACCCCGACGGCCTCGGCATCGAGGTCTACGCCGACCGACCGCGTGTGACATGGCGCGTCTCGGACGGAGAGATCGTGATGGATACGAGGCCCCTCGACCAACGTGACCTCGCCCGCGCGGCGGTGAACACGACCTGGTACGGCATGCCCGCAGACACCAGCATGGGCCACGTCCACCTGCACGTCGGCGACCTTGAACGCGCAGACGCCTTCTACCACACGGCGCTCGGTTTCGACCGCATCGTGTGGAGCTACCCCGGCGCCCTCTTCCTCTCGGCCGGCGGGTACCACCACCACCTCGGCCTCAACATCTGGGCCGGCGACGCCGAGTCCGCCCACGACGACGAGGCACGCCTGATCGACTGGAGCCTCGTGCTGCCCACCGAAGAGGACGTCCATGCCGCGACCACGAGCCTCCGCGACGCCGGATTCACCGTGACTGAAGACGGCGAAGCAGCGCTCACCACCGACCCATGGGGCACGACGGTACGCATCGCGCACCCATCACCGCACCAGTCGTGAAGATG
Source organism: uncultured Trueperaceae bacterium (assembly GCA_963815215.1). Classification (GTDB taxonomy): domain Bacteria; phylum Deinococcota; class Deinococci; order Deinococcales; family Trueperaceae; genus JASBRS01. The sequence continues at coordinate 172,362 of CAWFFU010000011.1, forward strand.
GCCCGTCCCCGCACGCTCGACGCGACGACGCGCCGATCTGCATCTACCTCGGTGGTTCGCATCTTGCACAATTCACCGAGGCCGCTCGTTCCTCACGTCCGCCGCAACGCTTGACGTAAACTCAGCGTTCAACAGCGGCAGACGCGGAGGTCGGTGGATCCATGGCAGCAGCGACGATGATCCTGGTCCTCCTGCTTGCAGTCTTGGTGAGCAGGATCCTCGTTTTGCTGTCACCCGTGAAGCTGCCTCTGCCTATCCTCCAGGTCCTCATCGGAGCTGCCCTCAGTTACATCATCGGCTTCAACGTCCGCCTGGACCCCGACGTCTTCTTCCTCGTACTCATCCCACCCCTGCTGTTCCTGGACGGCTGGCGCCTCCCCAAGAACGCGCTGGTCAGAGACTGGCGACCGATCACAACGCTCGCGTTCGGACTCGTCGTCTTTACCGTCCTCGGCATCGGCCTCCTCGTCCACACGCTTGTTCCAGTAGTCCCCCTCGGCGTCGCGTTCGCCCTGGCCGCCATCCTCTCGCCCACCGATCCAGTGGCCGTATCGGCCATCACCGCAGGCGCACCGATCCCTTCCCGGCTGATGCACATCCTCGAAGGCGAAGCCCTCTTCAACGACGCCTCCGGCCTCGTATGCTTCCGCTTCGCCGTCGCTGCCGTCCTCACAGGCAGCTTCTCGCTAGGCCAAGCCTCGCTCACCTTCCTCGAAGTGGCCGCAGGCGGCCTCCTCACCGGAGTTGCGATCGCTTGGGCCGCAAGCTTTGTCTACCACTGGATCACGCGATGGACCGGAGACGAACCGGGCACGCCGATCCTCATCAGCATCCTCATCCCCTCCGCGGCCTACCTCACGGCCGAGCACCTTGGCGTTTCCGGCATCCTGGCCGCCGCCGCGGCCGGCATTTCGATGCACTACGCCGATCTCATCAAGCGTTCGTCCGCTATCACCCGCATGCGCCGCAGCGCCATCTGGGAGATGCTCCAGGTCACGCTGAACGGCATCATCTTCGTGCTGCTTGGCGAGCAGCTCCCCGGTATTCTCGCCAGCGCACCCGATCTCGCTCGCAGCATAGGAGCGGTAACTCCCTGGTGGCTGTTGGCGTACGTGACCGCCGTGACACTCGCACTCGTCATCCTGCGGTTCATCTGGGTATGGGCCTCTCTCGAAGGTGCACGCTTGCTGGCCGCGCTGCGTGGCGGGAGGCGCGACCGAGCGCCGTTGCGCTTCATCCTCACCGCAGCCATGGCTGGCGCCAAGGGTGCCATCACGCTCGCCGGCATCCTGACGCTGCCCACCGTCATGGCCGACGGTTCCACATTCCCAGCTCGCGGATTCGCCATCTTCCTCGCCATGGGCGTCGTCCTCCTGTCCCTCCTGCTGGCAAGCGTAGGACTTCCCATCGTGGTTAAGAACCTCGAGGTTCCCGATACGCTGCCGGCGACCGACAAGGAGCAAGACGCCCGAGACGCCGCCGCCGAAGCCGCTATCCGTCGCATCCAGCAGATCCTGAGCCGATCCACCGGCGAGAACACGGACCTATGGGCAGAAGCCGCTAGCAACGTCACAGAGCGGTATCGGCAACGGCTCGACCACGGTACTGCCCAAGACGACGCAGGACGCGTGCGTGCCCTGGCGGACGCAGAGAGGCAACTCAGACTCGACGCGCTTCATGCAGAACGCGACGAGCTCTACCACCTGCGACTGGCTCGGTACATCGACGACGCCCTGCACCGGAAGCTCGTCCGCGAGATCGACCTCATGGAAGCGGGCCTTTCCGCTTCGCCAGCGTGGCGGAGATAGCGGTGCTTCAGCAAAACGGCAGGCCGTTGCCTATGGCTCAACCCATGTTGACGAAAGAAGACGTGGCGATTCGATCGGTACCGGAAGAAGGTCGCGGCCGTATAGCAGAATCCCCTTCCGGACGCGCAAGACAGGTGTTCTCCGTGGGTGCCATGGCGTTATCGTCTAATGGCCCAGGACGCCGGGTTCTCAGCTCGGTAACCCCGGGTCGAATCCGGGCAACGTCACCACCACCCTCAAAGCAAAGCGCATCCGGAGATTGCAATGCGGTTAGCCACCGCTTCGAAGCGTCAGGCTCGCGGTAACGCTGCTGCCATCGCGGTCGCTGTGGCCCAGATCTGGATCGAACCGGACAGGAGCTCGACATGATCACGACGACCGGCCGCATCCACCACGTGAGTGCCATATCAAGCGACGCGCAGAAGACCGTCGACTTCTACGCAACCTTCCTCGGCCTGCGTCTCGTGAAGCAGACCGTCAACTTCGATGACCCCAATACGTATCACCTCTACTTCGGTGACCACATCGGGCAACCCGGAACCCTCATGACCTTCTTCCCTTGGCCCGGCGCAGACCGCGGCCGGCGCGGCGCAGGTCAGGTGACACGCATCTCACTGTCGATCCCCGAGCACGCCCTCGCGTTCTGGGTCGAACGCTTGACGACCGCCAATCTCGCCTACACCTTCGGCAGCCGCTTCAGGGAGCGATCGATCGACTTCCAGGACCCCGACGGGCTCGAACTCTCGCTCGTCGCGACGGACACAGGCGATCCGCCACCCAGCTGGCCAAACGCTTCCGTAGGTCCCGATCACGCCGTCCGAGGGATCCACAGCGCGACGCTCTGGGTCGACGCGATCGGGCCGACCATGTCCCTACTCACCGGCAGGCTCAGCTACGAGGCAGCGGGAACGGAGGACCGCACCACACGGCTAACGCATCCCAGCGAAGGCCTGGGCCAGCACATCGAAATAAGAGACACGGGTGGCTTCTGGCCCGGGGCCATCGGAAGCGGCGTCGTGCATCACATCGCCTTCCGGGCCGACACAGATGCCGCCCAAGAGCGCATCCGGGAAGAACTCGTGGCGGAAGGGCTGCATCCCACCCCCGTCCTCGACAGGAAGTACTTCCGCAGCGTCTACTTCCGAGAGCCGGGTCACGCCCTCTTCGAGATCGCAACGGATCCGCCAGGCTTCGAAGTGGACGAAAGCCTAGATGACCTGGGCAGGCACCTGACGCTGCCCTCCCAGCACGAATCGATGCGAGACGCCATCGAACGCGCACTTCCCACGCTCACCATCGACCGCACTCGAACGAAACGAGTGGGCGACGGGGACGCCTCCGAGTTCGTCCACCGCATGCTCTCCAAACCCGGCGCGAAGAGGGTCATCCTCGCATTGCACGGCACTGGCGGAGACGAGAACGACATCATCCCGCTGGCCGAAGAGCTGGACGCCGAGGCCACCATCCTCAGCCCGCGAGGCCGCGTCAAGGAAGGGACTCAGCTACGGTTCTTCGCGCGGTACCCCGACGGGACGTTCGACCAGGACAGCCTTGCACGAGAAGCGCACGCCTTGGCCAGCTTCGTGAAACGAAGCCGCGCCAGATACGGCCTGGAAGGGCTCCCACTGATCGCGCTCGGGTACTCCAACGGCGCGAACATCGCCGCGGCTCTCCTGATGCGCGACCCCGACCTCCTCGACGGCGCCATCCTCCTCCGAGGGATGGTGCCTTTCGAACCCGAGGAAGCGCCTGATCTACACAACGTACCCGTACTCCTGAGCAGCGGCATCGAGGACGCCACGATTCCAAGGCACGCCTCCGACGCGCTCGAACACGTCCTATGGAAGGCCGGCGCGAACATCTCGATCCACCGTGCAGACGGCGGCCACGCGCTAACGGAGAACGATGTCACGGCGGCCCGCGCCTGGCTCGACAACCTCTCGCTGCACACGTAGGGCCAAGCCGGGACTATGCTGAGCGCGCCGCAGGAGGGAAGCATGCCTGCTCGCTCGCCGCGCGAACGCGGGCGCGCACGAAGGGGAGCGTTATGACCGATCACATTTCGTCGGAACGCGCACAAGTCGTCCTGAAGGGCCTAGACGAGCTCCTGCCAGATCTCGAAGCGCTCTACAAGGACGTCCATGCCCATCCTGAGTTGTCCATGCAGGAAACGCGGACAGCGGGCATTGCTGCCAAGCAGCTCAGGAGCACTGGATACGAGGTCACCACGGGGGTCGGCAAGACGGGCGTGGTCGGACTCCTGCGAAACGGTGAGGGACCCACCGTGATGTTGCGCGCCGACATGGACGCGCTGCCCATCGCCGAGAACACCGGCCTCGATTACGCCAGCACGATCAAGGCTCCCGACGCCGAGGGAAACACCGTCCCCGTCGGACACATGTGCGGACACGACATGCACGTCGCCTGGCTGGTCGGGGCTTCAACGCTGCTGTCCCAGGTGCGCGAGGCCTGGAAGGGCACGTTGATGGTCGTGTTCCAGCCGGGGGAGGAGACCGCGCAGGGTGCGCAGGCCATGATCGACGACGGACTCCTCGATCGCTTCCCGACGCCCGTGGTTGCCCTAGGCCAGCACCTCATGGTCGGGCCGGCCGGGACCGTGGCCGGCAGCTCCGGGCCGATCACCTCCGCCGCGGACAGCCTAGAGATCCGACTCTTCGGGCGGGGGGCGCACGGCTCGATGCCACAGGCCAGCGTCGACCCCGTCGTGATGGCCGCGTCTGTTGTCCTGCGGCTACAAACGATCGTGTCACGCGAGGTTGCTGCAACCGATGCGGCCGTGGTGACGGTCGGCGTCCTACAAGCCGGCACCAAGGAGAACGTCATCCCCGACGACGCCGTCATCAAGCTCAACGTGCGCACGTTCGACGCAGGCGTGCGCGAGCACGTGCTCAGCGCCATCGAACGCATCGTCCGCGCAGAAGCGCAAGCTTCGCGGGCCCCACGCGAACCCGAGATCACCCCACTCGATCGCTACCCGCTCAACGTCAACGACGAAGCCGCTAGCGAGCGCGTTGCCGAGGCCTTCCGCCGACACTTCACGGCTGACAGGGTCAAGCACACGGGCCCCGCCCCGGCCAGCGAAGACTTCGGTTGCTTCGGCACGGCATGGCATGTCCCCTCGGTGTTCTGGTTCGTGGGCGGCAACGAGCCTGACCTCTACGAGAAGGCCAAGGCCGAGGGCCGGCTCAACGAGCTACCCGTGAATCACAGCCCGCAATTCGCTCCCGTACTCCACCCCACCCTGGAAACCGGCGTCGAGGCCATGGTCACCGCCGCCCTTGCGTGGCTGGCAGCGAGTTGATCGAGCATGGCACGTCGCAATCCGCTTCGGAACACACGAGCCTGTCACCGCGCGTTCGCCTCGACGCGGTGACGGGGGCAGTGCCAAGGCCATAATGGGCGGCATCGAGATCTTCGCGCATGTCCTGGACCTTGGAGGCACGTTCGTCTTCGCGATCAGTGGCGCGCTCGCGGCCGTCAACCGACGCCTCGACCTCTTCGGCATCCTCGTCCTCGCCTTCGTCGCAGGCAACGTCGGCGGCATCACACGCGACGTCCTGATCGGCGCGGTACCACCAGCCGCCCTTGCCGACGTGAGCTACCTGCTGGTCTCGGTGCTGGCCGGCATGATCACCTACTTCGCCTACGCCGGCGTCGACCGACTGCGCAACCCGGTCCTGCTGTTCGACGCCGTGGGACTCGCGTTCTTCGCCGTGGCCGGCGCCCACAAAGCGCTCCAGTTCGGGCTCGGACCCGTCATGGCCGCCTTGCTCGGCATGCTCACAGGCATCGGCGGCGGCATGGCGCGCGACGTCCTCACCATGCAAACCCCGCACGTCCTGCGTTCCGACCTCTACGCCGTTGCCGCCCTCGCCGGCGCATCCATCGTCGTCATCGGCCACGCGCTGGGCCTCTCATACGGGATCGCAGCCCCCATCGGAGGAATTCTCTGCTTCGGGCTGCGGTACATGGCGATCCGACACGCCTGGCACCTCCCTACCGCGAAGCTCTCTGCCCGCAACCGCGCAGGTGCGGATGACCCGGCCAACGAGGAGCAACCGTAACGCTTCCTAGGCCTCGCGCGCGAGCGAAGCCACCCCTGGAGTCGCCTCGGTTCCGCACCACCTTGCCGCTGACGCTCAGCCGCAAGGAGCAGACCATGTTGGCACCGAGCGGTGCGGGGGACACCCCCATGGGCGAGGGCAGTAGGCTGGAGCATTCTCGATATTGACCTCCCGTACTTCAACGGCTGCCCCTCCTGGGACCGCGCCTGGGCGGAACTGGGATGCGCCCTGGTCCAAGTCGGGGTCAGCGCTTGCGTGCGCCTCCGTGACATCGCCGACCTCACTGACGCGGACAACGCCGGCTTCGCGGGATCACCCACCATCCGCATCGAAGGCCGTGACCTCGAGGGCTACCACGGTCCGGCACGAATGGCACGCCGTCGCTACCTCGACAACGACGGACACGGCTGGCCCGGCCAAGAGGCGTTGCAAGAGAAGCTACGCGCCGCCCTGGCAGCAAACGCCTAGAAGGTCACGACCCGTTCGGCCTCCAGCGTCCATCGACCAAGTTCGTCCATACTGCCACGATGCACGCCCTCCAGGAGATGCGCCTCGGTCATCCCGCGCGCGTCCATGCACGTTCCGCAGACCCTTACCTCCACACCGGCATCGCGGCTGTTTCCCTCGCAGCGAGGCTCATCTAGGGCGGCGACAGAGCATCTGCGCCCGCAAGAACCATGGTGCGGCCGCGCCGCAACGAGCCTGAGCGAGTAGTCAGGCATGCATCCCCCGGCACCATGCAGATGTCGTGGCCGACAGATCCTGGTCGAGCGGGCTCAGACCGCCCAACGCACGCGGACGCGACCGTCGCGTCGGGGACAATTGGCCCTGTCCGTCACCGCGGACACTACCTAGCATGGCGCGCGCCGTGTTCAAGGTTGATTGAACGCAGCGGTTGGGGGTGGATCGGCGTTCGCTCTCGATGCGTCGACCTGCACGTCGCCCAGAACCAGGAGGGACCCATGGCATCGGTCACGCGAGGAAGCTCGCCCGGCACGCTCCGTGGAGGCTTCGACCCATCGTGGAGGCGCCTGGTATGGGTTGGGGGTGTGGCTGCGTTGCTGGCGGCAGCCGTGTGGCTCGCGGGGACCGCCCTAGCCTTCGTGTCAACGCCGCCGGCCACAGGCGGCGTCGAGACCCTGCAGTACATCGCTGCGCATCGCAGCCTGTACATCCTGAAGCAGGTGCTCTGGTTGGCGCCCCTGGGCCTGACCATGGTGACGCTCCTGGCGTTCTACCCGGTACTCGAGCGTTTCGACCGCGGCATGGCGCTGCTGGCCGTGGTGATCGGCGTCGTGGCCTGGGGCATCAGCCTGGCATGGCTGACGACAGGTGAGGGCTCGCCGGTCCTGGTCTTCCTGAGCGACCACTTCATGACGGCCACCAGCGCCGCGCAGCAGGCCCCGTTTGTGGCCGCGGCAGAGGCGCTCATCGCCACCAACGCCACGCCCGCGGCGCCCGGCGTGCTCGAGACCATCAGCATCTTGGTGGTGTCCTTGGTGGCACTTAGCGGCGGTCTGCCAAGGAGCGTGGCCTACCTGGGCATCGTCACGGGAGCGCTGGGCGTGATCGGCGAGGCGTTGCGCAGCGCGCTCGGCGACGCCTACGCGGTGTACGGCATCCTGCTCCTCGTGTGGCTGGTGGCGGTGGGTTGGGCACTGCTTCGGGCAGCGCGCGACGCCACGGCAACAACGAACGAGCGATCGCCGAAGGCTGCCGCCAGGGCCTCCCGCCAGAGGCGTTGAGCATGGGAAGTCAGGCCACCAGACTGCTGATAGCGGCAGTGCTGGGCCTGCACGGTCTCGGGCACGGCGGTGCCTTCGTCGCGGAGCTGATCGCCCGAAGCGGCCGTGCCGACACCGGCGCATGGCGCGCCGCGCACCTGTGGGCGGCGCCGTCCCTTCCCGTGTCCGCTGCAACAGCGTTGGCGGGCGTGTTCTGGATTCTGGCGCTTGTGGGCTTCGTGGCCGCGGCCCTGGCTTTCTGGGGTTGGCTGATACCGCCCTCGACATGGCGGCAGCTCGCTGTCGGTTCCGCCATCATCTCACTGGCGGGGATGGTGCTCTTCTTCGGCACCTGGCCGGCGTTCAACACCCTCGCTGCGCTCGCCGTCAACTTCGCGGTGCTGATCACACAGCTCTGGAGCCATTGGCCGGCACAGGCCGCGTTCGGGCGATAGACACGAGTTTGTCGAGTCTGCAGGAGACAACCAGCCTGCGGCCCAGCCACCCGGTCACCAGATCCAGCGTCTGGCGCAGCCCTCAGACCTTTGCCCGTCGGCGGGAGGCGCGCTCAGCGCCCGTTACAGTGGCCCTACCTTCAAGCCTCCGCCGGCCAAGCGCGCGGTTTCGCAAGCCCACTCCCAGGGGCGCCCACATGAGCAGACTACCGATAAGGCCCTCCCGCTCCGGCTGCGGTGGGCGTCGCAACGACGTACCGACTACATGCGGCTCGAGCAGCGTGACACCGCGCACCATTGTGCAGTACAGCCAACACCACCCCACATCCGCCGGCCGGATCGGCCATGACACCGTGCGACAAGCTCCATTGTCGGGTGGTGGACAATGTGCACATAGTCCGACGATCGACGTTGCCATGGTCGTACGATCAAGAGTCGCGTCCGGGACGTAACAGACTTATGTGCCGCGCCCTGGACGCAGTAGTCCTCACGCATCGCATCGCGGTCCGGTCGGCCATGACCCGCTGCCCGCAACTCAGCACACGCTTCGTCAGGTGGCGGATGCACTTGCCCCGATGTCTGCGTGAGGGCATGTGCGACCAGGCGCATGTCTGCAACACCCCAATCGGTCCGGCGCCGTAGAAGGCCCCTGTAGAATGCGGCGTCGATAGACGCGAGACCATTTGAGGGGGTTGGTCGAAGACGTGGAAGTTCCGCATGAGTTGAAGGTGAGCATCCGCCAGGGTCGGGCGATCTTGTTTCTAGGCGCAGGAGCGTCGGATGGGGCACTTGATGCTGCGGGCCGCGAGGCACCGATGGCGGGTGAAGTGGCGCAATTGTTGCGCGAGAGATTCCTTGGTGGTGAGCTTGAGCGTGCTGACCTCGCCCAGATCGCTGAAGTAGCGGAGTCGGAGAGTAGCCTGTTTGCAGTCCAAGAGGCGATTCGCGAACGCCTTGAAGGGCTCAGGCCAGCTGACTTCCACTACTTGATACCTGAGTTTCGGTGGAACTCGATCTTCACCGTCAACTACGACACCATCGTGGAGCAGGCGTATGAGGCTCGTGCAAACTCTCGTTTGCAGCGTCTTGTCCTGTTCCTGTCAAATGAGGACCAGATTGAAGGTTCTTTGGCGGCCGTACCGAACCCTGTGCCTTTCGTCAAGTTGCATGGGTCGATTACGCACGCTAGGGACAGTCGCATACCTCTTATTTTGACGCCAGATCAGTATGTGCGCCATCGGAAAGGGCGAGAAAACCTGTTTCGATTCCTATTGAGCCGAGCGACCGACTTCCCGATTGTGTTCGCTGGCCACTCCCTCTCCGACCCGGACCTCCGGAGAATACTGGTTGAAATCGAAGAGGAGACGCCGAGTCGACCCGCCTACTACTTCGTGGCACGTGATGTTCCGAGCGTGTTGGAGCGCTCTTGGGCGAGCCGCAGGGTCTTTGCCCTTCAAGGGACGTTTGAGGAGTTCCTGCGGCAGATCGACCAAGACATCCCCGAGGCCCAAAGGCGTCTCGCTTCGCTTGCGCCCATCACCGACGTGATCGAGCGGAAGTTCAAGCGCCATGAAGAGATGACTGACGGGTGTCGGCGCTTCCTGTCTGAGCATGTGGATGTTGTGGACCCGAGTATGAGCGTGAAGGTTGCGAATGCAGCCGCGTTCTATCGAGGATTCGACGTCGACTGGTATGCGGTTTCGCGTGGACTTGATGTGAAGCGCTCGATCTGCGACCGGATGATCCTTGAGGTCATGCTCCGGCACGAATCGGATCGCCCAACTCGGGTCGAACTGTACGTGCTGAAGGGGTTCGCCGGTTCAGGCAAGTCTGTGACCCTTAGGAGGATTGCGTGGGATTCCGCTCCCATTTGCGACGGAACGGTGCTTCACCTTCGTGAATACGGCAGCCTGCAATACGAGGCAATTGTGGAAGTCCTCCGCTTGACCGACGAGCGCCTATTCCTGTTTGTTGATGACGCTGCCGATAATGTGTCCCAGATTGAAGGCCTGATTGAACAAGCGCGTCGCGACAAGTTGGCTCTCACCATAGTCACCGCAGAGCGCCAGAACGAGTGGAACACTGTCTGCGACGATCGTCTGTCCCCGTTCCTAACGGATACGTTCGAGTTGCGGAATCTCAATGAAGACGAGATGACCGAGCTTCTGGGAAAGCTCGAGCAGCACAATTCGCTTGGGTTCATGAGTGAAATGGAGCCCGCTGACCGTCTCGAGTACTTCGGTCGTGTAATGAGGCGCCAGATCTTGGTCGCTCTGCATGAGGCGACATCCGGCAAGCCGTTCGTAGATATTCTTGTTGACGAGTTCAACCAGATTCGGCCTGAGCAGGCAAGAGACATCTACCTCACCGTTTGCGTGCTGAATCGACTCGGAGTCGGAGTCCGTGCAGGGGTGATTTCACGGGTCTTTGGGATTCCTTTTGCGCGATTTGAGCAGGAATTCTTCAAGCCCCTAGAGCACGTGGTTGAAGTGCGAGAGCACCCGACCCTTGGCGAAATGATCTATGAGGCTCGTCATCAGGAGATTGCCCAGATCGTATTTGAGCGCATCCTTACAACCCGTGGTGCCAGATTCGACGAGTACGTTCGGATTCTCCGGGCGCTGAATGTCTCCTACAACACGGACCGCCGGGCGTACCGTGGGCTGCTCAACAACGCACCGCTTGCTGACCTATTTCCGGAGTACGAAGATGTAACGGAACTGTATCGGATTGCGGAAGAGATTGCACCTGACGACGCGTATAGACTGCAGCAGCAAGGCATCTACGAGATGAAGAGGCGGCCCCCGGACCTAGCGCGCGCGGGCCGGCTACTGCGTGAGGCAATGGCTCTTGAGCCGCGGAACTCCTCCATCGTCCATTCGCTAGCTGAGCACGCCCGGCATCTCGCGGAGGAAGCTGGTACCGAGCTAGACAAGAGGCGGTATAGGAGTGAAGCACGGGACCTCCTCGACTCGCTTATTCATTTCGACGGGCACAAGGGGTACGCGAGGCACACGCTTGTCAAGCTGGCGATGGATGAACTCAAGGAACAACTCGAGGACCCTGAGACGCCAGATGAACGCATAGAGCGTGCCGTACAGAGAGTTGAGGATCACATCCAAGCGGGGGTTCAGGAAACGCCTGGTGACGAGCTCATGGCTCAAGCGGAGGCCGACCTTAGCAACTTACTGTCGGACTACGATCGGGCGCTTGAGGCACTTCGAGGAGCACACGTCAAGAACCCACACAACCCGGTGATCGCGGTCCGGCTAGCCAAGCAGTACCGAGCGGCATCGCGATTCGGCGAGGCGGTAGCAGTTATTGAGCGCTCGCTTGAGTCCAACCCGCATGACAAACGACTTCACTACATGGCGGCGATGGTCAAACGACAGCTTTCCGGGATCCCCGATGAACAGGTCATTCACCACCTTCAGAAGTCATTCGTGGCCGGTGACACGAACTACGACGCGCAATTCTGGCTCGCCCGGTACCTATTCGAGAGCCTCGATGGCGATCGCCTTGAACGCTCGCGCGTTCTTTTCAGCGAACTGCGTGAGGCACGTATTCCGTTCGCACAACGTAGGCGGGTGAGAGACTATCTTCGCAACTCCGGCGGCGAGCGAAGGCGCGTTTCGGGCACCTTGATCAAGAAGTCTGACGACTACGGGTTTGTGCACGTGGATTCGCTTGGGCAGGACGTCTTTGTCCACGCCAGTAGTTTTGAGGACTCAATTTGGACTGCGATTTCGGTGGGAGATCGCCTGGAGCTGCAGGTCGGATTCAACTTGAGCGGGGCAGTCGGCCTCAATATCAGCGTGGCCGGTAATGATGGGCCACCGTAGAAGGGGCGCTCGACACAACTTGAGAATCCAAGGCAGACGAAGCCTTGGGTCGCCCGTGTGGGCGAAGCAAAGCACGCGATGTCGAACCGCTCACCGTACAAGCCATTGAGGGTTCGTTGGTGAGGTGTGATGCGGGGCCCCGGAGTTGTGCAGCCTCAAGAGTTCGACAGCACGGCCGGCGGACAACAGCACTTGTCGCACGCCGGGTCCCCTACGCGACAGCCCATTGCGCTGCCGCAGCCTCCGCCTGCTCCAGCACCGTCCGTGTCGCCTTCTCCTGCTTGTCCGGCGGATACCCGTGCCTGCGGAGGATCCGTTTCACGAGCACCCGAAGGTGCGCCCGCACGTTCTCCCGAAGCGTCCAGTCGATGGTGACGTTGTTCCGCACCGCCTCGAGCAGCTCCCTCGCGATCACGCGCAGGTTCTCGTCCCCCAGCACCTTCACGGCGCTGTCGTTGGCGTCCAGCGCGTCGTAGAACGCCAGCTCGTCCTCGCTGAGCCCGAGCGTTTCGCCTCGCGCGTGCGCCGCGCGCATCTCCTTGGCGAGCGCGATGAGCTCCTCGAGCACTTGCGCCGCTTCGACCGCGCGGTTCTGGTAGCGGCGGAGCGAGCGCTCCAGCATCTCGGCGAACGAGCGCGCCTGAACCACGTTGCGCCGTCGCCGCCCCGCGATCTCGCCCTTGAGCAGCTTCTGCAGCAGGTCGACGGCGAGGTTGCGTTGCTTCATGCCGCGCACCTCGGCCAGGAAGTCGTCGGACAGGATGGAGATGTCGGGCTTCTCGAGCCCGGCCGCGGCGAAGATGTCCACCACCCCGTCGGGCGCCACGGCCCTGGAGAGGATCTGCCGAACGGCGTGCTCGACGTCCTCGTCCGTCCGGCCGCTCCCGTCCGCCCCCTTCGCCAGGACGGAGCGCACGGCCTGGAAGAACCCCACGTCGTCCCGGATCTTCAGGGCCTCGTCACTCGGCACCGCGAGCGCGAACGCCCGCGAGAGCAGCGCGGACCTCCCGAAGGCAGCGTTCCTTGCCGTCCTTCTGAGCCAGGATGTGCTCCTGCGCTGCCGGGAGGAGCGACAGCCGCTCCTTGGGGCCTCCCGAGGTCCAGAGCGACCAGTCGAACCCGTGGAAGAGCCCGCAGCAGACCTCGTACTTCTCCCGCATGATCCGCACGGCTTCGTCCTGGTCGATGGCCGTGCTCGCCCTTGCCGCCGCTCGCGGTGTAGGTGGCGAGCGCCTTCTTCAGCTCGTGCGCCAGGCCGAGGTAGTCGACGACGAGGCCGCCGGGCTTGTCCTCGAACACCCGGTTGACGCGGGCGATGGCCTGCATCAACCCGTGCCCCCGCATGGGCTTGTCCACATACATGGTGTGCAGGCTCGGGGCATCGAAGCCGGTCAACCACATGTCCCGCACAAGGACCACCTGAAGCGGATCCTTCGGGTCGCGGAAGCGGTTGGCCAGCGCCTGCCGGCGGGGCTTGTTGCGGATGTGCTGCTGCCACTCCACGGGATCCGACGCGGACCCCGTCATGACCACCTTCATCGTCCCCTCGTCGTCGTCTTCGGCCGCCCAAGCCGGCCGCAGCTTGGCGATCTCGGCGTACAGATCGACGCAGATGCGGCGGCTCATGCACACGATCATGGCCTTGCCCTCAAGCGCCTCCAGGCGCTTCTCGAAGTGCTCCACCATGTCCCGCGCGACCAGCTCCAGGCGCTTGCCGGCTCCGACGATCGCCTCGAGCTGCGCCCACTTGGTCTTCAGCTTCTCCTTGCGCTCGACCTCCTCGCCCTCCGTCACCTCGTCGAACTCGGGGTCGATGCGCGGCCGCTCGTCCTCGTCCAGCTCCAGCTTCGCCAGCCGACTCTCGTAGTAGATCGGCACGGTGGCGCCGTCCTCCACCGCGCGCTGGATGTCGTAGATGCTGATGTAGTCCCCGAACACGGCCCGGGTGCTGGCATCCTCCAACTCGATCGGGGTGCCGGTGAAGCCGATGAACGACGCGTTGGGCAGCGCGTCACGCATGTGCCGCGCGAAGCCGTCGATGAAGTCGTACTGGCTGCGGTGCGCCTCATCCGCGATCACCACGATGTTGCGACGATCCGACAGCGTCGGATGCGTGTCGCCCCGCTCCTCCGGGAAGAACTTCTGGATGGTGGTGAAGACCACGCCGCCGGCGTTCACGTCCAGCAGCTCGCGTAGCTGCGCGCGGCTCGCGCGCCTGCACCGGCGGCTGCCGGAGCAGCTCGCTGCAACGCGAGAACGTCCCGAAGAGCTGATCGTCGAGATCGTTGCGGTCCGTGAGCACCACCAGCGTCGGGTTCTGCATCGCCGGCTCACGAACCATCCGCCCCGCATAGAACGCCATCGTCAGGCTCTTCCCAGACCCCTGCGTATGCCACACCACGCCCACGCGGCGATCACCGTACTGCCCGCCGTCAGGGCCCGCCTCGTCACGCTCCCCGTCGAGCAGCTGGGCCGCGCGCAGCGTCTGCCCGATGGCCTCCCTGACAGCGTGGAACTGGTGGTACCCCGCCATCTTCTTGACCAGACGACCGCTGCCATCGTCGTCGAAGACGATGAAGTCGCGCACCAGTTCCAGGAAACGCGCCGGCTCGAAGAGGCCCTCGGTGAGCACCTGCAGCTCCGGCAGCGTCTTGTCGGCAAGCTCCTGACCGCCGATGGTGCGCCACGGCTTGAACCACTCCCGATCGGCCGTCAACGTGCCCACCCTCGCCTGCACCCCGTCCGAGACCACCAGCGCATCGTTGAACGCGAACAGCGACGGGATCTCCGCCTTGTACGTCTGCAGCTGCTGGAAGGCCGTCTGGATCGTCGCGCCCTCGGACGCAGCGTTCTTCAACTCCATCACGGCCAACGGCAGCCCGTTGACGAACAGGACGACGTCCGGGCGCCGCACATGCTTGTTCTCCTCGACCGTGAACTGATTGACCGCCAGCAGGTCATTCGAACCGACGTTCTCGAAGTCGACGACCTGCACCTGCGCCCCCCGGACCCCACCCGAGTCCGTCCGGTACTCGACAGCCACACCGTCGACCAACATCCGGTGCAACGTCCGATTGCGCAACGCGACGTCGGGCCCCTCCAACCGAGTCAGCTTCCGGTAGGCGTCGTCGATCGCTTCCGAGGGCAGGTCCGGGTTCAATCTGGCCAGGGCGTCGAGCAACCGTTGCCGAAGGACGACCTGGCCGTAGTCCTCACGCTCACTGCAAGGCTCGCCCGGAGCGATGTCGGGCCCGCTGACGTAATCCCAGCCGACCTCCTGCAGCCACTCCAGCGCAGCTTCCTCGACATCCGACTCCGCGAACTTGCTCATGCGCCCCCCGTCGCCGCCTCCTGGATCTCCTTCAGCGTGCGACCCTTGGAATCCTTCCACTCGGTGCGGCCGTTGCTCGTTCGTCCCAACATCACGCCCGCCGCCATCGACGGCGAACCGAAAGTGTAATCCTGCGTCAACCTCAGGACTTCGCCAGCATCAGCCAGCACACCCTTGTCCCGCAACGTCGCCCGGAGATTCGAGAGGTACGACAAGATGGACGGCGTCTCGCTCTTCACCGCCATCGACCCCTCCCGCACCACGAACCCCTCCACCCCCTCGTAGCCCCGCGCCTCGATGCCCTTCGCGTGAAGCACCAAGCCACGCTTCCCGGACACCGCCGCGCGCGGCTTATCGAAGAACGTCACCCCCACCACCGGAAGACACAGCAACAGATCCCCCAAGAACGCCTCCGCGTCCGCCGCATCCGCCTCCGACAACGACGGCAACTGCGGAACGTTGCCGTTGTCCAACTCGCAGCGCTTCGCAGCCGCAGCCAACTCCACCAAGCGCGACTCCAAGTACTGCACGTGCGCCTTGTTCAGATTCTGATCCTTGCTGATGAACACCGCCGCATGCGTCCAGAAATCCTTCGCCTTCGCATGGCTATCCAGCCGCGGCAACAACGCATCGCCCTCACCCACATACGCGCGCGGAAGCTGACCCGCTTCACTCAAGCCCCACAACACGTACACGCCCGTCCGGCCCAACTCCGAGCGCTTCCGGACCTCCGGGAACAGACGAGCGCGGAAACACCAACCCCTGCCCCGTCCAATTCGACTTCTCCACGATCCGAAGGCCCTCCGGCTCACCCGACGGGATGAAGATACGAACCGAGAACCCCTGGGTCTTCGCCGTCACGCCACGCCCTCCATGAGATTTCCCAGCGCCTGGCACCCGCAGCTCACCCGAAATGAGCTTCGGCAACAAAGTGTCTCGCAGAGCACCTAGGGTTGCGGACTCCACGTTGCGGCGCCAGCTCGCATCGTGCACGGAGTGGCCGAACAGTTCCTCGAACGCGAGCAGTAAGCCCGCGTGGCGAGGAACAACGGATCTCGGAACGTTCCGGAAAGTGATGCCGTTGGATATGTCCCATGGTCGTCGGCCTTGCCGGCCGCTACCCGCCGAAACTCAGAGAAGACTGAAGAAGGAACGGGAGAAGGAGAATCCACTTCGGGAACCGTCAGATGTGACCTTGAAGCAGGTCGAATCTGGTTCACCGAGCAACTGCGCCAACGCGGCCCACACACGCAATCAAGCACCCCGACCAGGAGAACGGACGTCCCATGCGTCGACGACCATCGCTCATAGCTCGGAATCATCGACGGCATTGATCCGCCATATCGAGCGATGCCGTCAGCGGATGTTGCGCCAGCTTGCAGTAACGGCCTTCCGCTCGATCGCCTCATGTGGGTACTTCGCATGTCACGACAGTCAATTAAGTCTGCGATCGCGCCGAGCTTGCGAAGTGCTCCACCCGGCGGGATCTCGCCAAGTCGGAATCGACGAGTCGGTCGGGAAAGAGGTCGGCGAGAGGCTGTGGGAGGCCGGGGTCGCGGCCTTCGGCCTTGGCCCGAACAGGGTCGAAGTCCACGAACCACGACTTGAACAGCGCCCGCGCCATCGCCTCCAGCGTCTCGCTCATGCGCCGGTTCAACTCGATCTTGTCGTCCAGCGCGCCGAGGATGCCTGCGATGCGCCGCTGCTCCGCGAGTCGACGGGCAAGAGAAGGTGGAACGTCGCTCATGTCGACTCGACGGAATGCGATCGACCGTGCTTCCGTGGATCGTACTGGGAGCTAAGGTCTCCTGGAACTGCGGCCCGAAGTAGGCATATAGCAGGAAGCGTGAATCGACCTTGCCCTTCCGGGGCCGCAGAGAGTCCGCATGCGCCGTTCCACGGCAACATCGGAGCCCGGGCGACGGAATTGAGCGGCCTGCCCGAGCCGTGTTTCCGTAGCGAGAACACAACATCACCGGTTCGCGGCTCAACACGGTCGGGTCCACGCTCGAAATCGGCCTCCGACAGATGGTCGGTGCCGATTCAGGTCAAGCGACCGTGCTCAACGGCTCGAAATCCCGAGGAATATCGGGCCAGTCTCGTTCTCGAGGGCGTCGTGTGCGGCCCGTCAAAGATCTCGGCGATAGTCGCCCACGCGTACCTCGGCCCAGTCACCCGCCATAGCCAAGCTCCCTCAGGTTGGCGGCGATGGCTTCGTCTAGTCGTGCGGCCTCTGCCTGCTGCTCGCGTAGCGTCGCGACGAGCCGCTCCATCTTCTCCTCGAACGGCTCGCCGTCGTCCTCGGCCTCTTCGGCGCCGACGTAGCGCCCGGGCGTGAGCACGTGACCGTGCTTCCGCACCTCCTCGAGCGATGCGCTCTTGCAGAACCGGGCACGTCCTCGTACTCACCCGCATCCTTCTCGCCGCGCCAGGCGTGGTAGGTGCCGGCGATGCGCGCGATATCCTCGTCGGTCAGCTCGCGGTGGGTGCGGTCCACCATGCTGCCCGAGCTTGCGGGCGTCGATGAACAGCACCTCGCCGCGGCGGTCGCGGAACTTGCCGTTCTTGCGGTCCCGCGCGAGGAACCACAGGCAGGCCGGGATCTGCGTCGAGTAGAAGAGCTGGCCCGGCAGGGCCACCATGCAGTCCACGAGGTCGTCCTCGACGAGGTTCTTGCGGATCTCGCCCTCGCCCGACTGGTTGGACGACATCGAGCCGTTGGCGAGCACGAAGCCCGCCACGCCCGGCGGGCGCGAGGTGATGCACGATGTGCTGCACCCACGCGAAGTTGGCGTTGCGCGCCGGCGGCACGCCGTACTGCCAGCGCTTGTCGTCCCGCAGCCGGTCGCCGCCCCAGTCGGAGACGTTGAAGGGCGGATTGGCGAGGACGAAGTCGGCCTTCAGGTCGGGGTGCTGGTCGTTGTGGAAGGTGTCGCCGTGCGCGATCTGGCCGTCGATGCCGCGGATGGCCAGGTTCATCTTGGCCAGCCGCCAGGTGGTGTAGTTCGACTCCTGCCCGTAGATGGAGATGTCGCCCTTGGCGTTGCCGCCGTTGCCGTTGCCGCTCGCGTGCGCCCGCAGGAACTCCACCGACTGCACGAACATGCCCGAGGAGCCGCAGCAGGGGTCGTAGACGCGGCCGCGGTACGGCTCGAGCATCTCGACCAGCAGCTTGACGACGCAGCGCGGCGTGTAGAACTCGCCGCCCTTCTTGCCTTCGGCGCTGGCGAACTGGGACAGGAAGTACTCGTACACGCGGCCGAGGACGTCCCTGGAGCGCGCCTCCTCGTCGCCCACCTTGATGTTGCTGATCATGTCGATGAGCTGCCCGAGCCGCGCCTTGTCCAGCGCCGGGCGGGCGTAATCCTTCGGCAGCACGCCCTTGAGCGCGGGGTTGTCGCGCTCGATGCCCTCCATGGCGTCATCGACCAGCTTGCCGATCGTTGGCTGCTTCGCCTGCGCCTTCAGGTGCTGCCAGCGCGCCTCCGGCGGCACCCAGAAGATGTTCAGCGGCGCGGTACTCGTCCGGGTCCTCGGGATCGGCGCCCTGCGCCTGCTCGCGCCTCCAGGCGAGCGTGCTGCTCCTCGAACGCGTCGGAGATGTACTTCAGGAAGATCAGGCCGAGCACCACATGCTTGTACTCGGCGGCGTCCATGCTGCCGCGCAATGCATCGGCCATTTGCCAGAGCTGGGCCTCATAGCCAACGGTGGCGCCGCTTGCCTTCGAGGTCGTCGGATTGCTGGTTGAAGTTGTCAACGGAAGCCCCATTCAGTCGTAGGCCGGTCGAGGCCCGAAGGGCCCCGGCTCGTGTTCAGTAGAACTCATGCCCATCCTACGCGCGACGTCGACCGGTGTTCCGCCGGCAGCCCCCGCCATGTCGGTCCCGCGCCCACCTGATGACGGCTGCGCGAACTCCTCATGGTGTCCCCCCCATACGTTCCATGCGTGACTCAACCGTACGTCGCCGGCGCTGCGAATCGTTTGAATCGATGCACACCGCCACTCCGCAGGACGAGCCCATCGGGTTCGCGGGCCGGAGGTGGCTCCGACGGCCATAGCGCTCAGCACGCAATCCCGTGCACGGTATTCGTCAGACTTCGGTGACGTCGAAGGCGACACCAGTCGACAACAATGGTTATCGCCCGTAGACCACGCGCCACCGGCGGCCACGAGCACAACACTGCCAGATTGTAGTTGGAACGATCGGTTCACCTACGCGACCGCGCAGCGAGCGACCCCCTTCGTGGCGACCGAGAAGCCTGAGGCACATCGTGGCGGCCATCGGCAAGGAAAAGGGTGCGGGTCCGTCGAGAGGTGCCCCTAGGAGGCCCTCAGGGCCCCAGGGGCGCTGGGGGTTCCCCTCGGCCAACTCCCCCTCTCCTTCCCGGGCGGGCGCGTCGCTGAGGCCCTGGAGACGCCAGGTGACGTCCCGCGGGGTGTGCACGGCGATCGAAATCTTGGGCAAGCACCGCGACAGCCAGCACGCCATCGCCGGCATCATGAACGCCGACGCCTACAGCGGTCCCCGATGCAGACACGCCAGACGCGGCATCTCGAGATGCGCCGGGCTCGCAAAAAGGGCCCGCCCGCCCTGCGACGACCTGGGCGGGCAGGCGGCCATCAGGCTGACGAGCGAGAGCGCCAACCGATCCCCGGGTTGACGAGGCCGGCGCGAAGGGACCAAACATGAGCCGGTGCCCGCGTTCGCGGGCACCGGCTGGCACACGTACGGTGCGGCTCTACGCGGCGCGCTCGAGGTCCTTGAGGTAGCGCTCGATCGCAGCGTCCGCGTTGCTGCGGAAGTACTCCTTCAGCACCACCGCAATGGTGTCCCCGAGGAGCTCGGCGGCGATGTAGGCGCCCTCCAGGTTGTAGCGCTTGATGGCCTCGGTCGCGACCACGCGGCGGGCATCGTGGGGCTTGAAGCTGTGCCCGTGGCACTCGATGCCGAGCGCCTCCACACCCCGCAGAAACGCCGGGTGCGAGATGGGCTTGTCGGGCTTGTACTCGCTGGCGAACACGTACGGGTGGGTGCGTTCGAAGTCGTCCCCGAGATAGCCGCGCAGGACCTCCCGCCACGCGTCGATCAGGGCTGACGCTTCCTCGCTGTAGGTGCGCTCATAGACGTTGATGCCGTCGCGGCGGTTCGCGACCTTGAGCTCGCTGCCGGCGAACCGCACCCGCCAGCGGCCGTCACGCGTGCGCGTGAGGTTGTGACCCCAGCGCATCTCCTGAAAATTGCGGGCCCGCAACGGGGTCTCCACGGCGAGCCCGTAGAACAAGCCGTAGCGCTTGCGCGCAAACACCTGCCGCTGACGCTTGCTGCCCTCCCCCCGCCAGTAGCGCACGGCGGGTTCCTTGAACGCCCGCCGGGCGACCTCGAGCATGTCGTCCGGCGTCCAGGCGTCGGGCACACGCCGCTCCGGCGCCCGGCCCTGCTCCCCCGCCGCCAGACGGACCTGCGCGCCGAGGCGGTAGAAGGAGGTCCAGATCTCCAGCCCGTCCCCACCCGCTTGCTCGATCCGCTTGCTGGCCGCCAGGTATTTGCTGATCGTGGCTAGTGTGATCGCCGTTTGCTGCACCGAGTCGTAGCCGCCGTCCGCGTCCTCGGCCAGGTACCAGTCGGCGAACGCGGGGAAGCGCTCCACGTCGACCAGGTCCACCAGGCTGACCTCCGACATGCCGAGCTCGTCCTTGAGATAGCGGACGAGCGGGCTCACCCGCTTGGCGTGCGCCTCGATGCTGATGGGCTTACACAGGCGCCGCCGCAGGTGCGCCCCCTCGCTCGGCGCCAGCACTGGCTTCGTCTTCCACGCCTGATAACTCCGCCACTCCTCAGCCAGGGGCTGGGGCCAATCCTCTCGGGCGAGGCGGACACGGATGCGGCGCTTGGGCCGCGCCTTCAGCACCTGGTTCGGAGTGAGGGAGCGCGCCGCGCGACCGTCACCGTAAACCACATCGCGCACGGCGCGGCAGCACGCCACGAGGTTCTTGATCGTCTTCTCGCTCGGCTCCACGCGACGCTTCCGGGCGTTCAACAGCTTCGCGCCCAGCTCCACCTTGCCGACCAGCGTCATCACCGGGTCCAACAACATTGCGGCGGGTGCCTCGTCGAGGGCCAGGGCGTCACCGGCATGGCCGGCCGCCAGGCACAGGAGCGCCCGCTGGAAGTTGAGCCTGTCGCTATCGCCGCGGTCCGCGTTCGTCTTGCCCGCCTGGCGGGGGTGCGGCGCCGCCAGAAACTGCATATACGCAGCGCCAAGCGTCTCGGGTTCGGGCTTCTTGCTCTTCATGGACAACCTCCTCTAGGATGTTGTGAGCGCAACGCAGGGGCGCGAGCTCGGGCATTTGGGGATACTTCAGGAACATTATAATCATGAAGAGGTACTTAACTTTATGCGTGTTCCTGAAGATGGCCTTGTCAACTGCGGACAAACCGCGCCAAAGGTGAGCGTCCCAGCGAGGCATCTCGCTGGGACGCTGTGACGTAGGCGGACAGGCGCGGCCAACGCTGAACAACCCGCCGTCCTGAAACCGCCCAAAACGCGCCTGAATGCGTCACCCACGCACTTCCGACGGAACCAGAGCAGCCGCTTCTGCGCGCAGCTTCGGTGCGAGCAGCGCCTCGATCTCCGCGCGCTGCACCAGCGCCTTCCCGGCGTGCCCGTAGCGCGTGAGGTCGCCCGCCCGCATCCAGCGGCGGATCGTGCGCGGGTGGCAACGGGCGTACTCCGCTGCCTCCACGACGGTGAGAAAGGGACTCGAACCGACTTCAGATTGCTCCACTCCGACTCTCCTCTCAGGCCGCCAGGTCGCGCGAGGCCGGCGAGACAGGCGCATTCACGCGAAGCGACTTGAGCTCGCTCCATCAACCGCAACAGCAGTCGCGCTCAACGCGTCACGAGCCTTCGGCCATCACGACTGACCAGACCTCGAACCCAATCCGGCCAACATTGCGACAGTCCACAGCGTCTCACATCGGCGACGTTGGATCCGGCAAACAAACTGGATCGCGTCTGACAAGGACCGCAGCGACCATCGTGACCAGCAGGTCAATCACTCGGCCCTTGTACGCAGCATGATACAGTCAGCCCAACATGGCCCGCAAGGGCCGCATCACACGAGAGGACCCGACCGCCATGACCACCCCACCAACCACCCCGCCGAACGCCAGCCAGGCCCTACGCCACCAACGGCGGATCGTCAAAGGCGTCGGGCTGCGCTACGTCGCCGACCAGAGCCGCGCCCTCGCCGAACAAGACCCCACCCGCTACAGCTACGTCTCCCACGGCACCCTCTCCCGCATCGAACGCAGCCAAGGAGCCTGGTTCCGCACCAACGTCGACATGGGCATGCTCGAGGCCCTCGTCCAGATCCTCTGGAACGGCAACCACCACGCCTTCGCGAACGACACCGGACTCCAACTGGTCTTCCCCCACAACACGCAACTGGCAGCCGACCGACCAACGCCGACGGTAGAGCTCCCCTACTACCTCGAAGGCGAACACCCCAGCCTCCACCAACGCCGCCGTCGCCTACACGAAGCGCCGGACCAGCACGCCGACTTCCTCTACCAACACCACAGCCACGACATGGAACCAGCCGTCAGCACCCACCACCTGCTCACATGCCAACACGCCACCCATGCACCGGCCGGCCAACTCGCCGTCCTCCAACGCACCACCGGACTCACCCTCGCCTGGAGCGCCGGCAACGACACCTACCTCACCGAACAGAACTCCGACCCCTTACCGCTGACCCGCAACGAATCCGTGTACGGCATCGTCGTCGCCCTCCGACCCCACCGACCCGACCTCGACCGCTCCCGATCTCGAGGAACGGAGGCAGACGACGAAGCACGACAGGAACTCACCGACCTCCTTGCACAAAACGCGCCGCGCCAGCGCGAACCCATGAAGCCACTGACCATCAGCTGCCCAGCACAGCTCCAAGAGGCGCTACGAGACGAGGCACGGCGCCTACGAATCCCCTTGCAGGTCTACCAGGAGACAGCGATCGAAGGACTCCTCAATCGCTACCGCGCCGACGCAAGCCAGCTGCCCGACCCACTAGTCCGACCAAACTCTGACGACCCCAACTTCACCGCACGAATGCCGACCAACCTACTCGCACGCCTCGACGCCTTCGTCACCAACGTGCGTCAAATCACCACGCGCACCGACAGGCCAACCAAGGCCGCCGTCGTGCTCCTCGCCTACCGCCAACTCCTCACAGCAACCCGCGAAACCGAAGCAGAACAGACCCCCGCCGGATAGCGGGAAGGAACTAGCCAAGCGCTTCACGCGAGGCGCGCCGGTAGCACCAGGAAGGTCGACGCCGATCAGCCAGCGGGCGACAAGCATTGTTATCACCGGCTCCCGTGGGGCCTGATAACGCTCGATTGGCGTGCCGGAGTGCGCGGGGACAGGGATGAGCGCAAACTGCACGCGTTTATCCTGTTGTGCCCCAGGGGCGGCTCTTGGAATCGGCCTGCCCCTGGCCGGGTTGTCCAGCCGACCGTAGCCACACGCAGAAGCCGAGAACACAACACCTAATCGGAGGCCAACTCGAGGTAATGGTCCTCCAGAGACTCACCGAGGTGGAGTCGGAAGGCGCCTCGGGTTTCGGGGAAATTCTCCGACGTGACCCGATATGCCAATTCATACGTTCCGGGCCCAGGTAGGCGGGGCGCGAAGCGGGAGGACCTGGTGTGAAGGTGGAACAGCGGATCCGCAGGCGCGTCGTGGCGGACGCAGAAGGCGTCGATATCGCGATATGCCTCCGGCGCTATCGTGGCGTTCGGGGGGTCGTAGGCGCGCCACGAGACCTCGATTGGCTCCACCGGGACGTCTTGCTCGCGAGTCAAGTCCCGGATGTACTGGATGTAGGCGTAGCAGTTGAGCGCTGGCTTGCTGCGATGGCGATTTCGTACACGGACATGGAACCAGGTTGCCCGGGGGCCATCGGGCTTCTCTAGCCCTACAGTGGCGGGAGACGCGAACCCTTCCCCCGCCATGGGAAGCTGGAGGCTGAGCTCGTTTCGCCAATCGCAACGCCACTGGGACTTCACCCGTTTGGCGATAGCCTCGGGTAGCAGCCGTCGATCAGAGAAGGGGATGGGATTGGCCTGGATGGGTTGCAGCACGCCGTCCAGCGGGATCACGCCGTCCTCTTGCCACAACATCGCGGGGACCTCGAGGAACGAAGCGATGGCGAGCTCTTGTTGGCAGAACAGCGATCCACGGTGCCTGTGGGGCGGACCGTCAGCGCCTATAAGTTCTTCTCTTCGGAAGTCGACGAAGAGGAAGTATTCCGTTTCGACGAGCCTTCGGAAGATGTTCTCCCGAAGCCCCAGCAGCGTCTGCTCCTCAACCGCGATATACGGTTCGTAATGGAGCGCTTCTAGCCGCGCAGCGATCTCGTTGGCTAGCTGTTTTTCCCCGGTGTCTTCGCGCTGCCCACAGCTGATGAATACGCGAGCCCCCACGCTTCAGAATAGCGGAGGTTCCAGTGCTAGTCGACTGACGTCGCACAACGTCCCTAATGCGACCCCCTCTTGGCAGTAGCGGCTCGGGTGGTGGAGCGTGGCACCCTCAAGCATGCCCAGCGCATCGCCGCGCATGCCAGCCCCAGAACGACGAAGGTGCACGACCGCACCGATGACAGGAATTCCATAGACGAAGTGGAACGAATCTTGCTGTGATAGGTCGCGCGAGCCCTCCTGGTCGGCTCGTCTCGTGAGGAGTGGCTGAGTGGCCGAAGGCGCCCGCCTAAGAAGCGGGAGACTGCGCAAGTAGTTCGGGGGTTCGAATCCCTTCTCCTCCGCCAGCTGGGGCGCCCCACTAGGGCGCCCCCGGCGCGTTATAGGGTTGCGCCCCACTTGACGAGGCTATTTCGTGATGATGACAGCTCCGTCGTAGGCCTTCGGCATGGGCGCTGGGTTGGGGAACACCGTGGGGGCGTCGTTGATGAATAGGCCCAGGAGGTCGCCCTCGGAGAGTGACTCGCCCGAATAGCCGAGGTCCTTGCGCAGGATGTAGAGGAGGCGTTCGAAGCCACCAATGAGGTCACGACCAAGCGCTTCTTGTGGGGCTTGCTCGTTGAGCCGGGCAGCGGACTGCGTGCGCCACCGAGACCACTCCCGCACAGCGTCATCAGATGCCCAGAGGATGAGGTCTGGCGTAATCTTGGCGAAAGCGTCCTGCAGCCGGTTGGGGGTCATGACCTTGTTTCCCGAGCCGGGCATCAGGGTCGCCATGAACGTCTTGACAAGCTCGGCGTATACGGGGTTGCGTTTTTCGCGTAGCTCTTCCTCGATTTGGAGCTTGCTTTGTTGAATTCTCCCGTTCACGTTGGCAATGACTGCAGCGAGAACGAGGGCGCCCGCCGAAGCTGAGCCGACGAGGATGTTGGGGTCAAAGGGCTTTCCTGAGATCCAGGCATAGACCAACCACGCCGGCGTCAAAGCAAGCAAGACGAGAGCGACGTACGGAAGGGCACGGATGAGCCAGTTGCCTTGCATTTGGCTCAAGTGTACCGGACGCGCGCGCCAGTTGCGGAGGAGCCCGGGTGTGGTCCCGCCGAGAGGTGCGAGGTAGTCGGTGCGTGCCTTGTAGGAGCGATTATCCAAGGTATGGACCCAGTCAATCTTGGCGGAACCGTGCGACAAGAGAAGTTGTCGGGTGGCCCAATACAGGGCCAACCCGGCACTTGGTATCCAGTTGGGCCCGACCGCTGCTCATGCCCCGCGATTCAAGCGAGCCCGATATCCACGCATCTTGCAGGCACTAGAGCAGTACTCTTGCCGACCGTGCCGTTGCTCGAAGACGTGGTCGCAAGACGGGCACACGCGCAACTTCCCTGGGTGCGCCAGCGAGTGGAGCGTCCATAGGAGCAAAAAGGCATAGAGGCTGGCCTCGATGCACATGGTCGCTCCGTCCGGCGTGGCGCGGCGCTGATCGGCGGACGCCACGCGCAACGGGCCGGTCACCTCGCCCTGTCGGGCGCAGAGCTCTAGCTGCCTACCGAGCCACCTCGTCAACACGTGCCGGCGCTCGCTCATCCGTTGCTCGCGTAGCAGCGCGTCGAAGGCGGTGCCCTCCCGGCCCGCGGGGAAGCCCTCCCCTCGCACCTGGATGTGCTGCGGGTCGGTCGCACGCCTCAGGGCACGGGGCGGGACGCTCTCGACCCCCTCGGCGATGGTACGGAGCGCGAGCTGGGCGAGGACAATCGCGTCGATCCACGAAACCAGCTCGGGTTGTGTAGGGGGACCGCCCAGCTCACCAAACTGCGCGGGCAGCGCTTCGAGTGCCTCCCGGTCCAGATCTACGGTGTGTGGTCCAAAGATGCTCGCTGCCCCGGCGGCGTGAGCCAGGCCGACCACGAGCGACGTACTACCAGGCCTCAAGCCGGAGGACTGCTCCTCGCGCGCCCACCTTCGAACGGCTATCGGAAAGGCCAGTGTTACGAAATCATCTTCCATTACGTAACAAGGCTAGCACCGCTGAAGCAGCAATAGCA
The DNA here is from genome assembly GCA_963815215.1 of uncultured Trueperaceae bacterium. Taxonomy (GTDB): domain Bacteria; phylum Deinococcota; class Deinococci; order Deinococcales; family Trueperaceae; genus JASBRS01. The sequence continues at coordinate 199,129 of CAWFFU010000011.1, forward strand.
GCCCCTCACAGCGGTTCTGTTCCAGACATGCGTAGAGGCGGCACCCGACAAGCCCACCGCATCCGCCGGGATCCTGGCCCCATGGACAATCAAATCAGCCCCGCATGGAGAGTCCCCATCCCCAGGTCGCCCTCAACCCCTGTCCCCGCAACGGCAACACCGAGGTGCGCTAAGTGACCAGCCTGTTGACGGCGGAGGAAGTAGCCGCGCGCATGAGCATCACAAAGGCAAGGGCATATGAGCTCGCGCGGCTCGGCATCGTCCCCTGTGTCAGGCTCGGGCGCCAGGTCAGGTTTGACCCGCTCAAGATCCAGGCGCTCATCGAATCCGGGGGGCAAGCGCTGCCCGGCGGATGGCGGAGTAGCGCCTCCGAAATCGACGCCTAACGGCGCATCCGGTAGCCGGCGCCCATGTGGACGTATCCGCATGGGCGCCAACATCAATGTGGAGAGCAGCAGTCGCAAACCGACCGGGACGGACCCCCTTCTACCGGCACCACGATGTCCACATATTGCACATATGCATAGTTTCTGGTAAGCATATCCCCATGAGATTATTACCGCACAGTGATAGATTAGGGTACGTGCCCGTTCATTGGATGATTCGTCCCCTGCTCGAGCGCCACAACATCTCCACCTATCGGCTCATGCGCGAGTCAGGCCTCGCCCAAGGCACCGTTTACCGCCTCGTAAACGGAGAGACCCAGAGTCTGAACGTCGAGACCCTGGATCGCGTCATGGCGGCGCTACAGCGCCTCACTGGCGAGCGGCTGGAGATCTCCGACCTACTCCGCTATGACGAACCCAATCCGTGAGCCTTCGCCGTCACACTGACAATCTCGGCGCTACAGCCTGAGGAGGAAGCGTGAACCAATACGAACGGGTGGATGAAGGCGTTAGCGCTCACGGCGGCCAAATCCTGAAGCATGTCCAGGACCCGAAGCGCTGGCTGGTCAAGGTGTTCATCGGGCGGGATGCCAAAGGCCGGAAGAAGTATGCCTCGAAAGTAGTTCACGGAACGAAGCGCGAGGCGCGGGCGGTGCTGATCGAGTTGCAGCAGCAGAAGCATCATGGCCGGCTGGCACCGCGCGGGGCCACCCGTCTCGCCGACCTCGTGGAGGAGTGGGAGCAGCACAAGGCCCGCGACGTCTCGCCGCGCACGCTCAAGGGCTATGTCGACGCCCTCCACTGGTACGTGCTTCCCACCCTCGGTCGCCGCCGCTTGCAGGACATCAGCCTTCGTGAGATCGACGCGCTCTATGGGGACATGGCCGCCGGCACCTTGCCGCCTCCCGAGGCCAACGAGGAAGGCCGTATCGAGGGGTGGCAGGGTGGCGCGCTGAGCGCCCGGACCATCCGGCTTACCCACGTCGCGCTTTCCCAGGCACTCAAGCAAGCGGTCAAGTGGGGGCTCATCGCATTCAACCCGGCCGCCGAGGCGACGCTGCCGACCAACAAGCCAAAGGAAATGCGACCCCTGACGCTGACCGAGCGTGAAGCCTTCATCGCCGCCAGCCAGGGCAGCTTCCACCACCCGCTGTTCCTCACGTTGCTAGGTACGGGTCTGCGCCCCGGAGAAGCCTGCGGCTTGATGTGGTCCGATCTGGACTTCGCCAACGAACGCATCCACGTTCGGCGCGCTGTTACCCGGGGCGCAGACGGCCAGCGCATGACCGCTCACCCGAAGACCTCCAAGAGCCGCCGCGCCCTACCGATGTTCGACCTGCGCGACCCGCTGCTAGCCCACCACGCGTGGCAGACCGAGCGCGGCCTCGATGCCGGCGGCTACGTCTTCACCAACCAGGACGGCGGCATGCTGGCGCCGTGGGCCTTCAACAAGCGCGAGCTCCTACGCATCGGGACGGCCGCAGGCATCGACTTCCCCATCACCCCCTACACCTTCCGGCACACCTTCGCGACCGTTCATCTGCAGCTCGGTACCCCTCTGAAGGTCGTGAGCGAGTGGCTCGGCCACTCCACCATCCAGCAGACGGCCAACACCTATCAGCATGTCTCCGACGAGATCGCGACCGATTACGCGGAGCGCTACCTTCAGCGCCTCACGGAAGCCACGCAATCAGGGGCCAAGACCGCACCAAATTGAGCGACACAACACTGACACAATATGGCAAGAGAAGCGGCCCCGGATTCCGGGGCCGCTCTCTCGTTCTCGCCGTCTCTGACGGCCTTTCTGTGGTGCGCCTGCAAGGATTCGAACCCTGGACCTTCTGATCCGTAGTCAGACGCTCTATCCAACTGAGCTACAGGCGCGCGCGTTGTGAACGCGGGAGCTGCTTGGCGGAGAGGGAGGGATTCGAACCCTCGATGGAGGTTTTGCCCCCATACTCCCTTAGCAGGGGAGCGCCTTCAGCCGCTCGGCCACCTCTCCCGACTGTACTCCGACCGGACGCTTGGCGGAGGGTGAGGGATTCGAACCCCCGGACGGGTCGCCCCGTCAACGGTTTTCAAGACCGCCGCTTTCGACCACTCAGCCAACCCTCCGGTCAGCGGCAGCTCACGGCCGAACCCTCCGAATGGTGCCGCCACGGCAACCCTTCGGGACCGGCCATCCGGTCAGCGTCGGGTAGTATACCCAGCCATCTTTCCCGGTGTCAACGCTCTTCCTCGCGCTCACCGAGCCGCTCCGGCGGCTGTTCGGCGGCCCACATCACCTGGCTCACCAGACCCCGCAAGGTCGCCACCTCGCGCGATGTGAGCGCCAACCGATCGAACATCCCACGGTAGACACGCATGATCGCCCGCTCACGTTGGGCGTCGGTGTAGCCGATGTAGTGGAACGCCTCGACGAGCTGACCGTAGAACCGCTCGAGCTGCTCGCGCGGCGCCCGCTCCGCGGTGGACGGCACCGCCGGACCCCGCACCGGCTCCCCTGCCGTTGCGGCGGGGCCCTGGCGCGCGAGCCGTACCTCGTACGCCACCAGCAGCACCGCCTGCGCCAGGTTGAGCGAGGCGTACTCGGCCGTCGGGATCGACACGTAGCCCTGGCACAGATTCAGTTCCTCGTTGCTCAGGCCGTGATCCTCGGGGCCGAACAGCACTGCCACTCCATCGTCGAGCAGCATCGGCGCCGCCTGGCGCGGGGGCCAGGTGGGGAGCGTGTCGGTGCCGCGTCGCCGCGCGCTGGTGCCGAGGACGAAGCGGCGGTCGGCGATGGCCTCTTCCACCGTGTCCACCACCCGCGCCGCCGCGAGCACGTCTCCGGCATGCGACGCCAGCGCGCGGGCGCGGTCGTCGATCCTGCACCGTGGCGCCACCAGCACCAGCTCCTGCAGGCCGAAGTTCTTCATGGCGCGCGCGGCCGCGCCAACGTTGGCGGACTCCTTGCTACGGACCAGTACGATGCGGGGTTCTGCCACGACCCAAGCTACCAGGGGCGCGCCGGCCGCACCCTTCGGGCCCCCGGACCGGTATCCCGAGAAGCCGGGATTCGTCGTTGGGGACACGGTTACCCGCACCCCGCGTGCTAGCGTGTAGGCATGACTCGCCGGTTGTTCTCCAAGCGCCCCGACGACCCGCGGCTTCCGCCCGGGCAGAGCCTCACCCAGGGCTTCCCGGTGCTGACGTACGGGCCCACCCCACGACTGGCGAAAGAGGACGCGACGCTCACCATCAGCGGCCTTGCGACGGCACGCACCTTCGGCTGGGACGACCTCATGGCGCTACCGCAGAGCGACGTTCGGCGCGACTTCCACTGCGTCACGCGCTGGTCGAAGTACGACGTCGGTTGGACGGGCGTCCTCACGCGCGACCTGATCCAGCAACTGGAGGTCGATCCCACGGCCACTCACGTGATGTTGCGCTGCTACGGCGGCTACACCACCAACCTCGGCCTGGAAGACTTCCTCGCCGACGGCTGCCTCCTCGCCCACCGCCTGGAAGGCGAGGACATCCCGACCGAACACGGTGGGCCGCTGCGCGCCATCGTCCCCCATCTGTACGCCTGGAAGAGCGCCAAGTGGGTCTCCGAGCTGTACTTCATGAACCGGAACGAGCCCGGCTTCTGGGAGCGGAACGGTTACCACATGCGCGGCGAACCGTTCGCCGAGGAGCGCTTCAGCTGACGTCGGGTCGGGCCCCGGACCCACCGACGCACGAAGAACGGGCGCCGTCCTCAGCGGACGGCGCCCGTTCAAGAGCCTCGCGTTCAGGGGCCTCAGGAGCTCAGGCGGGCTTCCTTGATCGCACTGAGGTGACGCGCCAGGCGCGCCTTCTTGCGCGCGGCGGTGTTCTTGTGGATCGTGGACACCTTGATGGCCTTGTCGACCAGGCTCTGCACGACCTTCTGGTACTTGGCCGCGGCATCGAAGTCGCCGGACTCGGCCGCCGCCACCGCCTTCTTGGTGAAGGTGCGGATGGTGCTCTTGCGCGCCCGGTTGGCGAGGCGGGCCTTCTCGGATTGGCGATGGTACTTCATCGCGGACGGGTTCCTGGCCATGGTTCTCCTTCGAGTCTCTCCAGGCGCGCCTTCGCAGGCACGCGGACGTTATCACGACGAACGGTCCGGTACGGGACCGGCAGCCTTTGAATGCTAGCACGGCGCGGCGTCCATGGCAACGGGCCGGGCGGCGTCCCCCCCGAGTGACGTGTCGCTGCAGACGCTGTCCACGCCCCCGACAGCGTAGACTGCCGAAGCTATGTCCGCTCGGTCTTGAGGTCCTCTCGGCCGGTGGTTAGCCAGAAGGGATCCCTTTGAGTTTCGAACCGTACAACCTCGATGCCCGCATCCAGTCGGGCATCCGAGCGGCGGGCTACGTCAGCCCGACCCCGATCCAGGAGCGCGCGCTACCGCCTGCGCTCGAGGGACGGGACGTGCTGGGCCTCGCCCAGACCGGCACCGGCAAGACCGCCGGCTTCGTCCTCCCCATCCTCCAGCGCTTGCTGAGCGGCCCCCGCGGCCGCATCCGGGCGCTGATCGTTGCGCCCACCCGCGAGTTGGCGGAGCAGATCCACGGCGAGATCACCAAGCTCGGTCGCCAGACCGGTCTTCGCAGTGCCACCGTCTACGGCGGCGTCGGCTTCGCCCAGCAGGAGGCAGCGCTGCGCGGCCGCGCGGAGATCATCGTGGTGTGCCCCGGCCGTTTCCTCGACCATCTGGGGCGCGGCAACGCCGACCTCCGGGCGCTCGAGGTCGTGGTGCTCGACGAGGCCGACCACCTGCTGGACATGGGCTTCCTGCCCGACGTCCGGCGCATCCTGGCGAAGGTCCCGGACGACGCTCAGCGCATGCTCTTCTCCGCCACCATGCCGTCGGAGTTGGGCGGCCTGGTCGAGGAGATGCTGGACGACCCCGTGACCGTCGAGGTCGACCGGCGCGAGCCCGCCAAGACCATCGATCAGGCCCTCTACCCGGTGCACGGCACCGAGAAGACCGACCTGCTCAGGCACTTCCTGAAGGAGCACGACCCGCGCTCGACGCTGGTGTTCACGCGCACGAAGCACCGCGCCAAGAAGCTGGCGGCGCAGCTCGACCGCGAGAACCACTTCGTCACCGCGATCCAGGGCAACCTGTCGCAGAACAAGCGCCAGAAGGCGCTCGACGGCTTCCGCGACGGGCACTATCACATCCTCGTGGCGACCGATATCGCCGCCCGCGGGATCGACGTCTCGCGCGTCTCCCACGTGATCAACTACGACATGCCGGACACCGTCGACGCGTACATCCATCGCATCGGCCGCACCGGCCGCATGGAACGCAGCGGCCAGGCGCTCACCTTCGTGACGCCGGAAGACGGCGCCATGGTGAAGGCGATCGAGCAGCGCCTGGGTCGGCGTATCGAGCGGGTCAGCATCGACGGCTTCGGTAAGGGCGCCGACATCTCGACCTCCGACCGGCCCGCCCAGCGCGCGCCCGGCAGGTCCTCACGAACCGGCAGCGGGCGGCAGCGCTCCAACGGCGCAGGTCGGAGCGGGGCTCCGGGTCGTTCCAACGGAGCGGGCCGTTCCAACGCAGCCGATCGGTCCACGAGTCGGTCCACGGACCGCTCCAACGACCCTGCGAGCACCAGCGGCGCGCAGCGCAGCACGCAGCCTGTCGACAGCGCCGGCGGGAGCGGCTCCAAGCCCGCGGCGAACGGCTCGCGCCGCCGTCGGCGGCGCGGCCGCGGCCGCTCGCGCGGCGGCACCGGGCAGGGCGCCTCGGCGCCCGAAGGGGGCGGCCGGGACCGCTAGATCCTTACTTCGGCGCCGGACGGACGGTTCCGTCCGGCGCCGAGGCCCGTCGAGGGGACGGACGGCCCTATGGGGACCGCCCGACAACGGACAAGATGGACGCGGTAGTCTGGGGTCGCTGGAGACGTACCGCATGGAAGTGACGCGCCGGCAGGAGACCTTCATCCGCACCCTGGTCGACCTCTACCGGGAGCATGCCGAGCCCATCCACTACTCGCGTCTCGCCGAGCAGCTCGGGGTGAGCCCGTTCACGGCGTACGACATGTTGCGGCTGCTCGAGGAACGTGGCTACGCCCGCTCCGAGTACTACCTCGACGAGGGCAAGCGCCAGCCGGGGCGTTCGACCATCGTGTTCACGCCGACCGCCAAGGCCCACGGCCTGATGGCGGAACTCAGTGCCGACGTCCCCCCCGGTGACTGGGAGAGCGTCAAGGAGGCGCTGGTCGAGCGCCTCCGGAGCGGTAGCTTCCCCGATCCCGACCTGGTGGTAGGGGTCCTGGCGAGCGTTCCGCAGAGCGACACCCCAGTGCTGCGCTACTGCACCGAAGTCGCGACGGTGTTGATGCTCCGGCTGTGGCGGGCCGGACGCATCGACGACGCCCGTGGCTACCTCCGTGGCTTCCTGCGGCCGGCGAGCGGCGAGACCCGGCAGATGCTGCTCCTGCTCGTGGGCTTCGCCGCCGGCGTGCTGGCGGGTCCGTCCGCGGACGAGGCCGACGGCTTCGACGAGGTGCTGCAGCACGCGACCGGCTACCTGGGCTTCGTGAGCGCCATGCCGGACGACGAGTGCGACCAGCTCGCGGTCAATCTCCAGGAAGCCCTGGGCCCGCTGCTGGACGCACCCGGCCCGAACACCTGATCGTAGCTCCCGTCCGGGCACGCCGCCCGAGGGCGTTGTGCGCTCCCCTTCCCCTTCCGACCGTCCACTCCGCTGCATCGCCGGCCCCCCGCTCGGCCGGGCCTCGGGACAACTAGCCCTGGTCCGTCGGCGGGCGGCCCCGCTAGTATTGATTGGTTATTTTGGATTCTTGGGTCTTTGTGCCCCCAGGAGCGTGAGCAGCGTGGACACCCACGACGTACCCGTCCGGCCGCCGCGACGCCGGCCGCGGAGCCGCGCACGCGCCACCCCGGTACCGTCCCCGATCGCTCCCGACATCGGCCTCTCGGGAGGCCCCCAGTGATGACCGCGCTGATGGACCGGATCGCCGACCTGGCCCTGAAGCGGGGCCGCGTTGTCATCGCCGTCTTCGCCGCGCTCACGCTCCTCGCCGGAGCGGGCCTGGTGCGGTTGCGGCTCGACAACTCCATCACCGCCATGTACCCCGACAACTCGACGGCGGCGGCGCTGCAGACCCAGGCCGAGAACACCTTCGGCGGCGGCAAGCTGCTCATCGCGGTGGTGGAAGGCGACATCTACTCGCCGAAGGGGCTCTCCGACCTCCACCGCCTCACCGCCTCGCTCACGGCCGTCGACGGCGTGCGCCGCGTCACCAGCGCGGCCAACGCCCGCGTCATGACGGACGACGACGGGTTGCTGCGCATCGACGCTCTGGTCGATCCCCAGCATCTCGGACCGGAGGACATCGCGCGCATACGCGCCTTCCTGGCCACCTCCGACCTCTACGGCCACGAACGCTTCGTCAACCGGGCCGGCACGGCGGCCTCGATCGTGATGCAGATCGACCCCGCGGCCGACGCGGGGCCCGTCCTGCGTTCCATCGACGGGGTGCTCGCCTCCGACTGGCCCGGCCCCGCCCATGTCGCGGGCAACGCCCTCGTCGAAGTCGAGATGGGCCGCACCGTGCGGCACGACTTCCCGGTGCTGGTGTCGTTGGCCGCCGTACTGATCCTCGCCATGCTCTTCCTCAACTTCCGCAGCGCCCAGGGCACGGTGCTGCCCCTGTTGACGGTCGTCCTCGGTCTGATCTGGTCGATGGGCGCCATGGGGTGGCTGGGGCAGGGCATCACCACCCTCAACATCGTCGGCCCGGTGGCCATCCTGGCCGTCGGCAGTTCGTTCTCGCTCCACCTGCTGGGCCGCTACTACTTCGACCTGGCGCACGGTCGCGGCAAGACCGACGCCATCCGCCTGGCCGTCCGCGAGACCGGGCTCGGCGTGCTGATCTCGGGCGTGGCCATCACTGCGGCCATGTGCACGCTGTTCCTGTCGTCCATGCCCACCGTACGTGTGCTGGCCCTGTTCACGGGCGGTGGCGTGTTCACCTCGCTGGTGGCATCGCTGCTACTCCTGCCCGCCATCCTCGCCCTGCTCCCGGCACCGAAGCACGTCCCCGACCCGGCTTCCCCGATGTTCCTGGAGCGCCTGTTGCGGCGTCTGGGTACCTTCGTCAGCCGCCGGCGTCGGGCGATCCTGGTCACCGGCGGGCTGCTGGCGGTGCTCGCCGCGGTCGGAGCGGCGCGCATCGTGCCAGACACCGCGGTGCTCTCCTACTTCGGCAAGAACTCCGCTGTGAGGCAGAGCTACGACGTCGTCGAGCGGACCTTCGGCGGCTCGAGCCAGATCGAGGTGCTCGTTACCGGCGACCTCAACGACCCCGGCCTGCTCGCGGCGATGCTCGCCTTCGAGCGCGGGGTCGACGCGCTGCCGGCCATCGGCTCCAGCACCTCCATCGCCGACGTCATCCAGACCATCCACGGCACCCTCACCGGCCAGAGCGGGCTTCCGCGGACCCGCCAGGCGGTCGCCCAGGAGCTGCTCGTCTACCAGATGTCCGGCGACGTGAGCGACATCACCCAGTTCATGACCCTCGACGCCAGCCAGGGGATCGTCGAGATCACCACCAGCGCGCACTCCACGGCGGCGCTCCACCAGGTCTTCGGCGAGGTCCAGAGGATCGCGGCGGCCACCATCGGGAACCGCGCCGAGCTCGGCTACACCGGCCTGGCGCTCCTCCAGCTCGCCATCGAGAAGGCGTTGCTGCACGACTTCATCCTCAGCCTCACCCTCGCCATCGCCGTGGTCATCGTCATCGACAGCCTGGTGCGCTCGCTCTCCGCCGCCCTGGTCACCATCCTGGCACTGCTGCTGACGATCGTGCTGCAGTACGGCGTTCTCGGGTTCCTCGGCATCCCACTCGACCTCGCCACCATGCTCCTCGGCGCGCTCGCCGTCGGCGTGGGCGACTACGCCATCCACCTGACGGTGCGCTACTTGGAGGAGCGCCGCCACAGCTCCAGCGCCGAGGCGGCCATGGAGGAGGCGCTGGCGACCTCAGGTCGCTCGATCCTGTTCACGGCCCTCACGCTCGGCGCCGGTTTCGCCTCGATGATCACCAGCAGTTTCATCCCGATCCGCACGCTCGGATCGCTCATGACGTTCACCGTCGCTTCCATCGGGATCGTGTCCCTCACGCTGCTCCCCGCTGCGTGCCTGGTCTTCCTCCGGGATCCACGGTCCCCCCGCTCCATCCACCGGGAGGTGTCGCACCGTGCCTAGGCGCCCGTTGCTCTCGTTCTTCGCCGCGCTGGTCGTGATCGCGGGTCTTCCCTGCGCTCTCGCCCAGAAGTACAGCACCGCCGACCAGGTCATGGACGCCGTGGACGCGAGGCCGGTCCCGTCGGACCTCGTCTCCACCATGACCATGACCGTCACCGCCAAGTCCGGCCAGAGCCTGACCCGCAGCATGGACATCTGGTCGGCCGGCGACGGCGACAGGCAGGTCATCAAGTTCACCGCGCCGGCCGACATCAAGGGCTCGGGCTTCCTGTCGATCACGATGCCCGACGGCGCCACCCAGTCGATGATCTACCTGCCTGCCCTGGACCGCACGCGGCGCATCGCCGGCAGCCAGAAGCAGGAAGCGTTCTTCGGCTCCGACTTCTCCTACGAGGACATCAGCGACCTGCAGAGCGGCACTCGCAAGAACTACGTCAACGAACTGCTGAAGGTCGAGCCCGGCCCGGTCTACGTGGTGCAGTCCACCCCCAAGGCCGACGCCGAGACCAGCTACGAGAAGCTCGTGCTCGAGATCCCCGAGGCCAGCCTGCTGCCGCGCCGCATCGAGTTCTACCGGAACGGCGCCCTGCTCAAGGTCATGACCATCAGCGAGACCGCGGAGGTGGGCGGCTACGTCCTCCCCAGCGAGCTGCGCATGGAGACCGTCGCCCGCGGCTCCTCCACGACCATCCGGCAGAGCGACTTCGCCGTGGAAGAGACCATCCCCGACGAGGTGTTCACCGAACGATTCCTGAGGAGGTGAGCATGCGTCGCACCCTGGGAATCCTCCTGCTCTTCGCCCTCATGGGCCAGACCGCCGCCCAGGTCACGTACCAGTTGGGAGGCGAGACCCGCACCACCTTCGGCGTCGCCATCGACGGCACGCTGCCGGTGGCGTCGGCCGGCCTGACCCTCCGCGTCAGCGGCGAAGTCGGCAGCGGAGTGCTGCCGGACGCCAGCTTCGAGGCCGAGCTCGTGGCCCGCTACGACGCCGCCACCGGCAGCGCCGACGTGCACCTCGGCAAGGCCTTCGCCACGGTCTACCTCGGCGACACCGACCTGATCGTGGGGCAGCAGATCGCCTTCTGGGGAACCACCGACGCCGTCAACCCCGAGGACGTCCTCAACCCCCGCGACCTGACCTACCCGGTGGCCGACCCCTCCGAGCAGCGCATCCCCACGCCGATGATCCGCGCCGTCGTCCACGACCGGGCCGACGGGATCAAGCTCGACTTCGTGCTGGTGCCCGTGTTCCGCGCCTCCGAGCCACCCGCGACGCGCTGGCAACCTGCGGCCGCCGCCGGCGGTCCGCAACTCCCGGCGGGCGTCGTCATCGTGGGCCAGGCGTCAACCCTCGACCAGGTCCCGGCCGCGGAGCTCGGCAACGTCCAGTTCGGCGCCCGCGCCACGCTGGACCTCGGCGTCCTGAGCGGCGGCGAGGCCAGCCTGGCCTACGTCCACGGCATCCGCGCCACCCCCACCGTCAGCGCGCAGCTCGTGCCCACACAGACGCCGGGGCAGGTCCTGCTGCAACCGGTCCTGAGCTACGACCGCTACGATCTCGTGGGCGCCGATGCCTCCGTCGCCACCGACTGGGCGGTGTTCCGCAGCGAGGTCGCCTACACCTTCACCCACGACCCCGCCGGGACCGACCCCGCCATCGGCAACCCGGTCTTCCAGGCCGTCCTGGAGGTCGAGCACACCTTCGACAGCGGCGCCGTCGCCACGCTCGAAGGCATCGTCGAGCACACCAACGCGGACCAGGGGCAGGACAACGCCGTCACCGCCGTCAGCGCGCTGGCGACCATCCACTACGAGGCCAGCGCGCGCCTGACCGCCGAGGCCGCCTGGTTGCACGACTTCAGCGACGGCAGCGGCATGCTCCGCCCGCGGATGACCTACACGTTCGCCGACGGCGTCCGTGGCGAGGCCGACCTCGCCGTGTTCTACGGTCGAGACGCCAGCCGCTACGGGGCCTGGCGGGACAACAGCCAGCTCAGGCTCAGCCTCGTCTACGCCTTCTGACGCGCTCCCCGGCCCCACAGCTCGCGCCGGAGGCCCTCACGGGGCGGACGGCGCGAGCTCCCGTAGCATCGTCACGGCCCGCTCCCGCTCGTAGCGATCCACGGCCGTCGGCGTCGGCAACGTCAGGGCCTCATGGAGCTGCTCTACGGCGCGCGCCCGGTCGCCTGCGTCGCGCAACGCCGTCGCGTACTGCACCCGCAGGTTCACGCGGCGTGGAGCCAGGGACACGCCCTTGGCGACCAGCTCCAAGCGCTCCCTCGCGGCGCGCGCCGTAGAGCCAGCCGACACCGCGGTCGCTGACCCCGAGGTTCCACATGCCGAGGCCGACCAGGGCGTCGGGATCGTCCGGCGCCGCGGCCACCGCCCGCTTCAGCAGATCGCCGATCTCGCCCGCGGTGGAGAGGTTGTCGAGCGCGCTCGTGCGCAGCGCCATCTCACCCTTGGCCTGCGCCAGCGCCAGCAGCGCCTGCGGCGCATCGGGCAGCAGCGCCACGGCGCGGCGCCCCGCATCCTGCGCGCGACGCAACCAGATCAGGCGATCGGCGTCGGGAAGATCCCGATAGATGGCCTGCGCGATGGCGGCGTTGGCGGCCAGCGTCTGGGCAGCACCGTCGTCCTCGGCCGCCGCGAGCTGGTAGGACTCTTCGAACGATCCATTGTCGTACAGGGCGCGCGCTTCCTCGAGGCCGGCCCCCCGGACGGCGCCCGCCCCAGCGAGCAGGAGCAGCGCCGCAACGAGCGCCACCCCGGACAGCGGGTGTCGATCGGCGCGCCGCGGGCGCACGTTACGACACATCATGGCTCATATTACTCCGCCCTCCCCCACCACCCGTGTCCCCGGACGGAACAGCGCTCCGGCGCCCGGCCAGGCGCCCAGCCGGAGGGCGAGCCCGGCTGCGCGCGCCCGCCGAAGGGCGACCCTGCGGAGCCCTCCCGGCTCCCGCGCACGATATAATGACCACATGGCTAGAATGGTCATAACGTCATTCCGTTCGAAGAGGCGCTGAACGTGCCCCGCATCTTCTCCGAGGCCGACCGCCGGGCCCTCCGGCAGGCGCTCATCGACGAGGGGCGCGTCAGCTTCCTTCGTTTCGGGCTGCGCAAGACGGGCGTGGAGCAGCTCGCCCGGGCAGTGGGCATCGCCAAGGGCACCTTCTACAGCTTCTTCGAGTCCAAGGAGGACCTGTGCGCCGCGATCTTCGAGCAGGAGGAAGCGCAACGCCACGACGAGCTGGAGGCGATCCTGACGGCGACCGGCGACCCCAGCGAGATCCTGCGAGCCTTGCTGCAGCTGGGCCTGGACTACGTCCGGGGCGACTCGCTGGTGACGGCGCTGCGGGAGAGCGGAGAGCTCGCGCAGGTTACCCGCGGGTCGAACCGCGAACGCTGGTCCGAGCACTTCCGCCACGACACGGACTTCGTGCGCAGCGTCCTGGAGGAGTGCGCCCGCCGGGGGGAAGCTGCGACCTCGACCCCGAGGTCGCGACCGGCGTGTTCCGCGCCGTCGTGACGCTCGGGTTCCACGAAGCGGAGATCGGACCGGACGTCTTCCCCGCCGCGATCGACCGGATCGTAGCCTGGGTCGCCCAGGGGATGACCGGAGCGGAGATGAGATCATGACCGGGGCAGCCGCCCGCACGAGGCGCGACGCCGGTGCGATCGAGTCGCCGGCGGCAGATAGCCCCGCCATCGCCACCCATGACCTCGCCAAGCATTTCGGCCGCGTCTCTGCCGTGGAGGCGCTGTCGATGTCAGTCGCCCGCGGGGAGATCTACGGCTTCCTGGGCCGCAACGGCGCGGGCAAGACCACCACCATCCGGATGCTGGTCGGGCTCGTGCGTCCGACGCGCGGGAGCGTGTCGATCTTCGGACGCGACGTGGCCGGGCATCGCAGACGGGTCGCCGAAGACGTCGGCGTGCTGGTGGAGACCGCCACGTCCTACGGCAACCTCACGGTGCTCGAGAACCTGGAGATCCAGCGTCGCCTCACCAGAGCGCCGCGGCCGGCGGTCGACCGGGTGGTGGCGTTGCTCGACCTGGAGGAGCTCACCCACCGACGCGCCGATCGCCTGTCGCTGGGGAACAAGCAGCGTCTCGGCATCGCCCGCGCCATGCTCGCGCGCCCGAGACTCCTCGTCCTGGACGAGCCGGTCAGCGGGCTCGATCCGGTGGGCATCGTGGAGATCCGGCACCTGCTGAGACGCCTCGCCGACGACGAGGGCGTGACCGTGTTCCTGTCGAGCCACAACCTCGGCGAGGTCGCGCAGCTCGTGGACCGGATCGGGATCATCCATCGCGGGCGCCTCGTCGAAGAGATCGACATGAGCGCGGCATCCGGCGAGGTCCGCATCGAGCTCGTCGTGTCGGACGCGGCCGCGGCGCGCGGGGCGCTCGCGTCGAGGTGGCCGCTCGTCGAGGTCCGCGAGCTGGCGCCGGACAGGCTCGAGGCGGCATGCGGCGACGTCGCGCCGTCGGCCGTGATCCGAACGCTGGTCGAAGCGGGGATCGAGGTCGGCGCGGCCTGTCCACTGCGCAACGGCCTCGAGACGCACTTCCTGCGCCTGACGGGAGGGGAGCCGTGATGCTGCTGCAGGCGTTCTACTGCGAGCTGCTCAAGCTCAAACGCGCACGGATCACCTGGATCGTGACCGCCGTCTACCTGTTCGCGCCGCTGATGCTGGGGCTCATGATGGCCGTGCTGATGCACCCCGATCTCGGCCGCAGCATGGGGCTGCTCACCGCCAAGGCGCAGCTCACCATCGGCGTCGCCAACTGGACCACCTACCTCACCTTCACCGCCGCCCTGTTCGCGGGCGGCTTGATCGTCCTGGCGGTGGTCGAGGCGTTCGTGTTCGGGCGCGAGTACGCCGATGGCACGGCCAAGAACCTGCTGACGCTGCCGGTCGGCCGCGCGACCCTGGTCGCGGCCAAACTCGCCGTCTCGGCGGTCTGGTTCCTGTTCATGGCCGTCCTGGTGTACGCGGCCGCGCTGGCCGTCGGCTTCGCGATCGGCCTTCCCGGTTTCACGCCGGCCCTCCTCGCGCACAGCGTACGTACGGTCGCCAGGCTGATGCTGCAGGTGCTGCTCGCAGGCAGCGCCGGCGCCTGGCTCGCCGTCGCCGGCCGCGGCTACCTCGCTCCGATCGGCGTGACGGTCCTGCTACTGCTGATCGGGAACCTCTTCTCGCACACCGGCTGGGGCCCGTGGATCCCCTGGTCGATCCTTCTCATGAGCGCCGGAACGGTGCCCGGCGCGGCTCCCGTCGGCGTCGGCTCGACGCTGGTCCTCGCGCTCTTCTTCCTGGCCGCCGCGCTCGCTACCTACCTCGCCATGGATCGCTCGGATAACACGCAGTAGGCTCGCGTCCGGCGGCCGGACGGCGGCAGGGCGCGGCAGGGCGCGGCAGGGCGGGGCGCGGTCGCGGCGGAGGCCGCGTCCGGACGGCGGCCCCGGAACCCGATCCAAGGCCACGTCGGGGATCGCTGAACGCTTCGTTCCGCACAAAAGGGTTACGCTTCAGGCAACGATGACGCTCTCCAAGGTAATCCAAGGCGGTATGGGAGTCGCGGTGTCCGACTGGCGGTTGGCGCGTGCGGTCTCGTCGCTCGGGCAGCTCGGCGTAGTCTCAGCCACCGGCATCGACACGGTTCTGGTGCGGCGCCTCCAGGACGGCGATCCGGAAGGCGTCGTCCGCAGGGCGATGGCGGCGTTCCCGTTCCAGGAGCTAGTGGCGTCCGTACTCCGTCACTACTTCCTGCCGGACGGCCGCGCGCCGGGCACCCGCTACAAGCTCGCCCCCAAGCCGACCGTCGCCGGCCGCCGCTCGTCGCTCCAGCAGGCGCTCAGCATGTTGGGCGCCTACGTCGAGGTCTTCCTCGCCAAGGAGGGGCATTCCGGCTCGGTCGGGGTGAACCTGCTCACCAAGATCCAGCTGCCGAACCTGGCATCGCTCTACGGGTCGATGCTGGCCGGCGTGAACTACGTCCTGATGGGCGCCGGCATCCCGCGTGAGATCCCGGGCGCCCTGGACCGGCTAGCCCAGCACCTGACGGCGTCGCTCAAGCTCGATGTCACCGAGCTGCAGCAGGGCCCAGGGGCCGCCGCCGGAGCCTCCACCGCGGCCTCCACCTTCGACTTCGTGCCCGCGGACTTCGGGGGCGACGCGCTCGAGCCGTTGCGGCGACCGGACTTCCTCCCGATCGTCGCCTCCCACTCGCTGGCCGGAGTGCTGAAGAAGAAAGCCACCGGCTCCATCGAAGGCTTCGTGGTGGAGGGGCCCACGGCCGGAGGGCACAACGCCCCGCCGCGCGTGAAGAGCGTCTTCGACGATCGCGGGCAACCGGTCTACGGCGAGCGCGACATCGTCGATCTCGACAAGATGCGGGAGCTCGGGCTCCCCTTCTGGCTGGCCGGCGGCTACGGCTCGCCCGAAGGGCTCGAGGATGCGCTCGCGCACGGAGCGGCCGGCATCCAGGTGGGAACGCTGTTCGCGTACTGCCGAGAGTCCGGGATCGCCGCCGAGTTGAAGGAGCGGGTCCTCAAGCAGGTCGCCGGCGGCGGCGTCGACGTTCGCACCGACCCGCGCGCGTCTCCGACCGGCTTCCCGTTCAAGGTGGTGTCGCTGCCCGGCAGCGCCTCCCAGGAGGACGTCTACGACGCGAGGCGACGCGTGTGCGACCTCGGCTACCTGCGCGAGGCGTACCGCATGGAAGACGGCAGCCTCGGTTACCGTTGCGCGGCCGAGCCCGTCGACGTCTACGTCCGGAAGGGCGGCGACGCCGCCGACACCGTCGGCCGGAAGTGCCTGTGTAACTCGCTCATGGCGAACGTGGGCCTGGGTCAGGAGCGCCTGGGGGGCCTCACGGAGGCGCCCCTGTTGACGAGCGGCGACGACTTCGCCTCGGTGGCACGTCTCATCGGCCCCGAGCGGTCCTCGTACACGGCCGCCGATGTGGTGGCGTACCTGCTCGGCGACCTCGAGGCGTAGGCCGGGACGGCGGCCCGTCGGCGAGGGTCGGTCCGTGCCGGCACGCATCAGCCGGCAGGGGCCGTCAAGCGCCCTTGCCGCCTCACCGGAACTGCGGCGCGCGTCCGTAGCTCGACACGTCCAGGCTGAAGGCCAGGCCCTGCCAGGCGGGATCGCCCTCGGCGAGCCATTCCCGGTTCTCGCCGGCGATGCGCCGGAACACGCGTAGCGCCGAGCGGTCGTCCAGCCCCGACGTGTCGATCCCGAGGTGCTCGGCGAACAGGGCCACGCGGAAGCCGCGAACGAGCTCCGGCGCCAGGACGGCCGCATTCAGCTCACCGTTGCCGAACAACGAGTAGCGGTGCAGGTTGGCAGAACCGATCGTCGCCCACGTGTCGTCCACCAGCATCAGCTTGGAGTGGACGTACACCGGTGCGCGGCGACCGTCGGCGGTCGGGCCGGCGATGCCGCAGAGCGTGAAGTTGGCGTGGCGACCTAGCTTCGAGCGCGCCTCGAAGAAGGCGCTGCGTTCCGGGGCGTCGTACGCGGTGGGGGCCGCGTCCGGCACCGCGGGCATCAGCAGCACGACGTCGATGCCGCGCACGAGCGCGTCATCCAGCGCCTCCACCATCTCGAGCACGTCCAGGTACTGGTTCTCCAGGTACAGCGTTCGACGGGCCGATCGGATCGCCCAACGGTACTGCTCGAAGATCGTTCGTTCGCCCGCCGCGACGTCGAACGCCCGTCCACCGACCGGCGCGCGTCCGTCCCGGTAGCGGCCGGGATGGGTGGTGCGCTGGATCTGGACGGTGGCCGTGCCCCGCTCCGCCGGGACGGCGCAGGGAAACGGCAGCTCGGCTTCGCCGCTCTCGCCCCAACCGCCGCCGCTTGCCCGGCGCTCGCTCGCTTCGTTCCAGCGCTGCACGAAGTTGTGGTGCACGTCCGCCACCGCGGGCCCGCTCAGCTCGAGGTAGACGTCATGATGCTGGCCCTCCCCGACGTGTCCGGGAGCGACCAGGGCGTGCGGGTTGAGGTTGAGGCCGCCCACGAAGGCCACCTCCGCCGGGTCGCCGGCATCGATGAGCCAGCTCTTCTGGTGCTGGCAGAACCCCGGATGAGCGCGGTCCCAGCGCACCCGCACCGGAGCCGGAAGGCCTTCGAGCAACGCGATGTGCTCGGGCGCGCCCCAGAACGCATTGCGGCGGTGTCTGGCCGTCTCGGTATCGGGGCGCCAGAACAGCAGGCGGACGTCCACCCCGCGCGCAGCCGCACGGCCCAGCACGCCCAGCGCGCTACCCCGCCCGCCCGGCATCACGAACTCGGGCCACATGAAGGTGATCGTCGCCCATACCCGATGCCGCGCCGCCTCGATCGCCTCGCACACTCGCTCGAAGGCGGGTTCGCCATCGATCAGCAGCCGTGCGGCGTTCCCTCCACGGACCGGATACGGGCCAGTCGTAACGAAACGAGTTCGAGCCTCGTGGGACATCACGGCATGCTACAGGGAACACGAGCGACGTCCGTCCGGGGGGGCCGGGCCCAGATCCATCTCGCCCCAGAGGGGTCGGCGAGTGAGCTGGTACGTCGCTCTGTTACCTCACCCTGTGGGGCGTGACCCCATCCCCGTCTCTTGGTCCCTTCGTTGAGGTGGAGAAATCGGGGATGTTACCGACGGACAACGAACTTGGGACAACTGACAGCTGACTGACAGTTGTCCCAAGAGACGGACATCTTGTTCTGGAACTCTCAGGCCTACTGGCTGAGCTGACCGATGATCGAGAACATCGGCAGGAACATCCCGGCCACGATGAAGCCGACGATGACACCGAGGAACACGATGAGGGCCGGCTCGAGCGCCGCCGTCAGGCTGTCGACGGCCTCGTCGACCTCGCGCTCGTAGAACGACGCGATCTTCTGCAGCATGGTGTCCACGGCGCCGGTCTCCTCGCCGATGGAGACCATCGAGCTGACCAGCGGCGGGAACACCAGCGGGTACTTCGCGAGCGTCTGGCTGATCTGCTCACCGCGCTGCACCGCGTCCTTGGTCTCGTCCAGGATGTCCTCGACGATGATGTTGCCGGCCGTGCCCTTGGTGATCTCGATCGACTCGATGATGTTCACGCCCGAGTGCAGCAGCAGACCGAAGGTGTTGGAGAAGTTGGCGATGGCGGTCTTCTGGATCAGGGGGCCGAAGATCGGCATCTTCAACAGCAGGCGGTCGATGGTATGGCGCCCGTTGTCGGTGCGGTAGTACAGGTTGATGCCCACCACGATCGCCACGATGACGCCGATGAGGATGTACCAGTCGAAGCGAAGGAAGTTCGACACGCCGATCAGGATCTGGGTGATGGCCGGTAGCTTCCCGCCGAGCTGGCCCAGGATGCTGGCGAACTGCGGCACGATGCCGGTCAGCAGGAAGTAGGAGACGCCCAACGCGATGAAGAGCACCACCACGGGGTAGGTCAGCGCGGTGCGGATCTTGCCGCGCAGCTCGGCCTGTTTCTCCTGATAGCTGGCGATGCGCTCGAGGATGCCGTCGAGGTTGCCCGAGACCTCCCCGGCCCTCACCAGGTAGACGTAGAGGCTGTTGAACAGCCGGGGGAACTTGGCCAGCGAGTTCGACAGCGGCTGCCCGGTCTCGACGTCCTCACGCACGCGCCGGATCGCGTCCTTGAGGCCATCCTTGGGTGACTGGCGCTGCAGGATGGCCAGCGACTGCACCATCGGCAGGCCGGCGTTGATGACGGTAGCGAACTGGCGCGAGAAGATGGTGATGTCGCGGACGGTGGGCTTGCTGCCCAGGTCCAGCCACTTCGGTAGCTTGAGCTCGGCGTTCAGCCCGGCCTTCGGGGCCTTGATCTCGCTGATGAAGTAGCCCTTGTTGCGCAGAGCGGAGGCCACGTCTCGCTGCGACGCCGCCTCCATGGTGGCAGCGATCACCTTGCCGGAGCGGTCGCGCGCCTTGTACTCGAATACGGGCATCCTGTCTCCTTCGCGCACCATACGGGCGCGCACCATACGGGCGGGGCCCTACGGAGTCCTCCGCAGTCTACCGAAGGGCGCCTCGCAGATACTGGCGAATTGCTCACTTCGCGTCCCCGGCACGGTCTCCGGCCCTGCGACGCATCCCGTGCGGGACGCTATGATGGCCCCCATGCCGCGCGAGAGCCAGGTCCGCAGACGCGAGCGCGCCGCCCGGGTCCTGGCCGGCCTGAGGGATCTCTATCCGGACGCCGCCACCGAGCTCGCCTTCCGCACCCCGTTCGAGCTGCTGGTCGCGACCGTGCTCTCGGCCCAGGCCACCGATGTCAGCGTGAACCGCGCCACGCCCGCGTTGTTCGCGCGGTTCCCGGACGCCGCCGCGCTGGCGCTGGCGGAGCCCGTCGAGGTCGAACCCTTCATCCAGACCATCGGGCTGTATCACTCCAAGGCGAAGAACCTGACGGCCGCCGCGCGGCTCCTGGTCGACCGCCACGGCGGCGCGGTCCCTGCCACCCGGGAAGCGCTCATGGCGCTCCCGGGCGTCGGCCGCAAGACCGCCAACGTGGTCCTCGCCAACGCCTTCGGTCAACCCACCATCGCCGTGGATACGCACGTGGGGCGGCTGGCCCGCCGCCTGCGTTTCAGCCGCCACGACGACCCTGACAGGGTCGAAGCCGACCTCGAGAAGCTGTTCGATCCGAACGACTGGGTGTTCGTGCACCACGGCCTCATCCTGCACGGCCGGCGTGTGTGCAAGGCGCGCAAACCGGCGTGCGAGCACTGCCCACTGTGCGTCGACTGCCCCGCGTGCGCTGTGCCCTAGGCAGGTGTCGCAGACGGTCCGCGACCGCCGGAACGGGTCTGCTAGGGTAGTCGGCATGGTTGATCTGGCCATCGTGGGCGCCGGCCCCATCGGCATCGAAACCGCCATCCTCGCCAAGCGCGCCGGGTTGGACTACCGGCTCATCGAGAAGGGTTGCATCGTCAACGCCATCGCCGGCTACCCGACCTACATGACCTTCTTCACCACCTCCGAGCGGCTCGAGGTGGGCGGGCACCCGCTGGTCACCGCCACCGACAAGCCGACCCGCAAGGAGGCACTCGACTACTACCGCAAGGTCGTCCAGAACGAACGGCTCGAGCTCGCCTCCTACACCGAGGTCAGCGCCATCGAGCGGGCCGACGAGGGCTTCACGGTCCGCACGCGCTCGCTGGCCCCCGGCGACGACGGCGAGAGCGTCCTCGAGGCACGCTGCGTCGCCCTGGCCACAGGCTACTTCGACAACCCCAAGCCGCTCGGCGTTCCCGGCGAGGACCTGCCGAACGTCAGCCACTACTACAGCGAGGCGCACCCGTTCTTCGAGCGCAACGTGACCATCGTCGGAGCCGGCAGCTCGGCCGCTGACGCCGCGCTCGACCTGTTCCGCGGCGGGGCGCACGTGAGCATGGTCCACCGCGGTGTGGACTTCCGGCACAGCCTCAAGTACTGGATCCGCCCCAACCTGGTCAACCGCGTCAAGGAGGGCTCCATCGCCGCCCACTTCGATACCGTCGTGCGCGAGATCCGGCCCGACCGCGTGATCGCCGAGACGGGTGGCGTTCGCTTCGAGATCCCCACCGACCAGACCTTCGTGCTGACCGGCTACTATGCCGCCCCTGAGCTCCTGCGATCGGCCGGCGTGACGCTCGACGGTTCGACCCTCGCCGCCCGGCTCGACGCCGATTCCTTCGAGAGCGACGTCCCCGGCCTGTTCGTGGTGGGCTCCGCCGGGTTCGGCACGCGCACCAGCGACGTGTTCATCGAGAACGGCATCGTGCACGCCCGCAAGGCCATGGCCGCCATCACCCGGCGGCTGCAACGCGTCGCCAGCGTCGCCTGAATCTGCGCACCGGGCGCGGCTCGGCCGGCACCGGTCGGGCGGCGCCCGTTGCGACGTCCGCGGCAGACCCCGCGCCGCTCGCCCGTAGACTGGAGCGAGGAGGCACGTGGTCATGAGGAATCGCAATCAGGTCATCGGCATCATCCTGATCGTCGTCGGCATCCTCGTCCTGATGGGGCGCATGGCCGGCGCCGGCAACATCGGTTGGCCGTTGTTCGTCCTTCTACCGGGCGTCGCGCTGCTGGCGTGGGCGTTCCTGGGAGGCGAGGAAGCAACGACGCTGGCCATCCCCGGCAGCATCGTCACCACTGTCGGCCTGATCCTGTTCGTGCAGAACCTCGGCGACTACTTCCAGTCGTGGTCCTACGCCTGGGGTCTCATCGTGTCGGGGGTAGGCTTCGGGATCTTCCTGCAAGGGGCCCTCACCGCCGATCACGACCGTGAGCGCGAGGGCATGCGCGTCGTGACGGTGGGTCTCGCGCTGTTCGCCGCCTTCGGCGCCTTCTTCGAGTTCTTCGTGTTCGACAACTGGGCGGGGAGCTGGGTCGGCCGCTGGCTGCTGCCGCTGGCCCTCATCGCCGCCGGCCTGGTGCTCTGGGCCCGCCGCGGGGGCGACCGCGCCGAACCGTGAGGTCCGGCCGCGCACGGCGCGACCTGTTGCCCGCCCTGCTGATCGCCGGCGGTGTTCTGTGGCTGCTGGTCCAGATCGGCTTCGTGCCGGTCCGGGTGCTGTCGGCGTTGGCGTTCACCTGGCCGCTGCTGCTGATCGGCGTGGGCCTCGACCTGCTGCGCGTCCGGCGCCCCTGGGCGCTGCCCTACACCGGGCTCGCGGCGGTCGTGGTGGTGCTGGCGGCGCTCGTCGTCCCCGCCGGCAGCGCGGGGCCGCAGGCAACCACCTTCCACGCTCCGGTGGGGGCGGCGCGGAGCGCCACCGTGCGCCTCGAGCTGTCGAGCGCGCCCACCCGCGTGTCCGCCGCAACCGACGGCGCCGCACTGCTCGACGCCCAGATCCAGGGCCGGCCGGCCGCTGCCTTCCAGGTGCGCGGCGATCGTGACAAGACCGTGACGGTGCGCGCGCAGAACCGCGCGCCCTGGCTCGGCTTCGGCACGAGTCGTTGGCAACTCGCGCTGGGACGCAGCCTCCCGCTCGACCTGACCGTCGAGGGCGGTTCGGGCAGCGCCACGCTCGATCTCGACGGCCTGCAACTCAGTGGCCTGCGGGCCGACGTGGGTTCCGGCTCGATGACCCTGGCCCTGCCCGGCCAGGTCGATCGCTACCGCGCCAGCATCGACGGCGGCAGCGGTGCAACACGCGTCACCGTCGCCGCCGGCGCGTCGCTCGATCTGGCGCTCGACCTGGGATCGGGCCCGACCGATCTCGCCCTACCGCCCGGCGGGCGCTCGAGCGTGACCCTTCGCGCCGGTAGCGGCCCGGTCACCATCGACGTTCCCGAGACTGCGGCGGTGCGCCTCGAGGTCCGCGACGACGGGTCCGGTCCGCTCCGGGTAGCGCCCTTCCTGACGAGACAGAGCGGCTCGGGCGACACCGGAGTCTGGGAATCGGCGGCCGGCGCGGGTCCCGGCGGCGAGATCGCGATCACGGTGATGGGCGCCGGATCGGGCAGCCTCACGATCCGCTGAGGGAGGCGGGCGGCGGTATGCTGCCCGCCATGACACTCGACCTCTCCTTCCTCCGGGAGCTGACCTCCGCGGCCGGCACGTCGGGCTTCGAGGCGCGCCCCGCCGCGGTCTGGCGTTCGCACGCCGAGGCGGCCGGCGCCCAGCTCGCGACCGACGCCTACGGCAGCGTCTTCGCCACCTTCCGGCCCGGCGGGAAGCCGCGCGTGATGCTCGCCGGGCACATCGACGAGATAGGGCTCATCGTCAGCTACGTCGACGACAACGGCTTCCTCTACGTGCGTCCGGTCGGCGGCTGGGACCCGATGCAGCTCATCGGGCAGCGCGTCCGCGTGCTCGGGCACGCCGGCGACGTGCTCGGGCTGGTCGGCAAGAAGGCCATCCACCTGATGAGTGCCGACGATCGACGCAAGGTGCCCAGCATGGACGACCTGTGGATCGATATCGGTGCGACCTCCCGCGAGGAGGCCGCGGCCCACGTGCGAGCGGGCGACACCGCGGTCATCGAGCAGCCGTTCCTGGAGCTGCTCAACGGCCGGGTGGCGAGCCGCGCCATCGACGATCGCATCGGCGCCTACGTGGCGTTGGAGGCGGCCCGCCGCGCCGGCGGCTCGGCCGAGGTGGTCGCAGTGGCGACCGTGCAGGAGGAGATCGGAGGGGTGGGCGCGCGGGCCGCGGCATTCGCGCTCGAGCCCGATGTCGCCATCGCCATCGACGTCACGCACGCCATCGACACGCCCGGTCTGGAGAAGAAGCTGCACGGAGACGTAACGCTGGGCGGCGGCCCGGTGCTGACCGCCGGTTCCTACGTGCACCGCCGCGTGATGGAGGGCCTGCGCGCCACCGCCGAGCGCGAGTCGATCCCCGTGAGCATCGGGGTCTCGCCGCGACGCACCGCCACCGACGCCGATCACATCGCTCCGACGCGGGCGGGTACGCCCAGCGCCGTGGTTTCGATCCCCAACCGCTACATGCACTCCCCCAACGAGATCGTCGACCTGGCAGACGTGGAACGCACCATCGAGCTGCTCGCCGCCTTCATCGGCAGCCTCGACGAGGACACGCGCTTCCTGCACGATTGACCCGGCGCGGCGGGCGCTCAGCGGCCACCCTCGAAGCCGACCTTCTCCCAGGTCAGGTAGAGGGCGGCCGCCACCGCCGCCGACAGGTTGAGCGAGCGCGTTCCCGGCCGCATCGGCAGGCGCAGTGGCGTGGTCTCGTCGAGCACGGCCTCGGGCAGGCCGCGCGACTCCGGCCCGAAGAGCAGCAGCAGGTCGCCCGGCGAGGCCGCCGCCCGCGCCAGTGCATCGGACCCCGCCGGCCCGCCCCCGGACGGGCCCCGTGTCGAGAGCGCGAGCACGCGGCCCCGCTCGAACAGCGGGGCGAGGTCGGCCCGGAACGCCGGGTAGCCGGCGTGCACCCGGACGTCCACCCGTTCCCAGTAGTCCATGCCGGCGCGCCGCAGCGCGCCGGCGTCGAGGCGGAAGCCGAGCGGGCGGATGAGGTGGAGAGCGCTCCCGACCGCCAGGCAGGTGCGCGCGATCTGGCCGGTGTTCCCGGCGATCTCGGGCTCGAGCAGCGCCACGTGCAGCACGGCGCCAGTGTGACATACCGGTGCGCGACCCGGCAGCGCGCTCAGCAGCCGCTACACTGACGCCAGGACCATGCGGCTCATCGTCACCCACGAGCAACCCGATTTCGATGCCCTGGCCAGCCTGGCCCTGGCGGGGCTGCTCTTCCCCAACGCCACCGCGACCGTGCAGGGCGCTCTGAGCCCCGGCCTCACCGCCTTCCTGCGGCTCTACCGCGACCAGCTCGAGCTCGCCGACCCCCAGGCCGTCGACCTCGACACCGTTACCGAGCTCATCGTGGTCGACACCGCCGACGCCAGCCGCATCCGCCCCTTCGATCGCCTGGTGGGCACGGTCCCGACCACCCTGTACGACCACCACCCTGCCCCCGCCATACCGATCCCCGCGGCGCGCGGCCTGCGTGAGCAGCTAGGTGCCACCGCCACCCTGCTCACTCGCGAGCTGATGGCCACCGGCATCGTCATCCCCCCGCCGATCGCCAGCCTGGCGCTGCTGGGAATCCACGAGGACACCGGCAACCTCAGCTACGACCTCACGCGGCCCGACGATTACCGTGCCGCGGCCCATCTGCTGGCCAGCGGCGCCAGCCTTCAACTCGTGAGGCGCTTCACCGTCGATGCGATCTCGCCCGAGCACCACGCGTTCAGGGACGCCATGCTCGACGCGGCCCAACCGGTGTCGGTGGCGGGGCGCCGCGTCAGCGTGGCGGCCTTCGACTACCCCCACTACGTTCCCGGCGTCTCCGGGCTCGCCAACGACCTGCTCGAGGTCCACCACGCCGATGCGGCCGTCGTCGCAGTACGCATGCAGGGCAAGACGCTGGTCTTCGCGCGCGCCTCGGAGCGCTTCGACGTCGCCGCGGCCCTGCACGACGCCCTCGGCGGCGGCGGCCACCCCGGCGCCGCCTACGCCAAGGCCGACCTCGACCCAGACACGGCGGCGCAGCGCGTGCTGGACGCGCTGGCGCTGCATGCTACGCCGGTGCTAACCGCCGCAGACCTGATGAGCGCTCCCGTGAAGACCGCACTCGAGAGCGCCACCGTCGCCGAGGTCCAGCAGCAGCTCCAGCTCTACGGGCACAACGGTATGCCGGTGTTGAGCGACCAGGGAGCGCTCGTCGGGGTGGTCTCGCGCCGCGACCTGGAGCGCGCGTTGCGGCACGGCCTGGGGCGCAGCCGGGTCTCGGGCTTCATGAGCCGGAACGTCGTCACGGCCGGCCGGAACGCGGTCCTGGTCGAGCTCGAGGAGCTGGTGCTGCGCCATAACATCGGCCGCATCCCCGTCCTGGACCGTGGCAACCTGGTCGGCATCGTCACCCGCACCGACCTCATCGCCGCCCGTCACCGGCGGCCCAGCTCGGAGGATCCCGCCCGCGGGCTCCTCGAACGGCTCCCGCCCAGCGCCCAGCAGGCGCTCCGAGCGGCTCGTGCGGTGGCCGGCGACGCGTCGCTCTACCTCGTCGGCGGTACCGTGCGCGACGCGTTGCTCGGTGCGGGCTTCAAGGACCTCGACCTGGCGGTCGAAGGGGGCACCGCCGAGCACCTCGGCTCACGGCTGAACGCCCGTCTGGGCGGCACGCTGTCCTGCCACGTTCCCTTCGGGACCTGCACGCTCACACTGGAAGACGGGCTCGTGATCGACCTGGCGACCGCGCGCGAGGAGATCTACGACCACCCCGGCGCGCTGCCGGCCGTCACCCCCAGCACGGTCCGCAAAGACCTCTCGCGGCGCGACTTCACCGTCAACGCGCTGGCCCTGCGATTCCACCCGGACCCGCCGGAGTTGATCGATCCCTACGGCGGCACCGACGACCTGCGCACCAAGCAGCTGCGCGTGCTGCACCCGTTGTCGTTCATCGAAGACCCTACGCGGGTGCTGCGCGGGGCGCGGCTGGCGGGGAGGCTCGGCTTCCACTTCGAGCCCACCACGGCGGAGCGCGCCCACGACGCGCTGGCCCCCGCCATCATCGACAACGTCAGCGGCGGCCGACTGCGCGGCGAGCTGGAGCTCACCCTGGCGGAGCCGAGGGTGACACCGGCGCTGCGCAGCCTGCACGACGTCGGCGGGCTGGCCGCGCTGTTCGGGCTCCAAGCGGATTGGTCCCTGCTGAAGGCGCTAGACGAGCAGCGCCACGAGCGCGACGTGCCCGACGAGGCCTACCTGCTGGCGCTGTTGCTGTCCAGCGACGACAGCGCGGCCGCTTCGCACCTCGAGGCTTTCCACTGGCCCCGGCGCTACGGTCACCTGCGCGACCGGCTCCGCGCCATGCTGCGAGCAGAGCACGTTCGAGACGAAGATCTCGAGGGGCTCGACGACGCCGCCCGCGTCTTGCTGCGCTGCCTCTCCCCCGAGCTCTCCAGCCGCCTGACGCGGCTAGAAGAGGGGCCGCCCCGCCGCCGGCTGCGCGGGAGGGACGTGTTAGACTTGGGCTTGGCGCCTGGACCGGCCGTGGGACGCGTTCTCGACGAGGTCGCGCGCGCTCGCGCCGACCAACGGGTGCGGACGTTCGAAGACGAGGTCGAGATGGCCAGGCAGCTCGTTGAAGAGCTGCAGTCGTAACGAAGTGGCCGGGAGTTTGCCATGATCCTGAGGTACTACAACGACCCCACCGTGCTGGTGATCAGTGCCGTCGTCATGGTCATCGCGCTGATCTTCCACAACATCGTGCAGAGCTTCGTCGCGGCGCGTATGGGGGACAGCACGCCCCGCTTCTCGGGCTTCATGGCCTTCGATCCGCAACGCCAGCTCGATCCCTTCGGGGTGCTGTTCCTGTTCCTCCTCGGCTTCGGATGGCCCAACGCGGTGCCGGTGAACGGCCGCAACTACCACGGGCGCGGCCGCCGGGAGGCGTGGGTGTGGCTGTCGGGGATCGGCGCCTACCTGGTGATCGGGTTCTTGAGCCTCGCGGCCTCGGTCGCGTTCGTGAGCCTGGGCCAGGTGCACCTCGCTGTCGCCTTCCAGGCCGCTGCTGCCTATGCCGTCGTGCACGCCGTGATCAACCTGTTCCCGGTGCTGCCGCTCGACATGGCTCACGCGGCGTTGGCGTGGGGCAACCCCAGCGTGCGCCGCGTCATCCAGCAGATCGCCGGCTTCGGCGTCCTCGGCTTCATGGTGTTCTTCTTCATCCTGAGCTTCCTGGGCGTGATCAGCGGGCTGGTGCGCCTGTTCCTTCAGATCTTCCTGAACATCATCGCCGCGCTGACCGGCCTCTGATCGGCCCTATTCTCCGGCCCCGGACCGGAACCCGCACCCGGCCGCTCAGCTACGGACG
Source organism: uncultured Trueperaceae bacterium (assembly GCA_963815215.1). GTDB lineage: Bacteria > Deinococcota > Deinococci > Deinococcales > Trueperaceae > JASBRS01. The sequence goes on from CAWFFU010000011.1 coordinate 227,129, forward strand.
CTCGGCTCGGCCTTCACCGGCGTGCGGCGCACGTCGACCACCATCTGCACCACCGGAGCGTAGGTCTCGAACGCCTCGAGCAGTCGTCCCGCGGGATCGAACTTGCGGATCAGGTGACCACCGCGCCGGGCGGTGTAGAGGTACCCCTCGTCATCCACGCCGAGATCGAGGACGGTGTCCGTGACCTCGCCCTGACGCGTCTCCAGCGCGAACGAGACCCCCACCTTCCCTTCGGCCGTGACCTTGCGGACCTTGCCGGCGGCGGCGTCGCTGATGTAGAGGTTGCCGTCCCGGTCGAGCGTCACACCGTCGAGCAGACGCATTCCCGGCTGGTCCGCGCCGAGCTTGAAGGCCCAGCGCGTCTGGTAGGTCCCATCGGGCGCCAACCGCTGCACCTGCCGGTTGCCGTAGTCGAGCACGTAGAGGGCGCCGCCGGGACCGATCACCAGCACGCGCGGGTCGTTGAAGCTGCCGTGTCCCTTGCCGCGCGCGCCGAAGCTGTCGAGGAACACCCCGTCGTTGCTGAAGTGCTGGACGAGATGCGTTTCGGAGTCGAGCACATAGACGGTATCGTCGGCCGCCACGGCCACCGACATCGGGTACAGGAACTCGCCCGGCTTCATGCCGTAGGAGCCGAACGACGCCATCGGCGTCCCGTCCGGGGCGAGCTTGTGGATCATGCGGTGATCCTCCTGCCCCAGCCGGTACTCGAAGATCGCCGCGAAGAAGTTGCCCTGGCTGTCCACCGCCACCGACAACGGCGCGGCCGAGAAGGCTCCGGCACCCACCCCGATGTCGCCCAATGAGGTGTGGAGGTTGCCATCGGGATCGAGGATACGCAGCACGCCCTGGCGGGCGCTCACCGTCAGCACCAGGCGGCTCGGCAGGTTGAGAGGCTCGTCGTCCGCGAAGTCGGCCTTCTCGAGCGTGTCGTACACCTCGTCCAGCGTCGGCCGCTCGTCCGCGTCCTTGGCGATCATGCGCATCACGAGCTGGTCGAGCACCTTGGGGACCTTCAAGTTGATCTGGCGCGGCGGCGGCGGGGTCTGGAAGATCTGCTGATGGACGATGGCCTCGTAGCCGCCCTTGAAGGCCGTCTGGGTGGTGAGCATCTCGTAGAACACCAGGCCCAGGCTGTAGATGTCGCTGCGGTGGTCGATCTTGAGCCCACGCGCCTGCTCCGGCGACATGTAGACCGGCGTGCCAACGCGGGCGCCCGTCATGGTCAGGCGGGAGAGCACCTTGCCACCGGCGATGCCGAAGTCCATCAGCTTGACCGCATCCGGCTGCACGCGCCGCTGCCCGTCGGCCTCGCGCACGCCGCCACGCAGGATCATGATGTTGCCCGGCTTGATGTCGCGGTGGATGATGCCCGCGGAGTGGATGTGCTGCAAGGCGCGCACCACGCGCTTCATGATGTCGACGTCGAGATCGAGGCTGAGCTCGTCGCCCTCGATATACCCCTCGAGACTGCGGCCGTCGACGTACTCCATCACCATGTAGTGCTGGATGCCGATGCTGCCGTGCTCGTGGGTGCGCACGATGTTCACGTGGTCGAGGCGCTGCGCCACCTCCGCCTCGCGGTGGAAACGGCGGATGAACTTGGCGTCGGCCACGTACTGTTCCATGGGGATCTTGAGGGCGACCACCTGACCGTCCGACTTGCGCTTGGCGCGGTAGACGCTCGCCATCCCGCCGGACCCGACCTTCTCCAGGATCTCGTAGCCGGGGATCTCCATCGCGTCGAAGCTCGACTGCACACGCTTCTTGGTGCGCACGGCGGCGCCCTGGGTGCGATTGCGGCGACGCTTGGGCGGAGCCACCCGGCTGCTGCGAAGCACGACCGTCCCGCCGGGCACCAGCAGGCCCAACGCCAGGGCGTACAGCAGCAACGGCGACACGGTCCGCGCCAGGCCGCCCATCACGACGGCGCCGGCACCGATCAGGAAGGTCAGCGCCAGCACCACCAGCACCAGCCAGGTCGGGGCGCGCAGGAGCAGTACCGTGAGGACGGCGGCGATGGCGGCCAGGACGATGAGCATCAGGCGACCTCGGCGATCACGAGGGTGATGTTGTCCGGCCCCCCGCGGTCGTTGGCCAGCGAGATCAGGTACTCGACACTGAGCTGACGGTTGGCGGTGCGCTTGATCTCGCCGAGGATCTCCTCGGGTTTCACCAGCCCGTGAAGGCCGTCGGTGGAGATGACGAACACGTCGCCCGGCTCGACGCCGATCTCGATGACGTCGGGGGCGACCTGAGGGCGGGTGCCCAGGGCACGAGTGATGAGGTTGCGCCACTCGTGCTGCTCGGCCTCGTCTTCGCTGAGGAGCCCCTTCTCGAGCTGCTCCTCGACCCACGAGTGATCCTTGGTGAGCTGGTAGATCTTGTTGCCACGAACCATGTAGGCGCGCGAGTCGCCGACGTGGCCGACGTGAGCCCTGCGCCCCAGCACCGCCACACAGGTGAGGGTGGTGCCCATGCCCCGACGCCCCTGGTTCTTGATGGCAGCCGCGTAGACGCGCCGGTTCGCCAGGCGCATCGCCTTCACGGTCAACTTGTCGATCCCGACGACCGGGTTGCCGGCGCGCATCTCCTCGACGTAGCGGCTGAACGACTCGTCGAGAACCTCCATCGCCAGCTTGCTCGCCACCTCGCCGGCGGCAGCGCCACCCATCCCATCGGCCACGGCAAGGAGCGTCAACTCCCCATCGGCGAGCGGGAACTGCCAGACGCGGTGGTAATCTTCGTTGAGGGGGCGGATCCGACCCACATCTGATCCGTGCCCCACGTTCTGTCCGAGCCGCACGGCGTCAGTCTACCGCGAGCGCATCGTGCCCCGAAAGACAATTCCCACACATGCCGTCAGGCACGTACAAGCTGTCAGTTCCTCTTGGCTCTGGGGCGCCGCACGGTCTCCAGGTACGGGTAGCTCTCGAGCAGGTGTCGGTAGTCCTGGAACAGCTTCACGGCCTCGTCCTGCCCGGCCGGGAGCTCGCGGATCCGAAGATAGGCCGTCTCCCCTCCGGGAAGCACGAACGTCGGCGTGCCGAACACGTCGCGCGCGGCGGCGTAGTGGTGCTCCTGAGCGAGGACGGTGCGGCACTCGGGGTTGGCCAGATCGTCGTTGAAACGCGGCATGTGGAGACCGGTACAGTCGGCGACCTCGTCGATGATGCTGCGCGTCAGTGGGCGATGGTCGCGATGGCGCGCCCTCAGCAGACCCAGCCGGAACGCGCCGAAGGCCTCGGAGCCCTGCTTGCGGGCCGCCTGCGAGGCGAGGAACGGCAGCAGCCCTTTGGTGCCCATGTCGTCCTCCGGGTCGATCGGTTCGTTCCAGAGCTGCCAGCGCTCACGCGGGTCGTGGTTGAACTGGTAGAGGCTGAAATGGCGCCACTCGAACGCCAGGTCGAGAGGACCGGCCACCCACTCCACCAGCTCCGCTGCGCGCCACGAGTACGGGCAGGTGTAGTCGAAGAAGACCGTGACCTCTTCCGGCATGGAGCCATTACAAACCGCCCTCCGGCCGGGACGGGTAGCGCCCGTGACAGCCGTCCTGGCCGTGCGCAATGCGCACCCCGGGAGGCCCGACAGAGCACCGCCTACCGCTCGGCAGCGCGCTCAGTTCGACTCGTCGGGATCCGACCGCGGCGGCTCGGGTATGGGCCCGTGGTGCTCCTCGAAGCGCCGGATGTTCTCCTCGAGGCTGCGCAACAACGCCTTGGCGTGACGCGGGCTGGTGATCACGCGGGTGGTGACGACCGGCGACTGCTGGGGGTAGGCCAGCGCGAAATCCACGATGAACTCGTCGTGGGTGTGGGTGATGACGGCGAGGTTCGCGTAGTGCCCCCCCGCCACCTCCGTTGGGATCTCCAGGTGGAACTCGTTCACGCCCCCAGCCTACCCGTCGCGCGCGCTCAGGGCGACTCGAGACGCCTCAGCGCCTCCGCCAGCAAGACCAGGCGCCGCTTGAGCTGGAAACGCACGCGCCCCAGGTCCGTGACGTCGGCGAGGCCCACCACCAAGACGTGGACGCGGTCCTCGCTCGCCCCACCATCGATGGGGGCGAGCAGGACCGGGCCTTCCTGATACTCCACCAGCGTCTGCTGCACCGCACCGTCACCCAGCAGCCCGCCCAGCGCCCGGCTCGACGCCAGCGCGGTCGGCACCAGCTCCTGCAAGGCCTGCAACGTGTCCTCGCCCGGCATCACGCCCTCGACCGGCGTCATGCCTTCGACCAACGTGCCATCAGCACCTGCGACGGCCACACTGGTGACTCCACGGATCGCCAGGAGTTCGCGCAGGACGTCCTGCAAAGTCCGTTCCGGGATCGTCACGCGCCCTCTCCGAGCGCCTCGCGCAACTTCCCGACGGTCGCCCGCGCGGCGTCGAGCGCGCCGCCGGCCTCGTCGCCCGCCAGCACCAGGGCCAGGGCATGATCCCCGAGCAGCAGACATGTCAGGCGGTAGCCCGGCGCCCGCAGCGTGACCTCATCGGCTTCACCGAGCATCAGGCGGTTCGCGGCCGAGCGACACGCCTCCGCCAGCGCGCCCCCCTCCGCCGCCAGCACGTCGGCCCGCACGCCGTGGCCGATCATCTCCACCGGGAGGCCGTCGCGCGTCAGGACCAGCGCAGCGACCACCCCGCCCTCCTCGCCGAGCGGCGCCAGCGCTTCGCGCAGGCGCGCCTGCACGCTCATGCGAAGCTCCCTTCGATCTTTCGGGCCGCGTCGCCGGTGAGCAGGCGCGCCTGGGCACTCATGCGAAGCTCCCTTCGATCTTTCGGGCCGCGTCGCCGGTGAGCAGGCGCGCCTTGCCGACGTTCCCGTGACGGTTGAGGACCAGCAGGCAGAACAGGCCGCCCTCCAGCAGCCGCGCGTAGGCGACGCGCCGCTCGCTGGTGACGATCACCTCGTGCAACGGTCCGCCACCGAGATGTTCGCTGACGGTGCTCGAGAGCCCGCTCAGAGCGTTGGTGAGTTCGGCCACCACACCGGCGAGCTCGACGCTCTCCCGGGGCGACTGCTCGATCACCAGGCCGTCCATGCCGGCGACGGCGGCGGCCAGGCAACCGTCCACCCCATGAACGAGCTGCGCGAGTATCTCCTCCATGTCCTGCACAGGCGGGAGTCTAGCACGCCACCGCAGTACGCTCCCGTTCAACCTTTCATAGTTGATCGTTGGCCCCGCTCCGTGTCCACTCGGAGCCGCACCGCGAAGCTCGCGCTGCGCAGCCTCTGGTATCGTGACGCGATGACACCGCTGCACGTTCGCGCCCGCCAGGACGACGTCGCCCCTTTCGTGCTGCTACCCGGCGACCCGGACCGGGCGCGGCGTATCGCGGAGCGTTTCTTCGACGACGCCCGCCCCATCAACAGCTATCGCCAGCTGCTCGGCTTCAGCGGCCGCTACAAGGGCATGCCGGTGACCGTGCAGACCACGGGGATGGGCTGTCCGAGCCTGGCCATCGTGGTCGAGGAGTTGATCCAGCTCGGCGCCCGAACACTGGTGCGCGTTGGAACCTGCGGCGCCATCGCCAGCAGCATCGCTCCCGGCGACCTGGTGGTGGCCGTCTCGAGCACCCCCCGCGACGGCACCACCGCGATGTACCTCCACGGCCAGCCCTACGCTCCGACCGCAGATTTCACGGTCACACGCGCGCTGGTCGAGGCGGCCGAGGCCGCTGGCCGGCACCCTTTCGTCGGCATGATCCAGACCGAGGACGCCTTCTATGCCACCGCGCCCGACGACGTACCCGCCCTCGCGGCGAAGGGCGTGCTGGCCGTGGAGATGGAGGCCTCGGCCCTGTTCACCCTGGGGGCGTTGCGCGGTGTGCGCACGGGCTGCGCGCTGGTCGCCAGCAACGCCATCGGCGACCCCAGCTTCGTGGGTCCCGACGTGCTCGGCCGCGCCGTCGACGCCATGGTGGAGACCGCTCTGGAAGCCGGGCTGGCGCTCAGCTTGCGCCAAGAGGCATGAGGCAGGGACGGCAGATACGCCGTCAGTACGATCGTCGCTGCGTGCGGGGGGCAGGGCGCACGCCCGCCCTCGCGCTGGGAAAGGACAGGCCATGAACGTAGCCGTGATAGGAGCGGGAACGATGGGAGCCGGGATCGCGCAGACCTGTGCGGTGGCCGGCCACGACGTGGTGCTGAGCGACGTCGCTCCCGGCGCGCTGGACCGCGCCGAGCGATCGATCGCCTCCAGCCTCGGTCGGCTCGTGAAGAAGGAGGTGCTGGGCGAGCGCGAGTCCGAAGAGGCACGCGGCCGCATCGCCATGCGAGACCGCCTCGAGGGACTCGAGGAAGCCGGCGTCGTCATCGAAGCGGTGTACGAGTCGGTCGCCGTCAAACGCGACGTCTGGAGCCGGCTCGCCGCCGCCACCAGCGAGGGCGCCCTGCTGGCCACCAACACCTCCAGCCTTTCGGTCACCGAGGTGGCCGGCTTCAGCGGTCGACCGGAGCGCTTCTGTGGCCTGCACTTCTTCAACCCGGTGCCGATGATGGCGCTGGTCGAAGTCGTCCGTGGGTTGCGCTCGTCCGACGAGGCCGTCGAGCAGGCGCGCGCCTTCGCCGAGGGGATCGGCAAGACCCCCATCGTGTGCGAGGACAAGCCCGGCTTCATCGTCAATCGCCTCCTCGTCCCCTATCTCAACGACGCCGTGCACGCGCTCTCCGAGGGCGTCGCATCCGCCGAGGACATCGACCGTGCGATGAAGCTCGGCGCCAACATGCCCATCGGACCGCTGGCGCTCTCGGACCTGGTGGGGCTCGACGTCGGGTTGGCCGCGACCGAAGCGCTGTTCGCCGAGTTCGGTGACCCCAAGTATCGACCCGCGCCCCTCATGCGTCAGATGGTGCGCGCCGGGAAGCTCGGCCGCAAGAGCGGCGAGGGCTTCTTCCGCTACGATTGAGAAGCACCACCGCCCTCTCCAACCACCGGAGGTCCGAATGAGCGACCAGGAACCGTACGAGGACGTCACCTTCGAGAACCTGCGCTACGAGGTGGACGACGGTATCGCCGTCCTGACCGTCGACCGCCAGGAAGCCCTCAACGCGCTCAACGACGAGGTGATCACGGAGCTGGCGATCGCCTTCGAGATGGCCGAAGCCGACCTCGCGGTGCGCGCGCTGGTCCTGACCGGCGCCGGCCGCGCGTTCGTGGCGGGCGCGGACATCGCCGCGCTGCAACGGCTGGCCGACACCTTCGCCGGCCGCGAGGCGTCGCTCGCCGGCCAGGACCTCGCCAACACCCTGGCGGCGCTCCCCATCCCCACCATCGCCGCGCTCAACGGCTTCGCGCTCGGCGGCGGGCTAGAGCTGGCTCTCGCCGCCGACCTGCGGGTGGCGTCGCCCCACGCCCGGCTGGGCCTGCCCGAGGTCGGCTTGGGCCTCATCCCGGGCTACGGCGGGACGCAGCGGCTGCCGCGCCTGATCGGGCAAGGACGCGCTCTGGACCTCATCTTCACCGGCCGCCACGTCGAGGCCGAGGAAGCGCTGGCCATGGGGCTCGTCAACCGCATCGCCGACGACGCCCTCCAAGGCGCCAAGGAACTGGCGCGCCTCACCATGCGCAAGGCGCCCATCGCGCTCGGCCTGGCCAAGGAGGCGGTGGTACGCGGCCTGGACGTGACCTTGAACCAGGGGCTGGAGATCGAGGCCGACCTGTTCGGCATGGCGGCCACCACGGAGGACATGAAGGAGGGCATCAGCGCGTTCCTGGAGAAGCGCGACCCGGACTTCAGCGGGCAGTGATGCCCCACCCGTGACGCGCGGGCAGTGACGCGCGCGCGGTGGCGGCAGCGAGCACGTTGGGACGAGCGCGCGTTGAGTGCTGACGAGCCGGCGGCCGCTCCCCGGCCTCAGCCCGGGTACTGGCGCTCCAGGTGCTCGAGCGCCAGGCGATCGATGCGATCGTCGCGGGTGAGCCGCTCCTCGAGGTTCTCGGCGCCCGCCAGCGCGCGCAACGCGCGCGGCGCGGCGTCGTCCCAGCCGGCCGCGGCGGAGTGGCGCCCGGACCGCTCCAGCACCGCAAGCAGCCTGGCCAGCACCTCGCCCTCGAGCGGCAGAAGATCCTCGTCGCGCGGACGCTCGAAGTAGAGCTGGTGGAGTGCGAGCAGGTCCTGCAGGCGCGACACCGGGGTCTCGTGGTCGTCGACCCGCAGATCGATGTAGCGATCGTTGAAGCCGCCGTACCCCCCCTCGGCCCGGACCACGAGCAGCGCCGCGCCCTGCCGGCCGCGCCGGTCGCCGCCTGCCGCGTCGCCGGCCGCCAGCGCGGCCAGCAGGCGCTCCGCCAGCGGGCCGTGGCCGGCCTCGAAGGTCTCGACCAACGCCTCGACCACCTCGGGTCCGGCCAGTAGGTTGCCCTGAGCGGCCAGGCCCGGGCGTGCCGTGCCACCGGCCCACGGGTGGCAGGCGTCGCCGGTGAAGCTCAGGCTCCGACCCGATGCGTCCACCAGGCCGTACTGGCGCATGGCGTGCTGATCGTCGGTCGCCGCGAAGGACTCGTGGATCAGATCGATGGGGATCCCCGCCCGCAACGCGGCGATGGCCCGCGGCCCATAGCTGGTGTTGGCGTAGCTCTGGGTCGCGACGGCGCCGATTTCGGCCTCCGCGAACGGGACCACCGCACCCACGGCGAGGAACTTCGACGCCACGGCGATACCCAGATCGCCGCTGTCCGCATCGCGGGCCACGATGGAGAACGTGCTCACGGGTCGCATGCATGTCAGCCTACCACCCGTTCGTCACGGTGATCGGAGTGCTCGGCAAGCATCCAGGCGGTAGACTCGTCGGCATGGAAACTCTCGAACGCCTCTCGGAGCTGGCCGGCGTGCCCGGTCGCGAGGAGCGCGTGCGCGCCTTCATCGAGGAACGCATCCGCGACCATGTCGACGCCCTGGAGACCGACGCGCTCGGCAACCTGCACGCGGTCAAGCGCAGCGCGCGGGCCGGAGCCAGAACCGTGATGGTCGCGGCGCACATGGACGAGATCGGCTTCGTGGTGCGCTTCATCGATGATCGCGGCTTCCTGCGCCTCCAGAACGTGGGCGGCTTCGATCCGCGCAACCTGTTCGCGCGTCAGGTCACGGTGCACGGCTCGCTCGTCGGGCGCGAGCTCGTCGGCGTCCTCAACCCGGCCGGCAAGCCCATCCACCTCTCCACCGCCGAGGAGCGCGCCAAGGTGCCGCAGCTCGACACCTTCTTCGTGGACCTGGGCCTCGACGCCGAGCGGGTGCGGGAGCAGGTGCGCGTCGGCGACATGGTGACGCTGCGTCAGCCCTTCGCCGACCTGGGCGACGTCGTCACGGGCAAGGCGCTGGACGACCGGGCGGGCTGCTGGATCCTGATGGAGGCGCTCGAGCGCGTGAAGGATCCTGCCATGGAGCTGCACGCGGTCTTCACCGTGCAGGAAGAGGTCGGCCTACGCGGCGCCGGCACCGGCGCCTTCAAAGTCGCTCCCGACGTAGCGATCGCGCTCGACACGACATTGGCCGTCGACACGCCCGACAGCCGCGACGACCTGCGCGTCACCGAGCTCGGCAAGGGCACCGCTATCAAGGTGATGGACAGCGCCAGCATCAGCACGCGCTGGCTCGTCGACGCGCTCATCGCCCTGGCCGAGCGCCGTGAAGTGCGCTACCAGCTCGAGGTGCTGCCGCTGGGCGGCACCGACGCCGCGGCCATCCAGCGCTCGCGCGAAGGCGTTCCGTCGATCACCATCTCCACCCCGTCGCGCTACGTCCACACCGTCACGGAGATGGTCTCCAAGGCGGACCTCGAAGCCGCCGTCGCGCTGCTCACGGCCGCCATCGAAGAGGGGCTCGACGCCGCCGCGTGAGGCTCCCGGCCGGACGCCGAAGGGGGCGCCGTCCCCTACCGCCTACCGTGGCAGCGCCGGGACGCGGTGCTAGACTGACGCCGTGATCGTCGGCATCATCAGCGACGTCCACGCCAACGTCATCGCGCTGGAAGCGGTGCTCGAGCAGCTGAAGCTGCGTGGCGTGGAGACCGTTCTATGCCTCGGCGACCTGGTCGGCTACGGCCCGGCGCCCAACGAGACCATCGACCTGGTTCGCCGCGAGAGTGTGTTGTGCACGCTCGGAGCGGCGGACGAGCGCATCGCCTACGCCTTCGCCCGCCGTAAGCTGCCGCGTCGCGGCGTCGCCGACGAGATCCTGGAGTGGACGCGTGAGGTCATCGAGCCGCGTCACGTCCACTTCCTGCAGACACTGCCCGTTCAGCAACGCATCCACACTCCGGCCGGCCGCCTGCGGTTCTTCCACGGCAGCCCCGAGGACCCTTCCGAGACGCTCAACCTGAACCAGGACCCCATCTCGCTGTCGAAGATGCTGCAGCGCCACCGCTGCACCATCCTCGCCAGCGGCTCCACGCACGTCCCGTTCTACCGGAAGCTCGCCAACGGGCTGGTGATCAACCCGGGCTCCGTGGGGCTCTCGCTCAACGGCGAGCCCGGCGCGGACTACGCCCTGCTCACCATCACCGAGGACACCATCGATGTGAAGATGGACAAGGTCGAGTACGACTTCGCCGCGGTCGCCTTCGACATCGTCGCGTGGGGCCTGCCGGCGATGGTGGCTGAAGCGATCCAGATGGGCCGCCTGCCGGAACCGATGGATTCCGAAGGCGAGGGCCACTGAGCCGCACTCTGCTCAGGCGATCTCGATCCCCATCGCCAGCGCTTCGCCCCCGCCGATGCAGATCGACGCCATGCCGCGCCGTCCGCCGCCACGCTTCAAGGCGCTCAGCAGCGTCACCAGGATGCGGGCGCCCGAGGCCCCGATGGGGTGGCCGAGCGCTACGGCCCCACCGAGGACGTTGACCCGATCCTCGTCCAATCCGAACTCCTGGATGGCCGCCATCGGCACCACGCTGAACGCCTCGTTGATCTCGTAGGCGTCGACGCTGTCCGGCGTCCAATCGAGGCGGGCGAAGAGCTTGCTCATCGCCTCGACCGGGGCGACGGTGAACCATTCCGGATCGAGCGCGTGCCCACTGTAGCCGCGGATGTGCGCCAGCACCGGCATCCCGCGCTCCCTGGCGATCTCCTCGCTGGTGACGACCAGCGCCGCGGCACCGTCGTTGAGAGTCGAAGCGTTCGCCGCCGTGACGGTACCGTCCTTGTCGAAGGCGGGCCGCAGGCCGGGCACCTTGTCGAAGTCGACCTTGGTCGGGCCCTCGTCCTCGCTCACGGTGGTGACGGCGCCGCGCCGGCCCGGGACGTCGACGGCAACGATCTCCCCGGCGAAGGTGCCGTCGGTCATGGCGGCCTGAGCGCGCCGGTAGGAGCGCACGGCGTAGGCGTCCTGCTGCTCGCGGCTGAAGTGGTAGCGGCCGGCGCACAGCTCGGCGCACGCACCCATGTGGCGGTCGCTGTAGACGTCCCATAGCCCGTCGAACACCATCGAGTCGATCAGGCTCTGGTTGCCCATGCGCAGCCCGCCGCGGGCGCCGGGGAGCAGGTAGGGGGCGTTGGTCATCGATTCCATGCCGCCGGCCACCACCACCTCGGCATCGCCCACGGCCACCGCCCTGGACGCCTGGATGACCGCTTCCAGACCGCTGCCGCACATCTTGTTGAGGGTGACCGCCGGCGTGCCCTGGCTCAGGCCGGCATACAGGGCGGCCTGGCGCGCGGGCGCCTGGCCCATCCCGGCGGGCAACACGTTGCCCATCAACACCAGGTCGACGGTATCGGCCTCGATCCCTGCACGCTCCACCGACGCGCGCACGGCCGCGGCCCCGATCTGCGAGGCCTTGAGCGGCGAGAGGGCGCCCTGGAAGGCGCCCACCGGCGTGCGTACGGCGGATGCGATGACGATTCCCATGCTTGACCTCCAACGTCCGGCGTCGGACCCGACATCGGCCACTGCGCCGGTCTCGACTCCCAGTATAGGAAGGGCCGGCCTCCCGCCCGGGCCGCCGCGGACCGCTTGCCGACACTGCGGGGGCGGGGCTCGGGACCCGCGCTGGCGCACGCCTCAGCGCCGGAAGGTAACGGTGGCGCGAACGCCCTGCCAGCCGATGGTGATCGGACGATAGAGGTCGAACCAGGACGGCAGCAGCAGGACCGCGGCCGCCGGCGCATCGGGACCGACGCGACTGCTGGACCCCTGCACCATACGCATGCGGTAGGGGTAGCGCACCACGAGGCTTCGCCCCCCCTGCTCCAGCGTGAACGACGCTTCCCAGGTGCCGGCCTCCAACGACGACACCAGCACCAGCAGCGGTTTGTCGCTCCCGATGCGCTCGAGCGCGCCGTCGATGGCGTCACGCTGGGCCGGCTCGATCAGGGGCAGCAGGTCTAGATCGGCGATCGCCACCGCGACGCCGTCACCTCCGGAAGCGTTGGCCGCGAACAGCCGCAGGGCGGGCACGCCGTGGCCGAGATCGTCGATCTCGCTGCGACCGTCGCTCCCCGCCACCGGCGGCGCCGGCACCTGCAGCGTCAGGGTGCGCCCGTCCCGCAGGCGCAGCACGTCACCCTCCAGGCGTATGCCCAGCGTGTCGAGCGCGTCCGCCGGGAGGTACCAGGCGCCGTCGCGAAACAGCGCGGGCGCCGACAGGTTGAGATTCACCGAGCTCGCCGCCCCCGTAGCCTGCCACAGAGCATCGGGCGACCCCGCGAAGACGGTGAGCGTGCCCGTCGCGGCGCGCCAGGTCAGGCTTCCCTCCCCCGCCGTCAGGATGTCGCCCAGCGACCGGGCCACCGGAGCGGCCGGCGTGTAGAGCACGCCGGCCACCCGGATCGCGGACACGGGATCGGCCTGCGCGACGCCGAACGCCGCGCCCGCCAGCAACGCCAGCACGAGGGAAGCGAGCCGGAACGGGCCCACGTCAGCGAGCGTAGCACGCGCCCGAGACGGCCTCCCACCGCGCCAGGAGGTGCCCCCGTGGGGCGTGCCGCGGCCGCTGCCGCCGGCGTCGATGCGCTAGAATAGGGGCCTGTGAGCATCGTTCGAACCTCACCGGGCACGGGCGGCGGTCTCCTCTGAGACGCGGCACGGCCACCTTGCGAGCCCCCCACTCGACAACCTTCGCCGGCCGGGTTCCGGTCGTACCCCCTGCGCCAAGTGGCTGGGGCCGGACGGGCTCAGCTACCGGCCGTCACGGCGCGCCGACGCTCGACGCCCTCGAGGAAGGGAGCCGCCGCCATCGACAAGGTCCACGGTAAGCTCTCCGGCCTGAAGGTCGGACAGGTCAAACGCCTGGGGAACCTCTACCGGCGGCGCGTCCCTCCGGACGCAGTCGTCACTCAAGAGTTGGCGCGGGCGTTGACGGAGCTCAGCGCCGATCTCGGCCGGCAGGTGAGCGTGCTGGTGGACCGGCGCGGCCGGGTGGTCACGGTAGCCGCAGGCGACGCCGCCGATACGCCGTTGCCACCGCCATCGGGGGAGGCCGCGTCGCGGCTGTACGGGTTGCGGCTCGTCCACACCCACCTCAAACCCGTCGGCCTCAGCGGTGACGACCTGACCACGCTGTTCCTCAACCGTCTGGACGCCATCGTGGCGGTGGAAGCGAGGAGCGACGGGCTCCCGGGGCAGGCGCACATGGCACAGGTCGCCCCCCCGACGAGCGCGGAGGAGGACTGGATCCTCGAACCGCCGATGACCGTTCCCGAGCTCGAGCGCATCGACTTCGGCGAGCGCCTACGGGCGCTCGAGGAGGAGCTGGCACGCCAGGTCCGCGCCCGCGAGGTCACGCGCAGCAGCGCCGAACGCGCCGTGCTGGTGGGGCTGGAGTCGGGCGAAGGGCTGCTGGAGGCCGAGTCGCGCCTGGAGGAGCTGGCGGAACTGGTCCGGAGCGCCGGCGCGACGGTAGCCTGGAGCAGCCTCCAGCAACGCCACCACGCCGACCACAAGACGGTGATCGGCCGCGGCAAACTCAATGAGCTGGTCTCCAAGGCCTACCACGAGGACGCCGATCTGCTGGTCTTCGATCGCGAGCTCTCCCCCGCCCAGGCCCGCGAGATCGAGGGCCTCACCCAGCTCAAGGTGCTGGACCGGACCCAGGTCATCCTCGATATCTTCGCCCAGAACGCGCGCGGCCGCGAGGCACAGGTGCAGGTCGAGCTGGCGCAGCTGCAGTACCAGCTCCCGCGGCTCGCGGGCCGCGGTCGCGCGATGAGCCGGCTCGGCGGCGGGATCGGCACGCGGGGGCCCGGCGAGACCAAGCTCGAGGTCGACCGGCGCCGCATCCGCGACCGCATCGCCAGCCTCGAGAAGGCCGTCGACGAGATCAGCCAACGCCGCACCGAAACCCGCAAGAGCCGCACCGGGTCGAACACCCCGGTCATCGCCCTGGTCGGTTACACCAACGCCGGCAAGTCGACGCTGTTCAACGCCCTGGCGAAGTCCGACGCCGTCAGTCGCAACCGCCTGTTCGCCACGCTGCGGCCGACGACGCGCGAGGGCTGGCTGCCAACGCTCGGCCAGTGGGGCGGCAAGGCGTTGTTCACCGACACGGTGGGGTTCATCCGCGACCTCCCCGAGGAGCTGGTCAACGCCTTCCGAGCCACCCTGGAGGAGCTGCACGACGCCGACCTCTTGCTCCACGTGGTCGACGCGGCGGCACCCGGCGCGCCGGAGCGAGTCGACGCGGTTCAGCGCATCCTCGACGAGCTCGGCCTGGAGCCTCCTCGCCGCGTAGTGCTGAACAAGATCGACACCGCGGACCGGCAGGTGCTCGATGAGCTGGTGCGACGTTTCGACGCCACCGGTGTCTCGGCGCGGACCGGCGAGGGGCTCGACTCGCTCAAGGCGTCGCTGGCGTGCGCGCTCGAGGGCGATGGTGGGACGGTCCTCCCCGAGGACGCGGCGCTCGCCTTCGGCCTGGCCGGCGTCCGGCAAGGCGACTGAGGGGCGCACGGACCCGCTCGCAGCGAACGGTACGCGCCCGGCAGTACCATGGGCCCATGGATGAAGGCCACCTCCGCGAGTTGCAGGGGCTGAAGGATCTGCGTGGCTTCCTGGCGTTCCTGGAGAGCCGCGGCGAACTCCTGCGTGTCCAAGAGCCCGTGTCCGCCGCGTTCGAGATCACCGAGATCGCAGACCGCGTCGTGAAGCGGGGTGGGCCGGCGTTGCTGTTCGAGAACGTCGAAGGCTCGGACATCCCGGTCGCCATCAACCTCTTCGGCAGCCGCCAGCGCACCGCCTGGGCCCTGGGCGTCGACTCGCTCGACGCCATCACCGACCGCATCCGCAACCTGCTCGACGTGCGCCTCGGCGGCGGCCTGATGGGGCTCATGTCGAACCTGCCGAAGTTGCGCGAGGTGGCCTCGCTGCCGCCGAAGCGGGTACGCAACGCCCCCGTCCACGAGGTGGTGTGGCAGGGCGACGAGGTCGACCTGACGCGGCTGCCGGTGCTGACGTGCTGGCCCAACGACGGCGGTCCCTTCGTGACGCTCCCCCTGGTCGTGACCCGCGACCCGGAACAGGGCGACGTGAACGTCGGCATGTACCGGATGCAGATCTTCGATCGCGCCACCACCGGCATGCACTGGCAGCGCCACAAGACAGGCGCGCGGCACCTCGAGAGCGCCCGCCGGGCCGGACAGAAGTTGCCGGTGGCGGTGGCCCTGGGAGGCGATCCTGCGCTCACGTACGCGGCCACCGCGCCGCTGCCGCCCGTTCCCGGTCTCAACGAGTACTCGCTGACCGGCTTCCTCCGGGGCCGGTCGCTGGAGGTCACGCGCGGGATCACGGTCGACCTCGACGTCCCCGCTCACGCCGAGTTCGTGCTGGAGGGTTACGTCGATCCCGAGGAGCCATGGCGCCCGGAAGGGCCCTTCGGGGACCACACCGGCTTCTACACGTTGACCGACCTCTACCCGACCTTCCACGTCACCGCCATCACCATGCGCCGCGACCCCATCTATCCGGCCACCATCGTGGGCCGCCCCCCGATGGAGGACGCCTATCTCATCGAGGCCAGCGAACGCATCTTCCTGGTTCCCGCCCAACTGGTGATGCCCGAGCTGATCGACTACCACATGCCGCCGGCCGGCATCGCACACAACCTGGTCAACGTCCGGATCGACAAGCGCTACCCGGGCCAGGCCTACAAAGTCGCCAACGGGCTGCTGGGCCTCGGCCAGATGATGTTCGCCAAGGTGCTGCTGGTGTCGGACGAAGAAGTGAGCGCGACCGACTCGCTGGCCTTCTGGCGCACGGTGCTCGCGCGGGCGTTGCCCGGTCGCGACGAGCAGTTCGCGCGCGGGCCGATCGACGTGCTGGACCACTCCAGCCGGTCGTGGAGCTTCGGCTCCAAGATGATCATCGATGGCACCCGCAAGCATCCGGAGGAGGGCGACGAGGTGGCCTGGAGCCCGAACGTCGAGCGCCCGGCGAGGGTGCTTCCCCACCATGCCGAGATCGCCGATCAGCACCAGGTCGCTGGGGGCTTCTGGTTCATCACCACCCGCAAGACCCGGGCCGGCCAGGGACGACATCTGGGCGAGTGGGCGGCGCGCCAGGCGGCGTGCCGCGGGGTGCGGTTGATCGCGGTGCTGGACGACGAGACCGATGCTACCGACTTCGACGACTGCATGTGGACGCTGCTCAACAATATCGACCCCGAGCGCGACGTGCAGGTGGTGGAGGGCGGCTTCGGCGGTGCCCCGGTGTACGTCATGGACGGGACCCCCAAGCTGGCCGAAGAGGGCTTCACGCGCGCATGGCCCCAGAAGATCCGCATGTCGGACGACGTGAAGCGCCGCGTGGACGCCATCGCCGAGCGCCTAGGGCTCCCCTCCGAGACGGCCACCCCCGGCCGCGACGCCGTTGCCCTGGAACGCGACGCCTGAGCCGCGGGCCCGGGCCGACGCGTTACCCGGCCGGCGCCTCGCCGGCCGCGACGATCATCTCCGGGCCACCACCGCGGCGACCAGGAACAGCGCGGCCTGCGTGAGCACGATGGTCGAACCGCTGGGAACGTCGGCCAGGTAGGACAGTCCCAGTCCGACGACGGTTGTGACCACCGCCAGCACCACGCTCAGGACCGTCATCTGCGCCAGCGAGCTCGCCAGCAGTCGGGCGCTCGCCGCCGGGATCACGAGGTACGCCGCCATCAGGATGATGCCGACCACCACCGAGCTCACGGCGATGACCAGGGCGGCGCACGCGAACAGCAGGTACTCCAACAGTCGTGCACGGACGCCGTCGGTGCGTGCCAGCTCGTCGTCGAAGGTGGCGTAGGCCAGGCGCCCCCACACTCCGAGCAGGAACGCCACCGCCACCACCGCCACCACGGCGATGGCGGCGAGGTCCGGCCTGGTGACGGCCAGGATCGAGCCGAACAGCAGGTCCATCAGCGACAACCCGAGGTTGACGTCGGGCGGGATGAGCGAGAAGAAGAGCACGCCCAGCGCCACCGACACCGCGAAGAACACTCCGATGGCGGTATCGCTGCTGAGTCGCGTGTGCTCCCGCACCCAGGCGATCGCCAGGGCGGCGAGCAGACTGAACGGCGCCGCGATCCACAGCGGGTGCTGCAAGAGTCCCACGCCGCTCGCCAACAATCCGCTCGACACGATGATGAACGCGCCCAGGCCCATCCCCCCGAAGGCGGCGTGCGCGAGCCCTGCCCCCAGGAACGACAGCCGCCGCTGAACCACGAACACCCCGAGCAGACCCGACATCACGGCGATCAGCACGCCCGCCGCCAGAGCGCGCTGCATGAACGCCAGGTGCAGGGCGTCGAGCAGGCTCACCGGGCGCCCGTCTCGCCGCGTGGGGACTCAGAACGCCAACGCATGGTGGTGTCCCAGGTGGCCGAAGGCGCGTTCCAGGCAGGACTCGCACAGCACCTCATCGGGCGTGCCGAAGCCGTGGACCTGCCGGTTGAGCACCAGCACGCGGTCGGCATGGTAGCGCGCGGCCGCCAGGTCGTGGGTCACCATCACCACCGTGGCCCCGGTGTCACGCTGGTAGCCCTCGAGCAGGTCGTAGAGGTCGTGCTCGGCGAGGAAGTCGACGCCGGTCGCGGGCTCGTCGAGCAGTACCAGCTCCGGCCTGCGCGCGAGCGCGCGCGCCAGGTAGGCGCGCTGCAGCTCCCCGCCCGACAGCCGGGCGAGTTGCCGCTGCGCCAGGTGCTCCGCGCCCACCCGCGACAGCGCCGCGCGTGCCAGCTCGCGCTCGCCCACTCCGACGCGGGCAGGCCAGCGCCTGCGCAGACCGGTCACCACCAACTCCAGCGCCGTGGCCGGGAAGCTGCGGTCGAAGGTCTTGAGCTGCGGCACGTAGCCGATTCGCTCGGGCCAGGCGCCGGCCTCCACGCCGAAGAGCGCCGCGTGACCGCGCTGCGGCGTGACCAGCCCGAGAGCGACCTTCACGAGCGTCGACTTGCCGGCGCCGTTGGGCCCCACCACGGCCAGGAAGCAACCCGGGGCGAGCTCGAAGCTCACGTCCTGGAGCACCGTCGCCTCCCCCAGCCGGACGGTCACGCGATGCATGTGAAGCGCCGGCGGGGCCGCCCGGGCCGCTTCGGCGCTCACCGCTGCGCGCTCCGGTGCAACGCCGCCGGGCGCGGGATGCCGGAGGCGGCGGCGAATCGAGAATGGGTTCTCATTAGGGGATCACTCTACCCGGACACACCCTCGCTGCCAAGGCCTGACGACACCGGGCGGCCCCGACCGAGCCCATGGCAAGGCGGCGGCCGCCCGGATGTCCGGGCGGCCGCCGCTCGAAACGCCGTCCACGGCGTCGTCTGCTCGCGTCAGATCTTGTTCGGGTTGACGAAGACGGTGGGGTCGAGCTGCCGAAGGGCCTTGGCGCTGATCCACACCTTCTGGGGCTTGCCGTCGACCCATAGGGTCTTCTTCTGCAGGTTGGGCTTCAACTGGCGCTTGTGCACACCCACCTGCTTCACACCGACCCCGCCCCGCTTCTTGGGCGAGCCCTTGCGCTTGCTGGTGGTGGTGCTGTGCGTCTTCTTCCCTGTGATGGCACACACACGCGGCATGTTCACGTCCTCCGTCGCGTCGGTCTGGCGTTGACGTCGCGTTCGATTCCGGGGGTCGCGCGCCGCCGACGGGCGCCGCGCCTACCCAAACACTGGATAGTAGCACAGACCCTCCCACGAAAGCCACCACCAAGGCTCCCGCAACCCCATAGAATGCCCGCATGACGCGCGACGAACTGGCCGCCCTCATCCACCGCCGCTCGCTCCTGCACGGCCACTTCGTGCTGCGCTCGGGCACCACCAGCGACCGCTACTTCGACAAGTACCTGTTCGAGTCCGATCCGGAGCTGCTGCGGGCCATCGCCGAGGCCATGGCGCCACTGGTCCCGGACGGCATCGACGCCATCGCCGGGCTCGAGCTCGGCGGCGTCCCGCTGGCGGTGATGCTCTCGCAGCTAACCGGCCTGCCGACCCTGTTCGTTCGCAAGAGGGCCAAGGAGTACGGCACCCGCCGACTGGCGGAGGGCGGCGACATCGCGGGCCGGCGCCTGCTGGTGGTCGAGGACGTCATCACCTCCGGCGGCCAGGTGGTGCTCTCCACCCGCGACCTGCGCGAGCTCGGCGCCAGTGTCGAGCAGGCCCTGTGCGTCATCGACCGGGAGGCCGGCGGAGCGGCCAACCTGGCGGAGGCCGACGTGCGCCTCACCCCGCTGTTCACCATGAGCGCGCTGGAGCGCGCCGCCGATCCGGGCTGAGCCCACGGGCCGGGGCCGGGGGCTATCCTCGGCTATGGCAGACTCCGAGCGTCCCACAGACACCCTGTTCGAGAGGATCGTCCGGCGCGAGGTGCCCGCCGACATCGTCTATCAGGACGAACGCGTCACCGCCTTCCGAGACATCCGGCCGCAGGCGCCGGTACACGTCCTGATCGTCCCCAACGAGCGCATCCCCACGGCCGCCGACGTCACCGACGACGACGAGGCCGTGCTCGGCCACCTGTTGGTGGTGGCCGCGCGGGTGGCCGAGCAGGAGGGCCTGCAGAAAGGTTACCGCCTGCTGGTGAACTGCAAGGAGCACGGACACCAGGAGGTCTACCACCTCCACGTCCACCTGCTCGGCGGCCGGCCGCTCGGTCCCATGCTCTGCCGCTGACGCGACGGCGCCCGACACGCGGGACGGAACCGAACGCGTGTTAGCTTCGAACCATGCACGGCCTCGCGCTCGTCGGGAACGCGCTCACCCTCGACCGGCAGGCCTTCGTCCTGCTCGACCAGGGAGTGACCGGCCTGCGCCTGTCGCTGGCGGTGGTGTTCGTGGCGGGCGTCTCCGCCGCCATCGGGCAGAGCGTCGTGCTGTTCGCGAACCGCGTCTCGCAGCGCCGCTTCCTGTTCAGCCTGCTGCTCTCGGGCGCCGTGTACGTGCTGGTCTTCCTGTTCTGGTCCACATCGGCGTGGCTGATCGCGGTGTACGTCTTCGGTCACCCGCGGCCCTACCTCAACGCCCTGCGAACCGTGGGGCTGGCGTACAGTCCGCAACTCTTCGGTTTCCTGGTCCTCACCCCCTACTTCGGTTCCTTCATCGCGGCCGCCCTGTCGGTATGGAACCTGCTGGCCATCGTGGTTGCGACGCGCGCCGTGTTCCACCTCACCACCCTCGAAGCGGTCGCCAGCGCCGCACTCGGCTGGGTCCTGCTGCAGCTCCTGCAGCGCACCATCGGGCGGCCCGTGATGGGCCTCGGCCGGCGCCTGCGGATCGTCGTGGCAGGCCGGCGCCTGGTCCCCTTCAAGGAGGCGGTCGAGGAGGGCGAGGGCTAGCATGCGTCTGTTCGACGTCTGGCTGCTGGTCGGGCTGGCGTTCCTGGCGCTGCTCCTGGCCGGGGCGCTGGCACCGCTCGAAGCGCTCGGTTGGTGGGCTGGCTGGTACGGGCGCCGTTCCGAGGAGCAACCCGTGCGGCTCGCGAGCAGCGCGCCCGCGCCGCAGCATTTCATCGTCTTCCTGTCCGGGATCCACAGCGTCGCCGAGCACGCGTTCGCGCGCCGCGAGGTGGTGCTGCTGGAGCGCCTGCGCGAGCGCCTGCCCGACAGCCGCATCCTCGAGGTCTTCCCCTACTCGGTGACGAACAACGCCCTGACCGGGCAACGCGCCTTCGCACGCTTCTGGCGTTGGGCGTTGCGCATGAAGCTCAGCCGCCGGACGCTGGCCAACATGGCGGGCATGCTCATCAACTTGCGCAATCTGTGGCAGGTCGCGGTATCGGCCGACCGGCGCTACGGCCCGATCTACAATCACGGCAGCGCCGAGCTCATCACCGAGGCGCTGCTGGCGGCGGGCTACGTCCCGGCCAGCGGCACCCGCGTCACGCTCATCGGCTACAGCGGAGGGGGACAGATCGCGCTGGGCGCTGCGGGCCACCTCGACGAGATCCTGGGCACGCCCGTCGACGTCATCGCCCTCGGCGGCGTGATGGCGTCGGATCCGGCCGCCTTGCAGGTGAGGCACCTCTATTACCTCTACGGCGATCGCGACGGCATCCAGCGTGCCGGCTTCATCTTCTTCGCCGGTAGGTGGCCGTTGCTACGCTACTCCCCCTGGAACCAGGCCCGGGCCAAGGGGCTGATCACCCGCCTCCGTCTGGGTCCGATGGGGCACACCGGGCGCGACGGCTACCTGTCCACCACCGCCACGCTCCCCGACGGCCGCAGCTACCTCGACGCCACCGTTGACGCCATCGCGGCGATCGTCGAGCGCGGCGCCAGCGCGGCCGAGCCCTCGGCCGCCTGACGTTCGCTCCCTCGCCCGGACCCGGGCCTCAGCGGTACTCGCCCCACTCGTTGCGGAGCACGCCGGCGATCTCCCCCAGCGTGGCGTGGGCCCGGAAAGCGTGGAGCACGGCCGGGAACAGATTCTCGTCGGTCCTCGCCCGCTGCGCTACGGCGTCCAGCGCCGCGGAAGCGGCGGCGCCGTCGCGACGCTCGCGGAACGCACGCACTTCGGCCACCCGTCGCTGCTGCAACCCTGGATCGATGCGCTGCACCGGCACGGCGTCTCCGGCACTATCGTCGACGAAGCGGTTGATACCGACCACCACGCGTTCGCCGTCCTCGACATCACGTTGCTGCCGGTACGCCGACTCCTCGATCTCGCGCTGCACGTAGCCTGCCTCGATGGCTTCGACGGCGCCCCCCAGGTCCTCGATGCGCTGCATCAACTCCTGCGCCTCGGACTCCAGCGCGTCGGTGAGGCGCTCCAGGTAGAAACTGCCACCGAGCGGGTCGATCGCGTCGGGGACGCCCGTTTCGTGCGCCAGGATCTGCTGCGTGCGCAGCGCCAGCCGCGCCGAGCTCGGCGTGGGCAGGCCCAGCGCCTCGTCGAGCGCGTTGGTGTGCAGGCTCTGGGTGCCGCCGAGGACTGCCGCCAGCGCTTGGAACGCGGTCCTGACCACGTTGTTGTCCGGCTGCTGCGCCGTCAGCGTGCTGCCGCCGGTCTGGGTGTGGAAACGCAGCATCAGGGCCTTGGGCTCGGTGGCGCCGAACTCTTCGCGCATGATGCGCGCCCACATGCGCCGCGCGGCCCGGAACTTCGCCACCTCCTCGAACAGATGGCTGTGACAGGCGAAGAAGAACGACAGTCGAGGACCGAAGGCATCGACCTCGAGGCCGGCGCGCTGGGCGGCGCGCACGTACGCACGCGCGTTGGCGAGCGTGAAGGCGACCTCCTGGGCCGCGCTCGCGCCCGCTTCGCGGATGTGGTAGCCGGAGATGGAGATGGTGTTGAAGTTCGGCAAGCGCTCGGCACAGTACGCGAACAGGTCGGTCACCAGCCGCATGCTGGGAACGGCCGGATAGATGTAGGTCCCGCGCGCCACGTACTCCTTCAGGATGTCGTTCTGCACGGTCCCGCCCAGGCGCTCCCCGGACACCCCCTGCTCCTCGCCCACCAACTGATAGAGCGCGAGCAACATCATGGCCGGCGCATTGATGGTCATGGAGGTGGTCACGCGCTCCAGCGGGATCCCCTCGAACAGGCGGCGCATGTCCTCCACCGTGGCGATCGACACGCCGACGCGTCCGACCTCCCCCGCGGCCAGCGGATCGTCCGGGTCGAGGCCCAGCTGGGTGGGCAGGTCGAACGCCACCGACAGACCGGCTACGCCCTGCTCGAGCAGGTAGCGGTAGCGCTCGTTGGACTCCTCCGCGGTCCCGAAGCCGGCGTACTGCCGCATGGTCCACAATCGACCCTCGCTGTACATCTGCGGGTAGACGCCGCGCGTGAACGGATAGGCGCCGGGACGCCCGAGCCGCTCCGGGAGCCCGTCGGGAGGACCGTCGTAGATGGGCTTCATGCCGCGATGATAACGGAGCCGGGCGCACCGGACGGTGGGGCGGCGGCCCCCCGGGCGCCGCCAGTGCGGCGTTAGACTGACGCTATGAGGCTCTACAGCGCAGCGCAGATGCGCTCGGCCGACGCCGCCGCGGCCGCTGCAGGCATGCCGACCCAGCTGCTGATGGAGGCCGCCGGCCGCGCGGTGGCCGAGGCCACGCGCGAACACTACCCGAACGCGCGCCGTGTGCTGGTGCTGTGCGGCACGGGCAACAACGGCGGCGACGGCTACGTGGCCGCGCGCTTCCTGCTGGCGTCCGGCGCCTCCGTCGACGTGCTGGAGATGACCTCCGAGCCCTCCGGCGACGACGCCGCCGGCGCGCGGCGCGCCTTCCTCGCGCACGGGGGCCGGCCGGCCGCGCTCGATGGCGACGGGCTGGACGCCGCGCTGGCGCGCTGCGACGTGGTGTTGGATGCGCTCCTCGGCAGCGGACTGGATCGCCCTCTGCACGGTGTGCTGCAGCGACTCGTCGAACAGGTGACGGCGAGCCGCCGGCCGGTGGTGGCGGTCGACGTGCCCACCGGAGTCTCCGCCGACGCGGCCACGCCCCCCGGCGCCCACCTGACCGCCGAGCTGACGGTCCAACTCGCCGGGCCCAAGCGCGCCAGCGCCTTCTACCCCGCCCGAAGCGCGTTCGGCCGTAGCGTGGTGGTCGACATCGGCGTCCCGGGCTCGGTGCTGGAGAGCGCGTCGCCGGTGGTGCTCCTCGGCGCCACCGACGCGGCGCGTTGGCTGCCGGCTCGAGCTCCCGACGCCCACAAGTACAGCGCCGGCACCGTGCTGGTGGTGGCCGGCTCGGAGCGCTACCTGGGCGCGGCCGAGCTGGCGTGCCGCGCCGCCTACCGGGGCGGCGCCGGGCTGGTAACGCTGGCGGCCGCGGCGCGCGCGCCCGCCGCCTGGCCCGAGGTGGTGTTCGAGCCGCTGCGCTGGAGCGACGACGATCCACTGACCGCCCTCGAGGGCATCGACCCGAAGCGGGCTCAGGTCGCCGTGGTCGGGCCCGGCCTCGATCCCGCGGCGCTGAGGTGGCTTCCGCGGCTGCTCGAGGGCCTGAAGGGCCCGCTGGTGCTCGACGCCGGCGGGCTCGAACCCGGCTCCGAGCTGCGGGATGCGGTACGGGCCCACGGCCGCGCCGTCCTCACGCCGCACATCGGGGAGGCTTCGCGGCTGCTGGCGACGCCGGCCGGGGAGGTGCTGGCCGACCCGCTGGCTGCGGCAGCGACCCTGGCCGAGCGCTACGCCGCGGTCATCGTGCTGAAGGGCTCGAGCACCGTGGTGGCGGCGCCCGACGGCCGTCAGGCGGTATCGACACGGGGCCACCCCGGCATGGCCGTCGGCGGCACCGGCGACGTGCTGGCCGGGCTGCTCGGGGCGCTGTTGACGGGCGGAGATCCGTTCGAGCGAGCCTGCACCGGTGTCTACCTGCACGGGCGGGCGGGCGAGCGCGCCGCCGCCGAGCGCGGCGTGGGCCTGGTGGCCGACGACGTGGTGGATGCGCTGACCGGCGCCGTGGACGAGCTAGCGTGCTAGATTGCGGCCTATGCTGCAGGTCCGCGTCCCCGCCACGAGTGCCAATCTCGGGCCCGGGTTCGACGCGCTGGGCATCGCGCTCGACCTCGACCTGACCGTCCGCGCTCTGCCGAGCGAGCGCGACCGTTTCACCTACCGGGGCGACGGCCACGTCGCCGATTCCCCCCATAATCTCGTCCACCAGGGGTTCCGGGCCGCCTACCACGAGCTCGATCTCGATCCTCCGGGGATGGCGTTCGAAGCCGACAACCCGATCCCATTGGCACGCGGGTTGGGCTCTTCGTCGGCCGCGCTGGTGGCGGGCGCCGCCCTGGCCGACGCCATGCTGGGCGAGCGCCTGGGCCGCGAAGCGGTGTTCCGGCTGGTGGCCCGTCTCGAGGGGCACCCCGACAACGTGGCTCCCGCGGTCTTCGGCGGCTTCACGGTGTCGGCGGCCGACGAGGCCGGAGCCTTCGTCAGCGCCAGCCTGCCGCTGCCGTCGAGCTGGCGGCTGCTGTTCGGCGTGCCGGACTTCGAGCTGCCGACTGCCAAGGCGCGCGCCGTGCTGCCGTCGAGTTATCCGCGCACCGACGCGGTCCGGACCTCGGGCCGGGCGGCGCTGTGGGCGGTCGCAGTGGCGACCGACCGCCCCGAGCTGCTGCGCGTGGCATCGCTGGATGTCGTCCACGAGCCCTATCGCGCCCCACTGGTGCCCGGCCTCGACGAGTGCCGCGCGGCGTTGCGCGCCGAAGGCGCCTTCGCCGCCTACCTCTCAGGCGCCGGGCCCACGCTTGGAGTGGTGGTCGACGACGCCCGTGCCGAACCCTGTCGTGTGCTGCTGGAGGACTTCGCCGGCGAGGGCGGGCGCGTGCT
Source organism: uncultured Trueperaceae bacterium (assembly GCA_963815215.1). GTDB lineage: Bacteria > Deinococcota > Deinococci > Deinococcales > Trueperaceae > JASBRS01. The sequence continues at coordinate 252,811 of CAWFFU010000011.1, forward strand.
CGACCTCGGCGCCGGGTTCGGCTACCAGGTGGGGACCGCTCCCGAGCTCGACTGAGCCCGGCAGGGTCCATCCTGCCGGGGCCCGCCACAGCTACGCCCGCGACACCGGGCCGGGACTCCCTCGCCGGCGATGCCGGGCAGCGCTAGACCCAGGCGCGCAGCACCTTGAAGCCGGCGTCCAGCCGCACGGTCTCGAAGCCCTTCCAGGCGTCGAGCTCCCGTTCGTACGGCAACGCGCGGTTGGCGACGATCCAGGCGCTCCCGCCGGCGCGCAGCCGCTCACGGGCTGTCCCCAGGAAGGCGCGCGCCAGCTCCAGGCGCACCTGCTTGCCGAGGTGGAAGGGCGGGTTGACGAGGAACGCGTCGAAGCGCGCTTCGGGCGCCAGAGCAGCATCGAGATCCGAGTGAAGGACGGTCGCCCGGTCCGGGAGGTTGCGCCGCGCGCTGCGCACGGCGCCGAGATCGTCGTCGAGAGCCGTCACCTGCGCCGCGCCGGCGCGAAGCGCGGCGTCCGCGAGGATGCCGGTACCACACCCCAGGTCCGCGACGGCGGCGCCATCGAGCTCCCGTCCGGCCCCGGCGTCGAGCGCCGCCAGTAGCAGCGCCGTGCCCGGGTCGACGGCGCGGGCGGCATGGACCCCCGGTAGCGACCACCAGCTCCTGCCGAGCGCCTCGAAGCTGCGCCAGGGATCGGATTCGGGCGCGCCGCCGCCGGGTCGTCCGTCGTCGCGCGCCTCCGCCTCCGGGTCGACGCCCGGCTCCCGCGCTCCCTCCAGGCGAACCACCCGCCAGCCCCGGCTCCTGCGCACCACACTCACCCCGTGGAACCAGGCTGCGGCGTCGCGCTCGTAGCGCTTCGCGCCCTGGTCCTTGTGCATGGCGGCGTAGACGACGCCGCCCGGCGCCAGTGCCCGGGCCGCGGCCGCCAGCTCGACGCGCACGCGGTCGTTGCCCCGGTCGGTGGGGGGCAGCAACAGCACGGTCCGCCAGCCGCCCCGCTCCAGGTCCCAGGGAAGCCCGGCAACGACGTCGATGCGTTCGTCGTCCTCGAAGCGCGCGTGGGCAGCACGCGCGGCCGCGAAGGAAGGCTCCAGCACCGCGACCCGGGTCGCGGTCGGAGCCGCCAACGCGCCCCCGCCGGCGCTGCCGGTCGCGTCGGCGACCTCTCCGACGGGGGCCGGGTCCTCGGCGGCGACCGCATCGAGCAGCTCGCCGAGGCCGGCCGCCGGCCCTGGGAAACCGCGCACGCCGGCCGAGCCGAGCAACTCGCCGTGCCCGTCGACGCCGAAGCGGACGAGGTGGTGGTGCGAGGTGGTGACGCTCACGAGCCGCAGTCTACCCGCAGCCCGCCTCCCCCCGGTGGTAGCGTTGGGGCGTGCCCCTCGTGCTCGGGATCGACACCTCCTGCGATGACACCGGCGTCGGCGTGGTCGACGGCGGTCGCGTACTGGCCAACGAGGTCGAGTCGCAGACGGCGCTCCACGCGCGCTTCGGCGGGGTCGTTCCGGAACAGGCCAGTCGCGAACATCTCAGCGTGATCGACGCCGTGGTTGAGCGCGCCCTGGAACGAGCCGGTGTGAGCGTCGGCGACCTCGACGCGGTGGCGGCCACGCGCGGACCCGGCCTGGTCGGTGCGCTGCTGGTCGGACTGGGGTACGGCAAAGCGTTGGCCTGGGCGCGGGGCGTCCCCTTCGTGCCGGTGCACCACCTCGAGGCTCACATCGCCGCGGCGGTGGCAGGCTCCGGCCTGACCCCGCCCTTCCTGTGCCTGATCGCGTCCGGCGGCCACACGGCGCTGTTCGCGGTGCGCGCGTGGGACGCCATCGAGCAGCTCGGCCGCAGTCGCGACGACGCGGCGGGCGAAGCGTTCGACAAGGTGGCGCGCCTGATCGGTCTCGGCTACCCGGGCGGGCCGGCGCTGGCCGCGCTGGCCGAGCACGGCAACGACCGCGCCGTGACGCTGCCGCAGCCGATGCGGCGCCAGCACGGCTTCGACTTCAGCTTCAGCGGTCTGAAGACGGCAGTGGCCATCGCGCTCGAGCGCGAGCCCGGCCTGGCGCCCGAGGACGTGGCGGCCAGCTTCCAGCGCACTGCCGTCGAGGCCCTGGTCGACGTCACGCGCAGGGCGGCACAGCACACCGGTTTGGAGCGTCTGGTGGTCGCAGGGGGCGTCGCCGCCAACGCGCGCCTGCGTTCGGCCATGGCGGCCGCCGGCCTGCACGCCACCTTCCCACCGCCGGCACTGGCGACCGACAACGGTGCCATGGTCGCGCTGGCGGCCGAGCGCCGGTTGCCCGACGCCCGCCGCCATCAGGCGCAGGCGCTCGCCACCGACGCCGTTCCCTACCTGCCCCTGGCCGCCACCGGCGAGCCCAGCGCGTCGGCGTAGGCGCGCGCCACCAGCGGCATCACCCGCTCCTCGGAGAACTCGCGCACCGCGCGTTGGCGGGCAGCCTGCGCGTAACGCGCGTGCTCTTCGGGGTCCGACAGCAGCTCCACGGCGGCGCGCGCCATGCCGTCGATGTCGCCGGGCTCGAGCAGACGCCCGCTCACGCCGTCCTCCACCACCTCCGGCAGCCCGCCGATGCGGCTGGCCACCACCGGCACGCCGCTGGCCATCGCCTCGAGCGCCGATAGGCCGAACGACTCCTGGATGCTCGGCAACACGAAGAGGTCACCGACCGCCAGCACGTCCTCGATGCGCGGGAAGCTGCCCAGGAAGGACACGCGACCGGTCAACCCGAGCTCCGCGGCGAGCGCCACCGCGGCAGGCCTGTCGGGCCCGTCGCCGACCATCAGCAGCCGTGCACCCAGCTTCTGCGACACGACTCCGAACACCCGGATGACGTCCTCCGCCCTCTTCACCGGGCGGAAGTTGGAGATGTGCACCAGTAGCTTCTCATCGCGGTGCGCGAAGCGTTGCCGCCGGTCGAGCGCGCCCGGGAGCGGCACCGGCGCGGGGTGGAAGCGCTCGTGATCGATGGCGTTGGGGATCACCCGGATGGGCGCTCGCACCCCCATCTCGCGGTTGGTGTAGTCCGCCAGGTAGCGGCTCACCGCGGTCACCACGTCGGAACGCTCGATGCTGTACTGCGTGGCGCGGAGGTACGCCCGGTCGAGCCCCACCAACGTCACGTCGGTGCCGTGCAGCGTGGTGACGACCACCGGTCGCCGCGCGCTGTGCACCATGTCCCGCGCGAGCACCGCGGCGGTGGCGTGCGGAACGGCGTAATGCGCGTGGATGACGTCGATGCCGACCTCCTCGATGACCTCCGCCAGCTTCGATGCTTCGGCCAGCGTCGTCAGCGGCGCGTCGAACAGCGGGTAGGTCATCGCCTCGACCTGATGGAAGAAGACGTTGGGCAGCGAGGGCTCGGTGAGCCGGAACGGGAGGCGGTCGGCCACGAAGTGGACCGCGTCGCCGGAGCGAGCGAAGCTGAGCCCGAGCTCGGTGGCGGCCACGCCACTGCCCCCCGCCCCGCTGTGGAGCAAGACCGCGATGTTCACGTAGGGACCGCGCCGAGTACCGGGGGATCGAGGATGTCGCGCACGCCGCAGTCTATGGGGGGCGCTCGTCCCGGAGCCGTGTTCGAGGCTACCCCGGTGACGGCGCGTAGGCCGGCGCTGGCGCTCAGCCGCCCGTGGGGCCCCGTGGCGTTCAGCCCACGGTCCCCCACAGCCCGGCCAGGTACATCTCCTGGGTGATCACGCCGTGCACCGTCTCGTCCTCGCTCACCACCACCACCAGCTGTTCATGGGCCAGCACGCTCCGTAGCTCGGTGACCGCCACCCCCGCGGGGACCTTGACGAGCTCCTCCCAGGAGGTGATGCTGTCGCGCCGCAGCCCGGTGACGCCCACCGGGACGCCCGCCTGCTTCACGATGACGACCCGGTTCTCGGCGAGGGTGTGGACGACCTCGCCGGCATCCACCTGAGGCACGCGCCCGGCCGCGCGACCCGCCGTCGGCGGCACCAGCACCCCGAAGCTCAGCAGCGTCGGGCTGGGCAGGTGCAGCGCCGAGCGCGCGTACACCAGCGCGCCGCTGTACGCCAGCACGAACACGATGCCTTCCGCCAGACCGGCGGCGTTGAAGCTGGCGAAGCCGAGCCTACCGGCCCGCCCCAACAACAGGAACACCAGGAACGAGATCAGCAGCGCGAAACCGAACGACGCCACCCCGCCCCAGAAGGCGGCGCTGCGGAGTTGACCCGGCCGCCTCATGCGCGGCTCCGGGACGCGGCCGCGGCGCTCACGCGTCCGCTCCCGGGAGGCCCGGACGTCGCTCATCGAGGGCCCCCGGCAGATGTCGCGGCCGGTCGACGTCCGCGGCCAGGGTGGCGTCCTCGGTCACCAACGCGCACGCACGGATCCCGGAGATCCGCTGAAGGCGCCGCTCGAGCTGTCCGATGCCGACTCGCCCGACGAGCAACGCCAGGAGCACGTCGAACCCGAACAACCCCGCCAGCGCCAGCGGGTTCTTGCGCGCCCGGAAGGCGGCGTCGATCACGGGCAGCAGCTTCGGCACCGCCGACGGCGTGATCAGCACCGCGTTCCCACCCGTCAACCGGCCCTCCCGGAGGCGGACGTAGGTGCGTCGCTGATGCGGGAACTGCGCGGTCGAGGAGGCTTCGGTCACCGCGGGGTACACCAGCTCCGCGTCGGGCTCGGCGTCGATGAACGCCGCCAGGCCCTCCGGCGTCACCCACGGGATGTCGGCGGTGAGCACCAGTAGACGCGCCTCGGGAGCGTGCGCCAGCGCCGCTCCCATTCCGAGCGCCAGCGAATCGACCAGGCGCCGGCCCGACGGCACGTTCACGTCGTACAGTCCCCGCAAGCGGACGTTCACCGGGCCGACGTACACGATGCGTCCCACCGGGGCACAGCCGCGCAGCGCCTCCAGCACGTAGGCGCCCATCGGCTTGCCGCCCAGGGGCACCAGCGCCTTGGCCTCCACGCCGGCGTCCCGGGCGAGCCGGTCGCCGGCTTCGCCGCCCGCCAGGACGACGGCCGTGATGGCGGTTCTGGACGGCCTCATGCGTCGATTGTAGCGCGCTCGTGGGTCCGTCCGGTGGGCGTGCAGCGACGCCTGGGCGGGACCGGATCGGTCCCGCCCAGGCGTGGGTTCGCAGGTGGAGGAGCCGCACCGTGGTCGGCTGCCGCCCCGTTCAGAGGTGAGACTGGCTGGCCGAGAGCTGCGCGGTGCGGCCGGACACGATGCTGAAGCCGCTGACGTAGGTGCGGAAGCCGGGGGCCACCAGCGTCAACTCGTGCTGCCCGGGATCCAGGTTCGGTACCGAGAGCCGACCGCTGCCGCTGGGGATGGTCCCGGCCTGCTGCCCGTCGATGAACACCAGCGCTCCGCCCACATTGGCCTGGATGACCAGCGTCCCAGAGGCGCGCTGCAGGCCGGTGGAGACCTGGCGATCCTCGCCGGGCGACAGCGCGAAGTTCACGCTCGCCTCCTGGTAGCCGGGCAGGGTGAAGCGGGCGGTGTGGCTGCCGGCATCGACGCTCATGCGGCCGGTGGGAGTCGTCCCGACGTAGTTGCCGTCGAGGTAGATCTGCGCGCCGCGCGGGGAGCTGTCGAACGACACCGTGCCGGTCCGTTGGATGGGCTGGAGTTGCGCACTGACCGACTGCGTTCCACCGGGCCCGAGGTTCACGCTGGTCTGGAACGCCTCGTAGCCGTCCTTGGTGATCCTGATGTCGTGGCGGCCGGGGTGGGTGCCGAAGTCCGTCGGCGTGTAGCCCACGAAGTCACCGTCGACGAAGGCCTCCGCCTGGCGGGGGTTCGAGTCGATGCGCAGGTTCCCGAACGCGGGCTGCTGCGGCTCGTTGCCGACGTTGTAGAGGACGGTGCTGGTGACCCAGTCCTGTTGCGGGACCGGCTTGACGACGATGGCGAAGCCGTGGACGAAGCCGTCCTGACCACCCGTACCGCTGGCGAAGGTATCGCCCGACTTGAACTGCGCGATCTGACCAGTGTCCAGCTGCCGTTTGCTGGCGACCGCGATGACCTTCGAGAGCCCGCGGGGCGGCGCGATGGTGAAGCTGTAGCGCGCGTTCGCGGGCGGGAACGTGCGGGACTCCCCGGCCTTCATCAAGTTGCTCTGCCCGGCCGGGTCGTACCGATTGGGCAGGATCTGCGTGATCTCGCCGTCGGGCTTGACGCTGAACAGGTAGACGTAGGCCGTCTGGCTCACCCGCACCGAGATCTGGACGCTCTCGCCCATCTGGTAGACGGGGCGGGAACCGGACTTGTTGAGCGACACCGTGACGGTGAAGTTGGGAGCCGGGTTGGGGTTGACGACGATCGCCTCGGGGCTGATGACGATCCTCTGTGCAAAGGCCAGCGGCAGAGCGAGAGCGAGAAGGGCAAGGAACTTTCTCATGGCCGGCCTCCTTTCCTAAGACCGAGGCTAGCACGCACCCCGACGAGCACGTGATGATGGGCTTGAACCGCCCTTCATGGAGGTTCCTTCATGTACCATGGGCACCATACACACGCCGGGATGCGCCGCTGGGACGCTGTTCCCACCCGCCATCACCGGCCGGCGCGGCGCGGCGCCGCAACAGAAGCGGGTCGGGGGGGCCCCGCTCTCACGGTTCTAGGCCGGCAGCCACCCATACTCCAGGAGATGACCATGCCCCGACCCCTCCTCCGCCGTCTGGCCCTCCTCGGCGCCCTGCTCGTGGCGGCGACGGCGAACGCTCAGCAACCGGACGTCTCCAGCCTGCTCGACAACATCAAGAACGCGGCGAACGCCATCCAGGACGCCACCTTCACCGTCACCGGCAAGCTCGTGGACGCTGACGGCACGGTGATCCCGCTGGACGTCGACATCCAGACCATCCCCCCGCAACACCTCGCCAGCGCCTACATCAATCAACCCGACGCGCTGGCCGACAACCAGATCGTCCTCGACGGCAACGTGGTCAAGAACTACACCTTCCTGACCAACCAGATCACGCTGTTCGACGCCAACGACCCCGACGCACTGGGCGGCCTGCTACCGGCGAGCCCTACCGGCCAGGGCGCTCCCCAGATCTCGTTCGACCTCGGCGCGATCTTCGCCGGCTACGACGCCAGCATCAAGGACGTGAAGCAGACGGGCGGAACCACGACCTACGTACTCGACTTCACCAACAAGGATCCCAAGGCGAGCATCCTCAACGTCGAGGCGACGGTGCCGTCCAGCGACTGGCTGCCCCGCCGGCTGGTCTTCCTGCAGAAGGGGGACCGCGTCGTCGCCGATCTCAACGTGACGAACCTGAAGCTGGACCAGGGTCTCGACCCGAAGAAGGTCGCCTACCTGCCCAAGGACGCCGAGGTCATCGACAACCGCAAGAAGTGAGCCGCGCGCCGCTCCGCCCTGCCGCGACGGCCCGTGACGAGGGCGCCCGCGTCCCCACGCTCGAGGGAGACGCGGGCGCCCGACGCCTCAAGCGGGCCGGTCGCCGACCATCCGTTCGGGGACCACGGCCTCGTCGAACTCCTCTGCACTGAGGTAACCGAGCGCGAGCGCCGCCTGCTTCAGCGTCAGGCCGTCCCGATGCGCCGTCTGCGCGATCTCGGCCGCCTTGTAGTAGCCGATCCTGGTGTTCAGCGCGGTGACGAGCATGAGCGAGTTGTCGAGGTGCTCGCGGATCCGCTCCCGGTTCGGGGTGATGCCGACCACGCAGTTGTCCGTGAACGAGGCGCTGGCGTCGGCCAGCAGGCGGGCGCTCATCAGCAGGTTGAAGATCATCACCGGCTTGAAGACGTTGAGCTGGAACTGACCGTGGGTGCCGGCCACGCTCACGGCGACGTCGTTGCCGATGACCTGGGCGCACACCATGGTCATGGCTTCGGCCTGGGTAGGGTTGACCTTGCCGGGCATGATCGAGGAGCCCGGCTCGTTGGCGGGCAGGCTGATCTCGCCGATGCCGCAGCGCGGTCCGGAGGCGAGCAGCCGCACGTTGTTGGCCACCGCCAGCAGGCTCACCGCCACGCGCTTGAGCGCGCCGGAAGCCTCGACCATGGCATCGTGCGCGCTGAGGGCCTCGAACTTGTTCTCCGCGCTGACGAAGGGGTGGCCGGTCAGTTCGGCGATCACCTGCGCCACCCTCTGTGCGAAGCCGGGAGGGGTGTTCAGACCGGTACCCACGGCCGTGCCGCCCAGTGCCAGCTCGCTCAGATGCCCGAGGCTGTGCTCGACGGTCTCGATGCCCTTCCTGACCTGCGCGGCGTAGCCGCTGAACTCCTGACCCAGGGTGAGCGGGGTGGCATCCATCAGATGCGTGCGCCCGATCTTCACGATGTCCATGAACGCCTGCGCCTTGGCGTCGAGCGCCGCCTGCAGGCGCCGCAGCTGCGGCAGGGTGTGCTCGACCAGGGCCACGTACGCCGCGATGTGCATGGCGGTCGGGAAGGTGTCGTTGGAGGACTGCGACTTGTTGACGTCGTCGTTCGGATGGATCGGCGTCTTGCTGCCGAGCTCGCCCCCCAGGAGCTCGATGGCGCGGTTGGAGACGACCTCGTTGACGTTCATGTTGGACTGTGTGCCGGACCCGGTCTGCCACACCACCAGGGGGAAGTGCTCGTCGAGCTCGCCGGTCAGGATCTCGTCACAGACCCGGGCGATGATGTCTGCCTTGTCACGGGGGAAGTCGGTGAGCTCCGCGTTGGTGATCGCGGCCGCCTTCTTCAGCACCGCGAAGGCGCGGATGATCTCGGTGGGCATGCGCTGCCCCCCGATCCTGAAGTTCTCCAGCGAGCGCTGCGTCTGCGCCCCCCAGTAGCGGTCGGCGGCAACGCGGACCTCGCCCAGCGTGTCCTTCTCGATGCGGTGCTCCATGGTTCCTCCACAGCGGCGGCGTCGGCCGCCTGACGCGTTCATGCTAACGCCGGCCACCGCCGCGCCGCGCCTGTGTCAGGCCGCGTCCGGGTCAGGGCCGGAGCGCGAAGCGCAGCGCGTCCGCCAGGCCGTTGCGCCAGTTGGTCCAGTTGTGGCCCGCATGGCTCTCGACGTAGCGGTGCTCGACGGCGTGCCCCTGCAACGCCCGGGCCGTGCGCCGGTTGACGTCGGTGAGCCACTCCAGCGTGCCGCATGCGGCGTACCAGCGCAGCCCGGCCGCGCCGCGCTCCTCGAGCGTCTGCGCCACCCAGCTGCGCTCGCTGCGGTAGAAGTCGCGGTCGTCGGGGTGCCCGAGGAAGGCGCCGGAGAACGTCACCACGCCGCTGACCAGGTCCGGGCGCTCGAGCGCCAGGGTGGCGCTGAACAGGCCACCGAGGCTGGCGCCGAGCGCCACCAGCTCCCCGCTGGAGGGGTAGCGACCGGTCAGCTCCTGGTACAGCTCGCGCTCGACGAAGCGGCGATAGCCCGGATGGAAGGCGTACTCGCGCGAGCGCTCCACCGGCTCCACGAAGGCGATCCGCGCGGGCCGCGCTTCGCCGGCGGCAACGAGTGCGGCCAGCACGTCTGCCAGACGGGCCAGCCGGTAGAAGGCCACGCCGTCTTGAACCAGCAGCCAGGGCAGCGTGGCCTCCTCGAAGCCCGCCGGGGTGGCGACGATGACCCGACGCTGCTGATGGAGCTCGGCACTGGTCACGCGCAGCCGGTCCACCGTCGGCGCCGGCGCGGGCTCGGGCGGATCGGCCAGTGGGTCGGCGCGGTAGTCCGGACCGGTCAGCGCGCTGAGCTCCCGATACCAGGGGTTCTCCGCCCGGCGCGGATTCGCCGGGTCGGCCCGCATCCTCCCTTCGCCGTCGAGGAAGCCATACTCGAAGTAGACGTCGTCCGGTAGCTCGAACGCGAGCGACGACGACCCCACCGGGTCCACCGGCCGCGGCGAGCGGTCCATGTCGGTCAGGTCGGAGGCGAGACGTCTCGCCCACTCGGGAACGTCGAGGGAGACCTGCATGCCGTCGAGTGTACCCGCACTGCGCAGGCCGTGCCCTACCAGCACGCGCCCGTTCGGAGAGCGTCGAGAGCCTTGGTAGACTCGGCGCCATGGCCGAACACCCTTACGACACCCTGTCACTGGACACGCTCCGGCACCGAGCCAACGCCAAGTGGACGCACTTCGAGCCCGACGTCCTGCCGCTGTGGGTGGCCGAGATGGACTTCCCCGTCGCCGACGCCGTGAAGGACGCCATCGCGGCCCAGATCCGCGACAACCTCGGCTACGGCCTCGGGCAGGGTCTGCCCGGACTGGTCGAGGCCCTGCGGGAGCGCCTCGACACGCGCTACGGGCTACGTCCCGAGGCCGACGACGTGACCTTGCTCGGGAGCACCGTGCAGGGGCTCTACCTCGCCTCGCTGGCGTTCGCCGGCCCCGGCGACGAAGCGCTCCTGCTGACGCCCCTGTACCCCCCCTTCCGCGCCGCCCTGGAGAACACCGGCCGGGTGCCCGTGGAGGTGCCGATGATCGACGCCCCCGACGGCTACGCCATCGACTTCGACGCCCTGGAGGCCGCCGTCACGCCGGCCACCCGCCTGCTCATGCTGTGCAACCCGCACAACCCCGTGGGGCGTGTGTTCCGCCTGGACGAGCTCGAGCGCCTGGCCGAGCTGGCCTTGAAGCACAACCTGTGGGTGATCTCCGACGAGCTCCACGCCGACCTCGTCTTCACCGGGACGCACCGTCCGATCGCTGCGCTCGGAGCGGAGATCGCTCGGCGTACCCTCACGCTCTACGGCCCGACCAAGGCCTTCAACATCCCGGGCCTCAAGATCAGCTTCGCCTATAGCGCCAACCACGCCATGCTGGAGCGCCTCGCCCACCACGCGCGCGGCGTGGCGCCGGGTCCCAACGTGCTGGCGCAGGCGGCGACGCTCGGGGCCTACAACGACGCGGGCGGCTGGTTCGATACCACCCTGGCGTACCTGCGGGCCAACCGCGATCACGTGGCCCGGCGGGTGGCCGCCGATGTGCCCGGAGTACGCATGCACGCGCCGGAGGGAACCTACCTGGCATGGCTCGACTTCCGGGACGCCGGGTTGGGTGACGATCCGGCCGCGGTGCTGCGAGAGGAGGCCGCCGTGGGGCTCAACAGCGGCCACGCCTTCGGCCTGGGAGGCGCGGGATTCGCACGGTTGAACTTCGCCACCAGCCGCGCCATCGTCGATGAGGGACTGGACCGCATCGCAGCGCGCGTCGCATCCGGAGTCGGCGCCTGAGCCGCCGCGTGCCGGGTGCGCCGCCGGCCCGCTTCTACCCGGCCGAGCTCGAACGCTGCCGCTCATGCCCTCGCCTGGCCGACTGGCGGGAGGAGGTCGGCCGGGTGAAGCGCCGCGCCTACCTCGACCAGACCTACTGGGCGCGGCCGGTACCGGGCTTCGGCGATCCCGAGGCCACCATCGTGCTGTTGGGGCTGGCGCCTGGCGCCCACGGCTCCAACCGGACCGGCCGCATGTTCACCGGCGACGCCAGCGGCGGCTTCCTCTACCCGGCGCTACACCGGGCGGGGCTCGCCTCACAGCCCGGTGGCACCACCGCCGACGACGGCCTGACCCTTCGCGGCGTGTGGATCACGGCCGCGTTGCGCTGTGTGCCTCCGGGGAACAAACCGCGCCGCGACGAGCTGGAGAGCTGCCGCCGCTGGTTGCGCCACGACCTGGTCGGCCTGCCACGGCTGCGCGTGGTGGTGGCGCTGGGGCGCATCGCCCACGACAGTTACCTCGACCTCCTGCGCGCCGACGGCACCGCCGTCGTCAAGGCGCGCTACCCGTTCGCTCACGGCGCCGAGCATCGCCTGGGTGGGGGGCCGGTGCTGCTCGACACCTATCACGTGAGCTTCCAGAACACCAACACCGGCCGCCTCACCGCCGCCATGTTCGACGCGGTGCTGGCGCGCGCCGGGACGCTCGGCGCACGGTGAGAGCCGCGACCTGCGTTCGCGTTAGAGTCACGGCATGACCCTGGCGACACTCAACCTGGGCCCCACCCTGGAATCGGCTCTGGTATCGGGCCACCCCTGGATCTACCGCAACCACCTGCCGCACCACCGCCTTACGACCGGGCAGTGGGTGCGCCTCGAAGCGGGGCGCGCCGTGGCGCACGGCCTCTACGACGGACACGGCGCCATCGCCGTTCGCCTGTTCAGTCGGGAGTCGGTGCCCGATGACGCCCTGCTCAAGCGGCGCGTGCGGGAAGCGCTGGAGCTACGCCGTTCCCTCTCGCAGCGCGCCGACACCGACGCCTACCGTCTGCTGTACGGCGAGGGGGACTTCCTGCCGGCGATCGTGGCCGACCGCTACGGGCGCTTCGCAGTGATCAAGGCCTACGCCTCCAGCGTGCGGGCCCTACTGCCCGTCGTGGCGCGCGAGCTCGGCACCGCGCTGGGCCTCAAGGGCGTGGTGCAACGGATCGAAGGCGATGAGCTCGAGGCGCTGTGGGGCCAGCTCCCGCCGCCCGAGGAGAGCGTGCTGGAGAACGGCCTGCGCTTCCACGCCGATCTCCGGCGCGGCCAGAAGACCGGCCTGTTCCTCGATCAGCGGGACAACCGCATGCTGGTGCGCGAGCTCGCCGCGGGACGCCGGGTGCTCAACCTGTTCAGTTACACCGGCGCGTTCAGCGTCTACGCTCTCGCGGGCGGCGCCGAGCTGGCGGTGAGCGTGGATGTGGCCGAAGGAGCGGTGCACGAGGCCGAGCGCGCCGTCGAGCGTAACGGATTGCCGGTCGAGCGCCACCGAGCCGTCGCCGCCGACGTGTTCACGTTCCTGCCCCAGGCCGCCGAGCGCGGCGACCGCTACGACCTGGTCGTCCTCGATCCGCCCGCGCTGGCGCGCAACGCCGAGCAGCGTCGCCGTGCGCAACGCGCCTACCTGAAGTTGAACCGGGCGGCGTTCCGAGCCGTCGAGCCGGGCGGCTACCTTGCGACTGCTTCCTGCACCTCGCAGATCTCCCCCGAGGCGTTCCAGCGGCTGGTCGCCGAGGCGGCCCGCGCCGCGGGGGTGCGGGCCCAACTCATCGCCGAGCGCGGTCAGCCGCTCGACCACCCTGTTCCTGCCAGCTTCCCGGAGGGGCGCTACCTCAAGTTCCTGGCGTATCGCGTGCTGCCGGAATGAGCGCGCCCGCGGCGAGCGTCCGGGCCGCGGCTCACGACGAGGCCGGCGGCAGCCGTTCGTTCAGCCACGCCAGCAGGTCGGCTGTTACGGTGGCGCGATCGAGATCGTTGAACAGCTCGTGGTACCCGCCCGGGTAGGACGTCAGGGTGACGTCGCGGCCGCCGATCCGCGCGGCCAGCTCGCGGCTGGCCTGGGGGTCGTTGAGGCCGTCGGCGGCACCGTGCACGATCAGGGTCGGGACCTCGAGCTCGGGCGCGCGTTCCAGTAGCGGTGGCCCCGAGCGCACCAGCTCGTGCCCCATGCGGGCCTTGATCCAACCGGTGTAGGTCAGGGGATCGTTCCGGTAGGCGGCCACCTCGGCGGGATCGCGCGAGAGCACGGCGGCGTCGAGGCGCTGGACGGGGAGCTGCGGCACCAGACGTGCCAGCAGCGCCGCCATCGGCTTCATCCACCCCGGTGGGGGAACGGTAGGTCTCAGGAAGGGCGCGCTCAGCACCAGCAGGCTCACCCGCTCGGGGTGGTCCAGGGCGAAGCGAAGCGCGATGGTGCCCCCCACGCTGTGCCCCAGCACCACGCACGGTAGTTCCGGCTGCTCGGCCCGGACGAGGTCGCTCAGGCGCGCCAGGTCGTCGACGTAGTCCGCGAAGTGCGCCACGTCCGCACGCCGGCCCGGGCTGCGCCCGTGGCCGCGCAGGTCGGGAGCCCACACTTCGAGTCCCTCGGCGCTCAAGGCGCCGGCCAGCGCGAGGTAGCGACCCGCATGCTCGGCGTAACCGTGCACCAGCAGACAGGTGGCACGTGGCGATTCGGCCCGCCAGCGGTGGACGACCAGCTCCAGCCCGTCGCGTGTGGGTAGCGAACCGCGTTCCGGGGGCACCGGGCTCACGCCTCCTCGAGCGTGACCTCGACGTCCTCCATGACAGGGTTGGACAGCACCTTCTCGGCGATCTCACCGAGCTGACGCTCGACTTGCGCGCGCTCGCCCTCGAGCACCAGCTCGATGCGCTTGCCGACGCGCACCCCCGAGATGTTGTCGTTGCCCAGGCGGTGGAGCGTCGCTTCCACGGCACGCCCCTGCGGATCGAGGATCGAGCGCTTGAGCAGAACATCCACGACGGCGCGGTAGCGGGGCACGCTCACTCCCCGGCGCCTTCGGTGACGATGGGGCGCGGCTCGCCGCCCTCCACCACCCGGTGGAAGATCTCCTGGTATGCGTCCTCGACAGCGCCGAGGTCGCGTCGGAAACGGTCCTTGTCGAGCCTTTCCCCGCTCGCCAGGTCCCACAGACGGCAGGTGTCCGGGCTGATCTCGTCGGCCAGCACCAGGTCGCCGTCGGCGGTGCGACCGAACTCGAGCTTGAAGTCCACCAACTCGATCCCGCGCTCCTCGAAGTACGGGATCAGCATGTCGTTCACGGTCGACGCCATCTCGAACAGCGCCTCCAGGTCCTCGGGCGTGGCGAGCTCCAGCGCCACCGCGGTGGCGTCATTGAGGGGCGGATCGCCCAGCTCGTCGTTCTTGTAGCACCACTCGATCACGATGGGATCGAGGTCGAGGCCCTCGTCCACGCCGTAGCGTTTGGCGAAGGAGCCGGCTGCCCGGTTGCGCACGATCACCTCGATGGGGATGATCTCGACAGCCTTGACGAGCTGCTCGCGCTCCGAGAGACGGGAGAGGAAGTGCGTCGGCACGCCCTGCTCAGCCAGGAACTCGAACAGCACCCCCGACACGGCGTTGTTCACCACCCCCTTGCCGCGGATGGTGCCGCGCTTCAGGGCGTTGAACGCCGTGGCGTCGTCCTTGTACTCGACGATGTAGAGCTGCTCATCGTCGGTGTCGAACACCTTCTTGGCCTTGCCTTCGTAGCGCATCGCGCCTTTTCCGGGAGCGGTCACGCCCGGATGATAGCAGGTCGCGGCGGACCGCCGAACGTGCTGCAGACGGGCGCCGGCCCCGTCATGGAGCGCTACAGCCCGAAGCGGCCGTAGATCGCGTCGACGTGCCTCAGATACCAGTCGGGCTCGAACGCCTCGTCGAGCTCGGCGGCTCCCAAGCGGCAGTCCGGATCGTCGGCCAGCAGCGCCCGCAAGTGCGTCCCCTCGTCCCAGCTTCGAAGGCTGTTGCGCTGCACCACCTCGTAGGCCGCCTCTCGGCTCATCCCCTTGTCGACGAGGAGGTGGAGCACCCGCTGCGAGTAGACCAAGCCGTGCAGCAGATCCAGGTTGGCCTCCAGACGGTCCTCGTACACGACGAGATCGCGCAGCACGCGAGCCAGGCGGCGCACGGCGTAACTGGCCAGCGTGGTGGAGTCCGGCAGGATGACGCGCTCGACCGCGCTGTGGCTGATGTCGCGCTCGTGCCACAGCGCCACGTTCTCGAGCGCCGCCTGCAGGTTGCTGCGCAACAGCCGCGCCACCCCGGCGAGGTTCTCGCTGGCGATGGGGTTCTTCTTGTGCGGCATGCTCGAGCTGCCCGTCTGCCCCTTACCGAAGCCCTCCTGCGCCTCGCGCACCTCGCTGCGCTGCAGGTGCCGGATCTCCAGGGCGACCCGCTCCACGGTGGTGCCCAGGATGGCCAGCGCGCTCATCAGCTCGGCGTGGCGGTCCCTCGCGACGGTCTGGTTGGTGACGGCGTCGACGGCGAGCCCCAGCCGCTCGGCCACGCGGGCCTCGACCTCGGGCGGCACGTGCGCGTAGGTGCCCACCGAACCCGACAGCATGGCCACCGAGATCGCCTCGCGCGCCCGCCGTAGGCGCACCTCGTCACGTTGCAGCGCAGCCAGGAAGTTCAGGAACTTCAGCCCGAACGTCATGGGCTCGGCGTGGATCCCGTGGGTACGCCCCACGCAGGGGGTGTGCCGGTAGCGCACCGCCTTCTCGCGGAGCGCTTCGGAGAGCGCCGATACGTCGGCCAGCACGATGTCTAGGGCTTCGCGCAGCAGCAGGTTCTGGGCCGTATCGACTACGTCGGTGCTGGTCAGGCCGTGGTGCAGGAAGCGCGCCGGCTCCCCCACGCGCTCGCCGATCGCGCGCGTGAAGGCCACGATGTCGTGCCGGGTGGTGGCCTCGATCGCCTCGACCCGCTCGGCGAAGGCGTCGTCGAGCGGGCGCTCCGCCAGCGCCTGAACGATGGCCCCGGCCGTGCCGGCCGGCACCTCACCGAGCGCCTCCCAGGCTTCGGTCGCCGCGAGCTCGACCTGCAGCCACGCTCGGTAGCGGGCGGCGCCGCCCCACAGGCGCCGCATCTCGGGCGTGGTGTAGCGGTCGATCATGGCTAGAACGCTACCACGCTGTCGCGACGCGCTCGGGGCCCGCCCGCCGGTATGCTCATGGCCATGGAACGACGTCCTTGGGGCCTGGTCGCAGGCCTGGCCGTGCTGCTCGTGGTGGCGCTGGCGATGACCAATCCCGACAAGAAGGCCTTCGCGGCGGCCTACGCCGACCGCCTGAACAACCAGGTGGTGAGTGCGTCCGACCCCATCGGCCGGCTCCTGGGCGGGCTCACCCAGAACGCCATCGAAGCGGCGCTCGAAGCTCAGGCGCGGAGGCAGAACTACCTGGTGGCGAGCGTGTACACGGTGCCGATGGCCGGACCCGACCTGCGCGTGCTCGGCATCCTGGGCCACTTCGTCCCGCTCCAGACGCCGACCGCGCACTGACGGCCGGGGCGCGGCTGCGGGCGCCGACGCCGGGCTCGAACCCAGCCCCCCTGGCGAGGACCGGTGGAGCACCGCGAATGCCGCACTGGACGGCGCTTCGGCCACCACTCGTGGTTTGCGCGGGGGCCGCGCCGGGTGGTAGACTCGTGCGTTGGCCCGATGTCGGTTGACGCCGCTCCTGAGCCGTTTTCTGGAGCGCTTCCCGGTGCACGGGCGTGTCCACGAGGAGGCAACCCTTGAACGAAGGCCAGGTCGTTCCGGTCCAGATCACGGACGAGATCAAGACGAGTTTCATCAACTACGCCATGTCCGTCATCGTCGACCGGGCCCTCCCGGATGTACGCGACGGACTGAAGCCCGTGCAACGACGCATCCTCTACGCGATGCAGCGCATGGGGCTGTCCTCGGACCGGAAGCACTCCAAGAGCGCAGGCGTCGTGGGCGAGGTCATCGGTAAGTATCACCCGCACGGCGACATGGCGGTCTACGACGCCATGGTGCGCATGGCACAGCCCTGGAACCTGCGCTATCCGCTGGTCCACGGCCAGGGCAACTTCGGCTCCATCGACGGCGATCCGGCAGCGGCCTACCGCTACACCGAGGCGCGGCTGACACAGATCGCCGAGGCCATGCTGGCCGACATCGACAAGGAGACGGTGGACTTCCGCGAGAACTACGACGGCACCACCGTGGAGCCCAACGTCATGCCCGCCGCCGTGCCCAATTTGCTGATCAACGGCGCATCGGGCATCGCCGTCGGCATGGCGACCAACCTGGCACCGCACAACCTGGGAGAGATCGTCGACGGCCTGATCGCGATGATCGACGATCCGGCGGTCCCCAGCGAGCGATTGATGCAGCACGTCAAGGGGCCCGACTTCCCCACCGGCGGCATCATGGGCCGCGAAGGCATCCGGCAGGCCCTGGAGACGGGGCGCGCCAGCATCCGGGTGCGGGGCCGCGCGCGCATCGAGGAGCGCGGCAATCGACACTCGATCGTGGTGACCGAGATCCCCTACCAGGTCAACAAGACCTCCCTCATCCAGACCGTAGCGGGACTGGTGCGCGCCAAGAAGATCGAGGACATCGCGCAGCTCCGCGACGAGTCCGATCGCCAGGGCATGCGCATCGTCTTCGAGCTCAAGCGCGGAGTGGTCCCCGAGCTGGTGCTCAACCAGCTCTACAAGTTCACGCAGCTGCAGAGCACCTTCGCCGTGAACAACGTGGTCATCGTCGAGGGCTCGCCGAGGCTGCTGCCGCTGCGCGAGATGCTGCGGCTCTATCTGGAGCATCGCGCCGGCGTCGTGCGCCGCCGCAGCGAGTTCGAGCTGCGCAAGGCGCGCGAGCGGGCGCACATCCTCGAGGGCTACCTGATCGCGCTCGACAACCTCGATGCCATCATCGCGCTGATCCGCTCGTCGAAGGACGGGCCCGAGGCGCGCGCCGGCCTGATGCGCGAGTTCGGCCTCAGCGAGGTGCAGGCCCAGGCCGTGCTCGACATGCGCCTGCAGCGCCTGACCGGGCTCGAGCGCGACCGCATCCAGGAGGAGTACCGCGACCTGCTCGAGGAGATCGCTCGCCTGGAGCTCATCCTCGCCGAGAAGGAGGAGCTCTGGCGCGTCATCCGCGGCGAGCTGCTCGACGTCAAGGGGCGCTTCGGCGACGTGCGCCGCACCGCCATCGCGGACCTCTCCGACGACATCTCCAAGGAGGACCTGATCGCCGAAGAGAACGTGGTGGTCACGCTGACGCGCGGCGGGTACATCAAGCGCACGCCCATCACCAGCTACCGCGCGCAGGCACGCGGCGGGCGCGGCGTCTCGGCTCAGCGAGCCAAGGAGGACGACGTCAACTCGCTGCTGCTGGTGGGCTCCACGCACGACTTCCTGCTGTTCTTCAGCGACCGGGGGCGTGTCTACCGCGAGAAGATCTACGACCTCCCCGAGGCCGAGCGCGGCGCCCGCGGCAACCACATCCGGAACATCCTGCCGTTGGAGGAAGGCGAGGTGGTGCAGACGGTGCTGGCGCTCAAGGCGTTCGACATCGCGGGCTACTTCGTCTTCGCCACCCGGCAGGGGCTCATCAAGCGCACCGCCATCCGCGAGTACGGCAACATCAACAGCTCCGGCCTCATCGCCGTCAACCTGGTCGATGGGGACGCGCTGGTCTCGGTGCGTATCACCGACGGCCACGCCGACATCGTGCTCGGCACCCGCGGCGGTCACTCGATCCGCTTCGCCGAGGAGGACGTTCGCGAGACCGGTCGCGCCACCCAGGGCGTCATCGGCATCCGCCTCAAGGCCGACGACCGGGTGGTCAGCCTGGCGGCCATCTCCGACGGCGAAAAGGAGACCGCGGAGCTGCTCAGCGTTACCGAACGCGGGTTCGGCAAGCGCACCGGCCTCTCCGACTACCCGCTGCAGGGACGCGGGGGCCAGGGCGTGATCACCCACAAGCTCACCGACCGCACCGGCGCCCTCGTGAGCCTCAGCCACGTGGTCGGTGAAGAGGAGCTGTTCGTGCTCTCGCAGGGGGGCATCCTGATCCGCACCAAGGTCGACCAGGTCAGCAGTTACGGGCGCTCCTCGCAGGGTGTCACCATCATGCGGCTGGGCGCGGGCGACGTGGTGGTAGCGGCCCTCGTCATGCCCGACGAGGAGGATCTGGAGCGGGGGATGGACGAGCGCAAGGGCACCAAGGCGTGAGCGCGACGGAGGGCTCGGCCGCCGCGTCCTCCAGACCGGCGGTGCTGCTCGACTGCGATCCCGGGCACGACGATGCGTTGGCGATCCTTCTGGCCGGAGCGACCACCGAGCTCGTCGGGGTGACGGCGGTGAGCGGCAACGCGCCCCTCGATCGCACGCTGCACAACGCCCTGGTGGTGATCCAGATCGCGGGGCTCGACGTGCCGGTGCACGCCGGCGCGACGCGGCCGCTGGTGGCCGAGCCCCGGCACGCCGCCTTCATCCACGGGAAGAGCGGTATGGACGGCCCGACCCTACCGCCTCTCGAGCGGCAGCCCGCGGCGGGCTCGGCGGTGCGTTTCTTGCTGGAATCCGCCGAAGCTCGGGACGGCCTGTGGCTGGTGGCCACCGGACCCCTCACCAACGTGGCGCTCGCTCTGCTCGAGGACCCCGGGCTGGCGCAGCGCCTGCGAGGCATCAGCCTGATGGGCGGGAGCTACGGACCCGGCAACGTCACCGCCACCGGCGAGTACAACATCGTGGCCGATCCCGAAGCCGCCGCGGTGGTGTTCGCGTCGGGGGCGCGGTTGGTGATGGCGGGCCTCGACCTCACGCACCGCTTCCGCATGGGGCCGCCCCGCGTGGCCGCGCTCCGCGCGCTCGGCAACGGCCCCGCGACCTTCGCAGCCGAGCTCCTGGAGGCCTATGGCGCCGCCTACGCGCGCAGCTTCGGTCCGGAGGTCGGAGTCCCCCTCCACGATCCCTGCGCAGTGCTGGCCGTGACGCACCCCGGGCTGTTCGCCTCCGAGCAGCGCCATGTCGAGGTCGAGCTCGCGGGCCGGCTCACGCGCGGCATGACTGTGGTCGACCGGCGCGGGGGCGGCAGGGGCGGCCAGCCCAACACCACGGTGCTCACCGATGTCGACGACGACCGTGCCTTCGAGGCGTTGCGCGACGCGCTCGCGGGCTATCGCTGAGGTGCACGGTGTGATGCGGCTTGTGTACAGTGGCGGGAGAGGCCCGGGCAGAGAGCCATGATCCAGTTCCACCACGTCACCAAGACCTATCCGCGGACGCACACGCATGCCCTCAGAGACGTCGATTTCGGGGTCCGGAAGGGCGAGTTCGCGTACATCACCGGGCACTCCGGCGCCGGCAAGTCGACGCTGCTGGCCCTGTTGCTCCGTCGCATCACCCCCACCGAAGGGCAGGTCTACGTCGCCGGTCAGGACGTCACCCGGTTGCGCGAGGGCCGGCTGCCCCACCTGCGGCGGAGCATCGGGATGGTCTTCCAGGATCACCGCCTGCTCGGCCACCTGTCGGCGTTGGAGAACCTGACGTTCGCCCTGCGCGCCACCGGCAACCGCGGCAACATGGAGCAGCGGGCCCTGCTGGCGTTGCGCCAGGTCGGTCTGGCGCACAAGCGCAAGGCGTTCCCCATCGAGCTGAGTCTGGGGGAGCAGCAGCGCGTCGCGATCGCCCGCGCCATGGTGACCAGCCCGGCCCTGCTGCTGGCCGACGAGCCCACCGGAAACCTCGACCCCGACACCGCCATGGAGGTCGTCGAGCTCCTCAACGACGTGAACATCAAGGGAACCACCGTGATCGTCGCCACCCACTCGCGTGACCTGGTCGACCGCTTCAAGCGCCGCACGCTGGTGCTGCGTAACGGCGAGCTGGTCCGCGACGACGATCGCGGTGGCTACTCGCTCTAGCCAGATGGTCCCGCGCAGCTTGGGCCCCGACGGATCGAGCCGGGTCAGAGGGTGGTGACGGAGTAGTCGAGTCGCTCCTCGGACAGGATCATCTCCAGGAACTGGAGCTGGCCGAGGGCGTCGATCATCGCGAAGCCGTGGTCCTTGTCGATATAGATGCCGTCCTTCATGACGGTGTGGCCGTACACGCCGAAGCGGTGGCCCGCCTGCTGCACCAGCTCCGGCTTGTTGAACCACCAGGTCTTGGTGTCCCCGTCGTGATAGAAGAAATCGTCGAAGTACTGCATGCCCGGGAGCGGCCCGGCGTGGGCGAAATGCACGCCGAAGAACACACGCTCGCGCGCGAAGGACCTGAACCAAGCGACCAGGTCGTCGGGCAGCGCTACACCGCCCAGCTCGGGGTTGAACTCGTCGTGACGCAACCCACCGCGAGTGGTGATCTCGTAGTTGTGCTCGACGGCCACTTCGTCGTGGTTGCCCAGGATGATGGTGACGTTGCCCCTGGCCTGGTCCACGAAACGCTTGAAGCGGTAGAGTTCGCGGATCTGCGCCTTCGCGGCGCGCCGCAGGTGGTCGGGATTGCCGGGATCGTACGGCTCGACGCCGACGGCGTTGGCATAGGCGCGCTCGTCCTTGTAATGCACGAGGTCACCCACGCACACCACCTGGTAGCGGCCCTCGATCACGGCCGACGTAGGCTCGTAGGTGGGCGTGCACGCCGCCGACGCCTTGAGCACGCGCCACAGCTCCGGCCACTGCCCATGCACGTCGCCCATCGCGATGACCTTGATCACGGGGCTGCGCCTCTGTCCAGCAACAGCTCGCGGAGCCTTCGGTAGAGTTCGCGGGCCTCCTCCGGGCTGCGACCGTATCCGCCGTGCTCGACGACCAGGGTGGCCGCCTCACGGCCGAGCCCTTCCGCCCTCAGGCGCTCGACGAGGCGCTCGATCACCTGCTGGCCCTCGCTGCGGCCCGGGCCCGTTTCGGGCGCCGGAGCCGAGCCCGGCCGCGGATCGGATGCCGCGACCGCCCCGCCGGGGACGTCTTCGGCGGGGACGTCCTCGGCGGGGACGTCCTCGATACCATCGCTCTCCACACCACCGATCCCCACACCACCCGTCTCCACGCCACCGTCCTCGCGCTGGCCGTCATCGTACCGGCCGATCTCGCGATCGACCGCATGACCGTCCTCGACACCGATCTCAGGCACCACCACGGGTTCCCCTGTTTCGAAGTCGAAGTCGACCCAGGCGCCACGCTCGCTCGGCGGCCGCATCCCGCACAGGCTCGCCGCCCTGCCCAACGCCCAGGCGCACACCCGCTCCACGGCGAGCTGCCCGCCGAACGAGCGGGCCACTCCGGTCTTGTGAACACCGAGCAGCTCGAGCTCGCACACCACCGCGTCCGGCCCCAGCGGCACCAGTCGCGTGGACCATCCTTCGACACCGAGCACCTGGTTCAAACGCTCCACCACGGCCGGCCCGCTCACCACCGGCTCCAGACGCGCGGTGCTGCCCTCTCGATCGAGCTGGGCGACGCACCAGTCGAGGGCGTGGGCGGGGAACGGTAGCGAGAGTCGAGCCCATTCGTCGCGCCGCATCAGCGCAGTATATCAGCGCCGCCGCCACGCTCAGGATGAGGTTTTCCTCGTCCCGAAGGGCCCCGGGGCGATCATCGGAGGAGCCGCCGGGGAACGCCGTCCAACGGCCCGTGCGGTAAGCTGGGGGCATGCACAAGTGCCTCGCTCGACGCGCAGCGGACGTGTGGACCCCTGTGACGGGGAGTCGCGTGAGCGCGAACCTGTGAGCGCAGACCCGTGAACGCAGAGCTGTGAGTGGGAACCTGTGAGTGGGACCTGTGAGCGGAGACCCGTGAACGAACTCGTGAACGAACCCGTGAACGAACCCTTGGACGACACTGGGGGTGGACCTGTGACCCGACCCGAGAACAGACCGGCGCGCAACCTTGCGAGTGGACCCGAAGGTGGCACCGTGACGACCCCGCTCGCACGGACGTACGCTCGTGGCGGTTCCGCCCGACGCGCCTTACGCTCCCGATCGTGCTCATCGCGCTTCTCGGGCTGACCCTGGCGCCCGCCTTCGCGCAAGGTACCCCGGCCCAGCCGAGCCCCAACCCGCCCTCCCCCACCGTCACGCTGAGCGGGAACGTGCTCCGCTCCGGCGCAACGGTCGCCCTCGACGGCAGCGGCTTGCAGGCGGACACCGCCTACACGGTCACGGTCACCTCGCCCGACGGTTCCAGCGAACCGACCACGGTGCGCTCGGACGGCTCGGGAACGGTGCACTTCGAGCGCGTCCTGAAGCAGGCAGGAAGCTGGACCCTGCGGCTGAGAGGGCCGGGCATCGACGCGCCGCTCTCGGTCGAGGTATCGCAGCAACCCGACGGCGGATCGAGCTCCGGCACACCCAGCACGCCGGCGCAGCCGAGCGCCCCGACGCCCCAGTCGCCCACGCCCCAGTCGCCCGCACCGCAAACGCCCGCACCGCAAACGCCTACACCGCAGGCCCCCGACACGCAGGCCCCGGCGCAGACGCCCGACGCGGGCACCCTCGGCCTCGCCATCGAGCAGGGCAGCCTGATCGCCCGGCGCGCCGGGCAGGAGGTGTGGCACCTCGGCTTCGCCGCCGGCAGTGGTGACACCGCGGGCGTGCTCGAAGCCAACGGCAACGTCTACCTTGGCCACGGCAACAGCGTGCTCGTGCTCGATCCCGCGAACGGCCGGGTGAGGCAGCGCTTCGCGGTCCCCACTCAGGTGACGGCGCTCGCCGCCGGCGCGGCCGGAGTATCGGTGACGGTCACCTTCCGGAGCGGCACCCAGCAGACGCTCGAGCTCGATCCAGGCGGCATCCGCGGCACCGTGCGCTTCGGCTCCGATCCCGCCATGTTCGCCTGGCTGCACAACGAGGCCGTCATCGCCGACCCGGCCACGCGCCTCGAGCAGGACCCGACCAACCCCTGGCTGTACGTGGCCGTTGCCCAGCAGAACGCCGACGTCCAGGCAGCCGCCGCCGACTACCAGCGTGCACTGGCCCACGCCACGACCTTCTACGAGCGGGCTCAGCTCGCGCGCGTGTTCTATCGCGCGGGCCAGACCGACCTCGCCGGGCAGGCCATGGACGGCGCGCTGCGCGACTTCGTGGATCGCGGCTACGCCGCCGAGCTGCTGACCGATCCGCAGCTTCGTGAGGCCTACGGCTTCGCCCTGCCCGAGCTCGTTGGTGCAGTGCAGCACGGTGATCTCCAAGCCGCCGCCTTCTGGGCGCCCTGGGCGTATCGCATGAGCACGCCGGCCGTGCCGGCCACCCAGGCCGCCCTGCTCGACTACAGCCGTGCCCTGCGCTCCGACGGGCAACGCAGCGAGGCTTCGCTGTGGCGCGCGCGCGCTCACGAGGGCAACGGGTTCAGCCTGGGACGCGCCCTCGACCGGGCCGCCCTCGACCTGGGGCGGGCCGGTTGGTACGGAGTGGCGGCGCTGCTGGTGGCGATGCTCTTCCTGCACTTCACCCTGATCGCGAAGTACTGGCGCCCGCAGAGTCTGGCCATGAAGCAGCGCAAGGAGGCCGGTCGCGGCATCGGCCGCGTCCCCAGGCTGTTCGCCATCCGTTACTACAGCTTCACGGAGAAGCTGGTGCTGGTGCTGATGTTCGCGGCCGTGCTGGCGCTGGCAAGCCTGGCCGGCTGGGCCGATCGCGGGGACCGACTGCCGCCGTCGTGGCGGACCGGGACCCTTGCCGCCGTGCCCGCGCGCGACGCTATGGCGACCGCCCTGGGAACGGGGACGGTCGCGGACTTCGTGCGCGGCTACGGAGCTCAAGTGGCGGGGGACGGGACCGCGGCTGCTGCGGCCTACCAGGCAGCCGGCGCCTACGCTCCCGCTCTGAACAACCTCGGTGCCCTGCAGGGCACGGACGCCCTCTACCAGCAGGCGCTCGACGCGGCTCGCGACCTGCCCGCGGCGCTCTTCAACCTCGGCCGCGGCACCGACCCCTCACAGCTGCATGCCAACTACGCCGCCAACGCGCCGCTGTTGGCAGTGCCGAGCGAATCGGTGCTGCGTTCGGCCGTCGCCGGTCAGTTCCAGGACGCGCTCGGCGCGGCGTTCACCAACCCCTGGGCGGAGCTGACGGGCTTCAACCCGCTGGCGACCCCGCTGTGGCTGTGGGACGCCTTCGTGGTGCTCTTCCTGGCGTGGGCGGCGGTCACCGTCATCTACCTGGTGATCCCCGGACCGCGCCTGGCGCGCAACGCGCCACGCACCGCGGCCTACCATCTGCTGGCTCTGCTCATCCCCGGCAGCGGCCTCAGCGACGAGCTGTGGGGCGTGCTGCTGCTGGTGCCGTGGGCGATCTTCGGCATCGACACCCTGCTCCACTTCCTTGCGCTCGGTGCGCCCGCCGGCATCCCCCTCGCCACGGACTACACCGCGCTGGCGGTGATCTACGCCCTGAACATCGTCTCCTTCGTGGTGGAGCTCACCTCCTACCGTCGCCGCATGGCGACATTGCGCCGCTCCCACCCGGAGACGGCGCGGGCCTACGGCATGCGGGTGCCCGAGCGTCCCGCGGAGTGAGCGTCTGACCACCGACGCCCCCCGGCAGCCTGGCGAGGCCGCCGGAGCGGCCACGGGGTACCTGCTGGTCGTCATCGCAGCGGTGCTCTGGGGGCTGCTCGGGGTGTTCGCCAAGGGCATCCTTGCCGCAGGGGTGGGGCCGTTGGAGATCTCGTTCTGGCGCGCCACCCTGGCGGGTTCGGCCTTCCTCATCCACGGCCTGGCGCGCGGCCGGGTGCGACTGGCACGCCGCACCGACCTGTTCCCCTTCGTCGGCTTCGCGATGGTAGGGGTGACGCTGTTCTACGCCTCCTTGAACCTCTCGATCGCGGCGGGCGGCGTGAGCCTGGCGATCGTCCTGATGTACAGCGCCCCCGCATTCGTAGTGGTGCTGGCCGCCCTCCTTCTGGGCGAGCGCCTCACCGTCGCCAAGGTCGTGCTGGTGGTGCTGGCCACAATCGGCGTGGCGCTGGTGGCAGGCGGGGGCGGGACGGGCATCGACGTGAACGCCCGCTCGGTGGGCTGGGGCCTGACGGCCGGCCTCTCCTACGCCAGCTACTACCTGTTCGGCAAATGGGTGCTGGCGCGCTACGCCCCCGTCACCATCTACGCTCTGGTGTTGCCGTTGGGAGCGTTGGGGCTGCTCCCGCTGGTCCACTTCCACGCCAAGCGGCCGGAGACCTGGCTGCTGCTGGCGGCGCTGGCGCTGATCAGCACCTACCTCGCCTACCTCGCCTATTACAGCGGGCTGAAGCGGGTAGAGGCCTCGCGGGCGGTGCTGGTGGCAACGGTGGAACCGGTCGTCGCCGCCAGCCTGGCCGCGGCGCTGTTCGGTGAGCGTTTCGGCCTGCAAGGTCTGGCGGGCGCCGGCCTGATCCTGCTCTCAGCACTGCTCTCGGCGCTGCCCGCCCTGCGCCGCCGGCCGTTGGAGCGGCGCGCGCTGGCGGCGCGCAGGCGAGGCCGGGACGCACCGCGCCCGGACGCCGACGAACCGGACGCGCGCCGTGACCCCGACCCGCCCTCGCAGGACGGTGTCGAGGCGCCTTGACCGCCCCCCGACCCGGTGCTAGAGTTGCATCGTTATCGGTAGCGTTGAATAATGCTGCGCTGCCGCAACGGAATCCGATGCGCAACGCCCTGACCCACCCCCGCGCCCGACGCTGAGCCGCTCTCCGGAGCGGATCCCAACTCGTGGCGACCCCCGGGGGTCGGATCGGGGCAGTGCTTTGCAGGAGGAACGCATGCAGAACCAACCTGACACCGTCAAGAAGGTCGTCCTCGCCTACTCGGGTGGGCTCGACACCTCGGTGATCCTCCATTGGATCCGCGAGACCTACCACGCCGAGGTCATCGCCTTCACGGCCGACGTCGGACAGGGCGAAGAGGTCGCCGAGGCCAAGGAGAAGGCGCTCAAGACCGGCGCCAGCAAAGCGTTCGCCCTCGATCTCCGCGAGGAGTTCGTCCGCGACTTCGTCTTCCCGGTGCTTCGCGCCGCGGCCGTGTACGAGGGCTACTACCTGCTCGGCACCTCCATCGCGCGCCCCCTCATCGCCAAGAAGATGGTCGAGATCGCCGAGGCCGAAGGCGCCGACGCCATCGCTCACGGTGCCACCGGCAAGGGCAACGATCAGGTGAGGTTCGAGCTCTCCGCCTACGCGCTGAAGCCCGATATCAAGGTCATCGCGCCCTGGCGCATCTGGGACCTGCGCGGGCGCGAGGACTGCATCGCGTACGCCGCCACGCACGACATCGCCGTCCCCGTCACCAAGGAGAAGCCCTACTCCACCGACGCCAACGCCTATCACATCAGCTACGAGGGCGGGGTGCTCGAGGACCCGTGGGCCGAGCCGCCCAGGGGCATGTGGGGCCGCACCGCCGACCCCGAGAGCGCGCCCGATACGCCCGAGACGGTGACGATCGCCTTCGAGCACGGCACGCCCGTCGCCATCGACGGCGAGCCGCTGTCCCCCGCCGCGTTGCTGGACCGCGCCAACGAGCTGGCCGGTCGCCACGGCGTGGGCCGGGTCGACATCGTGGAGAACCGCTTCGTGGGCATGAAGTCGCGCGGCTGCTACGAGACGCCCGGCGGCACCCTGCTGTTCCACGCCCACAAGGCCGTCGAGTCGCTGGCCCTCGATCGCCAGGTGCTCGAGCTGCGCGACGAGCTCGTCCCGCGCTACGCGGCCGCGGTCTACAACGGCTTCTGGTACGCGCCCGAACGCGAGGCGCTGCAGCGCCTGATGGACGACATCCAGCAGCCCGTCACGGGCGAGGCGCGGGTCAAGCTCTTCAAGGGTTCGGTGACCGTCCTGGGCCGCCGCTCCCCGAACAGCCTCTACCGCCAGGACGTCGTCACGTTCGAGGAGGACGACGTCTACCAGCAGGGCGATGCCGACGGCTTCATCAAGCTCAACGCGCTGCGCCTGCGGATCGCCCGCCAGCTCCAGGACGCGGAGCTGGAGACCGCGGCCGGCCGGTGAGCCGGCCGATCGCCCGGCCGTCGGCGGGACCGCGGTGAGCTCGGTGGCGACCCTACCCTCCGTATCCGGCCGGACCGCCGCTACCGGCAAGGCGCGGCTGCGCTGGGCGGGGCTTCGAGATCTGCAGGCGCTGTGCACGCTGTTCCGCGCGGCGCGGCCCGAGCAGGCCAACGACGAGGCGGAGATGGCGTCATGGCTCGAGCACGGCGGTGCCATCGTCCTCGAAGCGGAAGGCAGGCCGCTGGCGGCGCTGCGCTGGCGCGAGGAGGGGCCGGGCTGGCGTGTGGACCCGGTCGCCAGCCTCCCCGAGGAACGGGGCATGGGGTACGGTCGCTGGCTGATGACGAAGGTCGAAGCGCACGCCATCCGCTCCAACATCCCTATCCTGACGGTCGAGCTGCCCTCCGGCGAAGCGCTGGCGTACTACCGCCGGATGGGCTACCGCAGACCCGATCCGGAGCGCGAGCCGACCACGCTGGTCAAACGCGTGGGGGGCACCTGGCAAGTCCAAGAGGGCGAGCGTTGAGCGACGATCCGTCCCGGGACCGGCAGGCCGGCGCCTCGGCGGCCAGCGACCGGCGCATGTGGGGCGGGCGCTTCAGCGAGCCGACCGACGCTCTGGTGCAGAGGGTCAACGCCTCGGTCGGTTTCGACCGTGCGCTGGCCGAGGAGGACATCGCCGGTTCGCTCGCTCACGCCGCCATGCTGGCCGACCGGGGCATCCTGAGCGCCGACGATGCCGACGCCATCCGCGCCGGCCTCGAGGCCATCGGCGAGGACATCCGCACCGGCGCCTTCGCGTGGCGCGAGGACCTCGAGGACGTCCACATGAACATCGAGTGGGCGCTCACCGAGCGCATCGGGCCGGCCGGCGGACGGCTGCACACCGCGCGCAGCCGCAACGATCAGGTCGCCACCGACTTCCGGCTCTATCTGCGCCGCCGTCAACACAACCTGGAGCGTCTGCTCCACGCCCTTCGCGCCACCCTCGCCGACCTGGCCGAGCGCCACATCGATGTGATCATGCCGGGCTACACCCATCTGCAGGTGGCCCAGCCGGTGCGGTTGGCACACCACCTGCTGGCCTACGCCGAGATGCTCGGGCGCGACCAGGGTCGCCTGCGCGACGCCCGCGTCCGCATGAACGAGAGCCCCCTGGGGGCCGGCGCACTGGCCGGCACGGGCTTCCCCATCGACCGGCAGGGCACCGCCCGCGCGCTGGGCTTCGACGCCCCCAGTGCGAACTCGCTCGACGCCGTCTCCGACCGTGACTTCGCACTGGAGACGCTGTCCGCGTTAGCCGTACTGATGATGCACCTGTCGCGGCTGAGCGAGGAGCTCATCTTGTGGTCGAGCCAGGAGTTCGGGTTCGCGACGCTCCCCGACAGCCACACCACCGGGAGCTCGATCATGCCGCAGAAGAAGAACCCCGACGTGTGCGAGCTGGTGCGCGGCAAGACGGGGCGCGTCTACGGCGCGTTGATGGGCCTGCTCACGGTGATGAAGGGTCTACCGCTGGCCTACAACAAGGACCTCCAGGAGGACAAGGAGGGCGTCATCGACGCCGCCGACACCGCCGAGGACGCGCTGCGCCTCTACCTCGACATGCTCCCGCGCGTCGCCTTCCATGCCGATCGCATGCGCTCCGCGGCGGCCAACGCGTTCAGCAACGCCACCGATCTGGCGGATTACCTGGTACGCAAGGGCCTGCCGTTCCGCGAAGCGCACCATGTGGTCGGCGAGCTGGTGCGGCGGGCACTCGACGCCGGGCTCACCCTGGAGCAGCTGCCTCTGGAGACCCTGCGGGCCGCCAGTGACCGCATCGAGCCAGACGTCTATCCGGCGCTGGCGCTCGAGAACGTGGTGGATGCGCGCCAGAGTTACGGCGGGACCGCGCGGTCGCAGGTCGAGCACCAGATCGCGCGGCTGCGCCAGGCATTGCAGTCGGAGCCCGAGCCGTGAGCGTGCAGCAACCCCGCGAGGATCGTTCGCAGGCCGCCACCGTGACCGTGCGCCACGCCACCTCCGAGGACGTGCCGCTGATCTTCGACAACATCCGCCACTGGGCGGGCAAGGGTCGCATGCTGGTGCGCCCCATGCAGAACATCTTCGAGAACCTGCGCGACTTCTTCGTCGCCGAGATCGACGAGGGCGACGGTCCGACGTTCGCCGGCAACGGCGCCATCCACGTCCTGTGGGGCGACATCGCCGAGGTCCGCGGTCTGGCCGTCGCTCCGGGTATCCAGGCGCGCGGCGTCGGGCGGCGTCTGGTCGAGGCGTGCGAGGCCGAGGCCCGCCGCGTCGGCATCCCCGTGCTCTTCGCATGGACCTACGAGGTGGGCTTCTTCGAGCGCTGCGGCTTCGGCCTCATCGACAAGAGCCGCGACCTCCACCCCCGGGTGTGGTCGGAGTGCCTGCGCTGCCCGCTCTACCAGGGCTGCAACGAGAACGGCGTGGTGAAGCGCCTGGACGGCGTGCCGATGCCGCGCAACCTGCCCGAGCCGCCGCCCGCGCAGGTGCCGCCCGGCATCCTCTGACGCCGGCCCCGTCCCCCGACGCAGGGGGCGGCCCACAAGCGGCGCCGCGCGGGCACGCACGGCGCCGCCGAGCTACACCACCCCCACCACCCTCCGGCACGCGCGGGGGCCCGCAGACCGTACAATCCCGGCGTGAGGCGTGACCGGCACGTAGCACTCATCCATACCGGCGGGACACTCGGCATGCGCCGCGGCCCGCGTGGCTTCGAGCCCGCCCGGGGCCATCTGGCGACGCTGCTCGAGCGCATGCCGGAGCTGGCGGACACGACCCTGCCGAGCTTCGAGCTCGTCGAGTTCGAGCCGCTCCTCGACTCCGCCGACGTCGAGCCGAGGGACTGGGAGGGCATCGCCCGCGCCGTCCGGGCGCGCTACGACGCCTTCGACGGCTTCGTGGTGGTGCACGGCACCGACACCATGGCCTACACCGCCTCGGCGCTCTCGTTCCTGCTCGACGGGCTCGCCAAGCCGGTGGTGCTCACCGGCTCGCAGATCCCGCTCGCCGAGCCACGCAGCGACGCGAGAGAGAACCTCGTCACCTCGCTGCTGCTGGCCGCCCGCGACGACCTGACCGAGGTGTGCCTGTACCTGAACGGCGTGATCCTGCGCGGCAACCGCAGCACCAAGATCTCGGCCAGCGGCTTCGACGCCTTCACCTCGCCCAACGAGCCACCCCTCGGCACGGCCGGCGTGACGTTGGCCCTGCGACGCGAGGGGTTGCGGCCGCCCCAGCCCGGTCCCCTCACCGTTACCCCTCTCGCCGACGTGTCGGTCGCCGCCTTACGACTCTTCCCCGGAGTGCGCTCGGACCTGCTGCGCACGCTCCTGGCGGCCCCCGTTGCGGGGCTGGTGCTCGAGACCTACGGCTCGGGCAACGCGCCGCAGCGCGACGAGGCGCTGTTCGAAGTGCTCGGCGCCGCCACCGCGCGCGGGACCGTGGTGGTCAACTGCACGCAGTGCCTGCGCGGCCGGGTCGACATGGGCGGCTACGTGGGCGGCGACCGCCTGCGCGAGGCCGGCGTCATCAGCGGGTTCGACATGACCGCCGAGGCCGCCCTGACGAAGCTCATCTGGCTGCTCAGCCTGGGGCTAGACCGCCCCGAGATCGAGCGCCGCATGCAGCGCGATCTGCGCGGCGAGCTCACCCCCTGAGCCGCGCCGGACGCCGTGACCGGCTGTATGCTGACGCCATGGAAACGGTCACCCTCGCCCACAGACGCTCCTTCGGCGACGCCTTGAAGAAGGTCCCGCTGTTCGACAGCGAGCGCCTGTTGTTCGACCTCTACTGCCTGCAGCCCGGGCAGAGCCAACGCGTCCACAGCCACCGGGACGCCGACAAGGTGTACGTGGTGCTCGAGGGCGAGGCCCTCTTCGAGGTGGGCGGCGAGCAGGAGCTGCTGCCCGAGGGGAGCGCCGTCATCGCCCGCGCGGGCGAGGCTCACGGGGTGCGCAACGACTCCGCCGCCAGCCTGGTGCTGCTGGTGACGATGGCGCCGAGGCCTGCATGAACGCCTCGCCCCGGCTGCCCGCACCGCTCGGCGATCTGGCCCTGGACCACGTCGCGATCGCCGTCGAGACGCTGGACGCAGCCACGGACGCCTATCTGGCGTTGGGGATGCGGCCGGCCGGCGACGACGAGACCATCGTGGAGCAGGGCGTCCGAGTCCGACCCCTGCGCCTGGGCGACACCCTGGTGGAGCTCATGGAACCGATCGCCCCCGAAGGACCGGTGGCCCGCTTCCTGGCCACGCGCGGGCCGGGCCTGCACCACATCGCGCTCAGGGTGCCCGCGCTCGAGCCTGTGCTGGCCCGTCTCCGGCAGCTCGACGCCCCCCTTCTCGACGAACACCCCCGCACCGGGCGCTCGGGGACGCGCATCGCCTTCGTCCATCCCCGCTTCACCCACGGCGTGCTCATCGAGCTCGTCGAAGCGTGAGCGCCGGCCGCTACCTCGCGGCCGGCCTGTGGCGAATACCCGACGGCGCGGCCGACGCCGACGGATAGAATGGCGCCGTGACGCGAACCACCAACCCCAAGGTCCGCGCCACCGATGCGGAGTCGGCGGCGTGAGCACCATCCGACTCGCCATCGTGGGCGCCGGCAAGATGGGGGGCGCCGTACTGCAGGGAGCCCTGCGGGCCGAGGTGCTGTCGGCCGACGAGATCGGCATCTTCCATCCCAACCCGCGCCGCCTGGCCGAGCTCTCCGAGCGCTACGGCGTGACCGGCCTGGACGATGACGCGCTCCATCACGCCGAGCGCGTGCTGCTGTCGGTGAAGCCGCAGTCGTTCGACAGCGTGGCGCCGCTGGTGGCCCAGCGCAACGCCTCGTTCCTGTCGATCATGGCGGGCGTCACCGCCCGCACCATCGCCCGTCGCGTGGGCTCGCAGCGGGTGATCCGCGCCATGCCCAACCTGGGAGCGAGCATGGGCGTGAGCGCCACCGCCCTGGCACCGCTGCCGGAGGCCACGGCCGAGGATCTGGCGATGGCCCGGACCCTGTTCGGAGCGGTCGGTCGCGTCTACGACGTGCGGGAGGAGCTCTTCGACGCCTTCACCGGCCTCGCCGGCTCCGGTCCGGCGTTCGTCGCAGTGGTGGCGGAGGCTCTCGCCGACGGCGGCGTGCGTACCGGGCTCGACCGCGACACCTCGCGCGATCTGGCTCGGCAGGTGCTGCTGGCGGCGTCGCGGCTGCTCGAGTCCAAGCGCCCCAGCGAGCTCAAGGACGAGGTGGCGAGCGCAGGGGGTACGGCCATCGCAGGCATACGGGCGCTCGAGCGCCACCGGCTGCGCTTCGCCCTCATCGACGCCGTCGAGCAGGCGGCGGAGCGCGCAGCGGCGTTGAGTCGCGAGGACGCCTGATGACAGGGACGTCGGCGCCCGGCCGTGCGCGTTCCGCGGCGCTCGGGCTGTTGAGCGTCGCGCTGCTGGTGCTGCTGTCGGTCGGCCTCGCGGCCGATCCGCCCGGCTACTTCCCGGCCCGCGCGGGCATGAGCTGGACCTACTCCAGCGGCGAGACGCAACAGCTCGCCGGGCCGCGGCAGGTCGACGGCCACCAGGTCATGGTCCTCACGCACTACTTCAACGGCGTGCCGATCTCCGAGGACTACCTGCAGTTCGGCCCGGACGGGGTGAAGACGCTCGGGACCGCGGCGGGAGGCAAGGTGACGCTCTACCCCACCCCGCTGACCGTCTACCCCGCCGCGCCCCTGAAGCCGGGCGCACAGTGGCAGAGCACGACCAAGCTGCCGTCGTTCGACATCACGCTGTCGTCCGAGGTCCTGGGCGTGCGCGGGGTCAAGACGCAGGCGGGGCGTTTCAACGCCCTCCAGATCCGTCAGCGAACCCTCACCAGCAACGGCGCCAAGACCGTCATGGATCTGTTCTTCGTGCCCAGCGTAGGCATCGTGCGGTTCGTGACGCAGGACGGAACCACCATCGACCTGATCGACAAGAACTTCTGAGGCTCGCTCAGCCGCGCCCCAGCAGCTCCGCCTTGAAGGCCGCGAAGCGATCGTCGGCCAGGCTGGCGCGGATGTCCTCCATCAGACGCGCCATGAAGCGCAAGTTGTGCACGCTCACGAGTTGCTGGGCGAGCTGCTCGTTGGCCTTGAACAGATGCCGCACGTAGCTCCGGCTGAAGCCCGTGCAGGTCGAGCAATCGCACCCCGCCTCCAGTGGCCGCAGGTCCTCGACGAAGCGCGCGTTGCGCAGGTTGAGGCGGAAGTTGGCGATCGGCTCGCCGTCGTCTCCGCGCCGCACGAATGCCGCGCCGTTGCGGGCGTTCCGGGTCGGCGCCACGCAGTCGAAGGTGTCCACACCCCGCTCGACGGCCTCGAGGATGCTCGGCACGTCGCCGATGCCCAGAAGATGCCGCGGTTTGCCCTCGGGCAACTCGGGCACCGTCCAATCGAGCACCGCGTACATGTCCTGGAGGGTGCTCCCCAGGTTCCCGCCGATCGCCATGCCGTCGAACGGCATGGCGGCGATGGTGGCGGCGCTCTCCCGGCGCAACCCCTGGAAGGCGCCCCCCTGCACCACCCCGAACAGGGCCTGCGGGTGAGCGTGCCTGGGCCCGGAGCTCTCGAACGCGCGCAGGCTGCGCTCGGCCCAGCGGTGCGTGCGCTGCATCGAGCGGCGCGTGTACTCCTCGTCGTGGAGCGGGCTGGTGCACTCGTCGAAGGCGAGCACCATGTCCGCGCCCAGGGCACGTTGCACGTCGATGGAGACCTCAGGCGAGAAGGTATGGAGGCTGCCATCGATGTGGCTCTTGAAGCGCACCCCCTCCTCGCGAATGCGCACCATCGAGCGGCCCCCTGGCAGACGCGGCGGCGCCTCGCCGGGGAAGATCGACGCCACCTTGCCGACGCCGTGCTCGATGGACGCGCCCAGCGAGAACACCTGGAAGCCGCCCGAATCGGTCAGGATCGGGCCGTTCCAGTTCATGAAGCGGTGGAGCCCGCCGTGCCGCTCGACGACGTCGGCTCCCGGCCGCAGGTACAGATGGTAGGTGTTGGCGAACAGCAGCTGCGTTCCCGTGGCGGCCACCGCGTCCGGCGCCACCCCCTTGACCGCTGCCTGGGTGCCCACCACGACGAACGCTGGCGTGCGCACCGTGCCGTGCGGTGTCTCGAGCGTACCCAGCCGCGCCGCGCCGCGGCGCTGCTGGAGGGTGAAGGTC
Source organism: uncultured Trueperaceae bacterium (assembly GCA_963815215.1). Taxonomy (GTDB): domain Bacteria; phylum Deinococcota; class Deinococci; order Deinococcales; family Trueperaceae; genus JASBRS01. The sequence continues at coordinate 288,185 of CAWFFU010000011.1, forward strand.
AGGGCATGCGTATCCATGGTGGCGGCCCGCCATCTTACCCGCTTCCCGCCGGCGGCAGCGTTCCGTCAGCCCCACGGCCGAGACGGGACAACGATCCCTCCCGGCACACCGTGACGCCGATGTTAAGCTCCTGTTTGGCGGATTTCACGTGTTCTCACCGACGAGCAGCGTAGTATGCACGTGTCGGGCAGGTCCCGACCTTGGAAGCGATGAAGCCTGTCTCACCACGTGGGCGCTTGAGACGGGTGGAGCGAGTAGCGCAACCGGCCAAGATGAGTCACCCCTCATCGACAGCCTGACAGTGCCCACGAACGACCCCTTCCGGGGTCGACCAGGGCGACCACGGTATCCGAGCCCGGTGCATCCGCGCCGCACGCAACGGTCCCGAGGCCTTGGACGCGATGAAACCTGTCCTGCACTTGGGCGCTTGGGACAGGTGGAGCGAGTAGCGCAACCGGCCAGGCAGGTCCGCAGGTTTGCAGGCTTCCCATCGTCGGTCAGGCGCCCCGATCTCTTCGCGATGCGAGGATGGCGATGGCGCAGATGAGCAACCAGCCGAGCCAGACACCTACACGGCGCACCCGCCGCCCCGGTCGGCATGCCATGATCGGTTTCTCCGCCATGCTGGCCGCGCTGCTGCTGGCCACCGGCTGTTCGGGCGTGGCCACCGAGCCGCCCCAGGCGGTCACGAACGCCACGGATGTCAGACCGATGTTCGGCGCCTTCACTTACGGCGGCGTCTGGCAGGGCATGCAACCCGTCCACCAGCTCGAGGACCTGCTCGGCCGAAAGCTCGACGTGGTGCACTGGTTCATGAGCTGGGACACGCCCTATGACGTTGCGCTGGTCGAGTCCGCCATGGCCGGCGGACGCCTGCCGATGATCACCTGGCAGCCCTACCACCAGTCCGTCAGCGATATCGCCGCCGGCACCTACGACGACCTCATGCGGAGCTTCGCTCGCGGTGTACGCGCGACGCCCGGCCTCGTCTACGTGCGGCCCTTCCCCGAGATGAACGGCGACTGGGAGCCGTGGAACGGGCAGCCCGCCGAGTTCGTGAAGGCGTGGCGTCGCATGGTCGACATCTTCCGCGCAGAAGGCGCCGACAACGTGCGCTGGGTGTGGTCGCCGAACATCACCGACCAGCCCCGCACGACCGCCAACGCCATGGAGAAGTACTACCCGGGCAGCGCCTACGTCGACGTCCTCGCCCTGGACGGCTACAACTGGGGCACGTCGCAGGGCTGGAGCCAGTGGCGTAGCTTCGACCAGATCTTCGCCGAACCCTATGCCCGCATCACCGCTCTGGGCCCCCAGCCGGTGTGGGTCGCCGAGGTCGCCTCGACCAACAAGGGCGGCGACAAAGCGGCCTGGGTCGCGAACATGCTCAGCAGCACCAAGTTCCCTCGCATCCGCGCGCTGATCTGGTTCAACGAGAACAGCGACCTGGATTGGCGCCTGGACAATTCGCTGGCCGTCATCCAGGCCGCTCGCGCGAGCCTCACCCCGAGTCTGCAGACGACCGCCAGCCGCTGAGGCTAGCCGGCCGAGCCCTTCGCGTCTCTGTCTCTGAACACGACCGCGCGCGCCACGCCACTTCGCGTCAGCGCGCGCTGGCCGTGTCCGTCGGCGCCACGACGGCGCGCGAGCCCCCCGAGAACAACCGCTGCTGGACCGCGCTGTACACCGCCCCGTCCTCGACCCCGTTCGCCGCCACGATGGCGCTGCTGCGCCGGTACGCGGCGGCGAGGTCGAGCTTGCCGGAGGCGACCTCGCCGCTCAACGCCACCAGCTGCCGTTCGGGTGCGGCGAGCGACGAAGGATCGACCCGGTAGGCGGCGTAGGCGCTGCCGAGTGCGTCGGCCAACGGGCCGAGGTGCACCATGGCCTCCACCGGCCCGCGCAGTTTCGGCGCGACCCGGCCGCTGCGCGTTACGCCGTGCAGCGGATTGATGTACAGAGCGTAGGCGACGGCGTCGTCGGTGACGACCGGGCGCGCCAGCGACCACGCCAGTTTCGCCGCGCCGGCACAGACCGAGAAGTCGGGATCGAAGACGTTGAACGAGCCGCTCAGCAGGTGGGGATTGTACAGCGCGGAGTTCGGATCCTCCGAGACCGCCCGCAGCAGCGTCAGCGCGTCGGACGTCATCTGCGACAGTCCCTTGTCGCCGGTCTCCCCTACCGCCAGGGGGTCGAGGTAGGACTCGTTGATCAGGACCTGCAGCATGAGGCGCACCGGAACGTCGTAGGTCGAAGCCGCCTGCTCGATGTAGGGCTCGATCGGGGCGAGCCGGCCCAGCATGAGCAGCTCGAACGGGTCCAGTGGCTGGTAGGCGCCGGCCGAGCCCGGGAGCGGCTGCGGGGCGGCGCTGGGATGCCGTAGGAAGACCGGCCGGCAGTACGCGGACAGCGTGGAGATCGGCTCGAGCACGGACCCGGTGCCGGAGCCGGCCCTGGAGCCGGCCGCGGAGCCAGTCGCGGACGGCGCGAGAGCGGTCCGTGTCGCGGCACTGTCGGTCCGGGAGATCACGGCGAAGGCCCCGGGGGCCGCCAGCGCGACCGGCCCTGCCAGCGTGACGCGGACCTGTGGCGCCGTCAGCGACAGCGCAGGGAGCGGCGAAGAGCGGAGCGGCAGGGCGATCGAAGCCTGGAGCAGCGGGATGGTGGCGCTTTGGGAGCCCGGGCTCAGCAACGCGGGAGCCACCTGCGCGACCGGCAGCGGCAGGTCGTCGTGTTGCGCCATGTCGAGCGGGGTCGTGCGAGCCAGCAGCCGCTCGATCGCGAGCTGGTCGGCACCCGATGCGGGCGCCAGCGCCAGGATGGCCACGAACACCACCGACAGGGCGGCGACGATGGAGGCCGCCGTTCCAACGGTGCGGCCGTCGACACCCCGCGTGGTGGGCCGCTCCCACGCCACGCCCTGCGTGCGCGTGACCACGCTGCGGCTCGCCGCGCGGCGTTCGGCCAGGAACGCCGGGATCACGCTGGTGGCCGCCGCCACGAAGCTGACGGGGTTGGCCACCTTGAGAACCATATAGGGCAACCACGTGCTGACCAGCCGTCGACCCGCGAAGCGCGCCGCGGAGCCGCGCCGCCGGCGACCGTCACGCGCCTGCACGTAGAAGCCCGAGAAGGTCATGAGGCCGGTCGCTGCCAGGTCCAGCCCGAACCAGGTGGCCAGGATGCGCACCAGGTCGGTCGTTCCGATCGTTCCCGCCGCGGTGAGGGCCAGCATCACCGGCAGCAGCAGTAGCAACAGCAACCCCAACAGGTTCTCGACTTGCGCAGCCCACAGCGTGAAGCGCACGTTGGAGCTCATCACCCTGTCGCCCGGATCCCCCAGGACCCGTTTCAGGGCGTTCTGGATGCCGCCGCCGTTCCAGCGTTCGATCTGCCGCAGGTAGCCGCCGACGTGCGCGGGATCCTCGGTGTACATCAGCGCGTCGCCCACGAAGCGGGCGTTCCCGCCGTGACGAAGCTCGATCACGTCGTGGCGGTCGAAGGCCTCCTCGAAGGGCAGCTCGGCGCCGTCCACGACGATCCGGAAGCCGCGCCGGGTGAGCTCGGCGGGCGTCAGGCGCTCGTCGTGCCGCGGCACTCGCTGCGCCGTGAGCGTCAGGTCGTGGTCCTCGGTCTGGGTGTCGGGCGGCATGGGCAGGACGTTGCGCCGCACCACGAAGCCGCAGCCGACCACCGTGTACAGGCGGCTGGCCCCCCACAGGCCGCCGTCACCCAGCATGCCGGCCTGGCCCCGGCGCAGCACGGCGGCGAAGGCGTACTCGGCCGAGCGACCGGCCGCGATGAAGCGCTGGGTCGGCCCGGCCCCCTCAGGAACGTAGGACATCACGGACCCGGACTGGAGGGCGTAGTCCTCGAGCACGGGCCGGCCGGCGATCCAACGCAGGCGGTAGAAGTTCCTCTCGAGCGCGGCGACGAACTCCGGATCGAAGACCGTGTCGCCGTCCACCAGAAGCACGCGCTCGGAACTCAGGATGCGGCTCGCCACCAGGTTGTTGATCGCCTCGGACTTGGCCGTCCGCTGCGCGTACACCACCACCGCCACGCCCATGGCGTGATCGTGGTGGCTCCAGCGTTCGAGCGTGGCGCTCAGCCCCGGGGCACGGCCGGCCGAGTCCAGCTCGAACCCGTGCCCGACCAGGGTCGCGCCGACGACCTCGTGGGTGCGGTCGGTCCCGCCGTTGATGCTGACGATGAGTTCGTCGGGCAGGCGGCGCTGCGACAGCAGCGACGTCAGCGCCCGCCTCGCTCCGACCTCTTCGTTGTACATCGGCGAGACGACCGCCAGCCTGTCGGGTCCGCGGACGGGCAGACTACGGTCAGGGACCGTACTGAGCGCTGCGTTGAGAAGGGTTGTGGGCATCCCGGACAGGCCGAAGAAGTTGGGCATCACGAAGTCCTATCCGTTGGAGCTCTTCCACTCGAGGGCGGCGGCGGGGGCGGGGCGCCGCACTTTCGTCGCGCCTGTCGGGCCGCGACGACCCGCTGTGAAACCTCTCGCTCTCTATGTAACACTGCTCTCCCCGCCCTGTTGTCCAGCCGTCACAGCCCTGTGCGCTGGGTGGTTTACGATCGTGTGATTTGGGAGGTGCGCATGGCACTTCACATCAGCGGTAAGCTCGTGGCCGTAGGCCTCGTCCTGGCCGCACTGATCACCGCATTCAGCGCCCCCCGCAGCGTACAGAACGCGGGTGTCGCCTTGACCCTCACCCCAACCGCCACGGTCCTCACCACGCCTGCCTCGCCGGCGCCGCTGCGGGCCGGGTCGGTCGGGCCCGAGGCCAATCCTGTGTTCACGCTGCGGGCCACGGGTTACAACTCGATGGTCGACCAGACCGACGCCACCCCGTTCATCACCTCGACTGGACAGCGTACCCGTTTCGGGATCATCGCGGTGAGCCCTGACCTACTGGCCCACGCCCTGCCGTACGGCAGCCTGGTGCGCATCCGGGACCTCGGCAACTACTACACCGGCCGCGGCTACGGGCACTACCAGAGCCTGCTGGACGGCCAGGGACTGTTCATCGTCGAGGACACCATGCACTACCGCAAGCGCGATCAGATCGACATCTGGTTCAGCGACTACGCCAGCGCGGTGAACTGGGGCATGCGCAAGGTGAGCGTCGAGGTCATCCGTTATGGGCGCAACGGCCCCAAACTCGAACCCTCGCGTGCCAACGACTTCAGCGGGACACCGCAACTGTTCGCCTCGCGCTGACGGCGCCGACCGGCCGCACTCGCAGCGATCGGTCCTCAACCCGCGGCCCCGGACCGCAGTGACGTCCGCGGATGTGGCGCGCGCGGCCGGCACGGGCCGGGGGCGTCTCCGGCAGCCTCAGGCCGCACGGTAGACTGGCCCGTGCGGAGCCTCGTACCGTACCTGGCGTGGCGGCACGTCCGCCGACGCGGCCTGCAATCCGGCCTCACCGTGGTCGGCGTGGCGGTCGGCGTCATGGTCCTGATCGTCGCGCTGTCGCTGACCAACGGCTTCGTGGACGAGCTGATCCGCAGCACCCTGAAGGCCACCCCCATGCTCACGCTCGAGAGCTACATCTCCGGGCAGACGGTGCCGAACGACCCCGCGGTCGGCCGGGCCCTGGCGGGTCGCCCGTCGGTCACTGCGGTCGCCCCCTTCCTCAGCACCCAGGCGCTCATCGCGCGGCGCGCCAGCGCCAGCCTCGGGATCACCGCCCGGCAGGGCTACACCCAGATCGTGGGCATCGACCCGGCGCAGGAGACGCAAGTCCTCGACCTGCCGATCCTCCAGAAGCAGGCGACGGCCCTGGCCCGGCGGGACGGCATCGTGCTGGGCGCCTCGCTGGCGCAGCAGCTCGGCGTGATCGCAGGGGACAAGGTGGTGCTGCGCGACATCACGGGCCACACCGCCGAGCTCACCGTGGCAGGCACCTTCCGCGTCGGCAACGAGCTCATCGACGGGATCGCGTCGTACATGTCGCTGGCCAACCTGCAGCAGTACATGCACGTGGGGGACCGGATCAGCGGCTACCACTTGCGACTGGCCGACCCGCAGCGCGCTTCGGCGCTCGGTGTGACGCTCGGCGACGCCTTCGGCCTGCGCCCGGTCTCCTGGGACAGCCTGTTCGCCAACCTCATCAGCCAGCTCCGCCTGCAGAAGGCGGTCATCGCGGTGGTGGTGTTCCTCATCGTCCTTGTCGCCGCCATGGGGATCGCCAATATCCTGGTGTTGACGGTATCGGAGAAGACCGAAGAGATCGCCATCCTGCGGGCGCTGGGCGCTACCGAGCGGCAGGTGCTGGCCGTCTTCACGCTGGAGGGGCTGCTGCTCGGCGCCACCGGCACGCTCCTGGGAGCCCTCCTCGGGCTGGGCGTGAGCACCTACTTCCGTCTGCAGCCCTACCCCCTGCCGGGCAACCTCTACTTCATCACCCAGCTCCCCGTGCAGCTCCAGCCGACCGACGTGCTGTGGGTATGCGCGCTGTCGATCGGCACCAGCGTGCTCGCCGGGCTCTTCCCCGCGCGGCGCGCGGCCAACCTCGACCCCGTCGACGTCCTGCGCTGATGGACCGGAGCGCTCCGCTCGACCGGGACCGGGCCTGGACCTACTTGCTCGATCTGCTGACGCGGCGCGACTACACCGAGGCCGAGCTGCGGGCCAAGCTACAGCGCAGGAAGGTGGACGCCGACGTCGCCGACACTCTGCTCGCGCGTTTGCGCGAGCTCGGTCTGGCCGACGACGCACGCTACACCGAACACTACGTGGCCTCGCGCCGGCGCTCCCGCGGCCGCCTGGCGCTGCGAACGGAATTGCGCCGCAAGGGCGTCGACCCCTCTGTCGTCGAGCGTGAGCTCGAGCCGCTCACGGAAGGGCAGCAGCTCGAGGCGGCGGCGGCGCTGTTGCGCCGCTTCGCCTGGCGCTACCAGCCCGGCAGCACGCGCCGGCGGCGCACCGCGACCCACGCCCAGGAACCCGAGAAGGAATCCGCGTCGGCGCCCGGCACGCCGTCGGGCTCGGGTGCCGACGCGGGCCGGGACGCGAGCCGGGACGGGGGCCGCGACGCGGAGGCGCAGGCGCGACGCGACGCCCTCGCCGAACGCGCCCGCGCCTTCGCCTTCCTGGCCCGGCGCGGCTTCACCGGCGCGGTGGCCGGCGACGCGATCCGCGTGCTCGGCTGGTGGCAGGACGCGTCCTGAGCGGGCCGCTGCGGGGCGCGTCGAAGCCGGCGCCGCGCGCCTTGACCCCCCGGCCCGGGGCTAGTAGAGTTGTTAGTTGCGTCGGGGCGTAGCGCAGCCTGGTAGCGCACATCGTTCGGGACGATGGGGTCGGAGGTTCGAATCCTCTCGCCCCGACCACACCGCGGGACCTCCACTCGAACGGAGGTCCCGCGTTCTCATCGCGCATTCTCGCGCCCCGTTCGCGCGCCTCGTTTCTCAGGGCTCGCTCCCCGTCGGCGCGTCGAGCAGCGCCAGCGTGCAGCGTGAGACGCACACCAGCCGTCCCGCCTCGTCGCGGATCTCCACGCTCCACAGCTGGGTGCTTCGCCCCAGGTGGAGTGGCGTCCCCACCGCCGTCAACGTCCCGTCTCGCACCGACCGCAGGTGGTTGGCGTTGATCTCCAGGCCCACCGCGCGCCGGCGCGCGGTGTCGATGCTCACCGTGGCGCCGTAACTCGCGACCGTCTCGGCCAGCGCCACGGACGCCCCACCGTGCAGGATGCCGTACGGCTGGTGGTGCGCCGGGGTCACCGGCATGGTGGCCACGACCCGCTCCGGGGTCGCCTCCGTGATGACGATGCCCAGCGTCTCCATCAGTGTGTCGGGCTGCGTTCCGAGGATCGGGATGGAGCGGGCGTGCTCGGCCATGCTGCCAGGCTACACCTTGCTATACTGTCCGCCGTTGACCCGGGCGGGAGGTGACATCACCGCCCCGGGCGCTCTCTCGAGGAGGCCCCCGTGTCCCGTGCCAACAGCATCCTCCCTCCAACCACGCTGGGCCCGACGCTGCTCGCCGGCGTGGCGCTCGGGCTCGTCGCCGCGCTCGGCAACGGGCTGTTGTGGCGGCTGTCGCAGTTCGGGCGGCACCCGTACCCGGTGTTGCCGGTCACGCTGGTCGTCCTGTTCGGGTTGCTGTTCACCGGCCTGCTGATCGATCTGACGTCGGGACTGCGCGCCCGCCGGGCCGCCGTGGCCCTGCTCGCCGCGCTGGCCGCGGGAACCCTGGCCGCGATCGTCGTGCCCTTCGCCGAACCGCGCTACGCTCTGGCGCCCCTCGCTGCTGTGGCCGCGGCGGCGCTTCTGCGCTCGGGCGCGCGCCGGAACTCGGTGATGCTCGGCGCCATGGCCGTCTACGTAAGCTGCACCCTGCTGGCCAACTACACGTTCGACAGCTTCCTTCCCGTCGGGGGGTTCTTCCTGCTCAATGTCGGCACCCTGTTCTTCGGCGTCACCTTCACGCAGCGCGATCGCGTCCACGGCTTCGGGCGTCGGGCCGTGTACGCCATGATCCTGGCCGCCGCCGTCGCCAACGTGGCGCTGTCATCGCACCTGGGGACCCCGCTGCGCTACGTGGCGGTGAGCTTCCTGTCGATCGTACTGTCCGAGACGGCCGACACCGAGATCTACCAGCGCCTCATCCACCGCCGCTGGATCACCCGCGTGGCCACCTCCAACGCCGTCAGCGCTCCCATGGACACCCTCATCTTCACGTTCCTGGCGTTCCTGGGGCAGGACTTCGCCACACCCCGCTGGTTCGTGCAGGTGATCGCCACGGACATCGTCGTGAAGTACGCCAGCAGCATGATCGCCGCCACCCGAATGCTCGATCTGCCGAAGGTGCTGGCACGGCGCGCCGCATCGATCGACGCCCCCTGAGCGGACGTCGCCGCTGGTAGGCTGTCATGAGGCCCGACGCCGCCGTGACGGGCGGACCCGATAGGAGCTCCATGGCCACCATGACCTTCGCCGACTTCCGGGACGCAGCGGGGCGCGATCTCGGCGTCTCACCCTGGATCGGCATCGACCAATCTCGCATCGACGCCTTCGCCGAGTGCACCGACGATCACCAGTGGATCCACGTCGATGCCGAACGCGCGGCCGCCGGCCCGTTCGCCACCACGATCGCCCACGGCTACCTGACGCTCTCATTGCTGGTGCCGATGCTCGAGGGCGTGGGCGCGTTCCCCGGGGACGGGACCACCGTCGTCAACTACGGCCTCGACCGGCTGCGGTTCCTCTCACCGGTACCGTCCGCTTCTCGGGTACGCCTGCATGCCCGCGTCGCCGACGTGCGGCCCAAGGGCGACGACCGCCTGCTGGTGAGCTTCGACTGCGACGTGGAGATCGAAGGCCACGACGGCCCGGCTCTCGTCGCTCAGGTGCTGCACCTACTGGTGGCGCCCACCTGAGTGCGCCTGGGCGGTGGGCGCTCGCCTAGCCTTCGTGCCCGGCGAGGGCGCGGGCGAGACGCCGGGCGATCCCCAGGGCCAGCCCCTCCTCGCCCGGCCGAGTCGCCACCATCAGACCCACCGACAGCCCGTCGGGTGTATCGCCGGCCGGAACGCTCGCCGCGGGCGAGGCCAGCACGTTGAACACCGTGGTGTTGCGCAGCATCCGGGCGTTCGCCTCGAAGTAGGCGCCGTCGTCGCTAAGCGCGTCGATGCGCGGCGGGACGATCGCCAGGGTCGGCGCCACGACCGCGTCCACGCCGGCCAGCTCGGGCCAGAAGCGGCGCCGAAGGGCGGCCCGGGCGTACCCCAGCCGGATGTAGTCGGCCGACGGCCGGCCGCCGACCTTCAGGATGCGCGCCACCACGCGCGGGTCCATGGCCTCGCCACGTTCCTTCAGGATCGCTTCGTAGAGGGCGAACGCTTCGTGGCTGGCGAAGCTGCCGTAGCGCCGGTATAGCTCCGGGATCTCCGCTAGCATCGGCAGCGCCTCCTGCCGCACCTCCATGCCGAGCGCCGCCAGCCGCTCCAGCGCGGCCCGGAAGACCCGCTCGACCGCCGGCTCGAGCTCTGCCTGCAGCACCGTGGTCGGGGCGAGCACCACCAGCTTCTGAGGCGGCTCGAGAAGGTCGTGGTGGGGTTCGGCCGCCATCGCCTGGTACAGCGCCCAGGCATCGTCGGCATCACGCGCCAGCGGTCCCAGGGTGTCGAGGGTGGTGGAGAGCGGCACCGCTCCTTCGGTGGGGATGCGACCGTCGGTGGTCTTCAGACCCACGATGCCGTTCACCGACGCCGGGATGCGCACCGAACCGCCGGTATCCGAGCCCAGCGCCGCCGCCGCCAGGCCCGCCGCCACCGCCACGCCCGAGCCCGACGAGGACCCGCCGGGCACGCGCTCGGCGTCGCGCGCGCAGGGCGGCGTGCCGAAGTGGGGGTTGATGCCGATGCCGGAGAACGCCAGCTCGGTCATGGTGGTGCGGCCCAGGAACACCGCCCCGGCGGCGTCGAGGCGCGCCACCACCGGCGCGTCCTCGTCGGCCGGCGGTCGCTCCAGCAACACCTTGGATCCGGCTGCGCTGACCTCGCCCTCCATGTCGAGCAGGTCCTTGATAGCGATCGGTACGCCCTGCAACGGGCCGGTGTCGACCCCGGCCCGCAGCAACCGGCTGGCCTCCTGCGCCTGCCGGCGCGCCCGCTCGGCGGTGACGAGCCGGTACACGAGTCCGCCGGCCGGGTGCCGGTCGATCGCAGCCAGGTAGGCTTCCGTGACGTCGACGGGATCGAGCTCGCCCGCACGGTAGGCCCGAGCCAATGAAAGGACGGTCAGGGACGTGGGTTCGGCGGCCATGGGCCAGCATACCGTGTCGATCCCCGGCGCCGGAACGCGCCCGCAGCGCTCCGGGCTCCGCTCCCCCGTCGCGAGGGGCTAGAGTAGGGACCATGCAGCGGACCCGCGCCGAACTCGAGGCCATGAGCCACGACGATCTCGTCAACCGCGTGCTGGAGCTCCAGGACATGCTGCGTGAGGGCCTGGCCGTGCGGGAGTCGCTCCACTCGGTGCTGAACAGGATCCTCAACGCCAAGGAGGACGAGGTCGCACGCTACGCCGACCTGCCGGCCTCCGAGCTCGGCGGTGACCAGGTCGAACTCAAACGCGCCTGGGAGGCCGCCCGGCACGCGGTGTCGAACCCCCTGGGACTGACGCGGTAAGCGCTCCGGGCGCCAGCATGAAGGCCGTCGTCACGACGCGGCACGGCGGCACCGAGGTCCTGCGCTACCGCGACGTCCCCGTCCCGCAGCTCGGGCCGGGAGACGCACGGGTGGAGGTCCGGGCCGCCGGCGTGAACAACACCGACATCAATCTACGGCTCGGCGGGTACGCCTCGTGCGTGACGGGCTCCACTGGGACCGCGGGCGGCGGCGAGGTGATCGCCGTGACCAGCGCCCGCCGTCGGCGTGGTGGCGGACAACGTCGCGGGCGAGGGGTTCGCGTCCATGCTGAAGGCGCTGCGGCCCGGCGGCCGGCTGGTCAGCCCGGGCGCGATCACCGGACCGATGGTGGACCTCGACATGCGCGACCTCTACCTGAAGGACCTCACCCTGCCGGGCAGCACCGCCTGGGGCGAGACCGTCTTCCCCGATCGGATCGGCGCCATCGAACGCGGCGAGATCCGGCCGGTGGTCGAGCGGACCTATCCGCTGGCGTCGATCGTGGAGGCCCAGGAGACGTTCCTGAGCAAGCGGCACGTCGGCACAAGCTGGTGTTGCTGCCCTGGCAAGGCTGACGGCGCGGCGGGGTGCGCACAGCGGTGGGCGCGATGCTGGTGCGGGGTGTGTGCCCGCGCTCCTACGCCGTGCTCGGTCGTTCAAAACGAGGGCCCCGTCGTCGACGGGGCCCTCGTTGGCTCGGCGGGTAGGATTCGAACCTACGACCAATCGGTTAACAGCCGACCGCTCTACCACTGAGCTACCGCCGACCGCGCGCCCTGGGGCACGAAGCCCCGCCGAAAGCGAAGCGTAGTCTACCAGAGGCCGTAGGCCGGTGCAAGGCGCGCCGGCGCCGTGCCCGGCGTGGCTCCGAGCGGCCGCCGTGCGCGGCGCTCCACCCGCAGCACCAGCCGGTACGATGGCGCCATGACGCTCGACGAGTACCAGGCCCAGGCCCGCAGCACCGCCATCTACCCCGAGGAAGCGCGCGTGCTCTACCCCACCCTCAAGCTCGCCGGCGAGGCGGGCGAGGTCGCCGAGAAGCTCGGCAAACTGATGCGCGACGAGGGCCTGCTTCCCGGCGACAGCCTCGACGACGCCCAGCGCGACGCGCTCGCCAAGGAGATCGGCGACGTGCTGTGGTACGTGGCCAACCTGGCGGCCGACCTGGGCCTGTCACTGGAGGCGATCGGCCGCACCAACCTCGACAAGCTCGCCAGCCGCCGCGTCCGCGGCGTGCTGGGCGGCTCGGGAGACGAACGCTGAGCTCGCACGGCCAGCGGGCGTTCCGGTAGGCTCGGGGCATGCGAATCGCCCCGTTCCGCATCGAGCACTACTACGCCAAGTACGAGTTCAGCGCCGGCTTCATGCTGTCGAGCTCGGACGCCGAGAGCCGTAGCGTCGGCGAGTTGCTGGCGCTCGAGGAGGGCGCCCTGGAGCGCTTCTCGGAGCAGCGCCTGGGCTACACCGAAGCACCGGGCTCGGCGACCCTGCGCCACCAGGTCGCCCGCGTCTACGACACCCTGGATGCCGACGACACCCTGGTGTGCACGAGTGCCGAGGAGGGTATCTTCCTCCTCTACCACACGCTTCTGGGCCCGGGCGACCACGCCGTGGTGGAGACGCCCTGTTACGAGTCCGCTCTGCAGCTCGCACGCAGCACCGGGGCCGAGGTGAGCGTCTGGCGGCGTCACGCCGAGGACGACTGGACGCACGACGTGGACGCTCTGGAAGCGCTGCTGCGGCCGAACACCCGGGTCGTGTACATCAACACGCCACACAACCCCACCGGCCTGCTCATGCCGCGCGCGGTGTACGACCGGGTGCTGGCGCTGGGCCGTGAACGGGATTTCACGGTCTTCAGCGACGAGGTCTACCGCGAGCTCGAGCACGACCCGGCCGACCGGCTGCCCGCCGCCTGCGACCTGGAGAGCGGCGCGGTGTCGCTCGGGTCGGTGTCGAAGACCTACGGCCTGCCCGGGTTGCGGCTCGGCTGGCTCGCCAGCAAGGACCGGGAGCTGCTGCGGCGCGTGATGGAGCTGAAGTACTACACCACCATCTGCAGCCCCGCCCCCAGCGAGTTCCTCACCGAGCTGGCGCTCCGTCACCGGGAGACGCTGGCGGAGCGCAACCTGGCCATCGTGCACCGCAACCTGCCACTGCTCGACGACTTCCTTGAGCGCCATGCCGACCTCCTCGGCTGGGTGCGCCCCAACGCCAGCCCGATCGGGTTCCTGCGCTACCTTGAGCAGGGTGACGTGCAGGCGTTCTGCGAGCGCGTGGTGGCCGGCGCGGACGTGCTGCTCCTGCCGGGCACCGTGTACGACGAGCCGGGCCACCTGCGCGTGGGGTACGGACGGGCCAACATGCCCGAAGCGCTCCAGCGGCTCGAGGCCTTCCTGACCCGCGCCGCCTGAACCCTTGGACGGTCCTTCATGGGCGATGGGGCAGGGGCCACAGGAGCCCCGGCCGGCGGCGAGTAGCATCGCAGCATGGGAAACCGTGTCCGCAGGGCCATCGAGAAGGTGTTGCTGGCGACGCTGCTGAGCACCGCCGCCGTCTCGGCGGCGTTCGCTCAGGACGCTACCGCCGCTCCGAGTTCCGCCGCACCGCCGGCGGATCTTCCGGTCACGAGGGTGGTTCTCTTCACTACCGGGGTAGGGTACTTCGAGCACAGCGGTACGGTGACCGGCACGCAGCAGCTCGACCTGCCGGTCGCGGCGGGCCAGATGGACGATCTGCTGCAGAGCCTGGTGGTGCAGGACTTCGACGGCGGCACCATCCGACCGGTACGCTATGCGTCGCAGGATCCGCTCGGCCGGGTGCTCTCGGGCTACGCCCTCGATCTGTCGAACGACCCCACGCTGGCGCAACTGCTGGCGCAGGCGCGCGGGGAGGCCGTCCATCTCGAGGCCGGCCAGCCGCTGGACGGGACCATCGTCAACGTAGAGCGCGTGCAGACGCAGGACGGCCCGCCCACCACCTACCTCACCCTCCTGACCGCGAACGGCCTGCAGCGCGTCGGCCTCGACGAGGTGCGTAACGTCCACTTCGACAGCGCCTCGCTGCAGGCGGATCTGGAGGCCGCGCTCGCCGCTATCGCCCGCTACCGCGGCAACGCCGCGAACGCCGTGCACATCCTGTTCTCGGGTGAGGGCGCGCGCCGCGTGCGCGTCGGCTACGTGCGCGAGATGCCGGTCTGGAAGACCAGCTATCGTCTGGTGCTCGGCGCCGCCGGCACCGCCGACCTGCAGGGCTGGGCCATCGTCGACAACCCGACCGATATCGATCTGAACGACGTGCAGATGTCCTTCGTGGCGGGTCGCCCGATCTCCTTCGTCACCAGCCTCTACGATCCGATCTACCTCCAGCGCCCGCACGTGGCGTTCGATCTGGCTCAGAACTTCGTCCCCCAGGCCTACGCCGGGGACAGGGCGCCGGCCGCCAAGAGCGCGGACCGCGCCCTGGCGCCCAGTCCGGCCGAGAGCGCCGTGACCGGGCTGGCACAGGCGCCGTCCGCCCCGCAGCTCAGCGGCGCCGGGGTGACCGCCATGGCCCAGGGCACGGCCACCGGCGCGACGTTCAGCTATGACGTGCAGCAACCGGTGACGGTGGCGCGGCACGAGTCGGCCATGATCCCCATCGTGCTGAAGACGGTGCCGGCGCAGCGCCTGTCCGTGTTCGACCCGTCCGTGCTGGGCGCGCACCCGTTGCGCGCCGTGCGGCTCGCCAACGACACCGGCCTCCACCTGGCCGCAGGCCCGGTGACGGTGTTCGACCGCGGCGGCTTCACCGGCGACAGCCGCATCAGCGACATCGTGCCGGGCGACGATCGGCTGCTCACCTACGCCGTCGACCTGGGCGTCGACGTCACGACGCAGGGCTCGAGCGAGCCCGAGCGCGTCACCGCAGTCACCCTCGTCAACGGCGCCGTCACGACCACCGTCAAACAGCGCCTGCGCACCACCTACAGCCTCACCTCGCGCGACGGGGCCGCGCGCTTCGTGGTCATCGAGCACCCGAAGCGTCCGGGATACGATCTGGTCTCGCCCGCCGCAGCGCCGGCCGAGACCCCGCAGAGCTACCGCCTCGGCGTGGCGTTGGCCGCCGCCGACGGCACCGCGCCCGAAGGCGACGCCACCGTCCCGACCGTCACCCACTGCGGCAGGGCCGGTCCCTGCACCCTCGAGGTCGTCATGGAGCGCACCGTGCGTCGCACGGTGGCGCTGTCCAACCTCTCGAGCGACGTCATCGCCAGCTACCTCGCCAACGTCGACCTCAACAGCCAGGACCGCGCGACGCTGCGCCAGATCCTCGACCTGAAGGGCCAGATCGCCGATCTCGACCGCGCCATCGCCCAGCACCGCTCGCAGATCGACGCGATCTTCCAGGATCAGAGCCGCGTCCGGCAGAACATGGCGGCGCTCGACCGCACCAGCTCCCTGTACAAGCGCTACGCCACGAACCTGGAGCAGCAGGAGAACCAGTTGCAGACGCTCCGCAGCGAACAGGACGACCTGCAGGCACAACAGAGCGCCCGCCAGGCCCAACTCGACGCCCTGCTGCGGTCGCTGACGGGCAAATCCTAGGCGGGCGACCTCCCCGCCGAGCCTCCCACTAGCTGGGGCGGGCCCACGGTCATCGACGTGGGCCCGCCCCAGCTCCCTTGACGCGGAGTTACCGCCGAGCTAGCCGCACTTGGAGTAGCCGCAGCTCTCGCACTTCTGGCAGCCCTCCTCGAACCGCAGCGGCGCCCCGCAGTCGGGGCACGCCTTGCCGCGGTTGAGGACGTTCTCGGCACCCGCCGTCTCCAGGGCCACGGCCAGCAGGTCGGCCTTCGAGGCCACCAGGCGCCCGTGGTAGCTGCCGTACATACCACCGTTGATGCCCCGCAGCGTCTTGATGAGCGCCTCGGCGGGCACGCCGTACTGCAGCGCGATCGACACCACCCGGCCGAGCGCCTCGCTGTCGGCGTTGGCCTCGTCGCCGGCCTTGCCCGAGACGATGAACACCTCGGTAGGCAGGCCGTCCTGCTTGTTGACGGTCACGAAGAACCCACGCTTCTCGCCGTTAGGCAGCATCAGCTTGACCGCGTCGGTGAAGCCGGTGAGGCGCAACGGCCGCTCGAACAGCGGCTCGCTCGGCAGGCGGTCGAGGCGCGCCTCGTGCCGCAGCGATGCGCCGTGGCCGTCGCCGGCGGCGTCGGCCTCGGACGAGCCGACCGGAGCCGCCGAGGAGGCGCTCACGCCGGCTGCGGTGTCGGCGTCCTTGGTGACCTTCGTGGAGAGCACCTGGAAATCGCGCGAGCCGTCGCGGTACACGGTGACGCCCTTGCAGCCGGTCTCGAAGGCCAGCGCATAGGCCTCGAAGACGTCCTGTGTCGTGGCGTGCCTGGGAAGGTTGATGGTCTTGCTGATGGAGTTGGCCACCAGGTCACCACCGTCGAACGCCCGTTGGACCACCCCCTGCATCCGGACGTGATCGGCCGGCGCGATGTCGTGCGCGCAGATCAGCACGGTCTTGACGGCGTCGGGGATGAAGTCGAGCCCCTGCACGCTACCGTGGTTGGCCTGCACCGCCTCCACCACCTTGTCCCAGTCCCAGCCGCCGTCCACGGCGAGGTCGGGGGGCGCGGCGTGCTCCTCCATCAACTCCCGGAACAGCGGATGCACCAGCGCGGCGTAGTCGCTGCCGATCTTGCGGTAGATGAAGGGCGCGAACACCGGCTCCACGCCCGACGACACGCCCATCAACATGCTGGTGGTGCCGGTGGGCGCGACCGTCAACACCGCGATGTTGCGACGGGGCGTGTCCAACCCGCTCTCGGCGAACATCGGGAAGGGCGCGCGCTCGTCGGCCAGGCCCTCACTGGCCGCAGTGGCCGCCTGGCGCAACTCGCTGATCATGGTGTGGACCGCGTCGCGGCCCTCCTCGGTGTCGTAGGCGAAGCCCATACGGATGAGCGCGTCGGCCAGCCCCATCACCCCGAGGCCCAGGCGGCGCAGCTTCATGCTCATGGTCCGGTTGTCCTCCAGGGCGAACCGGTTCACGTCGAGGACGTTGTCCAGGAAGCGCACACAGGTGCCCACGTCGGCTCGGAAGGCCTGGCGGTCGAAGCCTTCCATCCCGACCCCGGGCCGACGCACGTAGGCGGCAAGGTTCATCGCCCCCAGATCGCACGGCTCCCCCGGGTAGAGCGGGATCTCGCCGCACGGGTTGGTGGCCTTGATGTCCCCCATCGTCTCGCGCATGGGGTTGAACTCGTTGATGCGATCGACGTAGATCAGTCCCGGCTCGCCGGTCTGCCAGGCGTGCCGCGCGATGGCCTCGAGCACGTCGCCGCCTTCGCGGGCGATGCTCTGGCGCATGAAGGCGTCGCTGACCAGCACCGAGATGTTGAAGGTGCTGATATCGCCTTCGGCCTGCTCGCGCTCCAGGTCCTTGGCGGTGATGAAGTCGCGCACGTCGGCGTGGGTGATGGAGATGGTGGCCATGCCGGCGCCGCGCCTCGTGCCTCCCTGGCGGATCACCCGCAGGGTGGGCGCGAAGATGTATCGCAGCGTCGCTACCGGGCCCGCGAAGTCGGCGCCACCGAGCGCCGCCCAGATAGCGAAGTTGTCGAACACTTCGACCGCGAAGCTGGACGGGCCGCTGGAGCTCCCGCCCGATCCCTGCACCGGCGTTCCCTCCGGGCGAAGCGCGCTGAGGTCGAGCACTACGTCATCGCCTCGGAGAAGCGCGGTGATCATCGCGCCACCCCCCTGCCAGATGCCCTCCACCGAGTCGCCCACGGTCTCGAGCTGGGCACCGGAGGGGGCGTCCTGGCGTTCCACGAAGGTGGCGGCGCGATAGCCGCGCGTGACGTACTCGCCCCGGACCAGATCGAGGAACGTGCCGCTACGGACCTTGTCGTAGTCGTCGTGACCGGGGTCGATCGTGAGGTACAGCCGCCCGCTGCGGCCCGTGAAGGCGCGCTTGGGGCGGATCGGGTCGAGGTTGAGGCCGTTGCCCCCGCCCACCTTGGTGACCAGCGCCAGCTTGGTGGCGAGCCGCAATACCCAGGGGGTGGTCGCCGGGCTCTCCGGGCTGCCGTCCTGAACGAAGCAGTTGAGCACGTTGCCGTGGCCGGTGGCCGCGCCGGCGAGCACCCTGCCACCGGGACAGAAACGCTTGCTCGCCATCAGCTCGTAGAATCGTTCGGCCATGTCCACCCGCACGTCCTCGCGTTCGGGGCTCGCCACCCAGCTCGCGACGCGCGCGAACATGTCCTCCAGCGTGGCGTCATCGGGCTGGAAGTACTGCCGCTTGGCGATCGCCCGTGCGTGGTCGTCGAAGCCCACGAGGGTGCCTGCTTCGTGAGGTGTACGTGCACTGCCCACAATCATCCTCCCTGTCTCGAGAGCGTTCGGCGACGCTCGAGAAGGCTGTCTACCCTGATCGGCCGCACCCGGCAGGCGGCGCCGGTCAGTTCGCTACATAGTGTCTGTTGATGCTAGCAACATACAACATCTTGTCACGGTAAGGGGTTTCACACCGTCTCGAAAGTGCGCCAGCCGACCCGCGGCGGCCCCTCGTCGCGCCCCATCCTCTCGACCCCCAACCTATCATCGAGGGCGGGTCGCATCAAGGGCCGGCATTCATCATCTGGGTACACGAACGCCCGTGCATACCACATCTTGTATGCACGGGCGTTCCGTTGGGATTCCCTGCTTCGACCGGCGCCGTTCGGGCGGGCGTCCGCCGGCCGGCCCCACACCGGCGTCACGACCAGCCTACCCCCACCGGGCGCCTGAGGTCGGCGTCAGTGCTTGAAGTGTCGCTCCCCCGTCAGGACCATGGCCATGCCGCGCTCGTCGGCCGCCTCGATCACCTGCTCGTCACGGATCGACCCTCCCGGCTGGATCACCGCCGCCACCCCCGCGTCGGCCGCGGCATCGACCCCGTCCCGGAACGGGAAGAAGGCGTCGCTCGCGCAGGCGCCGCCGCGGGCCCGCCCCGCCGCCTTCTTGGCCGCGATCTCGACGGCATCGACGCGGCTCTGCTGGCCCGCCCCCACCCCGACCGCACTGCCACCGGCAGCGAAGACGATGGCGTTGGACGACGTGAACGCGCACACCCGATAGGCGAGCTCCAGGTCGCGCCACTGCTGCTCGGTGGGCTGCGCCCGGGTCACGACCTTCCACTCGCCGCGCTCGACCCGTACCGGGTCGGGTTGCTGCACCAGGAAGCCGCCGTCGATCCGGCGCAGCTCGAGCCCGCGCTCGCCCGGCGGTTCGGCCTCCAGCACACGCATGTTCTTGCGCTTGCGGGCGAACAGCTCGAGCGCCTCGGGCGCGAAGCCGCGGGCGATGAGCACATCCGCTTTGGGATTCGCGACGACGGCCCGCGCCAGCTCGGCATCCACCGTGCCCGGCAGTGCCACGATCCCGCCGAAGGCCGACTTCGGGTCCGCTTCGAACGCCGCGGCGTAGGCCGTCGTGAGATCGCCTGCCAGCGCCGCCCCGCACGGGTTGGCGTGCTTGGCGATGACGGCCGCGCGCCCCGCTCCGAGCTCGAACGCGAGCCGCCAGGCGGCGTCGGCATCGAAGAGGTTGAGGTAGGACAGGGCCATGCCCGAATGCTGCACCACCGAGTCCCACCACCCGCGCGAGCCGACCTCGCGGTAGCGGGCGCCGTGTTGGTGCGGGTTCTCGCCGTAACGGAGTACCTCGGCACGCTCCAGAGCCAGGTTGAGGTGCTCCGGCAACGCCTCATCGCGCTCCATCCAGGCCACGATGGCGGCGTCGTACGCCGCGCTATGGGCGAAGGCCTTGCGGGCCAGCGAGCGCCGCAGCGCCTCGTCGGGGCCCGCACGCACGGCGTCGAGCACGGCCGGGTAGTCGTCGGGATCGACGACCACCAGCACGGACGGATGGTTCTTGGCCGCCGCGCGCAACATGCTGGGGCCGCCGATGTCGATGGTCTCCAGCGCCTCCGACCAACCGACGCCGGCACGCGCCACGGTCTCGCGGAACGGGTACAGGTTGACGGCGACCAGATCGATCGGGGTGATGTCGTGCTCGCGCAGCTCGGAGAGGTGAGCCTCCTCGCGTCGCGCGAGAAGGCCACCGTGGATGCGCGGGTGCAGCGTCTTGACCCGGCCGTCGAGGATCTCCGGGAAGCCGGTGACGTCCGCCACGGCGACGGCGGGGACCCCGGCATCGCGCAGCGACTGTAGGGTACCGCCGGTGGACACGATCTCGTAGCCGAGACCGCTCAGGCCGCGCGCGAAGTCTGCCAGACCGCGTTTGTCCGAAACGCTCAGCAGGGCTCGGGGCATGACGGAACCACCTCCGGTGGTGCGGTCGGCGGGCGCTCCTCGGAGCGCCCGCCGTCAGGAACTAGTTACCGCTGCCGGTCTTGCCGGACCCCGACGAGCCGTTGGCGGGGCTGGCGGCCGGTGGCGTGGTCGACGATCCGGAGGACGTCGTTCCGGAGGAGCCCGTCGAACCTGAGCTGCTGGAACCGGAACTCGAGCCTGAACTGGAGCCGGAGCTCGAGCCCGCGCCGGTCGATCCGGAGCCCGTGCCCGTCGCGCCGCCGGTACCTGATGACTTCTGCTGGAGCTGCGCCAGGTCGTTCTCGACCTTGATCTGCTTCTTCAGCTTGTCGAGCCAGTCGGTGCGGAGCTGCTGCTGCTGGTTCGAGAGCACCGCTGCGCGAACCTGGTCCTTGACCTCGTTGAACGTGCGCGTGCGCTGGGGCGTGCGAACGGCCAGCAGGACCACGTAGGTGTCCACCGTCTTGGGCGGCGACGCACTGCTCCCCGCCGCCCCGCTACTGCTGGACGAGCTGCTGCTCGAGCTGCTTGCAGCGGCACCGTTGGACGTCGATCCGGTGGTGCTCGAGCTACCGGTCTTCGCCGGCTGCGACAGCACCAGCACGTCAGAGATCCCCTGCTGGCTGCTCGGGAGCGGGCTGAAGGCGTCGGTCTTGAACAGCGCGGTGTCGAGCTCGGTCACCAGGTCGCCGGGTTTCACCGTGCCCAGGTCCTTGACGGTACCGCTGTCGGCCTTGGCGGTGGCATCGAGGGCCTTGCCCTGCAGCATCGCCGACCGGAAGGCTTCCGCTCCGGCCTTGCTGGTGAAGTCGACACGCGTAGCCTCGGCCTCCGCCGCGATGGTGAAGCTCGAGGTGTTGCTGTCGTAGTACTTCTGCATGGCGTCAGGCGTGGCCTTGGCGTCGCGCGACACGTAGTTGAGCGCCGCCTGTGCGACCATCTGCCGGGTCCCGACCAGCTGGAGCTTGAGGGACTGAGCGCCCTGGTACGCCACGTAGCTGTCGATGAGCTGTCCCAGCACCGCCGGCTTGAAGAACTGGGTGACCAGGGAGGCGCTCTGCGGTGACAGCGCCCGCTGGATCTGCGGGTTGGTGTACGTGGCGCGATCGAGCTCGGCGGCCTTGATGCTGGTGTCGCCGACCTTGGCCACCGTGGGATTGTCGTAGGTTAGCTCGCTGCCCGTGGGGACCGTGATCTTGGCGTCGCTCATGAGCTGCTCGATCTTCTGCTCCACCACGCCCGTCTGCTTGGCCTTGAGGGCGTCCGCCTTGACCTGGTCCTTGACCTTGTCGAACGCCTTCGGCGCGGCCGGCAGGTAGGTCTCGACCTTGACGATGTAGAACCGCCCCGCGGCATTGACGACATCGGTGATACCCGGACCCTGCAAGCCGAAGGCGGCGTCCGCCACCGCGGTGGGGAGCGCCGGCTTACCGACCGGCTGCGGCGTACTCTCCCCCTTGGCCGCACCGAGCGCGCCGCCGCGATCGGCCAGCTCCTTGCTGTTGGCCTTGGCGAGGGCGGCGAAGTCGGCGCCGCCGACCGCCTTCTTCTGCAGCTCGACGGCGAGGGCGGCGTCGTCGACGACGATCTCGCGGGCTTTGATCTGCGGATCGCTCTGATAGCTGGTGGGGTGCGTGTCGTACCAGTCCTTCACCTCGGCGTCGCTCACCTTGAGATCCTTGGTGAGCTGCGTCTCCCATTTGGTCTGCCGCAACGACTCGCGCACGTAGTCGCGGAAGGTGGCGTCGGTGAAGCCGGCGTTGCCGATGAGGTTGAGGTAGGCCTGGTCGTTGCCGCGACCCGCGACGCCGCGCGTCTTCCGGAAGTCGTCGACCGACTTGTTGACCTCGCCGCCGGAAACGCGGATCTTGGCCGAGGCCTGCGACAGGACGGCGTTCTGGATCAGGTTGTCGACGAGCAGCAGCTGCAGGTCGTTGGCTACTTCGCCCTGCGACACAGCGCTGTACAGCGGGTTCTGGCGCGCGCGGGCCACCGCGTCCTGGTAGATGGGTTGCCCGTTGACCTGCAGCTCGACCGAGCCGTGGCTCGCGCCGCCGCCACCCCCGCCGAGGCGTCCGAGCGTCGGCGTGAAGGTGATGATCATGCCGAGCAGCAACCCGATGGAGATGATCCACAGGATGATCGTGTTGGTGCGACGGTTGAACTTCATT
Source organism: uncultured Trueperaceae bacterium (assembly GCA_963815215.1). Lineage (GTDB taxonomy): Bacteria > Deinococcota > Deinococci > Deinococcales > Trueperaceae > JASBRS01. The sequence continues at coordinate 310,822 of CAWFFU010000011.1, forward strand.
CCCTTGACTTCCTCCCAGAGCCTCTGATAGCTTTCTTAATTGACTTCGCGCGCCCGTAGCTCAGCCGGATAGAGCGTTCGCCTCCGGAGCGAAAGGTCACAGGTTCGAATCCTGTCGGGCGCACCACACGATCTTCCTCGTGCACAGCGGAGAACCGATCTGGTGATGCGTTCGGGGCTCAAAGCAGAGGAAGTGTACCACGGGCTTTCCATGAGAGTTTCTAGTCGGGCGACGGCCCCACAGGTGGCCGCGCTCCCGTCCTGGAGGCGTTCGCGCTCCGTCTGACGGCCGCTGTTGCGCAGACCTCGCGCGAACCGCGGGCAACGGCTCAGAACAGCCGGCCGGGATCGAATGGCAGGTCCTGGAGAAGCGCGCGGGCGGCCGCCAACGGGGCGTCGTAGCCGCGCGCCAGCCCTTCCAAGCTGACCTGCGCCGTGACCGCGGGGATGACACCGCCGTCGAAGGCGCGTCCGTCGATCCCCTCCAGGTTCGCGATCGCCACCATCACTACACTGCCATCGGGCAACGTGAAGCCCTGCACGGCCTCGACGTTGCCGTGGGTGCGCTCGCCCACCACCCGAGCCCGTCCGAGGTCCTGCAGCACCAGCGGCCCCACCTCGCCGGCCGAGCTGTTCTCGCCGTCGACCAGCGCGATCAGCGGTCCGTCGAAGCGCACCGGCCGCGCCAGCCGGTCTTCCTCCACCATCGTGCCGTCGCCGGCCACCAGGGTCGACACGCCCTCACCGTCCACGACCGTGTAGCGCCCCTGCCACACCACCGCACCACGGCTGACCGCCTGGCCCCAGGCGCCCTGGATGAACGCGCCCAGCACCAGCCCGAGCTGGCCCAGGCGCCCGCCGTAGTTGCCGCGCATGTCCAGGATCAGCGAGCGAGCACCCTGTCGCTCGAGCTCCCCCAGGAGCTCGTGGAAGCGCGCGCCGGTGGTCGGCAGGTTGAGGCTGGGGAGGTAGATGTAGCCGGTAGCGCCGTCCAGCATCCGGCCGACAGGTTGCTCGGTCAGGGCGCGCTGCGCCAGCAGCGCAGGGTGCAGGATGCGATCGAACGCCTCGTAGCCACGACGCAGGCCGAGCGCGACGTCGCCGCGTTGAACCGCCCGACTCAGCACCGTGCCCGCATCCCAGCGAGCTGCGCCGTCGAGCGCTTCGCTCCCGACCCTGGTGATGACGTCGCCGCGACGCAGCCCGGCGTCCTCCGCCGGTGAGCCGGGCAGCACCCGGGTGACGACCAGGCCCGAACCCTGTAGGTAGGCGGTCTCGACGCCGATGGTGGGCGTCGCCTGGGGAGCTGTGGTACCTCCCTGGTACGAGGCCAGGCCCAGCCAGCTCGAATGATCGTCGTGGACGGCATCGACCATCTGCCTCATGACACTGTCGAAGCCGGCCCGCGTGCCCGCCCCATCGGCCGCCGAGCGGTAGCGGTCGGCCCATGCCTGCCAGTCCATCCAGCCGGGATCCCAGTAACGGTCGCGGAAGACGTCGACCATTGCCTGGAACACCCTGTCCCTGCCCTGGCTCGACGCCCACAACGGTTCCGCCGCCAGCACCGGCGCGCTTAGCGTCAGCGCGCACACGACCGTCAGGGCGAGCCGCACCCAGCGGCGCCCGTCGGCCCGGCCGCGGCCGCCCGTCACCGCTCCGTCACCGGTGCCGGCTCCCACGCCTCAGCCTGGGAGGGAGGACGCGACGGGTCGGGAATCGGCTGCACGCCGGCGCGCCCGCCGTCATCACCACACCGGCCGTTCGGGGAAGGCGGCGCGACGCCAGGGACTGGCGACCTCGATCCCTTCGCCCGAGAACGTCGTCACCCGTCGCCCTTCGATCTCGAGCACCACGCCCTTGACGTCGGTCGGCCGGGTCAACGTGTAGTACAGCTGGTTGAGCCGTCCGACGATCATGGCGCTGCCCCCTCCGCGCTCGAAGCCGGCGGACAGGTCGATCGTCAGGATGCCGGCGTCCAGCTTCGCGCTCCGTACCAGCGTGTCGGCGGGCACGGCGCTGCTCAGCCCGCGCGCGGCCTCGTCCGGGGTGGGACCTGCGGCCAGCGCCGCGACGGCGCGCTCGGCTCGGGACGCGGCGTCGCCGCGTCCGCCGCGACGGTAGACCTGCGTCAGGTGGAAGTTCGTGCCGTCCGAGGCGATGAAGTAGACGACCGTGTCGGGCAGCCGCTGCAGGGTGCGTACGGTGATGACGGCGACCAACGCCAGCAGCAGTAGCAGTGCCAGCGCCGACACGCGCAGCACCACCGTACGCACCGGATCAGCGCCTTCGGATGGGGAGGTAACGCGCCTCCCACATCGCTTCGTCGATGCGCGCGCTCAGGTCGTCGCCCAGCTCCGCACGCGCCACGCCGGCGCTCACCGCTTCCTGCGCCACGGCGGTGGCCACGTAGCGGCTCACGCGGCGCATGGCGCTCACCCGTGGGTAGACCGCGCCCTGCAGGATACGGCCCTGGTCGGTGTAGTCGGCGAGCGCTTCGGCCGCCGCGCTGAGCATGCCCGGCGTCACGGACTTCGCTCGGGCCACCTTCACGCCGAGGCCCAGGCCCGGGAAGATGAAGGCGTTGTTGCCCTGGCCCACGCTGTAGCGCACGCCCTTCCAGGTGACTTCGGGGAAGGGGCTGCCGGTGGCGACGATGGCGCGCCCGTCGGTCCAGCGGTAGATGTCCTCCGGGATCGCTTCCGAGTAGTCGGTCGGGTTCGACAGCGGGAACACGATGGGCGACGGGGTGTTGGCCGCCACCGCCTCGACGATGCCCTGGTCGAAGCCACCGCGTTGACCCGAGAGGCCGATGAGGGCCGTGACGTTCCCCTGACGGACCGTCTCGAGCAGGGTCGGGATCGAGCCCGCCACCTGCCAGCCCGCCACGCGCGAAGGGTCCTGCGCCAGGTCGGCCTTGTAGGCGTCCAGGCCCGGGCGGTCGCTCAACACCAGGCCGCGCGAGTCGACCACGAAGATCCGCTCGGAGGCCTGGCGCCGGTCGAGCCCCTGACGGATCAGGCCGTCGCGGATCTGGCTGGCGACACCCACCCCGCCGGCGCCCGCACCGTAGACCAGGAACACCTCGTCGGTGAGCGGCCTGCGCGACTTTCGGGCAGCCGCCAGCAGGCCGGCGAGCACGACCGCGCCGGTGCCCTGGATGTCGTCGTTGAAGCTGGGGAGGACGTCCTGATAGCGTTCGAGAACGCTGAAGGCCTTCTGTTTGGAGAAGTCCTCCCACTGCAGCACGGCGTCCGGGAAGCGCTTCTTGAACGCCGTCACGAAACGCTCCATGAAGTCGTCGTACGCCTGACCCGTCAGCCGCTCGTGCCGCACGCCCAGGTAGAGGGGGTCGTCGAGCAGGTCCTGCCGGTTGGTGCCGACGTCGAGCTCGATCGGCAGGGTGGTGGCCGGATCGATCCCGGCCGCGGCCGTGTAGATCGAGAGCTTGCCGATGCAGATGGCCATGCCACCGTAGCCCTGATCACCGATGCCGAGGATGCCCTCGGAGTCGGTGGCGACCACCAGCCGAACGTCCGGGATGGGGGTGTTCTCGAACACCTCGTCGACGCGATCGATGTTCTCCGTGCTGACCACCAGGCCGCGCGGCCAGCGGTAGATGAGGCTGAACTTCTGGACCGCCTCGGCCACGGTGGGGGTGTAGATGATCGGCAGCATCTCCTCGAGATGCCGCTGGATCAGGGCGTAGAACAGCACCTCGTTGCGGTCCTGCAAGACCCGCAGGTAGATGTGCTTGTCGAGGTTGGTGGTGAAGCGCTGGAAGTTGGCGTAGGTACGCTGTACCTGTTCGCCGAGCGTCGACACGTGCGGCGGGAACAACCCTTCCAGCCCGAGCTCCTTGCGCTCCTCCAGGCTGAACGCCGTGCTCTTGTTCAGCAGCGGGAGGCGTGTCAGCACCAGCCCGGGTAGGTCGGTCGCCAGATAGGGGGTTCCTGAATCGTCGGTGAGGCGGTCGTACTGCTTCATGCCCAGCTCCTGCCTTCTACGCCGCGAGGGGTCACTGACCCGCGAGGCGCTTGGATTCCCGTTCGAAGTAGGCGTAGTTCTGATCGTCGGGCTTCAGCTTCAGGGCATGAGCGAATGCATCGGCGGCATCGGCGTAGCGCTGCTGCTGGAAGTAGAGCCGTCCGAGCGTGCCCCAGGCCGAGGGGAAGGCGGGGTTCGCCTGGATGGCGGCCTTGAGGTCCTTCTCGGCAGCATCGAACTGGCCCGACTGATACTCCTGGACCCCGGCAACGTACGCCTTGCCGGCGTCGGGGCCGTAGTCGAGCTGGTGCTTGGCCTGATCGAGGAAGTACGTGGCGCGGCTGTCGCCGGGCGAGCGCTGCAGCACGCCCTGCCAGTACAGGATGGCGTCGCCGTAGTTGCCGAGTTCCTGGCTGGTGCGGGCGGCCCACACCCACGCCTCGAGGTAGGCGTTGTTGGCCCGCAACGCCGTGACGAAGGCGTCGCTGGCGGCCTGGACCTGCCCCTTCTGGTACAACGATTGCCCCTCGTAGAAGGCCTTTCCGGCGGCCGTCCCCCAGGTCGCCTCGGCCTGCGCGAGCTGGAGGAAGTAGGCGGCGCCCTTATCGCTGGGACGGGCCTGGGTGACCCGCTTCCAGTAGCCCACGGCGGTCTCCGGCCGGCCCAGGTCGAGCGCGGTCCGGCCCGCCCACACCGCCGCATCGGTGAAGTCTGGGTTCGCCGACAGGGCCTGCTCGAAGAGGCTCAGCGCCTGCTGCTTCGATCCCTTGTCGTAGAGGTCGAGGCCGCGCTGGTAGGCGTCGCTGGCGTTCACGCCCACACGGACCTGCTCCTGCGTGCGCTGCAGGTAGTAGCGGGCGGCCTGGTCGTCGGGCTTCACGCCAACCAGCGCCTGCCAGTACGGCAGCGCCTTCTGTGGGTCGCCCTGCTCGTAGTAGATCCTCCCCAGCCAGCGCAGCGCCAGCGGGTCGTCGGGCAGGACTTCGTGCACCTTCTGGTAGTAGCTCAGCGCCGCCGCCTTGTCGCCGGCCTGGTAGCGCAGGAACCCGAGCTGCGTGCCGGCCTCCTCGAACATCGCGGTGTTGCTCACGGCGTCCGCAGCCAGGCCGCTCATGTCACCGAGCGAACCACCGTCGTTGAGGTAGGCGAGCCACATATTGTAGGCACGCACGTACCACTTGAGCGTGCTGTAGGTGCGTGCCAGGAACCGCTCGATGGCGGTGTCGTGGGGCGCGGCCTGCAGCGCCTGCTCGCCCGTCCGCCAGGCCAGGCTCCAGTGCGGCTGGTCGGGGTTCGCCGGCTCGCTCAGGGAGATGGCCTGCTGCCGCGCCTGCTGCGCCTGGCTGAAGAGCTGGTCGGCGTTCGCCGGTCGCTGTGCGGCCGCGGCGGCGAACAGGCCGAGCGCCAGCAAGGCGCACAGCAGCACGCTGGGGCGCACGCCCGGCCGGCCCGTCATTTCGATCGTGCGGTGAGCCATACGACCTCCTGTGACGTTCGGATCACGTACAGCAGGCGTTCCCCGTCGTTCCCCTGGAACACGATGTGGGTGCGGTCCTCGGCACCGACCGTCTGCTCGGTGCGGTCAGATTGGAAGTAGCCGTCGACAGCGAACGCCGTCTCGATGTTATGGACGTAACCGGCCTGCAGGCTCTTGAGGAGCCCGCTGGCCTCGTACACTTCCCAATCGGTCCAGCGGTCCCGGTCGGGGACGCGCGCGATCACCGCCTCCGTCCCCTTTCCGACGGCCCGCAAGGTCCCGCGGGGCAGGCTCAGCGAGGGGTCGAACGTCGCGGAGATGGCGGTGCTCACCATCACGTCCGCCAACAGCTGGGCGTGCGCCGCCGGAGCCAGCACCCCCACCGCGCACAGCGCCGCCAGCGCCACCGCGCGCCCGAGAACGCCGTGCGCAGGACGGTTGTGCCGTGGGCTCGCCATGTGCCGAGTCTACCACCGGCAGTTGAACGTGCCATGAAGCCGCTGGGAGTCTGAGTAAACGCCGGGGCACGGCGCGCCCGGTAGCGCTGCCGCCACGGACGGCGCCGGGGCGCACGGTAGAATGCGAAGCCATGTTCCAGAGCCTCGGCGACCGATTGCAAAGCGTATTCGACGGCCTGCGCGGCAGGGGCCGCCTGAGCGAGGCCGATGTCAAGGCGGCCCTGCGCGAGGTGCGCATCGCCCTGCTGGAGGCCGACGTCAACCTCGAGGTCGCCCGCGACTTCACCAGGCGCGTCCAGGAGAAAGCCATCGGCTCCGACACGCTGATGTCGCTCAACCCCGATCAGCGCGTGATCGCCATCGTGCAGGAGGAATTGGTCGAAGTCCTCGGCGGCAAGGCCGTGCAGCCCACCCTGGCCAACGACCGCAACGTTTGGATGCTCATGGGCCTTCAGGGAGCCGGCAAGACCACCACCGCCGGCAAGCTGGCCTACAAGTACAAAGGTCAGGGCCGCCGCCCGTTGCTGGTGGCCGCCGACACCCAGCGCCCCGCCGCACGCGAGCAGCTCAAGGTACTCGGCAGGCAGATCGGGGTGCCGGTCTTCGAAGTGCAGGACGACGAGGCGCCCACGAGCATCGCCCGGCGCCTGGAGGCCCACCTGCGGCAGGACTTCCGCGACCTGGTCATCGTCGACACGGCCGGCCGCCTGCAGATCGACGACGCCTTGATGGAGCAACTGGTGCAGCTCCGCGATCAGATCGGCCCGAGCGAGCGCATCCTGGTGGTCGACGCCATGACCGGGCAACAGTCGCTGCCGGTCGCCAACACCTTCGACGAGCGCGTCGGCGTCACCGGCCTGGTGATGACGAAGCTCGACGGTGACGCCCGCGGCGGCGCGGCGCTGTCGGCCCGGCACGTGACCGGCAAGCCCGTCTACTTCGCCGGCATGAGCGAGAAGATCGACGGGCTGGAGCCGTTCCATCCAGACCGCATCGCCGGACGCATCCTGGGGATGGGCGACGTGCTCACCCTCATCGAGAAGGCCCGGGCGCTCGAGGGCGACGAGGAGGAGCTGGACTCCAGGAGCCTATCGGACTTCAGCCTGCAGGACATGCTCACGCAGATGCGACGGATCAAGCAGATGGGCTCGTTCGGCGACGTGCTGAAGATGATCCCGGGCGCGTCCAAGGTGCTGCCGGCCGAAGGGGTCGACGAGCGTGAGATCCTGCGGGTCGAAGCGATCATCTCGAGCATGACCGAGAGAGAACGGCTCAAGCCGCGCCTGCTCAACGCCAGCCGCCGCAAGCGCATCGCGCGCGGATCGGGGACGACGGTACAGGACGTGAACCGCCTCATGCGCAACTACGAGGAGATGCGCAAGATGATGAAGCGCATGGGCCGCCGGGCTCCGGGCAAGCGCATGCCCCCGGGCTTCCGGGGCTGATGCTCGTGGTCAACGACCGCGTCGACGGCGAGCAGCGAATGGCGGCTTTGCGCCGGCGCCGGGGAACCGTGTAGACTGGACCACTGCGACGGCTGCGGCGTAAGGTCCGCGTGCCCGACCGACGGAGGCAGCATGGTCAAGATCCGCCTGACGCGCATGGGCTCCAAGCGCAACCCCCACTACCGGATGGTCGTGGTGGACGCGCGCAAGAAGCGCAGCGCCGACTACATCGAACAGATCGGCTACTACGATCCGCGCGAGACGACCCCCAACGCTTTGCGGGTCGAAGCTGAACGCGCCAGCTACTGGCTCGAGCAGGGTGCCCAACCTACCGACACGGTGGTCCGCCTGCTGGAGAAGGCCGGCGTGAGCGTGCCGGGCGTGGAGGCCAAGAAGCGGGCCGACTACGTACGCCGCACGGAGGCTCGAGCCTAGGCCCGGCCTAGGCGAGGCGCGCGATGCCCCTCGAGCTCGTCACCTACATCGTCCAGAACCTCGTTGCCGAACCCGAGCAGCTCGGCATCACAGCGCAGCGCGGCGACAAGGGCCTGCGCATCGAGATCCGTTGCGCGCCCGACGACGCCGGGCGAGTGATCGGTCGCGGCGGCCGCGTGATCAACGCCATCCGCACGCTGGCGCGGGCGGCTGCCGACGGTCGCCAGCGCGTCGAGGTCCAGCTGATCGACTAGGGCGCGGGGCCCGCTTCCGGCCCGGGAGAGGGCGCGTGCCCGGAGACCCCACAGCCACCATCCCCCCCGAGGGGTTCATCAAGATCGGCGTTCTGGGACGGGCGTTCCAGCTCGAAGGCGGAGTGCGCCTCCATCCCGGGCCGGCCGCTGGGCCGCTCGTGCTCGATCGCGTGCAAGGCGTGTTCGTGATGGGTTACGGTCCGGCGTCGATCCGACAGGTTCGCCGGCACGGGGACGATATCCTGCTCTACCTGCAGGGCGTGCGTGATCGCGAGGGCGCCCAGCGGCTCACCGGAGCGGAGGTGTTCGCACCGTCGTCGGCCGTGCCCGACGACGCAGACGACGCCTCGTCGCTGACGGGCGCCGAGGTGATGCAGCTGGGGCGCGCCGTGGGCCGCGTGCACGAGGTCCGCCACAACGCCGTCAACCCGTTGCTGGTGATCCTCACCGCCGGCGGTGAGGTGCTGGTGCCGTTGAACGCTCCCTACGTGGTGGTGCAGGCCGGCCGCGTCGAGCTCGTCGACCCTCCCGAGGGGCTGCTGGATCCCACGTGAAGGTCACCGTCTACACCCTGTTCCCACAACTCGTCACGCCCTATCTGCAGGAAGCGCTGCTCGGCCGCGCCATCGAGCGCGGCCTGCTCACGGTCGAGACACGCGACCTGCGGCGCTTCGCCGGCAACCGCACCGGCCGCGTCGACGACGCACCCTACGGCGGTGGCGCCGGCATGGTCATCCGCGTCGATGTCGCTGCGGCGGCCGTACGCGAAGCCCAGCGCGACGCGCCGCCCCCCGACGAGACAGTGCTCCTCTCTCCCGCCGGCCGGCCGCTCGACCAGGCGCTCGTCGAGCACTGGGCAGGCCTGCAGCACCTGGCGTTGATCGCCGGCCGCTACGAGGGCTTCGATGCCCGCGCTGAAGCGCTGGTGACCCGCGAGGTATCCGTCGGAGATTTCGTACTCATGGGCGGTGAGTTGCCCGCCCTGTGCATCCTGGAAGCGGTGGCGCGGCTGCTGCCAGGCGCCCTTGGCGACGCCGAGAGCCATCGCCAGGACTCCTTCACCACCGGGCTGCTCGACTACCCGGAGTACACCCGCCCGCTGGTCTTCGAGGACGCCGAAGTGCCCGAGGTGCTGCGGTCGGGCCACCATGCCCGCATCGACGCCTGGCGCCGGCGCGAGGCCCTGAAGCGCACCCTGGCCCGGCGCCCCGACCTGCTCGAGCGCGCCCCGCTCGATGACGACGACCTGGCCGTGCTGGCGGCGCTGCGCGCCGAGCGCGAGGCTTGAGCGCCGCCACCTCGCCGGGGGCGTCGCGCTCCCGAGGAGCCCAACGGAACGTCCCCGCCGCGAAGCTAGCGCGGCGGGGACGACCGTTTCCGGGGCCCAGAGGCGTCCGGCTGCGGTCCGGACGATCCTCCCGGCACGCTCTAGCCGCCGGAGGCCGGTATGGCGCCGTCCTTCTTCATCTGGTCGATGACCTGCGGCGTGATGTCGAGGTTCTGGTCGGCGTAGACGACCAGGCCGCTGCCGCCGCTGCCGGCGGCGCGCGAGTCCAGCACGATGGTGTAGCCGTCCTGCTGGGCAACCTCCTTGATCGCCGTGTTCACCGCGAGGACCGCCGGCTGCGCGGCGTTCTGGATGTCGGTCTGGTAGCGCTTCTGAACGGCATTGAGCGTCGTGACCAGGGTCTGGTAGCGTTCGCTCTCCTGCGGCGTGAGCTGCTGCCCCTGCTGCTGCTTCTGCGACAGGGCGTCGATCTTGGTGCGCAGGCCGTTGATCTCGGTCTGCGCCTGCTGCTTGAGCTGGTCGGCCTTCTTGCCCGCTGGGTGGGCATTGATGGCGGCCTGCGAATCGACGAACGCGATGTGGGCGGGCTGGTTCTGCACGCTCGGGCTGGCCGCCACCAAGGCGACGAGCAGTACGGCGGCGAGTGCGGCGAGGGTGAGTCTCTTCATAGCGCGGGTAGTCTACCACCAGCATGATGAGAAGCTAGGTCTCGCGAGGTTACGTCTGTGTCACGATCTCTCCTCTGTTCTCGCCCCGGGCCGCGTGCCCTTCACGGCTCCCGGCCCGTCCCGGCAGGACGGCGGTGAACTCGCTCGTAGCGGTTTTCGTCGGCGTCCTCGGCGCGTTGGTTGGGAGCTTCGGCAACGTGGTCGTCTACCGGCTCCCCCGCCGTGAGTCGATCGTCTTCCCGGGCAGCCACTGCCCGACGTGCAACCACCGCCTGGGACCCCTCGAGCTGGTGCCTCTGCTGTCGTTCCTGGCCCTCCGCGGCCGCTGCCGCTCGTGTGGGGCGCCGATCAGCTGGCGCTACCCGCTGGTGGAGGCCGCGATGGCGACGCTGTTCGTGGCCCTCGTGTTGCGCTGGCCCCCTCTCGATGCCGGGCTCAGCGCGCTACCGCTGATGGCGGTATTGGCGATGCTGCTGATGGCAGCGCTCATCGACCTCGATCACTTCATCCTGCCCGACGTGCTGACGCTGCCCGCCCTGGTGTTGGCGTTGGCCGGCAGCCTGCTCTACGCACCGGACCGCGGCTTGCCCACCCCGAACGCCGCCCTGGCCGGGGCGGCGGCGGGCGCCGGGGTGCTGCTGCTGATCAACCGCCTCGGCGCCCTGGTGCTGCGCCGGTTCGCGGACACACGCGAACGGCTGTGGCCCATCAGCCTGGATCAGGCCAACCTCGCGGCGCTGGGCGGTGCGGTCGGCGGATGGCAGGTCGGACTGGCGCTGGGCGCGGTCAGCGTGCTGGTCAACCTGATCGCGCGGCGCCCCGTGCGCCTGCCCGAGGGGCCGCTCTACGGGCTGTGGGCTGTGGCGCTGGTGCTGTCGACGACGAGCTTCACCGTCGCCCCGGCCGTCGCGCTCGGCGGCAGCGTGCTGGCGGCCGGCATATGGGCCGTCATCGGCGCCGTCTTCTGGTGGATCAAGGACACGTCGACCGGCGCGAAGGACGAAGCGGAGGCGGAGGACGAGGCCGACGCGGAGCCCGTCGCGATGGGCTTCGGCGACGTCAAGCTGGCGGCGGTGCTCGGTGCGCTCCTCGGCTGGGAGGTGTTCCTGGTCGGTCTCCTGCTGTCCGTCACGCTGGGCGCGATCGCAGGCATCATCGCCCGCATGTTCGGCGGCGACCGCGTCATCCCCTTCGGACCGGCGCTGCTGGTGGGCGGCCTACTGGCGCTGTTCGTCGGCCACGACATCGTGGCGTGGTACCTGGGCCTGCTCGGCGTGGCCTGAGGGCCGACACGGGACGCGGGCCGAATGCGCGGTTGCGGGCCGCCGCCGGCTCGAAGGACCTCAGGCACACCGTGGTAGAGTCGGAACCATTCGCCCGGGGCCGTCAGGGCCGCGCATCAGGCGTGAGCCGGTCCCCGGAGAGGGGTGCGCATGGATGTCTTGCGAGTGCCGAGCCTGAGGGGGCGCGACCTGTTGTCGCTGGCGGAGGTGAGCTCCGAGGAGTTCCACGGCCTGATCGACAGTGGGGTTCAACTGAAGCGCGCTTGGAAGAATGGCGATCGGCCCGAGCTCCTGAAGCACAAGACCATCGCCATGATCTTCGAGAAGCAGTCGCTGCGCACGCGCTCGACCTTCGACATCGCCATGGCGCAGCTCGGTGGGCATTCGGTCCTACTCAGCCAGAACTACATCGGCTGGGGCGTACGCGAGACCATCCGTGATGTCGCACACAACCTGGAGCGCTGGGTCGAGGGCATCATGGCCCGGACCTACGGCCACGACACTCTGACCGGACTGGCGCGCCACGCCGACGTCCCCGTCATCAACGCCCTGTCCGATCTGGCGCACCCGTGCCAGTTGCTGGCGGACTACATGACGCTGCGCGAGACCTTCGGCGAGTTGCGCGGGCTGAAGCTCACCTTCGTCGGTGACGGCAACAACGTCTGCAACTCGCACATCGAGGCGGCCACCCACGCCGGCGTGCAGCTGACCATCGCCTGCCCGGAGGGCTTCGACCCGGACGCCGCGGTGCTGGCGAACGCGCGGGAGCGAGGCGGAGACATCCGCATCGTCCGCGACCCGCGCGCGGCCGCCGAAGGGGCGGACGCCCTGTACACCGACGTGTGGATCTCGATGGGCATGGAGGAGGAGGCCGAGGCCCGCCGCAAGGCGTTCACCGGCTACACCATCACCCCAACGTGGTTCGAGAGCCTGTCGCCGCGCGGCGTGTTCATGCACGACCTGCCCGCCCACTACGGTGAGGAGTGCACCGAAGATGCCGTCTACCACGAACGAAGTGTCGTCTTCGACCAGGCCGAGAACCGTCTCCACGCCCACAAGGCCGCGTTGGTGCAACTGCTGGCGGATCCGGAGGCGTAGATGAACGGGCGCCTTCGCGTCGGTGTGCTGGGTGCGAGCGGCTACGGCGGCGCGGGCCTGATCGAGCGCCTCGGTCGCCACGCCGGCGTCGAGCTGACGGCCGTGGGGTCGCGTCAGTACCTGGGCGAGCCGATCGAGGCCTGCTGGCCCCAGTTCGCCGGGCTCCACCCCGGCCTGCGTTTCGAGAGCAATGAGGCGGTGCTGGAGGCCTGTGAGGTGGTGTTCTGCGCTACCCCGCACGGCGCCACCGCGCCGCTGGTGAAGCAGGCGTTGGAGGCGAACGTGGCGGTCGTCGACCTGTCGGCCGATTTCCGCCTCGACCCGGAGACCTACACGCGCTGGTACGGCGTCGAGCACCCGCACCCCGAGCTGTACGCCCTGGCGCGCTATGGCCTGGTCGAGCTCCACCGCGACGAGCTGGCGGGCGGGCGTCTCATCGCCAGCCCGGGCTGCAATGCCACCGCCGCCAGCCTGGCGCTGGCGCCGCTGGCGGCCGCCGGTCATCTCGGGCCGAGCGCCGTGTGCAACATCGTCACCGGCGTATCGGGAGCGGGCCGCGCGCCCAGCCAGGCGCTCCACTACACCGAGGTCAACGAGAGCGCCCGACCGTACAAGGTGGCCGGCAAGCACCGCCACACCGCCGAGATCGAAGCGACGGTGGGGCGCGCGCGGGCCGGCGGCAAGCGGCTCGCCACGCACGAGCCGTTCACCCCCTATACCGTGAGCTTCAACCCGCACCTGGTGCCGATGTCGCGGGGAATCCTGGCGACCTGCACCACGCAGCCCGCTGATCCGCAGGAGCTGACGGACGAGCGCCTGCTCCAGGTCTTCCGCGACTACTACGCGGGGGACCCGCTGATCATCGTGCAGGACGATCTTCCGCAGACGAAGGCGGCTGCCGGGAGCGACCGGGCGGTGCTGAGCGTGCGCTACGATGCACGTGCGCGAACCGTGGTGGCGTTCTGTGCGATCGACAACCTCGGCAAGGGTGCGGCTGGCCAGGCCGTGCAGGCGTTCAACGTGGCCTTCGGCTTCGACGAGGCGCAAGGCCTCACGCGAGGGGGGATGTGGCCGTGAAGGTGCCGATGGGATTCGAGATCGCCGGGGTGACGGCGGGCCTGAAGGCGTCGGGACGCCCCGACCTGGGCCTGGTGTACTCCCCGTACCCGCTGGCCTGGGCCCTGATGAGCACCGACAACGTGGTCAAGGCGCCGTGCGTGTCACGCAACCGCTCCCGCTTCACCAGCGGCGCCGCCGTCCGCGGCATCGTCGTGAACAGCGGCAACGCGAACTGCGCCACCGGCGAGCGCGCCATCTGGGACAACGAGGACATGGCCGGCGCGGTCGCCTCGGCGCTGGCGCTGGCGCGCGTGCAGGACATGCTCACAGCCAGCACCGGCGTCATCGGGCAGACGCTGCCGGTCGACAGGATCCGGCAGGCCATCCCGGGGCTGACGTCCGCCCTGGGCGAGGACTCGGGCACCTTCGCCGACGCCATCCTCACCACCGACACCACCCCCAAGCAGGTCGGCGCCACCCTGCGCGGCGGCAGTCGCATCGTGGGCATCGCCAAGGGCTCGGGCATGATCCACCCCTCCATGGCCACCCTGCTCGCGTTCGTTCTCACCGACGCCGACATCAGCCAGGACGACCTCCGCGCCGTGTGGCCCGGCATCGTCGAGCGAACCTTGAACCAGGTGACGATCGACGGCGACACCTCCACCAACGACATGGCGGTGGCGCTCTCGTCGCGCCAGATCGGCGCCGACAAGCACGAGTTCGTCGAGGCCCTCGAAGAGGTCGTCGTCAAGCTGGCGCGCAAGGTCGCGCGCGACGGCGAGGGCGCGACACGGCTGCTAACGGTGCGGGTCACCGGCGCCCGCACTGGCGCCGAGGCCCGCGCCGCCGCGCGAACGGTCGTGGGCAGCACGCTGGTCAAGGCCGCCGTCCACGGCGCCGACCCCAACTGGGGCCGTATCCTCGCCGCGGTCGGGCGTTCCGGCGCCGTCTCCGACCTGGCCAACCTCCGCATCGGCCTGCAGGGAGTCGTGGTCTACCACGGAGGCCTGCTGGCCTTCGATGCGGCCGCCGTGTCGGAGAAGATGGCCGCCGAGGAGGTCATCATCGAGATCGATCTCGCCGCAGGCGAGGCCGTCGGCGAGGCCTGGGGTTGCGACCTCAGCGCCGAGTACGTGCACATCAACGCCGACTACACCACCTAGCCAACGGGAGCGTGGGGGGCGACGGCTGCACCGTCGCCCCCCACGCTCATGCCGGTCCCTCAGCGCCGCCGGTTGGCGATGTGGATGGCCTGCCCGTGCGCATGCTCCGCGGCCTCCATGACCGCCTCGGCAAGGGTCGGGTGGGCGTGCTGGGTCAGCGCGATATCCTCCAGCGTGGCCCCCATCTCGATCGCGAGGGCGGCCTCGGAGACGATGTCTCCCGCTCCCGGTCCGACCATGTGGAAGCCCAGCAGCAGGTCGGTCTTCTCATCCCCCACCAGCTTCACCATGCCTCCCTCGACGCCCAGCGTGGTGGCCCGGCCCGAGGCGGACAGCGGGAACCGGCCGATGCGCACGGCGTAGCCGGCATCCCGGGCCTCCTGCTCGGTCATGCCCACGCTGGCGTGCTCGGGGCTGGTGTAGATCACGGCGGGAACCACGGTGTCGTAGCCGCTGGGCTTGCCGCCGGCATGCTCGGCGGCGGCGAGCCCCTCCTTCATGGCCTTGTGGGCGAGCAGCGGGGCGCGGGCAACGTCACCGATGGCGTAGATGTGATCGACGGTGGTCTGCATGTGGTCGTTGACGACCTTGACGAAGCCGCGATCGTCGACTTCGACGCCGAGCGCCTCGAGCCCCAGCCCCTTGCCGTTGGGAGCGCGCCCGACGGCCACCAGGATCTTGTCCACGACGAGCGTGTCGCGCGACCCGTCGGCACCCTCCAGCACCACTTCGGTGCCCTTGGAGGTCTTCTTCTGGCTCACCGCCTTGGTGGAGGTGCGGATGTGGATGCCCTTCTTCTCCAGGGCCTTGTGCAGCTCTTTCGAGGCGTCGGCGTCGCCCAGCGGGACGATGCGGTCCATCATCTCCACCACCGTGACCTCGGAGCCGAGCGCGCTGTAGACGTCGCTGAACTCCAGCCCGATGGCGCTGCCGCCGATGGCGAGGAAGCGCTTGGGCACCTCGCTGACGCGGAGCGCGCCGGTGGAGTCGAGGATGCGCTCGCCGTCGAACTCGAAGCCCGGGATCTGGATGGGACGCGAGCCGGTCGCCACGATGAAGCGGTCGGCGGTGACCTGCTTGTCGCCGACCGTCAAGGTGTGCGCGTCGACGAACGAGCCCTCTCCCTCGAGCAGCGTGACCTTGTTGCCCTTGAATAGCATCCGCACGCCGCCGGTCATCTTCTGGACGACGCTGTCCTTCCATCCGTTCATGCGCTCCAGGTCGACCGCGGGCTCGCCGAAGCTCACGCCGAAATCCGCGGCGTGCTTCGCGCCCCGCAGCTCGCCGGCCACGTGCAGGAGCGCCTTGGTGGGGATGCAGCCGGTGTTGAGGCACACCCCTCCGACGGCCGCCTTCTCGACGCACGCCGTCTTCAGGCCCAGCTGCGCGGCGCGCAGGGCGGCGTGGTACCCCCCTGGGCCGGAGCCGATCACGATCAGGTCAAAGTCCATGGAAGCCTCCAAGGGTCGAGAGCTGCGGCGCCCTTCGGGCGAACGTCCGCCGGATCGACCGAGCGCCTGCGGTGGGCCCGCGTCCGGCTGTGCGCCGCACGGCGAGCCAGCGCGCGGCCCGGTTGCCCATCCAGTCTACCCTTCGGAGCGCGCGGGCCGGATGCTCCACGATCGCGGGCGGGTGCGCCCGCGATCGGCACCGCCGACCGGCGCGTGCCGGCAACCCGGACACGCGTTGACAGGCCCAGGGGGACGGACTATCCTGCCTGCATGGCAAGTTGCCGTCACGCCCACGTTCGCCGCGCCGAGCGGCTAGCTCATGGGAGGCCGATGCGCTGAACCACCGGATCAGGTGGGTTCGTCGCCGGCCCCGACATCGGTTCGGGGCCGTTTCTTGTGGCGCGACGCACGTGCCGGGCGTCCCAGAACGTTCCCGCGCGCTTCGTAGACTGGAGAGGCTATGACCGAAACCACGCAGGCCGGAGCGGTCGGCTACCGCACGGACCGCTACAACCCGCAGGAGATCGAGCCCAGGTGGCAGGCGCGTTGGCGCGAGCAGGGGCTGTACGAGGTCGACCTCACGGACGACAGCCGTCCCAAGTACTACTTCCTGACCATGTATCCCTACCCCTCGGGCGACCTGCACGCGGGTCACTGGTACGCCGAGGCGCCGGCAGACGCCGCCGCCCGCTATCGGCGGATGCGCGGCTACAACGTGCTGTTCCCGATGGGATTCGACGCCTTCGGGCTGCCGGCCGAGAACGCGGCGGTCAAGGCGGCCCGGGAGGGGCGCGAGGGCGTACACCCGGCGAAGCTGACCTACGAGCGCATCGCCCGCATGGAAGAGCAGTTCTCCCAGATGGGCGCGATGTTCGACTGGTCGAAGAAGGTCGTCACCTGCGACCCGGAGTACTATCGCTGGAACCAGTGGTTCTTCCTGCGGATGTACGAACGCGGGCTGGCCTATCGCAAGGAGTCCTTCGTCAACTGGGACCCGGTCGACCAGACCGTGCTCGCCAACGAACAGGTCGTCAACGGGCGCGGCGACCGTTCGGGTGCCCTGGTCGAGCGTCGGCTCATGCCGCAGTGGCACTTCAAGATCACGGACTACGCCGACGAGCTGCTGGACTTCTCGGGCCTCGATTGGCCGGAGCGGGTCAAGCTCATGCAGACCAACTGGATCGGGCGCTCAGAGGGCGCCCAGGTGAGATTCCAGAGCGATCAGGGCGACCCCATCGAGGTCTTCACGACCCGTCCGGACACGCTCTGGGGAGCGACGTTCATGGTGCTGGCGCCCGAGCATCCACTGGTGGCCAAGCTCACCAGCGACGAGCGGCGCGCCGAGGTCGAGGGCTACGTCGAGCGAGCCTCGCGCATGTCCGAGCTCGACCGCCAGGCCGAGGGCAAGGACAAGACCGGCGCGTTCATCGGCGCCTACGCCGTCAACCCGGTCAACGACGCCCGCATCCCGATCTGGATCGCCGACTACGTGCTGATGGGGTACGGCACCGGCGCCATCATGGCGGTGCCGGCGCACGACGAGCGCGATTTCGACTTCGCCCGCCGCTTCGACCTCGAGGTGGTGCCCGTCATCCAGCCGGAGGGCGCCCCGCTCGACGGCGCCGCCATGCGCGAGGCGTTCACCGGCGATGGCGTGATGGTCAACTCCGGCCCCTTCGACGGCACCGCCAGCGGCAAGGAAGGCAACGTCGAGGGCATCCGGGCGGTCATCGACTGGCTCGAGGAGCGGGGCGTCGGCTCCGGCAAGGTCACCTACCGCCTGCGCGACTGGCTCATCTCACGCCAGCGCTACTGGGGAACGCCCATCCCGATGCTCTACTGCGAGCGCTGCGGTATCCAGCCGGAGAAGGACGAGAACCTGCCGGTGGTGCTGCCGGACGACGTCGCCTTCATGCCGACCGGCGAGTCGCCGCTGAAGACGCATGCCAGCTTCCTGGAGGCCACCTGTCCCTCCTGCGGCGGCCCGGCCACGCGCGAGACCGACACCATGGACACCTTCATGGACTCCTCCTGGTACTGGTTCCGCTACCTGAGCCCGCATCGTGACGACATGCCCTTCGACCGCGAGCTGGTGGACCGCTGGACGCCCGTCGACACCTACACCGGCGGCATCGAGCACGCCATCTTGCACCTGCTCTACGCGCGCTTCTTCACCAAGGTGTTGCGCGACCTCGGCCTGCTCGGCATCAGCGAACCCTTCCAGCGGCTGCGCAACCAGGGGATGATCCTGGGCGAGGACAACGAGAAGATGTCCAAGTCGCGGGGCAACGTGGTGAACCCCGATCGCCTGGTAGCGGAGTACGGCACCGACGTGGTCCGCACCTACCTGATGTTCATCGGCCCGTGGGACCAGGGAGCGCCCTGGAGTTACCAGGGCATCGAAGGCGTGACGCGCTTCCTGACGCGCGTCTGGAGCCTCGTGCTCGACCCCGCCGAAGGCGAGGGGGCCGCCGACGAGGCTGGCCTTCGCGAGCTGAGGCGCGCCGTGCACGCCGCCACCCGGGCGGTGACCGAGGACTTCGAGGCCTTCCAGTTCAACACCGCGGTGGCCGAGCTGATGACGTTGCACAACGCCATGAACAAGGCCAAGAACGCCGCCGTGACCGCGACCGAGGCCTGGAGCGAGGCACGTCGTACCCTGCTGCTGCTGCTCGCCCCGATCGCCCCACACCTCACGGAGGAGCTGTGGCATCGGTTGGGGCTCCAGGACTCGGTGCACCTGCAGGCCTGGCCCGCGTTCGATCCCGATGCGCTGATCCAGGACACCATCACCATGGCCGTCCAGATCAACGGCAAGGTGCGCGGTCAGATCGAGGTACCGGCCGACGCCGACCAGAACACGGTGCTGACCGCGGCTCGCGAGGAGCCCAACGTGGCCCGCTACCTCGGATCGGGCACGGTGCAGCGCGAGATCGTGGTGCCCGGCAAGCTCGTCAGCTTCGTGGTGCGCTGAGGCGCGCGCGGCGACGCTACTGAGGCGCCAGCAGCACGACCTCGCTGAGCGTGGACAGGTCTACCGCCGGTTGCACGATGAAGCTGCGTCTCAGCTCGTTGGGATTGGGCGGTAGTACCTGCTCCACGGTACCGACCAGCACGCCGTTCGGGAACAGGCCGCCGTAGCTGGACGTCTCCACCTTGTCTCCGACCTCCACCGGCTTCTCGGCGATGAAGTCGGTGACGCGGATGCGGCCGCCGACCTCGCCGACGGCGATGCCCTGCCCGCCGCGGCCCCGCACCGTCACGCCGACGCGTGATTGTGGGTCGAGAACGGTGCGCACCACCGCGTTGTGCGGCGACACGTTCGTGATGATCCCCACCAGCCCCTCCGGCACCGTCACCGGCATGTTCAGGAGCACGCCATCCTGCATGCCCTTGCTGAGATCGAGGCGGGCGAAGGCCGGCCCGCTGCTACCTCCGATGACCGAGGCGGTGGTGACGACCCCGGGGGACTGCTCCTGCCGCACCGCCAGCACCTCGCGCAGGCGCTGCAGCTGGAGCTCCAGGTCGCGGTTGCCCTGCTGCAGCGCCGCCACCGTCTGGTGAAGGGCGGACACCTCGTGGCGCAGGTCGCTGCGGTCCGCGAGGCTGCGCATGGTCGCTCGCACGTTCATGCCCGAGCGATACAGCAAGTTGTGCGGCAGCGCGACGGAAGCGGAGACGTCGGCCGGAACCCGGCCCACGAAGGCCGTGATGACGAACGTCAGGAGCCCCAGCGCGAGGAGCACGTACCAGGCGCGAAGCAGACTAGACAAGGCGGACCCCCAGACGCGCGGCGGCCTCGACCACCGTTGCGACACTCAAGCCCACCACGTTGAAGTAGCACCCATCGACGCGCTCGACCAGCGCGGAGCCGCGCCCCTGGATGGCGTATCCGCCGGCCTTGTCGAGCCCCTCTCCGCTGGCGACGTAGCGGCCGACCTCCCCCGGGTCCAGCGCCCGCATGCGAACCTCGGTATCGACGACGACGGTCTCGCGCTGTCCGTCCCGGACCAGGGTGTGGCCCGTGAGCACGTGGTGGGCCCGCCCGGAGAGCCGGCTCAGGAACGCCCGGTTCTCGGCCAGATCGGCCGGCTTTCCCAGCACGACACCGTCGAGCACGACCACGGTGTCGGCCGCCACCACCAGGGCCCCGTCATCACCGCGCAGCGTGAGGGCGGTCGCGGCCTTGCTCTGGCTGAGCCGCCGCACCAGAGGCTCGGCGGCCTCGCCGTCGAACGGCGACTCGTCGATGTCGACAGGGAGCACTTCGAACCGCAACCCAAGGGCGCGCAGCAGATCCTCGCGGCGCGGTGAGCCGCTGGCGAGCACGATCGTCGTCACGCCACCAGTGTACCTGGAGGTGACCGCCCGTCCCCACCCCGACCGGACCGGCAGCGCCGCTACCGGACCCGTCGGGGACGGTAGACTACCGCGGGAGGCCGGACATGGACACCTTGGAACGGTGGAAGCGGGAGGCCGCGGAGCGGGCGCTCGCGCTGGTGGAGCCCGGCATGCTGGTGGGGCTGGGATCGGGCAGCACCGCGCGGCACTTCATCGCCGGTCTCGGCGACCGGCTGAGGTCTGGCGCGCTGGATCGCGTCCTGGCCGTGCCCTCGTCCCGTGACAGCGAGGAGCAGGCGGCCGCGCTCGGCATCCCGCTCACCGAGCTGCCGGCGACCGGGCTCGACCTGGCCGTGGACGGCATGGACGAGGTCACCCCTGCCCTGGACGTCATCAAGGGCCTGGGTGGCGCGCTCACGCGGGAGAAGATCGTGGCCTCGAGCGCGCGCCGTTTCGTGTTGATCGGCGACGACCGCAAACGCGTGGCGCACCTGGGCGAACGTTCGCCGGTCCCCGTGGAGGTGGTGGCCTTCGGCCTGCGCCGCACCCGCGCGTTGCTGGAGGGGCTGGGCGCCCGAACCGCCGTGCGCGGCGGGGACGCCGCACCGTTCGTCACCGACAACGGCAACCGCATCTTCGACCTTTCGTTCCCCGCCGGCTTCACGCCGCAGGAGCTGGCGGCCGCCCTGGCGACGCTGCCCGGCGTGGTCGAGCACGGGCTGTTCCTGGGGATGGCCGAGCGAGCGTTCCTCGCCGGCGAGGACGGCGTCCGGGAGCTCACGCCGGAGCGCGCGTGAGGGCGGCGTGATCGTCGCCGTCGGCATCGACATGGTCGAGCTCGACCGCATCCGAGCGGTGCTCGAGAGACACCCGGAGCGCTTCCTGGAGCGCCACTTCCATCCCGACGAGCGCGCCGAGTTGCGCGACCGCGCCGACCCCGTCCCGGGGCTGGCCGCCCGCTTCGCGGCCAAGGAGGCCTTCCAGAAGTGCTGGGCCGAGACCATCGGCTGGCGAGACGTGTGGGTCGTGAAGCAGGGGAGGCGGCCCCAGCTGGCGTTCTCGCCGGATCTGGCCGCCGCCCTGCTGGCACAGCGCTTCGAGACCCATCTGTCACTGACCCACACGCGCGAGCACGCCGCGGCGCTGGTGGTGCTGGAGCGGCACGACGGGCCGCCTCCCCGCTAGGACCCCTCCGCCACCTCGGCCAGGCCCTCGTCATCGAGCAGCACGATGCTGCGGTAGCCGGTGCGGATGAGGCCCGCGGTGCGCAACTCGGTGATGATCTTCGAGACGCTCTCGCGGGTGCTGGCGGTCCCCTCCGCGACGAGTTCGTGCGTGGCGGCTACCACCAGATGCCCGTCGTCGTCGGCGCGGGCCAGCGGGGTCTGCGCCAGCGACAACAGGTAGCGGGCCACCCGGGCGCGCAGGTCGCCCGTCTGCAGGTGGTACTCGTAGTCCATCAAGCGACGCATCTGGTCGGACAGGGAACGCGTGATGTGCATCAGGTGCCCTGCCTCGATCCGCTCCGGGTCGATGGCGTCGATGCTCGCCAGGGTGAGCGTTTCGGCGATCTCACCACGCTCGCCGGTCATCAGGGCGTCTTCGCCGAAGAAGTCGCCGGGCAGAACGTGTCGGACGGTCAGGGTCCTGCCCTCGGGAGTCGTTCGCGTGATGCGGATGAGGCCGTCGCGGACGCGGTAGACCGAGCGGGCCGGGTCACCGTCGAGGTAGAGCGTCTGGCGACGCCGGTAGTTGAGGGTCTGGCTGGGAGCGTCGAACGCTGTGCGCTCGAGGGTAGAGGCGTTCCGTCGAACGTGCATGTGCACCTCCGTGGGCACTCTCCCGATCGACGGGAGGCTGGATGCGGTTGGCTGCGCCGCGCCTAGTGGGTCGGCAGGGGATGGGGGACGAGGGCCTCGGAGCCCCAGCGCTCGGCGCAGCGCACGTTCGGGCCCGGCCGTGGCCCGTTCATGCGCCGGCCGCCCGGCCGGGGCCCGAGATCTCGTGGAAACGCTTGACGGCCTCGCCGACGTCGTCGGCGAGGTACACGCCTCCCAGGCGCTCGGCGCGGGAGGGGTCGCGGTCGAAGGCGGCGCCGCCGTATACCACGACCGGCGCGAGCTGCTTGAGCACGTCGATCTCCCGCTCCAGCGCGTCGAGCGCCTCTGGCGCGGAGGCCGACAGCATGACGGCCGAGGCACCGAGCTGGTGCGCCATGGCGTTGAGGTCGGCCACCGGCGTGTCGGCGCCAACGTAGTACACGGCGTTCCCGGCGCGCCGGAGCAGCACCGCCAGCATGAGGGCGCCGAGCTCGTGATGGTCGCCGGGGGCGCAGGCCACGATGACCGCGGGACCGTGGACGTGGCTGGCCGCCAGGCTCATCAGGTGGCGCAGCCATCCCTGGACGAAGCTGGAGCTGAAGTGTTCGGTGGTGGTGTCGATCCGGCCGTCGTGCCACGCCTCACCGATGTCGACCATGGCTCCCGCGATCACGTCGGGCACCACCGTCTCGACGGGGTGCAGGGCGTGCGCCTCGCCGAGCACCCGCTCGGCGCCGTCCTCGTCGAGGGCCAGGAAGGCGTCGACCAAGCGGCGGCGCAGCACGTCGGTGGGTAGCGGGGCGGGCTGCAGGGCGCCGGAACGATCCACCAGCTCGGCGGCGCGGGACGCCGGCACGCCGTCGGCGATATGGCGCTTCATCGCCTCGATGGCGCGCAAGTCGTCGTCGGAGTACAGGCGATAGCCCGCCGACGAGCGCTCGGGGTGGGGAACGCCGTAGCGACGTTCCCACTGCCGCAGCGTGCCGGCGGCGACGGCCGTGCGTTCGACGACTTCGTTGACGGTGTACTTGCCGATGTGGGTCATAGGTGGGCTCCGAGGCGAGTGTACAACCATCGTCTAAGGTTAGTAGCATGGTAGTACACACCTTGAACGCTGTCAAGTGTCCTCGCCGGACACCGTCCCCTCCTCCCGCGTCCCATTCGTGTTATCCAGTCGTTCAAGGCTTGTACACTCGCTGCCATCGACCGACCGGCCCGGTGAATCGGCCACGCGCTCCGGGGTAGCATGCCTGCCATGCCCGACCCGAAGAAACAGGTCACCGCCTACACCGATGGGTCTTGTGAGACCCGCAGCGGTGACGGCGGGTGGGCCTACCTCCTGCTGTACAACGGGGCCCGGAAGCGCGCCAGCGGCTTCGAAGCCGAGACCACCAACAACCGCATGGAGCTCACCGCCGCAGTGCGTGCGCTCGAGGCGTTGCACGAGCCCTGCCAGGTCACCCTCGTCACGGACAGTCAGTACCTCAAGAGGGCGTTCACCGACGGCTGGCTGTCGAGTTGGCAGCGGAACGGCTGGCGCACCGCCGGTCGCACCGCGGTCAAGAACCAGGATCTGTGGCAGGAGCTGCTGCGCCTCACCAGCCACCACGCGGTCGCTTGGTCGTGGACGCGTGGACACGCCGGACACAGCGAGAACGAGGAGGTCGACGGCATGGCGCTGGCGGCACGCAAGCAACGTCGCGCCGTTCCCTGAGCTCCCGGGCGACACCGAGAGAGCGCCTCGAGCCGCGATCGACGTGCGCGCCACAGATGCGGTACCGCTGCCAACGCGAGGCCGCGCAGCACGCTTGTCAGTGAGCCTGCCGGAGCGTCAGCCGCCGAGCCGGCCGGCGGCCGGCTCGGCCAGGCAGGCCAGCAGCCGCTCGAACGCGCGGTAGCCGTCGACGAGCGAGGCGGGGTCGATCCACTCGCTGCTGCGGTGGGCGTCGCCGCCCCGGTAGACGCCGAAGCCGATCGCAGGCAGGCCCCGTGCCAGGGCTGCGTTGGCATCGGTGCTGCTCGCCACCACGACCGCCTGGGGTCCGCCCCCCTCCAGCGCCCGCAGCGCGCACGACACGAGCTCCGCGTTGTCCACGCTGGCGACGGGGCGGTCGCCGATCTGCGTGAACTCCACCGCGCACCCTGCCCGTCGCGACGCCCCCTCGATCGCCATGCGGGCGCGGCGCTCCAGGTCATCGAGCACGGTCGGGTCGAGGCTCCTCAGGTCGAGTGTGAACCCGGCCTCCTGCGCGATGGCGTTGATCGACGTTCCGCCCCACACCGTCCCCACATTGAGCGAAGAGCGCGGCTCCGCGGGCACGCTCAAGGCGCTGAGGGCGTGGATGGCTTCGCCGGCGGCGTGCACCGCGCTGGGCGTGGGGTAGTCGCCCCAGGAGTGGCCACCCGCGCCCCTGAAACCCGCGCGCAGACGCCGCGAGCCGACCGCCTGCGCCACGATCGTGCCCAGGTGGCCGTCGACCGCGATGAACAGGTCGTGCTCCGCTCCCCGATCGGCCACCAGCTGCCGTGCGCCGCGCAGATCGCCCTCCCCCTCCTCGCCCACCGTCGCCGCCACCGTGAGCCGCGGTCGGAGGTCGTCCGGGCGTGCTCCCGTCCGCTCCAGGAACACGCTCAGCACCGCCAGGCTGGCGCTGTTGTCACCGATCCCGGGGGCGCACAGACGGTCGCCTTCGCGCCGCACACGCACGTCAGTGCCGGCACCGAACACGGTATCGAGATGCGCGGCCACCAGCACCCGCGGACCCCGGCCGCCCGGCAGCGACGCCACCACGTTCCCGGCCGCGTCGCGCTCCACCGGCACACCCGTCCGCGCCCATAGATCAGCGACGAGGCGTCCGCGCGGCTCCTCGCCGAACGGCGGCGCCGGCACCTCGGTGATGGTCTTCAGATGCCCCTCGAGCGCCCGACTCAGCTCACGTGCCGACGCCGGGCGTGCTCCCGGAGGCACCTCAGCTATTGTCCTGGAGCGTGGCGATACCCTCACGCAGGGCGTACAGCGCCGCCTGCGTGCGGTTGTTCAGACGCAGCTTGGAGAAGATCTCCGACAGGCGATTTCGCACCGTCTTCTCGCTGACCCCGAGCGACTGGGCGATCTCCTGGTTGGACGCGCCCTGGGCGAGCAGCCGCAAGATGTCCTCCTCGCGCTCGGTGAGCTCGCTGATCTTGTGGTCGGGGTGTTCGGGAAGCTCCCCCACCTTGCGGAACTCGTCGAGGATCGACGCGGCCATCTCCGCGTTCAGGAGCGTCTCCCCTGCCGCGACCCGGCGGATGGCGTCGATGAGGTCGTTGGCGTCGGCGTCCTTCAGCAGGTAGCCGCGCGCGCCCACCTTGATCGCCTCGAAGACGTACTTGTCCTGTCGGTACATGGTGAGGATGATGACCTTGGCGACCGGCTGCTCGGCGAGGATCGCCTTGGTCGCCGCAACGCCGTCGAGCTCGGGCATCTGGATGTCCATCAGGACGACGTCGGGCTTGGTCTCGAGGGCATACCGCACCGCTTCACGGCCCGTCGACGCCTCTCCGATGATCCGGAAGTCGTCTTCGGTCTCGAGGATGCTCCTCAGACCCTGGCGGAACATGGCGTGATCGTCGCACAGGAGCAACCGAATCATGATGGGCCCACTGTACCGTAGTCGGCGCCGTGATACCGTTGTGTTGCAGCTGCCGGGCTCGTGCCAGGCCGGACCGGTCGCACCCTCATCGCCCCACCAGGCTCGAGTGCGGTCGGCGGCGTGGCGGGAGCCCGGCAGCTGCACGAAGGGACCAAGAAGACCTTCACGAGGAGGACGCATGGCGCATCCCAAAGGCGTCCTGATCGAACGGCTGCAGAGGTCGGGCCAGAACCGGCCCGAGTTCCGCAGCGAACGTACCGGTCCGGACCATCAACCCACCTTCCTCAGCGACGTTCTGGTCGACGGGCACGTGCTCGGCACCGGTCAGGGGGGCAACAAGCGGGAGGCCGAACGGCGTGCCGCCGAAGAGGCGCTCGCTGCTCTCGATCGCGGCGGCACCGTGCTCGACATCGAAGCTTCCGTCGACATGGAGCCGGACGAGACCTTCCTCGACGACGCTCCCTTCGAGGGGCCCTGGCCGGTGTTCGAGGCGGTCCTGGCCGCCAGCCTGCAGGTCGCCGACCGTCGCATCCCCGACCACCTGCGTGGCGACGAGGCCCGCACCGCGGTGCGCGACTTCGCGCTGTCGCTCTACAAGGACGTACTGCAAGACCTGGGCGACGTCGTCGACGACGGCCCCGACGGCGAGGACTCCTGATCCAACCGGGCTAGGACCCGGTCCGCGGGCATGGGGGGAGTTCCAACGGCGGGGGTCACGCCGGAGCGTCCTCGACCCCGGGGACGGTTGCCGGCAGCGCTCCGCGCTCAGGCTCCGCCCGATTCGTCGGTGGCGTCGTCTACGTGGTCGCTGGCGTAACGCTCGATACGGCGCAGCTCGGCGGTGGCCTTCTCGCGCACCAGCATCTCGCGCATACGCTCTCCTCCGGAGAACGCTTCCGTGCCCTGAGCCTCGATGAGATCGACCATCTTGGCGGCGAAGGCCCGCAACGGGGTCACCATCGACAGCTCTTGCAGGCTCCGCTCGTCAGCCATCGCCAGCGACAGCAGTCCGGCGTCGAGGCCGCCGGCCTCGTCGTTGACGGTGACGACGACATCACCGTGATCGGTGGTGACCAGGAAGCGCCGCGGCTGCTCGGGCATCGCGGCACAGCCTATCACGCACGCCGCGGGCGCCACGACCGCGGACCGGGGGCGCGGGATGCTAGCATGGGTGCCCACCCTGACGCATCCCCCGCGCCGCAGGCGCCGCCCCTCGACCAGGAGGACCCCTTGCTCGTTCCGCCCCTGAACGGAGCGCCCAGGAGCGCCGCACCCCCGGTGAGACCGGCATGACCCACCGCAGCCTCGAGCGCGATCTCGGCCTCTACGCGGTCATCACCATCAGTGTCGGTGCCATGATCGGAAGCGGCATCTTCGTGCTGCCGGGCCTGGCCTCCAAGATCGCCGGTCCCGGCGTCATCCTCGCCTACCTTCTGGCGGGCCTGATCGTGCTGCCCGCAGCGCTCAGCCAGTCGGAGATGGCGACCGCGATGCCGGAGGCGGGCGGCACCTACCTCTACGTCGACCGCGCGCTAGGTCCCATGCTGGGCACCATCGCCGGCATCGGCGTGTGGTTCTCGCTGGTGCTCAAGAGCGCGTTCGCGCTGGTCGGGCTGGGCGCCTACCTGCTGCTGTTCGTCAACCTGCCCACGAAGCCCGTGGCGCTGGGCCTGGCCCTGCTGGTGCTGGCGGTGAACGCCCTCGGCGTGAAGCAGACGGGCCGCCTGCAGGCCGTGATCGTCACCGGCGTGCTGGGCGTGCTGTTGCTCTTCGTGCTGCGGGGCGCCGCCGTCGTCGACGCCTCCCGCTATCAGCCCTTCCTCGCGCATGGCGTGGGCGGCCTGCTGGCCGCGACCGGCTTCGTGTTCGTGAGCTACGCCGGGGTCACCAAGATCGCCAGCGTCGCCGAAGAGGTGCGCGCGCCGGGGCGGAACATCCCGGCGGGCATCCTGGTCAGCATCGCTCTGATGATGGTCGTGTACACCGGCCTCATCTACGTCGTCGTGGGCACCAGCCCGGCCGCACAGCTGCACGGCACCCTCACCCCCATGGCGCTGGCGGCCCGCGACATCCTGGGGGTCGGCGGCGAGATCATCATCGCGATCACCGCCGTCCTCGCGCTGACGAGCATGGCCAATGCCGGCGTCCTCTCCTCGTCGCGCTACCCCTTCGCTATGAGCCGCGGCGACCTGGCACCGCCGCTGTTCCAGCGCGTGCACCCCCGTTTCGGAACGCCGGTAGCGTCGATCGCCCTGACAGGGGCGGTCCTGCTCGCCCTCATCGCGTTCGTGCCGGTGGTGGATCTCGCCAAGCTCGCGAGCGCCTTCCAGATCCTGGTGCTGTGCTTCGTGAACCTGGCGCTGATCGCGTTCCGCGAGGGCCAGGTTCCCAGCTACCGTCCGACCTTCCGCTCCCCCGGCTATCCCTGGGTGCAGCTCGGCGGGATCGGCGCGGGGCTGCTGCTGATCACCCAGATGGGATGGCTGTCGGTGCTGGGAGCCGGCGGCATCGTGATCGTGGGGCTGGTCTGGTTCCGCGTCTACGGCCGCCCCCGTACCGAGCGGGAGGGCGTGGCGCTGGCAGCGCTACGCCGCAACACCGACAGTACCGCGGTGGGTCACACGCGCCGCGCCTTACACACGCCCGGGCCCCTCAACCTGCTGCTCCCCGTGCACCCGCATATGGCCGCTGAGCGCGAGCGCGACCTGCTCAGGCTGGCGGCCATGCTCGCCGGCCCGCGCGACCGCCTGCGTGTGATCCGTTTCGACCAGGTACCCGAACAAGTCGAGCTGCTCGCCATGGCCGCGGGGCCCAGCGCCGAGGACCGGGCGTTCGAGACGCGCGTGGAGAACGAGCTGGACGGGCTCGGCACGCGCCTGTACCTGGGCACCGTCGTCGGTCACGATTGGAAGGAGGCGATCGTCCTCCATGTGCGCGAGCACCGCGTCGACCTGGTGATCACCGACGAGATCCGGGCTCCTACCCCGTTGCGTCCGTTGAGTCGCGATGCGGGCTGGCTGATGGACCGTAGCGGCGCCGACGTGGCAGTGCTCGGCCCACGTCCCTTGAACGGCATCTCCGAAGTGCTGGTGATGGGCACGGGTGGACCCTTCGACGCCCTGAAGGTGGACCTGGCGAGCCGTATCGCACGCGGCCAGGGTGCGCGCATCCGCTTCATGCACGTGGTGGCGGAGAGCGCCCTGCCCGCCCAACTCGACACCCTGCGCAGCTACCACGATCAGCTCGCCGCGCTCTGCGGCGTCCCCACCGTGAGCGACATCCGCCGCGCCGCGAACCCCCGTTCGGAACTGGTCGAGGCCTCCAGGAGCGCCGATCTCGCCATCCTGGGCGCGACCGTCCACCGCTACCTCGGGACCCGCGGTGCGCGTGACCTGGCCCACCAGCTCGCCGCCGGCCTGGAGTGCCCGGCACTGATCGTGCACGCCCAGCTCTCGCACCGGCGCACCGTGCTCGGCACACTGCTCGAACGCATCGCATACTAGGGTCGACGCCTCGGTATGGTCCATCTCCTCGCCAGCCACCCCGCGCTCGCCATCGCCGCCATCATCACGCTGGGCGCGGGGGCGCAGTGGCTCTCCTGGCGGCTCCGCGTGCCGGCGATCCTGCCGCTGCTGAGCATCGGATTCCTGGTGGGGCCGGTGCTGGGCTGGCTGCGGCCGTCGCAGGTCTTCGGCGACGCCCTGCTCTACCCCGCGGTGTCGCTGGCGGTCGGGCTGGTGCTGTTCGAGGGCGGGCTGACGCTGCGCCTGTCCGAGCTCCACGAGACGCGCCGCGTGATCGTCTCCCTGATCACGGTGGGCGCCTTGGTGACGTGGCTCGGCAGCGCCGCGGCCGCGTACTGGCTGGGTGCGCTCCCGGGCCCGCTCGCGCTGCTGTTCGGAGCCCTGGTCATCGTCACCGGCCCGACCGTCATCGGCCCCCTGCTTCGCATCGTTCGGCCCACCGCCCGGGTGGCCAACGTGCTCAAGTGGGAGGGCATCATCATCGACGTGGTCGGCGCGATGGTAGCTGTGCTGGTGTCCGAGGCGCTGCTGCTGGGCACCGCCCAGTCCGCTCCCGCGCACACCGTGCTGCTGCTCGGGCGCTTCCTGGTGGTGGGCGCGGCTGCCGGGGCGGTGGCCGGCTACGCGCTGGCCTGGCTCCTGAAGCGCCGCGCCATGCCGGACTACCTGATCAACGTGGTCTCGCTGGCCACGCTGTTCTCCGCGTTCACGCTGGCCAACGTCGTCACCGACGAGTCGGGGCTGCTGGCAGCGGTGGTCATGGGGGTGGTGCTGGCCAACCTCCGGGTCCCCAACATCGGTGCGCTGCTGAGCTTCAAGGAGGACCTCAGCGTGCTGTTCGTCAGCATGCTGTTCGTGGTGCTGGCGGCCAACCTGCAGCTCGCTTCCCTCGCCGCGGAGTTGACCTGGCGCGGGCTGGCGCTGCTGCTGGTGCTGGTGCTCGTCACCCGGCCGGCGGGTGTGCTGCTGAGCAGTCTGCGCTCACCGCTCACCTGGCCCGAGCGCCTGTTCCTGTCCGGCATCGCGCCGCGCGGCATCGTGGCGGCCGCCGTCAGCTCGCTGTTCGCGTCCAAGCTGACGGCGGCAGGCTTCGAGCAGGCACGCTCGCTCCCTCCGCTGGTGTTCCTGATGATCGTCGGCACGGTGCTGCTGGCGAGCCTCTCGGCCCGCCCCCTGGGCGTGCGGCTGGGCGTAGCGGACCCCGACCCTCAGGGCTTCCTGATCCTGGGGGCGGACGAGGTGGCTCGAACCGTGGCTCGCGCCCTGCACGCCCAGCACATCCCGGTGCTGCTGGCCGACACCAACTGGTCGCACGTCACCGCGGCGCGCGTCGAGGGTCTACAGGCCTACTACGGGAGCCTGCTGTCCGATCACAGCGACGACGAGCTGCGATTGTCCGGCATCGGCCGGCTGCTGGCGTTGACGTCCAACGACGAGGCCAACGCACTCACCGCACTCAAGTACGCCCGCGAGTTCGGCACCGCCAACGTCTTCCAGCTCGCGCCCAGCCGCGGCGGCAACGACCGCGGCCGGCTCGGCGGAGAGCGGCGCGCGCGCCTGCTCGTGGGCGACGACGTCACCTTCCCGCGCATGCGGGCGCTGGTGCACGCCGGCGCTGAGGTGAAGCGGACCGAGCTTACCGAGCGCTTCGGGATGGAGGACTACCTGCAGCGCTACGGCAGCGCCTGCGTGCCCCTGTTCGTGCAGCAGGGCAAACGCATCGAGGTGGTGGCGGCCGGCGGGGCGGCGCCGGAGCCAGGGTCGGCCCTGTTCGCGTTGGTGCTCGAGCCCGACGACGAGGGCGGCGGCGGCGAGGTAGCAACGGGCGGCGCCGGGAGCTGAGCCGCGCCCGCCTGGGTCCTACTCGCTGGCTTCGTCGAGGAACTGCTGCAACCGCCCCACGTGCACCGTGATGGGCGCACGCCGGCGACGCACCGCCCCGTACTCGAGCAACCGCGCCAGGCAGTGGCTGACGGTCTCGCGGGTGGCGCCGATCATCTTGGCAAGGTCCTGCTGGGTGAGGTTGAGGTCGATCACGGTGCCGCGGTCGCCCGTCACACCGAAGTCGTTGGCGAGCCTGAGCAGCAGGTTGGCCAGGCGGCCGGGCGCGTCGAACGCGCCCACCTCGGCCTGCCACTGCTGAGCCTGCCACAGGCGCGTGCTCATCACCTGGATGAACTTCATGGCGATCTTCGGGTACTGCACCAGTAGACGCTGGAAGTCCTCCTCGGGCATGACGATGAGGGTGGTGTCGACCACCGCCTCCGCCTGGTTGGGCCTTCGCTCGCTCTTGAGGAGCAGCAGCTCCCCGAAGATGTCGTACTGACCGAGGAGCCCGAGGATCATCTCCTTGCCGTTGGGGAAGTACATGGAGATCTTCACCATGCCGTCGCGGATGAAGTACAGCGCGTCGGCCGGGTCCTCCATGTGGTAGATGATCTCGCCCGCCGCGAACCGCTTGTAGGGGGTGATCCGCGACAGCTGCTCGAGTTCGTCCGCCGACAGGTCCTCGAACAGCTGGGTGTTCTTCAGGTGCCACACCAAGCTCGGATATTCATGCATCTAGCGCAGTCTACACGACGCGCTGCACGGGGTAAAGCACATCGCAACGCGAGGGGAACCGTGTGGGGCGGGCCTCGTGGGCCCGTTCACGGCTCTGGACGACCGCCGTCACGGCTCGATAGGGGCCAGCAAGTACGCCTCCAGCAGCGCCGCGGTGCGTTCGATCGCCTTGCGGTGCGTGCGCTCGTAGCTGTGGGAGGCGTCGACGCCGGGTCCGATCAGAGCCGCGCGATGGTTGCCGCCGGCGCGCCAGGAGGCGGTGGCGTCGGAGGCGTAGTACGGGTAGATGTCGATCTTGAGGGGGATGTCGTGCTCATGCGCCAGCCGCCGTAGGCGCCGGTTCATCCCGTAGTCGTAGGGACCGCCCGAATCCTTGACGCACAGCGTCACGTCGTACTCGGTGCTGGTCTGCCCCTCCCCTACCGCGGCCATGTCGATGCACAGCAGTTCCTCGACCTCAGCCGGGATGCCGGTGGCCGCGCCGTGCCCCACCTCCTCGTAGTTGGAGACGAAGAAGTGGGTATCGCCGTCGGGCTTCACCTTGCCGGCCACGAAGGCGCGGGTGACCGCCAGCGCGACCGCCACGGCCGCCTTGTTGTCGAGATGCCGGCCCTTCACGAAGCCAGACTCGGTGGCGCGCGGCGCGCTGTCGAACGACACCGCGTCCCCCACCTCGATCCCGAGCGCCCGCACCTCGTCCGCGCTGTTCGCCTCCAGGTCGAGCCGCACCTCCATGGTGCCTTCGTCGCGCTTGAGGTCGCGCAGCTCCGGACCGTGGACGTGCGAAGACTGCTTGGTGTTCACTACCGTGCCGCTGACGGCGCGCCCGTCCTCGGTGTGCACCACGCACTCCGCGCCCTCGATGGTCGCCCAGTCGTAACCGCCGATCGGGCTCAGCCTGATGCGGCCGCCGGCCTTGATCTCCTTGACCATCGCGCCCAGTGTGTCGATGTGGCTGGCTACGGCGCGAACCGCGCCGCCCTTGCCCTCCAACGTCCACAGCAGGGCGCCCTTCGGTGTGCGGCGGGCGCCCACCCCCAACGTGTCGAGCTCCGCCTCCACCGCCGCCAGGGCGCGTTCCGTGAAGCCCGTGGGCGACGGGGTCGCCAGGAGCTCGAGTAGGATGCGCAGGCCGTCTTCGATATCCACCCCAGGTAGGCTCATGCGCTCCATGGTAATCCGGCGACGGGGAGGGCTGCAGCGGTGCTGGCTCAGCGTTCCTCGGCCGAGACCTGCGCCTCGCTCCCCAGCGCCCCCCAGTCGTCCACGCTGCCCTCCTCCTGGAACCACGGCAGACCGCGCAGGTAGGCCGAGCGCGCGATCATGTACCCCGACAGGGGCGCGGTCAGGAAGAAGAAGCCGGCGATGAGCAGGACCCGCGGGGTGCCGTCGACCGGGAAGAAGGCGATGGCGGCGCCGGCGAAGATCCCCAAGCCGCCCAGCGTCACCAGCTTGGTGGCGGCGTGCAGGCGGGTGTAGACGTCGGGGAAGCGGACCAGGCCCACCGCCGCGGCCAGCAGGAAGATGCAGCCGAGCAATACCAGCACCTGCGCAACGGGGTGGCCGTCGAGCGCCGAGCCGTTCATCGCATCACTCGTCCGCGGAGCAGGTACCGCGCCAGCGCCACGGTGCTCAAGAAGCCCAGGATGGAGATGATCAGGGCGGCGTCGAGCAGCGAGGTGTAACCGGTGCGCAGCGCGGCCACCACCACCATCACGGCGAGGTTGACGGTGAGGAAATCGAAGGCGGTCACGCGGTCGCCCCAGGTGGGACCGCGCACCACGCGATAGGTGGCGAGCACGCCCGAGATGGCGAGGCTGACGATGGCGACATCGATCACCACGGTGAGGGTCCTCCCGGCCGGGGCCGGCACCCGGCCGCGCCGAGCGCGGTCACGACATGAACCCCAGGATCAGCCGCTCGATGCGCTGCACGCTGGCGCGCGAGCGTTCCGGATCGGCCTGCAAGATGGCGTGGGCGTAGAGCCAGCCCCGGTCGTCGGACACGCCCATCGCGACCGTTCCCGGCAGTAGCGTGATGGCGGCGGACAGCAACGAGATGGCGGCGTCGCTCCGGAGGCGCAGCGGCACCGCGATGATGTGCGGGTGGTAGCGGGGCCTGGGCCGGACCGCCAGCAGGGCCACCATCACGTTGGAGGTGACCAGCTCCCACAGGAAGCTCACCGTGAAGCGCGCCAGCGCCGCCAGCCGGCGCGGGAACGAGCGCTCGCGTTCGCGCTCCACCACGCTCAGCAGCAGCACACCGAGCAGCGCGCCGACGACCAGGTTGACGGCGGTCAGCTGCCCCATCAGGAAGCTCCACATGAGCGCCATGCCAAGTACCGCCAGCAGCGAACCCATGGCTCAGTGTGCCCCTTCCCGCGGCGGCGCGTCCGGGACCAGCACGGCGGCGCGGTAGGCGGCGTTGCCGTCGAGTTGAGTGGCCACCCGCCCGCACAGCCCGTACAGCGGTCCGGCGAAGACCGCCAGCGACAGCAGCAACGCCACCGCCACCGCCGTCACCCCGCTCATCGCGCGCGGGATGGCGACCCGGTGGACGGCATCGGCCTCGCCCCAGAAGAACTCGCGCCAGATGCGCATGGTGGCGTAGAGCAGTAACAGCCCGGTCAGCACAGCGGCGGTCGCCACCGTCACCGGCAGCCAGGCCCCCGTCGCAAGCATCGCTCGCACCAGTGCGAACTTGCCGATGAAACCGCTGGTAGGCGGCAGCCCCGTCAGCGCCAGCGCGGCCGTGAAGTAGCCCGCACCGAGCCAGGGGTAGAGCCCCAGATGCCCGTGTTCGCGGTAGCGCGGGCCGGCGATGCGCTCCGCCAGCGCCGCCACCAGGAACAGCACGAAGATGACCGCGACCGAGTTGAGCAGGTAGTACAGCGCCGCCGTCATGCCCCCGTGCGTGCCGATGAACACGCCGGCCACCAGGTACCCGATGCTGGCGACGTTGGCGAAGGCCATGGCGTGACGCCAACGCCGGCGGGCCACGGCGCCCAGCGCGCCCACCAGCATCGTGACTCCGGCAAGGGCGAGCAGCAGCGTCGGCACGGCGTGCTCGCTCGGGAACATCAGCGTGAAGGTCCGCAGCAACGCGTACACACCCACCTTGGTCAGCACCGCGGCGAAGTAGGCGCTGACGGCCGCCGGCGGGACCGGGTAGCTGTCGGGCAGCCAGAAGCCGAGCGGGAAGACAGCCGCCTTGGTGGCGAACACCAGCGCCAGTAGCGCCGCCAGCAGGGTGATGCGCAGGTCGCCGCCGTGAGCGCTCACCCGCTCGGCGATGTCGGCCATGTTGAGACTGCCCACCAGCCCGTACACCATGCCGGCGGTGACGACGAACACAGAGGAGGCCATGAGGTTGATGACGACGTACTTGAAGCCCTCGCGCAGCTGCGGCAACTCGCCGCCCAGCAGGAGCAGGCCGTACGACGCCAGTAGCATCACCTCGAAGGCCACGAACAGGTTGAAGAGGTCCCCGGTGAGGAAGCACATGTTCACGCCCATGAACAGGAACTGCAGCAGCGCCTGAGCGCCGAAGGCGTCGCGAGCACGGTTCAGCAGAGCGCTGTCGCCCCGCACCGGGGCGTGCTGCAGGCTCGAGCCCGCGAACACCACCGTGAGCAGGCCCAGCACGTTGGCCGCCAGCAGCAGCAGCCCCGCCAGCCCATCGGCCGCCAGCGTGATGCCGAACGGCGCCGCCCACGCCGCCATCTGCACCACCAGGACCTCACCGTGGAAAGTCCGCACGGCGATGGCGATCGACACCGCCAGGGTGGCCGCCGAAACGGCGGTCGACACCCACCGCCGCACCAGGCTGCGGCGCACCAGCAGCAGCACCGATCCCCCGAACAGCGGTAACAACACCGGCCACGCCAGCACGTTCACGGGGCGCCCTCCTCGTCGACGTCGGCGGCGGTGCCGATCTCCGGCGACACCGACGGGTACTCGGGATCGGCGTAGACGATCGGGCTGCGCACCGGGTCGGGACGGTCGGCCAGCTCCTGCACGTGATCGGTGCCGGTGACCTGGTAGGCGCGAAGCGCCAGCACCAGCAGCAGCGCCGTGGTCGCGAAGCTGATGACGATAGCGGTGAGGATCAGCGCCTGCGGCAGCGGGTCGTTGTACGGCCCGGCGAGTTGCAGCAGCGGCGGTGCGTCGCGACGCTCGCCCTCGCCCGCCAACAGGATGGCGATGTTGACGCCGTAGGAGATGAAGGAGGCACCCAGGATCAGCCGGATGAGGGCGCGCGACAGCACCAGGAACACCCCGGCTCCGATGAGCAGCGCGGCCAGCAAGGGCAACAGCAGCTCCATCAGCGCTCACCCC
Organism: uncultured Trueperaceae bacterium; assembly: GCA_963815215.1. Taxonomy (GTDB): domain Bacteria; phylum Deinococcota; class Deinococci; order Deinococcales; family Trueperaceae; genus JASBRS01. The sequence goes on from CAWFFU010000011.1 coordinate 347,100, forward strand.
CGTCCTGATGCCGGCCGCCCTCGGGGTCCCGGGGCGGGGTCGGCGACTTGCCGCGCTCCCTCAGCTCCGCCAGACCGCCCTCCTCGGCCAGCAGATCGATGATGGTGACGGTGGCGCCGACCACCACCAGGAACACGCCGAAGTCGAACAGCGACGCGCTGGTCCAGTCGAAGGTACCGATGCCCGGGAGCCGCAGCGTGCCGTGATCGCTGGTCAGGAAGGGGCGTCCGGTGAGCATGGGGGCGACGCCGGTGGCCAGCGCCACCAGCAACCCCACCGGCATGAGCACGTCGCTGCGGATGCGCAGCAGACCGCGCCGGCGGGCCATGCGCACCAGCAGCCCGGCCGCCGCCACGATCAGCCCGGCGATGAAGCCGCCGCCCGGAGCGTTGTGGCCGCGCAGGAAGAAGTTGAAGCCGAGGGCCAAGAGCGCGAACACGATCGGCGTCACCAGGGTGCGGAAGAAGATGTCGGGTCCCTTGCTCACGGCCGCGCCCCCTGCGACCCGTCGCCGTCGGCCGGCGGCCCTTCGTCGGGGGGCGTCTCGCGCTCGGCCGGCTGCTGCGTCTGCAGCCGCAGCAGCGCCAGCACGCTCGACGCAGCGATGACGAGCACAGCGATCTCACCCATGGTGTCGTAGCCGCGGAAGTCGACCAGGATCGTGTTCACGACGTTGGCTCCGCCGGCCAGCGTCTTGCTGAAGCGCAGGAAGAACTCGGCGATGCGCGGAGCGATCGGCTGTTGCACCGACACCAGCAGCGTGAACACGGTGGCCCCCACCGCCACGGCGATCACGCCGTCGAGCGCCCCGAGCGCCGGTGGGCGCGTGTAGCGGCGCATCGCCGGCAGGAAGCGGAACACCGACAGGAACAGGATGACGGTGACGGTGTCGATCAGTAGCTGGGTGAGCGCCAGATCGGGCGCGTGCAGCAGCACGAAGATCAGCGTCGAGGCCACGCCGGCCAGCCCCAGGTAGATGAGGGCGGAGAGCCGCGAACGGGTCAGCAGCGTTCCGCCGATCCCGGCGATCACCAGGCCGGTGGCCAGCGCCATGTCGACCGGCACCGCCGACAGCGTCGGCAGCACCACCCTGTACCCCTGGAACGCGCCGACCGCCGCGACCGCCACGAACAGGACGCGCAGGTGGGTGGCGAACGAAGCGCCCTGGGTGGCGCGCGTGAAGGAGCCGGCGAAGCGCTCCAGGCCGGCCAGCACGCCGTAGTAGACGGTGTTGGCGTTCCACCTCGGCGTGATGGCCTCCTGCAGGCGCGTGAAGCGGTCGCGCCCGAAGTGCAGCGCCACCCCCACGGTCCACGTCAGCAGCGACAGCGCGAGCGTCGAGGAGAAGCCGTGCCAGAGCGCCAGCGGCTCGGGGTGGAAGCCGAGGCCGGGCGCGGCGAGGTCGGTGAGGGCGGTCGCCAGCGTCCCCTGCGGGGGTACCAGCCCGAACGCCACCACCGCCACCGTCAGCGGCAGCACCGGCAGCCAGAAGGCGGCGCGGGGACGGTGCACGTCGGGAGCCTCGGCGCGGTAGGGGCCGAAGAACACCGACAGGAAGCGCAGACTGTAGGCGAAGGTCATCACACTCCCCGTCACCGCCAGGGTCGCGGCGATCCACCCTTGCTGCTGCATCGCTTCGTAGAACAGCTCCTTCGACACGAACCCGCCGAAGGGGGGCACCCCGGCCATCGACAACGCCGCAGGCACCGCCAGCAGCGCCGTGATCGGCAAGCGCCGGCCCAGCCCCGACAACGTACGGATGTCGCGGCTGCCGGTGACGTGATCGATGATCCCCACGACGAGGAACAGCGCCGCTTTGAAGGCCGCGTGGTTGACGAGGTGGGCGGTGGCGCCGAAGGGGTGGCCTGAAGCGTACATGGCGGTCAGGATGCCGAGCTGCGACACCGTGGAGTAGGCGAGAAGCGCCTTGAGGTCGTTCTGCCGCAGCGCCAGATAGGAGCCCCAGAACATCGTCAGCAGGCCCGCGTACATGGCGACCTGCGCCAGCGTGGTGCCGTCGAGCAGGAACCCGAACTTCGCCAGCAGGAACACGCCCGCCTTGACCATGGTGGCCGAGTGCAGGAAGGCCGATACCGGCGTCGGCGCCTCCATGGCCGTGGGCAACCACAGGTGGAACGGGAGCTGCGCCGACTTGGTGAAGGCGGCCACCAGCACCAGCACCAGCGCCGGCACGAACATCGGGCTGCTCTTCAACGCCGCGACGTCGAGCCCCGAGACCGTGGAGCTGTGCCCGGCGATGCCGATGAGGGCGACCGCTACCAGCAGCGCCAGGCCTCCGACGGCGGTCACCAGCAGCGCCTTGACCGCTCCGTCACGCGCCGCCGCACGGCTGTCCCAGAACCCCACGAGCAGGAACGAAGCGATCGAGGTGAGCTCCCAGAAGGCGAACAGAGCGATGAGGTTGTCCGACAGCACCAACCCGAGCATGGCGCCGCCGAAAGCCAGCAGGTAGCCGTAGAAGCGCCCGTGACGCTCACCGGGAACGAGGTACGAGGCGGCGTAGAGGGTGACCAGCACGCCGATCACCGCCACCATCAGGGCGAACAGCAGCGAGAAGCCGTCGGCCCGAAGCGTCAACCCCAGCCCCAGGTCCGGTACCCAGGTCAGGTTCGACGAGGCCGGCCGGCCACGGAGGGCCGGCGGCACCAAGGCGACGAGCGCCAAGGCCGGCACGAACGCCAGCCACAGCAGGTAGCCGCTGCGAGCGCGCAGGCGCGGACCCAGCAGCGGCGCCAGGCCCGCGCCCAGGAAGGGTGCGAGCACCGCCAGGGGGAGCAGGATCGCGGCGCTCACGATGGCGCGGCCCTCAGGCGCGCGCCTGGCGCCGCTCCGGGGAACGGATCACGGGAGGCGCGCCCCCGGCGCGCGTCTCTCGTCATGGTCCGCTACTGCCCCGTGCCGCCGCCGGAGGGTGCCGCGGTGGCGCCGGCACCCGTGGGCGCGCTCGCCTTGTTCGCGCGCATCGCATCCGACAGGGTGATCAGGCGCTCGTAGCTGGCGAGCTGGGTGTAGTCCCCGACCTTGAGCCCGTCCACGAACAGGGTGGGCGTGCCGGTGAGGTGGAGCTGGGCCCCCGCCTCCTGATAGGCCTTGTCGATCCGCGCGCTGTAGGTGCCGTCCTTGATGCACTGGCTCACGCCGTCGGTGCTGAGTCCTGCGTCCGCGGCTATGCCGATCAGCGCCGACACCGGATCCGAAAGACCGCTCCAGCTGTCCTGGCTGGCGAAGAGCGCATCGTGATAGGTCCAGAACGACGCCGGGTCGTTGGCCGCCGTCACGCACTCGGCCGCCTCGGCGGCGGTCATGGCGTTGGGGTGGATGGTCTTGAGCGGGAAGTAGTGGAACTCGAAGCGCACGTCGCCCTTCGCCAGCAGCTGCGCCTTGAGCTGCGGCAGCACGGTCTCGGCGAAGCGCGCACAGAACGGGCACTGGAAGTCGGAGAACTCCCGGATCACGTGCTTGGCGTCGGCCGGCCCGATGCTGTGCGCAGCCGGTGGGAAGGTGGCGGGATCGACCGTCTGCGGCTTGAGCGTGAAGTCGAGGTGGTACGAGGGGGCGTCGCCGGTGACGGTGAGGTTCAGCTCGAACTCCTCCACGCCGATGGACGTGGGCCCCTTGCCGGCGAGGTCACTCAGCCGCGTGCGGAAGAACTGCGCCGCAGGCGTGGCGATGCCCTGGCCGTACCCGGTCGCGGCACCGATCAGATCGGCGGCGAAGCGCACGTTGGCGTCGTTCATGACCCCGCTCCCGCTGACGGCCAGGGCGATGTCCGAGGCGCTCTCGACCTGGAAGTCGAAGCTGGAGGCCGCGGTGAACCCTCCCGCCGTGGCGGCCGGCTGGTAGCTCTTGAGCGCGTCGATGATGGTGGAGGGACGTTCGCCGATCGACGCAGCAGCGGTGGGCAGCAGTGCCCCGAGCGCGATGAGAGCCAGCAGCAACATCCGATGGAGGCGGGGCCGTGCGGTCATGAAGTCATCTCCTTCACGCCCCCGCCCTGGTCGGGCGGCGGGTCGTCGGTGAGCGGTAGGCGGCGGGCCCGAGTGACGCTCAGCAGCGCATCCACCGGCACGCGCAGCAGCACGTCGTGCTCGCCTCCGCCACCGTAGACCACGCCGCTCTCGGGAACGCTCAGGCTATCGACCAGGGTGGGAAGTGGCGCGCGGTGGCCGAACGGCGGCATCGAGCCGACAGCGTAGCCCGTGATGGCGCGCGTCCGTTCCGGCGAAGCGAGGCGCACGGAACGACGGCCGACGCCCAGCGCACGCGCCAGGGCGCGCGCCGCATCGGGCACGGTCGGGGTCGGCACACCCGGGTGGACCAGCTCCGCCGCCAGCTCGTGGTCGCGCAGGAAGGCCGCCAGGTCATGCTCGCTCAAGGACGTCGCACTCGGCATGACGCCCAGTGTAGCCCCCCGTCGGGAGGCGCTCAAGGAAGCTCGTCCCGGCGGTACAGGACCCGGCCGCGCGCCGCTACCCCAACCGGTAGAGCGCTGCGTACTTGCGGCGCAGGTAGGCGAGGTAGGGGGCGGCGTCGAGATCCGATCCGGTGGCACGCTTCAGCAGATCGGCGGGCAGGTAACGCGCTCCGTGCCGATGGACGTTCTCCCGCAACCAGCCGAGCAGGGTGGCGAAGCGCCCGCCACGGATCTCGCTCGGCAGATCCGGATGGGCGGCGATCGCGGCCTCGAAGAGCTGCACGCTCATCAGGTTCCCGAGCGTGTAGGTCGGGAAGTAGCCGAACAGGCCGATCGACCAGTGCACGTCCTGCAGCACGCCGAGCGCATCGTTCGGCGGCGTGATGCCGAGGGCGTCGGTCATGAAGTCGTTCCAGGCGGCGGGCAGGTCGCGCACCGCCAGGTCGCCGCCGATGAGGCCCATCTCGAGCTCGAAGCGGAGCATCACGTGCAGGTTGTACGTGACCTCGTCGGCCTCGACCCGGATGAAGCTGGGCTCGACGCGGTTGATGGCGGCGTAGAAGTCGTCCAACGGCACGGCGCGGAGCTGGCCTGGGAAGGTGCGCTGAAGCCGCGGGAAGGCACCCTCCCAGAAGGCGCGGCTGCGGCCCACCAGGTTCTCCCACAGGCGCGACTGCGACTCGTGCACGCCGAGACCGACGGTGCCCTCCAAGGGCGTGCGGTAGTAGTCGCTCGAGATCCCCTGCTCGTACAGCGCATGGCCGGCCTCGTGCATGGTGCCGAACAGGGCGGCGTTGAGGTAGTGCCCCTGGTAGCGGGTGGTGATCCGGACGTCGTGCATGCCGAGCGCCATCGCGAACGGATGCAGAGTGCGGTCCAACCGGCCGTGCTCGAGGTCGTAACCGAAGGCGGTGACGGTGTCGAGCGCGAAGCGCTCCTGGTCCGCCTCGTCGTACGCCTGCCTGAGCACGCCGTCGTCGATGGCGTGCCCGGACTCGCTGATGGCGCGGACGAGCTCGACCGTCTCCCGGCGGAGCGGATCGAACACCGCACGCAGGCGCGCAGCCGTGGAACCCGGCTCGTGCAGGTCGTGCAGCGCGTCGTAGGGGTGGTCGTCGTAGCCCAGCGCCTCGGCCTCCTGGCGCTTGAGCTCCACCATGCGCTCGAGCTCCGGTGCGAAGGTGGCGAAGTCCTGCTCCTGTCGGGCACGCGCCCACACCGCCCTTGCGCGGGCCGCGTGCTTGCCTAGCGCTTCGACCAGCTCGACCGGCAGCTTGGTCGCGCGGTCGACGTCACGACGCGCCTGCCGCACCGTGGCGGCCTCGACCGAGTCGTCCGGCAGCCCTGCGGCTTCCAGCGCCTCGACGAGCTCACCCAGCGCGGGATCGGTCAGGCGTTCGTGCGCGAGGGCCTCGAGCGTCGCCATCTGCTGACCACGCGCCTCCGCGGCCCCCGGCGGCATGTAGGTGTTCTCGTCCCAGGAGAGCACGGCGTGGGCCTGGGACAGGTCGCTGATGACGGCTGTCCGGTCGAGCAGACCCCGGAGCAGCTGTTCGTTGTCGGTCATGCCATCTCCCTTCGCCGCGCCAGTCTACCTTCACGCATCGCCCGCGCCATGCCCGCGAACGCGCCGGCGGCGCACCACACGGCCGCCGCCGCGGGAGCGACCGGCACCCGCCGCGCAGCCGGGCCCGTGCTATCGTGGAGGCATGGATATCGCCGTCTCCGACGCCGCTCGTGACATCGTAGGCCGCGAGCGGACGTTGCTCGCCGACCTCCAGGCGTTGCTGGCTCGGCTCGAGGCGGAGAACGAGCATCTCGACGACCTGCGCAACGCCATGCGCGACCTCGACGGCATCTTCATGCTGGTGGTGTGCGGCGAGTTCAACGCCGGCAAGTCGTCACTGCTGAACGCGCTGGTCGGCGAGCGTGTCATGCCGGAAGGGGTCACCCCCACCACCGACCGGATCACCGTGGTGACCTACGCGGAGAGCCCGAGCGAGAGCGAGGAGGCGCCGGCGCTGGTGCGCCGGAGCTACCCCGCGCCGCTGCTGCGCGACCTGGCGCTGGTCGACACGCCGGGCACCAACGCGATCATCCAGCGGCACCAGGAGCTCACCGAGCGCTTCGTGCCGCGCGCCGACCTGGTGCTGTTCGTCACCAGCGCCGACCGGCCCTTCACCGAGAGCGAGCGCACCTTCCTCGAGCTGATCGCCTCCTGGGGCAAGAAGGTGCTGATGGTGGTGAACAAGCTCGACATTTTGGACAGCGACGTCGAACGCGAGAAGGTGGTGGCCTACGTGCTCCACCACGCCAGCGAGACGTTGGGAACGACACCGGACGTGTTCGGAGTGTCGGCCAAGGCGGCGTTCAAGGCGCGCATGACCAACGATCTGGCGGGCGTGCAGGCGAGCGGACTGGGCGCGCTGGAACGGGCCATCTCCTCGCGCCTGGGCGAGGACCGGCTCAAGCTCAAACTGCTCTCGCCGCTGGGGGTGGCGCGGCGCACCGCCGAGCACTACCGCTCGGTGCTCGACAACCGGCTCGAGCTGCTGTCGACCGACCGCCGCACCTTGGAGGAGATCGAGCGCCAGCGCGACCAGTTCGAGCGGGACATGCGGCGCGAGTACGAAGGCTACCTGTCACGCATCGAGAACGTGCTGCTGGAGGTCGAGCGGCGCGGCAACGACTTCTTCGACGACACCGTGCAGCTACGCAAGGTGTTCATGCTCATGAACACGGATCGGGTGCGCGAGGCCTTCCAGCACCGCGTGCTCAAGAACGTCGACAGCGACATCGATCGCGCCGTCGGCGACATGGTGGACTGGTTCATCCAGCGCAACCTGCAGCTGTGGGAGGACGTCATGACCTTCGTCAACGAGCGCCGCGCCGCAGAGCGCGAGCGGGTCATCGGCGAGGTCGGAGGACGCTTCCAGTACGACCGGCAGGTGCTGGTCCGGTCCCTGCACGAGCGCTCCGAGACGGTGCTCGAGGGCTACGACCAGAAGGCCGAGGCGGCCCGCCTGGCGGACTCGCTGCAGAGCTCGGTGGTGCAGTCGGGCCTGCTCGAGGTGGGCGGCCTGGGGCTGGGGGCGGCCGTGCTCGCCATCCTGACGACCACCGCCATCGACGTCACCGGCATCGCGCTGGGGCTGGCGTTGATGGGTGTGGGCCTGCTGGTCATGCCGCGACAGCGGCGCAAGGCCAAGCGCGAGCTGGCCCGCAAGATGGAGGAGCTCCGCGCCGGCCTGCGCGAGAGCCTGGCCACCCAGGTCGACACCGAGCTGGCGCGCTCACAGGAGAAGCTCTCGGGCGCCATCAACCCCTACACCCGCTTCGTTCGCGCCGAGCTCGACCGGCTGGGCGAGCTGCATGAGGAGCTCGACGGCTTCGACGCGCGCATGACGGAGGTCAAGCGCGAGGTCGAGGCGCTGGGGTAGCACGGCAGGCTTCCGTGGAGCCGGGCACAGAGTGCTAGACTCTGCGCCATGTCCGAGACCCGTCCTCCACGCATCGCCTATCAGGGTGTGGCCGGGGCGTTCAGCGAGGAGGCCGCCCTCGGGTTCGCGCCCGACGCACAGGCGGTGGGCTTCGCCACCTTCGAGGAAGCGTTCGCGGCCGCCGTCAGCGGCGATTGCCAGTTCGCCTGCCTGCCGGTCGAGAACAGCCTCGCCGGCTCTATCAACCAGACCTACGACCTCCTCACCGACTCCGTGCTGCACGTGGTAGGCGAGCAGATCGTGCGCGTGCACCACAACCTGATGGTGAAGCCCGGCGTGAAGCTCGAGGACGTCCAGCGCGTCTACAGCCACACGCAGGCGCTGCAGCAGTGCCAGGGCTTCATCCGCAAGCACGGCTTCGAGGCGGTCACCGACTTCGACACCGCCGGCGCCGCCAAGTTGCTGGCCGAGAACGGTGGTCACGGCAAGGCAGCCATCGCCAGCAAGCGCGCCGCCGAGGCCTACGGGCTCGAGGTGCTGGCCGAGGACATCGAGGACCTGGACTTCAACTTCACGCGCTTCTTCGTGCTCGGCACCGACGAGCGCCCGAAGGATAGCGATACGAGCAAGACCAGCCTGGTTCTGGCCACCCGCCACAAGCCGGGCTCGCTGGTCGACTGCCTGCAGGAGTTCCCCCGCAACGGCATCAACATGACCAAGCTCGAGTCGCGCCCGCGCCGCGACAAACCCTGGAGCTACCTGTTCTACGTCGACATCGAGGGGCACATCGAGGACGAGAACGTGGCCACCGCCATCACCGCGCTGATGCGCAAGGCGGCGTTCGTGAAGTTCCTGGGGAGCTATCCGGCGGCGCCGAGCGTGGTGGAGATCGAGTAGCTCCGGTGCGTCGGTCGCAGCCGTTGCTGACGCGACATCTTCGACGAACGGACGACGTGACCGCGCGGTAGGATGGCGCCCGGTGAAGCGTTTCCTCTCCGTTGCGTAGCATTGCCCTTGCCCTCGTTGCCATGGCCGTGCTGGGCGTTCTGACGTTGGCGTCGGCTCAGACCTTGACCGTCGAGGCGCCGCCGGGGAGGCTGGCGCAACCGGGGGACTACGTGACGCTGGTGTTCCTGGTCCGGAGCGCGTCGGACATGACGGCTGGCCTGGACGCAAGGTCCTCGCACGGTTGGCAGCTCCTGGGACCGACCTCGACCGTGACGCTCTCCGCAGGCTCGACCCAACCTGTGGCCGTCACGGTCGGCCGTCCCTCCGACCGCCGTCGGCGGGCGACGCCCGACGAGGTGACGCTGACGGCGGTCGGCGGCGGCCAGCAGGCGTCGGCATCGTTCGGAGATCGAGGTCGCGCAACACCTGGATCTTCAGCTCCAAGCCCCCGCTCAGGTCGTCGTCGGAGGATCCCTGAACGTCACGGTCACGAACGCCGGGAATGTGACGACGGGGGCGACCGTGAGCGCCAGCGTCGACGGCCAGCCGGTCGGCTCAAAGGACGTCACGGTGCAGCCCGGCAAGCAGGTGACGCTCAGCTTCCCCGTGAGCCAGGAGGGGCGGTATCAGGTCCGGCTGCTGCGCAACGACAAGGTCGTGGCCGTGCGGTTCGTCGACACCGTGGTGAACGGTCTTCCAAAGCCCGCCACGTTCACCCTCTCGGGGACCGCGTCCGCCAACCTCGACACCGACGGGATGTGGGGGGCCTCCGTCGACGTCAAGGGCGCGCTGTCCGACGAAGCGAGTCTCGACGCCAGCGTCCGAGCCGACGCCCCACTGCGGAGTTACGTCGCGCTCCAGTCCACGTCGGTCAGAGCACGCCTCGGCGATATGGCGAACGATCCTCTCGGACTGCCGCCGTTGCAGGGCTTCGGCATGTCGGCGATGGTCGCGCCCGGTAGCTACGCTCTCGAGGGCAGCGCAGCCTGGCTGGAGGGACCTCGGTACGCGGGGCGGTTCGAGCTCGGCTACCGCCGCGCCGCGCAGGACCTCAGCCTCGTGGGCGGTCTGGGGATGACGGCAGGCAAGGTCGCGGCTGCCGCCCGGATGAGCGGTACGTTCGATCACGGAAGTGCTGTCGTGCGCGGAAGCTACGACGGGCAGAGCGTCACCGCGAGCTACCAGATGCAGGCCAGGGACTCCACCGGCAACTATTCCGTCGGCGTGATCCTCAGCGACGCCCTCACCGACTACGGGCGGCTCGACCTCAGCGCGAATTACGTCGCGGGCCACACGGCCGCCTTCGCTGTCGGCACCGTACCCCTCGGTGTACAGGCGGCGGGGATGGCACAGGTCGGTGGGGAGATGCGCCTCGCATCGGTCGATTCCGGAAGCCTCAGCGCGGCAGCGGCCCTAGGCGACGTCGAGTCGTACGCCCGGGTCTCCTTCGACCCGAGCCCGCGACAGAGCGTTCGCCCTTCTGCTTCCGCCGGCGTCGTCTATCAACCCCAGGATCTCGGCTGGGGTGTCGCCTTCGACGCCCGCCTCGGGTTGGGAAGCACATCCGGCGCCCACGCCGGCTGGTCGTCGTCGGCCGAGCTTCGGGGACGCTACTTCCCCGGATCCGACGCCATCCGCGGACGGCTGAGCCTCCGCACCCTCGGGAACCTCGCCCCGGCGACCGTGTTCGGTTCTGCAGGGTGGGACCTCGGAACGGGGACCGTGAGCGTGGGCACCGGAACCATCTTGACTACCGGACCGTGGACCTTCCAACTGAATGCCGGGGGACAGTATGCGCCTGCGTCCACGTATGCGTGGAGCGCTCAGCTCGGGCTCCACGCACGTTGGGCGTTCGACCTGCCCGTGCCCGAAGCGGTCGTCCAGGCGGCCGGGGGACGACGGCTCGGTACCGTGGTCGTCCAGGTGTCGGCCGATGGGGAGCCTGTGGCGGGAGTCCCCATCGCCGTCGGTCGCTACCGCATCCAGTCCGATGCAAGCGGTAGCGTCACGCTGCGTCTGCCGCCCGGGCGCCGGACCGTCTCGGTCGCCCTCCAAACGCTCGCCGCGAACATGCAGCTCGTAGGCCCGGGCTCGCGGACCGTGGAGATCCAGAACGGAACGACGATCCACGTCGAGTTCCGGCTTCGGCGAACGGCCGCGGTCGAGGGACGCGTGTTGAGCGACGCCAACGGTGACGGGGCCGCGGACACACCCGAGCGCGCCGTCGCCGCGACGATCCTCGTGCAGGACGCGGGTGGCCAGAGCCAGGTCGTCCACACGCGCCCGGATGGCACGTTCGTGGTTCGCGGGCTTCCGAAGGGGCAGACACGCGTCGAGGTCGTCGAGACACCACCCGGTTCCGCAGTCGTGGGCAAGACGGAACAACGACTGACACTCTCGGCAGGTGGCACGAGCACCGTCCAGTTCCTCGTGCAGCCGGCAGCGGCGAGAGCGACTACCTTCGGCGGCGGCGGCCTGACCGTCCGCGACATCCGGCCGGAGGTCGATGCCGCCCCTCCCGGCAGCGCTCCGCTCGTCACCATCACCACGACGGGTCGACCGGACCGGGTCGATATCGACGTCGGCGGCCACACCCTCGAGGCGCAACGCGGACCCGACGGAGCGTGGACCGCGCGCATCCAGGTGCCCCCTGGTGCCGCCGGCGTCGTCACGTTCCGCGTGCGCGCCGTGCGTGGTGGATCCACCGTGTCGCGCAGCAGCCAGCTCGTCGTGAGCGGCGATGTCCCCCTGGTTTCGATCGAGCCCATACCCCCCCTGAGGGCAGGCGCCACCGCGACGCTGACCGTTCACGTCCTCTTCGCCGCGACCTCCGTCACGTCCCGACTCGGCGGCGAAGCGACCGTGCCCATGACCGAGACGTCGCCCGGACGGTGGACCGCCCAGATCAGGGCCCCGGAAACGAGCGATCAGGCCGAGGTACCGTTGCGCATCACGGCCCTCCGCGGTGGCGGCGAGAGCACCGTGCTATCGAAGACGCTGCGCGTGCTGCCGCGCTGAACGAGCCCTCGGAGGCAGCTGGCGCCCAGGGTCCGACCCCATCGCGTGCGGACGCGCACGGATGCGGCGCACGCTGTTCCCGCATGTGCCGTTCCCGCCCCACCGCTACGTGGAAGCGGGCGTGCTGCGCCGGGGGATGCGCGCCGCGATCCTAGGGTGACGTAACCGAGTAGGTGACGACAGCGTTGTAGCTCCCTGCCGTCTCGCCGCCGGTGATGCCGAGCGCGAAGTCGTCGGGGACGATGACGGTCGCGAAGCTGCCGCCCGTGCCGGGCCCCGTCGCAACGATGCTGGCACCGGCGCCGAGCGCAACGCCCCTCACGCGCACGGCTCCGGCCGTGCCTGCAGACCCGGACCCGCTCCAGGTCAGGGTTGCCGTCATCGTGTAGGGCGAGGCAGACAGGACATCGACCGACGTGAGCGTCGTGCCCTGGGCCGTCGGGGGCAGGGTGCCGCCGATCGCGGAGTAGTACGCCAGCGGGGTCGTTGGCGTAGTCGAAGGCCACCGTGTCGCCGCCCGAGAGCGCGCGCCACGACGCGGCGGCATGATGACCCGGATCGTGTTGGTGACGGAGTTGGCGCCGATCAGCGTGTACGTCACGGTCACGGTGTAGGTACCCGGCGCCACGGCCACCGGTCAGGTGCAGCAAGTAGTGACATCCACCCCGCCGTCCTGAAGCGCCAACCCCAGTTGGCGTCGAACACCGTCTGTTGCGAGGTTGAGAGCATGACCTCGGGGACCGCCCCGTGCGTCGTCGACGCTGTAGTCGGCGATGAGCTCGAACGGCACCGGGATGTTGCTCGCCACCACGACGCGCACGTTCCCCCAGGCCTGGATGGTGAAGTTGATGGAATCCGAGCTCGGGTCCGGCGCGATCCGGCCCGGATCGTTGCCGGTCGACGCGCTCGTACACCTGCTGCGCCGTCGGGCTGGAAAATGACCGTGCCGATGTCTCTGCGCAAGCGTGAGGCCGGCGAGTGCCGAGCGGCCACAGTTCGCGAGTACGACCTCGGACCGACGTCAGCACCGATGCCTCAGTTCCTCAACTGGAAGGGAAGCTGCCCTGCGAGCGAGCCTCCTCGAGAGTCCTCGATCAGTGCGAGGGCAACGTAGTAGCCGGGGGCAAGATCCTTCGGCAAGGCCAGGTCGATCTCGCCTCGCTCTCTCGCATGACGGGCTTGTCCTGAACGGGGAGCGTCGCCACTGTCTTGCCCGTGGCGTCGCGGAACTCGACCTGGCCCGCTGGCGCGCATCAAGGTGTTGCCTTGGTTGTTAACGACCACCTTCAGAGTTTTCCCGTCGAGATACATGTCGCTCAGGGTCGACCCGGTGGTGGCCGTCCCCGCGATCGTCACGTAGACGATCAGTCCGAGCCGCTGGCGCGTGACGAACTGCGCGCCCGGCCCGCTGCTCGCCTGGGCTCGGTCTGCGAAGAAAACCACGCTCTGGTAGGTGCCAGCCAGGCTGCGGTCGTTGGGCACGTGCGACGGTGATGCGGACCGTGGTCTGTGCTGCCGGGGGCAACGCAGACGTGCTCACGCTGGGCGTCGATCCAGCTCGTCGCGCTATGGGGCGCCGATCCCGCGGGCAGGAACCTCAGCTTCCCGTCGCTCGCCTGCACCCAGTCCCCGATGCTCACGGTCAGCGGGACGCTGGTTCGCGGAGGTGCTGAAGACCGTGACCTCGGCACTCGTCGTGCCGCCCGGAGGAACGGTGAGCGGAGATGCGTGCAGGGGACAGCCCGATGTCCGCCGCGAGTGCGGCGGACATCGTGGTCAGGAGGGCGAGGAGTGGGCGACGCTGGCGAGGAGAGCGCGGGACGTTCGCATCGGTCTACTGCGCCGTCAGGGTGTAGATGATGTCGTAGGTGTAGGTCGCCCGGCGCTGAGCGTGCCGTCGAGCGTCAGAGGTCAGTCACTGCTCGTGAAGACGAGCGCAGTCTTGCCCCGCGTCGACGTGCAGCGCGTAGTAGCCGTCGAAGGCGTCGCGCCACCGATCGAGATGGACGCGCTCAGGACGCTGGGATCGGAGCGCCGTCGTGGAGTTGCCGCTTTGCCGTCGCGCCACGGTGAAGTCGGCGCCGCCGGTCGTTGGTGAAGGCGCTGAACTCCTGGAAGCCATTCCCCAGCCGGACTGATCGTCGAGGGGCTCGCGCTGACGGCGTTGTAGAGTCGGAGTCCGCCGGGCTCGAAGGTGAGTCGTCGTCGCCGCTCGTCGCCGATGATGTGCAGCGCAACGACGGTTGGCAGGGTGATGATCAGCTGGTGTTGCTGTCGGCTTGGGCCGTGCCGCCAGGCCGCCGTCGGACGTCTGCGCCGAAGGCTGCGCCGCCGAGGAGCGGCGGCGACGGTGAGGATGAGTCGGTGAAACAGTGCCTTTTTCATGTCTTTCCCTCCGGAATGAAACTTCGGCCGGTCGCGCTACTAGCTCCACCTGTCCCAAGCGCCCGAATACAGGATCAGGTTTCATCGCTTCCGAAGGGATCCCCACCAGCTCGATTTGGTGGGGGGTTCGTAAGACTGACTGGAGCCTAGCCAGGGCGGACTTACAGAACTCTTAGTCGGAGCGCTGTTTGTGGAGTCTTTAACGCGTCCTGGACGGGTTTGTTGGAAATTCCACAGAATCCGGCTCGCCCCGGCCTCTTCGGATGAGCACCAGAGATGCTGTCCTGCACGAAGCTCCGCCTTCGTCGGCGCCACCGCGACGAGAACAGGTCGTCCGTCGGACGCGCCGGTCCCCGAAAGCGCGGCGCCGCACAGCCTAAGCACAACCCGAGCGCACCCCGGGCCTAGCGCCGGCATAGCGCCGCCGATCCCGCGCCCACCGTGCGCCCACCCCTTTGGCCACGCCTTCGCCACCCCTCCCCCACCCCGCGCCTACACTGAGAGCATGGATGATGGGCCCGAAGCCACACCCCGCGGCGACACCCCGACGACCACCCCGACGACCGCCCCGCCATCCGCCTGGACAACGTGCTCAAGCTCGCCGGCATCGCCGAGACCGGCGGTCAGGCGAAGCGCATGATCCAGGCCGGCGAGGTGCTGGTGAACGGCACCGTCGAGACGCGCCGCAAGCACATGCTGCACGAAGGGGACGAGGTCGGGGTCGGGGACGAGAGCTTCGTGGTCGAGCTGACAGACGAGGACGATCTCGCCGACGATCTGGACGAAGAACCGGGCGAGCACCGGGCCTAGGACACACGGCCTAGGACACACGGCCTAGGACGCTCGCGGCCGGCCTCCCGCCGGGACCCGATGCTGGGACCCTCCCCCGGCACCACCCGATGGGACCACCCGCTGACGCAACCCCCCTGAACCCAGCCCCCTGGATCGAGTCCACCATTCCAGCCCGCTGAGATGGCCCGCTGCGACCGCCGCCACCGCCCGACACCGACGCGCTCGATCAGAGCGAGGCGAGCACCTCCACCTTCAAGCCGTCCAGCGCCACCGGCTCCACCCTCTCCCCCGGGTACCACAAAGTGCGCGATCGGAACCTCCCCGCGGCGGGCGCCCGGTAGACCTCGAGCCAGACGTTCTCCAGGTCGAGCAGCCACACCTCACCCACGCCGCCGCGGGCGTAGCGCGGCAAACGCGCGTCCATCGAACGGGCGCCACGCAGGACCTCGACCGCCAGCAGCGCCTCACCGCCGGCACGCGACGCCTCGCGTCCGAAGCGAGGTGAGGCATCGAGCAACGCCAGATCGGGACGCAGCAGGTCGCGCGGGCCGAGCCGCAGCGGCGGCAGGAAGGCCAGCTCGGCACGTCCCAGCAGCACGGGCTCGAGCCGCGAGGCCAGCCCGACGACCGCGGCCACCTCGACCGACCGGGGCAGCGGCGGCACCTCGACCCTGCCGTCGATCAGCTCCGCCCGCGGTCCCGCGGGCAACGCCCCGGCCCGTTGCCGGGCCAGGAACTCGGCTACGCTGGTGCGCCCGCCGCCCGCTCCGCGGATGCGTGCGCCGTCCGGCGCGTGCGCGGGACCGTCCCGGAACGGGACCGGATCCTCCTGCAGAACCAGCCGCGGCACCGTCCCGCAGCTCGTCCACCATCCCATCGACTGTCACATCGCCTGTCGCATCGCCCGCCGCGTCCCGCGCCGCGTCCCGGGCCCCGTCCCGCGGTCCCTCCCCCGGCCCCTCCTCCGTTCGCCATCCGTGTCCGTCCCGCCGGCGGCTCCGTGTCATGCCAGGAGCATGCGCACCGCCGGAACTTGTTGCACGGGGTGCCGGGGCCGCGACCCAGCCGTTCTCGGCCGCGGTTGCTCCCGAGCCGGCAGCTCGCAGCGCCCGTGATACACTCCCGAGCGGGCGTCCGGAGGCCCTTGAATACCCATGCCCAGACGCGATGACATCCACAAGATCCTGATCCTCGGCTCCGGCCCGATCGTCATCGGGCAGGCGGCCGAGTTCGACTATTCCGGCACCCAGGCCTGCAAGGCCTTGCGCGGCGCCGGATACGAAGTCGTGCTCATCAACTCCAACCCGGCGACCATCATGACCGACCCCGAGGTCGCCGATCGCACCTACATCGAGCCGCTCACGCCCGCGTTCATCGAGAAGATCATCGCGGTGGAGAAGCCCGATGCGCTCCTGCCCACCCTCGGCGGACAGACCGCCCTCAACCTGGCCATGGCGCTGTGGGAGGACGGCACCCTCGAGAAGTACGGCGTCGAGCTCATCGGCGCCAACCACGAGGCCATCCAGAAGGGCGAGGACCGCCAGCGCTTCCAGCAGGCCATGGCGGAGATCGGCATCAAGACGCCGGCAGGCAAGATGGTGGCCAGCCTCGAAGAGGCCCTGGCCTTCGTCGAGACCATCGGCTATCCCGCCATCATCCGGCCCAGCTACACCCTCGGCGGGACCGGCGGCGGCATCGCCATGACCGAGGCGGAGTTCCGCCAGGTGGTGCGGCAGGGGCTGCACGATTCCCCGGTCCACACGGTGCTGGTGGAGCAATCGGTGCTGGGATGGAAGGAATACGAGCTGGAGGTGATGCGCGACCATAACGACACGGTCGTCATCATCTGCTCCATCGAGAACCTCGATCCGATGGGCGTGCACACCGGCGACTCCATCACCGTCGCCCCGGCCCAGACCCTGTCGGACAAGGAGTACCAGCGGCTGCGCGACTACTCCATCGCTATCATCCGCGAGATCGGCGTCGACACCGGCGGCTCGAACATCCAGTTCGCCGTCAACCCGGTCGACGGCGACGTCATCGTCATCGAGATGAACCCGCGCGTGTCGCGCTCGTCGGCGCTGGCGTCCAAGGCGACGGGTTACCCCATCGCCAAGATCGCGGCCCTGCTGGCCGTCGGCTACCACCTCGACGAGCTCCCCAACGACATCACCAAGGAGACCAAGGCGGCCTTCGAGCCGACCATCGACTACGTCGTCACCAAGATCCCACGCTTCGCCTTCGAGAAGTTCCCGGGTGCTTCGACCGAGCTCGGCACCCAGATGCGCTCGGTCGGCGAAGTGATGGCGATCGGACGTACCTTCAAGGAGTCCCTCCTGAAGGCGATGCGTTCGCTGGAGCTCGACGTGCGCGGCGAGACGAAGGACATGAGCCTGGCGCAGCTCGAGGCCCGCCTGACCCCCAACCCGTACCGCCTACCGGCCGTCCTGGAGCTCCTACGGCGCGGCAAGAGCCCTCAGGTGCTGTTCGAGAAGACCCACATCGACCCCTGGTTCCTGGGGCAGCTCAAGGAGATCGTGGACGGCGAGAGCGAGATCCGTGGACTACCTGAGATCGAGACCTGGAGCTGGGAGTTGTGGCGCGAGATCAAGCGCATCGGCTACTCCGACGCCGACCTGGCGCGGCTCACCGAGCGCGACCCCGCGACCGTGCGGGCGCTGAGGCTGGCGCATCGCGGCGCGCCGGTCTACAAGACCGTCGACACCTGCGCCGCCGAGTTCGAGGCGTACACCCCGTACCACTACTCCACTTACGAGTGGGAGGACGAGGTGGTGCCCTCCGGCAGGGACAAGGTGCTCATCCTCGGCTCCGGCCCGAACCGCATCGGGCAGGGCGTCGAGTTCGACTACGCCACCGTGCACGCGGTTTGGGCACTGCGCGAGGCGGGGTTCGAGACGATCATGGTCAACTCCAACCCGGAGACCGTCTCGACCGACTACGACACCGCGGATCGGCTGTACTTCGAGCCCCTGACCTTCGAGGACGTGCTCAACATCGTCGAGCACGAGAAGCCGAAGGGGGTCATCGTGCAGCTCGGCGGTCAGACGCCGCTGAAGTTGGCGCGCCCGCTGCACGAGGCCGGCGTCCCCATCTGGGGCACCCCGGCCGAGGCCATCGACGCCGCCGAGGACCGCGACAGCTTCCATGCTCTGTGCTCCCGCCTCGGCATCCCGCAGCCGGCCGGCGGCGTGGCAACCGAGCCCGCCGAGGCCAGACGCCTGGCCCACGAGATCGGCTACCCCGTGATGGTGCGGCCCAGCTACGTGTTGGGCGGGCGCGCCATGAAGGCGGTCGCCAGCGACGCCGAGCTCGACGCCTACCTCGACGAGGTCTACAGCGAGCTCCCCGACAACCCCAGCATCCTCGTCGACGCCTTCATCGAGGGCGCGGTGGAGGTGGACGTCGACGCCATCTCCGACGGCGAGACCACCGTAGTGGCCGGCATCATGGAGCACATCGAGGGCGCCGGCATCCACTCCGGCGACAGCGCCTGCATCACGCCGCCCGTGACGCTCTCCCCTGACGTGATCGCCTCCATCCGCGATTACAGCGTGCGCCTCGCCGACGCCATCGGAGTGCGCGGGCTCATCAACATCCAGTACGTCATCAAACAGGGCGAGGTCTTCGTCATCGAGGCCAACCCCCGTGCCAGCCGGACCATCCCCTACCTGTCGAAGGCCATCGGCCATCCGCTGGCGAAGTACGCCGCGCTCATCGCAGCCGGCCGCACGCTGAAGGGGCTGGGCTTCACCGAGACGCCCGTTCCGCGGCTGTACAGCGTCAAGGAGGTCGTGCTCCCCTTCCTGAAGTTCCGGAACATCCTGCCGGTGCTCGGGCCCGAGATGCGCTCGACCGGCGAGAGCATGGGCATCTCGCACGATCCGGCGCTCGCCTACCTCAAGGCGGAGCTCGCCGCCGGGGTGGCCCTTCCGTCAGGCGGACGCATCCGCCTGATCGGCGACGACCTGGATACGCTGGCTCAGCGGCTGGGCGCGTTGGGTTTCGATGTCGCGCGCGGCGCCCAACCCGGCGACCCAGAAGGCGAACCCGACTACGCCCTGCTGGTCGACCTGGCGCACACCGCCGAGCTGCGCCGGGCGCTGGAGAACGGCGTCCCCTACGCCACCACCGCGCAGGCGGCGAGCTGGATGGTCGACGCCATGCGTGCGGCCAAGGACGGAACCCTCGAGGTACGGGCGCTCCAGGACGGCTGAGCGTCGCCGCTCCCGGGCGCACGCTCGGACAGGTCGATTCGAGGCCTAGAGCTCCGGCTCGTCCTGTGCTTCCCCGTCAGCCGGTGCGGGCCCATCGGCGGCGGCATCGGGGCTCTCCCCGTCGGCCTGCATCCACTCGGGCTCACCCAGGCCGGTGAGCCGTTCGCGACTGCGATTGGGCAACCGCCCGCGTAGTGACGAGGCGTAGTCCGCGAGGTTGGCGAGACCGTCGCCGACCGGCAGGCGCAAGCAGAACTCACCTTGCCCGACGCGCCCCACCAGGTGGAAGGGAGCTTCGGTGAGGCGCTCCAGCACCTTGAGCACCACGTCGCGACTGAGCGTCCCGCCGCCCGCCAGGTCCTCCAACAGGAACACCGTCGGGGCCCGCAGGCCCGCCAGGTGGGTGAGCACCTCCGAGAAGGCGCCGCGTTCCGCCACCAGCGTCGCCACGCCCTTCTCGAAGCGTTCCAGGCCGTGTCCGAAGAGCCCCTCGCGCTCGAAGTGCAGCTCCAGATCGATGGGACCGACGGGGACGCTCTGGCTCAGGGTCCGTACCCGGTGGAGCCCCTCCCACGACCACAGAGTCGCGCGGGCGAGCTCGGCCGGCGCCTGCAACCGCTGCAGGTCACGCCGGTCACCGAAGACGGCCAGGTAGCGTGCGCCGGACTCGCGCCGCCGCGCCAGCAGGGCGGCCCAGTCGAGCCGCTGCCCGTAGCCCAGCGCGAACACCAGCGCCGTGTAGCCGCGTCGCCCGAGCTCGGCGTGCACCATGAGCTGGCCCTGGCCGAGCGCCTCCACGCGGAAGCCGAACGCCTGCAGCAGCTCGCGGGCCTGACCCACGGTCTGCAGGTCGATCTCCTCGTCGTCCTCCTCGCCGTGAGCCAGGGCGGCGTCGCCCGGGAAGACGGTCGGGGCGCGCGGCGGTGCCCGCCGCTCGCGAACCGCGGGTGAGGCGCCGCGCTCGTCGCTCGCCTCCGGATCGGGCGGTGCCGGGGTACGTTCCCGCTCCGGCGCGCTGCCGGGACCCGGATCGCTCGCCTCCGGAGCCGCGTCCGGCTCGCGCCAGGGCGTCGGCGCGCCGGTCTGCCAGGGATCCTGCCAGGTCGACTGCCACAGCGCCTCCTGGCGGGCCCCTCCGGGAGCCTGCGATTCGGGCCGATCCTCGGCCGCCGGCGGCCCGCTCGCCGCCTCCCGGGCGACCGGTCGTGGCACGGCCACGCCCATGGGCGTGGCGGCGGGGTCCTGCGCCTTCCGTCCGGCGGCCTGGGCCCCGGTCCGTCGCGCGCGCTGCAGCGACTCTTCCTCGTCGATCCGGCGCTCGAGCGCCGCACGCGCATGCCAGCGGCCCTCGAAGAACACGAAGCGGTCGTCGGCCTCCAACAAGCTCTTCAGGTCGAAGTCCGCGGGCAGGTCGGGGTACAGCGCCCGCACCTCGACCTCGCTGGCCGCCAGCTCGGCCTCGGCCAGCTCGTCGAGCAGGGTGGCCACGGCGCCGGGACGCGCGTAGTCGGGCTTGCGGACACGCGGCAGCGGCGTGAACGCGAAGCGCCCGTCCTCGAGTGGTCGGATCAGGAGCTCGTCGTTGACGTCCAGCTCATGGGCCGCGAAGAACTCGTCCAGGCCGGCGACGGTGCGCGGACCCGTGACGACGATCTCGAACTCGACATCGCTCCGCGTGTCGACGGCGGTAACGGCGCCGTCTTCCGGGAACAGGCCGAGCATCGTTCGCGGCAGGGTGAGCGCTCCGTGACGCAGGCAGTGACGCGTCAACGGATAGCGATACTCCTGATCCATGGGTCCCCTCACGTGATCGGTCACGATACCGGCAGAGGCTGGCCTGCCCCGCGAGCGGCGGTCGCTCGCCCGTGGGACCACGTCCGGGCAGGCATTGTCATCATTTCGGCAAGTGTAACAGACACTCGGTCAATCGTCGTGACCCTCGCCCCGGAGCTTCTCGACGTTGCGTCGGAACACCTCCAGGCTCGGGAAACCCGTCGGCCGCATCACTCCGCCCGGCGCCCCGCGGTGCCCGCATGCCGGGCAACGGACGTCGTCGTCCATGGTGGCGTCGGACGCGAAGACGTGCCCGCACTCGCCGCAACGCACGTGGGGGGTCATGGGCATCGGGATCCTCCCTGCCGAGGTGACCCCGGCGCGACCGGCGGACGCGGCGCTCGCTCGCGTCCGCTGTGCCGCCGGCCGCGCCGGACCCTCATCACTCCTTGCCGGTCCCGCCGAACACCAGCCGGCGGCGCTTGCGGCGGGGCCGCTCGCCTCCGCCCTGGTCGGCGGGTGGGCCGGCCGGCGCCTTCTCGGCCGGCGCCTTTCTTGCTGGCTCGGCGCGACCGGCGCCGGCGGACGAGCCCTTGCCGCTCTGGGCGCGAGCGTCGGCCGCTGCGGCGGTCCCCTCTTGGGCGCCGCCTCCCTTGCTCGAACGGCGGCGCCGGCTGCGCTTGGCAGCGGGCTTGGCGCCGCTCTCCTCGGCGGGGGCCGCTGCAGTCGGCACGGCGGCCGGAGCCTCTGCGGGCGTTTCGACTTGCCCTGCGCTGCTCTTGCCGGCGGCCCTCGAGCCGCCCCTGCGCGAGCGCCTGGAGGGCGCGGCCGTCTCGCCGGCACCCTTGTCCGCGACCTTGCCGGCCGCCTTGTCCGCACCGGCGGCCGCGGCCTTCGGTTCGGCCTTGGCGCCACCCTTGGCGCGGCTCTTCGACCCGGACGCCGGCCCGGACTTGGCCGCCGCTTTCGACCCGGTCTTGGCCGCCGCCTTGCCGCCTCCGCGCTGAGCGCGGCCGTTGCCGCTCGCCTTGGCACCCTCCTCGGCCGTGAATGCCGAGGGGGCCTTGAGCGTCTTGGGAGGCTTCTGTCGCACGGGCTTCTCCTCGATCTCCACCTCGGGCATCTCCATGGTCGCCGGGATGAGGTCGATCTGCCGCTGGGTGGGATTGGCCTGCAGCACCTTCACCTCGACGCGGTCGCCCATCCGATAGCGCTTGCGGGTGTGCTTGCCCATCAGCATCAGGGCGTCCTCGAGGTAGATGTAGTAATCGTCGTCGAGGTGGGAGACGTGCATCAGGCCCTCGACGCCGTTCTGCAGGCTGACGAAGACGCCGAAGTTGGTGACGCCGCTGACCACGCCGTGGAAGGTCTCGCCGATGTGATCCTTGGCCCAACGCGCGTGGTAGTAGCGGCTCAGGTCGCGTTCGGCGCTCTCGGCACGGCGCTCGCGGTCGCTCGATTGCTCCGCCAGCTTCGGGAAGTCGGTCTTCAGCCGCTCCTTCAGCGTCGGCGACAGGCGGTGCTGCAGCAGCGCGCGCATCACGCGGTGGACCACCAGGTCGGGATAGCGGCGGATCGGGCTGGTGAAGTGGAGGTAGTTCTCGAACGCCAGCCCGAAGTGACCCAGGTTCTCGGAGCTGTAGCGCGCCTGCTTGAGGCTTCGCAGCAGCAACGTGTTGACGATCTGCGACTCCGGCTTGCCTGCCGCCTCACGCAGGATCCGCTGCAGGTCCTGCGGCCGCGCCTTCTCCAGATCCAGGGTGTACCCGAGTCGGGCGAGCGCCTTCTGCAGGGCCTGCACCTTCTCGGCGCTGGGATCCTCGTGCACCCGGAACAGCGCGGGCACGTCGCGCCTGTCGAGCTCCTCGGCCACCAGTCGATTGGCCAGCAACATCATCTCCTCGATGAGCTGCCGGGCGGTGTTGCTGCGCACGGGTGTGAGGTGCAGTGCACCCTGCTCATCGACGTCGACCTTGGCTTCGGTGAAGTCGAAGTCGAGCGCGCCCGCGCCGATGCGCTGCTTGCGGAGCTCCTGGCTCAGGTTGATGAGCACCTTGATGTCGCGCTCCAGCTTGCGCTTGCCGTGAGGGAGGCGCCCGCCGTCGCTGAACGTCTGCACCTGCTCGTACGTCAGGCGCGCATCGGACTCGATCACGGTCTCGCGGAAGCGCACGCTCTTGACCTCGCCGGCCCGGGTGATGTCGACGAACACCGACAGAGCCAGCCTCGGCTGCCCCTCGACCAGTGAACAGATGCCGTTGGAGAGCGTCTCGGGCAGCATCGGCAGGGTGCGGCCGGGGAGGTACACGCTGGTGGCGCGCTCCTGCGCCTCGTCGTCGAGGCTGGTGCCCTCCGCCACGTAGTACGAGACGTCGGCGATGTGAACGCCCACGCGCAACAGACCGTCCTTGCCGCTCCCCTCGAGGCGCTCGAGCGACAGCGCGTCGTCGAAGTCCTTGGCGTCCTCGCCGTCGATGGTGAAGGTGGCGTTGTGGCGGTAGTCCGACCGGCCCGCCATCATCTCGCCGTCGACCGTGGGCGGGACCGCCTTGGCCTCAGCGTCGGTGTCGGGGTCGAACTCGGCCTTGAGGCCGTACTTGACGATCACGGCCTTGGTCTCCACCTCGGGGTCGTCTTCGGCCCCGAGGAACTCCTCGACCTCGCCGAAGGGCTCCTTCTCCCCGGAGGCTTCGGGCCACACCATGTGGGCCACGATCCGCGAGCCGCCCTCGAGCTTGCCCACCGACTCGGGCGTGAGCAGGATGCGCTCGCGCAGGCGCGGCGAGTCGGGACGCAGGATGGCGTAACCGCGCGCGTACTCGAGGGTGCCGACCACGTGCGCGTAGCCGCGCTCGAGGATCCGCACGACCTCGCCGCTCTGGCGATCGTCCTCACCGGACATGGTGTTGGGGCGCGCGACCACCCGGTCGCCGTCCCAGGCGCCGGCCAGCTTGTTCGCCGGGATGAAGAGATCCTTGCCCTCACCGCTGTCGGAGATGACGAAGCCGTAACCGCCCGAAGTGACCTGGAGCTTGCCGATGAAGAGGTTCATCTCCTGCGGCAGACCGAAGGTACGCCGACGGGTGCGGATCAGGCGACCCTCGTCGGCGAGGTCGGCCAGCAGCTTGTGGAGCGCGTTGCGATCTTCGATTTGCAGGTGCTTCTGCACGTCCTGGACATGCCAGGGATGCTCCGGATTGCTCCGGAAGAAGGTGAACACCTGTTCCTTGTCGAGTTCAACCATTGCAGCAAGTGTAGCCCGCGCGCGACCCACACCCCGTCGGCAACGCGGGCCGAGCCGGAGCGGCCGGGCCACAGCGTGGGATCGGGGCCCGCCTTCTCCGCCCTCCGCTCTCGACCATCGTCACCGACGCCACGGGAGCGCACCTCCTTTCGGGACTTTCAGCTCTGACTGAAATTCGCCGAAGGCCGTAGTCTCGTGTCCTAGGGAGGGGTCATCATCGAACGACGCGCGCCCGCCGAACGGGGGGCCCTGCTGGCACTCATCGAGGAGATCGGGCTCACCTTCGAAGCCCAGGGCCTGCCGCGCATGGCCGGTCGCATCGTCGGCGCCCTACTGGTGGCCGACCCGCCCGAGCAGTCGGCCGACCAGCTGGCCCAGACCCTCCACGCCAGCCGCAGCTCGATCAGCACCATGACGCGACTCCTGGAAGGCACCGGGCTGATCGACCGGGTCAGCAAACCGGCCGATCGCAGGCTCTACTACCGCAACCGCCCCGACGCCTGGCACCAGCGCACGCTGGACGCCGTGGACCCGATCCGCCGCATGCGCACGCTGGCCGAGAAGGGGCTGCGCCTGATGGACGGCGCCTCCCCCGAGGTCCTGCGCGGACTGGTGGACATGTATCAGTTCTACGCCTACTGGGAACGTAGCATGCCCCGCATGATCGCCGCCTGGGAGGACGCCAGGGACCGCGGCGACCTGCCCGAGCCGCCCGCCGGGGAGCCGCCGTGACCCCGGCCATGACCCCTGCCCCGCCGCGGCCGCGTCGCGCCCACGACCTCGCCAGCCTGACGCGACTGGCGTGGCGTAACCTGTGGCGCCAGCGCCGCCGCACGCTGCTGCTGGTCGTGGTGGTCGCCTACGCCACCCTGGCGATCGTGTTCTTCTGGGGCTTCACCGATGGCTTCCTCGACTCCGTCATGAACGCTCAGGGCCGCCTGGTGGCGGCGCCCGTGCTGATCACCAGCGAGGTCTACCACCACGATCCGGACCCGTCGAACGGGCTGTCCGGACTGGCGGCGCTGGAGGCCCTGGCCCTGGCCGACCCGCATGTCGGCGCAGTGGCGCCCCGCATCGACTTCGGCGCGTTGCTGCGCTCGCCCTACGCCACCGAAGGCGTGATGGCCCGCGGCGTCGACCCCGCTCGCGAGGGCCGCGTGTCCGACCTACCCGCGCGGGTGAGCCAGGGCCGCATGCTGCAGGGGCCGGGCGAGATCGTTCTGGGCAAGGGGCTGGCCGAACGGCTCGACGTGCGCCTGGGAGAACGCCTGGCGGTGGACGCTTCGGCCCTGGCCGGACCGCAGGCGCTCGGACTCCGGCTGGTAGGGCTCATCGACGCCGGAACGCCGGTCATCGACGACTCCACGGCCCTGATCGACCTGGCCGATGCCCGCACCCTGACGGGGGTCGCCGGCGCCACCGGGCTGGCCCTCGACGTTCCCCTGGGGCAGGAGACGGCCGCGGCGCAAGCGATCAGCGCGCGCCTCCCAGACGGAATCCACGCCTACGCCGTGGGCGATCTTCTCGGCGCGCTGCAACGTGGCCTCGCGGCCGAACGCATCCAGATGATCCCGATGGGCCTGCTGTTCTCCCTGTTCGCCGCCGTCGCCGTCACCACCACGGTCGTGGTGAGCGTGCTGGAACGCATCCGGGAGTTCGGCGTGATCGTCTCCCTGGGGCTCGACCAGGCCAGCCTGGCCTGGCTGGTGACCTTCGAGTCCGTGTTCGCGACCGCCCTGGGCTGGCTGGTCGGCCTCGCCGCCGGCTACGGGCTGCTGTGGGTCTTCAGCACCACCAACGCCCTGGGAGCGCTGATGATCCACACCTACGGCGACATCGTTCAGGGCCTCGCCCTGACCGACCAGATCTACGCTTCGGTGCGCCTCGAGTACGCCCTGTTCGCCTCCGTCACCATCGCCTTCGCAGCCCTGTTCTCGGCGCTGGCGCCGGCGCGCCGCGTCCGCCGGCTCAACCCCGCCGAAGCCATGCGCGCGCAGTGAAAGGACACGGTCCATGACACGCTTCGTTGCTCGAACGTTGGTCGCTGCCGTGCTGCTGGGGGTCACCGGCATCGCTGCCGCCCAGGACTCGGCGCAGGCCGTTCTGGATAGGGTCGTGGAGAACCTGCGCGGCGTCAGCCAGTGGGCGACGCTGCAACTCACCGTCGAGCGCCCGCAGAGCACCACCGAGTACGTCATGGAGATCGTCACCGACGGCGACAAGCGCTCGCTGGCCCGCGTCACGGCGCCGCCGCGGGACGCCGGCCAGGCGTTCCTGTCGGTCGACACCAACCTGCTCATCTACAATCCCCGGCTCGGCCGGAGCCTCCGCCTGCCCCCATCGGGCCGCAGCAACGCCTTCCTGGGGTCCGATCTCTCCTACGACGATCTGGCCGGCGAGGAGTACCGCGACCAGTACGACGCCGCCATCGCCGACCGGAGCGCCACTGCCATCACCCTCGACCTCACCCCGCACCCGGAGGCGCCCACCCCCTACGGCAAGCTGGAGTTCCGCGTCCAGCCCGGCACCTACGCTCCGCTCTCGCTCACCTTCTTCGATCAGCGGGGCAACGCGGTCAGGCGTATGAGCTTCGCGGAGTTCAAGCAGGTGGACGGCAGGACCGTTCCCGAACGCTTCGAGGTCGTCGACCTGTTGAAGGACGGCTACCGGACGGTCGCGTCCTGGACCCAGGTCGATTACCGCACGCCGGTCCCGGACCGTTGCTTCACCGAGGCCGCGCTCGAGCGGGGGTGCCGCTAGCCGTGCTCTCTCTCGCCTGGCGCAACCTGTGGCGGCAACGCCGGCGCAGCCTGACGAGTCTGGGTGCGGTGGCGTTGGTAGTGTGCCTGTCGATGCTCTACTACAGCATCGGGGGCGCGGCCGTGAACAGCATGTACCGCAACCTGACCGAGGCCGGCGGCCAGATCCAGATCCACGTGCCCGGCTATCGCGACCTGCGCGACTTCTCGGCGGGCCTCATCCGCAACGCCGCACAGGTCGAGGCCGCGGCCCGTGCCGACGGGGGCTCGGGCGTGGTGGTCGGCGCGCTGGACGTCCCCGGCCTGCTCATCCATGGCGACCGCTCGCGCGCCGTGGCGCTGTCGGGACGACAGTGGCCCGACGCCTTGCGGGAGAGCTACCTGCGACAGAACCCCTTGGAGGGGCGCTTCGTTCGCGCCGGGGACGAGACCGGGATCGTGCTCGGCCGCGGCCTGGCCACCGCGCTCGATGTCGGTATCGGCGACCAGGTCATGATGTACGCCCCCGGCACCGAGGGGTACGGAGCGGGCTCGTACACGGTGACCGGGCTGGTCGACGTGCTGGATCCCAGCTACGCGTCGCGCACCGCGCTGATCTCGCTGGCGGCGGCCCAGACGCTGGCCGCCCCGGATGCCGTGTCGCGCGTCGAGGTGCACTTCCCCTCCATCCGCCGGGTACAGGACGACAGCGCCAGCCTCGAGGCGGCGCGGCGCTTGCAGCGCGCCGTGCCTGAGCTGTCGGTGGAGACCTGGCGCGAGCTGTCGCCGATGCTGGTGCGCATCCTCGACTCCCTGCGGCCGGTGATGGCGGTGGTGTCGGTCATCTTCTTCATCCTGGCGGGCCTGCTGGTGGTCAACAGCATCTACCTCGGGATGATCGAGCGCATCCACGAGTTCGGCGTGCTGATGTCGCTGGGTGCCAGCGGGCGACGGGTGCTGGGCCTCATCACGCTCGAGAGCGTGCTGCTGTGTTCCGCCGGCGCGCTCGTGGGCACCGCCGTCGGGCTCCCGCTGGTGGCCCTGATGGCGCGCGGTTTCACCGTACCCGGGCTCGAGCAGTACTACGCCAGCTTCGGCATGGACCCGGTCTTCTACGCCAGCATCCACCCCAGCGAGGTGGCCTTCGCGATCGCCTTCGCGTTGGGCACCGGTGTCCTGGCGGCGCTGTGGCCCGCCTCCCTGGCTTCGCGCCTCGAGCCCGTCGAGGCCATGCGCTTCACGGCGTGAGCGCACCGCACCCCGGAGGGACGGCATGAGCCTGTACCGCATCGAGAACCTACAGAAGCGCTACCGGACCGGCGAGGTCGAGACGCTCGCGCTGCGCGGCGTCGACCTCACCATCGAGGAGGGAGAGTTCACGGCCGTCGCCGGGCCGTCGGGCAGCGGCAAGAGCACGCTCCTGCACCTGATGGGGGCGCTCGACACGCCGTCGGCCGGCGAGGTCTACCTGGCCGATACCCGGATCGACCGCCTCGGCAAGCGCGAAGCCGCCCGCATGCGTCTGGAGAACCTCGGCTTCGTGTTCCAGGCGTACAACCTCATCCCCGTCCTCACCGCGCTCGAGAACGCGGCCTTCGTGCTGGAGCTGCAGGGCGTGAGCCGCCGCGAACGGGAGCGGCGGGCACGCCAGGCGCTCGACGACCTCGGCATGGCGGAGTTCGCCAGCCGTCGTCCCAACCAGCTCTCCGGCGGCCAGCAGCAACGCGTGGCCGTCGCCCGAGCTCTAGCGGCCGAACCGAAGATCATCCTGGCCGACGAGCCCACCGCCAACCTCGACAGCGAGACCGGGCATGCCCTCATCGAGCTGATGCGCCAGCTCAACCGCGAGCACGGCGTGACCTTCGTGTTCAGCACGCACGATCCGAGGCTGCTCGACAGCGTGGACCGCATCGTCCGGCTCGAGGACGGCCGCGTCACCGGCGAGGAGACGCGGGACGGGGCCGCGCGCGGCGAAGCATGAGTCGCCCGAAGGGCGCCGCCCCGGCGGTACGCGCCGCACGCCGCCGGCCCCGGCTACACTCGGCGCTCCATCGGATCACGCGGCTCGCGGCGGCATTGGCGCTGGCGGCGTTGGCGCTGGCGGCATCCGGTGTGGCGCTGGCGCAGGTCAGTGTTCGCGTCGAGGTCCCCTACGGCGCCACCGTGGGGCTGGCCTCCTTCGGCGGAGCCACCGCCGGCGAGGCCTCGTTCGCCACGGGTCTGCACGTCGACGCCGAAGCGAGCCTCGACCCGCTCCGCCTGACGGTACGGCTCGACCCGTCGATGCGCGCCGTGGACGTCCCGGCGATGGTCCCGGGAGCACCGCCGAGCTCGTCGTCTCCGAACTGGGAGCCCGGCCTCACCGAGGCCTACGCCCTGTTGCGTGAAGGGCCGGTGGACGTCAGCGCCGGCGTCGAGCGGCTTCCGCTCGAGACCGCACGCCTCACCGTCCCTTACCAGCTCGACCGCACCGCAACGGACGGCCGGCGCCAGGGGCTGTTCGGTGCGCGCGCCGCGATCTTCCTCACCCCGATGCGGGTGCGGGCCGCACTCTTCGAGAGGAGCGGCTCGCTCGGCGGCGCGTTGAGCGTGCGCGCCGACCTCACCAGCGTGCAACTCGAAGCCCACGCCGTCTACCTGGACGGCCTGGCGTTCGGCGCTTCGGCCAGCGGCACGCTGGCCGACACCGTGCTGTACGGCGAGGCCTGGCTATTGAGCGAGCCGTGGCGCGGGCGGGCCGCGCTGGGCGCCAGTGGCTACCTCGCCGACGCGCTGTGGACCGCCGAGCTCGCCTTCGCGCCGCCGGCGGGCCTGCCCGGCGGTGCTGCCGTGCCCCAGCTCGCCGGCCAGCTCAACGTTCCCCTGAGCGCCGACAGCGCCATCGACCTCTACGCCACCGCCGCGCTGATGGACAGCGTGCTGACACCGGGCGCCCGCAGCCTGGCCGGGCAAGGCGCGATCACCTGGGTGACCGGCGATCCCGACGTCCAGCTCGAGCTCGGGCCCGGCATCCGGGCCGACGAGCTCGGCACGCACTACGCGCTGACCGTGCGCCTCACCACCTACACCGCGTTCTGAGGCGTCTCCCGGAGACGGCGCCGCCTCGCGACCGACCCGCTCGCCGCGCTAGAGAAAAGTAGCGATGCGGGCCAGAGGCTTCCTGTCGATCTTCGGCACCCGCGCGCCCTCGGCCGGATGACCGACCACCAGGAGCAGGAAGGGCCGCTCGTGGGCCGGCCGCCCGAGCAGCTCGTTCAGGAAACCCATCGGGCTGGGCGTGTGCGTCAGGCACACCAGACCGGCCTCGTGCAGCGCCGCGATGAGCAGCCCCGTGGCGATCCCCACGGACTCGGTGGCGTAGTAGTGCATACGCTTCCCGCCCTCGGGGGTGACGCCGTACGGCTGCACGAAGATGCCGATGAGCACGGGCGCGACTTCCAGGAAGAGCTTGGAGGCATCAGTCCCCAGCGGCTCGAGGGCCTCCAGCCACGCCTCGGGGGCGCGCCGCAGGTAGAACTCCCGCTCTTCGCGCTCGGCTTCGACCCGGATGCGGCCCTTGATCGCCGGGTCGGTGACGGCGACGAAGTGCCAGGGTTGCAGATTGGCGCCATTGGGAGCGGTTCCGGCCACCTCCAGGCACGTCTCGATCACCGCCCGTGGCACCGGCCGATCACTGAACGCGCGCACGCTGCGTCGCGTTCGCAGTCGCTCGTAGCAGGCGCGCGCGCGGGCCAGGATGTCGTCGTCGTCACGGTCGATGTACCCGGTCAGGGGCTCGGTGGCGGGCATGGCCCCCATTGTGCCATCCGCTGGACCGCGCCGCGAAGCTCGGCGCCCACCTCGCTAGCGCGCCCGGGCGATCTCCCGCTCCGCCAGCGTTCTCAGCGCGGCGCGTGCCGGCGTGGCGTCGAATACGTCCAGCGCAGCTGCCGCCGCCTCCGCCTCGAGCCGGATGCGCGCGCGGGTTCGTTCATCGGTGCCGTTCTCGCGAACCAGCGCGATCATGCGGGCAACGTCGTCGCCGCGTGAGGCATGGCGACGCAGGATGTCCCGCGCCTCACGCTCGTCGTGCTCGAGCAGCAACAGCAGGACCGGGTAGGTGGCCTTGCCCTCGCGCAGGTCGCCGCCCACCGGCTTGCCCAGGCGCTCGGCGTCGCCGAGGAGGTCGAGGTAATCGTCCTGCATCTGGAAGGCCCGCCCGTAGTGCATGCCGTAACGCACCAGCGCGTCGCGTTGCACCCGGTCGGCCCCGCTCAGGATGGCCACGCCCTCCACCGCCGAGGCCAGCAGGATGGCGGTCTTCCCCTCGATGACGGCGTCGTAGGTATCGAAGCTGAAGTCCTCGAGGGTCGCCGCCTGGAACTGCAACACCTCACCCTCGCAGATGGCGGCGGCGGTGCGGGACATCAAGCGCGTGAATTCCGCGCTGCCGGTCTCGGCCAGCAGACCCAGCACGCGGGCCAGCATGAAATCGCCGGACATCACGCTCACCACGTTGCCGTAGCGCCTGAACGCCGCCTGCGCGCCGCGACGCGTCTGGGCGTCGTCGATGAGGTCGTCGTGAAGCAGCGAGGCGGAATGGAGCAACTCGACGGCCAGCGCCACCTGCAAGGTGCTCTCGCGATCCGTACCCAGCAGCCGGCCGGCGAGGAAGCTGAGGGTCGGCCGCAAGCGCTTGCCGCCCGCACCGACGAGGTCGTCACCGATGGCCTCGATGAAGGCGACGGACGAGTGCAGCTGTCCCTGCATACGGGCCTCGAACGTCGCAAGATCGTCCTGGATCAGCTCGAACACAACGTCCGCCAGTATACGGGCCCGTGGGGTCCGGCCGCAGCGCGTTGCGAGCAAGGCCCCGGCGGTCCGACCGGCGCCCTCAGGAGCCGACGCGCTCCCTGGCGGGGCCGCCCTGCAGGTAGTACGCCAGACGCTTCAGGCCGGCGACGAAATCGACCGGCTCGACGAACACGCCGCTGGGCACGTTGATGACCGTGGGCGCGAAGTTGAGGATGCCCCGGATTCCGGCCGACACCAACCGCTCGGCGGCCTCCTGGGCGACCTGGGCGGGCACGGTCAGGAAGGCGATGTCGATCGCCGAGTGCGCCACCCGCTCTTCGATCTCGTCGACGGCGTAGACTTCGACGTCCCCGATGTGGCGCCCCACCTTGGCCGGATCGCTGTCGAACGACGCCTTGAGCTCGAAGGCGTACTGACCGAAGTTCGGGTAGTCGGCCAGCGCCTGCCCCAACCGCCCCATCCCCATGATGGCGACGTTCCAGGGCCGCGTCAGGCCAAGGATGCCGCGCAACTCGCGTCGCAGCGTGAGCACGCTGTAGCCAGCGCCACGGGTACCGAAGCGGCCGAAATGCGACAGGTCCTTGCGGACCTGGAAGGCCGACACCCGCGCCTCCTCGGCGAGAAGGTCCGACGAGGTGCGCTTGATGCCGGACTCTTCGAGGTCGGTGAGGATCCGGAGATAGGTGACGATACGGCTGACCGTAGCCGTCGGGGCGGCACTCATCAGCGCGGGAAGCTATCGATCCCCGCTGCCTTCAGATCGGACTGGACCTTCTGCAGCCGGTCCGGACCGAACGGCCCGACGAGCAGCTTGACCAGCCCGCCCTCGGTCCTCTCGGTCACCTGGTAGCCCATGGAGGCGAGCTTGGCGCTCTGCGGCTTGGCGCTCGCGGAGTTGCCGTAGGCGCCGACCTGGAGGTACCGCTGGTCGCCGCCCGTCGCGTTCGTCGCCGCATTCGTCGTCGCGTTCGTCGCCGAGGCCGCTGCGCCGGAGGACGACGCCGGGGCCGCCGACGATGTGGCGCTGCCGCCGGCCGCGGTGCTGGCGGGCTGCGGCGCGCTGTCCTGAGTGCCCTTGAACTCGTACACCACCGGGTCGACGCCGAACCCGCCGCCCTTGATCCTGCCGGCGACCGCGTCGGCCTCGGACTGCGTGCGGTAGGGACCGACGAGCACGATCGTCAGATCACCCTGATCGGCCAGGAACACGGGGTAGCCGGCCTTCTTGAAGACCTGCTCCTGGCGCTGAGCGTAGTCGGCGTGCGAGAAGGCGCCCACCGAGATGCGGTAGGGGGCCGCCGAGCCGGGCCCGTTGACGACCGGTGCCGCGGGAGCGGCCGACGCGGACGAACCGGCTGCGGGGGCCGCACTCGCCGTGGTCGGCGCGCTCGGCGCGCTAGGCGTCGAGGCGCTCGAGCTGGACGAGGGCGCGCCGCTGGACGCGGTGGAGCCACTGTTGTCGCTAGGCGGGAGCACCGCGACGCCGCCGCTGCCGCCGCCGCTCGCGGGTGTCGCTGCGGCCGAGCCGGCGGAGGAGCCGCTGGTCGTTGCGGGAGCACTGGTCGTCGAGCCGCCAGCGGAAGCCTGCGCCGACGATGTGGCGGCGCTGGACGAGCCACTGGAGGACGACGGCGAGGACGCTGGAGAGGACGACGTGGAGGACGACGTTGCGGAGGGTGTAGCCGCGGAAGGCACGGAGCTCTGTGTGGTCGAGCTCTGCGCTGCAGGGGTGCTGGTCCGGGTGCTCTGCCCCACAGGGAAGAACGAACCCCCCGTGATGAGCGTCGCGATGATGCCGGCGATCACCGCGACCAGGGCGATGCCGATCAGCAGGTCGGGCCAGTTACGTCGAAGCCAATCCATGGTTCCATTCTAGTGCAGCTACGAATTAGAGGTACTTGGTAATCGCGTCGCAGGCCTGCTGGTAGCCCTGCTGGCAGGAACTCTTCCAGGCGTCACGCGCCGCGCTGCGGCGGTCCTGGGAGTACAGCGCCCAACCGAGGTTGAAGTAGCTCTCGCTGTCCTTGGGGTTCTGCTGGATCAACAACTTGTAGACGGTTTCTGCGTCCTGGAAGCGCTTCGCAGCCAGATAGGCGGCACCCAGGTCGACCCGCGCCTCGACGCTGTTGGGCGCAAGCTGAGTGGCCCGCTCGAAGTACCGGATGGCGCTGTCGTAGCTCTTCTGCTGGTAATCCGCCAACCCGGCCCAGAGCTGGGCCTGCGCGTCATCGGCCTGGGCCTGCACGACCTGGTCGAGCTGCTTGGCGGCGGCGGCGTACTCCGCCTTGCGATACAGCGAGCGGCCGGCGATGAACCGGGCCTGGGTGATCTGCTTGGCGTCGCTGAGCTGGCCCAATGCGGCCTGCGCATTGGTGAGCGCCTTGTCGGTCTGCGCGAGCTGATCGTAGGCAGTGGCCAGCGCCAGGTGGATGTCGCCGTTGTCCGGCGCCAGGGCGCCGGCCTGCTCGAGCGGGCCGAGCGCCTTCTGGGTCTGCCCGCCCTCCAGGTAGCTCACACCAAGGTTGTACAGCGCCTGCCAGGAGTTGGGATCGGCCTGCGCCGCCAGCTGGAACGACTGGGCGGCATCGGCGTCACGGCCGAGGCTCTTCTGCAGCGTGCCCAGCTTGACCAGGATGTTCGCCTTGGCGCTGTTGTCCGAGGCCGCTTCGGCCTTCTTCAGCGCGCGGTTGAGCGCGAACATGGCGTAATCGATCTGCCCCTGCTTGACGTAGATGTCGGCGATCAGGGCGCTGACACGGTAGTCGCTGCTGGAAGCCTCGAGCTTGGTCAGCTCGGGCAGGGCATCGAGGCCCTTGCCCGCCTGCTCGAGCGCCTGGCCGCGCCTCAGGATCATGTCGGCGTTGCCGGGATCGAGCTGCAGCGCCGAGGCGTAGGCGTCGGCGGCCTTGGCGTAGTCGTTGGTCAGCTCGAGCTGGCCCGCCAGCCCCAGGTAGGCGGCGATCTTGTCCTTGGTCGTGGCGACGTTGTCCGCCACCTTGATGGCGGCCTGGAACGCGGCCGCGGCGTCGCTGGGCCGGCGCAGCTTGGCCAGCGTCACCGCCCGGTTGAAGTGTCCGTCGAAACGCTGCGGGTAGAGCCGCGTGACCTCGCTGAACTCGAACAGCGCGGACTGGTAGTTCCCAGCCGCGAACTCCGCCAGACCGAGACCGTAGTGAGCATCGCCGTTGCCGTAGTCGATGGAGATGGCCTCGAGGAAGCTCTGCTTGGCATCGGCGTACTGCGCTGCCTGGTACTGAGCGTTGCCGAGATCGACCCACACCGTGGCGTCGTTGGGAGTGGCCTGGGCCTTGGCGCGCAGATCGGAGATCGACGGTTGGGCCCACGCCGACGAAAGCACAAGCACCAGGACGAGGGATGCCAGGATAGCCCTGCCCAAGCCCCGATTGCACGTCATGCTCTTCATGCCAGCCTCCAGATCGCTGCGCCTACGTATCCCCATAGACTGCGTGCGAAACGATAATTCCGGTGTCCACTGTAGTATGGTGCGCCGTTCCGGACGTGTGAAATCCCCCACGAGATATGCCCTTCACAGCGGCAAAAACCGCCTTCAGGGACGGAACTCGGGCAGGCGCAAAGGCACCCGGGAGGGGGCTCCCGTGGCGTCCGTTGCGCCCTCGCTGAGGGCGAGTTGGCCGCACGCGCCGCCGGCGTCGCGCCCCCGGCTGAAGCGCACCGACACCGGTACCCGCCGGCGCTCCAGCTCCGCGCGGAAGCGCTCGGTGGCGGCCGCGCTACTGGCCTTGAAGCCGGAGCCGGGCCAGGGGTTGAACGGGATCAGGTTCACGTGGACCTTCAGTCCGCGTAACAGCTCGGCCAGGGCGCGCGCCCGCCCGGGGTCGTCGTTCACGCCGCGCAGCAATGTGTACTCGATGGTGACGCGCCGGCCGGTGGCCTCCTGGTAGGCGCGCACCGCGGCCACGATCTCGCTGATGGGATGGGCGTGCGCGGTGGGGATGATGGCCCGGCGCGTGTCGTCGTCGGGGGCGTGCAGGCTGAGCGCCAGCACCAACGGCAGGGCCTCGCCCGCCAGTCGTCGGATGCGACCGGGCAACCCCACCGTGGACAGCGTGATGCGCCGTGGTGACAGGTCGAGCCCCTCGGGCGCCACCAGGGTCCGGATCGCACGCACCGCGTGATCGTAGTTCAACAGCGCCTCGCCCATCCCCATGAGCACCACGTTGCGGATCGCGCGCGGCGCCACACCCTCCTCGGCGGCCACCACCAGGACCTGGCCGACGATCTCGCCGGGGGTCAGGTTGCGGCCGAACCCGAGCGCCCCGGTGGCGCAGAACGCGCACCCGGCCGGACAGCCCACCATGGAGGACACACACACGGTGGTGCGGTCGGCGTAGGGCATGTAGACCGCCTCGGTCCGGCGCCCGTCCGGCAGGCCGAACAGGTATCGCACCGAGCCGTCCTTCGACGGGAAGCGCTGCACGGTGTCGAACGGTGAGATGCGGTAGCGCTCCGCCAGGGACGAGCGCAGCCCGGCCGGCAGGCTGGTCATGGCCTCGAACGTCCCCGCGCCGTGACGGTAGAGCCACTCGGCCAACTGGCCGCGGCGGTAGGCAGGTTCGCCGTCAGGCAGGGGCAGATCGCTGGGTGGCGCGTCGTAGAGGCTGGGCAGCGCGTCGGGCATCGCGCATCAGGGTACCGCGCGGGGATCGCGGAAGCGCGCGGCCCCGCAACGCGCCCACGGGGTCTGACGCTCGCCGGCCCCGGCCGGGCTATCATCCAAGGACGACAATCGACTCTGACGCCCTCTCGTCAAGCATGTGGGGAGACGACGTATGGCTGCACGCAAGCTGAAGACGATCGGCATGGTGCTGGCAGGCGGCAAGGGAACGCGACTGCATCCCCTCACCTGGAAGCGCACGAAGCCCGCGGTCCCGTTCGGCAGCAAGTACCGGATCATCGACTTCGCCCTGAACAACATGATCAATTCCGGGATCTTCGGGATGTACATCCTCACGCAGTTCAAGGCGCAATCGCTCACCGAGCACATCCAGCGCAACTGGCGCTTCGGCAGCTTCCTGTCGGAGTACTTCATCACCCTGGCGCCCGCGCAGATGTACCTCTATGAGGAGCTCGGCGCCGAGTGGTACCGCGGCACGGCGGACGCTATCTACCAGAACCTCCACCTCATCGACAACAACAACGCCGATCTGGTGGCGATCTTCAGCGGCGATCACATCTACAAGATGGACATCAGCCACATGATCGAGTACCACCTCGAGCACGAGGCCGACGTCACCATCGCCGCCTACCCCACCCCGGTCGCCGACGGCCGCCGCTTCGGCGTGCTGCAGGTCGACGAGGACTGGCGCATCCAGGAGTTCCAGGAGAAGCCTCAGAGCCCCAACCCCATCCCCGGCCGTGCTACGCACTGTCTGGCCAGCATGGGCAACTACATCTTCTCGGTCGAGAAGCTGGTCGAGCTGCTCAACCGTGACGCCGCCGACCCCGGGAGCGAGCACGACTTCGGCAAGAACGTGCTGCCCATGGCGCTCCAGGAGGACTACCGGCTGTTCGCATACGACTTCGCGCGCAACCCCATCCCCGGCCAGGAGGGCCCCAACACCTACTGGCGCGACGTGGGGACGCTCGACAGCTATTGGGAGGCCAGCATGGACCTGGTCGACATCGAGCCGGAGTTCGACCTGTTCAACGACGAGTGGCCACTCAGGACGTCGGCCGAGTTCTCGCCGCCCGCCAAGTTCGTCCACGAAGAGTCGGGCAGGACCGGCCGCGCCCTGAACTCGCTGGTCGCCGGAGGCGTCATCCTCTCCGGCTGCACCGTCCGCCACTCGCTGCTGGCGCGCAGGGTGCGCGTGCACTCCTACAGCATCGTGGAGAACTCGGTGCTGTTCGACGACGTCGAGATCGGCGGGGGTTGCGTGGTCCGCAACGCCATCATCGACAAGAACGTCACGATACCCCCCGGAACGCAGATCGGCGTCGATGCCGACGAGGACCGCGCCCGGGGCTTCACGGTGACGGAGAAGGGGATCGTGGCGGTGCCGAAGAGCTACAGCTTCCACTGAGCGACCACCCTGCCGACGACCGCGGGCGTGATGGCGGAGAGGGGCCCGGGAGATGGTCCCATGGCTTACAGCCGCGCTTCGCGCGAGGGTGCTACCCTTGTTTGACTAGCGCCGCGCACGCCACGCGCGGCCCTTACCCATGCGGCGCCGGAGGCGCCCGCTGGAGGATCTGTTGAGACGATCGTTCAATCCCTGGCTGCTCGTGATGCTCATCATCCTGGGCATCTTCGTGTTCAACCAGTTCAACTCGAGCGGCTCGAGCCGCGAGATCAACTTCTCGACCTTCGCCAACCTCGTCGATCAGGGCAAGGTGGCGTCGGTCACGGTCGACCGCACCAACGGCAACATCGACGGGGACCTCAAGAGCGCGTCGCAGGTCACCATCAAAGGTCAGCCGGAGACGGTCCAGTCGTTCCACACCACCGCGATCATCACCGACACGCTGCTGACCACGCTGCAGAAGAACGTCTCCAGCGTGACCATCCGCAATCCGCCGCAATGGATCGGCTTCGTGGTGGGCTCGATCCTGCCCATCGCGCTGCTGCTCGGCTTCTTCTGGTTCGTGTTCATGCGCGCCCAGGGCGGGCCCAACCAGGTGATGCAGTTCGGCCAGTCGAAGGCCAAGCTGTACGGGCGCGAGAACAAGGTGCAGACCACCTTCCTCGACGTCGCCGGGCACAAGGAGGCGAAGCAGGAGCTGATGGAGGTGGTGGACTTCCTGAAGAGTCCACAGAAGTACCTCCGCATCGGCGCCGAGATCCCCAAGGGGGTGCTCCTCGTCGGGCCTCCCGGTACCGGCAAGACGCTGCTGGCGCGCGCCGTTGCCGGTGAGGCGGGCGTGCCGTTCCTCACCGTCAGCGCCTCGGAGTTCATGGAGATGTTCGTCGGCGTCGGCGCCAGCCGCGTGCGCAACCTGTTCGAGGAGGCCCGCAAAGCGGCCCCGGCCATCATCTTCATCGACGAGCTCGACTCCATCGGTCGTCGTCGCGGCGCCGGCATCGGCGGCGGCCACGACGAGCGCGAGCAGACCCTGAACCAGATCCTGTCCGAGATGGACGGTTTCGAGAAGGACACCTCCGTCATCGTGGTCGCGGCCACCAACCGCCCCGACATCCTCGACCCGGCGCTGCTGCGGCCGGGCCGCTTCGATCGCCAGGTGACGATCGGGCTCCCCACCCAGAGCGAGCGCGAGGAGATCCTCAAGGTCCACATCCGCAACAAGCCGGTGGCCGAGGACGTCAACCTCAAGCGCCTGTCGGAAGCCACCCCGATGTTCTCGGGCGCCGATCTGGAGAACCTCACCAACGAGGCCGCCCTCATCGCGGCGCGCACCAGCAAGCAGATCATCAGCTGGCTGGACTTCAACGAGGCGCTCGATCGCATCACGCTCGGGCTCAGGCGCGGCAGCCTCGTCCCCACCGAAGAAGAGCGGCGGATCCTGGCGTTCCACGAGGCCGGCCACGCTGTGGCCTACGCCGCGCAGCCGGATCTGGGCAACATCCGTAAGGTCACCATCATGCCGCGCGGCGGCGCCGGCGGCTTCATGGCGCCGCTGTCCAAGGAGGAGATGTTCTACAACGTCGACCGCTTCCGCAGCCAGTTGGTGGTGGCGTTCGGCGGGCGCGTCTCCGAGAAGCGCGTCACCGGGACCATCTCCTCGGGTGCGAGCAACGACCTCAAGCAGGCCACCGAGCTCGCCAAGCAGATGGTGCTCGACATGGGCATGGGCAAGGAGGAGTACGTGGCCTGGGGCTCCGACCAGGGTCCGGTGTTCCTGGGTGGGGAGATCTCGCGCCGCAAGGACTTCTCCGAGGAGACCGCGCGCGAGCTCGAGGAGGAGGTCATCAGCATCCTCGAGTCGACCTACCGGGCTTGCGAGCACGTGATCGAGAGCAACTGGTCAGCGGTGGAAGCCGTGGCCAACGCCCTGCTCAAACGCGAGACGATCGACGGCAGGCTCATCCATACCGCCTATGAGAAGGCCGTCGCGGGCGTTGCCCACGAGGACATCACCGACTGGATCGTGGGCGAGGCCGACGAGGTCGAGCGCCGCCTCCAGGAGCAGGAGGAGCGGCAGCAGCGGGCCGAAGACGAGCGCCGACATAACGCCGGCGACCACGGTCGCACGCCCCCTCCCCTGGAGCCGCGGCCCGCTTCGGAGACCGGGGGCTGACGCCCGGCGTCCGGTCACGGCGCGGCCGCCGAACGTTCACCTCACGCACCGACGAGCGCGGGCGCCTCTTCCAGGGGTGCCCGCGCTTCCTCATCCGACGCGCGGTATCATCGACCGCGGGCCGAACCCTGGGAGTGCCGAAACGTGTCGTTGCTGGACGGGAAATACGAGATCATCAGCCAGACTACGGTCGGACAGGGCCGAACCCTCATCGAGGCCACGGCACCTGACGGGACCCTCGTGCGCATCGAGTGGTTCGAGCTCGAGCCCGTCAAGGAACAGGCCTTCGAACGCTACCGGCGCGTCCTGAAACGCCTCAAGCGCGATGGCAAGGCCGCCGTCTACGACATCATCTCCCGCCCCGGCGCGCACTACGTGGCGTGGGAGCGGGCCGACGACGGGCTGGCCCGCGCCCACGACGCCGACATCGACGCCGCCTTGCAGGAGAACGGCTTCGACGTCGCCTCTGCCGACGTCCGGCGCAGTGGGCGCAGCACGCGCCTGTACGGCCTCACCTGGGACGGCGGCGCCCCGGTGCAGCAGCACCGGGTGGATCCCGAGCCGGCGCCGCGCCGGCTTCCGGGGCGCCCGCTCGTTCCCGAGCGATTCGCCCCCTGGGGCCTGACGCTGATCCTGCTGGTGGCGTCGCTCGCGTTGCTGGGGGGCGGCTTCCTGCGCCGCACGAACGGCCGCACCGTGCAGGTTCCCGACGTGGTCGGGCAGGACGTCAACGACGCCCAGCGCGTGCTGGCACGGCTCGAGCTCAAGCCCAATCCCACCCCGCTGGAGTCGACGAGCGCGGCGGGCACGGTGCTCTCG
Source organism: uncultured Trueperaceae bacterium (assembly GCA_963815215.1). Classification (GTDB taxonomy): domain Bacteria; phylum Deinococcota; class Deinococci; order Deinococcales; family Trueperaceae; genus JASBRS01. The sequence continues at coordinate 387,959 of CAWFFU010000011.1, forward strand.
GTGCAGCCCTCGGCCGGAACGGAGTTGCGCCCCGGGCGCACGGTGCAACTCAGCTACGCCCTCCCGCAGGGGCAGCTCGCCAGCACGCAGGTCCCGCAACTGGTGGGCCAGAGCTACCCGGATCAGGTGACGACCACCCTGCAGCAGGCAGGGCTCGACCTCGGCACCATCGCCCGCATCCATGCCCCCACCCCGGCCGGCGTGGTGCTGGCCCAGTCCGCCCCGAGCGGCTCGAAGCTGGCGAAGGCGCAGCCCGTGGACGTGCTGGTCAGTCTGGGACCGATCCAGCAGCAGACCTTCCTGCCGAACCTGGTGGGCCTGTCGATCGACGACGCCCGCTACCTGGCGGGCGTGGCCGGCCTCTCGCCCGACCAGATCCTGGAGGACGACGTCAACGCACCGGACGGCTATCCGGGGGAGGTCCTGAGCCAGTCGCTGGCGCCCTACCTGTCCGAGCCCGTCAACGAGTCGATCCTGCGGCTGGTGGTGCAGCAGGGGGCCCCAACGGGCGGACAGAAGGCGGCGAGCGTGCCTTCGGTCGTCGGCATGCCCCTCGAGCAGGCTCAGACGGCGGCGGCCGGCTATACCATCTCCACGACCACCGTCGAGTCGCCGCTGCTCCCCGAAGGCGTGGTGCTGCAGGCGCCGGCGCCGGGCGCCGACCCCGGCAACCACACGCTGGCGCTGACGGTCAACGTGCATCCCGTTCCGCTCGCGGCTCCCGGTGCGTTCGCCACGGTCAAGCAGCCGTCGTTGCGGCACGTCCCGTACGCCTGGACGATCCAGCCCGGCATCGGCCAGCAGGTCGCGATGGTCTACGCCCGACCCCTCAACGGCCAGCGCACGCTGGTCGACCGCGCCACGGTGCGGGGCGGCGAGCTTCTGCAGGGCACATGGCTGACCACCTATCCGGGGCCCGTCACCTTCACCCTGGAGCTCAACGGTCAACCCTACGGCTCCCCCCTGTTCGTTCCCTGAGTCACCGGAGCGGGCGCCACTGTCACCCGGAACGCCCTTCGGCCGGCGCTGGACGCGGTAGAGTGTCGGCCGGCTCTGTGCCTTGCGGGTGCACCGCCCTCCCGGCCGCCCTCGTCGCTCGGTGGGGTGGGCCGCCATCGCCGTCGCCGCGCCGCCACTGCGACCTTCGTCGCACGCCGGCCTAGGACGGCGCGACGAGGCCCTTCGCTCCGCACGGCCGTCATCCTGGGGAGGATGTTCGGCTGGCCCTTGGCCCGCACTCGCTCGACGCCTCCGGAGGGGAACGTGCTGCAGACCATCCGTGACCTCTCGCGCTATGTGCGCCGTCACAAACGCGCCTACCTCGTCGGCGTGGCGATGATGGTCGTCAACGCGTTCTTCGCGACGCTCGCGCCCATCATCCCCGGCATGGCGATCGACGCGCTCAAGCAGGGCACCATGACCCTGGACAGGGTCTGGGTCTACGTGGCGGCGCTGTTGGGCACCGCGCTGGCCAGCAGCCTGGCCATGGTGCTGGTGCGGCGCAGCCTGCTGGCCGCCAGCTGGGAGATCCAGTTCGACGTTCGGCACGACCTGTTCCGACACTTCACGAGCCTCGACGGTGGCTACTACGACAATCACCGCGTCGGCGACCTGATGGCGCGTCTGACGGCCGACCTCAACGCGGTACGTATGTTGGTCGGCGTGGGCGCCTTCCAGGCCATCAACACGGTGCTGCTACTCAGCTTCACGCTCACCCGCATGGCCCGTCTCAGCCTGAACCTGACGCTGATGATGCTGGTGATCATGCCGCTCATCTCGCTGACCTTCTTCGTGTTCATGCGCATCATCCACCGCCGCTACCAGAAGGTGCAGGAGCAGTTCAGTGAGGTGTCGGCGATGGCGCAGGAGAACTTCGACGGGATGCGGGTCGTGAAGGGCTTCGGGATCGAACACCGACACCTGGATACCTTCGGGCGCCTCAACGACGAATACATCCGCCGCTACCTGTCGCTGACGCGCATCGACGGTCCGCTCGACCCCCTCATGGAGACGCTGTTCGGCATCGCGGTGACGGTGCTCCTGCTGGTCGGAGGCCGATACGTTCTCGGCGTGGGCGGCAACCTCACCATCGGCCAGTTCTCCAGCTTCGTGTTCCTGTTCAACGGCGTCCAGTGGCCGCTCATCGCGCTGGGATGGATCGCCAACCTGGCGCAACGCGGCTCCACCTCGTGGCACCGCCTGCGCGAAATCCTCGACAGCGAGCCCGCGATCCAGGACGGACCGCACACCGACTACGGTCTGAGTCGCATCGAGGGCGAGATCGAGTTCCGGCACGTGAGCATCGCCTTCGACGGCGTGGCCGCGCTGGAGGACGTGAGCTTCCACGTGGCTGCCGGCGCGAGCATCGGCATCACCGGCCGCACCGGCGCAGGCAAGACGCTCATCGCCCGCCTGGTCGCGCGCCAGCTCGACCCCGACAGCGGCGAGATCCTGCTCGACGGCATCGACATCCGGCGCTACCCGGTGGCCGTCGTGCGACGCTTCATCGGGCTGGTCCCGCAGGAGCCCTTCCTGTTCAGCGACACCATCGCCGAGAACATCGCCTACGGCGTTCCCGAGACCGACCTCACGAAGCTCCTGCCCGAGGTACGGCGCGCCGCCACGCTGGCGCAGCTCGACGGCGACATCGAGGACTTCCCGATGGGGTACGACACGCGCCTGGGCGAGCGCGGGGTCACGCTCTCCGGCGGACAGCGCCAGCGCACCGCCATCGCCCGCGCTATCGTGCGCGATCCGCCCGTGCTGATCTTCGACGACGCCCTCTCCGCGGTCGACACGCAGACCGAGGCGCACATCCTCGAGGGCCTCGGCACGGTCCAGCGCGGACGCACCACGCTGATCGTGGCGCACCGCATCAGCGCCTTCCAGCACTCCCACCGGGTGATGGTGCTGGAGCAGGGCCGCGTCGCGGAAGAGGGGACGCACGAGGAGTTGTTGGAGAAGGACGGCTGGTACGCCGACATGCACCGCCGCCAGCAGCTCGAAGCCGATCTGGAGGCCGCATGATGGACGCCACCGAGCGCCGGGACGTCGCCCAGGCCGTCACCGACATGGACCTGCCCGACTACTCGGTCGAGCGGGCCAAGGACGAGTTCCGGCGCCTCCGTCGCAGCCGCCGCGGACGCATGCGTGAGGAGAGCAAGCTCGACGAGGACGGCGAGGCCTTCGAGAAGTCGTTCGACTGGCAGATCATGGGGCGCTTGATGGCCTACCTCAAGCCCTACCGAGGCCAGCTCGCCGCCGCTATCGCCATGTTGCTGGCGTACAGCGCGATCACCCCCGCCTTCCCCACCCTGCTGGCGCAGGCCGTCGATCGCTACATCGTGGCGGACAGAGCGCCCTACAGTGGCCTCAGCCTGGACCAGCGCCTGCACGGCCTGACCGTCATCGTGCTGCTCTACCTGGGCTTGCGGCTCGTCAACTTCGGCCTCCGGTACGGCTACACCTACCTGGTGGAGTGGCTGGGGCAGCACATCATCTACGACATCCGACGCGAGATCTTCGGCAAGATCCAGCGGCTGCACATGGGCTTCTTCGACCGGACGCCGGTCGGTCGCCTCATCACCCGCATCACCAGCGACGTGGAGGCGGTGCAGACCATGATGACCGACGGCGTGGTGGGCCTGATCGCCGACGTCGGCATGGTGGTGGGACTGCTGGTGTACATGTTCAGCATCAACTGGCGGCTGGCGTTGATCACGCTGACGGTGATGCCCGTGCTGTTCCTGACACTCAACCTGCTCAGGCGCCGCATCCGCGACGCCTATCGGGCGGTGCGACTGCGCACCTCGCGCTCCAACGCCTATCTGGCGGAGAGCCTCGGCGGCATGCGCACGATCCAGCTGTTCAACCGCGAGGCGCGCAACCAGCGCAGCTTCGATCGCATCAACCTGGGGCTGCTAGACGCCTACGCCGAGCAGATCCGCTGGTTCAGCTTGTTCTGGCCGACCGTGAACATCTTGTCGGCCGTGTCGACGGCGATGATCCTGTATTACGCGGCGCTGGAGATCGTCGGCCCCGGCCTCTCCAACACCGTCACCATCGGTGTGCTGGTCGCCTACATCCAGTTCTCCAACATGTTCTTCCGGCCCCTCCAGGACCTCTCGGACAAGTTCAACATCATGCAGGCGGCGATGGCTTCGTCCGAACGCATCTTCGGACTGATCGACACACCCGAGAAGATCGCCAACCGGCCGGACGCCGTGCACTTCGAGACGACGTTCCAAGGAGAGCTGGCGTTCGATCACGTGCACTTCGCCTACAACGCTGAGGACTGGGTGCTGCGCGATGTCAGCTTCACCATCCGGCCGGGCGAGTCGGTGGCGTTCGTGGGTCACACCGGCGCCGGCAAGACCACCATCATCAGCCTCGTCAGCCGCTTCTATGACGTGCAGCGCGGAGCGGTGCGCATCGACGGCCGCGACGTGCGCGACTACGACCAGGTGGAACTGCGGCGGCACGTGGGCATCGTGCTACAGGACCCCTTCCTGTTCAGTGGCACGGTGCGCAGCAACATAACGCTGGGCGACGACAGCATCCCGCAGGAGCAGGTCGAGCAGGCGGCCCGCTTCGTCAACGCGCACGGCTTCATCACGCGTCTGCCGGGCGGCTACGACACCCCCGTGCGCGAGCGTGGGGCCGGCTTCTCCACCGGCCAGAAGCAGCTCATCGCCTTCGCGCGAGCGCTGGTGCAGAATCCGGACATCCTGCTGGTTCTCGACGAGGCCACCGCCAACGTCGACACCGAGACCGAAGAGCTCATCCAGGACGCGCTTCGCAAGCTCATGCAGGGGCGCACCAGCATCATCATCGCCCACCGGCTCTCCACCATCCAGGACGTCGATCGCATCCTGGTGATGCGCAAAGGCAAGCTCATCGAGGAAGGCAGCCACGCCGAGCTGCTCAAGGAGGAAGGCTACTACCGCCGGCTCTACGAGTTGCAGTTCCAGGAGCGCCCGGAACCCAGCTGACGGCGCGCGGGCTAGAGACCCGCGAACAGGTCGTCGACGGGCGGCTCCGGGAAAGCCCCGCGGGCACCGCCCAGCGTGAACGTCTCGTACCCCAGGAACGCGCGCCACCCCTCGTCGCCGGCCGCTCGGCCCGCGAAGCTGGAGCGCGGTCCCACCTGGCTCCGATGCGCCCGGATGGCCCGCTCCTTGGCTTCGGCCCACGCCGAGACATCCAGTACCGCCGCGAACGACGCCTCGCTCACGCCGTAGAGACCGGGATCGAGGCGCGCCATGGGACCGTCCGTCCGGCCCTCCTGCATCTGGCGCATACGCTCGGTCGACATGGCGTTGTAGAACAGGCGCCGGGGAGGGGCGTCCGTGACGCCGCCCGCCGACCAGAAGGCGGCGGTAGCGGCGCGCTGGATACGGATGTGGTCGATGTGGCCGTAGGCGCCATGCGGGTCGAAGGTGAGCATCACGCGGGGCCGCAGCTCGGCGATCCACGGTCGCAGCGCGGCCTCGAGATCGAACTCGTCGACGTTGAGCAGGGCCCTGGGGTCGTCGTAACGGGTCCGTTCGAACCGTCCCGAGTCGTGGTAGTCCAGGAAGATGGGCTCTGGGATGCCGAGCGCGCCGCAGGCCTCGCGCAGTTCGGCCTCGCGCAGCGTCCCGACGTCGACGTCGGGGTCGATGGCGGGATCGGTGATCTTGCCCGACTCACCGCGCGTGGCACAGATGAGCCGGACGTCGACTCCCGCCGCGGCGTAGCGCGCGAGCGTGCCGCCGGTGCCGAACGCTTCGTCGTCGGGATGGGCGTAGACAGCAAGCAACGTCATGGCCTCATCCTACGGCGTGGCCGTCCAGTGCCGCGTTCCAGGCGCGTCTCACAATCCTCACGCTACCTAAAGGCAGGACTCAGGGGTCGGCGCTATGTTGGGAGGTGCAGGGCAACGTCGTAACACCTCCTAGAGACACGTGACCCCTCCACGAAAGGCCGGACCGCCCTCTCCGGCCTTTCACTTTGCCGTCTCCAGCGCTCACTACTGTTTCAGGACCTCGACACGGTAGAAGAAGGGAAGCTCTTGCCCGGGCTCCAACGGAGTGAGCAAGGTCCAGCGCACCGTGGTGTAGCTCGTCGGTTCCGCGACCTTGCGCGCGCCGCCGCTCCCGACCAGGACGGGAGGCTTGGAGAAGCTCTTGCCTCCATCGGCGGAGAACTCCGTCAGCAGGCCGTCCGACGACGGGGTGGCGGAGTTGGGCACGAACTGCATCCCTGCGGGGACCGGGCTGGTGATCTGCACCACGCCTGCGGGCAGGGTGGTGTCCGACGTGTTCTTGGCGAACAGGCGGTACTCCACGATCTGGCCCGGCCGAGCGGTGTCGGCCGGCGTCAGCTTCTCGCCCTTCGATCCGTCGCTCTTCGTGACCTCGCTGACGACGTAGATCTCGGTACGGATCTGGACCGGATTGCTGGTCGCCGACGTGCCGGCGCCGGGCTGCGTGCCGGGGGCCTGCGCCAGCGCCGGGCCCAGCAGCAGGAGGGCGAACAGCGCGGCCCCGAGGAGGAGAGCTTGCCGTCGTGGTGTCATCGGCTCACCTTACCAGTGCTGCATGACGCCGTCTTGAAAGGTCTCTGAAGATTCGGTCAAGGGACGACGTCCGTCAGCGACTCTGTTCGGTCGATCCGGCCAGGCCGCCCCCGGGAGCGGCGCTCCCGCCCGGGGCCGTCCCCGCGAAGGTGACGTAGGGCTCGGCTTCGGCAACGCCGTTGCGGGCGGCCGCACGGAACCAACGCAGCGCCTGCTGGAAGTCCTGCGCCACGCCGGCACCGTGGAACAGCGCCAGCGCGTACTGGAACTGTGCCGGCCCGTACCCCTCCTCCGCCGCCAGTTGGAACTGCCCTGCCGCCTGGCCGGGATCGCGCGGCACACCCATGCCTCGCTGGTACAACTCGCCGAGCGCCAGCTGGGCCTGCGGATAGCTCTGGTTCGCCGCCAACCGGTACCAGGCGGCGGCATCGTGGTTGCTCCAGGCACGGCCCTGGCCGTTCTCGGCCATGTACCCGAGCATGTACTGAGCCCGTGGGTCGCCCGCCTGCGCCAGTGGCGTCCACAGGCGCCGCGCCTGCGCGAAGTCGCCGTCGTTGTACGCACGCATGCCGGCCGCCACGCTGGCGGCACTGGGCGAACGGCCCCCCTCCATCCCGTTGATGGCCTGGAGCGCCAGCAGCAGCAGCAGCGAGGCAGCGAAACCGATGAGCAGGTAGCCGCGAAGCCCGAGCCCGCGCGACGCCGGAGGCGTGACCGGGGTGCGCGTCGAGGGCGTCGCCCGAGGACCCTCGGGGGCACCCGGCCCGCGCTCGTCCCCGTTGGCGCTCCCCCGTCCCTGGGCAAGTTCGGCGATGTCGGGCTCCTCATGGGGCGACGGCACCCATCGTGTCGACGACAGGAACATCGTCGACGGGGTAGCGACTTCGCCGCGCTCCCGGTCCGGCGCGACCTCGCTGGCGGGAGTGCGGAGCGAGCGACCCGAGAGGGCACGACCCGCGACGTCCCCGTTGGCAGCGGGGCGGACCGACACCGCCACCCCCGCCTCCGCGAACGCACCCGCGATGAGGTTGGCCTTCTCCCGCAAGACCGGTTTGGTGACGGGGCCGACGCGCCCACTCAGCAGCTTGCGCAGGCGCGCAGGGTCCATGCCGAAGCGTCCGGCGATGATGGCGGCAACGTCCCCCACGCGATCGCCGGGAACTGGCTCCCTGACTTCGACCACGAACCGGTTCTCTGGCACAGCTCCCTCCCGCGACACCCACCATTGTACGCGCGGGTCGAGCACACCGGCGTTCGATTTCGCGCGCCGGACGCTATCGGGCTCCTCCCGGACGGAATGCCGCCATGCCACGGGACTCCGGTGCTATCGTTGGGCATCCATGAAGCTACTCCTGACGATCGTTCAGGACGCCGACGCAGCGCGTCTGCAACAGGCCCTCATCGGGGAAGGCCTGCAGTCGACCAAGCTCGCCTCGACCGGCGGGTTCCTGCACGAGGGCAACACGACGCTGATCATCGGGGTCGAAGCGGACGCCGTAGAGAGCGTGAAGTCGATCATCGCCGCGAACTGCCGGGAGCGCACCAAGGTCACCAGCGCGTCCTCCCCGATCCACGCGCTGGAGGGCGTTTTCGCGAGCCAGCCGATGGAGGTGCCGGTAGGCGGTGCCATCGTCTTCGTGTTGAGCGTCGACGCGTTCGAGCGGATCTAGCGTCTCACCCGCGTGCCTCCAGGGCGCGCAGGTCGAGCGCCCTCAACTCCCGGAAGCGGAAGGCGAACGCCAGCGCGGTGACGCCACTGGCCAGCGCCGCCACGAACAGCGACGGGTAGCCGAGCAGGGGCGCGAGCGCACCTCCGAGCACCGGGGCCAGGCTGGGAAGCGACAGGAAGGTGTTCGAGAGGCCCACGTAGAGGGGGCGGTCCTCCTCCGGCGCCAGCGCGTAGAGCAGGTTCCAGGACGCGATGCCGACGCTGGAGTTTCCGGCGGCGGAGAACACGAACACGAGCGCGAACGCCTTCCAGCCCGGCATCAACAACGCCGCCACCGGCGCCAGCAGCAACAGCACCAGGCCCAGCTGAAGGATGGTCACGTTGCGGGCCCGGTTGGCCGCGCCCCGCAACAGGAAGTTCGCGCCGATCGACGCGAAGGTGGCGACGATGACGTAGCTCCCCAGCACGCTGGCGGGCGCTCCCAGCACCCGGATGGCGTAGACGGCATAGAAGGGATCGGCCAGCAACGCCAGCAGGCCGAGGAAGCGCACCCTGATGAAGCGGCGCAGGCTCGGGTCGCGCCTGAGCAGCGCCGGGATGGCGCCCACCATCGACCGGAACGGTTGCCGTAGCGCCGGCTTGCCGGCCGGCTCCCGCACCAGGCTGAACGACAGGTAGGAGACGCCGGCCAGCACAGTCCCAAGCAGGAACACCATGCCGAAGTCCTGCGGGAAGGGGATCCCGGCGGCGAGGATGCGCCGGAGGAGGAACCCGGCAAGGAGCGCCAGGCCGCCACCGATGGCATTCCGGAGCGCCCAGAAGGTACCGAGGCGGTAGTGCGGCACCACCTTCGCGGTGACGTCGGCGAAGGGAACGCCGGTGACGCCGCCGGCCACCGCGTTGACGGCGATCATCGCCAGCACGACGAGCACCACCAGCTCCGGACGGTGCCCGAGGGCGAACACGGAGATCGTCATGAGCGTCCAGGCGGACACGCGCACCAGGGACATGCGGCGGTACCAAGGCATCTTGAAGGGCTCGTGGGCCAGTCGGTGGGCGACGAAGAGCTGCGGCAGGAACCAGCCGCCGATGCGCAGTGCCGGCACCAGGCCCACCACCACCGCGGGCGCACCCAGCGCGGCCAGGAACGGCGCCAGCACCAGCGTGCTGTGGAAGAAGGCCTCGGAACCGTTGACGAAGATGCCGTTGTAGACGCCAAGCCAGAAGTTCCGGTCCGGCCGGGACGCCTGTTGCATGAGCGTCATCGTACTCCGCATACGCTCTGGACGGCGGCATCCGACGTCTCACAGGACGCTTGACCCTTGCGATGCCGCGCCGGCCTCCCGATACTCGTGCCAAAGCGCAACCCGGGACTCGCCGGACAGACCGAGGAGGTACCATGCCCGTCTCCGTTCACCGCGTCCGCTACTACTACGCGACCGTCGAGGAGGTTCCCGGCCAGACCTATGCCCTCCTCTCCCAGCTCGCCGCCTGCGGCGTCGACCTGCTGGCCTTCACGGCCGCCCCCGTCGGGCCGAAGCACGTACAGTGGTCGCTGTTCCCCGCCCACGTGCAAGAGTTCGAGGACGTCGCGCACGACATCGGACTCCCCATCTTCGCGGTCCAGGACGCCCTCCTGGTCCAGGGCGACGACCGCCTGGGAGCACTCGCCGACCTGCATGAGCGCCTCAGCCGGGCGAGTGTCGAGGTCTACGCCACCAGCGGCGTGACCGCCGGCGGCGAACGCTTCGGCTACGTCATCTACGTCAAGCCCGACGAGATCGACCGGGCATCGCAGGCGCTGGGGGCGCAGCCGACCTGAGCCCGCATGGACCGCTCCAAACCCGCCACCGAAGGGGCGTCGGCGTCCGCTCGGACCCCGCGCCGCGACCGATCCCCAACCAGCGGATTGCGCTGCAGACGCAACCTTTGCCGTTTCGTCTTCGTTGACAAGGCCCGCGGCCAACCCTTAGACTACAGGTCGCTTGGGGCTGTGGCGCAGCTGGGAGCGCGCCTGAATCGCACTCAGGAGGTCAGGGGTTCGAATCCCCTCAGCTCCACCAAGCAACCTCGGGACAGGGGCGCGACCGACTTGGGTCGCGCCCCGCTTCCGTGGTGCCCGCACGCGGAAGGGTGAGACGATGAGCTTCGACGCTCTGTACGATGACCAGGCGTGGGCGCTGGTGTTCGGCCCCGTCGGTGCCGGACCGTTCGAGGACTGGCGACGGCCCTACCACGTGTTCGTCATCGCCGCCCTGCAGGATCCCGCCCGATGGACCGACCTGATCGGCCGGCAGCCGCGGTTCGCCCCCGCCCTCGCCTATGGCTTCCGGCGCGCTCTGCTGGAGGTGGGAGGCGAGAAGCTCCCGTTCATGCTGGAGGCGGACGACCCGCAGCGTGCCCTGGCCGGCACCGTCTTCCTGGGCCTGGACGCCGACGAGCTGGCGCGCGTGGACGCCTTCGAACGGGCCGGCGACCACCGGCGTCGCATCGAGCTGGAAGTTGCGGTCGGGAAACGTCGTGTCGACGCCATGAGCTACGTCAAGCACGGCTGACGGGCGCGGCTCCTCATCCCAACGCCACATCGAGGGCGAGCATCACCACCACGCCTGCCATGGTGCCGAGGGTGGCCGCTCGCTCGCTCCCACGGGTGTGGGTCTCCGGGATGATCTCGTCGCTGATCACGTAGAGCATCCCGCCGGCGGCGAAGCCCATGGCGTAGGGCAGCAGCGGGCCGATCCAGGACACCGCCCAGGCGCCGGCGACGGCGAGCGGGACCTCCACCAGCCCCGCCCGGATGCCGGTGAAGGCGGCGTACCACAGGCTCCCCATGCCGGCGTTGCGGGCCGCCACCGACACCGCCAGACCCTCCGGGATGTTCTGGATGCCGATCGCCAACATCAGCGCCACCGCGTCGTTCAGCGCGCCGGTGCCGAAGCCGACGCCTACGGCCAGTCCCTCCGGCATGTTGTGGAGGGTGATGGCGACGATGAACAGGATGACCCCGGCCACGCTCCGGGAGCCGCCGGCGGCGGCGTCCGGGCGCACCCGTCCGGTGACGAGCACGTGAACGTGAGGTACCCAGGCATCGGCCCGGTCGAGCATGAACACCCCCAGCACGATCCCGACGAGGACGGGCAGCAGCCCGCCCCGCTCGATGCCCGGCAGGATGAGGCTGGTGAAGCTCGCGGCCAGCATCACGCCGGCGGCGAAGCCGAGCGCGGTGTCGAGCGCGCGGCGGCTGGGCCGACGCCAGAACAGGATGGCCAGCGCCCCCACCAGGTTCAGGAAGGTGATCACCAGGCCCCCCGCCAACCCCTGCAAGACGGGGTTCGGCCCGGCGATGCGAACGAAGAGGTCGACCAGACTCGGCACAGGACACCCCGCCACCAGGATAGTCAGCGCCGGCAGGGTCGTCCCGCTTCACCGCACAGACGGTCGCAAACGTCGACGGCACACGGTCGCCCTCCATCCTCGAGTCCGAGGATCCACAGCGTGCCCCGCTCAGGACCCTCTACCTGAGGCTGAGCGCGGCGGAACTCGGGCTCGTGGAGGCCGTGATGCTCGCCGGCGACTTTTCGGCGCCGTATCGAGCTGGAAGTCGCTGTCGGCGAGCGGCGCGTCGCCGCCATCGGCTACGTCCGCCGCGGGCTGCCGCCTTCGGGTCGCTCGTACCAGCTGCGCCAGATCCACCGATAGAGCGGTATCCAGCGCGGAACTCGGTTGATGAGCGGTACGAAGGGCGCGAACAGCGGCAGCAGCACCAGCGCCAACAGGACGATGAGCACGACCAGCAGATCACCATTGGGCGACGTCGCCATGGGCGGCACCTGGTACAGGAAGGTGTAGGGCCAGAGCCACCAGGCGCCCGGATAGGGTCCGGTCTCGTGACTGATCCCCCAGGTCTCGCCCAGCATGTTCAAGGACTTCGCGACCGAGTGATCCACCGCGCCCTGGAAGAACAGCAGCGCCCGAGTGGTGTCGAGCACGAACGGCTGGCGAGGTCCGGCCTCGAGCGCCCCGGTCAGCAAGCCCGACCGGCCGAGCCGCAACATGCCGTCCATCAGAGCCGGCACCGGCCCGTAGTCACCGGCAGGCAGGCTCACCTGGCTTCCCTTCACGACCGCGTTGTCGAGTGCCGTCAGGTAGGCGCCAGCCCAGGACTGCTGCTCCGCCGGGGTCGCCGAGCGGAACCGAGCGAGTGGGGCCGCCAGGCTCGGGTCGAGCTGGGCCGCCCGCTGCAGCGGCGCGAGCACCAGGTCTTCGGCCGCCCGGATGGGATGGGTCGCGCCGAACCACGCGGCGGGCGCCACCCCGAGCACGCGCTGGGCATCACCGGTCGTGGCCGTGTAGGGAGGACCGTAGTGCTGCAGATCGCTGGTCCCCGCCAGGAAGCCGGCGGCGGTCCGGAGCAGGGCCACGGGCTGGTCGCGAGCCACATCTTGCGCTCGTACGGTGGGGTAGTCGGGGGATCCGAAGAGAGCTGCCAGGACCACCACCAGCGCGACCACCAGGAGCAGCACGACGATGCCCTCCAGCACGAGGTCGTAGGGCTTGGTGGGCACGCCACGCAGCGTCTGCTCGGAGCGCACGCTCATCGTCCACCGTCCATCGCGTCGCCGGAGCGCGGAAGCGGGTGCACCGGCCCGTCACGGCGGATGAGGAACAGGTGGACGCCGACCAGACCCACGATCACGAGCGGTAGCACCACGACGTGCAAGGTGAGGACCTGGCCCAGATTCATGGGGTTGAAGATGCTCCCGCCGCCTACGGCGTTGATGGCGTCCTTGGACTGGACCGCGATCCACTGTGAGTCGAAGTTGGTCTGCGCCAGGTAGCCGGTCAAGCCTGCGAACAGCGCCACGAAGAAGGCGACCATGCCGACCGCCCAGGTCGGCCAGCGCCCGTCCCGCCAGGCCGCCATGAAGAACTTGGTGGCCATGTGCAGCACCAGCGAGGCGAAGAAGACCTGCACGCCCCAGAAGTGGAGCGAGTTGACGAAGCGTCCGACGGGGCGATGGTGATACCAGTCGGGCCCGAAGACCGTCAGCACCACGCCGGTGGCAACGAGCTCGACCAGCGCCATCAGCGTTGCCGCACCGAAGAGGTAGGCCACCGAATCGACGTAGACCGGCATCCGGGTCGGCAGGGCGTCCTCCAGCGTGAGGTTGCGCTGCAGCGTGCGCTGGAGCCGGCGAGTGAGGTTCACGGCTCGCCCTCCTCGGTGGCCTCGAGCCATCTGGGGAGACGCAGCCAGGCCGCTGCCAGCAGGGCGATATCGACCAGGCCCCACGCCACCAGGTTGGGCAAGGCGAAGTCGAAGATTCCGAACACCACGTGTGGCACGGCTGAAAGGAGCTGGCTGGGAAGGGCTTCCATGCGCATACCTCCTTGAGGCTGCAACGCGGCGGAGCCCGGCTCCGGACGTCGACCCCCACCGCGATAAGGCTAGGCCCGCCACCCCTATGAACGATGAGGGCACGGTGACTCTTGCGAACGTTGGAACAGATGGGCCCGGCATACCGCTGCCCCTGCCCCTCACGGACGGTAGGATTGGTCCGCTGTGGCGCTGCTCCTGGGTCTGTTCCTGTCTGGCACCGCGGCCGGCGCGCTCGGGGGGCTGCTCGGTCTGGGCGGCGGCATCTTCCTGGTGCCGGTGCTGACGCTGCTGTTCGACCTGCCCGTGCGTGTTGCCGTCGGCACCAGCCTGGTATGCGTGATCGCCACCTCGGCAGGGGTGGCCGCGCTTTCGACCGAGGGCGGCGGCGCCGACGTGCCCCTGGCGTTGCGCCTGGAGATCGCGACCGCCGCGGGCGCCGTGCTCGGCGGCGTGGCGGGCGCCTTCATCCCGGCGCGCGTGCTCAGCCTGGTCTTCGCGGCGGTGGTGTTCGGGAGCGCCGGCTACACCCTCTCCAAAGCCCGCGGGCACGGGGCCGACGAGGCGATGTTCCGACGCGACTACCGCCCGCGGCGCTGGACGCTCGGGTACGCGGTCGCCAGCCTCGCCGGCATGGTGTCGGGGCTTCTGGGTGTCGGCGGCGGGTTCATCAAGGTACCGACGATGTACGCGATCATGGGCGTTCCGCTCGGCGTGGCGACCGCCACCAGCAACTTCATGGTCGGCATCACGGCGGCGGCCAGCGTCTTCGTCTACCTCGGTCGCGGCGACGTGCGGCCGACGGTCACGGTGGCGACGGCGGCGGGCGTGTTCCTCGGTGCGGCGCTGGGCACCGTGCTGCAGGCCCGGCTGCGCGTCTCCTGGCTGCGCTGGGCCCTGGTGGTGCTGATGGTGGGGATCGGCGTGCAGATGCTCTGGAAGGGGTTCTGAGATGGAGCCCGAGCCGCGCACGCGGGCCGATCCACAGGGCATGGACCGGGCGATGCGGCGCGTCGCGCAGGGCCTGTCGGCCTTCGCGTTGGCGCTGATGGCGACCGGCCTGGTGCTGGCGCTGGCCCACGGCGGCGCGTCGGCACCGCTGGCGCTCGACCTCAAGGCGCGCTCGCACCGGCTCATGCTGTTCGGCATCGGCGCCCTGGCGGTCCTCCCCGGCGTGCGGGTCCTGGTGGCGATGTCCTACTACACCGCCGCCCGGCGCCTGGCCGAGGCCGTGATCGCCCTGGTGGTAGTGCTCGAGCTGCTGCTGTCGATGATCACCGGCGGCTGAACCGCGCCGGCTGTCATCGATACCTCCCACACGCCTGTCGGACTTTCCCCGATGGCACGCTCGCGAGATTCTTCCTAAGCTCGAAGTACCCCGGTAGGAGGCTCACCAGGCGCGTCCGAGGCCTGTCCCGTGCGCGCCGAGCGGACGCATGGTCCGCGGGAGGTGGCGCTGATGAGCGACACGCTCGAATCCACCCAGGGCTTCGACACCATCGTCAAGGAGCGAACGCGTGACCCGCAACCCAATCTGCGGGACTACGCCGCCGTCGCCCCCGCGTTCGCCTGGGCGAACGTCCGGAAGGAGCTCGACGGCCTCCCGGGCGGTGCCGGCCTCAACATCGCCCACGAGGCGGTCGATCGCCACGCACGCGGCCCGCTCCGCGAGAGGGTGGCGCTGCGCTTCCTGGGCAAGGCAGGCGGCGTGCGCGAGCTCACCTACGCCGAGCTCGCCGATGAGACCGCGCGCTTCGCCAACGTCCTGCGCGAGCTCGGCATCGCCAAGGGCGAGCGCGTCTTCGGCCTCCTGGGGAGGGTCCCCGAGCTGTACGTCGCCGTCCTGGGAACGTTGAAGGCGGGGAGCGTGTTCTGCCCGCTGTTCTCGGCCTTCGGGCCGGAGCCCATCCGGCAGCGCCTGGAGATCGGCGAGGGTCGCGTGCTGGTCACCTCCCCCACCCTGTACCGCAAGAAGGTGGCGGAGCTGCGCGACGCGCTTCCGGACCTCGAGACCGTGCTGCTGGTGGGCGACGAGAACGAGCCCACCGACGTGGAGGGTACCGTCGACTACCGCACGCTGATGCAGCGGGCATCCACCACGTTCACCATCCCTCCGACCGACCCCGAGGACATGGCGCTGCTGCACTTCACCAGCGGCACCACCGGGCGGCCGAAGGGCGCGGTCCACGTGCATCAGGCCGTGCTCCACCACTACGTGACGGGCCTGTACGCGCTGGACTTCCACGCCGACGACGTGTTCTGGTGCACGGCCGATCCGGGCTGGGTCACCGGCACCTCCTACGGCATCATCGCGCCGCTGCTGCACGGCATCACCAACGTGATCGACGAGGGCGACCTCGACGCCGACCGCTGGTACGGCATCATCCAGCAGCAGCGCGTCACCGTCTGGTACACCGCCCCGACCGCCGTGCGCATGCTGATGCGCGTGGGCGCGGACGCGGCGCGCGAGTACGACCTCTCCAGCCTGCGCTTCATCGGCAGCGTCGGCGAGCCCCTCAACCCGGAAGCGGTGGTCTGGGGACAACAGGCGTTCGGTCAGGCCATCCACGACAACTGGTGGCAGACCGAGACCGGCGGCATCATGATCGCCAACTACCGTTCGATGGACGTCAAACCCGGCTCCATGGGACGGCCGCTGCCCGGCATCCGCGCCGGCATCGTGCGCCACCTGGAGGGCGGCCGCGTCGAGGAGATCACCGAGCTCGACACCGAAGGGGAGCTGGCGCTGAAGCCCGGCTGGCCCTCGATGTTCCGCGGTTACCTCCACGACGACGCCCGCTACCAGAAGTGCTTCGCCGACGGCTGGTACCTCACCGGCGACCTGGCCAGGCGCGACGCCGACGGCTACTACTGGTTCGTGGGGCGCGCCGACGACGTCATCAAGTCGGCCGGGCACCTCATCGGGCCGTTCGAGGTCGAGAGCGCGCTGATCGAACACCCCGCCGTGGCCGAAGCCGGCGTCATCGGCGTACCCGACCCGATGGTCGGGGAGATCGTGAAGGCATTCGTGACGCTGCACAAGGGGTTCGAGCCCAGCGACGCGCTGCGGCTCGAGCTACAAGGCCATGCGCGCAAGCGCCTCGGCCCGGTGGTGGCGCCCAAGGCCATCGAGTTCCGCGACGCGCTCCCCCACACCCGCAGCGGCAAGATCATGCGGCGGCTGCTGAAGGCGCGCGAGCTGGGCCTGCCCGAGGGCGATACCTCCACCTTGGAGGACCAGGGATGACCGCCATCGATACCCTCACCCGCGAGCACGGCCACGAGCTGCTGCTCGACATGTTACGGATCCGGCGCATGGAGGAGACGTGCGCCGAGCTCTACCAGGCCACCAAGATCCGCGGCTTCCTGCACCTGTACATCGGTGAGGAGGCCGTCGCCACCGGCGCCATGCGTGCGCTCAGACCCGAAGACGCGGTGGTGGCCACCTACCGCGAGCACGGTCACGCATTGATCCGCGGCGTGAGCGCGGAGAAGATCCTGGCCGAGATGTACGGCAAGCAGGAGGGCTGCAGCCGCGGCCGCGGCGGGTCGATGCACCTGTACGACGCCGACACCCACTTCTACGGCGGCAACGCCATCGTAGGCGGCGGCATCCCGCTGGCCGTCGGCATGGCGCTGGCCGACAAGCTGCGGGGGCTCCAGCGCGTGAGCGCCTGCTTCTTCGGCGACGGCGCGGTCGCCGAAGGCGAGTTCCACGAGTCGATGAACCTCGCCGCGGTGTGGGATCTCCCGGTGCTGTTCTGCTGCGAGAACAACCTCTACGGCATGGGTACGGCGATCGAGCGGGTGCAGTCCGAGACCCGGCTGGCGCTCAAGGCCGCGAGCTACCGCATCCCCGCCTGGGACGTCGACGGCATGGACGTGCTGGCGACCGAGGACACCACCCGGAAGGCCGCGGAGGCGGTGCGCGCCGGCGGCGGCCCCCACTTCATCGAGTACCGCACCTACCGCTTCCGCGCGCACAGCATGTTCGACCCCGAGCTCTACCGCGACAAGGAGGAGGTCGCGAGCTGGAAGGAGCGCGACCCCATCGCGCTGTTCCGTGACCGCCTGCGGGCCGCGGAGCTGCTCACCGACGAGGAGGACGGTCGGCTCGAGGCCTTCGCCGCCGAGGAGATCGCGGCCGCGGTCGCGTTCGCCGAAGCCGGCACCTGGGAGCCGCTCGAAGACCTCGAGCGCTTCGTCTACAGCGAGCCCGGCACCGCCCAGGACCTCCGAAGGGAGATGGCATCGTGACCGTCGCGACCCCCGCACGGCCCCCGGCCGCACCCGCGGCCGAGCCGCGCACCACGACCTACCGCGAGGCGATCCGCGAAGCCATACGGACGGCCATGCACGCCGACGAGCGGGTGTTCCTGATGGGCGAGGACGTGGGCCGCTACGGCGGCTGTTACGCCGTCAGCATGGGCCTGCTCGAGGAGTTCGGCGAGGATCGCATCCGCGACACTCCGCTCTCCGAGTCGGCCTTCGTGGGGGCCGGCATCGGCGCCGCCATGGTTGGCATGCGCCCCATCGTCGAGGTCATGACGGTGAACTTCAGCCTGCTCGCGCTCGACCAGATCATGAACACCGCCGCCACGGTGCTGCACATGTCGGGCGGCCTGTTCAACGTGCCGCTGGTCATCCGCATGGCCACCGGCGGCGGCCGGCAGCTCGGCGCCCAGCACTCCCACAGCCTGGAGGGGTGGTACGCCCACATCCCCGGCATCCGGGTGCTCGTGCCCGGCACGGTGGAGGACGCCGGAGGCATGCTGGCGCCGGCGCTGGCCGACCCCGACCCGGTGCTGCTGTTCGAGAACGCCCTGCTCTACAACAGTGAGGGCCCCGCGCCCGACCCGACGCACCCGGTCGACATCGCCCACGCGGTGGTGCGCCGGCCCGGCGCCGACGTCAGCCTGCTGACCTACGGCGGCTCGCTCCACAAGACGCTGGAGGCCGCCGACGCGCTCGAGCAGGAAGGCATCTCCGCGGAAGTGGTCGATCTACGGGTGTTGAGGCCGCTCGACACCGACACGCTGCTCGCCTCGGTGGCGCACACGCACCGCGTCGTGGTGGTGGACGAGGGATGGCGCAGTGGCGGCATCGCCGCCGAGATCCTCGCCCGCATCGCCGAGAAGGGCCTGTACGACCTCGACGCGCCCCCCGAACGCGTGTGCAGCGCCGAAGTGCCCCTCCCCTACGCCAAGCACATGGAGGAGGCCGCGCTGCCGAACGCCGCCCGCATCGTGGCCGCGGCCCGGAAGGTGGTGGGCGTAGGTGGCTGAGTTCACGATGCCCTCGCTGGGCGCCGACATGGACGCCGGGCGGCTCCTGGAGTGGTACGTCAAGCCCGGTGACGCCGTGAAACGCGGCGACATCGTGGCCCTGGTCGACACCGACAAGGCGGCCATCGAGGTGGAGATCTTCCAGGACGGCGTGGTGGGCGAGCTGCTGGTTCCGCCGGGCGAGAAGGTACCAGTGGGGACGCCGCTCGCCACCATCGTGGCGGCCGGCGAGCCGGTGGGCCCGCCGACGGTGCAGCCGGCGCCGGCCAGCGACAGCGCCGCGGCCGGCCACGGTCGAACCGCCTCCCCAACGGGTCGCGACTGCGGCGGCTGAACCGCCGGCCGCGATCCCCTCGCGCCCCTTCGCCACACCCGCCGCCCGCCACCACGCGCGCGCCCACGGCGTCGATCTCGCCACCGTGATGGGCACGGGCCGGCACGGCGTCATCACCGGCCAGGACGTCGAGGCGGTGGCGGCGGCAACGTCCGCCGCAACGCCGAAAACGCCGCCGACCACGCCACCGGCCGCCACCCCGACCCCGACCCCGACCCCGACCCCGACCAATCTGCCGGCGGCAGTACCCGCCGCGCAACCGGCGCCACGAGTTGCCGCACCGACGCCCAACGGTCCCGGGCAGGCCGAACGGCTCCGCGTCTCGCCGCTCGCCCGCAAGGTGGCGCAACGGCTGGGCGTGGACCTGGAGGCAGTCCGGGGCACCGGGCCCGGCGGCGTGGTCACCTGGCAGGACGTCCAGGCCGTCGGCGGCCCCCTGCCTTCGGCCCCCGAAACGCCACCACCGCAGGCGCAGGGCGCTGCGGTCCCCGATCGTGCGCGAGCGGCGCCGCCGGCCCCCGCCGGCTCCGCCGTAGCGGCCGACGATCGCTACACGGCCATGCGCCGCGCCATCGCCGCCGCCATGTCGAAGTCGAAGCGGGAGATCCCGCACTACTACCTCAACCTCCGCATCGACATGAGCGCGGCGCTGGCGTGGCTGACCGAAGCCAACCTGGCACGCAGCGTGACCCAGCGGCTGCTGCCGGCGGCGCTGCTGCTCAAGGCCGCCGCCCTCGCCACCCGTGACGTGCCGGAAGTGAACGGCTTCTACCGCGATGACGCCTTCGAGCCGAGCGAGCACGTCCACCTGGGCGTCGGCATCTCGCTGCGGCAGGGCGGCCTCATCGCCCCGGCCATCCACGACGCCGATCTCAAGGACCTCGACACCCTGATGGCCGACCTGCGCGACCTCGTGAAACGGTCGCGCAGCCTGCAGCTGCGCAGCTCGGAGATGACCGATGCCACCCTCACCACCACCATGCTCGGCGATCAGGGCGTGGCGAGCGTCTACGGCATCATCTATCCGCCCCAGGTGGCCCTGGTCGGCTTCGGCCGCGTCGTCGAGCGCCCCTGGGCCGAGAACGGCATGCTGGCCGCGCGGCCCACGCTCGATCTCACCCTGGCGGCGGACCACCGCGCCAGCGACGGGCATCGTGGCGGCCTCTACCTGAGCGCCATCGAACGCCGCCTGCTGCACCCGGAGGAGCTATGACCATGAAGGCACCCATCGTCGACGAGACCGAGATCCGCGCCACCGTCCTCGAGCTGCTGGGCCAGGTCGCGCCCGAGACCGACCCCGGCGCCATCGATGCGGACGCCAGCATCCAGGAGCAGCTCGACATCGACTCGATCGACTTCCTGAACTTCATCATGAGCGTGAACGAGAGGACCGGGATCGAGATCCCTGAGCGCGACTACACCAAGGTCGCCACGCTGAACGACTGCGTGCGTTACCTGGCGGCGAAGGCGAGCTGACGGCCAGGCAACGTTCCCAGTGAGTCGGCGCCCTTCCCCGGAGCGTCGAGAGGTGGCGTGACGAGGCGACAGCAACGTCCTCGTCACGCCTCTTCCTGTGCTCGTCGAGCGGAGCGCGGTCGCGCCCGACCCGGGCCTCGCCGCCCCGTGCGCTACGATGCAGCGCACTCTAGCCCGGTGTCCCACCACGCACCGGAACAACTGAACCACGACCCCTCGGTTGACGGCCCGGGGCGGCAGGAATTAGACTATCCGACGCTGACGCTTGGGTCGTTAGCTCAATTTGGCAGAGCAGCTGACTCTTAATCAGCGGGTTATAGGTTCGAGTCCTATACGACCCACCAACGGAAGAGCCGTGAGGGACAAGCGACCGAAGGTCGCGACCCTCGCGGCTCGTTTCATCGTTGCGCGCTCGGCACCTTGGCTGACACCTCAGCGCTGCACTCCGTGCCGTCACGAACCCGAAGACCTCAAGGCGCCATCTCCCTGGGCCGACGCGGGCCACCGGAACGGGTCTCGTGGGGAGGTATTGCGAGGATGACATCTGGCGGTCGCAAGGCGGTAGCCCACGTGGCGAACGCCTGCGTCTTGCCCACGACGCTACCGAACCACAAGCACAGGAATGCCCACGAAAGGGGAGCATCCAGTACCGCTCTCGGCTTGGCGTGTCGCCAGAGGGATGCCTGCGCGCTCCGCCTCGTTGGTGGGTTAGAGTGCGAACCGAACACACGTTTCGAAAGGGGTTGCGATGCGTCGAGGTCGCGTTGTTGTTCTGTCAGCACTTGCCTTGGGTCTGGTGGTGGTGTTGGCTGCCTGCAATTCCACGCCTTCGGTGGGGAACCTGAAGATTGCGGTTGGTGGCTTGCCGAGCGGGGTGAATGCCGCGGTGAAGGTCACCAGTGGTAGCTACTCGAAGACTGTGATGGCCACCACCACGCTGTCCGGGCTGGTGCCTGGGACCTACAACATCGCACCGCAAGCTGTCACCTTGCGCCGCAACGCCTTCGACGGCACCGCGTCCAAGGCAACCGTGACGGTTTCGGCGGGCGGCATCGCCAGCGACTCGGTGAGTTACGCCGTGCAGCCCGGTAACCTGTGGCTCGCGAACGATACTGGCGGCTCGGTGGTGGAGTACCTAGCGGCCTCGCTCTCCAGCACCCCTACGACCGGCACGTCGATCACCGGGCTGAGTGGACCGGCGAACGTCGCTTTCGACGCCAGCGGCAACATGTGGGTCGTCGCTAGCAATGGTGGCTCGGTGGTGGAGTACCTGGCGGCGTCGCTGTCCGGCACCCCTCAAACGGGTACCAGCATCACCGGGCTCAACACTCCGTACGGCATCGCGTTCGATCATGGCGGCAACCTGTGGATCGGAAGCATCATCGGCGGCTCGGTGACGGAGTACGTGGCTTCGTCGCTGTCCGGTTCGCCCACGACGGGCACCACCATCTCCGGTCTCGCCCATCCCTATGGCATCGCCTTCGATAGCAACGGCAACCTGTGGGTCGCGAGCAGCGCCTCAGGAACCGCCGGTGCCGGTTCGGTGGAGGAGTACACGGCCTCGTCGCTGTCCGGCACGCCCACGACGGGCACCACGATCAGCGGCCTAGACTTCCCAGTGGACGTCACGTTCGACGGTAGCGGCAACGCATGGGTCTCGCTGGTCAACTCGACCGCTGGTGCCGGTACGGTGGTCGAGTACAAAGCCTCGTCGCTATCCGGCACGCCCACGATCGGAACCACCATCACGGGGCTCTCCGAACCCATCGGTGTGGCGTTCGATAGCAGTGGGAACCTGTGGGTGCCGGACTTGTCGGCCAATACGGTTACGGAGTACCTGGCTTCGTCGCTGTCCGGCACGCCCACGACGGGCACGTCGATTACCGGTCTGAGTAGCCCGGCCGGCGTGGCGTTCGATCCGCCGCCGTACAACCTGCCGCTGTCGCACTGAGTCCCAGCTAGGAATCGCTGGCGGCCAGACAAGAACTCAAGTCTGACCGCCAGCCCTTTGTGTCCTGCCCTCGCCCGCCACACATGGACTCGCTTGGGCATGGTGTTCTTCGGCGCAGCGGCCACGGCGCTGTCCTGTCCAGGCCGACTCGGTCGCTCAGTTTCTGCAATGCGTTGCGAGCGCTGCGGTGTGCACCACACCTTGGCAGTTGCTTGCGCCTGGACGGCTCGCATGGGATTCGCACGGATCGTGGTTAGGCTCGTCGGGTTGGCAGGGACTTGCCCACTCTCCCCCAGTTCGGACGAGTCCCCAACCTGGGCGCGCCGGATTGAAGATGCTCCTGTGGAGTGGACAGGTACGAGCCTAGCAACTCACGCCTGAACGCGATCCTGCCGAACACCGACCCAATCCGGCATCCGGGGTAATAGGAATGGGCCCACAGGAAGCTCATGCACTCGCAGCGCGATCTCAAACGGAGTGCCACGACGCTAGTGACTCTGGCAGCCCATCACCCGCGGACTACATGCAAACCCAACGAGCGCCATGACGGGAGAACCACGTCCTACACGGCCATCGAAGACCGCCTGACACCTTGAGTGACACCTTGTCCCGACCCATTCGGCGCGGGTTCGGGCAGCGTGGCGACGATTCCCGCAAGACGACAATCACCGACAATGACGCTGTCGCTCCGAGTCCCATGTAGTGGCCAATAGTTGGGCCGACCTCTATCCAGGAGGTCACTTGATCAGCGGATTATAGGTTCGAGTCCTATACGACCCACCACCAGAAGAGCCGCGAGGGACGCGCGATCGAATGTCGCGACCCACGCGGCTCGCTCTTTCGTTGCGCGTTCGACACCTTGGCTGACACCTCATGGTCGCCCCACAGAGGCGAACGATGAGGGCGGCGGCGTCCACAAGACGGAAACAAGGCCACCCGACGGGCCGGCTCTCGCCGCGCAGAGCCACCTGCGGAAGGCGCACCTTCCATCGAACCCCGTGCGGTTCAGTATGCTGACGGCGTCCGACCGAGTCCCACCGACGCCACCGGACCCGGTGGACCGCGCGCCCGAGGGCGCCGGAGAGGGGACCGCATGGACGCATCATGGCCCTACGGCAACATCGACCTGGCCGCCGCCAACGAGGCCAACTTCGGCACCTTCCTGGCGCTGCAGGAGGGCATGGACGGCGCGGAGGTGCGGCGCGACGACGGCGCCACCTGGGTGGCCAACGCCTCTCCCATGTTCTGGTTCAACATGGTCACCGGACTGCGCCGTTCGGGCGCGGCGCTGGACGCTTTCATCGCCGAGGTCAAGGCCACCCACATGCGGCTCGGCACCCCCGTGATGGCCTGGCTCTCCCCCACCGCCGGGCACGCTGCGGAGGCCCTGACCGCGGCGGGCATCGGGCCGGCCGGCGAGACGCCGGCGATGGCCGCTCGCCTCGACCGGCTCGTCGCACCGGAGCCGGGCGCCGGCGTCACCGTCGAACGCGTGGCCGACGAACGCGTCCTGCGGGAGTTCGCGCGGACGATCGTGCACGGCACCGGCATGCCGGAGTACGAGGACGCCTGGTTCGCGTTCTTCCAGCGCCTCGGGCTGGCACCGGACGCGCCGGTCCAGAACGTGCTCGCGCGCGTCGACGGCGCGCCCGCCGCGGGGGCGACGGTGTCCATGTCCGACGACGTGGCCGGACTCTACGGCGTCGCCACGCTGGCGGCGTACCGGCGGCGCGGGCTCGGCGCCCTGGTGAGCAAGGCCGCCCTCGACCTTGCGCGCGACCGCGACTACACCGTGGGCATCCTGCAATCCTCGAACCTCGGTCTCGGGGTGTACCGGAAGATGGGCTTCGAGGAGACCTTTCGCTACCAGATCCATCACTGGTCGCCTGCCGACTGAGCCGCGCGACTGCAGCGCAGGGCCACCTACGACAGGCGTACCCTCCATCAAGCCCAGGATGCTTCTATATCTGTCAACCACCCAACACCGACTGCTGCCACGCGATCGGCACATCAGCCGGCAGCAAGTCGTACGACAACACCTCATCCAACGCGGGCCACGCCACCGCATCATGCACGGTCGACCGCAGAGGCGACCGAAGCCACGACGTACGAAACGCCACCAGCTCCAGATCGCCATAGTCGACCTCCGTGCGAGCGAGCTCCTCGGCGACAACCACGTCCACCCCGAGCAGGAGGTGTTCGCAGCCTGAGCAGACGAGGGGCTCTTCGAAGAAGCTACCCACTCTCAGGACCTGAGCCAGGAGCCACGGGCGTCCGCGCGCACGTGGGGCCGTCCTGTGCGTATACTCCTGATATACGCAGGGTTATGCGGTGTGCACAACCGCTGTTAGGTGTGGCTGACCGGATGCGCGGCAGATTCCTGCGCGAGCGAACTCTGTTGCGACTATGGAAAGGGCGGCCGATGTCGCGAAGCGAACCTGCTGGCGGGAAGAACGATTCTTCTTGGACCGTTCTTTACAGGATTGGTGGGTTCGCTGCACTGGTTGCTCTCGCGTTCATTCCTATCCAGCTGGTCATCTTCATCGCCTCACCACCACCAGAAACAGCGCTCGGCCATCTGAACCTGCTTCAGGAGAACTGGTTTCTGGGCCTTCTCAGTCTCGACCTTCAGTATGCGGTCTTCGCGGTGCTCCCAATGGGTCTGCTGACTCTCGCCCTGTGCGTTGCTCTCAGGCGGACTCATCAGTCCTTTGTCGCCATCGCGCTATTCCTAGGAATCGTGTCGACGACGGTCTACTTTGCCTCAAACGTTGCTTTCGACATGCTCTGGCTCAGCAATCGGTACGCGGCTGCTGTGACGGACGTCCAAAGGGCCAGCCTTCTAGCGGCAAGCGAGGCGCTGCTCGCCACGTATCATGGCACCGCCTATGACGTGTACTACGTCCTGGGCGGGATCGTAGGGCTGATACTCGCGTTCGTCATGATACAGAGTGGTGTCTTCACCAAGCTGACCGCCTACACGGGCCTCGTGATGAACACGATGATGCTGGTGCCGGCCACCGCAGGGATCCTGGGCATGTCTCTCGCCATGGCTTCCCTGATTCCCACGACGCTATGGTTGGTGCTCGTGGCCCGACGGCTCTTTGGATTAGGGCGAACCGAAGCTGTTTCGGAACGGGTCGCCGCGTAGTGAGCGCCGAACCAGCGCGCCAACACAGGCAGGGCACTCGGAAGGTGGCATCGGGCAGGAATCGTAGCGCCCTGTTGGGCACGCGCAACGCAAGCACGTACCAGCACAGAGGGCCGCACAAAACCGTGCAACGTGCGGTCTCTCTTGCCGTCAGCGGAGGAGCGCGACGTTGAGGTACTCGCCCAGGCCGATGGCGAGGTGCGTTTTCCCGACGCCTGGCGGTCCCTGGATGAGCAGGGTCTCCTTGTCGCGGAGCCAGGCGCAGGTGGCGAGCGTTTCGATGCGGCTGCGATCGACGTTGGGTTGGAAGGCGAAGTCGAAGCTGGCGAGGGTCTGGCCGGTGGGGAGGCCGGAGAGCCTGAGGCTGGTGCGGATGCGGCGTTCCTCGCGGAAGCCGAGGTCGTCGTCGAGCAACCGGTCGAGGAAGGCGTGGTTGGAGGTCTCGTTCTTCACGCCGTCAGCGAGGCGCTCGGGGAGCAGCTCGGCGGCGTGCTCCAGGCCCACGCGCTGCAACCGGGCGGCCATGGCGTCCAGGTCGACCTTGGGTTGGGTGGCTTTCATCGCGCGACCTCGGCCAGCGCTGCGTACAAGTCCAGCGGCCTGCTGTCGGGTGTCATCATGGCGATCTCCTCCAACCTGCGACCCATCCCGCCGAGCGGCTGTGGTGGCTGCACGCCGTCGGTGGCGGGGCACTCGAAGTGCTGTGGGTTGAGCAGGATTCGCTCCTGCGCGCCGCGAGGGTGCGCGGCGATGATGCTGGCGCCTGCCAGGATCTGCACGCGATCGTGGCAACCCCTGACCTCGACCTGTCGCCCCACCAGGGCGAAGGGCACGCTGTAGGCGCGGCTCTCGAAGTTCACGGTGCAGTCCAGGTTCACGCGCCGGGTCACCGCGATATCGAAGGGCTCCGGTAGAACCGGCAACGGCATCAACGCGGGCAGCTCCGCCCGGTGCGCCTCCGCCACGCTGGTGCCCGTAGCGGGGCAGGTGCGGCGCTGCCAGCGTTCAGTCACGCGCTCGTCGGTCCACGCCTGCAGCTCCGCCAGGTCGTTCCAGTGCCGGCTGTAGGGGTTGCAGCCGCTGCGCTGCTGGCGGATGCGACGCTCCACCTTGCCCTTCGCCTCCGGGCTGCTGGGCGGGCAGGCGTCGATGTGGAAGCGCACGCTTTCGGCGTACCGGCGGTAGGTGGCGTTCAACGTGCCCCACGCACCGGCGCCACGGCTGACAGCGGTCTTCTCGTTATCCACCCGCACCGTGGCCGGGATGCCGCCCAGCCGGCGGAAGGCATCGTTGTGGCACGACAACCAGGCGAGCTGGTTCTTCGAGGAACTCCCCACGATGGCGTCGGCGCGGGAGTGGCTGAGCTGCAGCACGAACGCCAGCAAGTCCATCTGCCGGCCTCCCAGCCACACCGCCGGGAAGTGCGCCCAGTCCGCCTGAGCCTGCGCCCCTGGCGGCGTTTCGATGCGGCGACGGGCCCGCACCGGCGGAGAGGGGAAGGCTTTGCGAACGTAACGCTGCAGATTCCGGAGGCTGCCCGGGTAGTCATGCTCCGCCACCAGCCAGTCGTGCAGGTCGGTGATGTTGCTGGGGGAGCGCTCGCCGACCGCCGCCAAGTACGCGTCGATCGCCTCCCGGTAGCCCCCGGCCTGCTCACCCAGGCGGCGAAGCCGGTAGCGCACGGCGCCCTCGCTCACGCCCAGCAGCCGAGCCGCCTCGCGGTTGCTCACGCCCTTCGCAGCCAGCGTACGCAACGTCACCAGCTCCTCCCCAGCCAGCTTCGCCATGCCATGATCGTCCACCGAAAATCATGGCAGGCGCGGCCCGAACGAGTGCGCAAATCTGGATGTCGCCCTAGCTCAACAGTAGACCGTCGCACCACAGTCGGAGAGCACCGTGCGCCGAGCGATCCGTTCCCCCGTCGTGGCGTCGTCGCCACGCTCCAAGAAGAGCTTCTTCGAGGTCTCGCCGAGCCGACCACGAGAGCCCGGTTGCCAACGCCCCGGTCCCGACATGCGCAGCACTTGACAGTGACTGACATCACGCGTACCCTTAATGTCAGTCACTGACATCAGGCGTCCTCGCCGGCACCTGTCCGTCCGTGCACGCATGTCGAAGGAGGCAACCATGCACGTCTTCATCACCGGTGGCAGCGGCCTGATCGGCTCCGCAACCGTCGCAGAGCTCCTCGGCCACGGCCACAGCGTCCTCGCCCTCGCACGCTCGGACGCGGCGGCGAAGGCACTCGAGGCGGCCGGCGCCGAACCGCATCGCGGGGGCCTCGCCGACCTCGATGCACTGCGGGCGGGCGCTGCCCGGGCCGACGGGCTGATCCACCTGGCCTTCGGCCACGACTTCACGAGCCCCGACGCCATCGCGCGAGCGATCGCCGAGGAGAACCGCGCCCTCGAGGCCCTGGGCGACGCGGTGATCGGCAGCGGCCGCCCCTTGGTCACCGTCTCGGGGACGCCGCAGGTTCCAGGACGCCCCTCCACCGAACGCGACCCGTTGCCGACCGACGGCCCGATGGCCGGCCGCAGCCGCTCCGTGGCGGCCGTACTGGCCCTCGCCTCTCGTGGCGTCCGCAGCAGCGCGGTGCGCATGCCGCGCACGGTCCACAGCCAGGGCGGTGGCGGCTTCGCCGGCATGTTGACGCAGATCGCGCGCCGCACGCGGGTCTCCGGCTACCCGGGCGACGGCACCCAGCGCTGGCCTGCCGTCCACGCACGCGACGCCGCCGTCCTCCTCCGTCTCGCCCTCGAGCGAGCAGAGCCGGGCACGAGCTGGCATGCCGTGGCCGACGAGGGCGACGCGGTACGCGACATCGCCACGGTCGTCGGCCGGCGCCTGGGCCTGCCGGTCAAGGCCGTGCCTCAGGAAACCTACGGACCGCTCGGGCCGGTCTTCGCCGCGGATCAACCCTCTTCCAGCACGCACACCCGTGCCACCCTCGGGTGGCAGCCGACCCACCCGAGCCTCCTCAGCGACCTCGAGAACCTCCAACCCTGAGCGGCGCCAGCCTCGACGGTGCGTGAAGGGTTCTCGCGCGGCGTGGCCTCACCCCCGCAGGCGCCCGCGCGACTCCTGGGCGGGGTGCTGGATGATGTACGCCAACCACCCGGTGGTGCAACGATCCCTAGAATCCGCCTCCGGTTTCGTGGACAGGAACGAGCTTGGCAACGGACGCCTGACCGCGA
Organism: uncultured Trueperaceae bacterium; assembly: GCA_963815215.1. Taxonomy (GTDB): domain Bacteria; phylum Deinococcota; class Deinococci; order Deinococcales; family Trueperaceae; genus JASBRS01. The sequence continues at coordinate 416,958 of CAWFFU010000011.1, forward strand.
GCCTTCCGAACACCGGCCCATTCCGGCATCCGGGGTCATAGGAATGGGCCCACAGGCAGCTCATGCGCTCGCAGCGCGATCTCAAACCGAGTGGCGCGACGCTAGCGACGCTGGCAGCCCATCACCCGCAGACTCCATGCGAACCCAGCGAGCGCCATGACGGGAGAACTACGCCCTAAACGTCTTCGAGGGCGGACGCCAAACCAGATACCCGCTGTCGGTCGCACCTTCCGACGCTATGGCGTGTGGATCGGCAAGTTCGCCGGTGGTGGACTGAATGCGATCATCATTCCATCGGCGGCCGGCACCGAGGGAATGACGACATCCGGTGTGGGCGATACGCTGCCAATCAATGCGCCGGGATTGGTGAACCGCAGCAGCTGCTGCGCGCCGGAATCCCCGACCCACAAGGCGCCGCTGGCATCGAGGGCCACGCCTCCGGGCTGGGCGCCGCTACTGAACGAGCCCCCACCGATGGTCGCAGCCGGCGTAGGGTTGCCCGTCGACGCCAGCTGGGCGGCGTCGAAGCGCACCACCGTCGGCGAGCTGGTGGTGTAGTTCGCAACCCACAGGTTCCCGGTGGTGTCAAAGGCGAGTCCGACCGGATTCACCAGGCTCGGCGTGGAGTCCGCGCTGATCGTCACAGCTGGCGTAGGGTTGCCCGAAGCAGCCAGCTGCGAGGACGTGTACTGTACCAGCGTCTTGGTGGTGAAGTTCGCGACCCACAGGTCGCCAGAGGCGTCGAAGGCAATCCCGGTCGGGCTTGCCAGGCTCGGTGTAGAGTCCGCGGTGATCGTCACCGAAGGCGTGGGGCTGCCCGAAGCAGCCAGCTGCGAGGGCGTGTAACGCACGAGCGTGCTGGCGCTATAGTTGCTGACCCATAGGTTGCCGGAAGCATCAAAGGCAAGGCCAATCGGATATGCCAGGCTCGGCGTGGAGTCCGCGCTGATCGTCACCGAAGGTGTGGGCGTACCAGAGCTACCGAGATCGGCCGCGTCGTACCGGTACACGTGGCCGGACCAGTCGTCGACCCACAAGTTGCCCGAACCGTCGAAGGCTACCGCCTCCGCCTGGTTGCCGCCGCCAGCGATGGTCACGTCCGGGCTGGGCGAGCCCGACGCAGCAAGGCTGCCGCCCGGGTACGACACGGCCAAACCACTCCCACCAAATGACGGCACCCAAAGATGACCCGAGCCGATCCGCAGCATGTAACTCGCGACCGTGGACGCGGTCGCGTTGGCCGCCACCGCTATCGACGAGGATGTCGCACTGCCGTCGTACGAAGTCGGCACGATTGCATCCGTGTTCGACACCGACCCGACTGCCACCGAATACGTGCCCAGTTCGAGATTGGACAACGTGGTCGTGGCCGTGACGGCCATCGAGTACCCGCCCGGGCCCGTCACCATCACGCTTCCGTCGATGCCTGCCGGCAAACCGCTGACCGTCACCTCGAGACTACCCGTCGGGCTGGAAGAACAGGCGGCCAGCACCAGCACCAGACCGGTCGCGAGCACCGACAGCACAACAACACGTACACGACGCATGGAGACTCCCTTCATATTGTTCTCACGCGCCCCACCCTAGCAGAGGTGCGTTCGGCAAGCCAGCGAGCATCTTGGGACGTCCACGAAGCCCCTCGTCCCCCAACAGGTGGTCCTTGCAGCCTGAACAGACGACAGTGTCCTGGAGGAAGCAACACACGTCAGGACGTGACCGAGTACGGGTATGGCACGATCACAGCTTGACAAGTGCGCAATCCCGGCAACCACTCGCTGGATAGCGTCCGCCGCGCTCGATCGGGCCGGTCGAGTTGTGTGCCAGTATGCGTGCGAGCTCACGAGACGGCACGGCCCGAACGCGTGCGCAAGTCTGGGTTTCGTCTCGGCTCGAAAGTGGGCCGTCGCACTGTCGTTCGCGGGAACAGCCATCGCCGCGACGCCGGGTGTTCGACAGCGACGTCGGCAGGTCCTCGGAATCCCCACCTGTGGAGATGCTCTCTGCGTCTCGAGGGAGCATCTCCAGGTCCTCCGAGCCCGAACATCGGCAGCTACGTGCAGGTGCGCCGGCCGGAAGGGGCACCACATGGCGTGGGGCAAGACGGATCAGAATCCATGCACGTTTGACCTAAAGCGACGCCGTGGCACGCCGCTCAGTGCGAACCGTTGACCACCTTCCGAAGGAGCGTCGCTACCGGCGATGGCACCGGTTCTGACTCTTGCATCTAGAGTCGAATCCCCGCGTAGGCTCTCGCGACCCGGCCGCCAAGCCGTCCACTCCTGCCGCCGACGCTCAGACGCGCCCTGGCTTCCGCGAACAGCCTGCCCGAACCTCCACGTCCGCCGCACCCTTCGGAACCGCCCACGGAAGCCCACCGGTCCCATGAAGCCGGAAGCCACAACTCGTTCGTGTTGTTAACCGACTGTGTACGACTCCTCCTCTACGAACGGGCTAGCGGCAATCTCGCTTGGATTCCATCCAGCAGGCATGAAAGCCCGCGTTCGAACAGCTCATCTGGATGGGCATGCTCGGCCTGCGTGACGATCCTCTCCAGCATCGGGAACTCGCCTGTGGCCAGTTGCCGTTGAAGGTACGGCCAGGTGGCGTTCTCCCATTGGTATCGGCTCACGCCGGTGTTGAACTCGCTGCTCTCCGTGCGGATCGCTCCGACCGCGTAGGCGTTGACGGCGCTGACTGCGAACATGGCGATATCGATGTCTTCCATAGCGCTCGTCCGATCAAGCGCCTGATAGCTGGCCTCCAGGAACCTCAACGCGTTGGGACCGAGATGGGGCCGGCCGCCCAGCAGATCGACGAACCACTTGTGGGCCTGCCAGGCTCGCCGCGTGCGCCGCGCCATCTCAGCAAGCACCTCACGCCAATCTCCACCGAGTGGCCCCATGTCTGCGATCTCTCCGAACACCTCGTCCGTCAACAGATCGAGAAGTTCCTCCTTGGTCGCCACGAATCCATACAGGCGCATGTGTGAGGCCTTCACGGCCGCCGCAACATTTCGTATCGAGACGGCGTCCAAGCCGTCTGCATCCGCGATCTCCATGGCAGCGGCCACGACCTTCACCCGGCTGAGTGGCGTCGGCGCCGCGCGGCTGACAGGATCGGCTCTCTCCCAGACGATGGGCGCGCTCTTCTTGGACTTCCGCTGAGAACTCATCGCTCAACTTCGCATGTGCGGCTCACGTTCCGCAAGAGCCTGGTGAAGTCTACACCGTCCGTCACAATACACTGTATACTCGATGCTGGCGCCCGAACCCGGCAAGGTCTCGCCAGGAGACCCATGAGCTCGGACGCGGCCGTCCATCGGCTCTAGCGGACGCCTGGAGAGGAGATCACGATGACGAAGCAAGACCATGCCAACGACACCCTGCCGCGCATGGACAAGCTCGCCCAGCTTCGTGTCGACGAGGACGGAACCGTCCACGTGCCGCAGATGACGGTCCCCGTGTCGCCCTACCTCAGCCCGGAAGCCAAGGCATGGGTCGCCGAGCACCTGCGCCAGAACCAGACACCCGAGTTGCAGCGACGAGTGGACGGAAACCCTGTCTTCCTTCAGCCATACATCGACCGCATGCACGAGCTGTATCCCACCGAGCGGAGCGACACCAGCATCGGTGGCGTGCACGTCTACGACTACACGCCCGCCGAAGGGATCTCAGAGCGCAATCGGAACCGCGTCCTGATCGAACTGCACGCAGGGGCCTTCCACGAGGGCTGGCCGTCGACCGCAGAGCTGCAATCGATGCCCATCGCAAGCCTCGCACGCATCCGGGTCATCGCGGTGAACTACAGGAAAGCTCCGGAACACACCTTCCCCGCAGCCAGCGAAGACGTGGCAGCGGTCTACAAGGAGCTATTGAAGACCTACCCGGCAGAGAACATCGGGATCTTCGGTTACTCGGCCGGCGGCCAGCTAGCGGCCATGGCGACCGCGTGGTTCCAGATGCACGGCCTGCCACGACCAGGCGCCCTCGGCATCTACTCGGCAGGCGCCACCCCAAATGGGCCCGGCGACAGCAGCTACATTGCCGCACCCATCGGCGAAGCCGCGCCGCCACCACGCCCGAACGGCAACGACTCCAGACGGAAACCATCGGGATACCTCGGCAACGCTGACAGAAACGACCCACTCGTCGCTCCCGTCAGATCAGACGAGGTGCTGTCCCGTTTCCCGCCGACCCAAGTGATCACCGGAACCCGGCACTTCGACCTCAGTTCCGCTGTCTACACCCACACCCGCCTCGTCAAGCTCGGCGTTGAAGCAGACCTGCACGTCTGGGAAGGTCTATTCCACGTCTTCTTCATCAACCCCGATGTCCCGGAGTCACGCGACGCCTACGACGTGATGATCCGCTTCTTCGACAAGCACCTGGGGCAATGATTCCCAACGATTCACGCGGGCACGGCGACTTGATCAGCGGAGGCCGTACACCCCCCCTCGACGACCCGAGCCCCACCAACGTCGACACGGCAGGCAGACACTCGACACCGGATCCCGCCAAGGCAGACCAAGCGAAAGCACCGTCTCCGCAAGGCCCAGTGCGGTTCCCGATCAGGTGGGGATGCGATTGAACGAGTCGGGATTGGGACCGGTGCGCCCGGCCTCTCCGCGGTCCAGCCCGGTCAGTGCCTGCATGGCGGGGTTGTCGAGCTCGAAGTCGAAGAGCGCGAGGTTCTCGCGCATCCTGGACGGCGTCACCGTCTTCGGGAACACCACGTCCCCGCGCTGGACGTGCCACCGGAGCACCACCTGTGCAGGCGTTCGCCCGACCCGGTCGGCGATCCCGCGGACGGTGGGATCTCCCAGGACCTCCCCTTGCGCGATCGGCGACCACGCTTCGGTCACGATGCCGTGCGCCTGCCCGTAGGCTCTGACCTCATCGTTGGCGAAGTAGGGGTGAACTTCGATCTGGTTGACCGCCGGCGTGGTGTCGGTGTCTGCGGCCAGGCGCTCGAGGTGAACGATCTGGAAGTTCGACACGCCGATCGATCGCGCGCGGCCATCGCGCTTGAACTCCTCGAGCGCCCGCCAGGTGGAGACGAAATCACCGTCGTAGAGCCCGGGCAGCGGCCAGTGCACCAGGAACAGGTCCACCTCGTCGAAGCCGAGCTCCACCAAAGTGCGATCGAAGGCCCTGCGGGCGTCGTCGGGACGATGGAAGCCGTTGTTCAACTTGCTCGTCACGAACACCTCGGACCGGGGCACGCCCGAAGCGCGGATGCCTTCGCCGACCCCGCGCTCGTTGCCGTACATCTCGGCGGTATCGATGTGCCGGTAGCCGACATCCAGAGCCTGTGCGACGGCCTGCGCCGTGTCCGCAGGGGGGATCTGGAACACCCCGAATCCGAGCTGCGGGAGGGGGCGGCCGTCGTTGAGCTTGATGGATGGGATCACGTTGTACCTACCTTCGCTGAAGAGGCCGCGCGCTCGATCCGGTCGAGCCAGGCCCGGGATGGTGTCGCGCCCCCGATATCCTGCCGAATCGCCGTCATGATCGGACGATACCGTGCCTGCTGGGTAGATCCGTCAGCCGGTGCACGACGCCACGCGTCTGCTCGTAGAGTTCGAGGTACGAGCTGTACAGATCCTCGTAGAGGTCCGCGTAGTCGCTCCTGGGTTCGACCTGCCGCCCCTCGCGTACCCAGTGGCGCAGGTCATCGCGCGAGACCAGACCGGCACCGAGCCCCGCAAGGAAGGCGTCGCCGTAGCTCGCCCCGATCGTCGTCTCCGGGATCTCCTGCACGACGCCGCTGATGTCGGAGACGATCTGCGGCCAGAGGTCGGTCCGTGTCCCGCCACCGACCGAGACGACGCGCTTCACGGGCATGCCCAACGACTGGAAGGTCTCGAGATTGTGCCGGATCCCGAAGCCCACGCCCTCCAGCGCAGCTCGGAAGACGTGGCCCCGCCCGTGGGACAACCCGAGCCCGGCCAGAACGCCCCGCGCCTTGGGATCCTGGATGGGGGTTCGTTCGCCACTGAAGTAGGGCAGCAATAGCAAACCGCCGGCCCCGGGTCCAACCTCCCTGGCCTCCTCGAACAGGACGCGGTATGCCTCCTCAGCGCCCAGTTCCTTCGCCATCGTGTCTCGAAGCCAGCGCGTAAGCTCACCGGTCGTTGCCATTCCCGCAGCCATGTTGTACTGCCCCTTGAAGGCGCCTGCCGTCGTCCATGTGATCGGGTTCGGCCTCGGTTCGTCCAACACCAGGATGAAGAACGTCGTCGAGCCGTACATGATCATGAGGTCACCCTGATCGACAACGCCCACGCTGATCGCTTCGCTAAGCGCGTCGACCGCCCCTGCCGTGACCGATGTCCCTTCCGGGAGGCCGGTCTGCCGAGAGGCTTCGGCCGTCACAAGGCCCGCCACCTCATCGGACCACTTGAGGTCGGGCAACATGGCTCGCGGGGCCACGTGCTCCATGTAGGCGTCCGACCATTCGAAGGTTCGATGGTCGAACAGCGGCACGTAGTGACTCGCGGTGTGACGGTCCATGACCAGTTCACCCGTAAGCTTGGCGATGATGTACGACGAAGCCGTGGTCAGGTAGCGCGTCTTCTTCCAGACATCCGGTTCCTCCTGTTGGATCCATCGGATCTTCGGCCCAACGGCCTGACTCGTCAGCGCCATCCCCGAGATCTCCATGATCGCGTCGGGACCGATGGCCTTGTTGAGCTCATCGATCTGGCTCGATGCGCGGACGTCGACGCCGTACAGGATGCCCGGTCTCAAAGGGCGGAAGCTTGCGTCGAGCGGCACCACGCACGGCCCGATGGCACTGATCCCAACCGCACGGACATCCGAGCCCCGGAACGTCCCGTTGCCGAAGAAGCTGCTGCAGACCTTCACGACGTCCCCCCACCACGTGCCCTCAGCGTCGTGCTCGGCCCAACCCGGTCGCGGCACCTGCATCCCGTGGGGTACTTCGTGCCTGGCGACGATGTCACCCGCCTGCGTCACCAACACTCCCTTGGTGCTGTTGGTGCCGACGTCGATGCCCAACAAAAGGTCACCCACGGTCTACCCACCCCCCTCTTCTGGCGCGGAAGATGCAATGCCAGGATGCACGAAGCGAAGGAAGCCTCTCATGATCACCAGGCGGTGTATCCGCCATCGACCACCACGTTGGAGCCCGTGACGTACCGCGCAGCGTCCGACGCGAGGTATTGAACGGCTGTCGCCACGTCGTGCGGATCGCCGACGCGCCCGAATGGGGTCATCTCGAACCAGGTACGTCGCCACGCCTCGTTGCTGAGCCCTAGCTTCGTCAGTTCGGTGCCGATATAGCCTGGGGAGACGGAGTTCACGCGCACGTTGAACTCCGCCCACTCAACCGCAAGCGATTTCGTGAGCATGATGACGGCCGCCTTCGAGGTGTTGTAGTGCGACTGGGGCTGCGGCTTGTTCACCACGAGGCCCGACATGGACGCGATGTTGACGATCGAGCCCCGACCCGCGGCCACCATCTTCCTGCCGAACTCGCGAGAGCAATAGAACACGCCGTTCAGGTTCACATCGAGGATGTCCGTCCACTCCTCATCGCTGATTTCGAGCACGGGCGTGTTCCTCACGATGCCCGCGTTGTTGACGAGAACGTCGACCTTGTCGAACGCCTCGAAGACGCGCTCCACGACGTCCCTGACAGCGGCCGAGTCACGTACGTCGAGTTCGAACGCCAGATGGCCACGTCCGTTCTTCTCGCGCAGTTCCTGAGCTGCCGCTTCCGCCTTGGCACCATCGATATCGAGCAGAGCGACGGTAGCTCCTGCCTCCGCCAGCGTCCTGGCGATCTCCCAGCCGATGCCCTGGGCGGCCCCTGTCACGACGACGTGTTGACGGTCTAGCTGGAAGTCACTCACTCTGGTCTCCTACCGATCGCGATCGCTCGCGGCGGGCTCTGCGCCACATCCTGGAAGCGAACCGGATCCTCGACCCGAGCCGCCGCAGCGAGGGAAGATAACGGCACCGGCGGGTGACGCAGTGCGTCACCCGCCCAAGGTTCACACCAATTTGAGGATCCTGGCGATGTTCCCCCCCATCACGAGATCGTACGCAGCCTCGTCGGGAGCGACGCGCTCCATCTTCTTCACTTCCCACTCGTAGTCGACGAACGGCGAATCCGTGCCGAAGATGACCTTCTCCGGACCCAGCGCCTTGACCGCTTCCGTAATCTCGAAGACCGGCGCGCGCGATGTCTCCAGGAACAGGTTTCCCAGTCCCTTGGCCAGCTCTATGGCCTGCTGGAAGAGCCAGAAGGTCCCCATGTGCGCCATGAGCAACGGCACCTCGGGGAACGTCCTGGCCATCTCCGCGAACTCGAGCGGGCTGTTGTAGAGGTCGCTCGCGCCGTGCACGATGATCGGAACGTCATGGTCGGCCGCGACCCTGAAGATCGGGTCCACCATCCCATGGTCGGCAAGGTGGTAGCCGTGCAACGTCGGGTGGAGCTTGACCCCCTTGAACCCTGCCTCGCCGAGCCAGCGGCTCGCCTCAGCGACCGCCTTGTCGCTGTCCCACGGGTTGACCGAGCAGAACGGGATGAGACGCTCGGGGAAGGCGCGCGCATACTCCTGCATGGGCTCGTTCGAGAACGACCCCTCGACGAACGGGAAGATGACCGCCCTGTCGATGTGCGCGGCGTCCAGTTTCGCGACCAGGTCCGCTCCGGTCTGCTTCGCCCCGTAGCGGATACCGGCATGGTTGTGTGCGTCGATTCTCATCGCCATGTACGTTCCCCTTTCCAGCTCCGACCCCTAGACACTGCGGAGTCTGTTGACGGCGATAGCTGCAAGGATCGCCGTCCCATACACCAGGTACTTCACCGAAGCGCCGAGCCCCAGGAGCGTGAGGCCATTGCCCAACAGGCTCACGAACAGCGCTCCGCCGATCGTTCCCAGCACCGTGAAGTTCGACCTGGGGCTGAGCACGGTCCCCAAGAAGACGGACACGAAACTGTCGAGTAGGTAGACTTCGGCGCCACGGGGCACGGCGATCCCCGCTCGAGATACCAGGATGATGCCGGCGATGGCCGCCAGCACGCCACTCAACACGAAGCCCCAGCCGAAGGTCGCGCGCATGTTGACACCGGCCAGGTAGGCGGCACGTGCATTTCCCCCTACGGCCTCCATGCGACGACCCAGAGTCGAGCGGTCCATCAGCAAGACCACCAGGCTCATGAGCACGACGACGAGCACGATGGAGGCAGGTACACCGAGGATCTTGCCCCTTCCGAGGAAGAAGAACACCTCCGTGATGGACGGCGGCAACGTGAACAGGATCTGGGGCTGTGCGCCGTGGGAGAACATCAGTTCACCTCCGCGCACGGCGAACATCATGCCCAAGGTACCGATGATCGCGGGCACGCCCAGATACGCCATGAGCACGGCGTTGACCGCGCCCGTGGCGAGCCCGAAGCCAACAGGCGCGATGAAAGCCAGCCAGAGTGGCTGACCAGCCACGATCAGCGCGGCCGCAAGCAGCCCGGACGCATCGGCCACCTGCGCAACGCTCAGATCCACGCCGCGCATGGACATCGTCAGCATGAGCCCGACGGCCATGACGACGAGGATGGTGCTCTGCGTCGCGACGCTGATCAGGTTCGCGGGGCTCAGGTAGATAGGGCGCATCACCTCGAACGCTACGAGGACCAGCACCATGCCCACGATGCCGCCGTTCTGGCGGAGCCACCGCGCAACGGGCGAGCCGCTCCTGTGCTTGCGATCGGGCGTGGTTGATTCCTCGCCCTGCAGTTGTGCTCTCTGTTCCAGTTTCGACATGGACCGATCCAGCCCTCTCAGAAGATGTTGATCTGCCCGATGTCCCGCTTCTGGATCACCGAAAGCAACACCGAGACCACCAGGATCCCGCCCTGGATCGCAGGCAAGGCGAGGTTTGAGACGCCGTTCAGGATCAGACCGTTGCTCAGGGAGGTGATGAACATGGCGGCGATGGTGGTGCCGACCACGTCCAGCTCACCCGTCCGTGAGAAGGTGCTGCCGAGGAACGCCGCGGCCAGCGCACTGATCATGAAGTCCAACCCCGTCGGAACGGCCGTAGCTCCATAGCTGTACGACGTCTGCAAGACTCCGGTCAGCCCCACGAGCAACCCAGCCCCGACGAACCCGTACACCAGCGAACGCGCCTGGCTGATGCCCCGCAACCTGGCGGCCGGCAGGCTCTCGCCGACCGCGTACATGCGCAGACCAGGACGAGTTCGCTTGAGGACGATGTGAAGGAGCGCCAGGATCAGCCCTAGCAACACCACGACGAACGGTACCGGACCCAGGTAACCCTGCCCGATGAAGAAGAAGCCGGGGAGGTCGTGAAGGGTCAGCGCCTGACCCCCGTTGTACGCCAGCATGCCTCCCGTCAGGACGAACATCATGCCGAGCGTGGCGATGAACGGCGGCATCCGGAAGACGATGACCAGGAATGCGTTGATGAAACCGACCACGACGCCGACCACGCCACCGAAGGCGAACGACAGCGCAGTGCCGATACGTCCGACCACCCCGGCCGCCAGGTTCGACGTGAGCTGCGCCAGCGCTCCGGCGGACATGTCGAAGCCGCCGGCGATGAGGACCAGGGTCTGGCCGTAGCCGATGAGCGTGAGGATGCTCCCCTGCTTGAGGATCTCCAGCAGGTTGGACGGCCGGAAGAAATCTGGAGCGCCGATGCCCATGGCCAGGATGGAGAGGATCATGCCGAGAGACGTACCCCAACGGATGAGGAACCGCGTTGGGGACAGGCCCGTGCGTAACTCGGCCCGGCCTCCGGCGACGGCCTTCTGCGGCGTCGCGTCGGTCGCGCTTCCCGGATCGGCCGACGGGCCCGCCGCGGTCGGACCGGAAGCGCGCGTGCCCGCTGTCGTCCAGAAGAGCAGGGTCTGGAGGTCGAGGTCCTCGCGAGGGATCTCCTTCTCGAGGCGCCCCTTGGCGACCACGCCCACTCGGTCGCACATGCCCACCAGCTCTTCCAGATCGGAAGAGATGAAGACGACGGCTGCACCGGCCCGAGCGAGCTCGATCATCTCCTTGTAGATCTCGACCTTGGCGCCGACGTCGACCCCGGTGGTCGGTTCGTCGAACAGGAACACCTCGGACTGTCCGTCGAGCCATTTGCCGATGACGACCTTCTGTTGGTTGCCGCCCGACAGGGTCTCGGCAGCCTGTTCCGAGCTGGTCGCGGCGATGGATAGCCGTGCCATGAGCTGCGTGACCCGCTCGGCCTCCTTCCGCAACGACATCAGCCCCAGGTTGGACCACCACGACAGGTTCGGGATGGCCATGTTCTTCCGGATGCTGAGGGGTCCGATGAGCCCCTCGCCGCGGCGGTCCTCGGGGATGAGCGCGAATCCATGATCTCTTGCGCGAGCGGGGCTGGCGTTGTGCACAGGCTTTCCGGAGAGCTTCACGCTGCCGCCGCGTAGCCGACCGGCGCCCATGATGGACAGCGCGATCTCGGTGCGGCCGGCCCCCACGAGCCCGGCGAGCCCGTAGATCTCGCCCCGACGCACACGGAAGCTGACGCCCTCGAAGCGGTGACCGTCCGAGATGTTCTCGACCGCCAGCAGCTCGTCCCCGGCTTCGACCGGCTCTTTGGGGTAGAGACTCTTGAGGTCGCGACCGACCGTGAGCCGCACGATCGACTCCCGGTCCGTATCCTTGGTGTTGAGCTGCCCCGCCACCTTGCCATCCCGCAGGACCGTGATACGCGACGAGATGCGGAAGACCTCATTGAGATGGTGTGAAATATAGATGATCGACACGCCGCTATTGCGAAGGTTCTCGATCACCTCGAACAGACGATCGATCTCGCGTTCGCTCAACGACGCGGTGGGCTCGTCCAGGATCAGCACGCGCGGCTCTTGCAGTAGGGCCGCCGCGATCGCCACCTGCTCGCGCTGACCCACGCTCAGATCGTTCGCCAGGTGGTCCGGAGAGAAGTCGGCGCCGATCCGTTCCAGCGAAGCCGTCGTCGCCTTGCGCATCGCGTCGAAGTCGAGCAGCCCACCAGCCGTTGTCAACTCACGGCCGAGGAAGACGTTCCGCGTGACATCGAACTGAGGAACCAAGTGTTGGTCCTGGTGCACGATGGCGATCCCGTGCGCTTCCGCATCGGTGGGCGAGCGGATCTCGATAGGCTCGCCCTCGAGCACGATCTCGCCGGCATCCAGGGTATACACGCCGGTGAGAATCTTGACGAGCGTCGACTTGCCCGCGCCGTTCTGCCCGACCAGCGCATGGACCTCGCCGAGTTGCAACTCGAAGGCCACCTCATCGAGCGCACGGAGTCCGGGGAACTCCTTGACGATCCCCGTGCATTGAAGAATCACGTCAGTCACTGGGAACCCACGTTCACTTGGGTGCGGCGCCGGCGAGGCGCCGATGACCGTTCACTAGATCGGGGCCCTTCCTGCCGACCGGCGACACCGAGAACGCGTGCCGGGAGGCCGTCGGGTCCACGCGCGTACGGCGTGGACCCGACAGAAGGTGCGGGGACGGTTACGGAGCGACAGGATGCACGACGACGACATCCTGGTACTGCGGGTAGCGCGACTCGATCTCCTTGGGATCCATCTTGATGTCCTGCCAGACGTTCGCACCCCACCGCATCTCGGCCGCCTTGATGCCGTTGTGACGCGTCGCCAGCCAGGCGTTCGTGAAGGTCGTGGTGGGAACGTTGTCGGCATTGCCGTTGATCGCATGGATGATCGTCTGCGCGGCCAACTCCCCGATATGAGGAACGTCCTGCGCCACGGTGGCTACGAACGGGCTACCCTTCTGGAAGAGCATCTGGAAGCCGAGCTTGTCGCCGTCGATCGAAGCTACCTTGATATCGGTGCGGCCGGCCTGCATGATCGCCTGCACCGCGCCGGACGTGATCTGGTCGTAGGCGCCCCACACGGCGGCGATGCTGCCCTTCTGCGGATGAGCCGTCAGAAGGTCCTGCATCTGGCTGAACACCTTGGACGGGCTATGTTCGGTCGGGACTTCGTGCACGGTCACCTGCGGGTAGTCCTTGACCATGGCCTGCAAGATGCGGCGGCGAGTCTCGAGCAGGGGCGCTCCGGGGACCCAGAAGGCATACACGTCGCCCTGGTAGTCGATGCTCTGCAGCAGCGCCCGAGTCATCATCTCGCCCATCAGCGCCTCGTCGCCACCGACCTCGGTGAGCGAGCCTGGTACGTGAGCACCGACGGACGTCGTCACGACGGGGATGCCGGCGGCGGTCGCCTTGGCGACCACAGGCGCCAGTTGCTGCGCGTCGCCGAGCTCGATGATCAGCCCGTCCACGCCGGAGTTGATCAGGTTCGTGATGTTGTCGTTGTGCTTCGTGGGATCGCCCTGTCCATCCGTGACGACCATCGTGCCGCCCGCCGCCTCGATCACCTGGCGAGCGCCCTCGATGACCCCACGGTTGTAGTCGTTCACGATCTCACGACTGGCGAATCCGATCTTGTAGGTCTTCCCGCTGGGGAACTTGAGGTCCTGCCCGAAGGCGATCCCCGCGAGCAATACCAGCGCCATCACTGCGCCGAGGGCCATCCGAATTCTACGTGGCGTCATAATTCGCTACTCCTCCTAAGAGTGGATCTTCCGACGGCTGGAGTCCGACCCCGCCCATGAACAGCCAGGGTCGCCAGATACATTCCGCTCCTCTTCCACCTCCCAACGCCAAACAATCTGCAGCAGCCCCGCGACCCCGCTCAAGGGGACCGAGCGCCATCCCAGATGTCCTAAGCCGCTGGCCTTCCACTCATCAACGGAAGCGAAGGCGGGGCAATCGCGCGAGGACGCCCCAAGTATCCAGGTCCGGTTCTTGCGTCCTAGACGGCATGACCTCGTGGACATTCTGTTGTCAAGAATGATACGCAGAATCGGCCCGCGTGTCTAGCCCCTTGAGTCCGAAGCACAGTACAACCTCGCTGGAGCCAGATGCGCCCTACGAGAGCGACGATCGCAACGACAACCTCGTTCGGTCTGCGCCAGTAAACAACAGGGGCCAGGACTAGCCAGTTCGAGGCGGTGGAGCCGTACTCCCACGTCCGATGAAGGTGCCTGGGAACACCTGCCGCACCGGGACGTCACCACTGGGCCCCTCGACTGCCGACACCACGATCCTGGCGGCCGCCCGTCCCATCTCCCTCGTCGGTTGCTCGAAGACGTCGATCGGCGGATCCACGACTTGCATCCACGTGTAGTTGTCGAAGCCGATCAAGGAGACATCGGCAGGGATCCTCAGACCGGACTCCGAGATGGCACGGAACGCACCGAGCGCCCCTGAGCCGTTGAGCGCGAACAGCGCCGTAGGCCGGTTCGGCAATCGGAGCAGATAGTGCGTCAACTGGTAGGCTTCGTCCTCTGTCAGGGAGATGATGCGCCGGTACTCATCCGGTAGCGAGAGCCCTACCTCCCTCAGCGCTGCCGGGAAGACCTTCGAACGCTCATCGGGATTGATCAATCGGTCGTAAGCGCCCAACGCCGCGATCCGCCGATGTCCGAGGTCATGAAACCGGCGAACGCCCTCGCGCACGCAGCTCTCGTTGTCGAGCATCACCCGGCTGAACGGGCTGTCGGGGTAGTAGTAGTCGATCTCGCAGACGTAGGTCCCCCCCTGCGCCATATGGAGCAGATAATCCAGGTTCGACGGGCCGTAGGCGGAGCGGATGATCAGTCCACTCACACGGTGCGCGTACAGGTGTTCCAGGTTCTTAAGCTCGAGACTGCCACGGTACGCGCTGTCGAGCACGAGCACGCCGTACCCGGCCTCTCGCACCTCCTGCGAGATGACGCTCACGAGCTCCGCGAAGAACGGCTCTCGGATGTTCCCCACGACCAGGCCGATCGAGTAGTTCTTCCCCCTCCGCAACCCGCCCGCGGCCTGGTTCGGAACGTACATCAATTCGCTGGCAGCGCTCTTCACCCGCTTCAGAGTGTCCGGGGCCAAGAGATGCGGCGCTCGGAAGGCACGCTTCGCCGTCGCATCGGAGACGCCCGCGAGCTTCGCGACATCGAGAATCGTCGCCATCGGGGCCATGTTATGCGACGGCACCAACTCCGTGCCAACCCCCAAGGACGTAGGCCGACGAGAGCCAGTTCAGAGTCCGTTACCAGATGCCAGGGCAAGCTCGGGCCGCGACGACCGCACAGACCGAAGCCCCCCTTGGACCCAAGAAGTGGCGGGGCTCACGCAGCGCGGACAACAGAACCAGGCTTCGGACTGGTCCGGGCCCAAGTGCTCCAGACCAAATGAAGCCGTGCCATGCGGCTGCCAGCAAAGGCAACGCCGCGGCCACGACATCTTGAAGGTGCGCAGAAGCGGACCTTCCTTCCCCACGCCATCCGCGGCCCTGAGGAGCGCTGATAGGACCCTCGCGCGCCAACCATCCACAGGCCCGACGTCCCCACGCCACCGCGCTAGCGATCGACCAGCAGCGGGTAGGGGTTGACGGCATGCCAAGCGCACGTGTCGGCCGGGCCCTCGTACACGCCGAAGTGCAGATGGGGCGGCGTGGTTGCGGCGTCACCGGTGTTGCCGACGTAGCCGAGCACGGTATCGGTAGTGACGTGCTGCCCCTCGCGCAAGTCCTCCGCAAAGGCGCTCATGTGGGTATAGAAGTAGCGACGTCCACCACCTCCCACGACGGTGACGGAGTTACCGCCCAGGCTCAGGCTCTCGATGCTGTACACGAAGCCCGGCGCGGCGGCCCGGATCGGCGTTCCGGTCGGCGCGAAGATGTCGACCCCCTCATGCGAACGCCCCCCGGCGCGAGCGGCCCCCCAGGTGTCGCTCACCTGCCGCACGCGCACCCCGCCCACCGGCATGAGAAGGTCAACCCTATCTGACACCTTGTCCCGACCAATTCGGCGCGGGTTCGGGCGGCGTGGCGAAGATTCCCGCAAGACGACCATCACCGCCCGCGACCCTGTCGCGCCGAGTCCCGATTGGTTGGAAATGGCTGCCATGACCGATATTCAGGTCTCGGTCTCTTGGTCAGCGAGTTGTAGGTTCGAGTCCTATGCGACCCACCCTAGGAGTCACGCGAGGGACGGGCTTCTTGGGAGCTCGTCCCCGCGCACTGTGATCGCTTGCAGCCCTGGCTCGATGGGCCACCACGTCCAAGACTCGGTCGAACCGACTCGTGCCCGGATCCGCGACGTCCGCTACCCACGGCCGACGCTCGAGAGCGTCTTGGGCGGCGCCGGACGGGGCCGTCTCCGTCCGCACAACACGCTCGTGCGGAGGGCCGACGGCCCCACCGGGGCGGCAAGCATCAACCGCGCAACCGCCCGCGGGACTCCTGATCGGGGTGCTGGATCAAGTAGGCCAGCCACCCCCGGACGCTCAGGTCACCCAGGTCGTTGTGCGGCACGATCGTCGCGGGGTCGATGCCGCGCTGGTCCAGCTGGCGAGCCAGGGCGACCGTCTCGGCCCGTGTCTCGGCGAAGGCCGCGCGCAGGGCCTCGAAGCCCTCGTCGACGTCGGGCCGGTACGGGTGGTACGTGTCCTCGACGAAGGGCTCGCCCAGTGCCACGCGCAAGCGCCGCTGCCCCCAGCGTTCGATACCGACCCAGTGCGCCACGGCTTCGCGGTTCCCCGGCGTGTCGGGCCGGCCGTTCATGCGCTGGTCGAGCTCCCGGCCCGAGACCTCGAGCTCGTCCGCGAGCTCGGCGATGCCTTTGCCGCGGGCGTGCCGCTCGGCCATCGGCCTGCGCACGAGTCCGATCAAGCCTTGGATGATCCTCATGGCCCAACCATCCCATGGCGAAGACGGGGACACCGCAAGCCGGGATGCGGGCCGCGGCCTCGTGCGTCGGCTACGATCGGGGCGCGACCAGCTCTTCGCTGCGCTCCCAGAGTCGACGCGCGACGCCGCCGTCGTCGTCCTTGAACCTGACGGCCATCGGCTTGCTCTTGTCGTAGACCTCGCCCGGCTGCCAGTCGACACCAGGCGTACCCTCGGCCAGCGCCGTGAGCCTGCGCCCGCTGGCCTCGGGGCTGATCATCAGATACTTCACGGGCGAGTGGTACACGAACCGCATCAGGCCGGTGCTGTCGCTCCCGAAGTTGGAACGAACCACGCCAGGGTGGAACGCCACGGCCGAGATCCCGTCCGCATGGTGCCTTCGATGCAGCTCGCGCGTGAACAGGATGTTCGCGAGCTTGCCGTTCCCGTAGGCGAGTTGCGGCTGGTAGGCGCGCTCGGTGTTGAGATCGGCGACGTCGAACTTGCCTCCGTACGTGTTGGCAGCAGCGCTCGTTGTCTGAATGACTCTCGCGCGGCCCGCGATGAGGCGCTTCAGCAACAGCTTGGTCAGGAGGAACGGTGCGAGGTGGTTGACTTGGAAGGTCATCTCGAAGCCGTCCTCCGTCACCTGGCGCTTACCCATGATCCCACCGGCATTGTTGGCCAGGACATCGATGCGGTCGTAGCGCTCGAGCTCCGAAGCAAGCCGTCGAACCTCGCTCAAGCTGGCGTAGTCGGCCACATGGAACGGTGCAGCGAGTTCGCGGGCGAGAGCCTCCGTCTTGGTTCGCGAACGCCCGACGATGACGACCTGATGCCCCTTGGCCGTCAGCTGGCGCGCGCTTGCCGCACCGATGCCGTCGCTGGCCCCTGTGATGACGATGGTATCCACGTTCGTCCTTTCCCCTCCCCGGTGACGGATCGCTCGCCCATGCGCCGCTTCGCGCATGACCCTCACGGCTGCGACGGCACGTCGTCGATACTCCGCTGAACTCTACGTCCTCTGTTCCATGCCTTCGGAAGCCGCCGAAACGCGCTCGGCAAATCCATCACGGCGAACCCTCCAGCCTGCCATCGCACCCGAACGCGAGCCATACGACGAGACCGTCCGTTGCCTCGCCTGCCCCTTGTGGGCTCGTCGAGGACCGCGTCCAAGCGCCGCCTACCGGCTGGCGCGATCCACGAAGTGAAGGGCGTGCCTCACGAAGGCGCCACCCTCGTTACGCCTCGACGGATCCAGCGGGACAGCGGCAGGATCGACCTTGCCGCGTCGAACGAACGTCGCCGGCGTAGGCATGCCACGGACGTGGCGGCCGCCGCGGGCCTGCACGTTCTTGCGGTGAAGACTCGCTCAGGCGCGCGGGTCGTGCGTGGAACGCGAGATCCACACCGCTCGCGCGATCCCGGACGTGAAGGCGACCGAGCGCGCGCCGGATTGACACGACCTCCGTACGATTCTTAACATGACACATGAAACGTACAGTTTGGTTGGGATATTCGCTGCTCGTCGCGACCATCGCACTTGCGCTCGCGTCGGCATCCTTCGCACAGTCGGGCCCTCCGACGTGTGGCAGCAGTCCTGTCACACTGAACGCCTACTTCGAGACGGGATTCGATCTTCCGTTCAAGCTCTCCGACGAGTTCACGAAGCAGTTCCCGAACGTCAAGTGGGACATCAAGCAGGATCAGTTCACGAACCTGATCAACGAGACGCCGCGCTTGCTTTCGGGCGACAACGCGCCTGATCTGATCCGTCTCCCTACCATGGTTTCCTTCGCCAAGGAGGGCCTGCTCAAGAACCTCGATCCGTACGCCAAGGCGTTCGGGTGGAACGATTGGCCGGTGCCGCAGCTCAACCAGAACCGGGTGGCGGCCGACGGTACCCGTGGTTCCGGTTCGCTGTACGCCATGGGGCTGAACTACAGCCTGACAGGCGTCTTCTACAACAAGAAGCTGGCAGCTGAGATCGGGATGACCCAGCCGCCCAAGACGATCGCAGAGTTCGACGCGCTCCTGGCGAAGGCGAAGGCCGCGGGTCTTCAACCGATCATGCAGTGGGGGAGCGCCAAGAGCGGCATGGGGCTTGCGTTCCCGCTGCAGCAACTGATGGCGGCGTACGGACCGGTTGGCCCGATCAATAACTGGATCTTCCAGAAGCAGGGCGCCACCATCGACACCCCGTCGAATCTGAATGCGGCCCAGCACCTCCAGATGTGGATCGACAAGGGGTACTTCCCGCCGGACATCAACGCTATCGAGTACACGGACTCCAATGCTCGCTTCACCAAGGGCGAAGGCGTGTTCACGTTCAACGGCGACTGGGAGAACGCTGATTACGATACGAACATGCCCGGGAACATCGGGTTCTTCCTCATGCCGCCGGCGCAAGAAGGAGGCAGCCCTGCAGCGATGTCTGCCCCCCTCACCTTCGGCATCGCCGCCAATGCGAAGCACGCCGACTGCGCCGCATTCTTCCTCAACTGGGTTGCGACCAATCCGATCGCGAGGCAGATCGATGTAACCGTCGGCGGGTCCAATCCTGGCGGACCTGCGGACGCCTCCACGCCTTCGGTTCCGGAAGGCGCCGTGACCGCTCAGACCCTCGCCGCAGGCAACGTTATCGGCAAGGCCGGCACGGCGATGGACTTCATCGCCAATGCGACGAGTGCGATCTTCGCTCAGGGCTGGACCCCGGAGCTCCAGAAGATGGTAGGCGGCAGACAGGACCCGGCCGGCCTTCTGAAGGCTGTTCAGGCCGAGTACGGGCGAGAGTTGAACCCGTAGTCGATGACGTGCGGTCCGGCGTCGCACCCGGTACGACCTAGGTGAGCAAGACAACGAATTCCGGTATCGGCGACCCGACTTCCAGCCTCACGCGGCGGACCTCTCTTCGGAGCACGGTCCGCCGCCGTTGGGGTAAGAACGTCGGTTGGCTGTTCGTGGTTCCGGCCCTCTTGATGTACGCGACGTTCGTGCTTCTTCCGCTCGTGTTGAGCGTTCAGTACTCGTTCTTCCGGTGGAACGGCATCGGTGCCATGACGTGGGTAGGGCTCAAGAACTACGCGGACATCGTGACGATCCCAGATCTGTTCGGCACCGTACTCAACGCGTTCAGGCTCATCGTCTTCTTCAGCATCATTCCGGTGAGCATCGGGCTCGTCGTTGCCGCCATCATGCAGCGAATGGCACGCGGGAGGTTCGGTTCAGTGGCCCGTACCGTCCTGTTCCTGCCGCAGGTCATCCCCCTGGTAGCAGCGGGAATCATCTGGGGCTGGTTGCTCTCCCGCACCGGCCTCATCAACGAGATCCTGAACGGAATCGGCCTGATTCATTTCACGCGGGCGTGGCTTGGCGATTTCGATTGGGCACTGCCTGCCGTCGGCTTCATCGGAACGTGGGTTCTCCTCGGACTGTGCACGGTCTTGCTTCTGACGGGGATGACCAAGATCGAGCCCGCCCTCTATGAGTCCGCGCGGATCGACGGCGCGGGATGGTTCCGCGAGTTCTTCGGGATCACGGTTCCGCTCATGCGCCAAGAGATCGGCGTGTGCCTCACGGTTACGGTCATCGCCGCGCTCGCAACCTTCGATATCGTCTACGTGACGACGGGCGGCGGTCCCGGCCACTCGACCGCGGTTCCTGGGATACAGATTTACATTCTCGCGTTCACCGAGCGTCGTATCGGGTTGGCCTCCGCCTTGGCGGTCATGCTGATGCTCCTCGTGCTCATCGTTATCCTGCCTATCCAGCGTCTGACGAGGGACACCGGCCAGTGAAGGTCGGAACGGGCGAGCTCATCGCGGGTCGGGCGGTCCTCGTTCTGTTGATGGCGGTCACTGTCCTGCCCTTCATCAGTATCTTCACGACGGCGCTCTACCCGTCAGGCACAGTGCCCGCTGGTCTCGGGTGGCCCGCCCATCCTCACTGGGAGAACTTCGTGAAGGCGTTCGAGGTCGCGAACATGACGGCCTTGCTCGCCTCGAGCTCGTTCATCGTCGTCGCCGTGGTCCCGGTCGCCCTGACGCTCGCTACGATGGCCGGGTTCGCGATCGGACTTCTGAGGATCTCCGGTTCCCGACTACTTCTGTTCCTCTTCGTATTCGGGTTGACGCTGCCGTTCGAAGGCATCATCGTCCCGCTGTACTACCTTGAGCGCTTCATCGGTGTCTACAACACGCGACTCGCCATCGTTCTTCCCCTGATCGCACTCTATATGCCCTTCGGAGTCTATTGGATGCGTGCTCACTTCGTCGGGATGTCGAACGAGCTCACGGAAGCCGCACGTTTGGACGGCGCGGACACGTGGGCACTCTTCTGGCGGATCCACTTGCCACTCGCACGGGCCCCGATCGCGTCGCTCGGCATTCTGATGTCGGTATGGACCTGGAACCAGTTCCTGCTCGCGCTCGTCCTGGTCGAGGATCCGACCAAGCGCACGATGGCAGGCGCGCTCGGCGCGTTCCAGGGCCACTACGCAACCAACGTCCCCCTGTTGTGTGCGGGCACGGTCCTCATCCTCGTGCCGACGCTTGTCATCTTCATCCTGTTCCAGCGCCAGATCATCACTGCGCTCATGCAGGGATCCGTGAAGGGGTGAGCGGGCTGCTCGACGTCAGCACCGCTCGCCTAGGATCCAGACCCTCAAGATCCGCTGCTCGAAGTCGAACCTAGGCCGGGCCTCAGTAGAGCCGGAGTCGTGCCGTGAGCAAAGAACTCGACAATTCACTCAGGTACATCCACCCCCGTCGACTCTGCTCGGCCCTACCGGGTGTCGAGAAGATGGCCGCCGAGAACCCAGCCGCCCTCTACGGTGTCGAGGAGGCAACCTTCCTGTCAGCACGCGAACGCCTCCGTACCCACCAGTCGCAAGCCGTCCGCCAGCTGATCAAGACTCCGGAGTTCGAGGCGTTCAGCAGACGGCCGCGACTCGACCGCGGCGACGTCGTCCTCGCGATCGGTGACAGCCTCACAGACGACAGCCTTTCTTGGATTGAACTCATCCGCGGATCGATCCTCGAGGCGAAAGGCCCGTCCTACGCAAGCGTGATCAACGTTGGCGTGTCTGGATTCACGACGAGCGACGTGCTGAGCAACCTCATACCCCACCTCAAGGCATACCCCAACTGGGTCATCTTCATGATCGGTACCAACGATGCCCGCCGTCACGGTTGGAACCGATCACACCCGTTACACGGTGCCTCCCAAACCCAACAGAACCTCGCGGCAATCGTTGCTCTCACATCCGAGAAGACTACGGCCGAGCAATTGTGGCTCACCCCCCCACCGGTCCTGGAGGGCCAGCAACACGACCACTGGCTACTGCGCGACCAAGAGATCTGGTACTCGAACCAGGACCTCGGCGTCATCGCCTCGCTCGTGAAGCGGCAGCCCGCGGCCACGATCGATCTCTGGCCTGACTTCACAGGACAACGGCGAGGAGTCTTGTACTCGGAAGATGGGGTGCACCTCACGGCAGAGGGGCAGATCGTCGTGGCGCGTCGCGTCCTTGCACACCTCACGAGTCCGTAGGCGAGAAGAACGATCCTATGGCACGTGACTTTGGGCGGGAGAGCGGTGACGGTGCGCCAGGGCATGGCGCCGGTTGTCAAGGTCGCTCGGCCGCAACGGCCGTGGAGCCTGATAGCCGATCAGTGTCGGTACACGGGACCCGCACGCGTTGGCGTGACCCCGGAATCGAGGTTCCCGCGAACGTCCGGCAGGGTACCGGCGGCGAGCAGTGGAACGGCATCGAGCGAATCCTCTCCGACGCGGCCGGGGTTCGGGCCAGTGGACACCGTTCGGTGGCCACGTCCTCGCGGCACGCTCGTCACGAAGGCAGCGGCATCTCCATGACGGGAAGGAGTCGGGCGTCCTCGATCGCGGCGGTGCGGTGACCGAGACCGGCGAGATAACCCTCGTGGCTCTCGAAGGCGAGGAACGACGCCACGCTGTTCTGCCGGACCAACATCACGAGGTCCCAGGTCTCCTGTTCGGGACCGATCAGGAACGGCCCACCGGAACCGAGGAACGCGAGATCCCCGCCGCTCTCACGGAGGAACGGGAGCGTGTGACGTATGTAGCAGTCGAAGGCTTCGGCGCCGCTGATGGGCGTCTCGGGACCAGTTCCGGGTGGGCGGCGTAGTCGCCCACATCCCGGAAGCGCAGCAGGTTCAGCATGACGACGCTGCCCTCGAGGCCGCGCAGTACGAAGGCCCTGCCGGCAGCTTGCGACGGTCCGAGATAGCGGATGGGGTCGGTTGCGCTCATGGCGGCACTCCTCGGCTCGCGCGATCGGGCTCGGCCCGGATTGGCACGGGCGGATGCCCTGAGGGGTTCAACGCCGCGGTCCACCACATGCCTCGACGCACGCCTCCACCGTGGAGCGGCGATGATCGAACGGGGGCTCGCCCCCTCGTACGCCCTCCGATGCCGATCGAGATGCTCATGCGCGCCGGCCCGGTCGCCACCACGTTGCCCCTGCAGCCCGTGCTGACGGACATCGCTGCACGAACCGACACCAGCCAGCGACGTGAAACCGGGGCCGCATCGACGGCGCTCGACCGCTACGCTCGCTCCATCGCAACCTGAGGCGCAGGGACGGTCCCATTGGCGTCGTCGTGTTGCGAAAGGACGAGTCCATGAAGAAGGGGTCCCGTTCGTCCACATCTGCGCGCCGACGACAACGTTCCATGCGCGCGGGGACCGGGGGCGCATTGTTCGCCCTCAGCGTTCTGTTGGCGGGCTGCGGTGGAGGCGCCCCCGACAACGTCGACGCGTTCGTACGGGGGTTGCCGTCCTGGTCGAGCGTCTCACCGTTGGCACCGGAGAACGACGGCGTGCCCACGACCGATCCGCCCTCAACGGACTGGGCTCGCTGCTTCCCAAGGTGGTCGACAAGAGTCGACGCGGCCCCATCAGCATCTCGATCGCCGGAGGCGGCGTCCTCGGGATCCCGGGCCGCGTGAGCGACACCATCGACCAGCCCGCGCCCAGCACCGTCCGGGAGGCCATCAACCAGCTCGTCGTCAACGCCATCCAGTCCAACGTGGCCGTGGGTGCGGGCATCAGCAGCTTCACGTCGACCGAGAGCTTCAGCGGCACGCAGACGGCGATCTCCGTAGACTCTGTCGGGGCGCTACCTCGGTGCCACGCTCGACACCAACCTCGATTACAGCGCCAGCGCCAGTCAACACACGTACACCGCGTACTTCATCCAGCGCCTGTTCACGGTGGCCATGGACCCGCCACAGAACCCGTCGGACATGTTCGCACCCGATGTGAGCCCGACCGAGCTCGAGCAACTCGGCGTGAGCGCGTCGAACCTGCCCCTCTACGTCGCGTCGGTCAGCTACGGTCGCGTCCTGATGTTCTCGCTCAAGTCCACCGTCAGCAAGCAACGCATCCAGGCGGCGCTCGACTTCGCCTACGACGGCGTGGTGGCGAGCGGAAGCGCGTACACCGACGTCGAGCTGCGGCAGACGCTGAGCCAGTCCCAGATCAAGGTGGTGGCCATCGGCGGCCCCAACACCGGCGTGGAGAACCTCATCAAGGACGCCAACCTCAAGTCGTACTTCGAGTCCAGCCTGCAGATCGACCAGGTCGAGCCGATCTCCCTCGTGCTCAAGAACCTGGCGGACAAGACCGTCGCCAAGGTGGTCAACACGACCGAGTACGACCAGCGTGAGTGCGCGCCCGCCGTGGCCCTGCCGACCCCGGACTTCTGGTGGCGCGGCGAAGGCAACAGCGATCTGCAGCCCAATGCACTCGGGATCACGAATTCGTTCGAGAACAACCTCACTTTCGGGGCGGGCCGGTTCGGGCAGGCGTTCTCCCTCAACGGCATCGATGCCTACGTGGCGAGCTACCTGACGCCGGACCCCAACTCCGAGTACCTGCTCGGCACCACCGGGGCGTTCACCGTGTCCGCCTGGGTGAACCCGCGCATGACCTCGGGCTACGGCACCATCGTGGCCGAGATCGGTCCCTCCGCGCGCGCAGGAAACTTCTCACTGGGTGTGTGGAACACGGGCGCCGTCTCCTTCCATCGCCGGCCGCTCGACAGCACCGGCGTCGACGGCGTCACGACCGCCGGAAGTGCGGCTCCCGCCAACCAGTGGAGCCTGGTCACCGCGGTCTACGGCGGCGCGCAGCCCGGACAGCCCGACCTCCGCATCTACGTCAACGGCGTGTACAAGAGCGGCGCCATCTACACGGGCACCATCCCGACCACGTACAGCGACGGGCGCACGCGCGTCGGCACCCGCGGCTACAACGCCAGCGTCGTCCACTACAACCCCTACGAGGGCTACATCGACGAGGTCATGCTGTTCGGCCGGGCCTTGGGTGAGGACGAGATCCTCTCGATGTACGCCAACTTCGACAAGATGATCCCCTGAGGACGAGTGCCCGGTCCTCGTCGGGTCCGCCCGCGCCTTCCGAGGCGCGGGCGGACCCGCTTCGGACGTTCGCCGGAATCGGAGGGGCAAGCTAGGCGAGCAAGCGGACGAGGGGCTGGGCGTAGCGAGCGGACGCCTTGTTGCCCGATGCTTGCCCGATGGTTGACCGCCGGACTCGTCCTACCCGATGGATCGCTCGCGGCCGCGGGACCGCCTCGAAGGCCTCAGGCAGCCGCGACGGACAGCGTCCGGATCATCGGTCTTGTCATGCCTTGTCGCCAGCGGGACAAAACACACTGGTGCCGGAGCGCGGGTCTCACGACGATGTCGTGGAGCTTCGAGGGTGACGTGAGAGGGGTGCGTATGCGATCGGGCGGAGTTCTCTCGCCAAGTCCTGTGGGGGTGCGCGGTTGGCGGGGCGTTGCGCGCCGTGCGCCGCTGACGGCGTTCTTCGGTCTAGCCTTCGGTCTGACCTGGGTCTATCACCTGGTGGTGTTGGGCCTCCTGCATGCGGCCGTGGTCCCCTGGGCCATCCCCGGCACGTTCGGGCCTGCGGTTGCGGGCTTCCTCATGGTGTGGGCCGTCGACGGCCGCGAAGGCGTCCGCGATCTCCGGCGGAGACTGCGGATGCACAACGTCGGTTGGCGCTGGTACCTGCTCGGCGGCGTGGGCCTCCCGGTGCTGGTGGTGGCCTGCGGGCTCTTCCTGCCCGGGGGGCTGGACGCCTTCGCGAAGCCGGCGGGGGTCATCGCCGTGACCTATATCGTCCAACTCGTGGTGATCTTCTTCGGCGGTGGCGGTCTCAACGAAGAGCCGGGCTGGCGCGGGTTCGCGCTGCCGCGATTGCAGCGGATCGCCGGGCCACTCAAGGGATCGCTCGTCCTGGGGGTGCTCTGGGGGATCTGGCACGTGTCCCTGTACGTGTACACGCCGAACTACAACGGTGAAGGCTCGACCTTCGCGAGCGCAGCGCCCATGTTCCTGGCGTTCCTCGTGTGCACGACGGCCCTCTCCGTACTGTTCACGTGGCTCTACAACAGCACGGGCGGGAGCGTCTTCTACACGGCCTTCGCTCACGCCTCGTTCAACGCGGGGTCGATGTGGGCCCCCGCGACGAGCCGCTACATGCTCATCGTCTTCGCCATGACGGTCGTAATCGCGCTCGCGGTCCTCGCGGGGACGCGCGGCCGGCTGGGTTGGGGAGCGAACGTCGGTGCCGCGCGCGCTGACGCGGCCGGCGCCGGAAACGTGCGCACCGCGGCCTAGCGCGGTGATGATCGGCCGGACCACGGTCATGCTCTCGCTGCACTACGGCCTGCTCGCGTTCTTCGGCGTCCGGTCGACCTCACCCGCAGGGAGCGCGACGAGGTCGCGCGCGACGAACGCGACTGCGAGGTGGCGATGAGCGCGCCGTTCGCTGCCTTCTCGGCGACGTTCGGACGCGCTCTCGAGGCGGTACAACCGGGCAACGGCCGCTCGCGGCCGGGGAGGAAGGTTTCCCATGATCACCGTTGCCAATCGCATCCAGGTCGCACCAGAGAACGCCGAGGCGTTCGAGCGCGCATTCCGTCAACGGGCGGGGCACGTCGACGAGACGCCGGGCTTCATCCGTAACCAGGTCCTGCGGCCGACCCGGGAGGGCGACCCCTACGTTGTGCTCACGACCTGGGAGAGCCGCCAGGCGTTCGAGGCGTGGACCCGTTCGGAGTCGTTCAAGAAGGCGCATGCCAACGCCGGGGCCACGCCCACGGGGACGAGCCGGCTGGAGGTCCATCAGATCATCCAGGACAGCAACGTGCCCGATCTCGAGGTCGAGCCGGTTCCGACGGCGTAGACCGTCGGCCGGCCGCTGCGGGTCCGGTCCCTAGGCGCCCGGCGGACCGCCGACGGCCAGCAGGCGGCGTTCGTCGTCGGGCTCGAGGCCCACCTGGGCGTTGCCATGCTCGTCATGCCAGGCGAGCGTGTCCCGAGCCGTGTCGGCGAGCGGCGTGAACCTCAGACCCAGGGCCACCGCGCTTCCCGTGGCGTAGGGCTCGCCACCGCGGAAGGGGAAGGGCGTCACCATCGGAAGGCCGCTCCGCGGCAGGCCCAGGGCATCGAGGCGCTCGAGGGGAACCCACGCCGGGCGGGCGTCGCTGTGCGTCACTTCGGCCACCTCCCGAAGCACCGCTCCCCAGGTCGTCGGCTGCGCCGGCCCGGACACGTTCACGGCGCCCACGCTGTCACCTTCCGCCTGGTCGATGGTGAAGCGCGCCAGATCGCGTACGTCGACGAAGGCCAGGGGGAGCGCGGGGTCGATGGGCGCCGCGAAGGCGCCGCCGCGGCGCACGCGCCGCAACCAGTACGTGAAACGGTCCGTCGGGTCGCCCGGTCCCACCACGTAGGTGGGGCGGATGGCGAGGCTGTGGTCCGTGAAGGCCGCTTCCGCCTCCCGCTCGCACAGCACCTTGAGACCGCCGTAGCTGTCGGCGTCGATGGTCTCGGTGGTCGGGTCGTCGAGCGTACGCAGGGGCGAGCCGACGTCCCGACCCGGCGCGTCGACACTCGCGTAGACCGAGCAGCTCGAGATGAACAGGTAGCGCTCGGCGCGCTCACGCAACTTGCTCGCGGCGGCTCGCACCTGCCGCGGCAGGTAACCGCTCACGTCGATGACGACGTCCCAGCGCCCCGCATCCAACGCCGACAGGTCGCCGTCGCGGTCGCCCAGCAGCGTCGTGGCGCCCTCCGGCGTGGCGCTGCGGCCGCGGTGGAAAGTGTCGACCCGGTGACCGCGCGCCAGCGCATCGAGCACCATGTGGAGGCCCACGAAACGTGTGCCACCGAGAATCAGGATGCGCATGCAGACCTCTCCCCGGCCCGGCCCCGGCGGGGCGGGCGCTCCTACGAGATGCTGCATCACACCACGGGCGGCAACGACTTGCGGTCGGGCCCGACGAAGCGCCGACGGGCCGGCCACCACCTCGGCGATCGTCCACATCCCGACGACCTCCGCGCAGAGCGTTCGGGAGCGTGGCAGGCCTCCCGAGGACGCCATGCGGTCGAACTCGTCGACGCCGAAACCGACACGGTGGGGGCCCGCACCCTCCGACCGTCACCCGCAGGACGCGCCCCGGGCCACGGCGCCCTTAACCTGAGACGTGGGCGACGACGTTCCTACCCCAGAGGTCGACCTCGACGATGCGGCCGTCAAGGACCGCATCTCCCCTCAGGCCTACCGAGTGCTCCGCCATGAGGCCACCGAGCGTCCCGGCTCGAGCGCGCTCAACCACGAGTGGCGGCCGGGCACCTACGTGTGCGCCGCCTGCGGGCATCCCCTGTTCCGGGGCGACGTCAAGTTCGACGCCCATTGCGGCTGGCCGTCGTTCTCGGAAGCGCTCCCGGGAGCGTTCGAGACGAAGACCGACCACCACATCGGCTATCCGCGTACCGAGTACCACTGTGCTCGCTGCGGCGGGCATCACGGACACGTCTTCGACGACGGACCGGAACCCACCGGGCTGCGGTACTGCAGCAACGGTGTGGCCCTGAGATTCGTGCCCGACGCGGGTTGATCGGAATGCCGCCGGCTCGCCAGGGCATCTGCGCGTCCGAGCGGCACCAGACCCCACCTACAACGGTGTAGCGAGCGGTAGCTCGTACATGGGCATCGGGCTGCGGGACTGGCTGAGCCAGCCCTGGCAGCCTTGACCCGACAGTCCTGGAGTCGTATTGTCATGACAACATGACAAGCTGTCCAAACGAGCGGGATCTCATCGAGGCCAGGCAGGGACCCCGATGAAGCGCCTTGACCGGACGTCTTCGATGCCCCTACATGCGCAGCTCGAGCGGATCCTGCGGGAGGACATCGTGAGCGGTAGCTATGGCGCCGGCTCGCTGTTCCCCACCGAACGGGAGATCGCCGAGACCTACCACGTCAGCCGAACCACCATCCGTTCGGCCATGGAGGAGCTGGTCCGCCTCGGCTTCCTCACCCGCCAGCAAGGCAAGGGGACCTTCGTCACGCGCTCACGGAAGGCCTTCGACGCGACGCGGTTGTCGAGCTTCACCGAGGACATGGAGAAGGAAGGGCGCGTCGCCGCCGCACGGGTGCTCGCGTTCCGGCGCGAGCCGCCGCCGGCCGCCGCACAGGATCACTTCGGGACAAACGTCGACAGGGTCTGGAAGATCCGGCGGCTGCGGACGGCGGACGGTGAGCCGGTCGCCATCCAGACCTCCCACATCCGAGCCGACCGTTACCAGCTGGCCGCCGGCGAGCTCGACAACGCCTCGTTGTACGAGCTACTGAACGACAAGTACGGCGTCGTCACCACGTCCGCTGACGAGGTCATCACGGCACAGGTGGCCAATCGTCGCGACGCCGGCCACTTGCAGATCCGCCCCGGCGAGCCGCTGTTGTGCGTTGACCGCTTCGCCTTCACGCAGCACGGTGAGCCGCTCGAGTTCGTCCAGATCCAATACCGTGCCGACCGCTACCGGTTCTTCGTCCATCAACACCGAGGAGGTTGACGTATGTCGGTCGACAACGCCGTACGGGTCCTGCTGGCAGGCGAGAGTTGGACCAGCCACACCACCCACGTCAAGGGCTTCGACAGTTTCACGACGAGCGAGTACGCGGAGGGCGGCGCTCAGCTTATCGAGGCCCTCGAGCGCGCCGGGATGCAGGTCACCTACCTGCCGAACCATGTGGCGGCCCGCGACTTCCCCACCACCGTCGAGGCGCTACAGCACTACGACGTGATCCTGCTCAGCGACATCGGTAGCAACACGCTCCTGCTCCACCCGGAGACGTTCACGCGTTCGCGGTCCCTGCCAGACCGAACCCGCCTGCTTCGTGATTTCGTGGTCGCAGGCGGCGGGTTGGCCATGATCGGCGGCTATCTCTCCTTCTCCGGCATCGACGGCAAAGCCCGATACCAGCGAACCGCGCTGGCCGACATCCTGCCGGTCACGATGGTGGAAGGCGACGACAGGGTCGAGTGTCCTCAAGGAGCGACGCCGGCCATCCTCGAAGGCAGTCACCGCGTGCTGGCCGGCATCGATGGCCCCTGGCCCCGGTTCCTGGGCTACAACCAGCTCCGCCCCGGGAAACGCGGAACGCGCCTGGCCAGCGTGGGCGACGACGTCTTCCTGGCCGTGGCCGAGATCGAGCGGGGACGCACGGCGGCCTTCGCCTCGGACTGCGGACCCCACTGGGGTCCGCCCGAGTTCGTGCAGTGGCAACACTACGGCAGGCTCTGGGTGAACCTCGTGTCCTGGCTGGCCCGCCGTTGATCGAAGGGTGGTGGTGATCGAGTCGAGTCTCTCCCCTACGAGCATGTGAAGGCCGAAACCCCCTCATTCAGCACCTTAGGAGGAAGCATGAGGAGATTCATCCAGTTCGCGGTCGCTGTAGCGCTGCTCGCCGGCGCGCTCGCACCCGCGGTCTTCGCGCAATCCCAGAAGAAGGTCGGTCTGGTGACCATCAACCTCCAGGCCCTGTTCTTCAACCAGATCAACGACGGGGCCAAGAAGGCGGCAGGTGAGAGCAACGTCGCCCTCACCATCGTCGACGGCAACAACGACCCGGCCCGACAGGTCCAGGCCATCGAGGACTTCATCACCCAGAAGATGGACGCGATCATCGTCGTCGCCATCGACGTCGAAGGCATCAAACCCGCGGTCCAGGATGCGCGTGACGCCGGGATACCGGTCGTTGCCATCGACGCCAAGGTCGCCGTTCCCCCGGCCAACGGCTTCATCGGGGTCGACAACTACGGTGCCGGCGTCGAGGCCGGCGCCTACACGCTTGGCTACATCCAGGGTTCGCTCGACGGAAAGGCGAACATCGGCATCGTCGGCGCCCTCAACTCGTTCATCCAGAACCAGCGCAAGGACGGCTTCACCGAGACCGTGAAGGCCAACCCGAACATCAAGGTGGTCGGTGTCGTCGACGGCCAGAATGTACAGGAGGTGGCTCTCTCGGCGGCCGAGAACCTCGTGACGGCTAACCCCGACATGAACATCATCTACGCTACCGGCGAGCCGGCCCTGATCGGCGTGATCGCGGCGGTCCAGTCGCAGGGCGTTCAGGATCGGTCCGCGTCATCGGATGGGACCTCACCAAGCAGGCCATCCAGGCCATCGACAGCGGCTACGTCACCGCAGTCGTGCAACAGAACCCCTACGAGGAGGGGTACCAGGCGGTCCTCGCCGGCCTCAAACTCTCCAACGGCCAGGCCGTCCCTGAAGAAACCCTCATCCCCATCACGATCGTCACCAAGTACAACGTGGACCAGTTCAGGAGTCTGTTCCAGTAGGGAACGGATGCGCTGTGGGGGGTCGGACCCCCCACAGCGCCCCGACCATGGCAGAGACCCCCATCCTCGAACTGCGCGACATCGCCAAGAGCTTCGGGCCGATCACCGCTCTCAGAGGCGTCAGCCTCACCCTCCAGGCCGGGGAGGTCCTCGGCCTCGTGGGGGACAACGGCGCGGGCAAGTCCACGCTCATGAAGGTGATCTCCGGCGCCTACATCCCAGACCGTGGCGAGTACCTGCTGGACGGGAAGCCGGTCCACTTCCGCTCGCCCAGGGACGCCCGCAGAGAACGGGTCGAGATGGTCTACCAGGACCTGTCTCTGTGCGACACCATCGACGTCGCGAAGAACATCTTCCTGGGGCGCGAACCCGTCCGCTATCTCGCCGGCCTCCCCTTCATCGACGACCGGAAGCTCCACCATGAGGCCCGGAAGATCCTCGATCGACTGCATATCAAGGTCGCGTCCACCCGCATCACCGTCAAGAACCTCTCCGGCGGTCAACGCCAGGCCATCGCCATCGGCCGAGCCGTATCCTTCGCCCCGAAGGTCCTGATCCTCGACGAACCCACGGCAGCCCTTGCCGTCAAGGAAGTCGGAGAGGTCCTGGAGCTCATCGACCGGCTCCGCCAACAGGGCGTGGGCGTGATCCTCATCAGCCACCGGTTGCAGGACGTGATGCAGGTGAGCGACCGAATCATGTTCATGTACGAAGGCAAGAAGGTGGCGGAGCGCGCCACGCACGAGACCGATCTGGAAGAGGTCATCCGACTCATCGTGCAGGCCTGACGCCGCGCCGAGAGCGAGCTCCCATGAACGACACCCCCACCCGCGCTACGGCTCCACGGCGAACCGAGTTCAGCGACCCGAACATCATCTTCCAACGCACGCTCGCCGTGATCTTCATCGCCGCGTTCGTGCTCCTGTCGGTCCTCGCCAACAACTTCTTCACCGTCAACAACCTTCTCAACATCGTGCGACAGGCAGCACCGACGCTGATCGTCGCCGTAGGCATGACGCTCGTCATCACGACCGGCGGCATCGACCTGTCCGTGGGGTCCGGGCTCGCGGTCATCGCCGTGCTATCGGCGATCCTGCTCGCCGCTGGGTGGCCCGTGTGGCTGACCGTCATCACCATGCTCGCCATCGGCAGTCTCATCGGCCTTCTCAACGGGTACTTCACCTCCTACCAACGGATCCCTGCCTTCATCGTGACGTTGGCCACCCTGTCCATGTTGCGGGGTCTGGCTCAGCTCCTCACCAAGGGCTACTCGATCCCCGTTGACCCATCGAGCGCATTCCTCGTCATCGGCCGCGGCCGCATCGGGATCGTACCGGTGCCCGCCATCATCGCCGTGGGCGTGGTCGTCATCGGCTTCATCGTGCTCAACAACACGCGCTTCGGGCTCTACGTTACGGGTATCGGCAGCAACGAGGAGGGGGTTCGCCGATCGGGCATCAACGTGCGCCTCATCAAGGCCTCGGTCTACATCTTGAGCGGTCTCGTCGTCGGCCTCGGCGGGATGGTGACGGCGGCCCGCCTCGCCTCCGGATCTTCGTACACCGGCGTCGCGTTCGAACTCCAGGTGATCGCCGCCGTCATCGTGGGCGGCACCAACCTCTTCGGCGGAGAGGGGCGAATGCTGGGTACCGTCATGGGGACGCTCCTGCTCGCCATGATCACCAATGGACTCATCCTCATGCACATCTCCCCCTTCTACGAGCAGATCATCGAAGGGGCCATCATCCTCACCGCAATCTGGTTCAACCTCACCATCGGGAGACGCGGTCGCTCCGGCTAGGAAGGCGACAGCCATGTCAACGGCATCGATCCAGACCGTCCTCGGCCGGATACCGGTGGAGGCCATGGGCATCACCCTTGCACACGAGCACCTGCTGCTCGATGCCCGTCCCTCCTGGCATCGACCGCGCGAAGCATCGCGCCTGCACCTGGCGTCCGGGCCCGTCGAGCCGTCGATCCTCCACGAGTTACGCAACGATCCCTTCGTCAACCTCGACAACTGCGGCCTGTTCCGCGAGGACCACGCCACCGAGGAGGCCGGCCAGTTCGCGGCGCTGGGCGGCGGCACCATCGTCGATGCCACCTGCCGGGGCATCGGCCGAGATCCGCGAGCGTTGCAGCGCATCGCCCGTGCGACCGGGCTCCACATCGTCATGGGAACCGGCTACTACCTCGAGCGCACCCACCCCCCGGAGGTTCGCGGGCTCGAGCTGGACGACCTAACCGACGTCCTCGTTCGCGACCTCGAGACCGGCGACCCCGCGACCGGCGTGCGTTCCGGGTTCATCGGCGAGATCGGCATCAGCGAGACGTTCACGGCTGCCGAGCGGAAGGTCCTGCGGGCGGCGGCCCGCGCCCAACGAGCCACCGGCGTTGCGCTCGCGTCCACCTGCCCGGTTGGCACCGCCTGGGGCACGCCGTCCTCGACGTCATCGAGGAGGAGGGCGCCGACCCCAGCCGCACCATCCTCGACCACATGAACCCCAGCCATGCCGACAGCGACTACCAGCACGCCCTCGCGGACCGCGGGGCCTATCTCGAGTACGACATGATCGGCATGGACTACTACTTCGCCGACCAGGAGGCGCAATCACCCTCCGATGCCGCGAACGCCGCCGCCATCGCTCGCCTCGTGACCGCGGGCTACGGCCCGCGCCTGCTCCTCTCCCACGACGTGTTCTTGAAGATGATGCTCACGCGCCACGGGGGCAACGGCTACGCGTACCTCTTGCGGCACTTCGTGCCGCGGCTGGAGCGCGAAGGGCTCTCGCACGAGGCCATTCGCGCCATGCTCGTCGACAACCCCGCCCACGCGTTCGGCACGCCGCAATCGAAAACGCCCGGATCGACCCTACCTTCGAGGAGACCATGATGTACGCCATGACCGTCCTGGGTCCGATGCCGGCGGATCGGCTCGGCACCACCCTCATCCATGAGCACGTGCTCTTCGACTTCAGCGACTACTGGCAACCACCGACCACGGCCACCGACCTGGCACTCGCCGAGCGACCGCTCGCGATCGACGTCCTCGGGCGCGTCCGCTACGCCCCCTTCCTGCTTCGCGACAACCTCGTCCACGGTGACGAGGAGCTC
This sequence comes from uncultured Trueperaceae bacterium, assembly GCA_963815215.1. GTDB lineage: Bacteria > Deinococcota > Deinococci > Deinococcales > Trueperaceae > JASBRS01. Next base: position 451,531 of record CAWFFU010000011.1, read on the forward strand.
GCGGTCGACGAGCTCCTCGCCGTCGCCGCCAGGGGTGGCTCCACCATCGTGGACCCGACGAACGCTTCGCTCGGCCGCGACCCGCAGGCGCTTCAACGCATCGCCCGACGGACCGGCCTCCACATCGTGATGGGAGCCGGGTACTACACCGACATCTCCCTGGACGAATCGTTCGCACGCCGCAGTGTCGAGGACATCGCCGCCGAGATCGAACGCGACGTCACGGTGGGCGTGGGTGATACCGGTGTACGTGCCGGAATCATCGGAGAGATCGGTACCGGCGCACCCATCACCCCCGCCGAAGAACGTTCGCTTCGCGGCTCGGCACGCGCACAGGGGACCACGGGCGCGCCGCTGATGGTGCATCTGGACGGCTGGGCCCGCGAGGGCCACCACGTCCTCGACCTCATCGCCGAGGAGGGCGGCCAGGTACAGCGCACCATCCTCTGCCACATGAACCCCTCCTGGAACGATCCCACCTACCAAGCGGAGCTCGCGTCACGCGGCGCCTACATCGAGTACGACATGATGGGCATGACGTACTTCTATCGGCCCGCCAAGTACGCGCCCGACGATCCGAGCGCCCTCGCCGGCATCGGTTCGCTGATCGCCGCCGGCCACCGCGAGCGCGTGCTCATGAGCCACGACGTCTTCCTGAAGTCGATGCTGCGAACGTACGGCGGTCTGGGTTACACCCACATCTTCGACAACCTGGGGCCGCTGTTCGAGCACCACGGCATCGACGCTGCCGACCTCGACGGCATCCTCGTGCGGAATCCCGCCGGAGTTCTGGCGTACCTGCAGGGAGACGCACCGTGAACGATCCATCCGTCTACAGGCCCAAGCGAAACGCCCTCGCGGAGATCTTCGGCCGAAGCAGGAACGTCGTGATCGGGGTACTCCATTGCCCACCGTTACCCGGCTCTCCGGGCTACGAGGGCGAGAACATCCAGGACCTCATCGAACGCACGACCGAGGAAGCGACGCGCTACCAGCGCGGCGGCGTGCACGGCATCATCGTGGAGAACCACGGCGACATCCCCTTCGCCAAACCGGAAGACCTGGGCCACGAAACGACCGCCTCGATGGCGGTGATCGCCGACCACATCCGCCGCCACACGACCATCCCGATCGGCGTCAATATCCTCGCGAACGGCGCCCGCCCGGCCATCGCCGCCGCCAAGGCCGCGGGCGCCACCTTCGTTCGCGTCAACCAGTGGGCCAATGCCTACGTCGCCAACGAAGGCATCATCGAAGGCGAAGCTGCCCGCAGCACGCGTTACCGCGCCTGGCTCAGGGCGTCGGAGATCCGCGTCTTCGCCGACGTGCATGTGAAGCACGGCGCCCACGCCATCGTCGCCGACCGCAGCATCGAGGAGATGGCACGTGATGCCGAGTTCTTCGACGCCGACGTCCTCATCGCCACCGGCCAACGCACCGGGAACGCCGCCTCGCTGGACGAAGCCCGCACCATCCAAGCCGCCACACGACTCCCGACCCTCGTAGGCAGCGGCGTGACCGTCGACAACGTGGCCGACCTCCTCGGCATCGCCGACGGCGTCATCGTCGCCAGCTCACTCAAGGAGGAGGGCGTCTGGTGGACCCCGGTATCCGAAACAAGAGTGCGCGCCTTCATGGATACGGTCGGCGAACTGCCGTGAGCAACGGCGGCACCGACACGGCGCGCCGACCACCTCCGAGTGGCTCCACCGTTGGCGCGACGGACACCTCACCGTGAACGCACCCGCCCCGGACCAGGGAATCGGTCCCGTGCACCTGCCTCTCCTCATGCTCGGGTACGTCAACGTCGACCTCGTCGCGCGCGTGCCGCGGCTTCCCGTGGACGGCGACCGCGTGACGGCCACTGCCGTCGACACCCACTTCGGAGGCATGGCCGCGAATGCCGCCTGCGCGGCCGCCCAGGCTGGAACCCGTCCCATCTTCTTCGGCTCGTTCGGCACGGACGCCTTCGGCCCACTGGCCGCGGCGGACCTGGCTTCCCATGGCGTGGACGTCACGCACGCATCCCATACCGCTCCGTCCACGACGAAAGCCTTGATCCTCGTCACCCCGGCGGGTGAACGCGCCATCGTCAGCGAACCCACCAGTTACGACCCCGAGCCCCTGCGCACCTTCCTGGATGGCTATCGGAGCCAGCCGGGCCTCGTCTACACGGACGGCTATCACGTCGGCTGGGCCCACCGTGAGCTCCGGTTGGCGCGCCGCCGAGGCTTCCGGATCTACTGCGACCTCGACGGCGCCCCCGACACCTACGACCCTGCAGACCTGTGGCAGGCGCTAGAGGTCGTCGACATCGCGCAGCTCAGCGCCTCCCTGGTGGAGCGGCTGGGACCTGCCGCAGGTGCTGCGGACGCCATCGACCGGTTGGGCGCGGTCGTGCCCGTCGTGATCCGAACGGCCGGCTCCCGTGCCGTCGCCCTCATCCGCGACGGCAACCGGACGTCGCTGCCGGTGCGCGCCGTGGACGCCGTCGACGCCACCGGAGCCGGCGACACCCTAGCGGGCACGACGCTGGCGTGGCTCGCGCGCGGTGCGCCGCTCGACGATGCCGTCCTGAACGGCATGGAGGCAGCGCGGCACGCCGTCAGGTACGTTGGTGCGCGTACTCCCGCTTCCGCCCGGCACGACGCTCGCGACTGATCTCGGGACGGATGCCGGCGAGCCCCACACCGTACGCAAACACGCGGCACACTCCGACCAAACACCGCCACTCGATACTCCCCGTGGGAGGCGCCCCGGCAGCGGCGCCGCCATCGGAGTAGGAGCCTCGCATGCAGGGAACCGTCCAACCGATCGCAGCCGCGCCACGCGCATCCGCGGACCGGCACCGGTGCCGACGGTGGACCGGGGGGTCGCCGTGAGCCACGAGTCGTCACCGCCCGACCAAGACGGCCGGCGAGACGCCTGCCAGGCGCTATCGTTGACAGAGATGGCGGCAGCGCCCGAGGTCCCCGCGGTTCAGCGCGTTCTCGTGGTCGAGGACGAGTTGACCCTCGCCCAGACGATCGAGATGTACCTGCGCCAGGAGGGCTACCGGACCGAGCGGGCGCGTGACGGCGTGCGCGCCTTGGAGCTGTTCCGTGCCGCCCGCCCCGACCTGGTGCTGCTCGACCTCGGCCTGCCAGTCCTCGACGGTACCGAGGTCCTGCGCGTCATCCGCCGCGAGTCGGACGTGCCCGTCGTCATCCTGACGGCACGTTCCGAGGAGGTGGACGAACTTCTGGGGCTCGGCCTGGGTGCCGACGACTACCTCGTGAAACCGGTGAGCGCGCGCATGCTGATGGCCCATGTGAGGGCGGTCCTGCGACGATCCGGCAGCAGCGCCGGTACCGCGGAGCCCGAGGAGATCGCCGTGGGTCCGCTGACCGTCGACACCTACCGCATGCAGGTCCGCGTCGACGACCGGATCCTCGACCTCACTCCCACCGAGTTCCGCGTGCTCCACCATCTGGCGCGAACCCCCGCCCGCGCGACCTCGCGCACCGAACTCTACGAAGCAGCGCTGCCCGAAGGCGACGCGTTGGAGCGCGCCGTCGACATCCATATCACCAACCTGCGACGCAAGCTCCGGCAGGCAGGGGCCGACGGCATGATCGAGACCGTGCGCGGCATCGGCTACGCCCTGGTCGAGCCAACGTGAACCGGCTCAGCATCCGGCTCGCGCTCGCCATGCTGTTGGTGGCGATCGTCTCCTTCGCGGCCGTCCCGGTCGCGGAGACGATCGCCTCGCGCACCACCTTCGCAAGCCTTCCCAGCGCCTTCCGGAAGCAGGTCATCGAGCGCACCACACCCCATCTGTTCTTCCGGACACCGTCGGGTCCCCACCAGGTCGGCGCCTCCGGGAGCCGGCTCCCGCGGCCCCCGACCGCCGCCGACGGTGAGGCCACCGACCAGGCGCTCGCCACCCAGAACGAACGACTCTTCGAGCTGCTCGGCTCGTTCCGTGCCGCGCAGCAACGAGCGGTCGTCATCGGCGTCGCCGCCGCCCTGCTGCTGGGCGTCCTACTCGCCCTGGCGCTCTCGCGCAACATCGCCGTCCCCTTCGAGGCGCTCACGCGAGCCGCTTCCAAGATCGCCGCCGGTGACTTCGGGACGCGCATGGGCCTCCGCGGTCGGCGCCTGCAGACCCGCGAGGCACGCCAGCTCACCGATGGCTTCAACGCCATGGCCGCGTCGCTGGAGACGTACGAGCATGAACGCAAGGCCATGGTGGCCGATATCGCCCATGAGCTCCGAACCCCCTTGGCGACCATGCAGATGCGCCTGGATGCCATCCAGGACGGCCTCGTGCCCTGGGACGACAGCGAAGCGGAGCTCCTGAAGCTACACATGCGCCAGCTCGCGCGTCTGGTGGACGATCTGCGCGTCCTCTCGCTGGCCGACGCGGGCCGGCTCTCACTGCGACTCGAGGACGTGGAGCTGCGCGAGTGGCTCGACGGCGTGAGTGAGGCCCTGCGCGACGTGGCTCGGCGGGGCGGTTGCGACCTGGAGATCGACGCGACCTCCGCCGATCTGTGGGTGCGCGCCGATGCCGACCGGCTGTACCAGATCCTGCGCAACCTGGTGGACAACGCCGCTGAGGCGATGGAGAGTGGCGGGGCGGTCCGCGTCAGCCTGCGTTTCGAAGGCTCCGAAGCGGTGTGGAGCGTCCGCGACCGAGGACCGGGCATCGACCCCTCCCAGATCGGCACCCTCTTCGAGCGCTTCTCCCACGGCCGTCGACGCGACACCCGAGGGGGAGCGGGCCGGGGCCTGGGCCTCGCCATCGTCCGTACCCTGGCTCTGCTACAGGGCGGCTCGGTGACGGCCGCCAACGTCGAGCCGGGAGCCGAGTTCACGGTCCGGCTGCCCGCCACCGAGGCCCCGGGCGCAAGCTAGCGAACCCCCTTCGCCCGAGCGCCGCTGCGCCCGTGCGCGACACCGCGGGAACGGGCTCGCCACCGCGACCCTGCGGCATCCAAACGAACCGCAAACATCCTCTCAGTCACATCCAAACGGCGCCCGGCCACGATGGCTCCATAGGGCACGGAGTACCCGCGCCGGAATGGAGCACGCCATGACGCCCTCATCCAGAACGATCCCCGCCTCCCAGGGAGGTTGACCGTGAGCAGCCCCGCAGCGATCCAACCGCGCCACCCTCGCCGCCGCGCCCGCCTCGTCGTCATCGCGGTCCTCGTGGCAGGAGCGCTCGTAGCGGGCCTGTTGGCCCTCGGCGTGATCCCCTGGCCGTTGCGCAGCGCACCCGCCGAGACCGCCAGCGTGCAGACGATGACCGTGACCACCACGAGTTACCGCGTCACCGTCGCGGGTCCCGGATCCCTCGAGGCCGCCCGCACGCTCGACGTCACCAACGAAACCGCCGGCACCATCGCCAAACTCGCCAGCGTGGGGCAGCGCGTGGCCAAGGGCGACGTCCTGGCCCAGCTCGACCCGACGCCGCACGAGCGCGCGCTACGCGACGCCAACCTGGCCCTCCAGAAGGCTCAAGTGCAGCAGGCGGCACTTCAGGCGAACCAGGACGATAACGCCGCCACCGTCGTCAAGCAGATCGCGGAGGCCCAGGCCACCGTGACCGCCCAGGAGCGTTCGGTCTCCCGCGCCGGCGACACCGTCGCCCTGCAGGAGCGGCTGTTGGGGCTCGGCGCGGTCAGCGCGTCGGAGGCCCAGACCGCCCGCGACGACCTCGCCGACGCCACCCGCTCGCTCACCGACGCGCACCGCTCGCTCGCGAACCTCCAGGCGTCGCGAGAGCTCCAGGCGACCTCGGCGGCCCAGAACCTCAAGAACGCCCAGCTCGCCGTCGAACAACAGCGGATCGCCGTCGAGCAGGCACAGGAGGACCTCGATGCCATCACCACCACGGCGCCCTTCGACGGCGTCGTCGCCAGCGTCGCCACCGAGGTCGGCGCCTACGTGCCCGAGGACGGGACCGTCCTCACCCTGATCGACGACACCAGCCTCGAGCTGCCCGCTCAGATCGACGAGACCGAGATCTCCAAAGTGAAGGTCGGCCAGAGCGCCTCGGTCACGCTCGACGCCATGCCCGATCGGACCTTCACGGGCACCGTCACGGCGATCGCCCCCACGGGCGAGTCCGTGTCGAACATCCCCATCTTCAAGGTGACGGTCTCGCTCGCGAACACGGACCTCGCGCTGCGCCCCGGCATGACGGCCGAAGCCGACATCGTCGTGCGGAACGTCGCCAACGCCGTCACGCTGCCACTGACCGCGCTGCAGGAGCTCCCTACCGGCACGCCGGCCGCCGCTTCGACCGCCCCCAGGGCCGACCTTCGCGCCGTGATGGTGCAGCAGCCGGATGCCAGCTTCGCCCCGGCCACCGTCGAGCTGGTCGACTCGGTGGGTTACAACGCCGTCGTCAGCGGCAAGCTGCGCCAGGGTGACGTAGTGCTGTTGACCTCCTCCGCGAGAACGACGCCTTCGAGCCCGACCGGCACCGCCACCCAGCGCACGGGGAACCCCACGGGCATCCCAGGCATGGGCGCCGGCGGCGGGCGAGGCATGCCGTGAAGCCGACCGTCCTCTCGCTCCAGGACATCACCAAGGCGTACCCTTCGGGCGGCAGCGAGTTCTGGGCCCTGAAAGGCGTGTCGTTCGAGGTGACGGCCGGCGAGATGGTCGCTCTGATGGGACCGTCCGGCTCGGGCAAGTCGACGTTGATGAACATCCTCGGCATCCTCGACCGGCAGACGAGCGGGCGCTACCTGCTGAACGGCACCGACGTCACCGATCTGAACGAGGACACGCGCGCCGAGGCCCGCAACCACGCCATCGGCTTCGTGTTCCAGGCCTTCCACCTGCTGCCCCGCGCCAGCCTGCTCGAGAACGTCGAAGTCCCGCTGACCTATGCCGGGGTACGGCCCCGTGCACGCCGCGAGCGCGCCATGGAGCTGCTCGAGCGCGTCGGCCTCGCCGACAAGAAGTCCAGCACACCGTCCGCCATCTCCGGTGGCCAGAAGCAACGCGTGGCGGTCGCCCGGGCCCTGGCCATGAGTCCCGCCCTGCTGCTCGCCGACGAGCCTACCGGCAACCTCGACAGCACCACCGGCAACGAGATCATGGGACTCATCCACGACCTCAACGCCGAGGGGGCCACCATCCTGCTCGTCACGCACGAGCACGACATCGCCGATCAGGCCGCCCGCACCATCGTGCTGCGCGACGGTCGGATCGAGAGCGATACGCGCCAGGCGCCGCGCCTGCCGGTGGCGATGGACCGGACCGTAGCGACGAGGGCGCCGTGAGCGACCTCCACCTGACCCGTCCGACCGAGGCGGCGTCCGTAACGCAACCGAAGCGCCCACGGGTGCGGGTCCAGCCCCGTGAGGTGCTGGCCATCGCCTGGCGCAGCATCCGCGCCAACGTCATGCGCAGCGTCCTCACGACCATCGGGGTCGTGATCGGGGTCGCCGCTGTAGTCGCCCTCACCTCCATCGGGGCCGGCGTCACGGCGAGGATCACGAGCAGCATCGCCAGCCTCGGCACCAATCTCCTAACGGTCCAGAGTGGCTCCGCCGGGTTCCACCCGGGGCTCGTACGTAGCGCGCCGACCCAGAGGGTCACCGTCGGCGACGCTGAGGCCATCGTGGCGCTGAACGATCCGCGCGCCGCGGGCATCGCCCCGGTGGCGCAGACCAGCACCCAGGTCAAGGCGGGCGCCAACAACCTCAACGCCACCGTGCTGGGAACGTGGGCCAGTTACGCCGATGTGCGCAACAGCCAACCCGAGACCGGCACCTTCTTCAGCACGCTCGACGTCGATAACCGCAACCGCGTCGCCGTCATCGGCTCCGACATCGCCAGCGAGCTCTTCCCGGGTCGAGCGGCGGTCGGTTCCACGCTGCAGATCAAGGGCGTGTCCTACGAGGTGGTAGGGGTCCTGCCCGACAAGGGCAACAGCTTCGGAAGCACCAACGACAGCGTGCTCATCCCGCTCTCCACCTTCCTGCAACGTGTCCATCGCGATTCGCTGCTCGGCTCCACGACCCTGTCCGCCATCTACGTCGAGGCCACCAGTCCCGACACCATCGACGGTCTCCAGAGCCAGCTGACCCAGCTCATCGCCGGCCGCCACGGGACGCTGAGCGCGAGCGAGTACGACTTCCGGATCCAGAACCAGACCGACAGCTTGGAATCGCTCAACAGCGTGACCCGGACGCTCACCCTCTTCCTCGGCGCGATCGCGGGCATCAGCCTGCTGGTCGGAGGCATCGGAATCATGAACATCATGCTGGTATCGGTCACCGAGCGCACGCGTGAGATCGGTGTCCGCAAGGCCCTCGGGGCGAAGCCGCGGCACATCCTGGCGCAGTTCCTGACCGAGTCCATCGTGCTGTCGGTCGGTGGCGGCGTGCTCGGCGTCGCGCTCGGGCTCGCCATCGCCCTGCTGATCGTCCCCCACTTCGGGATCACTGCGGTCCCGTCGATGGGAAGCGCGCTGATGGCGTTCGCGTTCGCGGTCACGGTCGGTGTGTTCTTCGGCTACTACCCGGCCCGCCGCGCCGCCGCACTCGATCCCGTGGCCTCCCTGAGGTACGAGTGATGCGTGTCCTCCCGGTCCTCCTCGCCACAGCCGCCCTCCTGACGGCCGCGCTTGCGGCCGCCCAGGGAACGGCAGGCGGAACCGACGCCACCACCACGACGGCCGCACCGACGACCGCACCGACCGGTGAGGCGCGGTCCGCCACCGGCGCCAACCTGACCTTCGAGCAGGCCCTGCGATCGGCGATGAGCGCACCCGACGTGCAGAGCGCCGAGGCCGGCCTCACCATCGCCCGCAGCCGGCTGGCGGCGCGCACCGCCACCGTTCAGGGCAACGTCTCGGTCGACGCCGGTTCGAGCTGGGACCTCGCCAACGGCGGGAACACGCTCTCCGCCAGCGTCGGCGCCAACGCGACGTTCAACGTGCTGCCCTACGGCCCCTCCCAGGACGCGCTCGACCGGGCGCAGGCCAGCGTGACCCGTGCGCAAGCCGCGCTGCGCTCGACGACCGGCGCCACCGTGGTCGCGGTGGCCACCGAGTACCTGACCGCGCTGCGGGCCGACCAGCAGGTCACCGTGCAGCAGGAGGCGCTGGCCCTGGCCCAGGCGAAGCTGCAGGCCGAGCAGGCCCGCAACCAGGCGGGCGCCGCCAGCGACGCCGACGTGCTGGCCGCCCAGCTCGATGTCGCCGGCGCCGCCGACGATCTCGCCAGTGCCCAGCGCAGCGCGCGTCGGGCCCTCTCAGCCCTCTCCCAGACGCTCGGCGTGCAGGTCGGCGCCGCGGACGGGGGAACCGGCGCCGCGATCGACGCCGCGGCACTGACCGCCGACGCCGACCTGTCCAAACGCAACGACGTCATCGGCGCCACCCTCGACGTCGCGTCGGCCCGGCTCGACCTCCAGGGAGCCCGGCGCGACGCCGGGATCAGCCTCGACACCGCGCTCAGTTTCAGCGGCTCGACCGACACCACAGGCGTCAAGCTCTCGGCCGGATTCGACACCGCCAGCTTCCAGCCCACGGTCGGGGCCACGGTGAGCGTCACTACCGGTGGCAGCGCCTCCAGCTCGCTGAGCGCGGGCGTGGGGCTCAGCATCCCCATCGACGGCGGCAGCGGCGCCACCCTCGCCGCCTACCAGACGGCGCTCGAGCTCGCCAACGCGCAACTGGTGCGTACCCGCGACGCCGCCTCGGTCGACGTCGCCGACGCCCGGCGCAACCTCGAGGGCGAGGCCCAACAGCTGAGCCTGCAGGAGCAGCTCGCGGCTCAGGCCGAAACCATCCTCGAGCAGACACGACAGCGCTTCGAGCTGGGCCTCGTCTCCGTTCTCGACGTCCAGACCGCCAGCCTCTCGCTCCACCAGGCCCAGCTCGCCCGGGATCGTTCCGGCGACGCCGTGCTCATCGCCGGGGTCCAGCTCGCCCAGGCCATGGCCCTCGACCCCATGGAGGTCCTCAAGTGAACCGCTCCACCCCACCCCTGCTCGCCCTCGCGCTCGCCGCCATTCTCGGCATCGCGGGCACCGTCACGGCTCAGAGCGCCCCCGCCGCCCAGGGCGCGGCCACCACCTCGGACGCGCAGGCGATCTCACTGACCCAGACGCTCTCCGCCGCAGTCGAGCGCGCAGCGGACGTCATCACCGCCCGCAGCACGCTGCAGGCGGCCCAACGCACGCTCGAGCGAACCCAGGCGGACCCGCTCGCCCTGAAGGTCGGTCTCCTCACCGCACAGAATGCCGCAGCCCAGGCCCAGCAGGTACTCGCCACGGCCGAGGCGACGGTACGCAAGAGCGCGGCCCAGGCGTACACCGCGCTGATCGAGGCCGACACGGCCCGCGCCGAGGCGCGCGAGGCCGAGGCCATCGCGAGCGCCAAGCTCGAAGCCACGCAGGCCAAGCAGGATGCAGGCGCCGCCACCTCGATCGACGTGGCCGAGGCCAAGGACACACTGGCATCGGCCCAGCGCGACAGCCGTGAAGCGGCGACCGACTACGATCTCGCTCTGAGCGAGCTGCAGACACAGACGGGCCTGGACGCCGGCGCCCTGATCGCCCTCAGCCCGTCGGATCTCCCGGCCGTTCCGAGCCTAGAGGACGCGCTCCGCGAAGCCCGCGGCTCCAGCGCCTCCCTCCAGGGAGCCACGCGCAAGCTCGCGCTGGCCCAGGCCCAGCTCGCCGCCGTCGACAACGCCTTCAGCGCCGCCTCGGACATCGAATCCGCCCGTGACGATGTTGCCGCCGCCAGAACCGCCCTCGACGCCGCCGCCTCCAACGTCGATGTGACGGTGGGCCAGGCGTTCGCCGGCGTCACCGCCGCCCAGCACCGCTACACGAGCGCGCAGGAGAGCCTCGCCACGTCCTCCGAGGACCTCGCCGCGCAGAAGGCCCGATCCGACGCCGGCACCCTCGCGCCGCTCGCCTATCAGGAGGTCCGCTTGAGCCACGCCAGGACGGTGGCTTCGGCCGCCACCACCCTCCACGACTGGATCCTGGCCGCCTTCGACCTGCAGCTCGCCATCCTGAAGTGAGGCGGCGGGCGGCGATCGGAGCTCACCCCGGTTCGGACGCCGCCCCCGCCAGCGCTGCATGATGCATCGCGATCAGCCGCTCGAAGCTGACGTCCAGATCGAGCGGGAGACCGAAGCCGCCGGCACTCTCGAGCGCGACGAAACCGTGCAGCGAGCTGCGCAACGCCCGCGTGGCGTGGAGGGCTTCGTCGCCCTCGAGGGCATACCCCTGCAGCACACTCACCACTACTTGCACCAGCCTCTCGGCGGCCGCCGCGGCGGCCTGCCGGTCCCGCGCGGACGTCGACGCATCGCCCGCGGCGCTCAGGGTCAGGGCGTAGAGACCCGGGTGTCGATGGGCGAACGCGCGGTACGCCTGCGCCAGCGCGACCAACGCGTCGCGCCCGGACCGGCCTACCGCGGCCCGCTGCAGGCCCTGCTCCAGGGCTTCCAGGCCCCTGAACCGGAGCGCACCGCGCAGATCGCCGAGTCCGTCGATGTGGTTGTACAGCGACGGCGTCCGCACGCCCAAAGCCTGCGCCAGCGCGGCCAGGGACAACGCCGACGGGCCCTCCCGGTCGAGGATCTCGGCGGCCCGCTCGACCAGCCGCTCCCGCGTGACGCCGGGTCTACGCGCCACGCCGCGTCCGCTCGAGGAACGCGAGCACGGGCGTGGCAACAGCCTCTGGCATCTCGCTGTGCGGGTAGTGGCCGGCTCCCTCGATCATCAACGACTCGCCCCGGAGGCCGTCGGCCAGCCGGCGAGCCTCGTCGGCCGGATCGGTGAAGTCGGGGTCCTTGCTGCCCATCACCACTAGCGTGGGCGCCGCCACCTCAGCGAGGCGCTGTGCGATGTCGGGCTCGCTACTGAACATCATGGCCTTGACAGCCTCGAAGCGCCCTGGCTCTGCCAGGTTGGCGCGCAGCGCGGCCCGGTAGGCGCGGAAGTCCGCGGGCTTGCGGGTCGGGAAGAGGGTGCCGAAGTACGCGCTCCAGGCCGCCACCTTCCAGGGGCCCGCGAACAGCACCCGTGTCAGCGCCTGCAGCAGCGGCTTCGCCGGTTGCGGCAGCACGAACGGACCGATGAGCACCAAGGCGTCGACCGCGTCCGGCCGCTCGGCGGCCGCCCAAACGGCGGGCGCGGCAGAGAACGAGTTGCCGACGATGGTGGCGGGCCCCGCATCCAACGCCTCGATGAGCGCCAGAAGGTCGCCGCCCGCGGCCTTCCTGCCGTAGTCGTCCCACCCCACGCTCGAGCCTCCGTGGCCGCGCAGGTCGAGGCTCACCGTCCGGTAGCCGGCGGCCACCAGCTCGCGAGCGAGGAACCGGTACTCCTGCCGAAGGTCGCCCAGGCCCGGTACCAGGACCACCAGCGGACCGGTCCCCTCGTCGTCGTAGGCAAGCGTGCCGCCTTCGACCTGGAGACGCCGCTCGGACGCTCCCTTGGCGGGCCCGGTCGACGCGGTGTGGGTCGACGCGGTGCCGGTCGAGGCGGTGCCGAGGGTCGACGGAGGCGGCGTGACCCCTTCTCTGTTCGGATCTGTTCCGTTCGTGGAAAACATGATTAGGTTATATACTAATGTCCTTAGTTCGTCAACCCCTCCATGCCCCGCTCCTGGTCGGCATACCGACCCTGGCCGACCAACGCCTGACGCAGGGGGCGCTGGCTTTCGGCCTGCTCATGCCCGCGTTCTCGGGCGGCAACCTGATCGGCTACCTGCTGGCCGGATCGCTGCCCCGCATCGCCGGCAGGGCCAGGCCGATCCTGATCGCCGCGCTCTTCGCGGCCTTCGGAACGGTCATCGGATCGCTCGGCTTCATCGCGTCCACCTGGGTCGACTTCGGTCCGCTGTTCGGGCTAGGGGTGGGCAACGGTTACGTCGCCATCCTGCTGTACACGTGGGTGCAGACGCGTACGCCCAGGGCCATGCCGGGGCGCATGATGAGCATCCTGATGCTCGCCGGCACCGACCGCGGCACCGACCGCGGTCGGAACGAGCGAAGCGTGAACCTGTGGGGCTCACGCGCGTGCAGAGCGCTCCTGCAGCAGGGCAATCGTCCCTGCCGGGGCCGGTGGCAGGCGCCTACCATCGAGGGCACGGCATGGCCGAGAACCCGGGCTTCGCAGCTCCGCGGTCGCGATCACGGAGGACCTCGAGCCCGCTCCCGGCCCCACACCGGCGCGCATGCGCACGGGCACGACGCGTCCGCGGATCGGGCTTCAGCTCGCGCTGCTCGACCTGGCATTCGGAGTGACCTTCGAGCGCGCCCGTAACCTCGTCGTTCCCTCCGTGGCCCACGTGCCGGTGAACGGCCTCGATTGTGTTCCGCGGCCGCAGGCCGCGCAACCGGGAGAAGGGGTACCGACTTCATGGACGCTCACGCGCTGGGTCTGCTCGATATCGTGATCCGCACCGTCGCGGCGCACACCGTGACCTACACCGTGGTCGGCATCGCCGCCATGAACGTCTTCCGCTACACCCGGGCCCTCCGGGAAGACCCCGTGCGTCGGGCGACGCTGCGTGACACCTCCAACCCGTGGGTGATGGCCGGTCCGCTCCTCCAACCGCTTCGCGGCGCGCTCTTCGGGCTCGTCTTCTACCTGCTCAGGGACACGCTCTTCGCCCCGAACGGCTGGCTCGTCCTGTGGGTCATGCTCGTCTCCGTCGGCATCCTCGGCACCTTCGCCCCGGCCCCCTCCTCCATCGAGGGCTGGATCTACCTCGAGCGCTCCGCGAGCGGCCCTCTCTGGGGCGGCCTCGTCGAGATCCTGACCCAGTCGTTGTTGCTGTCCGTGGTGAGCTTCCTGTGGATCACGAACCCGGCTGCCGCGTGGCTCGATTGGGTCCTGGGGGTCCTCTTCGTGCTGACGTTGGCGATGCCCGCCCTGGGCCTGGTGGCGGCGCGCGCCGCGCGCCGTTCAGCGTAGAAGGGCCGGGAGCGTCCCGGGGCGCCCACGGCAGACCGCTCCGGCCGATCCCGACGCACCCGACCCGATCGCCAGGCTCCCATCGCCCGGCCAGGCGCCCCGGCCCTGAGGGCCAAACGCCATCTCGCTTCCGGTGCGCCGAACCTCTACACTACGGGCGGAGCGGCCGTCGAGGGAGTCCCACCATGGCGGACGTCGGAGCAACCCCCCTGCAGTATCTCGACAGGGCCCTGGGAACGGTCCGCGAGCTCGGCCTGATGCCCGAGCACAGCGGCGACCAGGAAGCGCCCATCACGGCTCTGCTGAAGCGGATCAGCAGCCTCGACGAGGCGAAGGTGGTCGTGATCGCCCGCACGCTCGACCAGGCGTCGCTGTTCAACGACGTCGTGCGCGAGCAGGTGGGCGCCAGCGACATCGCCACCCGCTACGAGACCATCACCCACGCCTTCAACAGCATCCGCGACGACGCCAAACGCATGGTGGACCAGATCGAGGACGGCAAGATCACCACTTTCGAGCGCCTCGCCAACGTCTGGATGAAGGTGACCCGCGGCGACGTCGCCTCCCGCTTCGACACCATCAAGCGCAGCTTCCTCGAGGTCACGCGGTCCACGCTGGATCAGGTCGAGCGTGAGCGGCGCATCCTCGAGGCCTACCAGGACTTCCGAGGGGCGTTGAAGGAGGCCGAGATCCTGGCGCTGGAGGTGCTGAAGGCCGCCGACGCGGAGCTGGCCGGCGCCCGGCAGGCGGTCGCCGATGCCGCCGACCATGTGACGGCCGCCCCGGCGGACGACCTGACGGAGCGGGCGCGGCGCGAGCTGGCGCGCGACGAGCGCGTGCGGGCGCTCCAGACGTCGGAGGCGCGCTACCAGATCGCCAAGGACCTGTCCGACAACCTGACCGTCGCCTACCACACCTCCGAGGTCATCATGACCCGGCTGCTGCAGACCACCAACGCCAAAGAACGCGTGCACGCGCAGTCGGTCAGCTTCTTCTCCACCAACGAGACCGTCCTCACGGCGCTCAGCGCCTCGTTCACCGGCATGTTCGGCCTGCACGAGAGCACCCGCACCATCGAAGCGATGAAGGAAGGGGTCGGCAAGTCGCTCGAGGACCTCGCAGAGGTCGGCGGTCAGGTGCAGGAAGCGGCCCTCCGGGCCGGCTACGGGCCGACGATCCGCGCCGAAGCCGTGAAGAAGCTGGTCGAGTCGGTGGTGGCCTACCAGACGCACGCACGCGAGATCATCGAGGAGATGCGCGCGAAGAGCACGGCGAACGCGCGTGAGATCCGGGAGGCGGTGGAGGACGGCAAGCGCCGCCTGGCGCGCCTGGCCGAGCAGGGCGAGGCGTCCGCGCCGACGGCATGACGGAAGCGCCCGCCACCCGGGCCGGGGCCCCGCTCGACGACATCATGCTCGCCATGGACGTGGTGGACACGCTGCGCCAGCGACGCCAGCTGGTGGAGCAGGAACTCGACGAGCCGGCGCGCGCCCAGGACCTCATCGAGCGTCTGCGGAAGATCTACGCCGCACAGGGGATCGAGGTTCCCGACGACATCCTGGCGCAGGGCGTGGCCGCCCTGGCGCAGGAACGCTTCGTCCATCGACCGACACCGCCGTCGCTCGCGACCGCGCTCGCCAGGATCTACGTCACGCGGCGCCGGTGGGGCGCATGGCTGGTCGCCTGCCTGGCGCTGGCCGCCGTGACGTACGGCGCCTATCGGACCGAGGTCGTCGCCCCGCGCGCCGCGCTGTCTGGGGAGCTGACGGCCGCGCACGCCGCGGTCCTGCGGCTCGCGGCCGTACCGGAAGCCACCGATCGCGCCGACACCCTCTACGACGCGGCGCGCACGGCCCTGGGACAGCGCAGCTATGCGGCGGCCCGGGCCGGTCTGGCCGACCTTCAGGCGCTCACGGCGACGCTCGAGCAGACCTACACCGTGCGCGTGGTCAACCGTCCCGGCCAGCCGTCGGGAGTCTGGCGAATCCCCGACGTGAACCCCACGGCACGGAACTACTACCTCATCGTCGAGGCCCGGGGGCCCGACGGGACCTCCGTGACGGCCACCGTACGCAACGAGGAGACCGGCGACAGCGTGCCGGTCGAGCGATGGGGCGTTCGCGTCGACGAGGCCACCTTCCAGGCCGTGGCACGGGATAAGCAGGACGACGGCATCATCCAGGCCGACATCGTCGGCCTCAAGCGCCGCGGCGCACTGGACCCCAGCTACACCATCCCCACCACCGGAGCGGCCATCACGCACTGGTAGCGCTCGGAACGGACACGGCATGATCTCGGGACGACAACCCCTGGCCTCCATCGAAACGGAGGTCGAAAGCGAGCGCAAGGCCAATGAGGAACTGGACCGTCGCGTGGCCGAGGGCAGTGCACGCCTCATGGAGGTCGGCAAGGCGCAGACGGCTGCCTACCGCGAGCTGGCCCGGCTGCGCGTCGGCTCGCTGGCAGCCGGGACCGTCACCGAGACGCTCGACGCCGCCGAACAGCGGGTGAGCGCACTGTTGCGCAGCCGCGAGGCCGCCACCGAGGCGCTGGCCGACGAACTACGCACCGCCGACGAGGACCGCTCCGCGCTGGAGGCCCAGCGCGCAACGCAGGCTAGGACCCTGGAACAGGCCGCCGCCGCTGTCGACGCCGCCGAGGCGCGCACGCAGGAGCGCCTCACAGCGCAGCCGGCCTACCGCTCGCAGCTCGATCGCGCCGAGAAGCTCGACCGCATCGCGAAGCACGCCGAGGAGAAAGCCACGCGGAGCGAGCAGGAGCTGGACGAGAAGGGGCGGGCGTACCGAGAGGACCCCCTGTTCATGTACCTGTGGAAGCGGCGCTTCGGGACGTCGGACTACCGGGCCGCCCCGCTGTTCCGCTGGCTCGACGGGAAGGTAGCGCTCCTGGTGGGCTATGCGGAGCCCCGGGCCGACTACGCCCGCCTCCTGGAGATCCCCGTGCGCCTCCGGGAGCACGCCACCGCGTCCCGCCGACGCGCCGACGTCGAACTCGACGAGCTCGCCGAGCTCGACCGGAGAGCGCGCGCTGCCGACGGCATCCCTGCCCTCGAGTCGATCGCAGCGGAGGAGGCGCGGCGGCTCGAGACCCTGGACCGGGGGCTCGAGCAACGGGCCGCGGCGGTCCAGACGCTGCTCGATCGCAGACAGCGGTTCGCGGCCGGTGAAGACGACGCCTACCGCGAGGCGATCGACGTCCTCGCCGCCGGTCTGCGCACCGAGCAGCTCCAGGCCCTGCGCCAGGAGGCGCTGGCGACCCCCTTCCCCGAGGATGACGTGGCCATCGGACGTCTGATCGACCTGCAACAGGAACAGCATCGTCTCGAGACCGCTGCACAGGAGCTCACCGCGGCGTTGCAGCAGCATCGCGACCGCCTCCGTCAGCTCGAGTCGCTCGGCTCGGAGTTCAGGCGGCGTCAGTACGACCTGCCCGGGCACGGCTTCCAGGACGGCGCCCTGGTCGCGACTGTGCTGGCCAACGTCATCGGCGGGATGCTCTCCCGCGATGCGCTGTGGCGCGTGCTGGAGCAACAGCGCCGCTACGCCCCGCCGCGGTCCAACCCGACGTTCGGTTCCGGCGGCTTCGGCCGGGGCTCACCCTGGGCCGGTGGGCACGGCCCACGCGGGGGCGGCGGCCATGGCGGCGGTCATGGCGGCGGGTTCCGTACCGGCGGCAAGTTCTGAACGCGCACCTGCTCCTGCGACCTTGACGTAGCGCGATCGAGCGCGACTGAGGGCGACCGAGCGCGACCGGCGCGCACAGGACGACCGGCCGCGGCCCTCATCGTCCTCCCACCCATCCTGCACGGTCCTTGCACCTGGCCTCCACCGCTTCCTCGAATCCGACGCCTACCCTCGGAGGCATCGGGAGGCGCCCGGAGCAACCGCCGGGTGAACCCCGCACGGCCCCCGCCCCAGCGACCCGCGGTGCGGCCAGGAAGGGAAGGACCATGACCACGATCACCCCCCATCTGAAGCGAGCCACTGTCCGGTTCGGTACGACGCTTGCCGTGGCTCTCGCGCTCGGCCTAGGACTGGCGTTCGCACAGCCCAGCATCGCCATCGGCAACCTGACGATGCAGAGCGGAACCATGGCGTCCTACCTCACGAACAGCGCCACCGGCGGCACCACCGGCCTATGCTTCCATAACAGCACCGGCAGCGGCAGCACCAGCTACGCCTGCTTCGAACGTGCTCTGAGGGTCAGCGGACTCGGCGCCATGGTGAACGGTTCGAAGCCGGTCACCGTCTTCGCGCCCACCGACGCGGCCTTCGCCCACCTCGAGGACACCGTCGGCGTCGGCGCATTCCAACGCTTCATGGCCAGCCCGACGGCTATGGCCGCCTTCGTCAGGAGCTCGATCGTGAACGGTACCATCACCGTCAACGACCTCGCCTACCACGCTCCCATCGCGACGGCCGCGACCTCCGTCACCACGGTGGCCGGGACGCCGCTCGCCGTCTCCTTCGGCTCGGTCGGCTACGGCACCTCGAGCACTACGGTCGACGTCGGCCCTTCGGGCGCGGTCGACGGCCAGAGCTTCGTCATCGGGACCACCGTCATGTTCGCCGACGGTAGCGCACTGATCCCGCTCGGCCGCATCACCCTCACCTCCTTGGGCGCCTAGCGACCCCGAGAAGGACCTCGCCCCGAGGGCACGCGGAGCGAGGTTGGGCGCCGGGACCGGTGGTCCCGGCGCCCACGTCTTGCGGGCGCCCGCCGGCACGTCGCCACCGGCGACCGGCCGGCCACAACCACCGGCCGACGACCGTCACTCCGCCTCACCCGGGCCGAGCCGCTCCTCCCACGCCTCCAGCGACCGCGGCCAGTCCTTGCCGAGCAGCCTTGACAGCGAGCGGTCGGCGAGCACCGTGCCGCCGGTCTGACAGGTGGCGCAGTAGTTCGTCTCCCGATCGACGTAGCGGATGCGCTGCACGGGATCGCCACAGCGGGGGCAGGGCTCGCGGTAGCGACCATGTACCGCCATCCCCTCCTGGAAGGCGGTGAGCTTCGGCCAGCGGCCCCCATCGACGCCCTCCGACAGGCGCGCGATCCAGGTCGCGAGCACCTCCCGAGTGGCGTGGTGGAGGCGATCGATCGCCTCCTCGTCGAGCGAGCTGGTGAGCGCGACCGGGGAAAGACGGGCGGCATGCAGGATCTCGTCGGCGTAAGCGCCGCCGATGCCGGCGAACAGGCTCGGCGTGGTGAGGGCGCGTTTGAGCGTGTGCCGTTCGCTCCGCAGGACCGCGGCGAAGCTCCGCCGGTCGGCCTCGAGCGGCTCCAGCCCGCCGGCGTCGTGCGGGACCAACCCCGCCTCGCCCACCACCGCGTGCAGCGATGCCATGCGCCGCGTGCCGGCCTCGGTCAGCAGCAGTGTGCCGTGCCCGAAGTCGAACGCGGCCAGCCCGCGCTTGCCGGGCAGCCCCGCTCCGGGCTTGCCCCACGACAGGCGCCCGGCCAGCATCAGATGCAGCACCAGGAACAGCGGCGGTGCCGGCTCCTCGAACGCCAGCACCAGCCGTTTACCGATCCGGCGCGTGCCGGTGACGAGGCGCGCCCTGAAGGCGTCCAGCCCGGGCTCCACCGAGCGCAACAGGAACACGCTGCGCAGGCGCACCCCGATGAGCTCATGGCCGACGACGCGCTCCGACAGCGCCGCGCGGTAGGCCTCGATGTCGGGCAACTCGGGCATGATGCGCTCCCCTCCCGGCCCGGTCGCGGGGCGCGCCCGGGCGATCTGTGCGACTCCTCCCCCGATGATAGGGGCGCCCATCGCCCGGCGCGCGCCGGGCCCCGCCGGGGAGATAGATGAAGCGCATTACACTCCCGCCGGTGGCGCGGGCATAGTCTGAATCCGGTCCACACCTGAGGGGACCATTGAAGGGACGCTCGAGGAGGCCGCGCGCACGCCGTGGCGTTGCGACTCCCCGCCCACGCTCGGCTGCGCCGCCGCATCGGCCGCGCCCACGTACCCGCCTGCTCGCAGGCGCGGCGCGGGCGACGCCCGGGGAGGACCCTTCATGAGCGACTTCTTCCACGACCCCACGACCGACGATTCAGGCGATACCTTCGTCATCCACACCGCGGACGGGCTGACGATCGAGCTCTGTCCTAGCTGCCTGACCGTGCGGCCCCGTGGCGCGGCGGATACGTTGGCGCTGGCGCGCGTGCCCCTCAACCTCGATCGCATCGAAGGCGTGGCGGCGGGGAGCCAGGTCACCGCCCACGCCACGCACGCCCACCTGCTCACCGTCCGCCGCGAGCCCGGAGGACTCGACGTGTGCGTCAGCACGCCGCACCTCGAGGTCTTGCGCCGCCACCTGCCGATCCCGCCCCAGGTTCGACCCGCGGCCACCGGCCGGCCCTAGACCCACGGGCGGCCCCGGGCCTCAGCGGTGCCGCTCGAGGCCCGCCCGCTGCAGCACCAGCGCCGCGAGCTCCTCCACCGACAGCGCGCTGGCATCCTGGAACGGGATGCCGTGGCGCCGGAACAGGCGTTCGGCCTGGCCCACCTCGAACGCGCAACGACGCTGCGCCGCGTAGGCGCTCCCGGGCCGGCGCTGCTCCCGCAGCTCGTGCAGGCGCTGCGGCGCGATCGTCAACCCGAAGAGTCGGCCGCGGTACGGCGCCACCGGTTCCGGTAACCCGTCTCGCTCGAAGTCGTCCTCGGCCAGCGGGTAGTTCGCCGCCCGCACTCCGTACTGAAGCGCCAGGTAGAGGCAGGTCGGGCTCTTCCCGACCCGCGACACCCCGATCATCACCACTTCGGCATGCCCGTAGCGCCCCACGTTGGTCCCGTCGTCGGTGGCCAGCGAGTACTCGACCGCATCGATGCGCGCCTGGTAGCTCGCCAGATCCCGGATGCCATGGTAGGCGCCCACGCGCGCCTGCGGCGGGCTCCCGAACAGTTCCGCCAGCGGTCCCAGGAAGGGCTCGAACAGGTCGAAGTGGGCGCACGGAGCTGAAGCGATGCGCGCCCGGATCGCCGTGTCCGTGATCGTCGAGAACACCACCGCGGTCTCGGGCAGGGCCGCGAGCTCCGAGGCCAGCGCGTCGGCACGCTGCGGCGTGTTCACGAACGGTCGCGTGGAGGTGCGGATGACCAGGCCGGCGAAGCGGGCCAGCAGGCTGTGCCCCAGCACCTCGGCGGTGACGCCGGTATGGTCCGAGACGAAGTACACCGGCCGAGCGGTCACGGGCCCTCCCAACAGCCTGGCGGCGGCCGCACCGCCCGGACTCCGCCCCCGCGGTGCAGGCGTCGTGTGGGCCGTGTACCTCGGCCGGAACACGCGGACCGCTGGGTGCGGTAGCTTGGGTCCGGACCGAGCAGGTAAAGGCCAGGGGAGCAGCGCCGCTTCGAACTATCGTCGCTTCGGACCATCGTCGCTCCAGAGCATAGGCCGCGCCGGGAGGAGACGTCGTGGAGTACATCGTCCCGTTCGAGGAAGTCGGGCTCGCCGACATCGCGAGGGTGGGGGGCAAGAACGCGTCGATAGGTGAGATGATCGGCCACCTGCGCGACGCCAACGTGCGGGTGCCGGAGGGCTTCGCTACCACCGCGGCGGCGTTCGAGGCCCACCTGCACGACACCGGCCTGAAGGAGCGCATCGCTGCGTTGCTCGAGGACGTCGACGAGCAGGACGTCGGCCGCCTGAGTGAGCGGGGCCGGGAGGTGCGCGCGCTGGTGCTCGCCACGCCGCTCCCCGCCGAGCTGGCGGACGCCGTGCGTCGGGCCTACCGCGCCATGGGCGGGGTTGCCGAGGCCACCGTGGCCGTCCGCTCGTCGGCGACGGCCGAGGACCTGGCCGAGGCGTCGTTCGCCGGTCAGCAGGAGACCTTCCTCAACGTGCGGGGCGAGGCGTCGGTGCTCGAGCACGTACGCAAGGTGTACGCCTCGCTCTTCACCGACCGCGCCATCGCCTACCGGCTCCACCACGGCTTCGAGCACACCGAGGTCGCCATCTCCGTCGGCATCCAGCGCATGGTCCGCAGCGATCTCGGCGCCAGCGGCGTGGCCTTCACGCTCGACACCGAGTCGGGGTTCGACGGGGTGGTCTTCGTCACGGCTGCCTACGGGCTCGGGGAGCTGCTGGTGCAGGGCGCGGTCAACCCCGACGAGTACTACCTGTACAAGCAGGGCCTGCGCGCCGGCAGGCCGGCCGTGCTGCGGCGGCGCCTGGGCTCCAAGGCCGAGAGGATGGTGTACGGCACGGGCGACGCCCTGGTGGAGACGGTGCCCGTCCCCGAGGACGAGCGGCGCCGCTTCGCCCTCGCCGACCCGGACCTCGCCGACCTGGGGCGCCAGGCCCTGGCGATCGAGGAGCACTACGGCCGTCCCATGGACATCGAGTGGGCCCGCGACGGCGAGGACGGCCTCATCTACGTGCTGCAGGCGCGGCCGGAGACCGTCCGGAGCCGCAGCGGCCGGGTGCTGGAGCGCTTCCGCCTGCTCGAGCAGGGCGACATGCTGGTGACCGGCCGCGCCGTCGGCTCGCGCATCGCCGCCGGCACGGTGCGGGTGATCGCGTCAGCCGACGAGATGGACCGCGTCGAGAAGGGGGACGTGCTGGTCACGGACATGACCGATCCCAACTGGGAGCCGGTGATGAAACGCGCGGCCGCCATCGTCACCGACCGCGGGGGCCGCACCTGCCACGCCGCCATCATCGCGCGCGAGCTCGACATCCCCGCCGTGGTCGGTACCGGCGACGGCAGCGAGCGGCTGGCGACCGGCGACGAGGTGACCGTGAGCTGCGCCGAGGGCGACGAGGGACGCGTCTACCGCGGGCGCCCGCGCTACGACGTGGAGCGCATCGAACTCGACCGCATGCCTCCGCTGGCCGTCGATCTGATGATGAACGTGGCCTCGCCCGATCGCGCCTTCGCCTTCGCGCAGCTCCCCAACCGGGGGGTGGGCCTGGCCCGGCTGGAGTTCATCATCAACAACGACATCGGCGTTCATCCGCGTGCTTTGCTCGCCTACCCGGACGTGCCGCCCAAGGTACGTGAGGGCATCGAGCGGCGCAGCGCGGGTTACGGCTCCCCCGCGCGCTTCTTCGAGGAGAAGATCAAGGAGGGCGTCGCCACCATCGCCGCCGCCTTCGCGCCGGCTCCCGTCATCGTGCGCATGAGCGACTTCAAGTCCAACGAGTACGCCCACCTGCTGGGGGGCGAGGCCTTCGAGCCGCACGAGGAGAACCCGATGATCGGGTTCCGCGGCGCCTCGCGCTACCGGGCGGCGAGCTTCGCCGACGCCTTCGCCGCCGAGTGCCGCGCGCTGGTGCGGGCGCGCACCGAGATGGGCCTCGCCAACATCAAGGTGATGATCCCGTTCGTACGCACCGAAGGGGAACTCCTCGACGTGTTGGAACGCATGGCGGAGCACGGCCTGCGTCGCGGCGAGGACGGTCTGCAGATCATCATGATGTGCGAGGTGCCGTCGAATGCCATCCGGCCCGACGCCTTCCTCCAACACGTCGACGGCTTCTCGATCGGTTCCAACGACCTCACGCAGTTCACGCTGGCGCTCGACCGCGACTCGGGTCTGGTAGCCGATCTCTTCAACGAACGCGACCCGGCCGTCAAGGAGCTGATGGCCAACGCCATCGGCGCCTGCCGGAAGGCGGGCAAGTACATCGGCATCTGCGGCCAGGGCCCGTCGGACCACCCGGACCTGGCTCAGTGGCTGCTGGAGCAGGGGATCGACAGCATCTCGCTCAACCCGGACACGGTGTTGAAGACCTGGCTCTACCTGGCCGGCGAGCGCGACGCCTCGGGCGCCGATCGGGTGGAAGGCTGAGATCCCGGCGCCGCCCGCACGCGCTCTGCGGCGGGCCGGCCGACGCACTCACGCCGGCCGGCCCGCTACAGTGGACGCATGAGCGAACCGAGCGCACGCTCCGCTGACGTTCCCGCCCTCGCTACCGCCACCCTGGCGGGCGGTTGCTTCTGGTGTCTCGAGGCCGTGTACATCGAGCTGGACGGCGTTCGGAAGGTTGAGTCTGGGTACACCGGCGGTCACGTTGCGGCCCCCAGCTACCAACAGGTCTGCAGCGGCGCCACCGGCCACGCCGAGGCGGTGCGCATCCACTTCGATCCCGGCGTCATCGGGTACCGCGATCTGTTGCGGGTGTTCTTCTCGATCCACGACCCCACCACCGCGGACCGCCAGGGCAACGACGTGGGCACGCAGTACCGCTCGGCGATCTTCTACCACGACGACGCGCAGCGTGCCGACGCCGAGGCGGTCATGCGCGAAGTCGAGGAAGCGGCCCTCTACGACGCTCCGCTGGTGACCGAGCTCGAGCCTGCAGGCAGCTACTACCCGGCGGAGCCGTACCACCGCAACTTCTTCGCGCAGAACCCCGACCAGGCCTACTGCCGCGTCGTCATCGCCCCCAAGGTGGCGAAGTTCCGCAAGCAACACGTGGGCCGCTTGAAGCGACCCGTCCGCAGCGACTGAGCGCGCCGGTCCGAGCCGGGAGACGGGTGCGGGGCCTGCCGTGGCAGGCCCCGCACCTTCGTCGTGGATGCAGCGGCGGTCAATCGCCCGGGGTGGCGTCCGATCCCGGCCCGGAGGACTCGCGCGCGGAGGCCGGGTAGATGGCGCGCAGCACGCCGTAGGCGATGGCGCCGACCACGAGCGGCCCGCCGAGCACCAACAGCCACAGCAGCCCGGTGGTCAGCCCCAGGTCCTCCTTGTACGCACCTATGGTGGCGGCGATGAAGAACGTCAGCACGCCGAACACCGTCGCCGTACGCACGGGGTGCTCGCTCGGCAGCTCGATGTAGCGCAGCTTCTTCTCCGACGGCTGCAGCAGCGGGAACGCGAAGCCGAACAGGATGAGCACCGTCGGGATGAGCACGCCGATGAACTCGGGGCCCACGAACACGCCGAACACCTTGAAGTGCCACGCCGCCGGGATCATCTTCAGGAAGCCGTAGAGCCACAGGAAGTACCAGTCCGGCTTGACGTTGGGGGTGGCCGGCCCCGGAGGCCCGAAGTGCTCGATCGGGTTGGCGTTGAACAGGCCTCCGACGAGCGCCAGCACCGCCACCATGACGGCGAAGAGCACCCCCATGATGAGCGCCTGCTGCGGCCAGAACGGCACGCCGAGGATCTTGTTGGGCGCGATCTTCTCGGCGTACTTGGGCTGGGTGTGCTTCTGGAGGAACATGATCAGCACGTGCGCGCCGATCAGCGCACCGATGACGAGCGGCAGCCACACCATGTGGATGGCGGTCAGGCGCGGGATCGAGTGCTCGGTCGGGAAGGTCCCGCCGAAGAAGAGCTGGGCGATCCAGCTCCCGATGATCGGGATCGACGAGGCGATCTCGTAGCCGACCTTGGTGGCGGTCGCGGAGAAGGCGTCGAAGGGCAGCGAGTAGCCTGTGAAGGCGGCCACCACTGCGAAGCTCAGCAGCGCCAGGCCGATCAGCCAGTTGATCTCGCGCGGCTTCTTGTACGCGCCCGTCAACAGGATCCGTATCATGTGCAGGAAGGCAGCCGCGATGAACACGCTGGCGGCCCAGTGGTGCATGCTGCGGATCACCAGCCCGAAGGGCAACGAGTCGATGAATTGCACCGAGGCGTAGGCGGCGGGGAGCTGCTTCGCACCTACCTGCACCATGCGGATGGATGGCTCGAAGTTGATCGACAGGAAGATACCGGTGAGCACCAGGATCACGAACGAGAACATCGTGATCTCGCCGAGGAAGAACGAGTGGTGCACCGGGAACATCTTGCGGAAGAACTTCTTGTACATCCTGGACAGAGCCAGGCGCTCATCGAGCCACTTACCCATGATCCACCCCCGTCAGCTGCATCCGACGCTCGTCATGAATCCGCCGGCCACGGCCAGCTGACCGCCGGCGATCTTGAGCGGGATGAGCGGGAGCGGTCGGGGCGCCGGACCGCCCATGACCTTGCCGTCGGCGCGCGGGTCGAACTGGGAGTGGTGGCAGGGACACAGCATCCAGCCGTTCTTGGCGTCCCAGTCGCTCACCGTGCAGCACAGATGGGTGCACACGGCCGAGTATCCGACCACGCCCTGGGCGGCGTGCGGCGCCGTATCGGGGCCGAGCTGGGTCGGGTCGAAGCGGGCCAGCATGATCAGGTTGTTGTCGGTGCCGCTCTTCACCACGCCCGACTTGGGATCCTTCGGGTAGCACAGCGTCTGCTTGGCGTTCGTCTGGACGTCGCTCGCCTGGACCAGCCTCTTCTGGTCGTCGGCGTACACCAGCACGTCGCCGTCGGCAGGCGGCTCCTGCTGGGGAGTGGTCTTGGCGATCGGCCGGAGGCTGCCGGTGACCGTCAGCGCCGACAGGCCGGTCACCGTCAGGGCGACGGTCACGCCGACGCTCGCCTGCAGGAAGCGGCGCCGCTGGATCAGGTTCTCGCGCTCATCGGCCTCGGGCGGCTCGACGATCACCGCGTCGCCGTTGCGCTCCGGGTCCCCCTGCGGGGCAGCCGTGCGCTCGTCATCGTTCGGCATTACCAAGGCACCTCCGAATCCTCGGACTCGATGTGGACCTCATCGTCCTGGTAGTAGTTCTTGTACAGCATCAGCAGCCCCGCCACGCACAGGCTGATGGCGGCGAAGATGATGCCCTCCGCCGCCGGGTGGGTCTCCTGCGTCCTGAGGCTATGCACGATGGCCTGGACGAACAGCCCGGAGAGCGCGACGGCCAGCACCGAGAGCGCCATGCCCACCCACTGAGCGCGTCCGGGACGCGCCTTGTGCACGCCGGGCCGCAGCTCGGAGCCCTCGAGCCACACCGAGATGAAGCCGATCACACCGTAGACGAGGAAGACCATCCCCAGGCTGATGAGGCCGATCTGCCCCACCGACAGCGGTTGCGGCTTACCGCCCGACAGCGCGGTGATGTAGCGGCCGTCCATGTACGACATGAAGAACAGGGCCGCCGCGATGACGAGGGTGAAGAACGGGATCACGCGGTCGTTGCGATACATATCACCACCCCTTCCCACGGCCGACGACGCCCGAGCGCGAGTGTCGCCGGCGCCGCGGGCCCATGGCGATCACTGCGCCGCCTTGGGCGCGGCCTGCGCCGCTTGGTCGACGCTGACGGGGCCGAAGCTGTTGCCCCAGCTGTTGCGGATGTAGGTGGCCACGTTCGCCAGGTCCTTGGCGGTGTAGCCCGGGTGCGACGGCATCGTTCCCTTGCCGTCGAAGATCCGCTGCACCACGGCTGTGGCGTCGCTCAGGAAGTTGTTGCTGGCCAGCGCCGGGAAGGTCGGCGGCATACCCGCGCCGTTGGGCTGGTGGCAGCCCTGGCAGTCGGCGCTGTAGAGCTTCCCGCCGGCCTGCATCGCCTCCGATGCGGCGGCGGACGCCGTCGCAGGAGCGGCGCTCGCGGACGACCCGCTCGCGGACGACCCGGTCGTGGACGTGGCGGTAGACGGGGCGGTGGACGACGGGGCGGTGGACGACGGGGCGGTGGACGACGCAGCGGACGCGGTCGTGGACGTGGCCTTGGCCGGCGCAGCCCCTCCGGAACTCGCCGCAGGCGCGGCAGCGGAAGCGTCGGCGACGCTCACGCCGCCGTAGGTGTTGCCCCAGGTGTTGCGGACGTAGGTGGCCACGGCCGCCAGTTGCGTGGCCGAGTACGAGTGGTGCGAAGGCATCGCTCCCGAACCGTCATAGATCCTCTTGACGACGGCCGAAGCATCGCTCAAGAAGCTGTTGCCGGCCAGCGCCGGGAAGGTAGGGGGCATGCCTTCACCGCTCGGCTTGTGGCAGCTCGCGCAATCCGAGGTGTAGAGCTGCTCCCCGGACTTCAGGAGGGCCTGATCGACCGGCGGTCCGGCGACCTGGGCGCCGGCCGACGCCGCACTCGGCGCCGGCACCAGGCTGCTGTAGATGGGCACGATCATGAAGAACACCCAGATGCCGCCGAGGATGAGCACGGTGGCGAGCACGTAGAGCCAGGTCGCGGGACCCCGTACCGGGGCCGCGCCAGACGCGGGCGCGGACGCCGCAGCAGACGCCGCAGCAGACGCCACTGCGGACGCCACTGCGGACGCCGCGGCGGGCGCCACCACATCGATGTCGACGCGGCCCGTCACGGTGGCGCCGGGCTCGAGCCCCCGCACCTCCAAGCCGGGTCCGCGCTCGACGGTGAAGGGGATGGTTCGCTCACGCCTGCGCCCGCCGGCGTCGACGCGCACCAGGCGCAGCGTGTGGTCCCCTTCCTCCAGCGCCGCCGTGTCGAGCTTGAAGCGGAAGGGCGGCGCGACCAGGACCTGCACCGCTTCCGCCCGACCGTCGAGGTACACCTCGACGCGGACGGCCGCGTCGGACGAACTGGAGCCTTGTCCACTCACGACAGATTTCCTCCCAACGCTGAAAGCTTGCGCGTCAGCAAGTTCTCGTTTCCCGGGCACCCCGGCACGGCCGGACCGGCGACCCCACGTGGGCCCCGCGGCAGCTGCCACGGCCGCCGGGGCACGGCCCGCACCGTAACGCGGCGCCGCTCCGTGGCCCGGCGTCGCCGCTCAACCATGGCCGTAGTCTATAGGCAGCAGAACCGTGTGGTGCATCCCATCGAACTCCTTCGGTCTCTTCGTTGCCGCGCCAGACTCTCTCGGTCGGCCCCGATCGTCAGTCCGGGAGGGTTGTCCACCCGCGCCGGAGCGCCACATCGAACGGGATCGCGTCCCTCCGGCGGCGCGCCCGGCAGGAGCCTACCTCGCAGGACGAACGTCCCGGCGGGGCAAATGTCCCTCGGCACAAGGCCCTCACAAGCGGCCCCGAGAGACCCGAGCCGGACCCCGAGCGCGCACCGGGGTCTCGATCCCCGGCGGCGGCGGCATTCTACGCTATGAACGCACCAGACGTCAGCGAAGGGCGCCATCCTGGGCCTCCCGGGGCCCGAACGAGGCACACTAGGGTATGACCCCCACGTCGGCCGCCGTCCCCCTCGATTTCGAGACCATCAGCCGACGCCTCCACGACCTGTCGATCCCGGAGGTCGACGTGGTGGTGGGGATCGCGTCCGGCGGCACCGTCCCGGCTTCGCTCCTGGCTCACCAGCTGCGCAAGCCGCTGGCGTTGGTGACGATCAACTTCCGCGCCCCGGACAACACCCCGCAGCGACCCGCGCCGGAGCTCCTGAGCGAGCTGCCTCACCTGCCAGCCGGCAGCCACCTGCTGCTGGTGGACGAGGCGAGCGTGACCGGCGCCACCCTCGCTGCGGCGAGGGCATTGTTCGCGGACCACCCCGTCACCACGCTCGTGCTCAAGGGCAAGGGGGACCTGGTGGCCTTCCCCGAGTTCCGCACCTGCGTGGCGTGGCCCTGGAAGCGCTGACGAGCGGAACGTAGTCCAGCACGATAACCAAGGGATGACGTCGGGTGCGCTACGTTGCCTGCGTCACGGGTCCGACGTTCCAGTCCGGGACAATTGCACGTTACAGGGCGCCGGGTCGTGGCACGCATGCCCTGTCCACCCGGCCGCACCGACCCAGACGCGCCACCGACCCAGACGGGACCGGGTCGAGCCATACCGCGTCCCGCGACATCGACCTGGAAGGAGCCCCTCATGGCGTCCACCACGACGAGCCCGACAGGATCCAACCTCAACCAGGAGCTCGTGCGTCCGGCCCTGCTGGGCCTCATGGACGGCACCGTCTCCACGCTGGCACCGATCTTCGCCGCCGCCCAGCTCACGAGCAGCATCCACGTGTTCTGGGTGGGGCTGGCGGCGGCGACGGGAGCCGGCCTGAGCATGGGGCTGGCCGAGGCCCTCTCGCACGGCCCGGACGAGAAGATGGACGTAGCACCGGGGTGGAAGGGGGTCACCACCGGCCTCGGCACCACCCTCGGCGGGATCTTCCACAGCTTGCCCTTCCTCATCTCCAACCTGACGCTGGCGCTGATCATCGCCTACATCGTGGTGGCCGCCGAGTTGCTGGTGATCTCGGCCATCCGCTGGCGCTACCTCAAGTTCCCCCTCTGGAGGACGCTCGTCCTCGTCGTCGGCGGAGGGGCCCTGGTGTTCTTCCTCGGCATCTTCCTGGGCAGCATCGGCAGCGGCGCCATCTGAAGCCAACCGGACGATGGACGGTCCGCGCCGGCGCGCCCGGCCGCCGCGCCGTTGAGGAAGGTGCGCCCCGGCGCCGCGCCCGACAGGCCGTCGCCGGGGTCCCACGCGATTGCGCCGCCGGCGTCCCCCGGCCTACCCTGCGGGTGAAGGTGACGGCATGGGGCGGCAGCCAGGGACCGCAGAACGCCGTGACGGCCGGGGGCACCGGGAGGGCATCCTCACCAGTGCCAGCCTGGAGGAGGCAGCATGAACACCGTCCGCTGGGGCATCATCGGCTGTGGCGACGTCACGGAGGTCAAGAGCGGACCCGCCTTCCAGAAGGCGAGAGGCTCGAGCCTGGTAGCCGTGATGCGCAGGGACGGCGCCCTTGCCGAGGATTACGCGCGACGCCACGGCGTGCCGCGCTTCTACGACGCCGCCGAAGCACTCATCCTGGACCCAGACGTGGACGCGGTCTACGTTGCAACGCCGCCCTCCAGCCATCGCCTCTACACCGAGATGGCCGCAGCGCGAGGCAAGCCCGTCTACGTCGAGAAGCCCATGGCGACGACCGGCGACGACTGCGAGGCCATGCGCTCGGCCTGCGCCGAGGCAGGCGTACCGCTGTTCGTGGCCTACTACCGGCGCGCCCTGCCGCGCTTCCTCCAGGTCCGGGCGCTCCTCGCAGACGGCGCCATCGGCGACCCGGTGGCGGTGGTCGTCACGCACCTCAGCCCGCCGGCCGGCAGCGAGAGCGCGTCGCTCCCTGGCTGGCGCGTATCCCCCGAGATCGCAGGAGGCGGGTACTTCGTCGACCTGGGAAGCCACACCCTCGACCTGCTCGACTTCCTGCTGGGCCCGGTGCAGCGGGCGGATGGGAGCGCGTCCAACCGAGCGGGCCTGTACCCGGCCGAGGACCTGGTCACCGCCCGGCTCACCTTCGCGTCCGGCGTCCAGGGCGTGGGCGTGTGGTCGTTCAGCGTCGCACAACCCCGCGAGCAGGTCGAGATCTTCGGCACGCGCGGCACACTGCGCTTCTCCGTGTTCGCCGATGAACCCGTCGCGGTCAGCCGCGAGGGGATCGAGCAGGTCCTGCCCCTCGTCCCCCACCCGCCACACGTGCAGCAACCGCTGATCCAGACGGTGGTGGACGCACTCATGGGGCGCGGCACCTGCCCCAGCACCGGCGCGAGCGCCGCACGCACCAGCCATGTCATCGACCGCTTGCTGGCCGACCACCGCACCGCGCTGCGCACCGACGGCTCGCCGGCACCATCCTGACGAGCACCGTCCTGACGAGCACCGTCCTGACGAACGGCATCCAGGTCACGTCCTCCTCACGGATCGGCGCTACGCTCGTCTGCGGGCCGGCTGCGGTTTCGCAGGCCCCGGCCTGTCCGAGGGGTCCGGGTCACGACGGACCCGCCCTCACGGCTCCATGCCCTCGTTCGGCGCCCGCAGGGCGCAAAGAGGAGCGCTCATGCAGATCCGACTGGACGGCAAACGAGCCCTCGTGACCGGTGCCAACAGCGGCATCGGCGCGGCCATCGCCGAGGCCCTCGGCGAGGCCGGCGCACGCGTGGCCATCAACTTCCTCGAGGGCCAGGACGCCGCCGACGGTGTGGCCGAGCGCGTTCGCAAGGCGGGCGGCGAGGCCCTCACGGTCCAGGCCGACGTGGCATCGACCGACGGGGTGGACGCCATGTTCGAACGCCTCGACCAGGCCTGGGGCGGCATCGACATCCTGGTGAACAACGCCGGCATCGACGGCGCTCGCGCCGAGGCGTGGCAGAGCGAGCCGGACGCATGGCGCAAGGTGATCGACGTCAACCTCTTCGGCGCCTACGCCTGCTCGCGTCAGGCCTTGAAGCGCATGATCCCCGCCGGCCACGGCGTGGTCCTCAGCATCACCTCGGTGCATGAGGTCATCCCCTGGAGCGGCTACAGCGCCTACACGGCCGCCAAGGCGGGGGCCGGGATGATGACCCGTACCCTCGCCCAGGAGGCCGCGCCGCACGGCGTACGCGTGCTGGCGCTGGCGCCTGGCGCCGTCAAGACGGCCATCAACAAGTCGGTCTGGAGCGATCCCGATGCGCTGGCGGACCTGCTGGACAAGATCCCGCTGAACCGCCTGGGCGAGCCAGAGGACATCGCAAGGATGGCGACCGTGCTGGTCTCCGACGTGGCCGGCTACGTCACCGGCACCACCCTCTTCGTGGACGGCGCGATGACCGACTACCCGGACTTCGCGCACGGTGGCTGATCCCGTGGCTGATCCCGTGGACGCGCCCGGCGCACCCGGCATCGCCCCGACCTGGACCTCGAGCGCCAAAGACCTCGTCACCACGGCGCTCGGCCCCTCCAGGCTATGGGCCACACTCGGCCACGGAGTCGTCAACGAGGTCTACTACCCCACCACGGGTCAGCCACAGGTGCGCGACCTGGGCTTCATCGTGGCCGGGGAGGGCGGATGGTGGGAGGTCAAGCGCGTGGCGCGCTACCGGATCACGACGCCGGCGCCCACGGTTCCGCTGGCGACCATCGAGCACCGGGGGGAGGGCTACCGGCTCGAACTGGAGATGCTCCCCGACCCCGAGCGCGAGGTCTTGCTGGTGCGCTACCGGCTCGAAGGCCGAGGGCTCCGGCTCTACCCGCTGCTCGCCCCGCATCTCGGCGCCAACGGTGCGGACAACGACGCCTGGCTGCAGGGGCCCGGCGCGCTGTGCGCCCGGGGCGGCGCCGAGGCGCTGGCGCTGTTGGCGGAAGGCGGCTTCCGGCGACGCAGCGTGGGATACGTGGGTGCCTCCGACGGCTGGCAGGACTTCGCGCGCAACGGCGCCATGACCTGGAACTACGAGGCCGCTCGCCACGGAAACGTGGCGCTCATGGGCGAGCTGACGCAGACCGAAGGCGTGCTGGCGCTGGGCTTCGCCGAGACCGTCGAGGGCGCCCTGACCCGGGCGCGCTCGAGCCTGGCCGTGGGGTTCGACCACGGGCGCCGCGTCTTCGTCGACGCCTGGACCGCCTGGGGCGATACCCTGACGGCGCCCTCGCTGCCCGACGATCTCGCACGCGAGGCGCTGCTCTCGGCCACCGTCCTCAAGGTCCACGAGGACAAGGCCTACCCGGGTGCGGTTGTCGCCAGCCTCAGCATCCCCTGGGGCAACGCGCGCGACGACCTCGGCGGTTACCACCTGGTGTGGCCGCGCGACGCCGTCGAGACCGGGCTCGGCCTGCTCGCGGCCGGCCAACAGGGTGACGCCCGCCGCATGCTGGCGTACCTGATCGCGACCCAGCGTGCCGACGGTCACTGGACCCAGAACATGTTCCCCGACTCCCGCCCCTTCTGGACCGGCGTGCAACTCGACGAGGTGGGCTTCCCGCTGCTGTTGGCCGCCAAGCTGCGTGAGCGGGACGCGCTGGACGGACTCCGCGGGGTCGAGCCGATGGCGCGCGCGGCCGCCGGCTACCTGGCGCGCCACGGCCCGCTCACACCGCAGGACCGCTGGGAGGAGAACGGCGGCGCCAACCCCTTCACCTTGGCTGTCGAGGTCGCGGCGCTCGTCGCCGCCGGGCCCTTCCTCGACGACGACGAACGAACCTACGCGCTCTCCCTGGCCGACGGCTGGAACGAGCGTATCGAGGACTGGACCTACGTCGTCGACGGCCCCCTGGCCCAACAGCACGCCGTCGACGGCTACTACCTGCGCATCGCGCCCCCGACCGGCGGGCTGCGCGGTCGGGTCGAGGTGCGCAACCGGGTCGGTGACGACCTCGACGCCGCCCGCCTGGTGAGCCTGGACTACCTGGCCCTGGTCCGGCTAGGACTGCGTGAAGCCGACGATCCCCGCATCCTGGCGACCACGGCCCTGGTCGACCGCTTGCTGGCGGTCCATCTCCCCACCGGTACCGCCTACCACCGCTACAACGACGACGGCTACGGAGAGCATGCCGACGGCAGTCCCTTCGACGGGACCGGTATCGGTCGCGCCTGGCCGCTGCTGGCCGGCGAGCGCGCCCACCTGAGCCTGCAGCAGGGGGAGGATCCGCTGCCGGCCCTGCGCGCCATGGCCGCCATGGCCGGGCCTGCCGGGCTCATCCCAGAGCAGGTGTGGGACACCGACGCCATCCCCGAGCGCTTCCTCGAGCCCGGCAAGCCGTCGGGAAGCGCGATGCCGCTGGTCTGGGCGCACGCCGAGTTCATCAAGCTCGCCTTCGCACGCGATGCCGGCCGCCCGCTCGAGCTGCTCGACGCCGTCACCGATCGCTACCACGGCGTTCGCCCGGAAGCCGCCTGCTGGCACTGGCGCGAGACCGTGCCCTTCGACGAGCTCCCGAAGGGTCGCGCCATGCTGGTGGAGCGCCCGGCGCCCTTCACGTTGCACCTCGGCTTCGACGGTTGGCGCGAACCCCGGGACCTCCCGGCCGCCGCCCTGCCGTTCGGGATGTTCGGGGTCCGGCTCGAGCCCGGCGAGTTGGAGGGACGGTCCACGGTCGAGTTCACGCTGCGTGACAACGCATCGGGCAGCTGGTCGGCCGACCGACAGGTGCGGCTCGACGCGTCTGGACCGCGAGGGACGCTGTCGGCTCCATCGGAGGACGGCACCTAGGCCCATTCTGCACGCGTTCTGCACCGCCCGCGGCCACGGCGTGCACGCTCGGCTGGCACGGTGGGCTCAGGCGCCCCTACGGGCGCTGCGCGTTCGCGGAGCGGTCCCTACCGCCCGCCATCGAAAGGAGCTAGGCATGGTCCGATCCTTACGACTCGGCGCCCTGGCGATGCTGGCCGCTTCCGTCCTGCTGGTGCCGACGCTGGCCGCCGCCCAGTCCAGCAACAGCACGACCGGCACGAGCCCGAGCGGCACGACCCCGTCTTCCGCCGCCAACGCCTCCACGTCGTCCCAGACGCTGGCGCAACTCCAACGGAAGGCGCTCCGGCTCACCCTGATCGCCCGGCTCCCGGCCGCCGATCGGCAGCAGGCCGGGCAGCTTCTCGATCGCGCCGACGCGCTGCGCCAGCGCGCCCTGACGCTTAGGCGGCAGGAGTTGCAGGCGTACGTGGCTGCGCTCGAAGCGGGCGCCACGCCCGCCGACGCCCGGGCCCAGGCGCGACAGAAGGTCGCCGACGAACGCACCGGCCTCACCAAGGACGCCGCGACCCTCCGCACCGATGTCCGGAGCTTCGTGCAACAGGTGCCGCAGGCGCGCGCGCTACTGCGTTCCCTCGGCGCCGGTCCGGGCGAGCGCGCTCAGGCGCTCGGCCGCGGTGCCGGCCGCGGTGCCGGCCGCGGTGCCGGTAACGCGCCGGGCATGGGCCCGTGGTCCGGCAGGGGCCAAGGCATGAGTCCAGGGACGCGCCCGGGCATGGGTCGTCAGCGCATGGGCGGCCGGGGCATGGGCATGGGCGACAACGAGCGCGGAATGCGTTCGGATCGCGACGGTGCCCCATACGGGCAGGGCGACGCCCCGTGGGGCACCGCCATGCGCCAGGGGCTCGGCCGCGGCCGGATGGGTCCGAACGGCGTGGGCCGGGGCTGGGACTGGATGGACCGGAGCTGGATGGGACGCGACTGGATGGGACGCGACTGGTTGGGGCCGAACGGCTCCATGCCCGGGCAGGGCCCCCGCATGAGCCCCCGTAACGGAGCGCCCCAGAACAGCGCGCCCCCGAGTAGCACGCCGCCCAGTAGCACGCCGCCGAGTAGCACGCCGCCGAGCACCACGCCCCCGAGCACCACGCCCCCATCTGGGAGCGGATCCGGCGGCGCCTGAGGGCCGACGCCCCAGTCGTTTCCATCTCAGGCACCGCGCCGGAGCCGATCGGCGCACGTGAGCGCAGGAACGCACGGGATGCACACGCAAGGACGATGCCGGCGGCTCGAGCCGCCGGCATCGTCCTCTCTACCCACGTCGCCAGGGCCGCGTAAGACCCTCGACGCCGGCGCGGAACGGGCGACCCACCCAAGTGGAGGGCCCCCGCTTTCGCGGGGGCCCGGGACGGAATCGTCCGCCATCCACACCTTAGGAGGGGTATGAAGAGAGGTTGCCACGCTCGTTGGCAGCCACGAGAAGAAGGATAGTCCCCTACCTTGAAAGAAGGTTGAATGGTTCGTGAGAATCGTGACCGTATCGCATGAAGCGGAATTCAGACGGGGGACTGGCGCGCTTCGAGCCTCGCACACGCCTCAGTCGAGGAGGTTATGCTCCAGCGCCCAGCGCACCAGCTCGGCGCGGGTCTTGACGCCCAGCTTCTCCGACGCCCGTTCCCGATAGGTGGCGACGGTCTTCTCGCTGATCCCGAGCGCCTCCGCGATCTCCTTGTAGGTGCTGCCGTGCGCGATGTGTCGCACCACCTCGTGCTCGCGCTGGGTCAGCCGGGCGTTGCGGTAGGGATCGCCGGTGGCCATCTCGCGCGCCAGCTCGGCCAGCAGTCGCGCCGGCGCGTAGTACTCGCCCCGCGAAACCGCCAGGATGGCATCGACGAGTTGCATCTCGAGTGAGCTCTTGGGAACGTACCCCGAGCCTCCGGCCTCCAGGAAGCCCCGCACGTACTCCGGGTCCTCATGCATGGAGAGCGCGATGAAGCGGGTCTCGGGGAGACGACGACGCAGCACGCGCACCGCCTCGATGCCGTTCATGCCCGGCAGCGACAGATCGAGCAGGACCACGTCGACGTCGATCTGGGAGAGCGCCTCCAGCGCCTCCTCAGCGCTCTCGGCTTCCCCCACCACGTCGAGCGAGTCCTGGGCGTTGAGCAGCATGCGCACGCCCGCGCGCACGATGGCGTGATCGTCGACGATGAACAGGCGGATGGGCTGGCGCGTCGTCACGTGAGCTTCAGCGTACCGGAAGCCGGGCATAGAGTGCCGTACCTTGCCCCGGCACACTCTCGATGCGCAGGCTGCCACCGAGCACTTCGAGGCGCTCGCGCATACCCATCAGACCCACCTGCTCGCCCGGCAACAACGCGTCCTCGTCGAAGCCGATCCCGTCGTCCTCGACCACGCACTGCACGTAGCTGTTGTAGGACGTCACCACCACCGAGCCACGCCCCGCCGAGGCGTGACGCACCATGTTCGTGAGCCCCTCCTGGACCACCCGGTAGAGCACGATCTCCTCCTGGTGATCGAGCCTCGAGGGCAGGTTGACGAGCACGCTCACGTCCAGGTCGTAGCGCTCGTGGATGTCGCGGGCGTAGCGTCGCAGCCCTGCCTCCAGACCGAGCTCGTCCAGGACCGAGGGCCGCAGGTCGAGGGCGATGCGCCGCACGTCGGAGAGCGTCACCGAGGTGAGCTCTTTGAGCCGCTGCAGGCTCCTGGAATCAGGGTGATCGATGTTCTGGTCGAGACCTAGCAGCAGTGCCGTGAGCGCCTGACCGATCTGATCGTGCAGGTCGCGCGAGATGCGACCGCGTTCCTCCTCCTGCGCGGTCAGGAACGCCTGGAGCAGGCGCGAGCGCTGCTGCTCCTTCTCGGCGAGACGCTGGTGCAGATGGGTGTGCTTCAGCGACGCCCGCATCACGTCGACCACCGCGCCGAGGAAACCCTGCGAGACGTCCTCGCCGCCCGACAGCGCGAGCAGTGCCACGTCGTCGATAGGCACCAGCAACCAATCGCCGGTACGGGACGCGTCGCCGGCGGTCATCACAGGCTCCCCCTCGACGATCAGGTCGGGACGCTTGGGGCACGCACGCAACGGGTCGAACGGGCACAACCCCACCGTCACGGTCGCCAGTGGGCGACCGGGACCCTGGCGCAGCAACGCCTCCCCGCAGTTGAACCAACCCATCTCCAAGAGAGCGGTCAACGAGCGCTCGAGCACCTCCGACGCCTGGCTGGTATCTGCGACGGCCTCGGCCAGAATGTGGAGGGTCTCCAATTCGCGGGTGCGGCGTCCCGCCTCGTCGAGCGTGTCGATCATCCTGACCATCGGGAGCACCCGCTTGAGCATGCCACCATCATAGGCGGCCTACCCGACCGAGGGCGCTTCGACGGGGACCGTCTCGCCGACCACCGTGGGCTGCGGCCGGACCATCATCACCGGGATGTGCAGGCGGCGCAGGACGGCCTCGGCGACGCTCCCGAGGACCAGCCGTTCGAGCCCGCTGCGGCCGTGCGTCGCCATCACGACCAAGGCCATCGCCTCGCTCTCGGCCACGTCGATGATCTCCCCGGCCGCCTCACCGAACCGGACGACGGTCGTCACGTGGAACCCCGCCTGCGTGAGCAGCTGGACCTCCGGCTCGAGATTCGCCCGCAACTCCGCCTTGAGGCCGTCCCATACCTGGCTCTGGAAGACGGGGTGGGCCTGATCGGTGTCGCCTCGTCCCATCAGCCAGCCGTCGAGCGCCAGCGGACGCGGTGGCGGACTGGACACGCCCTCGGGTGTCGACGCCACCCGCAGGAGCGTCACCGCATACGCGCTCGGGTCGAGAAGCGACCGAACGTACGGCAGCACCTGCCGGCTGAACTCCGAACCGTCCAACGGCACGAGAACCTTGCGGTCGGCCATCACGCCACCTCCTCCGGATCCCCCGAAGGTCGGGATGCCGCGCCGGGCACCCCGCTCACTCCTCCTGGTCGTGCGTACGGATCAACAGGAACGGCTTGCTCGATCGTCTCAGCGCGCCCTCAGCCACCGACCCGAACATCCACCGGTTGAAGCCCCGACGGCCATGGGTCCCCATGATGACCGCATCGCACTCGCCCTCGGCATCGTGGATGGCCTGGACCGGATCGCGGTTCTCGACGAGGCGCGTCTCCACCTTCACGCCGGCCTCGCCGGCCTTGGCCGCCGCGTCGTCGAGCACGCCCTGCGCGGCGGTCTTGAGGTCCTCGTAGAGTTGCGCCGAGTACGGAAGCGTCTCGGGGGTGGCGTACCCGGTGGTCAACGGGTTCTCCAGCACGTGCAAGAACAGCACCTGAGAGCCGAGGCGCCGGGCGAGATCGAGTCCGTGCTCGATCGCGTGATTGGCGCAAGCGCTCCCGTCGGTCGGCATCAGGATCTTCTGGTACATGGCTCCGGCCTCCCTGCGAACCGCTCGCAGCGCGGTCTTGGCGACCGCCCTCGAGTTCAGCGTAGGGAGGCGTCCCCACGGGGCCATCCTGGATTGCGCCGACGCCCATGTCGGAGTTTTGCCGACGCGACCGCTTCGGGGTCCATGCTCGACTGAGAGCGGATCGAGGAGCGCGGCCGCGCCGCACCCGACAGCCCGACGCCCCAGCGCTCCTCCCCATGGTCACCGTGACCTACCCCCGGCAACCCGCGGTCACGGTGGCCACCCTTCGCAGGTGTCCGGCGTGCCGTACCCGGCCGCCGGATGCCGCGCAGGGCGTCCCTTCCGGGGACGGGGCATCGCCGTTGGCACCTGGTTGGTGTCGGTGGCGCTCCCCAGAGCGTTCCCGCGGTCCTCGGCGTCCGGAT
Organism: uncultured Trueperaceae bacterium; assembly: GCA_963815215.1. Classification (GTDB taxonomy): domain Bacteria; phylum Deinococcota; class Deinococci; order Deinococcales; family Trueperaceae; genus JASBRS01. The sequence continues at coordinate 490,974 of CAWFFU010000011.1, forward strand.
GCATCGGGCGCACCCCCTGGGAGGCCGTATGATCGCCGTCGCCTGCCCTATCTGCGAAGCCGTCATCGAGCTCGAGGATCCGATCCTGGACGCCACCCTGGTCTGCCCCGAATGCGGTGAGGAGTGGCGCCTGGTCGCCGTCGACCCGCCCGAGCTGGTCTACGCCCGGGACATGGAGGAGGAGGTCGCTATCGACCCCGACGAGGACCATCCTCGCGAGAGTCCCGCCTGACGCTACCCCCTCCCTACAACGTCGAGTGGGGGCGGCCTATCGGGCCGCCCCCGCGTCGTGTTCGCCGCCGCCCCGGACCGCGACTCAGTCGTCGGCCACCGGCCGCCCCAACTCCGGGTCGGACCCCACCGCCGCCGCTTCGAGACGATCGGCGATGCGCGTCGCCCACAGCTCCACGCGCGCGAAATTGCGGAAGTCGCCACTCACGGCCCGCATCGAGCGATTGATCAACCAGTCCTGGAGGTTGAGCACGTCGGGATCGATCTTGCCGGCGAAGAGGGCGATGTCGAGTGGTCGCACCGACATCACCAGCCCGCGCAGCTCGTCCGGGTAGACCCAGCCGGCCAGCGCCTCGACCGGATCGCCGGGCGTGGTGGGCCCGCTGGAGAAGAGCCACACCGGGAGCGCGCTCAGCTCCTCCTGATAGCTCTCCAACAGCTCACGGGCGTCCTCCAGCCAACCGCCGGAGTACAGCGCGCTACCCAGCACCACGGCCCGGTATCCCTCCAGCCGCGCGACCTCGCCGGCCGGCCGGACGTCTACGGCGCTGCCACGCTCCCGTAGCACCCTGCCGATCGCCTCGGCGATCTCCCGGGTGGCTCCATACCGGCTGGCGTAGGCGATGAGGATCGGCACCAGGCACCTCCGCGCTCCATCGATGGTCGCGCTGTCACACCGACGGTAGTGCCGATGGCTGGGCCACCCCAGGGCGAATCGTCCGACACCCCCTGTAGGATTTTGCCGGACGCTCGACGCGATCCCGCCGGCCTCAGCTCTGCTCGTCCAGCACGTCCTCGAGCCAGGTCATGGCACGCATCATGGAGGGGAACCCGAGGGTCGTCGTCGCCTGCAGGACCGCGTGGCGAAGCTCCGAAGCGCCGATGCCGGCCTTCAGTGCGCGCCGGGCATGACTGTGGAGCGCCCCTTCGTGCGCCGATCCCACGGCCAGCGCGAACTTCACCAGACGCTGCTCGCGTTCGCTCAACGGGCCGGCGTCGGTGGCGGCCCGGCCGAGGCTCTCGTAGGCCCCGACGACGTCGGGATAGCGTTCCTTCAGGCGTTCGTACGGTTTGGGGCGGCTCATGGGTACGCTCCTCTCGGGGGTTCTCGTGCGTAGGTCCGTCGTGTATAGGTCCGTCGCGCGCCGGCCGGGGGCCGGTCCAGACGGTCGGGATGGCGTGCCGACCGCGCGCGCCCGTATCGCCCCCCATGCTACCTGCGGGCGCGACACGACAGCGGGCGGAGCCCGTACGCGCCGGGCCCCGCCCAGGGATGTCGCTGGCCGGCGCCCTAGTGGGCGACCGGGAGACCGGCGCTCGTCCAGGCGCCGAGGCCGCCGGCGATGTTCTTGACGTTCGAGTAGCCGAGCATCTTCAGGTACAGCGTGCCGTAGAAGCCGCGCGTGCCGGCCGCGCAGTACACCAGGATCGGCTCGTCGAGGTTCGAGGGGAGCTTGTCCAGACTGTTCGCGAGGTCCGTGATCGGCACCAGAACCGCGCCCTGGATATGGCCGTTCTGATCCCACTCACTCTGGTTGCGCACGTCGAGGAGGAAGGGCTGGATGGCGTCGATCTGCTGCAGCGCCGCCGCCGGGTTGACCTGCAACCAGCCGGCCTGGCTGGCTTCGGCGATGACCTTGGCGAACGCCTCGGAGCCGGGCGTCGGGGCGGGACCCTGCGCGAAGGCAGGGATCGTCGCGAGGAGGAAGAAGGCTGCGAGCGTGGCGAGGATACGTCTCATGACAGGTGTTCTCCTTTCTCTAGGGGTTCGGACCCCCTTGGAGACGATGGTTCGGGGTGGGCCCGCGCTGGGCCCCGGACGTCGCGGGCCCAGCGCGGGCCCGTGGACGTCACGACAGAGGCGGCATGAAGGCTCCGATCTCGACCAACAGCGTGCGGGCGAGCACCGCACCTGCCACCACCAGCACACCGGCCACCGCCGGATAGCGGCGAAGCAGGGCCGGGCCCAGCAGCATGGCGGCGAGCGCCGCCACGAACAGCGTGCCGCCCTCGTGCCACAGGTGACTCAACCCTTCGCGTGCGGCCAGCCCGCCGACGGCGAGACCGACCAGGTAGAGACCGCCCAGTAGCCCGCCTCCGAGCCCCAGCACAGCCACGGCCGGGCGCAGGTCGTTCTGCCGGAACAGCAGGGCCAGACCCCAGGCCAGCAGCAACCCGGTCACCGGCATGAACGCCAGCAGCAGCGGCGTCCACAGCGGCCTCGCGCTGTTGGCGGCGAGCGCCAGTCCCGGATACAGCAGCGCCATCGTCGAGGTCACCGCCAGCAGGGCTCCCCACAGCCGCCTGGGTCCCCATCCGAAGGCGAGCAGGAGCCCGAGAACGGCCGAGCCGGCCAGGCCCCACGCCCCCCACCAGATGGCCGAAGCCGGACGGACGCTGAGGAACAGGTAGACGTGCGTCAGACGCCAGCGCGCCAGCGACTCGGCCCACAGCACCACCATGTCCAACGCGATGAGGCCGACCGAGAGGGCGGGGAGGCGCCAGCCGAGACGGTCCCGCCCGAGCGCACGGTAAGCAAGCAACATCGCGACGCCGCCCGCTAAGGCCACGAGGCAGAAGTGGACGAGGGTGGGCCAGTGCCAGAAGGCACCGTCGTTGACTGCGCCGTAGAAGGTCGTCACGGGATCTCCCGTCACCGGAGCACCCCCTCTCGCGTGAGCCCGAAGCGGGCGGGAGCGTTGAGGTACACGAGCTTCGGGTGGGTCCCCTGCTCGGGCTTGAGGACCTCGACCCGCTGCGCGGCCCGGATGGCGCGACTCACGTCACTGTTCGGATCGTCGAGGTCGCCGAAGGAGCGACACAGGGTGGGGCAGGTCTCCACGCACGCCGGTACGCGGCCCTCGGCGAGCCGGTGCTCGCAGAAGGTGCACTTGCCGACGAAGCCGCGCTCGTCGAAGTAGCGCGCCCCGTACGGGCACGCGGCGATGCAAGCGCCGCAGGCGATGCAGGTCTCGGCGTCCACCAGCACGATGCCGTCGTCGGTGACGTGACTGGCCCCGGTCGGACAGACCCCGACGCAGGGCGGGTCCGCGCACTGCATGCACTGCTCCGGTCGGTACTGCATGGCGAGATCGGGGAAGGTGCCCGACTCCTCGAGCCGGATCCACAACCGGCTCACGCCGGCCGGGACCTCGTTCTCGAGCTTGCAGGCGACGGCGCATGCGGCGCACCCGACGCAGGACGACAGGTCGATCGCCATGGCGTAGCGGGCCATCACACGCTCCTCTCGGCCAGCTTGGTGAGGCGCGGCAGCCGCGGCCGCGGCGCACCTGGCACGAGCTTGACGAAGTTCACGCGCAGGCCGGCTCCGCCCGAGATGGGGTCGAGTCGGTAGCGGCTCATCAGAGCGGTGTCGGACGCTCCGCGGGCGTTCGCGATCTTCATGTCGGCGGCACGGTGCCCGAAGCCGTGCACCATGTAGACGCAGTCGCGACGCAAGCGCTCGGTGGCGAACACGGCGATCGGGCCGTCACGCACGCCGTCCTGGTTCTCGAGCCAGACGTAGTCGCCACTCTTCAGTCCGAGCGAGGCCGCCTCGGCGGTGTGGATCCACACGGCGTTGTCGCCGTGCATCTCCATCAGCACCCAGTTGTTCTGGGTCTTGGCGAAGGTGTGCACCGGGCTGCGCCCGTAGAGCAGGCGGTAGCTCCCGGCGGGACCCTCCTCGGGCGCCTCATACACCGGCATCGGTTCGAAGCCGGCGTCGGCGAACGACTGCGAGTACAGCTCGATCTTCCCCGACGGCGTGCCGAAGGGATCGAGGTTGCGCTGCTCCCAGTCGCTGAGGTAGGGGCGGCCGCGCTGCACCAGCGTGCCCACCTGCTTGGCCTTGGCCAGGCTCGAGCCGATGGTGCTCAGCCGCTTGTCGAGGTAGGTCTCGATGTCGGGCCAGTCGAAGTACTTCTCCAGGCCCAGCCTGAGACCCAGCTCGCGCGCGATCCACCACCCCGGCTTGGTGTCCCACAGGGGTTCGACCGCGGGTTGCCGCAACTCGATGAAGGGAGTCTTGTGGGCGATCTCCACCAGATCGTCGTAGCGCTCGAGGTAGGTGGCCTCCGGCAGGATGACGTCGGCCCACATGACGTGGTCCATGGGGAGCACGTCGATGGCCACGTAGAGGTCGAGCTTCTTGAGCGCCTCCTGGGTACGCGCCACGTTGGGGATGGAGTGGAACAGGTTCACGCCGTAGGCGATCAGTCCGGCGATGCGGTAGGGCTCGCCGGAGATCATGGCGGGGATGAGCTCCTGCACCGCCGTGGTCTTGGCGAAGAACTTGCCGTGATCGACCGAGGCGCGGTAGCCGGTGTCGATGGTCTCGCCGCCCGAGGCGCCGGAGCAGCCGCCGGAGGCGGGCTCGAGCGGGAAGGCGGCGTGCGGGTACTTCTCGATGTAGGGCGGTTGTGCGAAGTAGAAGCCGCCCTCCACGCCGTAGTTGCCCAGCAGCGTGTTGACCAGGTAGAGCGCCCGCATGCGTTGGGTGTCGTTCCCGTACCAGACGGTGTGCCTTCCCGGCGGCACCACCGCGCGCGGAGCGTGCGCGGCGAGCTCGCGGGCCACGGCACGGATGGCGTCCGCGTCCAGGTCGGTGATGGGCGCCGCCCACTCGGGCGTGAACGGTTGCACGTGCGCCGTGAGCTCCTCGATGCCGACGGTGTAGCGCTCGACGTAGGCCTTGTCGTACAGCCCCTCGGTGACCAGCACGTTCAGCCAGGCAAGCAACAATGCGGTGTCGGTGCCCGGCTTGATCGGCAACCAGCGGTCGGCCTTCGAGGCCGCCACCGAGAAGCGCGGATCGACGACCACCAGCTTCGCCCCGCGCTTGAGCGCGAGGCTGAAGTCCTGGAGCTGGGTGTTGTGGGTGTCCTCGCCGATGTGGTGTCCGACGAGCACGATGTAGTCGGTGTTCTCCCAGTCGATGGGCTCGTGCCCGCCGATGCCGCGCCCGAACGTCCATTGCGCCGCGGTCTCGCGCGGGCCGGTGCACAGCGACACCGACGGCTTGCCGACGTTGGGAGTGGCCCACGCCGCCGGCAGGTAGTCACCGAACCAGCTGTCACCGCTGCCGTGCGCGAAGAAGGCCATCGACTCGCTGCCGTAGCGCTCCTTGATGGCGAGCATGCCCGACGCGATCACGGACAGCGCCTCGTCCCAGGTCGCCTCGCGGTACTTGCCCTCGCCGCGTTCGCTGCCCTCCATGCGGATGAGGGGCCGCTTCAGGCGATCGGGATCGTAGGTCTGCGCCACCGCGCCCTGGCCCCGCGGACACAAGCGGCCGCGGGACTTCGGGTTCTTCGTGTAGCCGTCGACCTTCCACACCCGGCCGTCGGCCACCGACGCGCGGACCCCACACTTCCAGAAGCAGTTCTCGCAGTAGGTGAGGACGGTGCTGACCTCACCGTCGTACCAGGCCTTCGGCGCTCGTGCCAGCGGGTTGGGCAGCTTCAGGGCCTGCGTCTCCGAGGCCACCATCAATGCGCCCACCGAGGCGGCAGACAACTTGAGGAACTCTCGCCGTTTCATGCTCTGGGGGCAACCTCCTTCAGGACGGACCGCAGGAAGCGGCTCATCTCACCGTAGAAACCGCTGTCGTCGGCCGCCGCCACGGCGTCGGCGAAGCGAACGAACCAGGCGCACAGGTAGGTCGAGGTCAGCGCCATGGCGGCCCCCACGCGGTTGCGCTCGAGCAGGAGCTCGACCGCCTCCGCCACGGCGGCAAGGTGATCGGGCAACTCTCGCCAATGCGGATTCGGGCGTAACCCGAGCGCCTCCAGGTCGGAACGCAGGCGGCGTACGGTGGGGCCCATGAGCTCCACGTCGTGCGCCAGTCCCACATAGGGGGGAGCCGGGACGCCGCCGACGCGGCTCACGAAGAGCGAGACGTAGCTGGAACGGAGCGTGTCGAAGTCGGGAGGCGCATGCGGGCCGCGCGGCGCGTCGAGCCCGGTGTAGTGTGCCAGAGCGTCGCTGACCTTCCCCAGTCGGCCGCTCGCCAGATCTTCCCTCAGGCCTTCGGCCGGCGAGCGATAGAGAGCGGCTACGATCTGACAGGCCGCGCCCAGGGCGTCCGCCGTTCGTTCGCCGTAGATTGGCCCATGCGGGCCCTTCGGATCGAGTGGGTCCAACCCCTCCATCGACACAACCTCCCCAACCGCCTCAACGCTAGGGAGCGGGGTGGGGGCAGGCCAAGGGCTAAACGTCCCCCACGACATCGCTGCGCTCTGGCGGGGCGGCAAGGAGGCCGTGGCGGAGGCGGTCGGGCGGGGTCGCCCGGGACCCGGCGGACGCCGAGGCGCAACTCGGTTCCCACCAGTCCCGCTAGGACATTCTTACCTGTACCCGGCTCGCGGCCGCACCTAGCATGAGCCGAGGGTGTCCTGCGTGAGAGCTTCCTAGCACGACCGAGGCGCGGGTTGCGCCCGCCGGGTCGGCCCGTTTCGGCCGCCCCGGGGGAGAGGCTCGAGATGACGAAGAATCCGGTCAAAGGTCGGCGCAAGGAGCCCAGGAGGGGCACCTCCAAGGCGTCCGCGACGCGCAAGCGTGGGCCCGCCGACGAGGACGGGGCCGCGCAGGACCCTCGACCGGTGCTGCTGCTGGGGGTGGGCAACATCCTGTACGGCGACGAGGGCCTGGGCGTCTACATCGTGCACAGGCTGCGCCGCGCGTACAAGATCCCCTCCGCGCTGAGGATCATCGACGGAGGCGCCGCCGGCTGGCACCTCGAGCCCTACATCGCCGAGGCCCGGCGCGTCGTCATCGTCGACGCGGTCGCCGGCCAGGCCGGGTCGATCTACCGCTTCAGCCATCGCGATATCCCGGCGTGCATCCAGAAGAACACCCTGATGTCCCACGAGTTGGAGGTCGGCGAGCTGCTGAAGGCCATGGAGGCCCAGGGCGCTCTTCCGCCCACGCGCATCATCGCCATGGGCGTGACGCCGGCCAGCGCTCCGCTGGATCACCTGTCGATGGGGCTGTCCCCCGAGGTCGAGAGCCGCCTTCCCGCCCTGGAGCTGGTGCTGCTGGCGGAGCTCGCCGACGCCGGCATGCTGTTGGAACCGCGTAGCCGTCCGCTCGCCGATGGGCACGGACCGTCGAACGATCGACGGCCGCGCCGTGGGCAGCATGCATGAACTCTCCATCGCGCGCTCCGTCGTAGATCTCGCCGTCCAAGCCGCAGACGACGACCGCGCCGAGCGCATCCTGCGCGTCGGCGTGCGGGTGGGCGCCTTCGCCGGCGTCGACGCCGGGGCGCTCGACGCCGCCTTCTCGGTGGCGCGCCTCGGCACGCCCGCCGCGGCGGCCGAGCTGGAGATCGAGGCCGTCCCCCTGGTGTGCCACTGCGAGAGCTGCGCCGTCGACTTCGAGGTCGACGATCGGCACGGCATCGCGCGCTGTCCACGGTGCGGGGTGACGAGCGGTGACATCCGGAGCGGCATGGAGCTAGAAGTGAGCTTCGTTGAGGTGGTGTGACATGACCGACCGACGTACCATCGGCATCAGCCTGCTGTCCGATCGCGACGACGACCGCGGACGCCTGCTCGAGGTGGAGAAGGGCGTGCTGGCCCGCAATCAGGAGATCGCCACGATGAACCGCGCGCGCTTCGCCGCGCTGGGCCTCACGGTCCTGAACGTGGTCTCGTCGCCGGGATCGGGCAAGACCGCCTTCCTGGCGCGCCTGCTGCGCGACCGGCGCGACCTTCGTGCCGCGGTCATCGTCGGCGACCTCGCTACGGACAACGACGCCGAGCGACTCAGGGAGGGCGGCGCCGACGTGGTCCAGATCACCACCGGCGGCGTGTGCCACCTCGAGGCCGCCATGGTCTCGGGCGCCGCGGATCGCCTCGAGCTCACGGGCAAGCGGCTGCTGATCATCGAGAACGTCGGCAACCTGGTCTGCCCTGCCGCGTACGACCTCGGCGAGGGGCTTCGCGTGGTGCTGGTCTCGGTCACCGAGGGCGAGGACAAGCCGCTGAAGTACCCGCGCATGTTCAAGACCGCCGACCTCGTGGTGATCAACAAGATCGACATCGCCGAGGCCGTGGGCTTCGACGCGGAGGCGCTGCACGCCAACCTCGCGGCGGTGTGCCCGCAGGCGACGGTGTTCGAGGTGTCGGCGCGCACCGGTGCGGGGATGCCGGCCTTCTACACGCATCTCGAACGTCATCTCGCGCAGGAGGCCGTTCCCCTTGGCTGAAGCCGTGCTCGACGGCCAGCGCGCTCGGATCCGCGTCCACGGCGTAGTTCAAGGCGTGGGATTCCGTCCCTTCGTGTACCGCCTCGCGCGCCGTCTCGAACTCGGCGGCTGGGTGTTGAACGACGCGCAGGGCGTGCTGATCGAAGCCGTCGGAAGCCCTGCGGCGCTGGCGACCTTCACGGCCCGCCTGCGCAGCGAGGCCCCGCGCGCGGCGCGGGTGGACGAGGTGAGGACCCTGGAGGAAGGGCCGGCCGCCAGGTCCGCGCCTCCCTTCCACATCCGCGAGAGCACCTCCGGGGGCAACATCACCACCCTCATCTCCCCGGACCTGGCGATCTGCGACGACTGCCTGCGCGAGCTGTTCGACCCGCACGACCTCCGCCACGGCTACCCCTACATCAACTGCACCCACTGCGGCCCGCGCTACTCGATCATCGAGTCCCTGCCCTACGATCGTCCGCACACCACCATGGCCCCCTGGCCGTTGTGCGAGCGGTGCGCCGAGGAGTACGGCGATCCGGCGAACCGGCGCTTCCACGCGCAGCCGGTGGCCTGTGCGCGCTGCGGTCCCGGTTACCACCTGTTGGACGCGGACGGCGCGCCGTTGGAGGCGCGCGACGCCATCGTCGAGGCGGCGCGACGGCTGTCGGACGGCGCCATCGTGGCGGTCAAGGGCGTCGGCGGCTACCACCTGGCGTGCGACGCCCGCAACGCCGCCAGCGTCGCCGCGCTGCGCCTGCGCAAGGTGCGCAAGGAGAAGCCGTTCGCGCTGATGGCGGCCGATCTCGACAGTGCCCGGAAGGCGCTGGCGGTGACGCCGGCCGAGGCCGAGACGCTACTGTCGCCGGCCCGCCCCATCGTGCTGCTCGCCAAGGGCCTCAGCGAGCTGCCCGAGGCGCTGGCGCCCGGCAACGCCGACCTCGGGCTCATGCTCCCCTACGCTCCGCTCCACCACCTGCTGTTCGCGTCGGGAGCGCCGGATCTGCTGGTGATGACCAGCGCCAACCGCGCTTCCGAACCGATCGCCTACCGCGACGAGGAAGCCGTGCGGGTCCTGTCCGGCCTGGCCGACGTCTTCCTGGTCGGGGAGCGCCCCATCGCGCGACGCGTCGACGACTCGGTGGCTGCGCTCCTGGACGGCCGCCTCACGCTGCTGCGACGGGCCCGCGGGTTCGCGCCCGAGAGCGTCGTCGACGATCCGCGTTTCGATGCCGGGCCCCCGATCCTGGCGCTCGGGGCCGGCATGAAGAACGCCATAACGCTGGCGGTGGCGGGGCGCGCCTTCGTCAGCCAGCACCTGGGCGACCTCGACCGGGTGGAGGCGCGCCTCGCCTTCGAGGAGACGGTACGCGATCTGTGCGCCATGTACGGGGTCGATCCCGGCCGTGCGCGGGTGGTGGCCGACCTCCACCCGGACTACGGTTCCAGCCGTTTCGCCCGTTCCCTGGGCGGGCCGGTCCTGCAAGTCCAGCACCACCGCGCCCACGTCGCCTCGGTGCTCGCCGAGCGGCGAGCCTGGGAATCGGTCGTGGTCGGGATCGCCTTCGACGGCGCGGGCCTGGGCGAGGACGGCACCGTGTGGGGCGGTGAGGCGTTCGCCGGGAGCCTCGCGGCCGGGCTCGAGCGGGTGGCGCACCTGCGCCCCGCACCGCTCCCCGGAGGCGACGCGGCGGCCCGGCGACCGGAGCAGGCGGCGGTCGGCTTCCTGTCGGAGCAGCCCGTCGACGTGCCCTGGCACGACCTGTTGACGCCCGACACGGTGAGGCGCGCGAGTCGCCTGGTGGAGACCGGCGTTCGCACGGTCCAGACCACCAGCGTCGGCCGGCTGTTCGACACCGCCGCCGCCCTCCTGGGCTTCCACCGGACGATGACCTTCGAAGGGCAGGCCGCCATGTTCCTGGAGGCGCTGGCACGCGATGACGGTGCGGCGACGGCGTGCGAAGAGGGCTACCTCCTGCCGTTCGCGCAGGGCGTCTGGGACCACCGACCGCTGCTGGCGGAGCTGGTGGCGGACGTGCGGCGCGGCGTCGGGACGGGGACCTGCGCCCGGCGCTTCCACGCCGGCATCGCGAACGGCGTGGTGCGCGGAGCGGCGCGTCTCGCCGAGGACCATCACGCCCAGGCCGTGGTGCTGTCGGGCGGCGTGTGGCAGAACCGCTGGCTGCACGCCGCGACCGTGGCCGGGCTGCGCTCGCTCGGTCTCGAGGCATGGTGGAACCACAAGGTTCCGCCGGGCGACGGCGGAGTCTCGCTGGGACAGGCTGCGCTCGCCGCCGCTTCCCGGAACGAACTTGAGGTGACGGACCATGTGTCTTGGCATCCCCTATGAGGTCCTCGACGTGGTCGATCGCGACACCTGTCACGTGCGGGTGGGAACGGGCGCGCAAGCGTGCTTCACCGGCCTCGTCGATCCGGTGGCGCCGGGCGATTGGCTACTGATGCACGCCGGCTTCGCGCTGCGCAGGATCGAGCCCGAGGACGCTAGAGAGAACCTGGATCTGATCCGGCGCGCGCTCGCCACGCCGCCCCGGGCGACGCGGGCGGACCGACAGGCCGACGCGCCGTCCGAGGACGAGCCGTGAGCTGGCGGTCCGAGCCGACCCCCGCCCCCGCGGACAGCGAGGACGGCTTCCGGCCCGCGGACTACCGCGACCCGCACTGGGTGCGGGCGCTGGCGCAGCGCATCGAGCGCGTCGCCGCGACTCTCGCCCGACCGGTCAAGCTGATGCACATCTGCGGCACGCACGAGCACGAGATCGGGCGCTTCGGCCTGCGCGATCTGCTGCCGGACACGGTCGAGGTGCTGGCCGGGCCGGGATGCCCGGTGTGCGTATGCGACAGCGCCTGGATCGACCTCGCCATCGACCTGGCGGCGGTCGACGACGTCATCGTCACCTCCTTCGGGGACATGCTGGCGGTGCCCGGCGGCATCCCGCTGGGCGGCGAGGCCAGGGGTGACGTGCGCATGAGCCTGCTCGATGCGCGCGCCCGCGGCGGCGACGTCCGGGCGGTCACCAGCGTCTTCGACGCAGCCCGCCTGGCCGCCGAGCGCCCGGAACGTCAGGTGGTGTTCTTCTCCGTCGGCTTCGAGACCACCGTCGTCGCCACGGCCGCCCTGCTTCGACGCGGCGCGCCCCCCAACTTCAGCATCGTCGAGGCCAACTACTACACGCCGCCCGCCACCCATCTGCTGCCGACCCTGCCGGGGTTCGACGTGGACGGCTTCCTGCTGCCGGGGCACGCCAGCGCCATCACCGGCACCGGCGTCTACCGCCATCTGCCCGAGCTCGGGCTCGCCTGTGCGGTCGCCGGCTTCGAGCCGGTCGACATCCTGGCGGCCGTGCTGGAGGTCCTCGAGCAGCTGGTGCGGGAGCGGCCGCAGCTCGCCAACAGCTACGCTCGGGTGGTGGCTCCCGAGGGCAACCTCCGGGCCCTGGCCGAACTCGACGAGGTCTTCGAGCCGACGACGATGCGTTGGCGCGGCGTCGCCGACATCCCGGAGTCCGGCTACCGCTTGCGTCCGGCCTACCGGCACGCCAGTGCGAGGCTCCGGTTCCCCGGCGCCGGCGAGGCCCGCGATCGCGGGCCGGAGCACCCGGCCGGCTGCCGTTGCGCCGACGTCACCCTCGGACTGGCCCGCCCCGACGCCTGCCCGCTGTTCGCGCGCCGCTGCACGCCCGACAACCCCTACGGGCCGTGCATGGTCAGTCACGAGGGCACCTGCCGCGCCTGGCACCTCTACGGCACGGCCCGCGGCCGCCTGCGGGTGGAGACCGCCGGAGGGAGCGCACCCCTTGGCTCGCTATGAGTCGATCCGCCTGGCGCACGGCAGCGGTGGCCGCCTCACAGCCGAGCTGATCCACGACGTCTTCGCGACCATCTTCGACAACGCCCCGCTCGCCGCCCTCACCGACGCCGCCGTGCTCGACAACCCGGGCGGCCGGCTGGCGTTCGCCACCGACTCCCACGCCGTCAAGCCCTGGCGCTTCCCGGGCGGGGACATCGGCCGCCTGGCCGTCGCCGGCACCGTCAACGACCTGGTCGTGATGGGGGCCGTGCCGCGCTACCTGTCGGCCGCCTTCATCCTCGAGGAGGGCTTCCGGCTGGAGGACCTGGAGGCGGTGGTGCGCTCCATGAAGCGGACGGCCGACGAGGCCGGGGTGGAGGTGGTCACGGGCGACACCAAGGTGGTCGAGCGGGGCAAGGGAGACGGGATCTTCATCAACACCGCCGGGGTGGGCTTCGTGCCGCCGGGACGCGATGTGGGTCCGCACCGTCTGACCGCCGGTGACGTGCTGCTCGTGAACGGCACCCTCGGCGACCACGGCCTGGCGGTCATGGCGGCGCGCGAGGGCATCGAGCTGGGGATGGCCCTGAAGAGCGACGTCGCTCCGCTCGGGAGCCTGGTCGAGGCGTTGCTGGCAGCGGCACCAGACGTGCACTTCATGCGCGACCCAACGCGCGGCGGCCTGGCCGCGGTCGCCAACGAGATGGCCGCTTCTCGACCGTTCGGCGTGCGGGTGTGGGACGCTCGCGTGCCCCTGAATCTCGACGTGGCCGAGCTCAGCGAGATGCTGGGCATCGACCCGCTGCTGGCGGCCAACGAGGGGAAACTGGTGGTCGCGCTACCGGCGGATCAGGCGGAGGCGGCGCTCGCGGCACTGCGCGGCCATGAGCTCGGACGCGAGGCGGCCGTCATCGGCGACCTGGTGACGCAGCCCGCGGGCATGGCGCTGGTGGAGACCCCCTACGGCAGCCGGCGTGTGCTGGAGATGCCGGTCGAGGAGCAGCTCCCCCGCATCTGTTGACGCGTCCTCGCCCGCCCGGATCCGGGCTGCGCGCCGTGCAGGTGGGTACTCCCTGCTAGACTGGAGGCAGTCGTAGCGAGCCGGTCGCGCTTGGCGGCCCGGCTCTCGGTGAACCGGAGGTAGCCCATGCGGATCCTGCACCCCACCGACTTCTCGGCCACGGCCGAGAAGGCCCTGGCCCTCGCTCGTGACATTCGGCAGCGCGTCAACGGTGAGCTGCATCTGGTGCACGTGCAACAGCGGTTCGAATCGGGCCACTCGCACCCCTATCTGCAGCCGCAGTTGGATCACCTCAACCCCGAGTTGACGCGACGTGTCGAGCAGGAACGCAAGGAAGAGGTCGACCGGCTCCGGAACTCGCTGGAGCATCTCGCCTCGCCCGACGCCACGTCGGAGCTGCGCTGGGGCGAGCCCGTGCGCGAGCTGCTCGACGCCGCCGGCGACGTCGATCTGGTGGTCATGGGAGCGCACGGGCTCAACCGCTTGGACAACTACTTCCTGGGCGGCATCGCCGGCCGCCTGGTCCGGCGCTCGCCTGCTCCCGTGATCACGGTTCGAGACGAGGTCCCGTCGCTCCAGGTCCGCCGCATCCTGGTGGCGACCGACTTCGGCGACGCCTCGCGCCATGCCTGGGAGTTCTGTCGTGGCCTGAGCCGGAGCGGTATCAAGCTCGTCATCGCGCACGTGCTCGACGACACCCGCGTGCGTGAGAACCCCGACTACATGAGCACCGTGACCGAGGCCCTGGATGCGCTTACCGGCGACACCGCCGAACGTCACCTCGTGCTGGACGGCAACCCGGCGCAGAAGCTGCCGGAAGCGGCCCACGAGGTCGGTGCCGACCTGATCGCCATCGGCGTGCGGCGCCACTCGAGCGCCATCGGCCTACTGCTGGGCAGCCGCGCCGACATGCTCATCCGCAGTAGCGCCGTCCCCGTGTTGAGCGTGCCCCACGTGCGCGCTGTGTGAGTTGCCGGGCCCGGCAACTCAGACTTCGAGGATACCGAAGCTGGAAGCCTCCTCAACGCGCACCGCGTCGTCATCGACGCGCACGTAGCGCAGCCGTTCCAGCTCCTGCAGCGCCGCTCCGACGGCTGCCGGCACGTCACGACAGTGACGCGCGATGTCCTGCACGCGGCACCCGTTCCCCAGCAACGTGACCGTCACGAACACCCCCTTGGCGGCCAGGCTCAGCCGTTCGTCGTCGATCACGATGTCACTGGACCGCATCCTGGGCCGCACGTCGGCCTCACCCTCGGGGGTGGTCCTCGTCATGAGGCCACGCTACCGGGCCGCGACCGTCACGACAATGAACAAATCGTCACGAGACGCGGCACGGACGGTCGCGAAGCACTCCCCGGTCAGACTCCGGCGGCGTCGAAGGCGACCTGCACCAGCTCGCGTGCCTCCTCCTGGATCCGGGCCAGGTGCTCGGCGCCACGGAAGCTCTCGGCGTAGATCTTGTACACGTCCTCCGTGCCCGAGGGCCGGGCCGCGAACCAGCCGCCGGCGGTGACGACCTTGAGCCCGCCGATCGACGCGCCGTTGGCGGGAGCCTCGGTCAATCGCTGGATGATGGCGTCGCCGGCCAGTGTCGTGGTGCTCACCGCGTCGGGCGACAGCCCGGCCAGCACCCGTTTCTGCGCCGGGTTGGCAGGGGCGTCGCTGCGGGCATACAGCGGGTCGCCGAAGCGCTCCGTCAGCTCGGCGTAGCGCTCGCCGGGATCCTTCCCGGTGACGGCCGAGATCTCCGCGGCCAGGAGCCCCAGCAGCAGTCCATCCTTGTCGGTCGTCCAGGTGCCCCCGTCGCGCCGCAGGAAGGATGCGCCGGCGCTCTCCTCGCCCCCGAAGCCGTAGCGCCCATGGAGCAAGCCGTCGACGAAATACTTGAAGCCGACCGGCACCTCGGCCAGGGGACGGCCGAGATCGGCCGCGACGCGATCGATCATCGAGCTCGACACCAGGGTCTTGCCCACCGCCGCGTCGGCCGGCCAGTCCGGGCGGTGACGGAACAGGTAATCGACGGCCACGCTGAGGTAGTGGTTCGGATTCAACAGGCCGGCGGACGGCGTGACGATGCCGTGACGGTCCGCGTCCGGATCGTTCCCGAAGGCGACGTCGAAGTCGTCCTTGAGCCCGATGAGCCCGGCCATGGCCTGCGGCGACGAGCAGTCCATCCGGATCTTGCCGTCGTGATCGACCCGCATGAACGCGAAGGTAGGGTCCACGACGGTGTTGACGACGGTCAGGTCGAGCCCCCAACGCTCCGCGATCGGCTCCCAGTAGTGGAGCGACGAGCCCCCCAGCGGATCGACCCCGATGCGAACGCCCGCCGCCTTCACGGCCTCCAGGTCCACGGCGTTGCCGACGTCCTCGACGTACGGCGTCACCAGGTCGCGCACGTGCGCCTCGGCCGCGGCCCGCTCGAAGCGTATCCGCCGGACCCCGGCCAGACCGCCTTCCAGCAGGGCGTTGGCGCGCTGTTGGATCCAACCGGTCGCTTCGGTGCCGGCGGGACCGCCGTGGGGCGGGTTGTACTTGAATCCCCCGTCCCGCGGAGGGTTGTGAGAGGGCGTGATCACGACGCCGTCGGCACGCGGCGTCCCCGGCCGGCCGTTGTGCGCGAGCACCGCGTGGGACACCACCGGGGTCGGCACGGCCGCGAAGTCCTGCGCCACCACGACCTCCACACCGTTGGCGACCAGTACCTCGAGCGCGGTCCGCAACGCCGGTTCCGACAGGGCATGCGTGTCGGCGCCCAGCACCAGCGGTCCGTCCACCCCCTGCCGTGCGCGGTACTCGGCCAGTGCCTGCGCCACGGCCAGGATGTGGTCCTCGTTGAAGCCCGCGTCGAGACTGCTGCCTCGGTGACCGGAGGTCCCGAAGGCGACCCGTTGTCCCGCCACCGCCGGGTCGGGGTGGAGCGTGTAGTAGCTCGCGACCAGGCGCGGCACATCGACGAGCATCTCCCTGGGGGCCGGCTCGCCGGCGAGGGGGTGCGGGCTCATGAGGACCTCCTTCCAACTGCCACGCCCACCTTACACCCCGACCCCCACGCGCCTCCGGGGGGCGGAAGTATGGCCCTGGGCGAGCGGCAGCGGTCGTGGTACACTTCCGTTTGCGTTTCGAACCCAAGGGGAACTCGTGCCACGCCGCATCCGAACGTGGCCCGATCCCTACGGGACCACGAGTTGACCCTGGAGGCAAGATGGACGCACTCATCATCCTCGTTCCGATCGCGGCGCTCATCGCCCTGGCGGCGGCCGGTCTGGTGGCGCGCGGGATCATGGCGGCTCCCACCGGTGACGCCCGCATGGTGGAGATCTCGGACGCGGTGCGCCAGGGAGCCGGCGCGTACATGAACCGCCAGTACCGCACGATCTTCGTCGTCGCCCTCATCATCGGCGCGCTCTTCGCGGTGGTGGCTGTGGCCAGCAGCGGCCAGGAAGCGGTGCTGTGGTGGTGGACGACCGTCGGGTTCCTGATCGGCGCCCTGTTCTCGGCGTTGAGCGGCTACATCGGGATGAACGTCGCGGTCCGGGCCAACGTGCGCGTGGCCCAGGCGGCCCGTAGCGGGATCGCCGGGGCGTTGCGCATCGCCTTCAACGGTGGCGCGGTGGCGGGCCTGGCGGTGGCGGGCCTGGCCCTGCTCGGCGTGTCCGGCTTCTTCTGGCTGTTCGAAGTCGTGCTCAAGCTGTCCGACCCGGTGGCTCCGCTGGTAGGGTTCGCCTTCGGCGCCAGCCTCATCAGCCTGTTCGCCCGTGTCGGCGGCGGCATCTATACCAAGGCAGCCGACGTGGGTGCCGACCTGGTCGGCAAGGTCGAGGCCGGCATCCCCGAGGACGACCCTCGCAATCCGGCCGTCATCGCCGACAACGTCGGCGACAACGTCGGCGATTGCGCCGGCATGGGGGCCGACCTGTTCGAGACCTACGCGGTCACCGCGGTCGGCTCGGTGTTCCTCGGCTACCTGCTGCCGGGCGAGCACGCCGTGACCAACCTGGTGCTCTTCCCGTTGGTCCTCGGCGCGATCGCGATCCTCGCCAGCATCCTCGGCACCCAGGTGGTACGGCTTCCCAAGTCCGGCGCCATCATGCGGGCGCTGTACAACGGCGTGTTCACCAGCGCCGGGATCAGCGCGGTCGGCTTCTTCATCGCCAGCTACCTGATGTTCCGCGGCTTCGACTTCAACGTGCTCGACCGCGCCTCCGGCTGGGGTAGCATCTTCGCCTCCAGCCTCGTGGGCATCGTCGTGACGGTGCTGATCATGTTCATCACCGAGTACTACACCGGTACCAACTACGCACCGGTCCAGCGCATCGCGCGCGCCTCCACCACGGGCAGCGCCACCAACATCATCAGCGGCCTCGCGGTGGGCATGCAGTCCACCGCCCTGCCGGTCATCGTGCTGGTGCTGGCCGTGTTCGTCGCCTGGGCGTTCGCCGGGCTCTACGGCATCGGCATCGCGGCCGTCGCCATGCTCTCCGTGGCCGGCATGGTGGTCGCCATGGACACCTACGGGCCCATCACCGACAACGCCGGCGGGATCGCCGAGATGGCGGACCTGCCCGAGGACGTCCGTGCGCACACCGATGCTCTGGACGCCGTGGGAAACACCACCAAGGCGGTCACCAAGGGCTACGCCGTCGGCTCCGCGGCGCTGGCCGCGCTGGTGCTGTTCGCCGACTACGCCGAGCGCGTCAAGCTCGCCAAGCCAGATCTCTACGGGGGCGGCGCCTTCCAGCTCAACGACCCGGTGGTGCTCGTCGGGCTGCTGATCGGCGGCATGATCCCGTTCCTGTTCAGCTCGTTCCTGATGGAGTCCGTCGGCAAGGCGGCCGGGCACGTCATCACGGAGGTGCGCAGGCAGTTCCGCGAGATCCCCGGCATCATGGAGGGCACGGCCAAACCCGACTACGGCACGGCCGTCGATATCGTCACCACCGCCGCGCTCAAGGAGATGGCCGTTCCCGGCATCCTGGCGGTCGTCGCCCCGTTGATCACGGGCCTGCTCTTCGGGCCACTGGCGATGGGCGGCGTGCTGATCGGGGTCATCATCAGCGGGCTGTCGATGGCGCTCATGATGGCCAACGGCGGCGGCGCCTGGGACAACGCCAAGAAGTACATCGAGGACGGGAACTACGGTGGCAAGGGCTCGGACGCGCACGAAGCCAGCGTCGTGGGCGACACCGTGGGTGATCCCTACAAGGACACCGCCGGCCCTTCGATCAACCCGTTGATCAAGGTCATCAATACGGTCTCGCTGATCTTCGCCGGACTCATCGCGGGCTTTGGCGGCCTGTTCATGCGCTGAGCCGACGCGCGAGTCGGAGCTTCACCGGGGCGGCGCTTGGCGCCGCCCCGGTGTCCGTGAGGTCACCGCGCGAACGACCGGCAACGGCCGCGCGCCGTCGCGCGGATCACCGGCACGACGCGGCGAACGGTAGGATCCCGGTCGACCTGGTTGCAGGCAAGGTTGGTGGGGTGGAGGTGAGACTCGAGGGGTGGGTCACCGTAACCTCGAGCGGCGCAACTTTCCAATTATAGCGCAACCCCGCCCGCCACACCAGGACACCGCACCCCAAACGCGGAAGGCGCTAGGACTATCATCGAGTCGGAAGGAGGTCTAAACCATAGAGGCAAAAGACCACTTCTCGAAGAGCAACCCTCGGCCCACTAGAGGCTCGACCGAGTAACTCCTCAGACGGAGGAGCACCGACAGAGCAGAACAAGGCGATCGAGGGTTGCTCTCATCTCAGAACAGGGAAGCTGCGGCCCCACCCGGACGGGTGCGGGCCTTTCGGTTGCTCCCGGCGCGCCCCTGGCATACCCCGAAGCGCGCGCTCCCGTGCGGCGCCGAGGTGTACCGGACCCGAGAGCGCCCCACGAACAGAATCCCCTGGGCAGACGCCGGCCTCTCGGCCGAGGCCCGGCAGGTCCGCCATGGACATTCGTCCTTGCCGGGCCGTGCGGCCCCCTGTTACAACTCCGATGTGAGGGTCCGACATCGCCCGTCGCACACCCTCCGAACTGCTACGCTGGAGTCAGGCGCACCGTCAGGCGCACCGTCTGGCACTCAGCGTCTGGCACACCGCGCGAAAGGCCGCATGCGCTTCGGTGCGGCCCGGAGAGGAAGCTCGATGGCATACGTGATCGCTGAGCCCTGTATTGGCGTCAAGGACGCGTCCTGCGTGGACGTCTGCCCTGTTGAGTGCATCTACGAAGCCGAGGACCAGTTCTACATCCATCCCGAGGAATGCATCGACTGCGGCGCCTGCGTCCCGGCCTGCCCGGTCGACGCCATCTTCCCCGAGATCGACGTGCCGGACGAGTGGTCGTCCTTCACGGAGAAGAACGTCAAGCTCTCCGGCCTCTGAGCACCTCCCCGAGGCCGAGCAGGCCCTGAGCGCCGCCCACGCCTTGCGTGGGCGGCGCGTTCCGTTGCACTGGGTGGGGTTCGCCGCGCCGAGCGTCCTTCCCGCCGCCCTACCCGGCACCTCGCACAGCACGCACCGGAGCGCCAGCACGAGCGTCTCCGACAGGACATTCGCACCTTCCCCAGGTCGGACCGGGCGGCGATACTGGACTCGCCGTCGGGTGTAGCGCCGTCGGCGACCGCGAGGAGGCGGCGATGGAGTTCAGGCGCATCCTGGTACCGGTCGATGGGAGTCCCTGCAGCGACCGCGCGGTGCAAGAGGCGATCGCGCTCGGGCGCGTGTTCGGCAGCAACCTCACGTTCCTCTCCGTCGTCGATAACCCTTTGCGGGGCCTCTACGGCTACTCGGAGGGGATCGGCTACTACGGGGATGTGTTCGAAGCCCTAGAGCGCACTTCCGCCGCCGCGCTGGAGCGGGGCGCAACCGCCGCCCATGCCGCGGGCCTCGAGGCCCAGACGCGACTGGTGCGGGAACGACCCCCCGTCGACGCGATCCTCGAGGCCGAGCCGGACTGCGATCTCACGGTGCTCGGAACCCACGGGCGCCATGGGGTCGACCGCGTATTCCTCGGCTCCGTGACCGAAGGTGTGCTGCGCCGTTCGCGGAAGCCCCATCTCGTCGTGCGCTGCGGTGGAGAGCGAGAACGAGCCCAGGACTGAACCGTTGCCAAGGAGGTCGATGGCATGATCGGCACGGATAGGATTCGCGCGCTCCAAACGGAAGTCGCCACTCACTCGGCCCCCATCCTCTCGCTCTACCTGGACGTCAACCCTGCGCGGCCGGAGAACGCTCGCAAAGCCTACGCTCTGAGGGCGCGCGCCGCCATGGATCGGCTCGGCCTCGACAAACGCTACACCCGGGAGATCGTCGCCAGGCTGCGCCAGGACCACGGCATGCCCGATGCCCGCACGCTGGTGGTGTTCGCCGGCGACGAGCCAGGGGAGTTCTTCGAGAGCTACGCCATCCGACCCGAGATCGCGCTCGTCGAGGCGAACGAAGGGGTGGTGGCGCGCTGGGGCGAGCCCTACGTGGCCCCACTGCTGCTGACCGTGCAGGAGAAACGTCGCTACCTGACGCTGCTGTTGGCGACCGACCGCGTACGCCTGTTCGAGCTCTACCTCGACGAGGTCGTCGAGCTCGACGCCTTGGTGCAGCCGCTCGACGACAGCGACTGGCGACCGCTGCGCGAGCATTCCACCGGCGCGCCCGGCGTGCCGGCTCGCGGGGGATCTGGCAAGGACCTCTACGACAAACGGGTCGCCGACTGGCGTAGGCGCTTCCATCTCGAGGCAGCACGCCACCTCGAGCGTACGGTCGAGGCGCTCGGCGGCGGCACCCGCCTCATCCTGATGGGTCAGGGCCCTGAGGTGAACGCCTTCGAGGGCATCCTTCCTTCGGCGCTGCAGGAGCTGGTGGTGGGGCGGCTAGCCGCCCCTGCCAACGCCGACGCCACCGCGGCCGAGCTCGGGCCGCAGTTCACCGCGGCGTTGGAGGCGATCGAGACCGCCGCGGAGATCGCGGTGCTCGACCGCATCCAGGAGAAGGGTGTCTGGGGCTTCGACACCACCCTCGACGCCGTCGGTGAGGGGCGGATCTACCTGCTGGCCGTCCCCTGGCGCATGCGCGCCAGGGTGTTCCAGTGCGGCGAAGGCGACCGCGTCACGGCGAGCCACAGCGAAGCCTCGCGCCTCTACCCCGGCGAGACGATCCACGAGACCGCCCTCGCCGACGTCCTGCCCGCGCTCATCACCCGCCAGAACTTGCAGCTCGCCGTCATGCACGGCGACAACGAGACGCGCCTCAACGAGGCCTTCGGCGGCCTGGCGGGTCTCGCCCGCTGGTAGGCCCGTGTCAGAGACCGATCGCGCGCAAGAGGTCGTTCGCCGCCTACTCGATGCCGAGAAGAGCGCCCACGCACGCCTGGCGGAGGCAGAGGAGCGGGCCCGTCAACGGCTCGCGAGCGCCCGGCAGGAAGCCGAGCGCCAGCGCGCCCAGGCGCAGGAACGCGCGACGAGCGAACGGCATGCCGCGCTGGCCTCGGCACGCAACGATGCCGAAGCGGAGGCGGCCGCGCTCGTCGCCGCCGAGCAGGACCGGTGGCAGCGGATCGGGGATGCGGCTCACAGCCGAACGGACGCCGCCGTCGACGAGGTGGTCGCCTGGGTCTGCGCCGACGACGACGCGGAGCCGTTCCCATGATGGGGGTGCTCCGCCACGCGGCCTCCCACGCGCAGGTGCGCGCACGCCTTCCCGGACTGCTCCTCCCGTCCCAGTGGCAGGCGCTGCTCGAGGCACAGGACGTCGAAGGCATCGCCCGGCGCCTTCAAGGAGGCGCCTACGGGAGCGGGCTCCCCGAGCAGCCCGCCGCCCTCGAGCGCCACCTCAAGGCGACGCTTGCCGAGGAGACGAGCACCGTGGCGACGTTCCAATGGGGTGCCACCCGGGCGCTGCTCGCCACCTACGCGCGACGTTTCGAGCTGTCCAACCTCAAGACCGTCCTTCGCGCCCGCCACTACGGCATCCCCTGGGAACGGAGCGCGGTCGTGATGATCCCCCTGAAGCGCTCGGCGTTACCGTGGCGCGCGCTGCTCGAGGCGTCGTCCATGGAGGCCGTCGCGCGCATGCTCGAAGCGACGCCGTTCGCGAGGCCGCTGGTCACCGTCTTGGAACAGCAGGGGGATGCCGCTCCCTTCCGCTTCGAGGTCGCCCTCGACCTGGCCTACTTCCAGGAACTCGTGAGGCGCATCGAGCGCTTGACGGGCCGCGACGGCGAACGCGCCCGCACGTTCCTCGGCGATTGGATCGAGGTCGAGAACCTGTCCTGGGCCTTCCGCTACCGGCGGCTGGCCGGGCTCACGCCCGAGGAGACGGTCAACTACACGCTGCACCGGGCCTTCGGAGCGGGGCTCGACGCGGTGAGGCGGGTGGTGATGGGGAGCACCGTCGCCGAGGAGGCGGCCCGCCTCGGGTACGTGATCGACGACGACGCTCCGGAGGACGAGGCGCTCGCCGCCCTGGAGCGGACCGCCGGACAACAGCGCGCCGAGGCGGCCCTCCGCGTGTTCCTGGGAGCGCCGTTCGACGTGGGCGCTCCCCTGGCGTTGCTCACCCTGCGCGAGACCGAGGTGCTCGACCTGATCACGCTGATCGAGGGCGTCGCGGCGGGCCTGAGCAAGGGCGCGCTGGCCACCCGCTTCCTGGGACCGTTGCGCCACGGAGAGGCCTGACCCCGTGCTCGCGCCCGAACGGCTCCAGGAAGTGAGCATCTTCGTTCTCGAGCGCGACGTGGAGATCGTCACCAACGTCCTGCTCCACGCCGAGTCCCTCCACCTCGAGGACGTCGAGACCGAGTCCCTGGAACCGAAGCGCCACTGGGCGGAGACCGCCGATCGGGCGCTGGCCCTGGCGCGCCGTGCCGGTCAGGTGCTCGAGCTCCTCGACATCGAACCGCTGACGCAGGCGCCGACCGAACCCGTGCGCCCCGGCGACGAGCTCGACCTCATGGAAGCCCAGCTCGTCCTGGCCGAGACACGCGTCGCTTCCTGGCGCGCGCGCGCGGACCGGAGCCGGCGCGAGCTGGAGTCGCTGGCGCTGACGCGGTCCCAACTCGAGCTGCTCGAGCCGCTGCGCGTGCCCGTCGAAGCGCTGGGGGAGCTGCGGCAACACCACGTCGTCGTCGGAACGATGCCGGCGGAGAACCTGACTCGCGTCGCCGAGGCGCTCTTCACCGTGTCGTTCGTGATCGCGCCGGTGCAGGTGCGCGCCGGACGCGCACTGGTGGTAGCGGCCAGCACGCGTCAGGACGCCGCCATCCTGGACCGGGCACTGCGCAGCGCCTTCTTCGAACCGATCCCCCTTCCCGCCGACGCGCGTGGTCATCCGGAGGAGGCGCTGGCGGCGCTCGATCGGCGCGCGGAGCTTGCCCGGGCGAGCGACAGCGAGCTCCGTGCCGAACGCGCCCGCCTCGCCGGCGCGCTGCGAGACACCCTCGTTCCACTGGAAGCGCGTCTGCGCGCTGCGTCGATCGTGGCCGAGGCGATCCGGCGCTTCCCCGGACGCGGTGAGGTGTACCTGATCGCGGGCTGGGTCCCCGAGCGCAGGGTGGAGGCCCTCGGCAGCGAGCTCCGGGCCGCCGCCGACGCGCCCATCGTGCTCCAGGCGGCGCCGCCTGCCGGCACGCGCCAGGGCGTGCCCACGCTGCTCAGCGCACCTGCCTGGTTACGGCCATTCCGGATCCTGGTCACCACCTTCGGCCTCTCGGGCTACCGCGAGATCGACCCCACGTTACCGGCGGCGGCGACCTTCGTACTGATGTACGGGATGATGTTCGGAGACGTCGGGCACGGCCTGCTCCTGGCGGCGGCCGGCGCCTTGCTGGGCAGGCGCGTCGGTCCCATGGCGCGCATCATCACCGTGGCGGGTGTGAGCGGTGCCCTGTTCGGCGTGCTCTACGGGACCGTGTTCGGCGCCCCGCTGTTCCCTCCCCTGTGGCTGCGCCCCATGGACCGCATCCAGGACCTGCTCCTGGCGTCCATCGCCGCCGGCGTGGTGGTCCTCAACCTCGGCTTCGGCCTCAACCTGCTCACGCGGGCCCGCGCCCACGATCTCCTCGCGCTCGTGCTGGACAGGAACGGTATCGTCGGGATCCTGCTGTACTGGACGCTCATCGGAGGCACCGCCCTGAGCCTCCTCGGTCGGCTCGACATCCGTGTTGTGCTCGTGACGCTGGCCCCGTTGGCGTTGCTGCTGTGGCTCAAGGAGCCGATCCAGGAGTGGCTCCGGGGACGGCCCGTGGGGCCCATCGGCGACACCCTCGTGACGGGCTTCTTCGAGCTCTTCGAGACGGTGCTCGGCTACGCCAGCAACAGCCTCTCCTTCGTGCGCCTGGGGGCTTTCGCGGTGGCCCACGAGGGGCTCTCCGCGATGGTGCTGCGCTACTCAGGGGGGCCGGCGGGCTGGATCGTGCTGGTCCTGGGGACCGCGCTGATCGTGGGCTTCGAGGGGCTGGTGGTGGGGATCCAGGCCTTGCGCCTGGAGTACTTCGAGTTCTTCGGTCGTTTCTTCAGGGGCGACGGCACTCCCTTCGTCCCGTTGACGTTCCAGGGAGGTCGCGATGCTCGCATTCACGCCTAGGGCCTGCAGGTCCTTCGTCCTTCGGTTGCTCGTCGTGCTGGCGGCGGGTGCGGGATCCACGCTGGCAGCGGCCCAGACGGCCCCGCAGAGCCCTGTCGAGGCGGTTCAGGCCGTCACTCAGGGCAATCCCTTCCTGGCCGCCGCCATCGCCACCGGTCTCGCCGCCATCGGAGCGGGCATCGCCGTCGGGATCGCCGGGGCCGCGGCCATCGGCGCGATCGCCGAGAAGCCCGAGCTGCTCGGCCGGAGCCTGATCTTCGTCGGGCTGGCCGAGGGCATCGTCATCTACGGGTTGATCATCTCGTTCATCATCCTCGGGACGGGGTGAGCGCCGTGGCCGGCGCGCGCGGGCTCACGGTCATCGGGGGCGCCGATGTCGTCCTCGGCCTCGGGCTGCTCGGTATCGACGGGGTCGTCGTCTCCGACGCGACGCAGGCCCGCGTTGCACTGGCACGAGCCCTGGCCGATCGCGACACCGCGCTGGTGCTGGTGGACGAGGCCTGGGTCGAGGACCTGCGCGACACCGTGGAGGCGGTCGCCCAGGAGTCCGCGAGCCCGTTGGTGGTCGAGATCCCCAGCGCGATCGGAGCCGACGCGGCGCTTACCCTGCACCTGAGGGTCGAACGCGCACTCGGCTTCAAGTTGAGGGAGTGAGGATCGGCATGTTGGACGTGCGCGGGGACCTGGAAGCGCTGGTCGCGGAGGCTCATCGGCGGGTGGAGCAGAATGCCCTCGACAAGGAGGCTTCGGCCGACCGACGCTCCGCCGAAGCGCTGGACGAGGCGCGGAACGCCGTCGCCGCGATCCTCCACGATCACCGCGAGCGCACGAGGACCGAGGCCTCCGAAGCCCGCGCGCACGTGCTGGCGCTCGGGGAGATGCGCTCGAAGCGGGTCGCTCTGGAGCAACGCGAAGCACTGCTCGACGCCGTCTGGAGCGCCGCCACGGCGCGCCTCGAGGAGCTCCCCGACGACGGCCGCAGGTACCTCGCCACGCTCCGCCGACTCGCCGCGCTGGCCGCCCGGAACCTCCGCGCGGCCGAGGTCGAGCTCTCCTCCGAGGTGCGCGGCCACGACCTCCTGACGCCCGAGCGGCTCGAGGCCTGGGGCGCCGAGGACGATGTGCACTATCGACGTGCGGCCGCTCCCGTTGCGATGATGGGCGGCCTCATGGCCAGCGCCGGCCGGCTCCGAGTCGATTCCAGTTTCGATACCCGACTCCAGATCGCCCGGGAGGAGCTGCGTGAGGTCGCCACCGCGCGGCTCCTGGGAAGCGACGTCGTAGCGGGAGCGGAGCGTTGACGCCGTGAGGCAGGTCGGTACCGTGACCTGGATCAGCGGACCGGTCGTCAAGGCGCGGCTGACGGCGCCGGTCGGGCTGATGGAGCAAGTCTGGGTCGGCACCCTCGGGCTGGCGGGCGAGGTCATCGCGCGTGAACACGATCTCGCGACGGTGCAGGTGTACGAGGAGACGGACGGCGTCCGGCCCGGCGAACCCGTGCGGTCCGACGGGCACCCGCTCGAGGTGGCCCTGGGACCGGGCCTGCTTGGCCAGGTCTACGACGGCCTTCAACGTCCGCTCGAGAGGTTGCTTGAGAGCGGTCCCGGCATCGAGCGCGGGGCCCACGCCGAACCCCTCCCGGATCGAACGTGGCCGTTCGTGGCGCGCGCCGTCGAGGGCGCCGACCTCCACCCCGGCTCCGTGCTGGGCGTCGTGCAGGAGACTCCGCTGATCGAGCATCGGGTACTCGTTCCGCCCGGCCTCGAGGGCCGGCTCGAGTGGATCGCCGACGACGGTCAGGTGGCCCGCGACCAGGTGATGGCCCGGCTCCGCAGCGACGCCGACGGCGAGGTGCACGAGCTGACGCTGGTGCAACGCTGGCCCGTCAGGGTGGCACGTCCGGCGCGGAGGAGGCTAGAGTCCCACCGGCCCCTGGTGACGGGGCAACGCGTGCTCGACACCTTCTACCCCGTCGCGCGCGGCGGCGCGGTGGCCCTGCCAGGACCGTTCGGCGCCGGCAAGACCATCCTGCAGCACAGTCTCGCCAAATGGTGCGACGCCCAGGTGATCGTCTACGTGGGGTGCGGCGAACGCGGCAACGAGATCGCCCAGGTGCTCACCGAGTTCCCCAGCCTGCTCGATCCCGCCTCCGGCCGGCCACTGCTGGAGCGGACGATCCTGATCGCCAACACCTCGAACATGCCTGTGGCCGCGCGCGAGGCCAGCATCTACACGGGGCTGGCGATGGCCGAGTACTACCGCGACATGGGCTACAGCGTCGCGTTGATGGCCGACTCGACCAGTCGCTGGGCCGAGGCCCTCAGGGAGATCGCGGGGCGGCTCGAGGAGATGCCGGCCGAGGAGGGCTACCCTGCCTACCTGCCCAGTCGGCTGGCCGCCTTCTACGAGCGCGCCGGCGTGGTGGAAACGCTCTCGGGCGAGTCCGGCTCCGTCACCATCATCGGTGCCGTCAGCCCTCCGGGCGGCGACTTCACCGAGCCGGTAACCCAGCACACCCAGCGCTTCACGCGGGCGCTCTGGGCCCTCAGCCGCGATCTCGCCGGAGCCCGTCACTACCCGGCCATCAGTTGGGAGAACAGCTACAGCTTCTATGTCGACGAGGTCGCCACCTGGTGGGATGCTGAGGGAAGCGAGGGCTGGACGGACCTGCGCCGCCGCGCCGTGTCCATCCTGGAGCAGGATGCGCGCCTCGAGCAGATCGTCAGGCTGGTCGGAAGCGAGGCGCTGCCCGACCGTCAGCGCTGGGTGCTGGAAGCGGCCCGGCTGCTCAAGGAAGGCTTCCTGCGCCAGAACGCCCTCCACCCCATCGACGCCACCTGCACGCCGAAGAAGCAGGCGATGCTGTTGGCCCTGTTCGTGCGGCTGTACGAACGCGGCCGTGACCTGATCGACGCCGGCGTGCCTCTCGTGCGGGTACGTTCCGCGATCGACGCCGGGCGCCTGCTCCGGCTCAAGGAGACCGTTCCAGGCGATGACCTGTCGCTCATCGAGGCCGCTGAGAAGGAGATGGATGCCGCTCTGGTGGCGCTGCGTCCCACTCCGCCTGCGGCGAACGCGACCGAGGCCGCGTCGCCGGAAGGGGACGCGCCGTGAGCGCCTCCGGCCGCTCGGGCCGGATCGAGCTGGTGGGCGCCGACCGCATCGAGGGTCCGCTCCTCCTGCTCGAGGGGTTCGGGAGGGCGGCCTACGGCGAAGTGGTCGAGGTCCACGGCGCCGGGCCGGTCCGCCTCGGCGAAGTGCTCGCCTCCTCGGAGGAATCCGCCGTGATCGAGTTGTGGGGCAACACCGCCGGCATGACTCCCGAGTCGTTGAGCGTACGCTTCCGGGGCGAGACGCTGCACGCGCCGGTGGCCGAGGAGATGCTCGGGCGGGTGTTCGACGGGCTCGGTCGGCCGCGTGACGGCCTGCCCCCTCCGATCGCGGAGCGCCGCGTCGACGTCCATGGGCGGCCCATCAATCCCGCAGCCCGCGCCTATCCGCGCGATCCCATCGAGACCGGCGTGTCGGCGATCGACCTGATGAACACCCTGGTACGCGGGCAGAAGCTCCCGCTGCTGTCGGGGTCGGGGTTGCCCCACAACGAGCTGGCGGCGCAGATCGCCCTGCAGGCCCGGGTCGCCGACGAGCGCGAGCGCTTCGCCGTGGTGTTCGTTGCGCTGGGAAGCTCGCACGACACCGCTGCGTTCTTCCGCCAGCAGTTCGAGGACTCCGGCCTGCTGGCCCGCACGGCCCTGTTCCTCAACCTGGCCGACGACGCACCGATGGAGCGCATCGTCACGCCCCGCGTGGCGCTGTCGCTGGCCGAGCACCTGGCCTTCGAGCACGACTACCACGTCCTCGCTCTCCTGACGGACATGACCAACTACGCCGAGGCCCTCCGCGAGCTCTCCGCTCGCAAGAACGAGGTACCCGGTCGAAAGGGCTACCCCGGCTACCTCTACACCGACCTGGCGTCGATCTACGAGCGCTGCGGCCGCATCAAGGGCAGGAAGGGGTCGCTCACCCAGATCCCCATCCTGACGATGCCGGGCGACGACATCACCCACCCCGTGCCCGACCTCACCGGCTACATCACCGAGGGCCAGGTGGTGCTCGACCGGGCGCTCCACCGGGCCGAGGTCTACCCGCCGGTGGACGTCATGCTGTCGCTGTCGCGGCTGATGAAGGACGGCATCGGCGAGGGACGCACGCGCGCCGATCACGTCGGACTCGCTGCGCAACTCTATGCGGCCTACGCCCGGGTCCGGGAGGTCCGCAATCTGGCGACCGTGATCGGCGATGCGGCGCTGGCGACGGTCGACCGCATGTACCTAGAGTTCGGAGAGCGCTTCGAGCACGACGTCCTGCGGCAGGGGTCGAGCGAGATCCGCGCGTTCGACGATAGCCTCGATCGCGGCTGGGCCGCGCTCTCGGTGCTGCCCATGGACGAGCTCACGCGCGTCGGCGCGGAGGATCTGCGGAACCACTACGGTGGCCGCCCGCCGGCCGCCGAGGCGACCCCGCCTGTTGCGCCTGAGGAAGCCCGATGAGCGGCGGCCACGGCGCCGCGGGCGGGCCTCCGACCCGGGCCAGGCTCCTCGAGCTGCGCCGCAGACTCGAGGAAGCGCGCGCGGGCCACGCCATGCTCGAGCGCAAGCGTGAGGTGCTGCTGCGCGAGGTCTGGAGCCTGCTCCGCGAGCTCGGGCACGTGGAGCGCGACGTGCGGCGCCGCTTCGGAACCGCCTACGCCGCCCTGCGCGAAGCGCGGCTGGCCATGGGTAGCGAAGGGCTGGCATGGGCGGCGCTGGCGCCGGCCGCACGCAGCACGTGCGTCACAGAAGCTCGCTCGGTGATGGGGGTGACCCTCCCGCTGGTGCATGTGACCGTCACGGCCCTGCCTCTTCCCTACAGCCCATTCGGCACCAGCGTGACCATGGACCGGGCGCGGCAGCGCTGGCTCGAAGTCGGGGAGGTGCTGGGCGCGTGGGCCGAGACCTACAGCTCGGTGTGGCGGGCGAGTGCGGAGCTGGCGAGAACCCAGCGCCGCGTCAACGCCCTCGAGAAGCTGCTCATCCCCGACTACGAGGTCGCCATCCACGCCATCGAAGAGGCGCTCGAGGAGCAGGAGCGCGCGACCTTCCTGCGCGGCAAACGTGTCAAGGAGCGGAAGGAGGCCGAAGGTGAACGATAGCGTGTTCAGCAAGATCCTGGTGCCGACGGACGGCTCCGAAGGCTCGATCCAGGCCGCGCGCCTGGCCCTCGACATGCTCCGCGGGAGCTCCGGTCGGCTGGCGCTCCTGTTCGTCGTGGACACCGCGGTGCTCAGCGAGCTGCGGCGTTTCGGGGAGCAGACCGAGGCGGAGGTGGAGAGCGAGCTGCACGAGCACGGCAAGCGCTACCTCGATCTCCTCGTGGAGGAAGCGAAGGCCGGCGGCATCGGCGCCGAGACGTTCCTCAGGGAGGGTGACCCGTTCGCGGAGATCGTGGCGCTCGCCCGCGACATCGGCGCCGACCTGATCGCCATGGGCCATGTAGGCCAGCGCGGCACGCGCCGCGTGCTGCTCGGCTCGGTCACGCAGCGCGTGCTCGACTTCGCTCACTGCCCGGTGCTGGTCGTCAAGCACGAGACGACCGAGCACGTACCATGGGGGACGAACCCATGAGCTCCCGACCCGATCTGACCTTCGACAGGGACGAGGCCCTGGACGCGCTGGTCGCCGCCTTCGAACGCGGCGACACGCCGTCGGAGGGGTTCTCTCACCAGGCGCACCTCGCGGTCGCGCTGGCCTACCTGGATCGACAAGGGCTGGCCCGTGCCACCCGCTCCATGCGGACGGGCCTGTTGAGCTTCCTGGAGCACGCCTTCGGCGATCGCGCCGCCGCGGAGGTGAAGTACCGCGAGACCGTCACGGTCTTCTGGCTGCGCCTGCTCGCCGCCGAACTCGCCGCGACCGACGCCTCGCGCCCTCTCCATGAACGCGTCAACCCGCTGCTGGCCCGCTATCGCGACGCCTCGACCATCCACAGCTATTACTCCCAGGAGCGCCTGGAGAGCGACGAGGCCCGTAGGTCCTTCGTCGAGCCCGACCTCAAACCGTTGCCGCCCCTGCTGTGAGCCTGCGGGGCCTTCGGCGATCCGCCCCGGCAACCGGCGCACGGGCGCGCGCTCGCTATGATGAACGTCGTTCGCAAGGGCCCATGGGCTGTTCCCGTCGATCGCCCAGGGGATCGGCAGCGGGAGGGGATCATCGTGTCGCAGGGACGCATCGCCGTGTTCGGGAGTCTCAACGTCGATCTGGTCACACGGCTCGAGCGCTTCCCGAGCCCGGGTGAGACCGTGTCGGCACGCGACTTCACCCTGTACCCGGGAGGCAAGGGGGCCAACCAGGCGGTCGCCGCCGGCAAGCTGGGCGCCGACGTCGCCATGTACGGCCTGCTGGGCTCCGACGCGCTGGCCGATCGGCTCCGCGACTCGTTGCGCGCGGCCGGCGTCGACGATGGCGCCGTGCGGGCCGTCGAGGACGTGGCCACCGGTACGGCGGACATCTGGGTGGAAGACAGTGGCGAGAACATGATCGCCATCGCCGCCGGCGCGAACGGCCGGGTCGATGCCGGCTACGTGGACGAGCACATGGCCGGCCTGGCGAGCGCGGCCTATCTGCTGCTCCAGCTCGAGGTGCCGCTGCCGGCGCTGGCGCACCTGCTGCACATGTTGCCGTCGAGCGGCGGGCCCCGCGTCGTGCTCGATCCGGCTCCCGCGCGCCCGCTCGAGGCGCTCCCGCTGGACCGCGTGTGGATGGTCACCCCCAACGAGCACGAGCTCGCCCGCCTCACCGGCATGCCGACGGGCGACCCGCCGGCGATCCGCGATGCGGCCCGGGCCTTGGCCGCGCGTACGGGCGTCGAGCTGGTGTTGACCAAAGCCGGAGCGCGCGGCGCCTTCGTGAGTGCGGGCGAGCGCTTCGAGACGGTGCCCGCGTTCCCGGTGGACGCCGTCGACACCACCGCCGCCGGCGACGCCTTCAACGGCGCGCTGGCCGCGGCCCTGGCGCGTTCGGCCACCGTGCGCGACGACCTCATGCAGGCGATCCGCTTCGCCCACGCGGCCGCCGCGATCGCCGTGACGGGCGCGGGCGCGCAGCCGGCCATGGCCGATCGCGCGGAGGTCGAACGTTTCCTGCAACGACATGGAGGTCCGGCATGAAGAAACACGGCATCCTGAACGCCTCGTTGAGTGAGCTGATCGCCACGCTCGGCCACACCGATCAGCTGGTGGTCGCCGACTGCGGCCTGCCGGTGCCGCCGGAAGTGCCGGTCGTCGACCTCGCCCTGGTACAGGGCATCCCGCGCTTCAGCGAGGTGCTGGCAGCGCTGGCCGACGAGATCGTGGTGCAACGGTTGACGGTCGCCGAGGAGGCCGTGCGGCACAACCCTGATGCCCTCGAGGCGGTGCGGGCCGCCTTCCCGGACGTGCCTCTCGACCGCGTTCCGCACGAGCAGCTCAAGCAGGAGCTGCCGGCCGTGAAGGCCGTGGTGCGCACCGGCGAGGCGACTCCCTTCGCCAACGTCATCCTGGAGTGCGGCGCCGCCTTCTGAGCCGCGTCCCTCTCAGACGCCGCTCATCTATTTCCGTGTGGAACGGTGTTCAGCTTGGCTTCAGCTAGCGGGGGCATGCTTGCCTCGGTGATAGCCATGAAGAGAACCCTGATCCTTCTGTTCACACTACTCGCCCTCGGCACCTCCGCCCTCGCCGCCTCGCTGCCCAGCAGCGGGACCGTCACCGTCAAGAACGATTCCGGCATCCAGGTGGGAACCGGGACCATCGCCAACGGCAAGCTGTCGCTCTCGCTCGCCAGCGGCACCAGCGGCTTCGTGACGATCACGGTCACAAGCGCCAACGGCAGCAGCCAGAGCTACGAGGCGATGGTCAAGGCCGGCGGCCAGGTCACGGTCGTGAACAGCGGCCAGCTCAGCGACCTGTCGAGCTTCGCCAAGACCGGCGGCGTGGACAGCGTCGACGTCAGCGAGACCACGGAGAGCCAGACACCGGAGAGCCAGACCTCCCAGACCGGGCAGCAGGAGAGCCCGGACAGCGCCACCACCACCGGCCCGGAGGACACGACGTCGCAGGCCGGCAGCGCCAGCAGCCAACCGTCGAGCAGCAAAGGCAGCAGCGCCTCGTCGTCCGGAAGCGGCCCCGCCACCAACGCTTCGAGCGACAACAGCCCCGATACCAGCGCTTCCCAGGACAGCCAGACCGAGACGGGGAGCTCCAGCGGCGACGATCAGGTGAAGGTCGGCGCCAATCTGAGCGGCGGGGCCAGCACCCACACCGGCTCGGACGGGACCTCCACCGACTCCAGCGCCAGCGGTTCCGCCTCCACCGACGACTGACCTACCTCAAGCCTAGGGCCCGCCCGGCGGCGGTCCCCCCGGGAGCCGCACCTCCCGAGCCCGCGAGCGCCGCGTCCGGATCCCGGACGCGGCGCTCGCTCGTCCTCGACCCACGGGACGATGACGGCGTCATCCGCTCAGCGGCTGCGGGCGCTCGCCGTGAACCGCTCCAGCGCCCGTAGCTCGATGCCGTCGTCGAGCGGCGCCAGCGCGTCCCAGCCGCGCCGCTCGGCGATCCACCCGAGCAGCAGGTCGGCCAGCCACGGGTTGCGCGCCAGCACCGGGCCGTGAAGGTAGGTCCCGATGGCGTGCCCGTGCACAACGCCCTCGTCGGCCGCGCCCTCGAAGGCGTTACCGTGCCCCTGGACGACCCGTCCGAGGGGCGCCCCGCCGGCAAGGTGAGTGTGCCCGCCGTGATTCTCGAAACCGACCAGGAGCTGAGCCACGAACGGGCTCTCGACGAGCATCCTACCCACCAGGCGCGGCGAGCCCCGCGAGGTGGTGACGGGCAGCAGGCCGAGACCGTCCACCGGACGGCCGTCGACCTCGAAACTCTCACCGAGGAGCTGGTAGCCACCGCATACCACCAGCGCCGCCGCGCCGTCGGCGAGGAGCGCGCCGAGCTCGCCGGCGTGCCGCCGGAGATCGCTCATGATCAGTCCCTGCGCCAGATCCTCGCCACCACCCATCACGACGGCGTCGATGTCCTGCGGCCAGTCGTCGCCCACGTCGACGCGGACCACCTCCGCGGTGCGGCCGCGCCAGGCGAGCCTTCGACGCAGCACCTCGAGGTTGCCGCCGTCGCCGTAGGTACCCATCTGGTCGGGGTAGAGCCAGGCGACGCGGGCCGCCCGGCCGTTCGGACCGGGCCGCACAGGCGCCGGCGCGGCGCCGGCCTCGCCGGCGGGCAACGCCAGGCCGGCCGCCGGCGCCGGCGCCGCGGGCCTGTCCAGCAACAGGCGCGCCTGCTTGAGATTGGTGTAGGTCGACAGCACCAGCACCGACCCATCGTCGGGCGCGTCCCGGACCGCCACGGTGAGCGCATCGTGCAGCGTGGGGTAGGCGACGGCCGCCGGCCTCGGGTCCAGGTAGCGCATGCGGATCAGGAACTCCAGCGCGCGTGAGCCGCCCACCGCCACCCGACCCAGGTCGGCGGGATAACGGGCGTCCCAGAGCCAGGACACATCGACGCCGTCGGCCGAGCCGTCGTTGATGAGGAACACGTGGCCGTCAACGTGCTCCTGAGCCAGGTTCCAGCTCATGCTGGCGGGGTTCTTGACCAACGCCAGGCTCACGCGCCTGCCCTCGATGGTACGTACCTCTCCCCTGCCGCCGACCGTTCCCGGCCAGACCTCGAGCCGGGGCTCCACGCCTAGCTCCATCGCGGCCGCGAGCGCGGCGGTGGCGCTGTAGGGGTGCAGGTAAGGGGGCAGCGGCGGGAACGTGCGCCCGTCCAGCGTCAGGCCCGCCCCGTCGAAGGTGGCCTCGAAGCGCGTGTCCGGGTTGGTGAAACCACACGACTCGCAACGGTAGCGCCCCAGGTGAGCGTAGTACCGCTCGCCGTAGCCCAGCTCGCCGCCGCACACGGGGCAGGCCGGGATGTCGCTGGGGACCTCCATCGCGGGGAGCGCAGCCCGGAACGCGAGGCTGCGGCCCGGAAGCGCCAGGCTGGCCACCAGCGGGTCATCGCCGTTGAGCAGCAGGCGCGCGTCGGGGAGGCTGGCGATGGCCCGTTCGAGATGGGCGCGGGTGGTCCGGACCTCACCGAAGCGATCGAGCTGGTCACGGAACAGTCCGGTGACGATCACCAACTGGGGCGCCAGAGCGGGCGCCAGCTTCGGGAAAGCCGCCTCGTCGACCTCCATCACCAGCGCGTCGCCCGGGCCCGCGAGGAGCGCCGCGGCGATGCCCTGGTGCAGGTTGGCGCCCTCCTCGTTGGCCACCACCCTGCGCCCGTCACGCTCCAGCAGGTGGCGCAGCAACGTCATGGTGGACGTCTTGCCGTTCGTGCCGGTGATCACCACGCGCAGCGGGAAGCGGGCGGCCGCCCGCTCCACGAACCTCGGATCGAGCTTCAACGCTACCCAACCGGGAAGTGTGGTGCCCCCTCCCGGCCGCACACGCCGCAGCACGCGCTTCGCCACACGCCCCATCACGGGCGCCAATACTCGCCAAGCCGTCAATCGATGTCCTCTCCTGCGGCCCGTCGCCGCCGGACGCCGAGGCACGCCGTTGCCCCGGCCGTCCGCCGCCCGGCGACCCGGACGCGTCGAACCGCGCCCCGGGCGGCGGCGCGCCCCCATGCTACTTTGCGCGCGGCTCCCGTGCACCGTCCCGCGCTGCGCCACGCCGTCGTGCCGCCGGAGCCGTTGCGTCACCGCGATTGCGGGCCGGCGGCGCTGCTGGTAGCCTGAAGTGCACATGGCTCACCAACCCCTTCTCGTCGCCGTCGACGTTCAGCGGCTCTACCGGGAGTTCGCCCCGTGGGCGCTCGAAGGCGTGGAGCGGGTGGCGGACGTCAGTGCCGGACTGGCCGACGCGTTGGGCTGCCCGCTGCTGTGCACCCGCACCGTGCTACCGAGCGCGCACGGTGTGGAGGACGGCCCCTGGCGAGCGTACGAGGAGCGCTGGCAGGCGCTGCGCGCGCGCGCCGCCGCCGAACCCGCGCTCCTCGACCCCCTGCCCGCGCTTCAGCGACGGTGCCGGGAGGTGTTCGACAAGCACACCTACTCCGCTTTCGAGAGCCCCGCGTTCACCGAGGCCGTCCGGGCCTTCGCCCCTTCGCCGCTGATCGTCACTGGCGTGGAGACGGATATCTGCGTCCTGGCCACCGTCTTCGGAGCCATCGACCGCAACCTGCCGGTCTGGTTGGTGACGGACGCCGTGGCCGGTCCCGATGCACGCGCCCAGCGGGGGGTGCTGGCGACGTTGTCCCGCATGCCCGAGCAGGTGCGGCTCGTGACCGCCCGCGAGGTCGTCGCTGCGCTCGCGCCGGAGGCGCCGTGATCGACCCCGGCCCCGGCGCCGCGTACGGGACCCGCGCGCCGGTGGACGACGCCCGCTTCCTGGTGGCGTCCGCCATGCGCCACGCCTACGACGGAACACCGGTCCTGAGCGGCGTCGACCTGGCGCTGCCGCGCGGCTCGCTGACCTGCCTGATCGGGCCTACGGGCTGCGGCAAGACCACGCTGCTGCGGGTCCTGGCGGGGTTCCTCCGGCCCGACGGCGGGCGCGTGCACATCGGCGGCCGCGACGTCACCGAGCTGGCGCCCGCTCGACGCGGCATCGGCTTCGTCTACCAGGACCTGGCGCTGTTCGATCATATGTCGGTGCGCGGCAACGTCGGCTTCGGGTTGCGCGCGCGGGGCCTGCGCGGCGCGGACCTGGACCGGCGGGTGCTCGACATGCTCGGCCGGGTCGGACTCGCCGAGTTCGCCGGCCGGCGTCCTACCACGCTCTCCGGCGGGCAACGGCAACGCGTCGCGCTGGCGCGCGCCCTCGTCTTCGAACCCGACATCCTGCTGCTCGACGAACCTTTCGCGGCGCTCGACAAGAACGTCCGCGCCCGGATGCAGCAGGAGGTGAGACGGCTCCAGCAGGAGCTCGGCATCACCACCATCCTGGTGACGCACGATCAGCAGGAAGCCATGCGGCTGGCCGACGTGCTGGTGATCATGCGCGACGGCGGCCTCGAGCAGAGCGGCCCGCCGCGCGAGCTGTACACGCGTCCCGGTACCGTCTTCGCCGCCCGCTTCCTGGGGGACGCCAACCTCTTCGAAGGACGGGTGCGGTCGTCTCCACCACGGCTCGAGGGCGCCGTGGCGCTGCGCCTCGCCGACGCCGCTGTGGTAGACGAGCCCGTTCCCGACGGCGCCGGCGCCACCGCCATGATCCGTCCCGAGGACGTCGCCATTCGACCGCGCGGCCGCGGCGTCCCGGCCGACGCGGCGCCAGACGCCACCGTCCTGGAAGGCACGATCGAGGACGCGGCCTTCACCGGCGCCAGCACCGAGTACACCGTGAGGACCCACCCCGGGGACGTGCTCGTGCGTGTGCTGGCGTCCGGCACCGAGGCCGAGGCTCATGCGCGCGGCGCCCCGGTGTGGCTATCCTTTCCGCGAGAGCGCGTGAGCCTGATCCCTGAGGAGCGCCTATGAGCCTGCGCGAGATCGCCCCCCGCTACCAGCTCAACACCTGGCTGTCCGACACCCCCGCGGCCGTGCTCGATGCCGTCTCCGGCCTGTTCGTGATGCCGGTGGCCTACAGCTCGGCGGCGAACGCCAGCTCGCGGTTCGAGGAGCCCGCGCACGTGCGCTTCGGCGCGCGGCGCCTCGACGGCTCGCGGCTCGAGCTCGACGTCGAGCACGCCGGCTCCCGGTTCCGCCTGAGCTACGCCAAGTCCGGCCCCTACCACGTCACCGGCGAGCTGCGGGCCGTCGAGCTGGGAGAGTGGGGGTTGCGCACCTGGCTCAACCTGCTCGTCGGCTTCCGGTCAGGCAGCGAGGGCGCCGAGGCGGACGCTCGGCCGCGGGCCGG
This sequence comes from uncultured Trueperaceae bacterium, assembly GCA_963815215.1. Classification (GTDB taxonomy): domain Bacteria; phylum Deinococcota; class Deinococci; order Deinococcales; family Trueperaceae; genus JASBRS01. The sequence continues at coordinate 528,725 of CAWFFU010000011.1, forward strand.
CGCGGACGGCACGATCACGGCCGAGGCGCCGGGCCGGGCTCTGGCACTCACCGTCGCCGACGCTCCGGTCTTCGTGACCCTCCACGACTCGGTGGAGGACTTCGAGGCCGACCTCGAGGAGCACGGCTACTACGCCGACGACGACGCCTTGCGGGCGGGGGCGGAGCCGGCGACCGCGAAGGTCGTCGCGTTGCGCTTCAACCTGGAGGCGACCCCGGTGGTGCGCTTCAGCCTGGCCGTCGGCGCGGACGTCGAGCGCGCGTTGGCGCGCTCGCGCGCCGACGACGGCCCCCACGCGACGCGCGACGCCCACCCGAGCGGCGACGTGGACGAGGCCCTGGCCGCCGTGGACGCGGTTCTGGGATGGAACTCGGTGCTCGATCCGGCGAACGGCCGCTGGTACACGGCCCCCACGCGAGCCTGGATCGGCCGGAAGTTCGGCGGCTGGTTCACCTGGCTCGACGACACCTTCTTCCACGCCCACCTGGCGGCCGCGCTCGATGCCGAGGCGGCGCGCCGCAACCTCGAGGTGGCCCTCTCGAGCGCCACGCCCGAGGGAAACCTCGCCTGCCTGCTCAGCCCCCGCACCCGGTGGCTGGACCGCTCGCAGAGCCCGATCGGCGGCCTGGTGGCGTGGTCGGCCTACCTGCGCACGGGCGACGTCGGGGTGCTGGACCGGGCCCTGCCCACCCTCGTCGCGGCGTTCGATTGGTGGCTGCGCGAACGGCGTGACGAGGCGAGCGGTCTGCTCTCGTTCGGGACCTCGACCTACGGCCACGGCGCCTTCAAGGGCACGGCGCTGGCCGCCCGCGACGAGTCGTTCATGGACAACAGTCCCCTGCACGACGGCGTCGAGCTCGACCCCGCGAGTCGCCGCCTGCGTCAGCTCGACGTGGGCCTGTCCAGCCTGCTGGCGCTCGAGGGGGAGATGCTGGCGCGCATCGCGCGGCGCCTGGGTGAGCGCGACCTGCACGCGCGCCTGGCCGGCATCGCGACGGGCCTCAAGCGGGCCATCGATCGCGTCCTGTGGGACGAGGAGGCAGGCATCTACGTCAATGTGGACCTCGACGGGACCCCGTCGAAGCGCATCGGCCCGACCAGCTTCTACCCGCTGTTGGCCGGGGTGCCGTCGCGCGAACGTGCCGAACGCATGGTCCGCGGGCAGCTCCTGGACGAGCGCGCCTTCTGGGGACCGCACGTGCTGCCTACCATCCGGCGCGACGACCCGGCGTTCGGCGACAACGTCTACTGGCGCGGCCGCATCTGGCCGCCCACCAACTACCTGGTGTACCTGGGGCTGCGGCGCTACGGCCTGACCGAGGCGGCCACGGGCGTGGCGGACCGCTCCTACGCCATGTTCGCCGCGGAGTGGCGCGAGCACGGTCACTGTCACGAGAACTACCATGCCGTCACCGGCGAGGGCCATGATTCGAAGGACTCCGACGGCTTCTACGGCTGGGGGGCGCTGTTGCCGCTGATGCGCGTCGAGGAGGCCATCTTCCCCTCCCCCTGGGAGGGGTTGAGCGTCGCGACCGGGCGCGGGCCCTGCCACCGCGGCACCCTGTGGGCGGGGCGCACCCTCCGCTTGGAGGGCGGCGGCACGGGAGGCGACGGCGCCTGGAAGCTCACGCTCGACGGCCGCCCGGTGCTGGCAGGCGATGTCGCATGCCGGCTGAGCGGCCTGCAGGTCGAAAACGCCGGGCTCGAGCTCATCGCCGAGAGCGAAGCCGGCGTCCACCTGACGGTGCCGCGGCTGACGCCCGAGCGGGTGCTCCACGCCGCGCTCCCGGAGGGAGCCCGGCTTACGTTCACGACCGACGGTGCGCGCCTGGCGCTGCCCCCGGGCCGGAACGCCGCGCGCCTGGCGCTGTCGCGCACCGAGGACGAAGGGGACGACGGCGCGTAGGTATCGTGGGCTAGGGGTTCGATCGCCCCCTAGGCGGGCAGCGCCCGCAGCGGGGCATGAAGGGAAGGGTTATGAGGAACCGAGGCAAGCACGTCCGGCTGTTCCTGTCGATGCTCGTCGGGGCAGCCCTGCTGGCCACCGCGTCGGCCCAGAAGCCGACGCTCCTGGTGGCCAACTGGCAGGGTTACGGCAGCGACCTGCCGTGGGTGGTCCAGGCGTTCGAGCAACAGTGCGGCTGCACCGTCAAGCAGGTCGACTTCGGCTCCGAGCAGCAACTGCTCAACATGCTGAAGCAGGGGGGCGTGGGCAAGATCGACGTGGCGCTCCCGAACTCGACCTACATCCGCTACGCCGTCGATGACGGCCTGGTCCAACCCATCGACGTCTCCAGGCTGACGAACTACCACGAGCTCATCCCCGGGCTGACGCAGCTCGCCGCGCTCAAGTCAGGCGGCCAGGTGTACGGCGTTCCGTGGCTGTGGGGCACCGTCGGCATCGGCTACAACCCCGACCTGGTGAGCGCCCCGGTCGAGGGGTACGCCGCGCTGTGGGACAAGCAGTACGCCGGCAAGACCACCTTCAACGACGACCCGGTCATCGCCGTCATGACGGCGGCCGTGTACCTCGGCGAGGATCCCTACCACCCCGACCTGGCCAAGGTGAAGCAGGCGCTCCTGGAGCAGAAGCGCCTCGACCTGACCTACTGGGCCACCACCGACGACTTCACCAAGCTCTACGCCGCCAAGCAGGTGGTCATCGGCAACGTGTGGTCCGGCCTGGCCACCCAGATCCAGGCGAACGGCTACCCCATCCGCTACGTCACACCCAAGGACGTCATCACCTGGGTCGATACCTGGGTGATCGTCAAGGACGCGCCGCACCCCGCTCTGGCCTACCAGTGGATCGACTTCATGATCTCCCAGACATTCCAGGACCGCTACGCGCGTGACCTCCAGCAGCAGCCGCCGTCGCCCGCCAACCAGATCGTGGCCGAGAGCCTGCCGCCGGATCAGCGCCAGACCTTCCAGTCCGACGCCGTGCTGGAGACCAACATCCCGCAGGACACCTACAACGCCTGGTCGCAGCTGTGGACGGACGTGAAGACCACCCCGGTGAAGCCGCTGCCGTGATCCGCTCGGACCCCGCGCCCGCCCGCCCTCGCTCCGCCGCGAGCCGGCGGTGAGACGACGGCCCAGCCGCTGGGCGGGCGCGGGGCTCCTGGCGCCCGCCTACGGGCTCATCCTGGTGCTGGTGCTGGTGCCGCTGGGGGCGCTGGTCGTCGCCAGCCTCACACCCGCGCAGGTGACGGGCCTGTCGACGCTGGGCCTGCTGTTCGAGTCCTACCTGCGCTTCTTCCGCGACCTCCCGTCGCGCCTGGTGCTCGCCAACTCGCTGACGATCCCCGCGCTGGCAACGCTTCTGAGCCTGGGGCTCGGCTGGCCCCTGGCCTACGCCCTGGCGAAGGTGCACCGGCGCCGCGGCAACGCCCTGCTGGCGGTGCTGATGGCGCCCTTCTTCGTCTCCTATCTGCTCATCATCTACGCCTTCATGGGGCTGCTCCAGGTCGGCGGACCGCTGCAAGCGGCGCTTCACGCGTTGGGCCTGGTGCCCGCCACCACCTCGCTGTTGTACTCGCGCGCCGCCGTGACGATGGCGCTGGTGTACGAGTACCTGCCGTTCATGGTGCTGTCGATCTACGGCTCCCTGGAGCGCATCGAAGACAGCGTGCTGGAAGCGGCCTCCGGCCTGGGAGCGGGAGCCTGGCGGACGTTCGCCGAGATCCTCTGGCCCCGCAGCGTGCCCGGCGTCATCGCGGGCTGCGCCCTGGTGTTCATCCCGGCGACCGGCGCCTTCGTCGAGCCGCAGGTCCTCGGCGGGACGCGCGTCAGCATGCTCGGCGAGGTCATCAACGCGCAGATCAACCAGACTTTCGACCTCACTCGCGCGGCCACGGTGTCGCTGGTGCTGACGGCGGCGGCGGTGCTGGGGTTCGCCGTGCTCGCCGCGTTGGCGCACGCCAGCCGCCGGGCGCTGAGGCGCTGACCGACATGGCCCGCGGCGTGCGCAAGACGCTGTGGACGGCGTACACCGCGCTGGTGTTCACCGCCATGTTCGCGCCGATCGGCTATCTGGTGCTGATGTCGTTCAACGCCTCTCCCTACGGGACGTTGCCCTGGCACTTCACCACGGCGTGGTACGTGCGCCTCTTCGACCAACCGACGCTGGCCCACACCACCCTGCAGACGCTCCTGATGAGCGGCGTGGTCGCGCTCGCCTGCGCCGTGACGGGCACCATGGCGGCGCTCGGCCTGGTCCGGGGACGGCCGCCGCGCGCGCTGGCGAGCGCGCTCCAAGTGGTGAACCTGATCCCGGTGACGGTGCCGTGGCTGGTGCTGGGCGTCACCATGCTGCTGTTCCTGCTGCTGGTGGGCTCGGGCCGCAGCGTGCTCAACCTCTACCTCGGCAACACCGTGGTGGTGCTGCCCTACGTCACCCTGCTGGTCCACGCGCGATTGCGGGGAGAACGCTTCGAGCAGGAGGAGGCGGGCGCCCAGCTCGGCGCCTCCGGGGCACGCATCTTCCTGGCCATCACGCTGCCCAAGCTGGCGCCGTCGATCCTGGCGGGCTCGATCATGGCGTTCATGGTGTCGTTCAACAACTTCCTGATCCAGTACTACCTCGCACCGTTCGGCTTCAACACCCTGCCGATGGAGATCTACGGACTCGTGCGCAGCGGTGTGCGGCCCGATATCAACGCCCTCTCCACCTTCCTGGTGCTGGCGTCGCTCGGGCTGGTGGTTGCGCTCGACCGGCTGGTCGGGATCGGCTCGAGCTTCGGCGCCGGCCGTCGCGCCGCCTGAGGCCCCGTCCGGCGGCCGGGCGCGCACCTCAGCGGAACAGCGCGGCCATCGAGGTGGCGTCGGCCGCCTTCCCCAGTCGGGGCAGTCCCCAGGCGTCCTCGAGCGTCCGCAGCAACGAGTAGTGATCGGTCGGGGCGTGGAGCGTGAAGCCTCGGGGCCCCTCGCGGCTGATGACGAGGGTGGCGATGTGGTTCTCGCCCAGTCCCAGCACCGACGCCACCCCTTGTGGAGCTTCGTCGAACGTCACCACGATGGCGCTGTTCCCCGTCCAGGCGCGGGACGCCTGGATCGTCTGCACCCAGTGCTGCACGAACGCGTCGCCCGCGCGATCGAGGGCGTGCGCGTCCTGGCACTGCGAGGTGCCGTGCATGTCGTGGCACTGGTCGGGAACGATGAAGGCGAAGGCGGGAGCGTGGCCCGTCTCCAGGTCGGCCCCGAGCTGCTGCAAGGGCACCACCCGGCCCGCCCTCGACGGCACGCTGGCGATCCGTGGGAACAGCAGGAAGGGATCGTGCTTCTTGGCGTACAGGCCGCCGGCGCCGGCGAATGACCCCTGGAATCCCGCGGACGGAAGCCCCTGCATGTAGGCCTTCCAGTCGAGTCCCTTGGCCTCGAGTTGGCCCGCCAGCGTGGGCTGCTCGAACGTCTGCGTCGGGTCATCGGATCGGCTCCCCCAGGTCCCGCCCGAGATCAGCGCGACGTAGTTGGGGAGGCTGGGGTGCGCCACGCCGTGGTGGTTCGCCGCCAGACCGTAGCGTTCGGCGAGCGCGTTGAGGCTCGGCATGTCGGGGTTGCCGATCACCTGGTCGAAACCCCTGTTCTCCAGCACGATCAGGAACAGGTGATCGAAGGGCGGCAGGGGAGCCGGCGCGGGGGCGCCGGCGCCCTGCGCCAGGGCCATCCCGAGCACGCCGATCATCATCGTCGTCATCCACACACGCATCCGCTGGCTCATCGCATCCCTCTCGGCCCCCGGTCCTCGAAAGGCTACCGCGCCGCTGTCGGTCCGTGATGAACGCATCGTGTACCCGCCTTCGCCGCGCGCCGCTTCCCGCCCGTCCGTCGAGCGTGGTTGGATGGGGCCGGATCGCCGCACGCCCCACCCGGGGCACGGAAGGGACCGCCATGCGTTACGCCACCGTCGTCAGCGATCACGGCCACGAGCCCGCCACGTTGGCAGGGGACCGGCTGCTCACCTTCGACCGCCTGGCGCGGGATACCGGCCTCGAGCTCCCCGCCAGCCTGCTCGCGACCGTGGTCGAGGGCGACGCCGCGGTGCGGCGCGCCTACGGTGACTGGCTCGCTCGCTTCGACGCCGATGCCCTTCCCGCCGCCGCGACCGCTCGCTTCGCCCTGCCCTTCCGGCCCCCCGGCAAGATCTGGGGGATCGGGCTGAACTACCGCGATCATGCGCGCGATCTCGACGAGGAGGTCCCGCCGGCACCTGCCAGCTTCATGCGGCCGCCCTCGAGCGCGATCGGCGAGGGCGACATCATCAGCCTCCCCGCCGTGTCGCAGCGGGTGACCGCCGAGGCGGAGCTGGCCGTGATCTTCGGCCGCCGCACCTACGCTGTCGAGGCCGGCGCCGCCCTCGACGCGGTGTTCGGTTACACCACGGTGCTCGACATGACGGCCGAGGACATCCTGCGCGTCAATCCCCGCTTCCTGACGCGCGCCAAGAGCTTCGACGGCTTCTTCAGCTTCGGGCCGGTGATCGTGACGCCCGACGAGGTCGCCGACCTGCCCGCGCTGACCGTGCGCATCGAGGTGAACGGCGTTGCGGGCCCGGCCAATCAGATCCGCAACATGACCTACGGTCCGGCCGAGCTCATCGCCTTCCACTCCCACGGCATGACCTGGGAGCCCGGCGACGTCCTCTCCACCGGCACCCCGGGGGCCGTTCCCATCGTGGCCGGGGACGAGGTCGCATGCCTAATCGACGGCGTCGGCGTGCTGCGCAACGCCGTGGCGTGAACTTCGCCTAGAGGCCCAGCAACCCGACCCCGAACAGCGCCAGCGAGGGCACGTACACGTCCCACGCGAAGTGTGGAGGCGCGCTCCGCAGGAACGCGCCGACCAGCACAACGCCGCCGGTCACGGCCAGGGCTCCCGCCCAGCGTCGAAACCCGCCGCCGTCGGAACGCAGCAGACGCGCGCCGCCGACGACCAGCAGCGCGGCGATCGACGCCGGCGCCAGCACCGGTCCCCACCACGGCGCGGGGATCAGGAACAGCAGGTCCCAATCGAGCGGGCCTGAGGGCCAGCCCACCAGCACCGCCAGCGCCAGGTAGTACACCAGGTCCCAGATGCCGAAGACCAAGGCGAAGGCCCCGAGGCGCTGGCGCCAGCCGCGCGCGGCCAGCGCCGCCACCGTCAGGATCATCACCAGCGTGGCCAACTCGCGGGCCAGCTCCATGCCTCGCACCGAGGCCCACACCGAACCGTGCGGCGGCGTCACCACGTTCCCCACCCCGACGCCCAGCAGCCGGCGCAGGTAGATCACCACCACGGCCTCGAGCAGACCCATCGCCGCGGCGTAGGCGGTCACGATCGCGAGGCGGCCCCAGCCCGTGCGGGCGGACGCCTTCACCCCGGCCCTCCCGTCGGCGTGGGACGCCACGCCCTCATCCGACTCGGCCGCGTCACACCGGTCCGCAGCATGGGTCGGGGCAATCCTCGGGGAAGGTCCGGCCGTCGGCCAGCGCCGCGCCGAGCTCGGCCCGGACACGCGGGCGATCGGGCAGCGGGGCTCTCAGGAACACCACCCCCACCGGACGCGGTCCGACGGGGATGAGCCGGCGGACCCGGAACCCGGGCACCTCGATGGCCGCCACCGCATCGCGGCCGGGCAGCGGCACGAACATCGTCGAGCCGGCGTCGCCCCCGTACAGGAACGTCCCCGCCACCGGTTGGCTGCCGGAGGGGAACGGCACCTTCGCCACCACCTCGAGTGTCTGGGTATCGACCACCGAGACCTCGTCGGAAGCCCGGCAGATCACCATGCCGTAGCGGCCGTCGGGCGTGATCTCGCTGGTGAGCGGCATGCGCCCCAGACCGTCGGCTACCGACAGCCGCGCCACCTCCCGGGGGCGGGCCGGGTCGCCGAGATCGAAGATCGACTCGCTCCCTGTCGCCGATCCTCCGGGTACCACCGCGTTCTCGACGAAGAGCACGTTCCCCGTCGGGCTCACGGTCGCCATGTAGGGCTCCAGCGGTCCGCGCCCCGATGTGCGCTCGACGCCCACCTGAGAGGCGACCCGGAAGCCGCTGACATCGACCGTCGTGACGGTGTCGCGCCCGCGGTCGGGCAGGTAGGCGAAGTCCCCCGTGGAGCGGACCGTGACGTCGCAGGGCTGCGAGCCCGGCGGTAACTCGAGGCTGGCCTGCACGGTACCGAAGCCCGGGCTGCCGGGATCGGCGTCCACCCTCAGCAGCCGGTCGTGATCGCGCACGGCCACCAGCAGCGCGGCCCCGTCGGGCGTCAGCTCGGTGTAGTTCTGGCGCGAGCCCGTGCTCACGTGCGCCACGCGCCGCCCGCTCGACAGCCGGAAGGCATCCACGGCGCCGCTCTCGGAGAAGCCGCTCCAGATGAGGTCACGCTCGGGGTCCCAGCGGGTGGCGGGGAAGCTGAAGGCGCCGGCCAGCGGCACCGTGGCGAGCACCTCCAGCGACGACGGGTCGATCAGGGTGACGCTGGCGCCGCCGTTGTTGGAGACCACGATCAGGTCGCGCGGTGTCCCGCCCTGCCCGGCCGCGAAGCGCCACGGCCCCAACGCGAGCAAAGCGGCACCGCCGACAGCTCCCCTGAGGAAGGCTCGGCGCGACAGGGCGCGTTCGTCCTCGACGTTCGCCACGCGGCATCTCCCTTCGCTCGGCCGCGTGCGTCCGCTACGGCGACCGGTTCCGGCAAGCATAGGTCACCGCGCAGCCCGCCGGCGTCGCCGCCGACGCCCCGGTCAGGACCTGGCGGGCACGGTCGAGTCGGGGCCGGGCGCCGCCGGCGGCGGGCTCAACCGCTGCCGGACAGGAAGGCGCGCCAGCCCTCGAGCGGCTGTTCAGGGATCTCGCGGTAGTCGTTCTCGGGCGTGGCCGAGGAGAAGAAGCAGTACAGCCTGAGCACGCCGGGGCCGGGGTTGACGGTGGCGTGCCGGGCGCCGGCAGGCATGATCCAGGCGTCCCCCTCGGTGACGCGGGCCCACGCCCCCTCCACCCACAACGCCCCGCCCCCCCGCGCCACCACGATGATCTCCTCCATGCCTTCGTGGACGTGCGGCACGCGGGGGCTCGCTTCGTCCTGCGGCTCGATGTCGACGGTGCGGAACGAGCAGGACGAAGCGAAGCCGGTGCGGGCCGAGAACACCTCGCGCACCGAGCGGTTGGGGAGCCGGTAGGCCTCCACCGCGTCGATGGCGCGCACCGTCGCCTTCATGCCTCCCCCGCCGGCGTCCGCCGCAGCGGCCCGGCTGCCGCCCTCCGCCGGCGGCTCATGCGGGAGCATCCGGGAGCTCCGCCATGGCGGCGCTCGCCTCGCGCACGTCGGCGGCGATGCGATCGGCCACCCCCGCCACGACCCGCGCCGCCTTCTCGACGGTGGCGTGCTCGGGGGCGCCGTACCAGCCGGTCGCCGCGATCTGGCGGACATCGTGGAGCACGGGCCGCACGTTGGGGTTGCGGCGCACCGCGTCGATGCGCCGGCCCCGGCCGGGCGGCGACGAATTGGTGGCGCGCTCCACGTGCACCAGGCTCGGATCGAAGGCCAGCACCGGCAGCACCTCCAGCTCGCCGCCGTGGGTGAGCCCACCGGTCTCCTCGCCGTAGAGGTCGCGCGCCACGTAGCAGGCCTCGACCTTGAGGACCTCCAGCCCCAGCTCGTGGTGGATGCGGCTGGCCGCGACGCCGATGGCGTCGCTGTTACCCTCGTGCCAGTTGAGGATGACGACCCGTTCGGCGCCGTGCCTCGCCATGCTGTCGGCGATGTCCAGCATGAGCGCCACGAAGGTGTCGGGGCGGAGCGTCACGGTGCCGGCGAACCCCATGTGGAAGGGGGTGATGCCCATCGGGGCGAAGGGCACCACCAGCGCGCCCAGCCGCTCGGCGACGGCCCGCGCGAACACCAGAGCGGCGATCCAATCGGTGCCGCACGGCAGGTGCGGGCCGTGCTGCTCCACCGACCCGGTGGGGATGATCACCGTCCTGCTGCCCCGCAGAAGCGCCTCGGCCTCGGGCTGCGTGATGTCCATCAGGTCGTTGGGGTGGGGCGCCACGTTCGTCCTCAACCTTCCGCTGTGGCGTCGCCGGCAGGGTCCACCCTGCCGAGCAACGCCAGCACGTCGCTGGAGTTGTGCAAGATCTCGTCGGGGAACACGATGGTGATGGCGTTGGTGGGACACACGGACTCGCAGTGTCCGCAGTACCAGCACTCGTCCGGGAAGGCTACCACCGGCAGCGTCTCCCGGTCCCCCTCCTCCTTGTAGATGATGTCTCCGGGGCACACCCAGTCACACAACGTGCACCGCACGCAGGTGTTGGGATCGATCTGGATCGGGTTGTGCGCGCTCGCCGCGCCGTCACCGTGTGGCATGCCGCTCCTAACCTCCCTCTCCCGGCCGCCGCCGAGCGAACGCGGTGGACAGTGGCACCAGGGCCGACAGCGTGCTCACGCCCGGACCCTCGGCGGTCTGATCGACCAGCACGAACGAGCGCCAGTGCTCGTCGTCGGTGACCGGGAAGTCCATCCTGTGGTGGGCCGAGCCGGTCCGGCTCTCGCGGCGCTCGAGCGCGGCCTCGGTCAGCAGCTCGGCGTTGAGCCGGATGTTGCGCGCCTCGTGCACCCGCATCAAGGCGTGGTGGTGGGCCGCGCCGAGTGCGGTCTCCTCACGCCGCAACTCCTGCAGCGTGGCGAGCGCATGGCGCAGGCCCTTCTCGGTGCGGCGCACGCCGGCGTAGTCGGTCACGGTGTGGCGGATGCGTTCCTCGAAGGCCTGCCAGGAGGGGCCGCCGGGCTGCCGGAGGTGGACCGTCGCCTCCGCGATCAGCCCTTCCAGCTCGCCGGGATCGACGTCCGGCAGCGTGGCTCCCTCCTCGAGGTACTGCACGATGCTCTCCCCCGCGATGTGGCCCAGGGTGGCGGCCCCGGCGATCCCGCCACTGACCGTGGCGCTGTCGCCGGCGGAGAACAGGCCGCGCACCGACGACTCGGCGTTGGCGTCGACGGCGATGCCGCTGCCGCGGAAGTAGAGCCCGCTGCGGCGGATGCTGAGTTCGGAGATCGATACCTCGATGGGATCGGAACGGAAGTCGACGCCCTTCTGCCGATAGAACGCCGGCAGCGTGTGCCGGTCGATCTGCAGCGTCTCCTCCATGTGGTCGAGGACGTCGGCCGGAAGGTGGCGGCAGTCGAGGTAGATCGGGCCGTTGCCCTCCAGGTACTCGTTGATGACGCCGTCGGCAAGGACGGCGCGGCGCGCGTTCTCGCCCTTGGGATCGTAGCGGAACATGAAGCGCTCGCCCTGGCGGTTGAGGAAGTGGGCGCCCAGGCTGACGAGTGCGTTGAGCCCCTGGGTGGAGAAGCCCTTGGGCGTGAGCGTGGTCTCGGTGAACTCCATGTTGGCAAGGGTGGCGCCGGCGCGGTAGCCCATCGCCTGTGCGTCCCCGGTGTTGTAGGGGCAGTGCCAGCTGTCGAACGCCAACCCCGAGGCGTTCATCGACAGGCGGTTGACGTCGCCCGTCGAAAGCACCACGGCGCGCGCCCTGATGTAGTACCAGACGCCCGAGCGGATGTCGAAGGCCAGCACGCCGTAGGCGCGGCCGTCCTCCACCAGCACCTGGACACCCATGGTGCGGGCCAGCACGGTGGCCTTGCCCCGCCGCACACGCTGACCGATGTGGTGCTTGAAGCGGGTGCCGTCGAAGTTGATGTGGTACGCACCCGGCAGCCCGAACGAGCGGTGGCGGTCGTAGGTCCCGGTACGCGGATCGGTGAAGTCGACGCCCAGCGCCTCGAGCGTTCGCAACACGCGCGGCATCTCACGGACCACGCGATCGGTGACCTCCATGTCGACGATGCCGTCGGTCAGTTCGGGGATGTGCTTGAGGAGGAACTCGGGGGTGTCCCATTCGGGCCCCGTCTCCATGATCGTCAGATAGTGGTCGACGCCGCCGCCGACCGAGCCGCTTCGTTCGAGCAACTTGCCCTTGTCACAGATCACGACCTCCAGCCCGGCCTCCAGCGCCGGGATCGCCGCCATGCAGCCGGCGACCCCACCACCGACCACGGCCACGTCGGTCTCGAGCCGGATCACCTCGTCGTTCACGGCAAGCCTCCTTCAGGGCGATGCACCCTCATCCGTCGTACCGCAGGATCTCGATGCCTGCGCCCCCCCGGTCGCTGGTGAACGTCAGGCCGTCCGCCTGGACGAACACGTCGTTGGTCTGCGGGTGGACGCCCCCCTTGGAGGGAGGGACGTGGCTGGCCACCTCGACCGGCGCGCGGGGGTCGGAGCAGTCGTACGCCCGCACGCCCGCGCTGAAGTAGGTCACGAAGATCAGCGTCTCGCTCGAGAACGCGCCGGGACGGTTCTCGTGCAGGTTGTGCGGCCCGAAGCGGGGCCCGTGCGTGCGCACGGGCCCGTCGGGCTCGGGGAACGTCGAGAGCTCCCTGGGGTGGCTCTCGTCCCGGATGTCGAAGACCCGCACGAGCCGCGGTGTGGCGTCGGTCTCGGGCGTGGACTTGGCCTCGTCGGTCACCACCAGCAGATCGCGGCCGGGCAGCGGCATGGCGGTGTGGGTGTGGCCGCCGCGCTCGGGCGCCCACAGCGCCGAGCCGACCACCGTCGGCCGGCTCGGATCGCGGATGTCGAGGATGCGCAACCCACCGTCCCACACGCCAACGTAGGCGCGCTCTCCATGGACGATCGCGTGGTGGAGCTTGGGGTTGATGGTGTCGGGCCAGGCGGGTACCTCGCCACCGGCCTCCCATTGGCCCGGCAGCCACCAGCGGCCGGTCTCACGGGGGCACGTCGGATCCGCGACGTCCACGATCAACAGCATGCGATCGCGGAAGCCCGGGGCGACGGCCGACAGGTAGACGGTGGGCTCGAGCCCGTCGATCCACATCCTGTGCACGCCCCGGCCGCCGGTGTCGTAGAACGACACCTCGCGAGGCCGCGCGGGATCGCTCAGGTCGAAGATCCCGAAGCCGGTACGCGCGGCCCGTTCCCCGGCACGCCACTCGTAGTTGACGAAGAGCAGGTCGTGAACGATCTGCACCTTCGGGGACATGGTGTTGGCGTAGCCGGGCAGGAAGCCCGTGAGGACGGGCGCGCGCGGGTCGGACACGTCCAACACCGCAGTCCCGACTCCAGGTTCCATATTGCCGACGTAGAGGTGCCGACCGTGCGACATGAGCTGCATGGTGCTGCCCTTGCCGCCGAGATCGTGGTGACCGAGGAGTTCGAAGCCCATCGAGATCCCTAACCTACTGAATGGCGGCGACCGCCTGCTTGAGGACCGGCACGATGCTCTGACCGGCCGCGGCGATCTGTTCGACCTTCGGCTGCTCCTCGGCGCCCTGCATGGGCACGATGATGAGGCCCTGCTTCTTGGCGTCGGCCAGCAGGCCGGGATCGTGGAGCGCCGCCCACACGGCCGAGCGCATGGCGCTCACGGCGGCCTCGGGCATGCCGGGAGGTCCGAAGAAGCTCCGGTGCATGGTGATCATGTTGACGATCGCCTGGACCAGGGTCTTGTCCTGGCCCTGCGTGACCTCGACGGCGGTGGGCACGTTCGGGTAGCCCGCCTCGCGGGCGTCGCCGATAATCAGGATCGGGCGCAGGTCGCCCGCCTGGATACCTGCCAGCGAGGAGTGCCAGGCCGTGATGTGACCGTCTCCCTCGCCCTTGATGACGGCCAGGGTGGTGTCGGCGTTGCCCTGGTAGCCGGTGACGGCCTTGAGCTCGAAGTTCAGGGCCTTGGCCAGCACCGCCATGGTGTAGAAGTCCTCGTCGGTACCCTGGGTCGGGAAGACGAAGGGGCGGCCCAGGTTCTGGACGTCCTGGATGCTCTTGATCTTCGACTTGCCTCCCACCACCAGCACACGCGCCTCGGTGGCTGCGCGCCCCAGGTAGATGAACTTGGTGGCGTCGAACTCGACGCCCTTGCTGCCGGAGAGCTGCGCCAGTACCAGTGCCGGCACGCTCGTGAAGGCGATCGTCATGCCATCAGGCTTGGCGTGCCACAGGTAGTTGGCACCCACCACGCCGCCGGCGCCCTGCATGTTCTTGACGCGCACGTCGGCTGCGCCGAGGTGCTTGGCGATGTAGGGGGCGATCATGCGGGCGTACTGCGTCATCTGGCCGCTGGGGCTGTTGGGCAGGATCAGGGTGACCGTCTTGCCCTTGTAGTAGTCCGAGCCGCTCTGGGCCATCGTCATGCCGCCGAAGAGCGCGAGGGCGGCGATCAGCCCAGTCAGGATGTTGAAGCGTGCCTTCCGTCCCACAGTTGCCTCCAGGTTCAGGTCGTGTCAGTCGTCAGGTCGTCGAACGTCGTACCTTCGCCTCCGCTCCTTCCCGACCGTTCAGAACGGTCCCGGCAGGATGCCGTAGTACATCTGGGTGTTCAGCAGCACGACGAAGAGCAGGTAGAGCGCCCCACTCACGCCGAATGAGAGGGCCAGCACGCTGTACCAGCGCAGCCGCCCGATGACGGCCGCGTAGCCGAACACGAACAGGAAGATGCCCGTGATGGGGCCGAGCAGCAGCACCAGGCCCAGCAGGATCCCCAGCAACACGAAGGCGACGACCTCGCGGCGGGCCCGCGTGCCGGGTGGGTGGGCGGTGGCGACGCTCGCCCGCGACGCCCGTGCCTTGTCCGTCAGGCCCTCGCGCGCGCTGCGCCGCGTCAACATCTCCAGCACGTCGACGTGCAGATCGTCGGGCGAGCCGGTGTTCTGCACCACGAGTTGGGCGATCACCAGGATCAGCGAGAACACCGCCACGGGCACGGGCACCAGCCGCGAGCGCGGGCCATAGCTCATGCTGACGACGATGACAGCGACCAAGATGCCGGCCAGCACGATGGCGAGGACGTTCTCCTGGGCACGGCGGCTCACGGCTCCCTCGCTTCCGCGGCCGCCCGCCGGCGCGCCAGGCGCCGACGCACGATCGGGAACGCGGTCGTGAACAGGATGAACAGGAACATGGCCAGCGTGACGGGACGCGTGAAGATGAAGGTGGCGCCGTAGAGCGTCAGCGAGATGTGCAGGTCGCGCTCGATCATGGTGGCGAGCACCATGCCGATGACGAAGTCGGCGCGCGAGTAGTTGTACTTGTCCATGACGTAGCCGACCACCCCGAAGATGGCGGCGACCGCCACGTCGCCGATGCGTCCGTGGGTGGCGTAGGCCCCCATGAAGCACACCGCCAGCACCGTCGGCACCAGGTAGCGCGACGGCAGCTTGGCCGAGCGCGCCAGCGTCCGGGCGCTCAGCAGCCCGATCACCGTGGTGAGGATGTTGGCGATCACGATGATCCACACCATGGTGAAGACCAGGCTCAGGTTGGTGGTGAGCATCTGGCGGCCCGGCGTGATGCCCATGTTGATGAACGCGGCCAGCAGGATGGCCATGCTCTCGCCACCGGGGATGCCGAAGGCCAGGGTGGGGAGCAGGCCGCCGCCTTCGGTGGCGGCCAGCGTGGCGTCCGGCCCGATGACGCCCTCGACCGCACCGTGACCGAAGCGCTCGGGATGCTTCGAGGTCTGGGCGGCCTGCGCGTAGGCGGCGATGCCGCCGACGCTGGCGCCCACCCCCGGCAGCACGCCGATCCACAGCCCGAGCAGGCTGGAGCGCACCACCAGCCACCAGTGGCGGAAGGTGTCCTGGACGCCGTCCCACACGGTGCTCGACTCAGTGTCGACCTGCGCCTCCACCACCGAACCGCCCTTGACGAACAGCTTCAACATCTGTGACACCGCGAACAGCCCGATCATCGCCACCGGGAACGAGATGCCGTCGAGCAAGAAGAGGTTGCCGAAGGTGTAGCGGGCGGTGCCGGTGATGGGGTCCATGCCGATGAAGGCGACCAGGATGCCGAGGCCGGCGGCGATGAGCCCCTTCACCACCGAGCCCTCGCTGAAGGTGGCGATGATGGTCAGGCCCCAGAGCGCCATCATGAAGTACTCGCTGGGGCCGAGCGCCAGCATGAGCGGCCTTACGACGGGGATGGTGGCGACCAGGAAGACCGCGCCGATGACGCCGCCGAGGAGTGCGGCCATGGCCGAAGCGCCCAGCGCCCGCGCGCCCTCGCCGCGCTGCGTCATCGGATAGCCGTCGAAGACGCTGGTGATGGTCTTGGCGGCCCCCGGCACGTTGAACAAGATGCCGGTGATGGAACCGCCCCAGACGGTGGCCGCGTGGGCTCCGAGGAGCAAAGCCAATGCGGCCGCCGGCTGGAATCCGAAGGTGAAGGGCAGCACCAGCGCCATCGCGACGATCCCGCCCAGGCCGGGCAACACGCCGATGACGAGCCCGTAGATCACGCCCACGACCATGAACAGGATCGATTGCGGCGTGAACAGCGCCAACAGTCCGGTCACGGCGGCGGTAATCACTCCCAGCGCTCCCTTCTAGCCCAGAAGCTCGGCGACGTCGACCATCCTGCCCTCGCGGCTCGAGCGGACCGCGGCCAGCATCACCGCGACGTTGCGGGTCGCCACCTGGGCATCGACCTCGGCGGCGGTCTCGCCGCGCACCGTCCGCGCGAACTCCTCCACCTCGTCGCGCAGGTGGTCGACGCGCGGCACCTCCACCGCGACATCGGTGAGCTCGAAGTCGTCGGGATCGTCGGTGGCGCGCGCGAAAGCCCGCTTGGTCAAGGTCGAATGTTCGTCGGTCACGTCCGAGTTGCTCCACCAACTGAAGTCGAGCTGGTAGAACAGGTCGCCCGTGGTGCCGTAGACGTTGATGGAGAAGACGCCGGGACAGGCCCAGTTCGTCCCCAGGTAAGCCATCTGGCCGCTCTCGAACTCCAGCAGCGTGACGTTGACGGTGTCGTTCTCGACCCGGGTGTACATGGGCTTGCCGAAGGTGGCGACGCGCCTCACCGGGCCGAGCAGGTACTGCAGGTTGTCGATCTGGTGGATGCCGAGCTGCGTCAGCGGCCCGCCAGGAGCCTTCTCGGGATCGCCGCGCCAGTTCCCGGGCTCGATCTGCAGGCCGCGCTCGTTGGCGAACACCGCCTCGATGACCGAGACGTCTCCGATCTCGCCCGCGTCCATCAGCGCCTTGATCTTCCGCAGGCCGCCCAGGCGCCGGGCGGAGTGCCCGCAGCTGAACACCACGCCCGCAGCCGCCACCGCACGCTCGATGCGGCGTGCGTCGACGAGCGAGACCGCGATGGGCTTCTCCACGAAGGCGTGCTTGCCGGCCGCCGCCGCCTGCTCGATGACGTCGGCGTGATGGTCGTTCGGTACCGTCACCACCACGCCCTCGATATCGTCGCGCGCCAGCAGCGCTTCGAGGCTGGCATCCTGAGCGCAGCCGTAGCGATCCGCGAAGGCGTCGCGCTTGCCCTGCGAGCGGCTGAAACAGCTCACCAGCTCGACCTCGCCGCTGCGGGTGTAGGCGTCCGCCAGCACGTTGGCCCAGCGCCCCAGCCCCACGGCGGCCACGCGCACGGGCCGGCTCATCGCGGCTCCCCGGCTCCGGGGGTCGAGGCTCTTTGCATCCTCACGCGCTCCGGTAGAGCTTGGTGAGCACGAACTCGCGATGCCCGAGGGCTTCGGCGCAGGTGCGGCGGCCGCGGACGGTCCGCTCCACCACCGTCATGAGCTGCTCGCCCGCGCCTTCCACGTCGATCTCCCGGCGCAGCAGCCCGCTGACGTCGAGGTCGATGTGCTCGGTCATGGTCCCGGCGGTGATGGGATTGCCCGTCAGCTTGATCACCGGCTCGATGGGGTTGCCCACGATGTTGCCCTGGCCGGTCGGGAACAGGTGGATCACGGCGCCGGCGGCCGCCATGAGGGTGATGCACTCGGCGGCCGCCGAGGAGGTGTCCATGAAGTTCAGGCCCTTGCGACTCGGCGCCACGGCCGGCTCGAGCACGTCGACCACCGGCTTGGTGCCGGTCTTCTCGATGTTGCCGAGCGCCTTCTCCTCGATGGTGCTGAGGCCCCCACGGATGTTGCCCTGGGTGGGTTGCGAGCCCATCAGATCGGCGTCCTGCTCGTCGATCATTCGGATGTAGGCGTCGTAGGTCTCCTGGAAGCGCCGGCGCACATCGTCGTCGACGCAGCGCTCGGCGATGAGGTGCTCGCCGCCGGTGAGTTCGGACGTCTCGCCGAACAGCACCGTACCGCCCGCCTCGACCACCTTGTCGACCACCTGCGCCACCGTGGGGCACGATGCCAGACCGGTGGTGGTATCGCTCTCGCCGCACTTGATGCTGAGCGTGATCTCGCCCAGCTCGATCGGCTCGCGGGGGATCTCGCCGGCCTCCTGGACGAAGCGCTGCGCGGCGCGCGCCGCGACCTTGATGGTCTCCAGGTCACCGTGGCGTTCGATGGAGAAACCCTGCACCGGGGTGCCCTGCGCGCGGATGCCCTCGACGACGAGCTCGGTCCAGTTGGGCTCGATGCCGATCACGATGGCCGCGGCCACGTTCGGGTTGGAGCCGGTGCCGATCAAGGTCCGGAAATGGAGCTCCAGGTCCTCGCCGAACTGCAACCGTCCGTACGGGTGCGGGATGGCCAGCGCTTCGGGAACGAGCCGCGCCACCCCTTCGGCGGCTGCGTTGGAGATGTCGTCGACGGGGATGACGACCACGTGGTTGCGGATGCCGACGCGGCCGTTGGCCCGCCTGTAGCCGGTGAGTTCCGATGCCATGGTGCTCCCTCTCCTACCAGCGCGCCGAACGGATGTTGTGGGTGTGGACGTAGTCGCCGACCTCGATGTCGCCCGTGGCGATGCCGACGCGCGTGCCGTACTCGGTGACCTCGTCGCCGCGCTTCAAGGCGCGGACGGCGATCTTGTGGCTGAGCGGAACCGCGCCGCGCGCGGTGATACCGACCTCGCCGCCGGTATCCATGAAGATGCCGACGATCGCGTCACCGACGTCGATGTCTTCGGTTGCGACCCCGACGTCGTCGCCTTCGTTATGGACCAGGAACTTGTGGATGGCGGACCACCTCCCCTGTGGGCGCCGAGTCGGCCCCACATGGTCCGGGCGCCTCAGGAGCCCGGCCGCTTGATTGCGATGGCGCCATTCTAGGGGGCGGCTCCCATCAATGTCAATTTTCAATTTTCTGTCGAAAATTGGCGACACACGAAGCCACGGCCCCGCACCCTGCTACGGGCGGGGCCGGCGTCTACTCCCGCAGCGCCGCGTCGGCTGCCGGCGTCACGCCGGCGAGATCGCGCCCACACCAGGGGCAGTAGCGCACCGTCACGCGCTGCTGACGGGCCGGGACGCCCGGCGGCACGCTCGTCAGCACCCACGATCGGCTACGCGAGCTATAGAAGACGAGGCCCTCGATCTGCCCCGTCTCGGGTCGACAGACGTGGCTCGAGCCGCGAACATCATCGCTCATGCCTCACCCCCCGACGGGCACGGCAACGGGATGGAGCGCGGCCTCGCCACGCAGGCAGCGCGCCACCTCTTCGGCGGCCAGCCTGCGCATGCGCACCTGCGCTTGCTCGGAGTACCAGGCCATGTGCGGCGTCACCAGCACCGAACGGTGGCTCCGCAGCGCGTCGTCTGCCGCAGGCGGCTCGCCCTCGGTCACGTCCAGGCCCGCGCCCGCCAGCCGGCCGCTGTCGATAGCGCGAAGCAACGCGGCCTCGTCGATCAGGCCGCCACGACTGACGTTGACCACGAACGCCCCCGCCGGGAGGAGCGCCAGCTCTCGCTCGCCCAGCAGATGGTGCGTGGCGTCACTCAGGGGCAGGTGCAGGGACACCACCTGAGCGTCCGCCAGCACCTCCTCCAGCGAGCCGCGCAACTCGAGCGCACCGCCGGTCGGGTCGGAGGTCACGAACGGATCGAAGCCCGTGAGCCGGAACCCCAGTCCCTTCAAGAACTCGGCCGCGCGGCGGCCGATGCGTCCTAGACCGAGCACCGCCACGGTGGTCGCCTCGGGGGCCGCGATGGGCCGCACCTCGGCGACCCCCCAGCCGCCCGCACGCACGTGGGCGGCGGCCGTCTCGATCTTGCGTGTGAGCGCCAGGATCAGCGTCACGGCATGCAACGCCACCTCGTCGGTGCAGTAGTCGAGCACGTTGCATACCGCCACGCCCATCTCGGCTGCGGCCCCGACATCGATGCGGTCGACGCCGATGCCGTAGCGCACCAGCGCCGTCGTGCCACGCATCTCGGCCAGCACCGCACGCGTGAAGCGGGGCGCCGAACCCGCCAGGACCGCGGCGGCACCACGGCAACTGTCGATGAGGGCGGCCTCGTCGTCCCCGGGGGCTCGGACCACCTCGACTCCGAGCGGGGCGAGCACGCGTTCCTCGATGTCGAGTGGGTCGAATCGTGCGCCGCACACCACGACGCGGCGCGGCCCGGAGGCGGCCTCCGTCATCGATGGGCGGCCGTGCCGGGCATCCCACGGCGCGACGGGCGGAAACGGATCAGCATGGGGTGCGACGTCTTCATGAAGTTACCTCCGTCTTGCCGTTGGTGGTGGGAAGCGTGAGTTGCGAACCGAGGTGCGCCAGCAGCGCCGAACCGGCGTTGCGGACGTGCTCGCGCATGGCGGCTTCCGCCGGACCGACGCGTCCGCGCGCCACATGCGCCAGGATGCGGTCGTGCTCGGCCATGGACGAGGGTAGGCGCCCCTCGACCTCGGCGGAGGTACCGATCAACAGGCGGACTTGCCCCATCAACATCTCCGACATCTTCAGCAGTCGATCGTTGCCCGATGCCTCCCACACCGTTCGGTGGAAGGCGACATCGAGATCGGCGTAGCGCGCCAGGTCGCCCTGGTCACAACACTCCACCTGCTCCTCGTGGAGCTCGCGCAGAGCGGTCGCCAGCACCTCGGGGTGCGCCTCGACCGCGAGCCGCATCGCCAGCCCTTCCAGCACCGCGCGCAAAGTGTAGATGTCGACGATGTCGGCAGGCTCCAGGGTGATGACGTAGTACCCGCGATGCGGCCGAGACTCCACCAGGCCCTCGCGCTCCAACGCGGCGAGAGCCTGGTTGATCGGGGTGGGCGAGAGCTCGAGCTGCTCGACCAGGTCCCGCATCACCAGCTTGCTCCCGGCGGGCAGGGTCCGCGTAAGGATGCCCTCGCGCAGCGCGTCGTAGGCCTGGCGCGACAGAACATCGCGCTCTGGAACGTGCAGTTTGCCGATCATCGGCTTCCCCATGATGAGAAGACTATAGCAGAAAATTGAAAATTGACAATTGTCCCGGCGCGACCTAGAATTGCCGAATCGACAATCCCATGCCTAGCACGCGCACGTGCGCCGCCCATTACCGGGCGCCGTAGCGCCGGGAGGTGGCTCATTCAAGGGTTCCTCGTTCTTTCCAGGGTTGCACGCAGCACGGGTCGTGCCCGAGCGCGCGTCCGGCCGTGACCGTCTCCACCCCAGTGAGGCAGGCCAAGGCCGCAGCCTCCAACATCTCCAAGTGGTACGGCGACCTCGAGGTGCTCCACGACATCAATCTGGAGATCTACCAGCATGAGTTCCTGTGCCTCCTCGGCCCCAGCGGCTGCGGCAAGACCACCCTGTTGCGCATCCTCGACGGCCTGATCCAGCCCGACGAGGGCAACGTGACCATCGACGGTGAGGTCATCCACGGCCCCCCGCGACAGGCTGCCATGGTCTTCCAGCAGTTCGGCCTCTTCCCCTGGAAGACGGTGAGTCAGAACGTGGCCTTCCCGATGGTTCTCGCCGGCGTGCCCAAAGCGCAGATCGAGGAGAAGGCGCAAGCGGCCATCGATCTCGTCGGCCTGAAGGGGTTCGCGGATTCCTTCCCCGACAACCTCTCGGGCGGCATGAGGCAACGCGTCGGCATCGCCCGCGCGCTCGCGGTAGGCCCGGAAGTCCTGCTCATGGACGAGCCCTTCGCTTCCGTCGACGCCTACACGCGCGAGCTGCTCCAGGGGGAGCTGTTGTCGATCTGGGAGCGCTTCCGGCAGACGGTCGTGTTCGTCACGCACAGCATCGACGAGGCCATCACGTTGGCCGATCGCATCGTGGTCATGAAGGCCAGGCCGGGCGAGGTGTACCACGTCTTCGACGTGCCCATCGACCGCCCGCGTACGGTCAACAGCGTGCGCCAGCACCCAGCCTACGAGCCGCTGCGCGAGACCATCTGGAACGACATGCTCAAGGGCAGCGGGAGGGTCGAGTGATGGACGTAGGACACCGCCGTGCCGACGAGCGCACCGCGTTGCGCGAGCGCGTCAAGGAACGCCGGCGCCAGACCGAACGCCGCAAGCGGAACCGCTACCTCCTCATCCGCGCGCTGTCGTTCGTAGTGGTGCTCGGTGCCTGGCAGATCTACGGCAACAACAGCCTCGAGATCATCTTCACGCCCTTCACCACGGTCGTCGCCCATCTCTTCGAGCTGCTCGTCTCGGGACCGCTGGCCGGCGCCATCGCCTACAGCCTGTCGATGTTCTTCGGCGGCCTGGTGATCGGCAGCATCATCGGCGTCACGTTGGGCGTGGCAATGGGCCGCTTCGCGATGTTCGAGGCCGCCCTCGGCATGTACGTCTACGCCATCTACTCCACCCCTCTGGTGGCGTTGATCCCGCTGATCTCGCTGTGGTTCGGCTTCGGCGTGCAGGCTCAGCTCATCATCATCTCGATGTTCGTGTTGTTCCCCATCACCATCGCCGTCTACAACGGCGTGCGTAGCGTGGACCCCTCCCTGATCGAGGTCGCCCGCTCGTTCCGCGCCAACGAGATGGCGATGTGGCGCCACGTCATCATCCCCAGCGTCGTCCCCTACATCGTCACCGGCCTCAGTCAGGGGGTGGCCATGGGCCTGGTGGGCATGTTCATCTCCGAGATCTACACCGCGCTGTCGGGCATGGGGCAGATCCTGGCCTTCTCGGCCAACGCCTACAAGACGGCCGACATGCTGGCCGTGCTCCTGACGGTGATGATCCTGGGGGTCACCTTCCGGACCGTCATCGAGGAGCTCCGCAAGCGTCTTGCGCCCTGGTTCAACAAGGAGTCCGGGCGTTGAGCCCGACCCCTCGGGGCAGACGAACCGATCGGTGTCACCGGGACGGACCGTGTCCGCTCCCGTGCACAGCAAAGGGAGGCAGCAGATGAGCAGGTCGATCAACGGATGGTTCACGAGCAGGCCGCTGGCAGCGGTCGCGGCGGCCCTGGTCGTCGCAGCGCTGCTGGCCGGCACAGCCAGTGCTCAAGGCTCGAACGACTGGCCCAATGTCACCGCTTCCACCGCCTGGGGGACCATCGGCGCCACGGTAGCCGTGTCGCCTCCCAAGGCCGTGTTCCTGGTGCCCTTCATCGCGCAGGCCGAAGGCTTCTTCGATCGTGAGCACCTTCACGTCAAGCTGGTCCCCGAGACCAGCGGCGTTCCGGCGTTCCTGAGCACGGTGGCGGGCTCGACCAAGTTCTCGTTCACGTCGGCCACCGACCCGATCATCGCGGCCTCGCACGGCCAAGCGGCCCACGTGATCTGGTCGTACGGGCTGAAGCTCGACACCGTGTGCATCGGTGGTGACGGCATCAAGACCGCCAAGGATCTGGTCGGCAAGAACGTCGGCGTCACGGACACCGGCGGTTTCGCACAGACGTTGCTGCAGGCCTGCCTGGCGCCCGCCGGCGTGTCGCTCGACAGCGTCCACATGATCCACATGCAGCGCTCCGGCTTCGTGCCGGCGATGGTCAGTCACCGCATCTCCGCCGCCGTTTTCCACGCCGACGGCGCCTACGTGGTGCTGCAGAAGGACCCCGGTGTGACGGCGCTGGCCTACGAGTACGAGGCCATCCCCGACTGGTGGTACGGCGCGCTGGCCGCCAACGACGCCTACGTCAAGGCCAATCCCGGTGAGGTCAAGCGCTTCCTTCGGGCGCTGGTGCTCGCCAGCCGCTGGATGTACGACCCGGCCAACAAGGCCAAGGTCATCGCCGACGGCGCCAAGGCCAGCGGTGAAGACCCCGCCGCCATCGAGTACGCCTACAACCTGATGATCAAGGGCCACATCTGGCCGTTGAACGCCGGTCTGCCGACGCAGCAGTCGTACATGTACACGGCCCAGAAGCTCAAGGACTTCGGCGAGATCGACACCATCCCCAGCTACGAACAGACGATCGACGCTTCGTACGTCGACGCCGTCCTGCAGAATGTCGGGAAGGTCGACCCCTCCAAGTACTGAGCCGTTCGCTGGGACGCGCCTGGCTTCTCAGCGTTCGAGACGTCGCCGGCCGCTACCGCCCACCCGGGCGGAGCGGCCGGCGTCCTCATGGTGATACTGCGGCGCCTCGCGAGGCTGCTGTAGGCTAGGGCCCCGACCCATGTGGGCGGAGGAGGAGGCCCTCGTGCCACGCATCGACGGAAGGCCCACCCAAGGCACCCCCTGCTGGACCGACCTGATGTCGCCCAACGTGGAGGTGGCCGCCGGCTTCTACCGGGGCTTGTTCGGTTGGGAATACGACGCAAGCGGACCGGAGTACGGCTTCTACCACATGGCGCGAGTGGACACCCGTGCTGCCGCTGGCATCGGGCAGATCCCCGAGGGCGCCGGCCTCCCATCCGCCTGGACCGTGTACTTCGCCGCCGACGATGTCCATGCCATGGCCGAGCGTGCTGGAGCGCTCGGCGGCACCATCATGATGCCGCCGATGGAGGTGCCGGGTCAGGGATGGATGGCCGTGATCCTGGACCCCGTCGGGGCGACCTTCGGGCTCTGGCAGGGGACCGGACACCTGGGGGCCGGCATCAAGGAGGTGCACGGCGCGACGACGTGGCGTGACCTACACACCGCCGACGTCGAAGGCGCCCACGACTTCTATGCCGAGCTGCTCGGGGTCGAGGCACAGCTGTTCGACGGCGGGAGTACCCGCTACTACACCCTCGTCAAGGACGGCAAGAACATCGCCGGAATCGCCCAGACGCCCCCACAGGGGGCGGCCGCGCCGTCGCGCTGGTTGACCTACTTCGAAGTGGCCGACCTCGACAGGATCCTTCGGGACGCTGTCGAGGGCGGGGGCACGGTCCTGGAGCCTCCTTCCGACACCCCCTTCGGGCGCATGGCGGTTCTGGCCGATCCGTTCGGGGCCGTCTTCTGCGTCCACTGGAGCAGGCAGCCTGCGTCGGAGTGAACGCTGAAGCTACCACGGGGGTCGAGGACCTCCGCGTCGGAGCGACCGCGCTGTCGTAAGGCGTCGCCCCCGGCAACTGTCGTCCCGGCATGCGTCCGGCCGGAAGGACCTCTCTAGACTGGGCCCATGCTCGATCCAGGAGAACGGGGCGCTGTGGCACGCGCCTGTATCGCCAACATCGACGCTCCCGAGCGGCAGCGGCGGCTGGTCTTCGGGGTGGCGGCGCTGGCGGTTGGGGCGGCCGCGTTCGCCCTTCTGCTGGCGACCGGCACCGCGCGCGGATGGCGGTTGGCGCTCCTGCTGGCGTTCTACCCCGGCGCACTCGGCGTCTTCCAGTGGCGTGACCACACCTGCGTGGCGCTGGCCGCCCGTGGCCGGCGCAAGCTCGGCGGGGGCGCCGAAGCCATCGCGGACGCCGCGGAGCTCGCGGCCGTGAGGGCGCAGGCGAGCGGCGTGCAGCGCAAGGCCATCGCCGCGGCCGTTGCGCTGGCCTTGATCGCTCTGATGGTGTAGTAGCCGACCTGCCGGCACGTCCGGCGATGTGCGACCAAGCCCGCCGGCGCGCCACCGACGCAGTAGCATGAAGTGAACGCTCCCCCTCGCTCGGCGTGGCTCTTCTTCTCACGTTCTTCCGACAACGTCCGCCTCCACGGCCCCAGGCGAACGCGGAGCATGGGCGATCTGGCGCGACGGAGGAGCACCATGTTCGAGCACATCCTGGTCCCCCTGGACGAGTCGCCCGCTGCCGAGTGCGTGCTTCCCCATGTGACGGCGATCGCTCAACTCACGGGCGCACGCATCACGCTGATGCGCGTGCTCGAGGGTCCGATGACGGCGGGGAACGTGCAACCGACCGATCCGGTGGCATGGCAGCTGCACCACGACGCCGCAGCCTCCTACCTGACCGACATCGCCAGGCGCCTGGAAGCACGCGGCCTCTCCGTGGAAGCCCGCATCTTCGAGGGAGATCCGGCCACCACCATCATCGATCACGTTCGCGATGACCGTGTGGACCTCGTCGCCCTCGCCAGCCACGGCCGAACCGGCGTCACCGGGGCCGAGCTCGGTGCGGTCGCCCTCAAGACGATCCTGGGGGTCCACGTTCCCCTGCTGCTGGTCCGAGCGTTCGGTGCGGGGCCGCGAGGCGCCGACGGTGCCCACTACCGGAAGGTGCTCGTCTTGCTCGACGGCTCGCGCCGGGCCGAGTGCTCGCTGCCCGTCGTCCATCGCATCGCCGACGAGCACGGAGCGGCGCTGCTCCTGGGTCATGTGGTACGGGCGCCCGAGGTGCCCCATCGACTGCCGCTCAGCCAGGACGAACAGGCGATCGTCGATGGTCTCGGAGCTCTCGCTCGCCGCCATGCCACGGCCTACCTCGACGCGCTGGGCAAGGATCTCGCGGGCGCCGGCCGGAGCGTCAGCGTTCACGTGCTGAGCGGCGACGACCCGGTCACCGAGCTCGAGGCGTTCGCCGAACGCGAAGACGTCGATCTGATCCTGATGAGCGCCCACGGCGCCACCGGCACGACGAGGCGGCCGTTCGGGGCGATCGCGGAGGAGCTCGTGTTGTACGGAAGCCGGACGATCCTGATCGTGCAGGATCGCTCGCGCGATGAGATCGAGGCCAGTCCGGCGCGCGCGGCCGCCCGTCAGCACACCGGCCACTCGTGATCGATTACACCGCTGCTCCACCTATCGACGACGAGACCCTCGAGCAGCACGCCGAGGCCCTCGCGGCGATGCACGAGGCGGCGCCCTGTCGCGGGTCGCCGCGCCACCTGCGCCGCCGCATCGAAGCCGTCCGAGAGCGGGTTCGCTCGCTGTACAAACGCCTACCGAGCGATGAACAGCGGATCACCAGCGGCCAGCGCTGGTTGCTGGACAACGACTATCTCGTGCTCCGCACCCTGAGGCAGGCCGGCGAAGACGTGTCCGATGCCTTCCTCCGGGTCCTGCCGTGCGTCAGGCGCGGCGCCGAGACGAACCTTCGCGTCGCCGAACTGATCGAGGCGTTCATGGACCGGCTTGGCGGGCGCATCGAGATCTCGGTCCTCCAACGGTTCGTCGATGCCTACCAGCGCATCGTCCCTCTCACGCTCGCCGAGCTGTGGGCCCTGCCCGCCCTGCTGCGCGTGACCTCGCTCGAGCGCCTCGTCGAAGCGGCCGACCGGGAGTTGCTCTCGCAACACGAGATCGCCGGCGAGGAGGGCTCGATCGCCGATCTCGTGCAGGGGCTCCACGAGATCGAACAGCAGGATTGGACGGTCTTCGTCGAATCGCTGAGCGTGATCGAACGCCGCCTCCGCGGCGATCCCGCCGGCATCTACGCACATATGGATCTCGCGACGCGCGATGCCTACCGCCGCGTCGTCGAGGTCATCGCGCGCCGAGGGGGACATCCCGAAGCCGACGTCGCGCAGGAAGCCGTGCGCCTCGCAGGCGAGACGGCCAACACCCACCACGTGGGCACCGTACTTTTCGGACGGGAACGCCGCCGGCTCGAGGGGCGTCTCGGCGTCCGCGCGGGGCTCGGGCGGCTCCTGCGCAGCTGGCTCCGCCGCATTCGGGCGCCCATCTACCTCGCCACGATCGGCGCGCTCACCGCGGGTTTCCTTGCCGGCACCGCGCTCCTGGCGGCGTCGTACGGGGCGCGGGCGTCGCTTCCGTGGCTTCTGGCCGCCTTCCTCGCCCCGGCGACCGTTGCAGCGGAGACGCTGGTGCACTTCGTGATCATGCGCCTGCTCCCGCCCAGGACGCTCCCGAAACTGGACTTCTCCGACGGCGTGCCCGACACCGCCCGGACTCTCGTGGCGATCCCCACGCTGGTCTCCTCGGAGAGCGACGTTCCGTGGCTCTTCGCGCAGCTCGAACGGCACGCCGTCGGCAACCGCGATCCCAACATCGGCTTCGCAGTCCTGACGGATCTCGCCGACGCGCCGGAGCGCGTCATGCCGGACGACGCCGCGCTGCTCGCCTCGCTCGA
The DNA here is from genome assembly GCA_963815215.1 of uncultured Trueperaceae bacterium. Lineage (GTDB taxonomy): Bacteria > Deinococcota > Deinococci > Deinococcales > Trueperaceae > JASBRS01. Next base: position 556,783 of record CAWFFU010000011.1, read on the forward strand.
GACGCACCTGGAGGCCCTCCGCGCACGCCACCCCGCCATGCGCTTCTACCTCATGCATCGTGACCGGCGCTGGAACCCGTCCGAAGGGTGCTGGATGGGGTGGGAACGCAAGCGCGGGAAGCTGGCGGAGCTGAACGCCTGGCTCGAGCGCGGGGAGCGCGGCAGCTTCGTGCTCCCGGAGAGCGTTCCCGGCGGCCCGACAGATTACGCGTTCGTCGTCACGCTCGACACCGACACGGTGTTGCCGCCGGGCGCCGCCGCCCGCCTCGCCGGAACGTTGGCCCACCCTCTGGTACGGCCCCGCTTCAGGGACGACGGTTCGCTGGCGCAGGGCTACACGGTCCTGCAACCGCGCGTCGACATCCTTCCCACGGATGGGCCGCAGAGCCCGTTCAACAGCGTGTTCGGCGGCAGTTCCGGGGTCGACCTGTACGCCCGCGCCGTCTCGGATCCGTACATGGACCTGTTCGGAGAGGGCATCTTCGTCGGGAAGGGCATCTACGACGTTGCCGCGGTCGCCCGCGTCACCCGCGGCAAGGTGCCCGACAACAGCATCCTGAGTCACGACCTGTTCGAGGGGGGCTTGGGCCGGGCCGCCCTCGTGAGCGACGTGATCGTACTTGAGAATTATCCGGCCACCTACCTCGCCTACGCGCGCCGGCTCCACCGGTGGGTGCGGGGTGACTGGCAACTGCTGCCGTGGTTGGGGCGCAAGGCCCCGGTGCCCGGCGGCGGCCGCGACGCCAACCCCCTGACACGGCTGACGCGCTGGTTGATCCTCCAGAACCTCATCCGCAGCCTGTCGCCACCCTCGCTGGCCGTGTCACTCGCTCTAGTGTGGACCGTCGTCCCAGGCCCGGCGTGGGCATGGACGCTGCTCGTTCTGGGCGTGTCCGCGATCCCCTTCCTGCTGGGTCGCCTCACGCGGTTGACGCGCTCGCTCCGACGGAAGGACCGGGGCGCATCGACCTGGCCGGCCGAAGCGCGCCGCTGGCTCGCCGACCTCGCCTTCCTTCCGGCCACCGCCGCCGTCTCCGTCTCGGCGATCGGCCTCACGCTGTGGCGCCTGATCGTGTCGCGACGGCACCTGCTGTCGTGGCACGACGCGGCCCGTACCGCCCGGGAGGTGCGATCGCACGACGGACCCGTGTCGACCTGGCGCGAGATGGCCCTCGCGCCGCTGGCGGCTGTTGCCCTCGCAGCCATCGTGGCCTGGAGCCGATCCGACGCGCTGCCGGTCGCGCTGCCGCTCCTCCTGGCCTGGCTCGCGTCCCCGGCCCTCGCCTATCGATCGGGGCGCTCCGTCGAACACGTGGATCCACCCTTGCGAAGCCAGCAGAAGCGCTGGCTGACGACCATCGCACGGCGTACCTGGTTCTACTTCGAGCGGTTCGTGGGTCCCGGCGACCACTGGCTGCCCCCCGACCACTTCCAGGAAGAGCCACGCGGCGTGATCGCGCACCGCACCTCGCCGACCAACATCGGGCTGTTGTTGACGTCGACGCTGGCGGCGAACGATCTGGGCTTCCTCGACGCCCGCACGGCCCTGCAACGGATCGGCAACACCTTCGCGACCCTCGCAACGCTCGAACGGTCGCGCGGCCACCTGCTCAACTGGTACGACACGCAGTCGCTGCAGCCGCTGCCCCCTCGGTACGTGTCGTTCGTGGATAGCGGCAACTTCCTCGCCTGCCTGGTGACCGTGAAGCACGGCTGCCTGGAGATCCTGCAACAACGTCCCGTGGAACGCTCGTCGTGGGCCGGCGTGGAGGTCCTGCTGGATCTGCTCGACGAGAACGCCACCTCGCTGCCGGGCGACACATCGGCGATCGAGGCCGGTCTCGCCAACGTGCGAGAGAAGGTCGAGGCGCTGGAGGACGCGCCCGAACGCTGGTCCGACACGATCGACAGGCTCCTCGACGAGGACCTGCCGACCCTGAACGTGGCGATCCTCGACCTGGTACGTTCGACAGCGCCCCACATCGACCGCGAGGTCCTGTCCGAGCTCGCCATGTGGTCCGGGCGCCTACACGGCCACGCCGAGACCCTGCGACGCGAGCGCGACCTGTTCCTCCCTTGGCTGGCGCCGAATATCCGCACGCCCCGGCTCGACGCGCGCGCGGCCGAATGGCCGGCCTCGCCGACCTTCGCCGAGCTCGACGACATCTACGCGCGCATCCTCGGGACCCTGACCGGCACCGCCGAGCACGAAGATCACCTGGAGGCCGGAGGCGACCCCCATACCGAAGACCTCCTGCGCCGCGCCGTGATCACGGCCGGCTCGGCGCTCGCCGACGTCTTGAGCACGGTCCGGAACGTCGTGGACGAGACCGAGCGCTACCTGCGCGAAGCCGATTTCGAGGCGCTCTACGATGCGCGCCGCAAGGTCTTCCGGATCGGCGTCCACGTGGACACGGGAAGGAACGACGAGCACGCCTACGATCTGCTGGCGTCCGAAGCGAGGATCGGCAGCTTCCTCGCCATCGCACTGGGGCGCGTACGCCAGGAACACTGGGTCCACCTGGGCCGGCCGTTCGCACTCGCCGGCGGGCGGCCCGTGCTGCAGTCGTGGAGCGGAAGCATGTTCGAGTACTTGATGCCATCGCTCATGATGCGGACACCGCGTCACAGCCTGTTGGGTCAGGCGAGCCGCTCGGCCGTGCGGCGCCAGGTCGCCTTCGGCGCGGAACGCGCCATCCCGTGGGGCGTGTCCGAGTCCGGATACGCCCGGACCGACGCCAACGGGAACTATCAGTACCGAGCGTTCGGGGTGCCCGACCTCGCCCTCTCCCGTACCGAGACCGAGTCCCGCGTGATCGCTCCCTACGCGACCCTGATGGCGCTGCCGTTCGCACGGCGGGAGGCCGTGCGGAACCTGGAACGGATCGCCAAGGCCGGCGGCGTCGGGCGCTACGGCTTCTACGAGGCCATCGACTACACACCCGCCCACCTGCCGCTGGGCCGCCACGACAGCGTGGTTCGTTCGTTCATGGCACACCACCACGGCATGTCCCTGCTCGGGCTCTGCGCGGTCCTCGACGGGCCGAGGTTCGTCGACCGGTTCCATGCCGACGTGCGGGTCCAGAGCGCGGAGATCCTCCTGTACGAGACCGCCGTCGGCGTGCCGGCGTTGCGGCACGATCAAGGCAACGCACGGCCCGCCGAGCGGCGGCCGGCCCCGGAGCCGCTGCCCGTAGTTCCGCGCCAGATCCCCCCTCGAACGAGCGCGCCCCTGGTGAACGTTCTCTCCAACGGCCGCTACACCGTCTTCCTCAGTAACGCCGGCGGTGGAGGCTCTCGTTGGACAGGGATGGATCTCACCCGCTGGCGGGCCGACGCGACCCGGGATGCGTGCGGCACCTGGACGTACCTGCACGATCTCGAATCGGGGCGCCTATGGTCCACGACCCGGCAACCTACCGGCGACGCCGACCAGGACGAGACGGTGTTCTTCCATCCTCACGCCGCGGAGTTCGTGCGGCGCGTCGATTCCATCGTCACCCGCCTCGACGTGACCGTCGACCCCGACGAGGACGCCGAGATCCGCCGCCTCGCCATCACGAATCAGGGCCCTGGCCCCCGTCGCCTGGCGATCACCAGTTACGGAGAAGTGGTGCTCGCCCCCCACGCCGCCGACTTGCGGCACCGCGCCTTCGGTGGCCTGTTCATCGAGAGCCGCTGGCTGCCGGAGGTCCACGGACTGCTGTTCCGCCGACGACCTCGAGACGAGGGCGAGCACGCCTACTCGTTGCTGCACCGGCTGGTCACCGAGGACGGTCGACCGGAGAGCGTCGAGTACGAGAGCGATCGCGCCCGTTTCCTGGGCCGGCACGGTAGCGCGGAGCACCCCTCGGCTCTCCGGGCCGGCGCCCTGTCAGGAACCACCGGCGCGGTTCTCGATCCCGTGTTCGCCCTACGCACATCGCTCCTCGTCCCTCCCGGCGCGACCGTTCGCCTCGCCTTCGTGACGCTGGCGGGCACCGACGAGGCGACCGTGCGGACCGTCGCCCAGCGCTTCGGCCACTGGAACGCGATCGAGGCGGCGTTCCGCGACGCCCGCGCACACCAGATGACGGCGCTCGAACAGCTCGAGTTCGAAGGGACGGACTGGTGGACCGTCCAACGGCTCCGGTCCCACCTCCTCTACCCGAGCCACGCGATGCGCGCGCCGGCGCGGATCCTGCACGACAATCGCCTGGGCCAGTCGGACCTGTGGGGATACGGGATCTCCGGCGACCACCCGATGGCGCTCGTCCGCGTGCGCGAGCCCGAAGACATGGACGTCGCACGCTTGCTGTTGAAGGCGCACCGGTACTGGCGTGAGCAGGGGTTCATGACCGAGCTGGTCCTTCTCGACGAACGGGACGACGGCTATCGGCAGACCACCCAGGGTCGCCTCAGGGCCCTCGTCCAAGCCGGCGGCCACGACGCCTGGATCGATCAGCCTGCCGGCATCTTCATCCTGGGAACGAACCGGATCGACGACGCGCACAAGGTCTTGCTGCTGACGGCGGCACGGCTGGTGGTGGGTGCCGGAGTTCCGCTCGAAGGAGCGTTGGCGCTGGCCCGCGACCGGAGCGAGCCCCGCCTTCCCACCCTGATGGCCACGCGCAGCGTCACCGACACCGCCGAATCTCTGGCGCCGCTGCCGTCCTCGCAGACGCTCCACTTCGACAACACCCTGGGAGGATTCGCCGAGGAGGACCGCGAGTACCGGATCGTTCAAGACGGGACCCCGACCCCGGCACCCTGGATCAACGTGCTGGCCAATCCCGACTTCGGCTGCCTCGTGAGCGAATCGGGGTCGAGCACCAGTTGGGCGGTCGACGGCGGAGAGAACCACCTCACGCCCTGGTCCAACGATCCGGTGGCGGATCCCAGCGGCGAAGTCCTCTACCTGCGCGACGAGGAGACGGCCGAGGTCTGGACCCCCACACCCCAGCCGATCCCCGGCGGCGCGCCGTACCAGGTGCACCATGCCGCCGGCTCCACTCGTTTCGACCACCGCAGTCACGATCTGGACCAGCACCTGCAGCTGTTCGTGCCGGACGATGCACCCCTGAAGGTGGTACGACTCCGGATCGAGAACCTTCTGCCGACGCCGCGGCGGCTCACCGTCACCTACTTCGCCGAATGGGTCCTGGGCACTACCCGCGAGGGTGCGCAGGCGTTCGTGATCCCGGAGTACGACGGCGAGCTCGAAGCGCTGCTGGCCCGCAATCCGTACCATCCGTCCTACCCGTCCCAGGTGGCCTTCCTGGTCGCCAGCCGTGTCCCGCACGGGCTCACCACCGATCGGGAGGAGTTCCTCGGTCGAGAGGGAAGTGTGGCCCGCCCGGCAGCCCTGACGCGTGTTGGCCTGTCCGGGCGCGTCGAGGCCGGTCGGGATCCCTGCGCAGCCCTGCAGGTCCACATCGACCTTCCCGCCAACGGCAGCGACGAGGTGTTCTTCCTGCTGGGCGCAGGCACGGATCGCTCCGCGGCTCGGGACCTGATCCGCCGCTTCCGCGATCCCGCCCGACTCGATGCCGCTGCGGCGGCGCTGCAGCGAGCATGGGACGAACGTCTCGGCGCCGTCATCGTGCACACTCCCGATCCGGCGATGGACACGATGCTCAATCGTTGGCTGCCGTACCAGACGATCGCCTGCCGGTTATGGGCCCGCGCAGCGTTCTACCAGGCCGGCGGCGCGTTCGGCTTCCGTGACCAGCTGCAGGACGTCATGGCCGTCCTGCACGCCGCCCCCGAGCTGGCGCGGGCCCAGATCCTGCGCGCGGCCCGTCACCAGTTCGAAGAAGGCGACGTGCTCCACTGGTGGCATCCCGGCGCCACCCACGGGGTGCGAACACGCATCTCCGACGACCTCGCGTGGCTGCCGTTCGTGATCGAGCGTTACCTCGATCACACGGGTGACGACGCCATCCTGGACGAGAGTCTGCCGTTCTTGCACGCCGCCCCGCTGGAACCTGGGGAGAGCGAACGCTACGATCGGTCCCCGGAGACCGAGGACGGCTTCTCCCTGTACGAGCACGCCTGCCGAGCGCTGGACCGAGCCTGTACGGTGGGTCGCCACGGCCTACCGCTCATGGGAAGTGGCGACTGGAACGACGGTATGAACCGGGTCGGCGTCGGCGGGATCGGGGAGAGTGTGTGGCTCGCCTGGTTCCTCATCGCGACGCTGCGGCGATTCGCGCCCCTGTGCGACGCCCGTGCCGACGCGACCCGCGCGGAGCGCTACCGGCGCCAGGCAGACGCCTACCGGACGGCCGCGGAAGCGCACGCCTGGGACGGTGACTGGTACCTGCGGGCCTTCTTCGACGACGGCGCGACACTCGGTTCGCACCGGGACGAAGAGGCGAGGATCGACGCCATCGCCCAGTCCTGGTCGGTGCTCTCGGGAGCAGGCGATCCTGCGCGATCCGCACGAGCGATGGCGTCGGTGGCCGAGCATCTGGTACGCCCGGACGACGGAATCGTGCTGCTGCTCACCCCGCCGTTCGACCACGGCACGGTCGATCCCGGATACATCCGGGGCTACCTGCCCGGCGTGCGGGAGAACGGCGGCCAGTACACCCATGCTGCGATCTGGACCGCGTGGGCGTTCGCGGCGCTCGGTGACGGGGCCACCGCGCACCGCCTGTTCGACCTCCTCAACCCCATACGGCACGCCGACACGCCCGAGGCCGCCCAACGCTACAAGGTCGAGCCCTACGTGATCGCCGCCGACGTCTACGGCGTCCCGCCGCACGTCGGACGCGGCGGATGGAGCTGGTACACGGGGTCGTCCGGCTGGATGTACCGCCTGGGCATCGAGGCGATCCTCGGTCTGCACCGCCACGCCGACGTGCTCGACATCCAGCCCTGCATCCCCCCGAGCTGGGACGGGTTCCAGGTGGACTATCGGCACGGCGCGAGCTCCTACCGGATCGAGGTGCTGAACCCACATCACGTCGCCCGCGGCGTGGAGGCGGTGACGGTCGACGGCCGCCTTCAAGCGGGAATGGGCGTGCCCCTGAGCGACGACGGTCGCGCCCACCGCGTGCTGGTCAGGATGCGGCAACCGGAAGCCGCCGCCCGGGCCGGGGAGCCCTCCGTCACCGGCCGAGGTTGAGGCTCGCGGCGCCATGCCGGCACCGCTATGCCCGGCCGAACCTCGGTGCACGACGAGCGGGCCGGCACCCGGGGCCCGGCATGGCAGCCGCCACCGGAACGCTGGGGTCCTGGCCCCTGGCCGTCGCCGGCCGAACCCGCTACGGTATCGGTGTAGGGAGCTGGCAACGCGCACTAAGGAGGCCCGTCAGGCGGCGTCTCCTCGATGGTGTAGCGCGATTCTTGGCTCCCTTCGGGGGCGCAGAAGTCGGGAGATGGCGGATGCACGTCGGCGTGGACCTCCTCGCAGCCATGATGCTGGCGCGGGACGCGGCGACGTGCGGGGGATCCGGGAGGCGCGTCCATGGACGAGGCAACGAGGGCTGCATCCGATTTCGCGGGTTGGCAAGAACTCGTCCGCAGGTACCAGCAACCCGACCTGAGAACGAGCCTGTGGCAGATCGTGAACTCCTTCGGCGGCCTGTTCCTGACAACCGGTCTGATGATCCTGTCGCTGCGCGTGGGCTACTGGCTCACGCTGCTGCTGGCCGTCCCTGCCGCCGGCTTCCTGGTCCGCATCTTCATCATCCAGCACGACTGCGGGCACGGCTCGTTCTTCGAGTCCAGACGGGCCAACGACATCGTCGGCGCGGCGAGCGGGGTCCTGACGATGGTGCCCTACCGCTTCTGGCGTAAGACCCACGCGATCCACCACGCCCACCACGCCGAGCTCGAGGAGCGTGGCATCGGTGACGTGTGGACGATGACCGTGCGGGAGTACGAGGCGGCGCCCTGGCGGGTGCGGGCGGTCTACCGCGTGTTCCGCCACCCGCTGTTCCTGTTCACGGTGGCGCCCGCTGTGAACTTCATCGTCCTCCAACGCCTCCCGCTCAAGGGTGACCCCAGGTGGCGCACCGGCGAGACGGCCTCGGTCTGGTGGACCGACGTGGCGATCGTGGCGCTGCTGGGTACGGCGAGCCTCGCTCTCGGCGTGCTGACGGTGGTGTCGATCGTGCTACCCATCATGGTGATCGCCGCGAGCGCGGGCACCTGGCTCTTCTACGTGCAGCACCAGTTCGAACGAACCTACTGGGAGCACACGCCAAGGTGGAACTACGTGCTCGCCGCCATGAAGGGCAGCTCGTACTACGCGCTACCGCGAGTGCTGCAGTGGTTCACGGGCAACATCGGCTTCCACCACATCCACCACCTCAGCCCCCGCATCCCCAACTACAACCTGCAGAAGTGCCACGACGAGAACCCGGTCCTCCAGACCGCGCCCGCGCTCACGCTCGCCGCCAGCCTCAAGACGGCCGCCCTGAACCTGTGGGATGAAGACCGGCATCGCCTCGTCTCCTTCCGCGAAGCGAAGCGCGCCGCGGAATCCGGTAGCAGGAAAGCGCGAACGGCGGAGAACACCGCCGCCGAGCCACGCACCCCGCGACAGATCTAGGGACGCCGCCGTCGGCCGAACATCAGTAGCCGACCAGGCCTCGCTCCCTGGCCCACACGATGGCATCGGCGCGCGAGTGCAGCCCGAGCTTGTCGTAGATGCTGGTGATGTAGTTCCGCACGGTCTGCTCCTTGATCCCCAGCTCTTCTGCGATGTCGCGATTGTTGCGGCCGGATGCCACCCGCTCCAAGACCTGCCGCTCGCGCTGGGTGAGCTCGGCCACCGCCGCGGAGCTCGGCCGATCCCCCTGCCTCCCCCTGATCTGCGCGATCTTCTCCAGCAGCGACCGACTGAACCACGCGGTATCGGTCATCACCTCCTGCACGGCCCGCATCAGCTCTTCCTCGCTCCTCTTGCGCTCGCTGACGTCCTCGATGTATAGGGTGAGGCCCTCCGCGCCCGAGTACGCCCGCACCTGCATCCAGGCGCCCAGGGAAGGCACATGGGTCTCGAAGGTTACGGGCTCGGGGCTCGCTTTCGCGCCACGGTAGCGCTGCGCCAAGGGGCTATCGCGCCCGCCCGGGAAGATGTCCCACACCGACATCCCGATCAGATCCGCGGGCACCTTCCCCGTCAACTGCGCGATCAGCTCCTCGCCTCGCGGGTTCAGGTAGGTCAAGCGATCGTCGCGGTCGACCGTCACGAACCCGTCGGAGATGCTCCGCAGGATCGCCGCGACATGCGTCTGCTCGGCCACGACGGCATCGCGAGAGGCCCGGAGCTCGGTGGTGCGCTCGGCCACCCGCGCCTCGAGATCCTGAGCGATACGCTCCTGCCGGCCCAGCAGGTCCCGTACCTGGAACTGACGTCGTCGCGCCCGGATCGCGGCGCGCACCACCGTGACGAGGCTCGACGGGTGGACGGGACGGAAGAGCACCGTCGTGTTGCCGCCGTCGACCAACTCGTCCGGTCCGTGCCAGGGCGCGTCGAGCAACAGGACGATGGGCAGGTCCGACCAGGCGGCCTGCGTCTCGTTCGCCTCCCTCAGGACGGCCGCCGTTGCCGTGGTCAGGGCCTCCCCGGAGAGAACCACGGCACCGGATCCCTCGTGCAGCCGGCGCCGCAACTCCGCGGTGTCGGCACAGGGAGCGGTAGCGAGGCCCGCCCGCGACAGCGCGCCGCACAGTAGGACGGCGTCCCGGCCCAACGGGGCGAACACGAGAACGCGCAGCTCGTGGGAGCTAGTGCTCATCGCGGTCGGCGTCGAGGTCGTGTGGCTCGAGGACCGGGGTCCCGGAGAGCACGTTCCTGAAGCCGACGAGAGGTTCGCCCACGGTGATGCCCTTCTTGGTCAACTCCAGCTCCCGGATCGTCGACTCGTGTGCTCCACTGCGCTTCTTGATGACCGAGACCGCCCTACGGAGGCGACCCTCGGTCTCGAAGTGACGGAGCAGCAGCACGACATCGGCCAGATAACTGATGTCGAGCGGGATGATCTCCTCGCTTCCGATCATCCCTCCCTGCGCCATGATCAGGAGCGTCAGCACGCCGCGCCGGCTCAGGTAGGCAAGGAGCTCGTGCATCTGGGTGACGAGCAGGGCCTCCTGTGGCATCGCGTTCAGGTAACCGGTCAGGCTGTCGATCACCACGACCTTGGCCCCGTCTTCCTCGACGACCTTGCGCACCCTGTGGGCGAACTCACCGGGGGAGATCTCGCCCGTGTTGATCTGCTCAAGGTGCACGAGGCCGGAATCGACGAAGGGCCGGATGCTGATGCCCAGGCCCTCGGCCCGCCGCAGCAGACTCTCGGGACGCTCATCGAACATGAAGATCGCGGAGCTATCGCCTCGCTTCGCAGCGGAATAGACATATTGAGTGGCGATGGAGGTCTTGCCGGTGCCGGTCGGCCCCAGCACGAGGCAGGCGGAACCCCCCTCGAGACCGCCCCCGAGCAGGGTGTCGAGGGCCTCCACGCCACTGAGCAACGCACGGCCGTTGGAGGACTCGTTCGATCCCAACGTTTCGAGGCGCGGATGCACCTCCAACCCGCCCGTCCGGATGCGGAAGCTATGGTAGCCCGCCTGGAACTGCATGCCGCGTCCCTTGACCATCTCGAGCTGGCGCCTGACCGTGCCGTACTCCGGAGACCACCGTTCGAGCGAGAGGATGCCGTGAACCAGACCCTCGAGCTCGGACTCGCCATCCGGCGATGGACCGGTCAGGAACAGGCTGGTGCACGGAAAATCCGTGAACGCCTGCTTGAGGATGAGGAGCTGCCTGCGGTACCTCAGCCGGCTGGCGGTGAGCAGCCGGATCTGTTCGACGGGGTCGAGCACCAGCCGCTGCGGCTGAACGCTCCTGACGGTCGTCAGGATCGTTTCGATCGTCTCGCCGAGCTCCACCTCGTCCGTGTGGAACACCGTCTGATCGGCCGACATGCGGTCGGCCGCCTCGCCCGCAGAGAACTCGAAAACGGGTAGGTCATCGAGCGACCAATCGTGGGAACGTGCGATCTCCCGAAGCTCACGTTCGCTATGCGATAGCGTCACGTAGAGCACCCGCTCGCCCAGCCGTACCCCCTCGAGCAGGAACTGCAGCCCCAACGTGGTCTTCCCCGTGCCCGGCGCACCCTGCACGAGATAGATCCACTCGCGCGGGAGGCCGCCCTCCAGGATGGTGTCGAGCCCCCCGATACCAGTTGCCGCACGGCCGTTGTGGGCAGGTTGGCCGGATCCTCGATCCTTCATGGATCGATGATAGGGCTTCGCCGCGCACCGCGCCAAGGGACCCTCACGTCCATGAGATGTGAGGTCGGCCCCGAACCGCTAGTGGCAGTCCCGTGAGCTCTTGCACTGGCACCGGTTGCCGGCCCGTCGCAGAGCCTCCTGGCGGGTAGGCTCCGTGAACGGCTCCGGCGTCGGCCCTGAAAGGCCGTAGAACGGCGTCTTCTCGAGGCAAGGCCGACACAACACCATTGCGTTGGATATGCGGTTGCCCTTGCCGCGCTGCTTGTGATGCACGACGAGATCGTCGCGTCTGTTGCACCTCGACATGGCGGTTCTCCTGCCCTCACTCTGGATTGGAGACGCCCTCGTCCCCATCCCCCATTATGTGCAGGGATCGGGCTGCCGGACCCCCACGCGACACGTCCTCCGAACTGGTGTCACGACCCCACCCCGGATGGCCATAACGCCTCTGGTCGGTGGCATGCCGCGGGCCTAGGCTTGCTGTTGAACACGCTGGCATCACCGTTCGCGCACAGCCGGACCGTGCCGGCAACGATGGGGGGAGCCTGATTCGGCAGCCCGTCAACGAGACCCGGAGGACCCTCCTCCGATACCGGCGCGGAGCCTCCGTCACGAACCGGGGGAGCGCCGCCGACGCATCGCCCCAGCGCCGCCGGAGCGATCGGTATCGCCTGCGCCCAAGACGTCCCCTCTCCCGCGACCTCGGGCCGAGTCCTCCCACCCGGTTCGGGGTCGCCCTCGGCGACGAGGAAGTACACGTACCAGGCGGAGGAACGGGACCCTCTCCAAGTGGCGAAGCGGGACGCTCACGGTGGTACGCACCCGAACGGGATGGGGCCACGACGCCACTGCGGCAGGGCTCGCGGAGTCTACCCCCGCGAACACCCAGGCCGTAGCGTGGGTCCGTGGAGTCGCAGGTTCGCCTTGGCCCAACACGCCGAACGAAGCCTGCGAGCAATCGGAAGGAGGTCCGGACGATGAAGCAGATAGGTGTCTCGCTGCAGGGCGCTCTGAACGCCATGACGGAACAGCTCCTCATCCTGGACCTCGAGGGCACCATCCTTGCCTGCAACACCGCGTGGCGGGACGCACATCTTCGCGACACGTCGGGACCGCAGGAGTTCGTCGGTCTCCCCGTTCGCGACGCGTTCCGGCCGGCCCACGGGATCGCCGAGAACGCCATCGACCGGATCCTGGAAGGCATCGACGGGGTGCTCCACGGCGGCTTGGCTCGCTTCGAGTTTGAGTACCGGGACGCTTTCGATTCCCAGATCCGTTGGTTCCTGCTGAGCGTCACGGTCATTAGCGACGGGCAACGGGGGGCCCTGCTCACGGTGCGCGACATCAGCTCCCAGAAGGCGCGCGAGGACACGTTGCTGACGCGCGCCAACTTCGATCCCCTCACGGGGCTCGCCGGTCGCGGCTACTTCCTGCTCGAGGCCGAACACATGCTGTTGCTCGCCAAGCGGCAAGGCTGGCATCCGGCGCTCATCTTCCTCGACATCAACCGGTTCAAGGAGATCAACGACCGCCACGGCCACAGGGTGGGCGACCTGGTGTTGGAGCGCGTGGGACTGCGCTTGCGGCGACGGACGCGTGCGAGCGACCTGGTGGCCCGTTTCGGAGGCGACGAGTTCGTCATCCTCCTGAACGACGTCACGTCGGAAGAGACCAAGCGGATCGTGTCGATCTACCGGAGGAGCCTGGCGCAGCCGCCCATCATCGATGGCATGGCCATCACCGTGCAGGCCAGCTTCGGCGTGGCCCACTACCCTGTCGACGGCGCCACCGTCGAGGCCATGCTGGCGACGGCCGACAAGGCCATGTACGCCGCCAAGGCATCGGCCAAACGGCGCCGGAGTCGGCACAGCAGGTCGGGTGCTATCGCCGCTCGGGCCGAGAACCGCGCATCGCAGTAGCCCTTCGGACGTTGTCGGTGCAGGCCTCAGCTCGTACTCAGCGCGAATACGCGGAAGCCCTCAGCGCTCATCCATGGGCCCCGGGTCGTCCGATGGTTGGCGTGGACGGCGCGGCGGGTGCGTGGACGTCTACTGCACCGTCCAGGGATGCCAGCCCCGCACGTACTTCGCTGAGGGCGTAGCTGGCGCGAGCGGGGAACCTTAGCAGCTGAACGCCGGCCGCGGCGCAGGCGCCCTCGAAGAAAGCATCGCGCGCGAGGCGGCTGCGGATGGAGATGTCGACCGTCCGGTCGCTCGCTCACCTGTGTCGATGCCGTCTGGAGGGCGCTTCGTCGCGTTCACGGCCCCGCACGTACCAGGTCATCCAACGTCGAAGCCTACTGCTACGCCACCAGCCCCCGTCGCTCGGATCCGTTCCAGCGCCACGGTCTTGAGCTGCTCCCTGGCGCGCGCATACACAGCTCGATGGTCGGGCGCGTCTGCGCTGTGCTCCCAGACCGATCGGAGGGTCCGGTAGAGCGCGCTTCCGATGTTCACCTTCACGACGCCCAGTGCCCGGGCCACCACCAGATCCGAAGTCGGAATCCCGCTCCCCCCGTGGAGCACCAACGGGCCCCCGACGCTCTCGGCGACCTCGCGCAACCGGTCCAGGTCGAGCACGCTCGCCCGTCCGTGCTCACTGCCCACGGAGACCGCCACCATGTCGGCACCGGCCTCCTCGAACAGCCGGGCCACCTCCTCGGCACGCGTCGCCGTCACGTGACCATGGTTGAAACTGTCGGCTGCCACCTCCACGGACGCTCCCATCGCGTGCGCTACCTCCACGATGCGGCTCGTCTGCGCGACCACTTCGCCGAAGGGCCGTTCCGCCCCGTCGAACATGACCGAGCCGTATCCGGCCCGCAGGCACGTCATCGCCATCTCGAAGTCCCGGCCGTGATCCAGGTGGAGCAGCACCGGCACCCTCGTGCGCGCCGCGAGGGACCGGACGAGCGCCGCCATCGCCGCCGCCGGGACCTGCTCGAGGTCGGTGGGGTAGGTCTGCACGATGATCGGCGCCGACGCCTCCTCCGCGGCCTCCACGCACGCACGCACCATCTCGGCGCTGCACACGTTGAAGGCGGGAAGGCTGAACCGTCGCCCGAAGGCGTAGCGGATCAGCTCGCGACCGTCCTCGACGAAAGGCACCTCAGAAGCCGCCGTGCTCCTTCACGAACTCCAGGGCCTCGTCCTCGAATGCCGTGAAGTTCGCGCAGCCGTGTCGCGTCACCACGATGGCGCCGCAGGCGTTGCCCATGCGGGCGCTCTTGTGCCAATCCCAGCCCCGGGCACGACCGTAGATGACGCCCGCCGCGAACGCGTCGCCTGCGCCCAGCACGTTCATGACCTCGACCGGGAAGCCCGGCACCCGCGTGACGGTGCCGTCGGCCAGGTGCACGGTGCACCCTTCCGCGCCGCGCTTCACGAGCAGCGTCTCCGGGCCGGGCCTGCGCGCAAGCATCGCCTCGATGTTGGCATCGACGTCGCCACGGATGATCGGCGCGGAGATCTGCTGGTCGCGGATCTCGACGTCGGCCGGATCGCTCAACATGGCTGCGTTGATCTCCTCCACGGTCCCGAACACCACTGTCACCAGCGGCAACAGCGCGCGCACGGCCAGGCCGAAGGCACGCGGATCGTGCCACTGGTCGGCGCGGAAGTCGAGGTCGAGGTAGACCGTCACCCCGGCCACGTGCGCCTGCTCCGCGGCGAAGAACGCCGCGGAGCGGCTCGGCTCCGCGTACAGGGCCGTCGCCGAGATCTCCAGCGCGCCGGCTTCGGCGATCGGCGCCGCGGCCACGTCGTCGATGCTGAGCGCCATGTCGGCGCAATTCTCCCGGTAGTACACCAGCGGGAACCGGTCCTTCTCGATGCCGAGCAGCACCGCGCTGGTCCGCTTGCCCGGCTTGGTCGGGATGAACCGCGTGGCCACCCCTTCCCGGTCCAGGAAGTGACGGATGAAGTCGCCGACCTTGTCCCGACCCACGGCGGTCAAAAGCGCTACCTCGAGTCCGAGCCGCCGCGCTCCCACGGCGATGTTCGTCGGGCTCCCGCCGACGTAGGCCGCGAAGCTCGTGATCTCCTCGAAGGGCGCGCCCACGTCGTTGCTGTACAGATCGATGGAGGAGCGCCCCAGCGTGATCAGATCGTATCGGTCGTTGCTCACCGTGCCCGCCTCAGAACTGCCGACTCCACGCCGCCGGCCAGCGCTCGATCACGACCTTCGTCTGGGTGTAGAACTCGACACCGTGCCGCGCCTGGGCGTGGAGGTCGCCGAAGAACGAGTCGCCCCAACCGCTGAAGGGGAAGAAAGCCATCGGCGCCGCGACGCCCAGGTTCACGCCGATGTTGCCGGCGCGCACGCGCTTGCGGAACGCTCTCGCGGCCGACCCGGACGCGGTGAACACGCACGCCTGGTTGCCGAAGGCGCGGTCGTTCACCAGGTCGATGGCCTCTTCCAGGTCGCGGGCGTGCATCAGGCTCAGCACCGGACCGAACACCTCGGTCGTCGCCAGCGTGCCCGCCGGGTCGACCTCGTCCACCACCGTGGGATGCACGAAGAAGCCGTCGCTGAACGCATCGCCAGCCACTTCGCGGCCGCGGCCATCGACCAGCAGCCGTCCGCCCTCCTCCACGCCGCGGCCGACCAGGGCACCGACCCGCTCGCGCGAGGCGGCCGTGATCACCGGACCCATCTGCACCCCCTCGTCGAGGCCGAAGCCGACCTTCCTGCTAACGGCGTCCTCGACGATGCGTTCAGTGAAGCGGGCGCGCGCGTCGCCGACGGTGATGGCCACCGACGTCGCCAGGCAGCGCTGGCCGGCGCAGCCGAAGGCGCTGTCGGCCAGGATGCGGGTGCTCATGTCCATGTCGGCATCGGGCAGGATCACCGCCGGGTTCTTGGCGCCCCCCTGACACTGCGCGCGTTTGCCGTTCGCGGTGGCGCGACCGTAGATGTACCTCGCCACGGGCGTCGAGCCCACGAACGACACGCCCTTCACGAGCGGGTGGTCGAGCAAGGCATCGACCGTCTCCTTGCCGCCATTCACGAGGCTGAGCACGCCCTCGGGGAAACCCGCCCGCTCGATCAGGCGGAACAGGGCCTGCGTGGTCATCGGCACCCGCTCGCTCGGCTTCAGCACGAACGCGTTGCCCGTGGCCACCGCGTACGGCAGGAACCAGAGCGGGATCATGCCCGGGAAGTTGAAGGGCGTGATGGCCGCGACCACCCCCAACGGCTGCCGGAAGACGTGCTCGTCGATCCCGGGCGCGATGTCCTCGTTGTTCCAGCCCTGCATCAGGCTCGGCATGCCGCAGGCCACCTCGACGTTCTCGATGCCGCGCTGCAGCTCGCCCTTGGACTCCGCGAACGTCTTGCCGCACTCGAGCGTGGTCGTCCGCGCCAGCTCGTCGATGTGCTCCTCCAGGAGCGACTTGAGGCGGTACAACGGCTGCACCCGGTCGACCACGGGCACCTCGCTCCAGACCAGCTGGGCCTGGTGCGCGGCCCGCACCGCCTCGTCGACCTCCGCCGCTGCGCTCAAGGGCACCGACGCGATCACCTCCGCCGTGGCGGGATTGACCACATCCTGCCGGGCGCCGGCGCCGGAGCGGCGCCAGCCGCCGGCCACGAAGTTCAGCATCTCTTCCTTGCTCTGGGTCGTCATGGGCCCTCCAGGATCGGTACGGTCGCTTTCATCATGAACGCTCGGACGCGACCTCCCGATGATCGAGCGTCGGGGTCTCGTGTGGTTCGGGGCCGGTGGGTCCGACCTCGCCACCTTCCATCGGAGCCGTCTCGCAGCGGATCGAGCGCCGGACGAGCTCGACGAACTCGGCCGGCGCACTGGCGTCGGTGACGAGCTCGTCGACATCCGCGAGGTCGGCGTACCTGGCGAGCGTGACCCGAGCCAGCTTGCTGGCGTCGGCGAGCACGACCGTTCGGGTGGACGCCCGCACCATCGCCGCCTTGGTCTCCGCCTCCAGGGCGTTGGGCGTGGTGAAGCCACGCTCGACGTCCACGCCGGTGGCGCCCAGGAACGCGACGTCGGCGTGGTAGGCGCGGAGCGTCTCCACCGTGGCCGGTCCGATCATCGCCAGGCTGTGGTGCCGCAAGTGCCCGCCGAGGAGCAGCACATCGAACGACGAGCCGGCGAGCTCGAGCGCTACCGGGATCGAATTGGTGATGACCACCACGTGCCTGCGCCGCCGCTGAAGCAAGCGTGCCAGCGCCAAGGTGGTGCTGCCACCATCGAGGATGATCGACTCACCGTCGTGGATCCGCGATAGGGCGAGCTCCGCGATGGCGAGCTTGGCGCGTGACCGGACGTGCTCCTTCTCCTTGAACGAGGGGTTGTACAGCACCCGCGGCGCGAACACCGCGCCACCGTGGACCCGCTCCAGCAGGCCGCGCTGCTCGAGCTGCTTGAGGTCCTTGCGGATGGTGACCTCGCTCACCTCGAAGCGGCCGCTGAGTTCGTCGACCGAGACGGCGCGCTGCCGCTCCAACAGGTCGATGATGGTGCTCCTTCGCCTGCCCGCCTTCATGAATCGGCCCGGATCGGCAGCCGCAACGGCCGTCCATCCCACTCCTCACGCATCCACGCCCACTCGGTGTCGTCCACCGGAGGTGTGGCGCGGGCCTCGTCGAGTAGCTCGCCGGCCATGTAGTTCAGATAGTAGAGGTTCGACCCGGGCGGCGCGGCCACCGGGTGGAAACCGCGCGGCACCAGCACCAGATCGCCGTCGCGCACCAGCACGAGCTCGTCGAGCTCACCGTCACCCGTGTAGTTGCGGTGCACGCCCCACCCGTTCCGCGGTTGGATCTTGTAGTAGTAGATCTCCTCGACGTAGGCCGAGCCCTCCTCGCCGTCGTGGCGATGGGGCGGCCACCCGGACCAGTAGCCGCTCGGGGTGTAGACCTCGAACAGGTAGAGCCGCTCCGCGGGCAGGTGCGGTCCCAACACGTGGCTCACCTGGCGATAGGCGTTGGCGCCTCCCCGCAGCTCCACCTTCATCTCATCGGGCCGGAACAGTCGCAGCGGGTAGCGCCCCTCGGCAGGGGCGCCGCCGATCGTGAACTCGAACGTCTCTTCGGCCACCACCGCATAGTCCGTGCCTGGTGGCATGTACAGCACCGAGGGCAAGGCCTGGAAGACGCTGGCTCGGCGCAGCTCGAAGGTCTCGCCGCCCACCTCCACGCGCCCTGCGCCCTCGATCGGCACCAGCGCCACCTCGCTACCGTCGGTGCGGGCCCGGTAACTCTCCCCGGCCGACAGCCGCACCGCCCGGAACGAGACGTAGGTCCATCCGGCCGACGCAGGGTCGACATCGACCAGGACGCCGCGGTCGGCCGTGGGCCGGATCGGGTTCACGACGCCCCCTCCACGGACACCGCCCGCTGACTTCGGAAGCTGAGGGTCGCAGCCTGCGCGATCTTCATCGCCTGCAACGCGTCGTCGATGCCGGGCGACGGCGGCGTCCCCGCTCGCACGCTGGCGACGAAGGCCCGCAGCTCCTCGTGCGACGCGTCGCGGAACCTGTCGGTGAAGAAGGTGTAGTGGTCGGCGCTCACCCCCTGCTCGCCGTAACGCAACAGCGGGGTCTTCGGGGTGGCATCGACCACCAGCTTGCCGCCGCTGCCGAAGACCTCGGTGCGGATATCGTACCCGTAGACGGCCCGACGGGAGTTCTCGATCACGCCCAGAGCGCCGCTCTGGAAGCGGAGCATGGTGACGGCGGTGTCGGCGTCACCCATGGCTCCGATCTCCTCGTCGACGCGCGCAGCGCCCCAGACCATCACCTCGCTCACCTCACCCACCAGGAAGCGCGCCAGGTCGAACTCGTGCAGGGCCTGATCGAAGAAGATGCCGCCCGACACCTTCAGGTAGGACATCGGCGGTGGCGCGGGGTCGCGCCCGACGGAACGGAACTGGTCGATCGTGCCGATCTCGCCGGCGTCGATCCGGCGGCGCGCCTCCGCGTAGCCGGGGTCGAAGCGCCGCTGGAAACCGATCTGGAAGGGGACGCTCGAGGCCCGCACGGTCTTCCACAGCGCCGTCGCCCTTGCGAGGTCCTCGGCGACGGGCTTCTCACAGAAGACCGCCTTGTTGGCGTGAACGGCTTCCTCGACGAGATCGGCGTGCGTCGGCGTAGGCGTGGCGACGATGACGGCGTCCACCTCGGTGTCGTGGATCGCCTCGGCCGGGTCGGCATAGGCGCGCACCGCACCGGACGCCCAGCGCGCCGCCTCACGCGCATCCTCCACCGGGTCCGCCACGGCCACGACGCGCACGCCCGCGATAGCCGGCAGCGCGGCGGCGTGCGTCATGCCCATCCGCCCGGCACCCAGCAACGCGATACCTAATCTGTCCACAGGTGCTTCCCTTCCGCCCTCACGGCTTCGCGAGGAGAGCCTCGAGCTGGACGCGGTTGCTGCGCGCGGTGTCGGTGGGGTCGTCCGGTGTGGTGTCCTGCTCGATCACCAGCCAGCCGTCGAAGCCGCCCGCGCGGAGCAGCTCGAGCACCTCTGGCAGCGGCACCCCTCCGGTGCCGAGCGGGCAGAACACGAAGCGTTCCAGCGCCTCGTGGAAGCTCCACCCCTCCGACCGCGCCTGAGCCAGCACCCGCGGGTCGACGTCCTTGACGTGGACGTAACGGACCCGCTCCTTGTGGGCGCCCACGAGCGCGAGCAGGTCGGCACCGCCGTACACCTGGTGACCGGTGTCGAGGCACCAGCCGACAGCGTCCGGATCGGTGCCTGACAGCAGCCGATCGATCTCGTGGGGCGTCTCGACGTAGGTGCCGACGTGGGGATGGAACACCAACTCCATCCCGAGCCCCTCGAGCTCCCGGCCGAGCCCGTTCAGCGCCTCCGCCATACCCCGGAGCTGATCGTCGGTGAGCGTGGGCGCCCCTTCGGCGTGGCCGGCCGCGGCCTGCCTGACCGCGTCGCCCGAGTCCGCCGCAACGAGGTAGCGCCCTCCCAGGGCCCTCAGGAACGACGCCTTGGCACGCGCCCGATCCAGCTCGGCCCGAACTCCAGCGGGGTCGCGCAGGTTCATACCGACGAAGGCGCCGAGCATGCTCAGGCCGCGCGCCTCCAGCTCGGGCCCGAGCGACGCGGCGTCGTCCGGAAGGCTCGACGACCACTCCGTGGCGCGGTAGCCCGCCGCCGCGATCGCATCGAGGATCTGCGGATAAGGCGTGGCGTCCCGGTAGCCGGGCACGTCCTCGTTGTTCCAGTTGATGGGGGCCGTCGCGATCTTCATCCGCCCTCCTCCTCGTCGGTACCGTGGACCAGCACCTGGCGGGAACGAGCGGCTTCGTAGGCCTCACGAGCCGCCCGCACGGCCGGCTGGTGCGACGTCTCGGCCACCGGCACCTCCCACCAGCCCGCGAAGTTCGGCACCGCCGGCTCGAGCCCGACCTTGACGTCCAGGACGTTCACCCCACCGCGCTGCCGGGCCGCCTCCAAAGCGCCGACGAGCTGACCGAGATCCTCGCAGCGATAGACCGTGGCACCCATGGCCTCGGCGTGCTTGGCGAAATCGACGCCGATCACCTCACCGTCGGTGCGGCCCGTCTCCGTGCGGCGTTCGCGTCGCTCGTTGTTGAACGATGGTGACCCGACCGACATCTGCAGCCCGCGGATGGAGCCGAAGGCGCCGTTGTCGACCACGACCACGGTCATGTCGACCCCCTCGGCCACCGCCGTGACGAGCTCGGAGTTCATCATCAGGTAGCTGCCGTCGCCGACCATCACCACCACCCGCCGCTCCGGCTCGGCGAGCTTGACGCCCACCCCGGCAGGGATCTCGTAGCCCATGCAGGAGTAGCCGTACTCGACGTGGTAGGCCTTATCGTCCTCGGGGCGCCACAGCTTGAGGAGGTCGCCGGGCATGCTGCCCGCTGCGCACACCACGGTGGCGTGGCCCCCGACGGCCGCGTTGACCGCCCCGATCACCTCGGACTGCGCGAGTTGGTTGCTCCCGCGCGCGGCTCGCAGTTCGTCGACGCGAGCGTGCCAGGACGTTCGGAGCGCCTCGAACTGCTCGCGGTAACCGTCGTCGGTGCCACCGAACCCGATCTCGCTCAGAGCGTTGCCGAGCTGCTCGAGGCCGACGCGCGCGTCGGCCACCAGCGGCAGCGCGTCCAGCTTGCGAGCGTCGTCCGGATCGACGTTGAGCACCGCCATCCGCGCACCGGAGCGGCCGAAGGCGGTGCGTGACGCGGTCACGAAGTCGCCCAAGCGGGTGCCGACGGCGAGCACGAAGTCGGCGCCGCGCGCCGCACGGTTGGCGGCCTCGCCGCCGTTGGCGCCGACCGGTCCGAGGTTCATCGGGTGATCCCAGGGCAGCGCCCCCTTGCCGGCCTGGCTCTCCACGACGGGGAGGCCGAAGCGCTCGACCAGCGAGGCCAGGGCAGCCGACGCCTCGCTGTAGATCACGCCGCCCCCAGCGACGATCAGCGGCCGGTGCGCACGCGCCAGCGCCGCTGCCACCACGGCGAGTTGCTCCGCCGCCGCGGGCGGCCTGCGAACGTTCCAGACGCGCCGCTCGAACAGCGCGACGGGCCAGTCGTACGCCTCGGCCTGCACGTCCTCGGGCAAGGACAGGGTGACGGCGCCGGTCCGGGACGGGTCGGTCAGCACCGCCATGGCCGCGGGCAGGGCAGCCATCAGTTGCTCGGGCCGGCTCACCCGCGTGAAGAAGCGGCTCACCGGTCGGAACGCGTCGTTGACGCTTACGTCGTGCTCGCTCGGGTGCTCGAGCTGCTGCAGCACGGGGTCGGGGATGCGGCTCGCGAAGTAGTCCGACGGCAGGAGCAGCACCGGCAGGCGATTGATGGTAGCCCCGGCGGCGCCGGTGATCATGTTGGTGCTGCCGGGACCGATCGAGCTGGCGCACGCGAAGGTGCTCAGCCGGTTGCGGTGCTTGGCGAAGGCGGCCGCCGCGTGCACCATCGCCTGCTCGTTCTGAGGCCTCAAGGTGGGGAGCGCCAGGTCCTCTCCGTATTCCTCCAAGGCCTGGCCCAGGCCGGCCACGTTGCCGTGGCCGAAGATCGCCCACACCCCTTCGATCAAACGATGCTCCCGGCCGTCGCGTTCGGAATGTTGGCGCGCCAGATAGTGCACCAGCGCCTGCGCCGTGGTCATGCGAACGGTTCTCACATCGTCCCTCCGAAGGTGGTGACCTCGACGGCCTCGACGGCCTCGACGGACGCGCAAGCGTTCGGCATCACCCGGACCCGCCGGCGGCCGCGCCAGGCGTCCCGCGGCGTACGCGCCGCCAACGCGAGCGTTCGAGTCAATGGTCGGAAGTATACCAGAACCCCTTGGGGGCATTCTCGAAACGAATCGAACGCTCCCGGCTTTCGGATCTTGGTGGTTCTTTGCGGAGGATCGCCGGCCGGAGTCGCTTGACACCCGCCACGCAACGCCCTACAGTCGGAACAGTCCGAAAGGCAGAGATGCGCCCCAGGAGGGGCTATTGATGATGCGCTATTCATCGAACCGGTTCGATTTCGGCTGGGTCCGCCGTGCCGACCATTAGGGACATCGCCCGGCGCGCCGGTGTCGCGGTGTCGACGGCCTCACTGGCGCTGAACGGCGACGAGCGCGTTCGCGACGCGACGCGCCAGCGCGTGCTCGACGCCGCCCAGGACCTCGACTACCATCCCAGCAGGGTGGCGCGCGGCCTGTCGCAGGGCAAGACGTGGTCGCTGCACCTTCTCAACCCGGTGGCCACCGCAGCGCTCTCCAGCGGCTTCTTCACCCGGTTCGTGCGGGGCATCCACGACACCGCCCGCGACCACAACTACGGCGTAGCGCTCTCGATCCTCGACGACGAGAGCGAGGCGCAGGCGCTGGCCGAGCGCCTCGTCCAGGAACGCTGGGCCGACGGCATCATCCTGATGAACCCTTCGGCCAGCCCGGGCATCATGACGACCCTGGCACGCAGCCGCTTCCCCTTCGTGGTACTCGGTCGGCCTCCGCTGCCCGACATCCCCAGTGTCGACAACGACAACCGGCAGGTCGCCTTCGACGCAACCCGGCACCTACTCGCCAACACGCCCGGCCCGGTGGTCCTGCTGAACGGCCCTCAGCACCAGACCTTCACACAGGACCGGGCCGACGGCTACCTTCAGGCGCTGCGGATCGCCGGACGAACGTCGTCGGAGGATCTGCTGCGCTACATCCACGGCGAGGCCGACGCTGCCCACCGCGAGGTTCAGACGCTGCTGACGCGAGGCGTGCGCTTCCGGAGCGTGCTGGCGGTGAGCGACGCTCTGGCCATCGGTGCCATGCGCGCCCTGCGCGAGGCGTCGCTGCGCGTGCCCGAAGACGTCGCCGTCATGGGCATGAACAACGACGACCTGTGCGAGTACACCGATCCGCGTCTGTCGAGCGTCGAGCTGAACGCCTTCGAGCTGGGCAGCCGCGCCACCTCGCTGCTCCTCGCGGCGGTGCGCGGCGAGGAGCCGGAGCGCCTGCGCTGCATCGTGCCGCACCGGCTCGAGCTGCGGGAGTCGGCGTGAGCGGCCCGCGCCCGAACACCGTCCAACCGGCCCAGGCGGCCTTCCATGGAATCGAGGACCCCGTGCCCGACCCGTCGCATCCTCCCGTCAGCGCCTTCGTGGTGCCCCACACGCACTGGGACCGCGAGTGGTACCGGCCGTTCCAGGTCTTCCGCGCCCGTCTGGTGGAGGTCGTCGACCAGGTCCTGGACCTGCTCGAGCACGACCCCAGCTACAGGCGCTTCACCCTCGACGGCCAGGCCATCGTGCTCGAGGACTACCTCGAGCTGCGGCCCGAACGGCGCGACGCGGTGCTGCGTCAGGTTCGCGCGGGGCGCTTGCGCATAGGCCCGTGGTACGTCCTCGCCGACGAGTTCCTGGTGAGCCCGGAGGCCCTGGTCCGCAACCTCCAGTTCGGTCGGCGCATCTGTGCCACCTTCGGCACCCCCATGGCCGTGGGCTACACGCCCGACTCGTTCGGCCACATCTCGCAGCTACCCCTCATCGTCCGCGGCTTCGGGCTCGACAGTATCGTGTTCGAACGCGGCGTGGGAGATGAGGGCGAGCGGCTCCGAGGCGAGTTCCGGTGGCTGGCGGCCGACGGCGAGACCGACGTGTTCGCCGTCCATCTCTTCGGGACGTATTCGGCTGTGGCGGGGATCGGTCACGCGAACTGGGAGCTCACCGATGCCTACGACGCCGACCGGGCCGCCCGCCAGGCGCGCGCCGTGCTCTTCGGAGCCGACGGGGACCTGGACGAGCTTCCTACCTGGCTACGCGAGTCGTTCGAACGGCTCCCGCACGGCATCGCTCCCTACAGCACGAACGGCGCCGTCCTGCTGCTGAACGGCTCCGACCACCTGTTCCCACAGCGCAACCTGCCCGCCATCGTGGCCGACCTCAACCGCCGGATCCCCGAGGCGCAGTTCGTCCACGCCGACATCGAAGAGTTCCTGGAGGCCGCCCGCGCTCCACGGGACGCGCTCGAGACCCATCGCGGGGAGTTCCGCGGCAGCCGCTACCAGCACGTACTCTCGGGCGTCCTGTCGGCACGCCTCTACCTCAAGCAGGCCAACGAGGCCAACCAGACCCTGCTGGAGGCCTACGCCGAGCCGCTCGCTGCGCTCGCCTGGCTGGCCGGCCGGCCCCACCCCACCCACCTGCTCCGAGAGGCCTGGCGCCAGCTCCTCCAGAACCATCCTCACGACTCCATCTGCGGCTGCTCCGTCGATGACGTCCACGACGAGATGATGGTGCGCTTCGACAACGCCCGGCAACTCGGCCGGCTGGTCTCCACAGAGGCGCTGACCAGCCTCACCAGCGCGCCCGGGCTGCGTGCCGTGGCCGTCTTCAACCCCCTGCCCTACCCGCAGCGGACGTCGGTCGAGCACACCCTGGAGCTGCCGAACGGCAGTGCGAGCCGGCTGGTCGTGGAGGACGAGAACGGGACCGCGGTGCCGTGCCAGGTCCGGGTCGCATCCGTCCTCCCGCCCGGCGCCAGCGACCACCGCGTCGACCGCACCACCGTACGCTTCGAGGCCGACCTGCCCGCGCTGGGCATCCGAGGCTACCGGCTGAGCGAGGGGGCGCCCGGCACGGCCACCGCGCCCGCCGTACGTCTGGCGCGCCAGGGCGACGGCGTCACCCTCGAGAACGACGCGCTCCGGCTCGAACTCGACGAGAGCGGCCGCGTCACCCTCACGCACCTCGCGAGCGGCGCTCGACACCCGCTCGAGCTGGCCTTCGAGGACGTGGCCGACGCCGGCGACACGTATGACTTCTCGCCCCTGCCGGGCGACGTGCCGATCGTCCTGGACAAGTCCGTCGCGGCCCCCGAGGTCATCGACGAGGGGCCACTGGCGCTCACCGTCCGGCTGCACTACCGAGCCGATCTGCCGGCGCGCCTGAGCGAGGACCGCAGCCGACGCGAGGGCCGGGTCGAGCTCCCACTCCGACTGGACCTCACGCTCCGGGCCCACGACCCGTCACTGCACCTGGACGTGACCGTCGACAACCGCGCCGAGGATCACCGCCTGCAGCTCAAGCTGAGCACCCACGTCGCCAGCGAAACGGTGCTGGCCGACGGGCACTTCGACGTCGTGGAGCGCAGCGTGCAGCCGCCGTCAGGGCGAGGCTGGTTCCAGGCGCCCCAACCCACCAGCCACCAGCGCCGCTTCGTGGCCGTCGCCGACGGTACGAGCGGACTGGCGCTGCTCAATCGCGGCCTGCCCGAGTACCAGGCCTCCGCCTCCGATGACGGCGTCGAGCTGCGCGTCACGCTGCTGCGCTGCGTCGGCTGGCTGTCGCGCAACGACCTACGCTCCCGACCGCAGGGAGCGGGGCCGAGCCTGTCCACGCCCGGCGCCCAGATGCCCGGCCCCCACACCTTCCAGCTCGCCGTCCTGCCGTTCGCCGGACCCTGGGACGAGAGCGGCCTCCCGGAGCGGGCGCAAGCCTTCGCCGCTCCGCCACTGACGCTCGGCTGCGCGGTCGCTCCGGAGTCGGCCAGCTGGCTCGAGCTCCCGCGGCCGCTCACGCTGAGCGCCGTCAAGCGCGCCGAAGATCGCGACAGCTTGATCGTGCGCGTCTTCAACCCGAGCACCCACGTGGTGGCGGGCGCCCTCCGGCTGTGGGCGGCGCCCGCGGCGGTGCACGAGGTGTCGCTGGCCGAGGAGCGGCTGGCAACCCTGCCTACCCAAGCGTCCACCGTCGATCTCACCGTCGGGCCCAAGCACGTCCTGACGCTGGAGATCGTTCCCATGCCGCCGAAAGGGGGGTCCGAAGCTTCACGACGGAGCAGCAGGTAAGGCCCAAGCCCTCATCTGGACGCACGGTCCATCGGAGGTAGTCTATGTCCGTCCATCCGCGCAAGATCCTCCTCGCTCTGGGAGCCCTGGTCGCGTTCGCCGTTCCCGCGCTGGCGCAGACCACCATCACCCTCACTTGCCGATGTGTGGCAGGCGGCGTCAACGACGCCGAGGTGCAGTGGCTCCAGAACTACGTCATCCCCAACTTCGAGAAAGCCATGGCCGACAAGGGCACGCCGGTCAAGGTCGCGCTCACGCAGTTCGGCGGCACCGACGAGGCCCTGAAGCAGCAGTACGCCCTCGACCTGTCGGTCCACAAGGGCTACGACGTCATGGCCTTCGACGGCTTCTGGATCCCCGAGTTCGCCAGCGGCGGCCTGCTCAAGCCTCTCGAGACCGTCGCCGGATCGGCCGTCGCCGGTTGGGACGGCTGGTCGCACATCTCCACCGGCATCCAGGACATCATGGCCTACGACGGGCACCGTTACGGCATCGCCAACGGCACCGACGTGCGCATGATCTTCTACCGGAAGGACATCCTGCAGAAGGCCGGCGTGCCCAACGCCGACGCCTGGCAGCCGACCTCGTGGCAGGACATCCTCGACACCGCCCAGATGGTCAAGAAGGCGATGCCCGACTCCTACCCGCTGCAGATCGACGCCGGCACCAACATGGGTGAGGCCACCACACTGCAGGGGTACTACATGCTCATCCTGGGCACCGGCGAGCAGCCCTTCATGAACGGCAAGTGGGTGGTCAAGAGCCAGGGCATCCTCGACACGCTCAACTTCTACAAGCAGATCTACGTCGACACCAAGGTCGGCGACCAGCGCGTGCAACTCGTCAAGGACGGCCGCAACCAGTCGTTCGCCAACTTCCGCGACGGCGTCACCTCGATGCTGGTCGAGAGCGACTGGTTCTACCGCTCGGTCACCAAGCCCGGTTCGGAGTTCGCCGTGGCGAACCGCGACCAGGTCATGGGCTGGGCCAAGATGCCGGCGGAGAAGCCCGGCATGGGCGTCCGCGGCCAGGGCTTCGTGACCGCCTCCGGCGGCACCGGCTGGGTCCTCAACCCCAACACCGCGCACCCCGCCGAGGCCTGGGACCTGCTGGCGTTCATGAACGGCAAGGCCGCCCGCGACGACTTCGAGACCTACCAGCCCACCATCAGCGCGCGCGACGACGTGCCGGTGCCCAACAACCCGTTCCTCACCAACACCGCCAAGACCCTGCTCCCGCTGACCGTGTCGCGGCCGAACAACGACGCCTACGCCAAGGTCTCCGAGCAGATCCAGCTGATGACCGAGAACGTCGTCTCCGGGCAGATGTCGCCGCAGCAGGCTATGGACGCCTACGCCGCCGCCGTCACGCAGATCGTCGGCGCCGACAACACCGTCGACCTCCTGAAGACCGCCAGCAACTAAGCCCTCTCCCGAGGGAGCCCGGTTCGTCCGGGCTCCCTCCCACCCATCGCGGAGTGCGACGTGCCCGAGAGACGCACCATCCTCCCCCTCCGAACCGGCTTGCTGTTCCTGGCTCCGGCCGCCGCCTTCGTCGTGGCCTTCATCGTCCTGCCGTTCTTCTGGGTGGCGGTGGTCAGCTTCACGAATCGGTCGCTCACCGGCCTCGGCGCCCTGCATCCGCACTTCGTGGGCCTGACGAACTACCTGCGGCTGTTCAACCCCAGCACCTTCCTCCAACCCGGCCAGTTCGGCTCCTCGCTCCTCATCACCGCGCAGTTCGTGTTGTTCTCGGCGCTCATCGGCCAGGCGGCGCTGGGCCTGCTGCTGGCGTGGCTCTTCTACCACAGGGAGAGCTGGGTCAAGGAGACCGTTCAGACGCTGGCCATCGTGGCCTGGATCATCCCCGACGTGGTCGTGGCCTTCGCCTGGTCGGCCTTCCTGGACTTCGGTCAGGGCACGTTGAACCACATCGTCACGGCCCTTGGCTTCCACCGGGTGGACTGGCTTCTGGGCGTGCCGGTGCTGTCCATCATCCTCTTCAACACCTGGCGCGGCACCGCGTTCTCGATGCTGCTGTTCTCCTCCGCGCTCGGCTCGATCCCGCCGAGCCACCTGGAGACCGCCGAGGTCACCGGCGCCAATGCCTGGCAGAAACTCCGCGACATCATCCTTCCGCTCATCCGCACGCACATCGTGACGGACCTTATCTTGATCACCCTGTGGACCTTCAACACCTTCACCCCCTTTCTCATCACCGGCGGGGGGCCGGCTTTCAGGACCGAGGTCGTATCGATCTTGACGTATCGCATCGCCTTCAAATACTTCAACTTCGGCTCCGGCAGCGCCATCGGCATGATCATGATGCTCATCAACCTGGCGTTCGCCCTCATCTACCTCAGCCTGCTGCGTCGCCGCGAGGGCGCGCGATGAGACTGCTGCGCCTGGTCGTGACGCGTGCGGCCTTCTACGCCGTGGCCGCCCTGTTCGCCTGCTTCTTCGCGGTGCCGCTGGTGTGGCTGCTGTTCGCGCCGTTCGATGCGCGCGCCAACCTGGCCGTAAGCCTGCCGCACCCCTTCACCCTGGCCAACTTCGGGAAGGTGTTCGCCAACGCCTTCGCGGTGCGCGCGCTGTTCCAGAACAGCATCATCCAGGCGGGCGGCGCCATGCTGCTGGTGACGCTGCTGGCCACCTTGGCCGCCTACGCCCTGTCGCGCGCGCCGATCCGCGGCAAGGACATGCTGTCGTACGGTCTGGTGCTCTTCTCGTCGATCGTGACCGGAACGGCGGCGATGGTGCCGCTGTTCCTGCTGATCTATTCGCTGGGCCTGATCGACACCCAACTCGGCGTGGTCCTGGTCTTCACGGGCGGGCTATTGCCCGCGGCGATCTTCATCATGCGCGACTTCGTCGACTCGATCCCGCGCTCCTACGAGGAGTCGGCCCTGGTGTCGGGCGCGTCGCCGTGGGGCATGTTCCGGGACATCGCGCTGCCGATCGTGCGGCCCGGCATGATGGTGGTCGCCGTGTGGACCTTCGTCAACGTGTGGGGCGGCTTCTTCGTGCCCTTCATCCTGCTGAGGAGCCCGGCCAACATGCCGGCCTCGGTGGCCATCTACTCCTTCTACACCGAGGGCGGGACGCCCATCATCACCCTTACCACGGCGTACTCGCTGCTCTACACCATCCCCGTCCTGGCGCTCTACCTCTTCGTCAACTGGCGCTACGGCTTCCGCTTCTTCGGCGGCATCAAGTCCTAGGAGAAGGTCCTTTGGCACGCGTTTCGTTCGACCACGTCAGCAAGCACTTCGGCACCGTCCGAGCCGTCGACGATGTCTCGTTCGACATCGTCGACGGGGAGTTCATCTGCCTCCTGGGGCCGTCCGGCTGCGGCAAGACCACCACCTTGCGGTTGATGGCCGGGCTCGAGCAACCGACCAGCGGGCGGATCACCGTAGACGACCACGACGTCACCTTCGCCAAGCCCAAGGAACGCGACGTGGGCATGGTCTTCCAGGACTACGCCCTGTTCCCACACATGACCATCGCCGAGAACATCGCCTATCCGCTGAAGGTGCGGGGAACGGCAGGCAAGGACCGGGAGGCGCGGACCCTGGACGTGGCCAGGAGCCTCGGCATCGAGCACCTGCTCGAGCGCCGCCCCGGCCAGATCTCGGGCGGCCAGCAGCAGCGCACCTCCGTCGCCCGGGCGGTCGTGCACAAACCCAAGGTGTTCCTGTTCGACGAGCCCCTGTCCAACCTCGACGCCAAGCTGCGGATCGAGGCGCGCAGCTTCCTCAAGCACCTGCAGGTCGAGCTGGGCGTCACCGCCCTCTACGTCACGCACGACCAGGCCGAGGCGATGGCGTTGGCGGACCGCATCGCCGTCATGGAAGGCGGGCGGGTCGTGCAGATGGGGCCGCCGCTCGACGTCTACCGCAAGCCCCTCACGACCTTCGTGGCCAGCTTCCTCGGCAACCCGCCCATGAACCTCGTGCCGGTGACGCTGCGGCTCGGGGGAGCCAGCGCGAAGCTGGAGGCCGAGGGCCTCGAGGTCGACCTGAGCGCCATGCGCGCGCGACTGGCGGAGCAGTTCCGCGACGGCGCCGGCCTGACCCTGGGCGTCCGGCCGGAGCACCTCCGGCTGGTACCCGACGGAGGCGCGGCCACGTTGACGGGGACCGTCTATACGGTCGAGCCGCTCGGCCCCGAGACGCTCATCACCTGCACCGTGGACAGTCAGCTCGTGACGGCCCGGATCTTCGGTGACGAGCCCCCCGACCTCGGGCACACGGCGCACTTCCGCATCGACGAGCACCATCTCGAGCTCTTCGACGAGTCCGGCGTCCGGGTGGTGCGTTGACCACCGTCGTCCTCGAAGGCGCGGTGACGCGCGACGCGCGGGCCAACGGGCCCTACCTGCCCCTTCCCTTCGAGGTGCCCGCCGGCACGACCCGCATCGATGTGACGTACCGTTTCGACGACGGCCACATCCTCGACCTGGGCCTGTTCGACACCCATATCGCGAGCTTCCCGTCTGGCGAGGGATTCCGCGGCTGGAGCGGCTCGGCCCGGCGGCAGGTGTTCGTGGCCCGCGACGGCGCTACCCCCGGCTACCTGGGCGGCGCGATCGACGCCGGGACCTGGCAGGTCGTGCTGGGGCTCGCGCATCTCGGCCCTGCGCCCTGCCACTACCGCGTCGAGATCACGACCGACAGCGCGCCACGAGCCCAGGTGGCCGAGTCCCGCCCAAGGTCCGTGACGGTGCCCGGTCCGCGCTGGTTCCGTGGCGACCTCCACAGCCACAGTTACTACAGCGACGCGAGAGGCTCGCTCGACGATCTCCTGGCCGCCGCCAGGGCCCGACATCTCGACTTCCTGGCGGTCACCGACCACAACACCGTGGGCCACCACGTGCCGGCGCGGGCGGCGAGCAGCAGCGACCTGGTCATCCTGCCCGGCGAGGAGATCACCACCTACCACGGGCACGCCAACGTCTGGGGCGTGACGGGCTGGGTCGACTTCCGCATCACCCGCCCCGGCGACGTCGAACGGCTGGTCGAACACGTGCACCGTCGGGGCGGACTGTTCGCCGTCAACCACCCTCGTCACTCCCCGGGCTGCATCGGCTGCGACTGGGAACACCCCATCCCCGACACCATCGACGTCTTCGAGGCCTGGAACGGGCCTTGGGCCTATCGCAACTGGGAAGCGCTGGAGCGTTACGACGCGCTCCTGCGGCGCGGCCTACGTCCGACGCTGGTGGGCGGTAGCGACCGCCACCAGCCCGGGTGGCCGGACACCGACCCCGAGAGCCTGTGGGTCGGCTCCCCCACCACCTGGTTCCACCTCGATGCGCTGTCGGAAGCAACGCTGCTCCAAGGGCTCGCCGGCGGCCGCGCGTTCGTCAGCGAGGGGCCGCAGGGGCCACGCCTCGACCTCGAGGCCGAGGGCGCCGGCATGGGGTCGACGGTGCGGGCACCTGCCGGTCGGCGCCTCAGGGTGAGCGCGTCCGTCGAGGGCGCCGTCGGGTCGCTCCTGCGCTACGTCGGCGCGCACGGTGTCGTGCGCGAGGTTCCGATCACGAGCGAGCGCTTCGACGACCACTTCGCCTGGCCGGTCGACGGTCCCTTCCTGCGGGCCGAGGTGCTGGCCGTGGGAGACGAGGTTGCCGTGACGGAGCAGTTCGAGGCGTTGCGAGCGCTGGGGAAGGTGCCGCACGGCTTGTCGCTCGACGAGGTCCTGGGCCAGCCCCGCAGGCGGGCGCTGTCGAATCCGGTGTACGTCAGGACGGACGCCTAGAGCGACGCGGCCGAGCTGCAGGCGAGATTGGTCGGCACTACACGGTCGAACGGCGCTGGCCGCGTCGGCGACCCGATCGGGAAACGGTGAGAGCGCAGCCGTCGTATCGTGGCATCCGCGCTGCGGGGCCGGCGTCCACGTGCCGCTCCAAATCGTCAGATACGCAGGAGGTGTTCGTGGACTTCCGAAGTCAATCGATCGACGTGGGACCCCAAACGCTCCACGTCCGTACGGCCGGCGATCCGTCCAACCCCACGCTGCTGCTTCTTCACGGCCTGGGATCGACCTCCCACATCTGGGACCTCGTCGCACCGCTCCTGGTCGAGCGCTATTACTTAGTGGCCCCCGACCAGCGCGGCCACGGACGATCCGGCAAGCCCGCTTCGGGCTACGGCTGGCAGGACGTATGCACCGACGCCGTGGGATTGCTCGATCACCTCGACGTCCCGAGCGTCCACGTCATGGGCCACTCTTGGGGAGGTGACGTCGCGCTCGAACTGGCGATTCGGCACCCCGACAGGGTCGCCACGCTGGGGCTCATCGACGGCGCCATCATCGACTTCCAGGCGCACCTGAGCTGGACGGAGACCGCGCGCATGCTGGAACCCATGGACGTCTGGGGCATGACGCTGGCGCAGCTCGAGCACGCCATCGACGGCTGGCTGGTGTCGCTTCCGTCGCCAGAGCAGCGACGGATCATACTCGCCAACTACGAGCAGCGCGTCGACGGCACGGTCGCGCCATGGCTGGCACGCGATGCCAATATGGAGATTGCGCGCGCCCTTTGGGAGCACCGGCCTCCCCGGCTCTACTCCGGCGTGCGCGCCCCGACGCTGATGGTCCACGCACTCCCGCCCGAGCCGCGCTCGGATGAGGACGACATGTTCCTGGCGTGGCGCAGAGAGTGCGCCGCCGCCGCGGAGCGGGACATCGACCGGGTGAGCGTTGTGCGTTACCGCGATACCGTGCACGACGTGCCGCTGCAGCGGCCGGAGCAGCTGGCCAAGGACTGGCAGGTGCTCCTCACCAGGTTCGCCGTGACCTAGTTCGTCGAGCGGGGGTCAAACACGTCCCGCAAGGCGTCGCCCAGGAACGAGACCAGCAGCACGAGGAGCACGATCACGGCTCCCGGGAACAGGACCTGCGTGGCGTTGGTACTGATGTAGGACTTCGCGTCGTTGATCATCAGGCCGAGACTGGAGCCGGGTGGCTGGATCCCGAGTCCCAGCAGGCTCAACGTGGCCTCGGAGATGACCACGTTTGCGGCGTCCAAGGTAGCGCTGACGACGACGATGCCCATGAGGTTGCGTAACAGCGCGTGGAACATCACGTAGCTGCTGGTCGCGCCGAGCGCGCGCGCCGCCTCGGTGAATTCCCGCTGCTTGAGCGAAAGGGTTACCCCACGTACGTACCGCGCCATCATCGGCCACCCTATGAGGGCGAGGGACCCGGCGGTCAGGATCAGCCTGCCCGTTCCGCCGTAGAGGTGCGACACCGCCGGCCCAAAGACGCCGGCGATCAGGATCGCGAAGAGCAAGCCAGGAAAGGCGAAGAGCACGTCTGTGAGCCGCGACAACACCTGGTCGATGAGGCCCCCGTAGTAACCCGCGAGAATGCCGACGCTAACGCCCAGCACGATGTTGATGGACTCGACGAAGATGGTGATCACGAGGGTGACGCGGAGGCCGATCAACAGTCGGGCGAGCGTGTCGCGGCCGAGGCTGTCGGTACCCAGAGGGTGGTGCGCCGACGGGAACGCCAGGATGTTGGAGAAGTCGCCAACGGTAGGACTCGCCCTCCACAGCAGCGGCCCCAACGTGGCGGCGAGAACGACCAGGACGAGGGCGACGGAGCTTCCGAGGGCCTTGGGGTTTCGCACGAACCGCTTGCGCATCACTCGTACCGAACTCTCGGGTCGAGGAACGTGTAAGAGATGTCCGTAAGCAGATTCATGACCACGACGGCGAACGCCAGCGCCAGCGTGATGGCCTCTACGACGGGATAGTCCCGCTGGTACAGGGACTGGACCGCGAGGTACCCGATTCCAGGAATCGCGAAGATGTACTCGATCACGAACGAGCCCGACACCAGGAACGCGGTAGCCGGCCCTACGTACGTGACGATCGGTATGAGTGCGTTCCTGAGGACGTGCCGGTTTCGAACGGCGCGCAGAGGAAGGCCCTTGGCATGTGCCGTGCGAACGTGGTCCTCGCTGAGCACCTCCAGGACGCTGTTTCGCGTTAACCGCATGACGTAGGCACCGGCGCCGAGCGTGTACACGATGACGGGTAGGACGAGGTGCGACGGTGTGCCCCACCCGGCGACCGGCAACGACGGAAGGTGGTTGGCGTAGAGAGCGATGTCGAGCGCCAATAGCGTCGGCGCCAGCACGAAGTTGGGGATAGCGTAGAGCGCCAGCACCACCGACATGGCGACGTTGTCGAACCACCGATCGTGGCGGATGGCCGCCGCCGTGCCCAATGGGATGCCCAGCAGCAGGGTGCACGCCAGGGCCAAGCCGCCGATCTCCAGCGACACCGGGATGCTCCGGCCCAAGATCGCCACCACCGACTGCCCACGCTGAATATAGGACTGGCCGAAATCACCGTGCAGCGCATGCCACATGTAGTCGACGTACTGGACGAGGAAGGGGCGGTCGAGACCCATGGCATGCTTAAGCTTGGCGTACAGCGCGGCGTTCCGGTTGAATCCGAGCATGATCTGGACGGGATCGCCAGGCGCCAAATGGCCGACGAGGAACGTGAGGAAGCTAATGCCCACCAACACGAACACTAGGTTCACAAGCCGTGACGCGAGGTACCTCAGCACCGCCGGCACCGCGGCATCGTGGCCCCGCTCTCTGACCGTCCAAGTGGAGAGCGCCCGGCGCGACCTCTGGCCGCCCTCCGGAGGCCTGTGCTTGCAGCGTGACGGATCACCATCTCAGGACGCTCTGGCGAGGCCCTCGAGCGTGGCCACGTCCATGAGATCCGCATGCTCGTCGAGGAAGGCGTCAAGGATCCGCTCTGCCAGCCCCGCGCCCGTGATGTGGGGATCGAGCATCAAGGCTTGAAGCGCCTTGGACCTGGAAGCTTCGGCGGCTGCCTCGGCCGCCAGCATCTGAATCGTTCCCTCCCGGTAGAGGAACGCGGTGATCATGTCTGGGAAGCGCTCGAAGGCTACGCCACGGACGCCGCTCGGGGTGGCCACGGCAGGCACCTCCACGATCATGTCGGCAGGCAGGCCCGGGATCTTGCCGCGATTCGGCACATTGGCGTTAGGGATGTACACGTTCTGGCCGTAGAACAGACCCCTGATCAACAGGCTCGGGGGGGTGTCGCCGAACACGTCAGCGTGGAAAGCGCGCACCTGCCCGAGGTAGCTGTCGCTGTCGAGCTGACCCGCGGCCAGGGCCGCGTTGCGCTCGCGCCACTGCTCGGCCTCTCGAAGGTGGCCGTCGAAGTCGTAGCCCTTACAGGGTTGGAACTCGCAGGCATAGTGGAAGTACTCGCCGTAGTGTTCGTCGTTCTCGTGCAACCACAGCCCGTACGTCTGGTATAGGTGACGCCCGAAAGGCTGCCAGCCGTTCGAGTCCGCAGCTTCCAGCATCTTCGGCAGCAGGTCTTCGCCCGTGCTGACCCTGCGAATGTCGGTGATCCACACCGCGTGGTTGATCCCTGCACCTTCCACGTGGATGTCGGCCCCAGGTATACCCAGAGCCGGTCCGACGTTGTGGTCCCTGAAGTCCCATAGCCCATCACAGTAGCCGATCGCCCGAACCGAGGTGTACCGATTGACGGCTGACGCGATCCTGTCTTCGGGGTTAGTCAGGATGATCATAGTGGCGTCGGGCGCCAACGCCTCGACGTCGCGTGCAATCGCCATCACCAGAGGGATACAACGCAGACCGTGCGAGAGCCCGGCCGGACCGCGGTTCTCGGCCAGAGGATCCTCGAGACCGAACGCGTGGAGGATCTCCCAATCCTTCCGCCACGCGGCGATGCGGTCTTGCTCCGCCATCACGAGCACCGCGTGTGCGCCACGGAGGACGCTGCGCCGGTCGAGCGAGCTATCGATCTGGACCTCGACGCGGAGCGTCTCAGCCATCGATCGCGCAACCGCTTCCATGGGCGCGAGCCTGGCCGCATCAACATCCACGAGCGACAGCCTGGCTCCCGGTACAAGTACGTTCTCGAAAAGATCGAGCAGCGTGGGCGGACCGAAGTTCGCGCTGCCCACACCGACAACGACCACGTGGAGCCCCCTACGACCAGAATGCACCATGGACGTCCCACCCTTCCAACATGCGATGTCAGCTCGACCGCATCACGCCATCTGCCGACCACCACCGCGACCGCCAACGACACATCCCAAAGCGCCGGCACTCGCGGCTAGTCGGGACTGGAAATGTGACATGCGGCAAGTGCCGCGACCGCACATCTGGAATCCCGCCCCACGTACCTTCCTGGTCCGCAGGAACGAATCATACCGCCTAGGCGTAGGCGCGCGACCGCTATCGTCGACCGCGGACGGGCTCTTGACACTCTCCCGCCCGGCGCATAGTTTGGATTAGGACCGAACCAATCGGTACATGCAGCGCACCTCGACCGGCACGATTCAGCCGCGAGCGGCGTT
The DNA here is from genome assembly GCA_963815215.1 of uncultured Trueperaceae bacterium. GTDB lineage: Bacteria > Deinococcota > Deinococci > Deinococcales > Trueperaceae > JASBRS01. The sequence continues at coordinate 593,692 of CAWFFU010000011.1, forward strand.
GCCCGGAGAGAGGGTGCACCATGATGACGAAGCACCGGGCCCACTGGTGGATTGTGTCTATCGCCTGTATCGTGGCCCTAGGTTGGGCTGCGAGCACGGCTGGCGCCCAAGAGGGCCCCACGCTCACCATCTCCGACGAGGGCATCGCCGACCTACCTACGATCGACCCCCATCTCGCCGGTGACACCAACACGGCCCTCGTCGATAACCTGCTCTTCAACGGCCTGACGCGGATCGACAAGACGGGTACGGCGGTGCCTGACCTTGCCACCTGGACCGTCTCCAACGGCGGCAAGACCTACCTATTCACTCTCAACAAAGCAGCCCGCTTCTCCGACGGCAATGCGATGACCGCCGATGACGTCGCTTGGTCGCTGGAGCGTGCCCTGTCGCCGGCCATCACCAGCAAGGGTGGGTTCGGGATCAGCATGATGAGCCTGATCGACGGCGCGAATGCCTACAATAGCGGCAAGGCGACGTCCATCACAGGGATCCATGTGCAATCGCCGACGCAGCTCCAGATTGACCTCACCGCCGGCGCCGGTTACTTCCCGGCCGTCCTCAGCGGCTCTTGGGGAGCCATCCTCGAGAAGTCGGCAGGCGACAAGCTGATCGGCGCGGGACCGTTCATGCTCGAGAACTGGGCCCACGGTCAATCGATCACCGTCGTGGCCAATCCAAACTACCTTCATGGCACGCCCAAGCTGCACTCCGTCGTCGTTCGCTTCTTCGCCGACCCCGACACGGCCTTCAACGCTTACCTCACGGGCTCCGTTGACGTCATGGGCGTCGTCCACTTCCCATCGGCGAAGCTGACGCAGGCCCGGCAGCTCCCGGGCTTCCAGGCGAGCCCTCTCCTGGGGACGACGTACCTGGTGCCGAACGCGAAGACGGCGCCCTTCATGAACGCCAAGGTCCGGCTGGCGTTCTCCCAGGCGATCGACCGCAAGGCCATCGCTCAACTCCTCTCGGGCTTGGTGCACCCTAGCGACCGCGTGCTGCCGCCAGGGATCGCCTGCTACGATGCGACTTTGAGCGTGCCGGGATACGATCCGGCGGCCGCCCGCAAGGACCTTGCCGACGCTGGCTATCCTGACGGCCAAGGGCTTCCGCCTATCACCTACACGTACGGCGCGAACGGACCCGACATGGACCGCATCGCGGCCGCCCTGCAGCAGATGTGGCAGCAGAACCTGGGCGTGCATGTGAGCCTTAACGCGATGGAGATGGGGTCGTACTTCAAGGCCCTGGACGCTCGCGACTTCCAGGTGGCGATGATCGAGTGGGGCGCAGACTACCCCGACCCGCAGGACTTCCTGAGCCTCCAGCTCCAGTCCGGGGGACAGGCCAACAACTCGGGCTTCAGTAGCGCCCAGTTCGATCAACTGACCAGCGAGGCGGACGTCAGCAGCAACCAGGCCCAGCGCTGCCAACTCTACGAACAGGCCGAGAAGGACGCACTCGACGCCGCGGCCTGGATGCCGCTGTACAACCCGTCCGAGAACGTGCTCATCCGGCCTACAGTTAGTGGACTGACGGTGGGGCCGCTGGGTCTCTACACCGACAACTGGGCGACGGTCAACATCGGCAAGTAGCGACCTCGCTCGACCTCAGGTGGCCGGCGCCGACCCAACAGATCGGCGCCGGCCACCTCCCGCCAGGCCCTCTACCTCGGACCGGCCTGCCCCCCTCGTAGAGCGTCCCAGATCGGAACCTCTCGAGGGTCCACACAGGCCTTGGCGAAGAGATACATCCCTGCCGACCATGCCTGATACGGATGACCCATCGCGCGCCCGGACAGGCCATGGATCCACTCGTTGAACTCCCACTCGTTATGCTTTCCTTCGCGGTTGGCCCGCGCAAGGTCCTCCAGGCTGCCCCGTGCAGCTTCGATCGATCCTGCTTGCACCAGCGCCGCAACGTGGAAGCCCCCCAGGAAGGGCCATGCACCCCCGTTGTGGTACTGGTGCGGAAGATTGAGGTTCCGGCTCCTGAAGTACTCCCGCCAATCCCGGTCACCCGGGTAGACCGGAGGGTAGAACGCCCTCAGCGGGAACGGCTGATCGGCTCCCACGGCGCGCACGTGCTCGAGGATACGATGGGCCTTCGCGTCGCTCGCAATGCCGAACAGAATCGCGAGCATGTTTCCAAAACCGTCGAAGACCGTGCCAAACTCACGGAAGCCCACCAGGGAAGATAGTACGGAGCCTCGGTCAGGGTGGCGGTGTTCTGGTATAGGAGGAACCACTCCAACCGCATGCCCTTCAGCCGGTCGAGCTGGCGTCCGAACGCCTCGCCGTCCCACGGCCGATCTAGCCACATCAAGGCGTTGATACGCTCGGCAACGTCGCCGGCCTGATCTCGGTACGGTTGGCCCGCCTCGCCTACGGATTCTGCCATCGCTGCCATGGCCCGTAGCGCGGCCACGAACAAGACGTTGTCGTAGAGCACGTTGTACCGGACCGAGTACAGGTCGGCCCAGTCCCCGGCTTCGGGCACCTCGAGGAGCCCGCAGGCGTTCATGTCCTGGTAGCGGAGCCACGTGAGGGCCCGCTCGAGAATCGGCCACTGAGCACGCAAGAAGGCATCGTCTGGGCGGACCGAGAGGTAGGCATGGTGCCCAAGGATGAACCACAGGTTGGCGTCCACCGCGCCTGCGTTCTCCGTCGTGACGTCGCCCGTGCGCGTGTCCACGTTCAGGTGGATCATGCCGAGGTCCGTCTGGGTACTCGCCAACGACACTAGCGACGCGCGGACACCATCGATCAGCTCGTCGTCGCCCGAGACGAGAGCGCCCATCGACGTGATAGGGGCGTCACGCCCCCACACCTGCGGATAGCCGCTGTGAAGCGCAGATGCCTTATACCCAAAGCTCGTCAGGCACTCGCGTAGAACCGACTTTGCGCGCTCCGCAGCTTCCTCCACGATGCTCATCGACTCGGCTCCCTTTCCACGCTCAGCGCCCACCAAGTCCGGTAAGCGTGATGCCACGGATGAAGTATCGCTGCGCGACCATGAATACCAGTAGGACTGGAAGCAGGGCCACCACCGACCCTGCCATGAGAAGCGTCCACGCGGTGTTGTACTGCCCCTGCAACGTCCGGAGACCGACCGTGAGCGTGTTCATGCCGACGCTATTGGTGACGACCAACGGGAAAAGGAAGCTGTTCCACTGGAACAGGAAGGTGAAGATGGCCAGTGCAGACAGCGCGGGTCCCGACAGTGGGAGGATGACGCGGAGGTAGATCTGGAACCGGCTAGCGCCGTCGACGACGGCGGCGTCTTCCAACTCATTCGGGATGGTGAGGAAGAACTGACGCAGGAGGAAGGTGCCGAATGCGCTGAATGCGGCCGGCAGGATCAAGCCCTGATAGGTGTTGATCCAACCGAGGTAACGCAACAGGATGAAGTTAGGGATGATCACCACCTGGCCAGGGATCATCAGCGTTCCGAGGTACCCCAGGAAGAGGGCGTCGCGACCCGGGAAGCGTAGCCTCGCGAAGGCGTAGGCCGCCAGCGAGCTGGTCACCAGTTGGAGAACGGTGACCGATGCAGCCACGATGAAACTATTGAGGAAGAACCGCGCGAACGGAAGGACCGTGAAGACCTTGATGTAGTTCCCCCACTCGATGGGATGCGGGATCAGATTCGGCGGGTACTCGAAGACCTGGCCGCTGGTCTTGAGGGACGTGGAGATCATCCAGATGAACGGCGCCACCAGGAACAAGGCCGTCGGCACCAGGATCAGGGCCAGGAGCCACTGGCCCACCGTGTGAGCACCGAGCCTCCTGCGCATGATCTTGGTGCGGTGAGGAAGACGCTGCGCGCGGGTGGCGTGGGGGACGATCGAAGGCTCAGCCATAGTGCACCCACCGTTGCTGGTAGCGGAACTGGGCCAGCGTGACGACGAAGATGATGCCGAACAGCACCCAGGCCATCGCTGCCGCATATCCCATGTGGAAGTACTGGAAGGCGTTGCGATAGATATGGAAGACGATGGTATTGGTGGCGTTCGCCGGACCGCCTTCCGTCATGATCAGAGCCTGATCGAAGACCTGGAACGAGTTTATGACAGAGATGACCATGACAAAGAATGTCGTGGGCGTGAGCATGGGCACCGTGATGAAGAAGAACCGCTGGATCGAACTGGCGCCGTCGATGCGGGCTGCCTCATGGAGGTGAGCAGGGACGCCCTGCAGACCGGCGAGGAACAGCACCATCGAGTAGCCGATCTGCTGCCACACACTCATGATCATGATGGCGGGGAGCGCCCAATGCGTGCTGGCCAGCCAGTTCGGCGGATGACTCATGCCGAGCGCATACAGGGCCTCATTCAGGAGCCCGAAGTCGGCGTTGAAGATCCATCGCCACACCAATGCCACGGCGACCGTGGACGCCACCACCGGCATGAAGAAGGCTGTCCGGAAGAACAGCTTGCCAGGGATCTCCTGGTTCAGCGCCAGGGCCACCAGCAACGCGATAGCCATCTGCGCCGGGACCGTCCCGAGGACGTAGATCGCCGTGTTCCGCAGCACCTGTCCGAAGAGCGGGTCCTGCATGAGTTGCGCATAGTTTGCCAGACCCACCCACTTGGCCGGCTGGAGGAGATCCCAGTTGGTGAGGCTTATCACGAGGGCTGCAAGCACCGGAACGAGCGTGAAGATCAAGAAGCCGATCAGATTGGGAAGTAGGAAGCCATAAGCAGCCCAGACCTCACCACGACCCAGTCTTCGCCGAGGTCGCCGCGCCCGGGAATGTAGAGAGGTCTGGGCTGACATGGTCAGGTCTCGATTCCGAACATGCGTGCTGCGTTCTGGTAGAAGATCATGTCCCGCTGTTCCTCACTCAACCCCATCTCGGTGAACGCCCGGTTCCACTCCTCCGCGTCTCGCTTCATGCGGTCGAGATCGCAGTCCGAGCCGTAGACCAGCTTTTCGGGACGGATCTCGTTCATGATGTAACCGCCATCAATGATGTGGCGGCGCACGACATCACCACCCGAGACATCGAAGAAGAGGCGGGGGCGCCAGCGCGCGATCGCGCAAGCCGTCCTGTAATCGGGCCAGCCGAGGTGCGCACCGATGATGAACAACTCTGGGAAGTGGAACGCGATCGTGTCCAGGTAGATTGGCTGCATGCGCGCCGACGAGAAGCCGTACCTTCTTCCGCGTGCCTCGCGGCTGAGCTTCGTGACGAGCTTTTCCTCCTCAGGACCCGTCGGAGGCGCCTTCCAGGCATCCTCCGAACCACCCGCGAGGTAGTCGACTGGCCCGCCGAGGATGCCGGTGTGGAACAGGATGCGTAGACCCCGAGCCTGCGCCTTCTCGTAGTAGCGGAAGTAGGCCTCGTCGTCGTAGTTCCGAGACGGGCCGAGCGTCTTGATGCCGTGGAATCCACGGTCGGCGAACTCGTCGATGAGGCTGGGCGGATCTTCGTCCAAACGGAGCCAGCCCATACCCATGATCAGGTCTGGGTAGGTCTCAACGGCCGTCTGGAGCTGGTCGTGACCTCGGGGACCCGGCGTCCCGAGAAGCGCGATCCTCTGGATCCCTATCTCTTCGGCCTTGTCTCGGAGGGCTTCGAGGAAGCCCTCCGAGCGGTTACGGTCCCACCAGAAGTAGTGGACGTGTGTATCAATGAGGCGCATTATTGGCCTAGCTTCGCCTGAGCCTGCTTGGCGATGATCGGAAGCTCCTCTGCCGCGGTCTTCTCGCCGTTCCAGACGAGATCGAGGCCGGGAACGACGATCGTCCCTTCGATCTCGGACCAGCCGGGGAACACTGGGAACAGGCGGCCGTTGGCCGTTTCGTCGATGAAGACCTGACGGTCAACCCCCTTGGGTGGGGCGGACTCGAACGCCTGCGCGGTCTGGGGCGAATTGTACGCAGGCACGGCCAAACCGGTCTTGGCAAAGATCGCCTGACCCTGCGGGCCTGACAGGAACTTCAGGAAGGTCCAGGCCGCGGCCTTGTTCTTGGACGTGGAGGACATGACGTAGCCGGCTCCACCCGCCGTGTTGGCCCGGATGCCCGTCGGCCCCATGGGCAACGGCGCCACATCCCACTTGAAGTCGACCTTCGCGAAGGTGGGGAGGCGCGCGGCGTTGGTCATGACCATCGCCACACGGCCCGTGCTGAACAGCTCGGTGGTGCTGCCGAGCTGCTGCATCGCGTCGAAGCTAGGAACCGACTTATCCTTCAGGATCATGTCGGCAACGAACTGAATCGCCTTCACGGCCGCGGGCTGATCCATCAGGAACTTGGTGGCGTGAAGCGGGTTATCGACGACGCTGCCGCCATTCTGATACACCCACAGCGGGTACTTGTTCTTCTCGATTGCCAACCCGTACTGCACCGTGCGGCCGCGCGCATCCTGCTTCGTCAGCTTCTTGGCTGCAGACTTCAGATCACTCCACTTCCATTTGTTCGTCGGATATGCAACCCCGGCAGCGTCGAACAGGTCCTTGTTGTAATAGAGCACTGTCGTGTCGTTGTCGCGCGGGAATCCGTAGACCTTCCCGTCGTAGCTGAAGATCTTCATCAGGTCCGCGTAGTAGTTGCCAACCGCGAAGTTGTCCTTGGCGATGTAGCTGTCGAGCGGCTCGAGCACGCCGCGCGAGGCGTAGCTCGGGATCTCATTCAGGAACATGATGTCGGGCGCCGTACCGCCAGCCATCTCCGTCTGGATCTTGTCGAAGTAGCTACTCCAGGGATAGTGCTCCGTCTTGATCTTGATGTCGGGGTGCGCGGCCTCGAAGGCCTTGATGACCTCAAAATTGGGGGGAAGCTCGCCGGGGTCGCCCCAGAACGACCACGTGATCGTGGTCTGCGCTACGGCAGTCGCAAGGGCGGCGAAAGCAACGATCATAAGCAGTATGCGAATTCTAGACATCCGGGTGCTCCTAGCTGAGAAGACGAGAGGTGTCGGCGTCGAGGCGCCTTCCGAGCGTCACTCTGAACGCGAGTCCGTCGAGAACCCCACCCCCTCTCCCAAGGCATGCTCCAAGATTCGTTGGCTTCCCGATGCCACCGCAGCCGTCACTGCGCCTCGCAAGCCGGCGTCGTCACCAAGCTTCGAGAGAGCGATCACGGGACGAGAAGGCGATACGGCGTCCAAGCGGGCCTTCAGTGCGGGCAGGTAGGGTGCGCATCGCATACCGATGCCCCCTCCGATGACAACGACGTCCGGGTCGAGTAGGGTCACGATCCCTGTCAGCATCCAGGCCAGCGACTCGACGAAACGGTCGACGACCTCCTTGCCGGGTCCTTCGCCGAGGTCCGCCTCGTCGAAAGCGGCGTGCGGATCCCCGAGACCACCAAGGCTGCGATGCGCCGCCGCAACGCCGGGCCCGGACAATATCTGCTCCATGTTGCCCGCACCGATCAAGGAGGCAGGAAGATAGCCCACTTCGCCTGCCCGGCCACCGCTCCCCATGAATACCTTCCCATCGAGAACGATCCCACACCCCAGCCCGGTGCCTATGCTCACGAAGACGAATGTCGAAGGCGCGCCGCCCTCGAAGCAGGCGTGCTCACCTACCGCGGCCAGGTTCACGTCGTTCTGGACCGAAACCGGCTTGCCAACAACGCGCTGAATGTCCGCTTCGATCCTCTGGCCCTCGAGGGCCGGGATGTTCGGGATGAAGCTCAGTCGACGGGTGATGGGGTCGATCACTCCAGGCGTCCCTATGGTCACCGACAGTACGGACGCGTAGTCGACAGCCGCAGTCCGCACCACCTCCCTGACCATGTCATTGAGCTGCTGGACAACGGCATCGACAGACTGCGTGCACGTCCGTGCACGTTGGGTCGCCAGGATCTTTCCGTCAAGATCCGCCAGGCCCGTGCGAACCGTCGTGCCACCCAGATCGACGCCCACGAAGTGACCGGCTGAGGGGTTGAACTGCATGAGCAAGGGTGGGCGGCCCCCTGCGCTCTTGCCGTGCCCAACGAACGACACGAGTCCAGCCTCCTGCAGGGCTCGGATCAGGTTAGACACCGTGGGTTTGCTCAGCCCAGTGCGGCGCGACAACTCAGCCCGCGACAGCGGGCCGAGTTGTCGTATGGAATGCAACACACGCAGCACTGCCCGCCCCCTTCCGGCATCGCTTCTAGAAACCGAGCGGCCCACACATTCTCGTTGAGTTCGTTAGTAACCTTACCTAAGTAACTGGAATCTGTCAACATGGAAGAATCAAGGGGAACCGAGGACACCATGAACCGTATCGAGACGCAAATCCGAGCCGTGCTACCGGTTGCGGCCGCCGATGCCATCGCAATTCGTAGGGACTTCCACATGCACCCAGAGCTCGGCTGGACGGAGTTCCGTACCGCCAGCCTGATCGCACGCCACCTCAGTGACCTCGGCTTCGAGCTGCGGCTCGGCCGGGAAGCGGTGGCGTCAGACGCTAGGGTGGGCGTCCCTCCGGCCATCGAGATTGAGCGCGCGTACGCCCTTGCCCGACGGCAGGGCGCGGCGGCAGAGTACCTCGAGGCATTCGAGGGGGGGCACACGGCTGTGATCGGTACGATGCACGGAAGCGCCCCCGGCCCGACGACGGCGATCCGTGTGGACGTCGACGCCCTCCCGATCCAGGAGGACGCCACGCTCTTGCACACGCCCACACGTGAGGGTTTCGCCTCAATCCGAGCCGGCTGCATGCATGCTTGCGGCCACGATGCCCACGCGGCCATCGGCATCGGACTCGCTCGCGTGCTGAGCGAACTTCGCGTGGGCCTCGCCGGTACCGTGAAGCTCCTGTTCCAGCCCGCCGAGGAAGGGGACGCGGCGCCCTCCCGATGGTGGAGGCCGGGGCCGTCGACGACGTCGACGCCTTCATCGCCATCCACATCGGCATGGCAGCGCCCAGCGGCAAGCTAATGCCGAGGGTCGACGGGCACCTTGCGAGCGCCAAGTTCGACGTCCGATTCGAGGGCGCCTCCGCGCATGCCGGGGCGCGCCCCGACGAAGGCAAGAACGCGCTGCTCGCCGCCGCCCAGGCGGCGATGGGCCTCCATGCCATCCCCCGACACCACGCGGGGCGCTCCCGCGTGAACGTCGGCGCCCTGCGTGCTGGATCGGCGAGGAACACGATCGCCGATCGGGCCACGATGCTCGCCGACGTCCGTGGCGACACCGACGACATCGTCGACTACCTGCTCGCTCGTTCCCGGGCTGTGGTAGAAGGCGCCGCCCTGGCGCACGAGGTCACCGCAACGTTCGAGCTGGCCGGGCGCACGACGGTCGCCGACTCCGATCCTGAGCTGGCGCTGATCGTCGCTGAGGCCGCCGCAGGCACCCCGGGCCTGGTCGTCGATCCGTCACCGTTCCCCGCCTACGGCAGCGAGGATGCCACGTACCTCATGCGCCAAGTCCAGGAGCGTGGCGGCAGGGCCATCTACGCGGTGATCGGCTCGGACCTCGCGTCTGGACACCACACCCCTCGGTTCGACGTGGACGAGGCAACGTTCGGACCCGCAATCGAGGCCCTGGCGCGGACCGTGCTGGACCTGGGACGGAACGGCAGACACACGGATCCCGCGCGATGACAGAAGGATCGTCCGGGACGCGCGCCGTGGTTGCAGAAACCATCGCGGCTGGATCGCCCAATTCTTGGCCACCCTCCAACCGTCCGGAAGCTCTGGCGCGACCCCGACGTATCGGCCGCCCCAAGGTTCGCTGACGGTTCATTCCGCCTCCACGACCGACTCACCCTCATCGCTCTCTGAGGCCCCCGGTCCCGTTGGGATCGGGGGCTGCTCAGGCCCAAGGGTCGCGGCGCGACCGCGTCCCGTCACGCCGCTGGGTCGGCGCGGTGACGGTCGAACGGCCCCTTGACACCCCCTATTTTACCCGGGTAATATAACTGCGCCAAGGAACGGCGTCGATCTTATGCCCCATCCCCACTCGGAATCCTGCACCGCCTTCGCGGGCCACCGGCTGCTGCGCTCCGGCTCTCTTGTCGAGGTCGCACGGGCCGTCAAGACCGCGGCGGACGGCGGCTCCAACGACCCGATCCTCGTCTTCGACGACGCCACCGGACGCGTCGTCGACCTGGACCTTCGCGGCACCGAAGCCGACGTCGTCGGCAGACTGGTGCGCACCGCCGACGGCGACGCCCGGCGACGCGAACCTGGCGGCAGCGAGCCGGAGGTGGCCGCGAGCCGCGGGGCCACCCAGCCGAGGGGCCCGGGACGGCCGAAGCTGGGCGTGGTCGCACGCGAGGTCACCCTCCTCCCCCGACACTGGGAGTGGCTGGCCGCCCAGCCGTCGGGAGCGTCTGCCGCCCTCCGGCGGTTGGTGGACGAGGCCCGTCGGATAACCGCCCCCCGGCAGGAACGGCGGGCAGCTCAGGAGGCGGCCTACCGGTTCATGTCGGGGATCGGAGGTGACCTGCCGGGCTACGAGGAGGCGACACGTGCGCTGTTCGCGGACGACCGGCTTGCCTTCGAGGCCCGCCTCGCGGCGTGGCCCGAGGACGTGCGGGCCCACGCCCTGCACCTGGCCTTCGGATCTCCGCATCGCTCCAGGTAGTCACCCTTTGCGAAAGGTACCGCCATGAACATCGCCGATCCCATCCGCCATCTCGAACCGACGCAGGAAGCCGGACGGGCCTTCATCCAGCGCGACCTGGAAGGCGAAGTCCTCATGCTGAACCTGATGCGCTTGCGACACGTCGCCGACTACTCGGCCCATCCCGAACTCGCGCCCGACGCGCCCATCAGCGGTGCCGAGGCCTTCGACCGCTACGTCCGCCACACCCTCCCGTTCCTCCACGAGACCGGCGGCGACCTCGTGCTCCTTGCCACCGGCGGGCCGTTCCTCATCGGCCCCGAACGGGAACGCTGGGACCTCATGATGCTGGTGCGGCAGAGCAGCGCCGCGTCGTTCCTCGCCTTCGCCAGCCATGAGGGATACCTCACCGGCCTCGGCCATCGCACCGCGGCCCTGGAGGACTCGCGTCTCCTGCCGCTCACCGAGCTGCCGGTCCCGGACTGACGCCGGGCCCGCACCCCGATGAAGCCGTGCGGTGCGGCGCCACCGGGACCCGCAGGGGACCTGGTCCTCCTCGGCCACCCGATCGGAGGCTCCTGTCCGGTGTGAGAATCCCCATTCGTCCGCTAGGAGTTCGCGGCCGCCGACACCTGGCGTTAAAGGAAACCGACAGGGATGCGCCCTCCCGCACGAGGTATGCGCAGGGATATGTACGGCGAACAGGCGCCGGCGTGCGTCACCGTGAGCGGCCTCCCCAGCGGCGTCTCGGGGAAGGTCTCGGTGACCGGCCCCGGCGGCTACGCCCAGGTCGTCACGGCTACGACCACCTTGCGTGTCGCGCCAGGGACCTACACCATCTCGGCCCAGAACACGCTTGACGCCAACGCCATCGTGTCCACCGTGTACGACGGCAGCGCCTCGGCCACGTCCGTCAGCGTCAGCGCCGGCGCCACGGCCTCGAGCGCCGTGACCTACGCCGCGCGCGCGGGCTCGGGTCACCTCTGGGTCCCGCTGCTCGGCGGGGGCGCGACGTCCGAGACCGAGAGCTTGCCGGGTAGTAGCCTCACCAGCACCGCTGCGGCCAGCCCGGACGTGATCCTGAGCGCGAACGGCGGGGGCGAGGCGGTGGCGGTCGACGGCGCCGGGAACCTGTGGGTCGCCGACGATACCGGCTACGTCTACGAGTTCGGCGTTGCGCAGCTCTCCAGCTCGGGCACGCCCGCCCCTGTGGTGACCCTCGATGCGTCGGCGAACAACAGCGCGTTCTACGGCCTGGCGTTCGACCCATCCGGCGACCTCTGGGTCTCGGACTGCGGGACCACCTCGCGCCTGATCATGTACTCGCCGAGCCAGCTCGCGACGGGCGGAGCAACAGCTCCAGCTGTCGCGATCACCGATGACGGCAGCCATAGCATCGACTGCCCGGCCGGCATCGCCTTCGACGCCGCCGGCAACCTGTGGGTCAGCAACGATGCCAACACGGTCGTACGCTTCGACGCCGGCCAGCTCGCGAGCGATGGATCTCCGACGCCGTCGGCCACCATCGCCGGCAGCTCGCTCGGAGGTGAGCCCGTGGGTCTGGCGTTCGACGCCAGTGGAGCGCTGTGGGTCGTCGACGCATCCAGCAACGAGCTTCTGCAGTTCAAGAGCCCAGGCACGCTCAGCGGCAACGTGGCGCCCACGGCCGACGCCGTCATCTCCTCGCTGGACAGCACCGACTACCCGATCGCGGCCTTCGACCCGCCGGCCGCCGACCTACCCATCCAGACCCCCTAGCCGTCCGAGGGGACCACGCACGAGAGCCGTTCGGCGTCCGCACCTGGTGCGGACGCCGAACGCTTTGGATCTGGGCGCGGCAGTGCTCACCCAGGGCTCGCGTGCCCGCTCGACCGTGGAAGCAGCGGAGCTCGCACACTCCGGGGCTCGCCTGCCGCCCGCATCCTTGACACCTCCGGACCCTCGGCCGTATCGTACTGACACCTGAATCAGTCGTCAGGTCCGAGCCTGCGCCACGGAGGCGCTCGGCCGCGACCTGCATGCGCGAAGGGGCGTTGTGTCCGAGCTACCCCGGCCCAGCACCGCACGCGGTGAGGCCACGCGACAGAAGCTTCTCCATGCTGCCGAGGCCGAGATCGGCGAGAAGGGGTACAGCCGTGCCTCGGTCTCCAGCATCACCAAGCGCGCCGGCGTGGGGCAGGGCACCTTCTACCTCTACTTCCCCGGCAAGGAGGACGCGCTGCGCGAGCTCGTGCGGCACATGGGACGCGAGCTGCGGCACGCGCTGAACCGCGCCACCGTCGGGGCCACCAGCCGCACCGAGATCGAGCGTCGGGGCTTCGAGGCGTTCCTGCGCTTCAGCCTCGGGCACCAGAACCTCTACCGCGTGGTGATGGAGTCGCAGTTCGTGGACGAATCGATCTACCGGGAGTACTACCAGACCCTCGCCGACGCCTACGCCGTCGGCCTCGAGCGGGCGCAGGACGCCGACGAGTTCCGGCCGGGCGACCCCGAGACGCAGGCCTGGGCGCTGATGGGCATCGCCCACTTCCTCGGCCTGCGCTACACCATCTGGGACCACCGCGTCCCCCCGGAGAACGTCATGAGCACCGCCTTCGACATGATCCTGCACGGCCTGGAGGCGCCCGCCCGATGAGGGGGCCGGTCGCCATCACCGGGCTGGCCGCCTACGTCCCGGCCGGCCGCATCAGCTCGGCCGAGATCGCGGCCGCCAGCGGCCTGCCGGAGTGGGTGGTCCGCGACAAGCTCGGTATCCTCGAGAAGGTCCGACCCGCGCCGGACGAGCAACCCGCGGCGATGGGCGCCTGGGCGGCGCAGGAGGCGCTGGCACGCGCCGGTGTCGACGCCGCTGAGGTCGACGTGGTGATCTCCATCACCGAGGAGTACAAGGAGTACCCGGTGTGGACCGCCGGCATCAAGATCGCCTACGACATCGGCGCGCGCCGCGCCTACGCCTACGACATCGGCCAGAAGTGCGGCACCAGCGTGCTGGGGCTGAAGCAGGCCAGGGATCTGCTGCTGGCCGACCCCGAGGTGAACACGGTGCTCGTCGCCGGCGGCTACCGCAACGGCGACCTCATCGACTTCACCGACCCCAACGTGCGCTTCATGTACAACCTGGCGGCCGGCGGGGCCGCCGCGGTGGTGCAGCACCGGCCGCACGGCAGCGGCCACGAGCTGCTCGGCTCGCACATCCTCACCGACGGCAGCTTCTCGCTCGACGTGATGGTGCCGGTGGGCGGCACCGTCGCTCCGCTCACGCCCGAGCGCGTGCCGGACTACCGGCTGCAGGTCGCCGACCCGGCCGGCATGAAGGAACGGCTCGAGCCCACCAGCCTCGACAACTTCGTGGAGGTGGTGCGCCGCGCCGTCGCCAAATCCGGCGCGACGCTGGACGAGGTCGCCTACGTGGCCATGCTCCACGTCAAGCGCAGCGCCCACCGCACGCTGCTCGAGCGCCTGGGCGTGCCCGAGGAACGCTCCATCTACCTCGAGCACGTCGGCCACCTCGGCCAGATGGACCAGATCCTCAGCCTGCGGCTCGCCGAGGAGCGCGGCCTGCTGGCCCCCGGCGACCTGGTGGTGCTGGTCGCGGCGGGCGTGGGCTACGTGTGGAACGCGATCTGCCTGCGCTGGGGCACCACCGGCGCCGGGCGCCCGTTCGCCGGCGACGGGCTGCGCGGCGTGCGCCCCGGCCCGCTTCCGGCCGGCGGCGAGCGCCCCTCCGTTACGGAGGCCGAGCCGTGATCCTCGACATCGCCCGCCGTCGGGCCGAGCTCACCCCGGCGCGCCCGGCCGTCTTCTGGCAGGGGCGCTGGTACGACTACGCCGAGATGAACCGCCGCGCCGAGCGGCTGGCCGGCCTGCTGGCGGGCCGCGGCATCGGCAAGGGCGATCGGGTGGCGATCCTGGCGCTCAACCACATCGCCCACCTCGACCTGCTGCTCGCCACCGCCAAGACCGGCGCCATCTACACCCCCTTCAACCACCGCCTGTCACCGACCGAGACGCGCGCCATCGCCGCCTACGTGCGGCCCGGCCTGGTGCTCGCCGATGCCGAGCACCTCGACGTGGCCGCCACCCTCGGCGTCCCCGCGGTATCGCTCGACGACTACGAGGCGCTGCTGGCGTCGGCGCCGCCCGCGCCCGAGCCGCCGCCGCTCGACCCTGAAGACATCCAGATGATCCTGTTCACGGGCGGCACCACCGGGCTGCCCAAGGGGGCCATGCAGCCCTACCGGCAGGGCTTCTACAACGCCGTCAACACCATCGTGTCGTGGGGTCTGCGCGAGGACGACTGCGTGGTGCAGGCCACGCCCTGCTTCCACGCCGCGCTGAACGCCTTCACCGTGCCGCTGTTCCACCTGGGCGCACGCGTCGCCGTCGAGCGGTCGTTCGAGCCCGGCGACTACCTGCGGCTGGCGGGCGAGTCCGGCGCCACCATCCTGTTCCTGGTACCCACCATGTACAAGATGGTGGCCGATCACCCGGCCTTCGCCGCGACCGACCTGAGCGCCGTGCGCTGGGCCATCTCCGGCGGCGCCCCCTGTCCGGAGCCGGTACAGCGCGCCTACCGCGGGCGCGGCGTGCGCTTCAAGCAGGGCTACGGCCTCACCGAGGCCGGCGTCAACTGCTTCACCATGTCGCTGGACGAAGCCGAGTCCCATCCCGAGTCCGTGGGCAAAGCCATCCTGCACGCGCGAGCCGCCGTTCGCCGACCCGACGGCGGCGTCTGCGACGCCGGCGAGGTAGGCGAGCTCACGCTGGCGGGCCCGCACGTCTTCGCTGGCTACTTCGAGCGCCCCCAGGAGACCGCCGACGCCCTCCGGGACGGCTGGCTGTGGACCGGCGACCTTGCCACCATGGACGCCGACGGCTTCGTCACCATCGCCGGCCGCCGCAAGGAGATGTTCATCTCCGGCGGCGAGAACGTCTTCCCCGTCGAGATCGAGAACGCGCTGTACGACCTGCCCGGCGTCTCCGAGTGTGCCGTGCTGGGGGTGTCCGACCCGCGCTGGGGCGAGGTGGGCCTGGCGGTGGTGGTGCCGCGCTCCGGCCTGGCGCTCGACGCCGACACGGTGCGCGCCTTCCTCACCGAGCGCCTCGCACGCTACAAGGTCCCCAAACACGTCCGCCTCGCCGAGCGTCTCCCCAAGAGCGGCGCCGGCAAGATCCTCAAGAGCGAGCTCAGGAACGACTTCGAGCGCGGCCAGCATCCGGCGGACGGGAGCGACCGACGTGACTGACGCGCCTGCCTGGAACGCCACCGACGATCTCGAGCTGCGCAGCGGCATCCGCATGCGGGTGGTGCAGACGGGCCGGCCCGACGGCGAACCGGTGGTGCTGATCAACGGCATCTTCATGCACACCGGCAGCTGGGAGGGACTCGAGCAGGCGCTCGCGGCCGACTACCGGGTGGTCCGCTACGACGGCCGCGGCCAGGGGGAGTCCTCCAAGCCCGAGGGACCCTACACCGTGGCGCAGCACACCGACGACCTCGAGGCGCTGCTCGACACCCTCGCGCTCGGGCCGGTCCACCTGGTGGGCCTCTCCAACGGCGCGCTGGCCGCCCTCGAGCTGGCCGGCCGGCGCCCCGAGCTGCTGCGCTCGCTCGCCATCCTCGACGGCTTCGGCCGCGTCGATGCGCTGCTGCGCGCGGTGCTGCGCTCCTGGCGGGCGGCCCTGGCGCTGGGAGGCACCGGCGGCCGCTTCGACGTGGCCACGCCCTGGGTGTGGGGCCACAGCTTCCTCGCCGAGCACGAGGGCTGGCTGCTGGGCCTGCGCGACGAGGCGGCCCGGGCCGACCCCCGTCCCGTCCTGGCGCTGGTGGAGGGCGCGCTCGCCTACGGGGAGGAGGAGCGCGAGGCGGTGAGCGCCCTGCGCACCTACGCCGGACCGCTGCTGACCCTGGTGGGCGAGGACGACCTGCTGAGCCCGGCCCGCTACAGCCTCGAGATGCTGGAGGCGGCGGGGCGCGGCAGCCTGGTGACGGTGGCGCACGCCGGCCACGCTGCGCCGATCGAGCGGCCCGACGTCGTCGCCTCCGAGCTGGACGCCTTCTTCCGGCACGTCCGGGCCGAGGGGCCCACCCCATGAGCGGCGCGGCGCGCGGCGCCCTGCAACGCCTGGAGGTCGCCGGGACCGTCGTCGCCTACGTGCGCGCCGGCGCAGGCGCGCCGGTGGTGCTGGTCCACGGCAACCTGGCGAGCCACCGCTACTGGCAGGAGCTGCTGAGCGCGCCGCCGGCGGGGCTCGAGCTCATCGCCCCCGACCTACCCAACTTCGGCGCCTCGGCCCCCCTGCCGGGACCGGTGACGATGCGCGCCTACGGCGCAGTGCTGGCCGCGTTCCTGGCGGCGCTCGACCTGCGCGACGTGACGCTGGTGGGCCACAGCCTCGGTGGCGCGGCGGCGCAGGCCTGCGCCGGCCTGGCAGCGGACCGCGTCACGCGCCTGCTGCTGATCGACTCCCCCGCGCCCGGCGCCTTCCACGCCCCCGAGGCGAGCCTGCGCGGCGCCGAGGTACTGGCCGCGGAGCCGGACCCGGCCGCGCGCCGCGCGATGATCGCCGGCGCGCTCCCCGCCGTGATGCCGACCCGCGTCCCTCCCTACTTCGACGAGCTGGTCGCCGAGGCCGCCCGCATCCCCCCCGAGGCCATCGTCCCGAACGCGCACGCGCTCGAGACCATGGACCTGCGCGACCTCGCGGCCGCCTACCGCGGCTCCGTCGTGGTGTTGCGGGGCGGCAGGGACGCGCTGGTCACCGATGCGCTGGCGCGCGCCACGCTCGACGCCTACGGCGCCGAGCGCTGTCGGCACCTCACCTGGGACGACGTCGGCCACTCCCCCCAGATCGAGGCGCCCGACCGCTTCGCGAGACTCCTGAACGCTGTCGTTTCGGATCGAGACCCTGGGGGAACCGCCATGACCTGACCCGCCCGAGCCCCGAGGAGGAACCCACCCATCATCCCCAGGTCATCCACCTTTCGCCGCGCGGCCGTTCCGCGGCCGCCCCATCACCAGGAGGCAGCATGAAGCGCATCGTGTTCATACTCGTCGCGATCCTCGCGTCGCTGGCGCTGGCCCAGCCCGTGACCATCGGCATCCTCAGCCCGCTCACCGGCGGCGCCGCCGGTACCGGTCAGGCCCAGAAGCAGGGCTTCGACCTGGCCCTCAAGGAGATCAACGCCGCCGGTGGCGTGCTGGGCCAGCCGCTCAAGGTCATCTACGCCGACACCCAGGCCAACGGCAAGGTCGCCGTCGCGGCCTTCGAGAAGCTCATGACCGAGGACAACGTCCAGTTCATCGGCGGCGGCTACAGCTCCGGCGTGACGCTCGCCCTGGCCGAGTCCTTCAAGACCTTCCAGCCCATCGTGAGCTGGATCGGCGGCGCCGTGTCGGGCGTCGGGATCGACAACTTCGACGGCATCGAGGAGATCCTCGGCAACGAGCCCTGGTTCTTCCACGTGCACCCCTGGGACTACCAGAACACCGAGGCGTCCACCAACTTCATCGCCGCCAGCGGCGTGAAGACGGTCGCCCTGCTGCACGAGGACTCCGCCTTCGGCGGACCCGGCTCCCAGGAGGCCCAGAAGCTGCTCGAGAAGGCGGGCCTCACGGTCACCATCAACGAGGCGTTCAAGTCGACGCTGTTCGGCGGCACCGGCGACTTCCGCGCCGCCATCAGCAAGGCGGCGGCCACCAAGGCCGACATGCTCTACTGGATCGGCTACGACTCCGACGTGGTGCCGATGATCAGCCAGACCCGCGAGCTCAACTACCGTCCGCAGCAGATCTTCGGGGCCCCTCCGGGATGGCCGAGCGACTTCGCCAAGGCGCCCGAAGCGCAGTGCGTCACCGGCCTGATCGGCTTCATGCCGAACCTGCCGACGCCAGAGGCCGCCGCCTTCACCAAGAGCTTCGAGGCCATGTACAACAAGGCGCCCGACAACTACATGTCGGCCCTGGCCTACGCGCAGCTGTGGTCGTACGCCGACAGCATCAACAAGGCGGGCACGACCGACCAGCAGGCCGTCATCAAGGCCATGGAGAGCCTCACCTTCAAGTCGCCCATGGGGCCCTGGAAGTTCCACGACTCCCAGATCACCCATCACCAGGGCTTCGGTGCCGACATGTGGCTGGTGTTCCAGTACCAGAACGGCGTGCGCCAGATCGTCTGGCCCACCAGCAAGGCCACCGCGCCGCTGCAGAGCTGCCAGGCGGGCCACTGACCTCCCGCTGCGGCGCCCCGCGGGGGCACCGCAGCTGCCCGGTAGACGCGGTGGGTCGGCTCGAGCCGACCCACCGCCCCCGGGCGGACACGAACGCGGATCTGATGCCACTCTCCCTACCCTCCCCCCTCCCATGGATCTGACCCTCCTCGCCCAGGGCCTGGTGTCCGGCGTTCTCGCCGCGGGGCTCTACGCCCTCGTGTCGGTGGGACTGGCGCTGGCCATCGGCGTCATCGGCATCATCAACTTCGCGCACGGCGAGTTCTTCATGATCGGGGCGTTCCTCGCCTACCAGCTCTCCGTGAGTCTGGGTCTCGACCCCCTGATCTCCCTTATCTTCGTGGCGCCCGCGCTCTTCATCATCGGCGCCGTCATCTATCAATCCACCATCCGCTACGTGTTGGAGGCTCCCGAACTCAACCAGATGCTCCTCACCTTCGGCCTCTCCATCGTGCTGCAGAACCTGGCGCTGGTGATCTGGGGCGGCGATCCCCGCTCCATCAGCAACGTGCCCTACCGCTCGGTGGGGTACCAGGTCGGCGGCATCAGCATCGGTCTGGTGCCGCTGGGGAGCTTCGTGATCTCGCTGGCGCTGGTCCTCGCCCTGTACTGGGTGCTGGCGCGCACCCGGCTCGGCCGGGCCATGCGCGCGGTGGCCCAGAACCGCGTCGGCGCCAGCCTGGTGGGCCTGGAGGTCAACCGCATCTACCTCGTGGCGTTCGCGCTGTCGGCGCTGCTGGCGGGCATCGGCGGGGTGATGATCGCGGTCATCCAGTCCCCAACGCCCACCGTCGGCTTCGCCTTCACCCTCAAGGCGTTCGCCATCGTGGTGCTGGCGGGGCTGGGCAACATCCGCGGCATCCTGTGGGCGTCACTGACGGTCGCTGTGTCCGAGTCGCTGGTGGCGACCCTGGTGCCCAACGGCGACGCGCTGCGCAACGCCGTGTTCTTCGCCATCATCTTCATCGTGCTGGTGGTCCGCGCCCGGAGGACGGCATGAGGCGCGCGCTGCCCGACCTGCTGTGGACGCTGCTGCTCGCCGCGGTCGTGGCGCTGGCGCCGACCGTGCTCAAGGCGCTGTTCGCCCAGGCGTCGGTGAGCTACCTGTCGCTGGCCTCCAACGCCGTCAGCCTCGCCATCCTGGCGCTGTCGTGGGACCTGCTGGCGCGCACCGGCCAGCTGTCGTTGGCCCACGCCGCCTTCTACGGCGCCGGCGCCTACACCGCCGCCATCCTCGCCAAGCTCGGCGGCCTGCCGCTCGCCTTCGACCTACCGCTGGCGGGCGTGGTGGGGGCGATCCTGGCCCTCGGCCTCGGGTCGGTGACGCTACGGCTCAAGGGCATCTACTTCGCCATCGCCACGCTGGCCTTCACCGAGGTCCTCAAGGCGGTCGTGCAGGAACTCCCCACCGGATTGGCGGGGGGCGCCGCCGGCCTCAACGTGCCGCCGCTGTTCCGCCCCCACTTCGTGCCCGGCGCGATGCAGCGCTGGGAGATCGCCTACCAGCGCAACGAGGCCTACTTCTACGTCTACGGCGGGCTGTTGGTGCTGACCATCCTGGTGTCCGTGCTCGCGCAGCGCACCCGGCTCAAGGCCGCCTTCACGGCGGTCCGCACCAACGAGGAGGTCGCCGCCGTGATGGGCGTGCGTCCCGCCCGGGTCAAGCTGCTGGCGTTCGTGCTGTCGAGCGCGCTGGTGGGCATGCTCGGCGCGCTGGAAGCGATGCGGCTGGGGAGCGTGATCCCGGACGGGACCTTCGCCGTCTCGACCACGGTGTTCGCGCTGGTGACGCCCATCTTCGGCGGCCTGTACACCACGCTCGGCCCCATCCTCGGCGCCGGCGTGCTGTCCGCGGTCGAGGAGACCCTCAGGCGCACCTTCGCCGAGGGCTACCTGATCGGCTACGGCATCGTGCTGGTGGCCTCCATCCTGTTCATGCCGCGCGGGCTGGTGGGGCTCGCCACTCGCCTGGCGCGCCGCCGTAGGGGCCCGCCGCCCTCCGCCGACGGCGAGGAGGCCGGCTG
Organism: uncultured Trueperaceae bacterium; assembly: GCA_963815215.1. GTDB lineage: Bacteria > Deinococcota > Deinococci > Deinococcales > Trueperaceae > JASBRS01. The sequence continues at coordinate 614,458 of CAWFFU010000011.1, forward strand.
ATGCTACGCGTCGACGGACTCGAGAAGCGCTTCGGGGGCCTGGCCGCCGTGAGCGACCTGAGCTTCCAGGTCGAGGAGGGCGAGATCTTCGCCATCATCGGCCCCAACGGCGCCGGCAAGACCACGACCTTGAACATGATCTCGGGGCTGCTCGCCCCCACCGCCGGGCGCATCGAGCTGGCCGGCCGCGACATCACCACGGCCGGCAGCGCCGAGCGCTGCCACGCAGGCCTGGGCCGGGCCTTCCAGGTGGTGCAGCCGTTCCCGGAGATGACCGTCGAGGAGAACGTGATGGTGGGTGCGCTCTACGGCAAGCCCGGCACGCCCTACGCCGCCGCCCGGCGCCGGGCCGAGGACGCCTTGGAGCGCTCGGGCCTGGGCGCACTGCGCGCCGTGCCGGCCGTCGAGCTCACGCTGCTGCAGGAGAAACGGCTGGAGATCGCGCGGGCGCTCGCCACCGATCCACGGGTCCTGCTCCTGGACGAGGTCATGGCGGGCCTACGGCCCGCCGAGGCCCGGCTGGCGGTCGAGCTGGTGCGCGACGTGCGGGAGCGCGGCGTGACCGTGGTGTTCATCGAGCACGTCATGCCGGTGGTGCGCGACCTCGCCGACCGCGTGCTGGTGATGAACTACGGCCGCCCGCTGGCCAGCGGCAGCTACCAGCAGGTCACCGCCGACCCGCGCGTGGTGGACGCCTACCTCGGGCGCGACGACGACGAGGAGGACGAGGCATGAGCGACACCCGCGGCGTGGCCGCGACGTCGGCGGCGCCCGCCCCGGGCGGGACGGCCGCCCTGGAGGTGCACGGGCTGGAGGCCGGCTACGGCAAGATCCAGGTGCTGTGGGGGATCGACCTGACGGTCCCGCAGGGATCGTTCGTCACCATCATCGGGGCCAACGGCGCCGGCAAGACCACCCTGCTCCGTGCGGTCTCCGGGCTGGTGCCCGGGGTGCGCGGCGAGGTGCGGGCCCTGGGCAAGGATCTCCGCGGTCAAAGCCCGGCCCACATCGTGCGGGCGGGTGTGGGCCACGTGCCCGAGGGGCGCCAGCTCTTCCCGTTGATGAGCGTGGAGGAGAACCTCAACAGCGGCGCGGACTACCTGCCCGACGCCGCCCGCGAGGCCGACCGCACCCGCGCCATGGTCCTGGAGCTGTTCCCGAGGCTGGCCGAGCGACACAAGCAGCTCGCCGGGACCCTGTCGGGCGGCGAGCAGCAGATGCTGGCGATCGGCCGCGCCCTGATGAGCCGGCCGCGGTTGCTGCTGGTCGACGAACCCAGTCTGGGCCTCTCCCCCGCACTGACCAAGGCGGTGTTCCGGGCTCTGAAGGCGATCAACGCGGGCGGCGTGACGGTGGTGCTGGTCGAACAGAACGTGCAGCGCTCGCTGGCCCTGGCCGACCACGCCTTCGTGCTGGAGAACGGTCACATCGTCCAGCAGGGGACCGGGGCGGAGCTCCTCGACGACCCGGCGGTGCGCTCGGCCTACTTATCGCTCTAGCGATAGAGCCTCTCGCTCCGGCCGACAGGCCCCCTCGCCCCGCGCCGCGGGCTCCCGGCCCCCCTCGGAGGGCCGGGACCCCGCTTCAGCTTCAGGTCCGGCCGCGCGGGTCGAGCACGTCCCGCAACCCGTCGCCGAGCAGGTTGAAGGCCAGCACCGTGAGCAGGATGGCGATGGCGGGCGCCGACGAGGCCCAGGGCGCCTCGTTGATGTAGTTGCGGGTCTCCGAGACGATCGCCCCCCACTCGGGCGTCGGCGGCTGTGCGCCGAAGCCGATGAACCCCAGCCCGGCGGCGGTCAGGATGGCGCTGCCGATGTCGAAGCTCGCCTGCACCAGCAGCGGCGTCACCGTGTTGGGCAGCACGTGCAGGAACGCTTGACGGAAGCGCGCCGCGCCCAGGGCTCGTGACGCCTCCACGTAGTCGAGGGTCCGCACCGCCAGCACCTGCGCTCGCAGCAAGCGGGCGTAGTTGGGCCACGACACGGCCGCCACCGCGATCATCACGTTCCCCAGGCTGGGGCCAAGCGCGGCCGAGATCGCCATGGCCAGGATCAGCGCCGGGAACGCCAGGAAGATGTCGGTGACGCGCATCAGCAGCTCGTCCCAGAACCCCCCCACCATGCCGGCGAGGAGCCCTACCGAGCCCCCCACGAACAGCGACACCGCCACCACGACGAAGCCGATGCGCAGGCTGATGCGCGAGCCCCACACCACCCGCGCCCACACGTCGCGGCCGAGCTGGTCGGTGCCGAACCAGTGCTGGGCGCTGGGTCCCTGCAGCCGCTCCGCCAGGTTCTGGTGCAACGGGCTGCCGGCCAGAACCGGCGCCAGCAGCGCCACCAGGATCAGCGCCAACGATAGGCCGGTACCGATCACGGTCCCCGGGTTGCGCAGGAAGCGACGGGCCGGCTTGCTGCGGAGGAAAGCGGGGGCGGTCATGCGTAGGTGATACGCGGGTCGAAGACCGCGTAGGAGACGTCGACGAGGAGGTTGATGAAGCTGTACACCAGACCGGCCACCAGGGTGACGCCCATGACCGCCGGGAAGTCCAATCCGATGGCGCTGGAGGTGGCGTAGGAGCCGAGGCCCGGCCACGAGAAGATGGTCTCGGTGAGCACCGCTCCGGTGAGCAGGCTACCGAGCAGGCTGCCCATCACGGTGAGTACCGGCAGCGCGGCGTTGCGCAGCGCGTGCTTGAAGGTCACCACCCGGCTCGCCAGCCCCTTGGCGCGGGCCGTACGGACGTAGTCCTGCGACAGCACCTCGAGCATGGCGCTGCGCACCATGCGGGCCAGCAGCGCGGTGGAGAACGCGCCCAGCACCGCGGCCGGCAGGATGAGGTGGCGGACCGCGCTGACGAAGGCCGGCCAGTCGCCGGCGATCGCCGAGTCGACGACGAGCATGCCGGTGACACGGTGGGGCTCGATCAGGTAGGCGTTGAGCTCACCGGGTCCCGGCAGCCAGCCGAGGCGGGAATGGAACAGCTCCAGCGCCAAAATGGCGAGCCAGTACACGGGCGTGGCCCCCCCGACCAGCGCCAGCGTGCGCACCGCCAGGTCGACGGGACGGTCCTGATAGAGCGCGGCGATCACCCCCGCCGGCAGGCCGAAGAGGACGGCGAACACCATGGCGCCGAGGGTGAGCTCGAGCGTCGCGGGGAAGAAATCCCGCAGGTCGGACAAGATAGGCCGCTGCGTGCGCAGCGAGTTCCCGAGGTCGCCCCGGAACAGATCCACCATATAGCGCAGGTACTGCTGGTAGGCGGGCAGGTCGAGCCCGTACTTGTGCCGGTAGGCCTCGATCTGTGCCGGGCGGGCGTTGCTCCCCAGGGCGGCCGCGGCGGGGTCGGCGGGGACGATGTGGGAGATGAAGAAGGCGGCGAACCCGACCCCCCAGACGACGAAGATCAGGTAGCCCAGGCGCCTCAGCAGGAACGCGAGCACGGCGCCTCCGAGGGGACAGCGGGCGCGTGGGAGGGGCCGATGGCCCCTCCCACGCAGATCCCGCGAAGAGCGCTGAACCTCAAGGCTGCTTGCTGATGGCCGTGTAGTCGACGTCACCCTGCGCGCTGCGCGCGAAGCCGTCCACCTTGGCGGTGGTCACGATCGGCACGTTCGGCTGGTAGAGGATGGCGTAGGGACCGTTCTGCGCGACGTACTTGGTCAGCTGGGCGTAGAGTGCCTGGCGCTGCGCCGGGTCGGTGCTGGCCGCCGCCTCGGTCGCCAGCTTGGTGCCCTCGGCGTTGTTCCAGACGTTGCGCCATGCCAGCGACTTGGCGTTGTAGTCCGCCAGCGGGCTGGCGTTACCGTTCGGGTCCGGGTAGTCCGGGCTCCACGCCGCCAGCACCAGCTGCGCGGCCTGCTGCCGGTAGATGGTGTAGAGCTGGGCGCTGGTGGTCTGCTTGATGTTGGTGGTGATGCCGATCTTCGCCAGATCGGACTGGATCTTCGCGGCCAGGTCGGCACAGGGCACACCGCCGGAGCAGGCGCCGGTGGCGATCAGGAACTCGACGGTCATGCCGCCGGACTTGCCCGCCTCGGCCATGAGCTGCTTGGCCTTCTCGATGTCGTGCGTGTAGTACTGGGTGGTGTCGGCGCCCATCAGGCCGTAAGGGATGATGGTCTGCATCTTGCGCCCGAGGCCAGCCAGCAGGTCGTTGATGATGCCGTCCTGGTCGATGGCGTAGCGCACCGCGTCGCGCACGCGGTTGTCCGCGAAGGGCGCGCCTGGGCCGGAGTTCATCCCCAGGTAGGCCATCTGGAAGGTGTCGGTCTTGAGCGTCTTGAGGTTGGGATTGCTCTCGGCCTGCTTGAAGGCGTCGGGCGTGAAGTTGTAGGCGACGTCGATCTCACCGGAGGTGATGGCGGCGCGCTGGGCGTTCGACTCCTGCATGTAGCGCAGGATGACGCGCTTGATCGAGCCGGGGTTCGGGTACTCGGGGTTGGCCGTGAGGATCACCTGCGAGCCACGATCCCAACGGTCGAGCATGTAGGGGCCCGAGCCGGCCGAGTGGTCGTTGAGCCACTTCTGGCCGTAGTCGTTGCCTTCGATGTGCTTCTTCACCTCGGTGGCGTCCATGATGCCGCCGACGTTGAAGGTCAGCATGTTGAGGATGATCTGCGGGTTGACGCCTTTGGGCAGGGTGAGCTGCACCGTCTTGTCGTCGAGCGCCTTGGTGGAGCCCACCTTCATGCCGGCCACGTCGGTGAACAGGAAGGCAGACGGGCCGTTGATCTGGATGACGCGGTCGAACGACCACACCACGTCGGCGGCCGTGACCGGCCGGCCGGTGGAGAACTTGGCGTCCTTGAGGTGGAAGGTGATGGTGCTGCCGCCGTCCGCGGTGGTGGCGATGTCCCAACTGCTGGCCAGGCCCGGAACGACCTTCGACAGATCGGTGCCGGCGAACTGCACCAGGCGCTCGTAGATGTTGTCGTCGATGGGCGTCGAGGAGAACTCGTAGGCGACGCCGGGATCGAGGGTGATGAGGTCGGTCCAGTCACCGCCGATGACGAGCGTCTGCTGCTGCGCGGACTGCGCGGCACCGAAGCTGAAGAGCGTCGCAACGAGGGCGATGAGGATCGTCCAGAGGACTCGGGGTCTTCCCATGTTTTCTCCCAACAGAGCGTGAAGTCTGACCATCTTACCCGAAGCGCAGGGGCCCACGGCCGCGCCGCGCCTGCTTCCCTGCCCGCCTCGGCCGACCGCGCGGCGACCACGGCGTCGTTGCTCGTCCCCCCTTTCAGGGCGCATAAGTACTCGCTACCTTAACAGAAGTTGCAGCGCCTCGGGTCGCGGCAGCGCTACCGGTCGGCGGTCCAGTCCAGGATGACCTTCCCCGACCGCCCCGAGCGCATGGTGTCGAAGGCCTTCTGGAAGTCGTCCGCGGCGAAGCGGTGGGTGATGACGGGCGCCAGGTCGAGCCCTGCCTGCAGCATGGCGGCCATCTTGTACCAGGTGTCGAACATCTCGCGACCGTAGATGCCGCGGATCTCGAGCCCCTTGAAGATGACGCGGTTCCAGTCGATCGCGATGGTCTGATCCGGGATGCCCAGCAGCGCGATCTTGCCGCCGTGGTTGATCGAGCCCAGGATCTGCTCGAAGGCGCCCGGCGCCCCCGACATCTCCAGCACCACGTCGAAGCCCTCCGTCATGCCCAGCTCGGCCATCACGTCGTTCAGGTCGGTGCCGGGCCGGGACACGTCGACCGCCCGGTCGACCGCCCCCATGCGCTCCGCCATGGCGAGCCGCTCCGGGTTGACGTCGGTGATGACGACGTAGCGGGCGCCCACGAAGCGCGCCACCGCCGCCGCCATCTGGCCGATCGGGCCCGCGCCGGTCACCAGCACGTCCTCCCCCACCAGCGGGAAGGCCAGCGCGGTGTGCACGGCGTTGCCGAACGGGTCCAGGATGGCCGCCCAATCATCGGGGATGCCGCTCGGCACCTTGAAGGCATTCCCCGCCGGGAGCACGAAGCGCTCGGCGAACGCGCCGGGACGGTCGACGCCGACGCCCTGGGTGTTGCGGCACAAGTGGCGGCGGCCGGCCCGGCAGTTGCGGCAATGACCGCAGGTGATGTGGCCCTCGCCGGACACGCGGTCGCCGGGGGCGTAGCCCTGCACCTCCGAACCGACCGCCTCGACCACCCCCACGTACTCGTGCCCGGTGATCATGGGGACCGGGACGGTACGCCGGGACCAGGCGTCCCAGTTGTAGATGTGCACGTCGGTGCCGCAGATGGAGGTGTGGGTGATGCCGATGAGCAGGTCGTTGGGCCCCATCTCCGGCTCGGGCGCGTCGATCATCCACATGCCCTCGCGCGGCTCGAGCTTCGCCAGCGCCTTCACGCGATCACCCCGAGCTCGCGTCCTACGCGCGTGAACGCCGCCACCGCCCGGTCGATCTGCTGGGCCGTGTGCAGTGCCGACATCTGGGTCCGGATGCGCGCCTGCCCCTTGGGCACCACCGGGTACGAGAAGCCGATGACGTAGATGCCCTCGTCGGCCAGCAACCGGTCGGCCATGGCAGTGGCCAGCGCGGCGTCGCCGATCATCACCGGGATGATGGGGTGATCGGCGCCGGCCAGTGTGAAGCCCACCGCCGTCATGGCGTCGCGGAAGCGCACGCTGTTGGCGCGCAAGCGCCTGCGCAGGTCGTCGGACCCCTCCAGCAGGTCGAGCACCGCCAGCGACGCCGCCACCACGGCCGGCGCCACCGAGTTCGAGAACAGGTAGGGGCGGCTGCGTTGCCGCAACCACGCCACGATCTCCTTGCGGGCGCTGGTGTAGCCGCCGGAGGCACCCCCCAGCGCCTTGCCCAGGGTGCCGGTGAGGATGTCGACGCGCCCCATCACGCCCCGCAACTCGTGGGTGCCGCGACCGTTCTCACCCATGAAGCCCACGGCGTGGCTGTCGTCGACCATCACCATGGCGTCGTGACGGTCGGCCAGGTCGCAGATCGCCTCCAGGTCGGCCACGACCCCGTCCATGGAGAACACCCCGTCCGTGGCGATCATCCGGTAGCGGGCACCGGCCGCCGCCTGCAACTGACGCTCCAGGTCCGCCATGTCGTTGTTGGCGTAGCGGAAGCGCTGTGCCTTGCTGAGCCGCACTCCGTCGATGATGCTGGCGTGGTTGAGGGCGTCGCTGATGATGGCGTCCTCGGCGCCTAGCAGCGCCTCGAACAGCCCGCCGTTGGCGTCGAAGCACGACGAGTAGAGGATGGTGTCCTCGGTGCCGAGGAAGCTGCTGATGCGTTCCTCGAGCTGCTTGTGGAGGTCCTGGGTGCCACAGATGAAGCGCACCGAAGCCATACCGAAGCCACGCTCGGCGATCCCCTGCTGCGCCGCCGCCATCACGGCCGGGTGGTTGGCCAGGCCCAGGTAGTTGTTGGCGCAGAAGTTGAGCACCTCCCCGCCGCCTTCGACGGTGATGGTCGCTTGCTGTTGCGAGGTGATGATGCGCTCGCCCTTGAAGAGCCCTCCGTCGCGTAGCTCGTCGAGCTGCTTGACCAGGTGATCGAGGTAGTCGCGTCCCATGACTGCTCCTCCCGGCATGGGGCCAGGCGAGGCGCACGCCCCCGCTCTCGCGCAGGATCCCCTTTCCACGCTACCGCGCCACCCGGCGCTGCGCGCGAGAACGCCCCATCCGTTGCGTCAGGCAACCACGGAGTCATCGACCCCAGCCACGATCCGGCCGGCCGCCGGCCGGGCCCGCCCACGACCCTGGTGTGACGCGAGAGAGCCCGTCAGGCACGTCTCATGCTACCGTCGTGGTCAGCGATACGAAGCGCCGAACCGATCGGTCGCGCCCTTACTCGTTCCCGTTCCATCTTCATGGCCGAAGCACGCACACGGCGTTCGATCGCGATCTCCGGTTCGTCGCCCGCGAGCCGCATCGTGGCGTAGCTGCACCCCGCCGCTGAACCCCACCACGCTGCCGCCCCCGGACCCGAACTCCGAAGCGAGGGGCCGTACATGAACTGGGATCAGATCCAAGGCAAGTGGAAACAGTTCACCGGGGAAGTCCAATCCAACTGGGGCAAGCTCACGAACGACGACCTCCAGGAGGTCAAGGGCGACCGCACCAAGCTCGCCGGCAAGCTCCAGGAACGCTATGGCGTCGGCAAGGAGGAAGCGGACCGTCAGATCGACCACTGGCTGAAGAAGCACTGACGGCCGGCTCGCCGGGGGACGCACGGCGCGCCCTCGGTCGGCGCCCCGCCTCGCTTCCCACGTCACTTCGCACCCATGGGGCCGATGCTACCGTCGAAAGGTACGAAGCCGACCCAGCCCGGGTCGCCCGGGTCTGGTGTCGGTACCCGCCGGGCACCCGATCGGGCGACGGTGCGGGCCGCTGGGTTGGGGCCCGCACCGCGACCAGAAGTGCGCGGTCGCTCGGTCCCGCAGAAGCGCAGCAACGTCCCAGCCCACAGAAGGCAGGTGATCTGATGGCACAGACGACCGATGTCCAACAGGAGATCGACAGCATCAAGGCCGATCTGAAGTCCCTGAAAGACGACCTCTCCGAGCTATCGAAGGCGAGTGGCAAGGCGGCAGGTGACAGCGTGCAGGCCGCTCGCGATGCCCTCCGCGAAGAGGCCGACAAGCTCATCGAGCGCTTGAAGAAGTCCGCTTCGACCGTGCAGGAGGAGGGCGAGCACGTCGCCAGTCAGGTACGTGACGAGGTCGCCGAGAAGCCGCTCCCCACGCTGTTGACCGCTTTCGGGGTCGGCGCGCTGGTGGGGTGGCTGGTCTCGCGCAAGTAGATGCGCGCGGCCTTCGCCGACGTGCTCGTCGCGGCGCTCGAGCTGCTGGAGGCCGAGGCGCGCAGCGCCCGTAAGGGCCTGACGCGCATGGCCGGCGCCGTCGTGCTGCTGGCAGCCGCCGGACTCCTCGCGCTCGGCGCCGCCGTGTTGCTGGCCTGGGCGCTGTTGACGGCGCTCTATCCGGTGATGACGCCACCCCTGGCGCGCCTGCTCACGGGGTTCGGCGTCCTGATCGCCTCGGGAGGTCTCCTATGGGCCGCCACCCGCATGAGCCGCTGAGCGTCGCAGACGCCAAGGCGCGTCTTCGTCGGGCGGCGGCTGGGGGCGCCACGAGCCCCGGCGAGACCGCCCTAGCCGGCGTGCGCCTGTTCGCTCGCACCCGCCCCTGGGCCGCGCTGGGTGCGGCCCTGGCCGCGGGCGTCGTAGTAGGCGCATCGAAACGCGCCCGCGCAGAACTCCCTCGACTGCTGCTACGCCTCGTCGGCTGACCCGCCGGCGTCACTCGCCGTACGGCACCCAGATGTTCTTCACGTGCGTCGCGCGCCGCAGGTACTCTCGGCCCTCGCCCTGCTCGGGATCGAACCAATCCCGCCTCTTGCCGGAGTTGACCCAGGTGGCCTTGAGGTTGTCGGCGCTCTCACGCTCCACCGCCGTCGACCCGTCGGCCGAGCCCACGTACCACATCGCCGCCACGTCGGCGTGCTTCGCGAGCACCGCCGCGAGCTCGTCACGATCGCCGGTGACGATGTTGAGGGCCCCGGCGGGGAGATCGCTCGTGTCCATCACCTGATAGAAGTCGGTGGCGGCCAGCGGCCAGCGCGACGACGGGACCGCCACGACGCGGTTGCCCATCGCCAGCGACGGGGCCACGAGCGACACGAACGCCAGCAGTGGAGCCTCGTCGGGACACGCCACCGCCATCACGCCCCACGGCTCGGGCATGGCGAGCGTCACGTTGCGCAGCGGCGTGGCGTGTACGGCACCGTCGTACTTATCGGCATGGGCGGCGTACGTGAACAGCCGCTGCACGCTCGCCGCGACCTCCCGCTCGGCGTCGGCCTTGCGGGCGCCGGTCATCGCCCGCAGCCGGGCGGCGAACTCGGCGCCGCGCGCCTCCAGGTTCTCGGCCAGGTAGTACAGAACCTGCGCCCGGTTGTGCGCCGTCGCCTTGGTCCAGGCCGTCCCCTTGCGTGCCGCCTCGACGGCGTTGCGCACGTCCTTGCGGTTGCCGAGCGGGGCCTCGCCCAGGTGCGCGCCGTCGGCGCCGAGCACCGGGTAGCTGTAGGCCCCGTCGGGCCGGGTCTGCTTGCCGCCGATGTAGAGCTTGGCGGTACGGTCGATCGCACCCTCCCCGAGCGGCGCCCCCTCGCCCAGCGCGGCCCCGTCGGGGACGCCGCTCGGCGCTTCTCGGTAGGGCTCGAGCCGCGCCTCCCAGCTAGGCTTGAGGTACTCGTACATCCCCTCGCGCCCGCCCTCGCGCCCGTAGCCCGACTCGCGGTAGCCGCCGAAGCCGCTGGCCGCGTCGAAGACGTTGGTGCAGTTCACCCACACCACCCCGGCCGCCAGCTTGGGCGCGACGTCGAGCGCCAGGTTGACGTTCTCCGTCCACACGCTCGCCGCCAGCCCGTAGCGGGTGTTGTTGGCCAGCTCCACGGCCTCGGCCGGCGTGCGGAAGGTCATGCTCACGATGACGGGGCCGAAGATCTCCTCCTGCGCTGCGGCCGACGAGGGTGCCACCTCGCTGAACAGCGTCGGTGGGAAGTACAGGCCACCGCCGTTGGAGACCTCCGCGGCCCAGGAGGGCTGATAGCAGCGTCCGCCCTCGGCCTTGCACTGCTCCACCAGCCGGGTGATCTTGTCGAGCTGCACCGGCGCGATGATGGCGCCGATGTCCATGGCCTTGTCCAGCGACGGCCCCTCGCGGAGCGTCTCCATGCGGGCGCGCAGCTTCTCCTCCACGGCCGCGGCCACGCTCTCCTGCACCAGCAGCCGGCTACCGGCGCAGCACACCTCGCCCTGGTTGAACCAGATGGCGTCGACCACACCCTCCACCGCGCTGTCCAGATCGGCGTCGTCGAACACGATGAAGGGGCTCTTGCCGCCCAGCTCCAGCGACAGCTTCAACCCGCGACCGGCCGTCGCCTGCCGGATGATGCGCCCCACCTCGGTGGAGCCGGTGAACGCCACCTTCGCCAGGCCCTCGTGCGCCACCAGCGCCGCGCCGGTGCGGCCGTCGCCCGTCACCACGTTGAGCACACCTTCGGGCAGCCCCGCCTCGGCGGCCATCTCCGCGAAGGCGAGCGCCGTGAGCGGCGTGAACTCGGCCGGCTTGAGCACCACCGTATTGCCCGCCGCCAGCGCCGGCGCCACCTTCCACGCCAGCATCAGCAGCGGGAAGTTCCAGGGGATGATCTGACCGCACACGCCGACCGGCTCGTAGCCGGCGAACTCGGAGTCGCGGAGCTGCGCCCAGCCGGCGTGGTGGTAGAAGTGGCGCGCCACCAGGGGGATGTCGATGTCGCGCGTCTCGCGGATGGTCTTGCCGTTGTCGAGCGCTTCCAGCACCGCCAGCAGGCGCGCGTGCTTCTGCACGTGGCGCGCCAGCGCGTACAGGTGCCGAGAGCGCGCGAAGGGCGTCAGCGCCTGCCACGCCGGCAGCGCCTCCTGCGCCGCACGCACGGCGGCGTCGACGTCCGCTGCGCCGCCCTGCGCCACCTGCGCCAGCTCGGCGCCGTCGCCGGGGTGCGTCGTCGCGAAGCGCGCGCCGTCGACGGGATCGACGAAGCGCCCGCCGACGAAGTGGCCGAAGCTGCGCTCGTGGCGCTCTAGCCAGGCCTGCGCCAGCTCCGCGCTCTCCGGCGCCGGACCGTACTCCATGCTCTCGAAGATCGCCTTGACCGACGGTGTCGCGGTGCTGCTCATGCGCTACGCTCCTGACGCTGCCATTCGCTGCGAAGCAGGCCGAACACCTCCAGGTCGGCGGGTTCGCCGCCGCCGGCCGGGTGCACCGCGCGCAGCGTGCCCTCGTGTCGGAACCCCAGCCGCTCGGCGACCCGGCGGCTGGGGAGGTTGTCCGGCTGGCATCGGATCTCCACCCGGTTGAGGCCGTACTCCTCGAACATGACCCGGGTGAGGCCGGCCACCGCTCGGGTGACGATGCCGCGACCGCTGGCGCGGCGCGCGATCCAGTAGCCGAACTCGGTGCGCCCCACCACGCGGTCGAGGTAGTGCACGCCGAGCATGCCCACCAGCTCGCCGTCCAGCCATAGCCCCGTCTCGAAACCGTTGCCGCGGGAGAACTTCTCCAGCGCCCCCCGCAGGAAGGCCCGCACCGCGGACTCGTCGGTGGTGAGCGCCCACGGCAGGAAATGGCCCAGGTGCTCGCGGTTCTCCGCCACCAGGGCCGCCAGCAGGGGCGCGTGGCGCTCCTCGAGCAACGCCAGGGCGAGCGAATCGTCGAGCGGTAGACGGAACATCAGCCCACCGGGTGCCGGAAGCCGGCGGAGTAGCGGCCCGTGACGCCGTGCTCGAGCTGCCGCTCGATGTCGGCCAGCAGCGAGCTCGCTCCGATGCGGAACAGGTCGGGCTCGAGCCAGCGCCGCCCCAGCTCCTCGCGCATCAACGCCAGCCACACCAGCACGTCCTTGGCGGTACGCATGCCCCCGGCCGGCTTGAACCCCACGGCCACGCCGGTGCGCTCGTAGTATGCGCGGATGGCGCGCGCCATCACCAGCCCGACCGGGAGCGTCGCGTTCACGCTCTCCTTGCCGGTCGAGGTCTTCACGAAATCGGCGCCCGCCATCATCGCCACCAGGCTGGCGCGATAGACGTTGCGCAGCGTGCCAAGCTCGCCGGTGGCAAGGATGGTCTTGAGGTGCGCCTCGCCGGCCGCCTCGCGGAAAGCACGCACCTCGTCGTACAGCGCCTGCCAGTCCCCGGTGAGGACGTGACGGCGCGAGATCACGATGTCGATCTCGGCAGCACCCGCACGCACGCTGCGGGCGATCTCATCGAGGCGCGTCTCGAAGGGCGAGAGCCCCGCCGGGAAGCCGGCCGACACCGCCGCCACCGGGATCCCGCTGCCGCGCAAGGCCTCCACCGCCACCGGAACCATGTCGTGGTAGACGCACACGGCCGCCGTGGTGAGACCGGCGTCCGCCATGCCCAGCGCCTCCAGCAGGTCGCGCCTCACCGGGTGCTCCGCCTTGGCGCACAGACGCCGCACCCGTCCAGGGGTGTCGTCGCCCGACAGGGTCGTCAGGTCGATCAGGGTGATCGCCCGCAGCAGCCACGCGAGCTGCCACTGCTTCTTGACGGTACGACGGCCGGGCAACGTAGCGGCGCGCCGCTCGACCGCGCTGCGATTGACGTGGGCGTCCCGGACCCAGTCGAGCGTCAACGCCATGCCGGGGTTGCGGTCGTCGATCCCCTGCTGCGCCCGGTCCGCGGTGTCGCTTCCGATGCTCATAGTTCGCTCCCCACCCGCGTCCCGAGAACGCCGGGCAACTCCCAGCATACACGTCGTAGTCGGTCGAACCCGCGCTGGACCGGGATATGATGCGGTGGCCGCCGAGCGCGGTTGCGGCCTCCCGGCCGCCGTTCACCCGGAGGGAGTCTCCATGCACCTGGCGCGGTTCCCGCGACGCCGTTACACGCCCCAGCCCACGCCGATCGAGCCGCTCGACCGGCTCAGCGAACACCTGGGCGGCCCCAACCTGTTCATCAAGCGCGACGACCAGCTCGGGCTCACGGCCGGCGGCAACAAGACCCGCAAGCTCGAGTTCCTGGTCGCCGAGGCGCTGGCACAGGGCGCCGACACCCTCATCACCACCGGCGCCGTGCAGTCCAACCACTGCCGGCTGACCCTGGCCGCCGCCGTCCACGAGGGGTTGAAGTGCCGCCTGGTGCTGGAGGAGAGGGTACCGGGCAGCTACGACCCGGGCGCCAGCGGGAACAACTTCCTGTATCGCCTGCTGGGCGTCGAGTCCATCACCGTGGTCGAGGGCGGCACCGACCTGATGGCCGCCATGCGGCGCGAGGCCGAGACGCTCGACGCCGAGGGGCGCCGCGGCTACGTCATCCCCGGCGGCGGCTCCACTCCGCTGGGCGCACTGGGGTACGTGGCCTGCGCCGAGGAGCTGCTGTCGCAGACCTTCGACATGGGCTTGCGGCTCGACCACATCGTGAGCGCCAGCGGCAGCGGCGGAACGCACGCCGGCCTGGTGGCGGGGGTCTGGGGCGCCAACGCCAACATCCCCATCACCGGCATCAGCGTGCGGGCACAGAAGGCGGCGCAGGAGGAGCGCATCCTGACGCTGGCGCGCCGCACCGCGGAGCTCGCCGGCGTGAATGTCGAGGTACCGCCCGAGTCGGTGACCGTGCTCGACGACTACGTGGGGCCCGGCTACTCCCTGCCCACGGACGCCATGATCGAGGCCGTGAAGCTGTTCGCCTCGCTGGAGGGCATCCTGCTCGATCCGGTCTACACCGGCAAGGCGGCCGCGGGGCTGATCGACCTGGTGCGGCGCGGCCGCTTCGAGCGTGACGACAACGTCCTGTTCCTGCACACCGGCGGCGCCCCCGCCCTCTACGCCTACCAGGACGTACTGCTGGGATGAACGGCTCCCCCGACAGCGGGCGACGCCGGACGGTGGGGGTGCTCGGTGGACTGGGTCCCGAAGCCACCCTCGACTTCTTCGCCAAGGTGCTGCAGCGCACCCCCGCCGCGAGCGACCAGGAGCACCTGCACCTGCTGATCGACAACGACCCGTCGGTCCCCAACCGCAACGATGCGGTGGCGGGTCGAGGCCCCTCGCCGGCACCGCAGCTCGCCGCCATGGCGCGGCGCCTCGAGGGCGCCGGGGCCGACTTCCTGGTGATGGTCTGTAACGCCGCCCACGCCTTCCAGAGCGCGATCGTGGAGGCCGTCGACATACCCTTCGTCAGCATCGTCGAGGAGACGGTCGAGGCCACCCTGACGCGCGCGCCGTCGGCACGCCGCGTCGGCGTCCTGGCGGCCGAGGGCGCCCTCGACGCCGGCCTGTACCAGCGCGCCTTCGCGGCGCGGGGGGTGACGGCGCTCGTGCCCGAGGGGGACGACCGGGCGCGGTTCATGGATGGGATGTACCGCATCAAGGCAGGCGACAAGGGCGAGGCGGTCCAGCGCGACATGCTCGGCCTGGCACGCGTCCTGCAGGGAGCCGGCGCCGAAGCGCTGGTGGCCGGCTGCACCGAGGTCCCGCTGGTGCTGACGCAGGCGGCGCTCGACGCCGCCGGGACGGCGCTGCCGTTCGTCGCCTCGACCGACGCGCTGGTCGAGGCGACGGTGGCGCTGGCGCTGGGAGAGCGGGCCCTGCCGGGAACACGGCCGTGAGCCGCATCGCACACCGCAGCGCACACCGCATCGTGGTGGCGGAGTTCCTGCCGGAAGCGGCCCTGGCCCTGCTGCGCGAGGCCGGCGAGGTGGTCGGCGGGCCGGACCTGCACGCGCGCCGGCCCGAGCTGCTCGAGCTCCTCCACGACGCCGAGGCCCTGGTGGTGCGCAATCAGACGCGCGTCGACACGCATCTGCTCGAGGGCGCGCCGCGACTGCGCGTGGTCGGCCGGGTGGGCACCGGGCTCGACAACTTCGAGCTCGCCGCGCTACGCGAGCGCGGGGTGACCCTCACATACTCCCCGGGCGCCAACGCCGCCAGCGTGGCGGAGTACGTGATGGGAGCGGTGCTCACCGTCTACCGGCGCTTCGTGCCTGTGGCGGCCGCCGTGGCCGCCGGCGGTTGGGACCGCCAGGCCGCCACCGGACGCGAGTTGGTCGGCGGGGTGATGGGCATCGTGGGGCTGGGCGACATCGGCGCGCGCGTCGCTCGGCGGGCGCGCGCCTTCGGCATGACGGTCGTCGCCACCGATCCCTACCTGCACGAGGCCAGCCCTGCGGTGCAGGAGAACGGCGTCACGCTGCTCCCCCTCGAGGCGCTGCTCGAACGCTCGGACGTGGTCACGCTCCACTCACCGCTCTCCCCCGCCACCCGTCATCTGCTGGGCGAGGAGCAGCTGGCCCTCATGAGGCCCGGGTCCCTGCTCGTCAACACCGGTCGCGGCGGGTTGCTGGACGAACCGGCGCTGGCCCGCGCGCTGCGCCGCGGCCGGCCGGCCGCGGCCGTGCTCGACGTGCGCGATCCCGAGCCTCCGGGCGAGGACGACCCTCTGCGCGGGGCACCGAACCTGCTGGTGACACCCCACGTGGCGGGCGTCACCGAGCAGGCGCTCGAGCGCGGCGCCTGCCACGTGGCCCGCGACGTGGTCCGTGTCCTGTCGGGCCGACCGCCCGTCAGCGCCGTCCCTACCTAGCCGGGCGCGCCGCGCTCCGCGGGTGCCCTCCGGGCGCGTCTCCCATGATTCTCAGCGCTTCCGGGCCCAGTTCTCCCCGTCATGGACGCATTGCGTCCATTTCATTGACTTGCATGACGCAAAACTCCTATGATGTGAGGCGCCTGAAAAGTCATGCACACGGGAGGATGGGCCTTCGCGCAAGCGGGTCCGGCCTTGGATGAGAATAGGGACGTATCACCAGCTCGACCGCATCGACCAGCAGATCGTCGATCTGCTGCGCACGGACGGACGCATGCCCTACCGCGAGATCGCCCGCCGCCTGTCGGTCTCCGAGTCGATGGTGCGCAAGCGCGCCGGCAAGCTCCTGGAGTCCGGTTGGATGCGGATCCTCGCCATCAGCGACCCCCTCAAGCTAGGGGTCCCTATCGTTGCCACCACCTACGCCAGCGTCAGTCCGAACGTGCTGGAGGAGGTGACCGACGCACTGGCCCGCAATGAGGCGGTCCGCTACCTGGCCATCGGCGTAGGCAGCCGCAACCTGGTCGTCGAGTCGCTCCACGCCTCGGTCGAGGACGTGCACGCCTTCATCCAGAACGAGTTGGGAAGGGAGGGAGTCTACGAGAGCGAGACCATCCACGTGGTGAAGATCAAGAAGAGCGTATGGGACTGGCCCATGCCGACCGAGTCCGACGACAGCGCAACGACCCCGAATCCGGAACGGAGAGACGACACATGAAACGCTTGACCCTGACCCTCGGCCTGCTCGCGATGCTGGCCGCCGCCGGCATGGGCTTCGCCCAGAAGAGCGGTGGCACCCTGATCGCAGCCTGGGCCCAAGACCCGGTGAGCCTGGACCCGCAGGTCACCAGCGCCTACTCGAGCTTCCAGGTCCTGGAGAACGTGCTCGACACCCTGGTGGCGCTCGATCAGCAGGACAAGATCGTGCCGTCGCTGGCCACCAGCTGGGAGTCCTCGGCCGACGGCCTCACCTGGACCTTCCATCTGCGCCACGACGTCAAGTTCAGCAACGGCCGTCCGATGACGGCGCAGGACGTCGTCTACACCTACGACCGCATGCTCGACCCCAAGACCGGCTCCGGCAACGCCTACCTGCTGGCCGGCGTCGAGAAGGTCACGGCGCCCGACGACTACACCGTGCAGTTCCAGCTCAAGGCGCCCAATGTCGCCCTGCTCGGCCATCTTGCGGTCAACAAGTCCGTCGGCATCATCGCCAAGGAGTCGGTCCAGAACGGCACCATCAAGACCCAGCCGATCGGCACCGGCCCGTTCATGATCTCCGACTTCGAACCGGGCAACAAGGTCGTGCTGAAGAAGAATCCCTACTACTGGAAGCCGGGCCTGCCCTACCTCGACGAGGTCGACATCAAGATCATCACCGACGAGTCGGTGCGGCAGACGGGCCTGCTCGCCGGTGACATCGACTGGGCCATCAGTGTGCCGCCGCAGAGCCTGGACCAGCTCCAGAACGCACAGGGCGTGGTAGTGGACAAGACCACGGCGGGCGCGTACTGGTATATCGGCGTCAACCTCAACAACCAGTACCTCAAGAACCCCAAGGTCCGCGAGGCCATCAACTACGCCATCAACCGCAAGGACATCACCACCGCGATGACGTTCGGCACGGGCGAGCCCACCCAGGACCCCATCCCGTCGTCGAGCGCCTGGGCCTACAACTATGCCCCCTACAGCTACGACCCCGGCAAGGCCAAGCAGTTGCTGGCCGACGCCGGCTACCCCAACGGCTTCCGCATGATGATCATGCCCACCACGCAGTACCCGGAGTCGGTCCGTGGCGCCCAGGTGATCCAGCAGAATCTCGGCCAGATCGGCATCAAGGTGACCATCAAGACGCTGGAGTGGGCGCAGTGGCTGCAGGAGGAAGGCAAGGGCAACTACGACACCTACGTGTGCTCGTGGAACGGCCTCGTCGACCCCGACGACTACTTCTACGCGCAGCAGAAGACCGGCGAGGTCTTCAACTTCACGGGCTACAGCAACACCAAGGTCGATCAGCTGCTCTCCGAGGGCCGCAAGACGCAGGGCTTCGACCAGCGCAAGGCGATCTACCAGCAGGTCAACAAGATGGTGGTGGACGACGCTCCGTACATCTACATGTACAACCCCGCCAACATCAACGCCTACCGCTCCTACGTCAAGGGCTACGCTGCCCGCCCCGACCAGGCGGTGAACTTCACCCAGACCTGGCTCGACAAGTGAGCGCGGCTCGCTGAGCCCCGTTCCACGAGCTCCGAGCGGGAGGCGGCGCGGGCCGCCTCCCGCATCCCTTCGGGTTTCCGTTATCTTGTCTTCGAGGTACCTGTGAGCCTTCGCTATCTTCTGCAACGGTTGGGCACGTTGCTGCTGGTGCTGTTCGGGGTGTCGATCCTGACCTTCTCGATCATCCCGCTGGTGCCGGGCAGCCCGGCCCGCGTCACACTGGGCGTGCAGGCCACCGACGCGTCGGTGGCAGCGCTCGAGCACAGCATGGGCCTCGACCGCCCGCTCCCCGCCCAGTACTGGAGTTGGGTCACCGGAATCGTGCTGCACGGCGACTTCGGAAAGAGCTTGATCAGCGGCAAGCCGATCACGGAGCAGGTGCGCCACCGCCTGCCGGCCACCCTGATCCTGGCCTTCACCGCGCTCCTGATCGGCCTGCTCATCGCCGTCCCCAGCGGCATCGTCTCGGCCCTACGGCCCGGCAGCGCGCGCGACCTGGGGGTCTCCTTGATGAGCCAGATCGGCGTGTCGATCCCGGACTTCTGGCTCGGTATCCTGCTCATCCTGCTCTTCGCCCAGGTCCTCCACTGGTTGCCCTCGAGCGGCTACGCCCCGCTCTCCGAAGGGCTGGGCGCCTATCTCAGGCACATCCTCCTGCCCGCCGCCACCGCCGGCGTCATCAGCGGCTCGATCATGGCGCGCTTCGTGCGCTCGGCCATGATGGAAGTGCTCGGCAACGACTACGTGCGGACGGCTCGAGCCAAGGGTCTGGACCCGCGCCGCGTCATCGGCAAGCACGTGCTCCGCAACGCCGCCATCACCATCGTCACCATCGTCGGGCTGCAGATGGCGACGCTGCTGTCGTCGGTGGTGGTGGTGGAGATCATCTTCGCCTGGCCGGGCCTGGGCTCGATGGCCCTGACCGCCACCCTCCAGCGCGACTATCCCGTGCTACAGGCGTCGGTGCTGCTGTTCGCCACCTCCTTCGCGGTCATCAACCTGCTGACCGACCTCTCCTACGTGCTGCTCGACCCGAGCGTGGAGTACGCATGAGAGGTACACCAATGAGCGACGCCGTCGTCGCCACCGCACCGGACGCCCTCGGCACCGAGGAGGCCACCGTCCGCCGCTCGCTGGTGAGGCGCGCCCTGCGCCACCCGCTGGTCGTCACCGGCAGCATCGTGGTGCTGGCGTTGGCCGTCGTCGCCGTGTTCGGCCACTGGCTCGCGCCCTTCGATCCGACCGCCATGGACTTCGCCGCGCGCTTCGCGCCGCCCTCGCTGGCACACCCCTTCGGCACCGATGATTTCGGTCGCGACGTCTTGTCACGCGTGCTCTACGGTGCGGCGGTGTCGTTCGAGGTGGCGTTCATCGCCGTCGGCATCTCCGGCACCGTGGGGGTGCTGCTCGGCCTGCTGGCCGGCTTCCTGGGGGGCTGGATCGACGAGCTGGTCATGCGCGTGATGGACATCCTGTTCGCGTTCCCCGCCGTCCTGCTGGCCATCACCGTGATGGCCATCCTGGGGCGCGGCGTGGGCAACGCCATGATCGCCATCGCCATCGTCTACATCCCCATCTTCGCGCGCGTCACGCGCGGGGCGGTCATCGGCGTGCGCGGTCGGGAGTTCGTGACCGCCGCCCGCGCCATGGGTCAGGGGCCGTGGCGGATCATGCTGAGGCACGTCCTTCCCAACGCGCTGGGGCCCATCATCGTGCAGACCTCCCTGAGCCTCGCGTTCGCCATCCTGGCGGAAGCTGCGCTGTCGTTCTTCGGCCTCGGCACCCAACCGCCGGCGCCGAGCTGGGGACGCATGCTCTCCGAGGGACGCTCCTTCCTCCATCAGGCCCCGTGGATGGGCATCTTCCCGGGCCTGGCCATCATGGTGTCGGTACTCGGCTTCAACCTCCTCGGCGACGGCCTGCGCGACGTTCTCGATCCGCGCTCGAATCGTTGAGAGCGCCGCGGTGACGCCTTGAGCAACGTCGGGCCGCGCCCGCCGGCCGCGATCCTCGGCCTGCCGCGAATGCGCGCCGCGGTCTCGCTGCTGGCGGGCGCAGGGCTGCTGCTGGAGATCGCGCTCACGCGCATGCTGTCGCTGCTCTACTTCAGCCCGTTCGTCTACGTGCTGCTGGCGGTGGCGGTGCTCGGTTCGGGGTTGGGGGCCGCAGCCGCCACGCTCCTGCCACGGACGCGCCGGCGCTCCGGCGCAGCGCTGGCGGCGTTGGCCGGAGGCCTCGTCACCCCGCTGGTCGTGGTGCTGCTGCTCCAGGTCGCGACGACGCCCCTGCAGGGCCTGGCGCTGGCGCTGTGCGCCCTGCCGTTCGTCTTCCTGGGGCACGCGCTGGCGACCCTGTTCGCGTTGCGGAGCGCGGCTGCGCCGCGCCTGTACCTGAGCGACCTGGTGGGCGCCGGCGTCGGCGCACTCGCCTCCGTGGCGGGGCTCGACGCCCTCGGCGCCGTCGGCACGGTGCTGCTCGCCGGCCTGCTGGCGGCACTGGCGGGTTCGGTGCTGGCGCCGCGGCCGCTGCTCGGCGCGGCCTTGGTGGCGTCGGTCGCTTGCGGCGCGCTCCTGGCGGGGGAGCTCGCCAGCGGCTGGCCGCAGCCGCCGCTCGCCGCACTCGCCGCACCCAAGCCGCTGAGTCGCGAGCTGCGGAGCGGCGCGACACCGGTCGCACACGCCTGGGACGCGCTCGGGCGCAGCGACCTGGTGCGCCGACCCGACGGTAGCCTGTACCTCTATCTCGACGGAGGCGCCGGTTCGCTGGTGCCCGACACCTCCAGGCCGACCACCTACCTTCACGACGTCGGCGCCTACGCTTACGCCGTCCAGGAGCCGAAGAGCGTGTTCGTCGTCGGCCCGGGCGGGGGGCTCGACGTGGCGCTCGCCAAGGCCTTCAACGTCCCCTCGATCACCGCCGTCGAGCTCAATGGCGCCGGCGTGCGGTTGGCCGAGCGCGCCTCGTCCTCCGGTCTGGTGGCGGGCGCCGCGGCCTACGCCGGTGTGGACCTCCACATCGACGAGGGCCGCAGCTTCCTGCGCCGCCGGGGCGGCCGGTACGACCTGATCCTGCTATCGCAGGTCGTCACCGACGCCGCCGAAGCGCGCTCGTACGCGCTGGTCGAGAACTCGGTGTACACGGTCGAGGCCTTCCGTGAGGACCTGGCCCACCTGACGTCCGGCGGCGCGCTGGCACTCAAGCTCTACGACGAGGTCACCCTGACGCGCGCGCTCACCACCGCCGTGACGGCACTCGCAGCGCGCGGCATGAGCCAGGCCGACGCCCTGCACCACACCCTGGCGGTGCTCGACGCCCGTGGCAGCCGCCCGATCCCGCTACTCATGGTCTTCGACCATGCCCTCGGCCACGACGAGGCGCTCGCGTATGGGCGCCTGGCTCAGTCCGCGGGCCTACGGATCCTCTACCTGCCGGGCCTCGTGGAGAACCCGCCGCTCGATGCCCTCAGCGCAGGCCGCACCGATCTGGCCCACATCGAGGCGTCCAGCGGCGGCGTCGACATCGCTCCGACCTTCGATCGCCGCCCCTTCTTCTTCCAGTTCGAGCCCGGCCTGCCACGGCCGCTCGCGTCCCTGCTCTGGGGGCTGGCCGCGGTGGCGCTGGTCGGGGCGGGCCTCCTCGCGCTGCGTCAGCGGCGCCGGAGCGGGCCCGCCCGGCCTGCCCCGCTACTGTTCGCCTTCCTTGGGGCGGGCTTCATGCTGTTCGAAGTGGGCGCGCTGCAGCGCCTGCGGCTCTACCTCGGCCATCCCACCCTCACGCTGGCGGTGGGGCTGGCGGCCCTGCTGGTAGGCGCCGGGCTGGGCTCCGGCCTGGCCCCCCGCTTCGCCCGCAACGCGCGCCGGGAACCGGTCGCCATCGGCCTGGCCGCCGCCACGGTAGCGGGGGCGACCCTGGCCTGGAGCCTGCTCGTTCCGTTGTGGACGAACGCCACCCTGGCCTGGCCGACCGGCGCCCGAGCGACGCTGGCGGCGGCGTCGCTGCTGCTGGTCGCGCTCCCCATGGGCGTGCCGTTCCCGCTGGCGCTGCGGCTGGCGGGCCGGAGCGGTCCGGCCGAGGTCGCGTTGGGCTGGTCCGTCAACGGCGTGGCGGCCGTGGTGGGTAGTAGCGCAGCCACCGCCATCGCGGTGATGTGGGGCTTCCCCTACGTGCATGCGGCCGCCGCGGCGACCTACCTGCTGGCCGCGGGCGTGCCCCTCCTCATGGCGTCGAGCCGTCCGGCGTCGGCCGAAGCGCCACCACCGTAGAGGCCTCCGCGAGCGAGCGCTCGACCGCCAGGCACAGGGCCACCGCCACCCGCCCGTCCGCCCCGTCGGCCGGGACGGGCGTGCCCTCGGTCACGGCGCGGAGGAACGCCACGGTCTGACGCGGAAGGTCGAAGGCGTGCCCGCTGCGTTGCGGCACCGCCGCGCTGCGGATACCATCGCCGTCCTGCACCCACAGCGCCACCGTCGGTTCCTCGTCGGCGTCCCGGCGGCCGTCCCAACGCCCCCGCAGGGAGCCGTCGGCGGCGTTGAGATCGCAGTGCACGTGGTGCTCGAAGCCTGCGATGCTGCGCGTCACCATCGCCCGCGCACCGCTCTCGAAGGCGAGTCGCACGTCGAGGTTCTCGTACAGCCCCTCGCGGCCCGGGCGGCTCGTGGCCCACGCCTGCAGCTCGGTCACCTCGCCGAGGTACCAGCGGGCCAGGTCCAGATAGTGGATGGGCTCCTCCAGGATGCTGCTGCCGAGCTTGACGGGATCCTGCTTCCAGCCCGACGAACCGGAGCGGTGCGGACGCCGGAACAGCCGCAGGTCGAGGTGGGTCGGCGGGCCCAGCCGCTCGGCTTCCTCGCGCAGCACCTCCAGCCAGCGGAACACGCGCATCTCGTGGCCCACGGCCAGCACGCGATCCGCACGCCCCGCCGCCGCCAGCATGCGGTCGCAATCCTCGATCGTGGTGGCCATGGGTTTCTCGACCAGCACGTGCTTGCCGGCATCCAGAGCGGCCACGGCATGCTCAGCATGGAGGTAGTTGGGGCTGGCCACGATGACCGCGTCCATCTCGAAGGCCAGGAACGCCTCGATGTCGGTCGTGGCCGGCGTCCCCCATGCGTCCTGCAAGCGTCGGGCGCTGGCCGTGGTACGCACCAGCACCCCGGCCAGCGGTGTGCCCGTGCTCTCCAGCGCGCTGCGGTGGGCCGCCGCCCAGCGCCCCCCACCGATGATCCCCACCCGCACCGGAAGCGCCACGCCACCGCGCCGGCTCACACCGTGCCGGCTCACACCGTGCCGGCTCACACCGCGCTCGTTCACACCGCGCCCTCTCCGCGCGGGGCCGGGTCGCCGCGGACCTCGGCGCGGACCTCGGCGCGGACCTCTGTAGGGGCCACGTCGCGGTCCTCGGCGATGGAAATCAACGCGGCCAGCGAGGTCCGCAGCGCGCCGATCCCGTCTTCGACCGTCGCCAGCGGAGCGTGTGGCAGACCCCGCAAGGCGCGGTGGAAGTGCCGGATCTCCTCGTGCCAGGGATCGCCGGGCGGCGCCTCCCAGCGCACGGTCTCGTCGGAGCGCAGTAGGCTGACCTGCTGTGGCCACTCCACGGCGATCATGCCGTCCGGCCCCATGTAGGTGTGCCGCTCACTCGCCGGGACGCCGGCCGGCAGCCCCCACGACACCTGGATCTGCCCGAAGCCCCCACCCGGGTAGCGCAGCGTGATGTGGGCGCTGTCCACAGCCTTGTCACGGATTCCCGTCAGCTCCGGCTTGCCCTCGCCGAAGGTGTACCCGTAGGCACGCACGACACTCGGCGGCTCCCCGAAGAACGCCTCCCACTGGTCGAAGAGGTGGCAGCACATGTCGATGATGGGTCCGCCGTTGGCGGCGGCGTCGTGCATCAGCCGCTTGGGCCGGACGCCTGCTGCCAGCGTGGCCTGCGCCAGCACCGGACGGCCGACGGCCTCGCCGAAGGCCAGGATCTGGCCGGTGGCCGGATCGAAGCGGCGCATGAAACCGATGCGCAGCAGCTTGCCGGAGGCCTCCGCCGCACGGCGCATGGCTTCCGCCTCGCTCAGCCGCAGGGCCACCGGTTTCTCGCACAGCACATGCTTCCCGGCCTCGAGCGCCGCCACCACGAAGCGCGCGTGGAGGAACGTGGGCGTGCACACCGAGGCAGCGTCGACGTCGGCGCGCTCCCAGGCCGGCGCGGGGTCGTCGAGCGCCAGCGCACCGAACTCGGCCGCCACCGCTCGCGCACGTGCCAGGTCGGGATCGGCCACGGCGACCACCTGCGCGCCGGCCTCCGTCCACCCACGGGCGTGGCGGGCACCCATGTCACCGGCGCCGACGACCACCACGCCGAGCCGTTCTTGGGACCCTCGCTCCGGGCGGCTCATGGCAGGTACCTCCGGTGCCAGCCCTCCCCGGCACCCTCCATCGCGGGCGCGCCGCGATAGCGGCGGTGGTCGTACCACGGCAACGCGGCATCGGCCCGAGCCGAGATGGCACGGAGGTACGGTAGTGCGCGCGCCCGCAGCCGCTGCTCGACCGCCGCCGCGTCAGGGTAGGCCTCGAGGGCCTCCAACCACACCGCGCGGCCGGCCAGGAAACCGCTCGCGCCGGCGTCGAACGCGAGTTCGAGGTCGGCTTCGAATTCGGCGCGCCCGACGCCCGCGCTCAGCAGCACCCAGGGCGCGGGGCAGGCATCATCGAGCTCCGCCAGGAAGCCGCGCACCTCATCCACGGAGTAGAGGGCGGGACGCTCGCGACCGTCGAAAGCGCCGCCGTGATAGCCGCGGCAGTGCTTGAGGTCGGCAGGGAACTCTAGCTTGAAGATGTCCACCCCGAAGCGCGGCTCGGCGAAGCGCCGAACGGACGCGAGGACGCGCTCGGGCCGGCGCGCCTGGTACTCCGGCGAGGTCGCGTCCTCGCCCTTCCCCGGGTAGACCAGCAGCTCCAGGATGAACGGGATGTCGCTCGCACGGCAGGCCTCGCCCACCTCCGCAACCAGCCGCTCCTGATGCGCGCGCGTCGCTTCCGAGGTGTCGGGACGATACCAGGCCAGCAGCTTGACGCCGGACGCCCCTGCGCGCTTGATGGCCGCGACGCTCCACCCCTCGATGAGCCTGGAGCGACGCTCGCCGTCGACCACCTCGAACCCGTAGTCCTCGAGCGTGCCGATCAGCGCCGTGCTGCCGGGAACGGCCGACAGCGCGGTGGCGTGCGTCCAGACGGGATCGATGAGGATCGCACCCGCCTCGGGAGCCAGCACCCGGGTGAGGAGCGCCTTGGCGGCAGCCACCTCGTCGAAGCTCAGGCTCTGCGGGTCCCGGTCGCCGGCGCGCGCCAGCGCCTGGAACAGTGGCGGCCGCTGATCGACCGCCACCATACGGAACACGCCGTCGTCGTCGGCGAGCGTCATCATCGCGCGCAACTTGCCGGCACTCAGGACCTCGCTCATGCTCGCACCTCCATCGTCTATCTTCACGCAGTCCACCTCGGTTCGTGGGTCGGGTTCATCGGGCCGCCGTCAGCGCGGGGACGTGCCGGCGTCCGGGCGCACGCCCCCCGTCCCGGTGGCAGCGCGGAAGGCGACCACCTCATCGTGACCGGGCAGACCGGCGCGCGCCCCGAAGGAACGGCACGCCATCGCCGCGGCAGTGGCCGCGTAGCGGGCCGCCTCCTCTGCGCCCTCGCGCCGTGCGATGGCGGCGGCGTATGCCCCGTGGAACACGTCGCCCGCGCCGGTGGTGTCCAGCGCCTCGACGCGCGGGGCGGGGACGTGCGTGGCGCGCTCACCCTCCAGCAGCAGCACCCCCTCCGCCCCCAGCGTGATCCCCACCACCTGGCCGGGGCGTCGCCGCAGGTGCGGCAACGCCGCCTCGGGGTCGTCCCGGCCGATCAACTCCTGCGCGCACTCGCGCGCCACCAGCAGGTGGTCGGCCAGTACGGCGTCCTCCCAGTGGCGGAGGTTGCCGTAATCGGCGACGACGGGGATCTCGTCGGCGCGGGCGGCCTCGGCAGCAGCGCGGCACAGCCGAGGATGCCTCAGGTCGACGAGCACGGCCCCGGCCCCTTCGAGGAAGCCGGGGGGCAGACGGGCGGGATCGTCCTCGAGCCCACTGCCGCGGAAGGGGAAGATCCAGCGTTCCCCGTCGGGCGCCACCAGCACGGCGCTGACGAACGTGCGCGCGCCTGGGAGACGGCGCACGCCGGAGACGTCCACCCCGTGCGCCTCGAGGTCTTCGAGGGCGGTGGCGCCGGCGGCGTCGTCGCCGTGGAGCGCCACCAGCGCGGCAGCCACCCCGAGGTGCGCGGCCGCTGCGGCGGCCGTAGCGGCCGGCCCGCCCCCCTGCGTCCGGAAGGCCGTGGCATCGGTACGCGAATGCGCCGGCGGGAAGCGCTCGACCCGCCACACGTGATCCAGACACGACAGCCCGACGCACACCACGCGCGGACCCCTCACGATCGCAGGTAGGGCGCCGGGGGCAGCGCCGGCAGGACGTCAGCACCGAGGTAGGCGCACAACTCGTAGAGCGCGTCGACCCTGTCGCCGCGACCGAAAGCGAGGTGGTGCGGCAACCGCCGGTCGAGCAGGTTGGCGACGAAGGCGCGCACGTTGACGGGGCTCTCACCCCAGCGCAGCCCGCCGATCCAACCGCGGACGCCGTCGTACCCCGCCTTCTCCGTCCGCCCGACCTCGCCGCCGACGATGACGGCGCGACGACCGGAGCTCAGCAGGCGGAACCCGGTCACGGGACCGGCTCGCAGGCGCATGTCGCGCACGACGCCGGTACCGTCGCGATTGAAGTGCGTGGTGAGACGGGTGTCGGGGCTGCCCGAGGGTCCCGGCGCCGCCCACGCCACGGGCGCGTTGCCGCAGTGCCAGACCTGGAGGGTGTCGTCGGTGTCGTCCGCGTCGGAGAGATCCATGAGGATGGCGGGGTCGCCGCTGACGCCCTGCAGCGCCAGCATCGACAGCGCCCCCATCACGTCCCCCTCGCAGGCGGCGGGCACCTCACGGCCGCTCGAGTCCCCCATCGCAGCGCACGCCATCGAGCCGCAGGTCTCCGCCACCTCTGGCCAGCACCGCACGGCCAGCGCCGTCGCTCCCGCCTCCTCGGCCAGGCTCTCGAGGGCGGCGTCGATGCGCGCGCCCCGGACGAGCTGCTCGAACGTCACGTCCGTGCGCTCGCGGTCCTGCCAGACGCGAGCGCGCGCCTCGGCCTCAGCGTCAGGCACCGCCGCCACGCGCTCGAACAGCGCCGCCAGATCGCGCGCGACGACCTCGACTCCGACGAGGTCGGGCGCCTCTTGCAGTCCGTAGAAGCCCGGCGCGGTACCCCCGATCGCCAGGATGCGGGCGCTCCGCACCGCGGCCAGGCCGCGGAGCGCGCCTACCGTGGCCGCCAACCGCCGCACGAACTCGGGGTCATCTGGCAGCCCGTAGAACCACTTGACGGGTCCGGACTTGGCCACCTGCGGCGCGTCCAGCAGCGAGAGCGTCATGTTGAGGCCACACAGCGAGTTGAGCGGCAGCGGCCCCTCGCTCCAACCGCCCACGCGCTCCGGCACACCCCACAGCCCGACCCGCTCGGTGGCCGCGAGCAGCGGGGCGACCACGTCGCCGGTCGCGAAGGTGGTGAGCTGCACCAGCAGGTAGTCGAGGCGCTCTTCGGCGAGCACGCGCGCCGCACGCGCGGCCTCGGGCGCGTCGCGTACCGCCCGCTCGGACGCCACCAGCTCGAACCCGAGCCGATCTGCGAGCTTCCCCAGACCGTCGAGGCTGAGGCGCGCCGCTGCGGCGGCGTCCCCCTTGAAGGCGGGCCGCGTCACCGAGACGAACCCGATGCGGGGTCGGATCATGATTGGATCATCCCTTCACGCCTCCGGCGGTGAGACCGCTGATGATGCGCTGCTGGAAGAACAGGATCAGCAGCACCAGAGGCACGATGCCGATCGTGACGGCTGCGCTGATCAGGGCCCAGGGGAAGGCGAACTCGCCCTGGTACAAGGTGATGCCCACGGGCACGGTGCGCATGGTCGTGGCGGTGTTGAACGTCAAGGCCAGCAGGAACTCGTTCCAGGAGTTCACGAACGCGATGATGCCGGCGGTCACGACCCCCGGCGCCGAGAGCGGCGCCACCACGCGGAACAGCGCCCCCACGCGGCTGGTGCCGTCGACGGTGGCGGCGGCCTCCAGGTCCTCCGGGATGAGCTGGAAGAAGCTGGTCAGGATGAGCGTGGTGATCGGCAGGCTCAGCGCAACGTAGGGGATGATCAGCGCCCAGTAGGTGTTGAGCAGGTTGGGCGTCATCAACGTGGTGGGCAGGAAGCCCCAACCTAGCGCGTGCAGGTACCCGAACAACGGCGTCAGCAAGGGCACCTCGACGCCCACGAACAGACGGTACAGCGGCACCAGCATCACCAGCGCCGGGAACATGCTGGTCATCACGATGGAGGTGAGGATCGCCCGGCGGCCGCGCAATCTGAGCCGCGCGAGCGCGTAGCCGGCCAGCGAGGCGAACAGCACGCATACCAACGTGGCCGCCAGCGACACCACGGCGGAGTTCAGGAGGAAGCGGCCGAAGGGGTTCTCGGTGAAGACCGATCCGTAGTTGTGGAGCGTGGCGTGCAGAGGAAGGTAGGTGATGGGGATGCGGGTCAGCTCGTTCTCGGACTTCAGCGACGTGAGGAACAGCCATACCGCCGGGAACAGCCCGTTGACGATCATCAGCAGCAGTCCGAGTCGCACCACCACGTAGCGCACGCGTCGACGGGGTCCTCTCGCGGGGGCCGTCATTCGGTGTAGATCCATCGCAGGTAGAAGACCGTGATCGCCAGACTGATCAGGAACAGCACCACCGACAGCGCCGCGGCATAGCCGATGTTGAGCGCCAGCGTCGAGTTGTAGATGTACACCCCCAGGGTCTCCAGGCTGCGACCGGGGCCGCCGCGGGTCATGGCGAAGGGGATGTCGAAGGTCTGGATAGCGGTGAGCGTACGGAAGATGAGGGCCACGGCGATCGACGGACGCAGCAGCGGAAGGGTGATGCGCCAGAAGCGCTGCCAGGCGTTGGCGCCGTCGACCACCGCTGCCTCGTAGAGGCTGGCGTCGATCGACTGCAGGCCGGCGAGCAGGATGAGCCCCACGAACGAGGAGGTCTTCCACACGATCGTGATGTTGACCGCCGCGATCGCCGGCGAAACCCGCGCCAGCCACAACGGCCCGTGCAAGCCGATGCGGCCCAGCAGGTCGTTGATCACGCCGTACTGGCTCTGGAACAACCAGGCGAAGGTGAGGCCGGCGAAGACGCGCGGCATCGCCCACGGCAGCAGCAGCGCCACTCTGCCGAGCCACCGCAAGCGGGACTCGACGTTCGCCAGGAGCGCCAGCGGCAGGCCGGCGACGAAGGAGCCGACCACGCTGACCACGATGATCAGCATGGTGATCGAGAAGGAGTTCCAGAAGCGGCCGTCGGTCCAGCGACCACCGGCGCCCGGATGGAACCCCAGCAGGTAGGCGAACAGCAGCACCATCAGCAGGCCCAGCACGGTGCCGGAGAGGCGACCGATCCAACGCCGACGCACGGCCCACAGCAGCGGGGCCAACGCGGCCAGCCCCAGCAACCGCAGCCACAGCAGGTGCGAAGCATTCCAGATCAGCCCTTCACCCCAGAGCATGCGCCGGAAGTTGCCGAGGCCGATGAAGGGCGTGCCCCGGAAGGGCTGGTTGAGCCGGTTGAAGTGCAGCGATTGCCACAGCACGGTGAGCATGGGATAGAGCATGACCGCGGCCAGCGTCAGCAGAGCCGGCAGCAGCAACAGCACGGCGAGCTGCCCGTCGGACAGGTTGCCGGTGCGCAGCCGGCGCCAGAAGCCCGGCCTGCGGTAGGGGGTGGTGGGAACGGTGCGAGCCATGGAAGATAGGGGAGGCAAGATCGGGTGGGGCGCCGCGCGAACGCCCCACCCCTGGATCGACGCCTTCGCCGAGCCTACTGCGAGAGGATGTCCTGCAGGCCGGTCTGCATCTTCTGCAGGGCCTGGTCGGCCGTCATCGAGCGCGCGAAGAAGGCATTCATGGTGGTGCGGATGAGGTCGCTGACGTCAGGGTAGAGCGGCGTCACCGGCCGCGGCCGGGCGTTGATGATGACGTCGTAGAAGTCGGCGTACTGCGGGGCCGTGGCGAGCACGGCCGGGTCCTTGTACAGCGCCTTGCGCGCCGGGATGTTGCTGGCCTTCACCGCCAGCGTGCGCTGGCTGTCCTCGTTGGCCAGGAAGCGCATGAGCTTGAAGGCGTCCTGCTTGTGCGCGCTGTAGGGGTTCATCGCCCACTGCCAGCCGCCCACGCAGGTAGCGGAGGTGTGGCCTTGGAAGGCGGGCAGCGGCGCCACCCCGACCTTGCCCTTGACGGCGGTGTCGGCGTCGCTCTGGAAGTGCGCCCAGGCATAGCCCCAGTTCAGCATGAACACCACGTCACCGGACTGGAACATCTTGCGCGAGGTGTCGGTGGCGACCTCGGCGATGTTGGGGATGGTGATGCCCGAAGAGAGCGTCTGGTCGTACCAGTCGAGCGCCTGCTTGCCGGCCGCCGTGTTGATGGTGATGTTCCCGTTGGCGTCGCGCCAGTTGCCGCCGGCCGTCCACAGCGCCTCGAGGAACGTGCAGTTGGTGCCCTCGATGGCGGCGCCCTGGTAGTTGAAGCCCTGCAGGTTGGGGTTGTTCTCCCCCTTCATGATCGTCAGGGCCTGGTTCTTGAGCTCCTCCCAGGTCTTGGGCGGCTGGAAGCCGTACTTGTCGAGCAGGTCCTTGCGGTAGTACAGGAACTGCGCGTCGGTGAAGGCAGGGATGGCATACAGCTTGCCGTTCACCGTGTCGGCGTTGATGGGGCCCGGAAGGAACGACGCCAGGTAGGTCTTCTCAGCGTCGGCGGAGGCGAAGTAGCTGTCGAGCGGCTCGGCCCATCCCGACGCCGCGTACTGCGCGGGGCGCACCACGTCGACGAGCATGACGTCGATGGCCGAGGACTTGCTGGTCAACACGGTGCTGAGGTACTGCTGCTGCACGTCGCTTGTCGCGCCGCCCACCTCGAAGGTGGCGTGGATGTCGGGGTTCTCGGCGTTGAACTTGTCGAGCAAGGGTCCGATGACATCGGGCCGCTGCTGGCCGCCGATGAAGACCTTGAGGTTCACCTGGGCGGCGCCGGTCGCGAACAGCGCAGCGAACGCCAGGGCGAGCAGGACGCGGATGGGTCGGTTCATGGATACCTCCGGAATCGTGTTGGGTGGTTGGCGAACGGACGGGTCGTCTACGCAGGCGGCACCTCCATCAGGGCAGGGGGACCTGTGCTGTCGCGGACGATGAGCTGGGTCGCCAGACGCGCCGACGGGACGGTACCGCCGGCCATCAGGGTGAGGAGCGCGTCGAAGGCCATCTCGCCCAGGCGACGCGTCGGTTGCCGGACCGTGGTGAGCGCCGGGCTGGCCACCGCGGCCAGCGGTGTGTCGTCGAAGCCGACGACGGACACGTCGCCCGGCACACGGCGGCCCGCCGCCACGAGAGCGCTCAAGGCGCCCAGCGCCACCAGGTCGTTGTTGCCGAGAACGGCGTCGAAGGGCGTCGCGCCGGCGAGCAGGCGCGCGCAAGCGGCGGCGCCGCCCGTCTTGCTGTCGTCGGTCGGCGCGAGCAGCTCGGGGTCGGCCTCCAGACCGAAGGTCTCGACGCCGGTACGGTAGGCGCGGATGCGACGCTCGGCGTAGCGTGAGCCGCGGGGACCGCTCAGGAAGGCCACCCGACGCAGGCCGAGTTGGTGCAGGTGCGCCAGCGCCTGCCACACCCCGGCACGCTCGTTGCTTCCGATACTCACGGCCTGGAGTGTGCGCGGACCGGCATGGATGGCCACCACCGGGTAGTGGGCGGCGATCAACCGGTTGAGGCCCTCGACGTCCTCGTCGGCTACGCTCGAACCGAGCACGAGCAGGCCGTCGACCCGCCCCTCGCGTAGCCACAGGGTGAAGTCGGGGCGGGGCGCGGTCGAGAGCAACAGCGGGAAGCCCGCCTCCTCGGCCCGGCCGGTGAC
This sequence comes from uncultured Trueperaceae bacterium, assembly GCA_963815215.1. Lineage (GTDB taxonomy): Bacteria > Deinococcota > Deinococci > Deinococcales > Trueperaceae > JASBRS01. The sequence continues at coordinate 646,862 of CAWFFU010000011.1, forward strand.
GCCGAGCAGCAGCTCGTTGAAGTAGGGGTTGGCGAACACCAGCTCGGAGCTGCGAGGCAGCATCAGCCCGACGACTTGCGCCTTCCGGCGCGTCAGCGCCCTCGCCGCCGCGTCGGGATGGTACCCCAGCGTGTCGGCGAGCTCGCGCACACGCGCACGCGTACCGCGTGCGATCTGCGGGTCGTCGCGCAGGGCCCGTGACACGGTCGAGCGAGCCAGTCCCAGCCGTTCGGAGAGGTCCTTCAGCGTGAGCTTGCGCCTCACGAATGACCGCCCGCCTCCCCGCCCCCGGGCGCATCGCGATGCGCGGCCAGAGGGCGATTCGATAGCTTCTACGCAACCGGTTGCGGCAACGGTAGCACAGCCCCAGGAGCACCGCAAGAGTGCTTCCGCCAGGGTCTGCGGCCCCTACATCGTCCGTTGGGTCTGGAGGCGCCGCCCCACCTCATCGGGGGACAACGCCGGCGCGAAGAGGTGTCCCTGTCCGTAGCCGCAGCCCAGCTCGAGCAGCGTCTGAAGCTCCTCCTCGCGCTCGATGCCCTCGGCCACGACGTCGACGCTCAGGTTGCGCGCAAGCCCGATGATGGCGCTCACGACCTCACGGTTGGCCGAGTGGGTGTCGATCGCATGGACGAAGGAGCCGTCGATCTTGAGCGAATCGATGGGGAGACGCTGGAGGTGTTTCAAGGAGGAGAAGCCGGTGCCGAAGTCGTCGACCTGGACGCGCACGCCCAGCTCGCGAAGACGTGTCAGCGCCTCGACGGCGGCCTCCGGGTAGTTCATGAGCGCGCCCTCGCCGATCTCCAGTTTGAGGCTGGAGGCCGGCACGCCGGCCTCCTCCAAGATGCTCCGCAATACCGTGTCCACATCCTGCAACGCGAGGTGCCGGGCCGACACGTTGACGCTCACCACGGGCGGCGGCACGCCGGGGCCCAGGTCGCGCAGCCAGACCGCGAGCTGACGGGTGGCCTGGCCCAGTACCCAGCGATCGATCGCGACGATCTGGCCCGACTCCTCGGCCAGCGGAACGAACTCGGACGGGGGCACGAGACCACGTTCCGGGTGCCGCCAGCGCAGCAGGGCCTCCACTCCCACCAGCCGGCGCGGCTCCAACTGGTAGATCGGCTGGTACTCCAGGAACAGTTCGTCGCGCTCGGGCGCACGGTGGAGGCTGGTCTCGAGTTGCATCTGGCCGAGGGCCCGAGCGTGCATCCCCTCGTCGAAGATGGCGAAGCGCGCCTTCCCCGTGGCCTTGGCGCGGTACATGGCGATGTCGGCGTCGCGCAGCAGCTCTTGCGGCTCGCGGTAGTGCGGTGCCGAGAATGCGATACCGATCGAGGCGCTGGTGAAGATGTCGTGCCCGTGGAGGGTGAACGGCTCGGCCAGTGAGCTCTGGATCCGTGCCGCCGTGGCGGTGGCGTGGTCGGGACCCTCGACGTTCTCGATGAGGACGCAGAACTCGTCGCCACCGAGGCGGGCCACCGTGTCGGAGCCGCGCACGCAGGTCTTGAGACGGCCCGCCAGGGTCTTGAGGAGATCGTCGCCGGCGTTGTGACCCAGGCTGTCGTTGACCACCTTGAAGCGATCGAGGTCGAGGAACAAGAGCGCGAAGCGCCATGCTTCGTTACGGGCGGAGCGCGACAGCGCCTGGCGCAGGCGATCGAGCAGCAGCACGCGGTTGGCCAGCCCCGTCAGCTCGTCGAAGAGCGCGCCCTGCACCAGGCGCTCCTCGATGCGCTTGCGCTCGGTGATGTCCCGCGAGGAGGTGACCATGTGCACCATCTCGCCGCGCTCGTCGCGCACGGGCTGAGCGAAGGTCTCGAGCCACACGTAATGGCCGTCGGCATGCCGCAGACGGTAGCTGACCTGGATCGAGTCGTGGCCCTCGAACAGCCGCTGATGCCCACTCTCGCGCACGCGCTCACGGTCCTCCTGGTGGATCATCTCGTAGGGGTCCACCCCGACCAGCGCGTCCGGGTCGTAGCCGAGCACGGTCTTCGCCGACGGGCTCACGTAGAGGTAGCGCCCATCACGGTCGTGCAGACAGACCAGGTCGTGCATGTGCTCGGCGAGGAGTCGGAACCGCTGCTCGCTCTGCTGCACGGCGCCGTAGAGGCGCCCCCGCTCCGCCGCAACCCCCAGTTGCTCCCCCACGGCCCGCAACAGCCTCAGGTCCTCGTCGGCCGATCCGGCCGAGCGGCCCTCCGCCACCAGGACACCCACCACCCCTGCACCGGCCACCAGAGGGACCGCCGCCTGCCAGGGACCATCGACGTCGCCCGCCTCGCCGGCGCCGCCTCCGACGAGCAGCGGCTCGCCGGTCGCACTCACGCGCGCCGCGATCTGAGCCACCCCTCCGCCCTCCAACGCCTGGCGCACGGCAGCGTCGTCGTATCCGAGCTGATGCTGTAGTAGGAGATCGTCCCCGGAGCGCGCGAACAATCCGACCCTGCGGTATCCCAGCACCTCCACGGTCGCTTCGGCCGCGGCCTCGAACACCGCCTGCAGGTCGAGTTCGCTGGCGACCGCACCCCGCACCCGGTCGAGCAGCGTCAGCTCGGCCGCCTGGCGCTTGGCCGCCTCGAACAGCGATCGGTACTCCGCCGCCTGTGCACGGCTCTGCTCCACCAACGCCAACCGGTCGAGGGCGTTGCCGCACGCCAGCGCGATGGCCTCGAGGAAGCCGCCGTCCTCGCGTTCGAGACTCCGGCCTCCGGAGAAGGCGAGGGCGCTTACCACCCCGACGATCTCCCCGGCGCCGTTGCGGAGCGGAGTGCCCAGGTAGGCCGTCGGACGTGGCGCCCCGGTCGGTACGGGCACGTCCGCCAGGCCGGAAGGATCGCGGGCGCCCACCGTCCTGGCGGCTTCCACCACCCGCCACAGCAGATCACCCTCACCGCGCGCCACGGCCTCACCGCCCACCGGGTGGGGGACCCGCCCGGCCTCCGCGCGGCTGCCGACCCTCCGCAGCACGTCGGCCTCGCCGTCGATCAGGTAGAGGTCGCACCCCTCGGCACGCGTCATGTCGAGCACGGCCTGGAGTGCGCGAACTACCACGTCGCGCCGGCGCGTGGCGCCGCGCAGCGCTTCGCTGGTGCTCACAATCGCCTCGAGCTTGGCGAGCTGCCACTCCCGCTGCTCGGCGTCGCGCTGCCGCACCAGCGCCAGCTCGATGCTGCTGGCGAGCTGGGCGAGCATGTCCCGCACCTGGCCGTCGAAGGTCCGCGGCTCGCGGGCGCAGAACACGATCATCCCCCACGGCTGTCCGCGCAGCACCAGGGGGTGCGCGGCGTAGGCGCCCACGGGCCCGCCGTCATCGGTACGGTCGCGGAACCGCGGTCCGGGATCGGCCCCCAGACCTGCGAGCGGACCGCGCGCGGCGCCGATCCACCCGGCCTCGACGAGCGCCGCCTCGAGGCCATCGTCGTGCGCGCCCTCGGGATCGAAGGCGTCGAGGGAGGCGCCGTCGCCGTCGGGGCGCAAGACGACCATGCGCTCGAAGCCCATCCCGGGGACCTCCAGCACCAACCGGGCCAGCACCGGGAAGAAGTCGCTCAGCTTGCCGCCGGTCAGGAGCAGGCGCTCGATGTCCGCCAGCAGAGCGTTCATGCGTGCGGCACGATCGCGGCGCTCCTCCAGGCGGAGTCTGTGCAACAGTGCGGCGACCTGCAACCCGAATGCCTCCGCCATACCCACCGCTTCGGGCGGGAAGCCGTCCTCGGCGTCGAGGTTGTCGAGGCGCAGCGACGCCTCCAGGCGCCCGCTCAACTCGACCGGCACGGCCAGCGACACCGCCGGCCCCGGTCCCGCCCCGGTCTCCCGCGCCGCACGCGCGCGGGCACCATCCGCGCCCCGGTCGAGCGCGTCGCCCTTGACCAAGCGCGGTCCCGCGCGGCCCGGCTCCCCATGGCCGAGATCGCGTTCACTGAAGCGCACCTCGGCCAGCACGGCCGCCTCCGCGCCGGTCGCCGCGGCCAGAGCGAAACTGCCGTCCGGGCCGCGCACCAGGACACAACCGCCTTGCGCCCCGGGGATCACCCCCACCGCGCGTTCCAACAGCGCCTGATAGAACGCGGGCGTGACCTCCTGGGCCAGCAGCTCTCGCGTCACCTCCAACAACGACTCCTGGTACCTGCGCGAGCGCTCGCCCGCGAGCTCGCCGCTCCGCCGCCGGACTGCCGCCTCGAGCGCGGCCGGTGCCGCTCGGAGGGTGTCGACCACCAGCGGCAACCAACGCGGATACGGGGCCGACCACTCGAAGGCCAGCACCCGGACCGTGCCGTCGCCGGCCGAGACCGGCAGCAGCGCCAGGTACCCCAGACCCAGCGCGTGCAGAACGTCGCGATCATGCGCCGGCACGCCGTCCACCTCGCCGGCGAAGCCGGGAGGGGACGCCCCCCACGCCAGCAGCTGCGACCCGTAGGGGGGTTGCCCCTGGTCCCAGGCCGCGGGGTGGAGCGCCTCCCACCGCCGCGCACGACGCGCGATCGGCAGCACCTCCGGATGCGCTCCGCCCGGCACGCCCTCGACTTCCAGCAGCGCCACCCGGTCGGCCTCCACGGCGATCCCCAGGCTGGCGAGCAGGCCGTCCACGGCCGCCGCCCAGTCCGGCTCCTCGAGGAACTCACGGGCGGCGGCCTCGGTCGCGGCGAGCACTTCCGCGCGCCGTCCGAGCGCGTCGGCGGCGGCGCGCCGAGCGGTCACGTCCCGGATGATGAGCAGCCGCCCGGCACCGGGCAACGGGTGGCTCCTCGCCTCGTACACCGGGCCCGCGTCGACCGGAGGCAGCTCCACGGACTCCCTGCCCATGACCGCGAAGTCACGGCGGATGGAGGACAGCGGCCGGCCCAGCGCGACCTGCGCGGTCGCGCCCAACGCTTCCTCGGCGGCCGGGTTCATGTCGAGCACGATGCCGTGCTCGTCGACCAGGATGAGCCCGTCACCGAGGCCGGCGAAGACTTCCCGGTACTCGATCGGACCCCGCAACTCCGCCCAGCGCCGCTCCATGCCCCACGCCAGCAACAGCGCGCTGGCACCGAGGCCGACCGGCACGAGGTCGATGGCCGCCAGGTTGCCCGGCGACACGAATGCGTAGACCACCAGCGCCAGGGGCGGAACCGGCGCCAGCGCCAGCAAGCCCATGCCGGCCCCCGCTCGCGGCCTCTGGCCGCGCGCGCCCAGCGCCAGCACGAGCGACGCCGCGATCCCCAGCACGAGCCCTGCGCCCATCCACCAAACCCAGAACGCCGGGCCCGGGACGACGGCGAGGCCGGCTACGCCGACGATGTCGATCGGAACCAGCCCGCGCCACACCCAGGGCGTGACAGCGGGGGTCCACACCCATGCGGTCGCAGCCACCGCGGGAAGCAGCAGCAGACGGGCAAGCGAAGCGTCTCGCCCCGTCAGCCGCAGGGCGGCGATCAGCGAGAGCGTGGGGGCCAGGGCTCCTGCACTGAGCGCGAGCCGGACGGCGAACGCGAGCTGGGCATCGGTCGTTCGCGTCCACGAGAGCAGCACCGCCAACGACCACGTCACCACGACCACGGCCAGCAGGCCGAACGCCCTACGCCCGGGCTCGTGCCGCCGCAGGGCCGCCCAAGCGATCGCCGGAAACGCGATCAGGGCCGCCAGCAACGGCAACGCCAGCAGTACCAGCTCGAAGTTCATCGTCCCGTCCCCCACCGTGGCTCGGACGCATTGATGACCCGCAGCGGGCCGCGCCGGTAAGGTTCATAGCAGCGGCGCCGTGCACGCCCGAGACTCAGGCGGCGTCGATCGTCCATTGTCCTCGCAGCCCGTCCCAGCCCTCGTGAAATCGCGTACCTGTCTCGTCTCGCCGCTTCTCGCCGGCACCGCGTGCGGTAGGCTGGACGTCCCCGCCCCCGTCTCGGGGTCGAGGCACCGCATCGATGGGAGCCCAAGCGATGAGCAGCTACACTGGCGAACAACGTACCCTCCTGCTGGACGCCGCCGCGGAGGTCCTGGTCGCCGCAGTGGCAGCCGAGCGGACCGGTCCCATCGGGTACTTCCGCGAGATCATGGCGGCCGGCCGCTACCTCTACGATGCCCGGCGACGCTATCACGACAACGCTCTCGTTCAGGAGCTCTTCAGCCGCGCCGAGGAGCGAAGCGTCGACCTCGACGAGGTCACCCGTGAGAACCTGCTCGCGCGCATCGAGGAGGTCGGCTCCATCGTGCACGATGACGCCGAGGGGACGGAGTTCAAGCGGTTCCTGCTGGAACTCGCCGAGCGCGTGGCCGACGCGTCGCGCAGCGGGCTCTTCGGGCGGCGCCTGTCGTCCAACGAGGCCGCGTTCCTGGTCGAGCTGAAGGAGCGCCTCCGCCTCTCGGACACCTGACGACGGCCGGCCCCGCCGGCGCCTAGCGACCCGAGTCGGGATCGAAATCCTTGCCACGATTGAACGCCGACGTGCCGCCCTTGGGGATCGACAGCGTCCGCCAGCGCTCGCCACGCGCGTGCTTGGCGAGCAGCACGATCTGGCCCACATGCTGGGCCGTGTGTGTGAGCTGACGCAACAGCGCGGCGGGGACGCTGTGGTCCTCGCCCCGGATCCGGACGTGGGCGGCGAGGTCCTCCTCGCGCAGGGCGTCGAGCTCCCGCGACGCCACCTCCCACGCCTCCTCCCACCAGCGCACCACGTCGGCGGCAGTGGCCGTGTCGACCTCGAACTCGCCGTCACGGTCACGCTCGGGCTTCTCCCCATCGCTGTGCAGGAAGTCCGTCCAGCGCGACAGCATGTTGCCCCTCAGGTGCTTGACGATGACCGCGACGCTGTTGCTGACCGGGTCCGGTCGTTCGACGACGTCGGCGTCCTCGAGTTGCCGCAAGGCGCCGTCGCCCAGCGCCTTCTGGGATCGGAACGAGTTCTTCAGCTCGTCGAGAATCCCACCCGCCAGCGTCTGCGTCATGGTCGTCCTCCTCTTCCGCAATACGGACCGTCGCCGGATCCGCGCTCCAGGGTCTGCCTGGCGCCAGCCTACCGGACTCCCTGCCCGGCACCCCCGTCGACACCTGCCCGCGCGGGTCCGCGGTTGCTGCGCCACAGCAGCCCGACCACCAGCAGAAGCGCCAGCACCAGTGACCCGAGGGCGGGCGGGATGGTTCCGGTCCCGGCGAGCGATACCCCCCAGCCGATGGCGGGGGCCGTGAGGACAGGCCCCAGGTTGGCGACCGCGAAGACCAGCGGCGCGATCTGCTCGGCCCGCTGCGGGAACACCTGCTGCAGCCATGCCAGCGCCGTCGGGAAGACGGGCGCGAAAGCGAACCCCACCAGCGCGTAGGCGAGCGGCGCCAGCCCGCCCAGGGTCGCCGTCCAAGCGGCCGCTAGCGCCAACACCACGGCGGCGAGCACCATGTCCGCCGGCCGCAGTCGGTCCCCCAGCGCGGCCGCGATGAAGCGCCCGAGGGTGAGCGCGGCCCAGTACAGGCCGGTGAAGAACGCCGCGCGAGCGTCGCCGAACAGGGGCGCGAGGTAGGTCGGCTCCCAGCTCGCCACGCCCACCTCCGAGGCGACGTAGAGGAAGTACAGCAGCATGAAACCCGCGATCGGCCCGCGCCGCGCCCGCAGCACTCCGGCGGGGACGTCCAGCGGCCTCGGCATGGGCGCGCGACCGATGAACAGCGCCGCGATGCCCGTGACGACCGCGACCAGCAGGAAGGCGGGGGCGACCCGGGGCGCCAGCAATCCGACGAGCACCGGGCCCACCACGGCGCCCACCCCGAAGGCGGCGTTGAGGAGGTTCAGCGCTCCGGTGGAGCGGTCACCGTACCAGCGCGCGAACAGCAGGTTGGTGGCCACGTCGAGCAGTCCGAAGCCGAGGCCGCCCAGCAGGGCGGCGGCCAGCGTGAGGCTCCACAGCGGGCTCAACGCCACGCCGGCGGCTCCCATGGCCAGCAGGGCCGCACCCCCAAGCATCAGCCTTCGGTACCCGAAGCGCGCCAGCAACATCCCGCTCGCCGCGATGGTCACGAACGAACCGAGGAAGTGCACGCTCACCACCGCGCCCACCTGGCCCACGCCCACGCCATACCGTGCCAGGAAGGCCGGGAAGGCGGGGCCGTACATCGCCTGCACGGCTCCGATGGCCAGGAACGAGAGGGTCCCCGCCACGAAGATCACCCGCCGTTCCGGGGTGTCGACCAGGCCGCGCAGCATGTCGCACATCGTACGCCCGCAGGGCGCGCCTCCGAGCGCCCATCGCGGTGCCCGCAGCGGCCCGGAGCGCGCCTCCGGGCCGGTATAATGCTGCCTCAGTGCGAGCGGGAGGCACCAACGTGGCAGACGGCATCCAACCTATCAACGAGCTGCGGGCGAAGTACCTGCGCTTCTTCGAAGGCAAGGGACATCTCGCGTACCCGTCGGCCCCGCTCAAGTCGGGCGATCCCACCTTGATGTTCACCAGCGCCGGCATGGTGCAGTTCAAGCCCTATTTCCTCGGCGCAACGCCGAAGTTCGCAGGCGTGGACGGCATCCATCACCGGGTGACGACGGCCCAGAAGTGCCTGCGGATCAACGATATCGAGAACGTCGGCCGTACCCTGCGGCACCACTCGTTCTTCGAGATGATGGGCAACTTCTCCTTCGGCGACTACTTCAAGAAGGAAGCGGCGAGCTGGGCGTGGGAGTTCATGACCGACCCGGCCTGGCTCGGGCTCGACCCCGCCCGCCTCTATGTGACCGTCTACGCGGACGACGATGAGGCCTTCGAGGTGTGGACGGATCACGTTGGCGTCCCCGCCGAGCGCATCTCCCGCTGGGGCGAGGACGAGAACTTCTGGCCGGCGAACGCCGTCAGCGCAGGGCCCAACGGGCCCTGCGGCCCTTGCTCCGAGGTGTTCTACGACCGCGGGCCGGAGTTCGGCTCCGACGACGAGGACGGCCCCAACACCGGGTCCGGCGACCGCTTCATCGAGGTCTGGAACCTGGTGTTCACGCAGTTCGACCGCCGTGACGGCGGCGCGCTCGAGCCGCTTCCGCAGAAGAACATCGACACCGGCCTGGGCTTCGAGCGCCTCGCCGCCGTCATGACCGGCGCGGAGGATGCCTACGCCACCGAGCTGTTCCAGCCCACCATCCGACGCGTGGCCGAGCTCTCCGGTGTGCCGTACCGGGGCGTCGAGAGCGTGTCCCACCGGGTCGTCGCCGATCACTTGAGGGCAGTGGTGTTCGCCGTCGGTGACGGGGTGTTGCCCGCCAACGACGGTCCCGGCTACGTGGTCAAGATGCTGCTGCGCCGCGCCTCGCGTCACGCCTGGCTGCTGGGCCTGCACGAGCCCGTTCTGTACACCCTGGTCGACGCCGTGGTGGCGGCCATGGGCGAGGCCTACCCCGAGCTGGTCGACGGCCGCGAGCGCGTGCAGGGCATCCTCAGAACCGAGGAGGAGCAGTTCCTCCGCACGCTCGAGTCCGGCATGGAGCGCGTCGGCCAGCTTCTCGACGAGCTGAACGGGCGCACCCTGGACGGCGCTACCGCCTTCGATCTGTGGCAGACCTACGGTTTCCCGCTGGACCTCACCCAGGAGATGGCGGCCGAACGCGGCATCCAGGTCGATCGCGAGGGCTACGAGGCGGCGCGCGAGCGGGCGCGCGACGTGTCGCGTGGCGGCCGTCAGGCCGCCGAGCTGTTCGCCGCCAGCCGCGACACGCTGGGCGCGCTGGCCGAGCGCATCGACGAGACCGCCTTCCTGGGCTACACCGAGCTCGCCGCCGACGCCACCGTGCAGGCCGTGCTGTCCGGAGAGCAGGAGGTGGACGGACTGGCCGAGGGCGAGAGCGGCGTCGTCCTGCTCGACCGGACGCCCTACTACGCCGAGGGCGGCGGGCAGATCGGTGACAGCGGGAAGCTCGAGTGGGACGGCGGCGCCGCGGTGGTGCGCTCCGCTACCCGCAGCCGTCAGGGCTTCATCCTCCATCACGCTCGAGTGGTGCGTGGCCGGCTTCGGGCCGGCCAGCCCCTGCACGCCCGCGTCGATCCGGCACGGCGCGAGACGGAGAAGCACCACAGCGCCACCCACCTCCTCCACGCGGCGCTGCGCAGCGTCCTGGGGACGCACGTCGCTCAGGCAGGCTCGCTGGTGACACCCGATCGGTTGCGCTTCGACTTCTCGCATCCGCAGGCGCTCCGTGCCGAGCAGATCGACCAGGTCGAGGCGCTGGCGAACCGCTGGATCCAGGCCGACGTCCCGGTGGACTGGCGCGTCGTCCCGATCGCGGAGGCGCGTGAGACCGGCGCCATGATGCTGTTCGGGGAGAAGTACGGGCACGAGGTCCGGATGGTGACCATGGGCGGCGACGACGGGTCGGACCGCAAGGCCGTGTCGATCGAGCTGTGCGGCGGCACCCACGTGCGCCGCACCGGCGAGATCGGCAGCCTGCTCGTGACCTCCGAGGAGGCGGTCTCCGCCGGCGTGCGTCGCATCGAAGCCAACGTCGGCATGGCCGCTCTGCGCCTCCATCAGGACCAGCGCTCGCAGCAGCAGCGGCTCGCTCGCTCGCTGGGGGGCGGCCCCGCCGAGCTCGAGGAGCGCACCCTGAAGCTGCAGGCCGACCTCAAGCAGTCGCAGCGCGACGCCGCCCAGCTTCGCGACCGCCTGGCCGCGGCGCAGACCTCCGGAGCCGCCGCGACCACCGAGGTGAGGGAGGCCGGCGGCTTCCGCTTCGCCACCGCCACGCTCGAAGGGCTGGACGCCGCTGCGCTGCGCGGCGCAGCCGACACCCTGCTCGGCAAGAGCGGCGCCGATGTGGTGGTGGTCGGGAGCGGGTCGATGCTGGTGGCCAAGGTGAGCGACGCCGCCCGCGAGCGCGGCGCCCACGCCGGGAACCTCATCCGGGAGGTCGCCCGCGCCGTCGGCGGGGGCGGAGGCGGGCGGCCCGACATGGCGCAGGCCGGGGTGAAGGATCCCTCGGCTCTGGCCGGGGCGCTGGCCGCTGTGCCCGACGTGCTGGGCGGCTGAGCGCGACCGTGGCGTCCGCTCCCCGGTCGGGAACGCTCCCGCGTCTGGTGGCGCTCGACCTCGACGGGACCCTCCTGACCAGCGACAAGCGTCTGACGCCGCGCGCGCGCAACGCCGTGCGGGGCCTGACCGAACGAGGCGTCCACGTGGTGGTGTGCACCGGGCGGCCGCCGCGGAGCGCGCTCGACTACGCCGCCGAGCTCGAGCTGGAGCACCCCTTCATCTGCTTCAACGGGGCCGCCGTGTTCGACCCACCGGCCACGGCGCTCCGCGTTCGGCACCACCTCGACGCCGCCGTGGCGCGCCTCGCGCTGGCACGACTCCGCGACGGCTTCGCGAACCTGATGGCGGGGTTGGAGACCGACCACGGTTGGTTCCTCGATCCCGCCCTCTATCGGCTGCGGTCCTCGGAGGCCCGGCTCGGTCCCGAGGAGCCGACCGGCGTGGGCCGCGTCGAGGGCTTCCTGGGGAGTGGGGCCATCAAGCTCTTCGCCCGCGCCGAGGGGACGGACGCAGCCGCGCTGGCGGCGGTCCTGGAGGGCCTGCCTCTCTACCGCACCTGGAGCTCGCCGGTCATGCTCGAGGTGCTCGATCCGCGCGTCGACAAGCGCGGGGCTCTGCAGGAGCTGTGTGCCGAGCTCGGCATCGATCGGACCGAGGTGGCCGCCTTCGGCGACCAGCGGAACGACATCGAGATGTTGCGCTGGGCGGGCCTGGGCGTCGCCGTCGCCAACGCCGACGCGGCGATCCGTCGGGCGTCCGACCTGGTCATCGGGAGCAACGACGAAGATGCGGTGGCGCAGACTCTCGAGACGTGGCTGGCCTCCGCGCCGCCGGGCGCCGCACACGCCGCGCCCACGACCGGACGGTAGCGTGCGAAGCGTGGTCCTGGGACTCGACGTCGGACGCGCCCGCATCGGCGTGGCGCGCGCCGAACGCGGCAGCGAACTGGCCTTCGGACGCGGAGCCATCGTGCGCCGCGGCACGGTCGCCGACGTCGCGGCCGTGCGCGCCCTGGCGACTGCCGAGGGCGCGGCCACCGTTGTGGTCGGCCTGCCCCGTCCCACGCGGGGCGAGGAGACGCCGCAGACGCGGCTCGTCCGAGGCTTCGCGTCCGCGCTGAGCCGGGCCGGGCTCGAGGTCGTCTTCGAAGACGAGCGCTTCACCACCGCGCTCTCGGAGCGGCGCCTGCACGAGAGTTCGCTCCCGAGGGAGAAGCGGCACGCCAAGGGGGCCGTCGATGAGGCGTCGGCGATCCTCATCCTGGAGAGCTACCTGACCCGCACCGGCAACCACTCCGAAGCGGGAGACGACGCCCCCGGTGAGACACGGGACGACGGGCCCGACGACGGGCCCGACGACGGACTCGACGACGGACTCGACGACGGGCGGGAGCGCTGACGTCGTGCCTGACGAGCCCCGCCCCGAACCCCCCCGCCCCGCTGCCCCCGGCGGCGCCCCGGCGCCCGCCGCCGTCCCACCCTGGCGTCGCGCCCGGCCCTGGATCCTGGCCGCCCTCGGGGTCTTCCTCCTACTGATGGCCCTCGCGCTGGTGGTCGCCTACGAGCTCACCCCGGTGAGCGCCAACCCATCCAAGGTGACCTTCGACGTGAAGCCCGGTTGGGGGGGCAAGGAGGTCGCCGCCATGCTTCGGCGCGACGGCCTGGTGCGCAACGGCCGCATCTTCGAGCTCTACCTGCGCGCCCGGGGGCTCGACAGGAGCATCGGCGAAGGCCTCTACGACCTGAGCCCGTCGATGGGCGCGGCGCGGCTCGCGGCCGCTCTCGAGAAGGGCGGTCGCCCCCGCACCGTTCACGTTGTCATCCCCGAGGGGTGGCGGGCCACTCACATCGCGCAGGCGCTGCAGGAGGCCGGGCTGGGAACGGCCGACGCCTTCCTGGCGCTGATCCACGCCCCTGGCGACCTGCGCCCCGGCTTCGTCCCGGCGGGCGACGGACTCGAGGGTTACCTCTTCCCGGCCGCTTACGACATCCCGGTGAAGAGCACCCCCGAGGAGGTGCTCCAGCTCATGCTGCAACGCTTCCGGCAGGAGCTCGACGCGTCCACCGAGCAGCAGCTCCGCGCCAGGGGGATGACGGTACGCGCCTGGGTGACGTTGGCCAGCATGATCCAGGCCGAAGCCGCCAACCCGGGTGAGATGCCGATCATCGCCGGCGTGTTCTTGAACCGCCTCGACCTCGGCATGCCGCTGCAATCCGACCCGACGGTGGCCTACGGGCTGGGCAAACCGCTTCCGAATCTCGAGGCCGGCGACCTGCACAAGGACAACCCCTGGAACACCTACACCCGCACCGGACTGCCGAAGGGTCCCATCGACAGCCCGGGCGACGCCGCCCTGCGTGCCGTGCTCGATCCCGTGCGCACCAACGCTCGGGGCGAGCGCTACCTCTACTTCCTCCATGCCCACCAGGGCGGGACGATCGTGTTCCGGCCCAACACCACCCTGCAGGCTCACAACGAGGACGTCCGGCGCTACCTGCAGGGCAACGCTCCCTGACGCGGGCAAGACGTCGTGAGGGCTCCTCTACACCGCCGCGAAGCTGCGCGGGCGGCTGTGTCCCTCGCGCCCGCGCGCGTTGACGTCCCGCGAAGTTAGCGAATACCATGCTGTCAGTCGACCACGCGACAACCGGGTCCTTCGAAGGAGCGACACGTTGAAGTTCTTCCTTGCGGTGGCCAGAGGGATCGACGCCTTCACCACGGCGATCGGCAAGCTGATGTGGTGGCTCACGCTGTTCATGGTGCTCGTCGGCGTCTACAACGTCCTCACGCGCTACGGTTACAGCGTAGTGGCCGCGGTCTTCGGTGACGCCATCGCGGAGAAGGCGAGCGGCAACACCTACCTCGAGCTGCAGACCTACGCCTACGATCTGGTGTTCCTGCTGGGAGCGGCCTACGTCTTGCGGACCGACGGCCACGTGCGCGTCGACGTTGTGTTCTCGAACCTCCGCGCCCGCGTCAAGGCCTGGATCGACATCGTCGCAACGGTGCTGTTCCTGGTGCCCTTCAGTCTGATGGGCATCTACTTCAGCCATCGATACGTGGCGGCGAGCTGGCGGGCGCACGAGATGAGCCCCAACCCCGGCGGGCTGGCGCGCTACCCCATCAAGACGGTGATCGTCATCGCCTTCGCGCTACTGATCGCACAGGGCATCAGCGAGGTCATCAAGAACATCGCCTTCTTGTCGGGCCGCAAGAGATCGGGCAGCATGTACGCCACGGAGGAAGAGGACCCGCAAGACGAGAGCGCGGTGCGCGCCTGATGCTCGGCCTGTGGATGTTCGCCGCGGCCGTCGTGCTGCTGCTGATCGGCTACCCGGTGGCGTTCAGCCTGGGCGGCACCGCGGTGCTCTTCACCTTCATCGGCAGCGACTTCACCGAGAAGTTCCTCGGCTTCGGTTTCCCGTGGCACCCCATCTTCACCGTGGCCCGCCTCAACATCCTGCCGCAGCGCATCTTCGGCAACATCATGGACAACTACACGTTGGTGGCGGTGCCGTTCTTCGTGTTCATGGGCGTCATGCTCGAGAAGTCCGGCCTGGCCGAGGAACTCTTGGAGACCATGGGCATCCTGTTCGGGAGCCTGCGCGGCGGGCTTGCCATCTCGGTGGTCGCCGTCGGCGCGCTGCTGGCCGCCTCGACCGGCGTCGTCGGCGCGTCGGTGGTGACGATGGGCGTCCTGGCCCTGCCGGTGATGCTGAAGTACAACTACAGCAAGCCGCTGGCGACGGGGGTCGTAGCCGCGTCCGGGACCCTCGGCCAGATCATCCCGCCGAGCATCGTGCTCGTGATCCTGGGCGACCAGCTCGGGGTTTCGGTCGGCGACCTCTTCCTGGGATCGTTCATCCCGGGCTTCGTGCTGGCCGGCCTGTACATGGTGTGGGTGGCCCTCGTTGCGTTGCTCCGTCCGAACGAGGCACCCGCGCTCCCGAAGGAGGCACGCAACATCTCCGGCGGGCAGCTCGCGTTGAAGGTCATCAAGAACCTCATCCCGCCCCTGTTCTTGATCCTGCTGGTCCTGGGCACCATCTTCTTCGGCATCGCCACGCCCACCGAGGCGGGCGCCATGGGCGCCGTCGGCGCCATGTTGCTGGCGATCTTCAACCGCCGGCTCACTCTCCGGAACCTCATCAACACCATGGACCAGACGCTGAAGCTCACCAGCATGGTGTTCATGATCCTGGTAGGCGCGACCGCCTTCTCGATGGTGTTCCGTGCGCTACACGGCGACATCGCGGTCGACAACTTCCTTACCAACCTGCCCTGGGGCGCCTTCGGCTTCGTGCTCTTCACGATGCTGGCGATCTTCCTGCTCGGCTTCTTCATCGACTTCATCGAGATCACCTTCATCGTGGTGCCGCTCATCGCGCCGATCGCCCTGCGCATGTTCGGCCCCGACATGATGGTGTGGTTCGGCGTTCTCATCGCCATGAACCTGCAGGCGTCGTTCCTGACGCCGCCCTTCGGCTTCGCGTTGTTCTACCTCAAGGGGGTCGCGCCGCCCAACGTGCGCACGGTCGACATCTACCGCGGCATCATCCCCTTCGTGGTGATCCAGGTGATCGCGGTCGTGATCATCGCGATCGCGCCGGGAATCGTGCGCTTCCTGCCGGCCCTGGCGGCCGGGCACTGAACCGGCCAGGTACGGATCCGAGCGGGTACTGAACCGGGGCCGCGGGGCGGACGAGCGCCGGCCGGGCCCAGGACGCAGCACCCTCACGGACTCGAGTTCGACACTGCGATGGCGCGCCCCGCTGGGGGCGCGCCATCGCTCTTGCCGGCCACCGTCGCCGCGACGGCTCAGGTGTTGTTGTAGATGAAGTTCAGGTAGGCGTACTGGTTGATCTTGTCGAAGCCACGCACCTGCGCCATGAAGGGCGTCATGGAATCGGAGATCTTCTTGTACATGGCATTGCTGCCGCGCAGACCGTCGTTGACCTTGACCCAGTTCTCGTAGAGGACCTTCAGCACCGGCTCGGGGAACACCTTCGGCTGCGTGCCGCCGGCGACCAGTCGCTTGAAGGCGGCCGGATCCTTGTCGGTGTAGTCCGACAGCATCTGGATGTTGGTGGCCTGGGTGGCGTCGGCCACGATCGACTGGACGTCGGAGGGCATGCCCTTCCAAGTATCGAGGTTGACGTAGAGGCAGAACGCCGCGCCCGGCTCCTGCCAGCCCGGGCTGTAGTAGTACTTGGCAGCCTTGTTGAGGCCCAGGATCTCGTCGTCGTGCGGGCCGACCCACTCGGCGGCGTCCAGCACGCCACGCTGCAGCGCCAGGAAGATCTCGCCGCCGCCCAGGGTCTGGACGTTGACGCCAGCGGACGAGTACACCTTGGCGCCGAGCCCGGCCGTACGGAACGACAAGCCCTGCAGGTCAGCCGGGGTGTTGATCTCCTTGTTGAACCAGCCCGCCATCTGCTGGCCGGTGTTGCCGGCGAGCAGCGGCTTGAGGTTGCTGTTGCCGCTCAGCTCGTCCCACAGCGCCTGCCCGCCTCCGGATTCGATCCAGGAGTTGATCTGCTTGGGAGTCAGGCCGAACGGCACCGTCGTGAAGAACGCATGCGCCGGGTCCTTGCCGACGTAGTAGTAGGAGGCGGTGTGCCCCATCTCGAAGGCGCCGCTCGACACCGCGTCGAACACCTCGAGGGCACCGACCTGGGCGCCGGCTTCGTACACCTGGATGGTGATGTCGCCGTTGGTCGCCGCCTTCACCCGGTCGGCGATGCTCTGGGCGCCGCCGAACAGGATGTCGAGCGACCGCGGCCACGAGGTGACCATGCTCCACTGCATCTTGGACCGTTGGGCGTTGGCGAACATGAGGGGCGACAGGGTCGCGCCAGCCGCAACAACGCCAGCCTTCTTGAGGAAATCACGGCGCTTCATAGAACCTCCCGGTACTGGTCTCGCAGGTTTTTGAGCCAGGCTCAGTATACGGATGGTCGACCGGCCCGTGCGGGGCGCAACTGTGTACGCCGCTCGTGGCCGCGTCGTCGAGCCCGGCACGAGAAGGGCCGGGGACGGCCGATCCCGTTCGCCCCGCCCCGCTCCTCGTCCCCAACCGCTCCATGACACCAAGGTGGTAGGTTTGGACGGGTTGCTCATCGCAACCTCACAATCCAGCCACCCCTAGGAGGGAATCGTGTTGAAGTTGCTCGGCCGGGCTCTGGCCACTATCGTGCTCGTTGGCACCCTGGGAACGGCGGCCGCCCAACAGGCCATCACCGTCCGCATCGGGTTCAACCCTACCCAGAATTCGGATCAGCTGTCCGCTGCCTCCAACGCCATCGCCACCTACCTGGAGAAGCAGTTCGGCGGCGCGGTCGAGGTGAAGGTCTACATGCCCACCGACTACCGCGGCCTGATCGAGGCGATGGGCTCGGGCAACCTGGACTTCGCGTTCTTCCCGCCCGACGGCTTCGTGATCGCCAACCAGGAGATCGGCGCCCAGGTGCTGCTGAAGTCCGTTCGTTTCGGCAACCCCTACTACTGGTCGGCCATCGTGGTTCGCAAGGACAGCGGCATCAGCAAGCTCGCCGACCTCGAAGGCAAGTCGATCGCCTGGGTGGACCCGAACTCGGCGGCCGGCTACACCTTCCCGCGCGCCGCGTTGATCCAGGCCGGCATCAATCCCGACACCTTCTTCTCCAAGCAGACCTTCGCAGGCGGCCACGACGCCGCCGTGCTGGCGGTCTACAACGGCTCGGTCGACGCCGCAGCGGTGTTCGCCAACGACGACCAGAACAAGTCGGGCGCCTGGACCCAGTTCCTCAAGGCCGATCAGGCGCAGGCGCTCACCGCCATCTACTACACGCGCCCCATCCCCGGCGACACCTTCAGCGTCTCCAAGCAGTTCGCGGCCGATCACCCGGCGCTGACGTACCAGATCGCGGCCGCCATCGCTGCCATCAAGGCGCCCGACAACAAGCTCCTGTACAACCTCTACCAGATCGACTACATGATCCCCGCTGACAGCCAGGACTACGCCGTCGTTCGCGACACGCGGCGGATCCTCGGGTTGGACAAGAAGCAGTAGCGTCCCCGGGGGCCGGGCGGTCTCCGCCGCCCGGCCCCCGTCACCGCCCCATGATCGAGGTCAACAACCTCCACAAGGTCTTCCCGGACGGCACGAAGGCGCTCCAGGACGTGAGCGTATCCATCCCCGACGGCGACTTCGTCGCCGTCATCGGTCTCTCCGGCGCCGGCAAGTCGACCTTCCTGCGCTGCCTCAACCGCCTGGTCGATCCCACCGGCGGCACCATCGCCGTGGGCGGAAGCGATGTCGCGGCGTTGCGCGGCCGCGCGCTCCAGCGCTACCGCCGCACCGTTGGCTTCATCTTCCAGCAGTTCAATCTCGTCACCCGTCTCTCGGTGCTCGACAACGTGCTCTCCGGCCGGCTCGGCTACCACCGGACCTGGCGCGGCATGCTGGCGCTGTACAACGATCGCGACTACGAGCTCGCCCAGGCGGCGATCCGCGAGGTCGGACTGGCGGGGCGCGAGAACACGCGCGTCGACCAGCTCTCAGGCGGGCAGCAGCAACGTGTCGCCATCGCCCGCGCCATGACGCAGGAGCCCGATCTCATCCTTGCCGACGAGCCCATGGCCAGCCTCGATCCGCGCCTCTCCGACGTCATCCTCGGACTCCTCAAGCAATACAACGAGGCGCGCGGGGTGACGGTTCTGGTCAACATCCACGTGATCGAGCTGGCGAAGCGCTACGCCCGCCGCGTGATCGCGTTCAACCAGGGGCGCATCGTCTTCGACGGACCGGTCTCCGAGCTCGACCACGACCTCGAGTCCACCATCTACGCGGGATCGCTGGAGACGCTCTGATGTGGGTCGCCTTCGCTCTCGGTGGGATCGCCGCCGTCCTCATGGGCCTGGCGAACGGCTCCATGCGCCGCCTGGTGATCGGCGGCGGCGTCGCCCTGGCCGTCGCCTACTTCGCCTTCCCCATGTTCGCGGCCGACGGCTTCGTCAGCCGCGACACCGTCAGTCCGACGCTGTTCGGATTGGCGCCGACCCATCCGGCGCTGGTACTGGTGCTGCTCGCAGCACTCGTCGCCGTCGCGACTGCGCGGCTGCCGCGACGCGTCGGTGGCTCGCTGGTCGCACTGGGTGCGCTGGTCACAGCCGGGCTGACGTGGAGCGCCCAGGCGGGGTCACCGCAACTGGTGCACCTGCTGCCGCTCCCGGGCGTGATGGAGGCCCTGACCGGCCTGGCTCTCGCAGCGGCCCTGACGCTGCTCGGCTGGGGCTCGCGCCGCCTGCGGATCCCCATGCTGGTGATCGGCGTAGCGGCAGGCGTGGTGGCCTTCGGCTTCCTGGTCGGGCCGGCGGGCCACCGGTTGTTCCCCAACGCCGATGGCTACTACCGACTGACGACGCCCGTCGGCGAGAGCGTGCAGACGGCCATCGTCGCCGAGTACAACGCCAACCTGGACACCATCAACGCACAGCGCACGCGCATCGGACTCCACACCCTGCCGCCGATCGAGTCCGTGAAGAACCTCGACACAGAGCGGCTTCCGGAGGCGGCATCCGGCAAGGGCTACCGCATGGTGCGACCGGCGAAGAGCCGCTACGGCGTGTGGGTGGCGATGTTGCTCGCCGGCGTCCTGCTGGGGAGCGGTGCCATGCTCGCCTGGCGCCCGCGGTTGCACGAATCGGGCGACGTGGCGGGCGGCATCCTGTACGCGGCGGTGCTGTTGTCTCTGGCTCCGGCGTTCGCTTCGACCGAGTTCAGCTTCGCCAAGCTGGCTGAGGGCTGGCCCTTCTTGATGAAGTTCCTGGACCGGGCCTGGCCACCGCTGTGGGCCGACCCGAGCTACGGCCAGTTCGGCATCTTCCCGCTCCAGGAGGTCGCCAGCCAGATGCTCATCACGCTCGAGATCGCGCTGGTGGGCACGTTCCTGGGCGCGCTCTTCGCGGTGCCTCTGAGCTTCCTTGCGGCGCGCAACCTGACGCAGGGCAACGCCCTGATGCGCGTGGTGTTCGCGGTCACGCGAGGGTTGTTCAATCTCGACCGCGGCGTGGACACCCTCATCCTGGCCCTGATCTTCGTGGCGGCCGTCGGGCTGGGCCCCTTCGCCGGAGTGCTGGCCATGGCCATCCACTCGATCGCCGACCTCGGGAAGCTCTACTCCGAGTCGATCGAGAACGTCGATCGGGGGCCGATCGAGGCGTTGGAGGCGGTGGGGGCATCGGGCAGCAACGTCGTCAGGTGGTCGATCCTGCCACAGGTGTCGCCGCTGTTCCTGGGGTGGACCCTGTACCGCTTCGAGATCAACTTCCGCGTGTCCATCGTGCTCGGGCTGGTGGGCGCGGGAGGCATCGGCTTCTTCATCCAGGACAAGATGTCATCGGGTCGCTACGATCAGATGATCATCGCCATCCTCGCCATCGTCATCGTGGTGAACATCATCGACTTCGCCTCCTCCTGGCTGCGCTCCCGGCTCGTATGAGGCCGCCTTTTCCGGCTCCTCACGGTCCGCGCGCCAACGCCGCTACAATGGCGGGCATGAGGTCTTCCCTGAGAACCCGCGTCCTGTTGGGACTGATCGTCGCTGTGCTGGTCTCCGGAATCTCGAGCGCCAGCGCCCAGGGCAACTGGTTCGGCGTCAGGACCGGCTACCCGCTGGGCGTCACCATCCACTACGGCATCGCCAATGCCCTGTCCAACGGCTTCGACCTGCGGGTCAGCGGGCACGTCGTCGCCCACGGCGGCCAGGCGCGCATCGGCATCGGCCTCGACGCCATGCACACCATCGCCGCGGCGTCGCCCTTCTCCCTGTACCTTGGGGCGGGACCGGCCATCGAGTTCGGGGCCGGCAAGGCGTGGCTCGACCTGCACGCCCTTCTCGGCGGTGAGTTCCGCTTCGTGGACCTCGGCCTACCCCAACTCGGGATCTTCGCCGAAGGCACGCTCGGAGCCGCCATCGGGCTCTCCGACGGCTCGGCCGAGATCCCGACGTTCGGCGCGGCGCTGGGCGTCAACTACCACTTCTGATCGACCCGCGCTCAAAGCCCCCGTTGCGCTCGACCAGCGCCACCAGGGCCTCGGGATCGCGCGGCGCCAGCAGCAGCGGCGGCCCCTTCTCGAAGTGAAGGAGCACGCCGTCGCCCCGGGGTGAGGCCACGACCACACGCGCTGAACGCGCGCCGCGCAGGCGCCAGCGCCCCACGTAGTAGCCGGGAAGATGGCTCTGCCCCCACCCGAGACGTGCGCCGGGCAGGATCAGCAGGTCGTAGCGCAGGACCTCGGCCCTGCGCACGCTCGCCAGCGGGACTCGGAAGCGCGACAGCAGCGTGGTGACCTCCAGGGAGCGGCCGCGCAGCCGGTAGTCGAGTCGACGCGGCGCGTTGCTCAGCGACCACGCGCCGATCCCCACGGCGCCGAGCCCGATGGCCGTGCCGAGAACGGCCAGAACGGGCTGGAGCCGCTGATCGCGCGGTGTCTGCGGATCCACCGCACCCCACAACAGAGCGGCGGGCACGGCCAGGCCGGCCGTGAGCAGGAGCACCAGCGGCCAGCTCCGAGCGGGTTCACGTCGCGGCCCCAGCTCACGCATCCGGCGACTCCTTCCCGCCTTCGGAGCGGTCACGACGGGCGCGGCCCGCGCGCGAGAGCGCGTCCTTGAGGAGGAATTCGATCTGGGCGTTCACGCTCCGCAGGTCGTCCGCCGCCCACTTCTCGAGGGCGCGGTAGACCTCAGGATCGATCCGGAGCAGGAAGCGCTTCTTCTCGGCCATCGTTCCACGTTCCGCTCCCGGCGTGCGCCGTCAGGGTGCGACAAGCAGGTGTCCCGCCAGGTAGCTGTGCAGCCCATCGAACAGGGTCGTGGACAGCAGCGTTCCTGGACCCGGGGTGGCGTGATCGATGGCGTTGCCCGACACCTCGTACAGGTCGTGCTCGAGGTCGGGCAGGTACAGATAGCTCACGTGCGGGGCGGCGTGCGCCAGGGCCTCGCCGTTGCGCGGTGGGACCTGCACGTCTTTGCCACCCTGGACCACCAGGACGGGAACGCTGACCTGTGAGGCCAGCAGCGCCGGATCCTCGTCGATCTCGCTTCGCAGTAGCCCTGCGGCGTGCGCGAAGGCAGCCGCAACGGGGTTCTTGGCAAGCTCGCCCGTGAGTTCCATGCGCGTCCCGCTGCTGGCCCGGATCGCCTCGACGGCCTGCCGGGCCTGCGCCTCGACCGCCGCGACCTCGTTCGCCGACGCGCCACGCAGCCGCACCAGCCGGGCGAGCTGAGCGATGATCACTTGTCCCAGCGGCAATCCGGGGGACTCGAGCAGCACCACCGTGGCGGGGTCGACGTAGCCGTTGGCGACTGCGTACAACGCCACCAGGCCCCCTTCGGAGTGCCCCACCAGGCCTACGCGCCGGGGATCGATGTCGGGGCGGGCGCGGAGCAGGGCCACCCAGTCCGCCACGTTGCGGGCGTAGGTCGCCAGCGTCACCGCGTTGCCGTCTCCGCTGCTGGCGCCGATGCCGAGCTTGTCGATGCGCAGCACGGCGTAGCCCTGGCAGGCCAGGGCGTAGGCGAACTGCCGGTACATGCCGTTGGTGATCAGGGGCGGCGCATTGCCATCGCGATCGACCGCGCCGCTTCCGGGGATCAGGAGCAGGGCGGGGGCTCCCACCCCCGACGGCGACGCCACCGGGACACTCAGCGTGCCCGCCAGCGTCTCACCGCCGCTGTGCACCTGCACGACGTGCTCGCGCAGGCAGCGGCGCTCGTCCGAGAGGTGCCGCTGCAGCGCGGCGGTAGCCGCTCGCGCGTCGGCGGCGGCGCTCGCCGCTGCGGCCGACGATGCGGGCGTCTCGAGCTCGTAGCGCAGCGAGGTCAGCGGCTGCTCGAAGGCGACGATGCGGCCGGTCCCGTCGAGCCACAGCACCAGATCCACCGACTGCCCGGCGACGTTCATGGTGGCGTCGTAGCGCTCCGCGCTCTGCGAGGCGCCCCCCACCTCGACGCTCCCCTTGCCCGCGGCACGCACGCTGACAGTGCCGGCGCGGGCCGCCTGGGGGACCAGCACGTCGAAGCGCTGCGGCTGGACCGCACCGGGGTCCAGCCGGTCGGCGAGGATCTGCCAACCGTCGAGCATGCTGTTGTCGAGGATGAGCACGGGGCCGGGCAGCGGGACCTGTAGCGTCTGCTTGGCGCCGCCCTGCTCGATGGTGAAGCTCGCCTGGGGGCCGCTGAGGGCCACGTCCATCGTCAGGGGCGCGCCGCGAGCCGTCCCCTCCAGATGGTAGCTGCGGGCGTTCCCCGCAGCATCGGTGACAAGGTGATCGGTCAGGTCGGCGAGGCCGGTCAGGGACAGGCTGGAGTCGCTGACGGTGCCACCGGGCGCGCGTGTGAGCGCCACCTGGAAGCTCCCCAGCGTCGATCCTGCCTGGCGGATCTGGTAGCTCTGCGCGGCCGCCGCCCCCATGGCGAGCAAGGCGGTCAGCGCCAGTGAAACGAGTGCGCTACGGGTCATGCGCTTCATCCGGCTCAGCCCCCGTAGAGCGTGCCGGCGTTCAGCACGGGCGTGCTAGCCTGCTCGCTGGTCAGCGCCACCATGAGGTTGTTGGCCATAGCGGCGCGCTTGTCCTGGTCGAGCTCGACCACGCCGCGTGAGGCGAGGCCGTCCAAGGCGTCCTCCACCATGCCCACCGCGGCCTCCACGATGAGCCGCCGGGCGGACACGACCGCCTGGGCCTGCTGACGGCGCAGCATCGCCTGGGCGATCTCGGGCGCGTAGGCGAGGTGCGTCAGCCGCGCCTCGATGACGTCCACGCCGGCGACCTCGAGGCGAGCGTCGAGCTCCTCCTTGAGCGCAAGGGCGAGTTCCTCGGGGTTCTCCCGGAGGCTCTGCCGGTCCTGGCCGCTGGCATCGTACGGATAGCGGGTGGCGAGGCTGCGGATGGCCGTCTCCGCCTGGATGTCCACGAACTCCTCGTAGTCGTCGACGTCGAACACCGCCTTGGCCGACTCCACCACCCGCCACACCACCACGGCTGCGATCTCGACGGGGTTGCCGTCGGCATCGTTCACCTTCAGCTTGTCGCTGTTGAAGTTGCGCACGCGCAGGCTCACCCGGCGCTTGCTGGTGAACGGGTTGGCCCACCAGAAGCCCGGCAGGCGAACGCTGCCGACGTAGCTACCGAAGAACACCAGCACCCGGGCCTCGTTGGGCTGCACGGCGAAGAAGCCCGGGGCGAGCAGCACCACTAGGATGATCATGACCACCCGGAGCAGGAGCCCGGGCAGATGTCCATACGCTGCGCCGGCCACCAGATAGCCGATCAGAGCCAACTCGACGACGAGTACCGGAAAGCCGTTGATGGCGAACGCACGCTTCTCTTGCACGCGAATCATGACGCCTCCTTTGGCATCAGTATGATATCACACCGATACCAGGAGTCAGGGACGTCCGTCCCCCTTTGCGTCGTCAGGTGCGCTCGGCCAGCAACCGCAATCCGCGAAGGGTGAGCAGCGGGTCGGTGACGTCGATCCGCTTCGCATGTGGCTTCACTACGTCGGCGAAACCTCCGGTCGCGATGACGAACGGCTCGCCGTGCTGGGGGTCGATCTCCGCGGCCAGGCGCTCCACCATGCCGTCGACCATGGCGGCGTACCCGAACACCAGCCCCGACTGCAGCGCGCTCACCGTGTTGCGCCCGATGGCGCGCTCCGGCGCCACCAGGTCGACCCGCGGCAGCTTGGCGGCACGGGCGAAGAGCGCCTCGGCGGCCACCCCGGGACCGGGGGCCAGGGCCACGCCCAACAGCCGGTTGGGCCGGACCACCACGTCGAAGTTGGTGGCCGTGCCGAAGTCGACCACGATGAACGCGTCGGCCCGGTACTGCAGCGCCGCCACGGCGTTGACCATGCGATCGGCGCCGACCTCGCGCGGGTTGTCGGTGGCGACGTCCAACAGCGGCGCCACCAGCTCCGACGTGACCAGTTGCACCGACACCCCCCAGTAACGTTCGAGGGCGTTCGTCAACTCCGGCGCCACCGGCGGCACGACCGAGGAGACGATGGCCCGACCCGGCGGCTCGAGCCCGGCGAGCTCGAACAGCCGGCTCAGCAGCACCGCGTACTCGTCGGCCATGCGCATGCGGTCGGTCGACACGCGCCACGAAGCCACCAGATCTTCGCCCCGGTAGAGGCCGAGAACGGTCGAGGTGTTGCCGACATCGACGGCCAGGAGCACGGCGCGAGTCTACCACCGCGACCCACGTGCCCCGCCGGCGGGGCGCTGGTAGACTGCGCCCCATGAGCGTCAAACCGGACTGGTGGATCCGCGAGCGTGCCGCGGCCGGCATGATCGACCCTTTCGAGGACGGGCTGGTGCGTGAGGGCGTCATCAGCTACGGCCTCAGCAGCTTCGGCTACGATCTGCGGGCGGCACCGGAGTGGCGCATCTTCGTCAACGCCTTCAACTCGGTGGTCGACCCCAAGCACTTCGACACCCGCAGCCTGGTCGAGTTCGAGGGCGAGGAGTGCATCATCCCGCCCAACAGCTTCGTCCTGACGCGCTCGGTGGAGTACCTGCGCATCCCTGAGGACGTGATGGTGCTGGCGCTGGGCAAGAGTAGCTACGCCCGATGCGGCATCGTCGCCAACGTCACGCCGCTCGAGCCCGGGTGGGAGGGGCACGTCACGCTCGAGCTGTCCAACACCACCCCGCTGCCCGCCAAGGTGTACGCCAACGAGGGCATCGTCCAGCTCGTCTTCTTCCAGGGGGACCGGCCGACGCAGACCTACGCCGAGCGCAAGGGCAAGTACCAGGGGCAACGCGGGGTCACGCTGCCGCGCCTGTAGCCGCTGCGGCGCCCGTCCCGGCCGCTCGGAACGTCATACCTCGTTCTCATCGCCGAGCTCGACCGCGGGTATCCGGATGGTGAACACGGTCCTGCCCGGCACGCTCTCCACCTCGATCGAACCGCTGTGGTGGCGCGCGATCTGCTCCGCGATGGCGAGGCCGAGGCCGGCGCCGCCGCCGGCCCCCTTGTAGAACTTCTCGAAGATGTGCGGCAGCACCTCCTGCGGGATGCCGGGCCCGTCGTCGGCGACGCCCAGCACCATGTCGCCGTTCTCCGACCGCAGCGACACCTCTACCCCTGCTCCGCCTCCGCTGGCACGAACGGCGTTGGCGACGAGGTTGCGCACGAGCTGCCGGAGCCGCTCCGGGTCCCCCAGCACCAACCCCCCCGCGGCGCAGCGCAGCCCGACGCCGGGGAACTCCTCGGCGACCGGCTGCAGCACGTCCTCGGCGGGGTCGACCAGGTGGGTCGGCACCGGCGCGGCCACCAGCTCGCCGCGCGATAGTTGCAGCAGGTCCTCGACCAGCCGGTTCATGGTGCCGCTGACGCGCAGGGCGTCCTCCAGGTCACGCCGCGCGCGCTCGTCCCCGTGACGCTTGGCGCGTTCAAGGAAGCCCTGCAAGCTGGTGAGCGGGGTCCTGAGCTCGTGGCTGGTCTCGGCCAGGAAGGCGCGCTGCGCGTCCATGGCTTCCTGCAGCCGCCGCAGCAGGTCGTTGAGACTGAAGGTGAGCCGCCCCACCTCGTCGCCGGGGCCCTCGTAGGGGATGGGATCCAACCGCTCCGGACCGAGCTCCGCGGCCAGCCGCGACAGGCGCGCGATCGGCCTCAGCGCCGCCGCCGCCACCAGGTACCCCACCACGGCGCTCAGCAGGACCAGCGCCAGCCCCGTGAACAGCAGCGCCCGCGACAAGCCGGCCAGCGCCAGGCCGATGTAGGTCGGGTCGGCGAGAACGGCGACCACGCCCACATCGAAGGGAGCGAGGGCCGCCTCCATGCGCTTGCCGCCCAGCCGCCCGCTCCACAGCAGGCTGCCGGAGCGCGCCGAGGCCACATCGGACGGTGGGATCGCCGCCTGGGCCTGCTCGAACTCCGGCTTGGAGGCGACCAGCAGCATGCCGTCGAGGCCGTACACCTGCACGACCACGCCGCCGGTAGGCCCGGTGACGCGCGTGCGGGCGCTGCCCTGGCCGCCCTCCCGGTAGAGGGTGGCCACCGCCGCCGCATCCTGGCGCAGGGCGTTGCGCAGGTCGGCGTAGAGGCTGGAACGCACCACGAAGTAGGCGGCGAGCACCGCCACCACCGTCAGCACCGCGATGGCCAGGCCGGCCAGCACGGCCACGCGCCAGGTCAGTGGGAGCCCACCGGTGCGGAGCGGCCGGACCCTCATCGAGCCGCGCCCCTGCGACCCGACTCGCCCGGCCGGAGGGCGTGCGCACACGGGCGGCCGGCACCAAGACCGCGGCCGGCCACCGTCAGGACTTCAGCGCGTAACCGATGCCCCGGACCGTCCGGATCACCCCGTAGCCGCCGGCGTCGCGCAACTTCCCGCGGATGTTGGCGATATGCACGTCCACGACGTTGCTGGAGGGCGGAAGGCTCTCGCCCCAGACGTTGGTCTCGATCTCCTTGCGGCTGTACACACGGCCCGGCTGGCCGGCGAGGTACGCCAGTAGATCGTACTCGCGCGGGCTGAGGCGCACCTCGTCGTCGCCCCAGAGGACCTGCCGCCGCACCGGGTCGATGGTCATGTCGCCGACCGTGCGGGTCGAGCCCAGGCTGCGCTTGCGGAGCTGCACGTTGATGCGCGCCACCAGCTCCTCGACGTGGAACGGCTTGGCCAGGTAGTCGTCGGCACCGGCATTGAGCATGTCGACCTTGGTGTTCAGCTCGTCGGCGGCGGTCAGGATGACGATCGGCGTATCGCCGGTACGACGCACGCGCCGCGCGATCTCCTGGCCACTCAGATCTGGCAGGCCCAGATCGAGCACCACCAGGTCCGGGTCGGCCTCGCGGATGGCGGAGAGCCCCCGGATGCCACTGTCGAACGCCAGCACCTCGTAGCCCGCCTCCTGCAACTCCAAGGTCAACAGCCGCAGGATGTCGACGTCGTCCTCCACGATCAGGATGCGCTTCTTCGACACCTACTCCCCCTCCCCCGGTTGAACCGCGAGGGCGATGCCGCGCTGAGCGAGCAGCGCCCGGAGGGACACAGGCTGGTCGCTCTCGGGGAACACCAACAGGATGTCCTTGCCGTCGACGCTGATCCTACCGCTGATGGCGCGGGCGCCGCTCAGCGCCGCCGCACGCTCGGCCTGGGTGGCGTCGGGCGGGAAGAACAGCAGGCGCAGCTGGGTGCCCGCGGCGGGCGCGGTCTGGAAGACGAGCTGCGCGTCCTGGAGCCGTGCGCTGGCGTAGACCGTCAGCAGGTCCGGGGATACCAGCCGCACCTCGGTCCCCACCGGCAGGGCGGGAACGCCCAGTGCGCTCTGCGCCACGAGCAAGAGGATCCCCGCGCTCATGGCCGTCGCCTGCCGATCCGCCGGTGGTCCATGCCCTCATGCTACCAGCGCGCCATGAATCCGCTGCTGGAGCGGCTTAAGGGAACCTTCATGGGTCCCGCGGGCCAGCTTCCGACCCCCGCCGGCTCGGGTGCGGGGCCGGGCCCCGCGCGAACGCCGGCGGTCCACCGAGAAACGCGCTCGGGGAGGCGCCCAAGTGAACGACCTAACCCCGCGGTCGGGTGTCGTCGGTCATCATGGACCCGGTGTGACAGCACGCGGGTGAGCGCCGCAGCGCCGTATCGGGCAGCAGGCGGCGGCTGAAGGCAGCCGGACGCCGAACCGGCCTCTCCCGGACGCCGTGCATGAAGGGGTCTCGCATGAGCCATCCACCGGTCCCGGGCCGGGCCGCGCAGGCGATCGTTCGCCCGCCCGGCGGCCCCGCCGCCAGGTCGCGATCGCTGCGGCTGCCGGCCGCCGTCGTCCTGGCGCTGACGCTCCTGCTCGGGCACGGCGTCGGGCACGCACAGAGCTTCGACGCCAACCGCTACTACCAGCAGTGCCTGCGGTTCGAGGCCGGGGGCGATCTCGAGACGGCCCGGCAGAGCTGCCTCAACGCCCTGCAGATCGACCCCGGCAGGGTGGACGCCACGGTGGCGCTGGCCCGGATCGAGCTCGAGCTCGGCATGACCGGCTCGGCCGAGCAACGCCTCCGCCAGATCCGCGACCAGACCGCCAGCCCCGAACCGCTGGTGCTGCTGGCGCAGGCCGCCGTGCAGCTCGACCGGTTCGGCGAGGCCGATGCCTACCTCCAGCAGGCGCGTGAACGCCTGAGCGTGCAGCCCAACCGCCAGCTCTCCGCCAAGGCAGCGTACCTGGCGGGCCGGGTCGAACAGCACCGCGGCCTGTTCAATGCGGCGCTCGCGGCGTACGGCAACGCCGTCGAGCAGGACAGCCTCGACGTCGACTACCGCCTGGCCGAGGCCAGGCTGCGCTTCGAGCTCGGCGATCCCACCACCGCACGCGACCAGCTCGAGGCATACATGAAGCTCTCGGGGGACACGACGAACCCTCAGGTCCACGCCCTGATCGGCACCGCGTTGTGGTCGATGGGAAACCTGACCGCGGCCGCCGGGGAGCTGGAGACGGCGCTGGCGTTGCGCAACTCGCGCGACACGAGCGCACAGGCCGGCGACCTGCGCAAGCTGGCGCTCATCTACTACGCCGAGGGCGAGGTCCAGGCCGGAGGCCTGGCCCTCCGGGAGGCCACCCGCCGCGGCAACCTGCAGACGCTGCTCGTCAGCAACGGACTGCTGTGGCTGCTCCTGCTGCTGTTCCTGCTGGCCGTCCACCTGATGGGCGAGAGCCGCATCGCCAACGCCACCACACTCGAAGTGATCGAGGGCCCCCAGGAGTGGAGCGTGGGCCAGGCCTACGGGGTGCTGGCGGCGAGCCTGCTGCTGGCGGCGCTGGCCGCACTCGTCTACAGCCTGGTCGTCTACAACAACGCCCTCGCGTTCCTCACGCCATTGCAGGAGATCGACGTGCGGGCGGTGTTCCTGATCGCCTTGTCGCTGTTGCTGGTGGGCCTCACCTGGCGCCGGGTCGCGCTGAACGGTTGGGATCCCTTCGAACGGCTGCTCGGGAGCGGCGAGCAGGCCCTGACCGGCATCGGTCTGGGCATACTGATGCTCGCCGCCGTGCTGGCCTACCTGACGTACGCGCCGCGCGGCGGCCTGCTGGGGCCGTTCTACCTGGGCCCCACCTACCTCACGCCGCTGGTCGTCGTCGCGCTGGTGCTGCTCCCGCTCACGGAGCTGTTCTTCCGCGCCTTCCTGATCCCGCCGCTCCGCCGGCGCTACGACGGGGGCATCGCGACCATCGGCTCGGCCGCCGTCTACGGTCTGACGCTGGTCACGCCCGTGGCGCTGCTGTTCGTGTTCGGGCTGGCACTCTCCGAGGTGTACCGCCGCCGCTCCAACGGCATCACGCCACTGCTGGCGCAACTGGTGCTGAACGTGGGGCTGGTGCTGGCAGTAGCCTTCAGCCCCTGGGCCCGTAGCCTGTTCCTGCCCTGAGCCCGGCGGGCTCCGCGCCCGCCCGCGGTGCCCGCCCTCAGAACGGCAGACCGAGGCCGAAGGCCAGCCACCAGCCATCGGCGTATCCGCCACGCACCCCCAGCCGCACCTTGCCGTCGTAGTCCAGCACGGTGTCGGCCCATACGCCGATGTCGCCCCCCACGCCGACGCGGGACGCCCAGGCGCCGCCGGCGCCCGCGGCCGGGCCGGTTCCTCCCCACAGCCTGACGGTCGGCTCGATGTCGAGCCGCTCCAGCGCCGCCAGCCCGTCCGCCCAGCGCCAGCGCACGGGCACCGACAGGCGCGCTCCCAGGGAGCCGACGGCAGCCAGCTCGGGTAGCGCGATCGGCACCGGCGGGAGCGGCCGGTACCCCGCGCTCAGCGCCAGCTGCGGCTGCACCGGTAGGGCGGTGGACGGCCACCAGCGCGCTTCGGCCCAGGCTCCCGTCGAGGGACCGCCCGTACCGTAGCTCCAACGCCCCCGAACAGCGAACAACTCCCCTCCCGATACCGCTCCGAAGACGTCCGCGGCGCGCGCGTCGGCCACCGCGTCGACAGCCGCCTCCGGCCGCCAGCCGGCCAGCGAGGGAGCGCCGAGGAAGCTCCCGGCTACCGCCAGGGAGCCCGCGAAGCGCCCCACCGGCGCGCGCACGAGGGCCTCGGCGCGCACCCCGTAGGCGACCTCGTCCACCGGGCCCAAATAGGCGCCGTGCGGCCAGGCGCCGACGCGGAGCGCGACCCCGAGCACGGGGGGCGGGCCGGGCGCCGCCACCGCGTTGGGCATGTTCCAGGCGTAGCGAACCGAGCCGTACCCACCGCTCAGCGGGCCCCGCAGCGCGGTGTCGTAGCCCACCGTGAGATCGAGCGCGTGGCGCGCACTGTCGTCGAGCCCCAGGGCGGTGATCTCCAGACCCGCGCCGAGGGGCCGCAACGACACCCGCCCGGCGCTCGGCCACCAGCCGTACGGCAGCAGGCTCGGCCAGGGGCGATAGCGCGTGTCCGGGAACGGGGGCAACCCGGGCGCGCTCCCGGAGGCGGCGCCCGCGCGGGTCGCGGGTGTCCCGGGTGTCACGGGTGTCGCGCCGCCGCCCGCAGCCGTCCCGGCCGTCGGTGGCGCGGACGCTGCCGGGACTGCGGGGACTGCGGGCACTGCGGTAGCTCGGGTTGCGCCGTCGGCGCCGGCCAGCGCGGTCAGCGCCAGCGCGTAGCCGTCCCCCCGGACCGTGCGGTACACCACCCCGCCCGGGACCACCACCGGGTCCTCCGCTCCGCCGAGCGCGCTCGTCAGGGGCCGTCCGCCGGTCGCCGACACGCCTCCGACATCCATCCGGTAGAGCTGGAACAGCCCGGAGCCGTCGCCCGCGTAGAGCAGTCCGCTCTCGCCCACCCAGCTCGGCGCCAGCTCGCTGGCGGCATCCGACGTCAGCAAGGTGACACCGTCCGGCCGCAGCAGCGCCAGGTCGACGCCGCTCGGGCGGTACAGGCTCAGCGCCACGCGGCCGCCGGCGCTCACCGCCAGCCCGACGATGTGCGTCCCCGCCGGCGCGCTCCACACCAAGGCCGGCGGCCGATCGACGCACCAGCGACGGAGCGAAGCTCCCTCGGGGATCACGTCGCGCACGTAGAGCACGCAGCCGGCGCCGTCGGCGCGCGGGAAGTGCGCGTGCGCTCCGGAGGTGAGGCGCCGGACCGCTCCGCTGCCGGTGTCGAGCGCGAACAGATCGCTCTCGTAGCGCCCGGGTGCGCGGCCGACGCCCGCCATCACGACCGTGTGGTCGTCGAGCCAGGTGAGGCTGCTGGCGGCGGGACGGGTGGGGACGGTGCGGGCGTCGTGGAGGGCACCTCCCCGCAGCGTCGCCACCCGTACCCCGCCGTCGACCGGCCAGGCCAGGGTGTGGCCGTCGCGGGCCAACGCCGGTCCGCCCACGTCGGCGGCCGCCGGCTCGAGCCCGGCCGGCACGCTGAGGCCACCTTGCGCCTCGGCCTGCGCCGCCAGCGCCGCCGCCCACGCCGCCCACTCCCGCTCCAGATCGGTGCCCACGGCACGTTTCCAGGCCGCGTCGAACGGCAGCAGGTAAGCACCCGCCTGGAAGACGTGGAGCGCGCGCTCCAACGCATCGAACCCGTGGGCCGTCACCAGATGATCGATGAACGAGGCGCCCAGCAGGTAACGGGCCCGCCCGCCCGGCCAGCGCTGGTAGCTGATGAGGCTCACTTCGGCGAGCGACGGCATCGACCCCTGCGACGCCAGCGTCCACAGCAGCGCCCGGGTGCGGGCGTCGTCGAGCCGGCCTCCCAGGCCGCCCTTCGACTCGACCCAGGTGGCGATCCCCTCGAGCAGCCATGCCGGCGGGAGCACCGCCGTACCCTCGCCCACCAGCCCGACGCGCGGCACGGTCGCCGTGCCCGGCGGTACCCGGGTGTCGGTGAGCTGCACCAGGTGCGTGATCTCGTGGCGCAGCACCAGTTCGGTCAGGTTGCCGCCGTGGAAGCCGACCGTGCCCGCCAGCGGGAACAGCGGACGGAACGTCACGTGCGCCCTCGGCAGGGGCAGAGCGAAGGCGTTGAAGACGTCGTCGCCCCCCTGCAGCCGGATGCGGATGGGGAACGGCGCGCGCCCGAACAGCGCGGCGACCCTCACCAGCTCGGTCTCGGCCGCCGACGCCACCTGCTGGGCGTAGGACGCGAGCGCCGGATCCTCGTACAGCACGTCGACGTGCGGGGCGTGGACGACGCGCGCGGCGACCGCGTGCGCGCCCGGTCCGGCGGCGAGCAGGAGGACGGCCAACAGCCGCAACGCGGCGCGCACCGCGCCGCGCCGTCCCGGGTCCTCGATCGAGCGGCGCATGGCGCAGTATAGGAGGGGCCCGCCCCGCCCGTCAGCCGCGGCGTCCGCGCCGCAACTCGTCGAGGTCGTAACGCGTGCCCCGCCACTCGATCTGCCCGCTGCGCAGCGCCGCGGCGGCCGACGCCGCGGCCGCGTAGCACAGCAGGACCGTGCCGACGGGGTGGAGCAGGAACAGCCAGGGACTGTGCCGCAGGCGCGGAGCGTCGACGGCGTACACCAGGGCCACGGTGGCCACCACCAGCCCGTTGACGACGCGGACCGCGCCGCCCGTCACGAACAGCAGCAGGAACGGCAGCACGTTCGTGAGGAGCAGGGCGACCACCACGGCGCCCAGGCGCAGCACCGAGTACCCCATGCCGGCGAAGGCGTTCTTCCTCAGGCCCCGTAACGCCGAGCGGAGGTCCGGGTACCACGCCACCGCCACGTCGTCGGCGCCGAACACCGCCTCCTGCCGCAGTCCTGCCCCTTTGAGGAGCCGCCCCAGCGCCAGGTCATCGTCCGTCCCGAGGCGGATGGCGGCGTGCCCGCCGGCCGTCCGGTAGCCGCTCGCGCGCACCAGGGCGAACGCACCGATGCCGACCGAAGCGCGGCTGCGCGGATCGCGCGCGCGCCAGGGCCGGGTGTGGACCGCGAACAACAGGCCGAACGCGGCCATGAACGAGGCGAGCAGCGGGCCGCGCCCCTCCAGGCGTGGAAGCACCGCCAGGTGGTCGAGACCGCGATCGAGCGCGTAGCCGAGCGACCGTCGCAGCGCCCCAGGAGCGAAGCGCACGTCGGCGTCGGTGAACAGCAGCCAGCTCCCCGCCGCCGCGTCGGCACCGCGCTGCAGCGCGTGCGTCTTGCCGAGCCAGCCGCCGGGGAGCCGCCGCACCGTCACCACCCTCACCCGCGGATCGCGCCGCGCCGCGGCCGCCGCGATCTCGCCGGTCCCGTCCGTCGAACGGTCGTCGACCACCACCACCTCCAGCGGCGGACCGTCCTGGGCCAGCAGCGTGCGCAGCGTCTCGCCCAGCGCCCCGGCCTCGTCGCGCGCCGGGATCACCACCGAGAGCGCCGGCCACGTCCCGGGTTCGGGCGAGCGCTCGCGTCGCAGGCGGGCCATGCCGCGCACGCCCAGCGCCCAGTCGAGCGCGAGTCCCCACCAAAGCAGCAGGGTGACGACGGCGAGTGCGAGGAGCATCGTCGACCACGCTACCGCCACGGCCCGCGGGCGACCGGGCCGGCGGATACGGTGCGGCCCGGTAGAATCGGGGCCGTGCCGATCCTCGCCATCGACAAGCCGCTCGAGCTCAGCTCGCACGACGTGGTCGCCCGCGCCCGTCGCGTCCTGGGGACGCGCCGCGTCGGCCACGCCGGCACGCTCGATCCGCTCGCCGGCGGGGTGCTGGTTCTGCTCACCGAGGCCGCCACCAAACTGTCGCCGTTCCTGACCGGCAGCGACAAGGACTACCTGGCCTGGGTCGCCTTCGGCATCGGCACCGACACCCTGGACGCCGAGGGCCCCGTGAGCCGGGAGGCCGACGCCGCCACCGTGACGCCGGAGCGCATCGAGGCCGCTCTGCCACCCTTCCTGCGGCTGACCGAGCAGCGCCCGCCCGTGTTCTCGGCGGTGAAGCGCGAGGGCGAGCGCAGCTACCGGCGCGCCCGACGCGGCGAGACCGTCGAGCTCCCGTCACGGCCCGCGGGCTACCTCCACATCGAGTTGCTGGCGTTCGCCGGCGCGCGCGAGGGGTTGCCGCAGCGCTTCGCGCCCGGCGCCGGAGGATTGTGGGTGCCCGCTCCGGAGGGCTACCGCCCCTCCCTGCCGCCTACCCTGGCCCCGGCCCCGAGCGCGCTGCTGGCGCTGCGAGTGCGCGCCGGCACCTACGTGCGCGCCTTCGCGCGCGACCTGGGGGAGGCACTGGGCGTGCCGGCGCACCTGGCGGGGTTGGTCCGCACCCGGGCCGGCAGGGTGGGGCTCGAGCGCTGCGTGCCACTCGACGACCTCGCCACCGCCCCCTCGCTCTCCGCGACCGACGCACTCCCCTACCCCGCCATCTCCCTGGACGACGCCATGACGCAGCGCGTGCGCCAGGGACAACGCCCGCCCGCGACCTTCGAAGGCCGTGCCCTCCTGCTCGACCCCGCGGGCCGGCTCGCCGCGGTAGCCGAGGCGGTCGACGGGCGCGTGCGGCTCCTGCGCGTGTGGGGAGAACCCCCACCGCACGAGCCGACGCCGCCCACGGAGGCGTGAGCACAGAAGGCTCGGACACGCCCGCCGTCTGCCGCGGGCAAGCGGTAGACTGGCCAACGGACTCCCGGTGCCGTACGCCAGGGAGACCGGGCGGCCCGGCGCGCCGGGCAGGGAGACCATCATGGACATCGGCATTCCCAAGGAGATCAAGGCTCATGAGTATCGCGTCTCGGCCACGCCCGGCGCGGTACACGCGTTCGTGGACGCCGGCCACAGCGTCTACGTCGAAAGCGGCGCAGGCGTGGGCAGCGGCTTCGACGACGACGATTACCGCGCCGCCGGGGCGAGCATCGTGGGCACGGCGGACGAGGCCTGGGCGCGGCGCCTGGTGCTGAAGGTGAAGGAGCCCATCGCCGGCGAGTTCGGCTACCTACGCGACGACCTCATCCTGTTCACCTATCTGCACCTGGCCGCCGCCCAGCCACTCACCGAAGCGCTGCTGGCCGGCGGAACCACCGCCATCGCCTACGAGACCGTGCAGCTCGACGGCGGCAGCCTGCCGCTGCTCACCCCCATGAGCGAGGTCGCCGGTCGCATGGCCACCCAGGTCGGTGCGCACTATCTGGGCAAGTTCCTCGGCGGGCGCGGGCTCCTGCTGGGCGGCGTGCCCGGCGTCGCGGCCGGCGAGGTCGTGATCCTCGGTGGAGGCGTGGTCGGGACCAACGCGGCCAAGATCGCGATGGGCCTGGGAGCGCGCGTGACGTTGCTCGACATCAACCACGGCCGCCTGCAGTACCTCGACGACGTCTTCGGGGGCCGGATCCAGACCCTGGCCAGCAACCTGGCCAACATCCGTGCCATGGCGGAGCGCGCCGACCTGCTGATCGGCGGCGTGCTCATCCCCGGCGCCCGGGCGCCACACCTCGTGACCCGCGACATGCTCTCGCTCATGCGTCCCGGCAGCGTGATCGTCGACGTGGCCGTGGACCAGGGGGGTTGCATCGAGACCATCCGCCCCACCACGCACGACGCGCCAACGTTCGTGGTGGACGGCGTGGTGCACTACGGGGTTGCCAACATGCCGGGCGCGGTGCCCAACACCAGCACGCGCGCGCTCTCGAACCAGACCCTGCCGTACGCGCTTGCGCTGGCGGAGGGCGGAACGCAGGCATTGCTGGCCGACCGGGCGCTCCTGCGCGGGCTCAACACCCACGCCGGGCACCTCACCTACCGGGCCGTGGGCGAAGCCTTCGGCCTGGCCACCGTCGATCCCCAGGAGGCCCTGACCACGCGCAGCGCCGTCGCCTGAGGCGAGCCGGCTACGCCGAGGCCCTCAACGCAGGCGTGCCAACGCCCGCCGGATGAGGGCCTCGGCGCTGTCATCGGGGAAGTCTGCGACCAGCTCGGCGACCGCGGTCTTCACCTGCGACTCGCGGTAGCCGAGCGCCATCAGCGCCTCGGCGGCGTCCTCGCCCGCACCGGTCAACGCCCTGCGAGGCCGGCGCTCGCCGCCCGGACCCGCCAGCAGCTCCTCGGGGATGCGGTTCTTGAGCTCGAGAACGATTCGCTCAGCCGTGCGGCGCCCCACCCCGGGAGCGCCGGTGAGCAGCTCCGGGTCCTGGTTGAGTACCGCAGCGGCGATGAGCGCGGGGGGCAGCGCCGACAGCACCGCCAGCGCCAGCTTCGGCCCCACGCCGCCCACCTCGAGCAACCGCCGGAACAGCAGGAGCAGGTCACGGTGGTGGAAGGCGTAGAGCACCGGCGTCTCGTCGCGCACGGCGAGGTGCGTGTGGAGCACCACGAACTCGCCGACCTCGCACTGCCCCAGCGTGGCCGCCGGAGCCCAGGCCTCGACCCCGAAGGCTCCGGCCTGCACCACCACGCTGGCCTCGCGGATCTCGCGCACTTCGCCTTCCAGGAAGGCGATCACGATTCCCCGAACAGCGGCGCGAAGAGGAGGTCGTAGCCGATATCGGCCAGACAGGAGCAACCGGTGAGCCGCATGGCGTAGTGGAGCTCCGCCTCCAGGCTCTCCAGGGCACGGTCGCTCTGGACCACCAGCGCCTCGGCGCCCAGCGCCAGGTAGCGCAAGGCGTCGACGCCGTCACGCACCGGCCCGCCCGCGGCGATGAGCAGCATGCCCGCGACCGCATCGATGACCTCGGGCAGCACCTCCACCGTCGCCGGACCGCCCAGGTGGGCGCCGGCAGCCGACTGCACCACCACGGCCTCCAGCCCGGCCTCGGCCGCCACCTCGGCATCGGACGGCCCGCCCACGCCGAACACCCAGAGCGGACGGCCGGCGGCGGCGCGCAGCTCCGCCAGATCCTCGCGCGTCCGCGGGCGCCACACACCGCGGCCGAACGGCGGCGTGTCGGCCAGCGGCGCCATGTCGAGGCCGATGGCGGGGACCCCGAGCTCGCTCAGCCGGCGCACGGCCGGCATCAGCTCGCCCATCTTGGCGGGCCCGAGGAGCGCGATCGCGTCGGTCGGCGCATGGTGGGCCGGGTCCGCCAGCACCGCCTCGGCGTCCACCACTTCCAGCGCTCCCCCATGCACGGAGGCGTCCGAACGCCGGCGCGGCAGCATGGGGGTCGCCAGCTCCCGCCCCAGCACGGTGATGCGGGTGTCGACGTCCTGCACACCGTGAAGGAGCCGCGGGATGAGCTGATAGCCGTCCAGAGCGGCGAACTCGCTGTCGTTCACGGCGCCATCATAGCAGGCGCCGGGCTCCGTCCGGCGGCCGAGACGTCGCGTCCAGCACGGGCCGCACCGCCCTTGACAGCCCCCCGCGTCGCGCCTACAATCCGGCGGTGGCCGGCCCTCGGCCGCCGGAAAGGATCCCCCGTGATCTCCGTGGAGAGCATCAGCAAGGCGTTCGGCGGCGTCAGCGCCGTCGATGCGCTGAGCTTCCGCGTCGAGGCGGGCGAGGTGTACGGACTCCTCGGCCCCAACGGCGCGGGCAAGACCACCACCCTTCGCATCCTCGCCACCCTGCTCGTCGCCGATCGCGGGCGCGCCAGCGTGGCCGGCTTCGACGTTGCCCGGCAGGGCGAAGACGTGCGACGCTCCATCGGCGTGGTCAACGGCGGGATGGGGTTGTACGACCGGCTGACGGGACGCGAGGTGCTCCACTACTTCGGTCGGCTGTACGGCATGTCCGCCGCGGCCATCGACGCCCGTATCGCCCAGCTCGACGAGCTGCTCGAGCTCGGCGACACGCTGTCGCGGCGCGCCGGCGGCTACTCCACCGGCATGAAGCAGAAGATCGTGATCGCGCGTGCGGTACTCCACGACCCGCCGGTGATCTTCTTCGACGAGGCCACCAGCGGGCTCGACGTGGTCGCCCGCCGGGCCGTGCTCGAGTTCGTGCGGCGCTACCCGGGCGAGGCCCGGGCGGTGCTCTACTCGACCCACGTGATGAGCGAGGTCGAGGAGCTGTGCGACCGCGCCTGCATCCTCTACCGGGGTCACAAGATCGCCGAGGGGAGCATCGCCGAGCTGACCGAGCAGAGCGGCGGCGCGAACCTGGAGGACGCCTTCTTCCGCCTGGTCGAAGGCAGCGACCTGCGCCGCGAGACCGCCGGGGCGAAGGCGTGAGGCCGTCGATGATCGGGCGGGTGGCGGGAAAGGAGATCCTGTCCACCCTGCGCGACCAGCGCGCCATCATCTCCACCCTCGTCATCCCGCTCGTCATCCTGCCCGTGATCATGCTGGGGCTGCCGCTGCTGTTGGGGGGGCTGTTCCAGCGCGAGCAGACCACCGTGACGTCGCTGGGCGTGCACGGCGAAGCGAACCTGCCTCCTGCGCTCAAGGCCTTGCTGGAGAAGCAGAACGTCAGCCTCACGGCCGTCGCCGATCCGGAGGCCGCCGTCCGCGACGGCACCGTGGCGGTCGCCATCGGCGTGCCGTCCGGCTTCGCGGCGAAGGTCGCCTCGGGCCAGGGCGGCGACCTGACCCTGTACAGCAAGAAGGGCAACATGAAGAGCGAGCTGAACGCCGGCAAGGTCCAGCAGGCGGTCGGTGCCTACACCCGGCAGCTCGTCTCGGCGCGCCTCGAGGCGGCGGGGCTCGACCCGAGCATCCTGGAACCGGTCCACGTGCAGTCGGTCGACGCCAGCTCCGCGGCCGAGAAGTCGAGCGGTCAGCTCTCCTGGCTCATCCCCTTCTTCATCGCCATCTGGACGCTCACCGGCGGTCAGATGACCGCCATCGACGCCACCGCCGGCGAGAAGGAGCGGGGCACCCTGGAGGCCCTGCTGGTGTCCCCGATCCGCCGCAGCGAGGTGGTGATCGGCAAGTTCCTGGCCACCCTCACCTTCGGCCTCAGCGCCGCGGTCATGGCGATCGTCGGCTACGTGGTGGGCGGCGCCATCCTGAGCTCGGTGTTCAAGCCGCGGCTCGGCGCCCAGGCCAGCAGCATGGTGCAGGTCATGGGCGGCTCGCTCGACATCTCGCTGCCCTCGGTGCTGCTGCTGCTGGTGAGCGCTCTACTGCTCGCCGGCACCGTCGCGGCGCTGCTGCTGGGGATCACGCTCTTCGCGCGCTCGTTCAAGGAGGCTCAGAGCTACGTCGCGCCGCTGTCGTTCCTGCTGATCCTCCCCGCCGTGGGGCTGCAGTTCAAGGACCTGCTCGGCTTCGGCAACGGCATCTACCTCATCCCCATCTTCAACGCCCTGGTCCTCATGGACGACATCGTGAAGGGGACGGCGGCGGCGGCGCACGTGCTCGCCACCTGGCTGACGCTGCTGGCCGTCATCGTGCTGCTGTTGCTGTTCGCCTACCGGAACTTCCGCCGCGAGGGCGTGATCTTCCGAGTGTGAGGCGGTCGGAGTTGCCGGGGCGGGCTCACCCCGCGCCCGGGCCCGTGTCGCCGGACAACGCCGTCTGCCGGTAGGGCGTGTCCGCCGCAGGACCGGCGGGAAGCCGCCCGTAGACGCGCGCCAGCTCGTGGAGCTGCCCTGCCAGCCAGGGCGGAACGTCCTCCCAGACCATGCGCCAGGTCCAGTTCCCGGCGGCCCGGCCGGGCGTGTTCATGCGTGCTTCGCTGCCCAGCCCCAGTGCGTCCTGCAACGGGAAGATGGCCAGGTCCGCCACCGACGCCTGGGCCAGGCGGATGAGCTCCCAGGCGACGTTCTCGTCGTCGCGCCCCAGGTAGCGGCGCACGAGGTCGCGCTCGGGCTCGGGCGCCTGGGCGTACCAGCCGGCGGTGGTGTCGTTGTCGTGGGTGCCGGTGTAGACCACGCTGTTGCGGGGGTAGTTGTGGGGCAGGTAGGGGTCGCTCGCGTCGCCGGCGAAGGCGAACTGAAGCACCTTCATGCCGGGGAGCCGGTTGTCGTCGCGCAGCCGCTCCACCGCCGGCGTGATGACGCCCAGGTCCTCGGCGATGATCGGCAGCTCACCGAGGCCGGCGCTCAGGGCGTCGAACAGCGCCTGTCCCGGGCCCTCGACCCAGCGCCCCTGGACCGCCGTGGGTTCGCTCGCTGGGATCTCCCAGCAGGCCTCGAAGCCGCGGAAGTGGTCGACCCGCACGATGTCGAAGAAGTCGAACGTCGAGCGGAAGCGATCCAGCCACCACGCGAACCCGGCGTCCCGCATGCGGTCCCAGCGGTACAGCGGGTTGCCCCAGCGCTGCCCGGTGGCGCTGAAGTAGTCGGGGGGAACGCCCGCCACCACGGTCGGCTGACCCTCGGCGTCGAAGTGGAACAGCTCGGGATGGGCCCAGGCGTCGGCGGAGTCCAGCGCCACGAAGATGGGGATGTCGCCGACGACGCGCACCCCGCGCTCGGCGGCGTAGGCGCGCACCGCCGTCCACTGCCGGTAGAACCAGTGCTGCCACAACTCGTGCCGGCGAACGGCCGACGCCAGCTCGCGGCGGGCCTCCTGCAGGGCTTCTGGGCGGCGCAGCCGGACGGGCTCCTCCCAGGTGTTCCAGAGGGCGCCGCCGTGCGCGTCCTTCAGTGCCATGAACAACGCGTAGTCGTCGAGCCAGGCCTGCTCGCGCTCGCGGAACGCCTCGAACGCCTCGCGCTCGGGCGCGGACGCACCCGCCTCGAAGCGCTCCGCCGCCCGTGTCAACAGCGCCAGCTTGGCCGGGATGATCGCGCCGTAGTCGATCCGCCGCTGTTCCGGGCCGGCCAGCGAACGCGCCTGCTCCGGGTCGAGCCACCCGTCTTCGGCCAACCGCTGCAGGCTGAGCAGGTAGGGGTTGCCGGCGAAGGCGCTGAAGCACTGGTAGGGGCTGTCGCCGTAGCCGGTGGGGCCCAGCGGCATCACCTGCCACAGGCGCTGACCGGCGGCCTCCAGGAAGTCGATCCACTGGAGGGCCGCGGGGCCCAGCTCACCGATACCGGTTTCGCCGGGCAGGGACGTGGGGTGCAAGAGGATGCCGGCGCTGCGGTCGAATGCCACGATCTAACCTCCGGAGCGAGGGGGGGAAACGGTGTCGTCGGGAAGGCTCCCGATCGCCTCGAGGACCTCGTCGGCGCTTCCGAAGCGGGCCTGCGGGTCCTTCGCCAGCAGGCGCTCGAGCAACGGCTCGAACGGCGCCAGCGCGGCGTCTAGATCCGACAGTGGGGTCGGCGCGGCGTCGCGGTGGGCGCCGAGCACCTCGGCCACGTTGCCGGTGAACGGCACCTGGCCGCTCAGTCCACGGTACAGGATGACGCCGACGGAGTAGAGGTCGCTCCCCGGCGTCACCGGGCCTCCGCGCGCCTGTTCCGGACTGAGGTAGGCGACGGTGCCGGCCAGGGCGGGGCGGGGCTGGATCTCGTCCACGCGCACCGACAGGTCGAAGTCGACCAGCCGCGCATGACCGCTCTTCTCCACCAGGATGTTCTCGGGCTTGACGTCGCGGTGAACGATGCCGTTGTCGTGGAGGTACCTCAGGCCCTCGAGCACGCCCCGCATGGTGCCGAGGAAGGCTCCGCGCCCGGTCGGGCGCACCAGCCAGTGGCCCAGCCGCTCGCCCGGCGCGAAGGGCATGAGCACGCCGGGGAAGCCGGCCAGCTCGACACCGTCCTCCACCGGGTTCAGGTGCGGGTGGTCGAGGCCGCGCCCGATCGACAGCTCGCGCTCGGCACGCTCGCGGTGGGTGGGCGGGAAGAGCTTGAGGGCCTTCACCACGTGACCGTCGCTGACGAGGTAGACCCGCGCCAGCGCACCCTTGCCGATCTCCCGGAGGACCTGGAGACCCATCCCGAAGCGCGTCCCGATGACGTCCACTCGCCACCAGGATAGCCGACGGCTCGCCCGACACCTGCGAGGCTTCCTACTCACCGGGCGGGCCCGCGCGCGCCGGCGGCCGGCTCAGCGCCGGACCAGCACGCCCTCGCGGACCAGCGCGGCGAAGGCGTGGCGCTCGAGCTCACGCTCGGGGGCCGAGGCCGGCACCCGCAGCAGCAGGTGGCGGAAGCCGGCGCGCAACGCCGCGGCGCGGGTGCGGCCCACGAACGCCTGCACCTCCTCGCGGTAGGCACGCACCTCCGGCGGGCCGACCTGCAGGCGGCCGCCACTCTCGGCGTCGATCAGCTCGAGCTGCCCCTCCGAGGGTTCGAGGTCGCCATCGCTCATCACCTGCAACAGGCTGGCATCGAGACCGCGCGCGCGCAGCGCGGCCAGCGCGCCCTGCAGTGGCGCGTCCTCCAGGAAGTCCGAGACCACCAGCGCCAGCGCCGCGCCGCGCACCGGCGGAAGCGCCAAAGCGAAGCGCTTGAGCGCGCTGATGGGCGCGGCCCCCTCGCCGCGCACGGTCTCGGCCTCCTCCAGGAAGCGCCAGCTCGCACCCACCGCAGTGAGACCCTGGGCGGTGCGGTTACCGCGGCCGTCGAGCAGGTGGACCTGTGTGGGCGCGTCGCGCTGCGCGACGTAGACCAGCAGCTGGGCCAGCAGCCGCGCGTAGCGCGCCTTGCCACCGAGCAGCATGCTGGCGCTGGTGTCGAGCACCAGGTGCATGCGGATGCTGCGCTCGGCCTGGAACAGGCGTGTCATCAGGCGGCCGGTGCGGGCGTACACCCGCCAGTCGACGTAGCGCAGCTCGTCCCCGAACTGGTAGGACCGGAAGTCGTGGAACTCCACGCTCTGCCCCGGCTCCGACGCCATCCGCTCGCCCGACTCCCGGCTC
Organism: uncultured Trueperaceae bacterium; assembly: GCA_963815215.1. Lineage (GTDB taxonomy): Bacteria > Deinococcota > Deinococci > Deinococcales > Trueperaceae > JASBRS01. The sequence goes on from CAWFFU010000011.1 coordinate 690,401, forward strand.
AGGGCGCGGGAGGCCAGCGCGTAGCGGTCCAGCAGAGCGCGACTGCGTGGGGTGATCACGTCTGGCCCCGCCCCTCGTTGCCGCTCAGCGGCCGGCGCGGTCGACGCGCTTGATGACCTCGCGCAGGATGCCGTCCGGGTCGGCCCCCTCCACCTCGGCCTCGAAGCTCAGTAGCAGGCGATGACGCAGCGACGGTAGCGCCGAGCGGCGGACGTCCTCGAGCTCGACGTTGGGGCGTCCCGCCGCCAGAGCGTAGCCCTTGGCCGCCAGCGTCATGGCCTGGGCGCCGCGGGGGCTGGCGCCCAGGCGCACCAGCGGGTGCTCGTGGGTCCCCTCCACCAGCGCCACCACGTACTCCAGCGCAGCGTTCGCCACCGGCACCGCGCGCAGCGTGGCCTGGAGCTCGAGCAACTCCTGGCGGGTGAAGATCGGCTCGAGCGGCGCGCTCTCGACGCCCGTGGTGGTGATCAGGATGCGCGTCAGGGTCTCGGCGTCGGGCCGCTCGATCAGGATCTTGAACAGGAAGCGGTCGAGTTGCGCCTCGGGGAGGGGGTAGGTGCCCTCCATCTCGATCGGGTTCTGCGTCGCCAGCACCAGGAACGGCTGCTCCAGCTCGTAGCGCGTGCCGGAAGCGGTCACCGCCCGCTCTTGCATCGCCTCGAGCAGCGCCGACTGGGTCTTGGGCGTGGCGCGATTGATCTCGTCGGCGAGCAGCACGTGGGTGAACACGGGCCCGCGCTGGAACTCGAAGCGTCCCTGCCCACCGCCCTCGATGAACACGGTGGTGCCGGTGACGTCCGCCGGCATCAGGTCGGGTGTGAACTGGATGCGCCCGAAGCTCAGGCCGGTGGCGTCCGCGAAGGTCTTCACCAGACGGGTCTTGCCCAGGCCGGGCGCCCCCTCGACCAGCACGTGCCCCTGCGCCAGCGCGGCCACCAGTAGATCCTCGACCACGCTCTCCTGGCCGAGGATGACCCCACCGATCGCCGCCGCCAGGGCCCGGAACTTCTCCTGGAAGGCGCCGGGCGTCGCCTGCGCTGTGCGCGTCTCCATGCACCGCCTCCTTGCCGCTGTTGCGACAAGCGTAGCAGCATCGGGCGCCGCCCCGGGCCTCCTGGAAGCGGCGGATGCAACGGGGAGGGCCGCAGCACGCGGAGTAGACTGGCCGCATGACGCCCCGCCACGGGAGGGTGACGCTGCGGCCACTATCGGATCTGGACAACGACGCCTGGCGCAGTATCCAGAGTCACTTCCGCGATCCGGAGATCGCGCACCTCAACGGCACCCCGCCCAACCGCATGCCCCTGTGGCTCCTCAAGCGCGTGCTCAAGGCCGACGCGCGCCGACCCGACCGGGCCACCTTCGGCATCTTCGACGAGACCGACGCCTACATCGGCACCATCGAGCTCTACGACCTGCGCGGCTCGAGCGCGACGCTGGGCATCATCATCGGGGAACGCAGCCACTGGGGGCAGGGCTACGGGCCCGAGGCGATCCACGCGCTGCTCGGCCACGCCTTCAACGAGCTGGGGCTCGAGCACGTGCGCCTCAACACCTTCGGCGACAACGTTCGCGCCCAGGCCGCCTTCAAGAAGGTGGGCTTCCGCGAGGTGAGTCGCAGCAAGGTCGCCGGGGGACGCATCGACGTCCATATGGAGCTCTACCGCGGAGCCTACCTGGAAGCGCACGGTGGACGCGCAACGGCGGGGGCGACGGCGCGGGCGCAACGGCGCCTGGCCTGAGCCCGCCCCGCGGCGGGAGTCAACCGCTCGCCGGCGGTCCCTCCTCCAGGAAGAACGTCTTGACGGCCTCGGCGGCCGCAGGACCGACGCCGGGGATCGACGCGATCTCCCGCACGTCCGCCTCCCGGAGCTGATCGATGCTCGAGAAGTGCGCCAGCAGCGCATCGCGCCGCTTCGGGCCGATGCCGGGAACGTCGTCGAGGAGGCTGTGCGTCATGGCCTTGCCGCGGCGCTGGCGGTTGTAACCCACGGCGGTACGGTGCGCCTCGTCGCGCACGTTGATCAGGAGCCGCAGCGCCGGATGCGTGCGAGGCACCAGGATGTCGCGGCCGTCCTCGGTCAGCAGCGTCTCCTGCTTCTTCGCCAGGCCGACCAGCGGCACCTCCACGCCGGCCTCGTCCAGCGCGCGCCGAGCCGACGACATCTGCCCCTTGCCGCCGTCGATGAGAAGCAGATCGGGGGGCGGCAGCTTGTCGGCGAGGCTGCCGGTGAAGCGGCGGAACACCGCCTGGTGCATGCTGTAGAAGTCGTCGGGCTTGTCGAGCCCGTGAACGCGCAGACGGCGGTAGTCGCTCTTCTTGGAGCGGCCCCCCTCGAAGGTCACGATGCTGGCCACGGTGTGGCTCCCCATCAGGTTCGAGATGTCGAAGCCCTCGATGCGCCAGGGGGGCGACTCCAGCCCCAGCAACTGCTGTAGCTCGCGCACGCCCGGGGCCTCGCCGCGTCGTTCCAGCAGCGTGATCTCGCCGTCCACCCCGGTGCGGGCGTTGCGTTCGGCCATGCGTACCAGCTCCACCTTGTCGCCGCGCTGGGGCGTGCGGAGCTCGACCCGGCGACCGGCCCGCTCCTCCAGGAAAGCCTGCCACACCCCCGCGTCCAGGTCGGTCTCGGGCACCAGCACCAGCGGCGGAACGTGCGTGGCCTGACCGTAGTAGTCGGCGAGGACGCGTTCCAGGATCTCGCCGTCGCCGGCCTGAGCGGCGTTGGTGAGGAAGCGCTTGTCGCGCCCCACCACCCGGCCCCGCCGCATCTGGAAGAGCTGCACCATGGCGTAGTTCCCCGCCCGCGCCAGGCCCAGGAAGTCGAGCTCGTCGCCGCGCGCGCTCACCACGCTGCTGTCGTAACCGGTGAGGCGCCGAAGAGCGTCGAGGCGATCGCGGTAGGTCCCGGCCAGCTCGAAGTCGCGACGCTCCGCGGCGGCCCGCATGTCGGCCTCCAGGGCGTGGGCGGTCTCGACCACCCGGCCCTCCAGGAACCCACGCACCAGCCGCACCACCCGCCCGTACGCCTCGGGATCGGCGGCGCCGATGCAGGGGGCACGGCACCGGCCCATGTGGTAGCGCAGGCAGGGCTTCTTGCGGGTCTGCATCGGCACGCCGCTGTTGCGCCGGAGCGGGAAGATGGCGTAGATGAGCTCGAGCACGCGGCGTACCGCTCCGGCGTTGGGGTACGGACCGTAGTAGCTGCCGCCGTCCTTGACCACGCGGCGCGTGAAGACCAGTGTCGGGAAGGGCTCGGCCGTGATCTTCAGGAACGGGTAGCTCTTGTCGTCCTTGAGCAGCACGTTGTAGTGCGGCTTGTGGCGCTTGATGAGGTTCGCCTCCAGCACGAGCGCCTCGACCTCGCTGCTGGTGACGATGAACTCGACCCGAACGGCCTCCCGCGTGATGAGCTTCGCCTTCACCCCGGTATGTCCGCCGAAGTAGCTGCGCACGCGGTTGCGCAGGTTGATCGCCTTGCCGACGTAGATCACGGTGCCGTCCGCGGCGTGGAACAGGTAGCACCCGCTGTGGGTGGGAAGCTCGGGCAGGTCGCCTCGCGTCACGCCATCAGTGTACCGTCGGCCCCTGCACCGCCCCGTTGCCCTCCCCGGCGCCATCGGGGCGCCCGGCCGGGGCCCGGACACGCCACCGGCACGGGACGTTCGACACTTGGCCGCCCCCTCCCCCCCGGCGGTAGCCTCATGGTGTACGGATGACGTGAGCACCCATGGTCGAGTCGATTCGCAAACGTGACGAGGACGTCCCCCCAATCCCAACAGAAGCACTCCCGGGGCGGGCCCCGTCGCCGCGCGTGTCGCGCGGGCGGCCGCAAGGACGGTCGGCGGGACGCTTGCGAGAGGGAGGTCGGTCCAAGTGGCAAAGAAGTGGGTCTACCAGTTCGATGAGGTGGCCGAAGCCGAAGCGCTGACGGGGAGCTGGGACGAGGTCCGAGCGCTCCTCGGCGGCAAGGGCGCCAACCTCGGCGACATGACGCGGCTGGGCGTGCCGGTGCCTCCGGGCTTCACGGTCACCACCCAGGCGTGCAACGCCTACCTGGAAGAAGGCGAGAGCTTCCCCGAAGGCATGTGGGAGCAGGAGATGAGCGCCCTCCGCCAGGTCGAGAAGGATACCGGCAAGAGCTTCGGCGATCCCGCCAGCCCGCTACTGGTGTCGTGCCGGTCGGGCGCCAAGTTCTCCATGCCCGGGATGATGGACACCATCCTCAACCTCGGGCTCAACGACGAGGTCGCCGAGGGGCTGATCAAGCTCACCTCCGACGATCGCTTCGTGTTCGACTCCTACCGGCGTCTGGTACAGATGTTCGGCAGCGTGGTCCTGGGCGTGCCCGACGAGGTGTTCGAGGCCGTCATCACCGTGCGTCGCAAGCGCGCCGGCGTGAAGATCGACGCGGAGCTCTCGGCCGACGACTGGCGCGAGGTCACCCGCAAGTTCAAGGAGATCGTCAAGACCTACACCGGGCAGGACTTCCCCGAGGATCCGGTCGACCAGCTGCGGCTCGCCACCGAGGCGGTCTTCAAGTCCTGGAACGGCAAGCGCGCCTTCGACTACCGCAACGCCAGCGGTATCCGCCACGACCTCGGCACCGCCGTGAACATCGTGACGATGGTGTTCGGCAACATGGGCGAGGACTGCGCCACCGGTGTGGCCATGACGCGCAACGCCACCACCGGCGAGCCGGAGATCGAGGGCGACTACCTCATCAATGCCCAGGGCGAGGACGTGGTGGCCGGGACCCGCGCCACCCAGCCGATGCAGGACCTGCGCGCCGCCATGCCCGAGGTCTACGAGGAGTTCCGGGGCATCGCGCAGCGCCTGGAGAAGCACTACCGGAACATGCAGGACATGGAGTTCACCATCGAGAACGGCAAGCTCTGGCTGCTGCAGACGCGCGACGGCAAGCGCACGGCGCAGGCCGAGGTCCGGATCGCCGTCGACATGGTCGAGGAGGGCCTGATCACCAAGGAGGAAGCGGTCCAGCGGGTCAAGCCCGACCAGGTCGATTTCTTCCTGCACCCGCAGCTCGAACCCGAGGCCCGCAAGGCGGCCAAGAGGATCGCCGCCGGCCTCAACGTCAGCCCCGGCGCCGCCGTCGGGCAGGTGGCGTTCGATGCCGACACCGCCGAACGCTGGGCGCACGAGGACGGCCGCGACGTCATCATGGTCCGGCCCGAGACCAAGCCCGACGACGTGCACGGCATGCTGGCGGCCAAGGGCATCGTCACCAGCCGCGGCGGGCGCACCAGTCACGCCGCCCTGGTCGCACGCCAGTTCGGCAAGCCGGCCGTGGTGGGCATCGCCGAGCTCGAGATCAACCTCGAGTCGCGCGAGATGACGATGCACGACATCACCGTCAAGGAGGGCGAGTTCATCTCCATCGACGGCACCGTCGGCGAGGTCTACGTCGGCAAGGTCGCCACCATCATCCCCGACATCAGCAATCCCTACCTCGGCAAGATCCTCGATTGGGCCGACGACATCCGCGTCCTGGGCGTACGCGCCAACGCCGACTATCCGTCCGACGCCGAACGGGCCCGCAGTTACGGCGCCGAGGGGCTGGGCCTGGTCCGCACCGAGCACATGTTCTTCGAGCCCGAGCGGCTGCCCACCGTCCAGAAGATGATCATGGCGCGCAACACCACACAACGCGCCGAAGCGCTGGACGCGCTCCTGCCGATGCAGCGCAAGGACTTCGAGGGGCTGTTCCGCGCCATGAGCGGGCTGCCGGTCATCATCCGCCTGATCGACCCGCCGCTGCACGAGTTCCTGCCGTCGCACGACGAGTTGATCCGCGACCTGGCCGACCTCAAGGTGCAGCTCCAGCACTTCCACACCCTGAGCGAGGTGGACGCCGCGTTGGCGGTCATCCGCGAGAAGTCGGACCACCTGGAGCGCGTCTCCGAGCTGCGCGAGGCCAACCCGATGCTCGGCACGCGCGGGGTCCGGCTGGGTATCCTCATCCCCGAGCTGACGCGGATGCAGGTACGGGCCATCTTCGAGGCCGCCTGCAACGTCAAGCGCGAGGGCGTGGACGTCCGCCCCGAGATCATGATCCCGCTGGTGAGTCACGTGAACGAGCTGCAGCTCCAGCGCCACGCCCTGGAGGAGGAAGCCAAGGCCGTGATGGAGGAGTACAACCTCCAGGTGCCCTACCATTTCGGCACCATGATCGAGGTTCCGCGCGCCGCGCTGATCGCCGGCGAGCTGGCGGAGTCCGCAGAGTTCTTCAGTTACGGCACCAACGACCTCACCCAGACGACCTTCGGCGTGTCGCGTGACGACGCCGAGAAGGGCTTCCTGATGTACTACCTCGAGCACGGCATCCTCGAGGACAACCCGTTCGCGACCATCGACCCACAGGGCGTGGGACGCTTGATCGAGATCGGCACCAAGCTGGGTCGCGCCACCCGCCCCGACCTGGAGGTCGGGATCTGCGGCGAGCACGGCGGCGACCCCGCGTCGATCCACCTGTGCCACGAGCTGGGGCTCGACTACGTGAGCTGCTCACCGTTCCGCGTGCCCATCGCACGCCTGGCGGCGGCGCATGCCGCGCTCAAGTACGGCCGCCGCGGCCAGAAGGCCGCCGACGAGAAGCCCGAGGACGCCCCTAGCAAGGAGCCCGTCCCGGCCTGATCCAGGGACCGACCGTCCACGGTGGGAGGGCGCCGCCCCGTCTGGGGTGGCGCCCTCCACGTTTGTCGCGCGGGAAATGCGTCTGTCACCAGTGGCCTGCGTGCGCCGTGCCGAGCTTCGATATGTTACCGTCCGAAACCATGCCGGCAATGCGGTAGCGTGCGCCTCGTCGCGAGTGCGCCGGGAAAGGCGGATCAGGGTGCATCTTCTTGGATCGGCGCGGTGGAAGAGCCGCGTCAAACGTCGTCGTTTGTTCCTGCCATGCCGAAAGTCGACGGCGCGCCATGTGGCGCGCGCATAGCTACGCGATCGCGCTGGTGCTGGCCTTTTGCGGCACCGCCGCGGCTCAGACGGTCGCGTCGCTGACGACCGATCCCCATGACCCGCTCGCCGTGATCCTCACCGTGACGGCGTTGCCGTCCGACGCGGGCAAGGTGTTCGTCAACTGGGGCGACGGTCAGAGCCTGAGCGTGGCCTCGCCGCAGCGTGCCACGCACCGCTACACCCAGGCGGGCAGCTACACGGTCCGCCTGGTCGACGGCACGCACGCGGCGCTGCTCTACACAGCGACCGCGCACGTGCAGGCGCCCCCGCCGCCGCCCGGCCAGGCCACCGGGCCTCGCATCCGCAACCTCAAGGGGTACGTCTCCACCGACTACTTCGCCTCGTCGACGCAAGGCGGGGCGGTGAGCTACGGCTCCGGCCAGGGGGCCCTGCGAGGGCTGAGCGTCAGCGCCTCGCTGTCGCTGGACGTGCCCGACCGCCACGTGACCCTCACGGCCGGCAACGTGAACCTCCAGCACCAGAGCGTGCGCTTGCAGCTCAGCAACCGCAAGGCCGCCCTGTCGCTGGCCCTCGACGACGTTCCCGCCGACGGCACCGTGGGCGCCCGCACGACGCTCCTCGGCGCCCTGTCGGTGACCGATCCGGGACTGCCGAAGATCCTCGTCACCGGCGTCGCCGCCAGCGAGGCGGGAAGCGCCGGCTACCACATGAGCAGCGTGCAGCTCGGGCTGAGCGACAGCTACAAGGCGGTCGCGCCGGGCATTACGCAGCTCCACTGGCGCACCACGCTCCAGACCACCGGCTCGGCCGTGGCGTCCAACCTCGCCAACGGCCAGACCACACAGACTCTCAGCGCCGGGGTCGGGGCGACCTTCGCACCCTGGGGCCCCAACGCCCTGCGCCTCACGCCCCGGCTCGACGACCAGGTGCAGTGGACGCAGACCACGGGTGCGGCACAGACGTCGAGCCATCGCCACCGCCTGAGTCTCGACGTGCGGCCGGACAAGCAGGACGACGCCTCGCTGAGCTTGAGCCTGACCACGGCGACCGCGGCGGCACCCACCAACCAGGAGACGCTCCGCCTGTCGACCGAGCGCCTGGCGCCCGTGACGCTCCGCGGCACCGTCACCCGCTCCAACGACGGCAGCGCGGACAGCTACGCCTACAGCGCCGACGCCGACGTGCCCGTCGCCCACGGGCTCGACGTCACCGGCGGCTACCAGGGCGGCAGCGGGACGGACGGGACCTACAACGGCGCCACGGCCGGCCTCAAGATCATCGCCTCTCCCGGACCGTGGACCTTCGGCGCCACGGCCCGCGGAGGCTTCCAGCTCTACACCGACGGCAAGGTCACGCCCTCGGCCAACGGCAGCCTGTCCGCCCAGGTGGGCACGCCCGCCGCGCACGGCAGCGCCCAGGGATCGTTGCAGTACGACGGCACCAACCTCAACGCCAGCCTCGATCTGTCGGGAGGCTTCACGACCGGTGCCTTCACCTTCGACGGCAGCGCCGGCCTGCAGGCGAATCCGACACTGGCTGTCAAGACCGACCTCAAGGCCCGGCTACGCATGCTCGCGGCGCTTTCGCTGCAGACGCAGCTCGGCTATCGCACAGCCATCGCAAGCAACACCGGCTCGGTGGCCACGATCGGCCTCGGGCTGCGATACGACTTCGGAGGTAGCGACTGATGCGGCTCCTCACCCACCGACCCGTCCCCACCTTCGCTCGCCTCGCCTGGCTCGCTGCGCTGCTCCTGCTGCCGTCGCTCGCCCACGCCCAGACCACGACACTCAGCCTGACCCCGGGCGCCACCTACGCCGGCCTCAACGTCAAGGCCACCACGGATTGGAACGGCTACTACGACGTCGCGCCTACGCTGGACTGGGGCGACGGCAACACCGTCCCGCTCAACCAGTACGTGTATACGCAGACGGACACCCACGCCTACGCCAGCGCTGGCACCTACACCGTCAAGGTCGTGGAGGGCGGCGGCTTCAATACGTTGCTGGCGAGCCAAACGGTGACCGTCTACGCAGCGCCGACGGTGAGCGCCAACCCGTCGCTGGTGGCGCCCGGGGGCACCGTGACGGCGGCCCTGAGCGGAGTTCACGGGACACTCACCATCGACTGGGGCGACGGCAACACCACGGCCGGTGCCTCCAACGGCAACTACACGCACCGCTACACGAGCGTCGGCGGCTACCTCATCCGGCTGCAGGTCGGCGGTACGCCCATCCCCAACGCCACGGCGTCGGTAATCGTCAGCAACACGCCGCTCTCCATGCAGCTCTCCCCCAACCCGGCACAGGTCGGCTCGCCCGTCACCGCCGACCTGCAGGGGCTGTCCGGGAGCGGCAGCATCGATTGGGGCGACGGCACCACCGCCGCGGTGACGGGCAGCGGCAACTACCAGCACGCCTACCAGCGCCCCGGCAACTTCGTCGTGGCGCTCACCGTCAACGGCTCGTCCGCGCCCTCGGCGCAACAGCTGGTGACCGTCCAGAGCGGCGGCACGCTGAACCTCACCCCCGCACAGCCCACCGTGGGCGAGACCGTCACCGCCAAGACCAGCGGTCTTGTGGCGGGCTACGCCTACCGGCTCGAGTGGGGTGACGGCAAGGCCACCAGCGCGACCGCGGACAGCCAGGGGACGCTCTCCGAGACGCACGTCTACCAGGGGGTCCAGCTCGCCGCCACCGTCAAGCTGCTGCTCGCCCAGCAGGGCACCCCGACGATCATCGCCGTGGCGCCGTTGAACGTGACCCTTCCGCCACCCACCGAGTCCCTCAGCGCCAAGCAGACGGGAGTCGACACGGCCCACGGCGGCATGAAGATGACGGTCGACCTCAGCGGCCTGGTCCCGGGCGTGGACTACACGCTCCTCTTCACCGGGGACTACAACAGCACGTCCTTCGTCGCGACCTCCGGCACCGCTACCGTGACCGCCGACGTGTTCACGGCGGGGACCTTCAAGCTGCAGCTGTCCGCCGACGGCGGCGCCAGCCCGCAGCCCCGGGCCAGCACCACCTACACCGCCGCCTGGCCGCAGGGGAACGAGACGCTCACGCGCACCGACGCCTCCGGCAACCCCGACACGAGCCCCATCATCACTGGCGACGAACTCTACTTCCACGCCGCCGGGCTGATCGCCGGCGTGCAGTACCGGCTGGTGTTCGGGACCGACACCGCTAACGCCGTCGTGGTGACCCCGAAGAACGGCGCCGCGAACGTGTCGGAGTTCGCGCCCCGCACGCCGGGCCCCCTCACCGTCAGCCTGATGGCCTACTACCCCGGCACGCCGGGAAGCACGTCCCGCGCCAGCGTCCACCTCACCGTGTACGCCGCCAGCGGCGCCATCGCCTTCCCCGAGAAGACGACCGTGTTCGGCCAGCCGGCCGCGATCGATCTGTCCGAGCTGGTGCCGGGCGGCAGCTACAAGCTCGCCTTCGGGGACCACACTTCCACCACCTTCACCGCGCCGGCGTCCGGCGCGCTGACGCTTCACCACGCCTACACCTTCAAGTACACGGTGGCGACCCTGTACCTCGTCCACGGCGGCGCCACGCAGCAGGTCGCAACGCAGCAGCTGCCCGGAACAACGTTCGCCAACACCATCACGCCTTCGTTCCCCAGGTTCTTCCAGAACGGCCACCCCACCAACGACGTGACGCTCACCGTCGGCGGCCTGGCGAACGGCAACGGCATCTCCTACAGCCTCGACTTCGGCGACGGCAAGAGCGCGCCGCTCACCGTCGGCGTGGATGGCACCAGCACGGTGGACCACGTGTTCGCCCAGGGCTTCGGACGGCGCGTGTACCAGCTCAAGCTGATGCTGACCGTCGACGGGGGACAGGCCATCCGCACCGACGCCTTCGACCTCAACGGCACCATGACGCCGCCTACCGTGCTCGCTTTCCAGAACGGTTTCGTGCTCCACGTCACCAAGCTCACCGCTCCCTTCACGTACCCGAACGGGTTGAAGGACTTCTCGGGTGAGGCGACCCTTCCGAGCTGGGTCGTTGGCGGGCGCGAGCAGGGCCCGGTGCCCTTCACCTTCCAGCACATCAGCGCGGCCTTCAACTACACCAACGACGCCGTGACCAGCGGCCACGCCAACCTGGCGCCGTCCTCGCTCGACATCAAGATGCCGTTGCGGCTCGAGGGCCTGAAGATCACCGTCACCGGCTTCACGCTCGGCAGCTTCGGGACCTACGCCGATCCCGGCCTCACCGGCCACGGCACGCTCCCCTCCGGAACCGGCTTCCAGCTCGACGGCCACGTGATCAACCACGGTTTCGGCCCCACCGATGGCCTCATCCTGGGCTTCGGCGTGAACACCGACGGTGTGCCCATCGGGACCACCGGCTGGGCCTTCGGCGGCTTGATGAACAAGCAGCTCATGGGGGCCATCGACCTGTCGACCACCAACAACTACAACCTCCAGTCGGGCATCGCACCCGGCCTGCTCGCCACCCAGGAGGCCTACTCGGGCTGGGCGAGCGTCGGGCGCACGCCCTCCATCGATCCAGCGAGCATGGGCTGGACGGGGATCGTCTACTTCTACACGTGGTTGCATCTGAGGTCCGGCAGCGGGCGCAACGTGACGACCAGCTACAGCATGACCGCGCCCGCCAAGGCGGAGATCGCCTGGACCAGCGCCGGCTACCAGACCGTCTACGACAGCCCCTGGGGCAGCGCCAACCACGGGCCCTTCAAATGGGGCGGCTGGTCGTTCACCATCGTCCAGAAGGCCCACTTCGCCTTCGTGGACTCGGCCATCGTCCACGAGCAGCCCGCGGTGGCGACCGTCCACATTCCGATGTTCGACGAGGACGTTCCGGTGACGATCACGCCGTTGAACCGCAACGACCGCTTCGGGCGCCCCGCGTATCGCATCGCCACCGCCGGACCGGTCGCCCACGACTTCGGGCATAGCGGCGTGCTGGCCGGCCAGGGGACGTTCGGGTTCGTGCCCGGTACGCAGGACGGGACGCTCGAGCCACCTTCCCCAACGCCGTCTGGGCGCTCTCCTCGAAGTGGGCGTCCGACCCCACCAAGCTCGACACCACCGCGGCGGACAACGTCATGGGCTCGTTGCCGAGCGCTGCGGGGCTGGCGGACAAGGCCAAGACCGCCTATACCCACGCCAAGGACACCGCCGACACCATCATCAACCTGTACAAGCTCGAGCTACTGCTCAACGACCTGACCTTCACGGCCGACGGCAACGCGTCGCTCGGCGGCGCCACCTGGCAGACCCTGCTCGACGTTCCCGCCCTGGAGATCGGGAAGTTCCCCTACCTGGGGGCGGGCGCCGAGATCGGCATCGAGCACAAGGGAAGCGAGTACGGCATCGGCCTCAAGGGCAACCTGTCGATCGACGGCCGCGTCAAGGCCGACGTCGCTCCGTCCTGGTACTACGTCTCCTCCGGTCACGACCGCGGCTGGAAGTTCGAGGGCGTGACCCTCGGCTACGACGGCGGCGATGCCTCGCCCGTCAGCTTCGTGGTGACGGCGAGCGGCGCGGTCGACTTCAAGACCGACGACGTGCGCTTCAGCGGGGGCGGCAGCCTGACCGTCGAGGACAAGTTCAACGTCGGCGTGGCCGGTACCTTCGGCCAGCAGAGCGGCACGCCCTACTGGTTCGTCTACGCCTCCACCGACCTCGCCAAGGCGGGCACG
>CAWFFU010000012.1:0-154492 GCA_963815215.1 uncultured Trueperaceae bacterium
TTGGTACTAGACCAATGTATCCGTTCTCAACCAGAAAGCCAATCTGTCCCGCAACAAACCAACGCCCAAGTCGTCCTGGAGTCTTATTCGCTACCAGCTCCGGGAACTGCGTGTGACTGACGCCAATGTCGAAGTACCTGCGAAAGAGCAGCAAGGGTGAAGGAATGGGAATGCACAGCCTCTGCGTCAGCGCAGTAGCGTATCGAGAAGCCAGCGTGGACCGCCCGGCATGCGAAGGTGGTGTCCTCGTTCAAGATTGCCCGTTCTGGGAACCCTCCAAGTAGAGAAGAAGGCGCTCTGGCGGATGGCTGGACAAGGTGTTTGAGAAGAAGTATGTTCCGAAGCCCAACTCTGGAAGCGTGGCAAGGGATTGGTCACGACTCTCCAAGGGGTAATTGAAGGTGCGAGCATATCGTTCGAGTGGGGACGCGGAGGCTCGCGGCAACTGTCGGGCGTAGGTAGCTAGCAACTTTGTTGTGGGTGAGAGGTTTCGTCAGTCTTGCAAGGGTTTCGCTTGAAGCTGGCAAGGCGTCCTGAGAAACAAAGACCAGGGATATCGCCGCTTGCCGCGCGAGCGGCCGCGTTGCGGGTGCCGCCATTGATCGAACCTAGGCACGGGACCAATGAACTTACATCCTAGCCCCTCGGCGACTGCTTTCGTACCATTCTCAGGTCCTGAATCAATGACGATGATTTCAACAGGGGGCGTGGTTTGGTTGCGCAGTTCCGTAACCAGCGAAGGAAGGAATAGGCCACCATTGAGTGTTGGGATGATCACAGAAAACTAGCCCATTGCACCCCCGTCCCTCTTCCCAATCGAGCAGTAGACTGGCGACGCGGTCTGATTGCGGCCCTGGACCAGCGCTTCGACGAAGAGCAAGACTGTGATGGCCGTCAAGGCTTTAACTGTGAACAAGCGCCAAAGGTCTCCCTGCGTGTACGCAGAGTACGCCCAGAGGAGGAATTGGAACGCGATGATGCTCCGAACCACAGTACCAGAGTCGATCAAGCGGACGATGTATATCGACAGCAATGCCAGGAAGGTTGAAGATAGGGCAAGTTCAACAAGCATCGCGATTGGGCCCAGGGAGTAGAGCGATATAGCTGGGTACCCCATTGTGAAGTGCACCCCCCGTGCCAGGTATGTTTCCACGGCAGAAGTTCCAACCAGATGCATCAAGGCGGGCATACCCACTTCGTAGTGAACAAGATTGGGAGCCGAGCTACGGGTAACGAGCATGTGATAGCCCCGTTCCCCACCAAACGTGACCTTGAAGCCCAAGAATCCTATACATGATCGCGCCAATAGGGCTACCGATGTAGGTCGTTAGTTGACTGTGCGCATAATGAATGTAGACAAGGGCTAACCCTGCTGGAATGACAATGACAAGCGCCCTTCGCGCTAGCGCGAGCGTCTTCTTTCGGAGACCCCGGTTCAAGTACAGTGGAAGCCAATAGCCAATCAAGGCCAACAAGAGCCCGCTGAATTTCTCGGCCCACGAGCGCAAGATATCCAAGGTACAGGACGAAGACGACTGCTCCCCCAAACCGTCATTACGCGGCGATAACGTCCTGCGTTTGTTGCCGCTGCAGATACGCCTAGGGCAATTGCGATGCCGACGGACAAGTGGCCAAGGACGATGCCCAGTGAAGGAAAGTGCGCATAAGTCGTCCAGAAGTTGAAGCGTGTCGCCTCGGGACTCAGTAGAGGAATGGCTGAAGAGGCCAAGAGGTTGACAAGGAGAGCGGTAACCGCAAGAGTCGCGACAACTTGCACACAGAAGACTTTCCAGGAGGTGCCGAACGTAGTCAATGGGGGAGTTTTGTGTGTTGTCCCGCGTGGGCGGTTTCCCAAGAATAGTACTGCAAGGTACACGAAGAAGAACCACGAGTCATAGAGAAAGAGGTGGAAGGTCGCACCTGTGAATGAGCCATGTAGGCCTTCTTCCGTGATGTATGCGCCGCTCTCGATATAGAGACAGGAACCTAGTGCCCAGGTTCTTGCGAAAGCGCTATGAATGCCACCGAAGCGAATGTTGAAAGAACGAAATGAAAGTGACACCCAGACCGCAAGAGAGAAGAAGATGAACAGGCCGCAGGCGATCGCATAGGGCACGAAGTAAGACATGGGAGTGAACCCCCCGTTCCGTCAAGGGACGCGACTATCAGCTTGGTCGTAATTCTGAGCGGAATTGCGCCCTCGATACCTAGGCTAGACAGGACGCGCTCATAGTATGCCCGTCCGTCGAGGTCTTGGTGCGCGGACAGCGCGACGGACACAACTGCGGCGGCATCGCGAAACGGATCTACGCGGTCGCTGTGTACCAAGGCCCAAACTGGCGCAAGAGCACCTCATCCGCGAAGAAGCAGGCCCTTGCTCCGCAGTAAGCGGCTTCAAATCCCAGGGTCGACGCGATCGAAACCACAAGTGAACCGCGGGTTAGGCTCTGGAGGAAATGCCCCCGGTGTCATCAAGTGACACCGTACTGTCGAGGAGATGCTCGTAAATGGACCTATCATCTCGAGGATGGACGCGAATTCTTAGCCCTAGGTCATGGGCAACGGAAGTGGACTTGACTTCCTGGATGAGTGATCCAGAAGTACTCATTGTTGTTGGTCAGCAGCCGAGTCATTGTGCCAACTAAACGCCTGAGTGAGGAATACGATCTCACGAAAACCGTCAGCAGGCTGTACACGTCCAGGGTTGTCCTCTTCGTCCACACATCGATCTCCGATATTGGCCCAACAACGGTCACGGTGCTTGACGCCAAGCCCATTCCCACTAGGGCATCCTTGGTGACCGTGCCTACGGTGTAGCACTGGTCGCAGGCATATGGCCGCAACATGGCCATCAGCCCCTGGGGAAGGAATGGCGCGACCGCAGCCATTACAGCATCCGAAGTGCTTCCTCTGCCATCGTTGACAAGCAGGCTGCGGATATAGGCCACATACGTGGTCTTGCGACAGAGTAGCGAAGACAACCTAGTGAACACGAGGGGCACGCCCGTGAGACAGATGTCGACCTTGCGCGCCAAGAGCACTTGGGCTAGCCGGACGGCATTCGACAGGGCCAATGCAGCCTTCATCTGAATCGACAGCTGATGGAATCCTCGCGCAACAAGGGCGATTGGCCGAACTACTGCGTCTTCTGCCCCTATGAAGGGGTAGTTGTGGGCTGACCTCCGTTTGTGATCGAGAAAGAGGTCCCACGACTTGAACCAAATGACCTGAAAACTGTACGTCTGTCTCAGAGCCGAAACGACTTCTGCCAGGTCACGCAGTTCTTGGTCGTTCTCACACGCTATGAGAACGGTCTTGGCGAGCGGAAATCGTTATGGCTCACTTATTCGTCTTGCCCTGGTGGGCGCACGCAGGTGACTTCGGCCAATCCGCGACAATGGTGCCGAGAAGCATGCGAGCAGCGTCGCACGAATAGCGATGGCAAGAGGTGAACGCCACGAAGGAGGCATAGGAGCCAACTCGGCTTGTTCTGGATGGTGATGAGCTCCGCCCGTTCATCCAAACGACCTGGCGCGAACGTTCCTTCCGATGATGCGGTGGCCAATGACCACGAGCCCAAGGGAAAACACCGCGAAGGCGCCGACCGTTCCGAGGGCTACACCAGCCATTCCGAAAGGCCCCACGAAGAGAAGGCTCATGGCAATGTTCGAAGCCAGTGACGTCAGAATGAGCCCCATATAGATGTACTGATGATCCGTGACGTTGAGAACGTTGGCGTATCCCTGGCCGAGGCCGGGAAGAAGGACGGGCGCAGCCAGTCCCACGACCATGGCGGTGACGCCGGGCCTATATTGAGGCATGAATGTTTGGACAAACCACGGTCCCGCAATCCAACCAATCGCAACCACAGGGAGTGTAATAAGCAGCGCGAGGAGTCCTTGTCGCGATGCCATTCTTCCCATCCCTTCCCAATCACGGATGCTCCCCACATTTGGGACATCCTTGGGTAGTACTGTCGGGCAAGCACTTGCGGCAATAGCGCAGCTGTACCCAGCGCCATGATGGCGATGGAGTACTCTCCAAGCGCCTCTGTGCCAAGGTAGGCCGCGACGACCCATCGATCCACAGTGCTGAACAGAACATATAGGACGCCGACCAACATGATGGGGAAGCCGATTCTGACCAGCCTAAGCGAGCGATGCCAATCGTACCGACGCGTGAATCTGGAGGTGTCGGAGAACAGAAGAATGGTACATAGCATAGCGAATGCAGCTGCCTGGCCAAGGATGTAACCCACCAGCCCGAAGCGGAACATGAGTGGGAGAGCGAAGATTGGTGGACGATGGCCGACAGTGCCTGTATCCGAGCTACCTCGTGAAATTTCACCTCGGCCTTGAGGCTCGTGATCCAAAGGCAAATACCTGCTGTGACAACAATAGTACGAGAGTAGCAAGATAGTCCACGATGTGCCTTCGGACTGGTTCCAAACAACAGGGCCAGCGCAACGAACGCAGTAGCGCTGGTCAGCAGGAAGCCAAAGCTTGACCTCCTTAGCATTTCGGCCTCACGGGAGTTCTGTCGCCCAATTTCAACGGGGAATTCACGGTTTAGACCGTTCAACACGCCCAGGTGCGTGAGGGACCCGTACCTAGGACGAGGTTCAACAGGTACCATGAACCCCAAAGCAGTGGTCCTAGATGAGCCGCCGCGACAAGGCTGACTGCAGTCCGCGAAGCTTGGTCAGCGAGCGCCGAAGACCCGAACCCCAAGAACTCCAAGAGCAAAGATGACCTTCGTTTGGGTACAGAGCTCGCTGTCGATGGCACGATTGAGCCTACCCTAGGGGGAGTCGGGTGTGCGCGTGGAATATCCAAGGAACTTGGCCGTGGGCTCGGGATGGTGGCCGCGATGCTTCGATTTCGGACTCCGAAGTGTAGATGGCGAAGCGCCCAATCGATTTCGCAGCGTCATTCGGGACACCCTAGTCGGGCTCCTCGAGCTGGGCCGTCCATCTAAGCAGCCCCCACGTCAACGGAGTCCCTTCCGCGTCCCGATCGATCTTCATGCCAAGTACCGTGGTCAAGTGTTTTGGAGATAGTCCGACCCCGGGCCGATAGCGCGAACGTTGTCCGTGGAAAGTGGTTGCCCTGCTTTTGTGTTCTTGGTGACGTATAGGGAGCGTCGGAAGTGGAGGGAGCCTTGTTCGGCTTGTGGTGGGGCCGAAGTGGGTAGTGCCGAGGGCTCGCAGGCGCGCTGGGTTTCGTCGACGAGGGTCTTGAGTTCGGGGGGTTCGAGGCAGAAGGCGGCGTCGACTCCGCCATCGCTCGGGAGAGGGTGAAGTGTTTCTCGAGAGGGTTGCGCCGAGAGCGATGCTGGCGATGGCGGCGCCGATGCCGTGGGTGTGGTCGGAGAGTCCTACGTGGGTGTTGAAGGCGGCGCGGAGGATGGGGATGGTGAGGAGGTTGGTGGTTTCGGGAGTGGCGGGGTAGGTGCTGGTGCACTTCAGGAGGGTGATGTGGTGGTTGCCTTCGGCGCGTGCGGTTTGGACGGCGTCGGCGATTTCGCTGAGGGTGGCCATGCCGGTGCTAAGGATGAGGGGCTTGCCGGTTTGGGCGACCTTGCGGATGAGTGGGAGGTCGGTGATCTCGAAGGAGGCGATCTTGTAGGCGGCGACGTCGAGTTGTTCGAGGAAGTCGACGGCGGTGGCGTCGAAGGGGGTGCTAAGGTACTGGATCCTGTGTTGGCGGCAACGCTCGAAGATGGGCTGGTGCCAGTCCCAGGGGGTGTGAGCTTCGTTGTACAGGTCGTGGAGGGTCCGGCCGCGCCAAGGGCTGGCGGGGTCGGTGATGAGGAAGTCGCCGGTGCGGAGTGGGAGAGTCATGGTGTCGGCGGTGTAGGTCTGGAGCTTGACGGCGTGGGCGCCGGCCTCGGCGGCGGCGTCGACGATGGCGAGGGCTCGGTCAAGGGATTGGTTGTGGTTTCCGGACATCTCGGCGATGATCGTCGGTTCTTGGGTGTCGGTGGTCATGCTTCGAGCTTCTCCTGGGGTACGAGGACATCGGTGAAGCCTTGCGCGAGGGTGATGTTGGGGTTGGTTGTCTCGTGGATGGTTGTAGCGATGGTGATGCGTCGTCCGACGCGACGGGTGACTTCGAGTCGGAGGGTAAGGCCTGTGTCGGGATAGGCTGGCGCTAAGAATTCGAGGGTTTGGGATTGGAGGATGGTGCCTGACCGGGGAACGTAGTGCCGAGTGTACGTGAGATCGCTGTGGCCAGAAGCGTGCTGGGTGCGAGGGCTGCTCGGAGGCCCGCGTGTCTGGCGGTGTCCGGGTCGTAGTGGATGGGGTTGGTATCGCCGGAGGACTGAGCGTAGGCCCGTATCTGAGCGGTTGTGATGGTGAAGGCTGTTTGGTGGTGTGCGCCGATGTCGTAGGGGGTCGACTGTTTCGCATCGCCTTCCAGGAGTTGTTCGAAGTAGGGGGCCTGGTACGTTAGCCAGTCCTCGATTGAGAGGGCGAGCCTGATCACGTCGATGCGTTTGTCGTCGATGACTCGGGCTTTGCGGAAGTTGCCTTCGATCCGGAAGCCGAGCCGCTGATGGTAGGAGAGGGATCGTTGATTGAAGGCCAGGACTTCGCCGCTGACCTTCTGGAGGCCAAGGTCGCGGAAGGCGTGGTTAAGCGCGAGGAATCCCATAATTGTGCCGAGTCCTCTTCGGGCTGATGGGGGCTTGTAGAAGCC
This sequence comes from uncultured Trueperaceae bacterium, assembly GCA_963815215.1. Taxonomy (GTDB): domain Bacteria; phylum Deinococcota; class Deinococci; order Deinococcales; family Trueperaceae; genus JASBRS01. The sequence continues at coordinate 6,702 of CAWFFU010000012.1, forward strand.
CCAGAACGCGGTGTGATTCGTGTGGTCGATCCCCGATAGGTTCACCACGCCGTGTCGGTGCGTCGGCGCTGTCAACACAGAGGAAGTACTGCTTTGTCGGGTCGTCCCAGACGCGTTCGAAATAGTTGTAATGCTCTTCTCTCGTAATGATGCGGGAGGTGTACATGTTGCTGCGAATCTCGGGGCGATTCCGCCATTCGAGGATCAAGTCGAGGTCTCGTGGTTCCACGGGCCGGAGTCGGTAGTCCACTACGGTGCTTCCGATTGCGTCTTGGACTTCGCTCGCGTGCTTGTTGCGGTCTTGTCGGTTGTGTCTGTTCCGGTGGCGGTGAGGGTGTGGTCCGGATCTTTCGTGTTCGAGCGCGGTCGCCACGCGGTAGGCGCCTTCGCCGTCGACGATACTCATTCCAGCTCGTGATAGCCGACGTAGTTCTTCGGGGTGGGCCAGGAGCTGTGAGATGGCACTTGCAAGTTGTTCGAGCGTGGTCGTGTTCGCCGTGCCGAGGTAGTGGATGAGGTTGTCACGGGCTAGGGCTTCGGCTGTGGGTTCTTGGTTGGGCGCGGCGGCGATGACCAGTGAGGGTGTGCCGAGGCAGAAGCGTTCCCAGGAGGTGGTGCCGCTGGCGCCGATGGCGAGGTCGGCGTGCTGCATGAGTGTATGCATGGTGGTGGTTTGAATGTGGAGCGCGACGGTGTGTGTCTTGCTGCGGAAGTCTTGGACTTCGTGGAGGTGAGGGTGCGCTTGTCCGATGACGATGTCGAGGTGGAGGGCTCGCAACGCTGTAGTCTCGAGCGCTTGGAGTGTCCTGAGCGTGAGGCCCTGTTCGTCGATGCCGCCGAAGGAGATGAGGATGCGGTTGACGGTGCCGTCGCGTGGGCGGGTGTGTTGCCGAATGTCGCGGAACTCTGGGCGGAGCAGCGCGTAGGTCGGCCCGAGTAGGCTTCGGTGGCTGCCTGGGTTTGCGGCGGCATCGTAGTTCTGGTTCAGGACGAGGTCTGCGTCGTGGAGGCGCGTGGCGTCGTCTTCGATCGCGAGGACGCGCAGGCCGGTGGCCCTTATGGCGTGTTCCCAAGTGTGATCGAGGGCGTAGTGATCGACGATCACCCAGTCGGGCCGCTCGAGGTCTTTTGTCGTTGCGAGGACGTCTGCTGCGTCTTGAGTGCTGCTTGCTCCGGCCCAGCTGGTTGGGTCGGCGCCCGGCGCTTCGACGTTGGGCAAGGTGATAGCTCGGTAGCCGTCTTGTTGGATGCGGTCCGTGAGATTCCCGGGGTGAGGCCGGCAGGCGAAGGTGATGTTCCCGCCCTGTTCACGGAGTGCGTGGGCGAGGGCGAGGCAGCGCATGACGTGCCCGCTCCCGATGGGGATGCCTGCGTCCGCGCGGATCAGGATGTTCATGGCTAGATCTGCTTCTGTGCGATGTGGTCGTTGATGTGCGTGAGGGAGGGGTGCTCGCGCACGTAGCGGAGCGCATCTGAATATTCGAAGTGCGGGTTGGTCGGGTAGAGCGCGTCGTAGATGCGCCGGACGAGTTCCAGATCGTCCAGTGTGTCGACGGTCCAGCGCAGGTCGCTGTTGTCGCTGGTGTCGGTGAGGTCGGCGAGATGGAAGCGCTGGGGTCGGCGCCAAACGAAGGGCGTGACGTGTTCGCGGTCGCTGGGGCTCGTGGCTTCGCGGTGCGCGGCAGTGAGGGCGCTCGCGCGGATCGCTTCGACGTCGAGGCCGCGCGGGTACGTTCGCTGCTGGCAGTTGCTGACGTAATCGAGGCTGGGGTCGGCACGGAGCATGGTGATGCAGCGGTCCACGACGGTGGGCTCGATGAGGGGGCAGTCGGCGGTGATGCGGACCACGATATCGGCGCCGACCGTCGTGGCTGCCAGGTGATAGCGGTCGAGTACATCTTCTTCGCTGCCGCGCACGAGTTCTGTCTCGGGAAGGGCGCTCGCGACGGCGACGATCGGGTCATCGATGGGATCGGTGGTGGTGGCGACCACCCAGGTGTCCACGTGCTCGCACCTCAGCAGCCGTTCGAGGATGCGTTGGAGCATGGGGGCCCCATTCAAGTCGGCGAGGACCTTGCCGGGCAGGCGGGTGGAGCCCATGCGCGCCTGCACGATGACGGCGACGCGCTCGCTCATGCCGTGATCACCTCGGCCACCGCCTGCTGCACGCGCTCGATGACGGAGCCGACGTCATCGTCGCTCATCTTGGGGTAGATGGGCAGCGAGATGGCGCGTTCGTAGAAGTCCTCGGCGACGGGGCATTGGCCCTTCTGGTAGCCGAGTTCGCGGTAGTAGGGATGCCAGTAGACGGGCAGGTAGTGCACTTGCACGCCGAGCCCGAGCTCCCGCAGGCGCTCGAAAAGTGGGCGGCGATGCCGCTTGTCAGCAACGCGGATGACGTACAGGTGCCAGGCGGAATCGACGTGGTTTCGGTGACTCGGTCGCTCGATGCCGTCGAGCCCTGCTAGCGCGGTGTCGTAGCTTGCAGCGATCGCCCGGCGCCGCGCGATGAAGCTGTCAAGCTTGCGGAGTTGGCTGAGTCCTAGTGCGGCTTGGAGATCGGTGAGGCGGTAGTTGTAGCCCAGGTGCTGCATCTCGTAGTACCAGGGGCCAACGTCGGGCTCGGTGAGGACCTTGGGGTCACGGGTGATGCCGTGCGTTCGGAACACTCGGGCGCGTTCTGCCAGGTTGGGGTCGTTGGTGGCGACTGCACCGCCCTCGGCGGTGGTGATGGGCTTGACGGGGTGGAAGCTCAGCTCCATCGCGTCCACCAGCGCGGCCACCGGCTGGCCCCGGTAGGTGGCGCCGAGGGAGTGTGCGGCGTCCGCGACCACGCCAACTCCCGTGGAGCGTGCGAGGGCGTTGAGCGCGTCGTACTCGGCGGGATGGCCGGCGAAATCCACGGGAACGATGTACTTGGTCTTGCTGCTCAAGGCGTCGGCGGCTGCGGCGGGATCGAGGTTCCCCGTGTCGGGCTCGACATCCGCGAAGCGCACGCTGGCGCCAAGGTAGAGCGCGGCGTTCGCGGTGGCCGCGAACGTCAACGGGGTCGTCACGATCTCATCGCCCGCCCCGAGGCCGGCCGCGAAGTACATGGCGTGCAGAGCGCTCGTGCCGGAGTTCACGGCTACCACGTGCTCTGCCCCCGACGCTGCGCCCACCGCCGCCTCGAACGCTTCGATCGCGGGGCCCGTGGTGATCAAGTCGCTGCGCAAGACCTCCACGACGGCTTCGATGTCATCGTCATCCACCCACTGGCGGCCGTACGGCAGGAACGGAGGCTCCTTGGCGCGACTTGGCATTCGTCAGGGCTCCGCGATCATGCTGCGCAGCTGCGCCTCATCCACCCACCTGTCGTTGCGATCGCTGGTGTACGCGAAGCCGTCCGGGACAGCCTTCCCGGCAAGGTGACCGTTCTTCCACCACGTCATCTCGGGCTGGATCACGAAGTGATCGCCCAGATCGAGCGTCCGGCGGGCATCGTTGAGGCTGATCATCTCTTCGTGGATCTTCTCGCCCGGCCGGATGCCCACCACCTTCAGCTCGGCATCCGGCGCGATCACGCGGGCCAGATCCACGATCCGCATGCTGGGGATCTTCGGCACGAACAACTCCCCGCCATGCATCCGCTCGAGGCTCGCCAGCACGAAATCCACGCCCTGCTGCAAGGTGATCCAGAAGCGCGTCATGCGCTCATCCGTGATCGGGATGGTGCCGGTGCTCGCAAGCTTCTTGAAGAACGGGATGACGCTGCCGCGGCTCCCCACGACGTTTCCGTATCGCACGACGGCGAAGCGGGTGCGCTTGCCGCCTGCGTAGGCGTTTCCCTGGATGAACAGTTTGTCCGACACGAGCTTGGTCGCGCCATAGAGGTTGATGGGGCTCGACGCCTTGTCCGTACTGAGCGCGACCACGCGCTCCACGTCCTGGTCGATGCACGCATCGATCACGTTCTGGGCCCCGTGGATGTTGGTCTTCACCGCTTCGAACGGGTTGTACTCCGCCGCAGGCACCTGCTTGAGAGCCGCTGCGTGCACGACGAACTGAACGTCATGAAGAGCTCGCTGAAGACGGTCACGATCGCGTACATCACCGATGAAGAATCGCAGGCGCGTGTCGTCCTCGAACTGAGCTCGCATCTCGTACTGCTTGAGCTCGTCGCGACTGAAGATGATTACACGGCGAACACCGGTACGCTCAAGCAGGGTGCGGACGAACTTCTTGCCAAACGAACCAGTACCGCCGGTGACCAAGACGCTCGCATCGTTGAAGGCGTTGTTGACGCTCACGCTGAAGGCTACCACGGACGCACTTTCTGTTCACAGACTGAGCCTCTAGCTAGCGCCTGGCAGCAGCAATGTATGGCTTGAAGGTGCTATGGGTTCGGGTTCGCTTAGGTGACCACGCGACTATTGCCGAGATCCTGCGCTTGATCAGGTGGCCTGATCTGATCCCGGAATCTTGAACCTGATAGGGCTGGATGAACGCAGCAGGCACCTGGATCCCGTTCCCATGGGTCACGTTCAACGCCAATCCAACGCGCTGGCCCACGGTCGCGCGGCTGACAGCCGGCGGCGTGGCGCCGCTGCGGCGTCGAGGTCGAAACCGACGTCGGTGAAAGTGCGCGTGCGCCAGACGTCGGAGAGGAAGTGCAGCCCACCCTGCTCGAAAAGGTTCGCGACCCTGCTGCTGGATGTTTCTGAATGTCCAACCTCCCCAGACCGATCACCGCTATTGGCAGGGGGTCACAATCCGGCCCAACCCACGCGGCTTCCTTACTCGTCTGCCCGGGCACCCGGTCTCATCGGGCCATCCGTCATCCCGTGGTCCAGAAGTGACAGCAGATACGTCCCGTAGAGATTCTTACGCATTGGTGCCGCCAGCGTTCTGATTGCCTGGGCGTCGATCCAGCCGTTCCGGTACGCCACCTCCTCTGGACAGGCGATCTTCAGTCCCTGCCGCGCCTCGACCGTCTCGACGAAGTTGGCCGCCTGCAGCAGGCTCTCGTGCGTCCCCGTATCGAGCCACGCCATGCCTCGACCGAGCACCTCGACGTGGAGTGCGTCCTCGGCCAGGTAGCGGAGGTTCACGTCGGTGATCTCCAGCTCGCCACGCGCGGAGGGCGTCAGTTCCCGCGCGAACTCGACGACGCGCGCGTCGTAGAAGTAGAGCCCCGTGACGGCGTAGCGGCTGCGGGGTTCGGACGGCTTCTCCTCGAGGCCGACGACGCGCCCGGCCTCATCGAACTCGACGACGCCGTATCGCTGCGGGTCGCGCACGTTGTAGCCGAACACCGTGGCGCCTTCCTGCCGGGCGACCGCGTTCTTGAGGCGGCCCGTGAACCCGTAGCCGTAGAAGATGTTGTCGCCCAGGATGAGCGCGACCCGGTCACCGGCGATGAAGTCCTCACCGATCAGGAACGCCTGCGCCAGCCCTTCGGGCCTCGGCTGCTCGGCGTAGGTGAGCTCGACACCCCATTGGCTGCCGTCGCCGAGGAGCTCGCGGAAGAGCGGGAGGTCACGCGGGGTGGAGATCACCAAGATCTCCCGGATGCCGCGCAAGCATCAGAACCGACAACGGGTAGTAGATCATGGGTTTGTCGTAGACGGGGAGGAGTTGCTTGCTGATGGCGAGCGTCGCCGGGTAGAGGCGCGTGCCACTCCCGCCCGCAAGGATGATGCCCTTCATCTCACGCTTCCTCCTGCAGCCATTCGGCGAACAGGCGGACGCCCGCCTCGAACGATGTGCCCGGTTCGTACCCGAGCAGCTCTCTTGCCTTGGTGATGTCCGCCCAGGTGTGGGGCACGTCACCGGGCTGTGCAGGCAGGGACGTCCGCGCGGCGTGTTGGTCGAGGGTCGCCTCGATGGTCGAGATCATCCGGTTCAGGGAGACCGTCCTGTCGTTGCCGAGGTTGATGATTTCGTACGGCGTGGCGTCGTAGTCCATCGCTGCCCGGGTCGCCTTGACGGTGTCGCGCACATAGGTGTAGTCCCTGGAGGTGGTGCCGTCGCCGTAGACCGGGATGGGCTCGACCCTCGAGCATGAGCCGGGCGAACTTGTGGATGGCGAGGTCCGGCCGCTGGCGGGGCCCGTAGACGGTGAAGTAGCGCAGGCCGACGAAACGGAGGCCGTAGAGGTGGCTGTAGACGTGCCCGAGCAGCTCGCCGGCGACCTTGGTGGCTGCATAAGGGCTGATGGGCCGGAGGACGCAATCGCTCTCCCTCCACGGCGCATTCGGATTGGTGCCGTAGACGCTGCTGGACGACGCGAAGACGAACTGGGGGGTGCCCCACGCTCGGGCCGCCTCGAGCAGCGCCTGCGTGCCACCGACGTTGTTGTCCATGTAGCCGACGGGGTCCTCCAGGCTGGGTCTCACGCCGGCCTTGGCCGCAAGGTGGACGATGACATCGATGGATTGCTCGGCGCAGGCGTCCAGAGCGGCCGCATCTCGGAGGTCGCCCTCGACGATCTTCAGTCGGGGGTGGCCCCGGCGCTGAGCCAGGTTCCGCTCCTTGATCTCGCGCGGGTAGAAGGGGTCGTAGTTGTCCAGGACGGTGACGTCCCAGGTCCCCTCTTCGAGCAGGAGGTCCACCAGGTGGCTGCCGATGAAGCCGGCGCCGCCGGTCACGAGCGCATGCCTCAACGGCAGGCTCCCTTCGAGGCGCAGTTCCCTTCACAGGGCAGTCCCCTTCATCGGCCCACCCCGACGTAGGTGAAGTCGGCTGCCCTCGCCGTCTCGGCGTGGAGCAGATTCCTGGCGTCGACCAGGAGGCTGCCCCGCATCTGCTGGCGCAGATCGGTGAGGTCGAGGTGCCGATACTCGTTCCAGTCGGTGAGGATGACGAGGGCGTCACAACCGGCCGCGAGACTGCGCGCGTCTTCGCAGTAGGTGATGTCGAGATCGGGCCTGGTGCGCCGTAGGTTGTCGAGCGCCACGGGGTCGTGAAGGCGGACGTTGGAGCCTTGATCGAGGAGGCGCTCGATGACCGTGAGAGCGGGGGCATCTCGGATGTCGTCGGTGTTGCCCTTGAAGGCTACCCCGAGGATGCCGATGGTGGCACCGCGGAGGACTTTGAGGTGCTCCTGGAGCCTCTCCACGATGTGGGAGCGCTGACGTCGGTTCACGTCGACGGCCGCCTGGACGATGTCCATCGGGTAGTTGTAGGTAGCGGCCGTTGCGATGATGGCACTCGTGTCCTTGCCGAAGCAGCTCCCACCCCAGCCGGCCCCCGCATGCAGGAAGCGGGGCCCGATGCGGTCGTCGAGACCGATCGCGCGGGCGACCTCGGTGATGTCGGCGCCGATGCGTTCTGCCAGACCGGCGAACTCGTTGATGAAGCTGATCTTGGTGGCGAGGAAAGCGTTGGCGGCGTACTTCGTCAGCTCGGCGGAGGTGGGCGTGGTCGTGATGAGAGCCGGGAGCGCGTAACGTTCGGGCCGCGGTGTCTGGGAGGGCGGTTCGAACGTCTGCTCGAGGAGGGGGGCATAGAGTTCCCTGAGCACGGCCACGGTGCGGTTGGAGGCCGAACCGATGACGATCCGATCGGGGTAGAGACTGTCCCTGACAGCGTTCCCTTCGGCCAGGAACTCGGGGTTCGAGGCGACGTCGACCTCCGCGTCGATACCCCTCGCCTCCAGTGCGCGCTGGAGGACCCCCTGGACGTGGCGGGCACTGCCGATGGGGACCGTCGACTTGTTGACCACGACGAGGCGGCTGCCGTCCGCAACGTGCTCGGCGATCTCCTTCGCGGCGGTCTCGACGAAGACCAGATCGGCGTCGCCGTTTTCCTTGGGAGGTGTCCCGACGGCGATGATAACGACCTGGTCGCCACCCAGATCGGGCAGGTGATCCTGCGCATCGAACTTGCCCCGCGTCTCCCGGAGCATCTGCTCCAGCCCGGGCTCGTGGATGGTGGGTTCACCTCGACGCAGACGCTCGACGATGGTCGGGTTCTTGTCTACGCAGAGCACATCGTGACCGATGTAGGCGAGCGACACTCCTGTGGTCAAGCCTACGTAGCCGGCACCAACGATCGTCACGTTCATCGTTCCACGTCCTTCTCCAGTCGGCAGACTGGACCGTTGCCCGTCGCGCAAGCACGTGAGGCGGGAAGGCCCTCCGCACCGATGCGCGCGGATCCGGCCGGGCTCATGCCAGCCTACCGAGTCGTTCGAGCCGGTACCGCCCGGCCGTCACCGAGGTGCACCAGTCCCCATGCTCGAGGTACCACTTCACCGTCGATGTGATCCCCTCCTCGAAGCTCTGCTGGGGTCGCCATCCGAGCTCTCGCCGGATCCTCGTTGCGTCCACGGCGTAGCGGAAGTCATGCCCCGGACGGTCGGGGACGAAGCGGATCAGGTCACGATAGTCGCGCTCTGCGGGCACGAGATCGGCGAGGGCGTCCAAGATCGCGTGAACCACCTGGAGGTTGCTGCGTTCGCTGGAGCCGCCGATCAGGTAGGTCTCGCCCGGACGGCCCCGTCCGAGCACGGCGAGCAGCCCGTCAACGTGATCCTCCACGTGGAGCCAGTCACGCACGTTGGTCCCGTCGCCGTAGACGGGCACCGGCTCGCCCGCCAGTGCCCTCAGGAGCGTGAGGGGGATCAACTTCTCGGGGTACTGGTAGGGCCCGTAGTTGTTGGAGCAGTTGGTGACGAGCACGGGGAGCCCGTAGGTGTGCCAGTAGGCGCGGGCCAGGTGATCGGCTCCGGCCTTGCTGGCCGCGTACGGGGACCGCGGCCGATAGGGGCTGCTCTCGGTGAACGCGCCTTCCGCGGCGAGGCTGCCGTAGACCTCGTCGGTGGAGACGTGAAGGAATCGGAAGGCGTCTCGGCCGGACCCGTCGAGGGTTGCGAGGTGACGACGTGCGGCGTCCAGCAGGTGTTGCGTCCCGAGCACGTTGGTACGTACGAACGCCTCCGGGCCGTCGATCGACCGGTCGACGTGGCTCTCGGCCGCCAGGTGGAGGACGGCGTCGGGCCGTTCCTCCTCGAAGAGCGAACGCACGCCGGCGGCGTCCGTGATGTCGAGTTGCACGAAGCGATGGTTGGGCGCTCCATCCGCTCCTGCGAGGCTCTCGCGGTGTCCGGCGTAGGTGAGCGCGTCGACGGTGACGACGCGCCGGTAGCCGTCGCCTACGAGCCGTCGCACGACGGCAGAGCCGATGAAGCCGGCGCCGCCGGTCACCAGGATGGTCCCTGCCTTCTACCATGTCCCCACCGCCCTCTCGAACCCGGCCTAGCCGGAAGCGCTCCCCGCGGCCGCACCGTAGGTGAACCCGGAGTCCAGGTGTGCGAGGACCGGGAGGTTCTGGTCCTCTCTCCGACACGATCGCTTCGACTTCCTCCCAGTCGATACCCAGTGCGGGATCGTCCCAGCGAAGACCGCCTTCCGCCCCTGGCGCGTAGGGCGAGTCCACCTTGTAGAGCACGTCGGCGACCTCGCTTAGCACCACGAAGCCGTGAGCGAAACCCGGAGGCACGAAGAGCTGATGCAGGGTGTCGTCGTTCAGGACGGCGCCGACCCATCGTCCGTAGGTCGGCGATCCCACGCGGACGTCCACGGCCACATCGAAGATCTCGCCGCGCGTGACCGACACCAGCTTCGCCTGGGCGTGAGGCGGACGCTGGAAGTGGAGCCCCCGGACCGTTCCCCGTTGCGAGCGGGAATGATTGTCCTGGACGAACTCGCAGGCGATGCCGGCGTCCTCGAAGGCATCGCGGCGGTAGCGTTCGAGGAAGAAGCCGCGCTCGTCACGGTACACCCGAGGGGTGACGAGCTTGATCTCCGGGATGGCGAGCGGTGTCACGTCGATCACGTGCCGTAGCTTAACGCGCCCGCGTCAGGCACCGAGCTTCGCCTTCAACCCCTGCCATCGCGAGACGTCGAGCGTGATGTCGTCGGGGAGCTCCACGCCCGCCCCGCGCTTGCTCCCCGGCCGCACGTCCGGTCGGCGCCGGCGGGCCAGCTCGAACGCGCTCTTGCGCTCGGTCGCGATGTGAAGGGTGTCGTAGGGGACATCGTCGAGATGGCGGAGCGCCAGAACGATGTCCGGCGCGATGACGTCGACGTAGTCTTGCGACGTGAACACGTCCGTGAAGGCGACCGGATAGGGCCAGGCACCGGGACGGAAGCTGGTACGGAGCACGAGGGTCCGTGGCAGCGTGCGCGCGACCTCCTCCGCCGCCAGCTTGCTCAGGGCGTAGTAGTTGCGAACCGGCCCCGGCGGGTCGTCCTCGCGGTAGCCGGTCCCGAGGCGTCCCCTGTCCCCGTGGAACACGTAGTCCCCGTAGAACACGTAGTCCGTGGAGATGTGCACGAGCCGGGCGCCGGTCTCCCTCGCCGCGGCCACCACGGCGCGCGTCCCCGCGACGTTCACGTTCCAGCACTTGGACCGGTCGCTCTCTGCGGCACGGACGTCCGTATAGGCCGCGGCGTGCACGATGACGTCGGGACGGTACGCGCGCACGCGTTCGGCCACGCCGGCGGCGTCGAGCAGATCCAGTTCGCTCCGCGGCGGCGCGTCCATCTCGGGTAGCAGCCCACGATAGCTCGGTCCCGAGGACGCCGCTTCCCCCCGTCAGGAGGATCCTGGGAGCGCTCACGATGGGGTCACGATTAGGGTCGCGATTAGGGTCACGATGGGGGGTGTCCCGGCTAGCGGCGCGGGTGGGACCCGGTACCCATGGACTCCGGCTGCGCTTCGCGGTGCGCGTCCGCCGTGGCGGCGGCTGGCGACGTCGAGGGCTCGATCGTGGCGCGAGGAGCGGCTGGACCAGCGCTGCCGCGTGGAGGCTGCTCCGCGGCAGGGTCCTCCGCGACCGCCGCGCGCAGGAACACGAACAGCACCATGGCGAAGAACGTCAACACGAAGGCCACCACCGTCACCACCACGGACCGGCGGCTCAATGGCTGCTCCGGCACGGAGGCCGCGTTGAAGACCCCCGCCATGCTGGGCACCAGCTTGTCGGCGATGTCGATGAGCGGCGCCGTCTGCGAGACCTTGTCGTAGGCCTGGGTGGCGCTATCGAGCTGGCGCTGGAGTCGCTGAGCCGTCTGTTGCTGCGTCGCGAGCGTGGTGCGGAGCTCGCTCGCCTGCTTGGAGAAGCCGTCGAGCTGTTGGCCGACGGTCGCCCGCTCGGCGACGTAGCCGGCCAGGTCCGCGGTCTGCTGCTGGAGCTGGGCCCGCGCCACCAGGGTCGCGAGGTCCTGGCCGGAAGCGCCCACGGTGCTCGGTACCGAGGCGATCGCCGCCGAGAGCTGCTGTGCCAGATCCGGCGAGAGGACGCCCTGGTCGCTCAGCGCCTGCATCTGTGCCGCGAGAGCGGCCGGCTTGCCGAGGCTGCGGGCGTCCACGACCGCCTGCAACAGAGCTTGCTGTGCTTTGGACGTGGCGATGTTGCGGTCGAGCTCGTCGAGCTTCTCCTGCGCGGTGGTGGTGCGCGTGTTCAGCGAGTCGAGCTGCGCCTGCAGCGAGCTGCGCTCGTCCTGTTTCTGGAAGGTCGCCCACTGCGCCTCGGCCTGATCGAGCGCGGTCGACAGGCTTCCGAGCTGGGCGTTCATGGTGGTGCGCACACCCCCGAGGGCGTTGCCGATCGAGGCGCGCGCGGCGTCGGCGCTCGCCTTGGCCCAGGCGTTGGCCAGGGCGGCGGCGCGCTCCGGGCTCGTCGCCGTCACCTCTTGTGAGACGATCAGGGGATCGCTGCCACCGCCGGACACCTTGGTCACCGTGGCGTTCTCGGCGAGCTGCTTCGGTCCGTAGTCGGGCGCCGTCGCGGGCGTCGCCTTCACGGCGCTCGCCAGCACGCCGTGCGACAGCGCGACCGTCCGGTAGGCATCGAAGCCGATCTGCGTCACCGAGTTGACGTCGATCATGTCCTTCTGGATCTGGCCGTTCTGGAGCGTCTGTCCCTGCACCTGGAGCGGCGCCACCCGGACCGTGGCGGTCGCCTGGTAGCGCTGCGGCAGCAGGTGCATGACGGCGAAGGCGATCACGGCCACGGCGACGGAGGCGCCGAGGATCCAGCGCAGCCCCCCCTTGAAGATGAGGTACAGCTCCCGCAGGGAGATCTCGTCCTGGGGCTCACCCACGGCGGCATCCGCCTGGCTGGTGCAGCGTGGCGCAGTTCGTCATCAGTGTCTTCTCCCAGGGCTCCGCTCGACTACGAATGCGGAGGCACGAGTCTCGATTCTAGCGAACCGGTCGGTGAGGACCCCCGTCACACCGCACTCGCCCGTACCAGTCCTTCGTCCTCCAACCGCTTCAGCCACGGCTTCAGCTCCTGCAGGTCGAGGTGGAGCTGCTCGGATGCCTGCTCCAACGTCAGCCCGCCGCCGAGCGCTTCCAGCACCTTCTGGCCGGCGCGCCCGAACGAGGTCCGGAAGTGCATGGCCAGCTCGGTCATGGGGTTGAGGGCGTCCTGGCCGCGCAGCGTCAGGGCGTAGCGCTGCTGCTCCCAGCCCGGCGGCTCGTCGGGGAGGTGGAGGTCGGGCATGGCAGCGTCGTCCTCCAGCAGGGCGAAGCGGGTCGTCGGGCCGCCGGCGCCGCCATCGATCTGCAGGTAGGGTTGGCCGTTACGCACGAAGCGCGCGCCCTGCGCCTCCAGCACCAGTCCGTTGAAGGTGCTCGGGTCGGCGCTCGGCGCCGCTCGGCCCAGCGCCATGCCGAGCAGGCTGCGCACCAGCAGCGGATCGAGCGCATCGAGCTCGAGCTCCGGCCCGTCGGGGTCGAGCCCCGCCCGCTGGAGCACGCGCATGGCGTCGGTACCGACGTGGACGTGCCCCGCCCGCTCGGCCGCGGCGGCGCCGATGCGCCCCTGTAGGAACAGGGCCGCGGCGCTGGCGCCGTCGGTCGCGAACGACAGCGCGCCGTTGAAGGCGCTGCCACGGAGCTTCTCCAGCAGCATCCGCAGGTCCACGAGCACCGGCGGCAGGATCTTGGGCGGCGCGAAGCGCGGCATCGCCCGCAGCAGCGGGCTGGCGCTCTCCGGGCAGCGGCTCGGCAGGCGGGGAGCCTCGCCCGGTTCGTGCGGGTGCAGGTGGAAGCCCTGAGCCGGCGCTTCCAGGCTGTCGTAGTGTCCGAGCTTGTAGCTGGCTTCGACCTGGCCCCGCGCCACCTGGAGCAGCACCGCGCCGGTGTCGGCCGAGAGCGCCAGGGTGCCACTGGCGCGCAGGGCCCGCAGGCCCTCCAGCAGATCCTGGCCGCTGAGCGCGCCGGTGGTACCGAGCAGGCCGAAGCTCACGCCCCGCCCTCCGACCCGTTGCCGTGGGCGGCCAGCAGCCGCTCGAGCAGGTTCCGGTCCTCGTGGAAGCTGAGCCGTTCCAAGGCCTCCCGGGGCGGCACGAAGGCGCCGTCGGGGAAGAGGCGCTCGCGCAGCACCGGCTCACGGGCTTCGGTCCGCATGCGGAACCAGGTGATGCGGCGCAGCTCGCCGCTGGGGTTGTGGTAGCTGGTGGTGAAGGTCGCCTCGGCGTCGTCGCACAGGGCCTGCACGCCGGCTTCCTCCTCGATCTCACGCAGGGCGGTCTCCAGTGGCGCCTCGCCCGGCTCGATGTGCCCCTTGGGGAAGACCCAGGAGCCGCTCAGATGGCGGATGAGCAGGACGTTCCCGTCGCTGTTGAAGACCACGCCTCCGGCGCCCCGGACCACGTCGCCTCCCACGCGGGCCGGGCTCACGTCGTCCTCGTCGCTGTGGGCGCGGTTGCCGTCGGCATCGGACGCGCGGGGTGGAACGGTTCCCGACATGCTGCGGTCATGCTACCACCTGCCCGACCCGCCCTCAGGCGCGGCTCCCACGCGAACCGGGACCGTCGGCGATACCCTTGCCGGCAGCCTCACCGCTGCGCCAGCATCCCCCCGCCGTGCAGGAACTCCAGGATCCCGGACGCCAGCCCCTGCGCGAGCTTCTCCTGGTAGCTGGACTCGCGCAGGTCGTGCCCCTCGGTGGGGTTGCTCACGAAGCCGACCTCGACCAGGATCGACGGGATGCGCGCGGTCCGCAGGACGTAGAACAGGTTCTTGCGAACGCCTCGGTTGGTGGCGCCGGTGGCGGCGATCAAGTGCTGCTGGACGTCGTCGGCCAGCGTCATGGAGAAGTTGTACTGGGTCTCGCGCAGGATCTGGCCGGCGATGTCGTCCGCCGTCTTGCGCGCCTTCTCGGTGAGCGCCTGGCCCTGCGCCCCCGAGCCGTTCTCCTGGATCGCCAGGTTGATGTAGTTGGGGTCGAGGGGCTTGCCGAACACCCAGGTCTCGATGCCCGCGGCGCTCGCCACCGGGGCGCTGTTGGCGTGGATCGACACGAACAGGTTGCGCTCGGGGGTCTCGAACGCCGAGCGTTGCGCCAGGGTCAGGAAGGTGTCGTTGTCGCGCGTCATGATGACCTTGACGTTCTGCGCTTCGAGCAGCTTCCTGAGCTTGAGCGCGACATCGAGCACGACGGTCTTCTCGACCGACCACTTCGACAGGGTGCCGGGATCCATGCCGCCGTGGCCGGGGTCGATGACCACCACCTGGGGTTGCGGTTTGGGCGCAGCCAACGCCTGGGGCGCGCTCGGGTCGCTGGAGAGCAGCTTGGCGATGGGCTGACCGCTCAGATCGGGGGCGAAGTCGACGTAGAGCGTCTTGGTGTCGCCCTTGTCCAACGTGCCGACCTCGAACCCCTTGCCCTCGGGGTCGAGGGCGTAGCTCGTGTGCACGACCAGCGACGCCTGCCCTCCGCGCTGCGTGACGTCGATCTCCGTGACGTTGGGGTCGCTCATGGGCGTGCTCTTGGGTGTGGCGTGTGCGTCGGGGAAGCGGATCACGAGCGCCTTACCGTCCGCGGCCACGGTGTAGTTGGCGGCGAACGGCAGGTCGATCGCCACCCGAGACACGCCGCCCGACAACCCGGTGCGGGGGGCGGGCAGAGCGTACCCGAGCTGATCGGCCGTCTCGATGGTGATGACGTGCTTGTCGCCGTTCCACGGACTGATGCCCCCGAACGCGGCCACCGTCGGCGTGATCGGGACGTAGGCGGTGCCGTCGACCAGGATGGCCATGGGGCTGGCAACGCTGCGCTTGCCGACCGTCAGGCCGCCGTCTTGTTTCACGAGGCCCTTGGCGATGTCGCCCGTGGCCCGGAACACGGCCGAGGTCGTGCCGTCCGAGAGCGTCAACGTCTTGGCGCTCGGATCGTACTTCACGTCGAGCTTCATGGCCTGAGCCAGCACCGCGGCCTTGGCGAAGGCGTCGACGTTGTCACCCTGATCGAGGAAGTAGTACGGGCCGGCAGTGTCGAGCAGGACGCCGTTGACCGCGAGGTAGTTGACCTTCTGCTGGCCGGACGCCAGGCCCGCCAGCGCGGCCACCAGAGCCAGAAGGACCGTGAGGAAGGGACGTTTCACTCTACGGCGAGTCTACCACGGCATTCCGCCGGTGTTGGGTGGAAGTTCACGCCAGGGGCGGCATTTCTCGGCCCGGGGCGTGAGAAACGTGAAGCCCGCGCGCTCGCCCCCTAAGGGTGACGATCCTCGTCGGGAACGGGTGTTGCCGCTTCTGCCTCGGTGGGGCGTGGCGCTCGGGGCTTGTCCGGCAGCGGGGTGGGGCGTTCCGGAGGGCGCTCCAGGTCGCGCAGGCGTCGCTGCACCGCCTCCTCGCCGACGAGGTCGACGGCGCGGTCCTCGACCTCACCGTAGAGCTGCTCGAAGGCGCCGCGAAGGCGACTCAGCAACTCGCCGGTCTGGGTGAAGTGTCGCGCCACCTCCGCCTGGTACTGGTCGTACTCGCGCCTGAGGCGACGGAGCCGTTGTTCGCTGTCGCTGCCACGCCTCAACAGGGCGGTGATCCCGACGCCCGCCAGGGCACCTGCGATGAAGCTCACGGCCAGCCACAGCCAGACGTTCATGACGACCTCCTGAGCCAGCATAGCAGCCCTCCTGGTCGCGACTTCGGGCGGCTGCCGGGGGCCCGGCGACGGCGCACGCGCGGAGCGGCCGGTAGACTGGCGCCACCATGAGGGATTCCGGGAACGAGTCCGGTGGCGGGAGGGGCGGCGGATCGCCACGCGATCCGGCCGCGCGCGGCGTGTACCTTCGCGCCCTACCCGACCCCCTCGTTCCTGCCAGACATTCCGTCGGGGCACGCCGTCGCAGCGCCGAGCTGCAGCGCTTCCTGCGCCCCCTGGAGCGCGTTGCGCTGGAGGCGCTGCCGATCCAGGGGTCGGTTCAAGTGCTGGTGGCGGCCTCGCGGGACTGGCGCCGGTTGTCGAGCTACCCGTACGGATTGCCGTTCGCGCGCACCACCCGCGATTCCGTGAGCCTGGTGGCGGCCGCCGACTACCCGCCGCGGCTGACGGCGCGCTTCGACGACCTGCTGCTGCGCGCGGGCCGCGGCGGCGTGCGGCCGCCCGGTGACATCCGGGAGTTCCTGGATCTGCTGCTCGGTCACGAGTGGGGCCACGCCGCGGCCAACCGCTCGGGGCTCCGCACGCGCGTCAAGTGGTTCGACGAGCTGATGGCCACCTACCTCTTCGCGCAGGCCCTGCGCGCGGCCGGCGACGCCGCCACGTTGCAGCGCCTGGCGGCGTGGGCGGAGCTGCAGACCGCCGCCACCGCCGAAGCGCGCAGCGCGCTCGACGGCTTCGAGTACCCGCGCGGCAAGATGCCGCTGACCCGCATGCTGTGGTACCAGGGCGTGTTCACCGAGCGGGCGTTGACACTCTCGGCGGAGCGCGGCTGGGGCTTCCCCCTGCAGCTCGCCGGGCGGCTGCCCGCGGCCGACCGCGGAGCGCTGGCGCGTGCGCTGGTCGCCGTCGAGCCGGGGTTCAAGGCCTGGTTCGTAGTGTTCGCGCAGGAGGAGGGGGTGGCCGCGTTCGACGGTGTGGGCACCCCGACTCCGGGCGCCGACACGAGCGCCTAGGCGAGCGCCTCGGCGTCGCCCCGCAACCGCTGCTCTACGCGCTCCAGCTCGTCCCGCTCGCCGGCGGCGCTCTGCTCGATCCAGGCGTGGGCGCGGGTCAACGCCGCGATCGCACGTGTTCGATCGCCGCGGGCCAGCGCCGCGTTGGCGAAGGCGAGAGCCCCTTCGGCCAGCAGGTCGGCGCCGAGGTCGAGGCCCAGCAGACGCTCGTAGAGATCGTTGGCGTGTTCCGGGTCGCCGTGCGCGTCCGCCTGGTCGGCGGCGGCAAGGTAGTGGGCGTAGGCGGCGTCCGGTGAACCGCCCCGCTCGAAGTGCTCGGCGATCAGCTCGGAGAAGCTCAGGGGTGCATGGCTCTCCAGCCAGGTGGCGATCTTCAGGTGCAGTAGCGGGCGATCGGAGAACGGGATCATGCGCAGCACCGCCTGCCGGAGCAGCTCGCTCTGGAAGCGGTACTCGATGTCTTCGGGGATGGTCGAACGCGTCTCGCGCACCAACAGGTCCTGATCGACCAGCTCGGCTACCAGGTCCTGCTCGTTGCCCGCCGCCAGCTCGAGCAGCAGCCGCTCCCAGGTGGCCTCGCCGGTGAGCGCGGCCTGCGCCAGTAGCAGCCGCGCGGGTGCCTCGACCATGTCGAGACGCGATTGCAGCAACGACGCCAGCGACCCGGAGAAGGAGCCGCTCTGCGTCAACGACAGTGCCCGTCCCAGCTCGAGCACGTACGCCGGCACCCCGCCGACCTGCCTCACCAGGGCCTCGCTCGCCGTGCGCATCTCCGGGCTCGCGAGTTCGTCGAGCAGCGCTACGCTCTCGTGGTAGTCGAGCGGCCCCAGCGCCAGGCTCTCGGCCTCGTCGGGAAGGGTCTCCCAGCGCGACGTGCGAAGCAACAGGATGGGCGCCTCGGCGGTGCGCAGCAGCGCCAGGAACTCCAACAGGGTCTCGTCGCGCGGCTCGTTGTCGACCGCCACCACCAGCGCGGCGCCCCCGCCACCGGAGCGCGCCAGCGCGACCAGCAGGTCGCGCCAGGCGAGGTTGGTGCGGTCGACGTTGCGCCGGTCCAGCCGGGTCCAGGCCTTGGTGCTGACCAGATCGAGGCTGCTCAGGATCGCCTGGTGCCAGCGCGGCTCGCCGGGGAGGAGCCGCTGCACCACCTCCTGCACGCGCTGCTGACGCACGCGCCCTTCCTCGTCCGCGGCGGCGCCGAAGAGCTGCGGCTCGAGCGCCAGCCACGAGAACTCCTCGGTAGGGTGCACCTCGATCCAGAGGCTGGTGAGAGCTTCGCTCACCGACTTCAGGAACTCGTTGAGCAGACGGGTCTTGCCGCGACCCGCCTCGCCGACCAGCCACAGCTCGCGGGCCCGGCCGCTCGCCGCCGTCTGGTCGTAGGCCTCCCGCAGCGATCGCAACTCCTCGACCCGGCCGACGAAGCGGATGTCGGCGTAGGGGTCGGATTCGCGCCGCTGCACGGTCGAGACCAGCCGGTGGGCGCGCCGCACGGCCGGGAAGCCGGGGAGCTGCAGGGGGCCGGTCTCTTCGAACGCCAGGCGGTTGCGGGTGGTCTCGAAGGTCTCGTCCCCGACCCACACCTCGCCGGGGGTGGCGGCCTCCTCGAGTCGGGCGGCGAGGTTCACGGCGCTGCCCATCACCGTGTAACTGCGGATGCGGCCGGAGCCGACCGAGCCGGCGATGACGACTCCGGTGTTGACGCCGGCCCGCCCCTCGAGGCGGATGCCCCGGCTGCGGCCGATCGAGCGGATGGCCTCGAGGCTCGATGAGGCTGCCAGGACGGCGCGGTTGGCGTCGTCGGGGTGGGAGTGCGGGGCACCGAACAGCGCGATCAGCCCGTCCCCACGGAAGGCGTCGACGTGGCCGTCGTACTCCTCGATGATGCCGGCCACCATGGTCAGCACTTCGTCCGCCAGGTCGCGCAGCTCCTCGGGGTCGAGGCCGTGCGTGAGGCTGCTGAAGCCTGCCAGATCGACGAAGAGGACGCTCACGCGGCGGCGTTCGCGGACCGTGAGTTGACGCTCCAAACGGCTGCCGCACATGCCACAGAAGCGCATGCCGGGCGGATTACGGGTGCCGCACGTGGAACAGACCATCGACACCACGAGTATACGTAGCCGTGTCAGGGCACCGTGTCCCCGGGCGCGAAGCCCACCGATGGCGGGCGGACCGGATCTACTTGCCGAAGAGCGGTGCCGGATCGATGAAGGCCGAGGTTCCGCCGGTGTCGGTGCGCGCGTAGAAGGGCAGCAGGTCGTTGCTGAGCGTGCCTCCGCCGAGGTAGCCGAGCACCTGCCCCTGGTCGACGCTGTCGTAGAGATGGACCACCGGGGTGCGCAGGTTGGTGTACACGGTGGTGAGCCCTCCTCCGTGCTGAACCGCCACCATGTACCCGAAGTTGGCGCCCAGGTAGGAGATGGCGACCACCTTACCGGCCTGGACCGAGTGCACCGCGGCGTTGGCGACGGCCGCCTTGATGGCGATATAGGAGTTGTTGCCCTCGCCGAAGCGGCTCACGATCTTCCCTTTGTCCAGGGGCAACACGAAGCCCGTTGGCAACGGTTTGGAGGGCGCCGTCAGGGCGTCGAGCCGAGCGCGGGCGGCGTCCGCCTGCTGTTGGTACGTGAGCTGCTTGGCGCGGTCGCGCGCGTAGCTGGCGGCGGCCGCCCGCGCCTCCTGTTCCTGCTTCTTGAGCCGTGCGATCTCGAGGTCGAGTTGCTGGTTCAGGTCCTGCAGGTTGGTCGCGATCTGGTTCTGCTCCTGGAGCAGGGCCTGCTGCTGGGCGAGCTGCCCCTCCTTGCTCTTCTGCAGATCGGCGATGACGGCCTCGAGCTGGGAGCGCTTGGCCTCGCGGTCGGCTGCGTTCTGAGCGATCTCGGCCTGCTTGGACTTGAGCGCGGCCATCTGCTGGGCGAGCTGGGCCTGCGCGTCCTTGAGCTGCCCCAGCACGGCGTCGAGCCGGTTGATGACGTCGACGTCCTGCTTGGACAGCAACGACAGGTAGTAGTTGTTCACCTGGAACTGGTGCAGGGTCCGGCTGTTCGCCAGGCTGTTGGCGTAACGCGCCACCCGCTGCTGGTAGAGGTTGAGCAGCAGCGCCTTGACGCGCTCCTTGAGGGCGTCGAGCTGCGTGTTGAGGTCGCCGATCCTCGCCTCGGTCTTGGCGCGTCTGTCGTCGAGCGCCTTGAGCTGATCCTGCAGATCGGCCTGCTGCGCGCGCAGGTCGCTGAGCTCCTTGTTGACGGCGTCGCGCTGGCGGATCTTCGCCTGCAGCTCCTGGGCAGTGGCGCCGAGCTTGGCGGTGATGTCCTGGATCTGCTGCTTGCGCGCCGTGAGCTGGTCCGTCGCCTGTTGGATCTCGGACTCCAGGCTCTGCTTCTTGCTGCTGTTCACGGCCTGGGCGTTCGCCGGCGCGGGAGCCGTCAGGACGGCGCCGAGCAGCATGGCGAGGACGAGCGCGCGCTTCAGCACGGCGGTAGTCTAGCAACCCCTCACGGAGACCGGATGATGGCGGGTCGGCGAGGGCCTCATGAAGAGGTGGCCCGGAGCGGCCGGCTCAGGTGGGCTCACGAAGGTGCTGCGACACGGAGATGGCGCTGCCGACCAGCCCGACCAGCACCGACAGGGCCGCGAGCAGGGCGGCGATCTGCCCCAGCGTGGCGGTGTCGTGGACGAAGGGGATGAATGCCAGCTGGTTCGACAGGCGCTGCACGATGAACTGGTAGCCGGGGACCGCCAGGGCGAGCGTGACGACGGCGCTGATGAGACCCAGCAGGAAACCCTCGATGAGGAAGGGCGACCGGATGAAGCTGCGCGTCGCGCCCACGAGGCGCATCACCTCGATCTCCTGGCGACGCGCGGTGATGGCCGCCCGGATCGAGTTGACGATGGCGAACAGCGCCGCAGACAGCAGCACGACGATGAGGATGGAGCCGCCCACGCGCAGCGCGTCGTTGATCGCCAGGAAGGTCTGCACCGCGTTCGAGCCGTCCTCGATGTGCATCACGCCCGGCAGGCGCGCCAGCTTGGTCCGTACCAGCGGTGTCTGCGCCGGGTCGAGCAGGCGGATCTCGAGCGTGTTGGGCAGTGGGTTGGCGATGAGCGCGGCCGCCTGGTTCAACGACGGCAGCGACTGCAGCATGTTCGCCAGCGCCTGCTCCTTGGACACGAAGTCGACGCTGGCGACCTCCGGCCAGCTGCGGACGGTGTCCATCAGTTGCGGTACCTGTGCGTTGTCGTTGAGGAACGCCGAGATCTGCAGTTCGCTCTGGAGGTTGTGCAACACGGCGTTGAGGTTCACGCTCACCAGGCTGAAGGCCGCCAGGATGGTGAGCGACAGCGTCATGGTGGTGATGGTGGACACGCTCGCCACCCAGTTGGCGCGGATGGCGCGCATGGCCTGTGCGAGGGCGTAGCTCATGGCGTGATCACGGTTCGATCCAGTCCGGGCCCCGGTCGCGGTGGGCTCGACGGCTCCGGTGGCCTCGGCGGGGAGACTGCTGGCGAGGCCGGGTGCGTCACGTCAGCACTATAACCAAGCACCGCGCGCCCGGAGACGGAGCGCCACCTCGCCGGCGGTCCGCTCCCGCGCTCGGGGGCGCGGCGGCGCCCGGGACCGGCCTCAGGCCTCGAGGTAGGCGGCGATGACGGCGTCGGTGAAGCGCTCGGTGGAGGCGTCGCCGCCGAGGTCGGCGGTGCGCGGACCGCGCTGGAGCACCATGTCCACGGCGCGCTCGATGCGGGCTGCAGCGTCGCGCTCGTCGAGGTGCTCGAGCATCATCGCCGCGGTGAGCATGGTCGCCGTCGGGTTGGCGGCGCCTCGTCCCGCGATGTCGGGCGCGCTACCGTGGACCGGCTCGAAGATCGCGTGCCGATCCCCGATGTTGGCGCTCGGCGCCACCCCCAGACCGCCGACCAGCCCGGCCATGAGGTCGGACAGGATGTCGCCGAAGAGGTTGGTCGAGACCAGCACGTCGAAGCTCTCCGGGTCGCGCACGAGCTTCATGGCCGCGGCGTCCACGATGATGTCGGTGCTCTCGACGTCGGGATACTGCGCCGCCACCTCCAGCGCGGTCTGCAGGAACAACCCCGAGGTGACGGGCAGGACGTTGGCCTTGTGCACGATGGCGACCCTGCCCCGCCGCAGCCTCGCTTGCTGCATGGCCACGTGGGCGATGCGCTCACACGCACGCTTCGACACCATGGCGTCGGCGATGGCGATGTCGCCGTAGCGCCGTTCGTTCTCGACGTACAGGCCCTCGGTGTTCTCGCGGACCATGAGCATGTCGATCCCCGCCAGGCTGCCCGGCAGCGGCCGTGTCCTGGCGGGCCGCAGGTTCGCGAACAGGTCCAGCTCGCGGCGCATGCTGCGGATGGCGCCCTTGTGTCCCTCGACCTTGTGCGTGGGGCTGGTGAAGGCGCCGGCCAGCGTGGCGTCGGCGGCGCGGACCTTCTCGAGGGTCTCGGCCGGCACGCTGATGCCGCGCTTCTCGAAGGTGGCCCAGCCGGCCTCGGCGTCGATGAACGTGAACGGTATGCCGCTCGCTTCGAGCAAGCGGCGAGTGGCGGGGACGACCTCCTGGCCTATGCCGTCCCCGGGGATGAGACAGATGGTGTGCATCGTCGGCTCCTTCGATCGGTGGGTTGCGGGCCCGGCCTCGTGCGCCGGCGCCGGCGCGTCCCGGCACTCTGGGCGGGGGCCGACGCGGGCTCCGCCCGCGAGCGCGTTCAAGCTACCACGGCCCTCCTGCAGGACGGCGCTCCTGGGAGGCATCGAGCGGGGGCGCAGCGCCGTCGCGTTGGTTAGAATGGCGGCGTTCGGGAGAGTCCCCACGGGAGACGCCTGCACGCGTCGCGGCCGGTCCCTGCGCGGGTCCGGTGCCGGCGGGCGGGGGATGCGCAAAAATCGCTATGGGTACGCGGATCAAGGTCCGTAGGGTAGGGGAGGCGACGCCGTGAGCGCGTTGCACGGAGACATCGAGGAAGGGGTGCTGGCGAACCTGCTTCAGTACCTTGCGCTCAGTCAGGCCACGGGTCGGCTCTCCCTGCGTCATCCAGCCCGGGCGACAGGTGAGGTCTACCTGGAAGGTGGACGTGTGGTGTACGTGGATGCCGATCCGCACTTCGACGTGGCGGGGCTCATCGAGTTGATGCGCTGGCGGCGCGGCTCGTTCAGCTTCCGACCCGGGGTGGACGCGCCGCGCCGCACGCTGACCGATTCCACCGAGCGTCTTCTGCTCGAGGCCAGCCGTCGCTTCGACACCGAGCCGGCCGGGAGGGCGGACGAGCCGCTGGAGCCCGGTACCGTCTTGCGGCCGCGGGCCTCGCCCGACGACGGCCGGACCCTGGTGTCTCTGTCGGCGTTGCACGTGTGGCGCGGGCTCGACGGTCAGCTCAGCCTGGCCGAGCTGGCCGGCGCCCTGGGGCTGCCGATCCACGTGGTGGTGGGGGGTGCCGCTGAGTTGATGCGGCGCGGCCTGGCGGCGCCCGCCGACCGGGTGCTGGTCGACCGCGCCTTCGTCGAGGAGCTGACGCGCGAAGCCGTGGACATCCTCGGTCCGGTCGCCGAGATCTTCGTCGAGGACGCCGTCTTCGACCTTGGCTTGGAGCACGGCCCGCTCGCGCTGACCGCCCTCGACGATCTCGTCACGGCCGTTGCCATGCAGTTCCGTCGGAGCGACTGGCAGGTCGAGTTCCTGCAGCGCATCGAACGCATCCGTCAAGACTACGGCCTGAGCGCCTGATCCGGTACCGGGAGGTCCCATGAAGTACATCGTCGAGGTGCGCGAGCCCGTCCCGAGCAACCTGGACGAGATCGCGGGCAAGGTGGCCGCCTCGTTCCACATCAGCGAAGACAAGGCACTGGCGCTCTTGCGGCGCGCGCCGGGTGCCGTCACGCGCGCGGTGAGCGAGCGTGAGGCGGATGTCGTGTCGGGCATCTTCGAGCGTGCCGGGTTGACCGTGGTCAAGCGCCCGGTCGAGGAGGTGCCGAGCGCGCCCCCTTCGTACGAGTTGCAAGGCGGGGGAGCGGACGCCGACGCCGCGCCCGGCGCGGCCTCGGCCGGGTCGGACGCAGCCGACTCGGACGCAGCCGACGCGTACGCAGCCGACGCGTACGAAGCCGACGCGTACGGTTCCGGGGCACCTGGGCGGGAGCCGTCGGATCTGAGCGACGCGGTTCCCGGCGCCGATCCCGTGGCCGACGCGGACGTGCCGAGCGACCCGGGAGCGGGAGGATCGACGGCCGACGGCCCGCTTCCTGCTCCGTCGGAGGCGGACGTCTGGGACCGGCCGCTGGACGCCGGTGAAGAACGGCCCGTCGACGCCTTCTCGCGCCGTGAGGGGCTGGCCGAGGACGCCGAACTGGCATGGGGTGGCACGGCCGCGGCTTCCGACGAGCGCCGCACCGACTCCGAGGACGCGACCGGGGACGGCGACGTGGGCGGCATGGGCCTGGGCGGCATGGCCCTCGCTGGCGAGCGAGCCACCGACGAGGTCCCTCCGGACGCTTCCGCCGAGGCGGGCGTGGGATCCGTGGCCGAGGACGGCATCGAACTCGACGATGACGTGGGGGCCGATTGGGGGCCGATGTTGAGGCCGATGTTGAGGCCGATGTTGAGTCCGGCTTGGGGGTCGCTGCGGCGGCGCTTCCGGACGACGGCGTGGGTCGGCGGTCGCAGACCCCCGAGACGATGCGGAGCTCCCGCACGCCGGAGACGGTGCGCAGCACGCTCACGCGTGTTCCCGCCACCCTGGAGGGCGGCGGCCTGCGTCGTCGCGTGGCGTTGAGCAGCGTCCTTCCCGCGCTGCTGACGCTGCTGGTGATGGGCGTGGCCATGTTCGTCACCATGTTGCCGCTACTGCGCTCGCAGCAGGCTTCCCGTGCCGCCGACGCGGCGCATGCCGAGGCGAGCACCCTCGAGGCGTTGACGGGCGGCATGCCGCTCGACTCGCAGACACTCCAGACGGCGTTGGTCGACCTGTCGCGGCGCTCCGAGGCGGTGCTCGGCGGCGGCGGCGTGCGGCTGATGGTCGTCACCGATGCCACCGGTGCGCCCTTGGCGGGCTGGTACGGCGCCGCCACCACGCCGGCGGCCATGCCGGCCGAGGTGCGCCGCCAGGTCGGCAACGAGGCGCTCTCGGCGGTGGCGGGTCAGGTGCAGGGTGGGGAGAGCCTGACGCAGAGCCTCAAGAACAGCTGGACATCGGTACTGGCGATGCTGGGTCTGGCCACGGCCGGCGACGTGTACGGCTCGGCACCGGTCCTGAGCGCCGGGCACGCGATCGGCGCGGTGGTGGTCGGTGTCGAGCCGGCGAGCGCCGGCTCGCTCGTGGGCAACGCCTTCCTGACGACCCTGCTGGTCGGACTGGTGCCCCTGCTGATCGCGATCCTGGTGGCCATGGCGTTGACGCGCGGGCTGCGCTCACAGGTGAGCTACCTGCTCGGCGCCGCCGACCGCATCAGCCGCGGAGACCTGGAGGAGCCGGTCGGGCTCGACAGCAACGACGAGCTCGGGCAACTCGCCCGCGCCATCGAGCGCATGCGGGTCAGCCTGCAGGAGGGCATGGAGCGTCTTCGCAACCGACGCTGAGCGGAGCCCGGCGCGCCCGCCGCACAGCGGACGCGCCGGGCCTGCGTCTCAGGGCATCGGGTGCGTGCGCGCCAGCGCGCGCACCTCGTGCCTCAGCCCGTCCGGCTGCTCGCTGCGGAGCGCGCGATCGATGAGGTCGGCGACCGCGTCCATCTCCTGAGGGAGGAAGCCGCGCGTGGCCAGCGCCGGGGTGCCGATGCGCACACCCGAGGTCACCCAGGGCTTCTCCGGATCGAACGGCACCATGCTCTTGGACACGGTGATGCCGGCAGCGCCCAGGCGCTTGCTGGCGGTGTTGCCGGTCATCTCGAGCGGCCGCAGGTCGACCACGAACAGATGGTTGTCGGTCCCGCCCGACACGATGCGCAACCCGCGCGAGACCAACGCGTCGGCGAGGGCGCGGGCGTCGTCGAGGACATTCTGGATGTAGACCTTGAAGGACGGGCGCATGGCCTCGTGGAACGCCACGGCCTTGCCCGCGATGACGTGCTCGAGCGGTCCCCCCTGCGTCCCGGGGAAGATCGTGCGGTCGAGCTTCTTGCCGATCTCCTCGTCGTTGCCGAACAGGATGCCGCTGCGCGGACCGCGAAGCGTCTTGTGAGTGGTGCTGGTCACGACGTGGGCGTGCTCCACCGGACTGGGGTGGTGGCCGGTGGCGACGAGTCCGGCGATGTGGGCGATATCCGCCATCAGGTAGGCGCCGACCTCGTCGGCGATGGCGCGGAAGCGGGCGAAATCGAGCACGCGGCTGTAGGCGCTGGCACCGGCGATGATCAGCTTGGGCCGGTGCTCGAGCGCCAGCTCGCGCACGCGCTCGTAGTCGATGCGTTCGGTCTCGGGGTCGACCGGGTAGCTGACCACGTGGTAGTTGCGGCCGGAGAAGTTGACGGGGGAACCGTGCGTGAGGTGCCCACCGTGCGCGAGGTCCATGCCGAGCACGGTGTCGCCGGGCTCGAGCAGCGCGAAGTAGACGGCCAGGTTGGCCGACGACCCGGAGTGCGGCTGTACGTTCGCCCAGCGGCAGCCGAACAGCGTCTTCAGCCGCGCGATCGCCAGCCGCTCGACCTCGTCGACGATCTCGCAGCCGCCGTAGTAGCGCTTGCCGGGGTATCCCTCCGCGTACTTGTTGGTCAGCACCGACCCCACGGCCTCCATCACCTGTGGCGAGGTGAAGTTCTCGGAGGCGATGAGCTCGAGCCCGTCACGCTGCCGCTCGAACTCGCGGTCGATGAGGGCGAAGAGCTCCTCGTCCCTCAGGGGAGCGCTGTCTGTGACCTGCTGGCTCGTCATGCGCGGAGTATACCAGCGGGCCCTGGAAGGCCCGGACGCGGGCGCTCCCGTAGTGCCCTCAGGCGGACGGATGGGGGTGTCGTCGTGCTCCGGCGCGGTGCGCCGGCACCTTGGGCAGCAGCGCTGAGAACGCTTCCGCGAAACGGTGGATGTCGCCCCAATCGGTCAGCTCCAGATCGCTCCGGAGATCGGCGTCGATGCTGGCGCGGCGGGCCATGGCACGCACGAGGCGCGCCTTGAAGAACCCGTAACGGCTGAAGCGTAGCGCCCCGGCGGCGCTCGCGGCGAGGTCGGGGCGCCAGCCCGTGCGGTTCAGGAAGTCCTGGAGGTAGCCGTCGGCCTCGGTGCGGTTCTGCGGGTCGCTGGCGGCGGCGCACAGGCAGACCGAGAGGAAGGCGCTGGGGAGGTGCTCGAGCACCCGTCGGTGGACGCGCACGCCACGCACCAGCGCCGAAGGGTGACGGCCTCGATGCACGCTGGCCGCGACGATCACGCCGTCGGCTCCGCTGGCGCCCGGGAAGGGGGAGGCGGGGGCGATCCGCACCTCATGATCGTCACCCTGCAACTCCAGCGCCAGGCGCTCGGCGATGTGCTGCGTGTGCCCCTCCCGAGAGGCGTGCACGATCAGCACCTTGGCCATGCCGTTCCTTCCGCCGGAGTCGTGCCCCGGTCCGCCCCGGACCGCTTCGACTCAGCCTGCGCGTCGACCCCTGTGTCCACCAGAGGCGCATGTCCCTTGCGGCGATCGCCGGCATCAGCGGGCCGCGGCGCCTCGAGCACGCGCGGGCGACGGCAACAGCTTGTCGAGCGCGGCCTCGAGCGTGCCCCACAGGAACGTGAATCCCTGTTCGTCCAGCCGCGCCGGCACCACCCGCGCACTCTGCAGCAGGACCCCGTCGGCAAGCCGGCCGAGCACGAGCCGCAGCACCCAGGCGGGCGCCGGGAACCAGAACGGACGGCGCAGGCGCCGGGCGGCCTCCCGAGCCAGGTCGCGCTGGCGCACGGCTTCGGGTGCGACGGCGTTGTACACCCCCTCGCACGACGGCTGCTCGATCACGAACAGGTAGGCGCGGGCCAGGTCGTCGGCGTCGATCCACGGGAGCCACTGCGTGCCCCGGCCCAGGCGCCCGCCGAAGCCCAGCTTGATGGGCATCAGCAGGCGTTGCCAGGCGGGCGCATCCTTGGCCAGCACCACGCCGGTGCGCAGCACGCACAGCCGGACGCGCGCCGCAGCCGGCGCCGCGGCGGCCTCGCTCGCCTCCGCCACCGGAGCGAGCAAGAAGGCCTCTCCCGGCCCCGCGCCTTCGTCGAGCACCTCGTCGCCGCGCTGACCGTAGTACCCCGTCACCGAAGCCTGGACCAGCACCTCGGGCGGCCGTCGGCACCGTTGGAGCGCAGTGACCAGGGTCGTTGCGCTGTCGACGCGGCTGCTCAGCAGTCGGTCCCTGTGGGCCGGTCCCAGGCGCCCGTCAGCGATCGAGGAGCCCGCCAGGTTCACCACGGCAGCGGCTCCCTCCAGGGTGGACGTGAGCCGCGACAGCGCCTCCTCGTCCCCGGCGCGGGCCGCGTCCGGCCTCCAGGCCACCGGTGTGGCGCCGGAAGGCTCGGGGCCGGTGACCTGACGCGTCAGCACGGTGACGTCGAAGCGTTCGCGGGCCGCGGTGACCAGATGGCGGCCGACCACGCCCGAGGCTCCGGCGATGACGATGCGGGAACGGGACATGCTCCCACGCTAGCAGGGGGACCTCGCCCAGGACCGTACGGCAGACGCTTGTCCCCGCCTCGCGGCGTCGTACCGGCGCGGGAGAGAGGGTCCCGGCCACGCCCGCGGGGAGATTCGCTATGCTGGCGCCCAGCAACGTCACGTTCGAGCAGCAAGCACGCCTTGGAGGTGTTGTGTGTCCGACGACGAGCGAACCGCTCCGGAGTCCGGGAAGACGACTGCCGATGCGGCGTACAAACCCTACGGCGCCCTCTTCGTGACGATCGTCCTGGGGGCGGTCATCGTCGGCTTCTGGGCGCTGATGTTCGTGCTGGCACGGCTCCGGGGCTGAGGGTATGGACGAGCGCCAACACCAGGTCATCGCGCGCTGGGAGCGGCGCTGGCTCGCGGCCGGAGTGGCCATGCTGGTGGTCTTCGTGGTGCTGATCGCCTACTCCCTGATCACGCAGGGCGGGCACATCGTGCACGGCGGGGGCAAGTTCGATCCCAACACCGTGCGGAACGTTCCGCTGTTCGCCTCGCCGGGGGTGCGCGAGCTCTCCAGCGGGGCCTTCCAGGTCAGCGTCGTAGCACGCGCGTTCGCTTTCGACCCCGCAGACATCGTGCTCCCGGTCGGGGCCAGGACGCGCTTCTACCTCACCAGCGTGGACGTGCTCCACGGCTACCTGATCCAGGGCACGGCCGTGAACATCGAGCTGATCCCCGGTCAGCTCGCCTACTTCGACTTCACCTTCGCCCACCCGGGGACCTTCCACGTGGTGTGCGACGAGTACTGTGGCATCAACCACCAGGACATGGTGGGCACCATCACCGTGCTTCCGGTGGCGGCGTACCGTCAGCGCCGGGCGGCCGGCAACCTGCCGGGGCACGTCGTCCCCCCCGCAGCGGCCGGGAGCGCTGCCGCAGCGGCGCAGGCCGCGGCCCCCGTCGACGGTCAGCAGGTCTTCGACGCCAACTGTGCCGCCTGCCATCAGCAGGATGGCCAGGGCCACCCGGGCGCCTTCCCGCCGCTGGCAGGGCACGCGCCGAAGCTCTACCTGGCCGACCGCGGCTACCCCGTCGACGTGCTCCTGTACGGTCTACAGGGTCCGATCACGGTGGCGGGGAAGGGCTACAACAACGTCATGCCCGGCTGGTCGCAGCTCTCCGACGCGCAACTGGCCGCCGTGGCGGACTACATGATGCGCGCCTGGGGCAACGACGCCGCTCTGGGACCTGACTACCAGCCCTACACCGCCAAGGATTTCGCGGACGCGCGCGCCGCCTCCAAGAGCGCCGCGGACGTGCACGCGCTGCGCGGAGAGCTGGGGTTGCCGTGAGCCGCGTCCCGTACGCCACCTCACACATGTCCGAAGGGAGCCAGGCATGGCGGTAGGTACGTTCTCCACCTCGACGTCCGCCGCCGCCCGCTGGCGCCCCGAGAAGCGGGTGACGGGCGCGTTCCTGATCACCGGACTGATGGCGCTCCTGGTCGGCGCGCTGCTCGGCCCCTTCCAGGCCATGAACTACGGCGACGTCAACCTCTACCGCTATCTGCCGTTCCTCAAGTCGTACTACCAGGGACTCACCCTGCACGGCGTGCTGAACGTGTTGGTGTTCACCACCTTCTTCAACTGCGGGGTGCTCGTCTACTTCCCGGCGCGCGAGCTGGACGTGCGGCCCTCGATGGCGTGGTTGTGGAGCTCGTACGTGGTGATGATGGTGGGTCTGGCGCTGGCCGGGATCGCCATCATGTCGGACAGCTCGACCGTGCTCTACACCTTCTATCCGCCGTTGCAGGGGAGCTGGGGCTTCTACACCGGCCTCGCGCTGGTGGTGGTCGGGAGCCTCATGGTGGCCTTCGAGGTGGTGCGGCTGCGGGCCCGCTGGCGCCGCGACAACCCCGGCAAGGCCACGCCGATCGTCACCTTCATGTCGGTCACGACCATGCTGATGTGGGCGCTGGCGTCGGTCGGCATCGTCCTCGAGGTCGTGGTGTACCTGATCCCCTGGTCGGCAGGGTGGATCACCGGCGTCGATCCCGAGCTCGCGCGCACGCTGTTCTGGTTCACCGGTCACCCCATCGTGTACTTCTGGCTGCTGCCGGCGTACATCTCCTGGTACGCCTTCATCCCCAAGCAGGTCGGCGGGGAGCTCGTCTCCGATACGCTGACGCGGCTGGCGTTCCTGATGTTCATGCTGTTCAGCACGCCGGTCGGGTTCCATCACCAGTTCACCGACCCCGGCATCTCGGGCGGCTGGAAGCTCGTCCAGAACATCCTGACGTTCTTCGTGGTGGTCCCCAGCCTGCTCACGGCCTTCACCGTGACGGCGTCGATGGAGATCGGCGCGCGCCGCAAGGGGGGGCGAGGGATGCTCGGCTGGATCCGCAAGCTCCCCTGGGACGACGGCGGCTTCGTGGCCCAGGTGCTGGCGATGATCTCCTTCGTCTTCGGCGGCGCCGGCGGGATCGCCCTCGCCAGCTTCAACCTCAACGTGCTGGTCCACAACACCGCCTTCATCCCCGGCCACTTCCACATCACCGTCGGCACGGCCGTCACCCTCACCTTCTTCGGCATGACGTTCTGGCTCATCCCGCACCTCACCGGCCGCCGGCTGTTCTCGCCGCGCCTGGCGTTGTGGTCGGCCTGGACCTGGTTCGTGGGGATGATGCTGTTCGCGGTCGGCATGCACTGGGAAGGGTTGCTCGGCGTTCCGCGGCGCGCCTGGATCTCCAACATGAGCCCGGCGCTCCAAGGCTTCTACGATGGCGCCCGCGTGCCGGAGGTGATCACGGCCGTCAGCGGGGTGATCCTGCTGCTGGCGGTGATCTTCTACTTCACGGTGCTCTTCGGTACGCTCTTCTCCGCGAAGCGCGTCGAGGAGGACAGTATCGCCATCCCCTTCCCGGACCGCGAGCCGGCGCACGACGACCGCATGGTGCTGGCGCTCGACCGGCTCGGCCTGTGGTTCGTGCTCGCCGTCGCGATCGTGCTGGTCGCCTACCTCCCCACGCTGATCCACATGTTCACGACGCAGCTCGGGCTGCCCGGCGTGCGTCTGTGGTGAGGGTGCCGGCGTCCGCCTGAACTCCGACAACGTTGTCCGGCATACCGACCGGGTTCGCGCAAGGACGCGCGCCCGCTGCCAAGGCCGGGTCGGCCGCATGATGGTGGAGGTGGGACGCGCCCCGACGCACGCGGTGCGGGACGCGGACCCCGGAGAGGGGGAGCCATGGCTCTCCTGGAAGGCAAGGTTGGACTGGTCACGGGTGCGTCGTCGGGCATCGGACGCGCGGTCGCCGAGACGTACGCCCGCGAAGGTGCGATGGTGCTGGTGTCTGACGTGGACGAGCGCGGAGGCGCGGAGACGGTCGAGCGCATCCGGGCGGCGGGGGGCGACGCCTTCTTCGAGACCGGCGACGTCGCCGACCCGGAGGTGGGCGAACGCCTGGTCGCGCGGGCCGTGGAGCGCTACGGTGCGCTCCACCTGGCCTGCAACAACGCCGGCATCGGCGGAGCGCAGGCACCGACGGCGGAGTACCCGGTCGAGGACTGGCGGAGGATCCTCGAGATCAACCTCTCGGGTGCGTTCTACGGCATGCGCGCGCAGATCCCCGCGATGCTCGACGCGGGCGGCGGCGCCATCGTGAACATGGCCTCGATCCTGGGCGCGGTCGGCTTCGCGAACTCGTCGGGCTACGTCGCTGCCAAGCACGGCCTGGTGGGGTTGACCAAGACCGCCGCCATGGAGTACGCCGCGCAGGGCGTGCGGGTCAACGCGGTGGGCCCCGGTTTCATCGATACCCCGTTGCTGGATCCCCTCAAGGCGGACCCGGCCGTGGTCGACCTGCTGGTGTCGCTCCACCCGATCGGCCGTCTCGGCACGGCCCAGGAGGTGGCCGACCTCGTCGCGTTCCTGTCGAGTGACAAGGCATCGTTCATCACCGGCGCCTACATGCCGGTGGACGGCGGTTACCTCACACGCTGACGGAGCTCTTCCGCCTCACCAGGACAGATGGACACCAGGACAGATGGACGCCGGCGGGCCCGGGATGCGATCGTCCCGGGTCCGCCGGCTCGCTATGCGGGGGTCTCAGCCCTCGTCGCGCAGCGTGCGGCGCAGGATCTTGCCGGTGGCGTTCATGGGCAGCTCGCTGCGGAACTCGACGAGGCGCGGGTACTTGTAGGCCGCCATCTGCTCCCTGCTCCAGGTGATGAGGACGTCGGCGTCGAGGCTCTCCCCGTCGGCGAGCACCACGAAGGCCTTGATCTCCTCGCCGTGCTCGTCGTGGGGGACGCCCACCACGGCCGCCAGTGAGACGGCGGGGTGGGTCATCAGCACCTCCTCGACCTCGCGCGGGTAGACGTTGAAGCCGCCGCGCAGGATCATGTCCTTGAGCCGGTCGACGACGCTGAAGTAGCCGTCGGCATCGACCACGCCGATGTCGCCCGAGTGGAACCAGCCGCCGCGCAGCGCCTCGGCGCTGGCGTCGGGGCGCTTGTAGTAGCCCTTCATGACGTTGTGGCCGCGGATGACGATCTCCCCGGCCTCACCGACCGGGACGTCCCGGTCGTCCTCGTCCACCACCCGCATCTCACACCCGAAGATAGGCTGGCCGATGGTGCCGGGGCGGCGCTCCCGGTCGGCGTGGTTGAAGCTCGCCACCGGGCTGGTCTCCGACAGGCCGTAGCCCTCCATGATGCCGATGCCGTAGACCTCCTCGAAGCGTCGCAGGATCTCCACGGGCAGGGCGGCGCCGCCGCTGAGCGCGAACTCCAGGTGGGCTCGGAGCTGCTCCTTGCGGGCGTCGTCGAGGGTGGCGGCGGCGTTCAGGAGCGCCCAGTACATGGTGGGGACGCCTGCGAACACGGTGATGCGGTGCGCCAGCATGATCTCCAGCGCCCGCCCGGGGTCGAAGCGGGGGAGCATGCTGATGCTGCCGCCGCCGTAGAACATGCTGTTCATGCCGACCGTCTGGCCGAAGGAGTGGAACAGGGGCAGGGCCATGAGGAAAGCGTGCTCCTCCGGCGGAAACCTCGAGGTATGCACCAGGCCGTTGCTGTGGATGGCGTTCATGACCATGTTGAGCTGGCTCAGCTCCGCACCCTTGGGCTGGCCGGTGGTACCCGAGGTGTAGAGGATGACCGCGGTGTCCAGCGCGCCACTGGGATGGATGTCGGTGAGCGGCTCCTGGCCGACGAGGATGGCGCCCAGCGTGGTGCCACCGTCGACGGGGGAGGGCGCCTTGGGGTCCGACGTCATCACCACCAGATGCCGGCAGGCGGGGGTCTCCTCGAACGCCTGAGCCCCCTCCCGGGCCATCGGCAGCTCCGGGGTGCCCTCGAACACGAAGTACGCGGCTGCATCGCTGTCGCGCAGATGGTAGCCGATCTCGCGCGCCTTGAGCAGCACGTTCAGCGGGACCACCACGCAGCCGGCCTTGAGGATGCCGTAGTAGACGACCGGGAAGTACGGCAGGTTGGGGCAGGACAGCGCCACCTTCTCGCCGGGCTCGACGCCGCGCGCGCGCAGGAAGCCGGCCACCCGGTCGCTCATGGCGTCGAGGGTGCCGTAGTCGAGGGTGGTGTCGCCCATCCTCACAGCCACCCGTTCGGGGTAATGGAGGGCGTGTTCGCGGACGAAGCGGCCGAGGTTCAGCATGCTCTTCCCTTCCCGAGGCCGAGTTGTGGTTGCCGTTCACGATAGCAGAAGGACCACGCCGTGCCCGGCCCGGCCTGCACAGATGACGACACGCCGCCGAGGCCGGTCCGCCCGCGCAGGGTCCGACGTCACCAGGTGGCGAGCAGCAGCAGCGCGGCTGCCCGCTCGAGCTTGTTCACGGGATTGGGAGTGAGCTTCACCACCCCGTCGACGGCCTCGGCGATCAACTCCAGGTCGGCGCGGGGCGTGCCCTCGCCGGCCTCGATCTCGACCTCGTCGAAGTAGGCGCTGCGCTCGGCGCCGGGCGCGCGTGCGGACACGGCGTCGAAGGCGAGCTGGGCCACCTCGTTGCCGTCGCGCAGCAGCCGGAAGAGAACGCGCGTGGTGTCGAGCTCGACGCCGGGCCGTAGGGCCGCGGGCTCGACGAGCCCTTCGAGCCGCGCCAGGATGGCGTCGGGCCAGGCGGCGTCCGGGCCGGCGCCCGTTACGGGGAGCTCCAACTCGTCGCGCTCGTGCAGCGCGGCGTCGGTCGATCCGGCCGACTTGACCCCCGCCAGGGTGGTCCCGCCCAGGCGTCGCCTGCGCAGGGCGATGCCGGCCTGGCGCAGGTGCCCGGCGGGGTCGTCGTAGTAGAGATCGTGCAGCTCCTGCACGGGCGCGGCCACGGCCTCGAAGGGGGTGGCCGCGAGCGCGGCCCGGAGCTCGCTCAACGACGGCACGTAGGCGTCCAGCACCGAGAACTTGAGCTCGCGCTCGATGGGCATGACCGAGTCTACTTCGGGCCGGGCGGCGCCGGCCGCCCGGCCACCGCGGAGGGGTGGGCCGTCGGGCGCGCGCGAACGCCGGAAACTATCGTGCCCGACGTGTTGTCGCAAGGGGCAAGCGGCCCTTCGGGAGCGTACCGACCGGTGGTATACTCACCGAACCTAGGCAGCCGTGCCTGGCTTCATGGACCTCGTGCCCGTGTTCACCGCGCGTACCAGCACGAAAGGAAGCCGATTCCGATGCCCAACATCCGCAACGTGGCCGTCCTCTCGCACAGCGGAGCGGGGAAGACGTCGCTCGTCGAGGCGATGCTCTACCGCGCCGGTGCGATCCCCAACCTCGGCAGGGTCGAAGACGGGGGTACGGTCTCCGACCATACTCCCGAGGAGAAGCGCCGCAAGATCTCCATCTACACCTCGATCCACCCCTACACCTGGAAGGGCGAGACCTTCAACGTCCTGGACACGCCGGGCTACGCCGATTTCACCGGTGAGATCCGCGGCGCCCAGTCCGCGGCCGATGCTGCGCTGGTGGTGGTGTCGGCGGTCTCGGGCGTGGCGGTCGGGACCGAGCGGGTATGGTCCTCGAGCGTGGAGCGCGAGCTCTCCAGCCTGTTCGTCATCAACAAGATGGATCGCGAGAACGCCGACTTCTTCCGTACCATGGCCGACATCGAGGCCACCTTGCAGGGCAACATCGCGGCCATCCAGGTCCCCATCGGCCAGGCCGAGGACTTCCGAGGCATCGTCGACCTGCTCACCATGAAGGCCTACGTCTGGCCCGAGGGCGAGCCGCAGGAGGTGCCGGTCCCCGACGAGGTGGCCGGGGTGGCGATGGAGTACCGCGACCGCCTCATCGAGGCCATCGTCGAGACCGACGACGAGCTGATGATGCAGTACCTGGAGGACGCCGACCTCGACCCGGACGCCCTCATGCGCGCCTTCGACGAGGCGGTCCGGGCCGGTGAGCTCACGCCGGTGCTCCTCACCTCGGCCACGCGCGTCATGGGGGTCAGCCTGTTGATGGACTTCATGGTGCACGGTGTGCGCCACGTGCAGGATCATCGGCCGCTGACCGTCGAGAAGGGCGAGTCTCCGGAGCTCGGCGAGGGGCATCCGTTCGGCGCCCGCGTCTTCAAGACGGTGGTCGATCCCTACCTCGGCAAGGTCTCGCTGATGCGCGTGCTGTCCGGCACCGTCAAGTCGGGCCAGAACGTGCACGATCCGAACCGTGAGGCCGACATCCGGGTGTCGCACCTGTACGTGCCCAACGGCAAGGACCTCAGCGAGGTCAGGGAGCTCGGCGCCGGCATGATCGGTGCCATCACCAAGGTCGAAGAGGTCAAGACCGGCGACACGCTGTGCGATCCGTCCCACGTGTTCCAGCTCGCGCCGATCCGCTTCCCCTCACCCGTCATGGCGCTGGCGCTGACGCCCAAGTCGCGCGGTGACGAGGACAAGATGTCCGATGGGCTCCACAAGCTGCTCGACGCCGATCCGACCCTGCTGCTCGAGCGCAACGCCGACACCCACGAGACGGTGCTGTGGGGGATGGGCCACGTGCATCTCGAGATCGCCGTCAACGCCCTCAAGGACCGGTTCGGGGTCGAGGTCGAGACCCGGCCCCCCTCGGTCGCCTACCGCGAGACCATCGGCGGCAGCGGCGACGCCCGCTACCGCCACAAGAAGCAGACGGGCGGCGCCGGCCAGTTCGCCGAGGTGGCGCTGCGGGTCGCCCCGCTGGCGCGAGGCGAGGGCTTCCAGTTCAACTGGAAGGTCGTCGGCGGCTCCATCCCCTCGCAGTTCCACCCGAGCTGCGAGAAGGGGGTCAAGAGTGCCCTGGAGTCCGGGGTGTTGGGCATGTTCCCGGTGCAGGACGTGATGGTCGAGGTGTACGACGGCAAGGACCACCCCGTCGACTCCAAGGACATCGCCTTCCAGATCGCGGCGGCCCAGGCCTTCAAGGAGGCCATGCACCAGGCCAAGCCCGTGCTGCTCGAGCCCGTGGCGCTGCTCAAGGTGCGGGTCCCCGACCGTTACACCGGCGACGTCATCTCCGATCTGAACACCCGTCGCGGGCGCATCCTGGGCATGGACACCGAAGGCTCGGTGAGTGTGGTCAGCGCTCACGTGCCGATGGCCGAGATCCTGAGCTACTCGCCGGACCTGCGCTCGATGACCGGCGGTCGGGGTGTGTTCTCCCTCAAGTTCGACCACTACGATGTGGTTCCGGCCCAGGTCGCCGAACGGGTCGTGTCCGAGCGCCAGCAGGAGAAGGCGGCCTCGTAGCGGGGCGGCCGTGGCTCGCCGCGGGGACGCCGGGGTCCGTGTCGGCCCCGGCGGATGCCGGCTCTAGCGCCTCTGGGGCGTGAGGAGCGGAGCCAGGTTCATGCCGCTGAGGTAGGCCAGGAACGACGGCAGGATGGGCAGCACGCAAGGGGAGAGGAACGACAGGGCGCCGGCCCCGAAGGCCAGCGCCAGGGTGGGTGCGGCCATGGTGCCGAACAGCGCGCTCTCGGCGCTGCCCAGGTTGGCCAGGTAGGGGGACAGGGCGTTGAGCGCTCCGGTCAGCAGCAGCACGCCCACGGCGATGAGCAGCACCGCCCCGACCTTCTCGAGCATGCCCGAGTAGCGCCGCAGTGCCCGTGTCGCCGGCAGGAGCTGGGACAGCGCCAGGAACGGCAGCGAGAAGCCCAGCGAGTAGGCGAACAGCAGGAGCCCGCCCTGGGCCCCGCCGCCGCTGGTGGCCGCGATGCCCAGGATGCCGGCCAGGATCGGCCCGATGCAGGGCGTCCAGCCCGCGGCGAAGGCGACCCCCACGACCGCCGAGCCCAGGTAACCGCTGGGCTTGCGCATGAGGTGGACGCGCAGCTCCTGCTTGAACACGGGCAGCGGCAGCACGTCGAGCATGATGACGCCCATCACCACCAACAGCGCCCCGGCGACGACGCGCAGGACGCCGCCGTAGGCGAACAGCAGGTGGCTGAGCAGGCCGGCACTGAAGCCCAGCGCCACGAACACGGCCGACAGGCCGGCGACGAAGGACAGGGTGTGCAGCGCCAGGTGCAGCCGGAGTGGGAGCGCGGCTTCGGCGCTCGCGTCCGCCCTCACGATGGTGCCTTCACGATGGTGCCTTCATAGCGGCGCCTTCATAGCGCGGTGAGCTGACTGCGAACGTCCTGCGCGAGCTCCCGGCCCAGCTCGTCGGCTTCCTTGGCCTCGCCGCTGACGCTCGCCTGCAGCGTCGTCTCGCCCCGCAGCACGGTGCCGAGGAGGGTGAGCTCGCCATCGTCGGTGACGTTGGCCAGCGCGCCGACCACGCACTCCCGGCAGATGTCGTCGCTGTCGGCCGGGCCCTGCCTCAGGGCGCTGGCGAAGCTGCGCTCGGCACGGACCCGGTCGAAGCTCGGGCGGTGCTGCAGCGAATAGGCCACTTCGAAGGCGAGGTCGTCGTCGGCGCGCACCAGCAGGCCGAGAGCGCCCTGGCCCGGTGTGGGCGCGAAGGTCTCGGGGTCGAGCACGGTATCGAGCCGGTTGCGGTGGTCCAGGGCGATGAGTGTGGCGGCCGGGATCAGCAGCCCATCGAGCTCGCCGGACGTGAGCAGCTTCAGGGTCGCCTCCAACGTGCCGGAGACCTCGACCGCCTCGACCGCCAGGTGCTGGCCCGCCAGGTAGGCGGCGTCACGCGGTGTCAACACCCCGATGCGGGCGCCCTCCGGCAGCTCGGTGAGCGCGCGCGACCCCTTGGTCACCAACGCGGTGCGCGGGTCCAGGCGCCGGGACACCGCCGCCAGCGTGACCTCCTCGGGGAGCGTCAACGGCAGCGTCTCGAGCTGGGCCACCGCCACCCCGATGTCGCCCTTCAGCAATGCCTGCAACAGCGGATCGTCCCCGCCACTCGCCTTCGACTCGACGTCCTTGATGGTGCGGAGGGCGAAGTTCACGTCCGGCCACTCGTCCGTCAGCTGCTCGAGCACATCCCGAGCCTGGCGCAGCGCGAGTGCGCCGTCGCGGTTGCCCAGCACGATTCTTGCCATGGCCATGTTGTATCACACTCTGCGGCCCCGGCGGATGCGAGAAAACCTCTGTGGAAGGGCATCGGTGGCGCGCCTCAGGACGCTCCCGGATCAGGCGATCGCCAGCGCCTGTTCCTTGAGCTCGTCCACCCGATCGGTGCGCTCCCAGGGGAAGCCGTTGCGGCCGAAGTGGCCGTAA
The DNA here is from genome assembly GCA_963815215.1 of uncultured Trueperaceae bacterium. GTDB lineage: Bacteria > Deinococcota > Deinococci > Deinococcales > Trueperaceae > JASBRS01. Next base: position 45,827 of record CAWFFU010000012.1, read on the forward strand.
GCGCTGGTGGCGGTGTAGATGGGGCGGCGCAGGTCGAGCTGGGCGATGATCGAGGCCGGGCGGGCGTCGAACACGCGACCGATGAGGTCTCCGAGGCGGTCGTCGCCCAGCTCGGAGGTGCCGAAGGTGTCGACGTACATGCCCACCGGGTGGGCAACGCCGATGGCGTAGGCGAGCTGCACCTGGCAGCGTTCGGCCAGACCCGCCGCGACCACGTTCTTGGCGATGTAGCGGGCGTAGTAGCTGGCCGAGCGGTCGACCTTGGTGGGGTCCTTGCCGCTGAAAGCGCCGCCGCCGTGCGGCACCGCGCCTCCGTAGGTGTCGACGATGATCTTGCGGCCCGTGAGGCCGGCGTCGGCCTGGGGACCGCCGCGCACGAAGCGGCCGGTGGGATTGACGAGGTAGCGGGTCCGCTCGTCGAGCAGGCCGTCGGGGATCACGGGGCGCACCACGTGCTCCTTGACCTCCTCGCGCAGGCGCTCGAGCGTCACGTCGGGATCGTGCTGCGCCGAAACGACCACGGTCCGCACGTGCGTCGCCCGGTCTCCCTCGTAGCCGAGCGTGACCTGCGCCTTGCCGTCGGGGCGCAGGTAGGGCAGAGTGCCGTCCTTGCGGACCGTGGCCATGCGCTGCGTCAGGGCATGCGCGAGCATGATCGGCAACGGCATCAGCTCGGGTGTCTCGTGGGTGGCGTAGCCGAACATCAGCCCCTGGTCGCCGGCTCCGACGAGGTCGAAGTCGTCGCCGCTGTCGGCTTCCTGGGCGCGATCGACGCCCAGCGCGATGTCGGGTGACTGCTCGTTGACCGCGATCAACACCGCGCTGTGATCGGCGTCGATGCCGTAGGACGCGTCGGTGTAGCCGACCTCGCGCACCGCCTTGCGAACGATCGCCTGGAAGTCGACGTAGCCGTGGCAGGTGATCTCGCCTGCGATGAGGGCCAGGCCGGTGGTGAGGATCGTCTCGGCAGCCACCCGCGCATATGGGTCCTCGGCCAGGATGGCATCCAGGACGCTGTCACTGATGCGGTCCGCGAGCTTGTCGGGATGTCCCTCGTTCACCGATTCGGCGGAGATGAGTCTGCGCACGCCTGTGTCCTCCAGGGGGAGCCGTGGTAACCGGGCGCGCCCGCTACGGAACGCGCGCCGTTCGATTCGCCATGCTAGCAGGGCGCGGGCCGGCGCAGCGTGCCGCACGATGGCGTTCCGAGGCGGCGCCTTCGCCGACGCGGGGCGGGCGCCCGGGACGGACGTTGCCGCCGCGCGGGACGTGGCTATACTCGGGCATGCGGGACACCCACGTGGGGCACGCCATCCGCCGCGCGAACACGGGCGACGCTCACGAGGTCGTTCGGCTGATGCGCACCATCTACCTCGAGGGCCGCTACTTCGTCGGCGACGGTCCGCCCCAGCCGGAGTCGCTTGCGCGTCGCATCGTCGGGGACGACCCCGTCCATGCGCTGTACCTGGTGGCGGAGGTCCGGCGCGATTCCGAGCCCGAGCTGGGCGGCTGGCTCGAGCTCCACCGCATGCAGCCGCGTCGGCTGCAGCACGTTGCCGTCCTCACGGTGGCGGTGGCGCCCGAGTGGCGCCACCACGGTCTGGGCCGCGGGCTGTTGCGGCGCTGCTACGACTGGGCGCGCGACGTCGGCGTCGGCAAGGTGAGCCTCAACGTGCGCGCCGGTAATACCGCGGCGATCGCGCTGTACCTCTCCGAGGGGTTCGTCGAAGAGGGGCGCGAGCGCGCTCAGGTACGCACCGACGAAGGGGAGTTCGAGGACAACGTGATCATGGGGCGCTGGGTCGTGTGAGACCCGGCCGTGCGTGGCGGGCCGGACCGGGACCGTGGCGCGGCTGCGCGCCGCGCGGCCCTCGCCTAGACTGGCGTCATGGCTGACCCGATTCCCGCCGCCGCGGCGCGGCCCGGCGTGACGGCCCCCGCCGCACGCGTCGCCCTGTTCGTCGACACCCAGAATCTCTACTACGCCGCCCGCGACGGCTACGACGCGAGCGTCGACTATCAGCGCCTGCTCGATCTGGCGCTGCGCGGCCGCGAGCTCGCATCCGCCACCGCCTACGTGGTGGAGCGCGAAGGGGACAGCACGGCCTTCGGCTTCGTCACCAAGCTCTCCGCCCTGGGGTTCCGTGTGCGGCGCCGCAGCGTGCGGGTGCACCGCACCGACGAGGGCGGCGGCACCGTCATGGAGGGCGACTGGGACATGGGCATCGCCGCCGACATGGTGCGGTCGCTGCCCTACGTCGAGGTGCTGGTGCTGGGCTCCGGCGACGGCGACTTCGTGCCCATGCTGGAACTCGCCCAACAGCGCGGCGCCCGGGTGGAGGTGCTCGCCTTCCGTGAGGCCGCCGCTCAGACCCTCATCGATCTCGCCGACCGCTTCACCCACCTTCCGGACGAGCCCGGCGTCTTCGTACGCAGGTCCTGAGGCGCGCCTAGGTTCGGGTCTCGAACAGGTCGGCGCCCGCTCCCCCGCCTCCAGCGATCGCGTCCGCGCAGGCGCTCGGCCGCACCGGCCAGGCCCGGGCGGTAGCCTCCCCCGTGGTGCGCCAGGTCCCCTCCGCTAGCCAGTCGCCGTCGACGAGCTCCAGATAGTCGTAGGTTGCGGTGACCACGTCCAGCCAGGCGCGGTAGACGGCGTTCTCACGTGCCAGCAGGGCGCGGCACGCGCTCGGCGAGGCACCGGTGGCGCCGGCGTCCCGCCAGGCGCCGAGCTCGGCGTCGAGCAGCGCGGCGGCGTCGTCGACGGCCGTGCGCGCTCGCCCGACGTCGTCCGGGTAGCCCGCGTCCAGCGCGTCGAGCGCGGCGCCCGCCCGCCGCACGCCTTCGTCTGCGGCCGCCTGGACGTCCTCGGTGCTGCCGTCCAGGCGCAGGCGGGCGCTCAGCGCCACGCTCCACTGGTCGTCCTCCTGTGCGCCGAGCTGGCCGTCGAGGTCGGCGGCGGGGCGGCCTCGGTCGAGCGACAGCGAAGCGCTCACCTGGTAGTCGTAGCTGCTCGACTCGTAGGTGGCCACCAGCGTGACGTCCCGCACCACGTCGAAGGGGACGCTGTCGCGCCGCACGATGGCCCGCTGCAGCTCGAGCTGCAAGCGCTCGCGTTGGGGCGCCCGGGTGCCGGGTCCCGGGAGGGCGAAGCGCAGGGGCACGAAGCGGGCGGCCCCCTGGAAACCGAGGCGTGCCGCCTGCGCCTGAAGCGCCTCCAGCGCGTGGCGGCGCGCCTCCACCAGCACCTGGGCACGGCGCAGCGCGGGGCTCGGCGTCGGTGACGCGGCGCTGCGCCGCGTCCGGGCCAGGTCCAGCTCCGCCCGGTGGAGGGCCACCTCGGCCGCGAGCACCTTGCCGTGGAGCCGCAGTGTCGCCAGCACGTCGTTGCGGCGGTCGTGTCGCAACCGTTCCCGGGCCCGGAGCAGACCGGCGCGATCGGCCAGGATCGCCGCGGGGTCGTGGCGCCAGGCCAGGTCCAGCTCGACGTCGGCGGTGGCCCCGATCGCCGCCGGGTCCTCGACGTCGGCTCCATAGCTCAGGACCGGCCGAGCCGTGAGCGTGACGTCGGTGCCGGCGCGGCTCGCTCCCAGCGCACGCTCGGCGGCGTCGACCGCGGCCGCCTGCCGCACGGTGCGTTCCCCGTCGGGCGTGGCCACTAGCGCGTCGGCGGGCGCGAAGGCCAGTGCGGCCGGCGCCCACAGGAAGACGGCCAGAGCCGCAACGGCGCCCTTGCCGGCGGTACCCCTGCCAGCGGGAACCCTGCCAGCGGGAACCCTGCCGGCAGGAACCCTGCGCGCGGCGCCGCGCATCGCGGCGGACGGTCGTCGCGCACGGCCACAGGCGCGGCGCCGAGGCATGGCGCAACGGACGAGTTCCCCCATCTCCATCCCCCCTTTTCGGACTTGCGAGCTGGTCGCAGTGTAGCAGAGGGTGGGAGCGGCCACGCACCGGCTCTCGCCGGCCCCAGACGGGCCCGATCGGTGGTCTCAGCCGGTGGTCTCAGCCGGTGGTCTCAGCCGGTGGTCTCAGTCGGCGGCCGGTAGCCCCAGCCGCTCGCGCAGCAGCCGGCGGACAGCGTCGGGCCGGGCCGCGCCGCGGCTCTCCTTCATCACCCGCCCCAGCAGCGCATTGATCGCCTTGGGGTGCTCGCGTGCGCTGGCGACCACCTCCGGATGGGCGTCCATGACGCGCTCCACCAGCTCGGCCAGGGCCCGCTCGTCGGTGATCTGCGTCAGGCCCCGGCGCGCGACCACGGTATCGGGGTCCTCGCCGTCGAGCACGTCGGGGAGGATCTCCTTGGCGATCTTGCCGGAGATGGCGCCCTCGTCGATCCGGCCCACCATCGCTGCCAACGCGTCGGGGCGGAGCGCCACCTCTGAGAGCGTTCGCCCGCGCTCGTTCAGCAGCCCCGCCACGTCGCCGATGAGCCAGTTGGCGATACGTTGGCACGCCCCCTGCGTGGTCCCCCGGTAGGCGCCGGTCGCGGCGTCGAAGAAGGCGGCGGTGGCCACGTCGAAGGCGATGAGCTCGGCGTCCTCGGCGCGCAGGCCGAGCGCGAGGTAGCGTTCGCGCTTGGCCTGCGGCAGCTCCGGCATGGCCGCCCGGATGGCGTCGAGCCAGGCCTCCTCGAGAACCAGGGGAGGCAGGTCGGGCTCGGGCATGTAGCGGTAGTCGGCCGAGGCTTCCTTGCTCCTCAGCAGGTACGTCTTCTGGCCGCCCTCGTTCCAGCCGCGTGTCTCCTGGGTCACGGCGCGCCCCTCCTCGAGCAGCCGCGCCTGGCGCCGGATCTCGAACTCCAGCGCGGAGGCCACGCTCTTGAAGGAGTTGAGGTTCTTGACCTCGACCTTGGTCCCCAGGCTGCCGTCGGGCGCACGCAGCGACACGTTGACGTCGGCGCGCATCTTGCCCTGCTCCGGGCTGGCGTCGGAGACGCCGAGCGCGCGGGCCACGGCCTGCACGTGGGTCAGGAAGGCGCGGGCTTCCTCGGGCGTGCGCAGGTCGGGCTCGGTCACCATCTCGATCAGCGGAGCCCCGGCCCGGTTGAGGTCGACCAGGCTGTATTCGGCGTAGGCGGGATGGACCAGGCGCCCGGCGTCCTCCTCGACGTGGCAACGGGTGATGCCGATGCGTCGGCCGCCCTCCAACTCCACCCAGCCGTGCTCGCCGACGGGCCGGTCGAACTGGCTGATCTGGTAGTTCTTGGGGGCGTCCGGGTAGAAGTAGTGCTTGCGATGGAACTGCGTGATCTCGGGGATCTGGCAGTTCAGCGCCAGGCTGAAGCGTACCGCCTTCTCGATGGCCGTCTCGTTGGTGACCGGGAGACTGCCGGGCAGGCCCAGGCACACCGGGCAGGTGTTGACGTTGGGCTCCAGCCCGAAGCTCTCGGCCGAGCAGCCGCAGAACATCTTGCTCCTCGTGCGGAGGGCGAGGTGGATCTCCAGGCCGATGACGGGCACGGGCGCGGGCACGGGCGCAGTCTACCAGGGCCGGCGGGGGCGCCTGAGAATCGAACGCGCCGTGCCCTGCGGTACAATGGCGCATGATCGAGGTCGAGCTCGAGGACATCGCGGTGTCGGGCGACGAGAACCAGTTCCTCGTACTGCTCCGCCGCAAGGACGGCCACGACCTCCTCCCTATCCAGATCGACGCCATGCAGGCCATCTCCATCGCCAGCGGCCGCGGCAGTGAGCGCTTCGAGCGGCCGCTCACCCACGACCTGATGGTCTCGGTGTTGGAGATGCTGGGGGCCACGGTCACCCGGGTGGAGATCACGGATCTGGTCGAGGGGACGTACTACGCCATGCTGATCCTGGAACGCTCGGGCGTGCGTTTCGAAGTGGACGCCCGGCCCAGCGACGCGCTGGCGCTGTCCGTCCGGGTGAAGGCCCCCGTCTTCATCGCCGAGCACGTGCTCGATCAGGGCGCGTTGCAGGACGATGACTACGACGGCAACGGCGGCGCCGAGGCGTAGGCCCCACCGTCGCCGCGATCGAACGGCCAACGCCGAAGGGGTCGAGGTGGATCGCCGTTCCCGGCGTCAGCGTGGCTCAGGCCTCGGGCAGCGTCGCGAGCGCCGCCCGCAACGCGTCGTCGACCGCCTCCACGCGGGGGCCGGCGCCCTGCACGCGCTCCGGGCGTCCGCCCCCGCGCCCGCCGAGCTCGGCCAGGGCGGCCTGGAGCGCCGGACGTAGGTCCAGCTCCACGCCGGGTCCTCGGACGAACGCCAGGCGCGCGCGCTCGCCGGCACGGGAGGCCAGCAGCGCGACGATGTCCTCGCGCTGGGCCAGCGCGTCGAGCGCGGGCTCGAGCAGCGCATCCTCGACCTCGGCGCGCACCACCCGGATCCCGCCACGGCGCTCGGCTCGCTCGACCAGGCGCGCGGCCAGGTCGTCGGCGCGCGCCTCGCGCGTCGACGCCAGCTCCGCGCGGGCCTCGGCGAGCTCCTGCCGGAGCCGCGCGATGCGCGTCGGCAACTCGTCGACCGGGGTGCTGAAGCGCTGCACCAGATCGCTCGCCAGCGCGTGCTTGACGCCGGAGTCCTCGAACGCTTCCCAGCCTGCCCGGAAGGTGACGCGGCGCAGGCCGCCGCGCACGCGCTCGGAGCCCAGCAGCTTGATGGGCAGGGCCTCGGCGGTGGTGGCCAGGTGGGTTCCGCCGCAGGCGGCGATCTCCACGTCGCCCATGGCGACGAGCCGGATGCGGCCGTGCACCTTGGGAGGGCGCCGCAGCGGGTAGTCGGCGAGCTCATCCTCGTCGACCTCGAAGCTCACGATCGGCTGGTTGGCGTAGCCGAAGGTGTTGGCGAGCCCCTCGGCGCTCAACAGGTCGTCGTCGGCGGGGTCGCCGGCCAGGTCGAGGGTGCACTCCGGCCCTCGCAGGCTCACGCTGCGCGTCTCGAAGGCGCGTGAGACCCGCACGAAGGCCTGGGACAGCAGGTGCTGCGCGCTGTGGCGCTGCATGTGGCGGTAGCGGCGCTCCCAGTCGAGGACGCCCTCGACCTCCTCACCGGGTCGCGGCGCGGGGCCTTCGAGCCGGTGCCAGACTTCGTGGCCCCGCTTCGTCACGTCGACGACGGGCACGCCGCCGAGCCGGCCGGTGTCGTGGGGCTGGCCGCCGGAGGTGGGGTAGAAGGCGCTCGTCTCGAGCGTGACCCAGGCGCCGGCGCCCACGTCCTCCACCTCGCGCACGCGGCTGCGGAAGCGGCGCAGGTAGCTGTCGCGTTGCTCGAGGCGCATTCGAGAAGTGTAGCTCGAGCCCCGGCGGCAGCTCTCGCCCGAACCGTCGGTTGCGATACGGTCACGCATCCGAGCCCGCTCCTAGGATTGCCGCAGGCGGCGTGGCCGCGGCCCGTGTCGGGACACGGCCACGCTCCGGAAGGAAGAGGCCATGGGTCGGTCGTCCGAACCGAAGGTCGCGGCGGCGCGGGAGCCCGCCTCCGCTGCGGCTACAATGGAAGCTGCGCTCCAACCTGCGGCGCCCGAGCGGGCCGCCATCGAGCGGGCCGCTGCCGGGCCGGACGAACGCCAGCCGGTCGCAGCCACGGAGGTCAACGTGCGGAGCTCCTCCCACCTCATCGATCCCGCCGAGCCCGAGTTCGACGAGGTCGGCGAGACCCAGCTCGACCACCTCGTCGCCGAGTTGCTCACCTCGCTCGGGGAGGACGTCACCCGTGAGGGGATGCTCCGCACCCCGCAGCGCGTCGAGCGCTCGCTGCGCTTCCTGATGAGCGGTTACGAGGCGTCGGTGGATCGGGTCATCAACGACGCGCTGTTCCGCGCCGAGGCCTCCGACATGGTGGTGGTGAAGGACATCGAGTTCTACTCGTTGTGCGAGCACCACATGCTGCCGTTCTTCGGCAAGGCGCACATCGCCTACATCCCAGCCAAGAGCATCCTGGGCCTGAGCAAGTTCGCTCGCGTGGTCGACGTCTTCGCGCGGCGCATGCAGGTGCAGGAGCGCATGACCTCGCAGATCGCCGACGCCCTGGTGGAGGTGCTCGAGCCCGAGGGCCTGGCGGTGGTCACCGAGGCCAGCCACCTGTGCATGATGATGCGCGGGGTCGAGAAGCAGGGTTCCACTACCCGCATCGCCAGCATGCGCGGCGTGTTCAAGACCGACGCGCGCACCCGCCAGGAGTTCCTCGACGCCATCGGCTGAGGCCCGGGTCGCGCCTCAGAGCACGTGGCTCTCGAGCCAGCTGGCGACGCCGCCCTCTTCGGGAGAGCCGATGTGCTCCGCCGCGGCGGCCACCAGGTCGGGATGGGCGTCGCCCACCGCCACGCCATGGCCCGCCCAGGTGACCATGGTGAAGTCGTTCATGCCGTCGCCGAAGGCGACCACGTCGCTCCGCTCGACGCCCGCGCGCTCGGCGATGAGGGCGAGCGCCGAGCCCTTGTCCGCGTGGGCGGGGAGGACCTCGAGGAAGCCGTCGCCCCACAGGTAGCGCAACATGTCCGGGTGGCGCGTCGCCACCTCGCGATCGACCTCGCCGCTGCGTTCCTTCGAGTAGAACACCAGCTTGTCGGCGTTGAGCTCCATGCCGGTCCGGAAGCGGTCGACGCGGCGACTGCGGGTGTGGGCCCAGCCCCAGCGGTCGTCGTCGGGGTCCCGCACCCAGAGCACGTCGTCGACGATGCAGCTGAACTCGACCATGTCGTCGGTGAGATAGCCGCCGAGCAGACCGTCGACGTGTTCGCTCGCGATGCGGCGCCGCCGCAACTCACGGCCGCCTTCGCCCATCACGTGGCCGCCGTGGTTGACGCTGAAGGGGCCGGTGATGCCCAGCTGATCGAGGTAGGGCTTGGCGGCGGCGAGGGGACGGCCGGTCAGCACCGTTACCAGGTGGCCGCGCTCGCGACTGCCGCGCACCGCCCGTTCGATCGTATCGGGCAGGATGAAGTCGTCGGTGACGAGGGTCTTGTCGAGGTCGAAGGCGAGCAGCACGATGTGAGCTTACCTCACCATCCGGCGGGCCCGCGTCGCCGGCTCAAGGTGCCTGTGGCGCCTGCCAGGGCGAGGCGTCCAACAGGAAACTCTGCAGCTCGCCGTTGTCCTCTCCGGCGTAGAGCGCGAGCTTCGCGCCGCGCCAGCGCGCCGCCAGGTTGCTGCTGAGCGGAGCGTCGAGCTTCAGCATCGCGACGGCCGTGCACCCGGCATCGTCGCACGCCACCAGACGCACGTTCCGCAGGTCGAGTGTGGGCAGGGCGAGCACGTCGACCTTGGCGCCGGCGGGCGGGGGGAGGAGCAGCGCCAGGTCCAGGTTGCGTGAGCCGATCTGGTGGTTGGTCACGTCGAGCGCGAAGCGCGACGTCTGCAAGTGCGCGCCCGCCTTCCGGAGGCGCTCCAGCGGTCCGCCGAGGTGGGGCGTCCGAACGGCGTAGGCGTGGTCGCCCGTGGCGGCGAAGAGGTTCAGCCAGCGTTCGCCCGCACCGATCGGCGGGGCGCTCGCCACCGGAACCAGCGCGTCCCCCCGCAGGGCGATCGCCTCCACCCCCGCACCCTCATCGGGCGTCGAGCGCGTGATCAACATGCCGTATGCGCCCGCGGCCGCGAACGGTTGGACGCGGCGCTGCTCGATGACGGCGGGAGCCGCCACCGTCAACGTCGCGATGGGGGAGAGGTCGTCCCGGCGCAACAACGTCACCGCGGCCGCCTCGATCTCGTCGCCGAGCACGCCGTGGCGATAGCGCTGGGTAGGGTGCGAGAGCACGGCCACACCGTCTCCCAGCGGGATCGGATCGCCATCGGGGAGGGCATCCAGCGTGTGGCTGGCGATCGTCTTCAGGTCGGGGGAGAGCAACAGCACGGAGCGCGCGTCGGAGCTGAGCGCCACCACGCGGCCGCCGGGCAGGCAGGCCGGACGGCTGTGGGGGCTGACGGCGGGCCCCACCTCTGGCGGCGCCGCACCGAAGGCGCGCAGCCGGCCGTCGCCGTCGACGCCCAGGATCCGCCCGCCACACCACAGCAGGCTGTCGCCGCGCCCCGAACGGCCGACCACCGTGACGGCGCCGTCCGCGGCGTACCGCCGGACCTCGCCGTCTCCCTGCAAGGTGGCCGCGCCCTGCGCCGTCGGGGTCACCCAGAGAACGGCCGCGGCGTGGGCGCGCGGGCCGAACACGGCACCGAGCGCGCCGACGAGGAGCAGCGCGCTCATCAACACGCCCGCGGCTCGACCCGTTCGCGCGCGCCGGCGAGGGGACGCGTCGAGGTCGCCCGGAAGCGTCGGCGGAAGTCGTGTCGTGCGCATCCTCTCGACGGTAGCAGGCGGCCGTGGCGGCGACCGCCTCGCGGCGAACCCGAGCGGGGCTGCTGGGGCGGTGCGGGATTCCAGTGTCGGGAACGGGAGGAATCGCGGGTGGGGTCGGCTGCGAGCGGTGATACAATCCCGTGGACATGGTTGTGAGCGTCCGCTCGGCCCCGGGAGGTTATTCATGTATCGAGGAAGAGAGGGTCAGTGGGCCTTCGTGCTCCACCGGATCACCGGTGTAGCCCTGGCGCTGTACCTGCTTCTGCACGTCTTCGATGTCGGCTTGGTGATGTACGGTCCCAAGGGTCCGTTCAACGTGTTCCTGGCGTTCTATCACCAGTGGCCGTTCCGCATCGGCCTGATCCTGGTGATGGCGGCGGTGGTGTACCACGGCCTCAACGGGCTGCGCATCATCCTCATCGACTTCACCTCGTGGGGCATCCGCTATCAGCGCAGCCTGTGGTACGGGGTGCTGACCTTGACGACGGTGATCGGAATCCCCATCCTGATCAAGGTCGTGCCGGAGATCCTGGCAGGGAAAGCCTGATGGCGGCCCGGCCCAAGACCCTCCAGCAAGCGCGCGCCACGTACAACACCAACCGTGAGCTGGCGTGGTGGGTGTTCATGCGGATCAGCGGGTTCCTGTTGATCTTCCTGGTGTTCGCGCACCTGTTCTTCAACAACATCCAGATCAACGTCGCGACCGTCGATTACGCCTACGTGGCACAACGGCTGTCCAAGGCATGGGTGAAGGTCTACGAGTCCTTCCTGCTGGGGCTCGCCATGTTGCACGGCACCAACGGCTTGCGCTACAGCATCGAGGACTACTTCAAGCGTCCATCCACCCGGTTCTGGCTCAAGGCCGTGGTGTTCACCGTGGCGGGCGCGCTGTTCGTGATCGGCGTGATGGCGCTGTGGGCCTTCAGCTACCAGCAGATGGGCGACGCCATCAGCGCTGCGGGTCACGGCGGCTAGGAGGGCTGCACAACGGCATGAAACGAGCTCATAGGTACGACGTGATCGTCGTGGGCGCCGGCGGAGCCGGGCTCATGGCGGCGCGCTACGCCGCCCAGAACCCCAACGTCTCCGTGGCGGTCATCTCCAAGCTGTATCCGACGCGGTCCCACACCGGAGCGGCGCAGGGCGGCGTGGGCGCCGCGCTGGGCAACATCAGCGACGACAGCCCCGAGTGGCACGCCTACGACACGGTCAAGGGCGGGGATTACCTCACCGACCAGGACGTGGCAACGACCTTCGCCGAGGAAGTCATCGAGTCCGTCTACGAGATGGAGCACATGGGGCTGCCGTTCAGCCGCACGCCCGAGGGCAAGATCGCCCAGCGCAAGTTCGGCGGGCACACCCGGGAGCACGGTAAGTCGGCGGTCGAGCGCGCCTGCTACGCCGCCGACCGTACCGGCCACATGATCCTGCAGACGCTCTACCAGCAGTCGATCAAGGACAACGTCACCTTCTTCAACGAGTTCCACGTGCTGGACGTCCTGCTGGAGGACGGCGAGGCGCGCGGGGTGGTGGCCTACGAGCTGGCGACCGGCGAGTTGCACACCTTCCATGCGAAGTCCACGGTGATCGCCACGGGCGGCTTCGGGCGCATGTTCCAGGTGACCTCCAACGCCCATGCCCTCACCGGCGACCTGACCAGCATCGTCTACCGCCGCGGCATCCCCATCGAGGACCCCGAGTTCTTCCAGTTCCACCCCACCGGCCTGTACCGCATCGGCGTGCTCCTCACCGAGGGCGCGCGCGGCGAGGGCGGGATCCTGCGCAACAGTGAAGGCGAGCGCTTCATGGAGCGCTACGCCCCCACCATCAAGGACCTGGCGCCGCGCGACATGGTGAGCCGCGCGATGTACCTGGAGGTACGCGAGGGTCGTGGCATGGGTCCCGACAAGGACCACCTCGTGCTCGACCTGACGCACATCGACGCGCACATCATCGAGGAGCGGCTCCCCGACATCACGGAGTTCGCGCGCATCTACCTGGGCGTCGATCCCATCAAGGAGCCGGTGCCGGTCAACCCCACGGCGCACTACGCCATGGGCGGCATCCCCACGACCATCGACACCAACGTGATCATCGACGGCGCCAACACCATCGTGCCCGGCCTCTACGCTGCCGGCGAGGTGGCCTGTGCCAGCCTGCACGGCGCCAATCGCCTGGGCACCAACTCGCTGGGCGACCTGCTGGTGTTCGGCCGGCGGGCGGGCATCAACGCCGCGGCGTACGCGGCCTCCAACGGCTTCTCGGACCTCCCCAAGGATCCCGAGGAGCGTGCGCGGGCGCAGCTCGATACGGCGCGCGCCGGGTCCGGCAAGGAGAAGGCCGGCCTGCTGCGCAAGGAGTTGCAACGCAGCATGATGGAACAGGCATCGGTGTTCCGCACCGCCGAGTCGCTGCAGGCGCAGGTCGACAAGGTCGCGGAGCTCAAGCAGCGCTACCGTGAGGTCGGCGTCGAGGATACCGGCAAGCAGTTCAACACCGAGCTGATGGAGGTGCTGGAGCTCGGCTTCCTGCTCGACAACGCCGAACAGCTCACCAACGCGGCCCTGAACCGCACCGAGTCGCGCGGCGCCCACTCGCGTGAGGACTTCAAGGAGCGCGACGACGAGAACTGGCTCAAGCACACGCTGGTCTACAAGGACGGCGACGGCGTGCGCATCGACTACAAGCCCGTGACGCTCGGCATCTACGAGCCGAAGCCCAGGGTGTACTAGGGGGCGCATGCATGGACGTCACGTTCCGAATCAAACGCTTCGATCCCGAGAAGGACACCCGTCCCCACTGGCAGGAGTTCAAGATCCAGGCGGGGCCCATGGACCGCGTGCTCGACGTGCTCAACGAGCTCAAGTGGGGCCAGGACGGCAGCATCAGCTACCGCCGCAGCTGTGCGCACGGCATCTGCGGCTCCGACGCCATGGTGATCAACGGCGTGAACCGGCTGGCCTGCAAGGTGCTGGTGAAGGATCTCGGCGCCGAGATCGTGGTCGAGCCGCTGCGCGGCCTGCCCGTGCTCAAGGACCTGATCGTCGACATGGAGCCCTTCTTCGATGCCTACAAGGCGGTGCTCCCCTACTTCATCAACGACGATCCCGCCCCCGTCGCCGAGCGCTACCAGAGCGTGGAGGACCGCGAGCGCTTCGACGCCACCACCAAGTGCATCCTATGCGCGGCCTGCACCACGAGCTGCCCGGTGTTCTGGACCAACGGGCGCTACCTGGGGCCGGCGGCCATCGTCAACGCCCACCGCTTCATCTTCGACTCGCGCGACCAGGGCGCCGAACAGCGGCTGCAGACGCTCAATCAGGCGAACGGCCTGTGGCGCTGCCGGACCGCCTACAACTGCACCGAGGCGTGTCCGCGCGGGATCCCGATCACGCAGGCCATCGAAGAGGTCAAGCGCGAGGTGTTGTGGCGGCGCAACTGACGCCGCGCCGCGCCACCGACCACGCGGCCTGAGGGCCTGTCGGTAGGTCGATCGCGTAACGCCGTCGGCCGGCGGCACGGGAGGCTTGGTTCATGAGCCTGGTGCTCGTCATCCTCGGCGTCGTGCTCCTCTACTCCGGGGGCGAGGTCCTGGTGCGCTCCGCCAGCGCCTTGGCGTCGCGGCTGGGCGTGCGGCCCATGGTCATCGGGCTGACGGTGGTGGCGTTCGGGACCAGCGCTCCGGAGCTGGCGGCCAGCCTGACCGCGGCCCTCTCGGGCACGCCGGAGATCGCGATCGGCAACGTGGTGGGCTCGAACATCGCCAACGTGGGGTTGATCCTCGGCCTCACGGCGATGGTGTACCCGCTGGTGACCGGCAGCCGTTTCGTGCGGCGCGAGGTGCCGCTGATGTTGCTGATCACCGCGCTGCTGGTGCCGGTGCTGTGGGATGGGGCCGTGCTGCGCTGGGAGGGCGGGATCCTGCTGGCGCTCCTGGCGGGTTTCCTGTGGGTCATCACGCGGACGGGCTCGACCGTGCTGGAGGAGAGCCGGGATGTCCCTGCCCGGAGCATGCCGGCGTGGCTGGGGTTGCTCGGCACGGCGGCCGGCATCGCGCTGCTGACGTTCGGTGCCCGCGCCCTGGTGGGCGGGGCCGTGCAGATCGCCACCAGCTTCGGCATCTCGCAGCGCGTGATCGGCCTCACCCTGGTGGCGGTGGGCACCAGCCTTCCCGAGCTCGCCAGCAGCATGGTGGCGGCCATGCGCCGCGAGACGGACATCATCCTCGGCAATATCGTGGGCTCCAACGTGTTCAACCTGCTGGCCGTGCTCGGCACCACCGCGCTGGTGCAGCCGATCCGCTTCGACGGCGCCGGCGCCACCGTCGACATCGCGGTGATGGCGCTGTTCAGCGTGGCGTTGCTGCCGCTCATGTGGCGCGGTGAACGGCTGGGGCGTACGGCCGGGTTCCTCCTGCTGGTCGGCTACGCGGTGTACATCTTCACGTTGGTGGCGTGAGCGCGACGGGCCCGTACGCTTCCGGCGCGCGCGTCATGTCGGGGCGTCGCTCCGCAGGAAGCGCTCGAAGTACGCCAGCGTCCGCCGCCAGGCGTCCTCCGAGGCGGCGGGGTCGTAGCTGCGCGGGTTGCTGTCGTTGAAGAACGAGTGGCGGGCGCCGGGGTAGATCTCGATGTCGTGGTCGATGCCGGCGTCGTCCAGCGCCCGGTCGAGGCGCCGGCCCATGGGGGCCGTGAAATCGCTACCGGGGTAGGAGCCCACCACCGGACAGAGGCGCTCGACGGCTGTGAAGGGCCGCGGGTTCTGGGCGTAGAACGGCGCGATGGCCTTCAGACGGTCGTCACCGGCTGCCCAGGCGATGGCGAACGACCCGCCCATGCAGAAGCCGACCGCGCCGAGGCTCCCGGCCGCGACCTCGGGCCGAGCCGCGAGCCAGTCGAGCGTGCGTCGCAGGTCGCGGATGCCCTGGTGTTCCAGGGAGTTCAGCAACAGACCGCTCATGAAGCGCGCCATGCACAACGCGCGGTTGCGGCCGGCGAACAGGTCCACGGCCAGCGCCGCGTAGCCTTCGGCCGCGAAGCGGTCGGCCACCTCGCGGATGGAGTCGTTCAGGCCGAAGATCTCGTGGACGACCACCAGGGCCGGGTGGGGCCCGTCGCCCGCGGGCAGGGCCAGATGACCCGTCAGCGTCGTACCTTCGCCGGGCAGCGTGACGTCGATGGCGCGAGTCTGCATACCGATCCCTAGCCGACCTCGGCGATCGCCTCGATCTCGATGCCCACGTCCTTGGGGAGTCTCGCTACCTGCACGGCGCTGCGCGCCGGCGGCTCGGCCGAGAAGTAGCTGCCGTACACCTCGTTGACGGCCGCGAAGTCGTTCATGTCGGCCAGGAAGCAGGTGCACTTGACGGCGCGCTCGAGGCTCGAGCCGCCGGCCTCCAGCACCGCTCTGAGGTTCTCCATCACCTGGCGCGTCTGCGTGCGGATGTCACCCTCGACCAGCGTGCCGTCGGGCGTGAGCGGGATCTGGCCGGCGGTGAACAGCAGCCCGCCGACACGAACGGCCTGCGAGTAGGGGCCCACGGCGGCCGGAGCGGTGTCTGTCTTCACGACGGTTCTCATGGGTCTTAGCCTAGCAGGGGCACGGGCGCCGGCCGTTGCCGCCCATGACCGTCAGCCCCGCCACAGGCTGAACAGAAGGAACAGCAGCAGCAGGTAGAGCGACCCAAGGATCCAGATGCGGTAGGGGTACCAGGGGTGCCTGCGAATCCTGCCGAGCGGGCCGGTGGCCGGGTACTCGTCCTCGATGCGGCGGATGCCGCTCATGGTGTCGCTGATGTCGACCGACTCGGAGCCGGCGGCCACTTCGGGGAGGGAGTAGCGTTTGGGCCGCGGCTCCACCGCCCGGACCTCCACCACCACCGCGGTGACGTTGTCCGGTGCGCCGCGGTCGTTGGCTTCGGCGATGAGCTGGCGCGCCGCCTGTTCCGGTTCGGCCTCGGTGACGATCTGTTGCAGCATCGTTTCGGACAACAGCATGCTCACGCCGTCGCTCAGCAACAGGATGCGGTCGCCGGGCCGGACCTCGAAGTGGAGCACGTCGAGCCGGAACGTGGCGGTGGCGCCCAGAGCGTTGGTGATGACGTTGCGCCAGCGGTGCCGGCGCGCCTCGTCGGCGGTGAGCAACCCCTGCCGCACGCGGTCGGCGACCCAGCTGTGGTCGGCGGTGAGCTGGAGGATCTCGCCGGCGCGGACCAGGTAGGCGCGCGAATCGCCCACGTGGCCGATGAGGCCGACCTGATCGTCGAGGTAGACGGCGGTGAGGGTGGTGCCCATGCCGCGCACCTCGGGGTGCTCGGCGGCGTAGTCGTAGACCTCGAAGTTCGCCGTCTGGGCGGCCTTGGCCAGTGCAACCGGAGGGAGCAGGCGGCTGCGCTCGAGCTCGCGGCGCAGAACCTCGACCGCCTTGCGGCTGGCGATCTCGCCCGCCCGGTGGCCGCCCATGCCGTCGGCGACCACCGCGAGGTAGCCCATGCCCGGCACGCGCCCGACGTAGAAGCTGTCCTGGTTGACCTGCCTGACGCGCCCTTCCTCTGAGCGCCCAGCCCCCACGATCTGCGTGTCGGAAGGCGAGGGGGTGGGCTTCGGCGGTGACATGCCCGTCCATTCTAGCCACCCGTGGCGCCGGCGTCACGATGAAACAGCGCACTCGAAGCCCGTGCGGGACGTACCTCCTGCTGAGTGCCTCTGGTATGCTCGGCGGCATGACGAGCGCCTGGGAGTTGGCCCGCGAGGTGCGCGCAGGCAGGCGAAGCGCGGCAGGCGTGGTCGAGAACGCTCTGAGACGTGCCGAGGCGGCGGCGCCTCTGAACGCGCTGCTGACCGTCGCCGCCGACCGCGCCCGCGAGCGTGCGCGGTCGGTCGACGCCACGGTGGCGGCGGGCGACGATCCGGGGCCGCTGGCGGGCGTCCCGCTGGTGGTGAAGGACAACCTGTGCCTGGAAGGGGTGCGCACCACTGCGGGCTCGCGGAGCCTGGAGGGGTTCGTACCGCCATACAGCGCGACCGCGGTGGAGCGGCTCGAGCGGGCCGGTGCGATCGTCATCGCCAAGGCCAACCTGGACGAGTTCGGGATGGGCTCGAGCAACGAGAACTCGGCCTTCGGCCCGGTGCGCAACCCGTGGGATCCGGAGCGCGTACCCGGCGGCTCATCGGGCGGCTCGGCGGCCGCCGTCGCTGCAGGGGTCGTACCGCTGGCGCTCGGCACCGACACCGGCGGCTCGGTGCGTCTTCCCGCCGCATTCTGCGGTGTGCTGGGCGTCAAGCCCACCTACGGCCGGGTCTCCCGTTACGGGCTCATCGCCTACGCCAGCTCGCTCGATCACATCGGCGTGTTGAGCCGCAGCAGCCGCGACGCGGCGTTGGCGCTGGCGGTCATGGCGGGCGTCGATGCCCGCGACGGTACCAGTCTGGAGGCCGACACGGACGCGTTGCGTGCCGTGGCGGGCCTGGCCGCGGATGGGCAGTCCTCCGCCGCGCCGGTGGCGGCCGACGGCGGAGGCGCCGGCGACCTGCGGGGCGTGCGGGTGGCGGTGGTGCGGGAGCTGTCCGGCGCGGGCAACGCTTCCGGTGTCCTGCAGGGCCTGGAGCGTACGGTCGCGGCGTTACGCGCGCTCGGCGCCGAGGTGGTCGAGGCGAGTGTGCCGAGCGTCGAACACGCCGTGGCCGCGTACTACCTGGTGGCCACGGCCGAGGCGAGCAGCAACCTCGCCCGCTACGACGGCATGATCTATAGCACGCGCGAGGGCGAGGATTTCGAGGGCCAGGAGGCCGTCATGCGGCGCTCGCGCGGCCTCACCCTCGGCCGCGAGGTGCGCCGGCGCGTGCTGATGGGCAGCTTCGCGCTGTCGGCCGGCTACTACGATGCCTACTACGGTAAGGCCCTCAAGGTGCGCCGCGTCATCGCCGACGACCTGGCGCGCGCCTTCGAGGGCGCCGATCTGCTGCTCACGCCGACCGCGCCGAGCGCCGCCTACCGGTTGGGCGAGAAGGTCGACGATCCGCTGGCGATGTACCTGGGCGACGTCTGCACCTGCCTGGCGAACCTCTCCGGCCTGCCGGCCGTCAGCGTACCTGCCGGACGCACCGAGGAGGGCTTGCCGACCGGCGTGCAGCTGATGGCTCCCGCGCTGCAGGAGGCGCTCCTGCTGCGTGTGAGCGCCGCGCTCGAGGCGCGCGCGGGCGACGCCTTCGCGCCGCTGGCGCCGCGCGCCGCCTGAGGTCGCCGCGCGCGGCGACCTCAGGCCTCGAACAGCTCCCTCGGGAAGTCGGTCAGCACCTCGCAGCCGTCCTCGGTCACGCGGACGGTCTCGCTGCACCCCACGCCGCCCTTGCCCGGGATCTGGACCCACGGCAGCAGGTGGAAGGTCATGTTGTGTTGCAGCGGTCGCCCCTCGCCGGGCTTCATGCTGAGGATCTGCCCCTCGCCCCAGTCGGGGGGCACCGCGATGCCGATGGAGTAGGCGGTGCGGGACGCCTGGTTGTCGCCGAAGCCGGCGTCGGCGATGAGGGTGCGGCACACGCGGTCGACCTCGCCGGCCGGCACGCCCGGACGGATGGCGTGCGTAGCGGCCTCGACGGCTTGCACCACCACCTCGAAGGCGCGCTTCAGCTCCGGGTCGGCGTGCCCCACCACCACGGTCCGCATCATCGCGGCGTGGTAGCGATTGCGGCAGCCGCCGACCTCCAGGAATACGCTGTCGTGATCCTGGATGGTGCGCCCCTTCCAGGTGGCGTGGCCGATGGCGCCGCGCTCGCCGGAGGCGATGAAGGGCACGATCGACGGCCAGTGGCTGCCTCCGCGGATGAGCGCGGCCATCAGCTCGGCCGCGACCTCGTCCTCGGTGCGGCCGCTCGCCACGGCGTTCACGCCCGCCCGCATGGCGACGGCGGCGGCGGCCGCGGCGTGCCGGATCTGCTCGACCTCCACGTCGGACTTGACCAGTCGCAGCCGCTCGACGAGCCCCGAGACGTCCACGAAGGTGGCGGCGGGAAGCGCGCCGAGCAAGCGCCGCTGCTGCGAGGCCGTGAAGAACCAGCAGTCCTGTTCGTAGCCCACTCGCGCGTTCGCCAGACCGCTCTCGATCAGGCGTGCGGCCAGCGTGGCCATGTTGTCGTCGCTGTCGAAGTAGCTGTAGTTGAGTTCGAGCCAGGTTCCGTCCTCGATCCCGCTCGTCTCCAACAGGCGCGAGAAGGTGAAGGGCTCGCCCCGGAGCGGCACCACCAGCGCTTGGAACCAGTAGTGGCCGGGCGAGTCGAAGCCGGTGAGGTAGGTGATGTTCTCCGGCGTGGTGGTCAATACGGCGTCGAGCTCCTGCACCGCCATCACGCCGCGCAGGGCGGCCAGCCGTCGCCGGTACTCCTGCATGGGAAAGACGAGGTCGTCGCGCTGACGCATCCATCGGTCCCTTCCGCCCGCGGCCCGAGGTTGACAACCTCTCGGCGGGGCGCGTACACTCTCGATGTCTACAACTTGTATACAAGTGCTCTGTCACCCGCATTCTAGGTCTCTTGTTCCCTGCGGGTCAACCATCATCGGGGCAAGCGGCCACCCGCCCCGGTCCTCGCTGAGGGAAGGCATTCGCAAGACTATGCATCCACGCGAAACCGTCGAGCGCCCTCGCGGCGTCGTCATCATCTACCGCGAGCTGCGCGACCGGATCTGCCTGCTGCATTACCCACCGGGAGCGATGCTGAGCGAGAACGCGCTGGCGGAGGAGTTCGGCGTGAGCCGCACGCCCATCCGGCAGGCGCTGCAACGCCTGGAGTTCGAGGGTCTGGTGGTGAGTCGGCACGGGGTGGGCACCATGGTCACCACCGTCGACCTGCGGTACCTGCGGGAGGTCTACGCCCTGCGCCTGAAGCTGATCGACCTGATCGGTGAGATCCCTCCGGCACGCATCACCCACGGCGACCTCGACATCCTGGCGGAGCTGGCGGCCGAGGCGCGCGAGCTGCGGGGGAAGCGCGGGCCGCAGGCTCTGGCGCGCGTCTACTACCGCTTCAACGAGGAGCTCTCACGCGCCACCGGCAACCAGCCGCTGCGGGAGATCGCCGACCGGCTGTTCTGGCAGACGGCGCGGGTGTGGCTCCAACTGCTGCCGGAGATGACCTGGGAGAACGAGGTGGACATCATCGTGGACGAGATCGAGAGCGTGCTTCAGGCGCTCAGGCGCGAGGACATGCAGGGTGTGGCGGCGGTCCGCCGCAAGCACATGGTGCTCTGTCTGGGTCGCGTCAACAGCTATCTGGAAGGTCCTATCTTGGCCCTGCCGTGAGGCGGGCCGAACCGACGGCAACAGAGTTCGACTGGGAGGTCAAGGATGACGAAGCGGCGTGAACCGGCGCTGGAAACGCTCGCCGTGTGGGCGGGCGAGGATCGACCCACCATGCAGAGGGCGACGCAGGTGCCCGTGGTGCACAGCGTGTCCTTCGGCTACGACGATCTGGACGAATGGCGCGACGTCGCGCTCGGCAGGCGCGAGGGCCACATCTACGGCCGCAACACCAACCCCACGGTGCAGGCGTTCGAGGAGAAGGTGCGCCAACTCGAGGGAGGCGAAGCGGCGACGAGCTTCGCCACCGGCATGGCGGCGATCAGCAACACCCTGTTCACGCTGCTGGCTCCCGGCCGGCGGGTGGTGTCGGTGAAGGACACCTACGGCGGCACCAACAAGATCTTCACCGAGTTCCTGCCGCGCTTCGGCGTCGAGGTGCAGCTCTGCGACACCGCCGACGTCGACGCCATCGAGGCCGAGGTGGCGAGGGGCTGCGACGTGCTCTACCTGGAGACCCCGACCAACCCCACCTGCAAGATCATGGACATCCGGCGGCTCGCCGACGCCGCCCGGCGCGTGGGCGCCACGGTGGTGGTCGACAACACCTTCGCCACCCCCATCAACCAGAACCCGCTCGCGCTCGGCGCGGACCTGGTCATTCACAGCGCGACCAAGTACCTGGGAGGTCATGCCGACGCGCTCGGCGGCGCCCTGGTGGGGTCGAAGGAGCTGGTGCACGACGTGTACCACTACCGCGAGATCAACGGCGCCACGCTCCACCCGGAGGCCGCCTACCTGCTTTTGCGCGGCATGAAGACGCTCGGCCTGCGCATCGCTCGCCAGAACGCCAGCGCCCTGGCCGTCGCACGGCACCTCTCCGACCATCCCGCCGTCACGGCGGTGTTCTATCCGGGCCTGGAGAGCCACCCCAACCACGACGTGGCCGAGCGCCAGATGCGGGGCTACGGCGGCATGCTGTCGTTCCAGCTCGAGGGCGGCTTCGAGGCCGTCAAGATCTTCCTGCCGCGCCTGCGTTTCGCGCATCGGGCGGCCAACCTGGGGACCGTGGAGACCGTGGTGGCGCCTCCGGCGACCGGCAGCCACGTCGAGTTGACGGCCGAGGAGCGTGCCGCCATGGGTATCCCCGAGAGCCTGGTGCGCTACTCGGTGGGCATCGAGGACGTCCACGATCTCATCGACGACCTGGATCAGGCGCTGGCCCATACCGTCGAGCGGATCGGTGCAGGGGCGGCCGGATGACCGTCACCCGTCTGGCCCTCATCGGTTTCGGTACCGTCGGGCAGGGGTTCGCGCAGATCCTGGCCGAGCGCGGTGAGGCGCTGGCCGAGCGCCACGGGCTCGAGTTGAGCATCACCGCGGTCAGCGACTTCAAGCGCGGCAGCGTCTACCGGGCGAAGGGCTTCGACCCCCGAGAGCTGCTGGACGCCGCCGACGCGCTCGAGGCGCTCGACGCCGACGCCAAGGGCTGGGACGCCATGACCACCATCCGGGAGTCGGGTGCCGACGTCGTCGCCGAGCTCAGCTTCACCGACCTGAAGACCGGCGAGCCGGCTCTGACCCATGTGCGCGAGGCGCTGACGCGCGGCATGGACGTGGTGACCACCAACAAGGGGCCCATCGCCCTGCGCTTCGCCGAGCTGCGCCGCCTCGCGGCCGAGCACGGCGCCGGCATCGGCGTGGAGGGCACGGTGATGAGCGGGACGCCCACGCTGGCGCTGGGCGCGGGCCTGCTGGCGGGCGCCGGCGTCAGCCGCATCCAGGGCATCCTGAACGGGACCACCAACTTCATCCTCACGCGCATGGAGGCCGGACTCGACTTCGCCGCCGCGCTGGCCGAGGCGCAACGGCTGGGCTACGCCGAGGCCGATCCCAGCGGCGATGTCGATGGTGTCGACGCCGCCGGGAAGGTGGTGATCCTGGCCAACCTGGTCATGGACGCGCCCCTGGCGATGGACGACGTCACGCGCCAGGGGATCGGCGACATCACGCCGGCCGACATCGCCGCCGCCGCCGCTGCGGGTGAGCGCTGGAAGCTGCTCGGCAGCGTGGAGCGCGCGCCCGACGGTAGCGTGCGTGCCAGCGTGGGACCGCAGCGCGTGCCGCTGTCGCACCCGCTGGCGGGCATCGGGGGACCGACCAACGCCTGCACCTTCACCACCGACCTGCTGGACGACGTCACCATCGTCGGTCCCGGAGCGGGCCGCCTCGCCACGGGCTACGCGCTCGTCGAGGACCTGATCGCGCTGCGGAGCGGCGGGAGGCGCTGAGCCATGGAGATGTTGCTGGCAGGGGAATGGGTCACGCGCGACGCCGTGATCGAGGTGACGGATCCCGACGACGGTAGGGTCATCGACACCGTCCCCCAGGGCACCACCGATGACATGGAGCGAGCCCTGGACGCCGCCGAACGCGGCGCTGCGCTCGCCCGGGCGCTGCCGACGCACCGGCGCATGGCGGTGCTCGCGGAGGCGGCGCAGCGTCTCGAGCGCGACCAGGAGTCGTTCGCGCGACAGATCGCACAAGAGGGCGTCAAGACCATCCGGGAGGCGCGCAAGGAGGCGAGCCGGGCGGCGGACACGTTGCGCCTCAGCGCCGAGGAGGCCCGGCGCGTGCACGGCGAGACGCTGGCCTTCGATCAGCGCCCCGGCAGCGAGGGGCGCTTCGGCTACTACGTTCGCGAGCCGGTGGGCATCGTCGCGGCCATCACCCCCTTCAACGACCCGCTCAATCTGGTCGCCCACAAGGTGGGGCCCGCCATCGCCGCCGGCAATGCCGTCGTGCTCAAACCCGACTCCAAGACACCGTTGAGCGCCCTGAAGCTCGGCGCGCTGCTGCTCGACAGCGGCCTGCCGCCCGACCTGCTGCAGATCATCACGGGCCGCGGCAGCGTCATCGGGGATGTGCTGGTGCGTGACCCGAGGGTACGGGTGGTGTCGTTCACGGGGGGCCGCGACGCCGGCGAGGCGATCGTTCGCGCGGGCGGCCTCAAGCGCTACAGCATGGAGCTCGGTAGCAACGCGCCCACCATCGTCATGGACGATGCCGATCTCGACGCTGCTGTGCCGGCCATCGTGTCCGGCGCCTTCTGGGCCGCCGGGCAGAACTGCCTGCACGTGCAGCGCCTGCTGGTGCAACAGGGCGTGTACGACGAGGTCCGCGACCGCATGGTGGCGGGCGCGGAGGCGGTCCGTAGCGGCCCGAAGCTCGACGAGACCACCGACATGGGGCCCATCATCGACGCGGCCAACGTCGTGCGAATCGCCGCCATGGTACAAGAGGTCCGGACCGCTGGAGCCCGCCTCCTCACGGGAGGTGGCCATGAAGGCACGCACTTCGAGCCAACGCTGCTCGAGGGTGTCCCGACCGATAGCCGGCTCGCCCGCGACGAGGTGTACGGCCCGGTCACGATCCTCCAACGCGTCCACGACCTGAACGAGGCTGTCGCCGTCGCGAACGATGTCGACTACGGCCTTCAGGCGGCCGTCTTCACCCGTGACCTCGACACCGCGCATCGCGCGGTCTCCGCCCTCCACTACGGAGGCGTGATGGTCAACGACAGCACCGATTACCGCATCGACGCCATGCCATTCGGCGGCGTCAAGGGTTCGGGGCTCGGACGTGAAGGCGTCGAGTTCGCGATCCACGAGATGACCGAGCTCAAGCTCGCGAGCTTCGTCCTGCATTGACGGAGCCGGCGGAACCCATGAGGAGGGACCTGTGGCCGCGACCACCGAACGCGAGGCAACCCAACACGACGAGGTCGCCCGGGCCGAGGCCCTGGAGCGTGCGGAGCCGATGGTGCGCTTCGAGAAGGTGCGCAAGTCCTTCGGCTCGCTCACGGTCCTGCGCGATCTCGACTTCACGGTGCGGGCGGGGGAGAAGGTCGCGATCATCGGTCCGAGCGGCTCAGGCAAGACCACCATCCTGCGCGTGTTGATGACGCTGGTGAAGCCCAACAGCGGCAAGGTCTTCGTCGGCGGCGATCCGTTGTGGCACCGCGAGGTGGACGGCAAGGTCCTCCCCGCGCCCCAGAGCCAGCTCAGGAAGGTGCGCAATCGCATCGGGATGGTGTTCCAGCACTTCAACCTGTTCCCCAACATGAGCGTGCTGCGCAACGTCACCGAGGCGCCCATCCACGTCAAGGGGGTGGCGCGTGCCGAGGCGGAGGCGCGCGCCCGGGAGCTGCTCGATATGGTGGGTCTGGGCGACAAGTTCAAGGCCTTCCCCTCGCAGCTCTCCGGCGGGCAGAAGCAGCGCGTCGCCATCGCGCGCGCACTGGCGATGGACCCCGACCTGATGCTGTTCGACGAGGTCACCTCCGCCCTCGACCCCGAGCTCGTCGGCGAGGTACTGGGCATCCTGCGGCAGCTCGCGCACGAGACCAACATGACCATGCTGATCGTGACCCACGAGATGGGCTTCGCCCGCGACGTCTCCGACCGCGTTGTGTTCTTCGATGCCGGTCAGGTGGCCGAGGAGGGCCCGCCCTCCAAGATCTTCAGCGAGCCCGAGAATCCCAGGACGCAGAGCTTCCTCAAAGCAGTCCTGGAGCACTGAGCAGCAGGACCGGCGGCTGCGAGGGCGCGGCCGCGACGCACACGGGCCGGCACCGTCCCGGCCGCGGAAGGATGTGAACCTATGTCCGAAGGGCCGCCGTCATGGGCCGAGGCCCCGCGCCGGAGCGCGGGGCGCGGCCGACCGACCGGCACCGGTCTGGCGCCTCCCTGGCGCCGACCGGTTACGCCACCAGGGCGCGCGCATGTGGCCACGTGCCCGCCCGAAGACTCGATGTTCGAAACACAAGGAGGAACCATGGCCAACCGTACGCTCAAGACCCTCACGCTGACTCTATTCGCCGTTGTGGTCGGTGCTCTGGCCTTCGCCCAGGGCGACCTCTTGCAGCAGGTCCAACAGCGGGGCTACATCCGCGTCGCGACCGCCAACGAGATCCCCTACGGCTACATCGACCAGAACGGTGACGCCAAGGGCATCGCCCCCGACGTCGCCACCGCCGTCCTGAAGAGGATGGGGATCACCGACGTCCAGTGGATCGTCACCGAGTTCGGCTCGCTGATCCCCGGGCTCAAGGCCAACCGCTTCGACATGGCGGCCGCCAGCCAGGCCATCCTGCCGGCCCGGTGCCAGCAGGTGATCTACTCCAAGCCGAACTCCAGTTACGGTGAAGGGCTCATGGTCCCCGCGGGCAACCCGAAGAGCATCCACGGGTACGACGCCTTCGTGAACGACTCCAGCCTCAAGCTCGGCATCGTGTCGGGTGCCGACGAGCTCGATTTCGCCCACGCCATGGGGATCTCGGACAGCCAGATCGTGATGATCCCGGCCAACACGGACGCCCTGTCGGCAGTCACGACCGGTCGCATCGACGCCTACGCCGGTACCGGCCTGACGGTCGATCGCCTGGCGAAGAAGTCTGACAAGGTCGAGCCGGTGGACCCGTTCAACGACCCCGTCGTCAACGGCAAGCCGGTCCGGAGCTGGGGCGGTTTCACCTTCAACAGCAACAACACCGCCTTCCGCGACGCCTACAACAAGGAGCTCGCGGCCTTCCAGCAGACCCCCGAGTACGCCAAGATCCTGACGAGCTACGGTCTGTCCAACACCGACGTTCAGCAGGCCCTGGCGAAGACCACCCAGGAGCTGTGCAGCGGACAGTAGCTTCTGAACGGGCGGGCGGGTGCCTCGAGGCACCCGCCCGCCTCCTTATCTTCTTTCGGGCCGCGGCGCGGGAGCGAGGCTCCTGGCGCACGCACCACCTCTGGAAGGGGGGAGGACGGGCATGGACCTGAGCACCCTGCTTCCGCCGTTGCTCAAAGGCGCGCGGCTCACGGCCGAGCTGGCCCTGATGTCGACGGTTCTCGGAGGCGTGATGGCCTTCGTGGCCGGCATCGGGAAGCTCTCGCGCTTCTGGCCGGCGCGCATCCTATCGATCGTGTACGTGGAGGTCTTCCGCGGCACCAGTCTTCTGGTGCAGATGTTCTGGCTCTATTACGCGTTACCGCTGCTGGGCGTCAGCCTCAGCGCGACCCTGGCGGGCGTCCTGGCGCTCGGCCTCAACATCGGCGCCTACGGTGCCGAGGTCGTACGCGGCGCCATCCTATCGGTGCCCACGGGCCAGTACGAGGCGTCGCTGGCCCTCAACTTCACGCGCCGCCACACGCTCTGGAACGTGGTGCTGCCGCAGGCGGTGGTCGAGATGATGCCCCCGTTCGGCAACCTGGTCGTGCAGAACCTCAAGGACACCGCGTTGGTCTCGTTGATCACCCTCAGTGACCTGACCTTCCGCGCCCAGAGCCTGCGCAACCTGACGCTGGAGACGGTGCCGATCTACAGCGCCACGCTGGTGCTCTACTTCGCCATGGCGCTGGTGTTGATGGTCGGCATGCGCTGGATCGAGCGCGCCGTCGCGCATCGCGTCGGCGTGACCGCGGCGAGGTCACGCTCATGATGTTCGGCATCCACTGGGACCTCAGCTCCAACGGAGCGTTCGCAGTGTCCATCCTCCCCATCCTGCTGCGCGGCATGATCATCACCATCGAGGCCACCGCGCTCGGCTTCCTGGTGGCGCTGGTCCTCGGGCTGGTCTTCGCGCTGTTGCGCGCCGTTCCCATGAAGTTGGTGGCCTGGCCGACGGCCTTCGTCATCGAGTTCGTGCGCGACACGCCGCTGCTGGTGCAGCTCTACTTCCTGTACTTCGTGCTGCCGAACTTCGGCATCGTACTGCCGGCCTTCCTCACGGGCGCCCTCGCGCTCGGCGTGCAGTACAGCGCCTACACCTCGGAGGTGTATCGCGCCGGTCTCGAGGCGGTGCCCCGCGGCCAGTGGGAGGCGTCGTTGGCGCTCAACATGCCCACCTGGCTGGTGTACCGCGACGTGGTCGTGCCCCAGGCCGTACCGAGGGTGATCCCCGCGCTCGGCAACTATCTCGTGTCGATGCTCAAGGACACCCCGATCCTTTCGGCGGTGACGGTGCTGGAGATGCTGAACCTGGCCACCATCATCGGCGACCGCACCTTCCGCTACCTGGTTCCGCTGTCGATGGTGGGTGGGCTGTTCCTGGTGTTGACGCTGTTCAGCTCCTGGCTGGTGCGGGTGCTGGAGCGTCGCATGCCCAACGACGGCATCCCGCTCCGGTAGGCTGATCGGGTGGACAGGCCCACGTTACGGGACGTCTACGCTGCCGCGCAGGCCTTGCGAGGCGTCGCGCGGCGCACGCCGCTGGTCGAGAGCACGGCGTTGACGGCCGTCTCCGGCGGCCCCGCGCACCTGAAGCTGGAGAATCTGCAGGCCACCGGCGCGTTCAAGATGCGCGGGGCGACCAACGCCCTGGCGGCGCTCGACGATCGCGCACGGGCGCGCGGCGTCGTGGCGGTCTCCACCGGCAACCACGGGCGCGCGGTGGCCACAGCGGCGCGCCGGCTCGGGGTGAACGCCACCGTGTGCGTGTCCGACCGCGTGCCTGCGGGGAAGATCGCCGCGCTTCGGGCCACCGGCTGCGAGCTCGTGATCGCCGGCGCCAGTCAGGACGACGCCGAGGTCCAGGCCCGGAAGCTCGTCGAAGAGCGCGGGCTCACCCTGATCCATCCTTTCGACGATCCGACGGTGATCGCCGGCCAGGGCACGATCGGGCTGGAGATCCTCGAGGAGCTCGCGGGCGTTCGGCGGGTGGTCGTTCCGCTGTCAGGTGGTGGGCTGATCGCCGGGGTGGCGCTGGCCGTCAAGTCGGCCGATCCCGCGATACGCGTTGTCGGGGTCTCGATGGAGCGGGGGGCCGCCATGGCGCGCAGCCTACGCGCCGGGCGGCCGGTTCCCACGCCCGAGGAGCCGACGCTGGCCGACAGCTTGCAGGGCGGCATCGGCGATGCCAACCGTTACACGCTGGAGATGGTCGCCGAGTTCGTCGACGACGTGGTGCTGGTGGGCGAGGAGGCGATCGCCCGCGCCATGCGTTTCGCGTTCGTGCAGGAGCGGCAGGTGCTGGAGGGGGGCGGGGCAGTGGGCATCGCGGCGCTCCTCGAGGGGGCGCTGCCCAGGATGGCGGGGCCGACGGCGGTGGTGTGCTCGGGTGGCAACATCGATCCGGAGCGATTCCTCGACGTCATCGGGAGCGTCGGGTCCGCGGACGATGAGGACCCGATGGCATTGCACGGAGAGGAGCCCTCATGAGCCAGCCCACCGATCCCCAGATCCTCTACGAGCACGAGCTCCGCGCCCTGGTCGACCTCGATGGCGAAGGTCTCGATGCCGTGCGCGAGGCGTTCCGTCGGCTCTCGGGCGGCGACGCGGTGCAGCCTCCGGTGATGCGCATCGACGTGCCGGAACACCACGGCGAGGTCGACGTCAAAGGTGCCTACATCCGTGGGCTCGACAGCTTCGCTGTGAAGATGTCCTCGGGCTTCTTCGACAACCCCCGGCGCGGCCTGCCGACGGCCAGCGGCCTGATGGTGCTGATCGACGCCGAGACCGGCGTGCCGCGGGCCGTGCTGCTCGATAACGGCTACCTCACCGACGTGCGCACGGCGCTGGCGGGCGCCGCCGCTGCCGACGCGCTCGCCCGGGCGGCGGTCGACACCGTGGCGGTGCTTGGGGCCGGCGCGCAGGCGCGTTGGCAGCTCCGCGCGCTCATGCTGGTCCGCTGGCCGCGCCGCGCGCTGGTGTGGGCGCGACGGCGGGCCGAGGCCGACCGGCTGGCTACGGAGATGACCGAGCAGCTCGGCATACCGGTGGCGGCGGTCGCCGAGGCCGAACGGGCAGTGCGCGAGAGCGACCTCGTCGTGACCACCACGCCGGCCACGCAGCCCATCGTGCAGGCGGGGTGGCTGCACCCCGGGTTGCACGTCACCGCGATGGGGTCGGACGCCGAGCACAAGCAGGAGCTCGAGCCTGCCGTACTCCGCCGGGCCGACGTCCTGGTGAGCGACCGCCGCAGCCAGGGCCTGACCATCGGCGAATTGCGCTCGGCCCACGAAGCGGGCGTCGACGTGAGCGAGGAGCGCGTCGCCGAGCTCGGCGAGGTGCTCGCCGGCGCGCGGCCGGGGCGGACCGCAGAGGACCAGATCACCGTCTGCGACCTGACCGGAACCGGTGTGCAGGACACCGCCATCGCGCGGCTGGCGGCGGCGCGGGCGGCGACCTCGGGCTGAGGCCGCTCGGCCGGAGCTCACGGCCCCGAGGCGCGCACGGCCAGGTGGCCCTGTGCGAGCTGTTTCCCGTCGGCCAACAGCGTCGCGGTGAAGGTTCCGGCCTTCGCCGGCGCCAGCATCGTACCCGTGAACGCGCCCGGGCCCGTCCGCGTGAGGGCCGTGGAGGTGCCCTGGAGCCTGACGTCGACATGCGCTGCCTTCACCAGCACGTGGGCTTCCACGCTGACGCGCTCGCCCGGGGTGGCGAAGCCGGGCGTGAGGGTGAGGGTGGCCAAGGGTCCCGAAGTGACGATCACCGTCTCGTCCTGCGTGACGCTGTGCTTGGCGCTGCGTGCCGTGATCTGGAGCGTCTCGGCGCCGTCCGAGGCGTGACGGCCGTGGCGATGAGGCAGGGGCGGCAGCGTGACCGTGCCCTGGAAGCGTCCACCACCGAGCGGGCTCAGGGCGACGCTCGGACCGTTCGCCCAGCGGGCGTTGACGCCGGACGCGCCGGGTGCCGTCGCCGTGATCGTGAGCTGCGCGCCAGAGGGCGCCGTGGAGGGTGACACCCGGGCGTGCAATGCGAGCGACCCGGCGGTGAGCGTGGTCGTCACGACGGTCTGGGGCGGGGTGACGCCGAGCTCGACCGACGGTGCGCTGTTGGCAGGGCCGAGGTCGACGCTCACGGAGCGCAGGTTCGGGTGGTAGCCCGCGGGGAGGCTGCGCTGCACCAGCGCGAGCAGGTAGTGGCCGGGGGCGAGCCCGTTGAAGACGAAGTCTCCGCTGGCATCGGTATCGGTGGAGCGCTGCTCGCCGTTGGGCCCGGAGAGCTGTACCGTCACGAAGGTGAGGCCCCTGGACTGTGCAGTCGGGTGCCGGCTGCCCGGCGCGGCGCTGTACACCTGACCGGACACGCTGAAGCTGCGCTTCACGACGATCGTGGTGGTGGTCGTGCGGTGAAGCCGCACGGTGACGCGGGGCGAGCCGACGACGGTGAGATCGAGTGGCAGGTTCGCGAGCTGTAGTGCAGTGGTGCCCAGTGGCAGCCGGAGCGTGAAGTCACCATGCTGATCGGTGCGCGCCTGGCGGTTGGCCGCGGCCGCCACGACCAGCACCCCCGGCAGGCCCTGAGCGCCGGAGGCGGTGTGCAGGACGACGCGGCCGTGCACGGTGCCGAGGCGGAGGCCGCCGAAGGCCGCCACCACCGACGGCGGGACCTGGAGCCCCGACAGCACGTCCGCGCTGAGCCCCACGCGGTACGTGACGGCATGGTTGGGGTCGACGCCTACCGTTCCCTGCAGGGCGATCGCGTGCGTGAGCTGGTAGCTGAGCTGGGCGTTGCCGAACAGGCGTCCGGTTGCCGTCTGGTAGTCCAGCGTCACTCCGGTGGCGACGGGACCGAGGTGAAGGCCGCCGTGTGCGTCCACCACAGGCTCCACGGGTGTGGAGATCGGCGCCGAGGTGCCGGCGCCGATGCTGAAGCCGTTCCCGACATAGGTCTCGTCGAGCGACGCGTTCCACCCCCCCGCTTCGGTGACTCCTACCCGGGTCACCCAGGGGAGCGGGGCGACCACGGTGAACAGGCTTCCCGAGAGTTGGACGTGTCCCTGTTCGAGCTGGCCCCGGATCGAGGTCCGGACGCTGCCCAGGTGCCCGGGTATCAGGTATACGACCGAGAAGTGGCCGGAGCCGGCGCGCAGGTCGCCGGTCGCGGTGTAGCGAGCATGCTGGCTCGTGACGACGGCGGGGCCGAGCGTCTCGTACACCGACAGGGTGCCGTTCGACCCCTTCGGAGTCACGGTGGCGCTCGCGCCGAAGCCGATGGGACGGATCGCCTGGCTGTAGAGATCGAGCGTCGCTTGCCACGGTTCCGACCCGCGGGGCGTGTAGACGCCGCCCACATCGCCCAGCAGCCCGATCCCCGACCCCTGCAGGGTGGCACCCACCAGGGGTCCGACAAGGTAGCCGCTGGGCGAGTTCTGGCCCGTGACGCCCACGTGTCCGGTGACCTGGAGCCAGGGGGTCAAGGGAGCGACGTACGAGACGGAGAGCGCGTCGGTCGACGGGTTCGTCCACGCGTGGTCGTAGGCGACGTTGAAGGCTCCGACGGTGTAGCCGACGCCGGTCCTGAGCGCCCCGGAGGCCGAGGTCGCCAAGGTCCCCGAAACGCCGCGATACCTGCCCGTCAGGTCCTGGCCTCCGAGGGGCTGATAACGGTACGAGACGCTCCAATCGTTGCCCAGCAGGCCGACGTGGCCTCCGACGCCGCCGCTGTAGGAGACCCCGCTGTCCGTGCGGACGAAGTCGGACAGACTGCCGCGGATGCCGGCGCTCGCCCGGGCCTCGAGGCCGGTGGTGCCGTAGGACACGGAGAAGGGAAGGTTCAGGTCGAGGAGCGGAGCCGAGGGGTCCGCGCCGGGGAAGGGCAGGACGTCGTAGTCGTAGACGAGTCGCTGGTCGTAGGAACTTCCTATCGCGGCGGCGGTCACGATGGCGACGCGATGCCCGAAGGCGCGTGGGGTCACCTGGAGGCGCGCCGTCCCTGAGGTTCCGGGAGCCAGGTGAAGGTGCCCCGGTGCGACACTCGCCGAGTCCTCGCCGCTGACCGACAGCGCGAAGGTCTCAGGCGCATTGCCCTGGTTGACCAGGGTCAGGGTCGTTTCGAACGACGTGCCGGCCACCGCGGCCACCGGCGGTGGAGAGCCGTGCAGCGTGGCCTGCAGGACCGTAAGCACGACGATCGTGACGGTGGTGCTGGCCGTCACGGTGCCCGCATGGTTCAGGGTCACCTGGACGCGATGCGGGCCCGCCCGCGCGGAGGGGTCGACCAGGACCGTTGCCAGCAGCTGTCCGCGCTCTTGCGCGCTCGTCCCCAGCGCGGTCAGGCCGGTGGCCGGGTGGAGTTCGACCGTCCCCGGACCGTGCGTGCGAAGGGGGATCGCGACCACGTCCCCCGGCATCGCCGGCGCGAGGCGGCCCGCGCCGATGGACGCCGCCTTCGCCGGCGGCCCCAGGAGGCTGCCAAGGACGGCGATGACGGCGACCGCCAGCGTGCGCCATCCGTTGCGGCCCGGGATCATGGCGCAGCGCTCGAGAGGATCCAGCGTAGCGCCCCGCGGTAGTGGCCGGGTGCCGCCCCCGCTCCCCACGACCACCGCAGGCGTACGCGCAGCCGGCACACACCGGGGCCGTGGAGCACGGCCACGCGCGAGCCTTCCCCGACCGATCGCCATCCCGAGCCCTGACATCCCGGGGGACCGGGGGACCCGATGGTCTGGGTGGCGTAGCGGACGTCCGTGGCCGGGATGGACGCACCCGTCACCGCATCGATGATGTCGGCCACCATCCGCACGCTCAGGACGTAGGGTCCGGATGCCGGTAGGTCCGCGACCAGCGTGAACCGGCCGCCTTGCGGCGGTAGCCGTGCCGGTCCCTGCGGGGTCGGGGTCGACCCGGGCGTGGGCACGAAGTCGACCGTGCCCGAGGCCGGCGCGCCGAGGGAGAGCGAGGCGGGTGCCGGCGTAGGCACGGCAGCCGAGCCGCCAGGGGTCGGTGCCGTGGGCCCGCCGGTGGCTCCCACCCACGAGGTGAGCGCGGCCATGACGAGGACCAGCGCGGCTGTCCTGGCGTGCCCGTTGCCGGTGGCGGCGTCCTCCCTCATGGGTCCGCGCCCCCCATCAATGCACCGTCAACTGCGCCTGACCAGCGATCTCGCTGGAGCTCCCGTCCTTGAGGAGCGATGTCGCGAGGTAGGTCCCCGGCTCGAGCGGTGGCGTGACGGGCACCGCCAGATCGCGGGCTGAGCCGGGGAGCGAGGCGACGGTCTGCACCTTGTAGGTATGAACGAGCTTGCCGTCGAGGGACCTGACCTCGATCCGGCCGTGCACGACCAGAAGCTCGTTACCGGTGTTCTGGAGGGCGATGTCGAAGTTCGGCGGGGCCTGGCTCCTGGCGCCCTTGAGCGTGAGGCTCTGGATCGATGCGGAGGGCGACGGCGTGCCTACGTTCAGGTACAAGATGTAGGCGTCTTGCGCGACGAGCGACAGGCCGATCCCGTTCTTCGAGAGGGCTTTGGGCTTCGACCCGGCAGAGCGGAACACGATGGCCGACCAGTGGGTTCCTGACTTGGCCTGTTTGGGCACGCTGGCCCGGTAACGGACGCTGGCCGAGGCGCCGCCGGCAAGCGTCAGGCTGTGCTCGCTCAGGCTCAGCCACGGTGCCGCCGAGGTCGGGAGGCTCCCGCTCGGGAGGATCAGTAGCCGACCGGAGGCCTTGATGGTGAAGTCGGCCGGGAAGATGCTGATGGTGAGCTTCGACTGGGTCGGATTCGTGATCGTGATCTTGCCGATGACGTGCGATCCCGGCTGCACGCTGCGCTCGAGGTTGACCGGGCTGATCTGCACGGCGGACTGGGCGGACGCGGCCGTGATGAGCACCAGCGACAGCACGACGAGCACGGCCGCCTCGAGGCGTGCTCGTGGACGTCTCGTCCGAGGGGGAATCGCGCCCGTGCGGGCTGCCCGTTGGAACGGGCAGCCCGCGGCGCGAGGGAGGTCGCGCACTCTCTCCACCTTTCAGCTCACGACCCTGAGGGCGTCGGGACCGAGTCGGCGAGCGTATAGGTGGCCTGCAAGGCGTAGGAGCCCGGCTGGGCGCTCTGCAGCCACAGCCACTGGCTGACGTTGTCGTCGTAGAAGTTGCCGGGCTGGATGCTCGCCAACGGGTACGAGTTACTCGCGTCGGCCGTGGTGATCCAGCCCGTGCTCTGCGTTCCGCCCATGGGGGTGCCGTTGAGGCTCGTCGCGTCCGTGGCTTCGAAGGCGCCGTAGCCCGTGGGTGCGCTCATGGTGGAGTCGCCCGGCAGGTCCATGGGCTGGAGCGTCATGGTGAAGCTCGCACCGCTCGGGCAGTTGGTGTACTTCTCGACGAGGAAGGGGTTGTTGCACACCACGTTGCCCTTGGCCGGCGATCCGGAGATGTCGGTGCCGCCGAAGCTCAGGTAGGGGCTCCCCGACGCTCCGCCCGCGTACGCGTTCACGACTTGCTGCCAGGTCTCGACCTTACCGCTGTTGCTGAAGACCGCCGGGTACCCGGGGGCGGCGATGAGGCCGCCGCCGCCCGATTTCTCGGCGGCCGCGATGAAGGTGTTCAGCTGGCTCTGGCTCACCTGGTTGGGGATGGCGTAGCAGTTGCTGCTACTGCCGAGGGCGTTGTTCAGGTTGAGCGACCAGGTGCTCACGCCACCCAGACTGTTGTCGAGTACCAGCTTGAGCACGGGCGGGACGGTGAGGTTGATGTTCTGGGTGACCGACGTCGAGCCGCTCGAGCAGGTCGGCGAGGCGCAGGCGAAAGCGGCGCCGGCAGCGGTGAAGCCAACGGCGAGGAGGCCGAGGGTCAGGAGTCGTTTCATGGAAGCCTTCTTCCTCATGGACTAGCGCACGTGGGTGGATCTGCCGTTCGGTGGGAGTCGCGATGGACGATCGGGCAGGTGCTCACCTCCTCTCCGACGCGAACCGCGAACCATGCAGATGCTAGGTGGCGGCACGTTGCCGCCTCGTTCCACTCGTCTCACGCTCGTCTGCGGCGGGTCTCATGGCGTCGACCTACGATGCTGGGCGTTACGGGTACCCGGGGGTAACGCATGAGCAACGTCTCGCACAACGCCTCAGCAAGGCTCGTGCTAACTGGAGAAGCTGCACTCGAGGTCGGAGGTCGACGCGTTCACGTGCGTCGGAAAGGGCTCGCGCTGTTGGCCTACCTGGCGCTCGATGGGCCGGCGCGGCGCGAAGCGCTGGCCGATCTCCTGTGGGGGACCGAGCACGGACGCGGCAATCTTCGGGTCGAGCTCCGGCGTCTCAACGTGGCGTTCGGCCGCGACCTCCAGGGGCGTGGCGCCGACCCGCTCGACCTACCGGGCTGGCTCGAGGTACGCATCGGGGGGTCCCCGCACGACTTCCTGCGCAGCATGGAAGACCTCACGCCCCGCTTCGACGAGTGGCTGGTCATCCAGCGCGAGCGGATGGCTGCCGAGGCGGGACCGTTCGACGGGACCCACGCCTGGGTGGACAAGCTCGCCGCGCTGATCCCGGCCGCGGCCGTCGTCTTGCTGCGAGTCACGCCCGCCACGGATGGGCGTGCCGAGGCGCAGGTGCTGGCGACGGCCTTGAGGCGGCAACTCCTCGAAGGCGCCGAGGAGGGCGGGCGGCCCTCGGTCCGGCTGTTGCCGCCGCCGTTCGACGACGGCCAGGCGCGCGCCGTGGCGCGCGACGCCGAGAACACCTGGGTGGTGCCCCTGCCGGCGTACGGCGAGGAGCCGCTGTGTGTGCTCGAGATGCGTTCGATGCTGCGCCCGGAGAGGCTCTTCGAGGTGGAGGTGCCGCCGCTTGGCTGGGCGGAAGCCCGCAAGGGCGTGCTGAGCGGACTTCCCTTCGAGCGGGCGGCGCCCATCTACCTGCAGAGCGGCGGCAACGCCGGGTTCCTTGCCGAGCTCATGGAGTCGGGCCCGGACGTCCTGCCCCCGCGCATCCATGCCGCCTACATGTGGGAGGCTCGCCACGCCTCCCTGGAGGCGAGGCTCGCGCTCGAGCGCCTCTCGGTCCATCCCGGCCCGCTGCCCTGGTCGCTCATCGAGGTCTTCGAGGCGCAGGCGAGCCTGGACGAGCTCGAGAGGCGAGGCTGGCTGGCTTTCGACGCGGGCTGGAGGTTCGCCGATCCCGTAGCCCGCCGCGTGGTCGACCTCGGACTCCAACCCGGCCGCAGGCAGCACTCCCACCTCCTCGCCGGGGAGGCCCTGGAGCGCGAGGGGCTCGCCCTCGCGGCCCTCTACCACCGGCGCGAGGCGGGCGGTTCGGTCGACTGGGAGGGCGTGGAGGCCCGCCTCACCCCGTGGGCGCGCCAGGCGCTTCGCGTGTACAGGCACGGCGCGGCCGCCCCGATGCCGGAGGTCGGTTCGGTCGGGTGGGATCCTCCCGGGCCGCCGCTCGTCACCGGAGCGGAGATGGCGTTGCTGGAAGAGCTCCGGTACGGAGGTGCGATCTACGGCGACGGGGCGAGCTGGTCGATCGTTCGCACCGGTGGCGAGGCGTCGGCAACCGGCGCGGTGTTCGAGACGCCGCGCGAACCTCTCGTGCTCCACGTCCGGGGCCGGGGCTTCGTCGACAGCCCGCTGAACGTGGGGCTCGACGGCGAGTCCGCGGCGCTGTCGCTACGTCACGACGGCGTCCTACGCGCCGTGTTCGTCGCTGGCCTGCGCGCGCCCGCGGTCATCGATGGCGTGTCGGTCGTACCTCTGGGAACACCGTTCGAGACATGGCTACGGCTCGAACCGGGCAGCCGGCTGCGCGTGGAGAGCAGCGCGCTGATGGCGATCATCGAGATGGAGATGGCGATCTACCGGCATGGGGCCGGGGAACGCGAGCGCACCGGCCGCCAGGACCGGGCGTGGGGCGCTACCGGTGTGTGAGGCGCGCCGCGGTCGCGTGCGGCGCCCGCTTCATGTGCTCCCTCGGGCGCGGGCAGCTGCCCGCGTCACCCCTCCCGCGGAGCAGAGCGCGTATCGTGTTGGCGACGGTGGGAACGCTGTGCTATGCTCTTACGGCTTGACTGCCTTGGCCCCCGCCGGCGGCCCAACGAGGTTTGACGCCGAACGAGGCCCGCCCCGTCGGCTGAACGTCGTGTCGATCCTTTCGTTCGGGGCGGCGGGTCCTTCGAAGGAGAACGTGAATGAAGCGCACATATCAGCCGAACAAGCGCAAGCGCGCCAAGACGCACGGCTTCCGCGTCCGCATGGCGACCCCCGGGGGCCGCAACGTCCTCAAGCGCCGCCGTGCCAAGGGACGCAAACGCCTGTCGGTATCCGATCGCTGACGCCGGTTCCGGTCCTTCGCTCGCTGAAGGGGGACCGGGCCTTCCAGCGACTACGCAAGGGGCGTTCCAGTGGCGCGAAGCATCTCAGTCTGCGCTGGCGCCCCGCCCAGCATGGTGAAGTGCGGGTGGGCATCGTGGTGAGCGGCAAGGTCGGCAAGGCGGTGGTGCGCAACCGTGTCCGGCGGCGCCTGCGCGACGCCCTGGGCATCCTGCTGGCCGACGGGGTTCGCGCCGAGGCGTGTCACGCCGGCGCGCCGTCGTTCGACCTGGTGGTCATCGCCAGGCCGTCGGCGGCCGAGGTCGGCTACTGGGAGCTCAAGGCCTCGCTGGCTCGGGCGCTGGAGAGGGTGCGACTCACGTGAGCCGCCTCGCCCGGCGGCTGCTGACGGCGCCGATCCGCTTCTATCGGCACTTCCTCTCGCCTCTCAAGGGCGCGCCGAGCTGCCGTTTCCACCCCACCTGCAGTGCCTACGCCATCGAGGCGATCGAAGTGCACGGCGTCTTCAAGGGCAGTTACCTCGCCGTGCGCCGCGTGTTGAAGTGCCACCCCCTGCACCCCGGCGGATTCGACCCGGTCCCGCCGCGCCCGCCGGCGCGTAGCGACCGACGCCGGCGAGAGTCCGCGAGCTTCGCCCCGCGGCTGCTGTCCGACCCATGGGCCGACGGGCTCGAGCGACCGGCACGGCCGCGCACGGAGACTCCCACGGAGGCATCTTGAAGACCGCTCGCTCTTTGACCCTGGCGCTGCTCCTGTTCGCGGCGCTCGTTTCCGGCGTGGCGCAAGCGCGCATCGTCTTCGGCGCCAGCGACTTCAACGTCTCGGACTTCAAGAACCTCGATAAGGTCACCGCGACCTGCAAGACGGCCGATCCGTCGTTCCTGTGCCGATTGCAGGACGCCACCCTCACGCGCATCCCCACCAAGGGGGTCGATCTGTTCTTCGACGGCGCCGGCGAGTTGGTGGCGGCCTACGCCAAGCCCCAGAAGGGGCAGACGTACAACGACTACCCCATCGACCGCCGGCAGAACCTGATCCCCTTCGGGTCCGGCGTGCCGGGCGGCGCGGTCTTCATCGACGGGGCCTACGACGTGCCGCAGGACCCCAGCGGGAGCTGGCAGCGCACCAGCAAGACCGAGTTGGTGGGGACCTTCCACTTCCGTGCGGGCGCCTACCAGGTCGAGCGGGTGGTGACGGTGAGCGCCGTCCGCGAGCACATCAACGTCCAGGTGAGCGTGCAGCCGGCGCAGGGGGCCGGTGCGGCCGCCGGCACCGCCACGTCTGGCACTGCCACGTCCGGCACTGCCACGTCCGGCGCCGCCACGTCCGGCGCCGCCACCTCCGGCACTGCCACCTCCGGCGCCGCGACGACGGCTCCGAGCGGCGGCGCGCAGCCGACCGTCGCGATCGTCACCCCCGGGATCGCCGGCACCGCCAGTCCGGTGGCGAAGATCGGTCACGGCTCGGACTTCACGCTCGCCCCGCCGGCGGGCAAGAGCTACCCGGACCCCACCTACGCGTCGTTGCAGAACAACAACAACAACAACGGCGACGCCATCGTGCTGCGCCCGGTGCAGGGCGCGCAGAACGTCCAGGCCGAGTACCTGCAGCCCGATCGGGTGGCGCTGGTGAAGCCGATCGGGGCAGACGGGCACGCCTCGTTCCAGGTCCAGTACTACACCGGCAAGAACGAGCTGGTGCGGTACTACCAGGAGGGCTACCTGGGTCTTCCCGGCCTGTTCCGGCCCAACATCCTGGGTCGGCTGTCGCTGTACATCGTCCAGCTCCTGGTCTTCATCCACAAGTATGTGGGCAGCTGGGGTCTCGCGATCATCGTGCTGACGCTGATCTTCCGCGCGCTGATCTGGCCTCTCATCGCCACCCAGACCAAGTCGATGTTCGGCATGCAGAAGCTGCAGCCCAGGATCAAGGAGCTGCAGGGCAAGTACAAGGACGATCGCGAGAAGCTGACGCAGGAGACCATGAAGCTGTACCAGGAAGCGGGCGTGAATCCCGCCGGCGGCTGCCTGCCGATCCTGTTGCAGATGCCGCTGTTCATCATCCTGTGGCGCGTGTTCGTCAACTTCGAGTTCAATCAGGGATTCCTGTGGCTGCCGGACCTGGGGCAGTCCGACCCCTTCTATATCCTGCCCGTGCTGTACGTGCTCGTGATGCTGGCCACGTCCTACTTCTCGGCCCGCGGGAACCCCCAGACGTTGCGGCAGTCGATGTTCATCAACTTGATCTTCGTCTTCGTCATCATCAACTTCCCTGCCGGGGTGCTGCTGTACTATGTGGTATCCATGCTGGTGCAGGTGTTCCAATACTGGCTGTTGAGCCGCAACCAACCCGTGGTGGCGGTGCCCGCCAAGCGGGTGAAGTGAGGGTTCGATGGACGACCGTGATCTCGACAGGTATCTAGAGGACCTCGGCATCAATATGGATGAGGAGGACGAGCAAGAGGCGCTCCTCCCAGAGGCCGAGGCGGAGGAAGAGGGGTACGAGACCCCGCTCGTGGTGCCCGCCGCTCCCCTCGAGGGAAGCCCGCGGGAACGCTGCGAGGCCTTCCTGGTCGATCTGTTGCTCAACTTCGATCCGACCTACGCGGTCGAGGTGGAGGAGGCGGACGACGAGGAGTTGCGCGTCGAGGTCTATGGCGGCGACCCCGGGAAGGTGATCGGCCGCGCGGGTCGCACGCTGGCGGCGCTCGAGTACATCACCAACGCGGTCATCAATCGTGACGAGGGTTCGCGTGTGCGCGTCTCCATCGACGTCGGCGGCTACAAGCGGCGCCGCGACGAGCGTCTGCGGGGTGAGGCCCGTAAGGCTGCCGCGCGCGTTCGCAAGACCGGACGCCCGGTGGAGCTCGACGCCATGAGCGCGGCCGAGCGGCGCGTCGTCCACATGGCGCTCGCCGACGATCCCGACGTCATGAGCGAGTCCTTCGGTGAGGGCAAGGATCGCCACGTGGTGGTGAAGCCGGCGTCCTAGGCGGCGTAGGATGAGCCATGCTTGATCGCATCCGCGACGCCTGCGCGCGGGTGGCGGAGCGTGCACGCTTCGTAAGGGTGGCGAGCGACGTCGAGGACTACCTGGCGACGTTGGATCGGTCGACGCTGAGCCGGCCCCGGTACGACACCGACTACCACTTCCGAGGGGATCGCGAAGCCACCGTCGCCTACGTGCTGGTGCTCGACGCCATCAACTTCGGCTCGGGCTATTTCCCGAGCCTGCGGCTTCCGCCGGGGGGTACGGGCTACGCTGCCGTGGCGGGCGCGCTGACACGGTGGTTCGAAGCGGTGGGACCGCCGTCGCCGGAAGGGCTGGCGCGGATCGACGCAGTGGTCGTGGCCGAGCTGCTCGAGCAGGACCTCGCGGATCCCCTTCGCGCCGAGCTCATGCATCTGTACGCCGGCGCCCTCGCCGAGCTCGGCGCTCACGTCGCCGCCCGCTTCGGCGGGCGCTTCGAGGCCCTGGTGGCGGCGGCCTCCCACAGCGCCGAGCGGCTGGCGGCCCTGCTCACGGAGATGCCGTACTTCCGCGACGTGTGGCGCTACGACGGTCTGGAAGTCCCGCTGTACAAGCGTGCGCAGATCACGGCGTCCGACCTGGCGTTGGCGCTAGAGGGTGAGGGCTACGGCGCGTTCAACGACCTCGACCGGCTCACCATCTTCGCCGACAACGTGGTCCCGCACGTCCTGCGCGCGGACGGGGTAC
Organism: uncultured Trueperaceae bacterium; assembly: GCA_963815215.1. Taxonomy (GTDB): domain Bacteria; phylum Deinococcota; class Deinococci; order Deinococcales; family Trueperaceae; genus JASBRS01. The sequence continues at coordinate 87,109 of CAWFFU010000012.1, forward strand.
TCGAGTACGCCCCCGTCCTGGCCCACCGCATCGACGCCGTAGAACGTCTCGAGGCCGGCTCCCCCGAGGAGATCGAGATCCGGGCGGTGGCGCTCCACGCCGTCGAGCGCCTGGTGACCGCCGCCCGCCGGCGTGGCTGGACGGTATGCGCACGCGAGTTCGACGTTGCGTTGTGGGAGCGCGGGCAGGAGCCGGCCTACCGCGACCGGCCGGCGCACCTCACGCTCAGCACCGCCTACTGAGCGCCGGCGGTGAGCACCAGGTAGCGCCAACTGACGGCCGGCAGGCTCACCCGTCCCCGGAAGCTGCGGCCGCTGACGGCGTCCGTCCACATGCCTGCCGGGAGCTCCAGGGGCAACGCCGCGGTGCCGCTGTTGAACGCGGCCAGCAGCTGGCCCGGGTGAGGTGCGCCGCGCAGGAAGGCCAGGACCGGTCCCTGGCCGCGGTAGGCGAGCCACAGTGGGTCGGAGAGGGCCGGAAGGTCCGCCTTCAAGCGGGCGAGGAGCGCGTAGTGCGCCTGCATGCCGGCGTCGCAGGCGTTCCACTGCACCGGGTAGCGCTCCAGGTCGCCGGCCTTCTGCCCCAACTGAGCGCACTCGTCGCCCTGGAAGGTGACCGGCAGGCCCGGCATGGCGTACAGCAGCGCCGAAGCCAGGCGCTCACGCCTCAGCGCCGACAGCGACGGGGTATCGCCCCAATCGCCGCCGCCCAGGTCGGTGAGCAGCCGCGAGGTGTCGTGGGAGTCGATGACGTTGAAACCCATGGCGGCGACCGCCGTGGGCTGGCCCATCATCCAGCGAGCGAGCTGGGTCTGCGCCCAGCGCCCGCCGAACAGCGGGGACGCCCCCTTGGCGTATTTCAGGAGCACGTCCCGCCCGAGCGCGTAGTTCATGAGGCTGTCGAACTGGTCGCCCTGGAGCCAGCTCGGGTCGGCCGACCAGATCTCCCCGACCAGGTAGGCGTCCGGGCCCACGCTCTTGACGACGCTGCGCAGCGCACGGACGAAGGTGTGGCCGTCGACGAGCGCGTTGGGGGCGTCGACGCGGAGGCCGTCGAAGCCTACTGTGAGCCAGTAACGGGCTACTTCGAGCAGGTAGCGCTCGACGCCGGGGTCGCTGGTGTTGAGCTGCGGCAGGCTGGCCACACCCGACCACCCGGCGTACGCCGTCGGGTCGCCGGGCTCGAACGGCCAGCGGCGAACGACGTACCAGTTCCAGTACGGAGAGTTGGGACCGTAGCGCACCACGTTCCGGAACGCCCAGAACCCCAGGCCGGTGTGGTCCGGTACGAAGTCGAACAGAACGCGCATACCCAGGGCGTGGGCGCGGGCCAGCAGACGCCGCACGGTGGCGAGGTCGCCGAGGTGGGGAGCGACGTCGAGGAAGCTGCTGGCGTCGTAGCCGTGGGCCGACCCGGCGTCCACGATGGGGTTGAGGTAGAGCACGTCGACGCCCTCGGCGGCAAGGTAGGGGAGCTTGTCCAGGATGCCCTGCAGGTCCCCGCCGTAGTAGGCGTGGCAGCACAGGCTCTCGGGCGGAGGTGATGCCCACGAGGGCAGGACGACGGGTGGCGGGCCGCTCCAGCGCGGGTCGACGTTGAACGCGTCGCTGGCCAGTGCCAGTGCGTCGTTGGTGGGGTCTCCGTTGAAGAAGCGGTCGGGGAAGATCTGGTAGCCGACCCCGTGCGCTACCCACGGCAGGGCCGTGGCCACGCCGGAGGGGACCACGAATGGTCCGACGACGACGGGGTCGCCGGACACGGGCGCGAGCTCGATCCGGTAGCGACGCACGCCGACCGGGAGCGCGGCGATCCAGTCCGCGTGACCGTCCGCCTGCGCCTGCCGCACCATCGCGACGGCCGCGCCCGGCCCGGTCCGCGCCGGCCCGGTCCCGCCGGCGACGATCTGCACCGAGGCCGCGGCCAGCGCTCCGTCGTCGACGCGGATGCGCAGGTAGAGGCGGCCTTCGGCGATCGAGAGGTCGGTGGGGTCCGTCGGGACGTGCTGGAACCCCAGCGCGGCTACTGCAGGGGGCGTTGCAGGGCGGGTCGTCGCGGGCGGCGCCGCAGTCCCCTCGGCCCGGGCGACGGCGCTCGGCGCGCATGGGAGTGCGGCCGGCAGCAGCGCGGCCAGCAGGAATGCGCTCGTGAGACGCGTCCGAAGCGTGCGCGTGCGTAACGGGCGCGGCCGTTGCGCGCCCGACCCCGACGGGACCGGCGGGGGTGCGTCGCGACGCGTCACCGTGCCTCCCCTGGCACGTCGGGCCGGACGAGGGCGAGGCCGTGCACCCTGCGCTCCCCGGCCACGGCCGCGCCGGCGTCGAGGAGGTCGTGGCCGGGCGGCAGCAAGATGGTGGCCGGCTCAGGGGCCGCGAACACCCACACTTCGTCCTCCTGGTAACGACGGCGGTAGGCGAGCACCTGCGGCGGGTAGGCCGGGCCGCCCGTGGCGGGGTCGGCGCTGGGCAGAGGCGCCAGCCCGCCACGGCGCAGAGCCGCCGTCGAGTGGCGAAGGCCTATGAGCAGGCGCAGGTGGTCGCGTAGCTCGAAGTCCCACGAGGACCGGTCCCAGGGGAAGGTGGCGCGGCACAAGGGGTCGCCGCGGAAGTCGTCGTAGCTGTTGGCCTGGTCGAGGCCGATCTCGTCGCCGTAATACACGCTGGGGCTGCCGGGGAAGGTCAGTAGCACGCCGTACGCCAGCTTGAGGCGTTCGCGGTCGCCGCGCAGGCGCCACAGCGCGCGCGGGACGTCATGCGAGGAGAGGAGCGTGAGCATGGTCTGGCGCACGCCCAGTGGCAGGGCGGCGTAGTGATCCCACAGAGCGTGCCAGGCGTCGGTCGCCGTGACCTCGACGGGAGCGCCGTACACGTCGTTGCCGCACAGCCACTCCATGACCGGGTGGGTGAAGCCGGCGTAGTGCATGGACCCGTCCAGGGTGTGGCTACGCAGGGTCGGGACGGTGTCGAACGACAGCTCGCCGAAGACCCAGGCCTCGTCGTTCTCCTCGCGGGCCACGCGGTGGATGGTACGCAGCAGCGCGGCGTTGGCGCGCGCCGTGCCCCCCTCACCGATCTGGTGCGCGACGTCCAGGCGCCAGCCGTCGATGCCGCGGCGGAGCCAGTGCCGGACCGGGGCGTGGGCGCCCTCCAGGAAGCGTTCCCGCGCCAGCGGCGAGGCGTAGTCGATCTTGGGCAGGGTGTGTACGTCGTAGAACGCGGCGTAGTCGCCGCCGGGGCGGAACGTGAACATCTCCCGTTGCGGTGCCGCCGGGTCGGCGAGCGCGGCGCGGAAGTCGGCGTGCCGGTGGCCCGTGTGGTTGAACACGCCGTCGAGCACCAGCCGCATCCCGCGTCCGTGGAGCCCCCGTACCAGCGCGTCCAGGGCGGCGTCGCCGCCCAGGTGCGGGTCGACGCGGAGGTAGTCGACGGTGTCGTAACGGTGGCTGGAATCCGCCTGGAAGATGGGCGTCAGGTAGAGGACCTCGATGCCGAGGTGCTGCAGGTCGTCGAGGGCGTCGACGATGCCCCACAGGTCGCCACCGTAGATCTCGAGCTGACCCTGGCGCGGATCGGGCGGCTCGCCCCACGTCCTGGCGACGATCGGACGGCCGTCGAAGGTCCAGGTGCCGCTCGCCGGCGCGGGCTCGGAGCTGCCCCTGCGGAACCGGTCGGGGAAGATCTGGTAGACGGTCGCGCCGACCGCCCACTCCGGCACGGTGGGCTGCGCAGGGAGGTGGAAGAAGCGGTCGTAGCGGGGGAGCACGGGCTCGAGCCCGTGGCTGCCTAGGTAGCCGTGCGGAAGACGGAAGACGTAGCGCAGCGGGGACGCATGCAGCCCCACGCTCGCCTCGAGGCCGCCATCGACCCCGCGCAAGGGCAGCCGCACCAGCTCGCCGTGGCGCTCGAGCACGAGCCATCCGCTGGACTCGCGCGTTCGCACTCGCAGCTGGACCGCGCCCCCCAGCTCGGGCCGCAACGGCTCGACGCAGAAGGGCTCCCAGTCGTGGTACGCGCCGGCGTCGTGCGCTTCGGGAGCGACGGTCGCGTGCCGGTCCGTGCGCGCGCGCGCCCGAGAACCGCTCACTCCTTGACCGCCCCCGCCGTGTAGCCCGACACGAAGTAGCGTTGGAAGCCGTAGAAGACCGCCAGGATGGGGAGCGACCCGAGCACGCTGGCCGCCGCGAACACCCCCCAACGGGTGCTGAAGCTGCCGGTGGTGAAGTTGTACAGCCCGATGCCGACCGTCCACGACTTGACGCCGGTCAGCACCAGGCTGGCCAGCACGAACTCGGAGTAGGTGCCTACGAACTGCAACAGGAAGATGAAGACGAACATCGGCGCGGACAGGGGCAGCAGCACGCGCAGGAAGGCCTGCAAGCGGGAAGCACCGTCGATCATGGCCGCCTCCTCCAGGCTCGGGCTCAGCGATTCGACGTACCCCTTGAACACCCAGGTGCCGAAGCTGATCACGCCCCCGGAGTAGGCCAGCAGCAGCCCGGTGAAGGTGTTGATCAGGTCGAGGGTGCTGAGCAGGTAGTAGATGGCGATGAGGGCGAGGAAGCCGGGAAACATCTGGATGAACACGAACACCATCAACATGCCGTAGCGGCCCGGGAAGCGGAAGCGCGCGAAGGCGTAGCCGGCCGAGGCGGTCAGCACCACCGCCAGCATGCCGGTGGCCCCCGACAGCAGCAGCGTGTTCCTGGCCCACAGCACGAAGTGCGACTCGGTGCTCATGCCCGTGAACTGCGATGGCGACAACGCCATCAACCCTCCGAAGAGCAGCACGGCGAAGGTGAGCAGGGTACGGTTCTGCCAGCGCTCGAGGCGGTGCGCGCCGGGGGTCCAACGCCGGCCCACGCCGAGGGCCAGCGCGCCGATCAGCAGCGCCGCCAGCACCGCGATCAGGACCCACTGCCAGGCGGGCACGACCACGCCCTCGACCAGCTTGGCGTAGTTCTCCAGGCTGGCCTGCGACAGGTCGGGCAGGACCTTGGCCCGGACGAGCAGGTTGCTGCTCTTGATCTGGCGGAAGCTGAACAGGTTGTTGCGGGGGTCGAAGGAAGCGCCGACGACCTGCAGCACCGGGTAGTACACGACCGCGATGAGGATCCACAACCCAAGGTGCGTCACGCTCTGGCGGAACAGCGGCCACGCGGTGCGGGTCCGTCCGCGCGCGCGGTTGGCGAGGGCGGTGTAGATCAGGCTGTAGGCCAGCAACGCCACCACTGCGCCGGCCAGCGACAGCGTGACGGTGAGCCAGCCGTTGGCGATGAAGACGCTTCCGAACGCCTTGCTGTGCGGCACGCTCGCCACCATCGAGCGGAACAGGAGCGTCCCGTAGACGAGCACGGCGAGGCCGATCAGCCAGCCGACGGCGCTGCGCGCGACCCTCATCGCGCCTCCTCCTTGAACGCGCCGGTGAGGTTGAAGTTGATGAGGCTGATGCCCACGGTCACCACGAAGATGATCAAGGCGATCGCCGACCCGAGCCCGTAGGCCGAGCCGCCCTCAGCGCGGAAGGCGGTCTTGTAGGCCCAGGAGATCAGGATGTCGGTGGAGTTGGCGGTCGCCATCCCGCCGGGGATCGCCGGGCCCCCCTGCGGGAGCAGCAGGTAGATCAGGTTGAAGTTGTTGAAGTTGAAAGCGAACGACGTCAGCAACACCGGAGTGAAGGCGGTCCTCACCAGCGGCAGGGTGATGCCGCGGAACGCCTGCCAGGGGCTGGCGCCGTCGATCTGCGCCGACTCGTAGAGCTCGTTGGGGATGGTCGACAGCGCTCCCAGGGTGGCGGTCATCATGAAGGGGAAGCCCAGCCACAGGTTCACCAGGATGATGCCGAGCTTGGCCCAGCCGGTCTGCGTGAGCCAGGGGATGGAGTAGATTCCCAGCAATCCCAGCAACCGGTTGACGGCGCCGAACTGCTGGTTGAGTAGCGCGTTCCACATCTGGATGGTGATGATGTTCGGCAGCGCCCAGCTGATGATCAGGGCGGTCCGGTAGAAGTTGCGGAAGCGCAACTTGGCGTCGTTGAGCACCACGCCCAGGACCAGCCCCATCAGGGCCGTGAGGAGCACGCTGGCGGCGGCGAACACCACGTTCCAGCGGAACACCGGCCACAGCGAGGTGGCGGCGTTCGACAGGATGTACGTGAAGTTCTTGAAGCCGATGAAGCGGTAGTTGCTGATCCTCGCGACGTAGAGCTGACCAGGCTGGGTCGAGGGAGCGAACGCCGGGACGCGGTTCAAGGTGAGCGTCGTCGGCCCTTCGCCCGTCACCGTCTGCCGCGCCCGGTCGTTGCCCCGGTACACCTCGAGCTGGGCCCCCACGCAGCTGTCACCGCACTGCAACGCCTGGTTCGGATCGGAGGGGAAGACCAGGGTGTCGGGCGCGACGAACGTCACCGCGGTCTCGGTGGCGCGATCGGGGCGCCCGTAGTTCTTGCCGGAGAAGTTCGTGAATGCCAGCGCCATCGTCAGCACGATGGGGTAGACGGTGAAGGCGAGCAGGAAGAGGGTGGCCGGCAGCAGATAATACCAGTCGGAAAGGAACGGGAAACGTCGCCGGAACAGCGCCAGCATGGGCAGCAGCGCCAGCCCGGTGGTGAGTAGCAGAAGATAGTTCGGCAGGTCGTGAGCCCACACGCGGACGAGCCAGAACAGCAGCACGCCCACCACCACCGCCAGGCCTACTGCGGCGGTGAGGGCGGCCAGCGCGAGCAGCAGACCGCGGAATCCCGGGGGATGTCGGTGCATCGGGGTCCTCCAGAGGGGCGGGCGGCGTACGGGAAGCGCCCCCGACCGGCGATCGGCCGGGCCGGGGGCGCTCGGAGTCCGTGCGGGGCCGGCGCGCTACTGCGAGCCGGCGATGCCCTTCTGGATCTGCGTGACGAAGTCGCTGGCGATCTGGGTGGTGTCCGAGTCCTGCTTGGCCTCGGCGAGCTTCAGGGCGTCGGCCATCGGGCCCCAGACCTTACCCATCGCCGGCACGTTGGGCATCGGGGTGCCCAGCGCGATGGCCTCCGAGAAGCCCTTGACCACCGGATCGGACGAGAGCTGCGCGAGGGCGGTGGTGGAGACCGGGATGCGGCCGCCGGCCTGGTTGAACGACACCTGCGACTCCGGCGTCACCAGGAACTTCGCGAAGTTGACCGCCGCTACCTTGTCCTTCGAGTAGGCGTTGACGACGACACCCTGGACGCCCACGAACGGACCCCACGGCTGCTTGGCGCCCGGAGGCGTCGGGAACGGCATGACGCCGAAGTCGAGGTTCGCCTTCTTGTAGTCGCCCAGCGCCCACGGGCCGTTGAGGATCATGGCGAGCGCGCCGTCCTTGAAGGCCCCGTCGGCCACGCCGTAGTCGACGCCGTCGGGCACCAGCCCGTAGGTGTAGCGCAGCGCCTTGATGAAGTCGAGCGCCTTGGCGCCCGCCGCGCCGCCCATCCCGATGTCGGAGGTGTTGGCGCTGCCGTCGGCGTTCTTGCCGAAGACGTAGGCCCCCTCCATGCGGAAGAACCCGTAGTTGAAGTAGGCGTCGGTCTCGTTGTAGAGGAAGCCGAAGGTGTCGCCGGTGGTGAACTTCTTGGCGATCGCCAGGAACTCGTCCCAGTTCTTGGGCGGTTGCGGCACCAGCTTCTTGTTGTAGATCAGCGCGACCGATTCGGCGCTCATGGGCATGCCGAAGAGCTTGCCCCCGTAGGTGAAGGCGTCCACCGACACCGGCTCGAGCCCGGAGATGTAGTTCTCGGTGACGTACTTGTCCAGCGGTTCGAGAACGCCGGCCACCGCCATCTCGCCCATCTGGTCCTGGGGCAGGGTGACGACCAGATCGGGTCCCTTGCCTTGCGGCGCGCCCAGGATGAACTTCTGCTTGATGTCCGCGAACGGCACCGTAACGATGTTGACGGTGGTACCGGTCGCCTTCTGGAAGCTCTGGGCCGCACTCTGCAGCCACTGCTGCTCCGGGCCGCCGAAATGGGTCCAGACGGTGATGGTGCCTTGCGCGAAGACGAACCCGAACAAGGCGAAGAAGAGCGTGAACAGCACCTTCCTCATGCGGATACCTCCCCTAAGGGATCTCCTGACGAGATCCTGTTATCGTTATCGCTTCAAGCATACCAAGCCGCTCGTGGCGCGCCGTGAGCGGATTCGCAGCGCTCCCTGGCGCCGCGGCGCCGGCCTCCGATGGCCGGGCCGGGGCATCGCGCGACGGGTCGGACGCGGCGTACACTACCGATCGCGATGGACGGTCCGAACGATGTGCGCGGCGTGATCTCGGCGGTGGGCAGCCTGACTCTGGGCGAAGCGCGGGGGATCGTGATCCGCCGCCTGCAGGCGGCCGGGATCGATAGCGCGGCGCCGGAAGCGCTGGCGCTGCTGGAGGCCGCGACCGGGCTGGAGCGTTCGGTCCTGATGCTCCGCCCCGAGCGCGAACTGCACGGCGACGAGCGGCGGCGCCTGCGCGACAGCCTGCGCCGCCGCGTGGCGCGCGAGCCGCTCCAGCACATCCTGGGCACCGCCCCCTTCTACGGGCTCGAGCTCGCCGTGGACACGACGGTGCTGGTACCGCGGCCCGAGACCGAACGTCTGGTGGAGCTGGTGCTGGAAGGGCTGCAGGGCGTGGAGCGTCCGCGCGTGCTCGATGTCGGCACGGGCAGCGGCGCCATCGCGCTGGCGCTGCGCGCCGAGCGTCCCGACGCCGAGGTCATGGCAACCGACGTGGTCCCCGAGGCGGTGGCCCTGGCGCGCCGCAACACCGAGCGGTTGCGCCTCGACGTCAGGGTCCTTCGCTCCGACCTGCTGGCCGAGGCCGACGTCGCCGCCTTCGCGGCCGGGTGCCATGCACTGGTCGCGAACCTCCCCTACCTTCCCGAGGCGGATGCCGGCACGCTACAGCCCGAGGCCGAGCGCGATCCGGCTCTAGCCCTGTACGCCGGCCCGGACGGTCTGCGGCTGGCGCGGCGACTGCTGAGGCAGGCCTCGAGATTGCTGTCCGGCGGTGCGTTGCTGGCGCTGGAACTCGACCCGCGCAACGTGCGCGCGGCCTTTCGCGAGGCCGGCGCCTGGCGCGATGCCCGCATCGAGCGGGATCTGACGGGTCGCGAGCGGTTCCTGCTGGCGCGTCGCTGACTTCGTTGATGCTGTGGGGTCGATCAGTCGATGGCCCGGGGCGTGCGGCCTCGCCGCTACGGGCCGTCGCGCCAAGGGCCGGCGCTCCAAAGGCCTAGTCGCTGCGCGCCGACTCGCCGCGAGTGCCGCCGCCCGCCTCCTCGCGCCGGTCCGGACGAAGCGGGGGCAGGTCCGGGAAGTCCGTGACGGCGACGACTGAACGATCGGTGTGGGGATGGCTCGGCGCACGGCGTCGTGACGCCGTCGCCTCCCCCACGCCAGACGACAGCACGCTCGCGAGCAGCAGCAGCCCGGCCCCGATGACGATGCTGGCGTCGGCAACGTTGAAGACCGCGAAATCGAAGCCCCGTACGTGGAAGTGGATGAAATCCACCACGTAGTGCAGGCGGAAGCGGTCGATCATGTTGCCCGTCGCGCCCGCCAGCACCAACGCCAGCGCCACGCGCGTTACGGTCGACAGACGGCGCCCACTGCGCAGCAGGTAGACCGCGATCACCAGCGCCACCACCGCCGACAGGATGCCGAGCAGGAAGGTACCGTCGATGGTGAGCGGTCCGAGTTGCAGGTGGAGGTTGCGCAACATACCGAACGCGGCGCCGTTGTTGCGGATGTGCACGATATGGAAGCCGAGGCCGATGGACACCTCGCGGCTGCCCTCCGGCAGCGCCGCGACCACCCACGCCTTGCTGATCTGGTCCGCGGCGACGAGCAGGGCCGCCAGGAGCAATGCCATCTCGCACAGTATAGGCGGGTCGCGGCGGCCGGGAGGTTCGCCGTGGCACGCCCACCGCTGAGGGGGCGGGCGGTGTCCCGGTCCCGTCGTGGCGCCAGGGACCCGCTTCTGGAGCCTTGGTTATAGTGGGGCGCATACGTGCAAGCGTCTGCCGGCCTGGGGTGCGGTATGCCCACGGGCCGTTGAGAGGCGGCAGAACATGCCAGCAACCCTGGAACAGGTACGCAATCGGATCCGGCGCTCCGGCAGCCAGGAAGGCCCTCTCCTGACCCGGTTCGCCGAGATCCTCTTCGGCAAGGCTGACGACGCGTTCCTGGACGAGTTCGATTCCGACAGCCTGTTCGCCATGGCGGTCGACGGCCTCCATTTCCTGGAGGGCGGTCTGCGGGACGGTCCGCGCGTGCAGGTCTTCAACCCGCGGTTCGACACCGACGGTTGGGACGCCCCCTACACCGTGATCCGTTTGCTGCTCTACGATCGACCGTTCATCGTCGATTCGGTCCGGGCCGAGCTCGGCCGGCATGGCGTGGAGCTGTTCCACTTGCTCCACCCGATGGTCACTCCGGAGCGCGACCCTTCGGGGGCGGTCGTCGGCGTCGGCGTCAAGGGGGAGCGGGAACGGCGCGAAGCGGTCGAGATGTACTTCGTGGAGCGTCTGGAGAGTGAAGAGAAGCGGGCCGATCTGGCAGCCGCCATCCGGCGCGTGCTGCAAGACGTGCTCCTGGCCACCGGCGACTACGCGGCGATGCGCGAGCGGGCGCTGGCGATGCGCGCCTACGTAGCCGGACTGCGCCAGAAGAGCGCGCAGGGCTACCATCGTGATCGCGGCGAGGAGCTCGAGGAGTACGGCGCCTTCATGGAGTGGCTCGACGACGACAACTTCGTGTTCCTGGGCTATCGCGAGTACGACATCACCACGGTGGACGGGGTGCGCTCGCTGCAGGTCACGCCCGACAGCGGCCTGGGCATCCTACGCAAGACCGAGACCAGCGCCTACGAACAGGCGGTAGCCATCGCGGACCTCCCCGAGGGTCTGCGGGAGCGCGTCACCGGCGGCCGCGTGTTCGTGGTGACCAAGACCAACGCCGAGTCGACCGTGCACCGTCCGGCGCGCATGGACTACATCGGCATCAAGAAGCTCTCGGACAGCTGGCAGGTGCTGGGCGAGCACCGCTTCCTGGGCTTGTTCACGTCCAAGGCGCACTCCACCCCGGTCGAGCACATCCCCATCCTCCGGCGCAAGCTGCGACAGGTGCTGGAGCTCGACGACGCGCTCCCGGGGTCGCACGACTACAAGGGCATCGTGGCGGTGTTCAACACCATGCCGCGCGAGGAGCTCTTCTGGTCGGATGCCGAACAGCTCCACCGCGACATCCGCACCATCCTCGGGCTCGAGCAGGAGCGGGGTGTCCGCGTGACGCTGCGCCCGGACCCGCTGAGCAGGGGCGTGGGCGTCATGGTCATCATGCCGCGCGAGAGCTTCAACTCCGAGGTTCGCCGCACTGTGCAGCACTTCCTCGCCCGCAAGCTCGTGGCCGACCATGTCGACTACAACCTGGCGATGGGCGAGGACCAGGCGCAGGTGCGCTTCCACTTCTTCTTCACCACTTCCCTGCGTGCCGACGAGATCGACCTGAAGGGGCTGGAACGCGAGGTCGCCGACCTGGCGCGAAGCTGGCGCGACGAGCTCCGCGAGCGCCTGGTGTCCGCGCACGGCGCGCGCGAGGGCCGCAGGTTGGCGGAGCGGTACTCGGAGGCGTTCGACCAGCGCTATACCGCCGACACCGGTGCCGCCCTGGCGCTGCGCGATATCGCGAACCTCGAGCGGCTCGGTGGCGACACCGTCCTGGCCGACGTGCTCAACCCACCCGAGGAGCGCGGCGAGGATGCCGCCAGCCTGGTGCGCATCTACCACCAGGGCCACGGCATGGCGTTGTCCGACGTGCTTCCCGTGCTCGAGAACGTGGGCTTCCGGGTGATCGAGCAGGTCCCCTACATGTTCACGCTCGAAGGCGGCCAGCGCGGCATCGAGGTGTTCCGGGTGCGGGATGCCGAGGGCCGAGCGCTCGACGTGCGTCGCCATCGGCAGCGGTTGGTGGATGCCCTGGAGAGCCTGCTGTTGGGTCGCGCCGAGAACGACCGCCTCAATCGGCTGGTGCTCAAGGCCGGGCTCACGGTCCGTCAGGTTGCGCTGCTGCGCACCTACCAGATGGACTTCGCGCAGCTCAACGCGGTCACCAGCCGCCGCTTCGTCAACGACACCCTGCTGGCGCACCCGTCCGTGGCGGCCGATCTGGTGACCTTCTTCGAGGCCCGTTTCGACCCCGCCCGCGCCGATGGTCGTGACGAGCGCATGGAGCAGGCGCGGCAGGCGGTCCTCACCGGTCTAGCCGAGGTGCGCTCGCTGCCGGAGGACCGTTCCCTTCGGGGCCTGCTCGACCTCATGGAGGCGACGGTCCGCACCAACTACTTCCTCGACAAGGACTACATCGCCTTCAAGCTCGCGTCGGGGCAGGTGGCCAGCATGCCGGACCCGCGACCGCTGTACGAGATCGCCGTGGCCGGGCTTGGCGTCGAGGGCGTGCACCTGCGCGGCGGCAAGGTAGCTCGCGGTGGCATCCGCTGGAGCGACCGACCGGACGACTTCCGCACGGAGATCCTGGGGCTCATGAAGACGCAGATGACCAAGAACGCCGTCATCGTGCCGGTGGGCTCCAAGGGGGGCTTCGTGCTCAAGCGGGCGCCGCTGGGCCGCGATGCGCTGCGCGCCTACGTGCGCGAGCAGTACCAGGTGTTCATCAGGGGCCTGCTCGACCTGACGGACAACCGCGTCGACGACCGCGTGGTCCACCCCGAGGGGCTCGTCATCTACGACGAGGACGACCCCTACCTGGTGGTGGCGGCCGACAAGGGCACCGCGACCTTCTCGGACCTCGCCAACGAGACCGCCGCCGAGTACGGCTACTGGCTGGGCGACGCCTTCGCCTCGGGCGGCTCGCACGGCTACGACCACAAGGTCATCGGCATCACCGCCCGCGGCGCCTGGGAGTGCGTGGCGCGTCACTTCGACGAGCTGGGACTCGACGTCTTCGAGGACGCGTTCAGCGTGGTCGGGATCGGCGACATGTCGGGCGACGTCTTCGGCAACGGCATGCTGTATACCGACCGCATCCGACTCCAGGCCGCCTTCAACCACCTGCACATCTTCCTCGATCCCGACCCCGACCCGGCGGCGAGCTTCGCCGAGCGCAAGCGGCTGTTCGAGCTGCCGCGCTCCTCCTGGAGCGATTACGACGGGCAGCTCATCAGCGCCGGCGGCGGCATCTTCGAGCGCGGCGCCAAGAGCATCCCGCTGAGCCCCGAGGTCCGGCGCATGCTGGGCGTCGATGCCGCGGCGTTGAGCGGCCAGGATCTGGTGCGCGCCATCCTGTCCATGCCGGCCGACCTGCTGTGGAACGGTGGCATCGGCACCTACGTGCGCGCCAGCAGCGAGCGCGACGCCGACGTCGGCGACGCCACCAACGACCCGGTGCGCATCACCGCTCCGGAGCTGCGCTGCAGGGTGGTGGGGGAGGGTGGCAACCTGGGGCTGACGCAACTGGCGCGCATCGAGTACGCGCGCGGTGGAGGTCGCATCAACACCGACGCCATCGACAACTCCGCGGGCGTGGATACCTCCGACCATGAGGTCAACATCAAGATCCTGCTGCAGCCGCTGGTGGCGTCGGGCGAGCTCAATGCCAAGCAGCGCAACCGGCTGCTCAAGGACACGGAGGACGAGGTCGCGGGACTGGTGCTGCGCGATAACGACCAGCAGTCGCTGGCGCTCAGCCTGGCCGAGCGCCGCAGCGTCGAGGACCTCGCCCTCTTCGACTCGTTGCTGGAGGAGCTGACAGTGCGCGGCGGTCTCAACCCGCGGGTCGAGTTCCTGCCCACCCGGCGCCAGCTCCAGGAGCGCCAGCGCGCCGGAGAGGGCCTGGCGCGGCCCGAGCTCGCCGTCACCATGGCCTACGTCAAGATGGGGCTCTATCGGAAGCTCCTGGAGACCGCGCTCCCGGACGACTCCTGCTTCGAGCACTACCTCTTCGAGTACTTCCCGGGCGCCTTGCAGGAGCGCTTCGCCGACGGCATCCGCCGGCACACGCTGCGTCGCGAGATCACCGCCACGCAGTTCACCAACACGGTGGTCGATCTGCTTGGAGCGAGCTTCGTGCACCGGGCGGCGCGCGACAGCGGAGCCGGCGACATGGACGTCGTCAAGGCGGCCCTCATGGCGCTCGAGGTCCTCGACGCACGCGGCGTGGGGGAGAGGCTGGAGCGGCACCAGCCCCGTCTTCCCGCGGAGGCCCACTACGAGGCCCTGCACCATCTGGTGCACGCCGTTGAGGGCGTGGTGAGCTGGATGCTGTTCAACGACCTCACGCGCCGTAACGTTGGCGACTTCGTCGAGACCTACCGGGAGCCATTGCAGACACTTCGCAACGGGATCGAAGGCACCTTGCCGCCGGCCGAGCGGCGCCGCTTCAAGCGGCGCACCAAGCAGCTCGCCAAGCTCGGCTTCGGTGCCGAGTTGGGGGCCGAGATCGCCAGTCTCGACTATCTGCCGACCAGCGTGGGCATCATCGAGGTCAGCCGCCGGACCGAGATCGGCCTGGAAGAGGCCGCGACGCGCTTCTACGCCCTGGGCGAGCGTCTGGCGCTGGGATGGCTGCGCGATGGTCTGGGGCAGCTACCCGCCCAGGGGACCTGGGAGAAGATCGCGGCCGTCGGACTGGTGATGGACCTGCGCGAGGCCCAGCGGAAGCTCGCCACCGCCTTCATCGAGGCCCGCAAGCAGGAGGACGGGCTGTCGGCCGAGAGCTTCCTGGCTCGTCACCCGCATCTGCTCGAACGTTTCGACGAAGCGCTCGAGGAGTTGAAGCTGCCCGGAGCCCTGACCCTGGCCGGAGCCGCGGTGTTGGTGCGGCTGCTGGCGCAGGCGCAGCGGACGGGCGCCAACGGTGCGGCCGTGCGCGCCGCCGGCTGAGCGCGCCGGTTGAGCGGCGCGGCGCGTCAGGTCGAGCGCACGTACGCCCGCAGGAGCGCGTCGAGACGGGCGAGGCCGTCGTCGGTAGCGCGCAGCTGGCTGCCGTCGAGGGTGAGCAGGCGGTGGCGCAGGGCTTCGTCGAGCCAACGTGGCGCGGTGGTCTCGGGTCCCAGCCCGGTGACGGCGCGCAAGTTGGCGAGGTCGACGCCCTCGCGGGTGCGCAGGCCGGTCAGCAGGCGCTCGAGTACCACGCCCTCGGCGTCGAGCACGTCGCGCTCGGGGGGCGCTCCTTCGAGCCAGGCGCGGATCGGCGGGTTGCGCAGGCGGGTGCCGTAGGCCCCGCCCTCCGGCAGGTAGGAGGAGGCGGAGGGGCCGAGTCCGAGGTAGAAGCCTCCGCGCCACGCCGCCAGGTTGTGGCGCGCCTCCTCGCCCGGGCGCGCGTAGTTCGACACCTCGTAGCGTCGTAGGCCGTAGGCCGCCAGCAGCGGGGCGGTGGCCTCGAAGTCGTCGGCCTCGCGTTCCGGGTCGACGCGTACGCCGCGACGGGCGAACGGTGTGTTCGGCTCGATCGTGAGCGAGTAGACGCTCATATGGCCGACCCCCGTGTCCGCGACGCGCCGCAGGTCGAGCGCGGCGTCCTGGCCCGGCACCGCGGTGATCACGTCGGCGTTGACGCGCAGGCCCGCCTCGAGCGCCCACGCCACCGCCTGCAGACCCTGCTTCCCGTCGTGGACGCGGCCGAGGAAGCGCAGCACGGCGTCCTGCGTCGACTGCAGGCCGATCGACAGCCGGTCGAAGCCGAACTCCCGGAAGCGTCGCAACCGCTCGGGCGTGAACGTCAGCGGATCGGCCTCGAGGGTCGTCTCGAGCTGGGCAGGCAAGCCGAAGGTGCGCTGCAGGAGGGACGCGACCTGGGACAGCTCGTCGTCGGTGAGGTGCGACGGGGTGCCGCCTCCGAAGTAGAGGGTGTCGAGCGGTCCGGGGTAGCGCTCGGCCAGGTCGTGGGCTTCGCGTTCGAGTCTGTCGAGGTAGCGCGCCACAAGTCCGTCGTTCCGGAGCATCTTGTGGAAGTCGCAGTAGGGACAGACGCTGGGGCAGAAGGGGACGTGCAGGTAGATCGAGCGCACCACCAGGCAAGGGTAGTCCACGGACGGGGCATGCAGGGTGGCGCCATCTTGCGCGTTGCACCATGAGCGAGCTCGTGGCTGTGGAGTGAGAAAGCCCCGGCAGCCCGGGACGTTTGTCCTATGCGTCTGGGATGTCCGCGCAGCCTCATCCGTCGCTCACATGAAGGAGACCGAATTCCATGAAGCGAATGTTCCTCGGTGCTGGCTGCGCTCGTGCTCACGGTGCTCCTGGCCGTCGTGCAGCCAGCAGGCCAGCCTGTCGGTGGCGCTCGGTAGCGCCAGTGGTTCGGTGGTGCGCGGTGACCAGGTGAGCGTGCCGGTCACGGTGAGCAACGCCTCCGGGAGCGTGACGCTGTCGGTTAGCGGCGCGCCCGCCGGTGTGACGGCGAGTCTGGCGAGCACCACGTTGAGCGGTGGGGCGACGTCGACGACGCTGGACGTGCAGGTCTCGGCGGCGGTTGCCGAGGGCGCCACGACGTTGACGGTCGATGCCACGGAAGGCAGCAACGCGGCGTCCGCGACCTACGATGTGACGATCACCAGCCTGTCGGTGCACGGGAAGGTCGTGGGCCTGCTCGACATCCCCGTGGCGGGAGCGGTCGTGTCGATCCAGGGGACCAACGCCTTCACGGCTTCGGACGGTAGCTTCACGGTCGGCGGGGTCGCCGTTCCCTACGATCTCGCCGTCATCCAGCACGGCACGACCCCCTCGACGGGCTACGCGCACGTGTTCCAGGGGCTCACGACCTCCAATCCGACGGTCCTGCCCGTGTCCGTGCTCAGCGGCACGGGAACCCCTCAGAGCGCCACGATCACCGGAACGCTCGGATCGGCCGTGGCGACGGGCTACACGGCAAAGGTTGCGTGCAAGCGGTGTCTCGGTGGTGGTGTTCGGTTGCGCGACCGTGCCTGCCGGCGGCACCAGCTTCTCGCTCCCGGCGGCCTGGGGGTCAGGGCCGACCGTTGTCGCGACGGTCCGGGTGCTCGAGGTGCAGACCGATGCCAGCGGGGTCGCGACCGGCTACGGCAGGTACGGCACGGCCAGCGTCACCCTGTCCAACGGCGGCAGCACGCCGGTCACCGTGAACCTGGGCAGCGGGGCCCGCGCCAGCGACGTTGTCGGCGAACGTCACCGTCCCTTCCGGCTACTCGCTCAACAGCATCTCCGTGAGCGCCTCGCTCGATGCGATGAGCAGCCTCTCGCTGTTCGGCAACGACCTCGGTGTCCAGTTTCAGCGGGGTGGTCCCGCAGCTCGCGGGGGCCAGCTACGCCGTCGTCGCGAATGCCTATTCCTCCGGCACGGGCGGCGCGTCGATCGCCTGGAAGACGGGGCTCGCGGGTGGCGATAGTGCCACGCTGGGCCTCCTCGCGCCGCCGGCACTGATTGCGCCGGCCGACGGGGCCACCGGCGTAGGCGTCGGCTCGACGCTGAGCGTAGCGGCGTCGGGGGGCGGAGCGGTCACCTTCTTGGTGCAGCGGTCTGGACAGGAGTTCGCGGTCACGACCATGAGCACGAGCGCGACCATCCCGGACCTCAGCGCACTGGGATTCACGCTCGCCGCCGCCACCAACTACACTGGGAGGTGATCCTCGACTACGGCCACCACGGCCGACGACGCGGCCGACGGTTGGATCAGCGGCTACCTCGATGCGCTTATCGCGGCAAGCGGCGGCCCGGCGCCGACTGCCGACGGCGCGATCGTGTCGACGGCGACGAGGGGTTTCACGACGCCCTGAGGACGGTGCGCGCGACGCTCATCACGCGTCCGGCGGGGGCGGCCTTCGGGCCGCCCCCGCTGCATCGTTGGCGGACCCGGAGAGCCGGTGGATGTGCGTCACGACGCCGGAGCGCGAGCCCAGGGATCGCGGGACGGCGCACGAGGTCGCGCCGAGGTGTCATGAGCTTCGCGTGGGTTTGCTGTGAGAAACGTCATGGGGCGCCGGGACAGATGTCCCTATGGTCGAGAAGGGACCGAATGTCCGCTCCGCTCTACGATCAGGAGGACCCGCCATGAAGAGACTGCTCTTCGGCGCCAGCGCGCTTGCGCTGGCCCTGCTGCTGGCGTCGTGCAGCCAGCAAGCAAGCCTTTCCGTTCAGCTCGGTAGCACGACCGGATCGGTCGTGCGCGGCGACCAGGTGAGCGTACCGGTCACCGTGAGCAACGCCTCCGGGTCGGTGAGCCTGTCGGTCACAGGTGCTCCAGCCGGGGTGACGGCGACGCTGGCGAGCTCCACGCTGAGCGGCGGGGCCACCTCGACCACCCTGGACGTGCAGGTCTCGGCCGCCGCCGCCGACGGTAGTGCGACCCTGACGCTCAACGCCGTGGAGGGCAGCAATGCCGCCTCCGCCACGTTCGACCTGACGATCACCAGCCTGTCGGTGAGCGGAGCGGTGGTCGACGCGCTCGGGAGCGGCATGGCGGGCGCCACGGTCGCCATCCAGGGCACCACGGCGACGACGGATGCCAACGGCGCCTTCACGATCGGGGGGGTCGCGGTCCCCTACGACCTCATCGTGAAGCAGACGTCCGGAAGTACTCCCGTAGCACAGGTGTTCGAGGGCCTGACGAGCGCGTCGCCGACGGTCAATACCTTTGTCGGGGCCCTTGGCATGAGCGCACCGCCGTTGTCGGCCACCATCAGCGGGAACCTTTCCGCGGCCGTCGCGACCGGTTTCACCGCTGTGGTCTGTGTACAGTCCACGACGACCTGGGTGCAGGGGTGCACGAGCGTCGGCGCTGGCTCGAGCGGCTATTCCTTCACCCCACGCTGGGTGACGGGGGCGAGCGTTCCGGTGACGGTCCACGCCCTCGAGGTGGCGACGGACAGCAACGCCATGGCGACCGGCTACGGCCGGTACGGGACCGCAACGGGCACCGTGTCCAACGGCGGGACGCCCACGATCGACGTGACGTGGGGGAGCACGCCGAGCACCGGGACCATCGCGACGAGCGTGAACGTTCCGGCCGGCTTCCAGCTCGAGGACGTCTACGGCGCTGCCGGCCTCGCCTCCTCGACGACCCTCCCGCTGTTCTCCGCCTTCAACGGCTCCGGTCTTCCGAGTAGTTTCAACGCCGTCGTCCCGCAGATCTCGAGCTCGGGTTTCACGCTGGCGGTCACGGCCTACCCCGGGACCACGGGTTCGGCGATCACCATCGGTTGGAAGAGCGGCCTGATGGCCGGGAGCAGCGCCACGCTCGATCTGCCGGCGCCGCCGACGCTGACCGCGCCGGCCGACGGGGCGACCGGCGTGGGGGTCGGGTCTACCCTCAGCCTGTCGGGTACGGGTGGTGGAGCCGCCACCTTCCTCATCTCCAATCCGAGCCTCGCGATCATCGTGACCACGACGAACGCCAGCATCACCATCCCCGATCTGACCTCGGTGGGAATGGCACTGAGCTCGGGCGGCAGCTACTCCTGGGGAGCGATCATCACTCCCTCCGCGTCCACGCCGGAGGACGCAGCCGCGCACTGGATCGACGAGTACTTCCGGTCCTTCAATGCAGTCCAGAACGGCGGTACCCTCTCGAGCCAGACGAGCGGCGCCATCATGCAAACCGATAGCCGGGGCTTCACGGCACCCTGAGGTAGGGACGGTCGACGACAACTCGCTCGGAGCGCGCCGGGGGCGGCCCCTAGGCCGCTCCCGACGCGTCGGTCGACGTGCGTGGGCTTCTTCGTCAGTTCTTCGGCAGGCCCTTGAGCTGGTCGGCCAGGATCTCGTTGGCCGTGGCGTTGGCGGTCTTCAGGGTGTCGGCGACCGGCGCGCCGTCCATGATGGCGGCCATGTCGCTGGCGACCTCGTCGCGCACGAAGTCGTAGCCGGGCACCGGCGGCTCGGCGATGCCGTAGGGCAACAGGTCGAAGGCCGTCTTGTAGGCCGGGTGGGCGTCGAAGTAGTCGGTGAGCTCGTTGGCCACGCTCTTGCGCACCGGGAAGTACTCGCTCGCCTTGGCCCACTGAGCCTGCACCGTGGGGCTGGTGTAGTACTTGATGAAGATCCAGGACGCCAGGTTGGCCTCCTTGGAGTGGCCGGTGGGGATGCTGACGCTGGCGCCGTAGATGTTCATGACCGGGTCGGGCGTGGTGTGGGGGATGGCGGCGACGCTCCAGTCGAACTTGGCTCCCTCGTCGACGGCACTCTTGTAGAAGGGCAACCCCGAGGAGGAGCCGATGGTGAACAGCGTGCGGCCCGCGCCGAAGTCGGTCTGGTCCCCGTAGTTCTCGGTGACGATGGTCGCGCACTTCTCGTCGAACAGGCCCTGCAGGAACGTCATCGCCTGGTTCGCTGCCTCGGAGTCGTAGGTGAAGCGGTTGGCGGCGTCATCGAAGATGTTGCCGCCGAAGGCGAACGTCCAACTCGCGAAGCGGCTGGCGTCGATGGACAGCTCGTAGCCGATGGCGCCGCTGGTGGTGGCTTTGCCATAGGGGTTCTTCGTGGCGGCGCAGGCGGCCTGCTGGAACTGCTGCGGGGTGACGGGAGGCCCGTCGAAATCGATCTTGCCGGCCGCGCGCAGCTCCTTCAGCCAGTCGATGTTGTAGTACAGGACCTCCATCGAGCGGTTGGGCGGGAAGCCATAACGCGCGCCGCCGAAGCTGGGGAAGACGTCGGCATTGAAGAAGCCCGGGAAGAAGTCGGCCTTGTCGGCGGCGCTGATGCCCCACTTGGGCGAGTCCACCAACGGCCGCATGTCGGTGACGCCGTTGCCGAGCGCGTACGTAGCCGACTGGTTCTGGTAGGCGACGACGATGTTGGGGGCGTCAGCGGTATCGAGAACGGGTAGCATCTTGCGGAAGATGTCGTTGTAGCCGCCCTGGTACTCGGCCTTGACGGTGATGTGGTACGGGTTCGAGCTGTTGAACGCCGCGACGATCTGCTGCAGTGCGGTCTCGCGATCCAGCGTGTGCTGGTGCCAGAAGGTGATGGTCTGGCCGCTAGGGTCGACGTTCTCGTAGTCGCCCTGGGCGGACGCCGTGGCCAGCGTCGCGAACAGCAACGCGGCCCCCAATAGGACGAGCGGACCTCGCTTCATATGTACTCCCTTCCCTCCTGAGGAATGGCGATCATCCCTTCAGCCCCGAGGTGGCGATCCCCTCGGTGAACTGACGCTGGGTGAAGAAGTAGACCACCATGACGGGCAGGATGGTGATCACCGCGCCCGCCATGAGGTAGTGCGTCTGCGGACCCGCCTCGGTGATGAAGGTGTACAGCCCCACGCCGAGCGGGCGCCAGGTGGGCGTGGTCGTGACCAGCAGCGGCCATAGGAACTCGTTCCAGGTACGGACGAAGGTGAGCAGGGCGGCGGTCATCATGACCGGGCGGCTCATCGGCACCACCACCGCGGTCAGGAAGCGAAGGTGCCCGGCGCCGTCGATGCGCGCGGCGTCCCACAGCTCGTCGGGGATGCCCTGGAAGAACTGCCGGAACAGGAAGATGATGAACGCCGTCGACAGGAACGGCACCGTCAACGCCGGCAGCTTGTTGATCCAGGAGCCCCAGGGGATGATGTCGCCCCGGATCAGCAGGAAGTTGGGGATGAAGGTGACCGTGCTGGGGATCATCAGGGTGGTGAGCAGCACCATGAAGATGATCTCCCGCCCCGGGAAGCGGATCTTGGCGAAGGCGTAGCCCGCCAGCGTACAGGTGACCAGCACCCCCAGGATCACGATGGCGCTGATGACGACGCTGTTGCGGAAGTACAGCGCGAAATCGGCCTCGGTCCAAGCCCGCTGATAGTTGATCCACTGAGGATGGGCGGGCACCAGGCGCCGGTTGATGGTCTCGCCGAGTGTCATCAGCGAGGTCGAGGCCATGTAGAAGAACGGCGTGAACGAGACCAGCGCGCCCACCAGCAGCAGGAAATAGACGGGTAGTTGAGAGAGCCTGAACTCGAAGGGCTCGCTGCCGGCGCGGGCCGCCCGGGCGCCGGCCCCGCGCGCGGAGCGGACGGCGTCGGACGGGAGGCTAGCCACGGAACACGCTCCTCCCGAAGAAGCGGCTCTGGTAGAGCGTGAGGATCAGGATGATGGCGAACAACACCACCGACTGCGCCGCGGCCAGGCTCCAGTTGTTGCGCTTGTAGAAGGTATCGAAGATCACGATGCTGGCCGTATCGACGGCGTCCCGCACCGCCAGCTGGCGCATGACGTAGATGTGGGTGAAGGCCTGGAAGGTGCCGATGAAGCCGAGCACGGTCAGGTAGAACGTCACCGGCGACAACAGCGGCACGGTGATGTGGCGGAAGCTCTGGATGCGGTTGGCGCCGTCGATGGCGGCGGCCTCGTAGAGATCCTGGGGGATGTTGCCCAGGCCCGCCAGGAAGATCACGGCGTTGTAGCCCGTGAAGGTCCAGATGCCGAACAGGATGATGGTCACCAGCGCCAGGCTCGGGCCCGCCCAGAAACCGGTGATGTGCTCGACGCCCAGGCGGTGCAACAGGCCGCCGAAGAGCACCTCGGTGACCGGCTTCGTCTCGAACAGCCAGCGCTGCGGCGGGATATGCAGCCACGACAGCACCGTGTTGGCGAGGAACTCGGGGCGCGGACTGAAGATGGCTCGGAAGACCGCGGCGCCGGCGACGGCGGGAGCGACATAGGGCAGGAAGTAGAACATGCGGAAGAACTCGCGCCCGCGGATGCGCTGGAACAGCAGGCTGGCGATCACCAGCGCCAGGGCGATCTGGATGGGCACCGATCCGAAGCCGTAGTAGACGGTCCGGACCAGTCCCTGCAGGAACGCGCGGTCGCCGCTGTGGGCCATCAACTGCCAGCCCAGGGCGACGCTCACGCCGCTGGCCAGCAACAACAGGGCGCCTCCCGCCTGCAGGTAGCGCCGCGCCTCGGCCCGGCCGCCGCGGAAGGCGTCGGTCCACAACCAGTGCGCCACCAGCACGAGCAACAAGCCCCCGAAGAAGGCCGCGACCCCGCCGGCGTGCCCGAGGGTGCGGGCGTAGTTCGACAGACCCACGAACGCACCCTGGCGTACCCGCCAGGTGTACAGGCTCATGTAGACGGCGTAGGCGATGGGGAAGAGGCCGAAGATCGCGATGATCACCACCGCCGGAAGGATGAACACATAGCCGGTCATCCACTCGCGCCACACCCGCTTGCGGAGGCGCTCGCGTGGACCGGTGTTGACCGTCACGGCCGCTTCACCACCCCAAGTATAGGTGTCCGGGCCGCCACTGACACGGGCACCCGTCCCGCCGGCAGGACACGTTGCCCGGACGGTAGAGTGCGGCGTGTCCGATGGGTACGAGATCGAGGTACTGGAGGGCCTTCAGTCGTTCGCGCGGTCGGAGGCGGAGGCTGCCGGTGCGACCGTCGTGGCTGAACATGCCGACGGACTCACGGTTCGCGCTCCGGATCCCGAGGCGCTGTTGGCGATGAGGCTCGCGGCCGCCGTGTACCGCCGTCTGCACTTCGAGGTGCCGCGTCCCAAGGCGCTCCTGGGCGACCGTCACTTCCGGCGCTTGCTCGCCGCAGTGAGCGACGTCGCGCGCCGCGCTCCCTTCCGGGGCTTCCGCTTCGCCGCCGCCGGGGCCGACTCGACCGTGTTCCGGCGTCTGGCGGACGCCCTACAGGAGGCCACCGGTCTGCCGTTCGACGCGGCGGAGGGCGACCTGCTCCTGAGGGTGCGGCCGGTGCCGGAAGGGGTCGGCTGGGAGGTGCTGGTGCGGTTGACGCCGCGTCCGCTGTCGGCGCGCACCTGGCGCGTGTGCAACCGCGCCGGCGGCCTCAATGCCACGCTGGCCGCCGCCATGGTGGTCGAGGCCGGGGCGCGCCCCGGCGATCGCTTCCTGAACCTCATGTGCGGCTCGGGCACGCTGCTGGTCGAGCGCTACCTGGCGGGCCCCGCGGCCGAGCTCACGGGCCTCGACGTCGACGGTGAGGCGCTCGCCTGCGCGCGCGCCAACCTGGAAGCGGCCGGCGCCGCCGAAGGGTGCCGCCTGGTGCGTGCCGACGTGCGCGCGGCGCCGCTCGACGACGGGGCGTACGACGTGATCGTGGCGGATCTTCCCTGGGGGGACGCGGTGGGCAGCCACGCCGACAATCGCTCGCTCCACCCGGCGGTACTGGAGACGATCGAGCGGCTGGCTGCCCCCGGAGCGCGCGTGGTGCTGCTGAACCACGAGCTCAAGCTCTTCCGGCGCCTGCTGGCGGAGCCGTCGCGCTGGCGGGTGGAGGCGGAACGGAAGGTGGAGCATGGCGGCCACTTCCCCCACCTCTACCGGCTCCGGCGCGACGCACCGGGAACGGGGTCATGAGCCGCGCATCGCGCGCCCCTCACGCGGCGAAGTCGCCGACAGACGCGTGATAGACTCGCCCCGTGAAGAACGGTCGGCGCGCTCAGGGGCCGCACCCGCGGCCTAGGATGGAACGGTCGTGAGCCGCTTGTCGCGCGTCCGGCCGGGGTGGTACCTGCTCCTGGCGCTGGCGGTCTATGCCCTGGTGACGACCGTGCTACTGAGCAGTAGTCGGGCCGAGATCGGCCGGCTGCGGGCGCAGCCGGCCGCCGCCGCGGCCGCCGCGGCGCCGGCGCCCGTTGCGGCGCCCGCGAGCACCGCACGAGCCTCGGCGGGCCCGAGTGGCGGCGCGACCGCGCCGGCCGGGCTGTGGTTCCCGTTGCCGGGCGCCGGCGTGCCCAAGGACGCCAACGATCTGCCTGGAGCGCAGCGCCCCTACCGCCACGGCGTCAGCCAGGGGTTCGACTTCGTCGACGGTGACGCAGGCATCCCCATCGCCTACGGACAGCCGGTCATCGCCTCCGCCGGCGGCGAGATCGTGCGTGCCGATACCAATTACGTGGAGATGACGCAGGACGCGTGGAAGCAGCTCCTGACACAGGTAGGGAGCGGCGGGGCGGACGCCAGCCAGCTCGACAAGTTGCGGGGGCGGCAGGTGTGGGAGCGCCTCCCGGACGGCCGTGTGCTGCGCTATGGGTTCCTCTCCGGCGTCCGTGACGGCATCACCACCGGCATCCGGGTCTACCGCGGCGAGGTGATCGGCTACGTCGGCAACTCCGGCACCGGGGACGGCATCGCCGGGACCAGCCTCCACCCCCGCCTGCACTTCGAGATCTGGCAGGGCGATCGGTTCTTCGGTGAGGGTCTGAAGCCCGATGAGGTCCGCATGCAGGCAGCTTCGCTGTTCGTGGGGCCCTAGCGTCGTGGCCGACGACCCTCACTCTCGCGCGCCTGAGGGCCAGCGCGTCACCGCCGTGGAAGTGGTGTGGCGTAACGTGTGGGTGCGGGCCTGCAGCTACGTGGCGCTGGCCGCCTTCATCGTCTACGCGCTGTGGCGACTGCGGGGCGGCTACGCCTTCGCGCTGCAGGTCGGGGTCGTCGGGTTCATCATCGCCTACATCCTCAACCCCGTGGTGGAAGCGCTCGAGCGTCTCCGCATCCGGCGCCCGGTGGCCGTGGTCATCGTGTTCTTCCTGCTGCTGAACCTGGTGGTGCTGGGCTCGGTGCTCGTCAGCCAGGTGGTCACCGAGATGGGGCGCTTCGTCAGCCTGGTGCCCAAGGCCATCGACAACCTGACCTCGCTCTCGACCCACGTACAGGCGTGGCTGGCCGGCGTGATGACCAACCTGCCCGACGCCATCTCCAGTCGCCTGGGGGTACCCGCCGACCAGACCCAGCTCAGCCAGCAGATCCGTCAGGAGCTGGTGAACTTCGCGACCCAGCTCGCGCAGAGCCTCAACCGGCTGCTGCAGCACATCATCACCGGCGGTCCCAGCCTGTTGGTCTCGGGCGCCACCGCGGTCATCTCCACCACCTTCCAGGTGGTGCTCATCTTCATCGCCAGCGCCTACTTCCTGTACGACTTCCCGCGCTTCACCTCGAACTTCCACCGCTTCGTGCCGGTGCGCTGGCGGCCCCTCTACGAAGATCTCACCGAGAAGGCCGATCGCGCGGTCGGCGGCTACCTGCGCGGCCAGGTCCTCATCACGCTGACGTTGGGCATCCTCATCTGGCTGGGGCTGACGATCATCGGCGTTCCGCTCGCCACCGCGATCAGCTTCCTAGCCGCCATCTTCAACCTGGTGCCGTACCTGGGGCCGATCATCGGAGTGCTTCCGGCGGTGCTTCTGGGATTGACGGTCAGTCCGCTGACCAGCGTGCTGGCCATCGTGGTGTTCCTGCTGGCCAATCAGCTCGAGGGGCACGTACTGTCGCCGTTGATCCTGTCGCGGTCCACCAATCTCCACCCCGTCACCGTGCTGCTGGCCATCATGGCCGGTCTGGGGCTGTTCGGGCTGGTGGGAGCGCTGCTCGCCGTCCCCCTGGTCGCCTTGCTCAAGGTGGTGCTGGAAGAATACCTGTTGACGCGCCCGGCCTACGCTACGGTGCCGCCCCCCCTGTCCGAGGGTTCGGACGGCGCGACGCCCGATGGGGACGGATAGCCACCCGCGGGAGGGGGCGGTCACGGGCGCGACCCGGATAAGGGCCTCGTCACTGAGGGCGCCGGCGTCCTGACCATGATCGGCAACCACGTGCAGGACGCGGAGGTAGCACCGCCGCGATGTCCCGATTTTCGCGTGCGGTGGTTCCGACGCGCGATAGACTACCTCACGTGGCACGGCGAGGCAAAGGCAAACGCACTAAGAAGCGCGTCCAGCTCGACCTGGAGGCCATCGGTCTGGTGTTGCTCGCCGGCGGCATCTTCGTGCTCGGCGTGGTCCTGCCCGGGTTGCCGACCGGACAGCTGGGGCGCGGCGTCGGGAGTACGCTGACCGGCCGTTTCGGTTGGGGCGCCTATGCGCTGCCGCTGCCGCTGCTGGGTCTCGGCGGGCTGTTCCTGTTGCGTCGCAGCCCGGACTGGTGGCCGCGGCTGCTGGCCGGCTACCTGCTCTTCGTGGCGGGTGCCTGGGGCGTCGTGGTGGCGGTCGCGGCGGCGCATACCGGTCGCTACGGGATGGCGCTGCGGGCGTCGTTGACGGGGTCCTGGGGCGGTCTGGCGGTGCTGCCGGCGCTCTTCGTCGCCTCGCTCGGGTTGGATCTGATGCTCGGGCTCGTTCCCACGCACCTCACGCGCTCGCTGCTTCTCACCGTAGTGAAGGCGGTGCGGGGCACAGGCAGGGGCTTGTGGCGGGCGCGCCTGAGGGCCAAGGAGCGCGCCGCCTTCCGAGCCGACGTGGCCCTGGCGCGCAAGGCGTTGCAGGAGCTCGACCGCGACCTGCACGCGCTGAGCAGTCTCTACCCGGGAAGTGCCGAGCTCGACCGTTGGCGCAACGAGGTCAAGGCCTCGATCCGGAACCTGTCCGGCCGTCCCGAGGCCCACCACCTCAGCGACGCCCGCGCCGACCTGAAGGCGTGGGAGAGCGCCGTGCGGGACTTCGCGCGCGACCGGGCGGCCGAGATGGTCGAGCTCCTCAAGGCAGAGGGCGCGCGGCCCCCGCAGGATACGTTCGGCGCCGGAGGCGACGGCGTCGTCGCGGTGCGCGCGACGACCTTCGACGGTTGGGCGCGCGGCCTCAAGGCTGCGCTCGACGATTCCGTTCCGGGCCGGGCGGCGTCCGCGCGCGGGCTCGACCGGATCCGCAAGACGCTGGCGCTCGACCTGACGGGCCTCACCGAGCGCTACCGGAGGGTGACGCGCGAGCGTGATCTTGACCAACGCGCCATGAAGGGCATGAGCCCGCGCCAGCTCGCCAGGGCCTCGGCCGACCACGGCCGCCGCCTGCAGGACTACGCCCGCTTCGAGGTAGACGCCGAGCGGCTGGCGGCGGACGCCGCTCGGTTGGAGCCGTGGCGTGGTCTTCTCGGGGAGCTCGAGCAGGTACGCGAGGCCCATCCCGACTTCGAGGAGATCGGCGAGTTCGACGGCACGCTGGCCGCCGATCTCGACCGCGCGGGGGTCGAGGCGTTGGCGAAGCTGGCGGGCTGGCGCAGCGCGCTCAGCGCGGTCGCCGAGCGCGCCGAGGCGGCGGCGCGCGAAGCGCGCGACGCGGTCCCCGTCGGGGTGGCGGCGGAGGTGCTCGGCGGCGCTGCGGGACATGCCGAGCCCGCGACGGGTGGCTTCGAGGACGAGGACCTGCCGCCGTGGCTGGCTTCCGACGGTGAGGATCCCTTCCTGGTCGATGACGGCACGGACGGCGCGCACGAGGCTCCCGCCGTCCCCGACCCGGAGCTGGAGGCCGCGCTGCTCGACGACGGCGTCGATGCCGTGCGGGCGGCCTCCGCGCGCGAGGCCCCTCAGGTCGACGCCGTGCCCGAGGTGGGCGGCATCCCCATCCAGGTGCCGCCGTTGACGTTGCTGGACGAGCCGGAGTCGGCGGTGGAGGACCGCAGCGAGCTGGCGCGCGAGCGCCGTGAGCGTGTGAAGAAGATCGACGAGACGCTCAACAGCTTCAAGTTGGAGGGGCGGGTGGTGGCGGCGGTGCGCGGGCCGACGGTGACACGGTTCGAGGTGGAGCCGGCGCCGGGGGAGAAGATCGCGCGCTTCGCCAACCTGTCCGACGACCTGGCGCTGGCCATGGCGGTGGGGAGCGTGCGTATCGAGGCGCCGATCCCCGGCAAGAGCGTGATCGGTCTGGAGGTCCCCAACGCCAACCGCGAGCTGGTGAGCTTCCGGGAGGCGGCCGAGTCGGCGAGCTACCGCCGCACCAAGGCGCGGCTCCCCATCATCCTGGGGAAGTCGATCGACGGCGAGATGGTGGTGGGTGACCTGGCGAGGATGCCGCACCTGTTGATCGCCGGTTCCACCGGTTCGGGCAAATCGGTGGCGGTGAACACGCTGATCGGCAGCTTGCTCTACCGCTTCCTGCCGACCGAGCTGCGGCTACTCATGATCGACCCGAAGATGGTGGAGCTGACGCCCTTCGACGGCGTCCCGCACCTGCTGCGCAACGTCGTGACCAACCCCACCGACGCCGCGGGGGTGCTGCTCGGGGCGGTGGCGCACATGGAGCGGCGCTACAAGATGATGTCCAAGCTGGGCGCCAAGAACCTGGATCAGTACAACGAGAAGGCGCGCAACCTGGACTTGCCGGAGCTGCCGTTCATCGTCGTCGTCATCGATGAGCTTGCTGACCTGATGATCACCAGCCCCAAGGAGGTGGAGTCGGCCATCATGCGCCTGGCGCAGATGGCGCGCGCCACCGGCATGCACCTGATCCTGGCCACCCAGCGCCCCAGCGTCGACATCCTGACCAGCCTCATCAAGGTCAACGTGCCGGCGCGCATGGCGTTCGCGGTGTCGAGCAGCCACGACTCGCGCACCATCCTGGACAGCATGGGCGCGGAGCGGCTCATCGGGTTGGGCGACATGCTGTACTACCAGCCGGGGCTGGTGAAGGCGGTGCGCTTGCAGGGGCCGTTCGTCAGCGAGCGTGAGGTGGGACGCATGAGCGACTTCCTGCGGCGCGAGTACTTCGACGACGACTTCGTGGAGGCCTACGGCGCCGACTTCGACCCGCCCAGCTCGTTCGAGTCCGACGCCAGCGGCCTGATCGACTGGAACGACGACAAGCTGCGCGTTGCCGCCGAGCTGGTGATCAACGAGGGACAGGCCAGCGTGTCGCGGCTGCAGCGCCGCCTGCAGGTCGGGCACGCCCGGGCCGGGAAGCTCATGGACTCGCTCGAGGCGCTCGGGGTGGTCGGCCCGCACCAGGGCAGCAAGCCGCGCGAGGTGCTCATCGACTTCGAGGAACTGCCGAACGTGTTCGGGAAGTAGCGATCCGGGTTCGGGGCCGATAGGCGGGCCCTCCGGCAACGAACCGACGGGGGCCAGGGAAGGGACGTCCCGGCGCGGAACGGTCCGGCCATCCCCGGCGTGTCACGGCCCGAGACCTCTCGCCGGCCGGTCCGTCCCGGCGGAGGGTGCTTCCGCTGACGGGCCTCAGGGGTCGCCGGTCGATGGGGCGGGGCCGTGGTCTGCGGTGGCGAGAGCCTCCCGGATGTGGGTGCCCAGCCGTTGTCCCACGGCGTCCCAGTTGTAGCGCTCACGCGCGAGCACCCGCCCCCGAGCGCCCATCGCGCGGCACGTCTCCGGCTCGCCGAGCAGCGTGATCAGCCGCTGCGCCAGCGCCGCCGCGTCCCAGGGGTCGACCAGGTAGCCGTTGACGCCGTTCTCCACCATGTCCGGCAGGGCACCGACGTTGGTGGCAACCACCGGCAAGCCATGGGTCATGGCCTCCACGAAGACGATGCCGAACGCCTCGCGCTGTGTCGGCATGCAGAAGACGGTGGCCCGGTCGTAGATCGCGGACAC
Source organism: uncultured Trueperaceae bacterium (assembly GCA_963815215.1). Lineage (GTDB taxonomy): Bacteria > Deinococcota > Deinococci > Deinococcales > Trueperaceae > JASBRS01. The sequence goes on from CAWFFU010000012.1 coordinate 117,337, forward strand.
CTCGTCGACGGGGACCTCCCCGAGCACCTCGACGTTGGGTTCGGGCACGGGCGGACCGGAACCAACGATCGTCAGCTGCGCGTCGGGATGGGCCAGGCGGACCTGTCGGAAGGCCTCGATCAGCATCGGTCCCCCCTTGCGCTCCCAGTCGATCCCCACGAACAGGATGCGCTTCGCCTCGTAGCGCCCTTCGACGTCTCGAGCGCTGCGCGGTGCGCCGGCGTTGCTGCCGGCGAAAACGCAGCGGATGCGTTCTGGGCGGATGCCGTAGTGCTCCACCAACGACCGCTGCACGTGCGAGCTGCGGACGAAGAGCAGGGCGGCGTTGCGGTAGATGGAGGTCTCGAGCCGGCGCCACGCTTCGGGGTAGAGGACGTGGTCGTTCGGTCCCACGTACAGCAGGTTGGCCAGGTTCGTGTGGTCGGTATAGACGAAGTGGGGCAGGCCCGGTGTGCTGGCGTCGAAGAGCGACTGGATCTGGAAGCTGAAGCGGTACGGTCCGGAGTCGAGGCGTTGCCGGACGAGGCGGCGCGCCTGATGGAACACGAACGTGGTGTGGAAGAACGAGGCGCGAACCTGGCGGCGCCCCCGCACGATCCCGGGCCCATAGGCCAGGAGCGTCTCGAACACGTTTCGCAGGAACAGCAGGGGACGCGCCCGCAGCAGATCCCGGACGTTGATGACGTCGACCGGGTACTCGGGGAAGTGCTTCTGGAGCTGCTCGGCGACCGAGGCGTTGGAGAGCGGGAAGGGCTCGATCTGTACGAAGGCGATGCGCTCGCGCTCGGGGCTCATGCGGCCGCGGTCGACCGTGGGACACAGGGGCCCTCGGCCAGACCCGCCACCGTTGCGCACCTGTTATCCAGCCGGTCGCGACGGCGGCGCTCTCTTCGCATCACACGATTATCGCAGGATTCCGTTCTCGTAGGGTGTGTGGCTCGTGGGCCCGGTGCGATCGCCGGCACCGCATCCCGATCCCGCGGCGCAGCGAGGGCCGAACGTCACTGGCGGGCCCGTCCGCTTGGCGCTAGCCTCGTGGTGCACGAGGAGGAGCGCCTCGAGATCGGCGTGCGTTCACCCATCGGTCTCGACTGCAGAGACGGGGCGACGGCCTCGGACCGCGGACCCTGGCCCGCACGGTCGGGACGTGGCCTCGAGCGTCAGGAGGAGCGTACAGATGGAAGACACAGAGACCATGCGGCAACCCACGATGCCGAGGTTGAACGAACCGGCACCCTACTTCGAGGCGAACACGACGCACGGCAGGCGGACGTTGGCGGACTACACGGGCAGGTGGCTGGTGCTGTTCTCGCACCCGGCCGACTTCACGCCGGTGTGCACCACCGAGTTCCTTGGTTTCGCGCGGGCATACCCGGAGTTCCAGGCGGTAGGGGCGGAGCTGCTCGGCCTGTCGATCGACAGCATCTACTCGCACCTGGCATGGGTGCGCAACATCAAGCAGAACTTCGACGTCGACATCCCCTTCCCGATCATCGACGATCTGTCGATGACGGTGGCCAACGCCTACGGGATGGTCCAGCCCGGCGCAAGCAGCACGTCCGCGGTGCGGGCGGTCTTCGTCATCGATCCGCAGGGCGTGCTGCGGGCGATGATCTACTACCCGTTGAGCAACGGCCGCTCCATCCCTGAGGTCCTCCGGCTGGTGAAGGCGTTGCAGGCGACCGACGCCTTCGGGATCGCGACGCCGGAGGGGTGGACGCCCGGGGACAAGGTGATGGTCCCGCCCCCAACCACCCAGGACGGGGCCCAGGCGCGTCTCGAAGAGGGCTTCGAGTGTGCCGACTGGTACTTCTGCAAACGGGAGTTGCCCACGTCGAAGTGAGCGCCGGACCCCGGGAGGCGCCTACGGTCGAGCGCCTGGGGTCGAAGCCGACGGGCCTGCGGTGCTAGCGCAGGCCCGTCTTTCGCCAGCGCGCGTCGGTCTCGGACGGCGGCTCAAGGGAAGGGTCGGGCCGAGATCCAGCGGACCTTCCCAGCGTCGACCCGACCGGACAGCAGCGTCCAGCCGTCCGCTGTCGGGGAGGGGGGCGTGAGCCCCGCCGGAAGGGTCGCCCAGGCGCCGTCCACGGCGCGCAGCAGGGCCACCGGCGCACGCTCCTGGACCGTCGTCCGACGGATCGTCAGCGCTTCGGCGTGGGCATCCGGTGTGGCGCCCTCGAACCACGCCTCCACCCAGCCCGCGCCCAACCCCAGGGGCGCGCCCGGGCCAAGGTAGTAGCTGAAGTAGGCGGGCCGCGCCACTTCGAGCTGGCTGACGCGGAAGGTCTCGCCTTCCCAGGCGCCTTCAAGGCGCAGCCACATGCCGGGCGCGAGGTAGTTCGACCAGGCGGTCGGTACGTCGACGCTGCCCCCGTCGATCACCAGCGTGCCTCCGGAGGCGTAGCGCAGCGCCGCTACCAGCACGTGGTGGTCCTCCGCCGCGGGACGCGGGCGCGCTTCCTGGCTCGGCGCCTGCCCTCCGCCCCCGCGATCGGAGCCGCCCGACGGTCCTCCGTTGCCGTTGCCCCCGCCCTGAGCGCTGGCAGGAGCCATCGTCGCCAGGGCCATCAGCGCCACCAGGGACCCTCGCAGCAACGCGACTGCCCAGCGGGGGGCGGGATCCATGTCAGCCTCCCTTCGGCAGCACCATGGCTGCCTCGAAACCGTGCGGGTCGCGGTTGCGGAGCTCGAGCCGCCCCCCCATCCCCTCCGCCACCTGACGCGCGTAGGCGAGCCCCAGGCCGATCCCGTCCGGGCCCCGGGCGTACCTTCGGAAGGGGATCCCCAGTCCCTCGAGGACGTTCGCGGGCACGCCCGGACCGTTGTCGGTCACGGCCAGCCGCACCTGGCCGCCGGCGCCGGCGCCGCAGGCGATGCCGACCGGCCCGGCGCTGTAACGCAGGGCGTTGTCCAACAGGTTGCGCACCGCGCCCTCCAACGCGACGCGCGGGCCGCGGACGGTGGCCGCATCCGCCCGCAACTGAACGCGGGCGCGGGCGTCGGGCTCGAGCGTCTGCATGGCGGCTCGCGCCAGCCCCTCGAGCGCCACCAACTCGGTGGGACCGTGCGTCCGCGTCAGCGTCAGCAGGCCGTCCAGCGTGCGCTCCAAGCGCTCGGCGTTGCGCTCGGTCACCGGGAGCAGCTCGTCGTCGTCGAGCGCCCCGCGCCGCACCGCGTCGGCCGTGGCGCGTAGGTTGGCGACCGGCGTGCGGAGCTCGTGGGAGACGTAGCGCGTGAAGCTGCGCTCGCGATCGAGCGCGCGTCGCACGTTGTCGGTCATGGCGTTGAAGCTGCGGGCGAGGCGCCCGAACTCGTCCTCCCGGTCGATCTCCATCGGCTCCGGGAAGCGCTCGTGGGCGATCGCCTCGGTCGCGGCCTCCAGGCGGCCGAGCGGCCGCAGCAGCTGGCGCCGCAGAAGCAGTGCCAGCAGCACACCGAGGAGGACGTCGGCGGCGAGAGCGGCGGCGCTCGTGCGCAGGTACTCGCGTCGGGCCGCAGTGAGCTCGCTCGTGTCGAGCGCGACCTCCAGACGGGTGGCCGGGGACAACGGGACGGAGGCGCGCACCCAGCCGGCTTCCCCGGCGGGGAAGCGGCCGCCGCCCTCCAGCACCACGGCGTCGCCGCTCAGGACACGGAAACGTCCCTCCTCTTCGGCCAGTACCGGAAGACGTTCGGCGATGGGGACGGGCACGCTGCCGCTGAGGTCGAGCGTGCTGCTCACCAGCGCCGCGTAGCGATCGAGGTCGGCGGAGCGGTCGCGCTGCAGGGCCGAGCGGAAGCTCACGTAGCCGAGCACGCCCTGCACGCTGGCCGCAGCGATGGCGAGGCCGACCAGGCCGATCAGGAGTCGTTCACGGAACTCCAAGACGGTACCCTCCCGGCAGCGTGCGGATGGCGTCCGGAGCCAGCTTGCTGCGGAGCCGGAACACGTAGGTCCGGACGACGTAGGTGCCGGACGAGGCGTTGGGGAAGTGGCGCTCGGCCAGCTCCTGAACCGGGTAGGCGCGTTCCGGGTGGAGGGCGAGCGTCTCCAACAGCGAGAACTCGCGATCGCTCAGCTCGACCCCGACACCGCCCCAGCTCACCGAGCGCGCCCGGAAGTCGATCTGCAGCGGGCCCCGTTCCAGGAGCGCCGTTCGCTGCTCGCCGTCGCGACGCAGCAGCGCACGGACGCGCGCCAGCAGCTCTTCGGCGTGGAAGGGCTTGGCGAGGTAGTCGTCGCCGCCGAGATCGAGCCCTTCGACGCGATCCTCGATCGCGTCGCGGGCGGTGAGGAACAGGATCGGGATGCCCACGTGGGTCTCCCGCAAGGCGCGGGCGAAGCCGAAGCCGGCATCCTCCGACTCCGGGAACATGACGTCCAGCACGATCAGATCTGGCTCGTTCTCGGTGAGCGCCAGGTAGGCCTCGTCGATGCTCGGCGCCCACCTCACGTCGTAGCGTTCGGCGCGCAACAGCGCGCTCACCGCACGGGAGAGGTCCACTTCGTCGTCGACCAGGAGGATGCGCATGCTCGCGCCTACCCTTCGCCCACGAGCGCCTGCGGTCGGCCGGTCGCGGCCAGGTCGAACACGGCCAGGCCGCTCCCCTCCATGATGCCACGCACGCATACACGGCTCCTATCCGCCTGCACCACCGGCATCGGCAGCGGATATGGCGTAGATATACGGGCCGGGTAGGCTGCTTCCCGGAGTTCGGCCGCGCGAGCGAGTCGAACCGGCATGACCCCCCCACCGAGGGTGGATGTGGCCCCCGGGCCCGCCCAGGCCCGCTGCGGTCCCCGCCTCCAGAAGGGCTCGGAACGATGTTCCGGGCCCTTCTTCCGTGGTCTCGAAGCACGCCGCAGGGAATCGGTCAGAACGAGCCCTCCCGACCCGCGCGGCGCAGCGAACGGGATACGTGCCGACCTCGCCCGGTGGCACGTGCCCCACTCGGAAGGCCGTGGACCGCTCCGGCGGTTGCGTTGAACGGACCGTACCCATCGTGGGACCTACAGGGTCTCCACGACCACCCTGGGAAGCAGGGCCTCGACCTCCCCGCGATCGCAGAGCTCCGTGCCCGGCGTCATCGCCGTGGCGGTCCCGCACGCCACGCCGAGCCGCAGCACGGTCTCCCAGGGGTCGCCGTCGACCGCGGCGACCAGAGCCCCCGCAAGCATGGCGTCGCCCGCGCCTACCGCCGAATCGACCGTCACGCGCGGCGCGTAGGCGTGCAGGGCGCACTCCTCCGTGACCAGCACCGCTCCCTGCGCGCCCAGGCTGGTGAGCACGGCGGTGATCCCCTGTCGTATCAGCGGCTTGGAGGCGGCTACGGCATCCTCGCGCGTGCCCACCTGTTTGCCGGAGAGGCGCTCCAGCTCGTAGCGGTTCGGCTTGATGAGGTAGGCGCCGATCTCCACTGCCGCCAGGAGATCGTCACCGTCTGCATCGATGGCAACGCGGATGCCGTCGGCCATGGCGCGCCGGGCCACGTTCGCGTAGAAGTCGCGGGGGATGCCCGGCAGGCGACTGCCGCAGAGCGCGAGCACGTCGGGGGAGCGGAGGTCGAACAGGCTCTCGACGAGTTGCTCGACGTCCTCGGGCGAGGCGGACGCGCCCGGTCCGGACACCCGGATCTGGTGGTTGCTGGCGTCCTGCACGATGGCGTTGGTCCGGGTGGCGCCGGCGATGTGGGTGAACCAGGTGCGCACCGCTTCGGCCTCGAGCCGCTCGAGCAGCTCCTCGCCCGCGCGCCCCCCCACGAAGCCCATGGCCACGGTGGGGTGATCGAGCCTGGCCGCCACCCTGCTGACGTTGATCCCCTTGCCCCCCGGGGACCGCAGCACCTCGTCCGCCCGCACGGTGTCGTCGAAGACGATCTCGGACACCCGGTAGGTGAGGTCCAGCGCGGGATTCACCGTCACCGTGTGGATCACGGGTCGAGCATAGCAGCGCCCCGACGGCGTTCCCAGGGACGTTCGCCCACTCGGACGCAGGCCGGGGCCGTCGCCGACGGGGCTACCGGGGCCGCGTAGCGTCGATGGGCCCGCCCGTCGCGCGACCCCGATCCGGCGTCAGCCGCCGCGCATCACCCGGATGCCGGGCGCACGCGAGACGAGCTGCTCGCCGTCGTCGGCGTGGCGCCAACCCAGGGCCATGGACGCGCTGTTGAAGCCGAAGGCGAGACGGCCGTCGGCCGCGACCAGGATGATGCCGCCCTCGCCGCCGAAGCGGACGAGCGCGTCGAGCTCCTGTCGCAGCGCCCGTTCGACATCGTCGCCGGCCGTGATCCGGTCCGCCAGCGACTTCGCCGTGACGCCGCGGATGAACGCTTCGCCCGTGCCGGTGCAGGACACCGCGACGGTCCCGTTGGCATAGGTCCCGGCGCCGATCAATGGGGTGTCGCCGATGCGCCCGGACCACTGGCCGAGCATGCCGCCGGTGCTCGTCACCGCCGCCAGCCGGCCGTCGTCGTCGAGAGCTACGGCCCCGACCGTGCCGCTCCCGCTGGGAGGAGCGTGGCGCGCGCGCCAGGTCTCCCAACGGGCGCGAGTGCGGGGGGTGAGCAAGCGCTCGTTGGCTACCGGGTCGCGCACCAGCGCCTCGGCGCCATGGGCCGCCAGCAGCACGTGCGGCGTCTCGGTGCGGACGCGATCGGCGAGTCGGGCGACGAACGGCGTGTTGCGCACCAGGGCGACCGCGCCGCTGCTGCCGTCGGACAGCATCACGGCAGCGTCCAGCTCCACCGTGCCCTCGCGGGTCGGGGCGCCGCCGACGCCGGCATTGAAGGCGTACTCATTCCCCTCCATCGCGCTCACCGCGTCCAGGGCGGCGTCCAGCGCGCTGCCGCCGCCCCCGAGGCGGGCATGACCCGCGTCGCAGGCGGATGAGAGGCCGGTGACGGTGTCGTTCTCGACGTCGGCGGCGATGGCGCCGGCGCCGCCGTGCAGCAGGAGGATGGCCATGCACTACGTTACAACCGCGTTCCGGCTACCGTGGCCTCTGCGGTCGCGGGCCCGGCGACGGTAGACTGGGCGCCATGCGGCTGCTGCTGTTCTACCTGGTGCTGGTCATCGCGCAAGGTTTCCTGGCGGCCCTGATGACCCCGATCCCCACCCCGGACCTGTTCATGATCGCCGTGCTGACGCTCCTGTGGCGCATCCAACCGTGGCAGCTGGTGCTGCTGGCGTACGGCGTCGGGCTTCTGCAGGACGTGATGGGTGCCGGCGTGCTCGGGATCCACGCCTTCGCGCTGGCAGGCGCGGCACTCGCCGCCAGCATCGTGCGCGCGCAGCTCACGCAGTCCGGACCGTTCGAGCGCAGCCTGGTGATCCTGTCGGCGGAGGCGGGCAAGTGGTTGGTGCTTGCGCCGCTGCTGGTCTGGCTCTCGGGCTCCGCTGAGTCGCTGGTGCGCATGGCGGCCGTGGCGTCGGTCGAGACGGTGCTGACGGTGGCCGCAGGGCTGCTGCTGCTTCCCTGGGGCTCGGCGCTCTTGCAGCGCAGTCGGTTGCTCCGCAAGGAACTGCTGTGAATGGCCGCAGCCGCCTGATCCTGGCGGTCATCCTCACGGTGCTGGTGATCTTCACCGCGCGGTTGATGTACCTTCAACTCGCCATGGCCGAGGAGTTCACGGCGCGCAGCGAGCAGAACGCCACCCAGCAGAAGCCCATCACGCCGCTCCGGGGACGCATCCTGGCCGCCGACGGAACGGTGCTGGCCGACGACCGCATCGCCTACGATCTGATGTACCGGGGCGGGCCGATCCCACAGTGGCCCCGCTTGCGGCGCCTGCTGGGCGTCTCGGGGGAACCCAAGCAACCCGATCCCACCGACGCGCAACAGGTGAGGGACGGCGTCGCCCTGGCGTGGAACATCCCCGACCGGCTGGTGCCTGCCATCGAGGAACGGGTGGCCGGCCACCCCAACCTCTACCTGCGGCAGCGCATCGAACGCACCTACCCCACCAACCTTGCCGCCCAGACGGTGGGGTACACCACCCAGGCCGATCCCAAGCGCTTCCCGGGCTACACCGTTGACGATCTGGTCGGTGTGATGGGCATCGAGAAGAGTTACGAGAAGGCGCTGCACGGCACCGCCGGAGCGCGCCTCATCGAGGTCGACAACCTCGGCAACGTGGTGCGCTCCACCCTGCTGTGGCCGGCGCGTCCGGGCGAGGACGTGACCCTGACGCTGGACCCCAAGCTGCAGCGACTCGCCGAGGACACCTTGAAGTCGGCCCTCAGCTACGTCAACAAGGATCGCGACCGCGTCGGGCTTCCGCACGCCAAGGAGGTCCACGGCGCGATCGTGGCGGTCGATCCACGCAACGGCGACATCCTGGCCCTGGCGAGTGCGCCGACCTTCGACGAGAACGTGTTCACCCACCTCCCGGTCGATGCCAACGCCGTCAACAGCATCCTCCAGGACGCCACCAACCGGCCCCTGGAGAACCGGGCTATCCAGGCGTACCCGCCGGCCTCGACGTTCAAGATCATCACCGCCTACACCATGCTGGAGGACCGCTTCATCAACCCCGGCACCACCTTCGATTGCGGGGCCGACATCCGCTACGGCGGCGTCACCTTCCACAACTGGGCGAACTACGACAAGGGGTTGTACAACGTCGCGCAAGGGATCGCCGACAGTTGCAACACGTTCTTCTGGAACGCTGCGATCACCACCCCGAACTTCGCGGCGGGATGGAACGGGTTCATGCAGGACGAGGTCGACAACGCCCGACGTCTCGGCTACGGCAAGCCGGTAGGTGTCGGCCTGCCCAGCGAGGAGGCGGGTCGCGTCCCCGACCTGCAATGGGTGCGTTCGCAACCGCAGTACAAGCACGGCTGGCTCCCCGGCTTCACCCTCAACACCATCATCGGGCAGGGTGACACGCTGGCCACGCCGGTGCAGCTCGCCCAGCTCATCAGCACCGTCGCCATGCACGGAGCTGAGGCGAAACCGCACCTGGTGGCCAAGGTGGGTGACACGGTGGTGCCGCCCGACATCCGCCAGATCGAGGGCTCGTCCTGGGACAGCCTGATCGGGGGCATGCGACTTGCGTTCACCGACTTCCCGGAGAAGTGGTTCCTGGGCCCGAGCGTGTTCCCCGATAACGTGAGCGTGGCGGGGAAGACGGGAACGGCACAGACCACGCGAGGCAACAATTGGACGCACGCCTGGTTCATGGGATTCAGTCCCGTCAAGGACCCGAAGATCGCCATCGTGGTATTCCTCGAATACGGCGGCGCCAGTTCCTACGTGTCGGTCCCTGTCGCGCGGGACTTCCTGGCGGGGTACTGGAAGCTGCACGGCGTGGAGGTGCACATCCCCTGATGAAAGCGCGAGGAATCCGGGGCGGGATCTTGCTCAGCCTCGAGGAGACGGATACCCAGGAGGCGCTCGACGCCACGCTCGCTTCCCACGCCGAGTTGTTGCAGGGGAAAGTGGCGCTGGAGGTCGCGGGGAAGGTGCCCTTCGACCTCGTCGAACACACCGTGGAGACGGTGCGCGAGGCCGGTGGCAGCGTCACCGACGTTCGCCCGCCCACGACCGTGATGCAGGCGCGTGGTGAGACGGTCATCGTCGCCCGCACGGTCCGGAGCGGGGGTCGCATCGAGTCGACCGGCTCGGTGGTGGTCCTGGGCGACGTCAACGCCGGGGCCGAGATCATCGCCAACGACGACATCATCGTGGTCGGCACGCTGCGGGGGCTCGCCCACGCCGGCGCCGGCGGGAACGACAAGGCCGTGGTCTGGGCCGAGCGCATCCGGAGCCCGCAGCTGCGCATCGGCAGCGCCGTGGCGCAGGCCGGGGAGGACACGCAGGCCGGCGACGGCCCCGAGGTGGCTCACCTGAAGGACGGCGTGATCCTGCTGCGGCCCTGGAACAGCTAGCGGGCCCCCCGCGGGGGCGTATCGATCCGCCCCCGGAGCGGGGCATGAGGGAGCATCAACCGTGCGTGACGTCGTGATCACCACCGCTATCCGGACCCCGGTGGGCCGCGCCCACAAAGGCCTTCTCAAGGACACCCGGCCCGACGATCTCGCCGGCCTGGTGCTGGCCGAGGCGCTGAAGCGCACGCCCGGGCTGGCACCCGAGCGGATCGACGATGTACTGCTCGGCAACGCCCATCCCGAAGGGGAGGCGGGCTACAACATGGCGCGCATCGCCGCCCAGATCGCCAACCTTCCCGACAGCGTGGCCGGGGCCACCATCAACCGCTTCTGCGCCAGCGGGCTACAGGTGATCGTGCAGGGAGTGCACTCGGTCGCCAGCGGCATGAACGACGTGGTCTTCGCCGGCGGCAGCGATTGCACCAGTCGCGTGCCGATCGGCGGTCGTGACGTGGCCGTCAACCGCGCCCTGATCGGGCGCAAGCCGGGTGCGTATCACAGCATGGGGCAGACGGCCGAGGAGGTCGCCCGCCGTTTCGGGATCACGCGCGAGGAGCAGGACCGCTTCGCGCTGAGCAGCCACCGCAAGGCGATCGCCGCCCGCAAGGCCGGCAAGTTCGACGGCCACGTCATCCCCGTTCCCACGCGGGTTCAGGACCCGGAGGGCGCCTGGCACGAGGTCGTTCTCGAGCACGACGAGGGCCCGCGGGAGGGCACCAGCCTCGAGACGCTGGCCGGCCTGCGCACTGTGTTCGCCGACGACGAGGCGGCTACCGTCACGGCCGGGAACTCCAGCCCGCTCAACGACGGAGCGGCGATGACCGTCGTCATGTCCGCCGAGGAGGCCCGCGCGCTCGGCGTCGAGCCGCTGGCGGTCTTCGTTCAGGCGGCCGTGGCGGGGGTGCCGCCGGAGATCATGGGCATCGGGCCGGTGCCCGCCATCGGCAAGCTGCTGGACAAGACCGGGATGACACTGGACGACGTCGATCTCGTCGAGATCAACGAAGCTTTCGCCAGCCAGTGCCGCTACAGCCAGCTCGAGCTCGGTATCCCCGACGAGAAGCTCAACGTCAACGGCGGCGCCATCGCCATCGGCCACCCGCTGGGGGCCACCGGCAGTCGCATCGCCGCCGACCTGTTCGCCGAGATGCAACGGACCGGCAAGGAGTTCGGCATCATCTCGATGTGCGTCGGGGGCGGTCAGGGGATGGCGGCGCTGTTCAAGCTGCCGGGCTGAGCGTCGTCCCGCCGGCGCCGGGCGCCTGCCGCCGGCCCGGTGCGGGCGGCGCCGAGCGGTCTCGGCGTCAGCCGCCGATGGCCACCATGGTGCGCTGACGCTCCACCGGCACGGTGATCCCGGAGGCCACTTTGCGGTGGGCGGCTTCGAGGAAGCGCTCGATCACGGCGGCGAGCGGGTCGGGGGCGGCCAGGGCGCTCCGGAGCTCGAGCTCGCGATCGGTCAGCAGGCAGGGTCGGAGCATGCCGTCGGAGGTGACGCGCATGCGACTGCAATGGCTGCAGAACGGCTCCGAGACGGGGTTGATGAAGCCGATGGCGCCGGGCCAGCCGGGCACCCGGAACAGCCTCGCGGGGGCACTGGGATCGGTCTCGACCGCCTCCAACGCGCCGAAGGCGGACTCGACCCGGGCGCGGATGTCGGCACCCGCCATGAACTGCTCCTGGTAGGACGAGGCGCTGGCGTTGTTCAGATGCATGTACTCGATGAAGCGCACGTGGAAGGGCCGCGTGGCCGTGAGGCGTGCCAGCGGAACGACCTCGTCGTCGTTGAGCCCGCGCATCACCACGGTGTTGAGCTTCACCGGCGTCATGCCGGCTTCCGCTGCCGCCTCGATGCCGCGCCACACCCGCCTGGCGTCGCCTCCCTGGGTGATGGCACGGAAGACGTCGGGGTCGAGAGCGTCGAGCGAGATGTTGAGCCGGTCGAGGCCCGCTTCGAGCAGTGCCGGCAGACGCTGCTCGAGCGCGCTGGCATTGGTGGTGACGGCCACGTCCGGGATGCCGAGGTCCTGCTTGGCGATGGCGATCATGGCGGGCAGCTCCTTGCGGAGCAACGGCTCGCCTCCGGTGAACCGCACCGAACTCATGCCGAGCCCGGCCGCGGCCCGCAGGACCACCTCGACCTCGGCCACGCCCAGCGTGCCGGGCGGTTCGTGCCCGCCCGCGCCGAGCGGGTCGCAGTAGCGGCATCGGAAGTTGCAGCGCGGCGTGACGCTCAGGCGCAGATCGCGAACGACCCGACCGAAGCGGTCGACGAGGGGGTTCGCCCCGGACAGCATGGAGCCACAATAGCGTACGCTCGGGCGGCAGCGTGTCCCTGTTCCGTCACGTCGACCCGCCCCTTCCGCACCGGTCGCGGCGCCCATCGGCTCGACCCCGGCCGGGAACGTCGTGCGGCGGTCGCGTGAAGGGTGGCTTCAAGGCCTTCTCACGATCCTCGTGGGGCGCATCCCCTACCATGGCGACGCGCTGGCACGGCCCCGGCACCTTCTTTGCGCGAGAGAGAGGTACGACGATGTTCGACAACGTACGCACCGAGAACATCGAAGGCGGCGCTGCCCGGCGAGACGGCGCCCGGCCTCGCCCGGCCTCGGTCGGGGCGCAGGCGACGTCGACCGGCACGGCCGGCCCGGGTCGCGCGGCCCTGGCCCCCGGCCGGAGGACGCGGCCGGCGCTGCTCGCGCTGGCCCTCGCCGCGCTGCTGAGTGGGTGCACGGTCGCCGTCCGCGACAGCGGACCGCGGCCCAGCACCACCGTGCGGAGCGGGGGCGTGATCGTCTGGGCCCAGGTGGGCTTGCAGTTCTCGTCCCCGGGGTTGGTGGTGGTCGAGCGCCACGCCGGCCCTCACCACTTCGACACCGTGTTCGAGTCCGAGTCGTCGCTTCAAGGCGTCTACGGCGACGTCGACGGTCGGATGCGCGCCCAGGGGTGGCGCCGGGACCGTTACGAGGAGCGCCAGCATCGGGTCACCGCGGTCTACGTTCGGAGCGGTCGGGAGGCCCACGTGACCGTCGTCCAGGAGGGTCGTAGCGGGCGCTACCGGCTCACCATCGACGACTGAGGGGCCGTCGCGAACGTCCTCGCCCCCGCCCGGTGAGCTCGGGTTCGCTCAGGGAAGCGGCGGCGGGCCCGGGCGCCATCCGCCCTCGGGTCCGCCTTCCCAGTGGGCGTCGCGAGCGGGTCGGCGTCGCACGGCTTCGAGCACCGCCTCGAACGGCACTCGCGAGGCGAAACGGGTCTTGAGGTACCACACCTCCAGGTCGCGGCGCGACGCGCCGCCCAGCCGGGCGGTGACCTCACCGGCGCGGTTCACCGCGAGATCGAACAGGGCGTCGCGCGAGGAGGCCATGGGGCGCGCCCCGTCAGCCGCCGTTGCGGCTGCGGGCCTCGTACCCCGCGGCCTCCAGTGCGGCGCGGGCGCGGGCGAGCGCTTCGTCGGACTCCACGGCGATGCGCACCGCGCCGCCCGTCTCGCGGATGCCCAACACCTCCAGGTCCTTGATGTTCACTTCGGCCTCGCCGAGCGCGCGGGTGATCCTGGCGAACTCGCCGGGCCGGTCGGGCACGGCGATGACAAGCTCGTGGCGCGCCGGCAGCAGGCTCCGCCGCACGATCGGGATGCCGTCGCGCACCCGCTTGGCGGCCTCGGCCCGGGCCAACAGCGCGTCGTCGTCGTCCAGCAGCCCGTCGAGATCCTGCAGCTCGGACCGGAACAGGCGCATGGCCGAGCGCACGGCGTCCCGGTTCAGCGCGATCATGTCGCGGCTCATCCTGGGGCTGCCCGAGGCGACGCGGGTGAGGTCGCGGAAGCCGCCGGCGGCAAGAAGCGTGGTCAGCTCGCGTTCGTCGCCGCTTCCCACCAGGGTGGTGAGCGCCACCGCCACCAGGTAGGGGACGTGGCTGACGGTGGCGACCAGGCGGTCGTGGCGGTCGGGTCCGACCCGGATGGGCCGCGCCCCCAGCGCCTCCACGAAGCCTTGCACGCGATCGACGGCGGCCGCGTCGCTGCGCTCGTTGGGCGTGAGCACCCATACCGCGTTCTCCAGTAGCCCGGCGTCGGCGTGCACCACGCCGGCGCGATCGCTGCCCGCCATCGGGTGCCCGCCGACGAAGCGGAGCTCGGACAGGGCTGCCACCACCTCCGCCTTGACGCTGCCCACGTCGGTCACGACGGCGTCGTCGGCCAGATGGGGGCGCATCGCCAGCGCCAGCGGCACGATCGACTTCGAGGGCGTCGCCAGCACGACCAGGTCGGCCTCCCGCAGCCACGGCCCGACCTCGAGGCGGGACTCGTCGATCACGCCCAGGCCGCGGGCCGCGTCGAGCGCGGCCGGGTCCTGGTCCAGACCGATGGTGCGCCGGGCCAGGAAGCGCTGGCGCACGCCGAGGCCGATCGAGCCTCCGATCAGGCCCACTCCGGCGATGACGATGGTGTCGAACAGCGGCGCCGGCCGCATGCTACAGGCTCTTCCCCAGCGCTCCGACGACGCCGCGAAGGCGCGCCATGAGGGCGCCGAACTCGGCGTCGTCGAGTTGCTGCGCCGCGTCGGACCGCGCCTCCTCGGGCGTGGGGTGCACCTCGACGATGAGCCCGTCCGCGCCCGCGGCAGCGGCTGCCAGCGCCAGCGACGGCACCAGGCTGCGACGGCCGGCCGCGTGGCTCGGATCGACCCAGACCGGCAGGTGACTCAGCTCCTTGAGGACCGGGACGGCGCTCACGTCGAGGGTGAAGCGCGTGGCGACCTCGAAGGTGCGGATGCCCCGTTCGCATAGCACCACGTTCGGGTTGCCCTGGCTGAGGATGTACTCCGCGGCCTGCAGGTACTCGGCGATGGAGGTGGACATGCCGCGTTTGAACAGCACCGGCTTGGCGCTGCGCCCGACCTCGGCCAGGAGGGCGAAGTTCTGCGTGTTGCGGGCGCCGATCTGCAGCATGTCCGCGGTGTCGGCGACGACCTCCACCAGGTCCGGCGAGGTCACCTCGGTGACGATCGGCAGGCCCGTGCGCTCGCGCGTCTCCCGCAGCAGCCGCAGCCCCTCCTCGCCCAGCCCCTGGAAGGCGTAGGGGCTGGTCCTGGGCTTGAACGCGCCACCTCGCAGGATGCGTGCTCCGTGCCGCTGGCCGATGTCGGCGGCGGCGTCGAGCTGTTCTCGGCTCTCCACGCCGCACGGTCCGGCGGCGACCACGAAGGCGCCGTCACCGATGGTGACGTCGCCCACCGTCACGGCGGAGTCGTCGTGGCGGAACTCACGGGAGGCCAGCTTGTAGGGCTTGGTGATCCGCACAACCGTGTCCACGCCGTGCAGGGCGCTCAGGTGCTCGCGCACCTCCTCGGTCGGGGCCGGGCCGATGGCGCCGATGAGCAAGCGCTCCTCACCCTCGCTGACGTGCGGGCTGAAGCCCAGCGAGCGGATCTCGCCCAGCACGCGGTTCACGGCCTCTTCCGAGGCCCCTTTCTGCATCACGACAACCATCGGGACTCTCCCAAATCGGGCCGGCCGTCCGGGCCGGCGGGTGCTGCGTCGGTGGGTGGCGGCCGGCGGGCCCCTGGGGCGGCGAGCATCGAGCTGTCGGTCGCTGGTGGTGCTGGACTCAGCGCGTCGCCGCAGGGGTACCGGTCGCGGTCATGGTGCGATACCAGACGTAGCCATAGCCATCGTCCACGGCACCACCCCCTCGCAGCGCAAGCGTCATGCCAGGGAGTCTACCAGAACCGCCGTCCCTGTCAAGACTGCGTCAGCGCGCAGGGGCACCGCTGGTGGCGCGATCGTCCGGGGAGGGACGGGGAGCCTCGGCGCCGGCCCGGCACGCCTCGACCAGCAGGCGGAACGGGGTGTGGTGCTCGGGGTGCGTGTCCCAGCACATCTCGGGGTGCCACTGCACGGCCACCACGAAGGCGTCGGTGCCGTCGTCGACCTCCAGCGCCTCGACCATGCCGTCCTCGCTGCGCGCCGTCACCTGCAGGCCCTCGCCCACGCGGTCGACCGCCTGGTGATGGAAGCTGTTGACGAACAGGTCGGTGGTGCCGAAGCCGGCGGCCAGGCGCGAGCCCGGCGTGATCGCCACGCGTTGGAGCGGCGCTCCGGTGAAGTCCTGCTGGACGTGCTGCAAGGTGTCCGCGACGGCCGGGAGGTGCTGGTGGAGGCTGCCCCCGTGCGCGACGTTGACGAGCTGGATCCCTCGGCAGATGCCCAGCACGGGCTTGCCGAGCGCCCGGAAGGCGCGGTAGAGCGTCAGCTCGAAGGCGTCGCGGCGTCGATCCACCGATCCCAGGTCGCGTTCCGGCGGCGCGCCGAACAGGTAGGGATCGATGTCGACGCCCCCCGTCAACAGCAGGCCGTCGGCGCGATCGGCGTAGACCTCGGCCAGCTTGGCGTCGACGTTGGGCGCCAGCATCGGCACGGCCCCCGCTGAGGTCAGCGCCAGGGCGTAGTTGTGCCCCTGGACGGTGTCGTTACGGCGTAGACCGCGCTCGCGGGGCACGGTGCCGCTCGTCATCAGGATGACCGGTCGATACTTCTGGGCTGGCGTGGACACGGGCCGTAGCTTACATCGTGGGCGTCGAGGCGACCAGCGCTCACGACGCACGTGGCGACGTCGGGCCGGGCGGCGGCCGTGGCTCACCGATCGCCGCCCGGCATGCGTCGCGGTGGCGGCGATCCGTTTGGGCGGCCCGCCGGTCAGTCGGCCCGCGTCAGCCGGCGGAACAGCAGCAACAGTGCGAAGGCGGTCAAGGTGAGGATGGCCCCCATCGCCAGTGCCGCGTCGAGATTGCGCTCCAGCTCGGCGTAGATCGCCAGCGGCAGGGTCTGGGTCCGACCGGCGAGGCTGCCGGCGACCACGATGGTCGCTCCGAACTCGCCCAGCGCCCGCGTCCACGCCAGCACGCACCCTTCCACGAAGGCGGGCACGGTGAGGGGCAGGGTCACCCGGCGGAAGGCGCGCCAGCGGGTGGCGTGCAGGGTGATGGCCGCGGCCTCGAGGCTCCAGGGGGTCGACAGGAAGGCCGCCTTCATGCTGCGGATGTACAACGGGCTGGCGACGAAGAGCTGAGCCAGCACCACGGCGGTGCTGGTGAAGGCGACATGCACCCCGATGGCGGCGAGGGGCGCGCCCAGCAGACCGCGGCGCCCCACCAGCAGCAGCAGGGCCAGGCCGGCCACCACCGGCGGCAGGACCAGCGGTAGGTCGAGGAGTGCCTCGAGCAGCACCTTCCCGCGGAAGGTGTAGCGGGCCAGCAGGTAGGCCACAGGCGTCCCGAACGCCACCGTGGCCAGAAGGCTCACCGCGGTGGTGGTGAGGCTCAGGCGGAGCGCGGCGGTGACGGTCGGATCGAAGAGCGCTGAGCCCAGCGCAGGACGGGCCGCCCGGGCCAGCAGCGCCAGCGTGGGAAGCACCAGCAACAGCATCAGCACCAGACCGGTGCCCACCAGCAGGCCGGGGGAGAGGCGCGCGCGCATCGCCGTCGCGCTAGGGCGGGGGCGTGAAGCCGTAGTCGGCCAGCGCCGCCAGGCCCACGGAGGAGAGCACGTACGCGCGGAAGGCGCGCGCCGCGGCGGGATGCGCCGAGTCCCGCAACGTCACCAGCGGGTAGCGGATGGTGGGCTGCAGCGCGGCGGGGATCGCGATGGTGCGGACCTTCGACAGACCGTGGGCGTCGGTGGCATAGACGATGGCCGCGTCGGCCGCGCCGAGCGCGACCTTGGCCGCCGTCTGGCGCACGTTGGGTTCGCGCGAGACCACGTTGCCTCGTACCTTCGCCACGAACGCCGCGCCGTACACTCCGGCGGCGGCGCTCAGCATCTCGTCGGCGTAATGGCCGGCCGGAACCTGCGTGGCTGCCAGCACCAGCAGCAGGCCCGGTCGGGCGAGCTGCTCGAAGGTGCGCAGGTCGGAGCCGGACGGGACCACCACCACCAGCCGGTTGCCCGCGAACGAGGAGGGGGATTCGGCCTCGAGACCGGCCTCCGTGACGCGTCGCATCTGCAGGAGGTTGGCGCTGGCGAAGACATCGGCGGGAGCGCCCTGGAGGATCTGGGTGGCCAGGGTCGAGGAAGCCGCGAAGTCGAGAGCCACCCGCATGCCGGGGTTCGCCACCTCGAAGCCGTGCGCGAGGGCCGTGAAGGCGTCGGTGAGGCTCGACGCCGCGAACACCGTGACGGTCTGAGCGGTGGCGACGGTGAGTGTCGCGGCGAGCAGCGTCGTCTGCGCCCATCGCAGGAAGCGCGTCATCGCCACGAATTCTAGCAGTCGCCGCGCGCGGGAGCGCAGAGCGTGTGTGTCATACTGACGCCTGGCCCGGCCCCCGACGACGGGTTAGGTCCGAGACCGGGTGACGGTAGGAGGCGAGATGCCGGGAGTGGCGATCCTTGGCGCCCAATGGGGTGACGAGGGCAAGGGCAAGGTGGTCGATGCGTTGGCGGCCGAGGCGCACTACGTGGTGCGCTACTCCGGCGGGGCCAACGCCGGTCACACCGTAGTGGTCGGCGGTGAGGTGTTCAAGCTCCATCACTTGCCCTGCGGAACGCTGCACGACGGTCCGGTGTCGGTGCTGGGCGGCGGCATGGTGATCGACCCCTGGGACTTCATCGCCGAGCTCGACGCCATGCGCCTGCGGCGCGATCCCGGCGAGGTGTGGATCTCGCACGAAGCCCACCTGGTGCTTCCACACCACCGCAAGAACGACGAGGGCGGCGGCTTCGTGGGGACCACCGGCCGCGGAATCGGGCCCGCCTACAGCGACAAGGCGCGCCGGGTCGGGCTGCGCGCCGGGGACCTGATCGACGAGGACGTGTTGCGCGAGCGCCTGACGCGGCTGCTGGAGGCCAAGCCCAACTCGACCGGCCGGGTCGGCTGGACGGACGTGGATACCGCCATGGGCGCCCTCGCCGGGGTCCGCGAGCGACTGCTTCCGCTCGTGCGCGATACCGGCGCGGAGCTGCGGCAGGCGCTCCAGGACGGCCGCCGGGTGCTGTTCGAGGGCGGCCAGGGCACCATGCTCGACCTCGCCTACGGCACCTACCCGTTCGTCACCAGCAGCCACCCCACCGTGGGGGGCATCCTGGTCGGCGCCGGGGTCAGCCACAAGGCGTTGGACGCGGTCCACGGCGTGGTCAAGGCGTTCACGACGCGCGTAGGCTACGGCCCCTTCGCGACCGAGATCGAGGACGAGGCGATGGCGTTGCGCCTGCGAGGCAGCGGCTCGAACCAGTGGGACGAGTACGGCACCACCACCGGCCGACCGCGCCGGGTGGGGTGGCTCGATCTGGTGCAGGTCAAGTACGCCTGTGCCATCAACGGTCTGGACGGTCTGGTGGTGACCAAGCTGGACGTCCTGTCCGGGCTCGAGCGGGTCAAGGTGTGCGTGGCCTACGACGACGGCCGTCCGGTCTACCGGGAGGTGGCCGGTTGGGGCCCGCTCGAGGGGTTGGGGCGCCGCGACGCGCTCCCCCGCGAGGTCCTGGACTATCTGGAGCTGATCGAGGAGGCGACGGGGACGCCGGTGGCGATGTTCTCCACCAGCCCTCGTCGCGAGGACACCTTCGGAGAGGTCGCGTGGGCTTCCTGAGCCCGACGCGGCGCTGAGCGCGGCAGGGGCGGCGTCGTGAGCCCGCTGGCGGTCGGCCTGGTGGTGACCGCGTGCGCGTTGTTGGCGGGGCTGGCGGTCGCGCTGTGGACGGGCTCGAGCCTGCTCCTCGTCCCCCGCGATTACGGGCTGATGCCGGAGTTCACGGTGCTGGACTACCGGGACGGGGAGGTGACGTTGCCGGCGCCGACCTCCCGGGCGCAGTTCGCCGACACCCGCAAGCAGGGCTCCTTCGGGCTCCTGTGGGGCACCGGCTACGGCCACCTCGGGCCCGTCCTGAGCGACGACGCACGGCGCGTGGTGAGGCCCCTCCGGGTCGTCGCCGGGGTGCCCCCGGTCGCGGGCGATCCCGCCCGCATCGACACCTTCTTCCACCGCCGCGATCCCGCCCGCGACCTGGGCATGGCCTTCGAGGAAGTGCGGGTTCCGAGCGAGGTGGGTCCGTTGGCGGCCTGGTGGCTGCCGGGCGACCCCGGCGCGACCGCGGTGCTGGCACTGCACGGAAGGCGCCGTGGCGAGCGGGCGGAGACGCTGCGCGTGCTGCCGGTCCTAGGCGACGGTGGGCGCAGCGTGCTGGTACTCGCCTACCGCAACCACCGCGACAGCCCGCCGAGCCCCGACGGTTTCTACCACTACGGTGCGAGCGAGGCCGACGACGCCCTGGCGGGAGCGCGCTACCTCGCCGCGCGCGGCGTCGCCCGCGTGGTGCTCTACGGCTTCTCCATGGGGGGCGCCGCGGCGCTCGAAGCGGTCAAGCGCTGGCCGCCGGCAGGCGTGCCGACGGTGGCCGGGGTGATCCTCGACTCGCCGCTCATCGATCCCACGCCGGTGGCCGAGGAGCGCGTGCGACTCGCCGGCATCCCGTTCCCGCGCGCCTGGGCTCGCGCCACGCTGGCCGTGGCAGCGTGGCGCAGCGGCCTACGCTGGCGGGAACTCGATCAGCGCCGGCACGCCGAGAGCATCGACGTGCCGGCGCTGATCGTGGCGGGGATCGACGACCACACCGTTCCGGTCGCGGTGGTGGACGCCTTCGCCGAGCGGCTCCGCGCTCCCGTGCGTTACCATCGCGTGGCCGGAGCCGACCATATCGAGGCCTGGAACCTCGACCCGGCCGCCTACGAGCGCTGGGTGCGTGACTTCCTCGACGCGGTCAGCGCTTCTCGATCGGCGTGAACGTGCGCCCCATGGGACCGTCGTAGGTGAGTCGCGGGCGCATGATCCGATTGTTGGCGTACTGCTCGTAGAGGTGCGCCATCCAGCCGCTGATGCGGGACACGGCGAAGATCGGCGTGTACATGTCGCGCGACAGGCCCAGCATGCGGTACACCGAGGCCGAGAAGAAGTCGACGTTGGGCTTGACCTGCTTGCCCGTCTTCGCCATCTCGCGGTCCATCACGCGTTCCATCTCGAGGCTCATCTCGAACCACTTGCTGTCGCCCGATTCCTCGGCGAGGTGCTGGGCGACGTCCTTGAGGATCAGCGCGCGCGGGTCCATCACCTTGTAGACGCGATGCCCGAAGCCCATGACGCGGCCGTTGGGCTTCCGCAACGTCTCGATCACGTAGGGCTCGATCTCGTCCACGCTGCCGATCGACTCGAGCGCCTGCATCACGCCAACGTTGGCGCCGCCGTGCAGCGGCCCCTTGAGCGCGCCGACCGCCGCCGTGATGGCGGAATAGACGTCGGTGAGGGTCGACGCGGTGGCGCGGCTCACGAAGGCGCTGGCGTTCGAGCCGTGCTCGGCGTGGAGCACCAGGGCGACATCCATCACGCGGGTGGCTGCCGGCGTCGGGCGCTCGCCATTGAGCATGTACAGGAAGTTCGCGGCGATCGAGAGCTCGGGGTCGGGCGCCACCGGCTCCCTGCCGCTGCGGATGCGCTCGTACGCGGCGGTGAAGGTCGCGAACTGCGCCAGCAGCTTCAGCCCGATGCGCCGCACGTTGGCGTCGTCCACGCCCTCGGCGTCGGGATCCAGGGCGCCCAGCAGCGACGCCGCGGTACGGATGGCGTGCATCGGGTGCACGGTCCCCGGCATGCTCCGGAAGGCGTCGAAGACCGGCTCCGGCACAGGGAAGTTGGGTGCGAGCTCGGCGTGGAAGGCGTCGAGCTGCGACCGGTTGGGCAGGTCGTCGTGCCACAGCAGGTAGGCGACCTCTTCGAAGCTCGCCTTGTCGGCCAGCTCGCGGATGTCGTAGCCGCGGTAGATGAGCTCACCATGCTGGCCGTCGATGCGGCTGATCGTGGTGGTATCGATGTGGACGCCTTCGAGGCCGCGGTAGATCGTCTGTTCCATCAGTCCTCCGTGGTTTCGCCCGATGAGCGCTGGCTCAGACTTCGGCACGCTCGGCGCGGCGCACGCAGCGGGACTCGAGGGAGGACCCCGGGAGCGGTGGCGTTGCGTCGTGCGTTCAGTCTACCCAATGACTGCACCCCTTCCCGGTCGCGCCGGGTTCGAACGGTCTCGCCGACGACGGGGGTCAGGCCATGGGGATGAGCCACGCCGCCGCGATGCAGCCCACCGCCGCCAGCAGCAGCGTGACGAGCACCGAGCGGCCGAACGGCCGGGACCCGATGGTCAGCGCGATCCCCGCCTTGAACAGGCTGTTGGTGGCCGCCGCGATGGCCAGGCCGCGCGCGGCGACGTGCACGTCGAGGCCGGTTCCTACCTGGTGGGCGAGCGTGAGCGTGATGGCGTCGAGCTGCGTGACGCCGGCCAGCGCGCTCGCCAGGTACAGGCCCTGTTCCCCGAGGTAGACCTGGGCGGCTTTGGCGGCCAGCAGGATGATGCTGAACAGGACCGCGAACTGCAACGCCGTTCGCAGCTCGAACGGGTTGGTGACCTTGACGCCCTCGAGGCGGTCGCGATTGCGCTTGCGCAGCGCCGTCAGCCCGCCCACGGTGGTGATCACGAAGAGCACGCCCAGCGGGATCAGCGTGGGCACGATGAGCCTGGGCTGCAACACGCCCAGCAGCACCCACAAGCGGGGCACCATCACGGCGGAGGCCGCCAGCACCCCGATGGCGTAGACGATGGCGAGCGTTGGCTGTTTCTTGCTGCGCTCGCTGAAGCTCATCGTCACCGCCGTGCTCGAGGCCAGGCCGCCGAGCAGTCCGCTCCAACCGATGCCGCGGGTAGCGCCGATGAGCTTGGAGGCCACGTAGCCCACGAACGAGAGCCCGGAGATCAGCACCACCAAGAGCCAGATAGTGCGGGGATTCCAGACGCCCCAGGGGCCGAACGTCTCGTTCGGTACCAGCGGCAGGACGACCAGCGACACCACCGCGAACTGCACCACGGCGTAGAGATCTTCCCGCGAAACGGCGCCGGCGAGGCGCCTGAGCTCGGTCCGCATCGACAGCATGCCGGTCGTGATCACCGCGCCGGCCAGGGCGGGGATGAACTGGCCGTAGCCCGCCAGCACCCCCAGGCCGTAGGCGACCAGCACGGCGACCTGGGTGGTGCCGCCGATCTTCTCGCCGACGGTCTCCCGCCAGTACGCCATGGCGATGAGCACCGCCAGGGGCAGGAAGCTTGCTACCAGCACCCACGGCGAGACCACTTGCGTGAGCGTGCCCACGACGGCGCCGAACAGCGCGATCAAGGGGAAGGTACGGATGCCGGCGAAGATCGAGCCCTGCGTCTCGCGCTTGCGCTCGCGTTCCAGCCCGATGAGGAAGCCGAGCAGGACGGCGACGAGAAAGGAGAGGATGACCTGCTTCGAGTCCACGATCCGTCATTGTAAGCCGCGGGGGCGGCGTTCGCAGGCGGGTTTATCGCTCCTGGTCCCGCGAATCGGTGACCGACGTCCCGCGGATCCGGTCGAGCAGCGCTGCGCCGTAGCGCTCGAGCTTGACCGGGCCGATGCCGTGCACGCGGGCCAGCGCCTGCAGGTCCTGCGGCCGGCGCTCCACGATGGCATCGATGGTGGCGTCGCCCATCACCAGCGCCTCACTGCGACCCTCGGACGCCGCGGCGTCGCGACGCCAGGCCTGCAGGGCGGCGCGCAGGGCGGTGTCCGTCGGCACAGTGTCCGTCGGCACATTGTCCGTCGGCACGGTGTGCGTCGGCGCTGTTTCAGTCGGCCCAGACGCGAACGGCGCTGCATCCAGCGGGTCTGCCGCCGACGGAGTCGTGCTCGCCGGCGCGGTCGACGGAGGCGTGGCACCCGGCCCCACGGCCACCTCCCGAGCGGGACCGCGCCGCGACAGCACCACCATCGCGATGCCGGCCGCGATCAGCAGCACCGCGAACGCCGAGGACATCAGCACGCCGGTCTCGGCCAGGCCCGTCACCACGCCGAGCGCGATGAGCCCGAGCCCGACGATGCGCGGCCAGCGGTTCTCGCGCGGCGCCGCCAGGTCGATCGCTGCCACGCCGGCGCCGAGGCTCACCAGGAAGGCGCCCGGCCAGTGCCAGCTGCCCTCGAGCAAGATGCCGACGGCGACGCCCATCAGGAT
Source organism: uncultured Trueperaceae bacterium (assembly GCA_963815215.1). Classification (GTDB taxonomy): domain Bacteria; phylum Deinococcota; class Deinococci; order Deinococcales; family Trueperaceae; genus JASBRS01. Next base: position 141,271 of record CAWFFU010000012.1, read on the forward strand.
GGCGCCCAGCACCAGGAAGGCGTAGATATGCTCGCGCTGGTAGGCGACCAGGAAGCCGACGGCGACCAGGCCGATCCACAGCCAGCCCGAGTCGCCCGTGAGTCGGGACAGCAGGGCGACCAGGCCGATCGCGATGAGCGCATAGGCGACGAGGCGCGTGTTGGTCATGGCGGGCGTGTCTCCTCTCGCGGGTTGCGGACGGACGGGACCGGCTCAGCTCAGTGTAGCGTCCCGGCGCGGGCGCGCACGCCACGACACGGTGCCACGCGCCGGCTCCCCGGTTATGGGATGGGCTACAAGGGCGCCCAAGAGGGGGTGGTATCGTGCTCTCGAACCTGGAAGGCGAGGCGCGCCGTGAGCGTCACGGCGACTCGACGTTGGCACTCGCGATGACCAAGCGTTCGGACATTCGGCTATCCGTGCTCCTGCTAGGCGACCTCAGTGCCGCCCGAGCCCCGGTGTTGCATCGCCGGGGTTTCTTCTTGGACTCGGTCGAACGAGTTCCGGAGGCGGCTCGGTCCAGCGGCGGAGCCACGGCTCCGGTGCCGGCGTTGGCATCGTTGGCGAAAGGAGGCCTGCGTGATTCGTGATTCGCAGCTCTTCCAGCCCTTCGGCGACGACCCGATCTCGCTCATCGGCGAGTCCGGCGAATGGAAGGGGACGTTCGATCTCGACCTCGGGCCGGACGCGCTCCTCGGTATGTACCACGACCTCGTCGCGGGCAGGATGATGGATGAACGCCTGAGCCGTTTGCAGCGGCAGGGCAAGCTCAGTTTCGTGGCGCCCAGCGCGGGCCACGAGGGTGCTCAGGTGGGCGTGGCGCACGCCCTCCGGCGCGGGCACGACTGGCTCTTCCCGTACTACCGCGATACCACTCTGTTGCTGGCGTTCGGGCTCCCGTACGTGGAGATGCTCGGCCAGGCCATGGCCACCCGGGCGGACACCAACCGTGGTCGCCAGATGCCGTCGCACAACGGCTCCAAGGACCTCAACATCTTCACCATCGCGTCCCCCATCGCATCGCACCTCGCGCCGGCGGTGGGAGCGGCGATCAGCATGAAGGTCCAAGGGAGCGGGCAGGTCGCCGCCGCCAGCTTCGGCGAGGGTGCGACCAGCGAAGGCGACTTCCATGCCGCGCTCAACTTCGCCGGCGCTCAGGGGGCGCCCGTCGTCTTCGTGTGCGAGAACAACCGCTACGCCATCAGCGTCGAGTACCACAAGCAGACCGGCGCGGAATCGATCGCCGCGAAGGCCCACGCCTACGGCATGCCCGGCTACACGGTCGACGGCATGGACGTGCTGGCGAGCTATTACGTGATGCGCGAGGCGGTCGAGCGGGCGCGCAGCGGGCTCGGCCCCACCCTGGTCGAGGCGCTGGTGTACCGCTACGGCGCGCACTCCTCGGCCGACGACGACAGCCGCTACCGGCCGCAGGAGGAGGTAGAGGCCTGGAAGCGGCGCGATCCGCTCCAGAGCTTCCGCGCCTTCCTCGAGCGACGCGAGCTGTGGGACGACGCCGCCGACACGGAGCTCCGCACCCAGATCGACGAGGCCTTCAAAGCGGCCACCGCGGAGGCCGAGGCGGCGGGACCCATCCCGGTGTCGTGGATGTTCGACGATGTGTTCGCCTACCGGCTTCCCCACCTGGAGGAGCAGCGCCGTGATCTCCTCGACTGACGCGCGTGGGCCGGCGGAGAGGGCTGAACCGTGACCGTGCAAACGATGGTCCAGACCATCGCCCGCACGCTCGACCAGGAGATGAGCGTGGACGAGCGGGTGGTCGTGATGGGGCAGGACGTGGGCAAGCGCGGGGGGGTGTTCCTCGCCACCGAGAAGCTCTTCGACCGGTACGGCCCGGATCGGGTGATCGACACGCCGCTGTCGGAGGCGGCCATCATCGGCGCGGCGCTGGGGATGGCGGTGCACGGGCTGCGGCCGGTGGCGGAGATCCAGTTCTCCGACTACGTGTTCCCCGGCTTCGACCAGTTGGTGTCGCAGGTGGCGAAGCTGCGCTACCGCTCCGGCGGCCAGTTCACGGCGCCCCTCGTGGTCCGGATGCCGTCGGGCGGTGGCGTCAGGGGGGGGCACCACCACTCGCAGTCGCCCGAGACGCACTTCGTCCACACGGCGGGTCTCAAGGTGGTGTACCCCTCCACCCCGACCGACGCCCGGGGCCTGCTCCGCACGGCCATCCGTGACGAGGACCCGGTGGTGTTCCTGGAGCCCAAACGGCTCTACCGGGCGGTGAAGGAGGAGGTCCCCGACGATCCCGAGTTCGCGCTGCCCTTCGGGCAGGCGGCCGTCCGGAGGCAGGGTGACGACGTGGTGCTGGTGTCCTACGGCGGCAGCATGCCGGAGACGCTGAAGGCCGCCGACGCGCTGGCGGAGCAGGGCGTGTCCGCCCACGTGATCGACCTCCGGTCGCTCATGCCGTGGGACAAGGGCGCGGTGCTGGACGCGGTCGCACGCGTGGGCCGGGTGGTGCTGGTGAGTGAGGCGCCGCGCACCAACGGCTTCATGAGCGAGGTCGGGGCCACCCTCGCCGAGGAGGCGCTCGACCTGCTGCTGGCGCCGCCGCTGCGGGTCACCGGCTTCGACACGCCCTATCCGTACGCGCAGGACCGGGAGTACATGCCGGGTCCGAACCGCATCCTGAAGGGCGTCAAGCGGGTCCTCGAGTACTGACGCGCGACCGGGCGGCGGGCGCCGGAGCGCGTGGGCGCCGCGGTCCTGGTAGCGTGGCGCAAGCGAAGGGCAGGCCGCCACGGCGCGGCCGCGAGGAGTGTGCATGTCAAGAGAGTTCCGGCTTCCCGAGCTGGCCGAGTCGGTGGTGGAGGGTGAGATCGTCCGCTGGCTCGTCGCCGAGGGCGAGGAGGTCCAACAGGACCAACCCGTCGTCGAGGTGATGACCGACAAGGTCACGGTCGAGCTGCCCAGTCCCTACGCGGGCGTGTTGCTGAAGCAGCTAGCGGGGGAGGGCGACGTGGTCCCGGTACACGAGCCGATCGCGCTCTTCGGCGACGTTGCCGACGCCGTCGGTTCCGGCGCGCCGGAGTCCAGGCCCGCTCCCAGCCTGCTGGCCGAGGAGGAGCGCTCGATCGTCGAGCCCGGCGGCGTCGCGGAGGAGGACGACGGCTCGAGCCTGTCGCTGTTCCGCCCCGGTCCGGAGGAGGAGGGAGGGGCGACCTTCCAGGTGCGTTCGGGAGGTGCCGCCGTTGCACCCCGGCCCGCCGAGCCGCGGCCTTCCGAACCTTCGGCGGCGCGACCCGGCCCGGCGGCGCGCGGCCCCTACGGTCGCGTGCTGGCCGTGCCCGCGGCCCGCAAGCTGGCCCGTGAGCTCGAGGTCGACATCGAGCAGGTCGAGGGCAGCGGTCCCAACGGCCGCATACGCGTCGACGACGTGCGCGCGCACAACGAACGCGGTCGAGGCGCGGCTGCGCCGGCGCGGCAGCCGGCCCGCTACGTGAGCCCCGAGGGCTACGGCGAGTTGGAGGAGCGCATCCCGCTGCGCGGGCTGCGGCGCATCATCTCCAACCAGATGCTGGCGTCGCACCTGCAGACCGTGCGCACCCTGCACGTCGACGAGGCCGACGTGAGCGCTCTGGTGGCGCTCCGCCGCGGCCTCAAGCCGATCGCGGAGGCTCGCGGCGTGAAGCTCTCCTACCTCCCGTTCATCATGAAGGCCGTGGTGGCGGCGCTCCAGGAGTTCCCGCAGCTCAACGCCAGCCTCGACGAGGAGAACGGCGAGATCGTCCGCAAGCACTACTACAACCTCGGCATGGCCGTCGCGACCGAGGCGGGGCTGACGGTGCCGGTGGTGAAGGACGTGGACCGCCGCACGGTGATGGAGGTCGCGGCCGAAGTGAACCGCCTGGCGGCGGCGGCGCGTGACGGCAAGCTCACCACCGACGACGTCCGCGGCGGCACCTTCTCGATCACCAACATCGGCAGTCTGGGAGGCCTGTTCAGCTTCCCGATCATCAACATCCCCGAGGCGGCCATCCTCGGCGTGCACTCCATCAAGCGCCGGCCGGTGGTGCTCGCCGACGACAGCATCGCGGCGCGCGACATGCTCTACCTCAGTCTGTCGTTCGACCATCGGGTCGTCGACGGCGCGGAGGGCGCGCTGTTCACCGGTCGGGTGATCGAGCTGCTTCAGACCCCCGAGGCGATGATGCTCGACCTGTAGCCGATCGCTGCCGAGGGCGTGGGCGCCCGCACGTCGGCCCCGACCCGAAGGCTCCAAGCAAGACCCGAAACGAAGACCCGAAGCCGAGAGGCCCGAAACGACGCGGAGCGCCCCGATCCCGGGGCGCTCCGTTTCGTCGTGTGTCGGCCGTCGTGTGTCGGCCGTCGTGTGTCAGCAGGTGTGGGGGTCTGCGCCCGCCTTCCTCACGGCGCCGCCGTGGCCGTGGCCGCCGCCGACGGTGTGCCGATGCGACCGTTCGCGACGGCCACGATCCGGTAGCGGTCGCCGGCGGCGCCGCTCTCGTCGAGGTAGCTGGTGGCGGTCAACGGGTCGGAGATCTGCACGAACGTGCCGCTCCCCTGCGCCCGCTCGACGGCGTAGGCGATGCCCTGGTCCTGGAGCGGCTGCCAGATGAGGCGCACCCCGGCCTTGGCGGCGGTGGCCGTGAGACCGTCAACGGTTCCCGGCCCCGCCAGGCTGAAGGCCGTGGCAGAGACCGCGGCCGATGGCGGCGAGGCGTTGCCGGCGGCGTCGACCGCGATCAGCTCGTAGGCGTAGCGGGTCCCCGCCGTCACCTGGTGGTCGACGAAGCTGCTGGCACTGGACGGCAGGTCCGCGCCCAGCCGGACGAAGGCGGCGCCCCCGATCGAGCGCAGCAGACGGTAGGCGTGGATGTCGGGGTTGGCGTTGCCCGCCCAGCGCAGGGCGATGGCCCCGTCCGACGGCGTGATCGAGGTCAGCACCGGCGCGGGAGGCGCGGTCTTGTCGACGACCTTCCCGGTCACGGCCGTCGACGGCTTGCTGGCCACGTCGGTGGCGTTCACGGCCACGACCCGGAAGCTGTAGCTGTCGAGCGAGTTGGCCGGCACGGGCTGGGAGAAGTGGGTCGTCGTCACCTGAGCCACCAGCTGGTAGCTGGCCAGCGGGGCCTGTGGGTCGCGACCCGCGAAGACCTTGTAGCTGGCCACGTCGTTCTGCGGCGGAGCCTTCCAGGCAAGCTCCAGCGAGTGGGTGGTGGCCTTCAGCGTGAGGCCGGTGGGCGCGTCGGGCGGATCGAAGTCCGCGCCGCGCTCGGACCACAGCGGCCCCACCGGACCGAGCCGGCCGTCGGCGTCGACGGCCGCCAGCGCGTAGTAGTAGTTCACCCCGCCCTGCACGGGCTTGTCGAGGTAGCTGGTGGCATCCGGAGCGAGCGCCTGCGCGGTGATCTGGGTGGGGCGTTTGGCCGCGTCGGTGGTGCGTAGCACCGCGACGCCCTTCACCCGCGGGTCGTTGGGCGCCGTCCAGTGCAGGCGGATGGCTTTGTCGAGGACGTCGTCGCCGGTGATGGCGACGCGGGGCAGGGGCTTCGGGTTCGGCACGGTGAAGGCCAGCGGCTGCGACGCCTTCGCCTTGCGCCCGAACAGGTCGATGCCCACCACCGTGTAGACGTAGCGCTGGCCAGGGGTGGCCTTGGCGTCCTGGAGGAAGTCCTCCGACGCGGCCGTGCCGGCCGCCGGAAGGAACATCGGATCGGCGGTGAGCTGGATCCGGCTGCCGTCGGGGTTGCGGCGGTAGACCTCGTAGGCGGTCACCAGGGAGTTGGCCGCGGGGCGGGACCAGTGCAGGTGCACGGCGCCCGCGCTGTAGCTCGCGGTCAGGCCCGAGGCGGGGTTCAGGGGGGTGGGTTGCCCTGCGGTGATGTGCACCGCGCCGATGACCCGGCCGCCGGCCCCGGCGACCCGCACCTGGTAGCGGTAGCTCACGCCGGCGGTGACGTCCTTGTCCTCGATGAGCAGGCCCAGCGCGCGGGCCAGGCGCGGGCGTGCCACCGTCTGCAGCACGCCGATGGCGCGGGCGAAGGCGGTGTCGCTGGAGTTGGCGTTGGAGCCCCCGAACCCAGGGGCGAAGAGCTGGGTGAGGTAGGCGTATTCGTCCTGGCTGGCGTAGCCGTCGGCGACAGCCTGTTTCTCGGGCATGGGCGACGCGACGGCGATGCGCTTGGTCGTGCCCCCGCCGGTGCGGATGACGACGAAGCCGGCCTTAGGCAGGATGTGGTCGGGCGCGAACCAGCGCAGCAGCACACCGGTCTCGGTGGCCGCTGCGGCGACCGGGACGGGTGGCGGGCTGGCGGGCTGGCCGGCCGCCGTCTGGGCTGCGGCGGGCGCAGCGAGGGGGGCCAGCGCCAGCAAGGCGACGGCCATGCTGGTGAGGCGTCGGGTGGTGGCTCGCAGGGTGGGGATGGTCACCTCAATCACCTCAGAGGGGGATGGTCGCGTGCGTCGTGACGTCGATGTCCGACAGGTGCGAGACGTGCGCCGACAGGCGCACGGTGCCGGAGAACTGGAGCGGGCTGGGTGCGGTGAGCTGGCCCTCGGCACGGACCGAGGCGTCGACCGACAGGTGGGCGTCGCCGCAGCTCCCGCCGGCGCTGGCGTTACCCCAGGCGTCGATGGTGCCGAGCATGTGACTCGTGTTGTCGGGCTTGAGGTACACGCTCAGCCCGCCGCCGTAGCCGAAGCTGGCGTTGGCCCAGACATGGTAGTCGCAGACGGCGGCGCTTCCGCGCTTGTCGTAGCTCCAGGCGAAGCCGTACTGGCCGTTGACGAAGATGCCCTTGGAGCCCACCGGGATGTTCGGATCGACCACGCCGGCGCGTGGCACCTTGCCGGCCACCAGGTAGCCGGCCTTGAGGGAGGGGATGACGTAGATGCTGATGGGGTTGCTGTAGGTCCCGATCGCCAGGTAGTACTGGCTCTCCTTCCAGGAGGCGACGAGCTCGGCCAGGCCGGACACGCTCACCATCTTGAGGCCCGCGGCGTCGATCTCGAGCGGTTTCAGCCCGCTGCAGCTGAAGCCCTGGATGCCGGTGGCGGACGGTCCGGCGCAGAGGGTCGCGGTGATGGCGTCGGCGTTGATGGTGAAGTTGCCGGCGAGGTTCGGTGGAGCGCCGGCGTCGACGCCTTGGGCCAGGGTCTTCATGGTCCATCCCTGGCCGGCGATGGTGAGGTTCTTCGAGGCGTTTAGCACCAGGTCGCCCTTGAGGTGCCACAGCAGGCCGTAGGTGGCGCTGTCCGTGGACTGGTCGATGTAGCCGATCACGGTGCCCGCCAGGAAGTTGAAGGGGTCGGTCGGGTCGACGCACTCGCTGGCGTTGGACAGCACGCTGGGTAGCTTGCCGTCGGGGAGGTAGCCGTCGTCGGCGCGGCACGCCTGGTTGCCCTGACCGAAGGTCGTGAGCTTGAGATGGCTGCCCACGCCGCCTTCGAACTGGTAGAACGCCAGCACCGGAGCCCCCTCGACCCTCACGATGATGGGCGTGCCCGCCTTGGCGAGGTCGGTGGAGGCGTAGACGAACCAGTAGGGCGTGCCGCTCTGCTGGCCGAAGGTACCGGCCACGCCGACGTTGAACTTGTCCTCGACGGTCAGGCTGCCGCCCCCGCTGAAGCGCACGTCGTCGGTCTTGAAGTCGACCGCGCCGCTCGCCGTCACCACGAAGCTGACGGGCGAGGCATCGCCGCCGTCGTAGCCGAGGGTCACGCCCTCGAACTTCCAGCCGCGGTCGTGACCGGAGGAGACGTAGTACCAGGACGGAGCGACGTCGGCCTTGACGCGGCCGTCGATCGACAGGTTGCCCTTGAGGCCGATGCCGTACTCGCTTCCCTTGTGCTCGATGCCGATCTCGGCGCCCGCCCCCAGGTAGGGGAACTTCCCGATCTCCAGGGCGGGAACGTCGAGCAGGGTCTGCCAGGTGGCGCCGCCGAGCGACGCGTTGCCGTCGGCCGTGAAGGTCAGGTCGTTGAGCAGTAGCTCGAGCTTGTACAGGTTGATGATGGTGTCGGCGGTGTCCTTGGCGTGGGTATAGGCGGTCTTGGCCTTGTCCGCCAGCCCCGCAGCGCTCGGCAACGAGCCCATGACGTTGTCCGCCGCGGTGGTGTCGAGCTTGGTGGGGTCGGACGCCCACTTCGAGGAGAGCGCCCAGACGGCGTTGGGGAAGGTGAGCTCGAGCGTCCCGTCCTGCGTACCGGGCACGAACCCGAACGTCCCCTGGCCGGCCAGCACGCCGCTATGCCCGAAGTCGTGGGCGACCGGTCCGGCGGTGGCGATGCGATACGCGGGGCGCCCGAAGCGGTCGTTGCGGTTCAACGGCGTGATCGTCACCGGAACGTCCTCGTCGAACATCGGAATGTGGACGGTCGCCACCGCGGGCTGCTCGTGGACGATGGCCGAGTCCACGAAGGCGAAGTGGGCCTTCTGGACGATGGTGAACGACCAGCCGCCCCATTTGAAGGGCCCGTGGTTGGCGCTGCCCCAGGGGCTGTCGTAGACGGTCTGGTAGCCGGCGCTGGTCCAGGCGATCTCCGCCTTGGCGGGCGCGGTCATGCTGTAGCTGGTCGTCACGTTGCGCCCGCTGCCGGACCTCAGATGCAACCACGTGTAGAAGTAGACGATCCCCGTCCAGCCCATGCTCGCTGGATCGACGGAGGGCGTGCGCCCGACGCTCGCCCAGCCCGAGTAGGCCTCCTGGGTGGCGAGCAGGCCGGGTGCGATGCCCGACTGGAGGTTGTAGTTGTTGGTGGTCGACAGGTCGATGGCCCCCATGAGCTGCTTGTTCATCAAGCCGCCGAAGGCCCAGCCGGTGGTCCCGATGGGCACACCGTCGGTGTTCACGCCGAAGCCCAGGATGAGGCCATCGGTGGGGCCGAAACCGTGGTTGATCACGTGGCCGTCGAGCTGGAAGCCGGTTCCGGAGGGGAGCGTGCCGTGGCCGGTGAGGCCGGGATCGGCGTAGGTCCCGAAGCTGCCGAGCGTGAAGCCGGTGACGGTGATCTTCAGGCCCTCGAGCCGCAACGGCATCTTGATGTCGAGCGAGGACGGCGCCAGGTTGGCGTGGCCGCTGGTCACGGCGTCGTTGGTGTAGTTGAAGGCCGCGCTGATGTGCTGGAAGGTGAAGGGCACCGGGCCCTGCTCGCGCCCGCCAACGACCCAGCTCGGAAGGGTCGCCTCACCCGAGAAGTCCTTCAACCCGTTCGGGTACGTGAAGGGAGCGGTGAGCTTGGTGACGTGGAGCACGAAACCGTTCTGGAAAGCGAGCACGGTAGGCGGCGTCATGGTGCCGTTGAGGTCGAAGGCGTCGGTGCGGATGGCCTGTCCCCCGTCGACGGTCAGCATCAGCTTGAGCTGGTACACGCGCCGTCCGAAGCCCTGGGCGAACACGTGGTCCACCGTGCTGGTGCCATCCACGCCGACGGTGAGCGGCGCGCTCTTGCCGTCGCCGAAGTCGAGGCTGTAGGAGATGCCGTTGCCGTTCGCCAGGCCGCCGACGGTGAGCGTCACGTCGTTGGTGGGGTGGCCGTTCTGGAAGAACCTGGGGAACGAAGGCGTGATGGTGTTGGCGAACGTTGTTCCGGGCAGCTGCTGCGTTGCGACCTGCTGCGTGGCGCCGCCGTGGACGAGGTACAGGGTCGCCACCGTGTACTTGAAGGTGTAGGCGTGGTGAAGCGTCAGCGCGCCGGACGCCGGCGCGGTGAAGGTGGTGGAAGTGTGGTCCCCGAAGGCGAGCTTGTAGCTGCCGCCCGGCACCAGCTCGGACAGATCGATCGCGGCCGGCTGGCCGAACACGGTCGTCTTCTCGGGGAAGGCGATGGCGCCGCTGGCGGCGTACACGGTGAGGTGGACGCTGGCGCGGGACGTGCTTCCCGGCGTGCCGGGGTAGTAGGCCATCAGGCTGACGGTGAGGGGGCCCGGCGTGCGGGGCGCGAACTCCGACACGTTCGCGGCGCCGTTCTTCGGGGTCACCACGACGGCGTTAGCGGTGTCGGTCCCGAACACCAGCCGGTACTGCACGCCGGCGATCAGCCCGGCGGCGTGGAAGTAGAGTTCGTCGCCAGTGATGATGGGGCTCGTGTCGGGGTTGCCGGAGGCGTCGGTGCGCGTGAGCGTCTCGTTCCCCTGCGGCCAGGCGGCGGTGTAGGTGGTGCTGGCCCGGGGCTGCGGGCTGGCGCCGCCGTCGGCGGACAGCTGCAGCTTGAAGGTCCCCGCCGTGAACACGTCGGCGGTCACGGTAGCGGTGCCGGAGGTCGCGACGAAGGACGTGCTGTTGTAGTCCCCGGTGAAGAGGAGCGTGTAGTCCACGCCCGGGACCAGGCCGCTGAGGTCGACCGTCATCTTCATGCCGCCGTGGGCCGTGTCGACTCCCGTCTGCTTGGCGCTGAGGGACTCGGTGGGTGGCGGAAGGGTCACGTTCAACGGCGCCACGGCGATGATCGTCGGGGTGCCCTGCTGGGCGAGCAGCAGCTTGACGGTGGCGGCGAGCTGGACCCCCTGGTAGACGTGCGTCTCGGAGAGCGTCCCCTGGCTGTCCGCGGTCGCGCTGGTGGCCTTGCCGTCACCCCACTCGAGCCGGTAGGCGTAGCCCGCCACAAGACCGCTGGTCTTGGCGGTGACGGTCTCGCCCACGGTGGGCTGTGCGGGGGTGAGGTTCAGCGTGCCGCCGCTCTGGACGGTCACCAGCTGTTGCGCCGAGGGCGCGGACGAGCCGTTGACGGTGAGCGCCACGACGAAGTTGCCGGGGCGCTGGTAGGCGTGCTGGTAGTTGCCGCTGCCCGTCACCGCGGCGGTGGTGCCGTCGCCCCAATCGATGCTGCCGCTCCCGGACAGCCCCTGCAGGTCGGCGGTGACGGGCGAGCCGACCTGTGCCGGGTTGGGGGAGAGCTGCATGGAGAGCGGCGTGTTGCTGACGATTACCGACGCCGTGGCGTTGGGGATGGGCGTACCGCCGACCTGCAGCCGGATGAGGTAGCCGCCGACGCTCGTGTAGCGGTGCGTGTAGTTGCCGTTGGAGGCACCGGCCGTGGTGTTGCCGTCGCCCCAGTCGATGGTGAGTGTCCCGTGAACTCCGCTCAGGGCCGCCGTCACGGTGCCCCCGGGCGCCACCAGCGACGGGTTGGCGCTCACCGTCGGCGCTGCGTAGACGGTCACCGTTTGGCTCGCCAGCAACGTATTGAAGCCGCCGCCCTCCACGACCTTGACGGTGTAGGTGCCAGCGCTGGCGTAGGCGTGGGTGTCCGTCTGCGTATACACGTACTGGTTGAGCGGGACGGTGTTGCCGTCGCCCCAGTCCAGCATAGGCGCGACGTCGTAGTAGCCGTTCCAATCCGTGGTGGCCTTGACGTTGAGGCCGGCGTAGGTGGCGCCCGGGGTCAGGCTGAGTGTCGTGGTCTGGGCGTGGGCGAGCGACGGCAGCAGGAGCAGCGCAGCGAGCCAGGCGAGGCGAGCGAAGGTGGGGACGGGTCGGTGGGTGAGGAGCCGCATCAGTCGCTACCTCCGAAGTCGTATCGCAGCCCGAGGCCGATCGTGGCCACCGAGCCGGTGTTGCTTGCGATGGCTGTGCGATAGCCGAGCTGCGTCTGCAGCGAAAGCGCCGCGAGCATGCGTAGCCGGGCCTTGAGGTCGGTCTTGACAGCCAGTGTCGGATTCGCCTGCAGGCCGGCGCTGCCGTCGAAGGTGAAGGCACCGGTCGTGAAGCCTCCCGACAGATCGAGGCTGGCGTTGAGGTTGGTGCCGTCGTACTGCAACGATCCCTGGGCGCTGCCGTGCGCGGCGGGCGTGCCCACCTGGGCGGACAGGCTGCCGTTGGCCGAGGGCGTGACCTTGCCGTCGGTGTAGAGCTGGAAGCCTCCGCGGGCCGTGGCGCCGAAGGTCCACGGTCCGGGAGAGGCGATGATCTTGAGGCCGGCCGTGGCGCCGTTGTAGGTCCCGTCCGTCCCGCTGCCGCCCTGGTAGCCGCCGGTGACGTCGAGCCCGTGGGCGACGGGCACGTCGGCGTCGGCGCTGTAGGCGTAGCTGTCCGCGCTGCCGTCGTTGGAGCGGGTGACGGTGCCGCGGAGCGTCACGGGCGCCAGGCGCTCGGTCGACAGGCGGAGCGTCTCCTGGTTGGTGGGTGCCGCCGCGGTCGCCGTGGTCAGGCTCAAGCTCAGCGAGGCGTCGTCCTGCTTGTCCGGCCGCACGTCGAGACTCAGGCGGTGGCGATGGCTCGACGTCTGTGCCGCACCCGTGGTCTGCGTCCACTGCACCTGGTCGTCGAGCCGGGGCGTGAGGCGCAGGGCGTTGGGGCCCCAGGGTGCGAAGGTCGCCCCGACCCCGGCGCTGAGAGTCTGTGTGGTCTGGCCGTTGGCGAGGTTGGACGCCACGGCCGAGCCGGTGGTCTGGAGCGTGGTGCGCCAGTGGAGCTGCGTAATGCCCGGCGCGACCGCCTTGTAGCTGTCGCTCAGCCCGAGCTGCACGCTGCTCATGTGGTAGCCGGCGCTTCCCGCCTCGCTGGCGGCGACGCCGGTGACGAGGATCTTCGGCAGTCCCGGATCGGTCACCGACAGGGCGCCGAGGAGCGTCGTGCGGGCGCCCACGGTGCCGTCGGCGGGAACGTCGTCGAGGGCCAGCGACAGGGCGGCCTTGCGGTTGCTGAGCTGCAAGCGCACGCTCTGGTGCTGGAGGTTCACGTTGCCGGCCGTGAGGGTCACGTGGCGGTCGGGCACGTCCAGCGACAGCGAGGCGCTGACGCTCAGCCCTCGCAGGGCCCCCTGGCCGGAGCCGTAGCTCACCGCCCCGCCTTGCGTCGACGAGGCGAAGTAGTCGGTGGAGACGTACCCCTTGAGGTTGCGGATGCGAGGCCCGGTGGCCTGGCCGGGCGGCGGCGGGGGCGCCTGCACGTGCGCGGTCGCTGTGTAGAGCAGCGCCGCGTGCGTGCCGTCGACCAGGCGGACCGTGTAGCTGCCCGCCTGGGTGTAGCGGTGCGTGGCACGCTGCGGCGAGGCCACGCTCAGGCTCTGACCGTCGCCCCAGTTGACGAACACCTTGCCCGCGTCGGACGGCAACGCCGTCACGGTGAGGATCACGGCGAGCGGGTCATGGGGATCGGTCGTCAGCGACGCGACCGTCTGAGCCGCGGCGGTGCCGCAAAAGGCCAGCACCAGCGCGATCGCGTAGCTATGCGCGCGCCACATGGCGCGCCGTCGACTTTCGGCATGGCAGGAACAAACGACGACGTTTGACGCG
>CAWFFU010000013.1:0-8949 GCA_963815215.1 uncultured Trueperaceae bacterium
CGCGTGACGTCGGCCCGCGAGTGGCGGATGTCGCCGGCGCGCGCCGGCGCGTGGCGGGCCTCGATGGGGCCCAGCAGTGTCCCCAGGGTGTCCAGCAGCTCGTTCAGGCTGACCTCGCGGCCGGTCCCGACGTTGTAGACCGGCAGCTCGCCGTCCTCCTCCGCGGGGGTCCCGATGGCGGCGGCGAGCTGGTCGACGACGTCCTGCACGTACACGAAGTCGCGCGTCTGGCCGCCGTCCCCGAAGACGGTGACGGGCGCGCGGCGGCGCGCGCGTTCCAGGAAGATGCTGATGACGCCGCTGTAGGGGCTCGACGGGTCCTGCCGCGGCCCGTAGACGTTGAAGAAGCGGAAGGCCGTCCCCTGGACCTGCCCGGTGCGGTGGTAGTGGGCGAGGTAGTGCTCGCCGGCGAGCTTGTCCGCGGCGTAGGGGGAGAGCGGGTGCGTGGGGGCGTCCTCCGCGACCGGCAGGTCGTGGGCGTCGCCGTACACGGCGGCGCTGCTGGCGTAGAGGAAGCGCCGGGCGCCGGCGGCCGAGGCCGCCTCTAGCATGATCAGGGTTGCGATCAGGTTGGAGCGGTGCGTGTGCACCGGGTCCTCCATGCTGGCCTGGACCGACGCTACCGCGGCGAGGTGGACGACCGCCTTGCAGCCGTCGGTGGCGGCGGCGGCCGCGCGCGGGTCGGCGGCATCGCCCTCGACGATGCGAAGGCGCGGGTGGTCGGCCTGGCAGGTTGCTGCGGTGACCGGTGGAGAAGTCGTCCAGGACCACTACCTGGTGCCCGCCCTCGAGAAGGCGGTCGACGAGGTGGGATCCGATGAAGCCGGCGCCGCCGGTGACGGTGATGCGCATACGCGTGCCTCCCGCCTCCATCATGACGCGGGGGAGCGGGGAGCGGCCGTGCCGATGCCCGGGGGCGCCGCCCGGGGACCCGCCGCCGCCCGCCGCCCGGTACACTCGTGCGCATGACCGTCGATCGCCGCTCCGTCTCCCTGGGCCTACGCGACGGCGTGCCGATGGCCCTCGCGGTCATCCCGTTCGGGGCCATCACGGGGCTGGCGGCGGTGCAGGCGGGCCTCGACAAGCTGCAGGCCATCGCGATGCCGTACCTGGTGTTCGCGGGAGCCTCGCAGCTCGCGGCCTACCAGCTCATCAAGGTGGGCGCGCCCGTGCTCGTCATCCTGGCGACGACGACCATGATCAACCTGCGCTTCACCATGTACAGCGCCTCGCTGGCGCGCTACCTGGGCGGCGTGCCGCGCCTGTGGCGGTTCTTCATCGCCTTCTTCACCACCGACCAGGGGTACGTGCTGGCCGTGCACCGCTTCGAGTCGGCCGCGCCGCCCTCCAGCGTGCTGGGCTACCTGCTGGCGTCCTGGATGCCGATGTGGTTCGTGTGGACGTCCTCGGCCGTGGCCGGGGCGCTGCTCGGCACGGTGGTACCGGCCGGCTGGCATCTCGACTTCGCGGTACCGCTGGTGTTCCTGTCGCTGCTGGCCGGTGCGCTGCGCGGCCGTCCGGCCGTCCTGGCCGCGTCGGTGGGCGGTGTCCTCGCCGTCTTGCTGGCGGGCTTGCCGCTCAATCTCGGGATGCTGCTGGGATCGCTCGCCGGGATCGCCGTCGGCACGATGAGCGACGGCCGTGAGCGGCGGCTCGCCCCCGGGGAGGCGAGCCGGTGAACCCCGCCGCCTTCTGGGTCGTGGTGCTGGGGATGGCGCTGGCCGCTTATCTCTTCCGCGCCTCATTCCTCTTCCTGGGCGACCGCCTGTCGCTGCCGCCGGCGCTGAAGCGGGCGCTCGACTTCGTGCCGCCGGCGGTGCTGGCCGCGCTGGTGCTTCCGGTGTTCGTCGACCTGGGCACGCGCTGGGGGGCGCTGGAGACGGCGCAGCTCGTCGCCGGGGTGGCGGCGGCGCTGGTCGCCTACCGCACCCGCAGCGTGCCCTTCACGCTGGCCGTCGGGATGGGCGTGCTGTGGCTGGCGCTGTGGGTGCTGCCGGGGGCGTAGGCCGCCCCGGGGGGTGCGCTGCGGCGCGCCACGAGCGGCGTTACGGGGTCGCAGCGGGGTCGGCTGCGGGGTCGGCTGTGGGGTCGCTGCTCAGCGCTCCCAGTCGGGGCCGCCGGAGGGATCGACCAGCCGTTGTTCCCGATCGAGCGCGAACACCGCCTTCATCTCGTCGTCGCTGAGCTCGAAATCGACGATGTCGAAGTTGTCCATGCGCCGCTGGGCGTGCGCCGACTTGGGGATGGCGGCGACGCGCTCCTGCTGCGCCAGCCAGCGCAGCGTCACCTGTGCCGGCGTCTTGCCGTGCCTGGCGCCGATGTCGCGCAACACCGGATCGTCGAGGACCTTGCCGCGCGCGATGGGGCAGTAGGCGGTGAGCAGCATGTCGTGCCGCTGCGCCTGCTCCAGGAGCCGGGTCTGCGACAGGTAGGGATGGTACTCGACCTGGTTGCAGAACAGCTCGGTGACGGCGCCCGCCCGCTCGACCAGGCTGGGAGGGAAGTTGCTGACGCCGATGTGGCGCACCGCGCCCTCGCGCTGGAGCCGTGCCAGGGCGGTGAGCGGCTCCTCCAGCGGTACCTCGGGGTTGGGCCAGTGCAGCAACATCAGGTCGACGTAGTCGGTGCCGAGCTTGCGCAGGCTCTCGAGGGTGCTGGTGGCGGCACCGTCCCCGGCGAAATTGTCGGGCGAGACCTTGGAGACCAGGAAGATGTCTCCGCGCGGGACGCCGGCGCGTCGCAGGCCCTCGCCGACGAACTCCTCGTTGTGGTAGCCCTGCGCCGTGTCGATGTGACGGTAGCCGATGCCTAGCGCGTGCTCGACGCCCTCGCGACAGTCGTCGCCGGGCAGCCGGAAGGTGCCGAAGCCGAGGGCGGGAACGGCGGTCCCCTGGATGGTGTGGTCGATCAAGAGGCCGCCTCCGTTCCCGGGTCGGGCGCCGCGGCGTCCTTGGCTGCTGCGTCCTTGGCTGCTGCGTCCTGCGTCGCGGCGTCCTGCGCCGCCGGGTCGGGTGCGGCCGGGTCGGGTGCGGCCGCGGGCGCGAGGCCGGCGACGGTCTCCTCGAGCTTGACGAGGCGCACGGTCAGCATCTCGAGCATGGTGCGGCTCGACACGATGTCGGCGAAGGCGTTGAACAGCGCCCACGCGACCGCTCCCAGGAACAGGATCAGCGCGAACTCGAAGAATCCGATCAGGACGCTCCCTCGTTGCGACGAGGTGGACACCCCGATCCAGGTGGTGACGGAGATGATGAGCGCGAGGGCCAGCGCTGCGATCGCGGCCGCTCGGAGGATGCTTTCCTTCATGGAGCCCTCCTTCAAGTCGCACCCAGCTTACCGGGGCGCGCGAGGGATCATGGGCGCGAGCTTGACCGTGGCGTTCGGGCGGCGTTGGGGCGGCGTTCGGCGGCGTTAGGGGGAGGGGGTGTTCGGACCCCCTCTTCCGAACGTCAAGCAGGCCTTTACCTTCGACAGAGGGCCCGGGAAGACCCCCCTACCCCTCCCCGCCGCCCGCCGGGTCCTCCATCGCCCGGGCCACCGTGTCGCGGACGCGCAGGATGTGCTCGCCGACACGTTCGTCCACGCCGTCGAACGCTTCTCCCGAGCTCCCGAAGCCGGTCACGCCGCTGTGCTGCACCGAGAGGATGCGCAGGCGGAGCCGCTCCAGGTCGTGCATCACCGTGTCCGCCCGCGTGCGGACGGCTCGCATCAGCTCCCACATGGCCCGCTCGCCGGGCACGCGCAACAGGCCTTCGATCCCGCTCAGGCAGGCATCGATGTCGAACAGACCCAGACGCAGGCCGCGCTCGACGACATCGGACAGGTCATGGTGGCGCCGCCAGGCCATGGCGTCGAGGACCGAGCGGAGGGGGGTGGTGACCCGGAAGCAGCCGCGATCCTCGATGGCCTCGGCCGGCAGCGAGGGGTGGCGCCCGACCTCGGGCGTGCCGGTGGCGTCCGCGCGGGCCTGCCACGGCTCGGCCCAGGGCTGCCGCCGCCGTGCGGGCACGTCGCGGTACGGCGGAGGCTTCTGGACGACGCCGGCGTGGACCGGCGCCCCCGCCTCCCTCCAGGGGAGGTCGATCCGCCGGCGGAAGACCACCACGCCCTCGGGCTCGACCGCTTGCGACAGCGGATCGAGGCTGAGGTGGACCGCGTCCGGGCGTTCGTCGAGCAGGCCGTGGAGGTAGAGCGCGGTGTGGTGCGAGAGCACGCCCGAGGGGCGGCCGCGCTTGTCGCGCGCGAGCAGGCTCAGCCGCGCGAGGTCCTCGTCGGGCCGTTCGGGGACAGCATGGATGCGGTAGAGCGATCTGGCGATGTGCAGCCACGCGCCCTTGCGGCAGTAGTGGCTGCACAGCTGCCGGCTGAAGCCGTTGGCCTTCGCTTGAGCGGTCGTGACGTAGCCCCATTGCAGGTGCGCGGTGTGGAGGAGGGCGTCGTGGTCGGGCATGACCTATCCGGTGCCGCGGCAGCGGCGGGTGTGACAGGGGAGGGCGGGGGCGCCATGGACCTCCCGAGCGAAGCGCGCCCCCGCTCGCTGCCAGCATGCCGTGCATAGCGCCGACCGCGGGCCACCTCCTTGGCAGCGGCCGAGTGGACCTGGGCTCGTGCCCGTGCCGGGCCCCGGCATGGCCCCGGCACAGCCCCCTCCCGGCTCCGCCAACCGATGGGACAATTGTCCCCACCCTGCCGTCGACACGCACCTAGACTGGGCCCGTGACGACTCCGAACCCCACGCCCGACACCCGCTGGCACGGTGATGATCGCGGCGCGGCGCACGAGCGTGCCGAACTGCGCGACCGCGTCCGGCGGCTCGATCGTCCGGGCCCGCGCTACACCTCCTACCCCACGGCGGTCGAGTTCAGCGACGCGTTCGGCGAGGACGACTACCGCGCTGCGCTGTCGCGCGCCGCGCGCACGCCGGAGCTGCCGCTGGCGCTCTACACCCACCTGCCCTTCTGCGCCGAGCGCTGCCTCTACTGCGCCTGCAACGTCGTGATCACGCCGCACCTCGCCGTGGCCGATGCCTACCTGGAGCGCCTCTACCGGGAGATCGACACGGTGGCGCCGCTGCTCGGCGAGCGCCGCGACGTGGCGCAGTTCCACCTCGGCGGCGGCACGCCGACCTACTACGACCCCGACGCCCTCGAGGCGCTGATGCAGCACTACCGGCGCCACTTCCGGATGCTGCCGGGCGCCGAGGTGGCGCTCGAGGTCGACCCGCGCGTCACCACTGTCGAGCACCTGGAGCGGCTCGGCTCGCTCGGCTTCAACCGGCTGTCGCTCGGCGTGCAGGACCTCGATCCGGAGGTGCAACGCAGCATCGGCCGGGTCCAGAGCGTAGAGCGCACCGCGGAGCTGATGAGCGCCGCCCGGCGTCTGGGCTTCGGGTCGACCAACCTCGACCTCATCTACGGGTTGCCGTATCAGACGCCCGACAGCGTGGCGCGGACGCTGGAGCAGGTGCTCGAGCTGCGCCCCGATCGCCTGGCCGTGTACTCCTTCGCCTTCCTGCCCAAGACGTTCGCCCACCAGCGCCAGCTGCCCGAGGAGCCGATCCCGCGCGGCGAGGCCAAGCTGGCCCTGCTCGAGCTGGTGCGGGAGACCCTGCTGGGCGCCGGCTACGTCGACGTCGGCATGGACCACTTCGCGCTGCCGAGCGACGAGCTGGTGCGTGCGCAGCAGGACGGGCGCCTGTGGCGCAACTTCATGGGCTACACCACGGCGCGCTCGCCGGACATGGTGGGCTTCGGCGTGTCGGCCATCGGCGAGGTAGGCGGTGCCTACGTGCAGAACGAGAAGAAGCTGAGCCGCTACGAGGACGTCGTCGATGCCGGCCGCCTGCCGGTCGCGCGCGGCTTCGGGCTCGACCAGGACGATCGCCTGCGGCAGCACCTCATCCGCGACTGGATGTGCCACTTCCGGGTCGACAAGCGGGAGTTGGAGGCGCGTTTCGGCATCCAGTTCGACCGCTACTTCGAGCGCGAGTTGGAGGCGCTCGCTCCGCTGGCCGACGAGGGGCTGGTCCGCATCGGTCCCGACCGCATCGAGGCGGGGGAGCTGGGGCGGCTGTTACCGCGCAACGTGGCGATGGTGTTCGACCGCTACCTGGTGCGCAAGGCCGGTGCCCCGTCGCCGTTCTCGCGGACCGTTTGACGTGACGACCCGACGGCCGCCCGCTGAGAGACCGCGCGTCGTGGTCGTGGGGGGCGGCATCTCGGGCTTGACCGCCGCCTTCCAGGTGCTCCAGGAGCGCGAGGACGCCGAGGTGATGGTGCTCGAGCGCGCGGCGCGCGTAGGAGGCACCGCCACCAGTGACGCCGTCGACGGATTCCTGGTCGATCGCGGGCCCAACGGCTTCCTCACCAACGTGCCCGACGCCTACAACCTCAGCCTGGAGCTGGGGTTGCAAGACGAGTTGCTGCCGGCCTCCGAGGCTGCGCAGAAGCGCTTCCTGTACTTCCGGGGGCGGCTGGTGCCGGTGCCGACGGGCGCCGGCGCGCTGCTGCGCTCGCCCCTGTTGTCGCTGCGGGGCAAGGCGCGCATGGCGCTCGAGCCGTTCCTGCCCGCCGCCGATCCGCGGCGCGAGGAGAGTGTGCACGGCTTCGCCGCGCGCCGTCTGGGTCGAGAGTTCGCCGACGTCATGGTGGCGCCGATGGTGGCCGGGGTGTCGGCGGGGGATGCGCGCCAGTCGAGCCTGCCGGCGTTGTTCCCGCGCATGCACCGGCTCGAGACCGAGCACGGCGGCCTGGTGCGCGGCATGCTGGCGCAGCAGCGTGCGCGGCGCGCGGCGACGGCGCGCGGCGAGAGCAGCGGACGCGTCGCGGGAGGCCCGTCCGGGCCGGGCGGGCGCCTGACCAGCTTCCGTCGCGGCGGCGCCGGCAGGCTCACGCAGGCGCTGGCCGAGGCGCTGCAGGGCGCGGTGCACGTGGGCGTGAGCGTCGACGGCATCGATCGCGGCGGCGCCCGCGGGCTGCGGGTGAGGACGTCGACGGAACCGGCGGCGGACCCCGCGGCACCGGCCGGCCCGGTGCCCGACGTGGTCGAGGCGGACGCCGTCATCGTGGCGGCCCCCGCCTACGTGGCGGCCGAGCTGCTGCGGGATGTGGCGCCGGATGCGGTGGCGCCGCTGCAGGCCGTTCCCTACGCCGGCATCCGCGTGGTGGCGCTGGGCTTCCCGCGGAGCGCGGTGTCCCACCCGCTCGACGGGTTCGGTTTCCTGGTGCCCCCCGAGCAGGGCTTGCGCGTGCTGGGTTCGTTGTGGACGTCGACGCTGTTCCCGCCGCAGGCGCCCGAGGGCATGGTGCTGCTGCGCTCGCTGGCGGGCGGCATGCGCGACCCCGCCTTCCTCGATCTCGACGAGGACGCGGCGATCGACGCGGTGCGCGCCGACCTCCGCACCAGCCTCGGCATCGCCGCCGAGCCCGCGATGGCGCACGTGGTGGGGTGGCGGCGCGGCATCCCGCAGTACACGCTGGGTCACCGCGAGCGCGTCGAGGAGGCCGTCGAGGCCGTCCACGCGGTGCCGGGCCTGGCGCTCACCGGTAACGCCTACCGCGGCATCGGCCTCAACGATTGCGTGCGCGATGCGCGCGCGGTGGGCCGCGAGGTGGCCGGTCGGTTGCGCGTCGCGTGACGCGCGCGCCGCTGCCGCGGTAGCTTGGGTCGGCCGGAGGCGGTGCTTCCGGCGCGAGGAGGAGCGATGCCGAAGCTCACCGTTCACGACACCACCATCGACATCGACGAAGGCGAGCGCCTGGTGCTGGCCATCGAGCGGGCCGGCGTGCACATCGGTCACCGCTGCGGTGGCAACGCGCGCTGCACCACCTGCCGGGTGGAGTTCGCCGCCGGCGAGCCCGGCGTCATGACCCGAGCCGAGCACGACAAGCTCATCGAGAAGGGACTGCTCGGCCAGGTCCGGCTGTCCTGCCAGATCCGCTGCACGCACGACATGACGGTGCGTCCGCTGCAGACGCTGGAGTCCGAGGGCTGGTCCGACACCGGACCCGCGCCCGATCCCCAGGTGCAGCCCGCCGTGGAGGTCTTCCCCAAGGAGGCGTTCGAGCAGCTGCAGGACTGAGCGCTCGGTCGCGGCGGTACGGCCGGCGCGGGGGTCATGGGGGGGTCCGCCAACCCCTCTTTCGAACGTCAAGTCCGGTTGAACGGCAGCTGCCGTGGTCGTCCCGGCAGACGGCTCGTGCCCGGCGCTGCACCGGCGCCTGGGGCAGTGTGGCTTTCGCCAGCGCCGCTGGGGCGCGCCGCTGCCGGCATCGAAGTCCGTCCAGCACGTGATGTGGCCGGAATCGATCGCTCCGCGATGCGAAGCTCGTATCGCCAGGTTGTACCTTCGACCCCAGGGCCCGGCGCACACC
The DNA here is from genome assembly GCA_963815215.1 of uncultured Trueperaceae bacterium. Classification (GTDB taxonomy): domain Bacteria; phylum Deinococcota; class Deinococci; order Deinococcales; family Trueperaceae; genus JASBRS01. Next base: position 8,373 of record CAWFFU010000013.1, read on the forward strand.
CCCCTGTTCCCCTACCCCCGCGACGGAAGCCAGACGGTACGTCCGCCCGTGCGACAATGTCCGACGTGGGCGAGCGCGCTCCTGACGACGATGATCGCGACGGCAACGATCGCGACGAGACCGGCCGCGACGAGACCGGCCGCGACGAGACCGGCCGCATCGTCCGCGAGCGGCGCTCGTCGGCCTCCGGCGCGCTGACCATGATGGGCGGCACGCTCGCCAGCCGCATCACCGGGCTGGTGCGCAACTCGCTGCTCAATGCGCTGTTCAGCAAGGAGATCAGCGACGCCTTCATCACCGCCTTCAAGGTGCCCAACCTGTTCCGGGAGCTCCTCGCCGAAGGCGCCCTGACCAACTCCTTCATCCCTGTCTACGCCACCCTCGAGCCCGCCGAGCAGCGGCGCCTGTCGGGTGCGTTGCTGGGCATGCTCACGCTGGTCAACGGCCTGTTGATGTTGGTCGCCTACGTGACCGCGCCTCTGCTGGCGCGGCTGCTCATCGCCGACCCCGCCAACGTGAACGTCGCGCTCACGGCCCAGCTGGTGCGCATCGTCTTCCCGTTCCTGCCGGCGATCAG
>CAWFFU010000014.1:0-82111 GCA_963815215.1 uncultured Trueperaceae bacterium
AGTTCATCTTCACGCTCGTCATGGCGCTGCGGTGCTACCCGCTCCAGGCCGGCGGGCTCCTCGCTCTCGAAGCGGTGGCGATCGGGATGACGAGCGCCGAGGCCGTCTATCGGGAGATCGTCGCCGATCTTCCGGTCCTCCTGCTGTTGATCTTCATGGTGGCCGGCATCTACTTCCTTCGCGACGTGCTGCTCTATGTGTTCACCAAGCTGTTGGTCGGCGTGCGCTCCAAGGTGTTGCTGTCCCTCGGGTTCGCGTTCGCCGCCGCCTCCCTGTCGGCGTTCCTCGATGCGTTGACGGTGACGGCCGTGATCATCTCGGTGGCGATCGCGTTCTACGGCGTCTACCACAAGGTGGCCTCGGGCAAGGGCTTCGACGATGAGCACGACCACCACGACGACACGCTCGTCCATGAGTTCCGACACGGTGACCTGGGGCGCTTCCGCGCGTTCCTGCGCAGCCTGATGATGCACGCAGCGGTCGGCACGGCGCTGGGCGGGGTGACGACGCTGGTAGGCGAACCGCAGAACCTTCTGATCGCGAACGTGGCCGGGTGGAACTTCGGGGAGTTCTTCACGCGGCTGGCGCCCATCTCGATGCCCGTGCTGGCGGTAGGCCTGCTCACCTGCGTGCTGCTCGAGCGGCTGAAGTGGTTCGGCTACGGGGAGGAGCTGCCGGCGTCGGTCCGCGAGATCATGGAGGCCTTCGAGCTGCGCGAGGTGACGCGCCGTGACGCCTCGGGCACGCTGCGGATCATCGTGCAGGGGCTGGTGGCGGTGTTCCTGATCGTCGCGTTGGCGTTCCACGTCGCCGAAGTGGGTCTGATCGGGCTGGCAGTGATCATCCTCGCCACGGCCTTCAACGGCGTCACCGACGAGGGCCGCCTCGGTCACGCCTTCCACGAGGCGTTGCCATTCACGGCGCTGCTGGTCGTGTTCTTCGCGGTGGTGGCCGTGATCCAGGAGCAGCACCTGTTCCAGCCGCTGCTCGACACCGTGATGGCCATGAGCGGCCGCGCCCAGATCGGGGCCATGTTCGCGCTCAGCGGCGTGCTCTCGGCGATCAGCGACAACGTCTTCGTGGCCACGGTCTACGTGACGGGCGTCAAATCCGCGCTCGACGGGGGACTCATCTCGACGGGGCAGTTCAACAACCTGGCGGTCGCGATCAACACGGCCACGAACATCCCGAGCGTCGCCACCCCCAACGGTCAGGTCGCCTTCCTGTTCCTGCTGACCTCGGGCCTGGCGCCGCTGATCCGGCTGGGCTACGGGCGCATGGTGTGGATGGCGCTGCCGTACACGGTGGTGTTGACCGTCACTGCGCTGGCCGCGACGCTGCTGGCGGTCTAGCGACGATCCGCGTCAGGCTAGCTGGGGCCAGCTGGGGCCGCGGCCTCGATGCTCACCTTGGCATCGTCGTGAGGTTCGCTCACGACGCAGTTCCTGCCCGAGCGCTTGCCGGCGTAGAGCGCCTCGTCGGCGGCCCGAACGACGGCTGCCGCACTGCGGGACGGAGCGCTGGCGGCAACGCCGAAGGTGCCGGTGACGCCGATCCAGTTCCCGGTCGCGCAGTCGATGTGACACTCGCGGACCGCTTCCAGCATCTTGAGAGCGGCGTAGTGCGCTCCGGCCCGCGTGCTGTTGGGGAACAGGACCAGGAACTCCTCGCCACCCCAGCGGCTGACGTGGTCGGTGTCGCGCACGGCTCCTTCGAGCACGCCGGCTACGGCTTCCAGGACGGCGTCGCCGCAGGCGTGCCCGTAGGAATCGTTGATACGCTTGAAGCGGTCGAGGTCGACCATGACGACGGCGTAGCGCTCGCCGAGGTGTTGCATGCGAACCTGCGCTGCCTGCAGCAGGGTCTCGATGGCGCGCCGGTTGAACAGGCCGGTGAGGGGGTCACGGTTGGAGAGCTCCTCCAGGGTGAAGGTAGCGCGGCGCAGGCCGGCCTCGGCGTCGCCGGTGGCCCTGCCCACGATGACGGCCAGAACCGCCATGGTGGCGGCGAAGCTGACGGCGTTGAACACGCCGAGCACGTCCACGCCGGGCGCCACCGGCGCGGCCAGGGTGCCGGTGAGGTAGGCGTGGAGGGCCAGCAGGCCGTAGGCGCCGACGGTCGACGTGCACGCCACGGCCTTGGTTCGCCGTGACCAGCTGGGGTGGAGCACGAACAGCATCGGCAGGACGAGCAGGTAGTAGTGGAAGCCGCTCGTCCAGCCCAGGAGCAGGGTGGCGGTGACGAACAACAGGACGAGGTTCGTCACGGCCAGGAGGAACGCCCCGCGCTCGTGGCCGTTCCGGAGCAATGCCCACACGGTCCCGTGCAGCGCCATGCTGCCGAAGTTGACCCACACCATCACCGTCAGGCCCAGCCCGATGAAGAGGGCGGCCAGTGCGAGGTGGATCGGGAGTGCGGCCCGCTGCATGCGCGTGAAGATCCAACGGAACCGTTCGTCGGCCAGTCGCGCCGAACCTTCGGGGACGCGCCGCTCTTGCTCCATGCCCCACTCTACGGCGGGGGTGCCCTCGACTCTCATCAGGAGCCGGGCTGTTCCAGGGTAGGGCGTCGGTGCCGTTGCCCGGTCAGCGGTCGCCACTCCGCGCCATCAGGGTGGGCGGGAACGCCAGGACGAAGGCCGTTGACAGAAGGCCGATCGCGGCCAGCACCCAGAAGACGAGCACCAGGGAACTCGGGTCGACCCATAGGCCGAGCACCAGCACCAGGATCGCTCCCACTCCGTTCGCGAGCCCCATGGCGATCCCCGAGCCCATGGACTTGCTGCCTGGGAACATATCCTGGCCGATGAGGACCGTGGCCGACGCGCTCAGGAACATCGAGATGCCGACGAGGGCGGCGAACACCCAGATCCACACGCCGTGCGCCAGGGCGATCGGCACGATGAAGACCGACATCGCGACGGCCGACAGGATCAGGATCGGTCGTCGGCCGAGCGTGTCGGTGAGTTGCCCGCCGGCCAGGTTGCCGATGACGCCGAGCACCAGCATGGTCGTCACGATCGAGGCGCCTCCGACGAGCGATCCGCCGCGGGCGTGCCACAGCAGGGGGATGAACGTCACCAGCCCGGCCGTCACCAGCGCCCGTAGGCCGCGGTAGCCGATCAGGGCCGCCAGCGGCCGCGCCTGTCGGCGCCAGCCGAGCGCGCCCGCGGTACGGCGGCGCGCCGGCAGGCGGGGGGCCCAGCGCCACAGGAACGGCACCGAGACGAGCGCGGGGAGGGCCACGATCCACAGGCTGCGCAGGCCGAACGACGTCCCGATCAGGCTCGCAACGGTCGGCCAGATGCCGCGCCCCAGCTCGCCCCCCACCAGGAAGGCCGACGTCAGCAGGCCCTGCCGGACGGGAGCGACCGCGCGCACGGCGGCCATCGCCTGGGGGTGGAACATGGCGCTGCCCAGCCCGATCAGCACCAGGAAGGCCATCAGTGAGCCCATCGAGCCGGCTCGGCCGATCATCGCGCCGCCCAGCGAGCTCGCCAGCAGGCCGATCACGATGAGGCTCCGGCCGCCCACGCGATCGGCGATCCATCCCATCAACGGCTGCGTCGTCTGGCCGATCGACAGCGCCGCCATCAGGGCGCCCGCCATCCGCACCGGCTGGTCGAGGGACAGCAGGACTGCGGGGAGGACGCCCGGCAGGAAGTTGGCGGCGCCGTCGTTGAGGAAGTGGACCCAGCTCAGGCCGAGCAGCCTGCCGGCGTCGGGGCGCGCCGTCTCCGTGGGGCCGGGCGCCGTTCCGGCGGGGGCGGGGGCGGTCTCCAGCAGGCGGGGCGGACCGGCGTCGACGTGCCCCCTCATGGCTCGGTGGGGGCCGCCGGACGGACCGCCCCCGCCCCGAGATCGACTGCTGCCACGGTCGTGGGGCCGGGCCGCTGCTCCGTGGGCTCGGCCGCACGCTCACCCGGAGGTCGTGGCATGGGTTCCCCCGCGGGTTCACCGCTGGGCTGGGTCATCTTGGCTCCTCCTTCGTGTCGGGCGCGGTAGGGTCCTCGGGTCCGTGGGCGCCGGGTAGGGTCGCGTCGATCTCGTCCGTGGTGACCGCGCTCGGGTCGGAACCGTCCGAAAGCGCGCTTCGCAGCTCGCCCAGTAGGGAATGCAGGTGCGCCAACGCACCACCGGCGTGGTGCTCGTGTTCGTCCAGGCGCGCGGCCAGACGCTTGTCGAGGCGCTCGTCGAGGTGCTCTGCCAGGCGCTCCTCCCAGGCGCGGGCGCGGCGGGCGACCTGCGAGGCGACCTGCCGGCCCTCGTCGGTGACGCGCAGCCGGCGCCGCTGGCGGTGGGCGGGGTCCTCCACGGACCGGAGATGGCCCCCGCTCTCGAGGTTGTCGACCAGGCGTTTAGCGTTCATGGCGTCGGTGCGCATCCGACGTGCGAGCTCGCGGAGCCCAAGCCCCGAGTCCTCCGCTACCAGCCGCAGCACCAGCGCCTGGGGAGCGCTCAGCCCCAGATCGGCGAGCTGCTCCTCCCAGGCCGAGCGCAGCGCGCGGTGGGTGCTCCCGAGAAGGAACCCGAGACCGTCTTCGGCCGAGCCGGGGCCGCGTGTCGGTCCGGGACCGCCGTCCTCGTGCGATCGGCCGCTGTCCGGCCGGCGATCGTGGAGCCTCGTCGTCACGACGGAAGGGTACGCCTCAGACCGTAGTGTTGTCTACGGTCCAACCAACACGATGCTTCGGCCTGCCTGTCCGGCTTCACCAGGGGCGAGCGCCTCTACGAGACCCAGTGCGATTCAATGGCGGGCCGCCCCCAACCGCTTGGGCGGCCGGCCACCAACGCTCAGGCGATCTTGCGCCGATAGACGGCCATCGCGAAGCCATAGGCCACGATGAGGCTGGCCACGCACCAGGCGAGGGCGATCCAGATGTCGCTTCCGACCGGCTGCTTCTCCAGGAGCGCACGGATGGTGTCGACGATGGACGTGACTGGCTGATGCTGCGCGAAGGCCCGCACCGGCCCCGGCATCGTCGAGGTGGGAACGAAGGCCGAGCTCACGAACGGCAGGAATACGATCGGATACGAGAACGCAGCCGCCCCATCCGGCGACGACGCCAGCAGACCGGCGATCACCGCCACCCACGTCAACACCAGCGTGAACAGCGCCAGGATGCCGGCGACGGCGAGCCAGGCCAACACCCCCGCCGACGGCCGGAAGCCCATGACCAGGGCCACCAGGACGATGATCACCACCGAGATCGCGTTGGACGCCAGCGAGGTCAACACATGCCCCCACAGCACCGACGACCGCACGATGGGCAGGGAGTGGAACCTGTCGAAGATGCCGCTCTGTAGATCCATGAACAACCGGTAACCGGCGTACGAGATGCCGCTCGCGATGGCGATCAGCAGGATGCCGGGAAGCAGGTAATCGACGTAGTTCCCGCTGCCGGCACGGATGGCGCCTCCGAATACGTACACGAACAGCAACATGAATGCGATCGGCATGATCGTCACCGTGATGATGGTGTCCAGGCTGCGGGTCACGTGAAGCATGCTCCGCCCGACCATCACACCCGTGTTGCCGAAGAATCGCCCGCTCATCGCGCCCCCTCCTGGTCCCTCTTCGAACCTTCGTCGCTCCCCACGATCGCGAGGAAGATCTCCTCCAACGTCGGCTGCCGCTCCACGTACTCCACCTTCGCCGGCGGCAAGAGCTTCCTCAGCTCCGCCAGCGTGCCGGACACGATGATGGTGCCCCCATGGAGGATCGCTATCCGGTCGGCCAGCTTCTCGGCCTCCTCCAGGTACTGGGTGGTGAGCAAGACCGTCGTGCCGGCGGACGCGAGCGCCCGCACCTCCTGCCAGACCTCGAGGCGGGCTTCCGGATCCAGGCCCGTGGTCGGCTCGTCGAGGAAGATGATCGGTGGATCGCCGATGAGGCTCATGGCGATGTCCAGTCGGCGACGCATGCCACCGGAGTATGTGGACACCCTGCGCCCCGCGGCGTCGGCAAGACCGAAGCGCCCGAGCAGGTCGTCCGCGACCAGGCCCGCGTTCCTCACCTCCCGCAGCTTCGCGATCATGACCAGGTTCTCCCGACCGGTGAGCATCTCGTCCACCGCTGCGAACTGCCCCGTCAGGCTGATCGACTGCCGCACGCCCGCCGGTTGGGACAACACATCGAACCCGCCGACACTGGCCGTACCATCATCGGGCTTGAGCAAGGTGCTGAGGATCCTCACGACCGTGGTCTTCCCGGCGCCGTTCGACCCCAGCAACGCCAGCACCGTCCCCGCCGGGACGGTGAGATCGACACCGTCGAGAACGACCACCTTCCCGAACGATTTCCGCAACCCACGCGCCTCGATCATGCTCCTCGACCCTCTCCGAAGTGGCTGCCGGTCCACTATTGCGCCAAGGGGTTCAACGACCTTTTCTCTCATTCACTAAGTTAACTGCTGGCGTGACTTCTTTGTCAAGAGGTATCATGCCTCGTGAAGGGACCCACTCGATGAAGGAAGCGCTTGCGGGCGAGCTACGCCGCTTCAATGGATTCGGCGCCTCCCTGTTCCGCGCCGCAGCCGCGCGGCTCGACATGCCCACCGCCGACCTGCAGGCCGTGGACCTGCTCGCCACCACCGGCCCCGCCACGCCCGGCCAGCTCGCGGACCTCACCGGCCTCACCACCGGCGCCGTGACCGGCATGCTGAAGCGACTCGAGGACTCCGGCCTGGTGCGGCGCGACCCCGACCCGCGCGACGCTCGCCGCGTCATCGTCACCCTCGTCCCCGACAGCCGGCGGCTGCACGAGGTCGAACACACGTTGCACGCCATGACCGAGGCCTGGGCGGAGGCCGCCGCCGACCTCGACGAAGCGCGAGCGGCCACACTCCTCGACTTCCTCAAGCGCTGCAACGCCCTGTCCCACGGCGAGATCATCCGGCTGCGCGAGACGCCCTCCCCCGGCAAGGAGAACACGTCCTCCCCCATCGCAGGTGCCAGCGCCGGAAGCCTGACCATTCGGGGCGCATCCCTGCTCCGCCTCCGGGTCGACCGCACGCTGCAGGACCTCTACACCGCGCATTTCGACGGGCCCGTGCCCACTGTGAAGGCCACCCGCGGCACCATCACCATGCACTACGCCAGGCGCGTCCAACTCCTCGGCATGGGCAGACAGAGCGCTGCCATCACCCTCAATGCCCACATCCCCTGGCGCATCTCCGTCAAGGGAGCGGCCTCCATGATCGAAGCTGACCTGCGCGACCTGACCCTCACGGAGCTCGAGATCGACGGCGCTGCGAGCTCGATCGACCTGCAACTCCCCGGCTGCACGACCGTCGTGCGCGTGCGCATAAGCGGCGGCGCCTCGGCGATCCGCATCCGACGCGCGCCCGGCGCCGCCGCCCAGGTGCACCTGAAGGGATGGGCATCGAAGCTCGACTTCGATGGCCAGACATCGAGCAACGTCGGCAACAACCTCTGGCTCCAGAGCAGCGACTACGACCCATCCGGCCCGTACTACGCCATCGAGCTTGCGAGCAGCGCCAGCTCCGTCACCATCGAACGAAACGACAGACGCTAATCATCGCAGCCACTGGCCACAGAGGACTCCTTCACGAGAACTCCTCAGCGTACGAGCACCAGCGCGGCGCCGCCTATCCAGCGGCCGGGGCCGCCGTTCGGCCGAAGGCAGACTTTCAGAGAGACCACTCAGGGAGACGGACCCCGTCTCGCCGAACGGTGCCCCCATTTCTTGGCGTTGCCAACCACATCGCGTCGGCACAGGTCTTCCTGGGGATTGCCCGCGAAGTCCATGAGCTGACGTACGTACGGGCATGTTGAAGCCGTGGGGCGGTGGCTTTGGGTCTGCGAGGTCTGGTCAGGGGCCACCCTACGGACTCATTCATTCGCCTCTATGCATGAGGCCTCCCCGCGAGCATCGACGTGGCGACGCATGGCTACATTCCGAGCGCACGGATCGTTACCTTGCGTCGACGTCTGGTTTCAAGAGCATGCGAACCAGGAGACACGCCGTCGGCGGGCGCAGGTGCTACCCTCCCCTATACCCCCAGGGGGTGTATGGCCGAGTTCGGCTCCGGCCGCCCCCGACCCGTTGGAGGAGAGACCCATGGCCCAATTCGCAATGACCGCGACCGTCCCCGGCAGCTACGACGAGGTGAAGGAACGCGTCGTCGCCGCGCTCAAGGAGCAGGGGTTCGGCGTGTTGACCACCATCGACGTGCAGTCCACCCTGAAGCAGAAGCTCGATGCCGACATGGAGCGCTACGAGATCCTCGGCGCCTGCAACCCGGCTTTGGCGCACCAGGCGCTGGAGGCCGACCGGGAGATCGGGCTGCTGCTGCCCTGCAACGTGGTGCTGCGCCAGGACGGCGACGGCGTCACCGTCAGCATGCTCGACCCGGAGGCGATGTTCTCGCTGGCCGCGGGCATGGGAGGCGGCGCCCTGGACGAGCTGCCGTCGCAGGCTCGGGCGCGCCTGGCGAAGGCGCTCGAGGCGGTTAAGGCGGTCGCCGTCGGCTGACCACCCGCTCGACCGACCGCCGGCCCGCGCGTCGAAGCGTGCCCGGGATGGTGTGCGCAATCGTGGGTGCAATCGTGGCCAAGACCGTGGGCTCACCCTCATACGCGTTCACGACCGGCTCCCTACACTGACCTGACGCGGGGCCGGGCCGGAGCGGCGCGACCTCGCGGGACGGGAGCGAGCATCGTGCGGGTACGTCCTTTCCTCTTGCTCCGGTACGCCTGGCTCCTGGCCGCGGTCCTGCTGCCCGTCGCAGCGGCGCAGAACCCACCGGCGCAGAACCCACCGGCGCAGAACCCACCGGCTTCCTGCCGCGGGCCGACCCTCGACACGCCGGCCGGCGCGCTCTGCGGCGTCCGGGAGACGGTCGACGGTCGCGCGGTCGACGCCTTCCTGGGCATCCCGTACGCAGCCTCCACCTCCGGCGCGCATCGCTTCCTCCCGCCGCGGCCCGCGCCGGCGTGGTCGGGCGTCCGCGCCGCCACCGCCTTCGGCCCTGTGTGCCCGCAGAATGGCGACCAGGTCGACGGCCTGGCGGTCAGTGAGGACTGCCTCTCCGTCAACGTGTGGGTGCCGGCGGACGCGCGGGGGCCGGCCCAGGTGAGCGCTCCCGGCGCCAGTTCGGCGCGGGCCGTGTTCGACGAGATGCTCCGCGCGCTTAGGGCCGAACCGGCCTCCGGCGACTCCGCGCCCGCGGCCCAGGGCCCGACGGTCCCGGCCTCGACGGTCCCGGCCTCGGCGCCGCCGTTGCCGGTCCTGGTCTTCCTCCACGGCGGCGCCTTCGTCCACGGCGCCTCCGGCCAGAGGCTCTACCCGGGCGGGCCCGCGCTCTACGACGGCGCCCGGCTGGCGGAGAGCCAGGACGTCGTGGTCGTCACGCTCAACTACCGCATCGGGGTGCTCGGTTTCCTGGCGGGCGCCACGGGCGTGACGCCCAACCTGGGCCTGCTCGACCAGCAGCTCGCGCTGCGCTGGGTGCAGCGTTCCATCGCTGCGTTCGGGGGCGACCCGTCGCGCGTCACGTTGGCCGGGGAGAGCGCCGGCGCCATGTCGGCCGGGCTCCAGCTCCTCTCCATCCCGAGCAGCGCAGGGTTGTTCCGCGCCGTGATCCTGGAGAGCGACCCCTTGGGCCTGCCCTACCGAACGGAGGCGCAGGCGCGCCTCGGCGCCGACCTGTTCCTGCTCCACGTCGGCTGCAAGCTGGCCAGCGACACGCTGGCGTGTCTGCAGCGCCTGCCGCTGAAGACGATCCTGCGAGCGCAGGACCACAGCGGGCAGACGACCGCCGTGATCCAGCAGGGGCTCCCCGCCTTCCTCCCCTGGGCGCCGGTGGTGGACGGGCGTCTGGTGGTGCGCCAGCCGCTTCGTGCCGCCCTTGACGGCGGGGTCACCAAGCCGCTGCTGCTCGGCACCAACGGCAGCGAGGGCACGGTGTTCTTCGCCGGCGACGCGCCCATCGGCGTGCTCGGCTACGACGCGCTGGCGAAGCTCATCGTGGGACCCGAGAAGACCGCCGCGCTCGCCTGGCGCTACCCGCCGTCGCTCTTCGGCGACAACACGCAGCAGGTGATCCGCGCGGCCAGCGACGGGCTCTTCGTGTGCCCGACGCGCGCGGTGGCGCGTGCCGCGCGTGCCCCCAGCTACCTCTACAGCTTCGACCACGTGTCGTCGTTCAACCTCTGGTCCGACATCGGGCAGTGCAGCCAGCGCTCCTGCCACGGTGCCGAGTTGCCCTTCGTGTTCGGGACCGCCGGCGGGAAGATGGCCTTCACCCCGGCCGAGCGCCGTCTGTCCGACGCCATGATGGCGGCCTGGGGGGCGTTCGTGCGCAGCGGCGACCCCGCGGCGGGGCCTTCGACGACCGCCTGGCCGGACTTCCGGAGCAGCGGAGAGGCGTGGACGCTGGCGAGCGTGCCGTCCCTGGCGCCGCCCCGCGCGGCCGCCTGTGGCTTCTGGGATCCGACCCGCGCGCCGAGCTACGCGCCGGCCTCGCCCTAGCAGGAGTCGACAACGCCGAACGACGTGACGCTCGGCGGGCCGGATCGACGGTCGGCCGCCATGCCGTCGCCGAGGCGCCTCGGGTCTTTCAGGCCTGCGGTGCCCCGGCGAGCCGTTGGCGTATCGCCCCGAGGTGGTACGCGGAGTGAGCGAGGACGGCCATGGCCGCCCCGACGGCGTGGTCATCCCAGCTGTCGCGGTCCTCGAAGGTCCGCACCACCCTCGCCGAAGTCTCGGCGAACGACGCCCGGAGCGCGTCCCACGCCACCGGGGTGACCTCGTGAACGGTCCAGCTCGTCTCCCAGTCCACCTGCTCCGGTTGCCCGTCGGCGAAGCGCAACAGCACCTCCAGGTAGAAGCGCGCGTGCTCGACATGCCCGGCGATGGTGGTGCCGCCGGGTTGCGCGGCCCGGGACGCCGCCTCCGCGGAGAGCGAGGCCAGCGTCGGCTCCCAGCCGGTCTGCCGGTCGAGGAAGGCGTTGCCGCCGGGCCGCGCCGGCGATGCGAAGGCCTCCTCGAGCAGGAAGGCGAGATTCCGGCGGAAAGCGTCGAGAAGGGGATCGGCAGCCATCGGGCACCTCCGGAGGCGGCGGCGGAACTCGACGCCGCATCACCTCGATGATAGCCGCCGTCAGCCGGTCACGCTCCCCCCGGCGGGTTCGCGTCCCGTAGCCTGGCTTGCACCCCGGTATCGCTTCCATCCGGTACTATCATCCCCCTGGCGCACCACGCCACGGGGGTGCCACGGGGGTGAAGCGGGTCATGGCAATGATGAACCGAACGGCGAACACCACACGAACGTCCGGCGGGGGCGGTGATCATCCCGACCGCTACAAGTGGATCGCGCTGTCCAACACCACGCTCGGCATCCTGATGGCGACGATCAACTCCTCGATCGTGCTGATCTCCATGCCGGCGATCTTCCGCGGCATCGACATCAACCCGTTGCAGCCGCAGAACGTCAGCTACCTGCTGTGGCTGTTGATGGGCTACATGGTGGTGACCGCCGTCCTGGTGGTGAGCTTCGGGCGGGTCGGGGACATGTACGGTCGCGTGCGCATGTACAACCTGGGGTTCCTGGTGTTCACCGTCGGGTCGATCCTGCTGTCGCTGGTGTTCTGGACCGGCCCGTCGGCCGCCCTCACCCTGATCGGGCTGCGCGTGGTGCAGGGGATCGGCGGCGCCCTCCTGATGGCGAACAGCGCGGCCATCCTCACCGACGCCTTCCCCGCCGACCAGCGCGGCATGGCGCTCGGCATCAACACGGTGGCCGGCATCTCCGGATCGTTCATCGGGCTGGTGATCGGCGGCCTGCTGTCCGTCCTCGACTGGCACCTGGTGTTCCTGGTGTCCGTCCCGGTGGGGATCGCCGGCACGGTGTGGGCGTACTTCCGGCTCCGCGAGATCGGCGTGTCCAAGCGCGCGAAGATCGACTGGTGGGGGAACGTCACGTTCGGGCTGGGGCTCATCGCGATCCTGGTGGGCATCACCTACGGCATCCAGCCCTACGGGGGTCACCCCACCGGCTGGACCAACCCCTTCGTGATCGGTTCGATCGTCGGCGGCATCCTCGTTCTGGGGCTCTTCATGCTCATCGAGACGCGCGTGGCCGACCCCATGTTCCGCCTCGGGCTGTTCCGTATCCGTGCCTTCTCCTTCGGCAACTTCGCCGGCCTGCTGGCGGCCATCGGCCGCGGCGGCCTGATGTTCATGCTGATCATCTGGCTGCAGGGCATCTGGCTGCCACTGCACGGCTACACCTACGAGTCCACACCGTTGTGGGCCGCCATCTACATGTTGCCCATGACGATCGGCTTCCTGATCGCCGGGCCGGTCTCGGGGTGGCTCTCCGATCGCTTCGGGGCCCGACCCTTCGCCACCGGCGGCATGGCGGCCGCCGCGATCACGTTCGGGCTGATGCTGCTGCTGCCGGCGGACTTCCACTACCTGTGGTTCGCGTTGCTCCTGCTGGCCAACGGTCTCGCCATGGGGCTGTTCTCCGCGCCCAACACCGCCGGCATCATGAACGCCGTTCCCGCCGACGAGCGCGGGGTGGCGTCGGGCATGCGCGCCACTTTCCAGAACGCCGGCATGAACCTGTCGATCGGGTTGTTCTTCTCGCTGATGGTCGCCGGCCTGGCCTCGACGCTCCCCAGCACGATGTTCCAGGGCCTCACCGCTCAGGACGTGCCGGCGCAGGTGGCGCGGCGCGTCGCCGACCTGCCGCCGGTCGGCAGCCTGTTCGCCGCCTTCCTGGGCTACAACCCCATGCAGTCGCTGCTGGGTCCGGTGCTGCCCAACCTACCGGCCGACAAGGCGGCCTACCTCACCGGCAAGGTGTTCTTCCCGCACCTCATCTCGGTGCCGTTCATGGACGGCATGCACGTGACCTTCACCTTCGCGATGATCATGATGGTCGTCGCCGCGTTCGCCTCCTGGTTCCGGGGCAAGCGTTACGTGCACGAGGACGTGCCCGCGAGCGAAGCCCATCTCGCCGGCCCCGCGTTGCGGGTGGCCGGCCCGGAGGGCTCGGGTGCGGCGGGTATCGCTGAACGGGGCGCGGGCCCGGCCGGTTCCACCGCCCGGCCGCTCGTGGCCATCTCGGCGGCCCCGGGATCGGGGGAGAGCGCCATCGGCAGGACGCTGGCCGAGCGCCTTGGAGTGCCCTTCATCGACCGCGCCATACCGCTCGAGCTCGAGGGCCGCGTCATCGAGGAGCTGGAGGGCGGCTTCGGTGAGCACCAGGGCGGCCCCTTCCTGCACCTGCTGGCCGAGTTGAGCGCCAGCTCGACCCTCTTCGGCATCCAGGGCGTGGTCGGGAACCAGGCCGCAATCCAGGCGCACGACTACGTCGAGCGTGTCCACCGTGCCCTCTCTGCGGTGGCCCGGAGCACCGGCGGGGTGATCGTCGGGCACGGGGCGGCGGTGGCGCTGCGCGACTGGCCCGGCGCGGTGCGCGTGCGCCTCACCGGGCCGTTCGATAAGCGGGTGGAGGCGGTCATGGCGGCCGAGGGGATCGACCGTGCGGCCGCTCGGCGCCGCATCGAGCGCACCGAGGCCGCTCGCCGCGCCTACCTGGCGAGGCTCTACGACGAGGATCCCAACGACGCGCGGACCTACCACCGGATGATGGACGTGACCAAGCTTTCCGAGGACGCGGCGGTGGAGGCGCTGATCGCGGCGGTGCATGGGGTGCGCGGCGAGGCGTTCGCCGAGACCTAGCGATGGCGGGTGCGACAGAGAAGTGCCCCGGCACGGCCACATCCGGATCCCGCCCGTGATGCGCGCCACCCGCGCGCGCACGCCTACGGGAGGGTAGCCACGAAGCGGAGGCCGCGCGCGACCCACCGCTCGAGTGCCGCCGTGCTGCGGTAGCCGTCGGGTTCGACGAGCACGAACGCCGCCGTTTCGCGTCGCCCCACCTTCAGCGGGCCGACGTGCGGCTCGGCCAGGGCGTCGGCCCTGCTGGCCGGCCCTACACGAACGGTCAGCCCCCGGGTGCTGAGTGAGCAGCATAGGTGCCCGCCGACCAGGAAGCCGAGGCCGCCACCAACGACTCGCCTTTCGACGACGTCCGAGCGCCCATGCAACAGGCTACGGATGCGGTCCGCGGTTCCGGGATCGTAGGCCATGATGGCGCATCTCCTCATGTAAGTTGACACTTACGTAAGTCTCTGCTAAATATAGCGACAATGGATGCATCCTTCAAGGCCATCGCCGACCCCAATCGTCGCCGCATCCTTCGGATGGTGGCCATCCGCGAGCGCAGCGCAGGGGAGATCGCCGAGGCGTTCGACGTGACGCGTCCCGCCGTGTCCCAACACCTCGCCGCGCTCAAGCGCGCCGGGCTGGTGAGCGAGCGTCGGCAATCTACCCGGAGGCTGTATCGGGCCCGGCCCCAGGGCATGGCCGGGGCCCTGCTCTTCCTGCAGGGCTTCTGGGACGACCGGCTGGCCGAGCTCCAGCAGGCGGCCGAGAACCCCGCCCTGAACCCGGCGTTGCCTATTGCCCAGAGCGTGTGCGTGGCCCGCGAGGTCGCCATCGGCGCTCCCGTCGGAACGGTCTGGGAGCTCCTCACCGACCCCGCGCGCATGACGCGGTGGATGGGGCGGGTCGCCGAGCTCGAGCCGCGTCCCGGCGGCGCCTACCGCGTCGAGATCCTCCCGGGGCAGGTCGCCAGCGGCGCGTTCGTCGAGGTCGACCCGCCCCGCCGGCTCGTGCACACCTGGGGCTGGGAAGGCTATCGGCGCGCCGTCGTAGCGCCCGGCGCCACCGTGGTCAGCTACGACCTCGTGCCCGTTCCCGCAGGCACGCTACTCCGCCTCGGCCACGCCTTCCTGCCGACGATGCACAGCGCGGGTTCCCACTCCAGAGGCTGGTCCCACTACCTTGAGCGGCTCGCTACCGTGGCCGCCGGGGGCAGCGCCGGGGCCGACCCGTGGGTCCACGACGCCGACCGCATGCGGGCCGAGTTGAGGCCGTGAGAGCACGACCGCCGAGCGGAAGGAGCGACACGATGTCCAGATCGAAGATCGACGGCGACAACCCCTCGGCGTCCACGAAGGGCTTCTACGGCATGATCGACGGCGTCGAGGTGCACGACGTCCTCGTCGACGGGCAGCGCGCCTGCGTGCTCACGCGTTACCGGCTACGGCCACCGGCAGGGGATCCCTTCGACAGCGAGGTCGCCGAGGTGTTCGAGGTCGCGAACGGCCGCATCGTCGCCCTGTCGATCTACTTCGACAGCGCGCCCTATCCCGGGTAGCGGTCCAGGGCGCCCACCAGTACCGGGGTTAGGAACAACCGCACCTCATCGACCAGGCCCGCGCGCAACGCCACCGCGGCGATCGCCGTGTGGATCAGCCTCGCCATGAGGCAAGCGTACGCTTCAGCGGCCGCGAAGCTCCTTGAAGGCGTCGATCAGCCCGTTGGTCGAGCTGTCGTGGCTCGTCACGGGCCCGTCGCCGTCGAGCTCCGGCAGCACCGCCTTGGCGAGCTGTTTGCCGAGCTCGACCCCCATCTGGTCGAAGCTGTCGATGTCCCAGACGACGCCCTGCGTGAAGATCTTGTGTTCGTACAGCGCGATCAGCTTGCCTAGCGTCGCCGGCGTGAGCTTCTCGAACAGCAGCGAGTTGGTAGGGCGGTTGCCCTCGAAGGTCTTGGCCGCGGCCAGGATGTCGAGCCGCTCCGCAGGGGTGCCGTCTGCCTCCAACTCGGCGCGCGTCTCCTCACGGGTGCGGCCGCGCATCAGCGCCTCGGTCTGCGCGAAGAAGTTGGCGAGCAGGATGGCGTGGTGCCGCCCCACCGGGTGGTGGCTCCTGGCGGGCGCCAGGAAGTCGGCGGGCACGAGCTTGGTGCCCTGGTGGAGGAGCTGGTAGAAGGCGTGCTGCCCGTTGGTGCCGGGCTGCCCCCACACCACCGGGCCGGTGGAGTAGTCGACGCGCTCGCCGGACCTCGTGACGCTCTTGCCGTTGGACTCCATGTCCCCCTGCTGGAAGTAGGTGGGGAAGAACTCCAGCGTCTCGTCGTAGGGCAGGATGGCGTGCGTCTGCGCGCCGAAGAAGTTGTTGTACCAGACGCCCAGCATCCCCATCGTGGCGGGGATGTTGTGCTCCAGCGCGGTGGTGCGGAAGTGCTCGTCGACCACGTGCGCGCCCTCGAGCAGCTTCTCGAAGGTCTCGAAGCCGACCGCCAGCGCGATCGACAGGCCGATCGCCGACCACAACGAGTAGCGGCCGCCGACCCAGTCCCAGAACTCGAACATGTTCTCGGGGTCGATGCCGAAGCCCTCGACGCCCTCGCGATTGGTCGACAGCGCCACGAAGTGCTTCGCCACCGCGCTCGCGTCGGGCGCGCTCTCGAGGAGCCAGTCGCGCGCGGTGTGGGCGTTGGTCATCGTCTCCTGCGTGGTGAAGGTCTTGGAGGCCACCAGGAACAGCGTCGACTCGGGGCGCACGCGCTGAAGCACTTCGCTCATGTTGGTGCCGTCGATGTTGGAGACGAAGTGCACGTGGATCCCGTCGACGTGATACGGCGTCAGCGCGCGCGTGACCATCTGCGGCCCCAGGTGCGAGCCGCCGATGCCGATGTTGACCACGTCGCGGATGCGCTCCCCGGAGTAACCGCGCCAGTCGCCGCCGTGCACGGCGTGGCAGAAGCGCTTCATCTTGTCCAGCACGCGGTTGACTTCGGGCATCACGTCCACGCCGTCGACGCGGATGGGCCGGTTCGAGCGGTTGCGCAGCGCCACGTGGAGCACCGCGCGGTCCTCGCTGGTGTTGATCTTCTCGCCCTCGAACATCGCCCGGATGCGGTCCTCGAGCCCGGTGTCACGCGCCAGCGCGTACAGGCGCCGCATCGTCTCCTCGGTGACGCGGTTCTTCGAGAAGTCGAAGAGGATGTCGTCGAGGCGCAGGTGGAAGCGCTCGAAGCGTTGCGGGTCGCGCGCGAAGAGGTCGCGCATGCGGAGGTCTTCGATCTCGGAATGGTGCTGCTCGAGCCGCGTCCAGGCGGCGGAGTCTGTGAGGGATGGCATCGTATGGAGCCTCCTTCCGGTCGGACGGGCGCCGGCCGTACCCTGCGCGCGGTGCCGGCCGCTTGCCGGCCTCCGTGCCGAGCGCTGCCGAACAGGACCCGCCCGTGGGGTCCGGTGGGTGGCGTCGGCGGCGCCTCTCGCTGGCCCGAGCCTATCGGCAAGGGCCCGGGGGTGGGGTCACGCAGCGGACCCTTGGCCGGCCCCGTCACTACATCCCGTCACTACATCCCGTCACTACGCCCCGTCACTACACCCCGTCACAACACGACGCCGCCACGCCGGGGCGATACCCTGCGGGGTCGCGCGTGGCGACGCCCCCGGCGCGAGGCCGGCAGCCGGCGCGCCGCACGCCCAGGGGAGGCCTTCCGTGCCCAATAGCATCCGCGCCCTCTTCACCGACATCGGCGGGGTCCTGCTGACCAACGGCTGGGACCGCAGCGCCCGCGCCCGAGCGGCTGAGACCTTCGGTCTGGACCTCGACGAGCTCAACGAGCGCCACCACCTCACCTTCGACACCTACGAGTCCGGCAAGCTGTCGCTCGAGGAGTACCTGCACAGGGTGGTGTTCTACGAGACGCGCGCCTTCACGCCCGGCGACTTCCGGGGCTTCATGCGGGCGCAGTCGCGACCCTTCGACGACATGATCGTCTTCCAGCGGCGTCTCAAGCAGCGCCATGGGCTGCAGGTGCTGGCCGTCAGCAACGAGGGGCGCGAGCTCAGCGAGTACCGGGCGCGCGCCTTCGACCTGCAGGGGCTGATCGACGCCTGGGTGTGCTCCGGCTTCGTGCACGTGCGCAAGCCCGACGCCGACATGTTCCGCATCGCCCTCGACCTGGCGCAGGTGGAGCCCGCCGAGGTGGTCTACCTCGACGACCGCGCCATGTTCGTGGAGGTGGCGGAAGGGCTCGGCATCCACGGCGTGGTGCATCACGACCTGCCGACGACACGCAAGGAGTTGACGGCGCTGGGGCTCGATCTTCAGGTCTAGGGTCCCCGGCGGATCGTCGAGACGGATCGTCGAGACGGACTGCAGACCGGCGCACGCGTGCGACCGGCGCACGCGTGGAGTCGATGCAGCCTTCCCGGACGCGGGCGACGCGGCCTTCGCGGAGCCTTCACACACCCTCCCCCCAACCTTCTACGGCTTCCTCCTAGGCTGACGGTGTCCCTGGGACCTCCCCAGGCAGATACCGAACGGAGAAAGCCATGAAACGGACCCTCGCCATCACCGCCGCCGCCGCCCTCGCCCTCTCGCTCGCCTTCGCCTACGGACCGCGCTTCCAGAACCCCGCAGGAACGGCGGGAGCCGCCGGCTACGGAGCGGGGCCCGTCCAGGCCGGCGCCGTGTTCGCCGGCACCGTGCACGATGAGGCGGCCGCCCTGCTCGGGATCACCCCCGAGGAGCTGATCGCGCTTCACCAGAGCGGCAAGACGCTGCAGGACATCGCCGTCGAGCTCGGTCAGAACGCCGACGCCTTCCGTACCGCGCTGATCGACAGCCGCAACCAGGCGATCGACGAGGCCGTCGCGAACGGCGAACTCACCGACGCGCAGGGCGCCCTCATGAAGACGCGCAGCGAGGCCGCCGTGACCGCCCAGCTCCAGCGCGAGATCGGCCCCAACGCGGGCTTCGCCTACGGGCCGGCTCGCGGCGCGCAGGCCTACGGCCGCCAGTCCGGTCGCGCCGTCGGCCCCGCCGGCAGCCCCGGTGGGTACGGTGCGGGTGGGTACGGTACGGGCGGGTACGGCGCGGGCGGATACGGCCCGGCCTGGCAGGACGACGACGGCGCGATGCCCAACGGCCGCATGGGTCGCCGCTGAGCCAGGACGGCCGCACGGCGCCGGGGCCCGCAGGCCCCGGCGCCCCTCGACCCCAGTGACCCCAACGAGCTTCAAGGAGAATGAGCCCCGCGCCTGCTAGGCGCGGGGCTCATTCCATGTGGGCCGGGGCGGCGACGGCGGGCGTCGCCGCGAAGAGACTAGCCCGCCGCCTCCAGCCGGTAGGTGCGCAGCACCTGCTCGTACGCCAGCGCCCGCGCCAGGGCGTGGGCGTCCTCCCCGTCCATCAGGCCGCGCACCCATCGCCCGGCCAGCCAGTTGCTGGCCACCCGGCGCCACACCTCGTGGCGCGCGGGGATGCTGGCGAAGGCGCGGGTGTCGTCGTTGAAGCCGGCCAGGTTGTACGCGCCCGCCGTCTCCATCACCGCGTCGAGGTAGCGCTCCATGCCCTTGACGCTGTCGAAGAACCACCAGGGCGCGCCCAGCGTGAGCGCCGGGTAGTGCCCGGCCATGGGGGCCAGCTCGCGGCTGTAACTGCTCTCGTCCAGGGTGTAGACCACCAGGCGGTAGCGCGGGTCGTTGCCGTAGGCGTTCATGAGCGGCTTCAGGGCGCGGGTCCACTCGGTCGCGAGCGGCATGTCGGCGCCCTTGTCGAGGCCGAAGCGCCGGAACACGCGGCTGTTGTGGTTGCGCAGGCTGCCCACGTGGAGCTGCATCACCAGCCCGTCCTCGGCGCTCATGCGGGCCATCTCGAAGAGCATGTGGGCGGTGAAGCGCGGCGCGTCGTCGCCGCGCGGCGTGCCGGCCAGCGCGCGTTCGAACACGGCGCTCGCCTCCAGCTCGGAGAGCGGCGCCACGTCGGCGGTCTTCGAGGCGTGGTCGGTGGCGGCCGCGCCGAGCTCCTTGAAGAACCCGCGGCGCTGCTCGAGCGCCCGCAGGAAGCCCGGGTAGTCGCTCACCTCGAGCCCGGAGACCTCGGCCAGGCGATCGATGTTGGCGCGCCAGCCCTCGGCGTCGAGGTTGAGCACCGCGTCGGGCCGGAAGGTGGGGCGCACCCGGTCGAAGCCCTGATCGAGCATCGTCCGGTGGTGCTCGAGGGTGTCGGTGGCCGCGTCGGTGGTGGCCAGGGTGTGGATGTTGAAGCGTTCGAACAGCGCGCGCGGGCGGTAGGCGGGCTGCTGGAGCTTCGCCTGGACGGCGTCGTAGATGCGCTGGGCGTTGTCGCCGCTCAACTTCTCGTCGATCCCGAAGAGCTGCTCGAACTCCAGCGTCAGCCACAGCCCCGTGGGGGTGCCGCGGAACAGGTGGAAGTGCTCTGCGAAACGCTGCCAGATGGCGCGCGGGTCGCTCTCGACCGGACTGCCGTCGCGGCTGGGGACCCCCAGGTCCTCCATCGGCACGCCCTGGCTGTAGAGCATGCGGAAGACGTAGTGGTCGGGGATGATGAAGAGCTGCGCCGGATCGGGCAGGGCGCGGTCCTCGGCCAGCATGCGGGGGTCGACGTGGCCGTGCGGCCCCACGATGGGCAGGTCCTTGATGCCGGCGAACAGCTCGCGGGCGAGCGCGCGTTGCGCGGGCTCGGGGCTGAAGCAGCGGTCGGCGGCTGCCGAGCGCGCCGGGGATGCGGTGGTCATGGTTTCCCCTCCTTGTTCTGCGGCTCGCTCTGCGGCTCGCTGTGCGGCTCGCTGTGCACGGTGCGGTCCTTCGCGTCGCGCGGGGCCTCGCTCGTTGCTGCGGAGCCGCCGGCACGTACGCCGCGTTGGGCGAGCCCGGCGAGCGCCTGCCGCACGGAGGCCGGTAGGCTGCTGCGCACATCGACGCTCACCGCGTCCTCGGGTTCCTCCAGGTCGCGGAACTGGCTGCGCAGCATCGACGCCTTCATGTAGTGACCCTTGCGCCGGCGCATGCGCCTCAGCAGCGTGTCGAAGTCGCTGTGGAGGTAGACGAAGCTCACGCGGGCTTCCGGCTCGGCTCCCCTCAGCAGCTGCCGATAGCGCTCCTTCAGGGCCGAGCACGACAGCACCAGCGAGCGTCCCTCGGCGGCGTGCTCCTCGATGAGCTGCCGCAGTCGCTCGAGCCAGGGCTGCCGGTCCTCGTCGGTCAGCGGCACCCCGGCCGCCATCTTGGCGATGTTGGCCTTCGGGTGGTAGGCGTCGGCGTCGGCATAGGCGAACCCCAGGTGGGAAGCGATGCGCTTCCCGATGGTGGTCTTGCCCGATCCGGAGACGCCCATCACCACGATCGCGTCGGCCACCGCTCAGCCCTCCCGCAGCCGGAACAGGTGCTCGCCGGCGTTCTCAACCAGCAGTAGCCCCTCGTCCTCGCGGTCGCGCCACGCCTCGGGATCGATGCCGGCGGGGTCGCGGTAGCCGAGGTCGATGGCGCGGCACACCTCTTCGGGGATGCCGGTGGCGAGCGTGACGCGGATGCGCGGCCGCTCGACGCCGTCCTCGAAGGTACCGCCCCCCTTGACGTGGGTGGAGTGCGCCAGGATGGCCCACGGCACGTCCTCGAAGCGCTCCCATTGGTGGGTGAAGTAGTCGCGCACGTGGTAGCCGACCTGCCGGATCAGGTGGCCGTGGACGGTGCTGATCTCGTCGAGCTCGGGAGCGTAGATGATGACCTCGCCGCCGTCGGCCACCACCGGCTCGGTCTTGTACATCGCCTTGGCGGCGGTCCACAACTCGTCGTACATGGGCGACGGCATCGACAGCACGGAACGGTAGGGACGCGGCTTCCACAGGATGTTCAGCTCGCCCGACAGGTCGGCGGCCGCCTCCCAGGCGCCGACGAGGTCCCCCAGGTAGAGGCCGTGGAGGGTCTTGCCCTCCATCACCAGCGCGGCCAGGGTCACCGGCCGGGCGTCGGTCACGAAGGCGGCGGCGCGGTGCAGCACCCGCCTCACGGCGGTGTCCTTGACGCCGATGGTGGCGTGGCTGGTGGCGAGGGCGCCCAGCCAGTGGGTGTTGTCGATGATGTCGGGCCCGGCGATGCCGGGGAAGAGGTACTTGGCGCCTCCCGAGAAGCCGGCCACCTCGTGCGGGAACACCGGCCCGACGATCAACAGGTGGTCGTAGTCGAGGATCCTGCGGTTGAGCCGCACCGGTGTGGGCCGCGTGACGAGGCCGCCGGTCAGCTCCGCCATGGTGCTGTGGGAGATGGTGCCGAGGTCCGTCATGGCGTCGTCGTCCTGCCAGGCGTGGTTGAACACCCGGCTCTTGGGCGTGCGGCGCGCGCGCTCGCCTTCGTCCATGCCCACCAGCCGGGCGATGGCGTCGTCCGACATGGGCGGATGGGTGCCGAGCGCGATCAGGTAGTCGAGCTGCGCCACGCGTTCCCCCAGCGCCTCGTAGAGCCGGCGGTAGAGCATGGGCAGCGGTGCGCTGCGGGTGCCGTCCGGGATGATGACGAGCACCCGCTTGCCGTCGATCGGGAGATCGGCCAGTCCAGTCTGGAGCAGCCGGGCGACGGCGCTCTCGTCGAGCGCGCGGTCGAGGTACCCTTCGCCGTGGACGAAGGCGGCAGGCTCGGGGGCGGTCATGGCCGGCCCCTTCCGGGCGGGCGTGGACGATCCATCGCCGGCTCAGACCCCGCTGAAGGCGGAGAAGCCGCCGTCGACCGGAACGATGGCGCCGGTCACGAAGGCGCTGCCGGGATCGACCAGCCACAGCAAGGTGCTGGCGAGATCGCTCGCCGCGCCCAGCCGCCCCATCGGAGTGTGCCCGACCACGCTGGCGCCGCGCGGCGTCAGCTCGCCCGACTCGGCGTCGACCATGAGGTACTGGTTCTGCTGGGTCAGGAAGAACCCTGGCGCGAGCGCGTTGACGCGGATGCCGGGGCCGTAGGTCTGGGCGAGGTGCACGGCCAGCCAGCGCGTCAGGTTGTTGACCGCCGCCTTGGCCGCGGCGTAGCCCACCACGCGCGTGAGCGGCCGTTCGGCCGCCATCGACGACACGTTGACGATGACGCCGCGCCCGCGATCCGCCATGTCACGCCCGAACACCTGACAGGCCTGCAGCGTCCCCAGCAGGTTGAGGTCGACCACCCTGCGCAGGGCATCGGGATCGAGGTCGAAGAAGGTCCGGTCGTCCGTGGCGGTGGCGCGCGGGTCGTTGCCGCCGGCGCCGTTGACCAGGATGTCGACGGGCCCGTAGAGCTCGTGCACGCGCTCGCGGGCACGCTGCAGGGAGACCGCGTCCACCACGTCGGCGATGACCGCCTGGGCGTCGCCTCCGTGCTCGCGGATGCGCGCGGCCACCGGCTCGGCCGACTCCAGATGGCGGCTCACCACCGCGACCCGGGCGCCGGCGCCGGCCAGCGTCTCGGACAGGCTCGAGCCCAGCCCGCCGCTGCCGCCGGTCACCACGGCCACCGAGCCCGCCAGGGGGCCCTGCGCGCCGGCCACGGGGTCGGCGCTCATCGCGCCGCCTCCGCGAAGGGCCGCACGTGCTTGACGAAGTGGCGCTCGAGCGCCGCGTAGTGCTCCTCCTCGTGGGAGCGCAACTCGCGCTGCAGGGCGTCCCCGTAGGCCTCCAGGGCGGAGCCGAAGGTGACGTGCAACACCTGCCGGGCGTCGAACTGGTCGAGCAGGCCCGGCAGGTCGGCGTCGCGCAGAGCGCCCTCCTCGGGCACCTTCGCCAGCTCCGCGGAGATGTGGTAGCTGGCGCGGTCGATGGGGTAGCGCACGCGCGCGAACGCCAGGATCTCGCGGAACAGCGCCGGCGCCACCCCGGCGACGACGCGCAGCGCCTCCAGGTAGGAGGTGCCCGCCGTCTTGAGGTGGGCCAGGCCGCCGGTGGCCTGCGTGAACGGCCCGTAGACGGAGAACTTGTCCGAGCCGGAGTGCAGGCTCAGCTTGTAGGGCCCGAGCGCGCGGGCGATGGCGGCGTGGCGCTTGAGGTCGACGGTGAGTGCGTCCACGTCGCCGATGTAGTCCACGCCCTTCTCGAAACGGCCGGGGAAGCGCGGGGCGAGGCTCACCCAGACAACGCCCAGGCGCTTCAGCTCGAGCGCGATGAAGGCGTGCTCGGCCGGGGAGGTGGGGGTGCCGGTCTCGTCGACGGAGACCTCGAAGTCGAACGCGTCCAGGCGCGAGGCGAGGTGGCGGTACATACGCGCGACGTGGGCCAGCGCGGCGCCGTACTTGGCTGCGGCGCGCAGCACGGCCTCGCGCTCCAGGGTGAGGCGCTCGTCCTCCAGCTCGACGACGCGGCCGACGTACGCCTTCTCCAGCGCCTCGCGGGTGGTCTCGAGCCGCTCCCAGGGGAGCGCCGCCAGGCGCCGCTCGAGGTCGGCGGGGTCCGCGCTGTCGGCGTCATCGTCGACGTGGTCGCCCGGATCCACGGTGAAGAAGGAGAAGCCGGCGTCGACGCAGGCGTCGATGTGTTCGGGGAGCTTGAGGTGGTCGGCGTCGGCACCGAGCGGCCCGCGCCAGCCCGCTTCGAAGGCGCCGAAGGTGGCGTCGCGCAGCACCTCGGTGGGAGAGCGCCGGGTGCGCGTCATCTCGCGGATCGACTGCTGCGCGAAGATGGGCGCGACGAGCCCGCCGGCCGCGCCGGCGCGGCCGAGCGAGCGCACGTGGCCGGGCGTGGCGATGCCGAGGCGGTCGCCGAAGCCGGCCGAAGTGGCGAGTCCGAGCGGGCGCGGCGTCAGGTCGGGCAGGGCCGCACGGAGCGCGGCCGCGTTGGCGTCGTTCAGCGGGCAGCGCAGCAGCGCCAGCCCGTCGACGGTGCCGGCAGGGGCGCCTTCGAAGCGCTCCAGCACCGGCGATCCCGGCAGCGCGGCGACCAGCAGGCGCTTGCCGTAGGGCCCGAGCTCGAGCGCCAGCACGGCGCCCTCGAGGTCGGTGCGAGAGCCGGGGTAGAGCTGCGCGCCGGGGCGCGCCAGGCGCTCGCTGGACAGGGCGGCGGGTCGGGTCATGGGTGAACCTCCTCAACTCGCGGCGTCAAGGGACGCACGGGGGCGGCGACGGTGCTGCCGCGCACCACCAGGGTGGGGCGGAGCACCACCTCGGCGCGCACGTTGCGGCCCGCGATGCGGTCGAACAGGATACGCATCGCGTTCACGCCGAGATCGTACTTGGGGACGTGAAGAGTGGTCAGCGGAGGGGTGAACATGCGGGCGAAGGCGATGTCGTCGAAGCCGATGACGGCGATGTCCTGCGGCACCCGCAGACCCGCCGTGGCGCACGCCTGCAGGGCGCCGGCGGCGACGAGATCGTTGTAGCACAGCAGGGCGTCGAGCGGGCCGGCCATCTCGAACAGGCGCGCGGCAGCCTCGGCGCCGTCGTCGATGTAGGGAGCGGTCTTGACCAGCCGATCGGGCGAGAGCGGCAGGCCGCGCGCCTCGAGGCCGGCCCGGATCCCTTCCAGCCGCTCGCGGGCGGCGAACGAGCTGTCGGGGCCGGCGAGCACGCCGATGCGCCGGCGGCCCAGCGCCAGCAGGTGGTCGATGGCCTGCATGACGCCGCTGACGTGGTCGAGGCGTACCGCGCCGGCCACTTCGGGCGGCGCCGAGCGGTTCACGACCACGGCCGCCCTGTGGCTACGCAGCAGAGCGTGGAGCTGCCGCTCGGGCAGCCTCGGGCTCACCACGATGACGCCGTCCACGCGCCGCTCCTCCATCAGCCGCAGGATGTTGGCCTCGCGCCGCTGGTCCTCGACGGCGTTGCTCAGGAACACCCCGTAACCCGCCTCCAGCGCCACGTCCTCGGCGCCGCGGACGATCTCGGGGAAGTAGGGATTGGTGATGTCGGGCACGACCAGCCCGAGCGTGTGGGAGCGGCTGGCCTTGAGCCCGCGGGCGAGGCTGTTGCGGCGGTAGCCGAGCTCGTGGATGGCGGCCCGTACCTGCGCCCGCCGCCCGTCGCTCACCCCCGGTTGCTCGTTGAGCACGCGGGACACGGTCATGGCGGATACGCCGGCGGCGCGCGCAACGTCCTGGATGGTGACTCGTGGCATGTCCGTGGGTCCGCTCCGATCCTGTTCACCGTTAACGATACCAGACCTCGATCGGCGTTGGAGCGGCGTTGGTGGGGACTCCCGGGAAACTGCGACGGAGCCGGGACATCGTGTCGTTGACACCCTTCGGGGGCCGTGCTAGCGTTCAGGAGATGTTCACACCACGCCCTCGGCTCGCGTGGACCCACGAGCTTGCGTTCGTTCGCGAACGTTAACGTTCACGCGCAGTACGGGAGGGGTTTGCGAGATGAGAGGGCGACCGCGCTCCGGAGGATCTCCGCGCGGGTGGGGTCCGGTCGTAGACCGGAGAAGGGAGACGCATGCGACGCTTCGTGATGTCCCTGTTCGTTCTGGCCGCCCTGATGACGGGGGTGGCGACCGCCCAGCAGATCACGCTGAAGGCGGCCGACAACCAGCCCGAGGATTACCCGACCGTCCAAGGGCTCAAGTTCATGGCCAACTATCTCGATGCCGCCACCAAAGGGCGCATCAAGATGGAGGTCTTCGCCGGGGGGCAGCTCGGTGACGAGCGCTCCACCATCGAGCAGGTCCAGCTCGGCGTCATCGACGTCGTGCGCACCTCGACCAGCCCGGTCGGCGAGTTCTACGCGCCCATGGGCGTGTTCAGCATGCCGTACATCTTCCGCGATGCGGCGCACATGTGGAAGGTCGTGCAGGGCCCGATCGGGCGCGAGCTGCTCGACGGCCTGCAGCAGGCGAACCTCGTAGGGCTCGCCTACTACGACTCCGGCAGCCGCAACTTCTACACCACCAAGGCCGCCGGCCCCATCAAGAGCGTGGCCGACCTCAAGGGCAAGCGCATCCGTACCCAGCAGAGCGAGGTCGTCCTGGACATGATGAAGGCGCTCGGTGCGGAGCCCGTGCCGATGGCCTTCGGTGAGGTCTACAGCGCGCTGCAGACCGGCGTCATCGACGGCGCCGAGAACAACTTCCCCTCCTACGGCCCGCAGGGCGTGCGCCACTACGAGGTGGCCCCCTACTTCACGCTCGACGGTCACGCTCGCGTGCCCGAGGTCGTGATGATCAGCAAGTCCAGCTGGGACAAGCTCAGCACCGCGGACCAGAGCCTGGTGCGCGAGGCCGCCCTGGCCAGCGTGCCCGTGGAGATGGCGCTGTGGGCGAAGCTCTCCAACTCCAGCCGCGACGAGGTCGTGAAGGCCGGCAGCGAGATCATCACGGTCGACACCGCCGCGTTCCAGGCCGCCATGAAGCCGGTGTACGACAAGTACGGCTCGCAGTACGGCGACCTGATCCAGCGCATCGTCGACACCAAGTAGAGGGGGTCGCGATCCCGTGACCCAGCACGCCGGCGCGGAGGGGGGATCCCCCCCTCCGCGCCACCTCTACCAGCGCATCGAGGACGTCGTCGTCGCCATCGTGCGGGCCGTGGTGGTGGGGCTCCTCGTCGGCATCGTGTTCGCCATCTCCTGGCAGGTGCTCACCCGCTACGTCCCGGGTCTGCCGGTGCCGCGCTGGACCGAGGAGGTCAGCCTCATCCTGATGGTGTGGCTCGCCATGGTCGGCAGCGCACTGGCCGTGCGCACCGGCGAGCATCTGGCCATGGACATCCTCCACCGGCAGGTCGACCCGCGCCTGCGAGCCCCCCTGGTGCGGCTGGTGTGGCTGCTCGCCGCCGCCTTCGGCGCCTACCTGGTCTGGTACGGCTGGGAGCTGTCGATGCGCACCATGATGCAGACCTTCTCGGCCACCAAGTGGCCGATCGGCTGGATGTACCTCGGCATCCCGGTCGGCGGCGTGCTGATGCTGTTCTTCTCGGCGAAGAACATCCTGCTGCCACCGCGGTCGTCCTACGACGAGGCGGAGGAGCGCACCACCGGCCGCAACCCGTTCGTCCGGATGGTGTTCCTCGTCATCTTGGTGGCACTGGTGGTCGGCGTGGTCGCCCTGTTCGGCGTCGACAGGCTCTTCGGCCCCATCGGGGCGCTGCTCGGCACCTTCGGCGTGCTGCTGGTGCTGGGCGTGCCGATCGCGTTCGGGCTGGGGATCGCCAGCCTGGTGACGGTGCTGTTGCTCGGCATCCCGCCGTTGATCGTCGCGCAACGCATGGCGAACGGCGTCAACTCGACGCCGTTGCTGGCCATCCCCTTCTTCATCATGGCGGGACAGCTCATGGCCGAGGGCGGCATCGCCGCCCGCCTGGTCGACTTCGCGCGGGTCCTGGTAGGCCCCATCCGGGGTGGGCTGGCGATGGTCAACGTGGTCGCTTCGATGCTGTTCGGCGGGGCGTCCGGCTCGGCGGTGGGGGACGTCAGCGCCAACGGCTCGATCCTCATCCCCATGATGAAGCAGAAGGGCTACGACACCGACTTCGCGGTCGGCATCACGGTCGCCAGCTCCACCCAGGGCCTCATCATCCCGCCCAGCCACAATGCCGTGATCTACTCGCTGGCGGCCGGCGGCGTGTCGATCGGCGCGCTCTTCCTGGGCGGCTACATCCCGGGCATCATGATCGGCCTGGGGCTGATGGTGGCGAGCTATCTGATCGCGCTGCGGCGCGGCTACCCCTCCGAGCCGAGGCCGCCGCTGAGGCAGAGCGCGCGCATCTCGCTCGAGGCCATCCCCGCACTCGGCGTGGGCTTCATCATCGTCGGAGGCATCGCCTTCGGCTTCTTCACCGCCACCGAGGCCGCCGCCATCGGCACCGTCACCGCCTTCCTGGTGGGCGCCTTCGTGTACCGCGAGCTCACCCCCGGCAAGCTGTGGGGTGCGCTGCTGCAGTCGGTGCGGACCATCTCGATCGTCATCTTCCTGATCTCCACCGCCAGCGCCTTCGCCTGGCTCATGGCCTACCTGCGCATCCCGGCGCTGCTGGCATCCGGGCTGCTGTCGCTGACGCACGACCGGATCCTGCTGCTGCTGTTCATCAACATCCTGCTTCTGCTGCTGGGCGCGATCATGGACATGGCGCCACTCATCCTGATCCTCACGCCGGTGCTGCTGCCCATCGTCACGGCGCCTCCCATCAACATGAACCCGGTGCACTTCGGGATCGTGCTGCTCATGAACCTCGGCCTGGGGCTCACCACGCCGCCGGTCGGCACGGCGCTGTTCGTGGGGTGCGCCATCGGCAACATCCGCATCGAGCGCGCCAGCCGGGCGATGCTCTACCTGTGGCCGGCCATGGTCATCGTGCTGCTGTTGGTCACCTACGTGCCCTGGTTCGTCAACTTCCTGCCCGACCTTCTGCACGTCCTCCGGTGACGGTGGGGTGGGCGCGCTACGCAACCGGTGGCGGTACGACCATGGACGTTCCAGACGCAGCGGGGTAGACTTGAATCCTGGACACGCGACCAGTGGGTGGGCGGAACGGAAGCCGCATGCGGCGTCTTCCGGGGGAGCCTTCGATGAGGGCTCGACGTCCTGCCCATAGCGGTCGGCTCCGGCGGCCGGAGCACGCGGCCTCGCCGGAGGAAGCAGGTCGGCGCGTAACGCGTTGCCGTCAGACGAAGCCATGACGGAGGGGTGCTACGTTGACGCCGGCTTCACATGAAGGGAAAGGGGAACCATGAAGCGTATCGTCATCCTGTTCTCGTTGCTTGCCTTGCTCGGCAGCACCGCGCTGGCGCAGACGAAGATCGATTTCTTCGAAGCGTTCAGCACGGAGCGGCTGCAGTGGATCAAGGACCGCGCAGCCGAGTGGAACAAGCAGAACCCGAACTACGAGATCGTGGTCACGCCCAAGGCGTCCTACCGCGAGGTCCTCAACGCCGCCGTGCTGGGCGCCCGCCAGGGCAACCCGCCGGCGCTGGTGCAGCTCTTCGAGGTCGGCAGCCAGCAGGCCAAGGACTCGGGGCTGTTCATCCCGGTCGGCCAGATCCCCGGCAGCTTCGACACCAGCGACTACATCAAGCCGGTGCTCGACTACTACACCATCGACGGCACGGTGAACTCCATCCCGTTCAACTCTTCGAACGCCGTGATGTTCGTCAACAAAGCCATGATGCAGAAGGCGGGCCTCGATCCCAACAACCCGCCCAAGACCTACACCGACGTGCTCAACGACTGCGCCGCGCTGCGCGCCGCCGGTGACACCAAGGACAGCTGCATCACCTTCGCCCTGCACAGCTGGTTCTACGAGCAGTGGATGGCCGAGCAGAACGCGCCCCTGGTCAACAACGACAACGGCCGCAGCGGCCGCGCGACCCAGGTGCTGCTGACGAGCCAGCCCTCGCTGAACATCGTCAACTGGATCAAGGAACTCAACGACAAGGGCTACTACACCTACACCGGCAAGCTCGAAGACTGGAACGGCAGCGAGGCCATCTTCACGCAGGGCCAGGCCATGTTCCACATCGACTCGACCTCCGAGGTGAACGCCATCACCAAGGCCGGCAAGGACGGCGGCTGGGGCGCCGCCACCGCCGAGCTGCCCATCGCCGACAATGCGCCCCGTGAGGGCGTCGTCATCGGCGGCGCTTCGCTGTGGATCGCCAAGGGCGTGCCGCAGGACGTGCAGCAGGCCGCCCGCGACTTCGCGCTGTTCATGACCAACACCCAGAACATGATCAGCTGGCACAAGCTCACCGGCTACTTCCCGGTGCGCATCAGCTCGGTCAACCAGCTCGACAAGGAAGGCTGGTTCCGCGACAACCCCAACTACGCCGTCGCGTTCAAGCAGCTCCTGAACACCAAGGCCTCGCCCGCCACGGCCGGCGCCCTGATGGGCCCGTTCCCGCAGGTGCGGACCATCATCGAGGAGGGCATCCAGAAGGTCCTCAACGGTGCCTCGGTCGATTCCGCCATGGGTCAGGCGGAGAAGCTGGCCAACCAGGCGCTTCAGCAGTACAACAGCAACTTCCAGTAATGGCTTCGGAGCCGGCGGCGGGTCTTCCCGCCGCCGGCTCTCCCTGACGTCCACGAGCGGCGCCGGCCCGTACCCCGGCGGCGTCGCAGGAGCCCAGAATGAACGAGGGAACCCCCGTATTTAAGAGCCGGATGGCGGGCTGGCTGCTGCTGCTGCCCACGCTCATCATCCTGGTGATCTTCCTGTACTACCCCGCCGTCCAGTCGTTCGTCCTCAGCATGTACCGCAGCAACCTGATCCTGGGGACGCGCCGTTTCATCGGCCTGGAGAACTTCCGGCAGCTCTTCACCGGCCTGCTGGCGCCCGGGTACCGCCAGGTCGTGCTGCAGAGCATGGTGTTCAGCGCCTCGGTGGTGATCCTGGGACTCGCCATCAGCCTGGCGTTCGCGATGCTCGCCAACCAGAAGGTGACGGGCTCGCGCTTCTACCGCCTGCTGCTGATCTGGCCGTTCGCGCTGTCGCCCGCCATCGCCGGCACTATCTTCTCGTTCCTGTTCAACCCGCAGGTAGGCGAGGTCAACCAGATCCTGTCGCGCCTGTTCGGCATCGCACCGCGCTGGCTGGACAACCCCCTGCTGGCGTTCGGACTGGTGGTCGGGGCGGCGATCTGGAAGGAACTCGGCTACAACGTTGTGTTCTATCTGGCGGCGTTGCAGAACATCCCGGGGGAGCTGTCGGAGGCGGCTGCCATCGACGGCGCCAACGCCTGGCAGCGCTTCCGAGCGGTGACGCTGCCGCTGCTGTCGCCGATGACCTTCTTCCTGGTGTTCACCAACCTGGCCTACGCCTTCTTCGAGGTCTTCGGCCTCATCGACATCCTCACGAAGGGCGGCCCCGTGGGTCCGAGCGCGCTCAATCTGGACAACGCGGGTCTGACGACGACCATGATCTACCGCCTGTATCAGGACGGCTTCGGCGGCAACGGCAGCCTAGGCTTCGCCGGTGCGCAGGGTGTGATCCTGCTGCTGCTGGTGGCCGTCATCACCGTGTTGCAGTTCCGCTACGGCGGGCGCAACGTTCACTATGGAGGGGGCTGAGATGGCGGCTCGCACAGTGAACGCCGGGGCCTCCGCGGGCAACGGACGGCGTCGGCGGACCCGTTGGCTCATCCATATCCTGCTGATCCTGAGCTGTCTGATCGTCACCGGGCCGATCCTCTTCGCCTTCATCAAGGCGACGCAGACGACGGCGCAGGTGCTGTCGCCGAGCATGATCCCCGGCGGCGAGCTGTGGCACAACGTCAAGACGGCCTGGGTGACCGCCGATCTCGGCGTCTACATGCGCAACTCGCTGATCATCGCCTTCGCCGTGACGCTGGGCAAGACGATCCTGTCGCTGATGGCGGGCATGGCGCTGGTGTACTTCCGGATCCCGTTCAAGCCCATCGTCTTCGGCTTCATCCTGCTGACGCTGATGATGCCCACGCAGGTGCTCATCGTGGGGCTGTTCGACCTGGTGTCGAAGCAGGCGCCGCCGACGTGGGTGGCGCTGCTCTCCTGGATCGCGCACCCGCTGGCGCCCACGGCCTACGGCTTCAATTGGTCGAACTCCTACTGGGCCATCATCGTGCCGTTCCTGGCCTCCGCGACCGGGGTGTTCCTGTTCCGGCAGCACTTCATGTCGATCCCGGTGAGCCTGGCCGACGCCGCCAAGATCGACGGCGCCGGCCCCATGCGCTTCCTGTTGAGCATCCTGGTGCCGATGAGCACCAACACCATCGGCGCGCTGGCCGTGATCCAGTTCGTCTACGTCTGGAACCAGTACCTGTGGCCGCTGGTCATCATCCGGCGCGCCGATCGGCAGGTGGTCCAGGTGGGCCTCAACCTGATCATCAGCACCGGGCAGGACACGGAGTGGGGGCTGGTGATGGCAGGTGCCATCCTGGCGCTCATCCCACCGCTGATCGTGTTCATGCTGCTGCAGGAGCAGTTCATGCGCGGGTTCGCGCTCTCCGCCGAGAAGTAGTGCGGGGCGCCGGCGGCGGCGGAGGAGGCTAGCCCGCCTCGCTCGACTGCGCCCAGATGTTGATGCCGGCGTCGGTGGCGTGGCGGTCGATGTCGGCGAGCTCGTCCTCGCTGAATCCCAGGCGGTCGAGCGCCGCGACGTTCTCCTCGAGCTGACGGACGCTGCTGGCGCCGATCAGCACCGAGGTCACGCGCGGGTCGCGCAGCACCCAGGCGAGCGCCATCTGCGCCAGCGTCTGGCCGCGGCGCTCGGCGATGTCGTTGAGCGCGCGGACCTTGTGGAGGTTCTCCTCGCGCAGGAAGTCCTGCTTGAAGCTGTCGGCGCGCGTGACGCGGGCATCGTCGGGCACACCGCCGAGGTACTTGTCGGTGAGCAGACCCTGTGCCAGCGGCGAGAACGCGATGCAGCCCACCCCCTCGTCCTCCAGCACCGGCAGCAGCTCGGGCTCGACCCAGCGGTTGAGCATCGAGTAGGACGGCTGATGGATCAGGCAGGGGACACCCATCTCCCGCAGTATGCCGACCGCCTCGCGCGTCTTGGCCGCCGAGTACGACGAGATCCCGGCGTAGAGCGCCTTGCCCTGATGCACGGCCGACGCCAGCGCCCCCATGGTCTCCTCGAGGGGGGTGTTGGGGTCGAAGCGGTGCGAGTAGAAGATGTCGACGTAGTCGAGCCCCATGCGGTCCAGGCTCTGGTCGAGGCTGGCGCTGAGGTACTTGCGGGATCCCCACTCGCCGTAGGGGCCGGGCCACATCAGGTACCCCGCCTTGGTGGAGATGACGAGCTCGTCCCGGTAGGGCGCGAAGTCCTCGGCCAGGAAGCGCCCGAAGTGGGTCTCCGCGCTGCCCGGAGGGGGGCCGTAGTTGTTCGCCAGGTCGAAGTGCGTGATGCCCAGGTCGAAGGCGCGGCGCAGGATGGCGCGCTGGGTCTCGATGGACCGGTCCTCGCCGAAGTTGTGCCACAGTCCGAGGGACACCGCCGGGAGGCGGAGGCCGCTGCGGCCGGTCGGCCGGTACTGCATCTGCTGGTAGCGATCGGGAGCGGGACGGTAGTCCACGGGTGCCTCCTAGGGCGCCTTCACGGCGAGTGCCCTCACGGCCGCTCGGGCCGGGGCTCGGCGCCGGCATTGTACGCCGGGATGGGACGGGCTCCCGTCGGCCGGGGCGCGGTCCGGCGCGGGCCAGGGAGGGTAAGGGGTGTTCTCGGGGGCTGTAGCCGGAAGGCAAATCTGGCTTTCGGATCCCGCCGGTCGGTCGGCGCGAGCAGGCTCGCCGACGGCCGGTGGGCGGTCGGCGCCCTTCGGAGCGGGCGGGCGTCTCTTCGAGCGGAAGCCAGGCTTGACATTCAGGGGAGGGGTCCGGGGAACCCCCCCGCATCGAGCGGTCCCCATCGAGTGGTCCCCCGTCGAGCGTCCCCGTACCGAGGAGCGGGCGCCGCCTAATTGGCGACGCCCGCTCGAGGGGTCGTGCTGGAGCCGGTGGGCAGCGCCCCTAGTGGAGCGCCCCTAGTGCGGCGTCCCTAGTGGGTGGTGCCGCCCGCGGTCCCGCCGGACGGACCCGCCGGCGGCGCCGTCAGGCGCTGGAGGCCGCCGCCGGCCCCTGACGCTCCGGAGCTGCTCGCCGCCGGCTTGGCGATGAAGTCGGCCGGCTTCTTGCCGACCACGTCGCCAAGGCTCGAGCCCGAGATGCGCACGACGTAGGGCGAACCGGAGACGCGGACCGGGTAGAAGCCGGCCTTGTCCTTTGCCCCCACCGTGATCGTGGTGGTGGTCGCGGCAGCCGCGGCGGCCGGTTTCGCCGCCGGCTTGGAGGGTGCGCTCGTGCCGGTCGAGCTCGTGCTTGTCGAGCCCGTGCCGGTCGAGCCGGTGCTTGTCGAGTTCGTGCCCGTCGCGCTCGTGCCGGTCGAACCCTTGCCGGTCGAACCCTTGCCGGTCGAACTCGCCGCGGATCCGCTCGACGCCGCCGGCTTCGCAGGTTTCACGGTCGTCAGGGTGACCACCGCCAGCGGCTTGTCGAAGCCGTACGCGGGCTTGACGGTCTTGCCCAGCGGCTCGTCGAGTTGCAGGCGCGTGAGGCTACCGGCCAGCGTGCTCACGGCGTGAGTGTCGAGCTGCTTGCCGCCCGCAAGGCCCTGCATCGACCAGCTGCCGGCGGCGTGCGTGAATACCAGGTCTCCGCTGGCGTTGCGGATCTCCATGCGTGTGAGGTTGGCCGGGTCGAGGTTCAGCACCGAGGTGTCGACGTAGCCCGCTGCGTCGGTGCGCGCGTCGCTGGCATGCAGCGCATGCGTGACGTACACGCCTTTGCCGCTGGCGAGGCGGATGTGGGTGCTGCCGTAGCTCGGTTCGGAGCCGATGAGCAGGGTCTCGCTGCCGCCGCCCTTGAGCGTCAGCGCGACCTTCTTCTGGAAGGTGTCCTTGGTCACTTTCAGGCGCTTGTAGGCGCTGGCGGTGGTGGCCACCAGGCCGCTGCGCTGGAGCCCCACGAGCTGTTGCAGGAAGTTCGTCACGCGCGCGCTCTGCGCCGGGAAGCCGCCCAGATCGGGCAGCACCCACTGGGTGCCGTCGCGCTTGAGCGTGACACTGCTACCGTCCGAGCCGGTCACCGTGAAGGCGGTGATGGCCGCGGTCGTGACGTCCTTGCCGAGCAGCGGACCGGTGTTGGTCCTGGGCGGCCGCGCCACAGTGAGCAGCACCAGCGCCAGCAGCCCGAGCTGCACCAGCGCCATGACGGCCAGCCCCAGGTTGCCGCGGCGGGTGGTGGCGGGTGCGCGCAGGGTCCGTTCGGCGGCGCTCACGACTGACCTTTCAGAGCGCGGCTCTGGGGCGGGGTCGCGCCGACGCCGACGATGGGCGAGCGGTTGCGCTTGCGCCACTGCCAGATGCCGGCGATCAGCACCAGCGCCAGCAGCGCGAACAGGTAGTTACCGACTTCCCAGCCGGTCTCCTGGGCCTGGGACAGATGCTCGAGCACGCGCGCGGTGTCGCCGCTGGCCCGGATGCCGAGCAGGCTGGCGTCCTCAGTGGACCAGTCGACGGCGTTCTGCAGCACCTTCAGGTCCTCGGCCGAGAGGCTCTGGTTGAGCCGCGAGGCGAGGTTGAGGACGGTGTCGTTGGCGATCTCGCCCGAGCCGATGACGACCAGGCGGGAGTTGTCCGGTGACGTCGTGATCACGCCGATCTGGCCCGGCGACCCGGAGCTCGAGCTGCTGCTGCCGCTGCTGCTGCCGCTGCTGCCTGTGCCCTGTAGCGGGTCCTTCTTGCCCTTGAAGTAGCTGGTGAACGAGCCGCGGATGGCGACCGCCAGCGGGTACGCCTTCTGCGTCTTGCCGATGGCGAAGCCGTGCTTCGGGTAGCTCTGGAAGTCGGGCACGATGTTGGTGCTCTGCGACGTCCAGGCGTTGGGACTCGACGACATCAGGATGTTCACCTGACGGGCCCGGCTCGAGCCTTTCTCCACCGTCAGCGGCGAGGCCCACGGCACCGTCACCGCCGGCAGGTTGGAGGTGATGGGCGAGGAGCGGTCCATGCTGCTCGGGCGCACGTCGACGAAGAAGGGGTAGTCGACCGCCTGCACCTCCTGCACCGGCACGCCGCCGACGTTGCGGGGCACCACCACCGGGAACTGGGTGTTCTGCGTGTCCATCACCACCGAGTCGCCTACGCTCACGCCGTAACTCTTGAGCATGTCGGCCAGGCCGCCCTGGACCTTCCGCAGCGCCAGCGTGCCGGAGTAGGGCTGCTGGGTGAGGGCGTAATCGCCGCCCGCGACCACCACCGAGCCGCCCCGCATCAGGAACTGATCGATGGCGAAGCGCTGCTTGGCGTCCATGCCCTGCGGCGACAGCACCAGCAAGGTGTCGACGTCGTTGGGAACGGTGCCGTTGGACAGCGATACGGTCTTCACCTGGTAGTCCTTCTGCAGTTGCTGCTGGAGGAGCTGGGTCCGGTAGATCTGCTGTCGCTGCTGGCCGTTGGCGGTGGGACCGCCGGCGGGCGGCGGCGTCCACAGCCCGACCACCTTGAGGAAACCGGAGGTCGAGCGCTTCAGCGCCGCGGTGACGGCGTCCTTCACCGTCTTCTGGCTGAAGCTCCCCGAAGGCACCACCACCTGGCTCTTGCCGTCGACGGTGAGCAGCATCTGCAGGTAGTAGGTGTCGTTCGACAGCAGGCCGGCCGGGATGGGTTGGATGCCGTACTGCTGTTGGAGCTGCTGCGGGGTGTAGCGTCCCTTGCCGGAACGGGGGTCGACCTGCTGGAAGGTGAACTTGCCCTTGGCGCCGCTCTGGATCGAGTCCGCCACCTTCTTGACGATGGCCGGTGCGTCCTTCAGGCCCTGGGGCAGCGACGTCGGCGTCGCCAGCAGGGTCAGCTGGGCGGGCTGCTTCAACGAGGCGAGGACCGTGTCGAGGTCGCTGAAGCCCGCCACGTCCTTCTTGATGGCGCGCGTCAGGTTGTACTCCAGGTTGTTGAGCTCGACGTTGGGCGAGCCGCCGTTCGGGTTCGAGGTGACGTTGATCAGATCGCTGAGCTTGAGCACCTGGGTCTGGTCGCCGTAGCGCACCAGGATGGCGAAGTAGGCGTTCACGACCGAGGACTGGTAGCGGTTGGCCACCTGGAACGGGTGAGGCTGGATGCCGTAGTCCTGGTTGGCGGTCTGCTCGATCTTGGGATTGGTGGAGGGATCCACGACTTCGGCCCTGACGCGCCCGTGCGAGGCGACCTGGTACTCGTGCAGCATGTCCGCCACCTGCGGGATCAGGGGTTTGAGGAGCGGATGGGTGTCCTTGCTCAGGTAGGCCCGGATGAGCAATGGCTGCTGCAACGAGCCGAGCAGGTCGCGCGTGGTCGCCGACAGGCTGTAGCGGTGGTCCTGCGTCATGTCGAGGCGCAGGCTGGACAGCGGCAGCATCCAACCGTTGAGCAGCAGCAGGTTGAGCGCCACGAGTCCCACGCCGAGCAGCCGCGCGTTGCGGTACGGGCGCGTGAGCGCCGTGCCGCTCCAGCGCTTGCTGTCGAGCGACAGCACGTTGAGCGTGAAGAACAGGCCGGCCAGCGACAGGTAGAAGGCGAGGTCGCGCAGGTCGAGCACGCCCCGTTCGATCGATTGGAAGTGGGTGGTGGTGGAGAGCTCGCGGAACACCGTGGCGACGCCCGCCGGAACGAAGTCGAGCACGGCGCTGGTGCCGATCAGGTAGAACGCCCCGCCGACCAGCAGGGTCACGATGAGCGACACGATCTGGTTGTCGCTGCGCGAGGACACGAACAACCCGATGGCGGTGTAGGCGGCGGCCATCAACAGGGCGGCCACGTAGCCGCCCACGACGGGTCCCCAATCGAGGTTGCCCAGCAGGGCGACGGTGATGGGCAGGCTGACGGTCAGGGCCAGGGCCACCGTCACCAGCGCCATCACTGCCAGGAACTTGCCGAGCACCAGGCGCCAGGCGTCGATCGGTAGGGTGAGGAGCATCTCGAGGGTGCCGGAACGTTGCTCCTCGCTCCACTGGCGCATGGTCAGCGCTGCGACGAGGAACACCAGCAGCAACGGCATCCAGGTGAACAACGGCCGCACGTCGGCGATGCCGCGTGCGAAGAAGGTGGCCACCCAGAAGAACACGAAGAAGGTGACCAGCAGGAAGGTGCCCATGAAGATGAGCGCCAGGGGCGACCCGAAGGCGCTGGAGAGCTCCTTCTTGGCGATGGCGACGGTCTGTCGCAAGTCCGTACCTCCCTAGGCGGCGGACGGCGCGCTCGAGGCGGCCTGCGCGCTCGAGGCGGCCGGCGCACTCTGGCGGGCCAGCTCGTTGAACACGGTCTCCAACGTGCGGGTCTCGCGCCGCAACTCCCGCAGCGGCCAGTCCCGCTGCTTGGCGAGCTCGAAGATGGCGGGGCACAGGTCGAGGTCGTCCTCGGCATGCACCACGTACGCTACGCGGCCGTCCGCGGGCGCGCCCGGTTGGACGCCCTGCGCGCCCGGCAGGCCGCGGAGCGCCTCGCTCACGGCGGGGTCGGCGGCGCTACCCTCCAGCACCAGCCTCGCGGTGCCGCTCTTGGCGAGGTCCGAGAGCTGCGCGTCGGCGCGGATCACGCCGCCCATGATCATCACGGCGCGGTCACACAGCGCCTCCACCTCGGGCAGGATGTGGCTGGAGAAGAGCACCGTGCTGGTCTTGGCCAGCGTCCGAACGAGCTGCCGGATCTCGGCGAGCTGGGTGGGATCGAGGCCGACGGTGGGCTCGTCGAGGATCAACAGCTTGGGCCGGTGCAGGATGGCCTGTGCGATCCCCACGCGCTGCCGGTAGCCCTTGGAGAGGTGCTGGATGGGGCGGGTCAGCATGGGACCCAGCCCGGTGGCGCGGATGGCGTCGGAGAGCGACGTCGTTTGCTGGGCGCGCGGGATGCGGCGCACCTCCGCCATCATCAACAGGTACTCCTGAACCGTCAGCTCGGGGTAGAGCGGGGCGTTCTCGGGCAGGTAGCCGATACGCTCCTGCGCCTTCCGGCGCTCCACCAGGACGTCGAAGTCCTCGATGCTGACCTGCCCGCTGTCGGGCTGCAGGTAGCCGGTGAGGATCTTCATCAGGGTGGACTTGCCGGCGCCGTTGGGCCCCAATAGGCCCACGATGGTGCCGGCCTCGATGCGGAAGCTCACGTCCTGTAGCGCCCGCACCGCGCCGTACGATTTGGATACGTTCCGAACGTCGACCAAGTTGGACCTCCCGACTCCGCGGTCGTTCGTGCGCGTTGTGCTGGTGCCGGCGAGGGCTTCGAACGCCGGCGCTGCCGGCGCGGCTCGGGCGGCGTGCGGCCGCACGCCGCCCGAGCGGGGGGTTTCGCCGTCACCCAAGGGGTTTACCGAATCCCAGATGAACCGTAGACCAGGGTTTCGTGAAGATGTTGAGCGCAACGTGGGAAGCGCGCTCGCCGGCCCGCCGCGACACACGCCGCTGTCGGATGGGCGAGCGCTCCGTAGAATGCATGGAACGGCTCGGAAACGGCACGCTGGCCGCATTTCGCGGGCGGCGACCCCACGCCGCGGGAGATGACGCGCATGTCGCTGGTCCACAGTCCCTACGTACCGTCGCTCGTCCTCAGCGGCCTCGCGCTGCTGGTGCTGGCGTGGGTCGCGTGGGCGCGCCGCCGCGACGTCCGGGGCGGGCAGGCGCTGACCGTGCTGGCCGTGCTCGGTGCCTGGTGGGCGGGGGCGCTGGCACTGTGGGTGGCGGCCGGTGGCGGCACGCTCGGCGCGGAGGCGCTGCGCCTGCAGGCGGCCGCCGGTGTGCTGGTGCCGTGGGCGCTGCTGGCGTTCGCGCTGCGGGCCACGCGCCTCGTGGAGCGCCAGGGCGCGATCCTGTGGGGGCTGGCGGTGCCGGCGGTCGCCTTCGCCGCTCTCGCCTTCGGTCCGATCGGCGGGCTGTCGTTGTGGCGGTCCCTGAGCACGCGCGCCGCGTTCGACGGATCGCTGTGGGTGGGTGAGGCCACCGTCTACGGCCCCCTGGCCGGCGCCTTCGACGCGATCCTGATCGGTGTGGCGGTGGCCTTGCTGGCGGTGGCGGTGGTGCGCGCGCCGGCGCCGCGCCGGGCGCCGCACGCCTGGACGCTGGCGGGCGTGGTCCTACCGGCGGTGGCCGCCGCCGTGGTGGGGCTGGGTGCGGCGGTCGCGCCGAGCGCCCTCCCGGCGGCGCTGGCGTTGCTGCCGCCGGCCGCGTTCCTGCTCGCGCCGGCTGCGCTGGCCGTTGCCCACGGGCTCTTCGGCGACGAACGCACGCGCGCCGGGGAAGCGACCGATGAGCGGTCGGCCGCAGGTACGGCTGCAGCCACGGTCGCAGCGGGGACGCGCCGCCGCGAGCTGGTCGACCACCTCGAGCAACCGGTGCTGTGGCTCGACGGGGCGTCGCGAGTGAGGTACGCCAATGCCGCGGCCGGCCTGCT
Organism: uncultured Trueperaceae bacterium; assembly: GCA_963815215.1. GTDB lineage: Bacteria > Deinococcota > Deinococci > Deinococcales > Trueperaceae > JASBRS01. The sequence continues at coordinate 40,509 of CAWFFU010000014.1, forward strand.
GTTCCGCCGCGAGGCGGGGCTGCTGGGGGAGCCCGCCGAGGCCCTGTTCCGCGACCTCCCCGCGATGCTGGCGGCACTGCTGCGCCGGCGCCGCGCGGTGCTCGAGATCGAGTTGTCGCGCGCGACCGGCAGGCTGCGCTACGAGGCGTGGTTGACGCCGCTGCTCGAGCCCAGCGGACGGCACGCCGGGATGCTGCTGACGCTGGTAGACAGCGCCCGGCTGCGCCGGGCGGAGGCCACAGCGGAGGTGGTGGAGGCGCAGGAGCGGCGTCACGAGGCGTTGCTCGAAGCGCTTCACGAGGCGCTCCGCGCCATCGGTCGGGGCGAGGCGCTGGGGCTGCTGCTCGACATCGTGCTGACCAGCGCCGCGGGGGCGCTGGAGGTTCCACACGCCGCGCTCTACCTGCACGACCCGGCGGCCGACGTGCTGCGACGGCGCACGGCCGTCGGCGGCTTCGAGGCGCGCGAGGAGTCGCCGCTGCGGCCTCAGGAGGGGCTGGCGGGCCAGGCGTGGGCGTCGACCTCGGTGGTGTCGGCCGAGGCGCTGCCCGTCGAAGGCGCGGACCGCGACGCTGCGGACCGCGATGACGCTGCGACCTGGGCGGGCGCCGCGGTGGCGGTGCCGCTGCGCCTGGCGGGCCGGAGCCTCGGCGTACTGCAGGTGGCGCGACGCCATGCCGACCGCCGGCCCTTCGGGCCCGAGGAGGTGAACGCCCTTGAGCGCTTCGCGGAGCTGGCGGCGATCGCGGTCCGGGACGCGCGGGCGCGCGAGCGCGCCGAGCGGGCCGAGGACGAGCTGGCGTGGCTCGATCAACTCGACGTGGCCATCGCGCAGCAGGAGCCCGACACTGCGGTGCTCGATCTGGCGTTGAGCGCGGCGCGCGCGGCCGCCGGTTTCGAGCGGGCGGTGGTGTGGCTGCCTTCGTCGGACGGGCGGGTGCTGGAGGCGAGCGCCTGGCTGGGGCTCGAGCTGGGGCCGGAGTCGACGCAGCGGGTGCTGCTGGACGGCTCGGCGCCGCTGCTCGAGGACGCCTTCCTCGGCGGCCACGAGATCGTGCTGCGGGGGGGCGGGCCGCTGCCGCAGCGGCTGCAGCCGAGCGGACCGGTGGCGGCGTCGCCGCTGATGCGCGCGGCCTGGCCGGTGGTGCTCCCGCTGCACGGCTCCGCCGGGGTGGTGGGGGTGCTGGTCGCCGACGACCAACAGCAGGGCGCCGACCTCGATCTGCGCCTGCGGGTGCTACGGCGCATCGCCGCGCGTGCGGGGCAGGCCCTCGACCGGGCACGCCTGCGTCAGGAGGCGAGTTGCCGTGCCGCCGAGGTGGAACGCGCGCGGACCCAGGTCCAGGCTGCGCTGGCGGCCCGAGAAGCGCTCCTGAACGCCCTTCCCGTCGCCTACTTCGAGACCGATCTGCGGGGTGAGCTCACGCGCGCCTCGCCCGAGCTGGCGCGCCTGGCCGGGTTCGACGAGGACGTGTTGCGCGGCATCTACCTGGGCGATCTGGCGGCGTCCGGCGGCGAGGGCGCGCTGACCGAGCTGTTCGGACGTGTCCTGCGCAATGGGCACGTCGCCCGGCGCGCGTCGTGGGCGCTGCTGGCCCGCCGCGGGGCGGTGGTGCCGGTGGAGCTGTCGATCGGCCTGCTGCGCGGACCGACCGGCGATGCGGCCGGCTACTTCGGTCTGCTGACGCCGCGCCCGCGCTAGCGCCCTGGGGCGCGTCTGCAACGGCGTCGGTGCTACGCTGAGCGCACATGTCCCGGCCGGAGCCGCCCCCGATACCTCTCGACCTACCGCCCGCGCGCGGCGCCGCCGCCGTCACCTTGGTGGTGGGGGCCGGCGGCGCGGCGAGCGCCGCGGCGGTGGGCGCACTGCGCGCGCTGCAGCGTGCCGGCGTGAGGGTCGGCGGCATCGTGGGCAGCTCTAGCGGAGGGGCGGTGGCGGCGGCGTTGGCGCTGGGCTGGGAGGCCGGGACCACCGAAGCGGTGCTGCGGCGTCTGTGGGTGCCCGCCGTGATGCGCGGCGCGCGGCAGCGCGCCGCGCTTCGCCTGGCGCTGCCGGGACTGGCGCGTGGCGCCGCCTTCGCGCTGAGCGAGGGCGGGGCGTTGACGGAGCGCGTGCGCCGCGCCTTCGGCGAGGCGCACTTCGAGGACGCCCGCATCCCGCTGCGGATCATCGCGACCGATCTGGAGAGCGGTGAGCGTGTGCGCCTCGAGCAGGGCTCGCTGGCCGACGCGGTCCGCGCCAGCCTCAGCGTGCCGCTGCTCTTCCCGCCGGTGCCCTGGCAGGGCCGGCAGCTGGTGGACGGCGCCCTCTCCGATCCGCTGCCGGTACTGGAGGCGGTGGGATGGGGCTCGGAGGTGGTGGTGGCGCTGGGCTTCATGAGCCGGGCGCCGCAGCGCGCCGGAGGGGCGCTGGCGGCAGTGCTGTCGACCCACGTGGCGGCGGTCAACAACCTGATGCGGCTGGCGTCGGCATACTACGACCTGGCGGCGCCGCTGCGGGTCTTGCGGCTCGAGCCCGCGCCCTTCGCCGTCACGCCCATGTTCGACGGCTCCGGCACCGCCGAGGCGATCGCCGCCGGCGAGCGCGCCATGGAGGACGCCATGCCGGAACTCGCCCGCCTGCTGGCGTGAGCGGCGTCAGGCGCTCTGTCGGCTGTCGATGAGTTGCGCCAGGTACACGCGGTCGAGCGTCTCGCGGATGGCGAGACTGGTGCTGACCCACGCCACGTTGAGGCGACAGAAGCCCGTGCGCTGCTGGGTGGCGCAGCGCGCCTGGGTCTGGCAGGTATCGACCACCACCGACCCGGACACCGCCTCGATCACGTCGAGTAACGACAACCGTTCGACATCGACGCGCAGCGTGACGCCGCCGTTGCGCCCCGGCCTGCTCTCCAGGAAGCGCGCGGCGGACAGCTTGCGCAGCACCTTCGCCAGGAAGGCGGGCGGCATCTGCAGGTCCTTGGCTATGAGGGCGGCGCTCGCGCCCGGGTTCTCGGCGGCGTAGATGAGGGCGTGGATGGCGTAGCTCTCCTCGCGCCTCAGCAGGGTCCGGATGTCATGCATGCCAGTGCTCCGGCGGCAACCCGAGCTGCCACCATGCTAGCAGACAAACGCGGAGATGGCGCTCGGATTTGGAGGCGATGCAGCGTCTGTTGCCCGGTTCGGGCCTGTCGAAAGGGGACAGTGGTGTCCGAGTATGGACGGGGGCGGTGGTGGGGCCGGGGGAGGTCAATGCGGCAGCGCCAGCAGCAGCACCTGCGCCAGCAGGATCTTGACGATGGTGGCCAGCGGGAACACGGTGGCGTAGCCGACGTTGGGCAGGTCGTTGCCGGTCTGCTCGTTGGCGAAGCCCAGCACCGCCGGCTGCGTCTGCTGCCCCGACAACATGCCGATCAGCAGGCTCATGGGGATGCGCAACAGCCGGCTTCCCACCACCAGCGTCAGCAGGGCGCTGGCGCAGGTGACGAGCGCGCCGCCCAGGAACAGCTTCAGACCGCCGCCGCCGGCGAGAGTGGTCGCGAAGGCGTGGCCGCTGCGGGTGCCGATCCCGGCGAGGAACAGCACCAGCCCGAGCTGGCGCAGCGTCAGGTTGGCGCTGTAGGGTGGCTGCCACACGATGGGCCCGGTGCGCCGCAGGGCGGACAGCGCCAGCGCCACGACCAGCGGGCCGCCCGCGAAGCCCAGTCGGAAGGTGAGGCCGCCGGGCAGCGGCAACGGCACCAGGCCGAGCGCCAGCCCCAGCGCGATGCCGAGGCCGAAGGGAAGCACGTCGATCTCGGACAGCGAGCGGTAGGAATCGCCGAAGAAGTGCCCGACCGCGTCCATGCGGTCGCGGCGGGTGACGACACGGACGCGGTCACCGAGCTCCAGCCGCATGCCCCCCGAGGGGAGCAGGTCGCTGTCGCCGCGCCGCACGCGCGTCACCAGCGCACCGAAGCGCTCCAGCAGGCCCAGGTCGCGCAACGCCCTACCTGCCACCTCCGGTCGCGACACGAAGATGCGCCGCACGTCCAGGCGCGCCCGGTCGAACTCGAGGTGCTCCGGGCTGGGCTCGCCCAGCGCCGGCACCACCGCCTGCAGGTCCTCGGCGGCGCCCACCAGGGTGACGTCGTCGCCGGGGCGCAGCACGGTGTCGCCGTGCACCAGGTCGAGCTCGTCACCGCGCCGGAAGCGTGCGAAGAGCACGTGCCAGCGCTCGCGCTCCAGCCACCCCTGAACGTTCCGCTCGGCCATGTCGGGGCGGGTGATGCGCACCGTCGCCGCGTCCAGCCGCTCGCCCGAGGCGCCCAGGTCGCGCAGCGCCCGCGCCTCCTTGCGGTAGTCGATGTGCCAGAGCCGCTGCGCGATGAAGATCGCCAGGATGACCCCCACGACGCCCACCGGGTAGCTGATCGAGTACGCCACCACGGGCTGGTTGTCGAGCGCCGCCCGCCCGCTCTGCTGTAGCGTCTCCACCAGGCTGGCGAGGGCGGGCGTGTTGGTGAGCCCTCCCGCGAACAGGCCGGCGGCGAACGGTCCCGGGATCCCGAGACCCAGTGCGAGCGCCGTGGTCACACCGGCGGCGAAGAGCAGCGAGGCCAGCACCAGCAGGTTGTCGCGCAACCCGCGCCGTCCGAACGACGCGAAGAAGCCGGGTCCGCTGGCCAGCCCCACGGTGTACACGAAGATCACCAGGCCGAGCTGGTAGACGAGATCTGGCAGCCGCAGGCTGGGGTCGATCGCGCCTACCCCCAACCCCACGAACAACACGGCTGCGACGCCGAGGTTGAAGCCTGCCACCCGGATGCGCCCCAACGGATAACCCAGCGCTGCGACGATGAAGAGTAGCAGCAGCGGATTGCTGGCGATCAGTGCGACCATGACGGAGAGCGGGCGGGCGGCGGGTCAGACCTGCGGGCCGGCCCGGACGACCTCCTCGGAAACCTGGTCCCCGAACTGGCGGAAGTTGTCACGGAACATCCCAGCCAGCCTGCGCGCCTGCTGGTCGTAGGCATCCTGGTCGGGCCAGGTGCCGCGGGGCATGAGCACGTCCGAGGTCACGCCGGGAACGCTCCTGGGCACCGCAAGGCCGAAGTGCGGCTCCTCGTCGAAAACGGTGTGGTCGAGCCGCGAGCTCACCGCCGCCTCGACCATGGCGCGGGTGTAGCTGATCGGCATGCGATGCCCCTGGCCGTACGCTCCGCCCGTCCAACCGGTGTTGACCAGCCATACCGACGCGCCCGCTTCGCGTACCTTCTGGGCCAGGAGATCGGCGTACACGACGGCAGGTCGGGGCATGAAGGGCCCCCCGAAGCAGATCGAGAACGTCGCCTGGGGCTCGTCCACCCCGCGCTCCGTGCCGGCCAGTTTGGCGGTGTAGCCCGACAGGAAGTAGTACATCGCCTGCTCCGGCGTGAGGCGGGAGATCGGCGGCAGCACCCCGAAGGCATCGGCCGATAGGAACACGACGTGGGTGGGTTTCCCTCCGAAGCCGACGCGACTCGCGCTGGGGATGTGGGTGATGGGGTAGGCCGCCCGCGTGTTCTCCGTCTTGCTGGTGTCGTCGAGGTTGACCTTGCGGGTGTCCGGATCGACGATGACGTTCTCCAGGATGGTGCCGAAACGCCTCGTGGTCTGGTAGATCTCGGGTTCGGCTTCCGACGACAGGTGTTCGATCTTCGCGTAGCAACCGCCCTCGAAGTTGAACACGCCCTGGTCCGACCAGCCGTGCTCGTCGTCGCCGATGAGGGTGCGCTCGCTGGTCGAGGAGAGGGTGGTCTTGCCGGTGCCCGAGAGTCCGAAGAACAGCGCCACCTCGTTGTCGGGCCCGACGTTGGCCGAGCAGTGCATGGGGAGCACGCCGCGCGCCGGCAACTCGAAGTTCATCATCGAGAAGGCCGCCTTCTTCATCTCGCCGGCGTACTCGGTGGAGCCGACGATCACCAGCTTCTCGCTGAGGTTCATGGCGATGACCGTCTCGCTGCGCGTGCCCATGGTCGCCGGGTCGGCGCGCAGGCTCGGCAGGTCGAGGATGGTGTAGACCGGCTCGAAGCGCGCGCGCGCGCGCAAGGTGGGACGCACGAACAGGTTGCGGATGAACAGGCTGTGCCAGGCGTACTCGGTGATGACGCGCACCGGCACGCGGAAGTCGGGGTGGGCGCCCACGAAGACGTCGGCGACGAAGAGCTCGAGCCCGCCGGTGGTGTCGAGCGCCGCTGTGCGCAGCGCCTCGAACTGCTCGGGCTCCATCGGCTGGTTGATCGCCCCCCACGCCACCGTGTCCTCGGTGGTGGCGTCGCGCACGATGTACTTGTCCTTCGGCGAGCGGCCGGTGTAGCGCCCGGTGTCCACCACCAGCGGCCCCATGTGGGCCAGCTGCGCCTCGCCACGGTTCAGGGCCGCGGTGTAGAGCTCCGGGGTGCTGAGGTTCCAGTGGACGACGACCGCATCCGCGATCCCCGAGGCCGCGAACGACTCTGCCTTGATGTTGTGACCATCATGCTTCATTCGTGTCCTCCCGCCGGGTCCGACCCGTAGGCGTACGTTAGCCTTTCGCGCGGGGGACAGGTGGCCCAACGGGAAGGACAACGGGGCCCGAGAGGCGTGCGCCGCCCGCCTACGCGGCCTCCCAGCAGCAGGCGCAGCACGGCGGTGGGCAGCACGGAGCCGGACGCCGGCGAAGCCCGTGAACGCCGGCACTATGATGGCGCCGGAGCTTCATGGACCGTCGCGTTCCCCAACCCCGCCCGTCACCGGGCCGGCGCACCGCGCGTCTGTTCCTGCTGAACGTGGTGGTCTTCGGCGGCGCCATGGTGTTGCTGTGGGGCGGCTCGAAGCTGCTGCACCACCCCAGGGGCGCCGCCGCCAACGTTCCCATGCCGGCCGTCATGGTGGTCGGGCGGGCGCCGGGCCCGCTCGATTCCGGCGACTACCGTCTGCGGCTCGAAGGCGCGCGCTGGGTGCGCCAGGACAGCCTTCCCAAGGACCTCCGCCTCAGCTTCCGTGCACGCCCCAACGTGCTGGTCGACTACCTGGTGGTGCGGGTCACGGCGGTCGATCGCGGCGCCGGCGCGCTGCCGCTCGGGTACTACGGGGCGGAGCAGGACGTGCGCTTCGTGCTCGGTTCGAACGACCCCGACTCGAGCTACGCCGAACCGGTGCCGCCCTCCGATGCGGCGACGATCAGCGGCGAAGCACCGCTCTCCAGCGGCGCGCTGGCCCCCGGCGAGCGCCGCAGCGGGGTGCTCGTGTACGCCCTCGAGCCCTTCCGGAAGGGCCTCGCGCTCCTCCTGATCCCCGCTTACGCCGCCGGCGTGTCGCCCGACCGGGGCCCCACCCAACCCGCCCTCGAGCTGCGCTTCGCGCCCGGCGGCTGAGGGCCACCGGCGTCCGGGAAAGGCCGGTCTCACCGGCCCGGCGAGGGCCGATCAGCGGGTGCGCGTCACCTTGCGCAGATGGCGGGGCGCGTCCGGATCGATCCCGCGGGATCGTGCCAGGCGCTCGGACAGGAGCTGGCCGGCCACGACCAGCACGAAGCCGGCGGTCACCTCGTGCATCCCCCGTGGCAGCGGCACCGCCGCGGACGCGTGACGCAGGAGCGAAGGCGCGCCCGCCAGCACCGTCAGGTCGGCGCCCACCTCGCGCAGCCGCGAGGCGACCGTCTCGTTGCCGCTCAGGCTGGCGTCCTCGGTCGCCAACAGCAGCAGGGGGTCGCCGGCGTCCACCACCGCGATGGGGCCGTGCTGGAACTCGGCGCTGGAGTAGGCCTGGGCGTCGATGTACGCCGTCTCCTTGAGCTTCAGCGCGGTCTCCAACGCCGCCGCGAACGACAGCCCGCGCCCCAGCACGTACAGCCCGTCGGCGTGCGTGAGCCGCAGGGCGGCGCGCTCGAGCCCGTCGACGTCCGCCAGGAGGGCCTCCAACGCAGGCGGGACGGCGGCCAGGGCGGCCCGTAGCCCGTCGTCGGCCGCCCATTCCGCCACCAGCCGCGCCAGCACCATCATCTGGCTGGTGAAGGTCTTGCTCGCCGCCACCGCCCGCTCCTCGCCGGCGTGCTGCGCCAGCGCGTGGTCGGCCTGCGTCGCCAGCCGGCTGGCGGGTTCATTGGTCACGGCCAGCGTGAGCGCCCCGGCCTCCTGGAGCGCGGCCAGGCTCTCCACCACGTCGGTGCTCTCGCCCGACTGGCTGACGCCGATGGCGAGCGCCCCGCGCAGCCGCAGCTGGGCGCGGTAGAGCGTGAGCAGCGACGGCGGCACGCTGGCCACCGGCAGCCCCAGGGTGCGGCCCGCCAGGTACGCGAAGAAGGTGACGGCGTTGTCCGACGACCCCCGCGCCAGCGTGGCGACCAGCGGCACCTCGCGGCCGCGCAGCGTGCGCGCCAGCTCGGCGACGCTGGGGTCGTCCAGGATGCGCGCCAGCACTGCGGGTTGTTCGGCGATCTCGCGTTCGAAGTTGCTCACGGGTCCTCCCGGGGATGATCGAGTGCGTCGCGCACGCGGTTGCGGTGACGGATCAGTAGCTCTCGGGCCAGCTCCGGGCCGACGCCCGCCTCCAGCATCACGATGGCCTCGCGGAGGCTCCAGTCGGAGGCGCCCAGGGCACGCTCCGCCGCCTCGCGGGTGGCGCCGGTGGCCGCGCACACCACCTCCACCGCGCGCCGGCGCAGCTTGGCGTTGGTGGGACGCATGCCGACCATCAGGTTCCGGTAGGCGCCGCCGGCGCGTACCAGGACCGCCGTGGACAGGGCGTTGAGGGCGATCTTCTGCGCCGTGCCCGCCGCCAGCCGGGTGGAGCCCGCCAGCACCTCCGGGCCGGTCTGGAGCAGGACGCCGACCTCGGCGGCCGTCAGCAGCGGCGCGTCCGGGTTGTTGGCGATGCCGACCGTGAACGCACCGCGCTCCCGTGCGATGCGCACCACGCCGAGTGTGTAGGGCGTGCGGCCGCTGGCCGCGATGGCGATCAGCGCGTCGTCGGGACCCAGGCCCGCGCGCGCGGCGTCGCGAGCGGCGGCGTCGGTGTCGTCCTCGGCGTTCTCCACCGCCACCGCACCGGCTTCGCCGCCGCCGGCCATGAGCACGACGGTGCGTTCGAAGCCGAAGGTGGGAGGCAGCTCTGCTGCGTCCTGCAGCGCGATGCGGCCCGAGGTGCCGGCGCCGACGTACACCAGCCGACCGCCGCGTTCGAGCCGGTCCTCGATGCCGATCGCCGCGCGCACGAGCGCTTCGCGTGCCTCGCGGGCGGCGTCCACGGCGTGCTGGCTGCCCTCGACGACGGCGTCGACGATGCGGCCGAGCGACCAGACGTCGAGGTCCTGGTAGGTAGGGTCGTGACTCTCGGTGGTCATGGCGTGGTGGTCATGGCTGGGGGGTCATGGCGAGGTCTCCGGCGGCCGCGTCGCGGGGCTCCCCCGCCCGCAGGTGCAGCACCATGCGGTACATGTCGCCACGATACGCACTGCGAACGAACTCGAACGGCCGGCCGTCGGCGTCGTACGTCGTGCGTTCGAGCTCGAGCACGGGAACGTCGCGGCCGATCTGCAGCAGCCGGCACTCCCTGGCCGTCGGAAGGCGCGCGCCGACGGCCTGCCGCGCGCGTGCCGGGCGGATCCCGAACTGCGCCTCCAGGGAGCTGTAGAGGCTGCCGGTGCGATCCAGATCCTCCAGCGACAGCGTCGCCAGGTGGGGTGCGAGGCTCGCCGCCTGCACCGCGAGCGGCGCTTCATCGGCGCCGCGCAGGCGCTCGATGCGGAGCAGCTGCGTGCCGGCCGGCACCAGCAGCGCCGCCGCCACATCGCGGGCGGCGGCCACCGTGCCGGAGGCCAGCAGTTGCGCGGTGGGCCGGAAGCCCAGCCCGTGGGCCTCGTCGGTGAAGCCCAGCACACGGTCGAGCACCTGCTCCAGGGGGTGGCCGCGAACGTACGTTCCCGAGCCCTGGCGCTGCTCCACCAGTCCGCGGCGTTCGAGCTCCTCGAAGGCGCGTCGCACCGTCATGCGCGACAGCGCCAGGCGCTGCGCCAGCTCGCGCTCGCTCGGCAGGGCCTGTCCGGGGTTGAGCGTGCCGTCCTCGATGGCCTGTTCCAGCGCCTGGCGAAGCTGCAGGTACGCCGGCGTAGGGAGGGCCTTGTCGATGGCGGGCGCGAACGTCATGCGACGCCCGGCCACCGCGGAGCTACGACCTTGACCATGCCACTATTGTACCAATCCCGGCCGGCCCACTATACTTGACTCGTCCAACGAGGGTGCCGCGCAAGGTGCACGCGGTCGAGCCGCCGGGATCGGCCGGGCGAGACCCGCCCCAGCCGTACGAGCCGGCGGCGCGCTGTCCCCGGGGGCACGCTCGAGTGCTCGCCTGACCGCGAAGGCGGCAGGGGAGGAAGGATCGGAGGAAGGTATGAAGAGGATCGGTGGCATGCGTCTCCTGGCCGTCCTGCTCGGTCTGGTCTTACTGGGCAGCGCAGCGGCGCAATCCCTGTCGTTCTGGAGCTGGCGCACGGAGGATGTCGACGCCTACAACAGCTTCATCGCCGCGTTCCAGAAGGATCACCCCAATATCGACGTGACCTTCACGCCCTACAAGAACACCGAATACAACACCATCCTGTCGACCGCCATGCAGGGCGGCGGCGGCCCGGACATCGCGCACCTGCGCGCCTACGGCGGCATCGAGCCGCTCGCGGAGGCCGGCCTGCTGGTGCCGCTCGGCGACAAGGTGCCCGCCCTGAAGGACTTCGATCCGAATGTCCTGAAGGCCGCCACCGACCGCGCCGACGGCAAGATCTACGGCGTGCCGTTCGCGCTGCAGACCATCCAGGTGCTCTACAACAAGGACATCTTCGCCAAGCTCGGCCTGAGCGAGCCGAAGACCTGGCAGGAGTTCCTCGACGTCGCCAAGAAGATCAAGGCGTCGGGCATCGACGCGCTGGCGAACGGCACCAAGGACCCCTGGACGGTCGAGACGCTGTTCGGCGGGGTCGCCCCCGCGTTCTACGGCTGCAACGCCTTCTACGACAAGATGGCGGCCGGCACCGCCACCTTCGAGGATCCTGCCTTCAAGGGTGCGCTGCAGCGCATGGTCGACCTCGAGCCCTACCTGGCGAGCAACTACAAGGGCGTGGCCTACTCCGACATGCAGTCGCTGTTCGCCTACGGGCAGGCCGGCATGCTCATCGGCGGGAGCTACGAGCTCGGCACGCTGGGGCAGCTCGCCCCCGGCTTCAATGTCGGATCGTTCCTCATCCCCAACGACCAGGGGAAGACCTGCGAGACCTTCTACGTCGACGGCTCGTACGGCATCAACGCGGCCAGCAAGCACCAGGACGCCGACGTGCAGTTCATGGACTTCCTGGCCTCCAAGGCGTACGGGCAGATGTTCACCGACACGCTCAAGCAGATCTCGGCCGTGCCCGGCGCCGTCCCGACCGACCCTGTGCTGGCGCAGATGGCCGACCGCATGCACAGCGAGGGAACGCCCTACCTGATGCTCACCCTCTTCCGTTACGGTCAGCCGTCCGGCTCGACGCTGTTGCAGAACGAGATGCAGGCCGTGCTGGCGGGCAGTGAGACCGTCGACCAGGCCGCGTCCAACATCCAGCGCGGCGTGGCGAGCTGGTACACCTTCAAGTAGCCCGGGTGGACGCGCGTTCCGTGTCCCTCGATCGGTGGGGTCGGGCTCGAGCCCGACCCCACCCCCCCGACGGGGCCGACGTGACGGCGTGCGGACGCTCCCCGGTCGCGCCCGGCGGGCCGCGCCGATGACAGGCGCGCGGGTCTGGTTCCGGCGCCACGGCCACCTGGTCGTGTTCCTGGCGCCCGGGTTGCTGCTCTACGGCCTGTTCATGGCCTACCCCTTGCTCACCTCGCTGTCGTACAGCCTGTCGGACTGGCACGGTCTGCTGCGCGGCGCCTACTCGGGCTTGGCCAACTTCAGCAAGGTCCTCGGTCAGTGGCCCTACAACGTGCGCTTCTGGGGCGCGTTGAGCCACAACGCCCTGTTCTTCGCGCTCACCTTCATCATCCAGTCCACCCTCGGGCTGTTCCTCGCCGTGCTGCTGAGCCGTAAGTGGCGTGGCTTCGCTATCTTCCAGGCGGCGTATTTTCTTCCCTACACGATGTCGATGGTGGTCGTGGGCTTCCTGTGGCTGCTGCTGCTCAACCCCACCTGGGGCCCCGTGGCGCACGGGCTCAAGCTGGTGGGGCTGGGAGGCTGGGTGCAGCCCTGGCTCGGCCAGCGGGGCACCGCGCTCATCACCGTCATCCTGGTCAACGCCTGGCACTGGCTGGGCTTCCCGGTGCTGGTGTTCATGGCCGCCGTCCAGGGCATCCCGCAGGAGTTCCACGAAGCCGGGTTGGTGGACGGCGCCAACGCCTGGCAGGGCTTCCGCTTCATCACCCTGCCGCTGCTGCTGCCCAGCGTCGCCATGATGTCGATCCTCACCTTCATCTGGGACTTCAACGCCTTCGAGCTGGTGTTCGTCATGCAGGGTGCCTCCGGGTCGCCGAACTACGCTACCGATCTGCTGGCGACCTACTTCTACCGCACCGCCTTCGGCGACCCCACCACCGGCGGCGAGCCCGGCCAGATCGGCCTGGCGTCGGCGATCGGCGTGATGATGCTGATCATCATCGGTGCTGCCTCGGCCTTCGGCGTGCGCTTCAGCCAGCGCAGCCAGACGGAGTACTGACATGCTTCCCCGCGCTCCCACCACGGCGGGGCGGCCGCGGCGCCTCCCCGCTGCACGCGTGCTCTCCCGCTTGCTGATCTACCTGCTGCTGGTGCTGCTGGCGCTCGGCTTCCTCTACCCCATCGGGTTGATGGTCCTGGACGCCTTCAAGACCACGCCGGAGATCTTCCGGCACCCCTTCGGGTTGCCCTCGCACGTGGGGCTCGAGACCTTCCGCGAGGTGTGGCGCCGCGCCCACTTCGGCCTCTACCTGCGCAACAGCGTGCTGGTGACCGGCGGCTCGCTGCTGGTGCTGCTGGCGGGCGCCGCGCCGGCGGCGTACGCCCTGGCGCGCTACCGCTTCCCGGTACGGGGGCTGATCTTCCTGTTCTTCCTGGCCGGCATCATGGTGCCGATCCGCCTCGGGATCCTCCCGCTGTACCTGCTGATGAAGCATCTGAACCTGCTCGACACGCCGTTCTCGCTGATCTTCACCTACGCCGCCAGCGGCATGCCGATGTCGGTGTTCCTGTTGAGCACCTTCTTCAGGACGCTCCCAAGCGACCTCGAGGACGCGGCGCGCATCGACGGCTGCAGCGAGTACCGCACCTTCTGGAGCATCATGCTGCCGCTGGTGCGGCCGGCCGTGGCCACCGTCACCATCGTCAACGTGGTGCCCTGGTGGAACGACTTCTTCTTCCCGTTGCTGTTCCTGCAGAGCAACACCTGGAAGACCGTGCCGCTGGGCATGCAGATCTTCTTCGGCCAGCACCTGACCGACTGGAGCCTGGTGTTCGCCGGCATGCTGATGTCGAGCCTGCCACTGCTGGTCGTCTACCTGCTGATGTCGCGGCAGTTCATCGCCGGCCTCACGTCGGGCGCGGTGAAGGGCTGAGGCCGGTGGCGGCGAGCGTCGGTCCGAGGGTGGTGCCGGGCATCGACCGCCTGCTGGCCGATCCCGGACGCTGGCTGCGGGGGCGGCGGGTGGCGCTGCTGGCCAACCAGGCGTCGCTCGCGTCCGATCACCGGCCCAGCGTCGACGCCCTGGCGGCGGCCCTGCCCGGGGGTCTGACGGCGTTGCTGACGCCCGAGCACGGCTCCAGCGGCTTCGAGGACGACGCCACCGACGTCCCGGACGGCCGGGACCCTCGCAGCGGGTTGCCCCTGGTCAGCCTCTACGGCCCGCGCCGGCGTCCCGATCCGGAGCTGCTGCGTGGGCTCGACGCGGTGGTCGTGGACCTGCGCGACGTCGGAGCGCGCTGCTACACCTACGCCACCAGCGTGGCGCTGCTGCTCGAGGCGGCCGCCGAGACCGGCACCGAGGTGGTGCTGTGCGACCGCCCTTCCCCGCTCGGCGGCCGGCTCGACGGGCCCGCCCTGGAGCCGGCCCGGCGCTCGTTCCTGGGCTACCTGGAGGTGCCCTTCCAGCACGGCCTGACCCTCGGGGAGCTGGCGAGCCGGCACGCGCGCCGGCTCGGTGGCGCGCCGCTGCGCGTGATCGCGGTCGAAGGCTGGCGCCGCGGCGCGCCGGACGAAGGCGGCTTCGTGCCGCCGTCGCCCGGCCTGCCCTCGGCCGCCGCCGTGGCGCTGTACCCCGGGCTGGTGGCGCTGGAGGGCACCGAGCTCTCCGAGGGCCGTGGCACCCCGCTCCCCTTCGAGCTGGTGGGCGGCCCCGACCTCGATGGGCACGCGCTCGCCCGCGACCTCAACGCCCTCGCTCCGGCGGGCGTGTGGGCGCGCCCGCTGGCCTTCCGGCCGGACAGCGGCAAGCTCGCGGGCCGCGCGTGCCAGGGCGTCCAGCTCCACCTCAGCGACGCCGCCGCGCTCCGGCCGCTGGAGCTCGGCGCCGCCGTGCTGCGCCTCCTGTTCGCGGCCGGCAAGGTCCGCTGGCGCCCGTCGTCGGCGATGCCCTGGGCGCAGGCGCCGGAGGCGGGGCAGCCCTGGCACGAGCCGGTCGAGGGGTTGCTGGTCGACGCTCTGCTGGGCGACGACAGCTTCCGCGCTGTGGTGGAGGGGCGAGTGGCCTTCGCGGAGGCGTCCGAGCGCTGGGCGGAGCAGCACCGGGCCTTCCTGCAGGAGCTCGACGGCGATCTACTGTACGGTCCCGCTCCGTGGCCGTCCGCTCCACCGTCCGCTGCGTCGGCGGCTGCGTCGGCGGCTGCGTCGACCGCCTCCCGCGGCGCCTCCGGCGGGTCGGGGCCGATCACGGCGCCGCCGGACGTACTCGGCGCCGGGTCGGCGGCGCCGCGGGGCGGCCCGCTCGGCCTCGGCATCGACGCCGGCGGCTCGAGCCTGCGCTGGCGCCTCGAGGGTCCCGCCGGGGCCGTGGCGGAAGGCCGGCTGGCCCCGCTGGCCGGCCACCTCTACGACGGCGCCGGACGCAGCGACGCCGGCGCCCGGTTGAGCGAGCTGGCGGCCGCGGTGGCCGTGGCGGTGGCCGCCGCCGCGGCCGTACCGCCGACGGCGGTCGTCGCCGGCGTCACGGGCCTGACGCCGGCCGGCGCCGAGGCCGCCTGGCTGAGCCGCGAGCTGGCCGCCAGGCTGGGCCTGAGCGAGCCGGCGGTGACCGTGCTCGACGACATCGAGCTGGCCTTCAGGGCGGCCTTCCCGGCCGCCGACGGCGTCCTGGTGTACGCCGGCACCGGCGCGATCGCCGTGGCCCGGGCGGACGGGCAGCGACTCCGGGCAGGCGGCCACGGTTACCTCCTCGACGACGACGGGGGCGGCTTCTCGATCGGCCGGGCGGCGCTCCGGAGCGTGTTGCGGGAGGCCGACGCTGCCGGCGCAGCGCCGGTGTCAGGCCTGGCGAGGGAGCTGTACCAGGCGACCGGGGGCGCCGACTGGGACCGGGTGCGCGCCTACGTCTACGGCGGCGGCCGCGGCGCAGTGGCGGCGCTGGTGCCGCGGGTCGCGCAGGCCGCGGCCGACGGGGACGACGGGGCACGCGCCATCCTGGCGTGGGCCGGCGAGGAGCTGGGGCGGCTCGCCCGGCTGTTGCTGCGGCGTTGCGGCGGGGCGCGTCCGGTGGCTCTGGCGGGGGGCGTGGCCAGGGTCGGCGGCACGCTCGAGGCGAGCTTCCGCGCGTCGGTGCCGGCCGGCGTCGAGGTCCGCGTGCTCACGGACGAGCCGGTCCGCGTGGCGGCCCGCCTGGCGCGCGCGGCGGCCGTCCGGGGTGCGCGCTGACGCTTCGACGACGCTTGACCGGCGCCGGGTCCACGGAGTCCCCGGGCTCACGGAAGCGCCGGGCGCTCGGACGCGGTCACGACGACGCCGACGCCCAGGGCGCGGGTCCGCTCAGCCCGGCCCCGTCGCCTCCCGCACGAAGCGGAGCTGCTCCAGGACGTGATGCGTCTCCCCGCCCTCGTGCTCGTTGAAGCGGTACAGGCGCATCGTCTTGGGTCCGGCGTAGTGGTTGAAGGCTGCGAACACGGTCGACGGCGGCGAGATGGGGTCCATCAGACCGGCCGAGAACAGGGCTCGGGCCGAGGCGCGGGCCGCGAAGTTCATGCCGTCGAAGTAGGCCAGGGTCGCGAAGACGGCGTCCACCTTGGTGCGGTGCACCTTGCAGTAGGCGGCGATCTCCGCGTAGGGCGTAGCGTCGGTGATGGTGGCGGCCCGCTCGAAGTGGCACAGGAACGGCACGTCGGGTAGCGCCAGCGGCAGGTCGGGAACGAGTCCCGCCAGCGCCAGCGTCACGCCGCCGCCCTGACTCCGGCCCGTGGCGGCGACACGCCGGGCGTCGACGGCGGGGTGGGCGCGCAGCGTGGCGAGCGCGCGCACCGCATCGGTGTACAGGCGGCGGTAGTAGTAGCTCTCCGGGTCGAGGATGCCCGCCGTCATGAAGCCGGGGTGGTGGGGGCCGGCGGCGTTGGGGCCGGCGGCGCTGGAGTCGGCGGCGCTGGGGTCGTTGGTGGCGCCCTCCAGCCAGGCGCTCCCCTGGCCGCGGGTGTCCATCACCAGCGTGGCGTAGCCGGCGCTGGGCCACAGCAGCCAGTCGACCGGGAAGCCGCGGCCGCCGCCGTAGCCGATGAACTCCACCATCCCCGGTAGCGGCCCGTCGCGGTGCCTGGGCAGCAGCAACCAGCCGCGCACCGGCTGGCCCGCGAAGCCCGCGAAGGTCACGTCGAAGGCTTCGATGGTGGCCAGGCCGGCATCGAACGGCTCGAAGCGCGGATCCCAGGCCTGTGCTTCGGCGTCGGCGAGGGTCGCCTTCCAGAAGGTGTCGAAGTCGTCGGGCGCGGTGAGGGGCGGACGGTAGCGCTCCAGCTCCTCGAGGGGAAGGTCGAAGACGGCCATGGGCTTCCTTCCTCGCGGGTCGGCCCGCGGGCACGTCCAGGCTACCCGCTCCGCGGGGGGCGGCGCTCAGACGTCGCGGCCGCGGAGGGTGGGGTCGAGCAGATCCCGCATGCCGTCGCCGAAGAGGTTGAACCCCAGCGAGGCGAGCAGGATCGCGAACCCCGAGAAGATCGACACCCAGGGCGAGAGCAGCATGTAGTCGCGGCTCTGCGAGAGCATCAGGCCCAGCGATGGGGTCGGCGGCTGCGTCCCGAGCCCGAGGAAGCTGAGGCTGGCCTCGACCAGGATGGCAGTCGAGAGCGAGAGCGTGGTCTGCACCAGGATGGGCGCCAGGATGTTGGGCAGGACGTGTCGCATGACGATGCGCCCGCCGCCCGCTCCCACGGCGCGCGCCGCGGCGACGTAGTCCCACGACAGCACCGTCAACGCAGGCCCGCGGGCGAGGCGCGCGAAGATCGGGGTGTAGACGATGCCGATGGCGAGGGCCGTGTTCGGGCCTCCCGGCCCCAGCACCGCCAGCACGGCGATGGCCAGCAGGATGATGGGGAACGCCAGCAGCACGTCCATGAGGCGCATCAGCAGGCGATCGACCCAGCCGCCCAGGTAGGCGGCGACCAGCCCGATGGTCGAGCCCAGCAGCGTCGACAGGGCGACGGCGCCGAACGACACGCCGATGGAAGTGCGGTAGCCGTAGAGGATGCGCGCCAGGGTGTCGCGGCCGAAGTTGTCGGTGCCCAGGAGGTGGTGGAGGCTGGGGCCCTTGAAGCGTTCCAGCACGCTCTGGTGCAGCGGGTCGATACCGACGATCCAGGGTCCGATGCCCGCCGCCAGCGCGACCAGCAGGGCCAGCACGAAACCGAGCATGCCGACGCGGTTGCGCCACAGCCGGGCGAAGAAGTGACGCAGCGGAGCCATCACGAGTACTCCACCCGCGGGTCGATCCAGGCGTAGGCCAGGTCGACGAGCAGGTTGACCACCACGAACACCGCGGTGATGACCAGGACGATCCCCTGGATCAGGGGGTAGTTGCGCTGGTTGATGGCGCCGATGATGAGCCGCCCGATGCCGGGGATGGCGAACACCTGCTCGATGACCACCACGCCCGACAGCAAGTAGCCGAGCTGCACGCCGATGACCGTCACGACCGGGATCATGGCGTTGCGCAGGGCGTGCTTGTAGAGCACGGGCCGTTCCGCCAGGCCCTTGGAGCGGGCCGTACGGACGTAGTCGGTGTTCAGCACCTCGAGCAGGCTCGAGCGCAGGATGCGCGTCAGCCCGGCGATCATCGGCAGCGACACCGCCACCACCGGCAGCGCCATGCGCGCCAGGTTCCCGAGCGGGTCCTGGTTGAACGGCACGTAGCCGATGGCCGGCCAGCCCGGCAGGTAGAGCGAGAACACCAGCAGCATCAGCACGCCCACCCAGAAGGTGGGGAGCGTCAGCCCCACGATCGACAGCACCCGCACCACCAGGTCGCTGGCGCTGCCGCGCGCGCGCGCGGCCAGCACCCCGAGCGGGAAGGCCAGCACCAGCGCCAGCACCAGGGCCAGCCCGGTGATCTCCAGGGTGGCGGGGGCGCGTGCCAGGATCTCGGCGCTCACCGGCCGCCCGGTCCAGATGCTGATGCCCAGGTCGCCGTGGAGCACGCCCGTCAGCCAGCGCCAGTACTGCGTATGGATGGGCAGATCCAGCCCCAGGCTGTGGCGCAGCGCGGCCACGCGGTCCGGGGTGATGTCGGTGTTGGCGCCCAGCATGATCTCGACGGCGTCGCCGGGGATGAAGCGCACCATCAGGAAGACCAGGATGGACACGCCCAGCAGGACGAAGGCGAGGTCGGCGAGGCGACGGAAGACGTAAGCGATCATGCGGGCACGGGTCTCATACGCGAACCTGGAACGCGCGGGGGCGCGAGAGAGGGGTGAGGGCGCGTGCGCCCCCACCCCAGGCTAGCCCGGAGCGCCGCTCCGGGGGTGACACGGGACGGCGGCACTAGGGCAGGCTCACCTCGCGCAGGTACTGCAGACTGCGCGTGGCCATCTGCTGGTAGCCCTTGACGTTGTCGCGCAGGCCGGTGAAGAGGGTGCCGTAGGCGATGTGGACGATCGGCCCGGTGCAGGCGAGCTGCTTCTGGAGGTTGTCGTAGATCCCCTGGCGCTTGCTCATGTCGGTGGTGGTGCGCCCCTGGTCGAGCAGCGTGTCGACCGAGGGATCGCTGAACTTGAAGACGTTGGTCGGCCCGCCGGTGTGGAAGGTCCGGTAGAGGTAACCGTCGGGATCGGTCGCACCGCCGTTGAGGCTGACGAACATGTCGAAGTTCGAGTTCTTCCAGTCCTGGACGAACTTGCCGAACTCCTCGACGTCGACCTTGGCGTCGATGCCGACCTCCGCGAGCTGCGCCTGCAGCACCTGGGCGGTGTCGGCGACCTCCTTGATGGTGCCGAAGGTGATGATCGTGGTCTTGAAGCCGTTCGGGTAGCCGGCCTCGGCGAGGAGCTGCTTGGCCTTGGCCACGCTGGGCTGGTAGCAGGGGAACTGCGAGACCGGTACCGCCCAGTCCTTCAGCGCCGGGCTGAGCGGGCCGCCCGGCACGGCGTTGCCGAGGTAGACGGCCTGCACGATGTCGGACCGGTTCACCGCGTAGTTGATGGCCTCACGCACGCGCGGATCGTCGAAGGGCTTGCGGCTGACGTTGAGGCCGAGCAGAGAGTAGGCCAGGTCCTGCGTACCCATGATGGTGACGCCGCCGGCGTTCTTGAGCGTCTGCGCGGTGACGGGGTCGACGGTGGGGAGGAACTGGTAGGTGCCGGTGCGCAGCCCCGCCGCCCGGGTGGAGGCCTCGGGGACGATGTTGAACTTCAGCTCGGCCACCTTGGGCTCGCCCGGCCGGTAGTAGTCGGGGTTCGCCTTGAGCAGCACGTAGGTGTCGGGGACGACCTTCTCGAGCTCGAACGGGCCGGTGCCGACCGCCACCTTCTGCAGGTTGCCGTTGGCCTCGACGACCTCCTTGGGGACGACGAAGAGGTTGGTGAGGTTGGCCAGGAAGGGCGCGAACGGCTCCTTCAGGGTGAAGGTCACCTGGTAGGGCCCGGTGGCCTTGATGGTGGACACCCCGCTGAAGCGGCTGGCCTGCGGGGAGCCGGTCTTGGGGTCCATGATGCGATCGAAGGAGTAGACCACGTCGGCCGAGGTCATCTCGCGGCCGTTGTGGAACTTCACGCCCTTGCGCAGGTCGAAGGTGTAGCTGAGGCCGTCAGGGGAGACGGTCCAGGACGTCGCCAGCGCGGGCTCGAGCTGGAGCTTGCTGTTGAGCTCCAGCAGGCCCTCGTAGATCTGGCCCACCACAGCGAACGAGGAGAAGGCCGTCACGATGTCGGGGTCGAGCCCGACCGGCGACTGATCGACGGCGATCTCGAGCGTTCCCTTCTGCGCGTATGCCAGGCTCACCGCGGTGACGAGCACCGCCAGGAGCAGACCGATCCGGATCCGCATGTCCAACCTCCTTCTACTGTAGTGGCAACGAAGGCCGTTCCCCACGCGAGCCACAGCTGCCGACGGAACCTCTGCGACGCGGCCAGTGTACCATTCCAAGACCAATCGCTTCAATCGTGCTAGCGTGGCCGCCATGAACGACGCAACTGCGGCCGAGAACCGCGGCCGGGCGGCCGTCGCGGCCGCCCTCGAGGCCGCGGTGGCGGACGGAACGGTGCCGGGCGGCGTGATCCTGGTCGCCGGTGCGGATCACGTGTGGGAGCCGGTCATCGCCGGCGTGCGGCGCTACGGCGGCGAGCGCGTGACGGCCGACACCCGCTACGATCTGGCTTCACTCACCAAGGTGGTCGGTTGCCTGAGCGCGCTGCTGAGGCTCCTCGACGCCGGCGCGTTGCGGCTTGACGACCGCGTCCGGCGCTTCTTCAGCAACGCCGGCTGGTTCCAGGAGCCCTCGCTCGGCGACGTGAGCCTGGAGGCGCTCGCCACCCACGTGTCCGGCCTGCCGGCATGGCGTCCGTTGTTCACGCAGGCCGCCGACCGGCGCATGGGCATCGCCGGCGTGCTGCAGACGCCGCTGGAAGCGCACGCCGGCCGTTACCGCTACTCCGACCTGGGCGTCATCGCCCTGACCGCCGTGATCGAGCGGGTCGCCGGCGAGCGGATCGACGCCCTGCTGGCGCGCGAGGTCTTCGCGCCGCTCGGCATGGAGCGCACCGGCTACGGTCCGCTCGATGCCGGCCTGCCCGTCGCCGCCACCGAGGACGACGGCCTGCGCGGCGGCGTGCTGCAGGGGGTCGTGCACGACGAGAACGCCTGGGCCCTGGGGGGCGTCTCCGGGCACGCCGGCCTGTTCGCGCCGGCCGCGGACGTGATCGCCTTGGGCCGGGCCTGGCTGAGGCTCCAGGCGCCTTTCGCTTCGGAGCGCGTGCTGCGCGCCGCCCTGCTCGACCGCTCCGCCGGCGAGGGGCCGCGGCGCGGGCTGCTGTGGCGGTTGCGCGAGGACGACTGGCCGTTCGGGCCCGAGGCGACGGAGGCGGCGTTCGGGCATACCGGGTTCACGGGGACCAGCCTGGTCGTCGAGCCCCGGCAGGGCTGGACGGTGGCCCTGCTGACCAACCGGGTGCACCCGACCCGGGAGGCGGGCGCCGGCATCGACGGGCTGCGCCGGCGCGTCCACGGCCTGGTGGCCGGCGCGTTCGGCGAGGAGGTGATCGGATGAGCGATGCGAAGCGCACAGGATCCGTCCCCGGTGATCTCGAGCCGATGACGGTGCTCGGACTCATGTCGGGCACCTCGCTCGACGGCGTGGACACGGTCACCGTGAGGCTGGCGCGGCGTGGCGGACGGCTCGACTGGGAGGTGCTCGCGCGCGGCTCCCACCCCTACCGGGACGCGCTTCGCGAGCGGCTTCAGCGCGCCATCGACCCGGCGCGCTCCGACGTGGTCCTGCTCACCGAGTTGCACCAGGAGATCGGGGTGGCCTACGCCGAGGCCGTGGCCGCCGCCGCCGAGCGGCAACCGCTCGACCTGGTCGCTCTCTCCGGCCAGACCGTGTACCACATCCCCCGGACCGAGGCCGAGCGCGGCTGGCACGTGGTCAGCACCCTGCAGCTGGGGGAAGCGAGCGTGGTCACCGAGCGCTGCTCGGTGGTCACGGTGTCGGACTTCCGGCAGGCCGACCTGGCGGCGGGCGGGCAGGGGGCGCCGATGGTGCCCTTCGCCGACCTCCACCTCTACCGACGGCCGGGCGAGCGGATCGCGGTCCAGAACATCGGGGGCATCGGCAACGTCACGGTGCTGCCGGCCGACGGCGATCCGGAGAAGGTGCTGGCGTTCGACACCGGGCCAGGGAACTGTCTGATGGACGAGGCGATGGAGCGGCTGCTGTCCGAGCCGTTCGACGAGGAGGGCCGGGTCGCCGCCGGCGGGCAGGTGCTCGACGACGCCCTCGAGCGGCTACTGGCCGAGCCGTACTTCGAGCTGCCGCCGCCCAAGACCACCGGGCGCGAGCTGTTCACGCTGCCGTACGCCCTGGCGCGCGGCGGGCTCGACGGCGCGGCTCCCGCCGACGTGGTCGCCACGCTGAGCGCGCTCACCGCCGAGTCGATCGCCCGGGCCTACGAGCGTCACGTGTTGCCCGGCGGCCTCGACGAAGTGCTCGTCGCCGGGGGCGGGGCCCGCAACCCGGACCTGGTGGGGCGCCTGCGCCGGCGGCTGCCGGTCCCGGTACGCACCTTCCGGGAGGCGGGTTACCAGGACAAGGACCGCGAGACGCTGGCGATGGCGGTCATGGGGTTCATGGCGATCCACGGGGAGCCGAACGTGCTGCCGGCCGCCACCGGGGCCCGCCACCCGGTCATCGCGGGGAAGGTGTGCCGGCCCTACCGGGGGTGAGTCGGCTCAGTCGTCGCCGCCGGCCCGCGCCGGCGCGGGCTGCGCGTCGTGGGCGTCGATCATCTGCTTGAACGCCTCCATCGACGCCTGGGTGGCGACCACGGTGAGCCGGTCGCCCTCCTCGAGCATGGTGTCGCCGTCGGGGATCGAGGCCCGCTCGTTGTGCATCACCCCGGCGATGAGGACGTCGGACGGCAGCCGCAGCTCGCGCAGCTTCTTCTTCGTCACCGGGCACCCCAGGGGCACCTCGGTCATGTACACGAACTCGTGGCGGCCGACCATCGGCACCGGCTCGCCGCGCGACAGCCGGTCGACGAACTCGCGGTCGAGGATGGTCGGGTCGAGCGTGACCACGCGCTGGCGTAGCAGCTTGAGCACCGCCTGGTAGTACTCCTGCTGGTGCACCGGGCTGTCGCCGGGGTGGGCGACCTGCCACTCGTACAGGGTGGGGTACTTGGCGCGCCGCGTGAGGGTGTCCTGGATCACGTAGCTGAGCGACACCGTCAGCATGGTCGGAACGATCAGCCGGTAGCCGCCGGTCATCTCGGCCACCATGATGAGGGTCGCCAGCGGCACCCGGGCGGCGCCGGCGAAGATGGCGGCCATGCCGACCACGGCGAGCGCCTCCGGGCTCGGGCCCGACGGCGTGAGGAAGTGCAGGAAGCTGGCCAGCGCGCCGCCCAGCATGCTGCCGACGAACAGGGTGGGGCCGAAGACCCCGCCCGAGCCGCCGGAGCTGATGGTGAACGACATCGCCACGATCTTGCCGAAGGCCAGCAGCACCATCAGCCACAGCGCCAGCTTGCCGTCGATGGCGAGCTGCATGAAGCCGTAGCCGCCGCCCAGCAGCTGCGGCAGCGCCATGCCCAGCAGCCCGAGCATCAGGCCGCCGATGGCGGGCTTGACGTGGTTGGGCACGGGCAGGGCGCGGAACCAGTCGCGCAGACGGTAGAAGACCCAGGGGATGAGGGTGGCGACCAGCCCGGCGGCTACGCCGAGGATGGCGAACCACAGCAGCTCGCGCACGCCGGTGAAATCCAGCGGCGCCGGCAGCGCGAACAGTGGCGTCCAGCCGCTGAAGCTGCCGGTGACGGCGTAGGCGGTGGCGGCGCCGATCAGGGTGTAGACCAGTGCGGCGCCCTCGAAGGCCATCTCGCGGTACAGGATCTCGACGGCGAAGATGGCGGTGCCGAGCGGGCTCTTGAACACCGCCGAGAGGCCCGCCGCCATGCCGACCAGCAACAGATAACGACGCTCCTCGGCGGGGAGTCTGAGGAGCGTTCCCATCACCGAGCCGAAGCCGGCGGCGATCTGCGCGGTCGGGCCTTCACGCCCGGCCGCGCCGCCCGATCCGATGGTGATGGCGCTGGCTACGGTCTTGAGGATCGGCACGCGGGCGCGCACGAAGCCGTCGAGGCGGTGGTAGGCCTTGACGGCGGCGTCGGTGCCGTGCCCTTCGGACTCCGGCGCGAAGGTGTAGACCAGGAAGCCCACGACCAGGCCGCCCAGGGTGGTCGACACCGGGATCAACCAGTTCATGTAGTGCTGGGGCGGAGGACCCGCCATCTGTGCCGCGGCCCCGGTCGAGAGGATCGGGTTGTGGGCCAGACCGTCGATGAGGTAGTGCGACACCCACGTGATCATCCACTCGAAGAGCTGGGCGCCGAGTGCGCCTACGACCCCGAGGAGCACGCTGAGCAGAACGAGCCTGGAGGTTCGATCGAGTCGGAGAAGCCAGTTCACGTTTCGGTTCCTGGCGCGGGCGGCCGGGCAGTGTCTGCCGTGCGCAGACGACTCTCGGCAGCGCCTCGGCGCCAAATGGAGATTGTACATACAACGCGGGGAACCCGCAACCGGCATCGGCCCATGCCATCATGGGAGCGCTCGGCACGCGGGCGTGCCGAGCGCGAGCTGGGCGTCGAGGGAGGTGGAGCCGCATGGACGAGGAACGAGACCCGAGCGCCGCCGGGATGGGGACAGACGGGCTGGGGACGGACCGGCTGCTGTACGTGGTCCGGCAGGCGCCCGAGCTGGCCATCAAGGCGCCCGCCACCCGCAACGCCTTCCGCAAGCGGCTCAAGGCCAACCTCGGCGACGCCGTCAAGCGCTGGGGGCTGCGCGCCCAGGTGCGGTCGCTCTACGGACGGCTGATGGTGCGTATCGATCCCGGAGACGAGCCCGTCGAGGTGGCGGCGGAGCGCGCCCGCGACGCGCTGTCGCACGTGTTCGGGGTGGGCTCGTTCTCGCCCGCAGAGGCCCACTGCCACGCCGACCTCGACACCATCGTCGAGGTGGGCCGCGAGCTCTTCGCCGAGCGCGTGAAGGGGCGCCGCTACGCCGTGCGCTGCAAGCGCACCGGCAGCCACGCCTTCGGTTCGATGGACGTCGAGCGCGGGCTCGGCGCCGCCCTCAACGAGGGGGCCACGGTCGACCTGGGCGATCCCGAGGTGACGGTCTCGGTGGAGGTGACGGGCACGCGCGCGGTGTTCTTCAGCGAGCGCCTGCCGGGCCCCGGGGGGCTGCCGCTCGGGACCGGCGGACGCGCGCTGGCGCTGCTCTCCGGCGGCTACGACTCGGTGGTCGCCGCCTGGTACGTCATGAAACGCGGGGTAGAGGTGGACTTCCTGCACTGCCGCATGGGGGGCGCCGCGTCCGAGCGGCTGGCCCTGCAGATCGCCAAGGTCCTGACCGACCGCTGGGCGATGGGCAGCCGGCCGGACTTCTACGCCGTCGACTTCGCGACCGTGGTGGAGGAGCTGCAGGCCTCGTCGAAGGCGTCGTACTGGCAGGTGGTGCTCAAGCGCCAGATGCTGCGCACCGGCGACGGGCTCGCCGACCGCATCGAGCGCGACCTGGAGCGGCGCTCCAAGGAGCGCGGCGAGCGCCGCAAGCCGCTCATGGTCGACGCCCTGGTGACCGGCGAGGTGGTGGCGCAGGTGTCGTCGCAGACGTTGAGCAACCTACGCGCTATCGACGGCGTGGCCGAGCGGCCGGTGCTGCGCCCGCTGGCGGGGCTGGACAAGCTGGAGATCATCCGCGGCGCCGAGCACATCGGGACCGCCGCGCTGTCGGCGCAAGTGCGCGAGTTCTGCGCCATCACGCCCGGCCACCCGGTCACCTCGACGCGCCCGGGCGAGGTCGAGCGTCAGGAGGGTGGGCTCGATCCGTCGCTGCTGGCCGCCCTGGTGGAGGCGGTGCCACGGAGGGCGTTGCGCGCGCTCACCCCGGCCGACCTGATGCTGCCCTACCTCTACGTCGACGAGCTACCCGCCGGGGCGATCGTGCTCGATGGCCGCGAGGAAGGATTGCAGCTCGCGTGGCGGCCCGAGGGCGCCGTGC
This sequence comes from uncultured Trueperaceae bacterium, assembly GCA_963815215.1. Taxonomy (GTDB): domain Bacteria; phylum Deinococcota; class Deinococci; order Deinococcales; family Trueperaceae; genus JASBRS01. The sequence goes on from CAWFFU010000014.1 coordinate 66,664, forward strand.
GCGCGGCGCTGCCCGGTCTGCTCAGGCGCCTGCACGAGCTCGACAAGGAGCCGACCTACGTGCTGTTCTGCCGGTTCGGCACGCGCAGTGCGCAGGCCGCCGAGGTGATGCAGCAGGCGGGCTTCGAGGCGTACTCGTTCCGCGGGGGGGAGCGGGCGCTGCGGGCGCACCTCGAGGCGGCCGGGCGGGTGTCGGCCCGGGCCTAGGCGGCGTCGGCGGCGGCCGTGCGCGCGGCGATCGCGGCGCGCGTTGCGCCGTGACCTAGCCGGCGCTTGCCGTGGCGGCGCCACGCAGTAGGCGCTGCAGCGCTCGGCGGTGGGACGGTTCGAGCCGGGACGCCGTCACCAACCACACGTCGACGCGGTCCTCGCCCGGTTCGACCGCCACCCGTTTCAACCAGCCCGCTTCGCTCTCCGGTCCCACGTACGACCACACCGTGACCCCGATGCCCTGACCGGCCAGCACCGCCGACCGCACGGCGGCGGGGCCGCTGAGCTCCAGCGTGCGGCCGGGCTCGAGCCCGGCGTCGCGCATCTCCTGCCGCACGTGGGCGTTGAGGTTGCTGGAGCGCGACGGCAGCAGCAGCGTCTCGCCGTGCAGGGCGGCTGGGTCGATCCGCCCTTCGCGGGCCACCGGGTCGTCCGGGAGGGTGGCGAGGCACACCCGCTCGGTGCCCAGGCGCTCGACGGTGTAGGCGTCGTCGGCAGGGGGCGGTGCGCCGAGCGTGACGGCGGCGTCGAGGGTGCCGGCCGTCACCGCCTGGAGGAGCGGCGCCGAGTACCCCTCCTGCAGCTCCGGCTCGAGCGCCGTCCCCAGGCCCGCCAGGCGCCGTGCTTCGCGCAGCAGCGCGCCGCTCAGCCGCGGCACGAGGTGATGGCTGAGCCCCAGGCGCAGCCTGAGCGGCGTTGGCGGGGGACTCGCCATGTGGGAGGCGGCGGCGCGCAGGGCGGCGTCGAGGGTGCGGGCGTGGGGCAGCAGGGCGCGCCCCTGCGCCGTCAGCGTTGCGCCCCGGGAGCCGCGGTGAAGCAGGGGCACGGCGCTGCCGCGCTGCAACGCGGCCAGTCGTCGGCTGACCGCCGACTGGCTGATGCCCAGCTCGCGCGCCGCCTCGCTCTCGCTGCCCGCGTCGGCGACGGCGAGGAGCGTGAGCAGATGGGTCGCGTCGGGGCGTTCGGACATGCCCCAGTATGCGCTTAGAGCATAGCTAGGGCATAGGCCTACGGGCCGCGCCGGCGGAGGGCGCTGGGGGGGTACGCGGAACCCCTCTTCCGAACGTCAAGCGTGATGTTACCGGCGTAGCCACGCGCTGCCGTCTGGGAGCGAGGCGCGCGCCCCGGAGCCGATGGGGCCGAGGCGCGCGCCTCGCTCGTGTGCCGCCCTGGGACGGGTCGCCGGAGAAGGCAAAGCCAGCCTTGACGTTCCACCCCAGGCCCGCGGGAACCCCCCATCGCCTCGTCGCCTGGCGCAGCGGGATCGCTCACCGCCTCAGGCGCCGCCGTCCGCGCCCGCCCGGCCGCCCACCGTCCGTCCGTCCGCGCCCCTCGCTCCTGTGCTCCGGCGATGCCCCGACGCGGCCGCCTCCCGCTACGATGGCGCTGTAGACGGCCGGATCCACCCGCGATATGCACGGAGCGCATGCAACGTCGCGCGAACCGTTGACCATATCCGGGAGGGGTATTAGGCTCGATCCATACCACGCGGTCCCGGGCCGGTGGCGGCGCGCGGGAAGCGCGCCGGAAGCGCATCGGCGAGGCCGCACGGTCGGCCCCCGCAGCAGCGCTCACGGTCTCGGCGACCACCCCAACGAGCCACCACATGAACCCCGTCGCATCGAGCAGGCTCAGCAAGGCGTGAAGGGAGTCGGATGTTCTTCAAGCACTTCTACGACACGGATCTGGCCCAGGGTAGCTACCTGATCGGATGCCAGGCCAGCGGGGAAGCCATCGTGGTGGACCCGCGCCGGGACGTGCGCGTGTACCTCGACGAGGCCGCGGCCCAGGGGCTGCGGATCGTCGCCGTCACGGAGACGCACATCCACGCCGACTACCTGTCCGGGTCGCGGGAGCTCGCGCAGGCGGCCGGCGCACGCCTCTACCTCTCCGACGAGGGCGCGTCCACCGAGGGTGCGTCCACCGAGGGTGCGTCCACCGAGGCTACGGTCGGCGACGACGACTGGAGCTACCGCTTCGACCACGTCGGCCTGCGCCATGGCGACGCCATCCGCATCGGCAACCTCGAGATCGAAGCGCTCCACACCCCCGGCCACACCCCCGAGCACCTGTCCTTCCTGGTGACCGACGGCGGCCTCACCGAGCGTCCCGGCTACCTGTTGAGCGGCGACTTCGTGTTCGTCGGCGACATCGGCCGGCCCGACCTGCTCGACGAGGCGGCGGGCGGCGTGGACACCCGCTTCGAGGGCGCCGGCAAGCTGTTCGCCAGCCTGCGCGACGTCTTCCTGAAGCTTCCCGACTACGTCCAGGTGTGGCCCGGCCACGGCGCCGGCAGCGCCTGCGGCAAGGCGCTCGGCGCCGTGTCCAGCACCACCGTCGGTTACGAGCGGCTCACCGCCTGGTGGCGCGACTACCTCGACCGGGACGATCAGGACGGCTTCGTGGCGGCCCTGCTCGACGGGCAGCCGGACGCGCCCCGCTACTTCGGACGCATGAAGCGGCACAACCGCTCCGGTCCCGCGTTGCTCGGCGAGCGCGCGCCGTTGCGGCGGTTCGAGCCCGCCGAGGTGGGCCGCCGGCTGGGCGCCGATCTGCACCTGCTCGACACCCGGCCCGAGGCCCAGCAGTGGCCCGGCGCCGTGCCCGGCGCGCTGACGGTACCCGGCGGCCGGAGCTTCGCCACCTACGCCTCGTACCTGCTCGACCCCGAGCGCGACGCGCGCGAAATCGTGGTGCTGGCGCCGGATGTCGAGGCGGCCGAGCGGTTCCGCGATCGGCTCGCCTTCGTGGGCATCGACCGCGTCGTCGGTTACCTGCCGTCGCTGGCCGGCATGACGGTGCGGCCGCTGCCGCTGGTCTCGCCGGCCGAGCTCGAGCGGCTCGACGATCCCTACGTGCTCGACGTGCGCACCGCCAACGAGTACGCCGAGGGGCACCTCCCCGGTGCCGTCCAGCTCCACGCCGGGCGCGTCGCCTGGAAGCTCGACGCCCTGCCGCGCGACCGTCGCGTGATCGTCCACTGCCAGAGCGGCGCGCGCTCCGCCGTCGTCGCCAGCTTGCTGCGCAGCGAGGGCTTCGACGGCGTCGCCGAGCTCGAAGGCAGCTACCTGGGCTGGTTGGCGTACCGGCGCGAGAAGCCCGAACCCCTGACCCCGTCCGCTCCAGCAAGCGAGCGCGCATCCACCGGAGGTACGCAGCATGTTCGATGAGATCTACCCAGACGACGTGGCCCAGTGGGTCGACGACGGCGCTCAGCTCGTGGACGTTCGCGAGGCCTGGGAGTTCGGCGCCGGGCATGTGCCGGGCGCCGTCAACATCCCCCTCGATGAGCTGATCGGACGCATCGCCGAGCTGCGCGAGCCGCTGGTGCTGGTGTGCGCGAGCGGCAACCGCTCCGGCATGGCGGCGCAGTACCTGACCGGCCGGGCCGGCTTCCAGAAGGTCGCCAACCTGGTGGGCGGCACCTACCTGTGGGTGGCGCGCGGCAAGCCGCTGCAGAAGCCCGGCGAGGCGGATCCGCAGACCTCGGTCCGCACGCTCTAGCCATCCGCCCGACGCGATGAGTCCGACGCGATGATCCTGCCGTGACGAGCCTGCCGTGACGAGCCTGAGGCGATGAGCCCGCCGTCCGCCCCGCAGCCGCTGGGCGGCGCTTCCCGCCCTTCCGGGCTCGAGCGCTGGCTGCCGGCGTGGGGCTGGCTGCGACACTACGACCGCCGCGACCTCGGCGGCGACATCACCGCCGGCATCGTGGTGGCGGTGATGCTGGTCCCGCAGGGCATGGCCTACGCCATGCTCGCCGGCATGCCGCCGGTGGCGGGGCTGTACGCCTCGGCCATCCCGGTGCTGGCGTACGTGCTGTTCGGCTCCTCACGGCAATTGGCGGTGGGCCCGTCGGCGCTGACGGCGCTGCTCACGCTCTCCGGCGTGTCGCTTCTGGCTACCCCCGGCAGCGCCGCGTTCGTGGTGCTGGCGGGAACGCTGGCCTTGATGGCGGGGCTGTTCCAGCTGGCTCTGGGCCTGCTGCGGGCGGGCTTCGTCACCAACTTCCTGTCCAGCGCGGTCATCAACGGCTTCACCTCGGGCGCGGCCATCATCATCGCCATCAATCAGCTCAAAGACCTGCTGGGCGTGAAGGTCGGCGCCGGCGCCGGCCTGGTAGGGCTGGTGCGGGCCCTGCTGCCGCACCTCCACGAGGCCAACCTGCCCACCGTCGCCATCGGCGCGGGCAGCGTGGCGCTGCTGCTGGCGCTCAAGCGTCTGCGGGTGCGCTCCCTGCCCGGGCCGCTGGTGGTGGTGGTGCTCGGCACGGTGCTGGTGGGACTGGCGCGGCTCGACGGCGCCGGCGTGGCGGTGGTGGGGCGCGTCCCGCGCGGCCTGCCGCTGCCGGCGTTGCCCGCCGTCGACCCGGCCGCGCTGCCGGCGCTGGTGCCCGCCGCCCTGGCGCTCGCCTTCGTGGGATTCATGGAAGCGATCGCGGTGGGCCGCTCCATCGCCGCGCGCGAGCGCACCACGGTGGACGCCAACCGCGAGCTCGTCGGCCTCGGGCTCGCCAACCTGGTGTCCGGGCTGGTGGGCGGTTACCCGTTGGGCGGCGGTTTCGGACGCTCCGCGGTGAACTACGAGGCCGGCGCGCGCACGCAGCTCGCCTCGGTGGTGCGCGCGGCGCTGCTGGTGCTGACGCTGGTGGCGCTGACGCCGCTCTTCACCTTCCTGCCGCGCGCCGTCCTGGGCGCCATCGTGTTCGTGGCGGTGATCGGCCTGGTCGACGTGCGCGAACCGGTCCGGCTGTTCCGGGTGCGGCCCGTGGACGGCTGGACGCTGCTCGTCACCTTCGCTGCCACGCTCTTCGTCGGCGTGGAGGCGGGCATCCTGATCGGGGTGGCGTTCTCGCTGCTGGTGTTCGTGGCGCGCAGCGCCTACCCGCACGTGGCGGAGCTGGGCTGGCTGGCCGACGCCGGGGTGTTCCGCAACGTGCGGCGCTTCGACGCCGCGCGGCGCTACCGCGGCGTGCTGCTGGCGCGCCCGGACGCGGCGCTGTACTTCGCCAACATGGCGTTCCTGGAGAGCTGGCTCGACGACGCCTTGCGGGGCCGCGCCGACGACGCCGGCGAGCCCGTGGAGGCGGTCGTGCTCGACTGCTCCGCGGTCAACGACATCGACGCGGTGGCGCTGGAGGCGCTGGAGCGGCGCCTGGACGCCTGGGACGGGGTCGGCGTGGCGTTGCACCTGGCCGGCGTCAAGGGCCCGGTGCGCGACATGCTGGCGCGCTCCGGCTTCACGCAGCGCCACCCCGAGCGCGTCGGGCACCTCAGCGTGAGCCATGCCCTGGAGGCGCTGGGAGCGCAGCTCGAGGCGCCCGCCGAGTCGCTACCGTCCGAAGCGTTGCCGTCTGAACCGTTGCCGTCTGAACCGTCGCCGTCTGAACCATCCACGGCCACGTCCGCCGGGCCGAAGAGGCGCCGCGCGACAGGAGGAACCCCATGAAGCGATCGTCCCTACCCCAGCTGGCGCGCCGCGCCTGGCCGCTCGCGGTCGCCCTGGCGCTGGTGCTCACCCTCACCGCCTGCGGCGCCGGCTTCAAGACCGTCAGCGTCAAGGACCTGCGCGCCGCCAGCGAGCCCAACCGCATCGTGCTCGACGTGCGCGAGCCCTACGAGTACGCCGCCGGTCACATCGCCGGCGCCAGGCTGCTGCCGCTGTCCCAGCTCCAGTCGCGCCTGGACGAGGTGCCTGCCGACCAGCCGGTCTACGTCTACTGCCACTCCGGCAACCGTTCCAAGCAGGCCAGCGAGATCCTAGCCAAGGCCGGCAAGAAGGATATCCGCGACGTCAGCGGCGGCATCCTGGCGTGGGAAGCGGCCGGCTACCCGATCACCAGGGAGTAGCCGGGGCGCGGTTCGACGCCACGTCGAAGGGCGGCCCCGCGGCCGCCCTTCTTCATGGACCCGTTTCGCGTGCGGCCCGGGAGGCCGCGTTCAGCGCCTCAGTCGCCCTGGCGCCGGACGTTGCCGGCACCGGCGATCGACTGCGTGAGCTTGGGGTCGCCGTGGTAGCGCACCCGCCCGTAGCCCGAGATGGTGACGTTCAGGCTGTCAATGACGCGCAGCTCCGCCTCGCCGTGGCCGCTGATGCGCACCTCGGCGCGCTGCGCCGTCAGCTCCGGCAGCTCGACCTCGCCCGAGCCGGCGATGTCGATGCGCGCCTCGTCGACCTTGCCGCGCGCCTCGATCTCGCCGCGGCCGTTGATCTTGACGTGGAGCTCGCGGGCCTGCAGGTCGTCGATGTGCACCGAGCCCTGGCCGCTGATGGCGAGGGTGAGGTCGTCGGCGCGCAGCGCTTCGGCGCGGATGCTGCCGCGCCCAGACACGCCGATCCTCCGCAGGGTGTCGACCCCGATGCGGTAGGTGAGCGGGCGGCGGCCGATGAAGCGTAGGCCTTCGACCAGACGCTCGAGCCAGTCCTGCCCGATCTCGAGGATGAGCGAGCCGCCCTCGACGCGCACCGCCAGCTTCTGCAGCAGCTCGGCGTCACCCTCCACCGTCAGGCTCTCACCCTGGCCCTGGGTGACGATCATGTCGCCGAACCAGCGCAGCTCCACGGTGTCGAAGTCGCGGACTTCGAAGTCCTTGCGTTCCTCAGCCATGCGAACCTCCCATCTCGGGCACGCCCCGTGGCGTCGCCCTCCACGCGGTCATGCTAGCGCGGCCCCCGCGCCGTCACGTCCTCCGAAAGGAGGACGCGCGTGCCGCGGCCGCGGCGCTAGAGTTGCTTGCTGAGGAGGGTTCTTGATGACACCTGAACAACGGGAACGACGCCCGAGAGGATCCGGTCTGGCGATCCTGCTGATCGTCGCGGGAGTCTTCATCCTGCTGGCGAACTTCGGCTGGTTCGACTGGTTCACGCTGGTGCGACTCGGCGCCCTGTGGCCGGTGCTGCTGGTCGCCATCGGTGCCGACATGCTCACGCGCGGCCGCTACCGCCTGCCGGTCTGGGGCGCGGCGATCGTCATCGGCGGGCTGCTCTTCGTCTACCAGGGCAGCGGTCCGCGCGGCGTGCTGGGCGGCGGAGCGGCCGAGAGCCATACCATCGCCCACACCCTGGCGGGCGCCCGCGCCGCCGAGGTGACCGTATCCACCGGCGTGGGCAACCTGCGCCTGTCCGACTCGACCGCGTCGGGCGAGCTGGTGGCGGGGACCATCGTGACGGGCCGGGGCGAGACGCTCATCGACGACCTCAGCCATCGCGGCGACACGGCGGTGCTGCGCCTGACCAGCCGCCAAGGGACCCGGCGTGAACCTGGGCGGCGGCGCCGATCGGCGGAGCTGGGACCTGCAGCTCACGCGCTCGGTGCCGATCACGCTGGACGTCAACACCGGGGTCGGCCAGGCGCGCCTCGACCTGCGGGCGTTGAACCTCACCAGCCTGCGCATGGAGGCCGGGGTGGGCGAGGTGACCGCCACGCTGCCGGCGCAGGGCGTCTACCGGGCCGACTTCAAGGCCGGCGTGGGCGCCACGCACGTCACCATCCCGTCGTCGATGGCCGCGCGCGTGACCGTGAAGGCGGGCCTGGGCTCGGTGCACGTCAACGGGACCTTCGCCCGCAGCGGCGACGTCTACGAGACGCCGGGCTACGCCGGCGCCGACAACCGGGTGGACCTGAACGTCGAGGGTGGGCTGGGCCAGATCACCATCGACCACTGAGGAACGCGCGCCGGGTCGAACGCCCGGGCGGGGCCGCTCCGGCGGTTCGACCCACCACAAGCTGACGGCCCGAGCCTAGGGGTGGTAGGGAGTGACCGCCAGCGTGCGCGCGCCTCCTGTCACCTGGTAGCTCTCCACCTCGTCGTTCCCGGTGTCCAGGATCAGGAAGGTGGCGGGGACGTCGGCGCCGGCCAGCGGGTCGTACCCCAGCAGCGTGCCGGGATCGAGGATCCAACCGGTGTCGGTGCGTTCGACGCGGTGGCGGTGGTCGTGGCCGTACACGATCAGCGGGATGCTGACGGGGTCGAGCGCCTCGGCGATCGCCGGGAAGTGGTTCATGACCACCGCCTGCCCGTCGAGGTGGCCCTCGTACACTTCACCGTGCAGCTCCAGATGGTCGAAGGCGCGCGCCACTTGCGCCATCCGGAAGCGGTCGCCGTCGTTGTTGCCGAACACGGTGTGGATGCGGCCGCGGGTGTAGCCCTGGGCCAGGATCGGCAGGACGAACGGCGAGCAGAGGTCGCCCGCTACCAGCAGGGTGTCGACGTCCTGTAGGGCCGTGAGCGCCGCCCGCAGGTTCCAGACGTGATCGTGGACGTCCGAGAGGATGCCGATCCTCATGCCGTCTCCCTTCTCGGCGGGGCGGGCCGCGATGGACCCGATCCGCTCACAGCTTGTAGCCGATCTGCCGCAGAAGCCCCTTGCGCCAGGCCACGCCCTCGTCGTCCTCGACGCCCAGCGGCGGCTCGCCGTCGATCACGCCGAGGATGCCGCGGCCCTGCTCGCTCTCCGCCACGATCACCTGGGTGGGGTTGGCGGTGGCGCAGAAGATATGGCACACCTCGGGGACCGCCTGGAGCGTGTTGAGCACGTTGATGGGGTAGAAGCCCTCGCCCAGGAACAGCAAGAAGCTGTGGCCGGCGCCGATGGCCTGAGCGTTGCGGCTCGCCAGCGCGGTGAGCTCGTCGTCGGTGCCGCTGAGGCGCACCAGGCGCGCGCCGGAGGCCTCGCAGAAGGCCAGCCCGAAGCGGATGCCGGGCACCGCCGTCACCAGCGCCTCGTGGATGTCCTCCACGGTCTTGATGAAGTGGGACTGGCCGAGCACGAAGTTCAGTGTTTCGGGCTTGTCGATGCCGACGAGGGTGAGCTCCACGGCTGTCTCCTTCCCGGCCCTCATTGGGGTCGCCGGCCGCACCGGCTCCAGCCTACCCGAGGCCGCCGCGCGCGGCGCTCAGCTAGAGCCAGCCCCGCTCCCGTGCGATGCGCGCCGCCTCCACCCGGTTGCCCGCGCCGAGCTTGCTGATGGCCTCGGAGAGGTAGTTGCGTACCGTCCCCTCGGACAGCCGCAGCTCGGCCGCGATGTCGGCGCCGCTGCGCCCCTGCCCGGCGAGCCTCAGCACCTGCCGCTCGCGGTCGGTCAGCGGATCGGGCTCGCTCCACGCCTCCGCGGCGAGCTCCGGGTCGATAGCGCGGCCGCCGGCGTGGACGCGCCGGATGGCGTCGGCCAGCTCCGACGCCGGAGCGTCCTTGAGCAGGTAGCCGCTGGCGCCGGCGTCGAGCGCGCGCCGCAGGTAGCCCGAACGGGCGAAGGTGGTGAGGATGACGATGCGCGTCGCCAGCCCGCGCTCGCGTACTGCGGCGGCGAGCTCGAGCCCGGTCATGCGCGGCATCTCGATGTCGGTCACCAGCACGTCGGGCTGCAGCTCGATCACGGCCTCCAGCGCGGCCTGCCCGTCGGGCGCCTGGGCCGTCACCTCGATGTCGCCCTGCAGCTCCAGCAGGGCCGCCAGCGCGCCCAGCACCATCGCCTGATCCTCGGCCAGGACGGTTCGGATCATCGAAGGGCCGCGTTTCTCACGAGGTAGGCAACTCCCCACCGTTGAGCGTCCTGGGCGATTCCTCGGCGCGGGCGCGGCTCGCCTTGAGCGGCAGAGCGATCCTCAGGCGCGTGCCGCGGTCGTCGGTCACCTGCAGCGTCCCTCCCAGCGCCTGCAGGCGTGCGCGCATGCCGGCCAGGCCGCCGTCCCCGATGGACGCGCCGCCCGCCCCGTCGTCCTCGACGGTCAGCTCGGCGTGGTCGCCGAGCCTTCGCAGCTGCACCGTGCAGTGCCGCGCGTTGGCGTGGCGCAGCACGTTGGTGACCGCCTCGCGCAGGGCGAGCGCCAGCACGCCCTCGCGCTCCGGAGTGAGATCCAGGGGTTCGGCGTAGTAGTCGAACGCGACCTCGCCGGCCTCCAGCGCGAGCTTGGCGTTGGCCAGCTCGCCCTCCAGGCCGCGCGCTCGGAAGCCGGCGACGGCGCTGCGCACCTCGCCGAGGGCGTCGCGCGAGATGCGTTCCACCTCGCGCATCTCGCGGGCGGCGCGCTCCGGGTCGTCGAGCGCAAGCTTGTGGGCCAGCTCGGATTTCAGCGTGATGATCGACAGGGTGTGGCCCAGCAGGTCGTGCAGGTCCCGGGCGATGCGCTCGCGCTCGGCGATGGCGGCCAGGTGCTCGATCTCGTCCTGCGCCATCGCCAGGCGTGCGTCGGTCTGGATGCGTTCACGCTGGAACAGCACCGACAGCCCCAGAACCGGCACCAGCAGGAACGCCGGCGCGAAGGCTGCCAGCACGTATGGGAAGGGGATGCTCGAGGTGAACGCCGTCACCAGCGCCGTCGCCATCACAAGAGCCAAGACCGTGAGCGCCCGCCGTCGCGGCCGCAGGGCTCCTCCGGCGGCGGCGGCGTAGACGAGGAAGGTGGTGGCGCCCGAGTTGATGGGGATGCTGGCCACGCCGATGGCGACCATCGCGATGATGCCGAGCACGGCGCCGGGCCGTCGACGTTCACGGCTCCACAGGTAGGGTTGAGAGGTGCAGCGCGGGAACGTCCACAGGTAGACGGGGAGGAACACCACGGTCATCACGCCGGTCGCGATCCAGGTGGCGGCTACGGTCGACGGGTCGAACAGCGGCTGGAAGAACAGGAACAGCAGGTAGACCAGGTAGACCGCGGAGGAGCGTTGGGAGTAGCGCTGCCGCGTCATCGCGCCCATCCTACGCGCTCCACCGGGGCACGCCGGCGTCGCTCCGGTCTGGGGGCCCCGGAGCGACGGTCGTGTGCGTGGTGCGCGGGCTCAGCCGTAGGTACGGCCCTCGTCGCGGCGGTAGGCGTAGCCGGCGGCGACCAGGAACAGTGCGGTGAAGGCGGCGAGGGCGAGCAGGTGGTGACCCACCGTGCCGACCGGATGCGCCCCGATGGCCGCCAGCGCGAGCTGCCCGAAGTGGTAGGCCGGGAGGTAGGGGGCGATGTGCTGGACGACGGCGGGGAGCTGGGTGATGGGGATGTAGAGGCCGGAGACGAAGGTCATCGGCAAGTTGACGAGGTTCAGGACCGTCGGGGCGGAGTTGGGGCCGAGTGCGTAGCCGAAGGCCAGGCCCATCGCCGCGAAGGGGATCACTCCGGCTGCCAGCGTGCCGAGGAGCCGCAACCAGGTGACGACCGGCAGATGCACGCCCTGCAGCAGGTAGGCGGTGACCGTGAGGGCGACCAGCACCAGTGCCGAGAACATCACCGCCATCAGCGTCTTGGCCGTGAAGTAGGCGGACGCCGGCATGGGGGAGACGCGCTTCAGCATCATCCAACCTTGGCCTCGCTCGGCGGCGACGCCGGCGCCGAAGGAGAAGACGGCGGCGTTGATCACGCCGACCGCGGCGTAGCTGGCCAGCAGGTAGGCGGCGACGCGGATACCCTGCGTGCTGAAGCCGCCGAAGCTGCTACCGAAGATCAGGTAGAACATCACCGGGAACACCAGCGTGGACACGCTGTAGGCGCGCAGGCGCCACAGCTTCAGGAACTCGTACTTGGTCTCGAGCAGGTAGAGGCGGGGGAGATTGCGCTTCGCTGCGGTGGTCGGGTGGGCGGTGGCGGTGGTCATCGGGATCCTCCGGGAACGGGCGGTGTGCGGGTCACGCCTGGGGGCGGTTCGTGAGGGCGAGGAAGGCGTCTTCGAGGCCGGCGCCGCCGACCTCCAGGTCGCGTAGGTCGGGGTCGCGCTGCAGGAGCTCGAGCACCACGGCTTCGGCCCGGCTGGTGAGGATCTCGAGGGCGGCGCCGTTGCGCTCCACCGAGACGACGCCGTCGAGGGAGCGGATCAGCTCGGGTTCGAGGCCGGTGACGGCGTGCACGCGCCGGCCGGCGGTGCGCGACTTGATCTCCGCGGGGGTCCCCTCAGCGATCACGGTGCCGTGGTCGACGACCACGATGCGGTCGGCCAGCGCGTCGGCCTCCTCCAGGTAGTGCGTGGTAAGCACGACGGTGCGGCCCGAGCCGATGAAGTCGCGCACCTGCCGCCAGAAGGCGCGGCGGGAGCTGACATCGAGGCCGGTGGTGGGCTCGTCGAGGAACAGGAGGTCCGGGTTGCCGACCAGCGCCAGCGCGAAGTGCAGGCGCTGCTTCTGCCCGCCGGAGAGCTTGCCGTAGGGTCGGTCGGCGACCTCCACCAGCTCAGCGACCTCGAGGGCGCGGGCCACCGGCAGCGGCGCCGGGTAGTAGCTCGCGAACAGCTCCAGATGCTCGCGCACCTTGAGGGTAGCGGGCACACCGGAGATCTGCAGCATGGCGCCGACGCGCACCTTGGCGGCGGTGCTCTGCGGGTCTCCGCCGAAGAGCCGGACGTCGCCGGCGGTGGGCTTGAGCAGCCCCAGCAGCAGCCCAACCGAGGTCGTCTTGCCGGCGCCGTTGGGGCCGAGAAGCGCCAGCACCTCGCCGGAGCGGACTTTCAGGTCGACGCCGCGCAGGGCCTCTACATCGCCGTAGTGCTTGCGAACGCCCCTGAGCTCGGCCACGACCTGCCCGGGCGCCTCGGCGAACCCGGAGAGTTCATGCTGTCGAGCCGAGAAGGTGGATGGCATGGTCATCGGTTGCGTTTCCATGCCTGTAAGTGTCGCGTGCAGCGGGGTTGCCGCCGTAGTGAGCAGCGTCATGGCGCAGGGGTGACATCTGTCATGGCCGTCATCGGCAGAACCGGGCCCGGAACGTCCCTGGGCATGTGGCCGCCGATCCGCGTGTTCTACGCGCTCGCGAGACGGGCGCCGTGGCCGATGCTGCGCAGCGTGCAGCGCACGATGACCGACCCGGACCGAAACTCCACCCCACAGAATGTGCAGCGCATGCGGCCGGCCGACGCGGCGCTGGTGGCTGCGGCTCCGCGGAGGCCGGCCGTGGGGAGCTCTAGCTGGGCGTAAGTGCCTCCTCTCAAACGCGCCCGCGGCCGACCGCCGGTGGGCGGTGCGGCCGCGGTGGGCCCTGGTTGGCTGTCGACGGCGCGTTCGGGTCGCGCGGTGTGGTGCCCCCAACTTCACGCCTTGACGAGGCGGTAGAGCCAGCGTGGTGTGGGGTCCGGGCGGGCGGGTCCGGCGCTGCGCGTCGGGTTGCGCTTGGGCTCGGCGGCCTGCCTGCGGGTGGATTCGGCGATCTCGCTGCGGTCCGGGCGGCGGCGCGCCTGGCGGCGGTAGTCGGCGGAGCGTCGGAAGTCCTCGTAGCGTTCCATCCTGGCGCGCATCTCGGTGTGGGTCATGGCCTTCCTCCTTCGTGCCTCCACCATGCGGCGGTGTCTACTGGAGCCGAAAGGGATGGAGTCAAGTAGGGGACGGTGCGTCTCGTTCGGCTGCGTTCCCGGGCGGCCGGAGGCGCGCGCGGCGCGCGCGCGGAGCGCTGAGGGTCGCGGCTAGGGGACCGCCGCTACCGCTTGCCTGACGCGGGTCGGCCACGGTTGACCGCCCCCTGACGGCCGAGTAGACTACGTAACGCGTCGCGGGCGGTTAGCTCAGCGGAAGAGCACTCGCTTCACACGCGAGGGGTCGTAGGTTCAAATCCTATACCGCCCACCACCGAAAAGCAAGTGCTAGGACGAAGCAAGCCGGGTAGGCAGTCAGCTACCCGGCTCCTTCGTGCAGCACTTGGGTTTGTCCGAGAGTCGGGTGACCGCTCCGTCGCTCCGGCCGCACGGGAGTGGGCCGGATTCGGGCCCTCCGACCCTTGGCAGTCCGACCGCGGCCACTTCGTCTGAGACGAGTTCGGCATCGTGATCCCCCAGCGGAGGGCGGTGCGCCACAACCCGACGCCAAGCGTCGAAGGATTCTACGCCAGCCGCGGCCGCGTGACAACGTGTTTCCCGCGCGGGCACATCGGTCGCTCGATAACGTTTTTTTCACTCTCTAGGAACCCCTCATTAGGTTCCCATGTTCGTCCCGTGCGCCTCTCTCCTGGGCACGCGGTGGAGCGCGCCCCCCTCTCTGTCCCCTCTGCGTGCCTGCGCCTGCGCGGACGGGCCCCCCCCGCCCCTACCTAACCGTCCTCCCCCCCGCCTGGGCGCACCCCTCGACCCCCTCCCCCACCCCCTCCCCCATCCCTGCATCTTAGTGCCACCTCCCGTTCCCCCTCTCTCCCCCCCTCCCCCACCCCCCCCCCCCCCCTCCCCCCCTCCCCCCTCCCTCCCTTCCTCATACCCTGCACCTACCCGTCCCCCCTGGCGCCTCCCTCACTCTCATCCCCCCCCACTCCCCCCCCGCCACCCTCCCCTCCCACCCCCCACCCTCATCCCCTCCCCTCTCCCTTTCCCCCCCCCCCTCCCTCCCCCCCCCATCTCCTCCTCCTCCCCTCCCCCCCTCCCTCTCCCCCCCCCCCCCCCCCCTCCCCTCCCTTGGCGGGTTGCGGCGTGGGTGCTAGGCTGGGGGGCTGCACTTTGGGGGGCGGGTTGATGATCGCGCGCTTTGGACGTGTTGGGCGTGGGGTCGGGAACGAGGACACTCAGTGATTCGAGCGCGCGTATTGGTCTTGGTGGCGTTGGCGTTGGTAGTGGTGCTTGCCGCTTGTGCTCAGGTGAGCGCGCCAACAGTTGGCGTGTCGGCAACGGTTGGCGTGTCGGTGTCGTTTCCGGCGGTGAGCGTGGTGGTCGGGCCGGGTAGGGGTAGCTCGGTCACTGTGGTGGTGACGCCGCCGGCGGGGTTCAGCGGCTCGCTGGGGTTGAGCCTGCAGACTCGACGGGCAAGGTGTTCCCGGGCGTGAGTCTGTACCCGAGCACGGTCTCGGTGAAGAACGGTGAGCCTGTCGTGCAGCCGGTGTTGGTGGATGCGGCGGAGAGCTCCCTGGCGGGGAACTATCCGTTGACGTTGCGCGTGTCGGGCGCTGGGTTGGCGGGCAGCAGCCCGCTGGCGTTGGTGCTCACCTACAGCGGCACCTTCCAGGCGCGGACGTCCTACGCCGTCGGCAGCTACCCGCAGTCGGTGGCGGTGGGGGACTTCAACGGGGATGGCAAGCCCGACCTCGCCGCCGCCAACAGCAGCGCTTCCAACGTGTCGGTGTTGTTGGGCAACGGGGACGGCACCTTCCAGACGCAGACGTCCTACGCGGTCGGCAGCACCCGTCCTCGGTGGCGGTGGGGGACTTCAACGGGGACGGCAAGCCCGACCTTGTCGTCGCGAACGGTGGCAGCAACACGGTGTCGGTGTTGTTGGGGAACGGGACGGCACCTTCCAGGCGCAGACGTCCTACGCCGCCGGCAGCGGGCCGCTCGCGGTAGCGGTGGGGGACTTC